>NZ_CP026228.1:1957500-2347500 GCF_002934285.1 Aeromonas sp. ASNIH1 | reverse complement strand
ATAAACAAAGAGTTAACCGGTCGCGATGCTGCTTTCACCCCGGTTTTGACGCGCAGCAAGCCGTAAAGTCCGCTCCAGGATCTGGGAATAGATGGGACGCCCCCCCAACCATTGCGCCACCAGGGTTGCCCCTATGGTGGTGATCATCATGGGCAGGATCAGCTGATAGTTGTCTGTCATCTCTGTCACCAGCACGATGCCTGTAATGGGGGCACGCACGGTGGCGGCGAAGAGCGCCCCCATGCCGGCGATGGCAAAGGCACCCGGTTCGATGCCGAGATCGGGAAATGCAGAGTGGAACAGGTGACCAAAGATCACCCCGAACAGGGTGCCCAGCGCCAGGGTCGGCGCAAAGACACCACCAGGGGCCCCCGAGCAAAAGCAGATGAGGGTACCCACCAGTCGCACCGAGAAGATGATGAAGAGGGTCGCCACCGCATAGTCTCCCCCCGTCAGATGCGGGATGAGCTCGATTCCCCCTCCCGTGACCGAAGGGGCGAACAGCGACAGCATGCCAAAGGTTCCAGCCACCCCCATGCCGATGATGACGAAGCGGTGGCGCTTGTTCTGATGCAATGCCAGGTAGCCATCTTGACAGGCGAGCACCAGCTTGTTGAAGACGAACCCCAGCACACCAAAGCAGCCCCCCATGAAGAGAAACAGCCAGAGCGCCTTCAAGGCCGGAGCGTCGTAGTGAGGCAGCATGATGACGGGGGATTGCCCTTTCATGTTCTGCAGCATCAGGGTCGCCATGACGGCCGAAATCCCGACCGCCTTGATGGCGAGGAAGGAGTAGCGAAATTGCGGTCGCATCTCTTCCATGACAAACAGTATCCCTGCCAGCGGGGCATTGAAGGCCGCAGCGAGACCACCCGCCGCACCGGCAGCCAGCAGGGCGTGGCCATGCTCCTTGGGCAACCGGAAGATATCCGCCACCATCTTGCCGAGGTTGCCCCCTATCTGCACCGAGGGCCCCTCCCGCCCCAGCACCATGCCGGAACTCAGGGTACAGACCCCGCCAAAAAACTTTACCGGCAACACCCGCCACCAGCGTACCGGGCGCAGGTCGTCCATGGCCCCTTCAATTTCCGGGATACCGGATCCCCCTGCCTCTGGGGCAAAGGCATGAGTGAGGAAATAGCCGACCAACCCCAGCAGGGCGCTGAAACCAAAGCCGAGCAGGCCGAGCTGCCACCAGGGGCGATCGGCCAGCAAGTCAACACGCTGCTGGGCCAGCCAGTGAACGCAAGACTCGAACAGTCCGCACACCAAGCCTGCCAGCAGGCCGACCAGGGCCGCCAGCAGGAGCACCAGCAGCGGCATCTTGTCCCGCCGTATCAGGCGCTGCAAGACTGGAGGACGACGCAGCGAGGCCGCATCGGCGGAAGGAATGGCTTGTTGCTCCATGGATAATCACGCTCATCTAACGAGGACCAGACACACCTCGGCCTCGGCTGCCCAGCTCTGGGCCTTTCTGCTATAGTCGGCCCGTTTCATGTTTCACGGGCGAGAGTCCGGGGCGAGAGCGCAAAGCATACTCCTCCCGCCATCCCCTGCCGAGCCGCAATCGGCAGCCTGCGCCCGGGTAACGACCAAAATCCCATTAAGGATGATCCATGTCAAAATCAGATCAGCTGTTTGAACAGGCCCGCCAGACCATTCCCGGTGGCGTCAACTCACCGGTCCGCGCCTTCAACGGGGTCGGCGGCACACCCCGCTTCATCGATCACGCCGATAGCGCCTACCTCTATGACGTGGACGGCCAGGCCTATGTGGATTACATCGGTTCCTGGGGCCCCATGCTGCTGGGTCACAACCACCCGGCCATCAAGGCCGCGGTCATCAAGGCGGTGGAGAAGGGACTGAGCTACGGTGCCCCGACCGAGATCGAAGTGCTGATGGCCGAGAAGGTGCGCCAGATCGTCCCCTCCATGGAGCAGGTGCGGATGGTCAACTCCGGCACCGAGGCGACCATGAGCGCCATCCGGCTGGCCCGCGGCTACACCGGTCGCGACAAGATCGTCAAGTTTGAAGGCTGCTACCACGGCCACGCCGACTCCCTGCTGGTCAAGGCCGGTTCCGGCGCCCTCACCCTGGGTCAGCCCAACAGCCCGGGCGTACCGGCCGATTTCGCCAAACACACGCTCACCTGTGTCTTTAACGATCTGGACTCGGTGCGCGAAGCCTTCACCCAGTACGGCAGCGAGATCGCCTGTATCATCGTCGAGCCGGTGGCCGGCAACATGAACTGCATCCCGCCGGTGCCCGACTTCCTGGAAGGGCTGCGCGCCATTTGTGACGAGTTCGGCGCCCTGCTGATCCTGGATGAGGTGATGACGGGTTTTCGCGTCTCCCTGCGTGGTGCCCAGGGCCACTACAACATCGACCCGGATCTCACCACCCTCGGCAAGATCATCGGTGCCGGCATGCCGGTAGGCGCCTTCGGCGGCAAGAAGAAGGTGATGCAGCACATCGCCCCGACCGGCCCCGTCTATCAGGCTGGTACCCTCTCCGGCAACCCGGTGGCCATGGCCGCCGGCCTCACCATGCTGGATCTGCTGCTGGAGCCGGGCCTCTATGAGCAGCTGAGCGCCAAGACCGCCCGTGTCGCCGAAGGGCTCAAAGCCGCCGCCGCCAGGCACGGCATCCCGCTTGCCATCAACTACGTGGGCGGCATGTTCGGCTTCTTCTTCACCGACGAGCCCGAGATCACCCGCTACGAGCAGGTGACCCGCTGCGACATGGAACGCTTCAAGCGCTTCTATCATCTGATGCTGGAGGAGGGTGTCTATCTGGCACCGAGCGCCTACGAGGCGGGCTTCCTGTCGCTGGCTCACGGCGACAAGGAGATCGAACACACCCTGGCGGCCGCCGAGCGCAGCTTCGCCAAGCTGGCTGGCTGACAAGCCGCAAGATGTGCAGAGGGCCCCGATGGGGCCCTTTTTTGTTTGCTCGCCCCGACGAGGCACCGTAGTGGTGCATCTTTAAGTCCCTCACCGGAGCCTTGCCACCTGCTGGTGCGCCGCGCCGTACACGGGCTGTCATAAATCGGGCCCACAATTTGCAGGCCCCTGCTCAGGAGCCCATTGGACCGAGGTGTATATGGCAGAGATGAGCCCCATCGATGTGCTGCGGCGCTATCAGGAGTACGAAACCGAGCTGGCCCCCCTGCTGCTGGGGCTACTCACCCTCCCCGAGGCGTCTCTCAAGACCTATGCCTTCGTCGAGGAGGTGAAGAGCCTGGCCCCCCAGATCAGGCCAGCCATACTGGCGCCCGTTCCGGCGGCCCAGGGGCAGCTGCGCCTGCTGGTGCAGGGCCATGGCCGGGAGCTGGAGATCAACCTGCACCAGCTGATCGCCTGGCTGATGGGGGACAGAGAGCGGCGGCGCGCCATTCCCTGGTTCAGGGCCGTCTACGTCGTCCTGAGTCTGGCCCTGTTTCTCATCGTCGGCACCCTCATCTGGCACGGGCTGGAACAGCTCTATCTGCTCCTGTGCGGCACCCAGCAGAACCGACTGGGAGCCTTCAGCGCCATCATCTTCCTCACGCTCGCGCTGGCGGTGTTCGATCTCGGCAAGACCATCCTCGAAGAGGAGGTGCTGCTGCATAAGGACATCTTCCGCCACAGCGCCATCCGGCGCACCATTACCCGCTTTATCGCCGCCATCCTGATCGCGGTCTCCATCGAGGGGTTGCTGCTGCTGTTCAAGGGATCCCTCGGCCAGAGCGAACTGCTCTGGCCTGCGGTGGGGGTGATGGGCTGCGCCGTGGGGTTGCTGCTGGCGCTGGGGCTCTATGTGTTTCTCGGTGCCAGGGCGGAAGCCGCACTGGTCGCCTCCAGCCAGCAGACTGCCCACTCGGAGGGGGCTGCCAGAGGCATCAGAAGACGCGCCAGGACCGGGCGAGCGGGATGACATACCAACACGGGGCGCCCGTGCAGGCGGGCTTCGCCGACGCCAGCTAGCTCGTCGCCTCTGCCAGCTCGGGCGCTGGCTGTCGCCGCGCCGCCCGCCAGGAGGCGTACATGGTCCAGGAGGTATAGATGACGATGAAGGCCACCAGCCATTTGAGCATCTCCATCTCCATGGATTTGACCAGCATGGCCGCCAGCACCACGCCGATGGGGCCGAAGATGGCCACCGCCAGCACGGCCCGCGCATCGAAAGCCCCCTTGCGAATGAAGGTCCCCGCCGAGAAGACGCTGAGCACGGCGGTGGATCCCATCATGATGGGGAAGGCCACCAGCGGGTTCATGCCGAGCAGATAGACCAGGGTCATGCAGGGGGCGAACAGGCCGATACCGACGTTCATCAGGGCTCCGAACAGGAAGTTGCCGGCAAGGGCGATCCCCAGCTTGTAACCGCTCAGCCCCATGGCCTCGCCACCGAGGGGGAAGAGCCCAAGCAGACCGGCAAAGATGAGACCGGCGACCACCAGCAGGGAGACCGCCATGACCAGCCGGATGGTCTGGCGATCAAAGGAAGCCACGTAACGGGCGCCCCAGGCCGCACCGGCCGCCGCAGCCGCCATCATGCTGATGAGGGTGACGGGATCCACGTTGACCACGCCGATGAAGATGAGAGCCTGGGTCACGGTCGGCAGCACGCACTGGCCGTTGAGGGTACCGGGCAGCACCCGATCATCGATCAGCCTGAACTGCTTGTAGCAGGCGGTCTTCACCGCAAAGCTCCCCACCCCCAGGGTATCGAGAAAATTGGCCACAAAACCGATGGCCGCCACCGGCCAGAAAGGGGTGGCTTCGAGCTGGCCATGACGCCGTTTGTGCCACCAGGCACGGACCAGCATAAAGAGAAAGACCAGGGCACAACCGATAAACAAGAGACGCAGAAAAGTGACAAGCATGGGGAGACCTCCAACAACGGGCGGCGATTCTAAGGCAGCGGAGGGAAAAAATCCTGGCCAGGATCATGAGACGACGGGTGCAAACGTTTGGCCCCGACTATTTTGGCTGGCAGAACCCGAATGGGGCTATCCATACTGGTTGGGAGGGCGACAGCCCGGGCTCATCGGGCGTAGTCCTGGTCATTTCGCGACGACCACAGCACCGGTGAGGCGTAAACGAAAGAAGGCGGGGTGACCCGCCTTCTTTTTTCATTCTCCGTCAGGCAATCCAGCGTGGCAGCCGGGGAGCCAGGCGGTCGATCAGGCGATCCGACACGGGAGTGAGCAACAGCAGCGGCAGGCAGATCAGGGAGAGGCAAAGAGCGCCCACATAGACGTCCGTCATCCAGTGCGCACCAGCCAGGATGCGGGGCGCCGAAAACAGGGGTACCATCACCACCGCAACCACCCCGGCCCAGCGCGGCAGATAGCGCAGGGCAAAACCGGCGAAGATCATCAGGAAGAGGGCGTGATCACCGGGGAAGCTGTCACCGGCGGAGTCCTTGGTGGGAATCGCACTGATCTCGGTCAGGCGCAGTGCCCCGTCCACCATCAAGGTGGGGCTGGGACGGCTGACCGGCAACAGATGCCCGAGCTGATCGATCACCAGAGCCCCCAGCAGCATCACGACCCCCATGGCCACCAGACGACGGCGCTCCTGCCCGTCGGCACGGAAGAAGCAACTGGCAAGGATCCCGCCCATGCAGGCCAGCGCGACCAGATCGAACAGGCGGTTGTTGGTGATGGCCACCAGATCGGCCCAACGGGGGGAGTGGCCAATCCAGCCATTGACCAGCTGGAAGAGGGCGAGATCCCACCCATCCCAGGGGCCGTGCTCAGGCAGGGCGCCCCAACTGAAGGCGATGAGGCCCCCGGCCAGATAGAAAGGAATGAACTTGCTCATGCCGACGTGTCCTTCGAAAAACGCTCATTCTAGGCCAGCCGCAAGATGACTTGCATCACAAAAGTGTAAGAATTCGTGTAACAAAGGTATTCCATCGGCTCTTCTTTTGGCGCCGCCGACCGGGTGGGCGAGCGCGCCCCCTCCTTGGCTCTCCCACCGGTTGCGGCTAGTATGGGCGCTCCCTTCGTTCAGGATGATGATGATGCGCAGCTACCTTCGCATGATGTTGTTTGCCCTCGGTTTGCTGGCAGGTGTACAGATCCCCGGGCTGGTCGATCTCTACTTCCAGCGGCTGGATGCCCGGCTGCAGCAAGCCGGTCTGGCGCTGGCCCCCTTCCAGCGCACGGCGGACCAGCACTTCAATGGCGATCTGCAGGCGCTGGTCGCCCATTACGGTGCCAGCCAGGATCCCGTCTTCACCCAGGATGCCACCAGCCTCCAGCAACTGGTGAACCAGCAGCAGCACCTTCAGGGGGAGATCGCCGTGCGGGAGAGCCCCTGGTACCAGCAGCTCTCCCACCTGTTGCTGCGCGCCGATACCGCCCTCTGGCAGGATACCCTGCACAACTACGGCTATGTGGTCCCCCTCAAACAGGCCGCCATTTTCTGCGGCGTGGCGGCGGGTCTGCTGGCCTCCCTGGCGGGGGATCTGCTGCTCGGCCTCCTGCTGCTGCCATTTCGCTCCCGCCAGCGCGTCCCCCGTCACGGCCTGCGCTGATCCCCTCTCACTGCCAACCGGGGTGCCCGCCCCGGTTGGCGGCTACTCGAAGGGTTGGAGATAGGCTTCTATGGCCTTCTTCAGCCAGGCCAACACCTTGCCGTGATGGGCGTTCTCCGACAGATAGACTCCGTAATCGCGCCACTGCAGGCTGAACTTGTGCTTCAGGGTCAGCAGCTCCCCCTGGCGCAGCTGGCTCTGGATAAGGGGTGAAGGCAGCACCGCCCAGCCCAGACCATCCAGCACCGCATCCCGCATCAGTTCGAAACTCGACAACCCGATATGCTGCCCTCCGATGGGCAGCAGGCTCTTGACCGAAAACGCGTCCACATAGGAGAGGGTGACCTGGGTGTGATCGGTCAGATCCTGCTGCAACACCCGCTTCAGCCCAGCCAGCGGGTGGCTTGGCGCGACCACCATCAGGGTGCGGATCGGGTTGAGCACGTCGATGCAAAGACCGCTGCGCTCCTGTTCCTCGGTGATGAGGCCGAAGGCGGCATCCACGAACCCCTCTTCCACCAGGGCCGGCAGCTCCGGCGGTGAGGCCAGCACCAGGGAGATGCTGGTGCCCGGAAACTGGCGACGTAGCGCCCCCAGCATCTCGCGCCATACCACCTCGGGAATGGCGTCGTCCCGGGCTACCCGCAGCGCCACCTCGGCACCGGAGGCATGGTGCTCGCACTTGAGCTTCAGGCTGTTGGCGGCCTGCAACAGCCGCCGACAGTCATCCAGCACTTGCTCGCCGATTTCGGTCAGCCGGCTCTGGTTCGCCCCTCGTTCGAAAAGTTCGACGCCAAGCTCCACTTCCAGGGTTGCAATCGCCGAGCTCACTGCGCTGCGACTCTTGCCAAGTCGTCTGGCGGCATTGGCTATCGAACCACTGTCTGCTGTTTCTACAAAGAGTTGTATCTGATTTAGCTTCATGACTTCAAACTGGCGGCAGATTATTCCATCACCACCTTATCCCCTGGTCCGCCCCCAAGGCAAACAAGCAGCGACAGCTTTCTCGACGCTCAGCGATAACCTTGCCCGTTTCGGGTGCCGTTATCCTCTCTTCGTCGCAGCAACAGAAGGAAACTGCATGTCATCCCGTCCCCTGCTTTTGGCCCGCCTCTTCCTGACGGGGGCCATCCTGACCGAGGTCGCCGGCACCTCCTCCATGGCCCTGATCCCAAAGAGCGAGAGCGGCTGGATCCACTATCTGCCGATGTGGCTCCTCATCACCCTCTCCTACCTGCTGCTCGCCAAGGCCGCCAGGACAATCTCCATTGGTATCGCGTTTGCGCTGTGGGAAGGGCTGGGGATCGCCCTCATCACCGCCGTCTCCGTCCTGTTCCTCGGCTACGAGCTGAGCATCCAGGAGTGGATCGGACTGGCGCTGGCCATAGTGGGGATTGTCATGGTGACCCTGGGCGAGACCCATGATGTACCAGCCCCCACCCGCCAGAGGAGGGAAGCCCCATGCACCCGTTGATCATCGTACTGGGCGCCGCCCTGCTGGATATCGGCGCCAACATGGCAATCAACCGCTCCATCGGTTTTCGTGACAAGGGGTGGGGCGTCCTCGGCATTCTGCTGGTGCTCTGTGCCTTCACTCTGCTCAGCGAGGCGGTCAGTACCGGCAAGATCGATCTGGCCGTGGCCTATGCCACCTGGGGCGCCATCGGCATTCTGGGCACCGCCATCGGGGGCCTGCTGCTGTTCGGCGAGCGCCTCAGACCCGTCGGCTGGCTCGGCATGGTGGTGATGGCGGTGGCGGTCGCCCTGCTGACCACAGCATGATCCCCTCTCCAACCCCATGAAAAAAGCCGCCCTGTTCCCAGGGCGGCCTTTTCATGGTCAAACCGATCACCCAGATTGCAACAGGCAGCCTAACGCGCTGCCTCGTACAGCTCCAGCGGCAGGCCGTCGGGGTCGGCGAAGAAGGTAAAGCGCTTGCCGGTCAGCTCGTCCACCCGCACCGGCTCCACTTCCACCCCGTGCTGCTCCAGGTGGGCGATGACCCGGTCGAGATCCGCCACCCGAAACGCCAGGTGGCGCAACCCGCACGCCTCCGGCCGGGAGGGGCGCGGTGGCGGCGCCGGGAAGCTGAACAGCTCCAGCTGGCTGCCGTCCGGCAGCGCCAGATCCAACTTCCATGACTGACGCTCGACCCGCAGGGTCTCGGCAATGATGGGCAACCCCAGCACCTGGTGATAGAAGTGGCGCGAGCGCGGATAGTCGCTGGCGATGATGGCCACGTGATGGATGGCCTCAAACAGGGGATGGGTCATGACAATCCTTGCAAAACGGGCAGCCTGGGCTGCCCGTCTTCGTCAGTTGAAGAAACCGTTGAACCAGTTGTCCAGGGCATTCGCCGGGTCCGAGACCGGGCTGGCACAGCTCATGGGCTCGGCCAGACCGGCCAGCTTGGCCGGCACCTGGAGACTGCCGGGACAATCGCTGGCCACCCGGGCACCGCTCGAGCGGGAGAAGTTGGCCCAGCTCACCCCTTCGGGCATCTTCAGCCCCAGGCTGTTGACCCCTCGCTGGCTCATGTAGCCGCTGAACAGCTGCAAGGCGCCACTGGCACCGGTCAGCCCGGCCGGGGTGTTGTCGTCACGGCCGACCCAGACGCTCACCAGCTCGTTGTTGTCCATCCCGGCAAACCAGGAGTCTCGCAGCTCGTTGGTGGTACCGGTCTTGGCGGCCATGGTGGCCCCGGGGAACTTGGCACCGAGCGCCCGGGCCGTCCCCTGGCTCACCGTCTTGGTCATGGCGAACAGGGTCAGCCAGCTTGCCTGGGGATCCGTCACTCGCTTGGCCGCTTCGTCATGCTGGTAGAGCTGGCGCCCCTCGCCATTCACCACGGCCCGGATGGCCGACAGGGGCTGGGTCAACCCCTGGTTGGCAATGGGCAGGTACATCTGGTTCACCTCCATGGGCGAGAGGGCCACCGCCCCCAGCACCAGGGACGGATAGGGCTGGATCTCCTGCTGCACCCCCAGCTTGTGCAGGGTGTCCACCACCTTGTCCAGGCCTATCTGCATCCCGAGGTTGACGGTCGGCACGTTGAGGGAGCTGGCAAGCGCCTCCATCAGGGGCACGCTCTGGCGGAACTTGCGGTCGTAGTTCTGCGGCGTCCAGATCTGGCCATCCTGGCCGCGAATGCGGATCGGCTGATCTTTAAGCGGCGTGCCCAGGGTCAGGCCGTTGGAGAGACCGGTCAGGTAGACCGCCGGTTTGACCAGGGAGCCAATCTGACGGCGGGCATCCAGCGCCCGGTTGAAGCCGGCGTAGCGGGGATCCCGTCCCCCCACCATGGCGACCACCTCGCCCTTGTGCCAATCGGAGACCACCATGGCCGCCTCCAGCTTCTTCTTGCCACGCTGCTTCTCGATGGTGGCCAGACCCGACTCCACCGCCTGCTCGGCGGCGTGCTGGGCGATGGGATCCAGACTGGTGAAGATCTTGAGGCCGGACTGCTTGAGCAGATCCGGGCCGAAGCGGTTCTGGATCTCCCGCTTGAGCAGCCCCATGAAGGCCGGGGTACGGCCATAGCTCATCTGGCCGCGGGCGATGATGCCAAGGGGCTGCTTGCTGGCCAGGTCATACTCGGCCTGGGTCAGGCTGCCGTGATCCGCCAGCAGTTTCAGCACCAGATCCCGGCGCGCCTTGGCCCGGTCCGGGAAGCGCCAGGGATCGTAATAGGAGGGGCCCTTCACCATGCCCACCAGCAGGGCCACCTGATCGATGTCCAGCTCGTTGACCGGAATACCGAAGTAGAAGTAGGAGGCGAGCCCGAAGCCGTAAACCCCCTGGGAGAAGTTCTGCCCCAGATAGACCTCGTTGAGGTAGGCCTCCAGGATCTCGTCCTTGCTGTAGCGGTAGTCGATGAGCACCGCCATGTAGGCTTCCTGCAGTTTGCGCCACAGGCTGCGCTCACGGGTCAGGAAGAAGTTCTTGGCGAGCTGCTGGGTGAGCGTACTGCCCCCCTGCACGGTGCGACCCGCCAGCAGGTTGGCTGCCATGGCGCGCATGATGGCCACCGGCGAGACACCGCCGTGCTGGTAGAAGTCCCTGTCTTCCGTGGTGAGCAACGTCACCAGCAGGCTGTCCGGCACCTCGGAGAGGCGTACCAGCAGGCGGTCTTCCCGATCCTCGGTGTTGAGGCGATCGAGCAGCACCGGGTCCATCTGGGCATAGCCGAGCTGGCGCTGGTTCTCCAGGGACTGGATCCCCTCGAGGCGCGCCCCGTTGAAGGTGAGACGCAGGCCACGGGCGCCGTCGGCACCGTCGTGGAACTCGAACGGCCGGCGCACCAGCTCGATGCGATTGCCGCTCACCGCGTACTCACCCGGGGTATGGGGCTGACGCACCTGCTTGTAGCTCAGCATGTTGAGCTCGCGCAGCATCTGGGTCTGGGAGAGCCGCTGGCTGGGATAGAGCTCCAGCGGGCGGCTGTAGACCATCACCGGCAACTGCCACTTCTCGCCGTCGAAGCGCTCGCGCACCTTGGTGTCGAGATAGATGCCAAACACCACCATGAAGGCCGCCACCACCAGAGAGAGCTTGAAGCCCAGCCAGAACAGGGTGCGCCAGATGGTGCGTTTGGGCGCCGCCTTCTTGGGCGTGCGCTTGCGTCGTTGGGTTGCCATAAATCCTCTTGTCGTTCTCCTCGCCATCCCGCTGATGCGAGCGGCCTGCGATGCCTGTTGTGGAGGGGGCTGTGCCACCGCCATCTTGTTCTGATCGTACCGACCGACACTGCCCCGTCGGCTACTCCTGCAATCCCATCTTTTTCTTGGTCACCCGGGTCGGCATCGCCTCCAGCGGGTTGTCCGGCCAGTAGTGACGGGGGTAGCGCCCCTTCATCTCTTTTTTCACCTGCTCATAGGATCCCGCCCAGAAGGCGGCGAGATCCGCGGTGATCTGCAAGGGGCGCTGGGCCGGGGAGAGCAGCTCCACTACCAGGGGCACCCGGCCATCGGCCACGCATGGGGTGGCGCCCAGCCCGAACATCTCCTGGATGCGCACCGGGATCGCTGGCGCCTGACCCGGCTGGTAGCGGATCCGCACCCGGCTGCCGGTCGGTGCGGTGAAGTGGCTCGGCAGCGCCTCGTCCAGCCGCCTTGGCAGGGGCCAGGGCAGAGACTGGCGCAGGATGTCGCTCATGTCGAGCCGCTTCAACTGCTCCAGCCGGGTCATGCCGCTCACCGCCGGCAGCAGCCACTGCTCGAGGTCGGCCAGCAGGCTCTCCTCATCCATGGCGGGCCAGGCTTCGTCGGGCAGCCAGTCGCGGGCGCAGCGCAAGCGGGCCAGCAGCCCCTCGCTGCTCTCGTCCCAGGGCAGCACGTGCAGCCCCTTGCGCCGAATGCCCTGCAGCAGGCAGCGCCCCTTCTGTTCATCGGAGAGATCCGTCAGCGGCCGCTGGCCGAGCACCAGCTCGCCGAGCACCTGCTGGCGCTCCGCACGCACCCGTTCCTCCCGATCGTCCCAGTCAAACCACTGGCGCTCGCCGACCAGCTCGGGCAGCTGGCGCACCAGCTCATCCAGCACCACCGGCTCGGCGATGAAGATGCGGCTGCCGCGCTCGTTCTGACCCATTTCGACGGCCACGATGGCCCCCTGCCCCTGGCAGGGATGCCCTTCTACCAGATCGCAGCTCACCCCGCCACTGAGCTGATAGCGACTGCCACTGCGCAGCTTGCCGATGCGATCGGGCCAGGCGAGGGCGCACAGCAACCCCAGCCATTGACCCTGCGGGCTGCTTGCCCGCACGCCGAGCCGCTCGAACCAGCGGGCCGCCCCCTGGCGCAGGGCGCCCTGACGGCGGTGGAACAGCACGGACAGGCGCTCCGATCCTCGCAGATCTTCTTCCAGCAGCGCCACCAGGAAAGCCGCATCGGCGACAATCCCTGTCAGACCCTCGGATTCCAGCTCCCGGGCCCGCAGCAACATGCGGGCGAGGCGGGGATGGGTGCCGAAGGCCGCCATGGCACGGCCTGCCGGGGTAAGTTGTTGCTCACCCTCCGGGGCCATGGCGCCCAGGGCAACCAGCAACCGCCAGGCGCTGGCCACGGCGGCAGGGGGCGGCATGTCCAGCAGGGGCAGCGCCTCCACCCGGGCCCCCCACTGAGCGGCGTCCATCAGCAGGCCGGTGAGCTCTTGCGTCAGGATGTCGGGGGGACTCTGCTCGGCGAGGCGCTCCTGCACCTCGCTGCTCCAGAGCCGATAGCAGACGCCGGGGCCAAGCCGCCCTGCCCGCCCCGCCCGCTGGGTGGCGGAGGCTTTGGCGATGGGCCGGGTCTCCAGCCGGGTAACGCCGCTCTTGATATCGAAGGTGGCGCGCCGCTCCAATCCGCTGTCGATGACCACGGAGATCCCCTCGATGGTGAGGGATGTCTCCGCCACGTTGGTGGTGAGCACCAGCTTGCGACGACCCGCAGGCGCAGGCTCGATGGCCGCTTGCTGGGCCGCGAGGTCAAGACGGCCATAAAGGGGAGCCAGGGTCACATCCCCTGGCAACCGCCCTTCCAGCCACTGTGCCAGCCGCTCTATCTCCCCCTGTCCCGGCAGGAACACCAGGGCACTGCCAGCCTGACTGGCGAGCGCCTCCAGCACCACGGCGCCGACCTGGGGCTCCAACCACTGCTGGCGATTGGCGGGGCGATAGTGGTACTCGATGGGAAAGCCGCGCCCCTCGGAGCGCACCACGGGGGCGCCTGGCAGCAGGCGCTCCAGGGCCATGCCATCCAGGGTGGCGGACATCACCAAGAGCTTGAGATCATCGCGCAACCCCTGCTGGCTTTCGATGGCGAATGCCAGCGCGGTATCGGCGTGCAGGCTGCGTTCGTGGAACTCGTCAAAGATGACGAGCGACACGCCGGTGAGCTCAGGATCCTGCTGCAGCATCCGGGTCAGCACCCCCTCGGTCACGATCTCGAGCCGGGTCTCGCTGCTGGTGCGGCTCTCCCCGCGCACTCGCAGGCCGATGCGCTCGCCCACCTTCTCCCCCAGCTGACGCGCGAGGAAGCTCGCGATGTTGCGCGCCGCAAGGCGCCTGGGCTCCAGCATGATGATGCGCCCGGGCAGCCGGTGCTGGCGCACCAACTCCAGGGGCAGCAGGGTCGATTTGCCCGCACCGGGGGGCGCCTGCAGGATCACGCTGGTATGGTTGTCGAGGGCTGCAAAGAGTTCGGGCAACACCGGGACGATGGGGAGGGAAGACAAAGCGATGGGCACCTTCTGTGACACTCCTGAAAAGGGGTCCATTCTGCCACAGCCTCCCGGCCATCGTAAGCGCCCCTGCCGGGCAGGGGCAGGAAGCGTCCGGTGCAACACGGCAAGACATCCCGGGAGCGGCTGCCATAGAATGGCCCTTATCCGATGCCCATCACGAGGACCGACACGCCGCATGCCCAAACTCTTCTTTGCCCTGCCCCTGCCAGAGCTTGCCCCCGAGCTTGCGACCTGGCGAGACCAGCGCCCCTGGCCCGGCCAGCCGGTGCCCGAGAGCAACCTGCACCTGACCCTGGCCTTTCTCGGGGAGGCCGACGAAACGACCCAGGCTCGCCTGATCGCGGCCGCCGAGCGACAGCACTGCCCCCCTTTCAGCGTCCATCTGGATCAGACCGGCTGGTTTCAGCGCGCCAAAGCCGCCTGGGTGGGACCCGGTGAGTGGCCGAACGAGCTGACCGTGCTCGCGAGGGCACTGCGCCGCCACGGTGAAAAACTCGGGCTGGGCAACGGCGAGCAGGGCTATCGCCCCCACGTCACCCTGTCGCGCAAGGCGGGCGAGGCCCCCGGCGAGCTGCCTGCGCCGGATTTTCTGCTCAGGGCCGATCGCTTCTGCCTCTATCAATCCGTCAGCACGCCGGACGGCGTCCACTACGAACCGCTCGCCTGCTGGCCCCTGCGGGCCCGCGTCAAAAACCCGCACCGCGAGGAGCTCACCCCATGATCTTCGATCCCCCCCTGCAGTCCGGGCAGCTGATCTCCCGCTACAAGCGCTTCCTGACGGATGTCGCGCTCGACAACGGCGAGGTGATCACCATCCACTGCGCCAATACCGGCGCCATGACCGGCTGCGCCCTGCCGGGCACCCGGGTCTGGTACTCCACATCCGACAACCCCAAGCGCAAGCTGCCAAACAGTTGGGAAATCGCCGAGAGCCCGGCGGGTCACTTCATCTGCGTCAACACGGCCCGTGCCAACCAGATCGCCCGGGAGCTCATCGAACAGGGCGCCCTCGCCCCCCTGGCAGGCTATGCCAGGCTGCGCACCGAAGTGAAATACGGGGAAGAGAACAGCCGCATCGACCTGCTGCTGGAAGATGACAACAGGCCGGATTGTTACATCGAGGTGAAATCCGTCACCCTGCTCGACGAGCGGGAGCAACCCGGCATGGGGTACTTCCCCGATGCGGTCACCACCCGCGGCGCCAAGCACTTGCGTGAATTGATGGCCATGAAGGCGGCAGGGCACCGGGCCGTGCTGCTGTTCATGGTATTGCACTCCGGCATCGCGAGAATGCGCCCTGCAGCCCATATCGATCCGCACTATAGTCAGCTTGTTGAACAGGCGATGGCGGCAGGGGTTGAAATTTTATGCTATCGCCCCCATGTTGGGGTGCAGGGCATGGTGGCTCAGGATTTTATCCCATTTGAATCTGACCATATGCTACCCGAGGGCAGAGAATAAATGCAGAAGTGGGTAACATTATTGATAAGGCTTGTTTGCCTCCCGTTGACCCTTCTGCTATAGATGTCGCCCTCAATTTATGGATGGCACGGGTAGCGTGCTGAATTAGGAGACAGGGCATGCCAACAGGCGAAAACAGGAAATCTCTGGGCCCCCTGGCCATTGCGGGTGTAGAGCCTTACCAGATGAAAGCCGGTGAGGAGTACATGAATGACCAACAGAAGGTACATTTTCGCAAGATCCTGGGAGCCTGGCGCAACCAACTGATGCAGGAAGTTGACCGCACCGTCGACCACATGAAGGATGAGGCTGCCAACTTCCCGGATCCCGTGGATCGCGCCGCGCAAGAAGAAGAGTTTGCTCTCGAACTGCGCACCCGCGACCGTGAACGCAAGCTGATCAAGAAGATCGAGAAAACCTTGCTGCTGCTCGAAGAAGATGACTTCGGTTACTGCGAGCATTGCGGCATCGAGATCGGCATCCGCCGTCTGGAAGCCCGTCCGACCGCAGACCTCTGCGTGGACTGCAAGACGCTGGCCGAGATCAAGGAAAAACAGATGGCTGGCTGATGCCGCCCATCCACAGAAACGAAAAGGGAGCCCAGGCTCCCTTTTTTATTGAGCTTTTGGTCGGGCCGTCCCAGAATGCAGCCTCAATGCATCGCCTACCCGAATTGCCATGGTCATGACATCTCCCCACTCCCGACGCCCCTATGTGGGCCGCTTCGCTCCCTCACCGTCCGGCCCGCTCCACTTCGGCTCCCTGGTCGCCGCCCTTGGCAGCTTCTTGCAGGCCAGGGCGCAGCAGGGACGCTGGCTGGTGCGTATCGAAGACATCGACCCCCCGCGGGAGATGCCGGGAGCGGCTGACCTTATCCTCACCACCCTGGAGGCACACGGTCTTGGCTGGGATGGGGAGGTGATGTTCCAGAGCGCGCGCCATGGCCGCTATGACGAGATCATCGATCAGCTCTATCGGGCCGGGGATCTCTACTGGTGCCGCTGTACCCGACGCGAAATCATGGCCGCAGGGGGGTTCTACAACGGTCATTGCCGCACCCTGGGGCTGACCGCCGAGGGGGGTGCCGCCCGTTTGCGCCAGCACCACCCGGTCTATCGGTTCGAGGATGCGCTTCAGGGAGAGATCACCGTCCCCGCGGCGCTGGCGGAGGAGGACTTCATCGTGCGCCGCCGGGACGGGCTCTACGCCTACAACCTGGCGGTGGTGGTGGATGACATGGACAGCGGCATCACCGAGATCGTCCGCGGCGCCGATCTGCTGGAACCCACGGTGCGCCAGATTGCCCTCTACCAGACCCTGGGGGCAGAGGTGCCCGCCTGGGTGCACTTGCCGCTGGCGGTGCAAGCGGATGGCAACAAGCTCTCCAAGCAGAACCATGCGCCGGCGCTGTCGCAGGACGAGGTACGACCGGCCCTGTGGCAGGCGCTGCACTTTCTCGGTCAGTGCCCGCCGCCCGAGCTGATGGCGAGCCGGATCGACGAGATCATCGGCTGGGGCATCGCCCACTGGCAGCTGGCCCGGGTACCCCGCCAGCAGAAGATCCCGCAAGGGCAAAGCTAGCCCCGGCTGCATTTCTTGCCCCAAAAGGACCAATCAAGGGGAAGCAGGCCACACCGTTTCTCATTTGGTTGGGGCTGAGCTATGATAGGCCGCTATTTTTTTGGCCTCCCGTCAATTTGAAGTCATAACGAGGTGTACCATTTTTTCCCAGATCGCAAACTTTTGCCGCAAAGTGCTCGGCAAGGAAGACGGCGAGCAGTCGGTGGAGTCCCCCATTCCGGCCCGTGTCGCCGGACAGCGCCGTACCTTGAGCCGTGACCAGCACCCAATTTCGCGCAAAGAGATCAGCGAGAATGCCCTCAAGGTGCTCTATCGCCTGAACAAGGGGGGCTATGAGGCCTACCTGGTCGGCGGCGGCGTCCGTGACCTGCTGCTCGGGAAGACCCCCAAGGATTTCGACATCGCCACCGACGCGACGCCGGAGCAGATCAAGGCGCTGTTCAGCAACTGCCGCCTGATTGGCCGCCGTTTCCGCCTGGCCCACATCGTCTTTGGTCGTGACGTGATCGAAGTGGCCACCTTCCGGGGTCACCACCATCAGGTCAATACCAGCAAGCATGTGTCGGCCCAGTCCGATGAAGGCATGCTGCTGCGGGACAACGTCTACGGCACCATCGAAGAGGATGCCGAGCGTCGCGACTTTACCGTCAACGCCCTCTACTACAGCGCCAAGGATTTCACCCTGCACGATTTCGAGGGCGGGCTGGAAGATCTGGCCGCGCGCAGGCTGGAACTCATCGGTGACCCCGAGACCCGCTACCGGGAAGATCCGGTGCGGATGCTGCGTGCCGTGCGCTTCGCCGCCAAGCTCGACATGACCATCAGCCCGCGCACCGCCGCGCCCATCCGGGAGCTCGCCCCGCTGCTGCAGGACATCCCGGCCGCCCGCCTGTTCGAGGAGACCCTCAAGCTGTTCCTGGCGGGGGACGGTCTGGCCACCTACAAGCTGCTGCGGGAATACGGGCTGTTCCAGCCGCTGTTCCCCCAGGTAGCCGCCCTGTTCACGCCCCACGGCAACTCGCCCTACGAGCAGTTCATCGAGCAGGCACTGATGGACACCGATACCCGGGTCCGTGAAGAGAAGCGCGTCACCCCCGCCTTCCTCTACGCCACCCTGCTGTGGGGCGCCGTCGAGGCCCGCGGCCGTGTGCTGGAAAACGAGAGCGGTCTGCCCTGGTACGATGCCTTCATGCTGGCCATCAACGAGGTGCTGGACAACCAGGTGCGGATCATCGCCGTGCCGCGCCGCTTCACCACGGACGTGCGCGACATCTGGGCCCTGCAGCAGCGCCTGACCCGCCGCCAGGGCAAGCACCCCGAGCGCGCCATGGAGCACCCGAAATTCCGTGCGGCCTTCGACTTCCTGTTGCTGCGCAACCGGGTCGAGCGCGGCCTCGGCGAGCTGGCGAGCTGGTGGGAGCGCTATGTGGCCTCCAACCCGGACGTGCGCCCGCAACTGCAACGGGAGGCGACCCGCCGCCCGGCAAGCGGTGAGCGCGGTCAGGCCGGTGAGGCCCGCAGCAACGATGGCGAGAAGCGCAGCGGCAATGGCCGCAACCGCCGTCGCCCCCGTCGCCGCAAGCCGAAGTCGGCAGAGTAAGGATCCGCCGATGATCGAGGTCTTCGTCGCCATCGGCTCCAACCTGGCCGACCCCCTCGGCCAGGCTCGTCGCGCCATCGCCGCGCTGGCGACCCTGCCCGAGTCAGAGCTGCTGCAGACCTCCCACCTTTACGGCAGCCGCCCCATGGGCCCTGCGGATCAGCCGGACTACGTCAATGCCGTGGCGCGCCTTGCCACTCGCCTCAGCCCTCTGGCGCTGCTGGACGAGCTGCAGCGCATCGAGCAGGCACAGGGGCGAGTGCGCAAGGATGAGCGCTGGGGCCCCCGGACCCTGGATCTCGATCTGCTGCTGTACGGCGACGAGGTCATCCGGCATGAGCGCCTGACGGTGCCTCACTATGGCATGAAGGAGCGGGAGTTCGTCCTGCTGCCCCTTGCCGAGATAGCCCCCTCCCTGGTGCTGCCCTGCGGCACCCCGCTCACCGAACTGGTTGCCCGCAGCCCGCGCAATGGACTCGCGATCCTGGCCGGTGCAGCAGGCGAGTAGAGAAGAGTAGGAACAACGTAATGAGCAAGATCACCATTACCCACCTGCAGAAGATGAAGCAGGACGGACAGAAAATCACCGCCATCACCGCCTATGACGCCACCTTCGCCAAGCTGTTCGACGACGAGGGCGCCCAGGTGCTGCTCATCGGCGACTCCCTCGGCATGGTATTGCAGGGCGGAGACGACACCCTGGCGGTCAGCATGGACGAGATGGTCTATCACACCCGCTGCGTGGTGCGCGGTACCACCAATGCCCTGGTGGTGACCGACATGCCGTTCATGAGCTACGCCACCCCGGAGCAGACCTACCAGAACGCGGCGCGCCTGATGGCGGCCGGTGCCCGCATGGTGAAGATGGAAGGGGGGGACTGGCTGTGCGACTCCATCCGCCACCTGACCCGTAACGGGGTGCCGGTGTGCGGCCATCTCGGCCTGACCCCGCAATCCGTCCACGTGTTTGGCGGCTTCAAGGTGCAGGGGCGCGACGAATTCCACGCCCAGGAGATCTACCGCCAGGCGCTGGAGCTGCAAGCGGCCGGCATCCAGTTGCTGGTGCTCGAGTGCGTGCCCGTCTCTCTGGCAGAGCGCATCACCAAGGCGCTGCGCATTCCGGTGATCGGCATCGGTGCCGGCCCTGCCACCGATGGCCAGATCCTGGTAATGCACGATGCCTTCGGCATCACCTCGGGTTATGTGCCCAAGTTCACCAAGAACTTCCTGGCCGAGACCGGTGACATGCGTGCCGCCATTCGTCTCTACGTGCAGCAGGTGAGCGAGGGGACCTTCCCCGGCCCCGAGCACTGCTTCAACTGACTTTCTGTCGTCATGCGCGCGGGGGCCTGTGCCCCCGTCTTGCCCTCCCCCCTGACGACCCCCTCTTTTATTGATTCATCTGAAGGTGAACTGACGATGTTGGTTGTGAACAATCCCGCCGCGCTGCGCGAGCAGATCGGTCAATGGCATCGCGAAGGCCGCGCCATCGCATTCGTGCCCACCATGGGCAATCTGCATCAGGGTCATCTCACCCTGGTCGAGGAGGCCCGCCGCCATGGCGACAAGGTGGTGGTCAGCATCTTTGTGAACCCCTTGCAGTTCGACAAGGCCGAGGATCTCGCCAACTACCCCCGCACCCTGGAGCAGGATTGCGCCGCCCTGGAGGCCGCCGGTGTCGACCTGGTCTTCACCCCGACGCCGGAGATCATGTATCCCCAGGGGCTCGCCAGCCAGACCTTCGTCGAGGTGCCCGGCATCTCCAGCCTGCTGGAAGGGGCGCTGCGTCCGGGGCATTTTCGCGGGGTCAGCACCGTGGTCACCAAGCTGTTCAATCTGGTACAGCCGAACGTGGCCTGCTTTGGCGAGAAGGATTACCAGCAGCTCGCGCTCATTCGCAAGATGGTGGCCGACATGGCCATGCCCATCGAGATCGTGGGCGTGCCGACCGTGCGGGCCGAAGACGGGCTGGCCCTCTCTTCGCGCAACGGCTATCTGACCGCTGCCGAACGGGCCATTGCCCCCGAGCTCGCGCGCACCATGAACTGGATTGCCGAGCAGATTGAAGCGGGGAACAGTCACCTCCCCTCCCTGGTTGCCCAGGCCAGCCAACGCCTCGACAACGCGGGATTCAGGACGGATGCCATCGACATCGTCGATGCCGACACCCTGGAATCCGCCAGCGCCGAGAGCCAGCGCCTGGTGATCCTGATGGCCGCCTATCTGGGCAAGGCCCGCCTCATCGACAACCGGGTCGTCGCCCTGCGGGGTTGAGACACGGCAAGGAGACCACGATGTCCAAGAAGGTTTACTGCATCGCCCAGTTCCAGCCCAAGCCGGGCCAGGAGCAGGCACTGTTCCGCGTCCTGCAAGGGCTCGAGCCCGACACCCTGCGTGAAGATGGCTGCCTGCAGTACATCGTCACCCGCCATATCCAGAGCCCCTTTGCCGAGGGGGAGAGCTTCCCCATCGTCTTCAACGAGATCTGGCGCGACATGGCGAGCTTCGAGGCCCATTGCCAGCGCGCCGGTATCAAGGCCTTCTTCGAGCGCTACTGCCTCGCGGATGATGGCCTCGCGGCCAAGTGGAACGTCTGCGTCTACAGCGACGAGCCCGCGGACTACGATGCCCCGGCCCTCTGAGGCCGAAACGTGCAAATAAAAAGGCGCCCGAGGGCGCCTTTTTGCTGGCAGGTGCTGCGCCTCAGTGGCGCAGACCGGTGCCGCGGGAGATGAGCCACCAGGCCATCCCGTACAGCACCAGGATGAAGCCGATGATGATGAGATAGGCGGTGCCGAGGGGCACGTCGGAGATCCCGAGGAAGCCGTAGCGGAACGCGTTCACCATGTAGATGATGGGATTCACTTGGGAAACCCCCTGCCAGAACGGCGGCAGCAGGGTGATGGAGTAGAAGACGCCCCCCAGATAGGTCAGGGGAGTCAGGATGAAGGTCGGGATGATGCTGATGTCATCAAACGACTTCGCGAACACCGCGTTGATGAGCCCCCCCAGGGAGAAGAGGATGGAGGTGAGCAGCACGGTCACGCAGACGCTGAACAGGTGATGGATCTGCAGCGGCACGAAGAACAGCGACACCAGGGTGACGATGAGGCCGACACAGAGGCCGCGCGCCACACCACCGCCCACATACCCCGCGATGATGATGTAGTTGGGCACCGGCGCCACCAGCAGCTCCTCCACGTTGCGCTGGAACTTGGCGCTGTAGAAGGAGGAGGCGACGTTGGAGTAGGAGTTGGTGATGACCGACATCATGATGAGGCCGGGCACGATGAACTCCATGTAGCTGAAGCCCCCCATGTCACCGATGCGCGAGCCGATGAGGTTGCCGAAGATGACGAAGTAGAGGCTCATGGTGATGGCGGGCGGCACCAGGGTCTGGATCCAGATCCGGGTGAAGCGGCTCACTTCCTTGGCCAGAATGCTCTTGAAGGCGATGTAATAGGTCATGGGGTTCATGCTTTGCGACCCTCCTCTACCAGATTGACGAACAGCTCTTCCAGCCGGTTCGCCTTGTTGCGCATGCTGAGCACCTTCACCCCCTGGGCGGAGAGCTGCTCGAACAGGCTGTTGAGGGACTGGCTCTTCTCCAGCTCCACTTCCAGGGTGTTCTCATCCTGCATCCGGCCGTTGAACTCGGGCAGGGCCGGTACGGTGGAACCCGGCACCAGATCCAGCAGGAAGGTCTCGCGACCCAGCTTGCCGAGCAGGCTCTTCATGCTGGTGTTCTCGATGAGACGGCCCTTGTCGATGATGCCGATGTTGCGGCACAGCATCTCGGCCTCTTCCAGGTAGTGGGTGGTCAGGATGATGGTCACCCCCTGCTCGTTGAGATCCTTGAGGAAACTCCACATGGAACGGCGGATCTCGATGTCCACCCCGGCGGTCGGCTCATCCAGGATCAGCAGCTTGGGCTCATGCATCAGGGCGCGGGCAATCATCAACCGGCGCTTCATGCCACCGGAGAGAGTGCGGGCGGCCATGTCGCGCTTGTCCCACAGATCGAGCTGGCGCAGGTACTTCTCGGCGCGCACCTTGGCCTCGGCCCGCGGCACCCCATAGAAACCGGCCTGGTGAGTCACTATCTGGCTCACCTTCTCGAACTGGCTGAAGTTGAACTCCTGGGGCACCAGGCCGAGCTGGGACTTGGCCAGCTCCAGATCGGTATCGATGTCATGACCGAATACCTTCACCTTGCCGGCGCTCTTGTTGACCAGTGAGCTGATCACGCCGATGGTGGTGGATTTGCCCGCCCCGTTGGGACCGAGCAGGGCGAAGAAATCCCCCTGTTTGACGGTGAGATCGATGCCCTTGAGGGCTTCGACGCCCCCCTGATAGGTCTTCTTCAGACCGCTGATTTCCAATGCGTTCATTGCAACCCCTGTGATGGATGAGCCCATCTCGAGACAGAAAAGGCGGCTGTGACGCCGCCTGAAGACAGTCGATGGCGGGCCGGCCAGCCTGCCTTGCTACTTCGGACCCGGCTTACTCTTGCGGTACAACCTTGCCGATGAAGGGCAGGTTACGGTACTTCTGGGCGTAGTCAATGCCACAGCCCACCACGAACTCGTCCGGGATGGAGAAGCCAAGCCAGTCCACCGGCACCTGAACCTCGCGGCGGGACGGTTTGTCCAGCAGGGTGCAGATGGCCAGGGATTTCGGCTCGCGCAGGGAGAGGATCTCGCGCACCTTGTTGAGGGTGTAACCGGTGTCGATGATGTCCTCCACGATCACCACGTCCTTGCCTTTGATGTCGTCATCCAGATCCTTGAGGATGCGCACGTCACGGGTGCTGTGCATGCCGGAGCCATAGCTGGAAGCAGTCATAAAGTCCAGGGTGATGGGCAACTGGCACTGACGGCAGAGATCCGCCAGGAAGACGCAGGAGCCGCGCAGCAGGCCGATCATGACCACTTCCTCGGAGCCCTGGTAACGGGCGGTAATCTCTTCACCCAGCGTGGCGATCCGGGCTGCAACCTCGGCCTCAGGGATCATCACCTCGACAATGTGTTTCATCACATACTCCAATAATGACCAAAGGGTTATTGGCCGTTCATTAACGTCAAAACCGAGGATTCTACCACTCCAACCAGTGGGCGTCAGGCATACGTGATGCTTTTATCGGCTTATTTTAATTGATAGAGTTAGCAAGCCTTCGGGCATTATCGGTGACAATACTATAAACACCATAATCAATAACTATTAGATGAAAAAACTATGGAACCACGCGCAGAAATAAGACGTCGAACCCGGCTTTCGCCGGAGGCTCGCCGTGATCAATTGATGGAGTGTGCCGTCGAGGTATTTTCCCGTCGCGGCATCGGCCGTGCCGGGCATGCCGAAATAGCCGAACAGGCAAAGGTCTCAGTTGCGACCGTTTTTAACTATTTCAATACTCGTGAAGATCTGGTCGACGAAGTGCTGACAGAAATCGAAGCCTTCGTACAGCAGATCCTCGAACAGGCCTACAACGGTCAGGGCTCCGCCAGGGAGAGCATTCACCGCCACGTGAAGCTGTTCGTTGACGCCGCCTATGACAAGCCCGATCACGCCAGCATCTGGCTGGAGTGGAGCTCCTCGGTGCGGGAAGAAGTGTGGCCTCGCTATACTCGGCTGCTGGACAAGGCGCTGGAGCGCATTGCCCCCCACCTGCAACGGGCCATCGACAACGGCGAGCTCCAGAGCGTGCTGTCGGCGCAAGATCTGGCCCGCTCCCTGACCGGTTTTGGCTATGTGATGATGCAGATGATCAATCAGCCGCAGCGTCCGAGCCGGGAAGAGGTGACTGATTTCCTGTTCAAGTACGTGACTGCCCCCATCCAGGCCAGCTGACTCGCGCAGATGTTGACAAAGCGGCGCCGGGCTTTACAGCCCGGCGCCGCTTTTTTGTCCGCTCCCCACCGTATCAGTGGTTGGCATAACCCCAGCGACTGGTCAACTCATGCTCGACACCCAGGTGGTCGAGGATGCGGGCGACCATGAAGTCCACCAGATCCTCGATGCTTTTGGGTTCATGGTAGAACCCTGGCGCCGCCGGCATGATGGTCACGCCAAGACGGGCAAGCTTGAGCATGTTCTCCAGATGGATCGCCGAGAAGGGGCTCTCCCGGGGCACCAGAATCAGCTGGCCTCGCTCCTTGATCACCACGTCCGCCGCCCGCTCCAGCAGGTTGTCCGAGGTGCCGTTGGCAATGGCCGAGACGGTGCCCATGGAGCAGGGGCAGACCACCATCTGTTTGGGGGCCGCCGAGCCGGAAGCCACCGGCGAGAACCACTCCTCCTTGCCGCAGGCGACGATCTGACCCTCTTTGGCACCATAATGGCGACAGAGGTACGCCGACAGCTCCCTGGGGGAGCCCGGCCAATCCTGCTGTTGCTCGGTCTTGAGCACAACCCTGGCCGCCGAGGAGGCGAGCAGGAAGATCCGATAGTCCGCCTGCACCAGGCATTCCAGAAGGCGCAGGGCATAGGGAGCGCCGGAGGCGCCGGTCAGCGCCAGGGTGATGGCCTTGTTCATGATGCGCTCTGCAGCTCCTTCAGGCGGGCGATCAGCTTGTCGTGAATGCCGCCGAAGCCGCCGTTGCTCATGATCAGAATATGATCCCCTGGGCGGCTCTCGGCCACCAGGGCGCCAATCAGGGCATCAAGGGCCTCGAATACTCGGGCAGGCCGGGTCATGTGGGCCGTCACCTCCCCCAGATCCCAGCCGATGTTGGGGGGCTGGAAGAAGAACACCTCGTCGGCACCGTCGAAGCAACCGGCCAGTTCCTCCTTGTGAACCCCGAGCTTCATGGTGTTGGAGCGGGGCTCCAGCACCGCCATGATGCGGGCCTTGCCCACCTTGGCGCGCAGGCCGCCCAGGGTGGTCTCGATGGCGGTGGGGTGGTGGGCGAAGTCGTCATAGACGCTGATGCCGGCCACTTCCCCTTTCAGCTCCATGCGCCGCTTGGGGGACTTGAACTGGCAGAGGGCGTTGATCCCGTGCTCCACCATGACACCGGCATGACGGGCGGCGGCGATGGCCATCAGACCGTTGTTGATGTTGTGCTCGCCGATGCACTCCCAGTGCACCTCCCCCTGTTTCACGCCATCCAGCCACACCTCGAAGGCGGAGCCGTCATCGGCCAGCTTCACCGCCTTCCACTTGGCGTCGTCCTGGCCCACCAGCTCCACCTCGCTCCAGCAGCCCATCTCGCGCACGGCGGTAAGGTTGTCATCACCTTTGGGGAAGAGCACCCGGCCGTTGCTCGGCACGGTGCGCATCAGGTGGTGGAACTGGCGCTGGATGGCGGCGAGATCCGGGAAGATGTCGGCGTGGTCGAACTCCAGGTTGTTCATCACCAGGGTGCGCGGGTGGTAGTGCACGAACTTGGATCGCTTGTCGAAGAAGGCGCAGTCATATTCGTCCGCTTCAATCACAAAGAAAGGAGCCGAGCCGAGACGGGCGGAAACCGGGAAGTTGCCCGGCACGCCGCCGATGAGGAAACCGGGTTCCAGCTTGGCATACTCCAGCACCCAGGCCAGCATGCTGGCGGTGGTGGTCTTGCCATGGGTGCCCGCGACGGCCAGCACCCAGCGATCCTTCAGCACGTGCTCCAGCAGCCACTGAGGGCCGGAGATATAGGGCAGATTGCGGTCCAGCACATATTCCACACAGGGGTTGCCACGGCTCATGGCATTGCCGATCACCACCAGATCCGGCGCCGGATCGAGCTGGGAGGGGTCGTAGCCTTCGGTCAGTTCGATGCCCTGTTGCTCGAGCTGGGTGCTCATGGGGGGATAGACGTTGGCGTCGGAGCCGGTCACCCGATAGCCAAGCTGTTTTGCCAACACCGCCAGACCACCCATGAAGGTGCCGCAGATCCCGAGAATGTGAATGTGCATACCGCTGCCTTTTCCAGTAAAGGGAGTGCGCATTCTAGGGTCTGTTGACCCGGTGGCACAAGCCGCGCCCATGGGGAGCGAAGGCATCGGCGCCCGCAGACGACAGAAATCGGGCAAGCGCGGGTAAAAGCCATCCTCCAGCACGCCACCCGGCCCTTGAAATATGGTCATTTGACGGGACATCGCTATAATGTCGGCCTGCAAACTTGACTCCAACACTCAAAGGAAACGTCATGAGCCTGAACCTGGTACCGGCCGGCAAGAGCCTGCCTGACGACATCTACGTCATCATCGAAATCCCGCAGAACGCCGACCCGATCAAATACGAAGTCGACAAGGACAGCGGCGCCATCTTCGTTGACCGTTTCATGTCCACCCCGATGTTCTACCCGTGCAACTACGGTTACGTGAACGCCACCCTGTCCCTGGACGGGGATCCGGTCGACGTGCTGGTTCCGACTCCCTACCCGCTGCTGGCCGGCTCCGTCATCCGCTGCCGCCCGGTCGGCGTGCTGAAGATGACCGACGAATCTGGCGAAGACGCCAAGATCGTGGCCGTACCCCACTCCAAGCTGACCAAGCAGTACGATCACATCCAGGATGTGAACGATCTGCCCGAGCTGCTGAAAGCCCAGATCCAGCACTTCTTCGAGCGCTACAAAGAGCTGGAAGCGGGCAAGTGGGTCAAGGTGGAAGGTTGGGGCGACAAGGCCGCTGCCGAAGCCGAAATCAAGACCTCTGCCGAGCGTTACGCTGCAAAATAAGCGTATTCCTCGCAAAAAAGGCGCCTTATGGCGCCTTTTTTATTGGTCGTTGCGGGGACGCTCCGGGGGGATCCCCCTGGATATAGAGGTCGCGCCCATTTTGCCGATAGGGGCGGTAATAGTCATCGCCGCAGCGATATTCCTGACCGGCACCTCCCACCAGATCGCAGTTGACCGGCAGCACCTCCAGCCACTTGATGGCCTGCTGGAATCGCAGCCACTCCTGCCATTCATGCTCCCGGGCCAGCTGATCCCGCAGGGCGAAGGTATCCGCGCTGGACAATCCCTGATTGACGATGACCTGCCCCGCCAGCGCCGGCGTGGCCACCAATATCAGCAGAAACCGTGAAACAAGCTTCATGATGATTTCCCCCATGACTTATTTCCTGAATTAAATTTAAAGTCAGATCAGATAATTACCAATATATCTGTCACCAGACCAATCCAAATGCCGGTCACTCACCTAGTTGTTTATTATCAACCCAGGCGGAGGCGCACCATGAAACTGGCACAAGGCTTTCTGTGCAGTCTGCTCTTCGGCACCATGGCGCAGGCCAACGAGATCAACCTGAGCTGGCAGTGGCAATCTGCAGATGGTCAGCAAAAGCACCTGCAATTGACGGCGGATGAGCGCACCTTTTCAGCCAGCCGTCACGAGATGACACAGCTCGACACCGCCCTCAACTTCCCGCTGGAAACACTCTACTCCTACATCAGTCCACGCCTCTACAACAGCATCAACCAGATCAACCAGCACAGCCCGGAGACGGCCACCAAGTTCCGCAACCTGGAACAGGCCTTTACCCTGCACGACAGCAGCCTCGAATCCGCCCAGTTCTGGCAGGCCTACCGGCAATATCAGGAGGACGCCTTCTACGAGATGCGGGTCCAGCCCTGCGTTCACCCGGCCAATCAGAAGCTGCCCTGTGTGCGCCCCAACTACTCCCAGCTGTTCTATCAGTTCAAGGGAGACCTCAAACCCCTGGCACAGCAGTTTTCGGCCAAGGATCTCGCCACCAGCGTCACCCTGCTGCAGGAGTGGCTGAGCGGCATCCCCACCCCGCCCGAGCAGATGGACCACTTCGCTCCGCCCTTGCAGGCCCTGCAGGACAACAAGGCCGACAGCGACGAGAAGGCGCTGCTCATGGCCAGTCTGCTGGCGGAGCTGGCGCCCCAGTACAGCCTCAGCATCATCTATCCGAACATCAGCATCGGCAGCGTCTCGCCGGCCTGGCTCGCCATCACGGCCGACAGCGGCCTTGAGGGAGACACCCTGGTGATCGGCAATCAGCGCCACGTGCTGCTCACCGGTTCTCCCCTGCTGGCCCAGCAGATGACCATGGCCCAGATTCCCTTGATCAGTGAACCGCTCTACTAGCCTCTTCTGACCATCACTTGCTTTTGATGGATGACATGCCATCCTTGCCGCCGTCATTGGGGGGATGGCGCCCATGTTGACAAGATCACCGTCGCACCCTGCATTATTTAACACTTTTTAAACAGATCCGATCAGTTTAGGATGTTCAGGGTCCCATTCCCTCGACCCAAAAATCGTTATAACATCACAAAGGAGTGTCATCCGGATGAAACATCTCGTGCTTACTCTGGCGCTGCTGCCAACCCTGGTCATGGCCCACAACATCAAGGAATCAACCCAGGTACCGCTGGTCAACATCAGCGACAAGGGGGAGCTGGTGCTCAAGGAGAAGGAGATCAGCTATCAGCCCTGGCAGAGCAAGGTCCTGACCGGCAAGGTCTTCCTGATCCAGCACATTGCGGGTCGCTCCAGCGCCAAGGAGCTCAATGCCCCCATGATCGAGGCGATCAAGGCGGCCAAGCTGCCCCACGACAAGTACCAGACCGTCACCATCATCAACAGCAATGACGCCATCTGGGGCACGTCCGGTTTCGTGAAGAGCAGTGCCGAGGACAGCAAGAAAGAGTTCCCCTGGTCCGCCATGGTGCTGGATGCCAAGGGGATGGCCCGCAACGCCTGGGCGCTCACCCCGGAAAGTTCGGCCATCATACTGCTGGATAAAGAGGGCAAGGTGCTGTTTGCCAAAGATGGCCAGCTCAATGCCGCCGAGATAACCAAGGTGATGGGGCTCATCCAGTCCCATCTCTGAATCAGAGAGAAGGGCGCTGATGGCGCCCTTTCCACAAGGGTCTATGGGTCGTTCCACACTGACAATCTGGGTGTTGCTGCTGGGCTGGTTGTGGATGCAACCGGTGCTGGCACAGCACCCTCTTGAAGCTGCCCTGCCCGATCACGGTCATGCCTGCACCCTCTGCGTCCTGCATCTGGATGGCAAGCTGGCACTGACGCCGACCCCCGTACTCCCTCCCCTCTCCTCTGGCATCGACCGGTATATCGGCACTCCCCAACCGAGGGCGGCCACCGGCACCACGGGACATCGCCGTATCCGCGCCCCGCCGCCCCTTCATTGTTTCTTTTTTTGAACCAATCTTTTCTCTATTTATTCAAAAGGATTAACGATGAAAGCAGTCACCCTGTTGCTGGCCGCTGCCGCCTTCGGCGCCCAGGCCCATCACGACGAACACGAAAGCCACAGCCACGGTGCCCATGAGCACGGTCACGGCCACCTCAACCTGGTACTCGACGGCAACCAGCTGATGATCGAGTTGCAGGCCCCTGCCGCCGATCTGGTGGGCTTCGAGCATGCCGCCAACACCGATGAGGAGAAAGCGCAGTATGCCAAGGCGGTGGCCCGCCTCCAGCAGCCCGACGCCCTCTTCCGTTTCGACCCGGCCGCCGGCTGCAAGCTGACCCAGCAAGAGCTGCAGGCCGCCAAGGAAGATCATGACCATGACCATGACCATGAGCACGAGCACGAGCACGACAAGGCTGATGGCGCTCACGATGAACACCATCACGACGACGCGGGCCATGCGGACATGGGGGCCATGTACACCTACACCTGCGCTACCCCGGCCAAGCTCACCGGTCTCGAGGCCACCCTGTTCAGCCTCTACCCGAGCCTGGAGAAGCTGAGCGTGCAGGGCATACTGCCCACCGGCCAGACCGCCGCCGAACTGACTCCGTCCGCCAACAAACTGGGCTGGTAACACCATGAAACATGCCGTGGTTGAGATCCGTGATCTGGCCTTTGCCTGGCCGGGTCACGAAGCCGTCCTCGATCTGCCCGCCCTTCGCATCCACGAGGGTGAGCGCGTCTTCATCAAGGGCCCATCGGGTTGTGGCAAGTCCACCCTGCTCGGGTTGCTGGCCGGTATCCAGACCGCCAACCACGGCACCCTGGAGGTGCTGGGCCAGCCCCTGGCCCGGCTTTCCAGCCGCGCTCGTGACCAGTTCCGGGCGGCCAATCTGGGGTACATCTTCCAGCAGTTCAATCTGCTGCCGTTTCTCTCGGTGCAGGACAACGTCACCGCTGCCCTCACCTTTTCACCCGCCAAGCGGGCCCGCCTGACAGGGAGCCCCGAGCAGGAGGCGCGCCGCCTGCTGGCAGAACTGCAACTGCCGGATGAGGCACTCCATCGCCCCGTCCACGCCCTCAGCATCGGCCAGCAGCAGCGAGTCGCCGCCGCCCGCGCCCTGATAGGCTCCCCTCCTCTGGTGATCGCCGACGAGCCCACCTCGGCCCTGGACACCGACAACCGGGCCGCCTTCATCCGGCTGCTGTTCGAGGAGTGCGACAAACAGGGATCTACCCTGGTCTTCGTCAGTCACGATCCCTATCTGGAGCCCCTCTTCCCCCGGGTGGAGAACCTGCAACAGCTCAACCGGAGGGCGGCATGACCACACGCCATCATCTCGCAGCCCGTCCGGCCATCTCCCCTTCACTGCGGAGGCTCTCATGCTGAAACTCGCCCTGCAAAGTCTCTGGGCCCGTCGCCTCACCGCCGGGCTCACCCTGCTGGCCGTCGCCATCAGCGTCACCCTGCTGCTCGGGGTGGAGCGGGTGCGCAGTCAGGCACGGGACAGCTTCGCCAACACCGTCTCCGGCACCGATCTCATCGTCGGCGCCCGCTCCGGCCAGGTGAACCTGCTGCTCTATTCGGTGTTTCGCATCGGCAACCCCACCAACAACGTGGGCTGGGACTCCTACCAGGCCATCAAGGCCAGGCCCGGTATCGCCTGGACCATCCCCCTCTCCCTTGGCGACTCCCACAAGGGGTTTCGCGTGCTCGGCACCAATGGGGACTACTTCACCCACCTGAAGTACGGCCAGCAGCAGGCGCTCGTCCTGCGCGAAGGTCGCCCCTTCGAAACACCGTTTGAAGCGGTGCTGGGTGCCCAGGTGGCCGAAAAGCTCGGCTATCACCTGGATCAATCCATCGTCATCGCCCATGGCGCCGGCAACACCTCGTTCAGCCAGCACGACAACATGCCATTCAAGGTGGTGGGGATCCTGGCCCCCACCGGCACCCCCATCGATCGCACCATTCATGTGCCGCTGGCGGGCATAGAGGCGATCCATCTGGGCTGGGACACCGGTCGTCACAGCAAGAACGTGACCCCGGAACAGGCGATGGCGCTGGATCTCACCCCCAAGACCATCACCGCCTTCATGGTGGGGCTGAGCAACCGGATCCTGGCGTTCCAGTTGCAACGCAGCGTCAACACCTATCCCAGGGAGCCCCTGATGGCCATCCTGCCGGGGGCCGCCCTGCAGGAGCTCTGGGGGCTGATGAGCGTGGCGGAGACCGCCCTGTCGGTGATCGCGGGCTTCGTGGTGGTGGCGGGCCTCATCGGCATGCTGACCACCCTGCTCGCCGGCCTCAACGAGCGGCGCCGCGAGCTCGCCATTCTGCGCTCCCTGGGGGCGGGCCCTGCCCACCTCTTCCTGCTGCTGGCGCTGGAGGCGATGGCGCTCACCACGGCGGGCATCGCCCTCGGGGTGGCCGCGCTCTATCTCGGTCAGGGGCTTGCTAGCCCCTGGCTGCTCAGCCACTATGGCCTGCAAATGAGCCTGGGTCTGCCGAGCGCCTATGAGTGGCAACTGCTGGGCCTGGTCTGGCTGGCGGGCATGGTGATCGGGCTGCTGCCTGCCGCCCGCGCTTACCGCTACAGCCTGAGCGACGGCATGAGCATTCGCGTCTGACCCGACGCATCCGACCAAGAGAGAAGAACAGATGATGAAGTGGAAAATAGTGGCGCTGCTGGCCAGCCTGCTGGTGCTGCCTGCCATGGCTGCAGATTACAAGACCATCGACTGGGATATCCTCATCCCGGAGGGGGAAAAACTGCTGCCACCGCCCCAGGTCAGCCATGATGGCGACTTCTCCTCGGTGCCGCAGCCGGTGGGGGGCGTCAACAAGAAGCTGGACAATCAGGAGGTGCGGATCCCCGGGTTCGTAGTGCCCCTGGAAGGGGATGCCAAGACCATCACAGCCTTCCTGCTGGTCCCCTACTTTGGCGCCTGCATTCACGTGCCGCCCCCGCCCACCAACCAGGTGATCTACGTGAGCTACCCCAAGGGGGCGCCGGTGGATGACCTCTGGGACGCCATCTGGGTCAAGGGCAAGATGCACACCGTCAGCTCCAGCCACGAGATGGCCACCGCTTCCTACTCCATGGACGCGGTCGAGGTCAGCGTCTACGAAGAGTGAGCCCCTGATGGCCTCCCCCGGGAGGCCATTTTTTATCCCGTGACGACCCCGGCAAAGGGATTGTTCATGGATCTGGTTGGAGTAACATTCACTACCAGACCTTGCCATCACGGAGCCAGCATGGCTGACCTGCCCCCCAAGAAAGAGAGTTCCATCCTGAGCAGCCAGGAGCAGACCCTGCGCCTGGCCCGCAGCCGCGGCATCGATGGCATGCTCACCCGCAACAGCGACAGCACCTTCGAGCAGCGCGCCACCTTCCGCCAGCTGGCGGAGCAGGCCACACGCCAGCGCAATCTGGAATCCATCATGGTGATGGCCGCGCGCCACTGCGAAGAGACTGCAGCCGGCGGCGAGATAGACAGCGACTGGCTCACCCGCTTCCTGCAACTGGCCGAAGACATCAGCATGACCCCCATGCAGCAGTTGTGGGGTCGCATCTTCGCCTTGGAAGTGGCGACACCGGGCCGCTTCTCCATCCGGGCCCTCAACACCCTCAAGGAGATGACCCAGCGCGAAGCCCAGCTGTTCCAGCGCATCTGCGCCCTCTCCTGCCACTACGAGGGCAGCGACGAGCAGCGCCTGCTGCTGGGCATGCACAAGGGGGCCAGCCTGCTCAGTCGCGCCAAGGTCACCCGGATGGGGCTCGGCAAATACCGGGTGCCCTACAGCGCCCTGCTGCTGTTGTGCGATCTCGGGCTGCTGCACCGTGGCGAACTCGAATCCGGCCCCCTGCCCGCCGACGGGGTCGAGCTGGCCTTTGGCAACCAACGCTGGCGTCTGCGCCAACGCCAGAGCAACCTCACCCTGCTCTATTACCGGCTCACCCCCATCGGCAACGAGCTTGCCCTGCTGCTGGACGAGCCCCCTTTAGAGGAGTACCTGCAGGATCTGAAGACCCTGCTCTCCACCCACCTGCAGATAGAGACCCAGATGCCGGCCCCGGTCAGCGAGCCGGATCTGCCCGCCTGAGGCTGGCGGAGGCCCCGGCCCCGCCTTGCCAAATTGCGAAACCCGCCCCGCCATTGCCAAAACGGCTCCCAAAAAGCGAATCCTGACGGCAGGGGCGGACGCGAGCCCGGGCCATGTTCCCCCATCAACGGGCTTTGAGCACAAAAGAGACATATAGAACGCAATTTAAGCGTTTTTGGGCACTCTGGTGTACGAATTGCAACCAGACTCTCTTTCCTCTGTCAGGCAGGAAGTACCATGAGAGTCAATCAACCCGTTACCCAGCGTGAACGCCTCTACCCGTCGCACCAGAACCTGATTTCCACCACGGATCTGGAGAGCCGCATCACCTATGCCAACGACGAGTTCTGCCAGATAGCCGGCTTCACCCTGGAGGAGCTGCAAGGGGCCCCCCACAACCTGGTCCGCCACCCCGACATGCCGCCCCAGGCGTTTGCCGACATGTGGCGCCATCTGCGGGAAGGCAAAAGCTGGATGGGCCCGGTCAAGAACCGCTGCAAGAACGGGGATCACTACTGGGTCAACGCCTTCGTCACCCCCATTCAGGACGCAAGCGGCAAGGTGGTGGAGTACCAGTCGGTGCGCACGGCGCCGGACGACGCGATCAAGCAGCGTGCGGAGCGGGTCTATGACGAGATGCGCCGCGGCAAGACCCCCCGGGCCCTGCGCCTGCCTCCCTGCTGCCACACCCTGGGGATCCACCTCTGCCTGATGGCGCTGCTGGCCAGTCTGGTCACCCTCGGCTATCAGCACGGCCCGGGCTGGCCTCTGCTCATCGGCGCCCTGCCCCTGGTGGTTGCGCTCGTCATCTGCCAGACCCTCTCCCGGCGCCTCGCCCGGCTGGAGACCCTGACCCGCCACCGTTTCGACAACCCCTTGATGCAACTGCTGTATACCGGCCGGGTCGATCGTCTGGCTGCCGTCGAGCTCGCCATGAAGATGAACCAGGCCGAGTTCAATGCGGTGCTGGCCCGCACCCAGCAGACCTGCCAGCAGATCGTGCAGGCGGCGCAGACGGATCTGAACAATGCCGAGTCCATCACCGGCAACCTGCAGCAACAGCAGGCCCAGACCAACCAGGTCGCGACCGCCATCACCGAGATGACGGCGTCCATTCGCGAAGTCTCCCACAGCTCGAGCGCCTCCTCGGACAGCCTGGACAACACCGCCGTGCTGTTTCGGGAGGGCAATCGCAGCGTGCTCGATACCGTGGCGGCGGTGGAAGGGGTTCACGGCGAGCTGCTCACCTCCCGCGCCGTGATAGAGGCGCTGGCCAGCCAGTGCCGCGCCATCGACGGCATCCTGGACGTCATCAACAACATCGCCAACCAGACCAACCTGCTGGCCCTCAATGCGGCCATCGAGGCGGCCCGGGCGGGCGAGTCCGGTCGCGGCTTCTCGGTGGTGGCGGACGAAATCCGCACCCTGGCCATCAAGACCCAATCCTCCACCGGCGAGATCCAGCAGATGATAAGCCTCTTGCAGGCCAGCGCCGACGATGCCCAGCAGGCCATGGCGCAAGGGGAACAGCTCTCCGCCAGTTGCCGCCTCAAGGCCGCCGCCACTGGCGATATCCTGCAACAGATCAGCGAACGCCTGTTGCAGGTGACCGCAGGCAGCAACCAGATAGCCCAGGCAATGCAGGAGCAATCCCTGGTCACCCAGGACATCCATCACAGCGTGCTGGACATCAAGCGTCTGGCCGATGACTCCAGCCAGGGCAGCCGCCACGCCGTGCAGGGCATCATTGCCCTCGTGAAGCTGCTCGGGAACCTGGAGCGGCTGGTGCGCCAGTTCCAGCAGCATCCCGCCACCCGGCCAACCAGCACCACCCTGACCAGCAGCCAACCCCTGCTGGCCCGCTAAGCCTTCACGGAGGAAACCAGACCCAAAGACCGTGCGCTAACAATGAAAACGGGCCCCTGCCGCCACCGGCAGCGGGCCCCTCTTTTGGGTGGTGCATGGGCGTCTGAGCGGGTTTCAAATTCGAGTCCTCGACTGAACCCGCGGCTCTTTCGCCCCCTCCCAACCACCTGCTCGCCCGTGCCAGGCCACCCCTCTCGGCTGCACCGCATGGCACTCGGCAGGGCAATGACCTCACTCCCCCATCCATACACCGTGAATATTGGGCGTTAGGCCTTGAGCGTTGAGCGTTGAGCGTTGAGCGGGAAGCGGGAAAGCGGGAAAGCGGGAAAGCGGGAAAGCGGGAAAGCGTTGCACCTTGAGAGCCTTCTTATCCAACCTGACGCAGGCCCCGCGGGCCCCCCAATTTATTGATCTTGCCCGAGAAATCGCCCGATCCCCCTTCCCTAACCAGCTCCGTTCGGTAACATGGCCATCAGGATCACCTCTTGTCGGAGTCAGCCATGAACCAGACCGGAGCCACAGGGAAAGCGCAGCAGGCTGGAGGCTGAAATTCAGGGGCGGTAGCGTGTTTTTTGCCGGTTGGTGCAGAACCTAACGAAGCCCAGCCGATGAGCATGTTCACATCAACCAAAGCGGGATAAACATGGATTAGATCGCTCGGTAAAACAAATATGCAGATACGTTTCGCGTTAAACGTTGGCTTCATTTCGTGTCGGTTGGCGCAGAGCGTAGCGAAGCCCAACATACGAGATGATGCTCCAAATCTGCCCATTGCTAGGGAAGGTGCGAACAAGTCCCTGATATGAGATCATGTTTGTCATCTGGAGCCATGAAAAAGGGTTCATCATGAGTCATCAGCTCACCTTCGCCGACAGTGAATTCAGCAGTAAGCGCCGTCAGACCAGAAAAGAGATTTTCTTGTCCCGCATGGAGCAGATTCTGCCATGGCAAAACATGGTGGAAGTCATCGAGCCGTTTTATCCCAAGGCTGGTAATGGCCGGCGACCTTATCCGCTGGAAACCATGCTACGCATTCACTGCATGCAGCATTGGTACAACCTGAGCGATGGCGCGATGGAAGATGCTCTGTACGAAATCGCCTCCATGCGTCTGTTTGCCCGGTTATCCCTGGATAGCGCCTTGCCGGACCGCACCACCATCATGAATTTCCGCCACCTGCTGGAGCAGCATCAACTGGCCCGCCAATTGTTCAAGACCATCAATCGCTGGCTGGCCGAAGCAGGCGTCATGATGACTCAAGGCACCTTGGTCGATGCCACCATCATTGAGGCACCCAGCTCGACCAAGAACAAAGAGCAGCAACGCGATCCGCAGATGCATCAGACCAAGAAAGGCAATCAGTGGCACTTTGGCATGAAGGCCCACATTGGTGTCGATGCCAAGAGTGGCCTGACCCACAGCCTAGGGAAAGTGCGAACAAGTATCCCACGAACAAAAAATGAAAATTTTAGTCATTTAATATCAATGGGTTACCAGTAAATGCTCTCGTGCCATATGACTTATTCGCACCTTCCTTAGCTTTGCGGTGAAGGGCGTCATATCAATCACCTCCTCAGAGGCCACTGTAGCTGTACTCAGGACAAATAAGATCGGTAATATGCGCATTATCCGGTAATCCCCCATTGATTTGCATCAGCTATGCCAGCCTTAACATGGCGATAACTAATCAGCATAGTAACGCCTTTGGCGTCAGGAAGATAACCCACGCCCCCCGAAGTTAACGGAAATCACAGTATCCGCTGCCAGATCCAACAACCGCCGCTCCCATAGCTCCAAGGCTCGCCGCTTTTCTGGAAGATACTCATAGCGGTCATAGTGTTTACTGGATACGTCATTCAGGGCGTGGTTCTGTAGGCGGTCGCGCAGATCTTTGGCTATGCCCAGCTCGCCCATCAGAGTTTTACAGGTTCGGCGGAAATCACGGGGGATAAAGTGCGCCATCTCGGCGCGTTTGCGGTAACGATCAATCGCTTGGCTAAGTGAAGCCATCGGCATTGGTTCGCTCGGCTTGGTGGCGTGGGCAAAGATAAAGGGACTATCCCCCGTTGCCGCTTGCTGCTCTCTCAACACCCGCAAGGCGCTATCAGTGAGTGGGATCAAGTGAGGGCGGCCATTCTTGGAAAGCTCGGCGGTAATGGTCAAGGTTTTGGCTTCCCAGTCGATACTTGCCCAGCGTGAGGCGGCCAGTTCATAAGGGCGTTGGCCACCCGTGAAGAAACAAAGCCGGATCAGGCTACGCAGGGTCAAGCCTAGGCTAGTGGACTGCTCCATATCATCAAGCAATTTGCGAGCCTCTGCCCACGTCAGGAAGCGTTCCCCGACACGCTCGGCGGCCTTTTGCTTGGGTATGGCAGCCACCGGATTAAGCACCAAGCCAAATTTGGCATCGTCTATGAAGTTGGCGGGGTCGTTGTCATGCTTGAGGCCGTAATTAAACGCCGCCATCAGGTAACTTCTGACACGATTGGATTGGGTATCAGCACCACGGCGAATCATATGCGCCAGGATCACTTTGATGTCGTGCGGGGTCACGTCCTTGGCTTTGGTCGTGGGTTTGATCACTGGATAGGTTTCTTTCTCCAAAGCCACCAATACAGCCTCATGGGTGCGCTTCCCGTCCTTCTTCATCTGCTCGGTATAGCTTTTGAATAACTGCTCAATGGTTCCTTGCTGCTCACGCTCCCGCTTTTCTTGCTCCCGCTCCTTTGCTTGACGAGCCAGCTCATCTTTGGGGTCTAGGCCATCACGGATCATCTGGCCAAACGCCTTGGCCTTTTCGCGGGCATCGGCAAGGCTGAGGTTTGGGAAGCTACCAAGCGGTATAAATGCCCACTTCCCATCTCGCCTATAGCGAAACGTCAGGGTCTTTGTGCCGCTAGGGAATACCTGTACCCCTAATCTCCCTTCCCCTCGGGTGCGATTGTCGTCAGTCTGAAAATATGGGTTCTTTTTCGCGGGTAGCGCGTTTACTTCGCTGTGAGTCAATGGCATTGGATGGCAACCTCGCTAAGTGCACTTCAATATTTTCAAAGTGTACTTTCAAGTGTACTTGGAGTGAAGCTACCGGATACGACTTGAGGCAAGATAATACAGTCACAAAACTCAAGTGATTGATATTGTTTGGTTAATATAATCCACGCCGCTAACCAGCATCAATGGCCCCTTAGCTCAGTTGGTCAGAGCAGTCGACTCATAATCGATTGGTCGTTGGTTCAAGTCCCCCAGGGGCCACCATTTTCAGACAAAGCCGCTCTTTTGAGCGGCTTTGTCGTTTCTGGCGCTCACCAGCGTCTGTCCAGATCCTCGGCATAGAGCGCCATGGCGCGCCGGTAGGGAAGCAGGGCGGGATCCGTGGTGGTGGTCGCGAGGATCCCCAGCAGCGTCTCCATCCCCTCCTTGCTGCGCCCCAGGTTGTAGCAGGTCATGGCACGAAACACCTTGAACTCCACGGCATCGGGGAAGCGGGCCAGGGCCTCGTCAAAGGTGGCCAGCGCCTCGGCATGACGGCCCGTGGTGCGATAGGAGCTGCCAAGTCCAAGCAGGGCCCCACGCAGCGACGCCTCGCCAAGCCCCAGCGACACGGCCTTCTGATAGAGGGGAATGGCCTCGGCCTCTCGCCCCAGCATGTCGTGCAGTCCGGCCACTTCGTAATGCAGCTCGGCGTGGGCCGGGTGCGCGATGAGTTGCAGCAGACCGTGCTGACGGGCTTCCTCGATCCGTCCCTCGGCCTTGAGGGTGTTCAACTGTTTCATATGTGCTCCTGCATGGGGATGAAGGATCAGTATGCCTGCCGACAGGCTGGCGGGGAACGGGTCATGGAGCCATGAAAAAGGCCTCCCGCCGATGGCGGGAGGCCTGGTTCGGCGCCGGGGCAAAATGGCCCTGGCGTGTGTCCAGCCTTACTGGGCGCTCAGGCTGTAGGCCAGGGTCTGGTCGTTGAAGCGCACCACATAGGCACCGACCACTGCCGTGGTGATGTCTGCCCCGGCCAGCTCGGCCACGCCATCCTTGTTGGTGTCGCCGTAGTTCTGGGTCCAGTCTCCCTTGACGTCGAACTTGAAACGCTGGCCGCCGTTGCCATCACCGCTGCCGGTGAAGGTGACGCTGGCCTGCCAGAGGTGATCCCCGACCAGGGACATGGGGGTGGTACCCCAGTTGTTGGTGGTGCCGCGAATGTTGAGGCTGGCGACATTCTTGGCATAGGTGACGCTCACCGGAGTCAGGCTGTATTGCAGGGTCTGATCGTTGAAACGTATCCGGTACTGGCCGATGACCGGGGTGAGGATGTCACTGCCGGTCAGTTCGGCCACGCCGTCCTTGTTGGTGTCGCCGTAGTTCTGGGTCCAGTCCCCCTTGACGTCGAACTTGAAGCGCTGGTTGGTCTGACCGTCGAAGGTGACAAGGGCTTCCCACTGATTGTCGGCGATCAGCGTCATGGCAAGGGATCCCCAGGCATTGGGGGTACCGCGGAAGTTCAGGGTGGGCAGTACGCTGGCGTAGGTGCCGTTGTCGTCGGTGACGGTCACGGTGGCGCTGGCACTGGCGGTCAACCCTTCCGCATCGGTCACGGTGACCGTCACGGTATGGGTACCCGGGGTATCGAACCGGACTGTCTCCGTGGTGGCGGTGCCCCCGCTGGACCAGCTGTAGCTCACCACGCCGCCATCATCGCTGGAAGCGGAGGCGTCGAACACCACGCTCTCCCCCGCCTTGACGCTGAGGGTTTTGGGAGAGAGGGCGGCGACCGGTGCCTGGTTGCTGGTGAGGGGGGTGACCGTGTAGCGCAGATCGCTCTCGCTCAGGGTGATGCGGTAGGTGCCCGCCCCGCTGACCAGGATATCCTTGCTGCTGCCCTTGTCGGCGATGCCATCCCCTTCGTTGTCGCCGTAGTTCTCGGCCCAGTTGCCGAAGACGTCGAACTTGAAGCGCTGGGCACCGGTGGCGTCACCGGTGCCGGTCAGGGTGAGGGTGGCGGACCAGACACGGTTGGCATCGACGGTCATGGGGGTGTTGCCCCAGGCGTTGTGGGTGCCGCGCAGGTTCATGCTGCTGAACTTGTTGCCCGGCAGGACGGAACCGCCGCAGGGGCTGGCCTTGGTGCAACCGGCGATGATGGCGGCCGCCTTCATGCCGGGGACGTTCAGGCTGGCCTTGCCGCTACCATCGACGGTGACATAACCGCCGCTGCAGTAGTCATTGCCCCCCAGGAGGTTGCAGTACTCGCCGGCCGGCAGGCCGGTCTGCACCGAGGCTACCAGGCTGCCGCTCTCGTTGTTGATGGCGACGAAGCCCTTGTCACCGCGGCTGAAGGCTATCTGGTTGTTGCCGTTGTCCCACCAGTTGCTGACGGGCTGGCCTTCGGTCCGGTTGTGGAACAGGGCCATGTTCATGATGGTCGGTCGGCGCTGTTCGCAGTTCCACTGGCTGTCCGTGCAGGGCGTGCTGCCCGGCGCCCCCTTGTCGGTTTCATAGGTGCCCATGTTTTCAAAGCGATAGCCCGACATCACCTGCTTCCAGCCATAGGGCCAGGCCATCATGAAGGTGTTGGCCAGATCGTAGCGGGCACCGCTCATGAAGGTGAGCATGCCGCCACCGCCGTGGCCGCGTTCGCGGTCGTGGTTGACCACGAAGACGAAGGCCTTGTTGGAGGGGAGCAGGCCCCAGCTCTCGCCCAGGGTCTTGAGGTTCTTGATCTGGCCATTGAAGTTGGCGGCAAGATCGGTGCCGTATTTGAAGTCGGTGACGGTGTCGATATAGGTGTAGCGGCCCGGCTGAATGTCGGGGGACTCCCCGCCTGCGCCGATCACCTCCAGGTAGGCCCTGGGGCTGCCCGCCTTGTCGAGGATGGCCTTCACATCGGCCGGCGCCATGTGCTTGGCCGCATCGATGCGAAAGCCCGCCACGCCCCAGCCGAGCAGGGTCTTCATGTAGGTGGCGATCTGATCCTGGACGTAGGATGAGCCGGTATTGAGGTCCGGCATGCCGTAGAGGGCGCCGTTCCAGACGTTGTTGCTGTCGCCGTAGTTGGTGATGTCGCCGCTGTGGTGGAAGTCGTTGTAGCCGAACTGGGGATATTGGTATTGCCCCGAGTTGTAGCTGCCGCCGCCGGTGGCGGTGCCGGAACCCGATGCCAGCTGGTTGAAGACGGCGTCGGCATAGACCTTGACCCCGGCCGCGTTGCAGCGGGCGATCATGCTCCTGAGCTCTGCCTCGCTACCGCCAAAGCTGTTGAAATTCTTGAAGCTGACCGGTTGATAGACGGTCCACCAGACCTGGCTGCCCTGCTTGTGCTCGGCGGGTGGGGTGATCTGGACGCCACCGAACCCCTTGGGCCCGAGCACGGTCTCGCACTCGTTGGCGATGTCGTTGAACTTCCATTGGAACAGGTGAACCATGACCCCTTCGGCGCTGGCAGTGTGGCTGAAAGAGCCGAGTGCCGCCGCCAGCAGGGCGGTTCGAAACAGTGTGTTGTGCATGACGATTTTCCCTTAGATCTTGTTATTGACGTATCACTGTCGTGTAGTCGAACGGACAACAAACAACCTCGTTCAGCTCCGTAGCATTCATGAAATCGACGTGGTTGAAAATCGAACAAGCTGAATTAATGAAGAAATGTGAATGAAAATGCTTTCATGCCATTCGGTGGCAGCAGGAGGATGCAGAGGGGAGCAGATCGGTGCGAGATCCGTCAAGCGGGTAGCGAAGGGGATGAACAGGGGCCCCGCAGGGCCCCGTGAACGTTCAGACGTTGGGTTCCTGCTGCCCGGCACTGGCCCGGGCACGACGCCCTGGCAGCATGCGGGTGACCAGGTTGCTGCGCTGGCGCCAGGAGGTGTAGGCGATGGCGCACAGGTGCAGGGCGATCATGCCCTGGAGTGCCCAGGTGCACCACTCGTGCCAGTCGTCCGCCCCCAGATCGAAGCCGGTCTCGGTGTTCTGGAACCAGCCGGTCCCTGCGGTGGCGAGTACCAGCAGCCAGAGTGCCCAGACCGCCAGCTTGCCGCTGCCGTGATGGCCAGGGGTGGGCGGGGTCCGTTCGCGCAGGGCGTCGGCCTGATGGCGAAAATCCTCCCGGCTCGGGATGAGGGCGCGCAGGCGGGCGTGGCCGCGAGCGAAGGTGAGCCCCCACAGCAGGCGTATGCCGATGAGCACCATGACGGCGTATCCCATCCGCTCGTGCCACTCCTCGCCCGCCTCGTTGAGCCAGAGATTGCCGATACAGATGGCCGCCACACCCCAGTGGGTGAGGCGCACCAGAGCATCCCAGTGGAAGGGATCAGCCTTTCTGCTTGGCATAGTTGTGGTACTCCTTCTTCAGGTCGTTGACCTTGGCCAGGTGCTCGCGCGCCTTGGCTTCGTCACCGGCCTGGAGGGCTGCCAGGCTGGCATCCAGCTCGGTCTGCACTTCGGTCATGCCTTCCAGGAACTTCTCCTTCTTGGCGGCGGGCATGTTCTTGCCCTTGGCGACGTCCAGCTGGGCCTTCATCTCCTTGATGTATTTCTCCATGGTGGCCGCGTCGTCGGCCTTGACGGCCTGCTTGTAGTTGAAGCCGATCTTCTTCATCGGCTGCTCCAGATCGCCGGCCATGGCAGGCAGGGCCATCAGGCCGAACATCAGGGGCAGCAGCAGGGGACGCACAGTTTTCAGCATGGGATTTCCTTATGAGACGACGAGATTGCAGGTTGTTATAGCACTCATTTGAGTGCGGTTTCACGCATCATGATGCCATGAAAGGGCGATCATTGTATGAAGAAAGTGCGACCAATTGTGACGAATTGTGCAGGGGATTGCTGTGGGAATGTAGCCGAAAGAGAACAGCCACCGGATCTCGCCTCCGGCAGGGATACAAGGGCGCGCATCTGGCCCAGGAAGGGGCCGCAGGCAGTGAATCATGCTGCCATTATTTATCACGCATCGGTTTTTTAACGTTATGTGAGCTTTTGTGGTGTTTTTGTTTATTAAAGTCATCATACATGGACGATTCCACTGTCAGTGCAGGCGCTGTGCAACAAAAAAGGGCCTGCAGGCCCTTTGAGTGATCGGGATCCGGCCCTTATTCGGCCTGCTCGCGCTCGATGGCACGCCAGCCGATGTCCTTGCGATAGAAGATGCCGTCCCACTGGATGCGACCAGCCAGGGCATAGGCCCGCTGCTGGGCTTCCTGCACCGTGTGGCCGAGGGCGGTGGCGCACAGCACGCGGCCACCCTGGGTCAGGCTGGTGTGTCCTTCCAGGCGGGTGCCTGCATGGAACACCTTCTCCCCTGCCACTTCGTCCACCGGCAGGCCGCTGATGGGGTGGTTGCTGCCGTAGTCGCCGGGATAGCCACCCGCTGCCAGCACCACGCCGATGGCGGCACGGGGGTCATAGACGGCTTCCTTCTGATCCAGCTGGCCGGCACAGGCGGCGAGGCAGAGATCCACCAGATCGGACTGCATCCGCAGCATGATGGGCTGGGTTTCGGGGTCGCCGAAGCGGCAGTTGAACTCGATCACCTTGGGGTTGCCCTCGGCATCGATCATCAGGCCGGCGTAGAGGAAGCCGGTGTAGACGTTGCCCTCGGCCGCCATGCCGCGCACGGTCGGCATGATCACCCGTTCCATCACGCGCTGGTGCACTTCGTCGGTCACCACGGGCGCCGGGGAGTAAGCCCCCATGCCGCCGGTGTTGGGGCCGGTGTCACCGTCGAAGGCGCGCTTGTGATCCTGGCTGGTGGCCATGGGCAGCACGTGCTCGCCGTCCACCATGACGATGAAGCTCGCCTCTTCCCCGTCCAGGAACTCCTCGATCACCACCCGGGCGCCGGCATCGCCGAAGGCATTGCCGGAGAGCATGTCACGCACCGCCGCTTCCGCCTCGTCGAGGGTCATGGCGACGATCACCCCTTTGCCGGCGGCCAGACCGTCGGCCTTGATGACGATGGGAGCGCCCTTCTCGCGCAGATAGGCCAGCGCTGGCTCCACCTCGGTGAAGTTCTGGTAATCGGCGGTGGGGATGGCGTGGCGGGCCAGGAAGTCCTTGGTGAAGGCCTTGGAGCCTTCCAGCTGGGCGGCGGCGGCGGTCGGGCCGAAGATGGTCTGATCGGCGGCGCGGAAGGCATCGACCACCCCTTTCACCAGGGGGGCTTCCGGCCCGACGATGGTGAGGCCGATCTGGTTCGCCTTGGCGAAGGCCAGCAGGCCCTCGATGTCGGTGGCCTGGATGGCGACGTTCTCGATGCCCGGCTCAAGCTGGGTGCCCGCATTACCCGGTGCCACGAAGACCTGGGTCACCAGGGGGGAGTGTTTGGCCTTCCAGGCCAGGGCGTGTTCACGGCCGCCGTTGCCAATGATCAGTACTTTCATCGTCTCGCTCGCTTCTGTCTGAGTTCACTGGCGCTGCGGTGGCACTGCCAGTGGAAAGGGTCCGGTGCTAAAGAGGCAGGGCCGCCATCGGCGGCCCTGGGCTGTCAGTGACGGAAATGACGCATGTTGGTGAACACCATGCACATGCCGTGTTCGTTGGCGGCGTCGATCACCTCCTGGTCGCGCATCGAGCCACCTGGCTGGATGACGCAGGAGATGCCCGCGGCAGCGGCGGCATCGATGCCATCGCGGAACGGGAAGAAGGCGTCGGAGGCCATGACGGAGCCCGCCACGGTCAGCCCTTCATCCTCGGCCTTGATGCCGGCGATCTTGGCAGAGTAGACGCGGCTCATCTGGCCGGCACCCACGCCGATGGTCTGGCCATTCTTGGCGTAGACGATGGCGTTGGATTTGACGAACTTGGCGACCTTCCAGCAGAACAGCAGGTCTTTCAGTTCAGCCTCGGTCGGCTGGCGCTGGCTGACCACGGTCAGATCCCCCAGGGTCACCATGCCGAGATCGCGCTCTTGCACCAGCAGGCCGCCGTTGACGCGCTTGAGGTCAAAGCCTTGCGCCGGGGCAGTCCACTGACCGCACTCCAGCAGGCGCACGTTCTGCTTGGTGGCAACCGCGTCGCGGGCTGCCTGGCTGATGCTGGGGGCGATGATCACTTCCACGAACTGGCGGGCCACGATGGCCGCGGCGGTGTCGCCGTCCAGTTCGCGGTTGAAGGCGATGATGCCGCCAAAGGCCGAGGTGGGGTCGGTCTGGTAGGCGCGATCGTAGGCGGTCAGCAGGTCGTCACCGATGGCGACGCCACAGGGGTTGGCGTGCTTGACGATGACGCAGGCCGGCTCGCTGAACTCCTTCACGCACTCCAGCGCCGCGTCGGTGTCGGCGATGTTGTTGTAGGAGAGGGCCTTGCCCTGCAGCTGGGTGGCGCTCGCCACCGAGCCCGGCGCGGCCTGCTCTTCGGCGTAGAAGGCGGCAGCCTGGTGGCTGTTCTCGCCGTAGCGCATGTCCTGTTTCTTGATGAACTGGGCGTTGAAGGTGCGCGGGAAGCGGGACTCTTCATCCCCTTCCTTGTTCTCGCCGTAGGAGGGCACCAGGGTGCCGAAGTAGTTGGCGATCATGCCGTCGTAGGCGGCGGTGTGCTCGAAGGCCGCGATGGCCAGATCGAAGCGGGTCGCCAGGGTCAGGCTGTTGCCGTTGCCATCCATCTCGGCGATGACGCGGTCATAGTCGGATGCCTTGACGACGATGGTGACGTCCTTGTGGTTCTTGGCGGCGGAGCGGACCATGGTCGGACCGCCGATGTCGATGTTCTCGACGGCGTCTTCCAGGGTGCAGCCGGCTTTGGCCACGGTGGCGGCGAAGGGATAGAGGTTGACGACGACCATGTCGATGGGGGAGATGGCGTGCTGGGTCATGATGGCGTCATCCCGGTCGCGGCGGCCGAGGATGCCACCGTGCACCTTGGGATGCAGGGTCTTGACCCGACCGTCCATCATCTCGGGGAAGCCGGTGTAGTCGGAGACCTCGGTGACCGGCAGGCCCGCATCGGCCAGCAGCTTGGCGGTACCACCGGTGGAGAGCAGGGCCACACCCCGCGCGTCGAGTGCCTTGGCAAATTCCAGGATGCCAGTCTTGTCAGACACACTCAGCAGTGCGCGGCGAATGGGTCGAGCTTGTTCCATCACTCTATCGTCCTCAGCATAACGGGGACCGTTCCATGGGAGGCGAGGCTCAACACAGAGAGTCCCCAAATAAATGGAAGTGGGGGATTTCGCAAACCACTCTCGCCAGAAGGCTGACTGTTGGCAAAAGCGTTTTAGGAAATGCCCGCTTGACGCGACGCTCTCTTGTGGGCGCGTATTCTACACAAAAAATGTGAGCCGTGGTGGATTTTTTAAAGAGACAAAGCCTTGTGGGATGCGGCGTTAAACGTTTTCCGGTGATTTTTTGTGAAACGTTTGTCTTTTCAGTGTTTTGGGGATAAAGGACCGGGATGGACCGGGTTAGCTGCCCCTTTCCTGCCTTTGGCTGGCAATCGCCGGGCAAAGGGGCGATAGTGGAGGCCGGCTTATATTGAGTACCACATGTCTGGCGAGACGCCATGGGGGAGTGCGGTTATGTATCGGATCGGGGAACTGGCCAAGGCGTGCGGGGTGAAGGCGGACACCCTGCGCTTTTACGAGAAGAACGGCCTCATCTCGCCGGGCCTTCGCAACGAGTCCGGCTATCGCCTCTACGGCGAGCAGGACAGGCGGCGGCTGGAGTTCATCATCCGCGCCAAGTCGGTGGGCTTCTCCCTGGCGGACATCGGCGAGCTGCTCGCCCTCGACACCAACAAGGCCAAGGTCACCTGCCAGGAGGTGAAGGCGGTGGCCGACGCCAAGCTCGAACAGGTGGAGCAGAAAATCGTGGAGCTGACCCGTTTTCGCGAAAACCTGAGGGAGCTCTCCGACATCTGCTGCGGCGGCCCGCGTTCGGCGGAGCACTGCGCCATCCTGGAGACCCTGGAGTCCGGCGCCCCCTCCCGCCACGAGCATCACGACCATGAGCACTGAGCTGCAGCGCCCCCGGGTCAGTGCCTTCCTCGCCCTCTCCCTCGACGGCTTTATCGCGGGGGAGGGCGGGGATCTGGCGTGGCTGGCACCCTATGGCGGCGACAGCCAGGAGGCGACCGGCTATGCGACCCTGATGGCGAGCACGGATACTCTGCTGATGGGGCGCAACAGCTACGACACCGTGAGCGCCTTTCCCGAGTGGCCCTACGGGAACAAGCCCGTGGTGGTGCTGACCCATCGCCCGACCGCTCCCCGTGACCGCGTCTCCTTCCGGCAGGGGGCGCTGCCACAGGTGCTTGAGGATCTGTGGCAGGAGGGGAGCCGCCACCTCTATCTGGATGGCGGCGATCTGGTGCGCCAGGGTTTGCAGGCCAGGGTCGTCGACGAGCTGACCCTGTTCTGGGTCCCGGTCACCCTGGGGGCCGGGGTGTCGCTCTTCTCGGGGGCCTGCCCGATCGGCTCGCTCCCGTCTCCAGCACCCTGCTGCCAAGCGGCCTGGTGCGGGTCGTCTACCGTCCTGCCTGACCCCTTGCGCGGGGGAGGCTAGAGGCGCACAATCGGCACGTTTTTTCGCCGCCTGCCCCGGATCTGTGGTGGCAGGGGCGATGGGCACACACGACAACCCCATCAAGGAGCCGATATGGCCAAGAAGAAGGTGACCGCCGTCACCGCCTGCGATCATCAGCGTGGCATCATCCAGGACAATCACCTCAAGGCACTGGTCACCTCGCCGCTGTTCCAGGCCCGGGTCGAACCGAGCAAGAAGGGCAAGGGCAGCTATCAGCGCAAGGCCAAGCACGGCAAGCGGTGGGAGCCCGGCCAACAGCAGACGGTATGCGTCTGCTGCTGAGCGGGTTTCTGCCGCAAGGCATCAGCTAAAACAATCAGGGCGCCAATGGCGCCCTGATTGTTGTTCTATTCGCTGGTGCTGACTTGCGGTCTTGCCGCAAGAGAGTGAACCCGTGCTCACTCGTCCATAAAGAGCTCGAGCAGCACGTTGAGATAGCGATGGCCGAGGGGGGTGAGCTGCCAGCTGTCGCCGAGATCCTCGATCAGCTCCTTGCTCTGGGCGATGTCCAGCACCGTCTCCACCCGCTCCAGCGGCAGCCCGGTGTAGGCCTCGAACTCCGCCTTGGGGGCGGGTTCAAACAGTCTGAACCGGTTCATGAAGTACTCGAGGGGCAAATCGTCCGCGCTCACCTGCCATTGGCTGTCCAGATAGGGGCGGCTCTGATCCAGATAACCTTTCGGATGCTTCACCTTGGCGGTGCGCAGGATCTGCTGGCTCGCGAGATCCGTCACCTTGCCGTGGGCGCCGCAGCCGATCCCCAGATAGTCGCCAAAGCGCCAGTAGTTGAGGTTGTGGCGGCACTGATACTCCTCTTTGGCATAGGCCGAGATCTCGTACTGCTGATAGCCCCGGGCGGTCAGCATGGCGTGGCCCTGCTCGTAGATGTCCCACAGGGTGTCATCTTCCGGCAACGTGGGGGGCTTGGAGGCGAATGCCGTGTTCGGCTCTATGGTGAGCTGATACCAGGAGAGGTGCGGCGGCGCGCAGTCGATGGCCTGCTGCAGGTCATAGAGCGCATCGTCCAGGCTCTGATCCGGCAGGCCGTGCATCAGATCCAGGTTGAAGGTGGGAAGCGCGATGGCGTGGGCCAGTTCGGCGGCCTTGCGCGCCTCCTCAGGGCCGTGGATGCGGCCGAGCCGGGTCAATTTCTCCTGCTGGAAGCTCTGTACCCCGATGGAGATGCGGTTGATACCGGCCCGCTGGAAGCCGGCGAACTTGTCCGCCTCCACCGTGCCCGGGTTGGCCTCCATGGTGATCTCGCAGTCCGGGGTCAGTGCGATGCGTGCGCGCACCCCGTCCAGCAGCGCCTGCATGGCGTCGACGGAGAGCAGGCTCGGCGTGCCGCCACCGATAAAGATGGAGGAGAGGGGGCGCCCCTGGGCCCAGTGCAGATCCTGCTCCAGATCCTCCAGCAGGGCCGCCACGTACTCGAGGTGGGGCAGCTCCCCCTTCTGGGCGTGGGAGTTGAAGTCGCAGTAGGGGCACTTCTGGACGCACCAGGGCACGTGGATATAGAGGGAGAGGGGCGGGAGTTGCAGCATGGGATTTCCAGTATTCAACAATCAAAAGGGGTCGGGTGGCCCTGGTTGCCGGTGACAACGGGCGGGGCGCCGCGAACGAAACGGGGGCCGACGGCCCCCATTGTAGATGACAACGCGGCGGGAGACAGCGCTTTAGTTGACCGCCGCCAGGGCCGCTTTGAGCTTGGCCAGGGCCTGGCCACGGTGGCTGAGCTGGTTCTTGAGCTCCGCTGGCATCTGGGCCGAGGTGCAGTCGTGATCGGGCACGAAGAACACCGGGTCGTAGCCAAAGCCGTGCTGGCCGCGGGGCTCGTCGATGATCATCCCCTCCCAGCTCGCCTGGCAGATAATGGGGGTGGGATCGTCGGCGTGGCGCATGTAGACCAGTACGCACCAGAAGCGGGCGCTTTTCAGGTAATCCGGCGCGCCCTTGAGCTCGGCCAGCAGCTTGTCGATGTTCTCCTTGTCGCTGGCACCGGCACCGGCAAAACGGGCGGAGTAGACGCCGGGGCGGCCGTGCAGCAGATCCACTTCCAGGCCGGAGTCGTCGGCCACGGCGGGCAGGCCGGTGACGCGGGCGGCGTGGCGGGCCTTGATGATGGCATTCTCGACGAAGGTGGTGCCGGTCTCGTCGGCATCGGAGACTGCAAACTCGCTCTGCGGGATCACCTGGATCTTCATATCGGCCAGCATGGCGGCCAATTCCTTCACCTTTTTCTGGTTCCCTGTTGCCAGGACAAGCTTGTTCATCACACACCTCCGCAAAAATAATCTGCGCATTCTATGCGGGGGAGGGGTTTAGTAAAAGCGCCAATTGCCCGGGATCCGGTGCCAACGGGGGATCCTGGTTCCACCCCCTGAGAGGTAGAAGAGATACATGTTTCCAGTGGGGAATAACCGAAGTGATTAAATACCATTTCAATTCATTACTCTGAGTCAGTAGACTCGCGGCCCAATCGATATTCCTAGGGCTTGAGGTGACTGATGCCATTGATTCTTTTGCTTGTACTCCTGGTGTTGTTCAGCCCGCTGGCCATCGACATCTATCTGCCTGCCATCCCCCAGATGGCCGAGCAGCTGGGGGCCGAAGTGACCCTGATGCAGGGCACCATCACCTGGTTTCTGTTCAGCATGGGGCTGGGGCAACTGCTGGTGGGGCCGCTCGCCGATCGCTACGGGCGCAAACCCATTGCCCTGGGGGGCGTGCTGCTCTACGGCCTGAGCGCCCTGGCAGCCGGCTTTGCCGCCAGCCTCGGCGAGCTGATGCTGGCGCGGGTGCTGCAAGGCTTCGGGGCCTGCGCCACCTCGGTGGCCGCCTTCTCGGTGGTCCGTGACAGCTATGGCCCCAAGAAGAGCGGTCAGATTATCTCCTATCTGAACGGTGCCATCTGCTTCATCCCCGCACTGGCGCCCCTGCTGGGTGGCTGGCTCACCGCCAAGGCGGGCTGGTCGGCGAACTTCTGGTTCATGGCCGGTTACGCCGTGGTGGTCGGTAGCTGGCTGCTGTGGCGGATGCCGGAAACCCGTCCTGAGGAGACCAGCAGTGCTGGCCCGCTCATCAGCTGGTCCCGCTACAGCCCGGTGCTGCGCTCCCCGAGCTTCCTGTTCAACGCGGCGCTGTGCATGCTGGCGATGGCGGTGATCCTCGCCTACGTGACGGCGGCGCCGGTACAACTGATGGTAACCCTGGGGCTGGACATGAGTGGCTTCAGTTACTGGTTCACCGCCAATGCGGCCCTCAACATCCTGGCCTGCTTCCTGGCCCCGCGCTTCATCGCTCGGGTAGGGCCAAGACGGACCCTGCGCATCGGCCTGCTGGTGCTGCTGCTCTCCGCCATCACCCTGACCCTGGCCATGCACATCCCGCACCCGCTGGCCATGATGGGCCCGGTGTTCCTCTCCAGCATCGGCTTTGCGATGATCCTGGGCGCCGCCGCCGGTATGGCGCTGGCCCCCTTCGGCCACTGCGCGGGGACTGCGGCCGCCCTGCTCGGCCTGTTCCAGATGAGCGGCTCCGGCGCCCTGGTGGGGATCACCGGTTGGCTGATGCCGGATCCCCTGAGCCAGCTGGCCCTGCATATGTGGCTGCTGCTGCCCCCGCTGGTGATGCTGATGACCCGCCAGGGCCGGCGCTTGTGTTTGCAATAAATCCTGTGCTCTGATGAGCACACTCAGGGGGCCTTGAGCCCCCTTCTCTTTTTCAGGCGACCCGCCTGCCTCGCATGATCACAGACCCGTGGAGAAAACCGGATGAGCCACACAATCAACGCCGCCCTGGTGGGATACGGCTTCGCAGGACAGACCTTTCACGCCCCCTTCCTGGCCACGACCCCGGGCCTGACCCTGCGCTGGGTGGTGAGCCGGGATGCCGCCAAGGTACAGGCCGCGTTGCCCGGCACCCGGGTCGGCACCCTGGAGCAGGTGCTGGCCGATGACAGCCTCGATCTGGTGGTGATCGCCACCCCCAACGACACCCATGCCCCCATCGCTCGCGAGGCCCTGCTGGCGGGCAAGCACGTGGTGATCGACAAGCCGTTTGCCCTGGATCTGGCCGAAGCGAAGGCGCTGGTCGAGTTGGCGGAGAAGCAGCAGCGGCTGCTCAGCATCTTCCACAACCGACGCTGGGACGGGGACTTCCTCACGGTGCGCCGTCTGCTGGCGGAGGGGGCGCTGGGGCAAGTTGCCCAGTTCGAATCCCACTTCGACCGTTATCGCCCCGAGGTGCGCCAGCGCTGGCGCGAGGCGGGCGGCCCGGGCTCCGGTCTCTGGTTCGATCTCGGCCCTCATATCCTGGATCAGTCGCTCCAGCTGTTCGGTCAGCCGGACTGGTTGCAGGCGGATCTGGGCAAGCAGCGCCCCGGGGCCCTGGCGGACGACTACTTCCATGTGGTGCTGGGTTATGGCGAGATGCGGGTCATTCTGCACGGCAGTTGTCTGGTGTCGGCCGTGATGCCCCGCTTCGTGGTGCACGGCAGTCAGGGCTCCTTCATCAAGTTCGGCATGGACGTGCAGGAGGAGCAGCTCAAGGAGGGCAAGCGGCCTCCGGCGGCGGACTGGGGCGTGGATCCCGCCCCCGGCCAGCTCAGCCAGATCCGGGACGGTCAGCTCCTGCAGCAGACCGTGGCTGGCGAGGCGGGGGACTACGGCGCCTACTATCGCGGCGTCTGCGCCGCCATCCGGGGAGAAGGGGAGAACCCGGTGCCGGCCGACGAGGCCCTGGAGGTGATGGCCTTGCTGGACCTGGCCCGGGAGAGCGACCAGCAGGGGCGGCGCCTGCCTTGTCAGAAGCTGTCTGACTGACGGCGTTATCCGGCAGCGCCGAGAGCCTGACAGAAAGACAATGGCTGACTGGCAATCGCCAGGTAATTGGCGATTTGTTGTGCGAATTTGGTGGTAAATGGGTGTTTTATATTAATATTTGTCGTTGCAGCAGTGTTTCTTATCATGCCAACGAGAAAATATCATTGTGATACGCGTTTTCATCGGCCGCATATGGGGATATATTTCGCGCGCCTTCGGGCTCCAGCGGCCGGTGTGCCGACAGGAGCCGGGGCGTACAGTGATGGTCCCTGCACCATCTCTCCATCTTTTTTTGAGGGTATGCACATGAACAAAGTACTGGTAGCCGGTATCCTGGGTCTGATGTTGACCGCCTGTGGTCAGAAAGAAGAAGCTGCCGCTCCGGCTGCGACCCCGGCCGCAGACGTTGCTGCCACTGTCGAGAAAGCCGCTAGCGAAGCGTCTGCTACCGTCGAGAAGGCTGCTTCCGAAGCTTCCGCTACTGTCGAGAAGGCTGCCGCTGACGTGGCCACCAAGGCTGAAGCTGCCGTGAGCGATGCCAAGGCCAACTAAGCCAGCACCTCATTGAAAAACGGGCCCGGCGCACTCGCGCCGGGCCCGTTTTTTTATGGCCATGGCTGGGCGTTGCCCGGTCAGCCAAGGGGTTCCACCAGCAGGATGTGGGAGTCGGCCCCCACCACCTTGACCCGGCTGCCGGCCGGCAGCGGCGCGTTGCAGCGCACCGTCCAGACGGTGTCGTCCAGATGCACCCGGCTCATCCCCTGGCTGACCTCGTCCAGCAGGGTCAGCTCGCGGCCCATGTAGCTTTGCATCCGCTCGTTGATGGGAGCGGCGGCATCCAGCCCGGAGCGATCCCGGCGATGCTGCCAGCGCCACCAGGCCCAGGTGGTGAGCAGGGATTGCAGGGCGAAGAGCAGCAACTGCGCCTGCCAGCCGAAGGGCCAGACCAGCAGCAAGAGCCCCACCTCCAGGGCGGCGATGCCGGTCCAGAGCAGAAAACCCACCGACCCCATCACCTCGATGGCCAGCAGCACGAAGCCGAGTCCCAGCCAGTGCCAGTGGGTCAGCCCCTCGAACAGGGCTGTCATGATTTGCCCGCCTTGCCGTCTTTGTTGAACAGCTCGGCCATGCCCGCCACCGAGCCTATCAGGCTGCCCGCTTCCAGGGGCATCATGATGATCTTGCTGTTGGGGCCTTCACCGATGCGGGCCAGGGCCTCGGTGTATTTCTGGGCCACGAAGTAGTTGATGGCCTGCATGTCGCCCTCGGCGATCGCCTGGGAGACCATGTGGGTCGCCTTGGCTTCCGCCTCGGCGGCCCGCTCCCGGGCTTCGGCGGCGAGGAAGGCGGCCTGACGCTCACCCTCGGCTTTCAGGATCTGGGACTGCTTCTCCCCCTCGGCCTTCAAGATCTTGGACTGGCGCACCCCTTCGGCCTCGAGCACCTCGGCCCGCTTCTGGCGCTCGGCCTTCATCTGGGCGTTCATGGCTTCCACCAGGGCGAGGGGCGGTCGCACATCCTTGATCTCGATCCGGGTCACCTTGATGCCCCAGGGGGCGGTGGCCGCATCCATGGTGCGCAGCAGCTTCTCGTTGATGGTGTCGCGCTGGGAGAGCATCTCGTCCAGCTCCATGGCGCCGAGCACGGTCCGCATATTGGTCATGGTGAGATTGCGGATGGCGCTGGTGAGATCATTGACCTCGTAGCCCGCCTTGCGGGCATCCACCACCTGCACGAAGCTGATGGCGTCGATGGTGACGTTGGCGTTGTCCCGGGAGATCACCTCTTGGGCCGGGATGTCCAGCACCTGCTCCATCATGATGATCTTGTGGCCGATGCGGTCGATGTAGGGGATCAGCAGGTTGAGACCCGGGGAGAGGGTGCGGGTGTAGCGGCCGAAGCGCTCCACGGTCCAGTTGTAACCCTGGGGCACTATCTTGATGCCGGCACTCAGGGTGGCGAGTACCAGGAATATGAAGATCCCCAATACAATCAATGACTCATTCATGATTAAGCTCCTTATGAAACACTTTCACTAGCCTAGGGTCTGGTGCCATCCACCACAAGCAGATTCGCTTCTCTATTGCCGCCACACGGCTTTACTAATTACCAAAACGCATTAAAGAGCATTTTTTATTATTTTGAGGGATAAGCGCTCCTGCCTATAGTCGCCCCAGATGTCGCGATGCCGAGGAGCGGGCCCTGATGGATTATTTACCTATGTTTGCCAGGTTGGAAGGCCGCCCGGTACTGCTGGTGGGCGGGGGCGAGGTTGCCCTGCGCAAGGCGCGCCTGCTGCTGGCGGCAGGTGCCCGGATCACCCTGGTCTCTCCCGCGCTCGAGCCCGAGTTCCATGAATTTGCCGGTCGCTTCACCCATGTGGTGGCGCGTTTCGACCCGGCCCACCTGGCAGGGCAGATCCTGGTGGTGGCCGCGACCGACGATCTCGAGGTCAATGCCCTGGTCTACCAGAGCGCCACCGAGCGCGGTCTGTTCGTCAACCTGGTGGATGACCCCGAGCGCTCCAGCTTTATCTTCCCCTCCATCATCGATCGCAGCCCCATCGTGGTGGCCGTCTCCAGCGGCGGCAAGGCCCCCGTGCTGGTGCGCCTGTTGCGCGAGCGGCTCGAGAGCCTGCTGCCCCGCCATCTTGGCGGTCTGGCGGAGCTCTCCGGCCGGGTGCGCCGCCGGGCCAAGCAGGTGCTGGCCTCCCTCTCCGATCGCCGCCGCTTCTGGGAGCGCGCCTTTGCCTCCAACACCCTGGCCGGTCTGATTGAGAAAGCCGATTGGCAGGGTGCCGAGCAGTGGCTGAACGAGGGACTGGACAAAGCCCGTACCGAAGTGGGCGAAGTGGTGCTGGTGGGGGCGGGCCCGGGGGATCCTGGCCTGCTGACCCTCAAGGCGCTGCAACAGATCCAGCAGGCCGAAGTGGTGCTCTATGACCAGCTGGTCTCCCCCGAGATCCTGGACCTGGTGCGCCGCGACGCCACCCTGGTGTCGGTCGGCAAGAAGGCGGGGGCCCATAGCGTGCCCCAGGAAGAGACCAACCGCCTCTTGGTGGAATATGCCAAAGCGGGCAACCGGGTGGTGCGCCTCAAGGGGGGGGATCCCTTCATGTTCGGCCGTGGTGGCGAGGAGCTGGAAGTGCTGGCCGAGGAGGGCATTCCCTTCTCCGTGGTGCCCGGCATCACCGCCGCCGCCGGTGCCACCGCCTATGCGGGCATTCCGCTCACCCACCGCGACCATGCCCAGAGCGCCGTCTTCATCACCGGCCACTGCCAGAAGGAGGGCAAGGAGCCCGACTGGCAGCAGCTTGCGGCCACCAACCAGACCCTGGTCATCTACATGGGGCTGATGCGCTCCGAGCATATCCAGCAGCAACTGGTGAGCCATGGCCGACGCGCCGCCACCCCCATCGCCATCATCGAGCGGGGCACCACGGCCCGTCAGCGGGTGCTGACCGGCACCTTGGCGGATCTGGCCGAGCTGGCCCAGCAGGCGGTGAGCCCGTCGCTTATCGTCATCGGTGAAGTGGTGGCCCTGCGCCAGCAACTCGCCTGGTTTGGCGAACAGGGGCAAGGGCAGGAAGCAAAAAGCGGCCACGAGCTCAAGCTGGTGAGCCTGGCCTGAGAGGCGAGACCCGAATCGATTTGACGGTGCGGCCAAGGCGGCACCGAACTGAACCAACACCGCGCCCCGAGCAGGTGCGTTAGCAATGAACCGAGGACCCAGACATGGACCGTGAAAGACTGACCCAACTGCAGCCATCCGATGCACAGAGCATCCGTGCAGGTGTCACCCGCGAGCGACTGACTCACCTGCAGCAACTGGAAGCCGAGAGCATCCATATCATCCGCGAGGTGGCCGCCGAATTTGAAAACCCGGTGATGATGTACTCCATCGGCAAGGACTCCTCCGTCATGCTGCACCTGGCCCGCAAGGCCTTCTACCCGGGCAAGATCCCCTTCCCCCTGCTCCACGTGGACACCAACTGGAAGTTCAAGGAGATGATCAAGTTCCGGGACGAGACCGCCAAGAAGTACGGGCTGGATCTCATCGTCCACAAGAACCCGGATGGTCTGGCCATGGACATCAACCCCTTCGTGCACGGCAGCAGCAAGCACACCGACATCATGAAGACCGAGGGGCTCAAGCAGGCGCTCAACAAATACGGCTTCGATGCCGCCTTCGGTGGTGCCCGTCGCGACGAGGAGAAATCCCGCGCCAAGGAGCGGGTCTACTCCTTCCGCGACAAGTCCCACCGCTGGGATCCGAAGAACCAGCGCCCGGAGCTGTGGCGCGTCTACAACAGCCAGGTCAACAAGGGGGAGAGCATCCGTGTCTTCCCGCTCTCCAACTGGACCGAGCTGGACATCTGGCAATACATCTATCTCGAGAACATCGACATAGTCCCGCTCTACTTCGCGGCCATGCGCCCCGTGGTGGATCGCGGCGGCATCAAGATCATGGTGGATGACGAGCGCATGCCCATCGGCCCGGAAGACGAAGTGAAGCAGGAGCTGGTGCGCTTCCGTACCCTCGGCTGCTACCCGCTGACCGGGGCCATCGAATCCAATGCCACCACCCTGCCGGAGATCATCGAAGAGATGCTGATCACCACCTCGAGCGAGCGGCAAGGGCGGCTCATCGACCACGATCAGGCCGGCTCCATGGAGCAGAAGAAGCGTCAGGGCTATTTCTAAAAAAATGTTCTAAGGAATCGCATCATGAACAACCACATTCAGACCGCCATCAGCGAACAGGGCATTGAAGCCTACCTGCACGCCCAGCAGCACAAGAGCCTGCTGCGTTTTCTCACCTGCGGCAGCGTGGACGACGGCAAGAGCACCCTCATCGGCCGCCTGCTGCACGACTCCCAGCAGATCTATGAAGATCAGCTCAAAGCGCTGGAGTCCGACAGCCAGAAGCTCGGCACCACCGGCGAGAAGCTGGACCTGGCCCTGCTGGTGGACGGCCTGCAGGCGGAGCGCGAGCAGGGCATCACCATCGACGTGGCCTACCGCTATTTCTCCACCGCCAAGCGCAAATTCATCATCTCGGACACCCCGGGCCATGAGCAGTACACCCGCAACATGGCCACCGGCGCCTCCACCTGCGATCTGGCCATCATATTGATCGACGCCCGCAAAGGGGTGCTGGATCAGACCCGCCGCCACAGCTTTATCGCGAGCCTGCTCGGCATCAAGCAGTTCGTGGTGGCAGTGAACAAGATGGACCTGGTGGAGTTCAGCCAGGAGGTGTTCGATCGCATCAGCGCCGATTACCGCGAATTCGCCAAGAAGCTCAGCGTCGACACCATCCACATCGTGCCGGTCTCGGCCCTGGACGGTGACAACGTGGTGAACCCGAGCGACAAGCTGGCCTGGTATCAGGGCGAGACCCTGCTCTCCTTGCTGGAGTCTGCCGAAGTGGAGCGCGAGCTGGAGCGTCACCCGGTGCGCCTGCCGGTGCAGTACGTGAACCGCCCCAACCTCGATTTTCGCGGCTTCGCGGGGACGCTCGCCTCCGGCATCCTGCGGGTGGGCGACAAGCTGGCCGTGTTGCCGTCCGGCAAAGAGAGCACGGTGACCCGCATCGTCACCTTCGACGGGGATCTGGAGTACGCCCTGCCGGGTCAGGCCATCACGGTCACCTTCGCGGACGAAATCGACATCAGCCGGGGCGACCTGCTGGTGGATGCGGCGAACAAGCCCCAGGTGACCCAGAACGTGCTGGCTCACATCGTCTGGATGGGGGAAGAGTCCCTGCAACCGGGCCGGGTCTATGACGTCAAGCTTGCCACCAAGAAGAGCCGCGGCCAGGTGGAGGCCATCCGCCACCGCATCGAGATCAACAAGCTCGACGAGCTGCCCGCCTCCGAGCTCAAGCTCAACGAGATCGGCCTGTGTGAATTCAGCCTCACCGACCCGGTGGCGTTCGACCCCTACCAGGAGATCCGCGACACCGGCAGCTTTATCCTCATCGACCGGCTGACCAACGTCACCGTCGGTGCCGGCATGATAGTGGAAGGGCTGGCGGCCAAGGCGGTGGCAGGGCAATACAGCGAGTTCGAAGTCGAGCTCAACGCCCTGGTGCGCAAGCACTTCCCCCACTGGCAGGCGCTGACCATCAGCAACGATTCCGGCAAGGAGTAAGCCCATGACCTGGCAACAATCCCTGGTGCTGGGTCTGCTGGCTGCCCTCGTCGCCCTGCTGATCCAGGGCAAACTCCGGCCGGCGCTGCTCTTCTCGGGCGCCGTGCTCATCACCTACCTGAGCGGCCTGGCGGACATCAACGCCGTGGTGGCGGGCTACACCAACAGCGCCCTGCTGACCCTGGTGTTGCTGCTGCTGGTATCGCTCGCGGTGGAGAAGACCCGGGTCATGAGCTGGTTTGCCAACCTGGTGGGCACCGGCTCCTTCAACAAGGTGCTGGTGAAGGTGTGGTTTTCCACCGCCTTCCTGTCGGCGTTCGTCAACAACACCGCCGTGGTGGCGTCCATGCTGGGGGCGGTCAAGCGCAACCCCAACCATGCGCCCTCCCGGCTGCTGTTGCCCATGTGCTTCGCGGCGACCTTTGGCGGTGTGCTGACCCTGATCGGCACCTCCACCAACCTCATCGTCAACAGCTTCCTCATCAAGATGGGGGCCAAGCCGCTCGGCATGTTCGACTTCTTCATGGTGGGGGCGGGGACCCTGCTGACTGGCCTTATCGCCGTGCTGCTGTTTGCCCGCCATCTGCCGGAGCAGGACACCGAGATGAGCCGGGAATCCGGCTATTTTCTCGAGGCCAAGGTGGGCCCCGGCTCGCCGATGGCCGGGCGCAGCGTCAAGGAGAACGGCCTGCGCAGCCTGAAAAGCCTCTATCTTGCCGAGATCATTCGGGGCAACCAGGTGATCTGCCCGGTGCAGCCGGAACACGAGCTGCACGAGGGGGACATGCTGCTGTTCTGCGGCGACGTGGAGAGCGTCGGCGTGTTGCAGGAGCTCAAGGGGCTGGATCTCTACGGCCAGCACCGCCTCAACGGCCAGCACCTGGTGGAGGTGATCGTCAGCCACAGCTCGCGCCTGGTGGGTCAGACCATCAAGGATGCGGAGTTTCGTACCCACTTCGATGCGGTGGTGCTGGCGGTGCGCCGGGGCGAGACCCAGCTCACCGGCGGCCTCGGCCAGATTGAATTGCACGCAGGGGATACCTTGCTGCTGGCCCCCGGCCCCAAGTTTGCGGGCAACAAGTCCCTCTCCCGCGAGTTCGTGGTGGTGAGCGGGCTGGAGGCCTCCACCCGGCTCGATGCCACGCGCAGCGCCGCCGTGGTGGTGGGGTTCCTCGGGGTGCTGACCCTGTCGGTGCTCGATCTGGTGCCGCTGTTCAAGGGCTTGCTGGTGATGTTGGTGGTGCTGCTGTTCTCCCGCATCCTGACCCTGGACGAGATCCGCCGCCGTTTTCCGCTGGATATCTGGCTGGTGGTGGGCGGGGCCCTCGCCATCGCCGATCAGCTGGAGAAGAGCGGCCTGGCCAAGCTCATCGCCGACTGGCTGATGGGGGAGTTCAACGGGGCCAGTCCCTTTATCGCCTTCGTGGGGATCTATCTGTTTACCCTGGTGCTGACGGAGCTGATGAGCAACAACGCGGCGGCGGCGCTGGCCTTCCCCATGGGATTCCAGCTGGCGCTCAGCATGGACGTCTCCACCATGCCGTTCATTCTGGCGGTGCTGTTCGGGGCGAGCTCCAGCTTTATCCTGCCCTACGGCTACCAGACCAACCTGATGGTCTATGCGGCGGGCAACTACAAGATGCCGGATTACCTCAGGCTGGCGGTGCCGGTCTCCCTGGCCTACAGCATCGGGGTGATCGTCATGGTGCCCCTGCTGTTTCCGTTTTAAGGTCTGATACCGGGGGATGTGTTAAGGGCTGCTTATGTTAACGCAGCTTTTATCAAGGCTGCTTATGATGCAGGGGAGTGCCAGGGCACTGGCATCCAGGCGTGAGCGCCAATCAGGGGGGGCATGCGCAATATCAGGGCATCAGCACCTTGCCGCCTCATCGCGAGGCGGCTCCCCGCGGTAGCGGACAGTGTCAGTATTGAGGCGTGAGCGCCAATCAAGGAGTGTTGGATGAGCAATGCCATGGCATCAGCACGTTGTCGGCTGATAGTCCGAGGCGGCTCCCCGCGGTGCCGGACAGTTTAAGTTTTGAGGCGTGAGCGCCAATCAAGGAGTGTTGGATGAGCAATATCGTGTGGCATGCCCATGCCGTCGACAAACAGAGCCGGGCCGAGCAGAAGGGGCAAAAGCCGCTGGTGATCTGGTTTACCGGGCTCTCCGGGGCGGGCAAGTCCACCCTGGCGGGGGCGCTGGAGCAGGCGCTGGCCGCCTCGGGCAAGCACACCTATCTGCTGGATGGGGACAATGTGCGCCACGGCCTGTGCGGCGATCTCGGCTTCGATGACGCCGCCCGCCAGGAGAATATCCGCCGGGTCGGCGAAGTGGCAAAACTGATGGTGGATGCGGGCCTGATCGTCCTCACCGCCTTTATCTCGCCGTTCCGTGCCGAGCGACAACTGGTGCGCAATCTCGTGGGTGAAGGGGAATTTGTCGAGGTGTTTGTGGATGCGCCGCTCGCCGTCTGCGAAGAGCGCGATCCCAAGGGGCTCTACAAGAAGGCGCGGGCAGGGGAAATTCGCAACTTTACCGGTATCGACTCCGCCTACGAGGCACCGGAGCAGCCGGAGATCCATCTGCTCAACGCCGGCAAGCCGGTGGAAGCGCTGGTGGATGAGTTGCTGACCGCACTGCGGCAGCGGGGGTTGATTGACTAAGGTCGGTTGTCAGTGTCGAATATTGATAAATAAGGGGGTGTTTGCCCCCTTATTTATTCTCATTCAGCTTCAAAAAGTAATAAGAAAAAATAATTCTTCAAGCTGCTATACGGCGGTTAACACCATGGATATCCACATTCCGGCGTAGGTTGTGGCTGAGCTTGCGAAGCACAACCTTAACCGCGAATAAGCTTTCGAGTGTTGGGCTTAGTAAAACTCAGCCCAACCTACGGCCCTAACTTTTCGCATAATACAGAAGCACTGAAAACTAGCGCATGATAAAAATACCATGCGTTGGCTGTCCCTCTTGAAGCGTTTGTTAGAGCGCTACTTAGGGAAGGTGCGAATAAGCGGGGAAATTCTTCTCGGCTGACTCAGTCATTTCATTTTTTCAGTTTGAGCCGATCTTTTCTCCCGTAAATGCCTTGAATCAGCCTATTTAGACCGTTTCTTCGCCATTTAAGGCGTTATTCCCAGTTTTTAGTGAGATCTCTCCCACTGACGTATCATTTGGTCCGCCCGAAACAGGTTGGCCAGCGTGAATAACATCGCCAGTTGGTTATCGTTTTTCAGCAACCCCTTGTATCTGGCTTTCACGAAGCCGAACTGTCGCTTGATGATGCGAAACGGGTGCTCCACCTTGGCCCGGATGCTGGCTTTCATGTATTCGATGTTGATGGCCGTTTTGTTCTTGCGTGGATGCTGTTTCAAGGTTCTTACCTTGCCGGGGCGCTCGGCGATCAGCCAGTCCACATCCACCTCGGCCAGCTCCTCGCGCTGTGGCGCCCCTTGGTAGCCGGCATCGGCTGAGACAAATTGCTCCTCTCCATGCAGCAGATTACCCAGCTGATTGAGGTCATGCTCGTTGGCCGCGGTGGTGACTAGGCTGTGGGTCAGGCCACTCTTGGCATCGACACCAATGTGGGCCTTCATGCCAAAGTGCCACTGATTGCCTTTCTTGGTCTGATGCATCTGCGGATCGCGTTGCTGCTCTTTGTTCTTGGTCGAGCTGGGTGCCTCAATGATGGTGGCATCGACCAAGGTGCCTTGAGTCATCATGACGCCTGCTTCGGCCAGCCAGCGATTGATGGTCTTGAACAATTGGCGGGCCAGTTGATGCTGCTCCAGCAGGTGGCGGAAATTCATGATGGTGGTGCGGTCCGGCAAGGCGCTATCCAGGGATAACCGGGCAAACAGACGCATGGAGGCGATTTCGTACAGAGCATCTTCCATCGCGCCATCGCTCAGGTTGTACCAATGCTGCATGCAGTGAATGCGTAGCATGGTTTCCAGCGGATAAGGTCGCCGGCCATTACCAGCCTTGGGATAAAACGGCTCGATGACTTCCACCATGTTTTGCCATGGCAGAATCTGCTCCATGCGGGACAAGAAAATCTCTTTTCTGGTCTGACGGCGCTTACTGCTGAATTCACTGTCGGCGAAGGTGAGCTGATGACTCATGATGAACCCTTTTTCATGGCTCCAGATGACAAACATGATCTCATATCAGGGACTTGTTCGCACCTTCCCTAGACGTGTGAAAGCTGGTTACAAGCCTAGCCCACTCACCAACAGCCAAGATGCTGCTGACTTTTTCAAGAAGTTGAGAGGTGGTTAATGTCCCTCATCAAGACGCCAAAGGCTGCAAATTACAAGTTCGGAGGGCAGGCTGATAAGCCTGTCCGCTTCCATGAATACAAATCAGAAATTACTAGATTCTCTTACAAGGGCGTTGTCATTGAGCGTAACAAGAACACTTACCGTATTACGCCACCCAAACTTAAAGGCTTTGATATGGCTTTGTGTGATGGTGTCTATACCGATACTCGTTCGCTACAAGGGGCGCTTGATTTGGCCCTTCTGAACGTTGACAGTGAACGCCAAGAAGAACTAAGGGCGCTGAATATCAACCATCGGTGTCCAGCTTGTAAGGGCGTAACGCTCATTCAGAAGAGAGATTGGCAAGAGGAGCGGATTTCTTGCCCCTTATGCGCTCGACACTCCCACTATTCCTACTATGAAGCCGTGAAAGATGAAGTAATCCGGTGATAGAGGATAGGTACTTTACCCCTCACGCCTCTCAAGACATGCAGCCCCCATCTGATTACTATCCCCTATAGCCAGTATGCTCATGGGGTTGTATTGACTCTTGCAGAGGGGGCCATTTGTCATATTTTCTGTGAGATTTTTTCAAGCCTCATTGCATATATAAGAAGCCCCCCCTTACCCCCTGCTCCCCTCCATGCAATCTCCCCAGCAAATCGACGATGCCTCTATGCACTCCCCACACAGCTTTTTCTTCCTGTCCCCTAACCCACTGTAATTGTGTCAACACATCACTGGGCAATTGATAGGGCTTGGAATGCCGTCATCATTCCGCCCCTAGCAGTTAGCTAAGTACACTCACAAGTACACTTCAAAACGCCAGAAATAGAAAAGGCGCAGCAGTTACTAACCTGCTACGCCTTGTCTGAAAATGGTGGCCCCTGGGGGACTTGAACCCACGACCAATCGATTATGAGTCGACTGCTCTGACCAACTGAGCTAAGGGGCCATTGATGCTGGTTAGCGGCGTGGATTATAGGGGATGGCGGATACCCCGTCCATAGTCAGATCAACCACTTGGCGAGATTTCATCCATATTCAAGCGGTTCCATGACCCCTCTTCACGCCCATGCCAGCACGGATAAAACAAAGCCCCGCATGGCGGGGCTTTTTGTTGCAATGTCAGGCTGACAGAACCCGGGACTACTCGTCCAGGAAGCTGCGCAGCACTTCCGAGCGGCTCGGATGGCGCAGTTTGCGCAGGGCCTTGGCTTCGATCTGACGGATACGCTCACGGGTGACGTCGAACTGCTTGCCCACTTCCTCGAGGGTGTGGTCGGTGTTCATGTCGATACCGAAGCGCATGCGCAGTACCTTGGCTTCCCGTGCGGTCAGCCCGGCCAGCACTTCGCGGGTCGCGTTGCGCAGGCTCTCGCTGGTGGCCGCATCCGCTGGCAGAGCCAGGGTGGTATCTTCGATGAAGTCGCCCAAGTGGGAGTCTTCGTCATCACCGATGGGCGTCTCCATGGAGATGGGCTCCTTGGCGATTTTCAGTACCTTGCGGATCTTGTCTTCCGGCATGCCCATGCGCATGGCCAGCTCTTCCGGGTTCGGTTCACGACCCATCTCCTGCAGCATCTGGCGGGAGATGCGGTTGAGCTTGTTGATGGTCTCGATCATGTGCACCGGGATACGGATAGTACGGGCCTGATCCGCGATGGAGCGGGTAATGGCCTGACGGATCCACCAGGTGGCATAGGTCGAGAACTTGTAGCCGCGACGATATTCGAACTTGTCGACCGCCTTCATCAGACCGATGTTGCCCTCCTGGATCAGATCCAGGAACTGCAGACCGCGGTTGGTGTACTTCTTGGCGATGGAGATAACCAGACGCAGGTTGGCCTCAACCATCTCTTTCTTCGCACGGCGGGCTTTGGCCTCACCAATGCTCATGCGGCGGTTGATATCCTTGATCTGGGCGATGGACAGACCGGTCTCTTCTTCGATCTGCTGCAGCTTGCCGATGGAACGCAGTACTTCTTCGTCCATCTCGAGCAGACGGGGAGACCACGCCTTGCCGGCCTGCTTCTGGTATTCGAACCAGGCAGTTTCGCACTCGTTGTTGGTGAAGGCTGCGACGAAGGTCTTCTTCGGCATCTTGGCCTGCTCAACGCAGAGCTTCATGATGATGCGTTCCTGCACGCGGACACGCTCCATCATCTCCCGCATGTTGTTGACCAGGCGATCGAACTGCTTGGGCATCAGGCGGAATTGACGGAAGACATCGGCCAGCTGGGCGATGGCATTCTGGGTGTCGTCGTGGGCACGGCCATTCTGCTGAATGGAGAGACGAGTCACCTCGTACTGGGCACGCAGTTCGCCGAATTTCTCGCGAGCGACTTCCGGATCCGGGCCACCGTCGCCATCATCGTCGGAGTTGTCACCGTCTTCGTCTTCGTCTTCGTCCTCATCTTCGTCTTCGTCGGCGAGGTCGTCCTCGCTGAGCTCCGAGCCGATATGAGTGGCGGTCGGTGCCACGTCATCCACTTCGTTCGGATCGATGAAGCCGGAGATGATGTCGGACAGGCGAAGCTGCTCGGCTTCGTACTTGTCGTACTGTTCGAGCAGATAGGTGATGGCTTCAGGGTACTCGGCGACGGAGCTTTGTACCTGGTTGATACCGTCTTCAATCCGCTTGGCGATGTCGATCTCGCCTTCGCGGGTCAGCAGTTCGACGGTACCCATTTCCCGCATGTACATGCGGACGGGATCGGTCGTGCGACCAATCTCAGATTCAACAGATGCCAGAGCCTGGGCCGCTGCTTCGGCAGCGTCCTCATCGGCGGTACCACCTTCAGCCATGATAAGGTCATCGGCATCCGGAGCGTTTTCAACCACTTGAATGCCCATATCGTTGATCATCTGGATGATGTCTTCGATCTGGTCTGAATCGACAATGTCTTGAGGGAGGTGATCGTTCACCTCGGCATAGGTCAGGTAGCCCTGTTCTTTACCTTTGGCAACGAGGAGTTTAAGCTGAGACTGCGGGGTTTGCTCCATAGAACTCATCCGGTTGGTGTTGCTAGGTTGCGCGTACAGTGCGCTGCTGCGCAAATAGCCAATTCTAATAGAAAACCGCCAGACATGCTATGTCTGGTTGCGGCGTCGGTCATGAGAAACCCCTGCCCGCAGTGTTGTCGGGGCCAGGTGGTTATAAAGTGTTTGCTTTCAATCCCGTCGATTCGGGCAACGCTATTCATATTGGGACTGCTCACTCAAATATCAAGCCCCACTCTCATTTCTTTTCTCAATCTGCACCTCTCTGATCAGCATCATCAGCTCCTGAGTTTCCTCAGAGCTTAGCCCTTCCTGCGCCACCTTGGCCTGCAATTCTTCGATCCGTTGCTTCAGGAAAAGGTTGATGAAACCGACAAAGGTATCCTGCAATTCTCCCAGAATATCGGGCTCCTGGTCGAGCTTTACCTCTTCAAACAGGTCATGCATCGCCAGTTGGGCAAGTATTTCTCCCTCTTTTGTGCCACGCCAATGCTCCAGCAGGATACCCGTTGTCACTCCCGGCTGGATCAGGATCTGCTGGTGCAGTTGCAGCAGGAAAGGGATCCCCTGCAGGCGCAGCCCGGCCAACTCGGGCATGGCCGGCAGCTCGGCGGTGATCGCCGGATACTGCACCATCAGGGCCAGAGCCCTGCGGATCGGCGTCAGTTTGGTCGCCTTGGGTTTGTTGACTTCCACCTTGGGCTGGCTGTTGCGGGCAAACAGCTCGGCAATCCGCTGCTTGTTTTCTCCCCAGCGCATCATGCTGGAGAGTCGGGTAATCAACCCCTCGCGAGTGAAACCTTCCGGTACCCGACGAATCAGCTCAGCGGCTTTGTTGGCCACTTCAAACTTGCCTGCCTCACCGGAAAGAGCCGCATCGCGCCCGAGGCGTTCAAACATGAAATCCGCAAACGACTGGGCCTTGTCGAGCAGCGATTCGAACCCCTCCTTGCCGATCTGGCGTACCAGCGAGTCGGGATCCTCGCCATCCGGCAAAAAGACGAACTTGAGTTCACGGCCATCCTGCAGGTGGGAGAGCGCGTTATCCAGCGCCCGCCAGGCCGCTTCCCGACCGGCGTTGTCGCCGTCGTAACAACAGACCACCTCTGCCGTGGTACGGAACAGGGTGTGGATGTGATCGCTGGTGGTCGCAGTCCCCAGTGCCGCCACCGCATAGTCGATGTCGTACTGGCCGAGCGCCACCACATCCATGTAGCCTTCCACCACCAGGATCCGGCGCGGATCCTTGTGTGCCTGCTTGACCTCATAAAGGCCGAACAGCTCTCGCCCCTTGTGGAAGATGGGGGTTTCCGGGGAGTTCAAGTACTTGGGCGTGCCATCCCCCAGCACTCGGCCACCGAAGCCGATGACCCGGCCGCGTTTGTCCCGGATCGGAAACATGATGCGATCGCGGAAACGATCGTAGCTGCCCGGGCCGTTGTCACGGGGGATCAGCATACCGCCCGAAATCAACAGTTGTTCGTGATCCCGACTGGCGCCAAAGCGGCGACGCACCTGATCCCAGTCCCCAGGGGCATAACCGATGTTGAAGCGCTTGACCACCTCGCCAGTCAGGCCCCGGCCTTTCAGATACTCCACCGCCTGAGGCGCGTTCTTGAGATTACTCTCGTAGAAGCGCGCAATCTGGTTCATCAGCTCGAACAGATCCTTGCTGACGGCTGGTTGGCTATGGCTTGATCCACCCGCCGTTTGCTCACGGGGGACCTGCATACCGTGCAGGCTTGCCAGCTCTTCGATGGCATCGGGGAATTCCAGGCCGTCGTACTCCATGACAAAGCCGATGGCATTGCCGTGGGCACCACAACCGAAACAGTGATAGAACTGCTTCTCCTGGCTGACGGTAAAGGAGGGGCTTTTTTCGTTATGAAAAGGGCAGCAAGCCTGGTAGTTCTTACCGGCTTTCTTCAACCGCACACGGGAGTCGATCAACTCGACTATGTCCGTGCGTACGAGCAGATCATCGATAAAGGATTGCGGGATCCTGCCAGCCATAACCGTCCTGTTTCATTGCATAGGAAATAAAAAAGCCGCGCATTCCAATGGGAAGCACGGCTTCTTCGACCAAACAAGAGAGTTGCCTGTTACGCCAAGCGGGTTTTCACCTGAGCACTGACGGCGCCGACATCGGCACGCCCCTGAATTTTTGGCTTCAAGACAGCCATGACTTTACCCATGTCAGCCATGAAGGAAGCACCACTTTCAGTGATGGCTTGCTCGATCAGGGCGGCAATTTCGTCTGCGGTCAGCTGTTGTGGCAGGAACTCCTGCAGCACAACGATCTCGGCGGACTCTTTGTCGGCGAGATCCTGGCGACCGGCAGCTTCAAACTGGCTGATGGAATCGCGACGCTGTTTGACCATTTTGGTCACGACAGCGAGGATCTCTTCATCATTGAGCTCGACACGGGTATCGACTTCACGCTGCTTGATTTCTGCCATCAACAAGCGGATAGCACCCAACCGAGGCTTGTCTTTGGCAAGCATGGCGAGCTTTTGCTGATCCTTGAGTTGATCCTTCAGAGACACGGCATGATCCCTTGATTAGTACAGGCGGATACGACGTGCGTTTTCGCGGGACAGCTTCTTGGCGTGACGCTTGACAGCGGACGCTTTGGCGCGCTTGCGAATGGTAGTCGGCTTCTCGTAGAACTCACGGCTACGAACTTCGGACAGGATACCGGCCTTTTCGCAAGAACGCTTGAAGCGACGCAGAGCAACGTCAAACGGCTCATTTTCACGGACTTTGATTACTGGCATGTGCCTTTCACCTCAGTGATAAATTGTTAGCTGACCTTCAATCGATCAGCATGTCTTAAAATGGTGCGAAATTATACTCTGGACAGGGAATGAAAGTAAACCCGCAGAGATCGCTCTGGTTTAAAAAACCCGCGAAGGTTACCATAGCCGTCTCATTTTAGCAGTGAAATTTTTTAGCAATGCGTGTATTGGGCATAGAGACATCCTGTGACGAAACCGGGATCGCGATCTTCGATGATCAAAAAGGGATCCTTTCCCACCAGTTGTACAGCCAGGTCAAGCTGCATGCGGACTACGGCGGCGTCGTTCCCGAGCTCGCCAGCCGGGACCATGTACGCAAGACGATCCCCTTGATCCAGGCCGCCTTGAAAGAGGCCGGACTTGGCAAGGATGACATCGATGGCATCGCCTATACCGCGGGGCCAGGTCTGGTTGGCGCCATCCTGGTCGGGGCGACCATAGGCCGCTCGCTGGCCATGGCCTGGGACAAGCCGGCCATCGCCGTACACCACATGGAAGGCCACCTGCTGGCCCCCATGCTGGAAGAGCGAGCCCCCGAGTTTCCCTTCGTAGCGCTCTTGGTTTCCGGCGGCCACTCCATGCTGGTCCGGGTCGATGGCATCGGCAGCTACCAGCTGCTGGGCGAATCGATCGACGATGCCGCCGGTGAGGCGTTCGACAAGACCGCCAAGCTGATGGGTCTGGACTACCCCGGTGGCCCGCTGCTCTCCCGGCTGGCAGAAAAGGGCACCACTGGGCGCTTCACCTTCCCGCGTCCCATGACCGACCGTCCCGGGCTCGACATGAGCTTCTCCGGCCTCAAGACCTTTGCCGCCAATACCATAGCAGCCAATGGCGACGACGAGCAGACCCGTGCCGACATCGCCCGGGCGTTTGAGGATGCGGTGGTCGACACCCTGGCCATCAAGTGCCGTCGTGCCCTGAAAGAGACCGGTCTCAATCGTCTGGTCGTGGCAGGTGGCGTCAGTGCCAACCGTCATCTGCGCGCCCAGCTGGCCGAGCTGATGGAGAGCCTCAAAGGTGAAGTCTTCTACCCGCGCACCGAATACTGCACCGACAACGGCGCCATGATCGCCTATGCCGGCATGCAACGCCTGAAGGCGGGAGTCTTCGAACCCCTCGTCGTCAAGGCCGTGCCGCGCTGGCCGCTGGACACTCTGGATCCGGTGTGATCCGGAAGATCCACGACAAAAAGAAAGGGGCCTGCGGCCCCTTTTTTCATCTTGATGACAATATTCATACCCGTTTAGTTGGTGCGGAACAGCGCCTCAATGGAAAGCCCCTGCCCTAGCAGGATTTCCCGCAGACGGCGTAACCCTTCCACCTGGATCTGACGCACCCGCTCGCGGGTCAAACCAATCTCGGCGCCCACGTCTTCCAGGGTGGCCGGTTCATAGCCGAGCAGACCGAAACGGCGGGCCAGCACTTCGCGCTGCTTGGGATTCAGCTCCTCCAGCCAGTGCACTATGCTGCTGCGCATGTCATCTTCCTGGGACTCCAGCTCGGGCCCCATGCCGCGCTCGTCGGAAAGTACATCCAGCAGCGCCTTGTCGCGATCGCCACCGATGGGAGTATCCACCGAGGTGATCTTCTCGTTGAGCTTGAGCATGCGATTCACATCGTCCACAGAGCGATCCAGTGCAGAGGCGATATCCTCGGCGGTCGGCTCATGGTCGAGACGATGAGAAAGCTCGCGCGCAGTGCGCAGATAGACGTTCAGCTCCTTGACCACATGGATGGGCAGACGAATGGTACGGGTCTGGTTCATGATGGCCCGCTCTATGGTCTGGCGGATCCACCAGGTGGCATAGGTAGAGAAACGGAAGCCTCGCTCGGGGTCGAACTTCTCGACTGCGCGGATAAGGCCGAGGTTGCCCTCTTCGATGAGATCCAGCAGCACCAGGCCGCGGTTGTTGTAGCGCCGGGCAATCTTGACCACCAGGCGCAGGTTGGATTCGATCATGCGCTTACGCGCCGCTTTGTCGCCACGCAGGGCACGGCGGGCGTAGTAGACTTCCTCTTCGGCCGTGAGCAAGGGGGAGAAGCCTATCTCCCCCAGATAGAGCTGGGTGGCATCCATTACCTTGTTCAGCTCGGGCGCCATCAGTTCATCGGAAATGGTCTCTTCGGCTTCGGCCGCCACTTCCTGAACCTCTTCTTCCTCCTGAACCTCCAGCTCCTCGTCGAACTCTAACTCTGCATCCTGCATTACCAGTTGTTCTTGGCTCATGATATCTCTCCCTGACCTACACCAGAGTAAGACTCAGCTCTCTGAGTTAACGCTTTGGCAAATAGCCCATCGGGTTGATCGACTTGCCTTTGTACCGGATTTCAAAGTGCAAGCGCACATCCGGCGCATCCGTGCTACCCATATTGGCGATAACCGCTCCGCCCTTCACGGTGTCTCCCTCCTTGACCCTCAACTCATCGTTGTGAGCGTAGGCGGAGAGGTAGTCATCGTTGTGCTTGAGAATTATCAGCTTGCCATAACCTCGCAGTGCACTGCCCGCATAGACCACTTTGCCGCTGCTCGCAGCGTAAATGGGTTGGCCCTTCTGGCCGGAAATGTCGATGCCCTTGTTGCCTTGTTCCGCAACGGAGAAGCCTTCAACGATCCGCCCTTTGGTCGGCCAATGCCAGGAGAGTGTTGACGAGGAACTGACGGTTTTTTGTTCTTTCGCCTGAGCGTATGCTGTTGACGAGGCAGGAGCAATCGTTTTCTGAGCAATAAATGGTGTGGTCGTACCTGCCGGAGCCGTGGCCAGGGGTTTGGGCCCCGTGCTGGTCACAACCGGTGTGGTTGCTGCCACCATCTGACCACCCGAGGAACCCGAGCCCCCCACATTGAGCACCTGACCCACGTGCAATGCATAAGGAGCCTGGAGGTTGTTGCGCTGGGCCAAGGCCTGGTTGGAAAGACCGAACTGGCGACCGATGCTGCTCAATGTATCGCCACGGCGCACCTCGTAACTGCCAGACCCCGTCACGCTGCCACGACTGACAGGGCTGCCGACGGTTGCCACCGCCATGGGGGCGGAAGCGCCATCGAGCCTGAGCTGCTGGCCGGGATAAATGTTATAGGGGGGAGTGATGCCATTGATGCTGATAAGCGAAGCCACATCCATGCCAGAACGAAATGCAATGGAGTAGAGAGTGTCTCCTTTGACCACGGTGTACCCGTTGCCTGCAATGCCGGGCTTGGTCATACCTTGACGCACGGGGATGGTCGAAGCGACCTGATCATTGCCCAGGCTGTGCACCGGAGCCGCAGTCTTGCTGGAGGAACAGGCAAGCAGCAGCCATGACAACACGACGACACCGCTACCTTGCCAAACACGCGAACACATAGTGGATCCTTAACGACTAAACCAGAAATAGGCAGCAACGGCCAAACCAATACAGAGCCAGCCCAGCACATCCACATAGTGCATCAGCTTGCGCTCCATCTTCTCGCCGCCCCAGCGCATCAGACCTGCAACCAGGAAGAAGCGCATGCCACGACCGATCAGCGAGGTCAGGATGAAAGGCAACAGTGCCATGTGGAGCAAGCCAGCCGTGACGGTAAACACCTTGTAGGGGATCGGCGTGAAGCTGGCAATAAAAATAACCCAGATGCCCCACTGCGCGAACCACTGCTCGGCCAGGGCAATCTTGTCCTCATAGCCAACCGAGGTCACCAGCGGCTGCACCACTGGCTCCCACAGGGCATAGCCGAGCAGATAACCAAACAGGGCGCCCAGCACCGAAAAGAGGGTAGCCAGCGCGGCATAGTGCCAGGCGCGATGAGGTTTGCCGAGCGCCATGGGCGCCAGCATCACATCCACCGGGATGGGCCAGAAGATGGATTCAATAAAGGCGGTGATGGCCAGATACCAGGGGGCATACTTGTGGCGTGCCCACTGCATCACCAGAACATAAAGGCGGGAAAACAACTTCACTCGACATCTCCGTCAATCAGGGGAACGAAACGTACCGGCTCCAGAATCCGGCTGGTGAGCTGGGAGCCCGATCGCTCGATGAGCTGCAGGGTCTGCTGGCCATCACCCACCGGCAACACCAGACGACCACCGTCAGCCAGCTGATCGGTCAGGGCCTTGGGGACCTCACTGGCCGCCGCCGTCACCAGAATGGCGTCGAAAGGGCCCTTGTTGGGCCAACCTAGCCACCCATTGCCGTGCTTGGCCGACACATTGTGCAGATCGAGCTGGCGCAATCTGCGCCTGGCCTGAAACTGCAGCGACTTGATCCGCTCCATGGTGTAGACATGCTCCACCAGGTGGGCCAGTACCGCCGTCTGGTAGCCCGATCCCGTCCCGATCTCCAGCACATGGGCCGGATCGTTCTGGATCAGCAGCTCGGTCATGCGCGCCACGATGTAAGGCTGGGAGATGGTCTGCCCATGGCCGATGGGCAGGGCCGTATTGTCCCAGGCCTTGTGGGCCATGGCCTCGTCCACAAACAGCTGGCGCGGCACCTTCGCGATCGCCGCCAATACGCGGAAATCGCGGACATCCTGGGCAATCAGTTGATTCAACAGGCGCTGTACTATCACAACGTCATCCCTGCAGATCCAGCCACGCGCCCAGGGTCGACAGACTGCCGTAGGCCGTCATGTCGATGGTCAGGGGAGTGATGGAGACATAACCCTGCTCGATGGCGGCAAAGTCCGTTCCCTCTCCCGCATCCTGCTGGTTGCCGGGGGGACCAATCCAGTAGACCGGCTGACCACGGGGATCCTCGGTGCGGATCACCGACTCCGCCCGGTGGCGATTGCCAAGGCGGGTCACCCTGATCCCCTTGATCTGCTCGAGCGGCAGGTCCGGCACATTCACGTTGAGGATCTGATCCGCAGGCAACGGATGCACCATCAGCCCCCGCACCAGCTGGGCGGCGTAGTGGGCTGCACTGGAGAAATGAGTCTTGCCCACCAGCGATACGGCGATGGAGGGGAAACCAAGATGACGCCCTTCCGTCGCGGCCGCCACCGTCCCCGAGTAGATGACGTCATCCCCCAGGTTGGCCCCGTGATTGATACCGGCCACCACCATGTCGGGCTCAGGGCGCAGCAGTTCGTTGACCGCCAGATGAACGCAGTCGGTCGGCGTCCCCTTGACCGCATAACTCTTGATGCCGTGAAAACTGGACGCATCGAGGCGGGTGACCCGCAGCGGTACTTCCAGCGTCAGGGAGTGGCTGGCACCGCTGCGGTTGCGATCCGGCGCCACCACCACGACCTCGCCACAGGCACGCAACGCCTCGCTGAGGGCGCGAATGCCCTCGGCGTGTACCCCATCGTCATTACTGACCAGAATTCGCATCGGTTGAGTTCCTGAAACCGTGATCGGCCTCTTCGGCCTGCATTAATTCGCGTACCACGCTGGTGGCAAAGGCGCCGGCAGGCAGGAAGAACGACAGGGTCAGCACCTCGTCCTCCCGTTGCCAGCTCATCTGCTCCGGCTTGAGCAGCAGCGGGCGCCTGTCCTGATCCAGCCCGGCTTTTTCCAGTCCTTCGCACCAGTCGCCATAAGAGGCCAGCACTCCTTGCTCGAACTCGGCGGCTGCCCCCTGGCTCGCCAGACGGCCACGGCCCCACTGGGGAGCGGTCAGTTGCACGTCTCCGGAGGCAAGGCGCGCCTCGAGCTCGGGCGTCACGCTCTCTTCACTGAAGATGGAGTGGCTGCCCTTGAGCATCACGCAGTCGCCGGCCAGCAGCTGATGGGCCAGCCCCTGCTCGATGCGGGCGCTGACGATGGCATTGAACAGCATGCTACGGGCGGCGGACAGATAGAGGGAGCGCTTGTTGCGATCCTTGACCCGCTTGCCGGCGAACATCGCCTTGGCGGCCTCCAGGTTGTTGCCACCGCGGCCGAAACGCTGCTCGCCGTAGTAGTTGGGCACCCCCTGGGTTGCAATCGCCTGCAGACGGGATTCCAGTCCGTCGGCCTGCTCCAGCCCGGTGAGGCGCAGGGTGAAGTGGTTGCCCTTGAGATAGCCGACCCGCAGCTTCTTGTTGTGGCGCTTCACCTCAAGGATCCGGATGTTGTCGTTCTCGATGACCGAGAGATCCGGCTCGCCCTTGCCCGGTAGATGGATGCCGAACCACTGTTCGGTCACCGCATGGCGATCTTTCAGACCAGCCCAGGTCACCGCATTGCGGGCAACCCCGGCCGCATCGGCCAGCAGGCCAGCCACCCAGGCGGTATTCTCGCCGGTTTTGCGTACCCGGACGAAGATGTGTTCCCCCTCGCCGCAAGGTGCAAACCCGAGATCTTCATTGACCACGAAGTCGGCGGCCTCGGCCTTGAGGATGCCGCGAGCAGTGGGCGTCCCGTGCAGATAGGCAAGTTGTTCAAGCATCATTGTTTCACCAGCAAGACGACGGCTTCGGTGGCGATCCCTTCCTTGCGCCCCGTGAATCCGAGTTGTTCGGTGGTGGTCGCCTTGACGTTCACCCGGTTCAAATCACATTGCAGATCCGCGGCCAGCACGGCGCACATGGCGTCGATATGGGGGGCCATCTTGGGGGCCTGGGCGATGATGGTCACATCCAGGTTGCCGATGGCATAACCTGCGAGCTGCACGCGGGCAAAGACATCCCGCAGCAGGATGCGGCTGTCGATGCCCTTGAATTCGGCGGCGGTATCGGGGAAGTGGCGGCCGATGTCGCCGGCGCCGATGGCCCCCAGCAGGGCATCGCTCACCGCATGCAACACCACGTCGCCATCGGAGTGGGCCAGCAGGCCCTGTTCATAGGGCACCGCCACCCCGCCCAGCATGCAGGGGCCGACCCCACCAAACTTGTGAACATCAAAACCATGTCCGATCCGCATCATGCCTGCGCCCTCCTCAATACACGGAAATCTGTCTCATCAAAACCATGTCCGGTGCGGATCATGCCTGCTCCTCTGGGGATGAATCGGGTCGTGCCGACCGGCACGCACGTTGTTGCTGTAAATAGAGCCCCGCCAGGGAGAGATCTTCCGGCCGGGTCACCTTGATGTTGTCGGCCCGCCCTTCCACCATCCGCACGGGGAAACCGGCGCGCTCCATGGCGGAGGCTTCATCGGTGATGGCAGCGCCGAGCGCCAGCCCCTCCTCCAGCGCCCGCTTGAGGGGGCGGACCAAAAACATCTGGGGCGTCAGGGCATGCCAGAGCTGCTCGCGATCCACGGTGGCGAGGATATTGCCGGCCGCATCGGTGCGCTTCATGGTATCGCGCACCCGGCTGCCGAGGATGGCACCGCCAGAGGCCATGGCGGCAGCAATGAGCGCATCGAGATCCTCGTGGGTCAGACAGGGCCGGGCGGCGTCATGCACCAGTGCCCACTCCCCTTCTGCCATGTGCAACGCATTGAGCACGGAGAAGGCGCGCTCGCTTCCCCCTTCCACTCGCAGCACCCGCGGATCGGTTGCCACGGTCAAGGTCTCAAACCAGCGGTCGTGGGGCGCCAGCGCCACGATCACACGGGCGATGGCGGGATGGGAGAGCAAACGCTCCAGGGTGTGCTCCAGAATGCATTTCCCTGCCAGGGACAGGTACTGCTTGGGGCAACTGGCCCCCATGCGACTACCAATACCGGCAGCCGGGACGATGGCGGTCAGGCCGCTCAGGCTATCAGTCATCGTAGGGGGCACCATCAGGCTCCGTCACCTGATCCTTTTCTTTGGGAATGATTCGGTAGAAGGTCTCGCCCTGCTTGATGTAGCCAAGATCGTTGCGCGACAACTCCTCGATGGCCTCAAGGCCAGAGGTAAGATCGTCGATTTCCCGGTAAATCAGGCTGTTGCGGTCCTTGAGTACCAGGTTGTCCTGTTGCTGCCGCTCGATGGCGGTGGAGAGTTCCCGATAGTCGGAGAGGCCGTTTTTCCCCAGCCAGAGGTCATATTGCAGCCCTCCCAACAGGAGGAGCAGGATAAGAGTGAGTAGCCGCATGCACTGAGTCTCCTTCAAGCGGCCTAGTTTCCCATATTCGCAGGCAAGACAAAAGAAAGCCTGTGTGCCGGATGGGTTGGTCGGAATAAAAAATGCAGGTCACACACGCCCATAAGCGCAGAACGAAAAAGCCCCGCCAGATGGCGGGGCTTTGTGAAGCATGAACGCAGGCGAAAATTAAGCCTGGTTCTTCACTTCTTTCAGACCACGGAACGGAGCCTTGGCACCCAGGGCTTCTTCGATACGGATCAGCTGGTTGTACTTGGCAACACGGTCAGAACGGCTCATGGAACCGGTCTTGATCTGGCCAGCAGCGGTACCCACAGCCAGGTCGGCGATGGTCGCGTCTTCGGTCTCACCGGAGCGGTGGGAGATGACGGCAGTGTAGCCAGCGTCTTTGGCCATCTTGATGGCAGCCAGAGTTTCGGTCAGGGAACCGATCTGGTTGAACTTGATCAGGATGGAGTTGGCGATGCCGTTGTCGATACCGCGCTTCAGGATCTTGGTGTTGGTTACGAACAGGTCGTCACCCACGATCTGGATTTTCTTGCCCAGTTCGGCGGTCTGGTAGGCGAAGCCTTCCCAGTCGGATTCGTCCAGGCCATCTTCGATGGAGACGATCGGGAACTTGGTGGTCAGGTCAGCCAGGAAGTCGGAGAAACCGTTGGAGGTGAAGATACGACCTTCGCCCTTCAGGTTGTACTCTTTCTTCTCTGCGTCGTAGAACTCGGACGCAGCGCAGTCCATGGCCAGGGTGATGTCGGTGCCCAGTTTGTAACCGGCAGCGGCAACGGCTTCAGCGATCACTTCCAGCGCTTCGGCGTTGGATTTCAGGTTCGGAGCGAAACCACCTTCGTCACCGACGGCAGTGTTGTAGCCCTTGGACTTCAGCACTTTGGCCAGGTTGTGGAACACTTCTGCGCCCATGCGAACGGCTTCTTTCAGGGTCTTGGCGCCAACCGGCTGGATCATGAACTCCTGGATGTCGACGTTGTTGTCGGCGTGCTCACCACCGTTGATGATGTTCATCATGGGCAGCGGCATGGAGTAGACACCCGGGGTGCCATTCAGCTCGGCGATGTGGGCGTACAGCGGCATGCCTTTGGCAGCAGCGGCAGCTTTGGCGTTGGCCAGGGAAACAGCCAGGATGGCGTTGGCGCCGAACTTGGATTTGTTCTCGGTACCGTCGAGGTCGATCATGATCTGGTCGACAGTGGCCTGGTCCTTGGCATCTTTACCCAGCAGAGCCTGAGCGATCGGGCCGTTGACAGCTTCGATGGCTTTCAGCACGCCTTTACCCAGGAAACGGCTCTTGTCGCCGTCACGCAGTTCCAGCGCTTCGCGGGAACCGGTGGACGCGCCAGACGGAGCGGCTGCCATACCAACAAAACCACCTTCCAGGTGAACTTCGGCCTCAACGGTCGGGTTACCACGGGAGTCGATGATTTCACGACCGATCACTTTAACGATCTTGGACATGTGTATTTCCTCAGGTTTCGTAAAAAAACAACAAAAATATGCCAAAAAAAGCGGCTGTGGCACAGAGCCCCAACCGCATTTATTTTCAATTACTTCAAATTACGCTTCTGATACTCGCCCGCCGCCTTCACAAAACCGGCGAACAGGGCGTGGCCATCACGGGGAGTCGAGGTGAACTCCGGGTGGAACTGCGCGGCCACGAACCAGGGGTGATCCGGGATCTCGATGATTTCCACCAGCTTCTTGTCGGCGGAGAGACCGGTCACCTTCAGACCTGCCGCTTCAATCTGCGGCAGCAGCTTGTTGTTCACTTCATAACGGTGACGGTGGCGCTCGTAAATGGTCGGGCTGCCGTACATCTGACGCACCTTGGAATCTTCCACCAGGTGGCAGAGCTGGGAGCCCAGACGCATGGTACCGCCCAGATCGGACTTCTCGGTCCGGGTCTCGACGTTGCCTTCGTCATCCACCCACTCGGTGATGAGACCGACCACGGGGTACGGGCTGTCTTTCTTGAACTCGGAGGAGTGAGCCCCTTCCATGCCCGCCACGTTGCGGGCGTATTCGATCAAGGCGACCTGCATGCCCAGGCAGATACCGAGGTACGGGATCTTGTTCTCGCGGGCATATTTGGCGGCCAGGATCTTGCCTTCCACGCCGCGTTCGCCGAAGCCACCCGGTACCAGGATCGCATCCAGACCTTCCAGCAGCTCGGCGCCACGGGTCTCGATGTCCTGGGAGTCAATGTACTTGATGTTGACGGAGAGACGGGTCTTCAGGCCACCGTGCTTGAGTGCTTCGTTGACGGACTTGTAGGCATCCGGCAGGGAGACATACTTGCCCACCATGCCGATGGTGACTTCGGCAGTCGGGTTGGCCTCTTCATAGATGACCTGTTCCCACTCGGCCAGGTCGGCTTCTTTGCACTCGATGCCGAAGCGCTCGGTGATGTAGCCGTCCAGCCCCTGGGATTTCAGCAGCGCCGGGATCTTGTAGATGGAGTCGACATCCTTCATAGAGATGACGGCGCGCTCGGGCACGTTGCAGAACAGGGCGATCTTGGCACGCTCGTTGGCCGGAATGGCGCGGTCGGAGCGGCAGATCAGCACATCCGGCTGGATACCGATGGAGAGCAGCTCTTTGACGGAGTGCTGGGTCGGCTTGGTCTTCACCTCGCCGGCGGCGGCCAGGTAAGGAACCAGGGTCAGGTGCATGAACATGGCATTGTTGCGACCCACGATGGCCGCCAGCTGACGAATGGCTTCAAGGAACGGCAGGGACTCGATGTCGCCCACGGTACCGCCCACTTCGACGATGGCAACCTGATGGCCTTCGGCACCGGCAATCACCCGCTCCTTGATGGCGTTGGTGATGTGCGGGATCACCTGGATGGTGGCGCCCAGATAGTCACCACGACGCTCCTTGCGCAGCACGTCCGCATAGATGCGGCCGGTGGTGAAGTTGTTGCGGCGGGTCATCTTGGTGCGGATGAAACGCTCGTAGTGGCCCAAATCCAGATCGGTTTCGGCCCCGTCCTCGGTTACGAACACTTCACCATGCTGGGTCGGGCTCATGGTGCCCGGATCCACGTTGATGTACGGGTCCAGTTTCATGATGGTCACATCCAGACCACGGGCTTCCAGAATGGCTGCCAGAGAAGCTGCGGCAATGCCTTTGCCGAGGGATGAAACAACGCCACCAGTCACAAAAATATATTTGGTCGTCATGCTGAACCTGAAAGAATTTTAGGGAATTTTAAGGGGTGCTTCGGGGATGAAGCAGGACGGGGAAACAGTATACCAAAACCCCCACTCCCAAACAATGAACAAAAATCTATCAGGCTCCCCGCCGCCCCGTCTTGCGCCAAATCAACTTTGCTCGGTTTCCTTGGCCCTGTTCCAGGCCTCGTCCAGCTTCTCCAGGGAGCAATCCGTCATTTTCAGACCTTCTGCGGCAATAAAGTGTTCAACCTGACGAAAACGACGCTCAAACTTGGTGTTGGCAGCCCTCAGCACCTGCTCGGGATCCTTGCCCAGATGACGCACCAGATTGACGGTGGCAAACAAGAGATCGCCGAGCTCGTCGCTCACCCGAGCCTCGTCCACGTCAACCATCAGCGCCTCTTCCATCACCTCCTCGATCTCCTCGTGGATCTTGTCCACCACGGGCCCCAGCGTCTTCCAGTCGAAACCGACGGTGGCGCAGCGCTTCTGGATCTTGGCTGCCCGGGTCAGGGCAGGCAGGGAGAGGGGGATATCGTCCAGCACGCTCTCCTTGTCGAGCGCGGCCCGCTCTTTCGCCTTTTCCGCCTCCCAGTTCGCTTTGACCGCCTGCTCGTCACCCAGGTCGGCATCGGAGAAGACATGGGGGTGGCGGCGAATGAGCTTCTCGCTCACGGTATCGACGATGTCGGCAAAGTCGAACACCCCCTGCTCCTTGCCGAGCTGGGCATAGAACACGACCTGGAACAGCAGATCACCGAGCTCCCCCTTCAGCCCTTGCCAATCTTCGCTCTCGATGGCATCCGCCACCTCGTAGGCCTCCTCCAGGGTGTGCGGCACTATGGTCTGGAAGCTCTGCTTGAGATCCCAGGGGCAGCCCCCGTTCGGGTCACGCAATCTGGCCATGATGTCGAGCAGTTGGGGAAGGTCGTAGCGTTGGGACATGGGCAACTCACTTTCGATTCGGTAAATGGGGTTCATGAATATCCGCTCACGCCACTGTTCCACATGATGTGGAGCCATGGCGGACGGAGATGGGGCGCGTGATATCCGTCTTCAATGCTCTGCAAGGAGGGAGAAAATGCAGACCGGCCACTGGGGCCGGTCGGTTGAGCATTACAGCCGCTTGGCGCTGATCACGTCGTTGAGCTGACTGAGCTTGGCCAACGCCCGGTTGAAGGCGTTGATGTTGTAAATCTCCAGCTCCATGTCTATTTCGGCGGTCTGCTCGCGCACGTTGGAGCGCGAACGCACTCCCATCACGTTGATCTTCTCGTTGGCGAGCACGGTGGTGATGTCACGCAGCAGGCCGGATCTGTCGTTGGAGAGAATGCGGATGGTGAGACCGTAACCGCCGGAGTAGTTCTCCCCCCATACCGCATCGATCAGGCGCTCCGGGTTGCGACGCGACAGCTCCTTGAGCTGCTCGCAATCTTCCCGGTGGATGGAAACCCCCCGTCCCATGGTGATGAAGCCCTGGATGGCGTCCCCCGGGATGGGCTGACAGCAGCGGGCGATGTGAGTCATCAGGTTGCCCACCCCTTCCACCACGATGTGATCCTTGGGTTTGGGGCGGAAGGGCACATTGGCCTTCTGCTCTAGCTTCTCCAGCAGACGACGATCTTCTTCTTCCGCCGTCGGCTTGTTGTAGCGGGTGTCCAGATAATTGAGCAGCTGGTTGATGCGGATGTCGCCGCTGCCGATACCGGCCAGCAAATCTTCCAGCTCCTCCGCATGGAAGCGCTCCAGCACCACCTTGTCCACCTTGGAGAGGGTGAGGTTGTGTCTGTCCAGCTCTTTCTCCAGCAGCTCCTTGCCGGCGGCGATGTTCTTGTCCCGGTCCAGCTTTCTGAACCAGGTGGCCACCTTGGCCCGCGCCCGGCTGGAGCGCAGGAAGCCGGCGTTCGGGTTCATCCAGTCGCGGCTCGGGTTCGGCTCCTTCTGGGTGATCACCTCCACCTGGTCGCCGGTCTGCAGCGTATAGGTGAAGGGCACGATGCGGCCGTCGATCTTGGTGCCGATGCAGCGGTGACCGATCATGCTGTGCACGTGATAGGCGAAGTCGAGCGGCGTCGCCCCTGCCGGCAGGTCGATGACATCGCCCTTGGGAGTGAAGACATAAACCCTGTCCTCGAACACCTGACTGCGCAGATCGTCCAGCAAGGAGCCGCTCTCCGAGAGATCCTCCTGCCAGGCGAGGAGTTTGCGCAGCCATTCGATCTTGTCTTCGAAGGTGCTGGTCTTGGCAGCGGCCTGTGCCCCTTCCTTGTAGCGCCAGTGCGCAGCCACACCGAGCTCCGCATCCTGATGCATCTGCTCGGTACGGATCTGGATCTCCACCGTCTTGCCCTCCTCCCCCACCACCACGGTGTGGATGGACTGGTAGCCATTGGGCTTGGGGTTGGCGACATAGTCGTCAAATTCGCGGGGAATATGGTGGAAATGGGTGTGAACGATACCGAGCGCCGCGTAGCAATCCTGCAGCCGCTTGGTGATCACCCGCACCGCGCGCACATCGAACAGCTCGTTGAATTCGAGGTGCTTCTTCTGCATCTTGCGCCAGATGCTGTAGATGTGTTTCGGTCGGCCATAGACCTCGGCCTCGACGCCGGCCTCGGCCAGGGCATCGCGCAGGGACTGCACGAATTCACGGATGTAGCGCTCGCGGTCGAGCCGTTTCTCATCCAGCTGTTTGGCGATCTGCTTGTAGGTGTCCGGGTGCAGGTAGCGGAAGGCGAGATCCTCGAGCTCCCACTTGAGCTGACCGATACCGAGGCGGTTCGCAAGGGGAGCATAGATGTTGGTGATCTCCTGGGCCATCAGCACCCGGGTCTCCTCATCCGCCTTCTTCGCCTCACGCAGGCAGGCGATGCGCTCCGCCAGCTTGATGACCACGGCGCGCACGTCCTCGACCATGGCGAGCAGCATGCGGCGCACGTTGTCCACCTGCTCCGGCGAGGTTTCGCTGCGGTGAAGGGTTTGCAGGGAGCGGATGGCCTCCATCTCCAGCACCCCTTCCACCAGCTTGGCGATCTTGGGGCCGAAGTCCTCGTTCACCTTTTCCTGGCTGATGAGACCGGCTTCGACGAAGGGATAGAGAATGGCGGCCTTGAGGGTGGCGAGATCCATGCTGAGCATCAGCAGGATGCCCACCATCTCGACCCCGCGCACCAGCAGGCGGTTGGTGAGCGCTTCGTCACCCAGGGTCAGGCAATACTGGTAGACGGTTCGCAGCTGATTCTTGTCACTTTCACTCAGGGTAAGGGAACTGACCCACTCATCCAGAGTGAAATTGTCTTTCAAATGAATATCGCGCACCGCAACCATGGTATCAATCCTTAAAAGTGTGGGGTCGAAAGCCGATGCTCTCCTCATCCCCTCATCAACTGATGACTGCCTCAAATGGGGATGCATGAAAGAGTTTTCAAGGCATGTCACCGCGCAAGGTGACAGGGCTCTTCCCCGCATCCGATCCATTATCGACGACCTAGATTACCCTAATCACTCCCGCTCAAACAGCGCTGCCGCCGCTGGAAAACCAAGATAACCGCATGCTGCCCTGCCCGTTGAAGGCAGCGAGAAACACCTGTTTTACCTCACTCTGGCAGCATCATGCACATCGAAAAGTCATCACGACCGCATCTTGATTCATCCAGAATAATGCGGTCGCCTCGACTCAGCCCCGTTCGAACAGCGCCATGGACTCCAGATGACCGGTGTGGGGGAACATGTCCAGCATCCCCAGACGGGTCAGCTTGTAGCCCCCCTGCACCAGCACCTGACTGTCACGGGCCAGGGTGACCGGGTTACAGGAAACATAGACCACCCGTTTGGGGGAAAGTGCCACCACGTGGCTCATCACCTCCAGCGCCCCGGGTCTGGCCGGATCCAGCAGTACCAGATCGAACCCTTCCCGGGCCCAGGACATGCCCACGATGTCGCCGCTCAAGTCCGCCTTGTAGAAGCGGGCGTTGTCGATACCGTTGCGGCGGGCATTCTCCTGTGCACGCGTCACCATGGCGAACTCCCCTTCCACCCCCACCACTTCGCGGGCCTGACGGGCCAGCGGCAGGGTGAAGTTGCCGATGCCGCAGAAGAGGTCCAGCACCTTGTCATCCTTGCCTGCGTCGAGCCAGCTCAATGCCTGCTCCACCATGCGCTGGTTGACGGGCCCGTTGACCTGGATGAAGTCGCCGGGAGCGAATGCAAGAGACAGGCCATCCAGCGTGTAACTTGGTTGAGACTGTTGACGCAGAGGTTCGATCTGCTCGTCCGCCGCCTGCAGATAGAGGTCTATCCCCTGGGCGGTGGCAAACTCAGTCAAGTGCGCCCGGTCCGCCTCGGTGGGGCGACCGGTGTGGCGCAGCAGCATCAGAATGCCCTGCTCCCCCTGAATGAGTTCCGCATGGCCCAGTTCGCGCTGGCTCTTCAGCCGGTTGAGGCATTCGCGCAGAGGGGCGATAAGGGCGGAGAGGGGCTCGGCCAGCACAGGACAGCCGGCAATCTCTACCAGATCGTTCGACTGGCGACGACGAAAGCCCACCCGGGTACAGCGACCGTTCTTGTCAAACTTGATGGCCAGACGGCAGACCCGGCGGTAGGCGCGGGACTCCCCCGTCAGCGCAGGTGCCAGCGTAGGCGCCTGGATGTTGCCAAGGCGCTCGAACAGGCTGACCAGTCCCGCCTCCTTGGCCGCCAGTTGATCTCCCTCTCCCAGGTGCTGGGCACTGCAACCGCCACACTCGCGATAGTGGTCGCAGAAGGGGGCGACCCGGTTGGCCGCCGGGGTCACCACCTGTTGCAGGGCGGCGTGGGCATAGTGCTTCTTGTCGTCGATGATGCGGGCCTTGATGGCCTCGCCGGGCAGCGCCCCTTCGATGAAGATGGCCTTGCCCTGATGACGGCCGACGCCGACACAGTGGTGATCCAGACTGTCTACCGTAAATTCAATACGTTGGGGCTGGGTGGATTTCTTTTGGGGCTTGAAAAACTGGGCCATAAAACTTGGTGCCTATAGGTGGCTATGTCATGATTGTGGAATCTGCGGCAGACCATTGTCCCACAAGAATAATCGTATGACCAAATACGGCCTGAGGGCCCCAGCCGCGGCATCCGCCCCATCGTCCATTCTGACCAAAAGTGGCCCATTGATATGACCGGATACGGCCTGAGACCCCGTACAGCGACAATGACTGTATTGCCTGCCCGACCCCAGTGCCTGCATGCGCCCCGGATCATGGCTTCTCTTGCGAAAGGCGGGTCGGCGGCATGACCAAGTACGGTCTCAGGGCCCGGGTGCTGGCCTTCACCATCTTGCCGACCCTCATCATTGGCGGCCTCATCGCCGGCTATTTCACCTTCCACCGCTATCAGCAGCTGGAAAACAACCTCATCGATCAGGGCATCAACATCATCGAGCCCCTGGCCATCGCCAGCGAATACGGCATGACACAGCACAGCCGCGAATCCCTCAAGCGGCTGATCGGGCTCACCCATCGCAAAAACTCGCCCTTCATCAAGTCCATCGCCATCTTCACCCAGGAGAACCAGCTGTTCGTGACGTCCAACTACCACAGGGACTTCAGCCAGCTTCGTCTGCCGGACGGCAGCATCATCCCGGCCCTGACCAGCGTCTCCGTCAACGGCGATGACATCATACTGCGCACCCCCATCCAGGCAGAGACCAGCCTGGACGGCTTCCCGCTGCCAAGCGATCTGGAGCCGCCGGTCATCGGCTACATCTCCATGCAGCTCGCCACGGACAGGGCCATCGTCCTGCAGTACCGCGACGCCTTCTTCGCGGTCATCATCGTGCTCATCGGGCTGGCCATCAGCGCCCTGTTCGGCTTCCGTCTGGTCAAGAGCGTGACCCAGCCCATCACCGACATGGTGCAGGCGGTGCACCGGATCAGGGAGGGGCGACTCGATACCCGGGTCAGCGGCCAGCTCACCGGCGAGCTGGACATGCTCAAGAACGGCATCAACGCCATGGCCAAGGCGCTCTCCGAATATCACGAGGAGATGCAGCAGAACATCGATCAGGCGACGTCGGATCTGCGGGAGACCCTCGAGCAGATCGAGATCCAGAACGTCGAGCTCGACATGGCGAAGAAGCGCGCCCAGGAGGCGGCCAGGGTCAAGTCCGAGTTCCTCGCCAACATGTCCCACGAGCTGCGCACCCCTCTCAACGGGGTCATCGGCTTCACCCGCCAGCTGCTCAAGACCAGCCTAACCCCGAGCCAGACTGACTACATGCAGACCATCGAGAAGTCGGCGCGCAACCTCCTTGGAATCATCAACGACATCCTCGACTTCTCCAAGCTGGAGGCGGGCAAGCTGCAGCTCGAGCACATCCCCTTCAGCCTGCGGGACACCCTCAACGAGACCATGCACCTGCTGGGGCCGAGCGCCCACGACAAGCAGCTCGAACTCTCCCTCCAGGTGGATGCCGCCGTGCCGGACTACCTCACCGGCGACCCCATGCGCCTGCAGCAGGTGCTCACCAACCTCACCGGCAACGCCATCAAGTTCACCGAGCGCGGCAACGTGGACGTGCGTGTCGAGCAGACCGGGGAATCCAGCGGCAACAAGGTGCGCCTGCGGGTGCTGATTCGCGATACCGGCATCGGCATCTCGGAAGAGCAGCAGCGCCAGTTGTTCCAGGCCTTCAACCAGGCAGACTCCTCCATCTCCCGCCGCTATGGGGGCACCGGGCTCGGGCTCGTCATCACCCAGAAGCTGGTGCAGCAGATGGGGGGCCAGATCCGCTTCGAATCCGAACTCGGCAAGGGGTCGGTCTTCTCGTTCCACCTCGATCTGGATGTCTCGCCCCTGCCCCAGAGCGAGCGGCTTCCGCTGGATCGCATCCAGGGCAAGCGGGTCTGGCTGCTGGAGCCGGATCCCTTCACTCACGCCTCCCTGCTCGCCCTGCTGGGAGAGTGGCACCTGGATGTGCACTCCCTGACGGTGGACGAGGAGTGGCCCCCGATGAGCAGCCAAGACATGGTGCTCATCGGCAGCAGCACCCTGCACAGCCCGCAGCAGGTGATTGCCCGTCTCGACGGACTGGACGGCCAGCAGAACACCATAGTGCTGCTCAGCAGCCACGAGCCGGCCCTCTACGACGCCATGCTGGCCCACGGCGCCGTCCACTGCCTCTCCAAGCCCATCAACCATCGCAAGTTGCTGCACGCCCTGCTCTCCCCCGAGGCGGTACGCCGTGCCCCCCTGCCCGCGCCGACGCCGCGAAGCGTGCAGGCGGTCAAGGTGCTGGCGGTGGATGACAACGCCGCCAACCTCAAGCTCATCGCCGCCATGCTCAAGGAGATGGTGACCGAGGTGGTGGTGTGCAAGAACGGCAAGGAGGCGGTCAACCTGGCCCAGAGCCAGCCGTTCGACATCATCTTCATGGATATCCAGATGCCCGTCATGGACGGCATCAGCGCCACCCAGGCGATCCGCCACCACTCCCTCAACACCGAGACCCCCATCGTCGCGGTCACCGCCCATGCCATTCCCGGTGAGCGGGAGCGCCTCATTCGCCAGGGCATGGACGACTACCTGGCCAAACCCATCGACGAGGGGATGCTGGCACAGCTCATCACCGACTTCGCCCACCGGCGGCACCAGAATCACGGGGATCAGCAGATAGACTGGCCCCTCGCCGTGCGTCAGGCCGCCGGCAAGCCAGCCCTCGCCCGGGAGATGCTGACCATGCTGCTGGCCAGCTTCGACGAGGTGGAGCCCATCCTGGCGGCGGCGCTGGAAGGGAGTGCCGACGATGCAGACGTGCTGGCCCAGCTCCACCGCCTCAACGGTGGCTGCGCCTACTCCGGGGTGCCGGGTCTGCAACGCCTGCTCTCCCAGCTCGAGCAGCAGCTGCGCGACGGGGTCGCCGTGAGCGATCTGGAACCCGAGTTGCTGGAGCTGCAGGATGCCCTGGAGCAGGTGAGGCAAGAGGCACCCCGCTACCTGGCCCTGACCGACTGAGGCGCTTTTTCTGACTGGACAGGCGGCAGGTGGTAACATCTGCGCCGTTTCCACAGGAGTCAACATGACCAACAACGATATTCTGCGCCGCCTGCGCTATGCCCTCAGCATCAGCAACGACCAGATGGTCGAGATCTTTGCCAAGGGCAATCTGGCCATCACCCATGCCCAGTTGCACGGCTGGCTGATGAAAGAGGCCGAAGAGGGCGAGGCACAGGAAGCGGGCTTCGCCGCCTGCCCGGACTCGGCACTGAGCCAGTTCCTCGACGGCTTCATCGCCCTGCGCCGCGGTGTGCGGGAAGATGCCCCGCCCCAGGTGATCCCGAACCGGATCAACAACAACCTGATCCTGCGCAAGCTGCGCATCGGCCTCAACTACAAGGAAGAGGAGATGCTGGGCACCCTCAAACTCGCGAACTTCAACCTCTCCAAGTCCGAGCTGAGCGCCCTGTTCCGCGCCAGGGATCACAAGCACTATCAGGATTGCGGGGATCAGATCCTGCGCAACTTCCTGATTGGCCTCACCGCCAAATACAGGCCCGGGCCCTGATGACCGCCTCCGGCCAGGTGCGAGGCTAGACCATGGGCTGGCGCCGCCTGCTGGCTCCACGCCCGTCGGCGAGCGGCGGTGCGTGTCGGTTCGCGGCGCGCTGGTTCTGGTCACTGCCCCTCATCCTGCTGCTCGGCGCCTGCCAGCCTGCACCCTATCGGCTCAACCAGGATCATCAGAGCGCTAGCCAGAACGAGCGCATCGCCTTTCTCATCCTGCACTACACGGATGAAGAGGATGCCCGCTCCCTGCACCTGCTGACCGAGCCGGAGCACAAGGTGAGCGCCCACTACCTGATCCCCCGCGACACCGACGAGCAACCGTTCCCGGTCTACCAGCTGGTGCCCGACAGCCAGCGGGCCTGGCACGCCGGACGCAGTCGCTGGCATCACTACGCCGGGCTCAACGCCAGTTCGCTCGGCATCGAGATAGTGAATCTCGGGTATGACGAGAAAGACGCGGCCCTGCCCACCCATCTGAGACACTGGCAACCCTATCCTCCTGCCCAGACCGCCGCCCTCGGCGCACTCGCCCGGGATCTGGTCGAACGCTACCAGATCCCCCCCACCCAGGTGCTGGCCCACAGCGACGTCGCCCCCGAGCGCAAGCAGGATCCCGGCCCCCGGTTCCCCTGGCGCGAGCTCGCCCTGCGCTACGGTGTCGGCGCCTGGCCCGACCAGGCCCGGGTGGCCGAGCTGCGCCAGACGCAGCTCATCCCCTGGGATGCGCTGCAATGGCAGCAGCAGCTTGCCCGTTACGGCTACGGCCTACCCCAGCACGGCGCCTGGGATGAGCAGAGCCGCGCCGTCCTGCGCGCCTTCCAGCTTCACTTTCGCCCCGCCCTGGTCACCGGCGAGCCGGATGCCGAGTGCCAGGCCATCCTCACCGCCCTGCTGGAGCGCTACTTCCCGGAACCAGGCTGAGACGCCCCTTCCCTTTCGCCCTCTGCACACGGATGCCCGGCCCCATGCCAGATGAGCACGGGGTTCACCCCTCCCTCCATTCCTGAAAACCACAAGGGACGCCGAAGCGTCCCTTGTGGTTTTCATACCTGCGAAGCGGCATCAGATCCCCTGACGGGCTTCCTGCATCAGCGCACGCATGTCGCTGACCGCCTTGGCCAGACCGTCGAAGGCGGCGCGACCGATGATGGCATGACCGATGTTGAGCTCATAGAGCTCGGGGATCGCGGCGATAGCCTTGACGTTGTGGTAGTGCAGGCCGTGGCCCGCATTGACCTTCAGGCCCTTGCCAGCGGCGTAGGAAGCTCCGGCTGCGATGCGCTTGAACTCGGCGTTGCGCTCGGCATCCGTGGTGGCATCGGCGTAGCGGCCGGTGTGGATCTCGATGAAGGGAGCACCGCTCGCGGCGGCCGCATCGATCTGCAACGGATCCGCATCGATGAAGAGGGATACCTGAGCACCGACGGCCGCAAGACGGGTCACCGCATCGGTCACCTTGTCCAGCTGGCCCGCCACGTCCAGACCACCCTCGGTGGTCACCTCGGTGCGCTTCTCCGGTACCAGGCAGACGAAGTGGGGCTTGATGCGGCAGGCGATGCCGATCATCTCCTCGGTCACCGCCATCTCCAGGTTCATCCTGGTCTGGATGGTCTGGCGCAGGATCTCCACGTCCCGGTCGGTGATGTGGCGGCGATCTTCCCGCAGGTGGACCGTGATGCCATCGGCACCGGCCTGCTCGGCCACGAAGGCGGCCTGTACCGGATCCGGATACTGGGTGCCGCGGGCGTTGCGCAGGGTGGCGATATGGTCGATGTTCACACCCAGGTAGATCTCGCTCATTGCTTACTCCTTGATACAGGTCATCTGTGAATGCCGGAGCGGGTGGAGCCCGCCCCTCTGTCCATGTGCCGCCGCAGCCCGGTTATGGCCACGGCGACAGCATTATTGTTCATCAAAAGCGATGTCATAAACACAAAACATCACCAGATAATAAAAATCAGCTTGAAACACTGCCTTTTCGCTTCAAAAAGAGCTCCCTGCTCTTCAGTTGACGCTTGCCGAGATAGGGCTGCAGCGCCAGCCGGCTGAAACGCTTGGCCGCCTGCAGCAAGGGAGGCGTGTCGAAACGCCCCTCGGCGAAGGCCAGCAGGTGGGCACCGAGGAACAGGGTACGGGGATCCGGCGCCCGCTCGCAAGCGACAAAGCCGAGCTCCCGCTCGAAGCCGTAAAGCAGGGTGGGGTCGATGGGGGAGTCGTCGTCCGCGGCATATTCGAAGTCCACCGCGTAGCCCAGGGCCTGCAGCAGCAGGAACTCGAAGCGGCGCAGGGGCAGCTCCGGGGTCTCGCCGTCCGCCAGGGCCATGATGGCACGGGCATAGGCGTCGAACACCTCGGGGAAGGGGGTGTGCGCTTCCAGCAGGTAGTAGACCAGCTCGTTGAGATAGAGGCCGTAGAAGAGACGATCCCCGCCGAGGCGCAACGAGTGATCCGGGCACTCCACCTGGGTGAGGTTCTTGAGATCCCCCTTGCCGCGCCAGGCAATGGTGAGCAGGGTGAAGGGCTGAAGCAGCCCCTTCAGAGAGGAGCGTGGCCCGCGGGAACCGCGAGCCACCAGGGTGAATCGACCGCTATCCTGGGTGAAGACCTCGACCAGCTGGCTGGTCTCCCGATAGGGCCGACTGTGGATGACGAAAGCCGGGGTCAGCAATCAGTCGTCGCCATACCCGAGGCTGCGCAGGGCCCGCTCGTCGTCGGCCCAGCCGGACTTGACCTTGACCCACAGCTCGAGATGCACCTTGTTCTGGAACAGCCGTTCCATGTCGATGCGCGCCTCTGTGCCGATGGTCTTGATCTTCTCGCCCTTGTTGCCGATGACCATCTTTTTCTGGCCTTCGCGCTCCACCAGGATGAGCCCGTGGATGTGGTAGAGACCGGTATCCTCCACCTTGAAGCGCTCGATCTCCACCGTCACCGAATAGGGCAGCTCCTCGCCGGTGAAGCGCATCAGCTTCTCGCGGATGATCTCGGAGGCCATGAAGCGGGAAGAGCGGTCGGTCACGTAATCTTCCGGGAAGAAGTGGACGTTCTCCGGCAGCAGATCCTTGGCCCACTCGCGGATCTTCTCCACGTTGGTACCCTTCTCGGCGCTGATGGGCAGGATGTGGGCAAAGTTCATCTGCTGACCCAGCCACTCGAGGTGCGGCAGCAGATCCTCTTTCTCCTTGACGTTGTCGATCTTGTTGACCGCCAGCACCACGGGGCACTTGAGGTGGCGCAGCTTGCCCAGCACCATCTCGTCATCCTTGGTCCAGTGAGTGCCGTCCACCACGAACACCACCATGGCCACGTCCCCCAGGGAACTGGTGGCGGCGCGGTTCATCAGGCGGTTGATGGCCCGCTTCTCCTCGATGTGCAGACCCGGGGTATCCACATAGATGGTCTGATGGTTCTCCTCGGTGTCGATCCCCAGGATCCGGTGACGGGTAGTCTGGGGCTTCTTCGAGGTGATGCTGACCTTCTGGCCGAGCAACTTGTTGAGCAGGGTGGACTTGCCCACGTTGGGGCGGCCCACGATGGCGACAAAGCCGCAATAGGTGGTATCTGTCATGACCGCGTTCCCAATGCTGATGGAGTGAAAAGAGCGCACAGTGCCGGATCCGTCATGGTGCTCATGACAGCCGTTCCAGTGCTTGCTGCGCCGCGGCCTGTTCGGCCTTGCGGCGGCTGGAGCCGATCCCGACCAGGGGGCCATCCAGGCCATCCACTTCGCACTGGACGGTGAACTCCTGGTTGTGGGCCTCGCCCTTGACGTTGGTCACCGTGTAGGTCGGCAGGGATTTGCGGCTGCCCTGCAGGATCTCTTGCAGACGGGTCTTGGGATCCTTCTGTTCGATCCCGGGCTTGATCTCGCCAAGGCGGCTGGCATACCAGCAGAGCAGGAGGCTGCGCACCCGCTCCAGATCCGTGTCCAGATAGACGGCGCCGATCACCGCCTCGACGGTGTCGGCCAGGATGGACTCGCGGCGAAAACCGCCGCTTTTCAGCTCCCCCGGCCCCAGGATCAGGTGATCCCCGAGGTCGAATTCCCGGCCCAGCTCGGCCAGCGTCTTCTCGCGCACCAGGGTGGCGCGCATCCGGCTGAGATCCCCTTCCGCTGCCTGCGGGAAGCGGTGGAAGAGGTCATCGGCAATCACCAGACTCAGGATGGAGTCCCCCAGAAATTCCAGGCGCTCGTTGTGACGGGACCCTGCGCTGCGATGGGTCAGAGCCCGGGTCAGCAGCTCAGGATCCTGAAAGACATGCCCGAGACGGGACTGCAGTCTGTTCATCTTGATATTCATTTACTTGATTCCGCCAATGCGGTTGAAGCGCACACCGGTCGGCACCCAGCTCGGCAAGCTGGACCCTTCCTCACGCTCGAATTCGAAACTGATCCAGATGGCGACCGCCTTGCCCACCAGGTTCTGCTCGGGCACGAAGCCCCAGAAACGGCTGTCGGTGCTGTTGTCGCGGTTGTCACCCATCACGAAATAGTGGCCTTCCGGCACCACCCACTCGTCGGGGTAGGTGCCGGGCTGGCGATAGTAGCGGTCCACCAGGTCCGGCATTAGCGGGTTGCGCAAGGTCTCGTGGGAGACATCACCCAGCTGTTCGGTGTAGCGATCCAGCGGGATCCCCATCTGGCTGAACTCGCCGCGCTGCTCGAACTTGACATCCAGCTTCTGGAAGCCGGGGCACGTTTTCCCTTCCTGCTCATCGCACTTGGGCCGGATCATCAGCTCCTTGTTGCGATAGATGACCCGATCGCCGGGCATGCCGACCACCCGTTTGATGTAGTCCACCCGGGTATCCAGCGGATACTTGAAGACCACCACATCACCGCGCTTCGGCTCGCCGGTCTCGAGGAACTTGGTGTTGGTCACCGGGTCCTTGAGGCCGTAGGCAAACTTCTCCACCAGGATGAAGTCGCCCACCAGCAGGGTCGGCATCATGGAGCCGGACGGGATCTGGAACGGCTCGAAGATGAAGGAGCGCAGGATCAGCACCAGCGCGATCACCGGGAAAACCCCGCCGGTCTGTTCGATCCAGACCGGCATGGGGGCCACCTTGGCCAGTGTCTTCTCGTCCACATCCGGACCGGCATTGGCACGGGCGGCGGCAATCTTGGCCGCCCGCTGCTTGGCCCAGACCAGCTTGTCGAGCGTCCAGATGATGCCGGTCAGCAGGGTGACGACGACGAGGATCAGGGAAAAGGTGCTTGCCATCGATTAATCCTTTCCGACGTGGAGAATGGCGAGGAAGGCCTCTTGCGGCACGTCCACACGGCCCAGGGACTTCATCCGCTTCTTGCCTTCTTTCTGCTTGTTCAGCAGCTTCTTCTTCCGGCTCACGTCACCACCGTAGCACTTGGCGGTGACGTCTTTACGCAATGCCTTGACGGTGCTGCGGGCGATGATCTGGTTGCCGATGGCGGCCTGGATGGCGATGTCGAACATCTGGCGCGGGATCAGCTCGCGCATCTTCTCCACCACCTGGCGACCGCGATACTGGGCGTTCTCCTTGTGGGTGATGATGGCCAGGGCGTCGACCCGCTCGCCATTGATCATGATGTCCAGACGGACCATGTCGGAGGTTTCGAAGCGCTTGAAGCCGTAGTCCAGGGAGGCGTAGCCGCGACTGGTGGACTTCAGACGGTCGAAGAAGTCGAGCACCACTTCCGCCATCGGGATCTCGTAGGTCAGCGCCACCTGCTTGCCGTGGTAGACCATGTTGGTCTGTACGCCGCGCTTCTCGATGCAGAGGGTGATGACGTTGCCCATGTACTCCTGCGGCAGCAGGATGTGACACTCGGCGATGGGCTCGCGCATCTCCTTGATGTTGTTGATGGCGGGCATCTGGGCCGGGCTGTCGATGTGGATGGTGGAGCCATCGTTCAGCTCGATCTCGTAGACCACGGTCGGCGCTGTGGTGATGAGATCCAGATCGTATTCACGCTCCAGACGCTCCTGGATGATCTCCATGTGCAGCATCCCGAGGAAGCCGCAGCGGAAGCCGAAGCCCAGCGCCGTGGAGCTCTCCGGTTCGTAGAACAGGGAGGCGTCGTTGAGGGAGAGCTTCTCCAGCGCATCGCGGAAGGACTCGTAGTCATCGCTGGAGATGGGGAACAGGCCCGCATAGACCTGGGGCTTCACCTTCTTGAAGCCGGCCAGCGCCTTCTCGGCACCGTGCTTGGCCAGGGTCAGGGTATCCCCCACCGGCGCACCGTGGATATCCTTGATGCCGCAGACGACCCAACCTACCTCGCCACAACCCAGGCCGTCGGTGTCCACCTGCTTCGGCGTGAAGATACCGATGCGATCCACACCCCATACCTGACCGGTGCTCATCACCTTGATCTTGTCGTTCTTCTTCAGGGAACCGTTCTTGATCCGCACGAGCGACACGACCCCGAGATAGGAGTCGAACCAGGAGTCGATGATCAGCGCCTGCAGCGGCGCCTCCGGATCCCCTTCCGGGGACGGGATCTTGGCGACGATCTCTTCCAGCACCAGATCGACACCGAGGCCGGTCTTGGCGGAGCAGCGCACCGCGTCCACCGCATCGATGCCGACGATGTCCTCGATCTCCTCGGCAACCCGCTCGGGCTCTGCGGCCGGCAGGTCAATCTTGTTCAGCACCGGCACCACTTCCAGCTCCATTTCCATGGCGGTGTAGCAGTTGGCCAGAGTCTGTGCCTCAACCCCCTGACCGGCATCCACCACCAGCAGTGCCCCTTCACAGGCAGCCAGGGAGCGAGAAACCTCGTAGGAGAAATCCACGTGGCCCGGGGTGTCGATAAAGTTCAGCTGATAGGTGTTACCGTCTTGTGCCTGGTAGTTCAGGGTCACACTCTGTGCCTTGATGGTAATGCCGCGCTCGCGCTCCAGATCCATGGAGTCCAGCACCTGGGCCTGCATCTCGCGATCGGACAGGCCGCCGCAAGTCTGGATCAGACGGTCCGACAGGGTCGACTTACCGTGGTCGATGTGCGCAATAATCGAAAAGTTACGAATGTGTTTCATCGAGCAAGAATCACTCAAAATTAAGTTAGGGTCGGATATGAGGGCAGGATTTTACTGGATAACCCGGTCGACGGCCAATCTTTAGTCGGCGGGCCCCACAAATAGCGCCTTGTCTGGCGGGCGTTGGGCACCTGGATGCCCTCCGCCAGACCCGGCTCCTCAAGAGAGATGACGGGTATTGAGCACCACCCCGAGCATGCGGGGACCGTATTCCCCCTGCTCGAGCCGGTCAGAAAAGTAACGAACCAGTAAAAATCCGATGGCGCCGCCCAGCAGACAGCAGAGGATGGTCACCCCCTCTCCCGCCGACAAGAGCGGCGCCAGCCAGAGCTGGCCGAGCAGGGCGCCCAGCAGCAGACAGAAGAGCGGCAGCACGTACACCAGAGCCGCACCGCGCAGGATGCTGGCCTGAGGGATGCCCAGGCGGATCTGCTGACCCACCGCCACGTCGCCGGTGAGGGCGACCCGCAGCCGCTGCGCCTTCATGGGAAAGGCCTTGGCGACGGTGCCGGTCCCGCAGCTGGATTGTTGGTGGCAACCGCTGCAGGCGGATCGCCGCTCGCACTCCACCCAGGCGTGATTGCCGTCGATGGCCACTACTGTGGCCAGCTCTTCACTCATGTTACTCACCTGATGACACCTCACAGGGGACGGTGGATGCTCCGGATCTCAACACGGCGGCACCCTCAGGGCAAGTCTCACGGCAAAGACTCACTGCACCGCCTCGTTGCGGGCCAGGGGCTGCACTGCCTCGGCGATGCGCTTGGCGGTTTCGGCGGGCACCTCGCCCACCACGGTGATCTCCACCCCGACCTCGTTGACGAAGCTCACCAGCGAGGTAGCCCCCTGGCGAATCAACTGCTGGCGCACCGCCTGCTTGGGATCGACCCGGGAGACGTAGACGGAGAGATCCACCAGCCCGTCGGAGAGCATCATGTAATCCACCGGCAGACTGGTGCTGACCAGCTGATGCCGATCCTGAGAGAGCACCTTGAAGCCATCGGGCAACCAGGTCAGGTGCCAGTTGAGGGTCTGCTGGGGAGCGGGATAGGCATCTTCCAGCGCCAGCGCATCCGGCAGCTTGCTGCGTGCCAGGGTGACCAGCCAGGGGGCCGGCGCAGATTGCCTGTCCAGATCCACCCCCAGCACCTGCTCCACCAGATTGCCCTCTCGATCCACCATGTCCACCCGCAGCAGCAGATGGCTCTGTTCGTCAATCCAGAGCACGAAGCCGTACTTGTCCGCCTCCTTGGGCACCAGCCGCACCACTTGTGCCACCAGGCCGGCCACCCGGCTGCGGCCCGCCAGCACGGGGTCATAGCTCTCCATCACCCGGGGCAGCGGCATCCTCACCAGGCTCGACCAGACCCCGGGGAAACGCGCCCCCTTGAGGGTGTAGGGTTCATGGGTGTTTTCGAAGAAGGTGTATTCGTTCTGGCGTTGCAGGAACTCCACGGCCTTGCCGTCGAGATAGCTCAGGTGAGCCACCTCCTTGCCATCGATGATCCCGTGGCTGAAACGGATAGGCTCGAGGCGCCCCTGGCGGGCCTTGACCATGGACAATTCGAAGTTTTGTTGCGAAACGGCACTCTGCATCTGCTGCAACAAGGCCTCGGCCGACAGATCGTCGGCCGAGGCCTTGGCACAAATCAACAGGAGAGAGGCCAGCAGGATACGGCTGGACTGGCGCACGATCTGATCCCTAAAAATGCGTTATTCCTGAATCTGCTTGTCTTGCAGCAGACGCTGTTGCAGTTGATGGTCGCGCAGGAAGGCATTGATGCGCTCGCGCTGCTCCTGCATCTGCTGCTCGCTCAGACCTTGCTGACGCACACCGGTCCGGCTGCCATCCTGGGGATAGTGCACGCTCACCGGCGCAGCACTGCCACCCACGGGTATGGTATTGAGCACCGGGCTGGTCGGCACACCATCCTTGCCCTGGTACTGCTGCACGCCGAAGATGACGGCGGCAGCCACGGAGGCGGCAATGGCATACTGCCCCACTTGCTGGCCAAAGCGGCGAACGAAGGGGATCACCTTGCCGGCGGGCTGCACCTGGGGCGCAGCAGGCTGTGCCGGCTTGGGCGCCAGTATGGCGGGTTCATCCTCCAGCGCCAGCATGATGCTGTCGCTGAGATCCAGTTGCAGATTGACCGGCAGGTCACCCCGCATGGCATCACCGATCAGATGGTAACGCGACCAGGTATCCTGCAGAGCGGGATCCGTTCCCAGCTCGTTCAGTACCTCGATTTCGCTGAGGTCGCCATCCATCAGGGCTGAAAGTTGCTCTTTATTTGCCATAAGTTTGCCTGTCTTTCCCCAGTTAATGCTCGATCAGAGGTTGCAGCTTTTTATCGATTGCTTCCCTCGCCCGGAAGATGCGGGATCTCACCGTACCCACCGGGCAATCCATGATCTCCGCAATCTCCTCGTAGCTCAGCCCTTCCATTTCACGAAGGGTGATCGCCGTTCTCAAATCTTCTGGCAAGGCTTCTATGGCGGTAAACACGGTGCGCTTGATCTCGTCGGTCAGCGCCAGGTTTTCCGGGGTGGCCACCTCTTGCAGGGCTTCACCACCACCATAATATTCAGCCTCGTCCGCTTCGACATCACTGCTGGGCGGTCTGCGCCCCTGTGACGTCAGGTAGTTTTTGGCCGTGTTGACGGCGATCCGGTACAACCAGGTGTAAAACGCGCTCTCGCCACGGAATGTCGGCAACGCACGGTAGGCCTTGATGAATGCCTCCTGCGCCACATCCGGTACATCGCCCGGATTGTTGACATACCTGGCCACCAGGTTGACCACCTTGTGCTGGTACTTGCGTACCAACAGGTTGAATGCATTTTTATCGCCACGCTGGACCCGTTCAACCAGCTGTTCGTCCAGTAGATTCTGGTCGCTCATCAGAGCCGTAAAACCCCCATCAGGTTATCGTTTTTCTTTTCCGGCCCCTTCTAAGCGCACAAGTTCAGACAGGAGGAATCAGGGAAAGTTCGCTTGCATTGAAAAAAATGTGATGCGGGCTGCATCACAACCCCCCTTGGGCTACCATGGGGCCAGTTCTTAATCCAGGCCAATGATACTTATGAAAGCAAGTGTTGAATACCTTTGCGACGTACTCATCATTGGCAGCGGTGCCGCCGGTCTGTCCCTCGCGTTGCGATTGGCAGACCAGGCCAAAGTCCTGGTTCTGAGCAAGGGGCCCATCAGTGAGGGGGCCACTCTCTATGCGCAAGGAGGCATCGCTGCCGTGTTCGACGAGACCGACAGCATCGAATCCCACGTGAGCGACACGCTCAACGCCGGCGCCGGGTTGTGCGACCCGGCAGTGGTGGAGTTCACCGCCCGCAACGCCCGCGACTCCATCCAGTGGCTCATTCAGCAGGGGGTCCCCTTCGATCAGGAAGAGGATGCCGAGGGGGAATCCCACTATCACCTGACCCGGGAAGGGGGCCACAGCCATCGCCGCATCTTCCACGCGGCCGACGCCACCGGCAAGGCGGTGCAGCTCACCCTGATCGACCAGGTGCGCGCCCACCCCAACATCCAGCTGATGGAGCGCTTCAACGCGGTCGATCTCATCACCACCCGCAAGCTGGGTCTGCCGGGCAACAAGGTACTGGGAGCCTATGTCTGGAATCGCAACGCCGAGCAGGTCGAGGTGATCCGCGCCCGCTTCGTGGCGCTGGCCACCGGCGGGGCCTCCAAGGTGTACCAGTACACCTCCAACCCGGACGTGAGCTCTGGCGACGGCATCGCCATGGCATGGCGGGCCGGCTGCCGGGTGGCAAATCTGGAGTTCAACCAGTTCCACCCCACCAGCCTGTTCCACCCGGACGACCCCAACTTCCTGCTGACCGAGGCGCTGCGCGGCGAAGGGGCCTACCTGCGCCGTCCCGACGGCAGCCGCTTCATGCCGGAGTTTGACGAGCGGGCCGAGCTGGCCCCGCGGGACATCGTCGCCCGCGCCATCGACCACGAGATGAAGCGCCTCGGGGCGGATTGCATGTATCTGGACATCAGCCACAAGCCGGCGGATTTCATCATCAAGCACTTCCCGACCATTTATGAGCGCTGCCTCGCGGTCGGTATCGACATCACCAGGGAGGCGATGCCCATCGTCCCGGCGGCCCACTACACCTGTGGCGGCGTGATGATCGACAACAACGGTCAGACCGACATCCCCGGCCTCTACGCCATCGGCGAGGTGACCTATACCGGGTTGCACGGCGCCAATCGCATGGCCTCCAACTCCCTGCTCGAATGCGTGGTCTATGCCCACCAGGCGGGAGCCGACATCCTGGCCAAGCTGCCCACCAGCGTGGCGCCCCCCAGCCTGCCGGCCTGGGACGAGAGCCAGGTGGATGACTCGGACGAGCAGGTGGTGATCCAGCACAACTGGCACGAGCTGCGGCTGATGATGTGGGACTACGTGGGCATAGTGCGCACCAACAAGCGCCTGGCCCGGGCCAAGCGTCGCATCGATCTGCTCAAGCAGGAGGTGCAGGAGTACTACGCCAACTTCCGGGTCTCCAACAACCTGCTGGAGCTGCGCAACCTGTTGCAGGTGGCCGAGCTCATCGTCAACTGCGCCTTGGAGCGCAAGGAGTCACGCGGTCTGCACTACAACCTGGATTATCCGGACATGCAGCCGGACTCCAAGCCAACCGTGCTGACCCCGGATCGGGAATGACGCCGGATCAGGAATAAGGTCGTTGCGTTCGATTCGGGCGTATGCCCTCTCCCAGATGACCCCGCCCAGGCGGGGTCATCTGCTATGAGCGGCAGATGTGGCAGGTAGAGAGAGACGCCCCTAGCGGACAGCGAGGTGGATGGCGCGGGCCAGGGCGCGGTAGTGTGCAGGGGCCAGGGCATCGGAGAAGAGCCAGAGCTGCCCCTCGGAGCCCTCCACCGTCTTCAGCCGCAACCAGAGCACCCCGGGCAGGATGCGGCTGCGGGGATCCAGCCGATGGCGCCCCCCTTGCCACTCGAGCCACTCCCCATCCCAGACGAGCACGCCGCTCGCCGCCGGATGGCGGCGCAACGCGCGCCACAGACTCAGCCCCCAGACTGGGAGGAACAGCCCCCATTGCCAGCCCTGGATCAGGCTGGCGACGGGCAAGAGCAGCAACAGAAACAGGATGCACAGCAGCAGACGCTGCTGGCGGGAGGCGATCACGGGCATCACTACCCGCTGGGAAGACGCGAGGCTGGCCATGAGGGGTGGCGGTCGCGAGTCGGGCTCAGCGCAGGCTGTCGTGGCGGGCCTGGTTGCGCTCGAGGATCAGGGGGATCATGGCGGCAAAAGCGGGATCCTCGGGCACGCCGTGACCCATGCACCAGCGGAACAGCTCGGGATCCTCGCACTCCAGCAGGCGGATGAAGGTGAGCTGTTCGGCCTCGCCGAGGCCATCGAACTCGTGCTCAAAGAAGGGCATAAAGATCACATCCAGCTCGAGCATGCCGCGACGGCAGGCCCACTTCAGGCGGGACTTCTCACTTGGGTTCAACATGGAACTCTCCTTACAAAGACCGGGGAATGGTAGCAGCAGGATTTTCCGGCTGACAAACATTCCTTACGTCTTTACCATGCAGGTCACATACTTTCTGTCTCTGGAATCCCATCGTGAGCCTGCCGACCCCTCTTCTTCCTGCCGAGCCGACCCTGTTTTCCCTGACCAACCTGGCCATCACCCGCCTCGGCGGCCCGGATCGCGCCAAGTATCTGCAAGGTCAGGTCACCTGCGACGTCAATGCCCTGCAACCGGGCCAGAGCACCCTCGGCGGCCACTGCGATCCCAAGGGCAAGCTGTGGAGCGATTTTCGCCTGCTCTGCCTGGAAGACAGCCTGCTGATGCTGACCAAGCCGTCAGTGCTGGCACGCCAGCTGCCGGAGCTCAAGAAGTTTGCGATCTTTGCCAAGGTCGAGATTGGCGAGTTTCAGGGCAGCCTGACCGGACTGGCCGGTCAGGGGACGGACGACTGGATGGCACAGCACTTCGCGCTGACCGGCACCGGTCTGGTGGAGGGCGGCATGGCAGTCAGGGTGGAGGCGGACCGCTGGCTGCTGGCGAGCACATCCCCGCAGGCCCTGAACCTGCCGGTGGGCGACGAAGGACTCTGGTGGGGGCTGGAAATCAAAGCCGGTCTCCCCCATCTGGAAGCGGTCCATCAGGGGGAATACATCCCCCAGATGCTGAACCTGCAAGCCCTTGATGGCATCAGCTTCAACAAGGGCTGCTACATGGGGCAGGAGACAGTGGCACGCGCCAAGTATCGCGGCGCCAACAACCGCGCCCTCTTCGTGCTGAGCGGCACTGCCGCAACGCAGGTGGCCAGCGGTGACACCCTGGAGATCCAGCTCGGTGACAACTGGCGCCGCAGCGGTCTGGTGCTCAACGCCTGGCAGCAGCAGGGTCAGGTGTGGCTCACCGCCGTGCTGCCCAAGGACACCGAGGCCGACGCCCGCTTCCGCCTCAAGCTGGAAGAGGGCTCCAGCCTCAGTCTGCAGCCCCTGCCCTATGCGTTGATCGACTGAATCCCCCTAGCGAGGCACCCGCGCCAGCAGTGCCTCCTGCAACCAGCGCCCCGCCTGCCCGAGCGGGCGGGCGCGATACCATTGCAACTCCAGCGCCAGTTCCGCCTCGGCGATGAAATCCGGCTTGAGCACCACCAGCTCCCCCCGCGCCAGGGGCCGGTGCAGCAGAAACTCGGGCACCGCCGCCCATCCCAGCCCCAGTTTCACCAGCTCCAGGATCCCGAGATCCCCCTCCACCCACCACACTTGCGCCGAGAGGCGGAAGCGATGGCGCTCCGTCCCCTCCCGCCGTCCGGTCACCATCAACTGGCGTGCCCCTTGCAGGTCACTCTCCTTCAACGGCGTCTTGTGGGCCAGGGGGTGATCCGGAGAGACCACCAGGGGCATGGTGACCGTCCCCAGGGAGCGGGAGACCAGCTCCCGCTCGGGGTGCGCCTTCTGATAGCTGATGCCGAGCTGGGCACGGCCGCTCTTGAGCAGCTCGGTCACGTCCTCCATCAGCGGGAACAACAGCTCCAGCTCCACCGCCGGGTAGCGGCTGGCGAACTCCTCCAGCAGGGAGCCAAGCCAGGGCAGGTGGGAGTCATCGTCGATGGCCAGGGTGAGGCGCGACTCGACGCCGTTGGCCAGCTCGCCGGCGATGGCCTGCAGTCGCTCGCTCTGGGCCAGCAGCACCCCCGCCTCCTGACAGATGCGGGCACCCGCCTCGGTCAGCACGGGATAGCGGCCGCTGCGATCGAACAGCGCAAGGCCGAGATCGATCTCCAGGTTGGCGATGGCGGCACTCACCACCGACTGGGCCTTGCCCAGCCTGCGCGCCGCCGCCGAGAACGACCCGGTCTCGGCCGTCGCCAGCAATGCCTTGAAGTGTTCCAGTGAAGGGGTCATGAGCCTGCTCCGCCGTGCTGTTGTGTCGTCACATCTATCTATTTTAGCGATAGATACCAACGTGAATCTATCCGGTTTTGGCGATACATTGCCGCCATTCCCTGACCAAAGAGAGAGACAGACCATGCGTACGACCCGTGACCGCCTGCGCCACGCCATCGGCTTCGAATTGATTGGCCTGCTGATCGCCGCCCCGCTGGCCAGCTGGGTGACCGGCGTCGGGCTCAACCACATGGGCCCCCTGGCCCTGTTCTTCTCGGTGGTCGCCACCGTCTGGAACTATGTCTACAACATCGGGGTGGACAAGCTGCTGCTGCGCTATCAGGGCCACACCCACAAGGCGCTGTGGCAGCGGGTGCTGCATACCCTGGGGTTCGAGGGGGGCCTGCTGATCGTGGCCCTGCCGGTGATGTCCTGGTGGCTCGACATCGGCCTGCTGGAGGCGCTGGTGCTGGATATGGGCTTCGTGCTCTTCTACCTGGTCTATGCCTTCGTCTACAACTGGAGCTACGACAAGGTGTTCCCCATTCCCATGGGACAGGTGCACAAGGCGCTGGGATAAGCGATTCGAGGGGTAAGGGCGAGGCACCATCATGCGATGGCATGATGGTGCTGAAGAGGGCCTCGCGGGGTCAGGCCTGGGCCTTGACCTCTTCCGGCGGGGTATCGTCCTGCCTGGTTTCCTGGCGCATCATGGCTTCGAGGTCGCTCTGGTACTGGTTCAGCATACGCTGGGCCGCCACCATGTCCCCCTTGTGCAGGCGCTCGAACAGATGATGCTGCACCACGCCGTTGAGGTACTCCACCGTGATGGGTTGCTCCAACGCCGACAACAGCTCCTCTTTTTCCAGCTCCGCATTGATCTCGTCGACACTGGTACGCAGCAGACCGGCCAGTTGCACCAGCATGCGGCGCTCCCCTTCACGCAACAGGCTCAACATGCGGTTTCTCTGCTGCTCATTCTGTTGGGTCATACATTTCCTTACGTAGAATTGGAACAAGCCCGCTCATTCTGCCCTGTCCTTTTCACAGCGTCCATCTCGGGCGCATGACTTATTCCGGGTGCGGGGGGCCGGGTGCTATTTGCCCCCCGGCCCGGTATAGTAACGGCTGATCCAGGGGGCCCGTGCGCCCCGTTGCCGAGACCGTCCATCCCTATGACCGACGCCATTCTGGTGCTCTGCACCTGCCCCGACGAGACCAGTGCAGACCGCCTCTGCGAGCAACTGCTCGACCAGCGCCTCGCCGCCTGCATCAACCAGCTGCCCGGGGTCACCTCCGTCTATCGCTGGCAGGGCAAGACGGAGCGAACCCGGGAGATCCAGCTCGTCATCAAGAGTCGGGCCACTCTGTTCGAGCCCCTGCGCCAGTGCATTCTCGCCCACCATCCCTACGAGGTACCGGAGATCCTGGCGCTCCCGGCAAGCCAGGGCCACCCTGCCTATCTCGACTGGTTGACACAGGAGACTTCATGACCGCCTCTCGCCCCCTCTCCTTCCTGCTGATGCTGCTGGGCCTGCTCTGCGTCCTGACGATGGCCCCCGCCCGGGCCAGCAGCCAGGATCTGCTCGGCAGCCTCGGCATCGAGACCCAGCCAAGATTCCTCAAGGTGGATCAGGCCTTCGCCCTCGAGAGCGAACAACAGGGTGATCGGCTGCTGCTCCGGATACGCATCGCCGACGGCTACTACCTCTATCGCCACAGCATCCGTGTGAAGGGAGAGAACCTCGCCTTTGACGAGCCCGTCCTGCCCCCCGGCACCGAGCACGAGGATGACTTCTTCGGCAAGAGCCGGGTCTATTACCAGGAGGTGCAGATCCCCGTGGCACTGACCCGGGTCGGGGACACGGCGAGCCTCACCCTGAGTTACCAGGGCTGTACCGAGGGACTCTGCTACCCACCCACCGACAAGCGGATCGCCGTCGAGCCCCTCACCGCCCCCGCCCAGGCGGAAGCGGTGGCCCCCCTTCAGGGCACCGACGTGCCGGGCAGCCAGCAGGACAGGCTGGCGGCCGCCCTCGGCAGCCAGGGGTTCTGGATCAGCGTCGCCGCCTTCTTCGCCCTGGGTCTCGGCCTCGCCTTCACCCCCTGCGTCTTCCCCATGTATCCCATCCTGACCGGGATCATCGCCGGGGCCGGGCATCGCCTCTCCACCCGTCGCGCCTTCCTGCTCTCCTTTGTCTATGTGCAGGGGATGGCGGTCACCTATACCCTGCTCGGGCTCGTCGTTGCCTCGGCGGGCCTGCAATTCCAGGCGGCCCTGCAGCACCCCTATGTGCTCATCGGCCTCTCGGTGATGTTCGTGCTGCTCGCCCTCTCCATGTTCGGGCTCTACACCCTGCAACTGCCGAGCAGCCTGCAAACCCGTCTCTCGGGCTTCTCCAACCGCCAGCAGGGCGGATCCGTGGCCGGCGTCGCCATCATGGGCATGATCTCGGGACTGGTCTGCTCCCCCTGCACCACGGCGCCGCTCTCCGGGGCCCTTATCTACGTGGCCCAGAGTGGCGACCTCTGGCTCGGCGGTGCGGCCCTCTATGCCCTCTCCCTGGGCATGGGGCTGCCGCTGCTCTTGCTCGGCACCTCTGGCGGCAAGCTGCTGCCCAGGGCCGGCGCCTGGATGGATGTGATCAAGCAACTCTTCGGGTTTGCGCTGCTGGCGGTACCCATCCTGCTGCTCTCAAGGCTCCTGAGCGATCAGGTGGCCACCCTGCTCTGGCTCGGCTGGGGGCTGGTGCTGTGCGGTTATCTCTATCACCACAACCAGCATCGCGCCCATTCGGTGGGCAAGAGCCTTGGCGGCTTCGTCCTGTTGCTGGCGATGATGGGCCTCGTGGTGGTGGGCAAGGATCTGCTGCTGCCACCCGAGGGGGCCAATGCCGCCGCCCAGACCCAGGCCCCCCGATTCATCCGCATCAAGACCCTTGACGATCTCAAGGTGCAGCTTGCCGCCGCCCGCGGCAAGCCGGTGCTGCTGGATCTCTACGCCGACTGGTGCGTGGCCTGCAAGGAGTTCGAGCACAAGACCTTCAGCGACCCCGATGTGCAGGCGCGCTTCAGCGAGATGGTGCTGCTGCAGGCGGACGTCACCGCCAACGACGACGCCGACGTGGATCTGCTCAACGGCCTCAACGTGCTGGGATTGCCGACCCTCATCTTCTTCGATCGCGATGGCAACGAGGTGAACGGCCAGCGGGTGACCGGCTTCATGGGGCCTGTCGAATTTCTCGGCCAGCTGGACAAGCTGCGCTAGATGGAGCTCCGGCGTCTGTCAGCGTTTCACCCAGAGCACAGGGGCTGGCTGGAGGAAGTTGTCATGGCAGCCCCAGCCTACAGCTGGCTGACCGAAAGCAAGGGGCCTGTCCCTGCGGATGCCGAAGAGATACTCAAGGTCTGTCCACCGGGGATGGGGCAAGAGGACAAGTTTGTGCTGGCCGTGCTGGAGGGGGAAGAATTGCTTGGCTGCGTCGATCTCATCCGTGGCTATCCCACACCGGATACCGCCTATCTCGGTCTGCTGCTGTTGAAGGAGTGCAGGCAAGGCCGTGGCATCGGCAGCCAAGTCGTCCTACGGCTCATGGAGATGGCGGCAAACTGGGGTTGCACCAACATGCGGCTCGGGGTCATAGAAACCAACCTGCCAGCCCTGCATTTTTGGACCAAGCACGGCTTCCAGCAAGTAGATCGCAAACAGATCGCCGGGTTCAGCGGCGATACCCTGATCATGACCTGCATCGTTCGCCGTCCCCTTACCTCGGACCTGCCATAGACTGCTGATTTTTCTGGCTATCCCTTGTATCTGGCCCGTACCGTGGCAAACTTTGCCCCTCCTGTCTCGCATCATCCGGAGTTTTGATGAAAAAGTGGTTCATCCCCCTGCTGGCCCTCTGGCTTTATGGCTGCAACGCAGGTCCCGGTGAAGAGACCATCCAGAGCCAGGTCACCGCCAGGTTGCAGGCGGGCACGGATGCTGACCTGTTCGACATCCGCGACTTCGCCGTGCTCGGCAAGGAGGAGCGGATGGAGGGGGTCTATCTGGTCAAGGTGAGCTACCAGCTCCACTTCAAGCAGGGACTGGATCAGTTGCAGGTGCTGCACGACGAGGATCTCGTCTATGACAGGGTCGGCCCCTTCCAGCAGGAGATGGGGCTGATGGAGCTCGAGCGCAAATATGGCGACTTCGAGGCAGGCCAGGCCCTGGCGCAGGAGACCCAGGTCTGGATGATGAAGACGGAGCAGGGCTGGCGCCTGGCCGAGCCAGACGCGACGCAGCAGGGATAATCCCGAGCCCCCCTCCCCCTAGAGCAGATCCTTCAGCCGATACCAGAGCATCCCGAGCGCCAGCAACGGAGAGCGCAGCGCCGGGCCACCCGGGAAGGTCATGTGGGGGACGCGGCTGAAGAGATCGAAGCCCCGGCTCTCCCCCTTGATCGCCTCCGCCACCAGCTTGCCCGCCATGTGGGTGGCATTGAGGCCATGGCCCGAATAGGCCTGGGCATAGAAGACGTTGGGATGCTGCTCGAGGCGGCCTATCTGGGGCAGCCGGTTGGCGCCTATGCCTATCATGCCCCCCCACTGGAACTCGATGGCGGTACCCGCGAGCTCGGGGAAAACCCGCAGCAGCTTGGGCAGCATGAAGGCCTTGATATCGCGGGGGTCACGGCCCGAATAGTTGCAGGCCCCGCCAAACAGCAGGCGACCGTCCGCCGACAGCCGATAGTAGTCGAGCGCCACATTCTGATCACACACCGCCATATTCTGTGGCAGCAAGCGTTGGCGCAGGCGCTTCTCCAGTACCTGGGTAGCGAGAATGTAGGAACCCGCCGGCAGCACCTTACCCCCGAGATCGGGCTGGAGGTCGCCCAGATAAGCGTTGCAGCCGATCACCAGGTAGTCCGCGCTGACCCGGCCGTGGGCCGTGGTCACCTCGACCCGCTCGCCGTAATCGATGTGGGTCACCCTTGAGTGTTCGAACAGGGAGACCCCGAGACTGGCTGCCGCACGCGCTTCGCCGAGGGCAAGGTTGAGAGGATGCAGGTGACCGGAGCCCATGTCGATCATCCCGCCGATATAGCGATCCGACCCGACCACGGTGTGCATCTCCTCCCGTGCCACCATTTTCAGTGCGTGCCGGTAACCCAGGCTAGCCAGGTGCTCGGCATCCTCCTCGAACCCCTTCAGGTGGCGCGCCTTGGTGGCGAGATCGCAATAGCCCCAGGTGAGATCGCACTCGATATTGAAACGCTCGACCCGCTCGCGCACCAGCTGCACCGCTTCGATCCCCATCAGATCCAGCTCCCGCACGCCCGCCTCGCCAATCCAGCGGGAAAACTGGCTGGTATCGTGGCCGATGCCGCGGATCAGCTGGCCGCCGTTGCGTCCCGACGCTCCCCAGCCGATGCGGTTCGCCTCCAGCAGCACCACCTTGTAACCGGCATCGGCCAGGTTGATGGTGGTGTTGAGGCCGGTGAAACCGCCACCAATGACGCAAACGTCCGCATCCAGCTCACCACTGAGCTCGGGCCACTGCCGATGGTCGTTGCGAGTGGCCGCGTAATAGGAGGCCGTGTGTTCCTGATGTCCCTGTCTTCCTGTCTGCATGCTCAGCATCCTGCCTGGTTGCATTCGTTTACTAAATTAAACGGGTGTCATCGATAATACCCAGCCCCCCATCCCCAATCCAGCCCGTCAGGATCACAGAAATGCAAAAGGCGCCCCGAAGAGCGCCTTTTCATGCAATCAAGGTGCTGCGAATTACAGTACGTCGATGGCATTCAGGTCGGAGAAGGCCTTCTCCAGACGCGCGATCATGGAAGTCTGACCGGCACGCAGCCATACGCGCGGATCGTAGAACTTCTTGTTCGGCTTGTCGGCACCTTCCGGGTTGCCCAGCTGGCCTTGCAGGTAGGCTTCATTGGACTTGTAGAAGTTCAGCACGCCTTCCCAGGTCGCCCACTGGGTGTCGGTGTCGATGTTCATCTTCACCACGCCGTAGGAGATGGATTCGCGGATCTCTTCCAGGGTAGAGCCGGAGCCACCGTGGAACACGAAGTCCAGGGACTTGGCAGGCAGACCGAACTTCTCGGAGACGTACTTCTGGGAGTTGTCCAGGATCTTCGGAGTCAGCTTGACGTTACCCGGCTTGTACACACCGTGCACGTTGCCGAAGGAGGCAGCGATGGTGAAGCGCGGGCTGATCTTGGACAGACGCTCGTAGGCGTAGGCCACGTCTTCCGGCTGGGTGTACAGGGAGGATTGGTCCAGGTGGCTGTTGTCCACGCCGTCTTCTTCACCGCCGGTGCAGCCCAGTTCCAGCTCCAGAGTCATGTTCATCTTGGCCATGCGGGTCAGGTACTCGCAGCAGATGTCGATGTTCTCTTCCAGAGACTCTTCGGACAGATCCAGCATGTGGGAGGAGAACAGCGGCTTGCCGGTTTCGGCAAAGTGCTTCTCGCCCGCGTCCAGCAGACCGTCGATCCACGGCAGCAGCTTCTTGGCGGCGTGGTCGGTGTGCAGGATCACCGGTACACCGTAGGCTTCGGCAACGGCGTGCACGTGCTTGGCACCGGAGATGGCACCCAGGATGGCAGCTTGCTGGCCTTCCAGCTTCAGACCCTTGCCGGCGGTGAACACGGCACCACCGTTGGAGAACTGTACGATAACCGGGGCTTTGACCTTGGCAGCAGCTTCCAGCACGGCGTTCACGGAGTCGGTACCGACGCAGTTGACGGCCGGCAGAGCGAAGCCGTTTTCCTTGGCGATGGCGAACACTTTCTGAACGTCATCACCAGTGATCACGCCGGGTTTTACGAAGTCGAAAATTTTCTTAGACATGTTTAATCGTCCTGTCTCGTATGCCGTTAATAAAAAGTGGGGGGTTCATCATGAACCGGCACAGCGGCCACATGATAAACGAAACGGGAGGCTTTTGCCCCCCGTCCCGGGTCAATTAGGCTTTGGCGCGCTCTTCGAGAATCGCGACAGCCGGCAGTACCTTGCCTTCTACGAACTCCAGGAAGGCGCCGCCGCCGGTGGAGATGTAGGAGACCTTGTCGGCGATGCCGAACTTGTCGATGGCAGCCAGGGTGTCACCACCGCCAGCGATGGAGAAGGCCGGGGAAGCGGCGATGGCTTCGGCGATCACCTTGGTGCCTTCAGCGAACTGGTCGAACTCGAACACGCCGACCGGGCCGTTCCACAGGATGGTCTTGGCGTTCATGATGATGTCGGCCAGGGCCTTGGCGGAATCCGGACCGATGTCGAAGATCATGTCGCCGTCAGTCACGTCGGACACGGACTTGATGGTGGCCGGGGTGGATTCGGAGAATTCGCTACCCACAACCACGTCGGTGGTCACCGGAATGTTGGTTTCGGCAGCCAGCTTCTTGGCGGTGTCGATCAGGTCGTGCTCGCACAGGGACTTGCCGACGTTGTGACCGGCAGCAGCGATGAAGGTGTTGGCGATGCCACCACCGACCACCAGCTGGTCAGCGATCTTGGAGAGGGATTCGAGTACGGTCAGCTTGGTGGAGACCTTGGAGCCACCCACGATGGCAACCATGGGGCGCTCGGGCTTCAGCATGGCTTTGCCCAGGGCTTCCAGTTCACCGGCCAGCAGGGGGCCTGCACAGGCAACCGGCGCGAACTGGGCCACACCGTAGGTAGAACCTTCGGCGCGGTGAGCAGTACCGAACGCATCCATTACAAAGACGTCACACAGGGCGGCGTATTTTTTGGCCAGATCGATGGTGTTCTTCTTCTCGCCCTTGTTGAAGCGGCAGTTTTCCAGCACGACCAGCTCACCGGCGGCGACGTCTACGCCATCCAGGTAGTCTTTGGCCAGACGAACCGGGCAGGACAGTGCGTCTTTCAGATAGTTGACAACCGGAGCCAGGGAGAATTCTTCGTTGTATTCACCTTCGGTCGGACGACCCAGGTGGGAGGTGATCATCAGCTTGGCGCCCTTTTCCAGAGCCAGCTTGATGGTCGGCAGGGTGGCGACGATACGTGCATCGGAAGTGACCTTGCCGTCTTTTACCGGCACGTTCAGGTCAGCACGGATCAGAACGCGTTTGCCCGCCAGATCCAGGTCGGTCATCTTGATAACAGACATATTCAGTCCTCTATATTTTCAGGTAATGTTAAAAAAACAGTAACCTTGCACCCGTGCAGGCTCTCAGCCTGCGGCCATCATGGCCCGGGTGGTATCCAGCATCCGGTTGGCGAAGCCCCATTCGTTATCGCACCACATCAACATCTTGACGAGGTTGGCATCGCTGACCCGGGTCTGGGTACCATCAATGATGCAGGAGTGTGCATCATGATTAAAGTCTACGGAGACCAGTGGCTCTTCCGTGTAGTCCAGAATACCGTGTAATGTACCTCTGGATGCCCGTTGCAGGGCTTGATTTACGTCACTAACTGTCACTTTTTTACGAACAGTAATGCTCAGATCCATGGCGGTTACATTGATGGTAGGAACACGCACCGCGATCGCCTCGAACTTGCCGGCAAAGTGCGGCAGAATCCGCTCCAACCCCTTGGCCAGCTTGGTATCCACCGGGATGATGGACTGGCTGGCGGCCCGGGTTCGACGCAAGTCGCCGTGATAGGCATCGATGACTTGCTGATCGTGCATGGCCGAATGAATTGTCGTAATAGTACCACAATTTATCTCGAATTCTCGATGCAATGTTTCGATGACGGGGACCACGCAGTTGGTGGTGCAGGAGGCGTTGGAGACGATCCGCTCCCGCCCGGTCAGCACCTGGTGGTTGACCCCGTAGACGATGGTGGCGTCCACATCCGCGTCCGCCGGATGGGAGAAGAGCACCTTGCCCGCTCCCGCCCCCAGATGCAGCTCGGCATCGGCCCGGGAGCCAAACACCCCGGTGCAGTCCAGCACCACGTCCACCCCCAGCGCCCGCCACGGCAAGTTCGACGGATCCCGCTCGGCAAACAGGGCGATGAGATCCTCCCCCACCTGCATGCTGTTGCCCGCCAGCTGCACCGGATAGCGGAAGCGGCCGTGGCTGGTGTCGAAGCGGGTCAGGTGCACCATGGCCTCGGGGGCCGCCAGCTCGTTGATGGCCACTATCTTGATGGTCTTGTCGCGGCCGCTCTCGTAGAGGGCCCGCAGCACGTTGCGGCCGATGCGGCCATAGCCGTTGATGGCAATCTTGATCATGGAAACGTTGTGTCCTTAGCTGCGACAAAGGGATGGGAGGAAGGGGCGACTCACGAGAGCAGTGCCTCGCGAAAGACGCCGCGGGCCAGCAGTGCGGCACCGAATACCCCGGCGCTGTCCCCCAGGGCCGGCGCTATCATGGGGGTGGCGAAACGGGGGTTGAACAGGAAGGGCAATACCGTTTCGCGCCCGGCGCGATAGAGGCTCTGCACATTGCCCACGCCGCCACCGATGACGATGACGTCCGGATCGAGAATATTGATCACGTTGGCGAGGGCCTGGCCGAACAGCAGGTGCAACCTGTCCATGGTGAGCCTGGCGACATGATCATGGGCACTGGCCGCAGCAATCTGGGCGAGCGAGAGACGGCGTTTGGTCCTGGCCTCGTACCAGGCCTCCAGCGCCGGGCCGCTGATGAGGGTTTCGACGCAGCCGCGCTTGCCGCAGTAGCACTCTGGCCCCTCCGGCAACAGGACGTTGTGCCCCCACTCCCCGGCGATGCCGTGGTGACCGTTGAGGATCTGGCCGTTGATGACGATGCCGGCCCCGACCCCGGTGCCCATGATGATGCCAAACACCACTTTTGCATCGGGATGCTGCTGGCGCACCGCCCCCAGATGGGTTTCCGCCAGGGCAAAACAGTTGGCGTCGTTGGCGATGAGCACGGGGACGCCCAGCCTGCGTTCCAGATCTTCCTTGAGCGGCTTGCCGTTGAACTCGGTGGTGTTGCTGTTTTTCAGCAGCCCGGTCTGGGGGTCCCGGGCCCCTGGCGTCCCCATGCCGATGAGTGCAGGACGCTGACCGAGTTTGGCGGCACACTCGTCCACCAGTTTGGCGATCTGGCCCAGCATGTGCTGGTAGCCGCCGCGCCGTTCAGTGGGAATGCGGTGGCGCAGCAACACCTCGTCGCCATCGAGCACCACGCACTCGCACTTGGTCCCGCCAAGGTCGATGCCCCAATCCCACGCCCGCTTCTCCATCCAGCCTCCTGCCCCTCAACGACCCCATCCCGGCCACGACTGCCAACATTGGGGTGCAGTGTAACCCGAGCCGCGACCAGGATGCAGCCCCCTGTGTCACGGACAGCAAAACGGGGCCCGCAGGCCCCGTTCATCACGCTGTTTGCAGCCCTCAGCGACCGTGGTACCGGGCGGAGAGCTCATGCACCGCGTTGACGAACACGCCAGCATGTTCCGGGTCCACATCCTGATGGATGCCGTGCCCCAGGTTGAAGACATGGCCGTTGCCATGACCGAAACCGGCCAGAATGGTGGCGACCTCTTCGCGGATCCGCTCCGGGGTGGCGTAGAGCATGGAGGGATCCATGTTGCCCTGCAGCGCCACCTTGTCGCCCACCCGGCGTTTGGCGTCCGCGATGTCGGTGGTCCAGTCCAGCCCCAGGGCATCGCAGCCGGTGGCGGCGATCTGCTCCAGCCACTGGCCGCCGTTCTTGGTGAACAGGGTGACCGGCACACGGCGGCCCTCATGTTCACGGATCAGGCCATCGACGATCTTGTGCATGTACTGCAGGGAAAAGTCGCGGTAATCCCGCGGGGTGAGCACGCCGCCCCAGGTATCGAACACCATGACCGCCTGGGCACCCGCCCTGATCTGGGCGTTGAGATAGCTAATCACGCTGTCCGCCAGCTTGTCGAGCAGCAGGTGCAGGGTCTGCGGCTCTGCATACATCATCTGCTTGATCTTGGTGAACGCCTTGGAGCTGCCCCCCTCCACCATGTAGGTGGCCAGGGTCCAGGGGCTGCCGGAGAAGCCGATGAGCGGCACGTCGCCCTTGAGCTCGCGGCGGATGGTGCGCACCGCATTCATCACGTAGCCGAGCTCGTCTTCCGGATCCGGGATGGGCAGGGCCTGCACGTCGGCCATGGAGGTGATCGGGCGCTCGAAGCGCGGGCCTTCCCCGTGCTCGAAGTAGAGGCCCAGCCCCATGGCATCGGGCACGGTAAGGATGTCGGAGAAGAGAATGGCGGCATCGAGTGGATAGCGGCGCAGGGGCTGCAAGGTGACTTCACAGGCCAGCTCGGCGTTGCGACACAGGGACATGAAATCCCCCGCAACGGCGCGGGTCGCCTTGTATTCCGGCAGATAACGGCCAGCCTGACGCATCATCCATACCGGGGTCATGTCCACTTCCTGGCGCAGCAGGGCACGCAGGTATCGATCGTTTTTCAGCTCTTTCATCCCAGTTCCTGAGTCATGTCACGCATAAAATGGCGGACATGATACCACTTTGTGCAAGGCTGAGGGCGACCCTGACGCCGCACATCGCCGCAGGAGTGCAAAGATGTGAGGGGGCGCATACAAGCGCCCCCGTTTTCCCTCAACGCGCCTCGGCGAGGCACTGTTCGATGAGCCGGCGCGCTATGGTGCCATGAGGGGGCAAGCGCGGCAGCCGGTCAGCCTCAAAGAACCCTGCCGCCACCAGTTCGTCATCCTGCACCTTGATCTCGCCGTTCTCGTAGTCGGCGGTGAAGCCCATCATCAGGCTGTGGGGGAAGGGCCAAGGCTGGCTCGCCACGTAACGCACATTGGCCACCCGGATGCCGCTCTCCTCGAACACCTCCCGCGCCACGCACTGCTCCAGATTCTCCCCAGCCTCCACGAAGCCGGCCAGCACGGTATACATGGGATCATCCGCCTGATAGTGACGGCGGTGGGCCGCCAGCAAGATGGCGGGCCCCTTGCGCACCGCCACGATGATGCAGGGGGAGATGCGCGGATAGGCGACGTGGCCATGGCGGCACCCTTGCGCCCACTCCCCCGCCTTTGGGCTCATGGGGGCGCCGCACTCACCGCAGAAACGATGGGTTCGGCGAAAGGTGGCGAGCTGCCAGGCCCGTCCTGCGAGGCGAAAGCCCTCTTCGTCCCCCGCCACCATGAGCTGGCGCAGCGGGGCCATGGCCCCGGTCTCCACCTCGCCCCCCAGATCCAGCAGATGGCAAGGCAGGCCGTCCCACTCGTCGAAGCGCTCGAAGGGGGCGGTGTGCAGATGGGTGGGCAAAACGGCGCGGGCCCCTTGTGGAATGCGCCCCTGTTCATCCAGCAGGACGAGGTGATCGCCCCCCAGCACGAACCAGAAGGCCTGTTCAGTTGATGACATATGATGAAGGCTCTTGTTGAGAATGCGCGCGGCACAGGATCGTTCGCCTCATCTTACGAGCGGGAAGGGCCGATGGCGACCCCCGACATGGCCCTCTTCTCGCCAGACACACCATGAAAAAAGGCCGCCTCTGGCGACCTTTCATCCTGTTGACCGCCCGGGCGATCAGTTCATCCAGCGCTCGCTGCTCTTGCGACGGCGCGGGAGCATGGGCAGGAGGATCCCGAGCAGGATGCCGCCCCCCACCATGGCACCACCGCGGATGAACCAGTCCATCTGCATGTCGTGCTCACGGTTGTCATAGCTCTGGGTCAGGGCGTCGTTCTGTTCCTTGAGGCTGCTCATCTCGGCGCTCTGGCTGTCCAGACGGGCTTTGAGGCTGGCGATCTCCTTGCTCTGCTCGGCGATCTTGCCATCCTTCTCGGCGAAGCGTTTCTCGTTGTCGCCATTGAGGTTCAGCAGACGGGCCTTGGCTTCGTCCAGCTCTTTCTGAACCTGGGGAAGGCGTTCACGCAGGCTGATCTCCCCCTGCAGCTCGCTGTTCTTGATCCAGCCTTCGCGGCCACGACCGTCCACCACCTGGGTGAATCCGGCCTCCTGGTTCACCGCCTTGACCTCCAGCGGCTCACCGGCCTTGACGCTGCCGAGGATCCGGTACTGGGTACCCGGACCGTTGTGGATATAGGTAAAGATGTTGTCTGAAACATAGCGGGTATCGGCCAGTGCCTGTTGGGCACACAAGCAGATCAGGATCCCGAGAAGGGCGCGCATGGTCGATCGATTCTCTTCGTTGGATTAGGTTGCAGGCCGAATGTTAAGCCGCCTGCGGGTCAAAGGACAAGCAAAGAAAAGCGCCATCTCCCCGAGTGAGAGCTGTCTCGCAGCGCCGCCGGTTTGCCACGCGACCATTCCAGACGTCGCACCTACTTCTGTTTCAGCGCCTGCACCTCGGCGCGCAGGGCCTTGAGCTCTTTGAGCAGTTGCGCCTGCTGCTCGCTCTGCTGGCGTCGCCACACAGCGGTGTCATCGTTGGTCTTGCCGGGATGGACGAACAGGCTGGCCATGAAGCCGCTGAGGGCGCCAAACAACCCCACTCCAAAGAGGATCAGCAGGCTGGCGACGAAGCGCCCCTCCTCCGTCTTGGGCACCAGATCCCCGTATCCCACGGTAGAGAGGGTCACCAGCGTCCACCAGAAGGCATCGTAAGGAGTCTGGATCTGGCTGCCGGGTTGCCCCGTCTCCAGCCAGTACATGACGCCGGAGCCGACCCCCAGCAACAGGAAGAAGAGGAAGAGAATACCGGAGAGGGTGGTTTCGTTGCGTTCACGACGGAACATGGCCAGCAGATCCGGTCTGTCCCGGAGCAACTGGTAAACCCGCCACAGCTGGATGAGCCGCGCCCAGCGCAGTTGTTCCACCATGGGCAGGCTGCCGGGCAGATAGAACCAGTTGCTCTTGAAGAAGGCCATCCTGTCGGAGGCGCGCGCCCAGCCATAGGCGAAGTGAGCGAGGAAGAAGTAGCAGATCAGGCTGTCGACATCATAAAAGAGCTGCAAAGTCTGGGAGCTCAGTTCACCGTGCCCCAGCCAGCGAGCAGCCACCAGGCAAACCGAAATCACGGAGAGAAACCCCATCAGCAGATCCATGGTACGCAAATGAGTTAAGTGATGTCGCATACATTTTCCAACTTTAAGCACGGTGCAAATTAATAAAAAGGAAGATAATGCCGATAGCTATGACGGCAAAGGAATAATGGACGTTGAAAGGAGAAAAATTATGCAGTTGAACCCGCTGGAGAGGCGCATGAGCAACATCCGACTGGTGCCCAAGGTGGTGCTGCTCATGGTGTTCAGCACCCTGCTGCTGCTGGCCAAACTCTGGTTCGATGCCAGCAACCTGGAAGCGACCCTGCTCAGCGAGGGCATTGATGCCGCCATGGCCAACACCATCGCCGATCGCCTGCTCTGGACCGGGCTGGTGGAGACGGCGCTCATGGGGGTCGTCTTCGTGGTGCTGCTGCTCACCGGCTCCCGCCTCATGGTCAAGCAGGTCCACTACCTGGTGGGGCTGCTGGAGCGTTTCGCCAACAAGGATCTCAGCCACAGCGTGCTGCTCAAGTCCCGGGACGAGTTCGGCGACATCGCCAAGGCGGTGGCCCACTCCCAGGAGAACCTCAAGGAGGTGTTCGGGACCCAGCGTGCCGCCTGCAAGGAGCTCAACGAGATCGCCTCCCAGGTGACTCTCTGCATGGATGAGGCGAACGAGGCCATCAACGAGGAGTTCACCCAGATTGAGCAGCTTGCCAGCGCCATGAGCCAGATGGTGGGTGCCATTCGAGAAGTGGCCAACCACGCGGAGCAGGCGTCCCATGCCACCGCCGAAACCAGCCAGCTGGCCGAGGAGGGCAGCCGCTGCGTGGCGGCTACCGTCAACACCATCGACACTCTCTCCGGCAACATCCAGCGCTCCTCCACCGTGGTCAACGAAGTGGAACACGGGGTCGATCGCATCGGCTCCGTGGTGGACACCATCCGCAGCATCTCCGAGCAGACCAACCTGCTGGCCCTGAACGCCGCCATCGAGGCCGCCCGCGCCGGTGAGGCGGGTCGCGGTTTTGCAGTGGTCGCCTCCGAGGTGCGCGAACTCGCGAACCGTGCCCAGGCGGCCACCGTCGAGATCCAGAAGATGATCGAGCAGCTTCAGGGCAACGCCCGCCAGGCCGTCGGCCTGATGGCCGAGAGCGTGCAGCAGGCGGACAAGGGGGTGGAGCAGGTGACTCAGGCTGGTACCCAGCTCGACACCATAGTGCAGCGGGTGCAGGGAGTGGCCGACATGAACCGCCAGATCGCCGCCGCCTCCGAGCAGCAGAGCTCGGTCGCCGAAGAGATGAATGCCAACCTGGAGCAGGTCAAACAGGTGGTGGAAGGCTCCGTCGTGGTGCTGCGGGAGCTGAAAGATGCCTCCGAACTGGTGGAACACCACAGCCAGACGCTGGACAGCCATATCCAGGCCTTCAAGCTGGCCTGATGCTGGCGCCCATCGTCAAACCTACAGGCTGGCCTGAGGTCGTGATTTGAGTACACTGGAAGGCCCCCTTAGGGGCCTTTCTTTTTTCATCACGGCAAGGAGCCAGGATGCAGACCACAGAACGTGCGCTTGAGATAAGCGACGACAAGGGGCGCCTCGACGTCCCGCTCATTCACCGTTTCCTCAGTGAAGAGGCCTATTGGTGCCTCGGCATTCCCCTCGCCACCCTGCAGCGGGCCATCAACCACTCCCTGTGCTTCGGAGCCTATCTCGACGGCCAGCAGGTCGCCTTCGCCCGGGTCATCACCGACAAGGCCACCTTCGGTTATCTCGCCGACGTCTTCGTGCTGCCCGAACATCGCGGGCGTGGTCACAGCAAGGCCCTGGTGGCAGCCATCCTCGCCCACCCGGAGCTGCAAGGGCTGCGCCGTCTCTCCCTCGCCACCTCCGATGCCCACGGCCTCTACGCCGGTTTCGGTTTTGTGCCGCCGAGAAGCCCCGGCAGCCTGATGGAAATCTACGACCCCGAGATCTACCGGCGTCCCTGAACCCGGCCGATCGCCAGATCCGTCGCCGGATCACCTTCCGGGCAGCGGCGCTGTGACGCCAGCGCCCGGGAGTGCTAGATTGGCAGCCGGCATTTCACTCTCCCTGCAGACTCGTCAACCACAAGGATGGCAACCGTGGCCCAGCACTCTCCCTCTTTCTCCGCCTTCTCCCCCTTGTTGCAGGAGCAGGCCCTGCGCCACTGGCAGCGGCTGCTCGCCCTGGCGCCCCAGTATGACGCCCTGCCCGAGCCCACCCGCCAGACCCTGCTGACCCTGCTCGGCCTCTCCGACTTTGTCGCCGACTCCCTTATCAAGCAGCCGCGGCTGCTGGCCGATACCCTGGCATCGGACGCACTGACCCGGGCCGAGCGCTGGCCCGCCTATGAACCTGAACTCGCAGCCCTGCTCGCCGAGATCGCGGACGAGGAGGCGCTCAAGCGCATCCTGCGCCAGTTCCGCCGCAGCCGCATGCTGGTGATCGCCTGGCGCGAGCTGCTCGGGGAGTCCGAGGTCGAAGAGAGCTTCATCCATCTCACCAAGCTAGCAGATGCCCTCATCTGTGGTGCCCGCGACTGGCTCTATGCCAAACAGTGCAGCGAGCTGGGCACCCCCATGGACGGCGATGGCAACCCCCAGCCGCTGCTCATCCTCGGGATGGGCAAGCTCGGCGGCGGCGAGCTCAACTTCTCCTCGGACATCGACCTTATCTTCACCTTCCCCGAGAACGGCTACACCGTTGGCGGTCGGCGGGAGCTCGCCAACCAGCAGTTCTTCATCAAGCTGGGGCAGCGTCTCATCAACGCCCTCCACCAGCCCACCCAGGATGGTCAGGTGTTCCGGGTCGACATGCGGCTGCGCCCCTTTGGCGATGCGGGGCCGCTCGCCATCTCCTTCGCCGCCATGGAGGACTACTACCAGCATCACGGCCGCAACTGGGAACGCTACGCCATGGTCAAGGCGCGGGTGCTGGGCCCCCAGTGCGAACACGCCATGGCCCTGACCGAACTGCTGCGCCCCTTCGTGTTCCGCCGCTATATCGACTTCGGCGTCATCGACGGCCTGCGCCAGATGAAGGCGATGATCGCCGCCGAGGTGCGCCGCAAGGGACTGGAGGGCAACATCAAGCTGGGGGCCGGGGGCATTCGCGAGGTGGAGTTCATCGCCCAGGCGCTGCAACTCATCCGTGGCGGGCGCGAGCCCGCCCTGCGGGTACGCCACCTGCCCGAGGCGCTGGCCGCCATCGCCCAGGGGGGGGCCCTGGAGGGGAGCCAGTGCGAACGCCTGCTCACCGCCTATCGCTTCCTGCGCCGGGTGGAAAACATCTTGCAGGAGATCGGCGATCAGCAGACCCAGACTCTGCCCACCGAGGATCGGGATCGCCAGCGGCTCATCGCCACCCTCGGCTTTACCGACTGGGACGCCTTCATGGCCCACCTCGATGAGGAGATGGCCGCCGTCCATCAGGAGTTCGTCGCCGTGGTGGGGGAAGAGAAGGAGGCCCCCGCCCACCTGGAACAGCTCTGGCTCGATCTCTGGCGCACCGAGCTCGATGCCGCCGAGCTGGAAAAACTGCTGACCATGCAGGGAGTGGTGGAGCCCGCCCCCCTCTGCGCCGCCCTGCTGCGTTTCAAGGAGGAGTACAAGCGCCGTCAGGTGGGGCCCCAGGGGCGCATCGCCCTGGACTGGCTGATGCCGGAGCTGCTGCGCCTGGTGGTGGCGAGCCGCGAGCCCGCCCGCCTGTTCGAGCGAGTCTGCACCCTGCTGACTCGCATCTTCACCCGCAGCGCCTATCTGCAACTGCTGGCGGAAAACCCCGCCGCCCTGCGCCAGCTGGTACGCCTGTGTGACGAGAGCAACCTGGTGAGCGAGCAGCTGGCCCGCTACCCCATCCTGCTGGACGAGCTGCTGGATCCCCAGCACCTCTACCACCCCACCCCGCTGGATCAGTACAAGCCCCAGCTGCGCCAGTTCCTGCTGCGCATCCCCGAGGAGGATGTGGAGCAGCAGATGGAGGCGCTGCGCCAGTTCAAGCAGGTGCAGCTCCTGCGAATCGTCGCCGCCGACATCGCCGGCGCCCTGCCGCTGATGAAGGTGAGCGACCACCTCACCTGGCTGGCGGAGGCGATCACCGAGGAGGTGGTCAACCAGGCCTGGGCCCAGATGAGCGAACGCTACGGGGTGCCGCCCGAGGTGGCGGTGAGCGGTGAGCGCGGCTTTGCGGTAGTGGCCTACGGCAAGCTGGGTGGCATCGAGCTGGGCTACGGCTCGGATCTGGATCTGGTGTTCCTGCACGGCGGCGACCCCAACAGTTACACCGATGGCCGCAAGCCCATCGACAGCCGCCAGTTCTACCTGCGCCTGGCCCAGCGGATCCTGCATCTGTTCAGCACCCGCACTCCGTCCGGCATCCTCTACGAGATCGACATGCGGCTGCGCCCCTCCGGCGACTCAGGCCTGCTGGTCTCATCGCTGTCGGCCTATGAGCAGTACCAGCAGCAGGAAGCCTGGACCTGGGAGCATCAGGCCCTGGTGCGAGCCCGTCCCATCTATGGCGATGATGCCGTGGTCGCCGAATTTGCCCGCATCCGCCGCGACGTGCTGGCCAGGGAGCGGGATCTGCCCACCCTGGCCCGCGAAGTGCGGGAGATGCGCCAGAAGATGCGGGATCACCTGCTCAAGGCGGGAGAGGGAGAGTTCGATCTCAAGCAGTCCCCCGGCGGCATGGTGGACATCGAGTTCATCGCCCAGTACCTGGTGCTGGCCCATGCCTGCGGTGAGCCGGACGCCCTCACCCGCTGGTCAGACAATGTGCGCATCTTCGATGAGTGCGTGATGGCGGGAGTGCTCACACTGGAGCAGGCAGAGGGGCTCAAGCAGGCCTATCTGGAGATCCGCAACCTCGGCCATCGCCTCAACCTCTCGGAGATCTCCCGCAAGGTGGGGGACGATCAGTTGCCGCGAGAGCGGGGCCATGTGCTGGCGGTCTGGCAACAGCTGCTGGGAGAATAAGCAGAAGGGGCGCCATGGCGCCCCTTCTCGTTGACGAAAGGCTTGTTGAAGATGACCTAGCGCCCGCCCGCCACATCAATAAAGGTGCCGGTGGCATAGGAGGCCTCGTCCGACAGCAGCCAGGCGATGGCGGCCGCTACCTCACGGGGTTCGCCGCCCCGTTGCAGCGGAATGGCCCCCTTGATCCTGTCCACCCGGCCGGGCTCGCCGCCGTCGGCATGCATGTCGGTGTAGATGAAACCCGGACGCACCCCGTTGACCCGGATCCCCTGAGCCGCCAGCTCCAGCGACAAGCCTCTGGTCAGCACGTCGACGGCCCCCTTGGCGGCGGCATAATCCACGTACTCCCCGGGGGAGCCCAGCCGGGCGGCGGCCGAAGAGACGTTGACGATGGCGCCCCCCGCCGTCATGCGGCGCACTGCCTCGCGGCAGCAGAGAAAGCAGCTGGTGACATTGGTGGTCAGAGTCTGGTTGATGCGCTCGGCGCTCATCTCCAGCACCCGCATCTGGGGCTGCAACCTGCCGGCGTTGTTCACCAGGTGGGTAACGGGGCCGAGCCGCGCGTCCATCTCCTCGAACAGGCGCACCACCTCGGCCTCCACGCTGACATCGGCCTGCACCGCGATGCACTCGACCGGATGGGTGGCCAGGATCTCGGCCACCACCGCCTCGGCGGACGCCCTGTCCTGACGATAGTTGAGACAGAGATGGTAACCCTGCGCCGCCAGATAGCGGGCTGTCGCGGCCCCGATACCTCTGCCACCGCCGGTGATCAGCACCCGTTTGTTCATGAACCCTCCTGGTTCCCGGTTTCGAAGACTATTTCGCATAGTACCTCATGTTGCCGACCACACCTCGTCCCGTGACGCCCGGCACCACAGCAAAGAGCCCGCACGGGGCGGGCTCTTGATGACAACAACGGGAGGGTGGCTATTTGAACAGGCCCTTGAGCAGCTGGTCCGCCACCCCCTTCACCCCTTCGTTGTCGGCCTTGTCACCCAGCAGCTTCTTGAGACCGCGCTCGGCCTCCTTGCGGGCCTTCTCCTCCAGCACCTTGTTGTTGCTGAGCAGTGCCTTCACGTCGAGCTTGTAGCTCGGCGCCTGCCAGTGGCCGCCGATGCGCACCGGTATGGTGATGTCCTTGAGCTCATCCACTGTCTTGCCCCCCTGCCCCTTGCTGCTCTCCACCACGGAGGTGAGGAACAGGAAGTCGAGGGTCTCCGGCACCAGGGCGGTCTGGCCCTGCCCCTTCACCCGCAGGGCGGGGGCAAACAGCTGGATGTCATCGCTCCTGGCAACCCCGTCGGCAATCTGGAAGCTGGCGGTGAGGGCGCTGAAGTCGGTCTTGCGCACCTCCTTCACCTGATCCGCCCCCTTGCCGCTCAGGGTGGCCCGCGCCTCGCGGATCATCTCCGCCAGGTTGATGCCGTGAAGGGCGCCATCGCTCAACTTGAGGCTCACCTTGCCCTGCATCCGGCTGCGCAGCGCCTGCTCGGAGAGGCCTGCGCCCTGCGCCTCGACCTCCAGATCCCCCTTGCCTTCCAGCAGGTCGGTCTGGGCCAGGGTCTGCAGCAGCGGCCGCACATCGACCCCCTGCACCCGCTTGTGCACCTGATAGCGGGCCGGCTGCTGACGGGCATCGAGCACGCCGCTGGCGGTCACCTGGCCGCCGGCCACCCCGGCACTGAACTGCTTGAGGGTGAGCTGACCACCGGCCAGGGCCAGTTGCAGATCGACGGCGCTCAGATCCAGCCCCTTGAGGCGCAGGCTGCCCAGTTGCAGGCGGCCAGCCAGGTCCACCGACTTGAGGGCGGTCAGATCAGGCTCTACCGTGGAGAGCGCCCTGTTGGCGGGCGCCGCAGCCTGATCCTTTGCTCCGGCCGGTGCAGCCGCTCCCGAGGTGGCCGCAGCGGGCGCGGCCTTGGCCGATTGACCGAGCCAGGCGTCGAGATCGAGCTTGTCCCCCTTGAGGTCAAAGTCCACTTTGGGTACGGCCCCCAGACGAACGGCGCCGCTGCCGCTCAGCAGGGCATCGTCCGCTCCCAGCACCAGGTTGCTGAGGGCGACGCTCTGCTTGTCGAGCTCCGCGCGGGCAAAGCCGGCGAGCTTCACCTGCATCTGCGGGTGCGGCAGAGAATCACCGCTGAGCTTGGCGGCCAGCACGGCATCCGATATCTCCAGCAGTTGCCGGTTTTCATCGAGGCGCGCCTTGAGGGTCCCCTCCAGCGTACCGGCCAGGGTCGGCTTGTCCGCCGCCCCCTGTGCCCCGCTGAGGCTAAGGCTCAGACTGCTCCACTCCCCCAATGCCAGCCGGTCGGCCTTGAGGGTGAAGGCATCGAGCCGCTGCGCCGGCTGGTTCAGGCTGCCGCTGAGATTGAGATCCTTGAGCTCGCTCTTCATGGCCTCCCGGGCCGGTTTGAGCTGGGCCTGACCCTTGAGATCAAACGCCAGCTCACCCTGGGCCCCCTTGGCGGCCAGGGTCACCGGTACCCACTCCCCCGGGGTCAACTGCCCCAGATCGAGATCCAGCCGGTCGAGCCGGGAGACGGTACCGCTGCGGTCGTCCCGCACCAGGGCGCTGGCATCCACCAGCGCGATGCCTTGCAGGCTGATCTGCCAGGGCTGCTTGTCACTGGCGGCTGGGGGCGTCGTTGCGGCGGGCTCGGAGGTTGTCGCCTCCCCCTTGGGCTCGGCGGAGGACTTGAGCAGATCCCTCAGGTTGGAGCTGCCGTCAGCCCTGGTCTGGATAAACAGATGAGCGCCGCTCAGGGTCACCTTGCCTATCTCAAGCTTGTGGGAGAGCAGGGGCAGCAGGCCCACCGAGGCCTCCCCGCGCGTGAAGTGCACTAGGTCGGGCTCGGCGAAACCGGCGGGGTTGCGCAGCGCCACCTGCTCGAGGGAGAGGCCCAGGCTTGGCCAGAAACGCCAGCCGATATCACCTTGTATCACCAGCTCGCGGCCGGTGCTCTTGCGCACCTGTTCCACCAGCTGGGGCTTGAACTGGTTGGGATCGATGAGGGACACCAGGGCGGCGATGGCCACCACGGCCGCCAGCGCCAACCCCAGCAGGATGTAGATGATCTTCTTCACGATGGACTCCTTGAATGCGGATCTTGTGGCTGACTATACCACCGGGGGGATGACAGATGGGGCCCGTCTGCCAAAACGGGCCAGCGGCGAGACAGGGATGGTCGCAGGTCCGCGTTCAAGCGCGCGGCAATAAAAAGGGCCCCGCAGGGCCCTGATGATAGTGGATGGCTGACGCCCGCCTCGCCCGGATCAAGGCTGACGCGGCAACTGCTGATAGCCCATCTCGTACAGGGTGAAGGCATAGATGTCCGCACTCTGCTCGATAAGCTTGGCCACCGGCGTGCCCGCCCCGTGCCCGGCATTGGTCTCGATGCGGATGAGCTGGGGATGGGGGCCGGTATTGTCGGCTTGCAGGGTGGCGGCAAACTTGAAGGAGTGGGCCGGCACCACCCGATCGTCGTGATCCGCCGTGGTCACCAGGGTCGAGGGGTAGCTGACACCGGGTCGGACGTTGTGCAGGGGCGAGTAGCCCTTCAGGTAGTCGAACATCGCCTCGCTGTCGGCGCTGGTGCCGTAGTCATAAGCCCAGCCCGCCCCGGCGGTGAAGGTGTGGTAGCGCAGCATGTCGAGCACCCCCACCGCCGGCAGGGCGACCCGCATCAGATCCGGCCGCTGGGTCATGACCGCCCCCACCAGCAGACCGCCGTTGGAGCCACCTCGGATCGCCAGCCGATCGGTGCGGGTGTAGCCTTCGGCCTTGAGGTACTCGGCCGCCGCGATGAAATCGTCGAACACGTTCTGCTTGTTCTGCTGAGTGCCCGCCAGGTGCCAGGCCTGGCCGTACTCGCCGCCCCCGCGCAGGTTGGCCACCGCATAGACGCCCCCCAGATCCAGCCAGTTGGCCACCGACACGCTGAAGCTCGGGGTCAGGCTCACGTCGAAACCGCCGTAGCCGTAGAGGATGGTCGGGTTGCTGCCATCAAGCTTGAGCCCCTTGCGGTAGCTGATGATGAGCGGCACCCGGGTGCCGTCCTTGCTCTGGTAGAAGCGCTGCTCGGAAACGTAATCCGCTGGCTTGAACGGCGCCGCCGAGGCGCGATAGAGGCTGATGGCGCCGCTCTTGGGCTCAAACCGGTAGAGGGTGGGCGGCTGGGAATAGTTCTCGAAGCCGAAGTAGAGGGCGGGGTCGTCGTGCTTGCCGTTGAAGCCGCTGACGCTGCCAAGGCCGGGTAGCGCCACCTCGCGCACCCGCTTGCCTTCGTAGTCGAACTGCTCGACCCGGGCGGTGGCATCCACCATGTACTCGGCGAACAGATAGCCGCTGCCGCTGTGTACCGTCAGCACCTGCTGGCGCTCGGGGATGAGATCCCGCCAGTGGGCCGGGCCCGGGTTGGCGGCATCCACCGTCACCAGCCGGCCGTTGGGGGCGTCCCGGTTGGTCAGCAGGTAAAGGGTGCCGCCCTGGTTGTCCACCAGGCTCACGTCCGCATCCAGATCCCCCTGCACCGTCAGCAGCGGCGCGTTCTCCTGGCTCAGATCCTTCACATAGAGGCGGTTGCCGGAGGTGGAGTTCGCCGCCGAGATGAGCAGGAAGCGGTCATCTTCGGTGACGGTCGCCCCCACGTAACGGTGGTGCTGGGCCGGGATGGCGCCAAACACCAGCCGGTCATCCTCCTGCGCCGTGCCGAGCCGGTGGAAATAGACCTTGTGCTGATCGGTCCTGGCCGACAGCTCGCTGCCGTCGGGCTTGTCGTAGCTCGAGTAGAAGAAGCCCTCGTTGCCGAGCCAGCTGATGCCGCTGAACTTCACGTCCTTGAGGGGCGCCTCCAGCGGCTGCTTGCTCTCTACGTCCATCAGGTGGATCTCGCGCCAGTCGCTGCCGGCCAGCGACAAGGAGTAGGCCAGGATGCGGCCATCACGGGAGAAGCTCAGCTGATCCAGCGCCGTGGTGCCGTCAGGGCTGAGGGTATTGGGATCGAGGAACACCTCCGCCGGCTTGCCCTCCAGCTGGCGCCACAGGACGTACTGGTTCTGCAGACCGTCGTTCTTGAAGAAGTAGTGGTAGCGCCCTTCGCGAAACGGCGCTCCCTCCTTGGCGTAGTTCCAGGAGGCGGCCAGCTTCTCCTTGATGGCGGCGCGATACGGGATCTGCGCCAGGTAACCCTGAGTCACCCGGTTCTGGGCCTTGACCCAGGCCTCCGTCTCGGGGCTGCGATCATCCTCCAGCCAGCGATAGGGGTCGGCCACGGCCTGGCCGAAATAGTGATCCACCTGCTCACCCTGGCGAGTGACGGGGTAGTGAAGGCGCGTATTCCCTGACATGGCATCCTCTCTGGTTGGCTGGCCGCTGCACGCACAGAGCAGTGACAGGGCCAGCAGGCTGACAATGGCTCGCATCGAGGCGGCTCCCTGCGGTTTGAGTGAGCGGGCAGGTTAACAAAGCGCGCCGGATGGCCCAACCCCCCGACCGGTGGCAGAGGGTGGCCCGTCGGCACGGGGGAGCCATATGAATTTTTTCGCTTAAGTTTGCCGCTTTATTTTGTTTGTTATCCGGCCCTTGGGTCACAGGATGGAATAAGACACCAGCCAACGTGAGCCATTCAGGATAAAGCATGCCGTACAGCTACCTATCACATCTGCGTTGCAGCAAGACCGGCGAGATAGTGGATGCCGATCAGCCCCAGCAGTTGAGCCCGGTCGGTGCCCCCTTGCTGGCCAGCTACGACCTCGAGGCCCTGAAACAGGCCTGGCACCCGGCCGCGCTGCTGGGCCGCCCCGCCAGCCTGTGGCGCTACCACGAGCTGCTGCCGGTGCGCGACCCCGCCCAGGTGATCACCCTGGGGGAAGGCTTCACCCCTCTGCTGCCCCTGCCCGCTTTCGGCAAACAGATCGGCATTCCGGATCTCTGGATGAAGGATGAGAGCATCATCCCCACCGGTTCTTTCAAGGCCCGCGGCGCCGCGGTCGGCGTCTCCCGCGCCCGGGAGCTCGGCATCACCCACTTCGCCATGCCCACCAACGGCAACGCCGGTGCGGCCTGGGCGCTTTACGGCGCCCGCGCCGGCTTGCGCAGCACCATAGTCATGCCCCAGGCGGCACCCGCCATCACAAGACTGGAGACCTCGCTGGCCGGTGCCCGCCTCTATCTGGTGGATGGCCTCATCAGCGACGCCGGTCGCCAGGTGGCCGAGGCGGTGGCCGAGCAGGGGCTGTTCGATGCCTCCACCCTCAAGGAGCCCTATCGCATCGAGGGCAAGAAGACCATGGGGCTGGAGATCGCCGAGCAGCTCGGCTGGACCCTGCCGGACGTCATCCTCTACCCCACCGGTGGCGGAGTCGGTCTCATCGGCATCTACATGGCGCTGCGGGAGTTGCAGGAGCTGGGCTGGGTCAAAGGCCCGCTGCCGCGACTGGTGGCGGTGCAGGCGAGCGGCTGCGCCCCCATCGTCCAGGCGTGGCAGCAAGGGGAGCGCGAATCGCGCTTCTGGCCCGACTCCCAGACCCTGGCGTTCGGCATCAACGTGCCCAAGGCGCTGGGGGACTTTCTGGTGCTGGACGCCCTCTATCGCACCGAGGGGTGCGCCGTCGCGGTGGACGATGGCGCCATCCAGCGCGAGATCCGCCAGCTCGCCGCGCGCGAAGGCAGCTTCGTCTGCCCGGAAGGGGCGGCCGCCTTCGCCGCCGCCCGCCAGCTGCGGGAAGCGGGCTGGATACGGGGGGGCGAGCGGGTAGTGGTGCTCAACACCGGCGCCGGCATCAAGTACCCTGACGCCATCACGGTCGTGCCCCAGCGGCTGCGCCGCGACGGGAGGATCCCGGCATGAGCTTCGACTGGTCCTTTGTTCTCACCACCCTGCCGGCGTTCGGCCAATCGGTCTGGGTCACCTTGCAGCTCGGCGCCATCGTGATCCTCACCTCACTCGCCGTGGCGATACTCAACGTGACGCTGCAAAGCCTGCACAAGCCCTGGCTGAACGGGGTGATCCGCGCCTATGTGGAGCTGGCCCGCAACACGCCGCTCTTGATCCAGCTGTTCTTTCTCTACTTCGGGCTGCCGGCGCTCGGCATCTCGCTCTCCGGCTTTGCCACGGCGGTGATCGCCATGACCTTCCTCGGCGGCGGTTACCTGACCGAGGCGCTGCGTGCAGGCATTCAGGCAATCCCCCCCAGCCAGCTGGAAGCGGGCCGGGCCATCGGCCTCTCCCGCTGGCAGCTGCTGCGCCACGTCCAGCTGCCCCAGGCCTGGCTCGCCAGCCTGCCGGCGCTGTTTGCCAACTTCATCTTTCTGCTCAAAGAGACCACGGTGGCCTCGGCGGTGGCGGTGCCGGAACTGCTCTACACCACCAAGAACTACATCGCCCTCTACTACAAGACCTACGAGATGCTGACGGTGCTGACCTTGATGTGCGTGCTGATCTTTCTGCCGCTCTCCCTTGCCCTGCGCGTCGTTGAAAGGAGGCTGCAACATGGTCAGTTCGGTCATTGAGCAACTGATGAAGGCACCTATTGTCCTGCTGCCGCCGTCACTCGCCACCCATGCACAAGAAAGGAGGGATCACTATGGCCAGTCCGGTCACTGAGCAGCTGACGCAGGCGCTGCCGCTGCTGGCGGTGGGCGCGGGTCAGACCCTCGCCATCTCCCTGCTCGCCATCCTGTTCGCCACCCTGGGCGGGGTCGGTTACGGCGTGCTGGCCCAGCAAGGGGGAAGGCTGACTCGGGGAGCACTGCGGGTCTATCTGGAGCTGTTTCGGGTGGTGCCCGTGCTGGTGTGGCTCTACCTCTTCTTCTTCGGGCTGCCGATCTTTTTCGGCCTGGATATCCCGGCCTTCTGGTGCGCCGTGCTGGTGCTGGCCCTGTGGGGCGCCTGCGAGGTGGGTGAAGTGGTGCGCGGCGGCCTGGGATCCCTCGCCCGCGGCCAGCAGGAGGCCGGTCTGGCGCTCGGGCTCTCCCGCTGGCAGCTCTATCGCCACGTGCTGCTGCCCCAGGCGCTGCAACGGCTGACGCCGCCCACCATCAACATCTACACCCGCATCATCAAGACCAGCTCGCTGGCGGTGCTGATCGGGGTGGTGGAGGTGATCAAGGTAGGCCAGCAGATCATCGAGCGCACCTATGGCTCGCTGCTTATCTACGGTCTGCTGTTCCTGTTCTTTTTTCTGGTCTGCTATCCGCTCTCGCTCGCCTCGCGCCGGCTGGAGCAACAATGGGGTAACGCGGTATGACACCTCTGCTTGAACTCAATGCTGTCAGCAAACAATTCGGCCAAAACCGGGTACTGGACGAGGTCAGCCTCACGGTGAACGCCGGGGAAGTGATCGTCATCCTGGGGCCGAGCGGCTGCGGCAAGAGCACCTTGCTGCGCACCCTCAACGGGCTCGAACCCATTCAGGGGGGCGACATTCGCTTCGACGGAGAGTTGCTGGATGCCAGCACCGACTGGCAGCGGGTACGCCAGCGCATCGGCATGGTGTTCCAGAGCTATCACCTCTTCCCGAACCTGACGGTGCTGGAGAACGTGCTGCTCGGCCCTGTGCAGGTGCAGAAGCGGGAGCGGGCCGAGGCCCTGCTGCAGGCGGAGCAGTTGCTGACCCGCATCGGCCTGTGGGAGCGGCGCCACGACTATCCACGCCAGCTCTCCGGCGGCCAGCAGCAGCGCATCGCCATCGTGCGGGCCCTGTGCATGAACCCCCAGGTGATGCTGTTTGACGAGGTGACCGCTGCGCTGGATCCCGAGATGGTGCAGGAGGTGCTGGAGGTGATCCGGGATCTCGCCGGCAGCGGCATGACCCTGCTTATCGTCACCCACGAGCTGGCGTTCGCCCAGGCGGTGGCGGATCGCATCGTCTTCATGGACGGCGGCCACATCCTGGAGCAGGCCGCCCCCCATCAATTTTTCGACAATCCCAGGAGCCAGCGTGCCCGCCAGTTCCTCGCCAAGTTTTCTTATACAACTGTCAGCAAACGAAAGGAGTCAGCATGAAGATAATTACCTCGGTCCTGTTTAGCGCCCTCATCGGCCTGGGCCTCGCCAGCGGCGCCGCCCAGGCAGAAGACGGCTCCCTCGCCAAGATCAAGGCGCGGGACAAGCTCATCGTCGGCGTCTTCACCGACAAGCCGCCGTTTGGCTATGTGGACGAGAAGGGCAACTACGTCGGCTTTGACACCGATCTCGGCCGCCGCTTCGCCAAGGATCTGCTGGGGGACGAGAACAAGGTCGAGTTCGTGGCGGTGGAGCCCGCCAGCCGCATCCCCTTCCTGCAGAGCGACAAGGTGGATCTCATCCTCGCCAACATGACGGTGACCCCGGAGCGGCGGCAGGTGGTGGACTTCACCAACCCGAACCTCAAGGTCGCGGTGCAGGTGCTGGTGCCGGAAGGCAGCGACGCCAAGAAGCTCGACGATCTGGCCGGCAAGCGGCTTATCGTCACCACCGGCACCACGGCCGACATCTGGCTGACCCGCAACCACCCGGACTGGAAGGTGCTCAAGTTCGAGAAGAACACCGAATCCCTGCAGGCCCTGGCCCAGGGCCGCGGCGACGCCTACGCCCAGGACAACCTGGTGTTGTTCAGCTGGGCCAAGGAGAACCCGGGCTATCGGGTGCTGCCCGAGAAGCTGGGCTCGGAAGACCCCATCGCCCCGGCGGTGAAGAAGGGCAATATCGAGCTGCGTGACTGGGTCAACGACCGTCTCGCCAAGCTGGGGGAAGAGAAGTACCTGCTGAAACTCTACGACCAGTATGTGCGCGACAAACTGAGCGCCGATACCGATCCCAACGACGTGATAGTGGAAGGAGGCAAGTGGCAGGGTTGAGCCCTGCCCCCACAGCAGTGCTGAGTGTGAAGTGTGTGATCTTTGGTTCCGTTGGTCTGCAAACCGCAAGGTTTGGTTTTCAGGCGTCCCCTCAGGGTGGCGCCTTTTTTTTGCGTGTCGTGCAGCGGCCAGGGTGCGCGCCCGCTCTGTGAGCCAGCTCCCCCTGCCCCGGGATGCCCTGTGCCATCCTCACTGAAACGGCAGCGGGAGGAGAAACCCATGTGGATAGAGGCCGAGCCCGTCTACGGCGCCCTGGTGTCCCTGGCCATCGGGCTCATCATCGGGCTGGAGCGGGGCTGGCAGGTGCGCCAGCTCGGAGACAACCAGCGCATCGCCGGGATGCGCACCTATGGCCTCATCGGTCTGCTCGGCGGGGTCTGCGCCCTGCTGCTGCCCACCCTGGGGCCCTGGCTGGCCCTGCTCGGTCTGCTGACCGTGGTGACGGGGTGCGGCCTCTCGGTCTGGCTGGCCCTGCGCTGGCAGGGGGAGTTCGGTCTCACCAGCTCGGTGGCCATGGTGCTCACCTATCTGCTGGGGCTGATGTCGGTGCTGCAGAGCCCGAGCGAGGCGGTGGCCTGCGCCGTGCTGGCGGCCCTCCTGATGGGGCTCAAGGGCAAGATCCAGCAGGGGATGCTGTTCTTGAGCGAAATGGAGTTTCACGCCACCCTGCGCTTTCTGCTCATCTCCCTGGTGCTGCTGCCGGTGCTCCCCGATACCGAGATGGGTCCCCTCAATGCCTTCAATCCCTTCAAGATCTGGCTCATGGTGGTGGTGATCGCCGGCATCTCGTTCTGTGGTCACTTCGCGGTGCGCCTGCTCGGCACCCGCTCCGGGCTGGTGCTCACCAGCATGCTGGCGGGGCTCGCCTCCTCCACCGCCCTCACCCTGCAATTTGCCCGCCTCAACAAGGAGCAGGGAGGGCTGGAGCGGCTGCTGGCCACCGGCATTCTGCTGGCGGGAGCCACCATGTGGCTCAGGCTGCTGGCACTGGTGCTGATCATCCACGGAGAGCTGGCGCTGCGTCTGGCTGTCCCCCTGCTGCTGCTGGCAGCCATCGTCTACGGCTTTGCTTTCTGGTTCTGGCGCCAGCGGGAAGAGATGCCGGACGGCCCGGTACAGCCCGAAACCCGCAACCCGCTGGATCTCGCCACCGCCATCAAGTTCGGTCTGCTGCTCGCCCTCATCGGCTTCATGGCCACCCTGCTGCAAAGCAAGGTGGGCAACTCCGGGGTCTATCTGCTGTCGCTGGTCTCCGGCATCACGGACGTGGACGCCATCACCCTTTCCCTCTCCCAGCTCGCCCAGAAGGAGCTGTCCCTGGAGGTGGCGGCCAGGGGCATACTGCTCGCCGGGCTGGTCAACTCCCTGGTGAAAGGGGTGCTGGCACTGGTGATTGGCGGACGCAGCCTGGGGCGGCGGGTCTTGCTCCCCTACCTCGTCTCCATCCTGCTCATCCTGCCCCTTGTCCTGATGACAGGATGACGGGGATCACCTGACGGGCCCGGCACTCTGACACCCCCTCCCCTTGTCGCGTATACTGCCCCCTCTTGCAGCAGGAGGAGATGACCATGGCAAGCGACTGGGACAAGGTACTGGCGGGGGGCGCCCTGGACAGCCAGAGCGAGGAGATAGCGAACGACCGCATTCGCGGCCAGGCGCTGCTGAGCCGGCTCAACGCCTCACCGGCGGGGGATCACGTCCTGCGCCAGCAGATCTGCCGCGACCTCTTCGCCCACTGTCCCGACTCCTGCTGGATCAGCACCCCCTTCACCTGCGAATTCGGCCGCAACATCCACATCGGCGAGAAGACCTTCTTCAACTTCAACGTCACCATACTCGACGTGGGCGAGGTGCACATCGGCAACCATGTGTTGCTGGCCCCCAACGTGCAGATCTACACCGCCACCCACACCATGGACTATCTGGAGCGACGCAACTGGACCGCCTACAACAAGCCGGTGCGGATCGGCGATGACTGCTGGATTGGCGGCGGGGCCATCATCTGCCCAGGCGTCACCATAGGGCCGCGCTCCATCATAGGGGCTGGCGCCGTGGTGACCCGGGACATCCCGGCGGACTCCCTGGCGGTGGGCAATCCGGCCCGGGTGATCCGCACGCTACAACCGGGCGAGACTCGGGATCCGGCGTGCCTGTCATGATGGCCCTTGCCCTGCTGCCTTTGGGTTGGGCAGGCTGGCTCGGGGTGCGGGACGCCAACTGGTGGCCGCTGGCCCTGATCCTGCTGATGAGCCTGCTGACCCTGGCTGCCTACGCCTGGGACAAACGCCAGGCCATTCGTGGCGGCTGGCGCGTCCCCGAGGCCCGCCTGCATCTGCTTGAGCTGTGCGGCGGCTGGCCTGGCGCCCTGGTCGCCCGCCAGTGGCTGCGCCACAAGACCCAGAAAGGGAGCTACCGCCTGCGGTTCTGGGCCATCGTCTGGGGGCAGTTGCTGCTACTCGGGATCTGGCTCGGCTGGCCGATCTGGCCGCTCTGAACAACCAGGCGGGCATTGCCGCCCAAGGTCGGGTATGAGACAACGACAGCGCGGGAGACAGATCCTCTCGTTCAAATCTTGAAAGGAGTCATTCATGACCATGTGGACAGGTATCGTCCTGATCGTCTTTATCAGCGTGTCGTTCAGCTATCTCACCAAACGCGCCCGCTACCAGATGGGGGATGCCCGCATCACGGATCGCCTCGGCAAACAGGATCTCATCATCAGGGAGTTGCAGGAGCGCATCGCCAATCTGGAGGCCATCGTCATCGAGGAGGAGAAGCGCCGCCCGTTCAAGGAGCTCTGATCCGGCAAGCCGGGCGGCAAACCGGCCAGCCCCCGGGCTGCAAGGGTTTGCCGCCGCCCCCGCCCGTCCTCCGCCTGGCAAAAACGAAATTCACAGCAGGATCAATCCCCTGCCATTTTTCGGTTGAATGTTCGCCAAGCTGGCCCGATCCCTGCTCCGTCATGACATCAGTCGTACGGAGAGTGACATCATGATCGCCATCGGCACCCTGCTTCCCCTCGCCTCCCTTGCCATCAAGCTCGGCAGCAAGCTGCTGGGCGACGGCACGCCGCCCGCCCAGACCGAGCCTGCCGTGCAGGAAGAGCACCTTGCCCCCACGGTGCAGAGCCTGTTCCAGCGCCTTGGCATCCAGGAGGCTGACAGCGAGCAGAACCGCCCTGCCATCAACCACTTCATGGGGGCGCTGATGCAGACCCTGGGCCAGGAATCCTCGGGCCAGTCGCTGCCCCAGGCCATCGATGCCGCCCGCACCCAGCTGGCCGACGGCACCCAGAGCACCCGCCTCGACGCGCTGCAGAGCGAGCTCGACACCCTCAAAGGCTCCCTTGGCAACAGCGACCTCAACCTCGATCAGCTGCTCTACGCCTTCAAGCAAACCCTGCCCAATGGCAAGGTGGAAGGTGTCGGCAAACTGCTCAATGCCAGCGCGTGAACGGGAGTGGAACCATGAAAAACGGCAACCTGGAGGTTGCCGTTTTTGTCGGGCCGGATCCCATAATGCCACGCTAGGGCTGTGAAGGAGGCGGACACAGCATGGCGCCGGCCAGCGCGCTCTGCCCGCGCTCCAGCAGGGCATTGGCCGCTCCCTGGCGATCCGCCGCCTCCTTGTTCTGACCCAGCTTGAACTTGCCGACCAGCCGCTCAATCTCGATCTCTATGCCCACCACGGCCTGCACCATGGTCTCGAGATAGTCTCTCGGTGCATCCGCCATCTTCCAGGGAATGGACTCTCCCGCCTCGTGGGTACGGGTCAGGGTCGCGAGCAGGCGACGAACGAAGCGGGCATCGTCCCTCACCCGGATACGGCCATGGGCGTGCACCACGGCATAGTTCCAGGTGGGCACCTGCATGTGATGCACCTGCTTGCCCGGATACCAGCTGGGGGAGATATAACCCTCGGCGGCCCGGAAGATCACCAGCACCTCGTCGCCGTCTTTCACCTCCTGCCAGAGTGGGTTGTTGCGAGCCACATGGGCCCGCAGCACACCGTGGGCCCCCTGCGCCCCATCGAACTCGAACGGCAGGTGGTTGGCATCCAGCCCCCCTTCACCACAGGTGATCAGGGCCCCCAGAGGGTGCGCCTGCATCAGCTGGTGCAGCGCCTCGGGGTCGGTAACGGCGAAATGGGGTGGCAGGTACATGGGAACTCCTTGATCCGGTTGACGCGTCCATACGCATTGCAGCGGGATCATGCCCTGCCCGGCGCGGGCCGTCACCCCGAATGTGCCCACTGAGCCAGTTCATTGCCGCAGGTGGCCGCAATTCCACATCATCATCCACGAACGCGATATAACACCCTATGTTCACGATGCGAATATCACTTTCACAGCCAAAGTGAATGGAAAAACAACATCAATGACAAAGATAATTCCGCTTTACACCCCACCCCCCTTCGCCAGATAGCCGATACGGTAGATCTCGCCCCCGGCAGGCAAGGGCGATGAGAGGGACGGGAGAAAATCCGCCTCCAGCCATTCCCATCGGGTGAGATCCCAGCCGCTCACCATGGCCTCGCCGTGCAGGTCGGCAAGCTCGCCGTGGGAAGTGACCTTGGTGCGCCGCAGCCTGGCCATGCAAGCCCCGTCGAGGGAGGCCGGATCCGGCGCCCGCAGCAGATGCCAGGTCTCGATGCGGGGCCAGCCGAAATGCCGGGTGAGCGCCGCGAATCCCTCGCTTGCCAGAAATCGGTGCATCGCCTCGGCGCTGTGCCACACATAGAAGGGGGCATAGCGGTTCTCCTGCCCCGGCAGGGCCCCATCGTCCTGACGGCTGTAGAGATAGGCCTTGAACAACAGACCGGGAAAGCCGTCCAGTCTGGCGCCATTGCTGGCGATCCGCTGCTCGATCAGCGCCATGTCGTAGTCTGCGGGCAGGGTGAATCGGTAGTGCATGGCGATCATAAGGCCACCTCCTGTCTGAACATCCGGCCCTGGCCGAAACTCCACGCCTCGGCATCGTTCTGCTGGATCACCACCATGAGGTTGTCGGGATGGATCCCAAGCTCGGCCTCAAGGCGCTCGGCGAGACGTGCATAAAGCCGCTCCCTGGTCGCGGTGCTGCGCACCTTGCCCGCCAGGATCTGGAAGAGGATGAAACCTTGGTCCCGGCGGCCGGTCTGGTAGTGGGGGTCATAGATGAGCGCACTGGCAGGCAAGATCTCGAGGATCTGGAATTTATCCTCCAGCGGCACCTCGAACACCTCCACCAGGGTCTGGTGGTAGAGGGCGCTGAGTTGCTGCAGGTGTGCGTCGCTCATCTCCTCGCACAGGGTGATACGGGTCAGCGGCATGGGGTCACCTCCTCGCGGGGGGGCAGATAACCCACGGCCGTCACTGCGGCGGGCAAACCGGCGTAAAAGGCAAGATGGGTAAACAGCTCTTCCAGCTCATCCCGGGACAGGCCGTTTTGCCGGGCGAATGCAATATGCCAGGACAGTTGTTGCACCCGGCCCAGGGATGCCAGGATGGCCAGGGTGATCAGGCTGCGCTCGCGGGCCGAGAGGGTGGGGCGCTGCCAGATATCGCCAAACAGCGTCTCTTCCGCCAGTCGGGCGAGTCGGGGGGCAAGCTGCGCCAGGGCGGCGCGATCGGGAACATCGGGTGTCATGGCAATCTCCTTGGTAGATGAAGCCACTCTCCCTCACTGCTACAATTTAAAAAATCGAAATATTCAAGACCAATCATCCCGATTATAAGGATAGTTATGTCACCCCTTCCCCCCAGCCTGGATCTCGATGCCCTGCGCAGCTACGTGCTGGGGCTGGAGTGCGGCAGCTTTGCGCTGGCGGCGCAGCGGCTGTGCCGCTCCACCTCGGCGGTCAGCGCCCAGTTGAAAAAACTCGAACAACAGTGCGGCACCGATCTGGTCATGAAGCAGGGACGTCACCTGGTGCCGACGGCCAGCGGTGAGCGCCTGCTGGGCTACGCCAAGCGGCTGCTGGCGCTCAATGACGAAGCCGTACTCGCCCTCAAAGGGGAACTGCTACAAGGGGAGATCCGGCTCGGGGTGCAGGAGGACTTCGGTGAATCTTTGCTCCCCGCCGTGCTGGGACCCCTCTGTCGCCAGCACCCGGCCCTGCGCATGACGACCCGTATCGATCGCAACGGGGCCCTGGTGCAGGGGATCAGGGAAGGCACCCTCGACATGGCTCTCGCCTGGCAGCCACAGGGAGAGCGGGAGGATCTTTCCCTCATCGAGGTGGTGCAACTGGCCTGGATTGCCCACCCCGAGTGGGACCCCGCCCCTTTGCTCGCGCGCGGGGAGCCCCTGCCCCTGGTGCTCTTCGATGCCCCCTGCCTGATGCGGGCACGGGCCATCCGCGCCCTCGACGATGCAGGGATCCCCTGGCGGATCGCCTTCACCAGCCAGAGCCTGGGCGGGATCTGGGCCGCCGTACAGGCCGGGCTCGGGATCACGGTGCGTTCCGCCATCGGCATGCCGGCCAGTCTCGCCACCCTCGGCGGCGTGCTGCCCTCACCGGGCACCCTGGGGGTGGTGCTACTCGCCGCCAGCCATGAAACCGACGAGGCCAGGAGCCAGTTGCAACGACTGCTCACGGACGCCGTACATCATGCCAGCGCCGGACACAGGGGCTGAACAGCGCCTGGTCAACGCGCCCCACGGCGCCTAGGCGTACCCATAAAAAAAACGGCAACCCTGAGGTTGCCGTTCTGCCTTCTAATTCCCATGGCAAGCCGGTTGGCTTAACCCGCCCGCTTGCTCAGCCAGGCTTCGGCGGCGGTGAGGGCCGATTCGATCTGCTCGCGAGCGACGCCTCCCGTGGCAACCCGCTTGGCCAGAGTCGCTTCCAGCTCCAGGTTCGGGTAAACATCCTCCCCCACCACGGGGCTGAAGCGCTGGAACTCGGGGAGGGAGAGTTCTTCCAAGGGCTTTTTCACCTGGATCGCATAGACCACGGTCTCGCCGACGATATGGTGCGCCTCACGGAACGGGATGCCCTTGGCCACCAGATAGTCCGCCAGCTCGGTGGCGTTGGCATAGCCGCCCTGGGCCGCTGCCATGGTGCGCTCGCCATTGACCTTCAGATCGATCAGCACCAGCGCCGCCATATCGAGGCAATCGTGCCAGGTGTCGAGGGCATCGAACAGCCCCTCTTTGTCTTCCTGCATGTCCTTGTTGTAGGCCAGCGGCAACGCCTTGAGGCTCATCAACATACCCATCTGGGCGCCGACCACCCGGCCGGTCTTGCCACGAATGAGCTCCAGCGCGTCCGGGTTCTTCTTCTGGGGCATCAGGGACGAGCCGGAGGTGACCGCATCTGAGAGCTCGACAAAGCCCGCCTCGCCGGTGTTGTAGAAGATGAGGTCTTCGGCAAACCGCGACAGGTGGGTCATGGAGAGGGACGCCACGTGCATCAGCTCCACCACGTGATCCCGGTCGGAGACCGAATCCAGGCTGTTGCGGGTAGCGCCGGCAAAGCCCATGTCGAGCGCCAAGGCTTCGCGGTCGATGGCATAGGCGGTGCCTGCCAGGGCGCCGCAGCCGAGGGGGCTGGTGTCGAGGCGCTTGAGGGCATCCTGCAGGCGGGAATGGTCCCGCTCCAGCATCTCCACATAGGCCAGGGCCCAGTGGGCGTAAGTGACCGGTTGGGCCCGCTGCAGATGGGTGTAACCGGGCAGCACCGCGGCCTGATTGGCGCGGGCGGAGGTGACCAGCCCCTGTTGCAGGGCGGTGATGGAGCCGAGCAGCAGCTCACCCTGCGCCTTGCACCAGAGCTTGAGGTCGGTGGCGACCTGATCGTTGCGCGAGCGGCCGGTGTGCAGCTTCTTGCCAAGGGCGCCGACGGCGTCGATGAGCTGGCTCTCGACCCAGGAGTGGATGTCTTCGGCGTCCGAGTTCAGGATCTGCTGGGGATCCTGCTGCACGGAGGCGAGCAGCACTTCCATCGCCTGCTGCAACTTGGCCTGCTCACCCTCGGTCAACACGCCCACCTTGACCAGCGCTTTGGCCCAGGCCATGGAGCCCTGAATATCCTGCTCCGCCAGCCGGTAATCGAACCGCAGCGAATCGTTGAACTGCTTGAACCGGCTATCGGCTCCCTGACTGAAGCGTCCACCCCAAAGTGCCATACTGCTCTCCTTGAATGCGTTGTCGGCGGCGCCTTGCGCCGTCGAACTTGAAATCTTGCCCTGTTTTTCTGCGAGCCTGTTATCTCACAGAAGCGGCCAGGGCGCAGCCGCTCTTGTCACACCCGATGATGACGGCAAAGGGCCTCTCTGCCTGTAAAAGAGGGGGCCATGCCCCCTCGAATCAACGGGTGATAGCGCTTGTTTAGCCGTGGGTATGGTCGCCACCGATGGCTTGATGCTGCTCTTTCATGGCGCGGATCCGGCTCGCCAGGGTGTAGAGACGGATGAAGCCTTCGGCATGGCTCTGATCGTACACTTCGTCGGCACCGAAGGTGGCGAAGTCTTCGGAGTAAAGGCTGTTCGGCGACTTCTTCTGCACCGCGGTGACCTGACCCTTGTACATCTTCAGCACCACTTCACCGTCGAGCTCCTCGGCGATGGCGTTGGCGGAGGCGACAATGGCCTTGCACAGCGGGGTGAACCAGCGACCGTCATACACCAGGTGGGAGAACTCGGCGCCGAGTTTTTCCCGCCAGGCGCGGGTCGGTCTGTCCAGTACCAGCTCTTCCACGGCGCGCAGTGCGGCAACCATCACGGTACCACCCGGGGTCTCGTAGCAGCCACGGGACTTCATGCCCACCATCCGGTTCTCGGTGATGTCGATCCGGCCCACGCCGTGCTTGCCGGCACGCTCGTTCAGGGTGGTCAGGATCTGGTGCGGGCTGAGCGGCTGGTCGTCAACGGCGACCACTTCGCCCTTGGCCACGGTCAGCTTGACGTATTCCGGCTCGTTCGGGGCATCCTCTGCAGAGACGGTCCACTGCCAGACGGCTTCGGACGGCTCGTTCCAGGTGCTCTCCAGCTCGCCACCCTCGGTGGAGATGTGCCAGGCGTTGGCGTCGCGGCTGTAGATCTTCTTCAGGGTCGCCTTGCAGGGGATGTTGCGGGCTTCCAGATAGGCCAGCAGATCTTCCCGGGAACGCATGTCCCACAACCGCCACGGGGCGATCACTTTCAGTTGGGGCGCCAGGGCAGCCACCGCCCCTTCGAACCGCACCTGGTCGTTGCCCTTGCCGGTGCAACCGTGGGAGATGGCATCAGCCCCTTCTGCCAGGGCAGCCTCGACCATCGCCTTGGCGATCACCGGACGGGCCATGGAGGTACCCAGCAGGTAGGTGCCTTCATAGACGGCGCCGGTCTTCAGGGTCGGGTAGACATACTCTTTGACGAACTCTTCCCGCAGATCCTTGACGATGCACTTGACCGCGCCGGAGGCGATGGCCTTCTGCTCGATACCTTCCAGATCGTCACGCTCCTGGCCCACGTCGGCGACGAAGGCGATGATTTCAGCGTCATAGTGCTCCTTCAGCCAGGGAATGATGGCCGAGGTATCCAGTCCGCCCGAGTAAGCCAGTACGATCTTGTTGATTCCGCTCATTTACTTCTCTCCGTGATGATTCGATAAAAAGGGGTGATTCCGGGTCGGTTGCCGGATTACTTCTGGCCCTGTCCGAACAGGGTCAGCAGCACGGCGTTCTGGATATGCATCCGGTTTTCTGCCTCATCCATGATGAGGGAGGCTGGGCCGTCCATGACCTCCGAGGTGATCTCCAGCTCCCGGTGGGCCGGCTGGCAGTGCAGCACGTGCTGGATGCCGGTCCGATCGAGCAGGGCCTGGTTGATCTGATAAGGCATGAAGATATCTTTTACCTGCTCCATTGGTGTGTTGTCACCCATGGAAACCCAGGTATCGGTATAAACCACGTCAAAGCCTTCGATATCCGCGACATCATCGCTGATATGTATGGTCGCGCCAGATTGAGCTGCCAGCGCCTGGGCCTGCAGGAAGATCTGGGTATCCGGGCCATGGCCTTTCGGGCAGACCAGGGTCACGTCGGTACCGAGGGTCGCCCCCAGCAGCAGCAGGGAGTGGCTCACGTTGTTGCCATCGCCGAGATAGGCCAGCTTCACCTTGGACAGATCGCTGTAGTGCTCGCTGATGGTCATGAAATCCGCCAGCCCCTGGCAGGGGTGGTAGAGGTTGCACAGGCTGTTGACCACAGGCACCGAGCCGAACTCGGCCAGCTCGACCAGGGTCTGGTGATCGAACACCCGGGCGACGATGGCGTCACACCAGCGGGACAGGTTGCTGGCGAAATCCTTCACCGACTCCCGCTTGCCGAGCGCCCCGTTCTGCTGATCCAGATAGACGCTGTGACCACCCAGTTTGGCGATGCCGATGTCGAAGGTGACCCGGGTACGCAGGGAGGGCTTCTCGAACAGGGTGACCACGCTCTTGCCCGCCAGGGCCTGGCTGTATTTCTTCGGATCGGCCTTGACCGCCTTGCCAAGCGCCAGCAGCGCCTCGATCTGGGCCTTGCTTAAATCACTGTCTTTCAGAAGATGTTGCATCGGATTGTCCTTTTCCCGGTGGAGATCAGAGGGTGACCTGGGTGCCGACCGCGCCGCCAGCCAGCAGCTTGAGCAGCTGATCCGGGTAGCGCCAGCTGGCGACACAGACCGGCTTGCCCAGGGTTTCGGCGGCGTGCAGGGCGGCTTTCACCTTGACTGCCATGCCGTCCGTGATAACCCCCTTCTCCATCAGGTCCAGCGCGCTCTGCTTGTCCAGTTGCGGCACCAGCTTGCCCTTGCCATCCAGAATGCCGCTCACATCCGACAGCATCACCAGATCGGCGCCCAGCGCCTCGGCGATGGCGGTGGCCGCCTGATCCGCATTGACGTTCATCATCTGTCCGTCGGCGGTAATGCCGATGGAGCTCACCACCGGCAGGAAGCCCTGCCCCAGGATGCCGGCCACCAGCGCCGGGTTGCCCGGCTTGCAGTCACCGACCGCACCGAGATCCGGATCGAGCTGGGTCACCTGGCACAGACCGCCGTCGGCGAGGCACAGACCCACAGCAGGAATGCCGGTGGAGATGGCCTTGGCCATCATCATCTTGTTGGCGGTCCCGGCCAGGGCACCGGCAATCACGGGGATCTGCTCGAACGGGGTCACCCGCAGGCCGTTCTTCTTGGTGGAGGTCATGCCCAGCCCCTTGAGCAGGTCATCCACCAGGCAGCCACCACCGTGCACCAGCACCAGAGGACGGTGCTGATCATCCAGGAAGGTCTTCAGGGTGGCGAACAGGGCGGTCAGGGCCTCGTCGTTCTCGATCAGGGCACCACCCAACTTGATTACCAGCGTCTGCTTGTCCATCTTCTCGATCCTTTCTTAAAGCGTTAAATCAGGCCGGTGGCCGGTTCAAAACCAAACTTGATATTTATGCACTGCATGGCTTGCGAGGCGGCCCCCTTGAGCAGGTTGTCGATGGCAGAAACCACCACCAGCATGTTGCCCTGCTGCTGCCAGGCGATGTCGCAGTAGGGCGTGCTCGCCACGCCGCGGATGGAGGGCATCTGGCCGGTGAGGCGTACCAGGGGCTTGCCTTCGTAGGCCTTGAGGTAGGCCTGATCCACCTGGGTCGGCGTCACCCCTTCCGCCAGTTGCACATAGATGGTGGCCAGGATGCCCCGCACATAGTTGCCGAGGTGGGGCTGGAACAGCACCTCCTTGCCGAGGTGGTGGCTGATCTCCGGCTGGTGCCTGTGATTGAAGGTGCCGTAGGGATTGAGGCTCACTTCGCAGAAACTGGTGTTGATGGCGGCCTTGCGACCGGCCCCGGAGACGCCGGAAACCGCATTGATGATGGGCTGCCACCCCTGGGCAATCAGCCCGGCCTGTTGCAGCGGCTTGAGGGCGCACAGGGAGGCGGTCGGGTAGCATCCCGGCACGGCAATCAGCTGAGCGGCCTTGACGGCATCGGCATTCCACTCGGCCAGACCGTAGGCGGCCTGCTCCAGCCACTGCTCATTTTCGTGGGTGAAGCCGTAGAAGGAGGAGTAGAACTGCTGATCGTTGACCCGGAAGGCACCGGAGAGATCGAACACCGGCAACCCCTTGGCCAGGAACTTGGGCGCGAGTTCCGCACTCACCTCGTGAGCAGTAGCCAGCACCACCAGATCGGCCTGGGTCAGGATCCGGGTCATGCCGTCTTCGTCCAGAGGCAGCAGCGGCTGATCCAGCTTGCCCACCCATTGGGGATGCAGGGAAGAGAAGCGCTTGTGGGCGTCCTGGCTGCCGGCGGAAACATAGAGGCCGAACAGCTCGAGTTGTGGATGGTTCTGGACCAGAGCGGCCAGTTCGGCCCCCGCGTAGCCACTGGCACCGACGATAACGGTCTTAAGCATGTTTGAGTATTCCAAGTCTGGGTTCGAAATTCACAGCATGGTGCTGCGGTGCAAGGGGTCGGCTATCGCCCCTTTGATGCAACGAGTGCGGAGGGGCAATTCAGGCGGATATGCGTCGTCGGTTACAGATCAGGTGACAGAACATTAACTTTCCCTTACAACTAGAGGCCTTGTCGATGAGCACTCGAATAGAATATTCATGCACTCACTTTGCATTTGTATTTTCTAACAGAAACACTCCGGGGACGCAAGGAGGAGCTGATGGCCAAACTGGATTTTTTTTCACTTTATAAGAATATTATTGCGATTCCCTCTATCAGCAGCACGGATACTCGCTGGGATCAGAGCAATGAGGCGGTAATCCGGCTGCTGGCCGACTGGTTCGGCCAGCTTGGATTCCAGTGCGAGGTGACGGCCCTGCCGGATCTGCCGGGCAAGTTCAACCTGGTGGCAACCTATGGTCAGGGAGAAGGGGGGCTGCTGCTCGCAGGTCACACGGATACGGTTCCCTTCGATGAAGGAGCCTGGACCAAAGACCCCTTCAAGGTGACCGAAGAGGGCAACCGCCTGTACGGGCTCGGCACCATCGACATGAAGGGCTTCTTCGCCTTGATCGTGGAAGCGCTCAAGGAGGTCGACCTCAAGACCCTGAGCAAACCGCTGCGCATCCTGGCCACCGCCGATGAAGAGACCACCATGGCCGGGGCCCGCGCTATCGCCGCCGCAGCCGAACTCAAACCCGACTACGCGGTGATCGGCGAACCCACCGGGCTGGTGCCCGTGGTGGCCCACAAAGGCCACATGTCGGAAGCCATTCGCATCACAGGCCGAAGCGGCCACAGTTCGGATCCCGCCAACGGCGTCAATGCCATGGAGATCATGCACAAGGCCATGGGTCAGGTGCTCAAGCTGCAGCGGGATCTGAAGGAGAAGTACGCGGATCACCGCTTCGCCGTGCCCCAGCCCACCCTGAACCTCGGCTACATCCAGGGGGGCGACAGCCCAAACCGCATCTGCGGCTGCTGCGAGCTGCACATCGACATGCGCCCCACCCCGCAGGTGGGCCCCGACGAGCTGATGGGCATGTTGAAAGAGGCGCTCTCCCCCATCGAGATCCACCAGCCCGGCTGCCTGCACCTGCAGCACCTGCACGAACCCATTCCGGCCTATGCCTGCCAGGATGACTCCGAGCTGGTGCGGGAGGCGGAAAAGGCGAGCGGCCGGGCCGCCGAGTCCGTGAACTATTGCACCGAAGCCCCCTTTATCCAGCAGCTGGGTTGCGAGACCATAGTGATGGGCCCAGGCCATATCACCCAGGCCCACCAGCCCGATGAATACCTGGATCTGTCGTTCGTCAAACCGACCACGGCGGTGCTGCAGCACCTGCTCCGGCGCTTCTGCGTCTAGCCAAACAGGGATGTAAGTAAGTTACATGACAGGCGCCTTGGGACAGGTGAGGAAAATACATGTTCTGAATCGGCTTGTTATTTGACCTTGCGCAGACAATCTGGGTAGATTGTCCCCCTAAGATGACGGAGCATATGTTGTAATCGCACAACAATAAGTGAGGTCGCCTCCCGCCTGGAAGGTCAGGAGGCACCAACAAAATAAGGATGTGGAATGAACGAAAAGTACGCCGCACTACGGGCCAACGTAGGCATGTTGGGCCAACTGCTGGGTAAATCCATCAAGGATCATCAGGGGCAGGCCTTCCTCGACAAGATTGAGACCATTCGCCAACTGGCCAAGTCTTCCCGCAAGGGAAACGAGGCAGACAGAGAGCGCCTGCTCGACACCCTGCGTACCCTCTCCGATGACGAACTGCTGCCCGTGGCCCGTGCCTTCAGCCAGTTCCTCAACCTGGCGAACGTGGCGGAGCAGTTCCACACCATCTCCCGTCGCTGCGAAGAGCAGGTCTGCACCCCGGACCCGCTGGAGCAGATGTTCGACAAGCTGAAAGCCTCCAACCTGTCCCAGGAGGCCATCATCCAGGCCGTGCGCGAGCTGGACATCGATCTGGTGCTGACCGCTCACCCCACCGAGGTGACCCGTCGTACCCTGATCCACAAGCACGTGCAGCTCAACGACTGCCTCGAGGCCCTGGAACTCTCCGATCTGCTGCCCCGCGAGCGGGACAAGATCCAGAGTCGCATCGAGCAGCTGGTCAACCAGGCCTGGCACACCAACGAGATCCGCGAACAGCGCCCGACCCCGGTGGACGAAGCCAAGTGGGGCTTCGCCGTGGTGGAAAACAGCCTGTGGCCGGCCATCCCCGAATTCATGCGCAATCTGGACGAGCGCCTGCAACACCATCTGGGTGTGCGGCTGCCGCTGGATGCCGCGCCGGTCAAGTTCACCTCCTGGATGGGCGGTGACCGCGACGGCAACCCCTTCGTCACCGCCAAGGTGACCGCCGAAGTGCTGGAGCTGGGCCGCTGGATGGCGGTGAGCCTGTTCTACAAGGACATCAAGGAGCTCACCTCCGAGCTCTCCATGGCCGATTGCACCGACGCCGTGCGTGCCCGGGTCGGCGACAATCCCGAACCCTATCGCGCCCTGGTGCGCGAGCTGCGCGAGCAGCTGCGCGAGACCCAGGAGTACCTGACCGCCAAGGTACAGGGCCAGGCGAGCGAGAGCCGGGATCTGGTCAAGAGCACCGCCCAGCTGCGCGAGCCCCTGGAGCTCTGCTACCACTCCCTGCACGCCTGCGGCATGGGCAACATCGCCGACGGCATGCTGCTGGACGTGCTGCGCAAGCTGGCCTGCTTCGGCATCCACCTGGTCAAGCTGGACATCCGTCAGGATGGCGAGCGTCACGGCCAGGTCTTCTCCGAGCTGACCCGCTACCTGGGTGTGGGCGACTACGCCGAGTGGAGCGAAGAGGACAAGCAGGCCTTCCTGCTGCGCGAGCTGAACTCCCGCCGCCCCCTCATCCCGAGCGACTGGGATCCCAGTGCCGAGACCCGCGAGACCATCGACACCTGTCGCGTCATCGCCCAGCACGACCCCGATGCGTTCGGCATCTACATCATCTCCATGGCCGGTGCCCCGTCCGATGTCTTGGCGGTCCAGCTGTTGCTGAAGGAAGCCGGCTGCAAGTTCCGCATGCCGGTAGCCCCGCTGTTCGAGACCCAGGAAGACCTGATGGCGGGCACCGCCGTGATGGAACGCCTGCTGTCGGTGGACTGGTATCGCGGTTACATCCAGGGCCGTCAGTACGTGATGATCGGCTACTCCGACTCCGCCAAGGATGCGGGCATGATGGCCGCTGGCTGGGCCCAGTACGCCGCCATGGAATCCCTGGTGGCGCTGGCTGAAGCCAACAACATCCGCCTCACCCTGTTCCATGGCCGCGGCGGTACCGTCGGCCGTGGCGGCGCCCCCGCCCATCAGGCGATCCTCTCCCAACCCCCGGGATCCCTGCGCGGCGGCCTGCGGGTTACCGAACAGGGGGAGATGATCCGCTTCAAGTTCGGCCTGCCGAAGGTGGCCATCCAGAGCCTGAACCTCTACACCAGCGCCGTGCTGGAGGGGAACCTGCTGCCGCCGCCCAAGCCGAAAGAGAGCTGGCGCGCCGTGATGGAGCAGCTGGCGTCTGTCTCCTGCGATCACTACCGCAGTATCGTGCGCGGTCACCCGGACTTCGTGCCCTACTTCCGTGCTGCCACCCCGGAGATGGAGCTCGGCAAGCTGCCGCTCGGTTCCCGCCCCGCCAAGCGCAAGCCCAACGGCGGTGTCGAGAGCCTGCGCGCCATCCCCTGGATTTTCGCCTGGACCCAGAATCGGCTGATGCTGCCGGCCTGGCTCGGCGCCCACAAGGGATTGCAACAGGCCATCGACGACGGCCAGAAGAGCGTGCTGGACGAGATGAGCCGCCAGTGGCCCTTCTTCCGCACCCGTCTCGAAATGCTGGAGATGGTGTTCCTCAAGGCCGACCTCTGGCTGGCGGAATACTATGACACCCGCCTGGTGCCGGAGAACCTGTGGGCACTCGGCAAGCAGCTGCGTCAGGAGCTTGCCGACTCCATCGAGGTGGTGCTGAAACTGCGCCCGCAGGGCGACCTGCTGGACGATCAGCCCTGGATCAAGGAGTCCATCAAGCTGCGCAACCCCTACACAGACCCGCTCAACGTGCTGCAGGCCGAGCTGCTCAATCGCTCCCGCAACCACCCGGAGACCCTGCACCCCGAGCTGGATCAGGCGCTGATGGTCACCATCGCCGGCATCGCCGCCGGCATGCGCAACACCGGCTGATCCCGGACCGTTGCAAACAAGGGCGCCCCGGCGCCCTTTTTCATCTCTGCCGGGCACGGGGATCCCGATATTGCCGCCAGCACAGCCCCCTCTAAGGGGGAAAAAAAACATCCACAACAAACAGGGCGCCATGAGGGTGCCCTGTTTTATTTCGCGATATGGCCTCTCATCAGGAGACCTGGTTGCGACCCCGACGTTTTTCCTCGTAAAGTCGCTGGTCCACGCATTGAAGCCAGTCATCCATGCGCCTGTAACTCATCTGATAGGGCGTGAGCCCCACGCTGATGGTGACGGTGATCGCCTGGTGCTGGTACAGGAAGGTGTGCTGCTCCACCTGGCGCCGGATGCGCTCCATGATGGTGTGGGCCTCCTCCAGGGTCGTGCCCCGCAGCAGCAGGATGAACTCCTCCCCGCCAAATCGCGCCACCAGATCCTTGCTGCGTACCGCCTGCATCAGCAGCCCCGCCAGCGACGCCAGCACGGCATCTCCGGCAAGGTGTCCATATACATCATTGATTTGTTTGAAGAAGTCGATATCTATCAAGGCCAGGCAGCAGGCCTCCCCTTCGGCAGGATGGTGCTGGACGTGATCCAGCAACACGTTGGCCTGCTGGAAAAAGCTGCTGCGGTTGGGCAGCTTGGTCAAGAAGTCATGCTCGGCGTTGAAGCGCAGCACCCGCTCCATGCCGCTGCGCTCGTCCTCCAGGTTGCGGGCGTGGATAAGGGTGCCAAGGGCCGTGGTGAGGGGCTCGAGCAGGCTGACATGGGTCTCGTCAAAGCCACCCGGGCGGTTGGCCAGGGCGATCATGCCGATCGCCTCCCCCTTGTGGCGGATGGGAATGCCGAGGAAGCTCTCCAGGTGTGGATGACCACGGGGGGAGACACCGCGACTGGCTGGATGGCTCGGCAGATCGTTGCAGCACACCAGGGTATTGTGGGTCACCACGTGCCCAAACAGGTTGTCGAGCTTGCTGAAGATGAGCCCGCCCCGACTCTGGCGCTGCTGCTCATACCAGGCATGGGTCGCCTCATCCCAGGAGACATTGGAGATGGAGGGGACATAGAGACTGGGGCGGCCATCCTCGTACTGAATGATGCCGATGAAACCATAGGAGCTTTCGCTCACGCTCAGCAGCCGCTCGAAGACGGTGTCGCAGGCGGAGCCGAGATTGCGATCGAGCAGAAAACTCTGGTGAGCGGCCACCACGATGTCAAACAGCTGGCTCTTCTGCTCGACCCGCTGCTTGGCCATCACAGCCGAGGTAATGTCGTGCGCCAGCTTGACCACCCCCAACAGGATGCCTGCCTCGTCGGTCACGGGCATGTAGGTGGCATGGAGCCAGAGGGGGTTGCCACCTTGCCTGACCCGGCGAAACTCCCCCGACTGGATCTCGCCACCCAATACCCTCTGCCAGAAGAGATCATGCTCCGCCTGCAGATCCGGCGGCAAGAGCATGAGATGGGACTGGCCCAACAGCGCTTCGGGGGGATAACCCAGCATGTCGCAAAACAGGGGATTGACCGACACCATGCGACCATCGAGATCGAACTCGACCATGCCATAGGCCCGATCAAGGGCGGTCAGCCTGGCTGAGGGTCTCATATCGATCCATCGCGTCGATATCGCGAGCGCAAAGTGCTGTGGTATTCATGGCTACGATTCCTTTCGATCGCCGGCGCATTGCATTGGAATGCGGGGACAAGTGCCCAAATCATAGGATCCGGCACCCGGTTACGCTAACACAGGCCCCGATTGGGTGTGAAGACTGGTTCTTGCCACATCCGGCTCCCGGGCGCAGACTGTCTGGCCTTGCCACGGTTCGAGGAGACTCCATGACACCCGCCATCAACTTGCTGAAAAAGCTCAAGATCCCCCACAGGCTCTACCCCTACGAGTGCGAAGCCCACGACGACTTCGGCAAGCATGCCGCTACCCAGCTGGGCCTGCCCGAGGCGCAGGTGTTCAAGACCCTGCTCGCCCATCACGACAAGCAGGCGGTGGTGGCCATCGTGCCCTCCTCGGGCATGTGCAGCCTCAAGCAGCTCGCCAAGGCCACCGGGCTCAAGAAGGTGGAGATGATGAAGCCGGCGGAAGCCGAAAAGCTGACCGGCTACAAGGTGGGCGGCATCAGTCCCCTGGCCCAGAAGAAGCTGCTGCCCACCGTGCTGGACGACTCCGCCATGGCCTTCGACGAGATCCTGGTGAGCGGTGGCAAGCGGGGGCTCTCGGTCGGCGTGGCCCCCGGGGACATGGTCCGGCTGATGAACTGGATTGCGGCCCCCATCGGCGATCACCACGACTGAGCAAACAAAAGAGGCGCCATGACTGGCGCCTCTTGCGTCTGGATGTCGGATCTGGCGCCTGTGTGCGAAGGATACCCAAAGCCCCGGCACCGGAAACCGCCCCGTCCCGGCGGGTGATCTGCCGCCCTCAACACGCCGCAGAGCGGCAGGCGGCGGTCAGTTCGGAGAGTCGGCGACGCTGACGCCCGGCATGGTCGAAGTTGCCGTCCTCCAGCCAGCGCTCGAAGCACCCTTTCAGGGCGGGCCACTCGCTGTCGATGACGGAGAACCAGGCCGTATCCCGGTTGTGTCCCTTGTCCACCCGCGCCTGACGGAAGGTCCCCTCATAGTGAAAGCCGAGGCGCAGGGCCGCCTGGCGCGAAGGCAGGTTCAGGGCATTGCACTTCCACTCGTAGCGCCGGTATCCCAGAGCAAAGGCATTGGCCATCATCAACACCATGGCCGCCGTCGCCAGCCGTGACTGCTGCATGGCGGGGGAGAAGTGCAGCCAGCCCACCTCGATGCTGCCCGCCAGGGGATCGATGCGCAGGTAGCTCGCCAGCCCCAGCGCCCGTCCGCTCCCCTCGTCGATGATGCCGTAGAACTGGGGATCCCGCTTGGTGGCGACCTCCCGCAGCCAGACCCCCATGGCGGTCTCGTCCGCGAAAGGGCCGCTGGTCAGGTAAGTCCACATGGCCCCGCTGTCGGCACTGAATGCCTGCCACAGATCCCCCAGGTGGCGCTCGGGATCAAGGGGCTCGAGACGACAGCCCCAGCCATGCAGTGCGCGGTGGGGAGGGAACTCGGCGCCGCGCCATTCTGGCAGCGCACGCCCCAGAGGCTGCCCAAAGTCGTTGAAAAGGGCGGCGCCGGACAGGGAGGCGTCGCCCCCCTCATTGCAACGTTCAACAGGCACAGGCAATTCCCCCTTCCAGCAGCACTCCGGGCTCGCTGCCCGTGGCGACGGCGAAACCGTCCTGACGCCACCAGTGCAGGCCCCCTATCAACTCCTTGACCTCAAACCCGAGGGACGCCAGCTTGTAGGCCCCCTGGGTCGAACCGTTGCAGCCGATGCCGTCGCAATAGCAGACATACACCAGGTTCCGGTCCAGTACCGCCGTGGTCGACGCCGTCATGGTCCTGTGGGGGAAGGAGATGGCGCCGGGAATGTGCCCCTCGGCATAGTGTGCGGGGGAGCGGGTATCGATGACCACGATCCCCGCCGCCCCGGCCAGCAGATCGGCGGCCAGATCCGCCGGATCGGTACGAAACTTCAGCTGGGCCTCGAAAAAGGCGCTGGCTTCGGCGGCCCCTGCCACCCCTGTGCTCAATACATGACTCATCCTGAACGCTCCTGATAACTAGATGACGATCTCTGTGGTGACGACTGTGTTGACCGAGTTGGCGATGAAGCACTCCTCATGGGCCTGGTGGTGCAACTGCTCCAGATCGGCCAGGGCGGGCTCCCGCTCTCCCCCGAAGATCACCCTGGGACGCAGGGTGACCCGGGTCATGGCGAGGCGACCTTGCCCGTTTTTAGCCATGATGCCGACCGCTTCGTCCCGGTAGCTCTCTACCCGATAGCCCGCCTTCGCCGCCAGCCAGAGGAAGGTGAGCATGTGGCAACTGGACAGGGCCGCCACAAACGCCTCTTCCGGGTCCACATGTTCCGCCACCGAGTAAGGCAGCGGCACCACATGGGGAGAGGAGGAGGCCGGCACCCTGACCCCGCCATCAAACGCCCACTCATGGGCCCGGCTGTAACGCTGATCGACGAAGGGCTCATGCTCCCCCCGCTGCCAACTGATGGTGGCACTGTATTCCGACATGCAGACTCCTTGTGTTGCCAATCCGTGCCGCCTGCTGGCGCCACCCTGTGACCACCAATGTAGCGACAAAATGGCCTTGCCACGCCGACCAATTTTGCCAATATGGGCAGACCAATTTCATCGGGCCGCCACCATGACCATCCACCCCACCCGCTCTGCCCGTCGGTCGCCAGCCCCACAGCCGCGCCATGCCCTGCGGGCAGGATCCCTGCCTCGAAAGAGGCGCAACCCCCGCGCCAACGGGAGCGCATCATGACCGTTCTGCCAACGCTCTTCGCCAGCCAGCAGCAAGGGGATCTGCCCCTGCACGAACAACTGGTGCGTACCCTGCGCGAGGCCATCCTGGCGGGCCACCTGCCCCTGCACAGCCGCCTGCCCGCCAGCCGTCTCCTGGCCCGGGATCTCGGTATCTCCCGCAGCACGGTGGAACTGGCCTATGGCCGGCTCGAGGCGGAGGGGTATCTGGTGCGCAAGGTGGGCGCCGGCAGCTTTGTCGCCCTGGCGGCGGTGCGCCCCGCGCCGCGCCCGCCCCAGTCAGCGGCGGGCCTCTCCCGTCGCGGCCAGGAGATGGCCCTGGGTGGCGCCTGTCACGACGTGCCCGAGGTGGGCACCACCTTTGCTTCCAGCCAGCCGGATCCCCGTCTCTTCCCCCAGGCACTCTGGGGTCGGCTGATGCAGCAACAGTGGCGCCAGCGCGCCAGCGACTGGATGAACTACGGGGATCCCCAGGGGCTTGGGGAACTTCGCGCCGCCATCAGCAGCTATCTGGTGCAGTCACGCGGCATGGTGTGCGAGCCGGATCAGATCCTGATCCTCACCAGCTCCCAGCAGGGGATCCTGCTGGCGACCCAATTGCTCATCGATGCTGGTGACACCGTCTGGGTGGAAGACCCCGGTTATCCCGGGGCTCGCACCGCCATGGAGAGCGCCGGTGCCCGGGTGCATCCGGTGCCGGTGGATGAAGAGGGGCTCAACCCTCATGGGGATCATCCTGCACCACGCCTCATCTACTGCACCCCGGCACACCAGTATCCCCTTGGCGTCCCCATGAGCCTGCCCCGCCGCATGGCGCTGCTGGCCGAGGCAGAGCGTCACGGCGCCTGGATCCTGGAGGACGATTACGACGGGGAGTACCAGTATGATCAGCGTCCCCTGCCCGCCCTGCAGGGGCTCGACGGCCAGGGGCGGGTGATCTATGTGGGCACCTTCAGCAAGGTGCTGTTCGGCTCGCTGCGCCTCGCCTACCTGGTGCTGCCCAGGCCGCTGATGGACTCCTTCTGCCGCGCCCGGGCCGCCGTCGACGGCCACAGCAACCAGTTGCAGCAAGCGGTCACGGCAGACTTCATCCGGGGCGGGCACTTCGCCACCCACCTGCGCCAGAGCCGCCTTCTCTACCAGAGCAGACGGGATCTGCTGCTGGCGGAACTGGCAGAGCACTGCCCGGGGCTCACCCCCATCCACAGCGGCGCCGGCCTGCAGTGCGCCGTGCTGCTGCCCCCCGGTGGCGAGGCGCGCTGGACCAATGCCGCCAATACCTGCGGGTTGGGGCTGCGCCATCTGGGCCAGTTCTACCTGGGCCCGCCGACGCTGGAGGGGTGGCTGCTCGGCTTCGGCTGCCTCGACAACCAGACGCTGCGCCAACTCTGTCGTCGCCTGGGTCTCTTGATGAAATCCGCATGACCCCCTTCTCAAGAGGTCAGATCTGCCAGAGCCTGATAGCGCTGTGTCGACGGGAATGGCCCGTCTATACTGGGCACAATCCCGTTGCCGAACCCGGTCAAGATGCATCGAATCCTGCTCCTTTTGCTCGCCCTCTCCCTCCCGTCCCTCACGATGGCGGCCACCCGCTTCACCCTGATCACCGGGGAGACCCAACAGGATGTCCGCATGAATTATTACCGGGCGGCGATGCGGCTGGCGCTGGAGAAAACACGGCCCGATTACGGCGACTATGAACTGCTCGACGCCATCAGGATGAACAAGGCGAGGATGCGGCTCGAAGTGCAAACGCCGGGCAAGAATGCCCTCTTCATCGTCGACAGCTGGCCCCAGGAGATCCCTCAACCCGGTGTCACCCTGGTCCCCTTCCCCATCGATCTGGGCGTGCTCGGCTACCGGGTCTGTTTTGTCGGCAGCGCCCGTGCCCGGGCACTTGCCGGGGTTCACACCCTGTCCCAGTTGCAGCAGTTCACGCAAGGGGTGGGCACAGGCTGGCGGGATGCCGACATCCTTCGCTACAACGGCTTCAGGGTGCAGGAGGTGGATAACTATGAGTCACTGTTTCGCCTGGTGGCCCGTGGCCGGATCGATCTCTTCTGCCGTGGTGCCAACGAGATATTGAGCGAGTGGAAAAACCACAGACCCGGCCTGCCGGGGCTGACCGTGGATAGCCATGTCGCCCTCTTCTATCCGCTCATCCACTCCCTCTATAGCCACGCCACCTACAGCAAGGAGCGCGAGCGCCTTTTGCGCGGCCTGCAACTGGCCTGGAAAGATGGCTCCCTGCAGCGCCTCTGGCGCCATCATTTCCAGCCTTCCCTGGTCTTTGCCCGGCTCGATTCACGCCAGATCTTCCGGCTGACCAACCCGCAGTTGCCCGACGAGAGCACCGACTACCGCGCCTATCTCTATGACCCGATGAGGGATGACTTTGGCATCGCTCCCTGACTGGCTCGCCGGTTCTCCCCTGTCAGGCAGGCTCCCCTTGCGCACTCTCTGCCTGGCGCTGCTGCTCTGGTTGCTGCCGACCTGCGTCATGGCCGCCCCCGGCAGCATTCGTGCCTGCATGGAGAACAGCGATTCGCCTCCCTGGTTGCTGATGTCCGGCGAGGGGATAGTGCAGTTCCACCTCAAGGAGGTGGCAAACCGGATCGGGCATCCCATCATTCTCACCCCCCTGCCCTGGAAACGCTGCCTCTCCCTCGTCAGCCAGGGCCAGCTCGATGCCGCCGTCAAGCTGAGCTACAGCGAAGAGCGTGCTCGCACCATAGGGGTCTACCCCATGCGACACGGGGCACCTGATCCCGCCAAGCGCCTGCTCACCGAGAGCTACAGCCTCTACCAGCCAAAAGGCGGACAGGTTCGCTGGGATGGCCGGCAGCTCGTCGCCCATGGCGTCATTGCGGCGCAGTCCGGTTTCTCCATCGTCGCCCAGTTGCAGGAGAGCGGTGTCAGGGTGGATGACTCCAGCAGGGAGCCACTGATCCTGCTCAAGAAGGTCGCGATGCAGCGCGCCGTTGCCGCCGCCCTGCAAACCGGGGTCGCAGAACGGACCCTGGCCGCCCACCCGCAGTTGCAGGCCACACTCGAGCGGATCACCCCTCCCCTGGTCGAAAAGCCCTACTACCTCATCTTCTCCCACCCCTTCCATCAAGCCCACCCCGATCTCAGCCAACAGGTGTGGGACGAGATTGAGGAGGTGCGACACTCCGCAGCCTATGCCCGCTTCGTCACAGGCATGGCGTCACCGGGGACCCCCTAACCCCAGACCCGCTCTTCAGCCCTGTTCGCGGCACAGGGCAAGCCAGGCCTCGGCGGTGCGGGAGAGGTAGCGATCCCCTGGCCAGATCACCCCGAGCCGCCAGCTCAGCTCCGGGGCCAGAGGGCGCAACACCAGGCCGTCCGGCGTCAGCCGCCGGCAGATGGGCTCCGGCAGGAAAGCGACCCCCATACCGCTTCGCACCATGGCGGTGAGGAAGTCCCACTGGCTGCTGCGGGCCGCCACCTGAGGCACGAACCCGGCTTGCTCGCAGGCCTGCTCCAGCCGCTCGCTCAAGGTGAAGGCCTGGGTATAGAGCAGGAAGGGTTCGTCTCGCAGAGCCTCCAGCCGGATCTCGCCCCCCTCGCGCCAGCGGGGCAGGTCCGGTAGCACCACCCGGATGGGGTAACTGTCCAGATCCAGGGCGCAGAGGGCCCCCTCTTCCCTGGTCGGCAGCATGGTGATGGCGAGATCCAGCTCCCCCGCCAGCACCGCCTGCTCGATGCGCCGCCCGCCATATTCGACGATGGAGAGCTCCACACCGGGGTAGCGGCTGCGATAGGTACGGATGAGATCCGCATAGACATGACCCACCATGGGCGGGATGCCGAGGGCAAGACGCCCGGATTGCAGGCTCTGCAGATCCGCCAGCTCCGCCTCCAGCTGCTGCATCTCCGCCAGGATGGTCTGGGCCCGATTGAACAGCACCTGGCCGCTGTCGGTCAGGGTGAAGCGGCGGCCGACCCGGCTCAGCAGAGGCTGGCCTAGCTCCTCTTCCATGTTGCGGATCATTTTGCTGATGGTGGGCTGGGTGACGAACAGCTTTTCGGAGGCGCGGGTGAAGCTCTGCTCCCGCACCAGCTCGACGAAGTAACGCAGGGCTCGAATATCCATGGTGCTCTCTTGACGGGGATGGCTGGCTAAATCATGCCTCTTTGGCATGATTTTGATAATTTAAATTCATTTTTTGCAGGTTTGGTCCCTCTCTATACTGTGAGCAGGTTCACAGAAAGACGCTTGCCATGAAAACCCTCTGCCTTCGCTGGTTGCAAACCCCCTTCCAAATCGCCCTGCTGGCGGCCATCTGGTTGCTGGCCGACATCGCAGTGCGCACCTTGCACCTGCCCCTGCCCGCCAACCTCACCGGCATGTTGCTGCTGCTGGTCTGCATCCTGCTCGGGGTGGTCAAGGCCCAGTGGTTCAGTGCCGGGGCCCGCTGGCTGCTGGCGGAGATGCTGCTCTTCTTCGTCCCTGCCGTAGTGGCCGTGGTCAACTATCAGGAGCTGCTGCTGCAGGAGGGGTGGCGCATCATGGTGGTCCTGATCGTCAGCACCGTGCTGGTGCTCGGCACCACGGCGCTGGTGGTGGACAGGGTCTATCGCCTCGAGCTGAAGCTGGCCCGCCGGAGTCGCCGCCATGTCTGACACCCTGCTCGGCCTGCTCTGCTTCGCCCTGACCCTGCTCTTCTACTACGCCAGCAAGTGGCTCTATGGCAAAAAGCGCATCCTGCCCCTGATGCCGCTGCTGCTGGCCCCCACCCTGCTGGTGGCCGTGGTGATGTTGTTCCACATTCCCTACCGGGACTACATGGCCGAATCCCACTGGCTGCTCTGGCTGCTGGGCCCTGCCACCGTCGCCTTCGCGGTGCCCGTCTACGAGAATCGCCAGCTGATGCGCCGCCACTGGCTCTCCCTCTCGGTCGGGGTCGTGGCGTCCGTGGTGATGGCGGTGGGCAGCACAGTGCTGCTGGCCCGCTGGCTCAACCTCTCCGAGCTGTTGCAACGCAGCATGGCCATGAGATCCATCACCACCCCCTTCGCGGTGGAGGCGACCCGTTCCGTGGGTGGCAACGCCGATCTCACCGCCCTGTTCGTGGTGCTGACCGGCGTCATCGGCATGGCGGTGGGAGAAAGCGTGCTCACCGTGCTCGCCATCCGCAGCCGCCTTGGCAAGGGCGCGGGCTTTGGTGCCTCGGCCCACGGGGCCGGGACAGCCAGGGCCTATCAGATGGGCAACGAGGAGGGGGTGGTCTCCAGCATGGTGATGATGATCGCCGGCATGGCCACCGTGCTGCTCGCCCCCCTCCTGGGCCGGCTGTTCTGGTAACTCCGCTACCCGATAACAGAAGAGGCGCCCTGGGGCGCCTCTTCTCATTGCATCGTGTCACGCAGCCTCAGAGGCTGGCGCAGATCTGCCAGAGATCGTACTGGATGGCGGCGGCCGTCACTTCCCGGCCCGCTCCCGGCCCCTGGATCACCAGGGGGTTGGTGCGATAGCTGTCGCTCTCGATGGCGAACACGTTGTCGCAGGGCAAGAGGTTGGCAAACGGGTGATGGGGCTCCAGCGCCTCCAGCCCGACGCGGGCCTTGCCGTCGTGCTCGAAGCGGGCGACATAACGCAGCACCTTGCCGACCCGGCGCGCCCCCTCGAAGGCGGTCTGGATAGGGTCATCCAGCTCCTTGAGCCTGTCCATGAACTGATCCGCACTCACCTTGCGCAGGACCACCGGCACCAGGTTCTCCAGCTCGATGTCGGCGGAGTCGAGTTCGAAGCCCGCCTCCCGCGCCAGGATGAGCAGCTTGCGGCGCACATCCTGACCGGAGAGATCCTCCCGGGGATCCGGCTCGGTCAGGCCGTGTTGCCACGCCTCGTCCACCAGTTCGGAGAAGGGGCGAGTGCCGTCATACTGCTGGAACAGCCAGGAGAGGGTGCCGGAGAAGATGCCGGAAACCCCCTGGATGCGGTCACCGCTCTGACGCAGCATCTGGATGCTGGACTGGATGGGCAGCCCGGCCCCCACGGTGGCGTTGTAGCGCCACTGCACCTGATGGTCGCGGCAGGTCTGCTTGATGCGCTGGTAAAACTCGCTGTCGGCGGCACCGGCAAACTTGTTGGCGGCGATGATGTGGATGCCGAGCTGGGCAAAGTCCGGGTAGTAGCGGCTCACCGTCTCGCTGGCGGTCATGTCGAGCGCGATCAGGGAGTCAAAACTGTGCTGCTCCAGCTGGGAGAGCAGCTCCGGCCAGATGAACGGCTTGGGATTGAAGTTGTCCTGTACCTTGAGGGGATCCAGCCCCTCTTCGTCCAGCAGCCCGCCCTTGGAGTCGAAGACCCCGTAGAGGGTGAGCGCCAGATTGAGCTCATGCTCGAGGCGCGCCTTCTCGCGGGCGTAGAGCCCCAGCCAGTGACCGCCGATATTGCCTTTGCCGAACACCACCAGCCCGACACGGGTCGGGCGGCTGAACAGGGCACTGTGCAGAGCGATGAGCAGCGGCTCCAGCACGATCTGGCGCAGCACGGCCACCAGGCTCAGGCCGTCTTTGGCCACCTGCACGAACTCGAGAGGCTGATCCGCCAGCAGCTGGTAGAAGCGATGGCACTGCTCGGCGTTGTCGGTGACGCCGGCCCCCACCAGGGCGACCAGGCTGAACCCCTCCTTCTGGATGAGGCCGGTAAAGTTGCCCTGCAACTGGAAGTCACGGAGCACCTCGAAGGCCCCTTGTGCCACCTCCAGGGTGTAGGCCAGACGCAGCACCCGCCGATCCGGCTGGCGCTGCAGGGTGAGCGGATGGAGGCGATGGCGGGCCAGATGGGCCTCGATGGCCGCCACTGTCTGCTCAAAGTCAGTCTGCGGCAGCACCTTGAGCTCGATGAGGGCTATCTGATCCACCGAGGAGACGATGCGGGCACCGCCGGAGCGGGGTGCACGGCGCAGGATGTGGGTGCAGCCTTCGTCCGGATTGTAGCTGCAGCGCAGAGTGAGGCGCTGACGGCTGTCGGCCACCGGCTGCAGGGTACGCGAATGCAGCACCGAGGAGCCCAGGCGCGCCAGCTCGTTGGCCTCGGCCAGGCTCAGGCGCTCCAGCAGACGCGCCTCTTTCACCCGGCGCGGGTCGGCACTGTAGACCCCGGCCACGTCGCTCCAGATGGTGGTGGACTCGCCGTCCGCCAGCGCCGCCAGGAGGCTGGCACTGTAGTCGGAGCCGTTGCGCCCCAGCAGCAGGGAACGCCCCTCCATGTCGGCGGCAATGAAGCCGGTCACCACGATGCGACCGGCGTGCTCGGCCAGCCGAGCCTTGAGCAGCTCGCTGGAGAGGGCGGTGTCCACCTTGATGAGGGCGCCGTCTTCTGCGCGCAGGAAGCTGCGAGCATCGAGCCAGGCGGCCGCCTCACCCCGGCTGGTGAGCAGGGCAGCCAGCAGGCGGGCGGACCACACCTCGCCAAAGGCGAGCAGGCCGTTGCGCTCGAAGCGGTCAAACTGCCCCTCCAGGGTCTTGGCGATCAGCTGCATGTCGTCCGTCAGTTGCTGGCTCAGATCGAGGTGAAGCTCCCCTTCCAGCAGGCCGTCGATCAGGCTCTGCTGATAGGCGTGCAGGGCGGTGATGGCTTCGCCTGCGGCCTCATCCCCCGCTTCCGCCAGCTCCACCAGCTGGATCAGCCGGTTGGTGGTCTTGCCCGCGGCGGAGACCACCACCAGCTCGTTGCCCCCCACCTGTTGCTCGACGATGCTGGCGACCCGGCGATAACAGACCGGATCCGCCAGGCTGCTGCCGCCGAACTTGTGTACATGGCGCCGCTTGAAGACTGCCTCTGTTGCCACCACACACTCTCCTTGTTGTTGTTCCATTACTTCACCTGCTCTGCCTGTTGTGCCAACTGCACCTGTTCAAACCCCTGGGCCAGATCGGCCACCAGATCCTCACCGTGTTCGATCCCCACCGACAGGCGCAGCAACTGGGCACTGATACCCGCCGCCTGCTGGGCCGCAGGGGTCATGGCCCTGTGGGTCATGCTGGCCGGATGGGCCACCAGACTCTCCACACCGCCGAGGGACTCCGCCACCGAGAAGAGGCGCAGTCCCGCGAGGAAGGCGCGCAGCCCCGTCTCGTTGCAATCGAGCTCAAAACTTAGCATGGCGCCAAAGCCGGACTGTTGACGGCGCGCAATGTCGTGGCCCGGATGGCTCGGCAGGCTGGGATGATAGATCCGCTTGACCAGCGGCTGCTGCTGCAAGAAGGCGAGGATGCGATCCGTGTTCTCCTGATGGGTGCGCAGGCGCGGGGCCAGGGTGCGCAGGCCCCGCAGGGTGAGGTAGGAGTCAAAGGCACCGGAAGTGAGCCCCAGGCAGTTGGCCCACCACACCAGGGAGTCGGCAAGAGCCTGATCCTTGGCGATCGCCACCCCCCCTACCACGTCGGAGTGGCCGTTGATGTACTTGGTGGTGGAGTGGACCACCACGTCGGCACCAAGGGCCAGGGGCTGTTGCAGCAAGGGGGAGAGGAAGGTGTTGTCCACCACCACCTGGGCCCCCACCTCGTGGGAGGCCTCGGCGATGGCGGCGATGTCCACCACCCGCAGCAGCGGATTGGAGGGGGTCTCCACCCACACCAGTGCGGGTTTCTGGGCCAGCGCGGCGGCCAGCGCCCCCTCGTCTCCCTGATCCACGAACTGCACCTGGTAGTGGCCCTTGGCCGCCAGATACTCGAACAGGCGCCAGGTACCGCCGTAGCAGTCGTGGGGGGCGATCAGCAGATCCCCCGCCTTGAGCAGAGCCGTGGTCACCAGGTGAACGGCCCCCATGCCGGTGCCGGTCACCACGGCGCCGGCCCCCCCTTCCAGGGCCGCCAGGGCATCCGCCAGATTGGTGCGGGTCGGGTTGCCGGAGCGGGCATAGTCGTATTGACGGGGCTCGCCAAAGTCGGCAAAGGTGTAGTTGCTGGAGAGGTAGATGGGGGGCACCACGGCACCGTGCTGCGTATCTGTCTCAATCCCGGTGCGTACCGCCAGGGTGGCCTTGTGGGTCATGTCACTCTCCTTGATGGGTTGCCGGAGCCGGTCCGCCTCGTGGGTCGTCCAGCCCCGCTCTCATTTTCGCTGGCCGGACTGCCGGCCCATGGTGCACCACACTACGCCACCTTAAAAAAGCCGTCAACACTTCTAGACGTCTAAATGGCTTTGCTGTTGGATTGCCATTGAATTCCTTAAGGGTTAAAATCCGCGCTCACGGCCAAACGACTACAGGTGGAACATGGGTACAGAGTGGAACGGCGACTACGTCAGCCCCTATGCAGAGCACGGTAAGAAGAGCGAACAGGTCAAGAAGATAACCGTCTCGATCCCGCTCAAGGTGCTGAAGGTGTTGACCGATGAGCGCACCCGTCGCCAGGTGAACAACCTGCGTCATGCGACCAACAGCGAGCTGCTCTGCGAAGCCTTCCTGCACGCCTTCACCGGCCAGCCGCTGCCCTGTGACGACGACCTGCGCAAGGATCACCCGGACAGCGTCCCCGCCGAGGCCCGCGCCATCATGGAAGCCCTTGGCAAAGAGATCGAAGACTTCGACGCCGAGTAATGCGGCTGCCCATGGCAAACGATGCATCCCTTTCAATGACGCGGCCCGGTGCCGCGTCATGCTTATCTGCCGCCTCCCCCTTCAGCCTGCGTCACTACCAGAGCGACATGCAGAGCCACAGTCATGACCACGCCCAGCTGGTGATCCCACTCGTCGGCCCCCTCGAGATCGAGGTGCAGGGCCTGGGGCGGCGGCTTGCGCCCGGCTTTGCCTGCATCATCGCCCCTGGCCTTCGCCACGACTACGCCGCCGACCCGGCGCACGTGTTTCTGGTGCAGGAGAGCCACTGGCTGCCGGCCGTCCTGGGGGACCACCCCTTCGTCGAGCTGGATGAGGCCCAGCGCCACTACCTCGCCTTCCTGCACCGCATGGTGGCCGAGGGGCGCCACGTGGCCGGCATGGATCAGGTGTGGCTCGGGCTGCTGACCGAGGGACGCGGCATGGGCCCCGCCGTCGCTCCCCGCATAGCCCCTCGTATCGCCAAGGTGCAGCGCCATATGGAATCCCACCTCGCAGACCCCCTCACCAACGAGGAACTCGCCGCCATCGCCTGCCTCGGCCTGAGCCAGTTCAAACACGCCTTTCGCCAGCAGGTGGGCACGAGCGTCTCCCACTACCTCAGGATGCGGCGCATGGCGCTGGCCCGCACCCTGCTGGCCCAGACCGCCCTGCCCATAGGCGAGGTGGCCAGCCGCTGCGGCTACCAGAACCAGGGAGCCTTTGCCGAGCGTTTCCTGGCCGAGACCGGACTGACCCCTTCCCTCTGGCGCCGGCAAAACGGCTGCCTGCCGTAATCGGTCGGCTCTTTGCCGAAGACAATTCTCGGGCACTCGAGGCATGCTGAGGCTCATGCAAGGTATGGGCAACGAGGAGCCAAGATGCAGACCATAAGCTGGCAGGATTTCGAGATGGTGGAGCTCAGGGTGGGCACCCTGGTGCGGGTCGAGCCCTTCCCCGAGGCGCGCCGCCCCGCCTACAAGGTGTGGGCGGATTTCGGCCCCGAGCTCGGGATGCGCAAGAGCAGCGCCCAGATCACCGACCTCTATCGACCGGAGGATCTGGTGGGCCGCCAGATCGTCGCTGTGGTGAACTTTCCCCCCAAGCAGATAGGCCCCATCCAGTCGGAGTTTCTGCTGACCGGCTTCTATCGCCCGGATGGCGCCGTGGTGATCGCCATCCCCGAGCAGGCGGTGGAGAACGGCGCCAAGCTGGGGTGAGACGACGGCAAGGCAACCAGAGAGCAGAAACAAGAGAGGCGACCCCCGGGGGTCGCCTCTCTTGCTTGATGCTGACGACCTGGCTTATTTCAGCAGGCTGAACAGCAGGGCCGAGACCGCCAGGGCACCGGTCAGCAGGATGAAGCCGTTGACCCAACGGTGACGGAAGCCGGCCAGCGCCTCCACCTTGTAGATGGCCACCACCGGCATGATGAAGAGGATCATGGCGATGACGGGGCCGGAGAGGGTCTCCATCAACCCCAGAATGCCCGGGTTGATGATGGCGGCGCCCCAGATGGCGAAGAACATCAGGGCGATGCCGAGCTTGTCCGCCTTCGCCAGCGGCAGGCCGGTGGGCTTGGCGATCAGGCTTTTCAGGCTCTCGCGGGCACCGAGGAAGTGGCCGAGGAAGGAGGAGCTGATGGCGATGAAGGCGATGAGCGGCCCCAGGGTCACGATCACCGGGTTGTCGGTGATGTTGGCGAGATAGGAGAGCACGGAGACGTTCTGGGCCTTGGCCTCGGCCAACTGAGCCGGGGAGAGGCTCAGCACGCAGGAGAAGACGAAGAAGAGCACGAAGCCCACCAGCATGACGGTGGTGTTGCGCAGGATCAGGCCGCTCTTGGTTTCGGCCTGCTCCCCGTACTCCCGGCGCTGCACATTGGCAAAGCCCGAGATGGCGGCGGCGTGGCTGAAGGCAAACACGGTGACCGGCAGCGCCAGCCAGACGGTGTTGAGGAAGCTCGTGCCTTCAAAGGCGGTCACTTCCGGCCACTGCCACTGGGGAATGAGATAGCAGGAGAGGGCCAGCAGGATCGCCGCCAGCGGGTAGACCATGACGGCGAAGGCCCGCAGCATCGCCTTCTCGCCTGCCAGCATCACGGCGATCATGGCGAACACCAGCACGCCGGAGAGCATCACCCGATCCGGGGAGGCCAGGCCGAGCTGATTAACCATGAAGCTCTCCACCGTGTTGGTCAGCCCGACGCCGTAGATGAGCAGGATCGGGAAGATGGAGAGGAAATAGAGCGCCGAGATGAGGCGCCCGGCCATCTTGCCGAAGTGCTCCTCGGCCACCTCGGTGAAGTCGGCCTGGGGGCGCGACGACGAGAGCACGAAACGCGCCAGCCCGCGGTGGGCCAGGAAGGTCATGGGACCGGCCAGCACGGCGACGATGACGAGGGGCCAGATCCCCCCCAGACCCAGGTTGATGGGCAGGAACAGAATGCCGGCGCCGACGGCGGTGCCGAACAGGCTGATGACCCAGTGGGTGTCGTGGCGACGCCAGCCGGTGCTGGCCATGGTGGAGGGGGAACCGGACAGCTCCCGTGAGACGTCTGCAGATAAACTCATCTATAAATCACTTCTACGTAGTATTAAAATCTAAAAACATTGTGCTCCTTTAGCATTTAATTCTCAAAAATGGAGACTGGCAGATCTCACTGGCAAAGCCCTGTTCCACCAGTGAGATTGGGAGGAAATTTCACCCCGGATTATTCAATTAATCCTGACATTAACCGAAAGCTAGGAATATAAAACCAAAACTAAAACCGACGTCGATTTTTTGTTTCGATGAAATGCATGTTTTCAGAATTAACTGAAATTTATGCCAGTGCAGCCAGATTGGATGTGATGATCCACTGCCGTTATCGCCATCACTAGCGAATCTCCCTAAAATCCCCGCAACCAGCCAGTGGATCAAACCAATGCAATCAGGCGACCCTGTGGTCGCCTGATTGCATTCCCTGCGAGCTGGTCGACCCGTCAGTGGGCCAGAATGTGTCCCCAGGCGAGATCCGGGTCCCCCATCACGATGAAGTCCGGGTTCTCCAGCGACTCGGTCTCGTTGTAGCTCAGCGGTTGCAGCGCCAGGCTGAGGATGCGGCCCCCTGCCGCCTCCACGATGCACTGGGCGGCAGCGGTATCCCACTCCCCGGTGGGGCCCAGGCGCACGTAGCAATCCGCCACGCCTTCCGCCACCAGGCAGGACTTGAGGGAGCTGGAGCCGAGCGGGATCAGCTCGTAGTGGATGGTCGGGTTGAGGCGACGGGTCAGGTTCTCCAGTTTCTGGCGGCGGCTGATGGCCACCACCAGGGAGTCAGGCTGATCGTGTTCATGGTGCATGGCGCTGATGGGGCGCACCTCGCCATTCGCCTCCTTGAAGGCGCCGTGGCCGCGCACCGCCCAGTAGAGCAGATCCGACTCGGGGGCATAGATGACCCCGAGCACGGGCACATTGTCCCGTACCAGGGCGATCAGGGTGGCGAAGTCACCGCTGCCGGCGATGAACTCGCCGGTGCCGTCCAGCGGGTCCACCAGCCAGTACTGGCGCCAGTTCGCACGCTGGCTGAAGGGGATGTCTGCCGCCTCTTCTGTCAGCACGGGCACATGGGGAGTGAGCGCCGACAACGCCTGCTTGAGGTAGGCGTCGGCGGCAAGATCGGCACTGGTGACCGGGGTCGCATCCTCCTTCAACTGGCGCTCGAACTGCCCGCCACGGTAGATCTCGTGAAGGATCCGCCCCGCTTCGCGGGCGATCGCCTTGACCTCAGGTATCCAGGCCAACAACTCCTGCATGGTGCTTCCCTCTGTCTCTGATTGCCTAACCGCCCTGAACGGGCTAATCCTGCTGCTCCGCCAGCCAACGTTGGGCCAGCAGCAGGGCACTGATGCTGCGCGACTCGCTGAAGTCGGGGCGCGCCAGCAACTCGTCGATCCGGTTGAGGGGCCAGGGGATCACCTCCAGGGGCTCGGGCTCGTCGCCGACCCGCTGCTCGGGGTAGAGATCCCGCGCCAGCAAGATGTCCATCCGGCTGGAGAAATACCCCGGCGCCAGCGACACCTGCTTGAGCAGGGTCAGGCTGCTCGCCCCGAAGCCCGCCTCCTCCATCAGCTCCCGGTTGCCCGCCTCGAAGGCATCTTCACCGGGGTCTATCAATCCCTTGGGGAAACCCAGCTCGTAGGAGTGGGTGCCCGCCGCGTACTCGCGCACCAGCAGCAGGGTGTGGGCATCGAACAGGGGCACCACCATGACGGCACCCCGATTGCCGCCGCGCATCCGCTCGTAGACCCGCTCCTCGCCGTTGGAGAATTTCAGGTGAAGGGACTCCACCTTGAACAGCCGGCTCTCAGCCACGATCTCGGCCTTGAGGATCTCCGGCTTGCTCTTGTCATGGGCCATGGTCTCGACACTGAGGTGGACGGGATTGCGCTTGTGGGGATCGCTCATCGGGGGCTGACTGCTCGTTAAAAAATCGTGTTTCAAGAGTAAACGACTCCCCTGCCGAACACCACGGGGCAAAGAGGGGAAAGATGTCTGAAAAATCCGTTATAATGCGCCCCGTTTTTCCCATCACCACAGACATCGCGAGGCCCCATGTCGACTCCCCTGCCCTGGCACCAGATTGATACCGTGTTGCTCGACATGGATGGCACCCTGATCGATCTCCATTTTGACAGCCATCTTTGGCAAACCCTGGTGCCGGCGCGCTACGCCGAGCGACTCGGCCTGCCGCTGGCCGAGGCGAAGGCGCAGATAGACACTCACTATCATGCGGTCAACGGCACGCTCGACTGGTACTGCGTGGATTACTGGACCCGGACGCTCGGGCTCGACATCCGCGCCCTCAAACAGGAGATCCTGGAGAAGATCCAGTGGCGCCCCAACGTCATTCCCTTCCTGGCCGCACTCAAGGCCGCCGGCAAGCAGGTGGTACTCTTCACCAATGCCCATCCCGCCAGTCTGTCGGTGAAGGATGCACGCCTCGGCCTCGCCCAGCACCTCGATCTGATGGTGAGCACCCATGAGCTCGGGTGGTCGAAGGAGAGCCAGCACTGCTGGCAGGCACTGGCCGAGCGGCTGGCGTTCGACCCGGCCCGCACCCTCTTCGTGGATGACAGCGAGCGGATCCTGGCCGCCTCGGCCGAGTTCGGCATCGCCCACCAGCTCGGCATCCGTCACCCCGACAGCCAGATGCCGCCGCTCACCTTCCAGCACTTCCCGGCGCTCGACGACTACGCCGACCTGCTCCCTCTCGGCGCCTGACACGCACAAGGCCCTCTTCACGAGGGCCTTGTCACATCAGCTCAACAGCCTGCCGAGCGCATACCGTTCATGAAAGCCCTCAGGCCGCATCGCGCGGGGCCAGCACCCCCATGCCGGCCAGGTAGTCGAGGGCGCTTGGGGTGAAGCCGACCTCCGTGAGGTGCGCCGCCGTGAAAGGGGCTGCATGCAGAGGCAGGCCGCGGCTCACCCGTTCCATCCAGTCCGGATTGCCAAGGGCCGCCGTGCCCACCGCCACCAGATCGGCGCCGCCGGCCAGAGCCCGCTCCGCCGAATCTGCGTCGCGAATCTTGCCCGCCACCATGAGCGGCACCCGTCCGGCCAACCCGACCCTTACCGCCTCCAGCAGGGCGCCGCCGTCGGGATCCCCCGCCACCGCCTTGAAGCTGTCCCCCATGGAGAAGTGCAGGTAGTCGATCCCCTCGTCCGCCAGCAGGCGCGCCACCGCCAGCTGATGGGCCAGTTCGATGCCCTGGATATGGGCATAGCTCTCGGGGGAGAGACGCACCCCGACCAGGAAGCCCCGGGGTAGACGGGCGCGAATGCCGCGCACTATCTCCACCAGGATCCGCGCCCGGTTCGCGAGGCTGCCCCCCCAGCGGTCGGTGCGCCGGTTGTGCAGGGGGTTGAGGAAGTTGCAGAGCAGGAAGTGGTGGGCTGCGTGCAGCTCGACCCCGTGCAGGCCGGCGCCATGGGCCCGCTCGGCAGCGATCACAAAGGCGTCAATGAGCGTCAGAATCTCCTCCTCGCTCAGCCCCTTGACCCCGAGGGGGTAACGCCCGCCCGGCGCCAGCGCACACGGGCCGACTGGCGCCCCGTCGTTCAGCTCTGGCAGAGCCCGCATCCCGCCGTGATGCAGTTGCACCACCGCCAGCGCCCCGGCCTGCCGCGCACTGTCGGCCAGAGCAGTGAAGGCCTGCTGCTGAGCGTCCGTCATCAGGGCAGGCTGCCCCGCCCAGCAGCGCCCGCCGGGCTGCACCTGGGTGGCGGCGGCGATGAGCAGGCCGAAGCCGCCACGGGCGCAGCGCGCCAGCCAGTCGAGCTCGGCCTGGCCGGGATCACCGCCTGCGCCGCTCATGTTGTGGGTCAAAGGGGCCAGCACGGCCCGGTTCTTGAGCCGCAATCCAGCTCGCTCGAAGTGGAAGCTGTCGCCCAGTGTCTTGTTCATCGTCCTCTCCCGGGATCGCAATGGCATGGCGGCCACTATAAACCCGGGCCAGGAGGATATAATCAGGCACACAAGCAAGACATTCATTCCCAGCAAGACACAATAGGCCACCCCTCATGCGTCACCACAAGCTCGACACCCTCTACCTGATGCGCCTGCTGGTCGCCATCGTCCGCTGTGGATCCTTCGCCGCGGCGGCGGCCCGCCTGGGCATCACCCCGAGCAAGGCGTCAAAAGATCTGCGCCACCTGGAGCAGAGCCTCGGCAGCGTGCTCCTGAGCCGCACCACCCGCCGGGTGCAGCTGACCGACGCAGGAGAGCTCGCCTACCGCCAGGCTGACCAGATGATCGCCCTGCACGAGCAGTTGCTGGACGGCCTGCAGCGCCGCCGCTCGGCACTGTGCGGGGAGCTGCGCATCACGGCGCCGGATCTCTGGGGAGAAGTGGTGCTGACTCCGGTGCTGCTGCGCTTTCGCGCCGACCACCCGGAGGTGCGGATCATCGCCGACTTCAGCAATACCCCGGCCGACCTGCTGCGCGACAACCTGCACGTGGCGTTTCGCAGCACTGAGCTCGGCACCCAGCCCTACCTGGCGCGCCCCATCGCGGTGGACGATCTGGTGCTCTGCGCCAGCGCCGACTACCTGGACCGCCACCCGCCCCTCACCACACCGCAGGATCTGCACCAGCACAGCCTCATCACCCGCAGCCAGGAGTACGGCCGCCACGAGCGCTGGCCCCTGCTTGCCCAGGGGCGCGAGATCCCTCTCGAGGTAGTGGGCGAACTGGCCTTCAGCAGCAAGAAGGCGATTCACCAGGGGATGCGCCAGGGACTGGGGATAGCCCGCCTGCCGCGCTACCTGGTGGCGGCCGAGCTGGCCGAGGGGGGGGTGCGCGAAGTGCTGCCGGACTATCGCCCCAAGGGGGCCCATTTCTACGCCCTCTATACCCAGCGCCGGGCCGAGTCGGCCCTGGTCGGCCACTTCCTCGACTACGTCATCGATGCGCTCACCCCTTCATGAGCAGATCACCAGGTGGTACTGCTTCTTGCCCCGGCGCAGCAGCAGGTAGCGGCCGAACAGCCGATCGTCGGCGGTGAGCGGCTCATCCTGGCGGATCGCACCGTTGACGCTGACGGCCCCCGCCGCCAGCAGCTCGCGGGCGATCCGCTTCGAGTTGGCCAGGCCGCACTCCACCAGCAGGGTCACCAGATCCGTTTCCCCCTCGATGCAGCTGCTTGGCATGCCATCTTGCGCCAGCTGGGCCAGATCGCTCTCCCCAAGGCGCGCTACCTCGCCACTGAACAACGATTCGCTGATGCGCTGCGCCGCCGCCAGCGCCCCCTTGCCGTGTACCAGTTCGGTCAGCTCGTCCGCCAGCACCTGCTGGGCCAGCTTGCGCCCCTGCCGCTTCGCATCCTCCGCTTCCAGCGCCTCAATCTCGGCCAGCGGCATAAAGCTGTAGTAGCGCAGGAATCGGTAGACATCCTCGTCTGCGGTACCGAGCCAGAACTGGTAGAAGGCGTAAGGGGAGGTGAGCGCCGGGTCGAGCCAGACGGCGCCCCCCTCGGTCTTGCCGAACTTGGTGCCATCGGCCTTGGTGATGAGCGGCAGCGTCATGCCATAGACCTGGGCCTGATGCAGCCGCCTAGTGAGGTCCATGCCGCTGGTGATGTTGCCCCACTGGTCGTTGCCGCCGATCTGCAGGGTGCAGCCGAGGCGTTGGTTGAGCACGGCGAAGTCCTGGGATTGCAGCAGGGTGTAGGAGAACTCGGTGAACGAGATGCCCTGATCCGGGCGGGCCAGGCGCTGGCGCACCGATTCGCGGGCCAGCATGGCGTTGACCGAGAAGTGCTTGCCGATGTCCCGCAGAAAATCGAGGGCGGACATCTGCCCCATCCAGTCGGCGTTGTTGACCAGCAGCGGCGCCGCCAGCCCGTCGCTCGCTGGCAGCAGCGCTTTTATCTGGGCCGACAGGCTGGCGACCCAGCCCTGCACCGTCTCGGCGCTGTTGAGGGGGCGCTCGCTTGCCTTGAAGCTGGGATCGCCGATAAGGCCGGTGGCCCCGCCCACCAGAGCCACCGGGGTGTGGCCCGCCAGCTGGAAGCGGCGCAGCATCAGCAGTGGCACCAGATGGCCGATGTGCAGGCTGCCAGCGGTAGGATCGAAGCCGCAATAGACGGTGCGCGGGGTGGCAAGATGGTCGGCCAGCGCCACCGGGTCGGAATTCTGGGCCACCAGGCCGCGCTGGGTCAGCTCATCGAGCAGGTGAGGATTTGTCATGGGGGGCTCCAACAGCAAGAGAAAGAGGGCCATCCTCGCCGCTTGCGGTGCTGGCAGATATGTCCCCCAGGGGACAGTTTTGCCACTCCCGTGCTAGCATCCTGCCATCGTGGGGAAACCATTCCCTGACCCGGAGCCCATCGCCATGCCCCCGTCTCCTGCCACGGATACCCTGAGCCTGACCGCCGCCGTCGATGCCCTGCACGGCAGCGGCTTCCCGGCAGCCCTGGTGCGCCTCATCCAGCAACAGGTGGCATTCGACTGTGCCCTGCTGCTCGGGGTGGGGCTGCGCCCCGTCTACCTCTACGACAACCTGCATCATCAGCGGGCCCTATTGTTCGACCGCTACCTCACCCGCCACTTCAGTCAGGATCCCTTCATGCAGGCGCTGGAACAGGGGATGGGTGCCGGGGTCTGGACCCTGGCGCAGGTGTCGCGGGGGCGGCTCGACCCCGAGTATCGCCACCACTTCTATCAGGCCACCGGCTGGCAGGAGGAGGTGGGGCTGATCCTGCCGGTGCGCGGCGGCCTCACCCTGATGCTGTTTCTGGGCCGCCTCGACAAGCGCAGCTCCCTCAGCCGTGACGAGCTGGCCAGGCTGGAGGCACTGTTCCCGCTGGTCCACTCCCTGTGTCGCCAGCACTGGCGGGAAGAGACACCCCGCCTGGCTCGCAGCCCGGCCAGGTCAGATGGCACTGACCTCAAGGGGGCGGTGGAGCAGGCTATCGCCAGTGTGGGGGGAGATCAGCTAACCCGGCGGGAGCGCCAGGTGGCGGGATTGCTGTTGCAGGGGCTGGATACCGAGGCCATTGCCGATGCACTCGGCATCGGCAGCGGCACGGTGAAGAATCACCGCAAGCACCTCTACGCCAAGTTGAACCTGCACTCCCGGGCCGAGCTGTTCAGCTTCTTCCTCAATCACCTCATCACGGCGCCAGCCGGCGCGCCCCCATAACGACACCACCCCGCCGGGGCGGGGTGGTTCAAACCATGGGCAACGCCGTCAGATGCGGCCCTGATAACGCAGCGGGAAGCGCCCCTGCCCATCGGGCTGGCCGAGGAAGGGGAGCCCCTGTTTCATCTGGTCCGGCAGCTCGGGACCCGGTTTCAGGGTGCCCTGGAACAGGTACTGGCGATTGGCCTGCAACTCCAGCTTGCCCAGCACCTGCACCGCCTCCGAGCCCTGCTTGATCTCGGCCACCAGCCGGGAGTCGAGACAGGTGAGCGTGATCTCGGGATCCCCCAGGGCCAGCTTGCCCGCCGGGGTGTCCGCCTGTGCGTCATACCAGTGGAGATCCCCGTAAAGGTTGTCGCACCAGGGAGTGCCCTGGGCAAACTGATCGATCTTGAGCTGCAACTGACCCGCCGCCGTCAACGGGAAGGGGGGTCTCATCGGCACCCGCTCCAGCACCCAGGGGGCCGGCGCATTCAGGGTGATGTCGCGCCCGAAAGCAGCACCGTTCCAACCCAGGATCCCCTGCCCGTTGAGCCCGCTGCGCTCGCCAAAGCGCACCGACGCCTCGGGCGCCAGCCGCAGCAGGGACCAGCCATCGAGATCCCAGCGCAACTGGGTGAGGGACTCGCTGGCATATTGCACCCGGGCGGCCTGACCGCTCCAGAGGGTGCCACTCACCCCCTCCAGCCGCACCAGATTGGGGGGCAGCGGCAGATGACGCACCACCAGGGATGCAGGCAACTGGGCCAGCAGGAAACCGAGATAGGCCAGCAGGAAGAGACTGGCGATCACTATTTTTCGCTTCATTGGGAACGACTCAACTGCAAACGTCTGACCTTGACCAGCCCGGGGGCCAGCCCCTCGCGGGCCAGCTCGATGATCTGCACCTGGACGCCGTATTGATCCGAGAGGGTCGCAAGCCAGATCAGCAGATCATCGAACGGCACAGTGTCTATCCATACCTGCAGCTCCTGACCCTGGGGCTGCAAGCGGGCAATCTTGATCTTCTGGTTGAAGGCGGTGCGGTTCACCACGCCGTCCAGGGTACCGCCGGTATCGATCTGGCGCCCCTGTCCCCCCTGCATCGCCAGCACCTCCTGTCCCTTCTCCTTGAGCCAGGCCAGGGTCTGCTGCTGGTTCACCACCTGCCGCTCGCGCTCGGCAATGCGATTTGCCACCGGCTGCCAGATCGCCCAGTAGAAGAGCCAGATGAGCAGTACGCTGCCCCCCACCGCCACCAGCCGCTGCTCGCGGGCACTGATGCCGCGCCACCAGCTCTGCAGTTTGTCCATCATGACGACCTCCCCTTGAGCACCAGCGCCCCTTCGACCTTGCCTTCGGTGCTTCGCACCTCACCCTGCTGCACCTCGAAGCGCTTGCCCGCCAGCTCGCGGAAACGTTCGATCTCGGTGAAGCCGGGGGCCGTCACCTGCAACCTCAGCTCGCCCCGGGCTGCATCGAAGCGCAGCACTTCGGGCTTGAGGCCGGGCACCTCGGCAAACACCGGGGCCAGCTCGGTCAGGAGCAACAGGACGCCATCCTGGGGAGCCTGCCCCAACTGCTGGAGGTGCTGGGTCATCTGGCTGCGCACGTTGACGATGCGCGTCTCCCCCGGGAAGATCCGGGTGTAGACCTGCCGGATCTCCGCCTTGAGGGCCTTGTCCTGTTCCGCCAGCTGGTGCAGATGCACACCGCGCTGCACCAGGGCCACCAGCAACAATACGCCTGCCAGCACCGCCACCTTGCGCCACTGCAACCAGTAGCGGGCGTATTCGGTCTGGGGACGATAGGGCCCCTGCAACAGGTTGGCCTGGCAGGTCAACGCCCCTTTCGCCAGCAACAGCATGGGCAGTTCCGGGTCAGCCCCCTGCCAGTTGCCCGCCGCCATGGCGGGGATGGGAGTATGGCAGTGCAGGGTGACGGGTTCGGTCTGCGCTGCCAGCAGCATGGCCAGCAGGGATTCCTCCGCCACTATGCCCTGACGGGGGCCCTGACGGACCAGCCACTCCTCCCCCAGCTGCAGGGCTGACCAGCCATCGGCGACGAGCGGCAGTGCCAGCACGTCGGGCAGCAGGTGCAGGGTCTTGAGCCCTGCCTGCTCCAGCCAGCCGAGCCAGGAGTGCATCTTCCCCTTGTCCACCGCCATCAGATCCACCTCGCGGCCCTGATGGCCGAGCACCACCAGGTGCAGATCGTCCACGTCTGAGGCGATCTGCTCCTCCAGCAGATAGGGCAGGGCCGCCGCACTCTGGCGGCTGTATTTGCCCGGCAGATTGACCCGCCGGAAGATAAGATCGCTGCCGGGCACCAGGGTCACCACGGGGCGACCACCGGCACGCTCCTGCAGCTCGCCGAGGGCGTGCGCCGAGGCCAGGATGCCGGAGGCGATGATCTCCTGCTCCTGCGCCGACCAGACCAGCCAGTGCACTGGCTGCTGCGCATTGGTCCCCAGACGGATGACCAGACTCTCGCTCACTAATGTCTCTCCTGCCATGCCCGCTCCTCCCTCAGGGGGGCGGGCGCACAGCCATGGGTTGCAGTCCAATCGGGGGATGCGCAGGGCAGCTGAAACCGCCCCACGCCCCCTTGTTATTCGGCGCCGCCGCTCAGGCGACGCAGCATCACCAGCTTGTTGTCCTTGCCACGCTGGAAGACGGTCTCAAGCCTGGCGCGGGTCTCCCCCACCTCCGCCAGCAGGCGGGCCTCGAAGAAGCTGCTCTTGATGTCCAGGGCGCCATCCAGCCCGGTGATGGCACCCGGCTGAACCTGCAACTGCTCCGTCATCTCCTGCTTGTTCTTCCACCCCTTCTTGGGGCGGCTGGTCAGCACCCGCTTGGCATCGTCCAGCCCGATCTTCCCCTGGTAGAGCCCCACCAGCAGGGCCGCCTGCTCCGGCCGGATGGTGTTGATGTTCACCACCAGCTTGTCATTGGGCAGGGAGCACACATAGGGGGCCAACCGGGCGTACAGGCTGGCGCTCACCCCGCGCACCGCCCGCAATTCGTCGGTGCCCAGCATCCGCTGGTTAGCCACCAGGTAGGGGGGATTGAGTCCCTCGTAGTAGGCATCCTCGGCCCCGTTGCTCGAGACCAGCTGGGTATCCTTGTCGGTCCAGTCGCGGATGGCGTCCGTCAGCTGCACCGCTTCGTAATCATCCACCTCGAGCTGGGCGAGCAGGGCCCGGAACACCTTGAACTGGTAAGGCTGGGCCTCGAGATCGTCGCCGTTCTCCCCCTCCTTGAGGGGCACGCTCAGGCTGTTGAGGTTGAAGCAGGATTGCAGATCCCGCACCCGGCCCGAGAGAGTGCCATCCTCCACCGGGAAGACCCCGTCCTCCCGCGCCCAGTTCTGTCCCAGACTCACCCGATCCGGGTCGTCCTTGAAGTCCTGGTTCAGCACCTTGATCACCAGAGCCTCCGCCGACATGGCATACCACCAGGCCTGCTTGCCCAGGGTGAGGTTGGCGGTGCGGCGCAGCTCCAGTTGCAGGCGGCCACTCATGTTGCTGGCGACGATCACCATCACCGCGAGGATGAGCAGCACCACCAGCAGCGCCATGCCCCCCTGGCGGCCCAGTGTAGTGCGGGATCGGCCCCGGCCGCGCTTAATTGCCATTGTCCGCCCTCTGGCCACCAGCACCGATCAGGAACTGGCGACGTCGAATAGTGCCGTCATCCTCCGTGACGGACAGGGGAGAACGACGATCAGTTACCATTCTCTGCCCTCTGACCACCGGCTCCGATCAGGAACTGGCGGCGTCGAATAGTGCCGTCATCCTCCGTGATAGACAGGGGAAAACGACGATCAGTTACCATTCTCTGCCCTCTGACCACCGGCTCCGATCAGGAACTGGCGACGGATGGTGCCGTAGTCTTCAAGCTCCAGCTCCACCGCCAGCCCGTAGGGCAGCAGGTCGCGTTGGGTCCACTCTTCCTTCCACTGTCCCTTGTCGTAGAAATAGAGGCGCAGCGCCGTCACGCCGGTCAGCACGGGCTGAATGCGCGGCTCGGTGCCAATGGCCGGATCCGGATAGAGGTAGCTCAACCGCTCCAGGGTCTGCCCCTTGAGACGCCAACCCACTCGTTGCAGGCCGGAGCGCGGCAGTATGCCGTCCGGATTGAGCCAGCCGCCGCGAATGAAGGCCATGCCCCAGTCGTCGCTCTGCTGGCCGAAGCGGGACGCCGCCAGCAGCACCTTGTTGTTTTCGCCGTCGATGCGACCGCTGCGCGGCACCATCTGGGTGACGTCCCGCTCCAGCAGGCTGAAGGCGAGCTGCAGTTCCGAAAGGCGGGCCTCCTTGCGCTTGGCCACCTCGTCGCTGGTCAGCACCCCTTGCAGCACCTGATAGGCCCCCAGGCTCAGGGTGGCGAAGATGGCAATGGCCACCAGCATCTCAAGCAGGGTAAAGCCGCGGTGGCGCGATGGGCGGGGGTTGCTCTGGATCATCGGCTGACACCGGCTCCGGATCATGGACGCACGTTGATGAATGTTCATCGGCTGAGATAGGTCCGGATCATGGCCACCGGGCTGTCGGCCTTGGGCGCAGTGCGCACTTCCATGTCCAGCGCCCTGAAGTTGCTGTCCGCCGTGGCGACGCCGCGATAGCGCCAGTACCAGGTCTGCCCGGCCATCTCCTCGTCCCCTTCCACCCAGCTGTCTCCCGGCCACTTGCCTTCGAGCTTCTGCTGCACCAGCTGATTCTCCACCACCCAGGTCGCCAGGGTCTTCTGCTCCAGATAATTGAGGCCGGCCAGGTGTTCGCTCGCGGTCTTCATCACCGCCAGCCCGGCGATGGCAAACACAGCCAGGGCCACCATCACCTCCAGCAGCGTCATGCCGCGCACCCGGGCGTGTCCGCCCGACAGAGCGGTGCGACGCGCTAGAGCGCCCCCTGCGGGCCTGGCGCTCCTCACTCTTCTTCCTCTTCATCCTGCAACAGGGAGAGACGACCGAACTCGTCCCCTCTGACGGTGCGCAGGTAATGCAGATCCTCGTCCTGCTGGCTCAGGGTCAGCACGAAGGGAGAGAGCTCTCCCCCCGGAAAGACCAGGATCTGGGGTGTCCGCTCACGCTCGTCCCGACCCTGCTCCTGGCGTTCGTCCGACGCAGTGCGCCAGTTGAAACCTTCCAGCTCCACCGCCAGGGTCATCCCCTCCGGCAACGTCACCGGCCCCAGCAGCTTGTCACCGGTCAGGGCGCGCCACTTGCGATCCTTGGGATCCCGGGACATAAACTGCCAGCCGTTCTCCTCGACCCGCAGCCCCAGCAGCCTGCCATCCATGACCGAATACTCCTGGGCCTGCTGCAGGGTCGCCATGAAGCGGCGCGCCTGCTTGTCGAGCTCCCGATCCCCCCTGGCGCCCCCCATGCTGAGGGTGACGGCGGTCGCCACCAGTCCCATCAACATGGCGACCAGCAACACTTCCAGCAGGGTAAAACCGGCCTGGTGACGGGCAGAAGAGGCCACCTTCATGCAGGCAGCCCCGGGGGGGCGCAGTGAGCACGACGCGGCGGAATCACTTATTGGAAGTCCTTCAGGTTCCAGTTGCCGATGTCGTCATCGGTCCCGGCTTCGCCGTCCATCCCCATGGAGAAGATGTCGATCTTGCCGAACTGGCCCGGGCTCAGCAGCTGGTACTGGTTGCCCCAGGGATCCTGCGGCAGGCGCTTGATGTAGCCCCCTTCACGGTAGCTGCGCGGCTCAGGGGATGCGGTCGGCTTGTTGACCAGAGCGTCCAGCCCCTGCTCGGTGGTGGGGTAGCGGTTGTTGTCCAGCTTGTACATGTCGAGGGCGTTTTCCAGCGCCACTATGTCGGAGACCGCTTTTTGCTGATCCGCCTTCTCCTTGTTGCCCATCAGGTTGGGCACCACCAGGCTGGCCAGGATCCCCAGGATCACGATGACCACCATCACTTCCAGCAGGGTAAAACCCGATTGACGACGCTTTTGCATGACTGACTCCCTAACGAAATGAGATGGCATGAGCCATCAACGATTAACTGTTAAACCACGATCGTTCGATTGAATTTGCAGGTTCGAATGGCGAAGCCTATTCGGGCACCCGACCCTCACAGATTCACCATATTGTTGAGCTCGCGCGAGTTGACCGCGGGATCGACCGATGTCACACGCACGCCAGCCTCACAGATTCACCATGTTGTTGAGCTCTAGGATTGGCTGCAGGATCGACATCACGATAAACAGCACCACCCCGGCCATGGAGACCACCAGCATGGGCTCGAACACCCCGAGGGCGATGTTCACCTGGGTTTCGAACTCCCTGTCCTGGTTGTCCGCCGCCCGCTCCAGCATGCTGTCGAGCTCGCCGCTCTGCTCGCCCGAGGCGATCATGTGCAGCATCATGGGCGGAAAAATTCTGGTTTCATCCAGCGACTTGCGCAGGCTGGTCCCCTCCCGCACCCGTTCGGTGGCCTCACCGATGCGCATGCGGGCATAGTCGTTGGAGAGCACTTCGCCGGCGATCTTCATTCCCTCCAGCAGGGGGACGGCGCTGGCGTTGAGGATGCTCAGGGTGCGGGCAAAGCGGGCGGTGTTGAGACCGCGGCTGACCCGACCGATCACCGGCAGGCGCAGTATCACCTGGTGCCAGCGACGACGACGCTTGTCGTCGGTCAGCCACCAGCGCCAGATCAGGCCGCCAATGCCAAGGAGCAGCAGGAACCAGAGGCCGTAGTGCTGCAACAGCTCGCTGGTGCCGATGAGGAAGCGGGTGGTGCCCGGCAGTTGCTGGCCCATGTGTTCGAACTGGGCCACCACCTTGGGCACCACGGCGGTGAGCAGTATGGAGATGACCCCCACCGCCACCAGGGTGAGGACGATGGGATAGATCATCGCCTGCAGCAGCTTGGTGCGCATGTGCTGGCGCTGCTCGGTGTAATCGGCGAGACGGTTGAGCACCTTCTCCAGGTGACCGGACTTCTCGCCGGCCGCCACCATGGAGCGGAACAGCTGGTCGAACACATGGGGGAAGGCCCCCAGCGAATCGGCCAGGGAATACCCCTCCACCACCTTGCTGCGCACCGTCGCCACCAGGCTGCGCAGGTGGGCCTTCTCGCACTGCTCGGCGACCGCCTTGAGGGCCTCTTCGATGGTGAGACCGGCCCCCACCAGAGTCGCCAGCTGGCGGGTGATGAGGGCCAGTTCTGCGGTGGAGGCACCACGGCGAAACAGCACGAAGCGGTTCGCCTCCCGTTTGGCCTTCTCGGTGGTCTCGTTCACCTCGAGGGGGGTCAGCCCCTGCTCGCGCAGCAGCTGGCGCACCTGGCGGGCGGAATCCCCTTCCAGCACGCCGCTCTTGTTGCGCCCCTTGCCGTCGAGGGCCTTGTATTCAAATGCCGCCATCTCAGTCTTCCCGGGTCACGCGCAGCACCTCTTCGAGGCTGGTCTGCCCCTTGAGCACCTTGTCGATGCCGTCGCGGCGGATGCTGGGGGTGTGACCCCGGATCAGCCGCTCGATGGCGAGCTCGCCGCTGGCGCTGTGGATCGCCTCGCGCACCGCCTCGTCCACCACCACCAGCTCGTGGATGCCGGTCCGGCCGCGATAGCCGGTGTGGTTGCACTGCTCGCAGCCCACCGGACGCCAGATCTGCTGATCCGGCGCAAGCTCGATGCCCATGGCCAGACGCTCCTGCTCGGTGACAGGGTGCGGTGCGCGGCAATCCGGGCAGAGGGTGCGCACCAGCCGCTGGGCCAGTACCGCCAGGAGCGACGAGGAGAGCAGGAAGGGCTCGATCCCCATGTCCCGCATCCGGGTGATGGCGCCGATGGCGGTGTTGGTGTGCAGGGTCGACATCACCAGGTGACCGGTGAGGGATGCCTGCACCGCGATCTGGGCGGTCTCGAGGTCACGGATTTCCCCCACCATCACCACGTCCGGATCCTGACGCAGAATGGCGCGCAGGCCCCGGGCGAAGGTCATGTCCACCTTGCTGTTGACCTGGGTCTGGCCCACCCCTTCGAGGTCATATTCGATGGGGTCTTCGACGGTCAGGATGTTGCGATCCCGGGAGTTGATCTCCGAGAGGGCCGCATAAAGGGTGGTGGACTTGCCCGAACCGGTCGGGCCCGTCACCAGGATGATGCCGTGGGGCTTGCGAATGAGTTCGCTGATGATGTTGCGGTTGGCCAGTGTCATGCCGAGCTGCTTGAGCTCGAGGCGCACGTTGTTCTTGTCGAGCAGTCGCAATACCACCCGCTCGCCGTAGCTGGAGGGCATGGTGGAGACCCGCACATCCACCGCCCGGCCGCCGATGCGCAGTGAGATGCGGCCATCCTGGGGCACCCGCTTCTCGGCGATGTCCATGCGCGACATGACCTTGATGCGCGACACCAGCAGGGAGGCGAGCTTGCGATGGGGGCGCAGGATCTCCCGCAGCACCCCATCGATGCGAAAACGGATCACCAGGGCCCGCTCGAAGGTCTCGATGTGGATGTCGGACGCCTCTTCTTTTATCGCCTCGCTCAACATGGCATTGATGAGGCGAATGATGGGGGCATCGTCGTCGGCATCCAGCAGATCCTCGCTCTGGGGCAGCTCCTCGGCCAGGGCAAAGAAGTCCATCTCGTTGCCGAGATCCTCCATCAGCTGACGCGCCTCAGAGGAGTCACGCTGATAGTGGGCCATCAGGAGCGTCTCGAACTCGTCGTTGCCAAGCTGCTCCACCGCGAAGGCACAGCCCGCCACCCGTCGCACCTCCAGCAGGGTCTGGGGGGAGATCCCCTGACGACAGAGCAGCACCGGGGCACCCTGGCGCTCGGTCAGGATGGCCCCGAAGTTGCGGGCAAACGCGAACGGCAGTTCCGGCAGGGGAGCCGGCAGCTCGCTGCCATCGAGCTGGTAGGCGGCCATCAGGGCTTGCTCTGCACGAAGGGCTGCTCCTGCACCTGGGCGCGCACGCCGGTGGCGGTCGCCTGCTGCTGGGCCTGCATTCTCTGGATCTGCTGCTGCACCTCGGGGGACATCATCACGTCCTGGCCATAGGCGGGCAGCACCTGGCGAGCCGGCGAGGTGGCATAGCCCTCTTCCGCAGCCCGGCTCAGCTGTTCGGCCCTGAACAGGGTGTACTTGTTGCTGGAGACCCCGGAGTAGACATTGGCGTCACGCAATATGGTCGGGCGGATGAAGACCATCAGGTTGCGCTTGGCGGTGGAGGTCTTGGAGGAACGGAACAGGTAGCCCAGCACCGGAATATCCCCGAGCAGGGGCACCTTGGAGATCTGCTCCTGGGTCTGTTCGTCCATCAGGCCGCCCAGCACCACTGTCTCGCCGCTCTTGACCAGCACGGCGTTCTTCACGGTGCGGGTATCGAAGGTGGGGCCCAGGTTGGCGGTCCCGGTCGCCTGCTTCTGTGCCACGCTGGAGACCTCCTGCTCGATGTTGAGCAGCACGGAATCTCCTTCGTTGATCTGGGGCGTCACCACCAGCTTGGTCCCCACCGTCTTGCGCTCTATGGTGTTGAACACCTGATCGCTGGTGGTGGAGCTCTGGGAGCCGCTCTGCACCGGCACTTCCTGACCGACGTTGAAGGAGGCCTCCTTGTTGTCCATGGTGACGATGCTCGGGGTGGAGAGGATGTCGTTCTTGCTGTTGGTGGAGAGCGCCGTCACCAGCGCCGCCCAGTCTCCGTGATAGAAGCCTGCCGCCATGCCGCTGAAGCTGCCCGCCAGGGATGACAGGCCGTCGGTGTTGCCGTTGTCTTTGTAATCCTTGGCGGCGATGGCCAAGGAGCCGATGGGCAGACCGGTGTCGGTGAACTGGGTGCCGCCGCCATTGGTGTTGGCCCACTGCACCCCGAGGTTCATGCCGTCACCATCCGATATCTCGACGATGATGGCCTCCACCAGCACCTGGGCACGACGAATGTCGAGCTTGGCGATGACCTGCTCCAGCTCGGCCATCACGTCCGGCTGGGCGGTGATCACCAGGGCATTGGTGGTCTCGTCGGCGGAGATGGCGAGCTGGCCGCCGCCGATGCTGGCGCCGCCCGTGGCCGTGGCAGCCGCCCCGCCCTTCTTGTCGGCGGCGATGCTGGAGCTGACCCCCTTGAGGACGTCCACCAGATCCTTGGCCTTGCCATATTTCAGGTAGAAGACCCGGGTGTTGCCCTGGCTCTGCAGATCCCGGTCGAGCTGGCGCACCATCTGGATGATGCGGGCACGGGCCTTGGGCTCGCCGCTGATGACCACGGAGTTGGTGCGCTCGTCGGCCACCACCTTGGGGGAAAGCAGCAGCGAGGCGTTGGCCCCCTGATTGCTGCCATCCTTGTTGAGGTTGGTCACCAGCCGCACCATCTCGCCGGCGGAGGCGAACTTGAGCTTGATGACGTCCATGTCCTGATCCCCCGCCTTGTCCACCCGGCGAACCACCTCCACCAGGCGGTTGACGACAGCGGCGCGGCCAGTGATGAGCAGCACGTTGGAGGGCTCGTAGTGGACCACGTTGCCGCCGCCGGCGTTGTCGTTGAGCTGACGCAGCAGGGGGGCCAGTTCACGGACCGAGACATTGCGCACCGGCACGACCCGGGTCACCATCTCGTCACCCACGCCGGGGTTGGTGTCATCCACCACGGGGATGGCCGAGGTCTTGGCATCCTTGGAGCGCACTACCTTGAGCACGCCGTTGTTCATGGGCACCACGGCAAAGCCGTAAACGTCGAGCACGCTCAGGAAGAACTGGTAGTACTGATCCTCGTTGAGCAGGTCATAGCTGCGCACGTTGATCTTGCCGCGTACCGATGGCTCTATGATGATGGTTTTGTTCAGGTTCTTGCCGACCGTGTTGATGAACTCCTCGATGTCGGCGTTCTTGAAACTGGCGGAATACTCGGTGGCCCAGGCAGAACCGGCCATCATCAAGGCTGCCGCCATGGTGGCCAGACGCCAGCCCTTCCCTTTATTTGTCATTCTTGGTGCTACTCCAATTCATTATTCTGACAAGCCGACATAGACGTCGTAGAGCTGTCCTTGCCGCTCGACGGTGACGGTCATTTCCGTGGCGCCCGCCACCTGCTGCATCGCCTGCATAGCCTGGGCGTTGTCACGCAGATCCAGGCCGTTGATGCTGACCGCCAGATCGTTGGCGACCAGTCCGAGTTGATTGAACAGTTCCGGATTGCGACCCGGGTTGAGGCGATAGCCGGTCATGCGACCGTCCACCCGGACCGGAGAAATATTGAGGTAATCGGTGATCTTGCCCGGGTTGCCCAGCAGTTCGCTGCGCACGGAGGAGAGCCCCTCCTGGCGGGCCGGTTTGGGCAGGGGCTTGCCATACTCTTCCCCGTCCAGCATCAGGGTCTCGTCACGGCCGTCCCGGGCGATGATGACCCGATCGGCAAACACCTGGCGTATCCTGGCCTGGGTACCGTCGATGTAGTCCCCGATGCCGTAAGAGTTCTGTGTCCCGTTGTGGGCGATGATGGCGATGGACTTGGCGGGATCCGAGCTTGCCAGCACCCCGTTGAGCTGGGCATTGAGCTGGGTTTTCGGGGCATCCGCCGCCACCGTCTCTGCCGCCTTGTCCGCCTGGGGTTGCAGCGCCTTGCCAAAGAGAGAGAGGCGGCTGAGGTTGCCAAGATCGAGGCGATCGCCGCCACTCCCCTGCACCGAGGTGACCGAGGGTTGCCAGGGGGTCAGGGGAGCGGGCTGGGCCAGTTCGTACAGGCGCCAGGTGAGCACGGCACACTGCTGGGCCAGCAACAGCAGCAGAAGCCAGAACAGGGGCTGGCTGAAACGGGAAAGTGGCATGGCCTTGCAGCGAGCCAGAAGGGAAGTCAACAAATCATCCCTGAACGGTAGCGTCATCTTTCTCAAAATTGTCTGGCATCCAAGTCGGTTGGCTATTGTGTACGGCAATGGACCCAGAGACAACCGACCGGATGGGACCAAGGGGTGAAAATTCAGTTTCCGTCACACCCGGATGCCCCCTGTTTCTATCCCGGGGCCCGCCTCTGGTATAATCAGGCACCTTTTCAGCCATCCCGGAGCCGATCCATGTCGAATCCAGCACAAAGCAGCACTCAGGTCCGTCTCGACAAGTGGCTGTGGGCCGCCCGCTTTTACAAGACCCGCTGTCTGGCGCGGGATCAGATCGACGGCGGCAAGGTGCACTACAACGGCCAGCGCACCAAGCCGGGCAAGGCGGTCGAGGTCGGCGCCCTGGTGCGATTCTGGCAAGGCCAGGACGAGCGGGAGGTGCGGGTGCTCGAGGTGAGCGAGCAGCGCAAATCCGCCCCGCTGGCCCAGCAACTCTATGAAGAGACAGAGGCCAGCCTGAAGAAACGGGCCGAAAACAGCGAAGCCCGCCGCTTCAACAGCCAGTTTGCCCCAAGCCCGGAGCGCCGACCTGACAAGCAGGAGCGACGCCAGCTTATCCGGGTCAAGCAATCCTAATCCGCGTCTGTGGCCCCTTTATGACGACAGGTGGAGGAATTAGTTCCTAACCACCTGTTTAACAATGTGTTTATTTTCCCCCAAGAACATCCTAGGAAACCATGATGAGTAACCAAGACCTCCTGTATCGCTATCTGTTCGAAGAGTACGAAGTGCGTGGGGAGCTGGTCCAGCTGGATCGTACCTACCGCCACATCATCGACGCCCAGAACTACCCGGTACAGGTGCAGCACCTGCTGGGCGAGCTGCTGGTTGCCACCAGCCTGCTGACCGCCACCCTCAAGTTCGAAGGCTCCATCACGGTGCAGCTGCAGGGGGACGGTCCGGTACGTCTGGCCGTCATCAACGGCGACAACAACCAGCAATTGCGCGGCGTGGCACGCTATGAAGGGGAGCTGCCGACGGACGGCAAGCTGCAAAGCCTGATCGGCAACGGCCATCTGGTCATCACCATCACCCCGGATCAGGGAGAGCGCTATCAGGGCATCATCGCCCTGGAGGCCGACACCCTGGCGGCCTGCCTGGAGCACTACTTCGCCCAGTCCGAACAACTGGCCACCCGCCTCTGGATCCGCACCGGCCACCACGAGGGCGAGCCCCGTGCGGCGGGCATCCTGCTGCAGGAGCTGCCGGCCCAGAGCGAGGATCACAGCGACGATTTCGACCACCTGGTCCAGCTCACCACCACCATCAAGGACGAAGAGCTGTTCGGTCTGGACGCGGAAGAGATCCTCTACCGCCTCTACCACCAGGACAAGGTACGGGTGTTCGATCCCCAGGCCATCGAGTTCCGCTGCACCTGCTCCCGCGCCCGTTGCGAAGGGGCCTTGCTGCAGATAGACAAGGAGGAAGCGGTATCCATGGTGCAGGAGCTCGGCAAGATCGACATGCACTGCGATTACTGCGGCGCCCACTACGAATTCGACGGGATAGACATCGAAACCCTGTTCAGCAGGGCTCCCGGTAATGATGCAAACCAGTTACACTAATCAAAGGCGGGCAAAACCCGCCTTTAACTTAAATAACAAAAAAATACCCTATTTTATAAAGTTTGATGGCGATCGCTAAAAACTACCACCTAGGTGGTAGCATGAACGTCAGATAGAACCCTACACACCTCTGAACCCAGGAGAATACAATGACAATCGTGGTAGAACCCACCCTGGCCCAACAACTGAAGCTGGACCAATACGGTATCAAAAACAGCCAGGAAATCGTTCGCAACCCCTCCTATGAGCAGCTTTTCGCTGAAGAGACCCGCTCAGACCTTGAGGGCTTCGAACGTGGCGTCGTCACCGAGCTTGGCGCCGTCAATGTCAACACCGGCATCTTCACCGGCCGCTCCCCTAAAGATAAATATATCGTCAAAGATGCCACTACCCAGGATACTGTGTGGTGGTCTGACCAGGGTAAAAACGATAACAAGGCGATTACCCCGGAAGTGTGGTCACATCTGAAAGGGCTGGTCACCAAACAGCTCTCCGGCAAGCGTCTGTTCGTGGTGGACGGCTTCTGCGGCGCCAACCCGGACACCCGCCTGGCTGTGCGCATCATCACCGAGGTGGCCTGGCAGGCGCACTTCGTGAAGAACATGTTCATCCGCCCGAGCGAAGAGGAGCTGAAGACCTTCAAACCGGACTTCGTGGTGATGAACGGTGCCAAGTGCACCAACCCGAACTGGAAGGAGCAGGGTCTCAACTCCGAGAACTTCGTCGCCTTCAACATGACCGAGAAGATGCAACTCATCGGCGGCACCTGGTACGGTGGCGAGATGAAGAAGGGCATGTTCTCCATGATGAACTACTTCCTGCCCCTGCGCGGCATCGCCTCCATGCACTGCTCCGCCAACGTGGGCAAGGATGGGGACGTGGCCATCTTCTTCGGCCTCTCCGGCACCGGCAAGACCACCCTCTCCACCGATCCCAAGCGTCAGCTGATCGGCGATGACGAGCACGGCTGGGATGATCACGGCGTGTTCAACTTCGAAGGGGGCTGCTACGCCAAGACCATCAAGCTCTCCGAAGAGGCCGAGCCGGACATCTACCACGCCATCCGCCGCGATGCGCTGCTGGAGAACGTGACCGTGGCTGCCGATGGCACCATCGACTTCGACGATGGTTCCCGCACCGAGAATACCCGGGTCTCCTACCCCATCTATCACATCGACAACATCGTCAAGCCGGTCTCCAAGGCGGGTCACGCCACCAAGGTGATCTTCCTGACCGCAGACGCCTTCGGTGTGCTGCCCCCGGTCGCCAAGCTGACCAAGGAGCAGACCAAGTACCACTTCCTGTCCGGCTTCACCGCCAAGCTGGCCGGTACCGAGCGCGGCATCACAGAGCCGACCCCGACCTTCTCCTCCTGCTTCGGCGCGGCTTTCCTCAGCCTGCACCCGACCAAGTACGGCCAGGAGCTGGTGAAACGGATGGAAGCGGCAGGGGCTGAAGCCTATCTGGTCAACACCGGCTGGAACGGCACCGGCAAGCGGATCTCCATCAAGGATACCCGTGGCATCATCGACGCCATCCTGGATGGTTCCATCGAGAAGGCGCCGACCAAGGTACTGCCGGTGTTCAATCTGGAAGTGCCGACCGAGCTGCCGGGCGTCAACCCCGCCATCCTGGATCCGCGAGACACTTACGCCGACCAGGCAGAGTGGGATGCCAAGGCGGCCGATCTGGCCGGGCGCTTCATCAAGAACTTCGAGCGCTTCACCGACAACGACGAAGGCAAACGCCTGGTCGCGGCGGGCCCGCAGTTGTAAGAAACGCGCCTCGCGTCTCGCAATCCCGTACCGGTCAGCCCTGCTGGCCGGTATTTTTTTGGCCGATGCGCGGCATATGACTCCCGCCAAGCCTTGCCTTGACGGCCCTTGCGCGTTAGATTCAGCCAAACTTTATACAATATACAATTTTGCAACCTGCCCGTGACCCCAGCATGACCCCACCTTACAAGACCCGAACCCAGATGGTGATGGAGAACCTCCGCGGCCGGATATTGCGTGGCGAGTTTGCAGCGGGCGCCCCCCTGCGCCAGGACGCCATCGCCAAGGAGCTGGCGGTGAGCCGTATCCCGGTACGTGAAGCCCTGATGCAACTGGAAGCGCAGGGGCTGGTGAAGTTCGAGGCCCATCGCGGCGCCGTGGTGACCATGCTGGATGCCTCGGCCATCGAGGAGCTCTTTTATTTGCGGGCACTGCTCGAAGCCGATACCCTGTTCCACGCCGTCGACCTGATGACGGAGGAGACCTTCGCCCAGGCGCAAGCCATCCTCGCCCAGTTTGATCTGGCGCTGGAGTCTGGCACCCAGATCGAACACTGGGCCGAGTTGAATCACCGCTTTCACGCCACCCTCTACCAGGCCGCCAATCGTCCCCAGGCACTGGAACTGATCGCCCAGATCAATCTGAGCTGCGACCGCTATGTGCGTTTCGAACTGCTGTTCGCCCAGGGCGGCGTGGACAAGGCCGAGCGGGAGCACGCCCGACTCCTTGAACTGTGCCGCGCCCGGCGCAAGCACGAAGCAGTGGTACTGCTCAAGCAACACATCGAGGCGGCAGGCCAGTCGATCAGACAGATCCTGGCAAGCGGCCACCATCAATGAACACTCACATCACCACAAGCTGGCAATAACGACATGAACCATTTCGAGATTATTGAAACCCGCGTCGCCCAGGTCAGGGCCACACTGGCCACGCTGGAGCTGGACGCCTTCATCGTTCCCCACGACGACGAGCATCTGGGGGAGTACATTCCCGCCTATGCCGAGCGGCTGGACTGGATCACGGGTTTCAACGGCTCCGCCGGGCTCGCCATCATCATGGCGCATCGGGCGGCCCTGTTCATCGACGGTCGTTATACCGTGCAGGCGCGCATGCAGGCGCCGGCCGAGCTGTTCGAGTTTCTCCACCTCAATGAAGACCCCCACGTGCAGTGGCTGGCGGAGCAGTTGCCCTCAGGCTCCCGGGTCGGTTTCGATGCCCGCCTGCACAGCCTGGCCTGGTATCAGAACGCCAACGCCGTGCTGGCCGATCACGGCATCGAGCTGGTGCGCATCGACGAGAACCCCATCGATCTGCACTGGAGCGATCGTCCCGCTCCGACCAAGAGCCCTGTCATCCTCTACAGCGAGGAGCTGGCGGGCCAGTCCAGCCAGGCCAAGCGCGAAATGCTGGCCAGCGATCTGCGCAAGCGCGGGCTGGATGCGGTGCTGCTGACCCAGGCCGAGCCCATCAACTGGCTGCTCAACCTGCGTGGTCGCGACGTGGAACGCCTGCCGGTGGTGCTGGGCTTTGCGGTGCTCTACGCCAACACCACCATGGATTTCTTCGTCGATACCGACAAGATCGACTGCTTCGCCTTCAGTCAGCACGTGGGGCAGGATGTCTCCGTCTACCCCATCGACAAGCTGGGTGACGTGTTGCAGCGCATCGGCGAGGATCAGCAGAAGGTGCTGGCCGACCCCAACACCGCCAACGCCTGGACCCAGCTCGTGATGGAAGAGGCAGGCGCCATTCTGGTGGCCGGCCAGGATCCCACCATGCTGCCCAAGGCGTGCAAGAACCCCGTGGAGCTGGCCGGCATGCGTGCCGCCCACCTGCGCGACGGCGTTGCCGTCACCCGCTTCCTGGCCTGGCTGGATCGCCTGATCGCCAGCGGCGAGTTCGACGGTGTGGACGAAGGCACCCTGGCCGACCAGCTGGAAGCCTTCCGCCACGAGCAGGAGCACTATGTGGAGCCGAGCTTCGACACCATCTCGGCACTCGGCCCCAACGCCGCCATGTGCCACTACCGCCACACTAACGGTACCCCGCGGGCCTTCGGCCAGGACAGCATCTATCTGGTGGACTCCGGCGCCCAGTACCTGGACGGCACCACCGACATCACCCGCACCGTCAAGGTGGGTGAGGTGACCGACGAGCACAGGGCCATGTTTACCCGGGTGCTGCAGGGTCATATTGCCCTGGATCAGGCCCGCTTCCCCCGCGGTACAGCCGGCATCCAGCTCGACGTGCTGGCCCGCATGCCCCTGTGGCAGGCCGGCTACAACTACGACCATGGCACCGGCCACGGGGTCGGCCACTTCCTCAGCGTGCACGAAGGCCCGCAGCGCATCGCCCCCAAGGGCAGCCTGGTGGCCCTGCAGCCGGGCATGGTGCTCTCCAACGAGCCGGGCTACTACCGGGAAGATGCCTTCGGCATCCGCTGTGAAAACCTGGTGGTGGTGACCGAACAGGAGGCCCGTGGCGAGCTGCCGATGCTGGGCTTCGAGCGACTGACCTATGTGCCGTTCGACATCCGCCTCATCGATCGCAGCCTGCTGAGCCCGGCGGAGTTCCGCTGGATCAACGAATACCATGCGGAGGTCTACCGCCGTCTGAGTCCGCTGCTGGAGGGCGAGGATCTCGCCTGGCTGGAGCAGGCAACCAGCCTCCTCTGATGACACAGGGCCTGCGGGCCCTGTTTCTTTATCTGCGACATGCCACAAATGCCCCCCTTGCATCGACTCCCCGCCCCTTCTACCCTGTGCCTCCTTTTTGGCTGCCCCGCAGCAGAGACCCGATCAGAGGAGCCCCGATGCACTCGTCCCCCGTATTGCGCCTTGCCACCCACACCGACATGCACGCCATCTGGCAGATAGATGCCGATGTCTTCGGCGAGGATGTCTACCCCGGTTTCTTCTTTCGCCAGGCCATGGATCTGTGGCCCGAACTGCTGGTCGTCGCGGAACGGGAAGGCCGGCTGCTGGGCTATGCCCTCGGGGGGCTTGGTCAGGATCGGTCGCAGGGCTGGCTGCTCTCCCTCGCAGTGCGTCCCGAAGCGCGCGGCTTCGGCCTGGCCGAGCAAATGATGTTGCAGGTGGAGCAGGCTCTGGCGCATTTGCAGGTTGCCCGGGTGAGGCTGACCGTGGATCCCGCCAATCCGGCCCAGCGCCTCTACTTAAGGCTGGGTTATCAGCAGTTGGCAGAAGAGAGAGGCTACTTCGGGCCGGGCGAGGATCGCCTGCTGCTGGAAAAAGCCCTGACCTGACCATCCGTCACCGGCACGGGAGCCTTCCGGCCACATAATTGGTTACACTTTGCGGGTTTAATGCGCAATCTGGTTGGCGTAAAGTGCAATTCATCACCAGATTAATCCGATGCCCGCCCAGGAGGCCCATCATGTTCAAACGTATTGCTCTCGTCACCCTGCTGGCGGCCACCACCGCCATCACCGGCTGTGCCAACAGCGACGTCTACTCCGGCGATGTCTACACCAAGGATCGCGCCAAGCAGGTACAGACCGTCAGCTATGGCACCATCCTCTCCACCCGCCCCGTCAAGATCCAGGCCGATGAGAACTCCCTGATCGGCACCATTGGCGGCGCCGTGGTCGGCGGCCTGCTCGGCAGCACCATAGGCGGCGGTCGTGGCAGTGACATCGCGGCGGCCGGTGGCGCCATCGCGGGTGCGGCGGCCGGCAAGGCGGCAGGGGACAAACTCAACCAGGTTGACGGGGTCGAGCTCGAGATCAAGAAAGAGAACGGCGAATCCATCGTGGTGGTACAAAAGGCCAGCCCCACCTTTGTGCCTGGCGCCCGGGTCCGCATGACCCAGGGCAACGGCACCATCAACGTGGCCGTGGTGAACTGATAGCGCCGCTCAAGGTGCACAATGCCATAAAAAAAGGTGAGCCCGGGCTCACCTTTTTGCGCTCTGCACCACTGAGGATTCACCCGCCCAGATGCAGCCAAGCCGCGATGGACAGCTGCAGGCCCACCAGGTCGGCATGGTGGAACAGGGCATGCAGTGATGCACGATCCCCGGCCACCTGCACCATCAGACGCTGTTGCGCCTGCAGGTCGGCCAGCCAGGAGGGGGGCACCGTCAGCGTGCCTGCTGCCTCGGCAACCAGGGATACCCCCTCGAGCAGGGCATGCAGCGCCCGTTGTTGTTCGCCAGCATCGCCACTCTCGAGCCAGAGCTGCTCATGATGCTGCCAGTGCTGCAGACCCAGGGTAATGCTGACCTTCTGATCTTTGCCCACAATCCTTTGCAGGGGCTGCACGGCCAGTGGCTTGCCAAGCCCAGCCAGCCTGTATCCGCGCTGCGCCTTGGACTGGGCACCCAGCCGCAATCCTCCCAGCGCCGCCAGCTTGCTCGCCAGGGTGAACAGGGCGCGGGCATCGCCGGATTTCAGCTCCAGCTCCAGCTCGTCGATCCCGATACGCCCCAGGGCACCGACAATCTCCCCCTGATCCCAGGCCAGCTCGATCTCGGCATCTCCGAATGCGAGCAGCCAGTGGCGGCGCAGGAAATCGGTGCTGAACTGGGCCACCAGACGGCTCTGGAGTTCATCGCGCACCACCAGACTCGGCCAGATATCGGCAGGAAAGGCAGACAGGGTCGGAATGGTTCCCTCCACCGGGGTGTTGTACTCGGGTCTGGCGTGCAATCCGCCCACGACCTGCCCCCGGCACTTGATGGTCTGCTCGGAAAAATCATCGCTGCGACGAATGCGCAACCCCATCTCGAGCCCACGCAAACCCAGATCGGGCGTGTCGAAATAGACGTTGCCAAGAGCGGCTTGATTGGAAGAGATAATCTCTAGTGAATTCAGAATGTTGGAGATGGATTCTTGAATATTGCTGGTGACGAAAAACTTTATCTCGATCTCAGTTTGCATAGTCATTCCGGGCTGGCGGGCAACTTTGGGGGGCATGTTCAGGGTCGCGAGGATATAATGCCAGCGACAGTTCACGATTAATTCACGGTTTTATTGATGGCACAGTTCGGTTACCATGCGCCCCTCATAAAATCGTATCGAGTGTTTTTTCACCGACACAGGTTTGGCCATGCCAGTAAATACTATTTTGGGTCTTTTTGCCAAGTCCCCCATCAAGCCGCTGCAGAAGCATATCGTCAAGGTTCACGTGTGCTGCGAACAGCTCATTCCCTTCTTTGATGCCGTCGCTGAAGACCGCTGGGAAGATGCCGAGAAGATCCGGCAACAGATCGCCCAGCTGGAAAAAGAAGCGGACATCCTCAAGCGCGAAATCCGCTTGAAACTCCCTCGCGGCCTGTTCCTGCCGGTCGCCCGTACCGATCTGCTGGAGCTCTTGACCCAGCAGGACAAGATTGCCAACCGTGCCAAGGATATTTCCGGTCGCATGCTTGGCCGCAAGATGGAATTCCCCACCGAGATGCGCGCCGATTTCATGGCCTATCTCAAACGCTGTATCGATGCGACCGCCCAAGCCGAAAAAGCCATCGGAGAACTCGATGAGCTGCTCGAAACCGGCTTTAAAGGACGTGAAGTTGAAATGGTTGCCGAGATGATCCACCAGCTGGATCTCATCGAGGACGATACTGACACCATGCAGATCGGACTGCGCCAACAGCTGCAAGCCGTTGAGCACAAATACAATCCGATCGACGTTATGTTCCTCTACAAGATCCTCGAATGGGTAGGTGACCTGGCTGATCAGGCAGAGCGCGTTGGCGCCCGTCTGGAATTGATGCTGGCTCGTTCGTAATCGACTGACTGGGTAAACACTACTAATGGACATTATCGCAAATTACGGCACCACCCTGGTGCTCGTGGCGGCCTTGTTCGGCTTTTTGATGGCCTGGGGCATTGGTGCGAACGACGTCGCCAACGCCATGGGCACATCGGTCGGCACAAAGTCCCTGACCATCCGTCAGGCGATCATCATCGCCATGATCTTCGAGTTCGCCGGTGCCTATCTGGCCGGTGGCGAAGTGACGGCCACCATCCGCAGCGGCATCATCGACAGCAACGCCTTTGCCGACACGCCGGATCTGCTGGTGCTCGGCATGATCGCCTCCCTGCTGGCTGCGGGTCTGTGGCTGATCCTGGCCTCCTATTTCGGCTGGCCCGTCTCCACCACCCACTCCATCATCGGCGCCATCGTGGGCTTCGCCGTGGTGAGCATCGGTCCGGAAGCGGTACAGTGGAACAAGTTTGGCGGCATCGTCGGCTCCTGGGTAGTCACGCCGGCCATCTCGGGCATCATCGCCTACTTCATGTTCATCAGCGTGCAGAAGCTCATCTTCAACACGGACAACCCCCTGGACAACGCCAAGCGCTATGTCCCCTTCTACATGTTCCTGACGTCCCTGGTCATCTGCCTAGTCACCATCAAGAAGGGGCTGACCCACGTCGGTCTGCACCTGAGCAATGGCGAGGGCGTCCTGCTCTCCGTCGCCATCTCCATCGCGGTGGCGTTTGCCGGCTGGATCTATATCCGCGGCCAGCAGTACAACCCGAAAGATGACAGCAAGATGCACTTCGCCAACGTGGAGAAGGTGTTCGGCATCCTGATGATCATCACCGCCTGTGCCATGGCCTTCGCCCACGGCTCCAACGACGTGGCCAACGCCATCGGTCCGCTCTCTGCAGTCGCCTCCATCGTGGCGGCCGGCGGCGAGATCGGCGGCAGCTCCCACATCGCCTGGTGGATCCTGCCCCTTGGCGGCATCGGCATCGTCATCGGTCTGGCCACCATGGGCGAGAAGGTGATGGCGACCGTCGGCACCGGCATCACCCACCTGACCCCGAGCCGTGGCTTCGCCGCCCAGCTGGCCACCGCCGCCACCGTGGTGATCGCCTCCGGCACCGGTCTGCCCATCTCCACCACCCAGACCCTGGTGGGTGCCGTCATGGGTGTCGGTCTGGCACGGGGCATCGCGGCCCTGAACCTGGGCGTGCTGCGCAACATCGTGGTCTCCTGGGTCATCACCCTGCCCGCGGGCGCCATCCTGGCCATCGCCATCTTCTACGTGCTGCAGGCCTGCTTCTCCTGAGCAGCCCACGCCGCACGACAAAAAGCCCGGGTCATTGACCCGGGCTTTTTTATGCTTCGCCCATATCACGCCGTCGATTGAGCGTCGATCGGCTGCGGCGTTTACTCCTCGATGAAGGTCCACTCGTCGCGCACCCGGCTGATGGCATCGAGCCGCCGCTTGGCAAGCTGCTCGCGGATTGCCTCCCCCTTGAAGCCGGCCGCCACTATCTCCTTGACCGGCACAGCCTGCGCCGCCTCCAGGGCCTCGGCGACATAGTCCGGCTGACTGTAGACCTTCTCTTCGAAGCCGGTACGACCGTGGAAGTCGGCGCGACAGGCATCGAGCAGCTGGGCAAAGCGCTCCGGTCTGCGCCAGGCATCGGCCTTGTCGAATACCTTGAGCAGGGTCGCGGGCTTGAGCTCGAAGGCAATGTGGATATGGGTGTGCAGGTCGCTCACCAGCAGGGCCAAATCGCGACACTCGTTCGGCACCCGGAAGCGCTCGCAAAAATCCCGAATGAGCGGCAACCCCTTCTGACCATGGCCGTGATGGCTCGGCCAGAAGGCGGGCGGAGTCAGCCCCTTGCCAAAGTCGTGGCAGAGGGACGCGAAGCGCACGGTCAATTCGGGGGAGAGACGACATGCCTGCGCCAGCACCATCATGGTATGGATGCCGGTGTCGATCTCCGGGTGCCATCTGGCAGGGGCCGGCACCCCGAACAGGGCATCGAGCTCGGGGAAGAGCGCCTTGAGTGCGCCGCATTCGCGCAGCACCTCGAAGAAGATCTGGGGTGTCGGCCCCAGCAGCACTTTTTCCAGCTCCTTCCAGACCCGCTCCGGGGTCAGGTGGGCCAGCTCTCCAGCCTCCGTCATCTCGCGCATCAGCCCCAACGTCTCGGGGGCCACCACGAACCCCTGGGCATGGAAACGGGCGGCGAAGCGCGCCACCCGCAGGATGCGCAGGGGATCCTCGGCAAAGGCCGGCGAGACATGGCGCAGCAACCGCGCCTCCAGATCCTGCACGCCGCCGTAGGGATCGTGCAGTTGCCCGTCCTCATCTTCGGCGATGGCGTTGATGGTGAGATCCCGGCGCAGCAGATCCTGCTCCAGCGTCACCTCGGGGGCGGCATGGCAGACGAAGCCGGTGTAACCCTGCCCCTGCTTGCGCTCGGTGCGCGCCAGGGCGTACTCCTGCTGGGTTTTGGGGTGAAGAAAGACCGGAAAGTCTCGGCCCACCTGGGTGAATCCGAGACCCAGCATCTGCTCCACCGTGGCGCCGACCACCAGGTGATCCCGATCCCCCTGGGGCAATCCCAACAGGCGATCCCGCACCGCCCCTCCGACCAGATAAATCTGCACGCGCACTCTCCCTCGATAAACTTGCCCCGATGATACCGCTTTTGGCCAAGAGAGACGATGTGCACCCGTCGCACCGGGCTCGCCATCACTCAGCCGGGCGGCCACTTCCCGCCATCGTCCTGGGTGAGTCAGCCCGTGGTTCGAGCCAGCTCCCCTTATGGTATCCGGGTCTTTGACATCCCTTTTGGGAGGCTTTAACCTGCCGCCCATAACAATGGAATGGATCCTTATGTACACACAGTTCTTCGGTCTGTCGGAGCCCCCGTTCTCCATCTCGCCCAATCCCAAATACCTCTATATGAGCGAGCGTCACGGGGAGGCCCTCGCCCACCTCAACTACGGGTTGCAGGACGGTGGCGGCTTCGTGCTGCTGACCGGGGAAGTGGGTACGGGAAAGACCACCGTCTCCCGCTGCCTGCTGCAGCAATTGCCCGCCGACACCGAGATCGCCTACATCCTCAATCCCTCTCTGACCGAGCGGGATCTGCTGGCCGCCATCTGCGACGAATTCCAGTTGCCCTACGGCGAAGAGGCCAGCCTCAAGCAATTGTTCGACCTTATCCGGGATCATCTGCTGGCGAATCTGGCGGCAGGCAAGCGCAGCGTGGTGCTGGTGGATGAAGCCCAGCACCTGCTGCCCGGCGTGCTGGAGCAGTTGCGACTGCTCACCAATCTGGAGACAGACGAGAAGAAACTGCTGCAGGTGGTGCTCATCGGCCAGCCCGAGCTGCAACAGATGCTGCGCCAGCCCCTGCTGCGCCAGCTGGCGCAGCGGATCACCGCCCGCTATCACCTGCTGCCGCTGTCGCGCCAGGATGTGGATGCCTATGTCCGCTTCCGGTTGCAGGTGGCAGGCTGCGTCCAGCCCATCTTCACCCCCAGGGCCATCCAGACCCTGCATCGCCTCTCCGGGGGCATTCCCCGTCTCATCAACCTCATCTGCGACCGCGCCCTCATCGCCGCCTTCGCCCGTGGCAGCCACAAGATAGTGCACGGGGACATCAGCCAGTCCGCGTATGAGGTGAGCGGCATTCGCGACGAGGGAAGCTGGCAATCCGGCCTCACGGTCGCCCTGGTGGGCGCCCTGCTGGTCGCCACCGGCTGGTGGGGCTGGCAATTCTTCGGATTCTTCCCAGCCCGCCCCCTGGTCAAGGTCGAGGTACCGGTCAAGGTGGATGACACGCCGGAGCAGCAAGCCCAGCTGACCCGCGCCATCAATCAGGCGCTGGAGCCGGACGTCGCCATGCAGAATCTCTACAAGGTATGGGGCTACCAGGCCGAGCTGGAGGAGGCAACCTGCGACAATGCCCCCCGTGCGGGCCTGCGCTGCCAGGAGGGAGAAGCCTCCCTGGCGCAATTGCAGGCGCTGCAATACCCGGCCCTCATCAGTCTCACCGACGAGACCGGCGGCCTCTATTACGCCACCCTGGTCAGCCTGGGGGCGGACAAGGCTTCCCTGCTCATCGGCAACCAGAGCTGGCAGGTGGACAGGCAGTGGCTCTCCGACGCCTGGGGCGGCAGCTACACCCTGCTCTGGCGCATGCCCAGGGGCAACGTGCCCCTGATAGCGAGCAATGCCGGGGCTGCCCAGGTGCAGTGGCTGGACAACGCCCTTAGCCGCGCCATGCAGCAACCCGATCGCAAGGTGAGTCGATTCGATGCCACCCTCAAGAACAAGCTGCAACAGTTCCAGCGCGAGCAGGGACTGACCCCGGACGGCATCGCCGGCAGCAACACCCTGCTGCGGCTGAATGTGGCCTCCGGCGAACCCATGCCCAGGCTGGAGGATGAATCCCTGCGAGCCAGTACGCCGGTCGATCTCGACAGCGTGGCGGATGATGAGACGGATCCCATGGTCGAGGAGGCCTCCTGATGTCCACCCTGCTCAAGGCCCTGCGCCGGGCCGACCAGCCCCAGTTCACCCCCCATATGCCGCTCATGGGTCTGCCCGTGAGCCAGGAAGAGGAGCCCAACCGCCGCTGGATCTGGTGGGCCCTGGTGCCCCTGGCCCTGGTGATGGGCGCCGCCGCCAACTATGGCTGGCACCTCTATCACCTCAAACCCGTGGAACAGCAGGTCGAAGTGAAGGAAGTGGTGACTCCCCCCTTCGTGCGGGTCGAACCCAGGCCCATGATCACCCGGCCGCTGCCGCCCCCCTTGCCGGAGCCCGTGGTCGCTCCAAGACCTGCCGCAACCCCGGCTGCGACTACCGCAAACCAGGGGGGGCAGAGTCTGGCAGAACGGCTGATGGCCGCCCTCAACAACACGCCGCTGGTGGAAGAGAGTGCGCCCCAGGCTCAGGTCCAGACCAGTGCCATCCCCCTCGGCGCCCTGGCCCCGGCCCTGAAACAGCAGGTACCGTCCCTGACCTATGGTGCCCACAACTACTCCTCCGACCCTGCCAAGCGGGCCGTCGTGCTCAATGGACGGGAGTGGCGCGAGGGCAATGAAATAGCCCCCGGTGTCATCCTGGCAGCCATCGCCCAGGACTACATCGTCCTGCAGGTCGGCGGCCAGTATGCCAGCCTCAAGGCGCTGCAAGACTGGCGCGGCTGATCTGCCGGCATCCAGTGGCCCTCCCCCGGGAAGGTCACCGCCTATTCAGAGGGAGCCCGAGAGCTCCCCTTTTTAATCAATAACCTACACTCGACCTTTGCCATGCGCCGGGTCGGGGATCGCCCTCCTGATGGCGGGCGGACTTATCATCAGAACATGAGCACACTGTGAGCCACTCAGACAACACCACCTTCGCCACCCGTATTCTGGACTGGTACCAGATCCACGGCCGCAAGACCCTGCCCTGGCAGCAGGACAAGACCCCCTACCGGGTCTGGGTCTCCGAGATCATGCTGCAACAGACTCAGGTTGCCACTGTCATCCCCTATTACGAGCGGTTCATGGCCCGCTTCCCCGACGTGCTGGCCCTGGCCAACGCCCCCATCGACGAGGTGCTGCATCACTGGACCGGGCTTGGCTACTACGCGCGCGCCCGCAACCTGCACAAGGCCGCCCAGCAGATCCGCGATCTGCACGGCGGCCTCTTTCCGGAACAACTGGAAGAGGTGATGGCTCTGCCCGGCATCGGTCGCTCCACCGCCGGGGCCGTGCTCTCCCTCTCTCTGGGCCAGCCCCACGCCATCCTGGATGGCAACGTGAAGCGGGTACTCACCCGCTGGCTGGCGCTGGCGGGCTGGCCGGGCCAGAAGCAGGTCGAGCACGATCTCTGGGAGCTGGCGACCCGCCTCACCCCGCGCGTCGGGGTGGCCCAGTACAACCAGGCCATGATGGACATGGGGGCCACCGTCTGCACCCGCAGCAAGCCCGCCTGCGAGCGCTGCCCGGTGCAGGCCGATTGCCAGGGGCTGTCGCAGGGCAACCCCACCTCCTACCCTCACAGCAAGCCGAAGAAGAGCATTCCGGCACGCAACGGCATTATGCTGATCATCCGCCACGGCGATCAGCTGCTGCTGGAGAAGCGTCCGCCGCAAGGGATCTGGGGCGGGCTTTACTGCTTCCCGCAGGTGGAATCCCTCACCGAGGTGACCGGACGACTGCGGGAGTTGGGGCTGGAGGATGCCGCCTATCAGGAGCTCGCTGGATTTCGTCACACTTTCAGCCACTTCCACCTCGATATCCGCCCTTTGCTGATCGAAATGGCTGTTCCGCCCGCCCCCCTGCTCATGGAAGCGGATACCCGACTCTGGTATAACTTACGCCATCCTGCCGAGGTGGGATTGGCGGCGGCCACGGCCCGTCTGCTCGCCTACCCGGACTTACAACCAGACTTGCAACCACAGAGGTCAACATGAGCCGTACCGTATTTTGCCTGCGCCTGAAGAAAGAAGCGCCGGGTCTCGATTTCCAACTCTACCCCGGTGAACTCGGCAAGCGGATCTTCGACAACATCAGCAAGGAAGCCTGGACCGAGTGGCAGAAGAAGCAGGTCATGCTGATCAACGAGAAGAAGCTGAACATGATGAATCTCGAGCACCGCCAGTTGCTGGAAAAAGAGATGGTCAGCTATCTGTTCGACGCGGGTGAAGTCCAGATCGACGGCTACACCCCTCCCAGCCAGTGAGCGGGAATCGAGTCAAAGGGCCAGCGTCCCCCTGAGTCGTCGACATGCCGCAGGGTGACACCAATCCTGGCTCAGGCCAGTCAGTGACGGGCGGCCCCACCGCCCGGTTTGAGGATCTTATGGGTCGTTTTTTTGGGCTGCTGTGCGCCCTGCTGTTTCTCTCTGCCTGTTCATCCACACCCCAGACCAGCGGGAGTGGCGATGATGATCTGGTCAACGGCAAGGACGTGCGCGGTTTTGAACACATGATCAGTGCGCTCTCCCATAACGTGAACGAGATATGGGGGCGCGAGGCGCTGTTCGCGGGCAAGTTTGACTACGTCAAATACACGGATCAGTACAAGAGCCGCGCCCACATCGATTTCTCCAGCGGTCACATCATGGTGGAGACCGTCTCGGGTCTGGATCCCCGCGCCCACCTGCGCCGCGCCATCATCGAAACCCTGCTAACCCCGGACGATCCGGCAGAGGTCGACCTCTATTCCGACCGTGAGATCATGCCTGGTGGCGAGCCCTTCCTCTATGGCCAGGTGCTGGACAACCAGGGACAAGCGATCCGCTCCAGCTGGCGTGCAGAGCGTTATGCCGACTATCTGATCACCAACGCGATGAAGAAGCGCACCCTCGGGATCCGCAACATCTTCTTCATCGACATTCCCATGGTGGCCAACCACGAAGACAGGCGCGGCTACAAATACGCCAGCATCATCCGCGACGCCTCCCGCAAGTACGGCGTCGCCGAGAGTCTCATCTACGCAGTGATCAAGACCGAGAGCAGCTTCAACCCCTATGCGGTCAGCCACGCCAACGCCTATGGCTTGATGCAGGTGATCCCGGCTACCGCTGGGCGGGATGTCTATGTGAGGGTCAAGGGCAAGGATGGCCAGCCGACCAGGGAAGATCTGTTCAATCCGGCCTACAACATCGATGTGGGGACAGCCTACCTGCACCTGCTGCAGACCGTCTATCTGGCGGATATCCAGGATCCCCAGTCCCGCCGCTATGCGGTGATCTCCGCCTACAACGGTGGTGCGGGAGGGGTGCTCAACACCTTCTCCAACGATCGCAAGGCGGCCCCCGGCATGATAAACCGCCTCTCCCCCGAGGCCGTCTATCAGGTGCTGACCGAACAGCATCCCAAGGCAGAGGCTCGCCGCTATCTCTACAAGGTCAATCAGGCCGAGAAGGGGTTCAAGCGAACCGTCGCAAGCCGGGCTGGCTGATGGCATGCAAGAAGGGCGCTCCCGGAGCGCCCTTCTCATTTACTGTGGCCTGAAAGCTTACTTGGCGATAAAGCCGCCCTTGCTCAGGGGCGTTGCCCCCACCTTCTCCAGGTGTTCCACCTCGACTTCGGTCTTGTTCCAGCTGTGGTCCACTTCGCCGCGCACGCGGATCAGATCGTCAGGGCCCACCTCGGTACCGCGCCACACGTCACCGTCCACCTCCACTTCCACCTCGCCGCTGTCGTCACGGAACAGGTAGTTTTCGCCACCCAGGTGTTTGACCAGTTTGCCTTCCAGGGTCACCCACTGATCATCGGCCACGTCTTTCAACTGGGCGACCGATACCTTGTTCTGCTCCTTGGGGCCGGTGTAGGCCGCCATGGCGAAGGAAGAGACGGACATCAGGGCCACCAGGGCGATTGCTTTTGCGTTGTTCATTTCATGCTCCTGTCTTTGCGGTATGAGGGCATCTTGCCCGGGGGCGCGTGAAACAAGCGTGAAGCCTCCCCATTCAGGGAGGAGTGATGTGATCGCAAGCGATTAAATGGCCACGGCATGCTGCAAAAATGTATTCGAGTGGATACCTTTTTCACCTGGCCATGCGGGTTCCCAGCCCGCCGCCATCGAGGAACAGCCCGCAGGCCCGTCCTGCCCCATCCATGAGAACAGCTACATGAACAAATGGCTTTTGTGTTTATTGGGACTCTTCGCCCTCACGGCCCATGCCGCCGAGACGCGTCCCCCCTTCTCCCGCATCGTGATGTTCGGCGACAGCCTCTCCGATACCGGCAAGATGTACGACAAGATGCGCGGTTACCTCCCCTCCAGCCCGCCTTACCATCAGGGCCGCTTCTCCAACGGCCCGGTCTGGCTGGAGCAGCTCACCCAGCACTTCCCGGGCCTCGCCATCGCCAACGAGGCGGAAGGGGGCGCCACTGCCGTGGCCTACAACAAGATCTCCTGGAATCCCAAGTATCAGGTCATCAACAACCTGGATTACGAGGTGACCCAGTTCCTGCAAAAGGACAGCTTCAAGCCCGACGATCTGGTGATCCTCTGGGTCGGTGCCAACGACTACCTGGCCTATGGCTGGAACACCGAGCAGGATGCCAAGCGGGTGCGCGACGCCATCAGCGATGCGGCCAACCGCATGGTATTGAACGGCGCCAAGCAGATTCTGTTGTTCAACCTGCCGGATCTGGGCCAGAACCCCTCGGCCCGCAGCCAGAAAGTGGTCGAGGCGGCCAGCCATGTCTCCGCCTACCACAACCAGCTGCTGCTGAACCTGGCACGCCAGCTGGCTCCCACCGGCATGGTGAAATTGTTCGAGATCGACAAGCAGTTCGCCGAGATGCTGCGCGAGCCACAGAACTTCGGCCTGAGCGACACCGAACACGCCTGCTATGGCGGCGGCTATGTGTGGAAGCCGTTTGCCTCTCGCAGCGCCGCCACCGACAGTCGACTGGCCCCCTTCAATCCCGAGGAGCGCCTTGCCATCGCCGGCAACCCTCTGCTGGCTCAGGCCGTCGCAACGCCCATGGCGCGCCGCAGTGCGGGCGAGCTGAACTGTGAAGGCAAGATGTTCTGGGACCAGGTCCACCCCACCACAGTGGTACACGCCGCCCTGAGCGAGCGGGCTGCCGCCTTCATCGAACAGGAGTACGAATTCCTCCCTCGATAACGGAGGCCATCCTGCCAGGGCCGGCGCTTCGCCGGCCCTCTTGCCCACAAGGGCAAGCAATCCATATGACACCCATCACAGATTCGAGTCACGGTTCCCCGGCGGTCTTCTGTCTCCACTATGATGCAGATGGATATCACAATATGTTTTATATCAGTTGCTTGTAGATCGAGAAAAGCGAGCTACGTTTAAACGTGTTGTGGTCGAACACAGGCCCAACCCACGAGGCGAGGCGACATGAATTCGCGCTCCCCACACACAAGATTGCAGAGGCATCTATGAACAAAACACTGATTACCTTGCTGGTTTCAGGCTTGCTTGCGGCCAACGCCCAGGCAGCCGGACAAGACAACACCTGGTATGGCGGTGCCAAACTGGGTTGGTCCAACTTCTACGGTGTCGATGAAAGCAACGCCATCGCCATCACCGACAAAGACGACGATGAAGTCGGCGCCGGTGCCTTCGCCGGTTACCAGATCAACCAGAATCTGGGTGTCGAACTCGGTTATGACTACCTTGGCAAGCTCAAGTACAGCGGCACCCGCAATGGCGCGGCCTTCAATGACTCCGTGCAAGCCCAGCTGGCCCAGCTCACGCTGAAACTGGGCTTCCCGGTTGCGGACAATCTGGACCTTTACGGCCGTGTCGGGGGCGGCTATGGCTGGACCGACAGCGATCAGCTGGAAAACGACAGCCGCTTCACCTTCGTCGGCGCGCTCGGTGCGGAGTATGCCCTGAACCTGGATTGGGCAGCCCGCCTCGAATACCAGTACAGCACCCCGTATGGCAGCCGTGACGATACCGGCCTGCGCATGGACAACGGCCTGCTCTCCCTGGCCGCCGTCTACCGCTTCGGTCAGGTTGCACCGGCTCTGCCGGTCGCAGCTCCCGCCCCCGCCCCCGCGCCCGAGCCCGTGATGGTCGACAAGCAGTTCACCTTGAGCTCGGACGTGCTGTTTGACTTCAACAAGGCCACCCTCAAGCCCCAGGCCGGGCAGGCGCTGGATACCCTCTACAGCCAGATTGAAGAGGAAAGGCCTAAAGACGGGTCGGCCACCGTCATCGGCTATACCGACCGCATCGGTTCCGAGGCCTACAACCAGAAGTTGTCCGAGCAGCGTGCCCGGACCGTGGCCGATTACCTGATTGGCAAGGGGCTGCCCGCCGGCAAGGTCAATGTGGAAGGGCGTGGCAAGCAGTCTCCCGTCACCGGCGACAGCTGCACCAGCAAATCCAAGCGCGAGCTGATCGTCTGCCTGGCCCCGGATCGCCGGGTAGAGGTCAAGGTACAGGGCGTCTCGGAAGTACAGCAATAACGACGACCCCAAACAAAACGGGAGGCCATGGCCTCCCGTCTTTTTTTATGCTTCCTCAGATGCGCGTGCGTACATCCGCCGCAATCTGATCGAGCAACAGTTGCCAGCCCTGTCCCAGCTCGTTCACCAGGGCGCCATACCCATCGGCAGGCAGCACCCGCTCCTGCTGGAAGGGAACATCTCTCAACACGACCCCCTCCTCCGTCAGCAGGCGCCAGCGACCGCTCAGCAGGGCGCGGCCGTCGTGCCGCCCCTGGAAACGCTCGACCGAGATGCTCAGCACAGGCCCCTTGCGGGCCCCGTCCTGACGCACCACCCAGCCAGGCAAGCGGCTGGAGAGGCCATTGAGGGTCAACTGGTTCAACTGGGCATCGAGGGAACCTGCCCAGCGATGGTACTCGGCAAAGTGCAGCTCCTTGCCCTCCAGCTGATAGACCAGGCTCATCCGGTCAAGCTGACCGGACAGGGCGACGGGGCGCAGCACCAACTGGTGCTGCGGCTGTGCCGTGGTGACACTCGACGGCGCCGTGTCGGCATCCAGCGAATAGTAATGCAGCGTCGTCGGCGCACTGCCACATCCCGCCAGCAGGCCCAGCAAGGCCAGCGTCATCATCCGTTTTTTCATCATTTTCCTCGCTTGGGCTCGGGATCCCGCGGACGAGCGCGGTCAAAGATCAGTGAACTCGGCTGCTCGTTCAGTGAATGGACCAGAGGTTGCAACTCGCTCATCAGCTGGTTGAGGGATTGCACCGACTGGCGCAGTTCCTGATTGGTCTGGGAACCGGCATCATAGGTCTGCAACGTCTCCTGCAACTGCTTGAGGCTCTGGTTGAGGGAGGCCGGCAACTGCTGGGTCGACTGCTGACCAGTAAACTGCTCCAAATTCGCACTCACGGCACTGACATGCTTGAGCGTCTTGTCCAGCGTCATCAGGGTGCTGTTGACCTGAGTGAGGGTGGTGGCCATGTCCATGTCGACGAACTTGTCGAGGATGAGGTTCACCTTGCGCTCGATCTGATCCAGCCCGGCCTGGGCGGTCGGGAAGACCTGATAGCCCGCCATCTTGAGCGGCTGATAGACTGGCGCATCCGGATAGAAGTTCAGATCGATCACCTTGCCCCCCGTCAGCAGGCTGGCGGTCTTGAGGCTGGCCCTCAGCCCTTCCTTGAACTGCTTGTTGAACAGGGCCCGCCACTGCTCCTTCTCCGCATTGGCATAACGGTGGGAGAGACGCTGCACCTCGATGCGCGCCAACACCGGGATCTGCCGGCTCTTGAACAGCTGGACGCCCTTGTCGTCGATGAGATAGGGAGCCGAGATGACGGTACCGACCCGGATGCCGCGATATTGTACCGCCGCGCCGGGATGCAGCCCGCCCACATCATTGTCGAACAGGAAGACATAGTCGATGAACTGATCCAGGCTACCGGCCAGCACGCTCTCCTCGTCCTTGAACAGCACGAACTCGTCGTTCTGTTTCACCGGTTCCCCCGGCAACCAGCCGGGAGGCAGCCCCATGGTGATGCCGCCGTTGATCAGGCTCTCCAGCGAGTCCATCTTCACCTTCATCCCCTCGCTGCTCATGGAGACCTCGAAGCCGGGCGTCAACCAGAACCGGGAGTTGCTGCTCACCAGGACGTCATAAGGCGCGTTGATGAAGAGCTGGTACTGCATCTCGCTCTTCTCGGGCAGGAACTTGGCCTCTTCGACCTGGCCGATGGTGAATCCCTGATAGCTGATGGGGGAGCCCGCACCCAGCGCGTTGGCATCCCGACTGGACAGGGAGAGCCGCAATCCCTTGGCATCCAGGGATGCCAGGGGTGGCCTGTCCAGCATGGCGTATTCGCTTCGCGCCCTGCCCTTCTTGCCGGGAGAAAGCTCGATATAGGCACCGGAGAGCAAGGTGCCAAGACCGGAAACGCCCTCACGCCCGACCCTGGGCTTGACCACCCAGAACTGGCTGTCTTTCTTGAGCATGCCGGCGGCGGCATTGGTCAGGCGAGCCTTGAGCACGGCATGGCTGTAATCCTCGCTAAGCTCCACCGTCTCGATACGGCCCACCTCCACTTCACGAGAACGGATCACCGTCTTGCCCGCCACTATGCCCTCGGCGGTCGCCACCGTCAGGGTGAAGCTCGGCCCTTGTGAATACCAGTGCTGGAACAGCATCCAGGCGCCGATGAAGAGCGCCAGCAAAGGCACCATCCAGATAGCGGCAGCCGAACTCATGAAATCAGAGCCCGGTTTCCACCTTGTCTTACGCTCACTCACGTTCGCGTTCTCCTTGTTGTAAATCCCAGATCAGGCGGGAATCGAAACTCATGGCAGCCACCATGGTGACCAGTACGACCCCGGCAAAGGCGACGGCCGCAGGGCCAGGGTAGATGGTCATCAGATTGTCGAGCCGGATGAGACCGGCCAGGATGGCCACCACGAAGACGTCGATCATCGACCAGCGCCCCACAAATTCGGTCATGCGATAGAGTTTTAGCTTGCCGAGGGGAGATGTCCCCTGGCCGCGCTGCACCACGTAGCAGAGCCACAGCAGCGCCAGGATCTTCACCAGCGGTACCACCACGCTCGCGAAGAAGATGACGGCGGCAATGGGGTAGGAGCCCATGGTCCACAGCAGCACCACCCCGCCCATGATGGTCGAGGGGCTGTCATCCCCCAGGAACACGGTGTCCATGATGGGATACAGGTTGGCTGGGACATAGAGGATCACCGAGGTGATCAGCAGGGCCCAAGTGCGGTTCAGACCACCCGGCTTGCGGCTGTGCAGGTGATCCCCGCAGCGAACGCAACTATGGGCATCTTGCTCGTTCAGGGCACCGCAGATGTGACAGCCCACCAGACCGCACGACAGGGCGCTCTCCTCGGGATCCAGCTCCCTCGCCGCCGTCGGGCCGAACAGCCGCTGCCACAGCCACATCCGATCCAGGGAGGAGATCATCTTGATGAGCAGCAGGGTGTAGCCAACGAAGGCCCAGAACGACAGCCCCATCTTGATGTCGGCCATCCCCATCAGCTTGACCAGAGAGATGAGCACCCCGATGAGGAAGACGTCCACCATCAGCCAGGGCTTGATCCGGCACAGCAGGCGGCCAAGGGAGCGCAGGGCCTTGCTGTGCAGATCCTTGTCCAGGCGCCACAGCACCAGCATGATGGAGCCGATATAGACCAGCGGCAACCCGATCAGGGTAATGCTCAGCACGGCCCCGAGGAACAGGTAGCCTTGATCCACCAGGGTGGTGATGCACTGCAGGAAGGTCATCTCCTGCCCCACCCCCTTGGCCGAGAACGACATGAAGGTAAAGGCGTTGGAGAGCACGAACATGATGATGGCCGCAAAGCCATAGGCGATGGGCCTACGCTCCTGCTCCGGCAGATGACGAGTCAGGGTATGGCCGCAGCGCGGACAACTGCTCGTCTCCCCCACGGCCAGCTCGGTGGCCGGCACCAGCAGGTCACACTCTTCGCAGGCGGTCGCGTCATGGGTATAGGTGGGTGGATGTTGGTGTGAAACCGGATGCAAGATAAGACCCCAGCATGAGGCCCGCCACGGGGCCAGAGCCGCCAATTATTGCAGCAGCGGCCCCTGCCGACCAGCCCTGTCGTTGTCCATCCTGCCCGGGTGTGAGAATGACTTTGACAAGGCAGTGACCATTTAGCACAATCAAACGCCACTTTTTTTCCGCGGGACAATAATTTATGACAACTGAATCCCCAAGCTACTCCACTATCGAGCAGGCCTTCTCCCTCGGGAACGGGCAAGATTCTGCCCTCAACTGGTTGCGCAAAAACCGTAGCCAGGTCGCCATCTTCCTGGTGAGCGGCATCAAGCTGGAGGGGACCATCAGCGGTTTTGACCAGTACAGCGTGCTGTTGACCGATGCCCATGGCAATCAGCAACTGGTCTACAAGGCCAAGATTTCCACCATTGCCATGCACTCCGGCCGTCCTGCCGTCAGCATCCAGCGGGCCCGCAAGCCACGGGTTTCCATGGCGCCGCGCCCCCATGGCGCACCCAGCCGTTATGACGACAACCAGGGTGGCGGCAGCGAGCAGTAAATCTCGCCCCCGCCCATCCTGACGGTGTCGCTGCGTCAGCCAGTGACATCTGCTCCCCACTCTCATGTTTCGCCTGTCCCGTATGAGAGTGGGGCTTCTCTCCCGAGCAGGTTGTTGACCCGCTCGTCTTCGTTACTCAGTAGGTCAACCCGACCGGTTTTCCCTCTCTGACCATGCAGACCTGCATGCCGGCCGCTTCACCGGCCTGTGCGCCTATGCCCGTGTCCTCGAACACCAGACATTGACCGGGCTCGACCCCCAGGCGTCGCGCCACCAGCAGGAAGGTGTCTGGATGGGGTTTGTGCAGCTCCACGTCGTCGGCGGTGACCACCACGGGGAAATACCGATCCAGCCCTGTGTTGCGCAGCACCGCTTCGGCATTGATACGGGGAGAGCCTGTCCCTATGCCCATGGGGATCCGGCCGTGATAGCGTTCCACCAGATCCAGCATGGCCGGGAAGGGGGTGGCCTTGTGCAGGTTGGCGACATAGTGTTCGGTCTTGCAGCGTGTCACCACCAGGGGATCCAGCGCGATCTGCTGCACTTCGGCCACCAGCAGGGCTATCTTGCGGCTGGGCATGCCTCCCAGCTCATAAAACCAGTCGGCGTCGAACCGAAAGCCAAACTCGCGGGCGGTGTGCTCCCAGGCGGCCAGGTGCAAGGGCATGGAGTCCACCAGAGTGCCGTCGAGGTCGAAAACCAGGCCTTGAAATCCGGATAGGGTCATGGTGCAGGATCTGTCTGTGAAAAATGGGCCCCCATTCTAGCCAGAGCGCGGGCGCATCGCCATGCGCCAGATGGCGAGAAACGCTTGCCACCTCATTTATACAGGGCGATGCCAGGAAGCAGCCCCCACGCAGGTGTCAGCGATATGCCAGGGTACAGGCACGCCCTTGGGATTTGGCGTGATAGAGTGCCTGATCCGCCTGCTCGGTCAGGGTTTGCCACTCCTTGTCCGATGATGGGACCAGATAGCTGAACCCGATGCTGACGGTGAGTGTCGCCGCCACCCGGGAGGCCGGATGGGGAATCTGCAAGGCGTCAAGGCCGTGGTGGATCTGCTCCGCCAGCCGCTCCGCCTCTCCCGGCTGCGGTGAACACAGCAGGATGACAAACTCCTCCCCCCCATAGCGGGCCACCAGGTTGGTGCGCCGCCGCTCGGTGTCCTGCAGCAGTGCCGCCACCCGCTGCAGGCACAGATCCCCCTTGCCGTGGCCGAAGTGATCGTTGTAGGACTTGAACTCGTCCACATCGATCATCAGCACCGCCAGCACCCCCTGATGGCGGCGAGCCCGCTCCCACTCCCGTTCCATGGTGATGTCCCATTGGCGGCGGTTGGCGATGCCAGTCAGGGGATCTTCCAGAGACAGCAAGGAGAGGCGCCGGTTGGCCTCCTCCAGCGCCCGGTTGGTATCGGCCAGTTGCCGGGTGCGCTCCTGCACCCTCAGCTCCAGCTCCCGATTGAAGCGCTCAAGCTTCTCCTGGGTGCGCTGGCGGATCAGCAACTGGGAGAGAACGGCGGCATACTGCTTGAAGATCTCGCTCTGATACGCCTTGAGCGGGCGCCGCCAGAGCAGGTTGTCGGCGGCGATCCAGCCGATGGGGGTACTCCCGTCCCAGAGCGACACCATGGCGTTCCAGCCGCGACCCACCTCCTGCTTCTCGTAATAGAGAGGCGTGTCCTCCAGCACCAGGACATAGTCCTTGCGACGCAGCGCCTCCTGCACCGTGGGGTGATCCGGAATGGGGCTGATGAAATGGCGCTCGTCGATGAGCTCACCCGCCTCGTTGGTACCCCAGGTACCGTGCATGGTCTTGAATTCACTGTCAGTCAGGAAGATGGCGATGCGATCGAACTGCAACTCCTGGCGGGCCAGTGCCACCGCGTCGTGCAGCAAACGATCCTCGCTCTCGCAGCGGGAGAGCTTGACCCCCACCTGATGCAGCGCCTGCAGCATGCTGAGGAAAGAGTCCTGCAGGGCCTGGCTGCGCACGAGGTCTGCCTGGGTATGGAGCCGCTGATCCCGCTCCAGATCCACCTGTCCCGCGAGTCGCCGACTCTCGAGCTCGGCGGCGAGATAATGCATGAGCAGCTGGATGCTTTGTTGCTGGCGTCTTGGCAGGCGATCGAGACGACGGCGGGTTTCCAGATAGACCACAGCCTCCAGCCCCTTGTGACGCTTGAGGGGGAAGCTGGCGCGCAGGCGCGGGATCTCGGGTTCGACGCTCTCCCGCTCCCAGATGGCACGGGTCGGCGCGATGGGCTCCACCAGCAACTGGCCGAGCGCAAGGGAACGTTCGATGAAGAGGATGGGCAACTCGAGGGAAGAGAGGATGTCGGCGCTCAGGCAGAGCAGACCCTGTTCCGGGCGATAGTGATAGAGCTGGGGCGTCGGAGCACGCAGCCACAGATAGATCTGTTCAGCCTCTGTTTTTTCCCTGACCGCAGACAAGGTCACTTCACAGAGATGTTCAAAACTGGTGAAGTGCTCCGGATCCCATTCTTCCATGCCAAATCATCCTTGGTTGTATCCAAGCGAGTATATCGGCAAAGCCCGGCCATTAATTGACCGGGCAATCAAAAGCGAGATCCAGAGCCCAGTTTTTACAACAGATTCAATGCCTGCATGGCACTGCGGATGCGCTCGCGGGTGGCCTCGGAGAGCGGCATCACCGGCAGACGGCACTCTTCGCTGCACAGACCCAGCAGGGAGACCGCATACTTGGCCCCTGCGGGGCTCGGCTCGGCGAACATGGCCTGGTGCAGCGGAATGAGCTTGTCCTGCAATTCGCGGGCAGCTTGCCACTCACCGGCCAGCGCCAGGTTCTGCACCTCGGCCACCAGCTTGGGGGCCACGTTGGCCGTCACCGAGATGCAACCCTGGCCACCACCGATGTTGTAGGCCACGGCGGTGGCGTCTTCACCGGAGAGCCAGGCAAACGGCTTCTTGATGAGCTGGCGTTCAACCCAGGGGCGGGCCAGATCACCGGTGGCATCCTTCACGCCGGCAATGCGAGGCAACTCGGCCAGACGGGCCAGGGTCGCCGGCTGCACGTCAACGATGGCGCGGGGCGGAATGTTGTAGACGATGATGGGTTTGGTGGTGGCGTCGTGCACCGCCTTGAAGTGGTGGTAGAGCCCTTCCTGATTGGGGCGGTTGTAGTAACCGGCCACATGCAGGGTGGCATCCGCTCCCATCTGCTCGGCATAGCGGGTGTATTCAATGGCTTCAACCGGGTTGTTGGAGCCTGCACCTGCGATCACGGGAATGCGCCCGGCCACCAGCTTGACCACCAGCTCCACCACGCGGCAATGCTCATCGTGGGTCAGGGTCGGGCTCTCCCCGGTCGTGCCGACCGGCACTATGCCATGGGTTCCCTGCTCTATGTGCCACTCCACCAGGCGAGCCAGTGCGGCCTCGTCCAGCTGGCCCTGTCGAAATGGGGTGATCAGGGCAACTATCGAACCTTGAAACATGGGATTTCCTTCTCCTAAACAGATGGATTGGTCAATAAAAAGCCCCGGTACGGGAGTCGCTACCGGGGCTTGAATCGTCTCAGGGATGAGAGGTTACGCGCGCACGCCAGCAGGCCCGATGGTCAGGCTGTGTTTATGCTTTCGTTTCGATACGCATGACCGCATTGCATCATCTCTGGGTAAATAAGGCGTCTGGGCATATTTCGGGAACACGGCATAAATGTCAAGGCGAAAGCGGCCATGTATAATGGCCGCCCAAAAATGCGTGGAGAGACCCAATGAGCCGTCCTGTCAGTGCCGTCAGTCAGATGCTGGAACGTAACCAAGCCCTCTTTGTCGGCAAGCGGCTGTTGGTGTGCGGTGCCCTGGAGGATGATTATCCTCGTCAACTGGCCGAGCTGGCACAAAGCCTGACCGTCTTCACCACGGATTACTGCTATTACCGCAGCCAGCAGGCCGCTCTGGGAGACGCCATCCTGTTCGATCACCAGCTGGGTGGCGCCCCCCGATTCGATGCCCTGCTGCTGCTGATGCCCAAGGCCAAGGCCGAGGCGCAATACCTGCTGGCCATGATGACGCCGCTGCTCGAAAGCGGGGCCGACCTGTTCCTCGCCGGCGAGAACCGGGGCGGCATCAACGGAGCAGACAAGCTGCTGGCACCTTATGGCGAGAAACCGATCAAGCGTGACTCTGCGCGCCGCTGTTCTCTCTACCACGGCACGCTCGACAAACCGGTCGTCCCCTTCGAGCTGGACGCCTGGTTCAGTCGCTATGAGTGCCAGGCGGGCGACACCACCCTGACCGTCATGGCCCTGCCCGGGGTCTTCAGTGCAGACGGCCTGGATCTCGGCACCCAGATGCTGCTGGCGAGCCTCCCCCCCGTGACGGGCAAGCTGCTCGACTTTGGCTGCGGCGCCGGCGTCATCGGTTCCGTGCTGGCCAAGCGCAACCCGGCCCTGGCCGTCACCATGGTGGATATCAATGCCCTGGCACTGGAGTCCAGCCGCCGAACCCTGGCGGTCAACGGTCTGAGCGGGCGTGTTCATGCCTCCGATGTCTATTCCGACATTGCCGAAACATTCCAACAGATTGTCTCGAATCCCCCCTTCCATGCCGGGCTCAAGACCTTCTACGCCGCCACCGAAACCTTCCTGGCAAAGGCTCCTGAGTACCTGACCGCAAATGGCGCCCTGACCATAGTCGCCAATGCCTTCCTGCGATACCAGCCTATACTGGATGCGCACTTCAAACAGACCGAGGTGATCGCGGGCGATACCAAATTCAAGGTGTATCTGAGCAAAGCTTAAAGAAGTGCAACGGTTGTAATAAAACAAGTAGAGAGTGCCAGACGGGATCTGTTAAGGTACCAAGAAAACGTTTACCACCCCTTTAGGGGTGTTTTTTCGCAGCAAAATGAAAACCTTTTCAACATCATAATCTCAGGGAGAGAACGACGATGGCAGGCATACTCACCATGATACTGGCAGGCGGTGAAGGTACCCGACTGCAACCGCTGACCACCACCCGCAGCAAACCCTCCGTACCCTTTGGCGGCAGTTACCGGTTGATCGACTTCGTGCTCAACAACTTCGTCAACGCCGACTTCCTGCGCATCTATGTACTCACCCAGTTCAAGTCCCAGTCCCTTTATCTGCACATGAAGAAGGGCTGGAACATCGTCGGCATCACGGATCGCTTCATCGACCCCATTCCGGCCCAGATGCGAATGGGCAAACGCTGGTATGACGGCACCGCAGACGCCATTTACCAGAACCTGCGCTTCATCGAGATCTCCGACCCCGAACACGTCTGCATCTTCGGCTCCGATCACATCTACAAGATGGACGTGAGCCAGATGGTGAGCTTCCACAAGCAGAAAGCGGCCGCCCTGACCGTCGCGGCACTGCGCATGCCCATCGAGGAAGCAAGCGCCTTCGGGGTGATCGAGGTGGATCAGGAAGGGCGCATGATTGGCTTTGAAGAAAAGCCCCGTCACCCGAAACACATCCCCGGCGACCCCACCCAGGCCCTGGTCTCCATGGGCAACTACATCTTCGAGACAGAGGCCCTCTATCGGGAGCTCAAGCGGGATGCCGCCGAGGAGAACTCCAGTCACGATTTCGGCAAGGACATCATTCCCAGCCTGTTCCCCCGTGCCCCCGTCTATGTCTACGACTACAGCACCAACGTGATCCCGGGCGAGAAGCCCAACGTCTACTGGCGCGATGTGGGGACGCTCGACTCTTACTGGCAGGCGCACATGGACCTGGTGGCCGACGATGCCCCCTTCTCTCTCTACAATCGCAAGTGGCCGCTGCACACCCATTACCCGCCCCTGCCCCCCGCCACCTTCATCGATACCGACGACTGCAAAGTCAAGATCGCCAACTCCCTGATCTCCGGTGGCTGCTTCATTCAGGGCAGCCAGATCCAGCGATCCATACTGGGATTTCGCTGCAACATAGGCCCCTGCAGCCACATCAGTGAATCCGTGCTGCTGGGGGATGTGAAAATCGGCGAAGGTTGCTCCATTCGCCGCGCCATCATCGACAAAAACGTTGAAATTGCACCCGGCACCGTGATCGGTGAGAATCTGGACCATGACAGAGAGCGGTTTACCGTATCCGAAGGCGGTATCGTCGTGGTACCTAAGGGAGCAAGAGTTGGCTATTAACCCACTGAAAATCCTGTTTGTAGCCTCGGAGGTTGAGGGGCTGGTGAAGACCGGGGGCCTGGCAGATGTGGCCAAGGCCCTGCCGCAGCATCTCGCCCGTCAGGGACACGATGTGCGCATCATTATGCCCTTCTACAAGACCATCAAGCGCCGGGACGAGGCCACCCTCCTCGCCTCGCGCTGGCTCCCCACCCCCCAGGATCGCAGTGATATCAGCTATCGCATCCATCAGCTGGAACTGGACGGGATCTGCGTCTATCTGCTCGATTGCCCGCACTATTTCGACCGCCCCCAGCTCTATGCCGAGAACAACCAGGCCTATCCCGACAACGGTGAACGCTTTGCCTTTCTGGCCGCGGCGGCCCTGCATGCGTGCGAACAGCTGGGTTTCGCTCCCGACATCGCCCACTGCAACGACTGGCACACCGGTCTGCTGCCGCTGCTGCTGAAAACCCGTCATGCCCACAACCCCTTCTTCCAGCGCACCCGGTCGGTCATCAGCATTCACAACGCGGCCTTTCAGGGCGTGTTCGATCGCCAGCAGTTCTGGGCCGTGCCGGAAATCCACGACTACGAGCAGCGCATCAACTACGACTATGGTCACATCAATCTGCTCAAGTGCGGTGTGCTCTACGCAGACAAGATCAATGCGGTCAGCCCCAACTACGCCAGCGAGCTGCTGACACACCTGGGCGCTCACGGCATGGCCAGCGTATTCCAGCAGCGGGCAGCTGACCTGCGTGGCATCCTCAACGGCTGTGACTATCAGGACTGGGATCCCGCCTTCGATCCTCTGTTGCCCGCCACCTATGATGCCGACAACCTGGATGGCAAACACACCTGCAAGCGCATCCTGCAGCAGGAGACGGGGCTCCCCGTCGGCAACCTCCCCATCTATGGCATGGTGTGTCGACTGACCGAGCAGAAAGGAGTACACCTGCTCATCCCGGCGCTAGACAAGTTCTTGCAGCATCAGGTCCAGGTGGTAATTGTGGGCTCCGGTGATCCCTCTCTCGCCGCCCAGTTGCAAAGCATTGCCCAGCAGCATCCCGACAAGTTTGCCTTCATCAATGCCTATGACGACCGTCTGGCCCACCTGGTGGAGGCCGGTGCCGACTTCTTCCTGATGCCTTCTCTGTTCGAGCCATGCGGGCTCAACCAGATGTACAGTCTGGCCTATGGCACCCTGCCCCTGGTGCGGGCCGTCGGCGGATTGAAAGATACCGTCGTGGACTGGGATGCCGACCCGGCGCACGCGACCGGCTTCTGCTTCAACGATCCCACTGCCAGCACCTTGCTCGATGCCATGCGCCGCAGCCTGCTCCATTATCTGCAGGAGCCGGCACGTTTTGCCCGTGTGCAACACCACGCCATGAACACCCGCTTCGACTGGGCAGACTCCGTCATCCTGTACGAACAGATGTATCAGGATGCGCTGGCCACCGTCTGACGCCGATTGCTGAAGTTTTGTGCCCTTGGCACGCCTTTATCCGTCAACAGCGAAAAAAGTCCCCTTTGGCTGTTGACGCCCCCCCAAAACTCTATAGAATCCCCCACCGCAGTGATGCGAAGGTGGCGGAATTGGTAGACGCGCTAGCTTCAGGTGTTAGTGTCCCACGGATGTGAGGGTTCGAGTCCCTCTCTTCGCACCATACTGCAACATGCTCTTATCAGACGGCATGTAAATTCAGACTGATAACCCGATGTGCGAAGGTGGCGGAATTGGTAGACGCGCTAGCTTCAGGTGTTAGTGCCCCCCGGGTGTGAGGGTTCGAGTCCCTCTCTTCGCACCATGCTTTTGTCAGACAGCATGTAAATCCAGACTGATAACCCGATGTGCGAAGGTGGCGGAATTGGTAGACGCGCTAGCTTCAGGTGTTAGTGCCCCCCGGGTGTGAGGGTTCGAGTCCCTCTCTTCGCACCATGCTTTTGTCAGACAGCATGTAAATCCAGACTGATAACCCGATGTGCGAAGGTGGCGGAATTGGTAGACGCGCTAGCTTCAGGTGTTAGTGCCCCCCGGGTGTGAGGGTTCGAGTCCCTCTCTTCGCACCATGCTTCTGGCATGTAAAACACAGAAAATGCGCTCCAACCGCATTTAAAAACCAGCTGGAGAAAATCAGTGTGCGAAGGTGGCGGAATTGGTAGACGCGCTAGCTTCAGGTGTTAGTGTCCCACGGATGTGAGGGTTCGAGTCCCTCTCTTCGCACCATCATTCTGCAAAGGCCCGTTACGAGAGTAACGGGCCTTTTGTGTTTTCATGCCCCATGGCTATGCTGTTGAAGATGCTGCGCCACCACGGGGGTTTTCTCATGATCCTGGATACCGATATTCACAACTTCTATGAGCATCTGGTGCTCAAGGAGATAGAAAAACAGGGGTTGGCTCGAACATTGACCCCCTATCAGCTGGCAGACCTCTGCTGCCTGACACTCAACCAGCTTCCTTCCCACTACATCCGCCACGATGTCGACATGATCTACTTCACGACAGACGCCGAACGTAGCGAGATGGAGAAGAAGGTCATCGCCTCCCTGCGCCAGGCCTACGACAAGATCCAGGCCGTCCCCACTCGCCAGGCTTAATGCCAGCCCTGCTGCCAGAGCAGAGTGACGACCCCTGTCATTCCCGCAACCGGCAGCAGGATCAACACCGGTCTCAGCCTGGGTTCCAGCATGACCCAGGCAGCCAGCAAGAACCCCAGGCTCCAGAACCCGTATTCCTTCTCCTGACCCCAGACCAGCACCGCCAGAAGGGCGGCCAAGAGCAGAGCGCGTGCTATCCAGTTCATTGGCATTAGTCCGAGAAAGATTAATGATAACCATTATCATTTTTGGTGTCGCCATCTGCAATCGAACTTGCCTATGGATCTCCGGCTATCAAACGGTGTCGATTGAACAGTGAAAAATGCCGATTAGATCAACTATTTTGTGGGATTTTAAAATTTTAAAGCTGTTTTGCCGAATGAGCAGGGATTTTACACCTCCACTTTATGGTAGATTGCGCCCTCTTTTGGTAAGCCTCTCGGGATCGACGCATCCGCAGGACGAGAGGGGCTGACCTTGGCGAGCAAGAGTTTAGGGAGCGTCTATGCAAAACCAACAACACCACATCCGATTGCCGGGCATGTCGCAAGTATTTGCCTGCCTGGCCATTTTCCTGGCCCTGGCCTTCTCCTTCACCAGCGTGCTGGATCTGCCAATCCAGCTGGCACTGTTCATCGCCTGGTTCGTCATCATGGGACTCGGCATCAAGCTCGGCCACGATTACAAGTCCCTGGAGCAGGCGGCCGTCGACGGCGTCGCCAAGGGGATGGGAGCCATATTGATACTGGTCTCCGTCGGTGCCCTGGTCGGCACCTGGATTGCTGGCGGTATCGTCCCCAGCATCATCTACTTCGGCCTCAAGGTGATACACCCCTCCATCTTCCTGCTGGCGACCCTGATCATCTGCTCCCTCACCTCCCTGGCCACCGGCACCTCCTGGGGCTCTGCCGCCACCGCCGGTATCGCCATGATGGGCATAGGCCACAGCCTGGGTGTGCCTGCCCCCCTGGTGGCGGGTGCCGTGCTCTCCGGCGTCTACTTCGGTGACAAGCTCTCTCCGCTCTCCGACTCAGTGGTGCTGGCATCGACCATGTCCAACGTAGACGTGGTGGAGCACATCAAGGGGATGCTGCCCATCAGCCTGTTCTCCTACGTCATCACGGCGGCCCTGTTCACCGTGGTCGGCATGCAGTACTCCGGCAACGTCAGTCTGGAGCAGGTCAACCTGGTGATGGAGGCCCTCGACAAGCAGTTCAACATCACCCCCATGGCAATAGTGCCGGTGGTCCTGGTGCTGGGCCTGCTGGCGAACCGCAAGCCCGCCTTCCCGGTGATCAGCTTCGGCGCCCTGCTTGGCCTTGTCTGGGCCATCGCCTTCCAGGGCATGGATCCGGTCAAGGCGATGCACTCGGCCTACAGCCCCTTCCCCATCGTCTCCGGGGTCGACTTCATCGACAACATCCTGGGCCGCGGCGGCATGGAGTCCATGCTGGGCTCGGTGGCCGTCATCATCTTCGGCCTGGGCTTTGGCGGCCTGCTGGAGAAGGTCGGCATCCTCTCCGTCATCGCCAGCGCCTTCGAGAAGCGTATCAACAGCGTCGGCAGTCTGACCAGCCACACCATAGGCACCGCCTTCCTGGCCAACGTGTTCGGCTCCGCCATGTATGTGTCGCTGATCCTGACCCCCAAGATCATGGCCAAGAACTACGACCGGCTGGGACTGGCACGCAAGAACCTCTCCCGCAACGCCGAGTTTGGCGGCACCCTCACCTGCGGCATGGTGCCCTGGAGCGACAACGGCATCTTCATGGCCGGGGTGCTGGGGGTGGCCACCCTCGACTACCTGCCCTACATGTGGCTCAGCTTCACCTGCATCATAGTGACCATCACCCTCGCCTATCTGGGCAAAGCGGTGAACCGGATCCCGGTGATCGAGGCGGCCAGCTCCCGCTAACAGTCGGAAAAATAATGATAAAGGCGCCATCACGGCGCCTTTTGCTTGGGGGAGGTTAGAGGTTAAGCTGGCAGCCAACCTCGTCGCTCGTGGCAGGATGCCCAGATGAATTTCACCTTTCGCCAGATCCGTTACTTCGTGGCCGTGGCCGACAGCTTCTCCGTGAGCCGCGCCGCCGCCGAACTGCACATCTCCCAGTCGGCGGTCACCAGCGCCATCCGCGAGCTGGAGACCGAGCTCGGCGCCGCCCTGTTCGAGCGCAACCCCCGCGGCGTCACCCTGACGGTTCAGGGCCACCAGTTCCTGCTCCATGCCAGGCGCATCCTCGGCGCCATGACCGAGGCCGGCCAGTCCCTCAAGGCGGTGGCCCAGCAGGATCAGGGGCAGCTCACCATAGGGGTAACGACCCTGGTGGCCGGCTACTACCTGTCGGAGGCGATCGGCCGCTTTCGCCGCGCCTTTCCGGCGGTGCGCATCGAGGTGAAGGAGGATGAGCAGCCGTTTCTCGAGCATCAGATCGTCAACGGCGAGGTGGACGTGGGCATCCTGATGACCAACCGCACCATACGCCAGGAGGCGTTCGATACCGAGCTGCTGACCCGCTCCCCACTGAGGCTCTGGCTCGCCGCCAACCACCCCCTCTGCGCGGAATCCACCCTCTCCCTCAAGGCCCTGGGGGACGAGCCCATGATCTCGCTCACCGCCGATCAGCTGGATCAGATCATCGGGGCCGGCCTGCGCCGCTACGGTATCTCCCCCCGCACCGTGCTGCGCACCGCCTCGGTGGAGGCAGTGCGCAGCCTGGTGGCGAGCCAGCTCGGGGTCGCCCTGCTGCCGGATTTTGCCTACCGCCCCTGGTCCCTGGAGCAGGAGCGGGTGGAGGCTCGCCCCATCAAGGAGCCCATCCCCGCCATCGACATCGGCCTGGTATGGCGGCGCGGCTCGCGCCTCGAGTGGACCGCCCGCGAGTTCATCGACATAGCGCGGGATCAGAGCCGGCTGCGGGCCCGCCAGCACCTCCCCCGCTAGGACTGAGCCTGAACAGCCGTGACTCCGGCAAAAAATCAGATTCATCCGCACTCGATATCGATTTTACAGATACCCAAGCCGTTAAAAATTGAAATTCTCATTGCTCCCGGCTTCTCCTACGCTCATGGCTGGTTAACAGGATGTTAATGCCTACTGTGGCGCCGCCACGGTTGCCAATCATGCAAGGAGAGCAAGATGAAATTGACCCCTCTGACCCTGGCCCTGATCCCGGCGCTGCTGGCAAGCCAGGTCCAGGCTGCCCCCACCACCCTCGGCAAGGGGGAAGGCCAGCTCAACATCGTGGCCTGGGCCGGCTACGTGGAGCGCGGCGAGACCGACAAGAACTACGACTGGGTCACCGGCTTCGAAAAAGAGACCGGCTGCAAGGTCAACGTCAAGACGGCCGCCACCTCGGACGAGATGGTGGCGCTGATGAACGAGGGGGGCTTCGATCTGGTGACCGCCTCCGGCGACGCCAGCCTGCGTCTGATTGCCGGTGGCAAGGTGCAGGCACTCAACCTGGCGCTCATCCCGAGCTACGGCAAGATAGACCCCCGCCTGCAGAATGCCCCCTGGCACACGGTAGACGGCAAGCACTACGGCGTGCCCTACCAGTGGGGCGGCAACATCTTGATGTACAACACCAAGGTGTTCCCCAAGGCGCCCGACTCCTGGAGCGTGGTGTTCGAGGAGCAGACCCTGCCGGACGGCAAGTCCAACAAGGGGCGGGTGCAGGCGTTCGACGGCCCCATTCACATCGCCGATGCCGCCCTTTATCTGATGAGCCACCAGCCGGCGCTCGGCATCATGGATCCCTATGAGCTGAACGAGGATCAGTACAAGGCCGCCCTCGATCTGCTGCGCCAGCAGCGCAAGCTGGTGGGACGCTACTGGCACGATGCCTTCGTCCAGATCGACGACTTCAAGAACGAGGGGGTGGTGGCCTCCGGCTCCTGGCCGTTCCAGGCCAATACCCTGATCGCCGACAAGCAGCCCATCGCCACGACGGTGCCCAAGGAAGGGGTCACCGGCTGGGCCGACACCAGCATGGTGCACAGCGAAGCGAAGAACCTCACCTGTGCCTATCAGTGGCTGGAGCACTCCCTCAACAACAAGCTGCAGGGGGATCTCGCCTCCTGGTTCGGGTCCGTGCCCGTGGTGCCGGCCGCCTGCGAGGGCAATGCCCTGCTCGGGAAAGAGGGGTGCAAGACCAACGGCATCGACAACTTCGATCGGGTTCACTTCTGGCGTACCCCTGTCTCCCAGTGCAAGAGCCAGGGAACCTGCGTGCCGTATTACCGCTGGGTCTCGGACTATATCGCTATTCTGGGTGGCCGCTGATGCTGGTAGAACAAGGCCATATCCCAGCGGCAGGGGACCTGCGTGTCCTCTGTGCTACCGCTGGGTTTCGGACTATATCGCCATCCTGGGTGGCCGCTAAGACCGGATAACCAGATGGGGCCGGACAGGAGTCCGGCCCGCTTCCCACACAGACAAGGACGTCCCATGAACGCCGTACAATTTGACCGGGTCAGCCGCCACTATGGCGAGGTGAAGGCGGTCGACGACATCTCCTTCCAGATCCCGTCCGGAGAATTTTTCACCCTGCTGGGGCCGAGCGGTTCCGGCAAGACCACCTGCCTGCGGATGATCGCGGGCTTCGAGTACCCGAGCGAGGGGGAGATCCGCCTGTTCGGCGAGCCCTGCTCCACCGTGCCCCCCTACGATCGCAACCTCAATACCGTGTTTCAGGACTACGCCCTGTTTCCCAACATGGATGTGCGCGACAACATCGGCTATGGCCTGATGCTCAAGGGCGTCGCCAAGGCGGAGCGTTACCGCAAGGTGGACGAGATGCTGGAGCTGGTGCGCCTGCCCGGCGTCGGCAACCGCAAGCCGGGCCAGCTCTCCGGCGGCCAGCGCCAACGCATCGCCATCGCCCGGGCACTGATCAACCAGCCGCGCATCCTGCTGCTGGACGAACCGCTCGGGGCCCTCGACCTCAAGCTGCGCGAGCAGATGCAGCTCGAACTGAAAGCCTTGCAGCGCCAACTCGGCATCACCTTCATCTTCGTCACCCACGATCAGCAGGAGGCGCTCTCCATGAGCGACCGCATCTGCATCTTCAATCAGGGCAAGATCGAGCAGATTGCCGCGCCGGATACCATCTATGACGCCCCCGCCACCCCCTTCGTCGCCCGCTTTGTCGGCACCGTCAACCTGTTCGATGGGGAGCAGGCCCGCCGGCTGTGCGGCGATGCTCACCAGATGATGGTCCGCCCTGAGCGGATCCGGCTCGCCGAGGCCGGCACACCGGGCTGGTCAGGGGAGGTGCGCGAAGTGGAGTACCTCGGTCCCTTCGTACGCTACCGGGTCGATCTCGGCGAGCAGCTCGAGCTTATCGTCAACCACCCCAACGAGGGCCAGGCCCGCCTGCCCCGTGGCGCCCGGGTCAGCCTCAGCTGGCCGGAGCAGGCGATCCATCGCCTGCACACCGCCCCTCAGGGAGCTCAACCATGAGCGCCCCCCACAGTGCGAGCCTTGCCATGAGCCAACCCACTGCCCCCCTCTCCTATCGGCCGCTGCGGCGCCTCTCCACCCTGCTCTACGGGCGGCCGGGTCTGCTGTTGGCCATCCTGCTCGGGCCGCCCCTGCTGTGGCTCGGCATCATCTATGTCGGCTCCCTGCTGATGCTGCTCTCCAACGCCTTCTTCGAGCTGGACGAATTCAGCGGCCAGATCCGCCACGAACTGGGCCTACAGAACTTCGTCGCCCTGCTGCGGGCGGAGAACCTGGACGTGATCCTGCGCACCGTCGGCATGTCGCTGCTGTTAACCCTGGCCTGCGCCCTGCTCGGTTTTCCGATCGCCTACTACATGGCGCGCTACACCAGCGGCAAGACCCGGGCCCTGTTCTACGTCGGCATCATGCTGCCGCTCTGGTCCAGCTATCTGGTGCGGGTCTACGCCTGGAAGCTGATCCTGGCCAAGGAGGGGGTCATCAGCTGGCTGGCAGATACTCTGGGACTGGACTGGCTGCTGGACGCCATCCTCTCGCTGCCGGTGATCGGGGGGCCGTCGCTGTCGTTCTCGCGCATCGGCACCTTCATCGTGTTCGTCTACGTCTGGCTGCCTTTCATGATCCTGCCCATCCAGGCGGCGGTGGAGCGGATCCCGCGCTCCCTGCTGGAAGCGAGCGGCGATCTCGGCGCCACCCCGGCCCAGACCTTTCGTACCCTGATCCTGCCGCTGGCCCTGCCCGGCGTGGTGGCGGGCTCCATCTTCACCTTCTCCCTGACGCTGGGGGACTACATCATCCCCGGCATCATAGGCAACTCCACCATGTACATAGGTCAGGTGGTCTACATGCAGCAGGGCACGGCGGGCAACCTGCCCTTCGCTGCCGCCTTCTCGCTGGTGCCGATCCTCATCATCGCCATCTACCTCACCATCGCGAAACGCTTGGGGGCTTTCGATGCGCTTTGATACCCATATGTCACTCATCCACACACGTTCGCAGGTGCCCATCCTGATCATGGCTATTCACCTGACGACAGCGAAACGTCTGGGGGCTTTCGATGCGCTCTAATACCTCCATGAAACGGGACCATGGCAGCCAGGCCTCCGGCCTGCTCAAGTACGCGGCCATCGGCGGCCTCCTGTTCCTGCACTTTCCGATCCTGTTCATCTTCCTCTACGCCTTCACCAGCGAGAGCAAGAGCTACCAGTTCCCGCCCCCCGGGCTCACCCTCAAGTGGTTCGAGGTGACCCTCAACCGCCCCGACGTGTGGCGCGCCATCCAGCTGTCGCTGGAGGTAGCTGGGCTGGCGACGCTGGCCGCCATGGTGCTCGGCACCCTGGCGGCGGGGGCCATCGCCCGCAGCCGCTTCTTCGGCCAGGAGGTGGTGTCGCTGTTGCTGGTGCTGCCCATCGCCCTGCCCGGCATCGTCACCGGCATCGCGCTGCGCTCCGCCTACGGGGTGATGGAGATCCCTTTCAGCTTCTGGACCATCGTCATCGGTCACGCCACCTTCTGTGTGGTGGTGGTCTACAACAATGCCCTGGCGCGCTTTCGCCGCACCAACCAGAGCCTCATCGAGGCGTCCATGGATCTCGGGGCCGACGGCTTCCAGACCCTGCGCTACGTGATCCTGCCCAACCTCGCCACGGCACTGCTGGCGGGAGGCATGCTGGCGTTCGCGCTCAGCTTTGACGAGGTGATCGTCACCACCTTCACCGCCGGCCAGCAGACCACGCTGCCGATCTGGATGTATCAGGAGCTGATCCGGCCACGGGACAGGCCGGTCACCAACGTGGTGGCGCTCATCATAGTGGCCTTCACCACCATTCCCATTCTGCTTGCCTACTACCTCACCCGCGACGGCCAGGACGTCGCCGGCAGTGGCAAATAACGACTCAACGCGTGCGCAAGGATGCAACCATGAAACTCTCTACCCAACTCTTGATCGACGGTCAGTTCGTCACCGGTGACGGCCAGGCCGAGCCCATCCTCAACCCGGCCACCGGCGAGCTGCTCGCCTCGGTGCCAGAAGCCTCGTTCGAGCAGGTGAACCGGGCGGTGAACGGTGCCCAGCGCGCCTTCGCCCAGTGGAGCCGCACCACCCCGGCGAGCCGCAGTACCCTGCTGCTGCGCCTGGCCGATGCCATCGAGCGCCACGCCGAGGAGTTCGCGGCCCTCGAATCCCTCAACTGCGGCAAACCCTATCTGGCGGTGCTCAACGACGAGCTGCCGGCGGTGGTGGACTGCTTCCGCTTCTTCGCCGGCGCCGCCCGCTGCCTGCAGGGGCCGCTGGCGGGGGAGTACATCGAGGGGCACACCAGCATGATCCGCCGCGATCCCATCGGGGTGGTGGGCAGTATCGCCCCCTGGAACTATCCGTTGATGATGGCGGCCTGGAAGATGGCCCCCGTGCTCGCCGCCGGCAATACGGTGGTGCTCAAGCCCTCCGAGCAGACCCCGCTCACCGCCCTGCGCCTGGCGGAGCTCGCCAGCGAGCTGTTCCCCCGCGGCGTCATCAACATCGTCTGCGGCCGGGGCGAGAGCGTGGGGGCACCGCTGGTGGAGCACCCGCTGGTGCGCATGGTGTCCCTGACCGGTGACATCGCCACCGGCCAGAAGATCCTGCAGAGCGCCGCCCGCACCATGAAGCGCACCCACCTGGAGCTGGGGGGCAAGGCGCCGGTCATCATCTTCGACGATGCGGATCTGGAGGCAGTGGTGGCGGGCATTCGCACCTTCGGCTTCTACAACGCCGGCCAGGATTGCACCGCCGCTTGCCGCATCTATGCCCAGGGCAAGATCTACGACAAGTTCGTCGCCGCCATGACCGAGGCGGTCGCCTCCATCAAGGTGGGCGGTCCGCGCGAGGAGGGGGTGGAGATGGGGCCGCTCATCTCGGACCGGCAGCGCAACCGGGTGGCCAGCTTCGTGGAGCGGGCCCAGAGCAGCGGTCATGTGGAGGTGACGGCGGGAGGCAAGATCCGCCCCGGCAACGGCTTCTTCTTCGAACCGACCCTGATCGCCCATGCCCGTCAGGAGGATGAAATTGTGCGCCGGGAGGTATTCGGCCCGGTGGTGTCGGTGACCCGCTTCAGCGACGCCGAACAGGTGGTGCAGTGGGCCAACGACTCGGACTACGGCCTCGCCAGCTCGGTCTGGACCCGGGATCTCGGCCTTGCCAGCAAGGTGGCCAGCCACCTGCAGTACGGCTGCACCTGGATCAACACCCACTTCATGCTCACCTCCGAGATGCCCCACGGCGGCATGAAGATGTCCGGCTACGGCAAGGATCTCTCCCTCTATGCGCTGGAGGACTACACGGTACCGCGCCACATCATGGTCAAGCTCTAGGCTCCACTCCGTCCCCCTGAAAACAAGATGGCCCCTTGGGGCCATCTTGTTTTGCATCAGGTCTGTGCATCCCTGCAGTGCACCAACGCAGCGTCACCGTTCACCCGACCGCGACCCGCATCAACGTCATGACAACCGCCACAACCAGTGGTGATCCAGAATCAGCAGACCAAACAGCAGCATCAGGTGATAGATGGAGAAACGGAAGGTGCGCATCGCCTGGCCGGGCCGATCCCCGTACTTCAACAGCCAACCATGCCAGCAGAATCCGAGGTTCAACCCAAGGCTGCCGACCAGGTAGACAAGCCCCGACATGCCGATCAGATAGGGCAGCAGGCAGACGAGCGTCAGGATCAGCAGATAGAGCAGGATGGCTGTCTTGGTGAAATCGGTGCCGTGGGTGACGGGCAGCATGGGAATGTCGGCACCGGCATAGTCATCGCGCCGGTGGATGGCCAAAGACCAGAAATGGGGCGGCGTCCAAGTAAAGATGATCATCACCAGCAGCCAGGGCTCGGCCGAAAGCTGCCCCGTGATGCTGGTCCAGCCCAAGAGCGGTGGCATGGCTCCCGCCAATCCGCCGATGACGATATTCTGCGGCGTGGCCCGCTTCAGCAGCAGGGTATAGACGACCGCATAGCCGAACAAGCTGGCCAGGGTTAGCCAGGCAGTCAGGGGATTCACGCCCCAATGGAGCAGAACAAACCCCGACAGTGCCAGACAGATCGCAAAATTCATCGCCTGCCCCGGCGTGATCCGTCCCATGGCGACCGGGCGCCAGCGCGTTCTTGGCATCCGGGCATCAATGCCGTACTCCAGAGAATGGTTCATGGCCGCCGCCCCGGCAGCGAGCAGTCCAATCCCCGCCAGGCCCAGTATCATCTCGTCCAGAGAGGCGCGTGTCGGCTCGGCCAGCAGCATGCCCACCCAGGCGGTCAGGAGCAGCAGGGCGACCACCTTTGGTTTGGTCAACTGACAATAATCGTGCACCCGGCGGAGGGCGAAGCGCTGTACCCGCCCTCTCCCATTCATGTCCGGCTCCTGACCATCCCAGGGGGTCGCAAGGGGTCGTGATGAGGCACAGAGAGCCTCCCGCGCGCCAGCACACAGCAAACCAGAAGGTGGGCTGCCACCAGATTGTGCGCAAGGGCGTTGGCCAACGGCAGGGCCAGATGGACGTTCGCCAATCCCAAGGCAATCTGCACGGTCAGCAGACCCAGCAACAACCAGCCAAACCCTCTCAGGGGGGTCCGCTGGCAGAGCAGCGCGAGGGCGAAAGCCCCCACCAGCAAGGCCGTGGTCAGCGCTCCCAGGCGATGGGCGATGTGAATGGTCTGGCGCGCCTCCTTGCCCAGCACGCCGAACTCATAGCTGGCGTGCCCCAGGGGGAGGTGAAAGGCTTGCGCCCAATTCAGCTCTGCCTGCCAGTTGCCCTGGCACAAGGGAAACTCCACACACGCCATGGCCGCATAGTTCGCCGACGTCCAGCCCCCCAGCGCGATCTGCAGCAGCAGCACGCCACAGGCCATGCTGCCAAGCCAGGACACACCCTGGTGTACGGGCGGGGGTGAAGGGAAGCCTGCCAATTCGGCCCGATAGAGCCAAAGCAAGGTCAGGATGGCGAAGCCACCCAGCAGATGAGTGGTCACCACCAGGGGATGCAGGGCCAGGGTCACCGTCCACATACCCAGCGCCGCCTGACCCGCAACCAGCACCAGCAAGATAAGCGAGAGGTGGCGCAGTCGGCCGCCTGTACGCCAGCCCAAGCCGGACAGGAGCACAATCACGCCTCCCAGCACCCCGGCGAAGTAGCGATGCACCATCTCGCTGCGCGCCTTGTGAGGAACAAGCGGGCTGGCCGGATAGCGCTGTGCCGCCAGTTCCGCATGCTCGGCGCGGGGAATGGCAAGGGAACCATAGCAACCTGGCCAATCGGGGCAAGCCAGCCCGGCATCCGTCAACCGGGTATAAGCACCGAGCGCGATGACAAGAACTGCCAGCACAATGGCCGCGGAGGCCAGCCTCTTGTGCATCTTCATATGCCGCCTCGCTGACCGTGCAGTAACCAGAAGATGCGAGTCCCATGCCGGCTGCATCGTCACTGCACCCCACGCTGATACTTGAGCAGTTGCTGCAGATCCGACAGTACCGCCTTGCCAAGCAACGGCCAGGTCGTCGTGCTGCCGGGCACCTCGTAACGCAAGATGGCCAGCCCGCGGTCGTCCACCAGCAGTATATCCCCCTCTCTCATTTCACTGTTTGTCTCGTGAGGTGGCGTCAACTGGACCAGTTCCAGCTTGTCCAGGTTGCGGCCAAGTGCAGCCTGGATGCGCGCCATCAGCACAGGGACCTGCCGGCATTGCCCCTCGCAGCGAGGGGCCACCAGATAGACCAGTCGCCATTGGTGCTGATGGGCAGGAAGCGGTTGCAACAGGTAGATCTCCTGGTGCAGCCAGTGCCCCTTGCTGCGCGTGCCGGGTTCATACCAGCCCTGGTGAAGAGTCAGAGCCGCCAGCACCACAGGCAGCAGGATCACCGCAGCAAAGAGCGCTGGCACCCGCCAGCGTCGCCATCCGCTCATGGGGAGCACCTCCTTGTCAGTATGACCCCCCCTGACAGAACCACCAGCGCCAAGCCGAGCCATTGCACCCCATAGGCCCGGTGTTTTTCAGGAGGCATGACATTGTGCTGGTAGTGATAGAGGAGTGGGGTTCGTCTTTGATACAACACTGCGTCTGCAAGCGGGGCTCCGATTGCCTGTCGCAGGGTCTCGACCCTGATGGATTGCAGCCGGTTCGGGTAGGGGCCTGGTTCTATGTTCTGTCCCAGCAGGAAGCCGCCGGGAGCCATGCGCAGCACACCTTCAAGGGTCATTGCGGCGGGGATGGCGGGATTGGGTAATTGCGACCTGTCGGATGGCGCGGGCACCCATCCCAGGTTGACCAGCAACAGTGAGGATCCTCCTTCTGCGCGTACCGGGATGAGCACGTCATAGCCAACCTCCCCGTTGACGATCTGGTTGTCCAGCAACCAGACATAAGGGCTGACCCACTCGGCTTTCCCTTGCAGAGGCTGGCCATCCAGTGACTCCGGGTGTTGCCAGTCGATCTGGGCCAATGTCCTTGGCCCGGCCTGCTGCATCTTTGCCATCTGCGCCAGCCAGGCCGTTTTTTCCATTGCGCGCTGCCACTGCCAGAACGCCAGCTTGCACAAACCGGCCGTCACCACCAGAGTGAACAACAAGACGAACCAGCGTCTGTGATGCCATGGTCGTCGCTTGTCTCGTGCAGCCGAATCGCGCATATCGAGGAGGATCCCAAGATGTTGATCAAGGTCGTTCTGATACTCATGCTGCTGCTCATCATCGGCCAGCTGTTTCACGCCCTCTGGCTGATGCTCAGTGCAGGCAATACGCAAAAGATGTCGGTACCTCTGGGCCGGCGCGTCTTCTTCTCCCTGCTGGTGGTCATCATACTGCTGCTCTCTCTCGCGATGGGCTGGCTGGAGCCCAACCCTCGCCCCTACTGAGCACGGCATCAAAGCAGGTAGACAAAGACGAACAGACAGAGCCAGACCACATCGACGAAGTGCCAGTACCAGGCCGCAGCCTGGAAAGCGAAATGACGCTGTGGGGTGAAATGATCCCTCAACATGATTCGCAGCCAGATGATGGTCAGGAAAAGGGTGCCCAGCAGCACGTGCAGTCCATGGAACCCGGTCAGAATGAAGAAGGTATTGCCATAGATGCCGGAATCCAGCCGCAACCCGAGATCCCGATAGGCATGCAGATACTCATAGCCTTGAAACCACAGGAATGTCAGCCCGAGCACCACGGTGGCCAGCAACATTCCCTTGAGCCGCATGCGTCTGCCGTTTTCCAGACTCATGTGTGCAAACAGCAGGGTCACGGAGGAGCCGAGCAGGATCAAGGTATTGATGAGGGGGATCCCCTGCCAGGGCATGGCCTGGGTCGTGGCCCCGCCGGGCGTCTTGAGCAGGGGCCAGTGAGCGGTGAAATCCGGCCACAGCAGTTGGCCCGTCATCACCCTGTGGCCCGCACCATCCAGCCAGGGCACCGCAAGCTGGCGTGCATAGAACAGCACTCCGAAAAAAGCCAGAAAGAACATCACTTCGGAGAAGATGAACCAGACCATGCCCTGCCTGAAGGATCTGTCCATCTGGGCGCTGTAGAGCCCGGTCATGGACTCCCGGATGATGTGACGGAACCAGCCAAACAACATGAATGCCAGCAGGGCGACACCGGCCATCATCAGATACCGGCCGAAACCGGTCTGCCCACTCGCCACTTCATTGACCAGATGTCCCGCCCCCAACGCCAGGAAAAACAGTGCAATGGCACCAATGATGGGCCAGCGACTCTGGTCCGGGACATAATAGGTCTGGTTCACCTTGGACATGGTCATTTCCTCTGTGCGAGTGCCGGTGCAGGTACGGACGCCGTGATGTCATAGAGCGAGTAGGAAAGCGTGATGGTATTGATGCTGTCCGGTAGTGCCGGATCGATATAGAACTTGAGCGGCATCAGCTTGCTCTGCCCTGCCCTCAGCTCCTGGCGATTGAAGCAGAAACACTCCACTTTCTTCAGATAGGCTGCGGCGGGACCGGGAGAGACCGACGGGACCGCCTGACCCACCATGGCCCGCTCCGTGGGATTGAACACCCGAAAGTTGACCATTTTCACCTCCCCCGGCCGCACCGACAGCCGAGCCGTTTCACCACTGAACTCCCACGGCATCCGGGTATCCGCATGAGCAAGAAACTCGATCTGGATGCTCCGCTTGCTGTCGATCACCGCCCGCTCCGTACTGGCCGCTTGATCAGACGTCTTGCCATTGAGGCCGGTGATCCGGCAGAAGACGTCATAAAGCGGCACCAGCGCAAAGGCAAAACCAAACATGACGAGCACGACCAGAGCCAGTTTTCTGAGCAAGGGCGCATGACTGACCTGGGTCATATGACCTCCCTAACGCTCTTCCGACCGGATATCCGGCGGAGTCTGGAAACTGTGATAGGGAGGGGGAGAAGAGAGCGTCCATTCCAGCCCCTCGGCCCCCTCCCATACCCGATCGCTCGCCTTGGCTCCGCCTCTGATGCATTTGACCACGCCCCAGACAAACAGCAGTTGGGACAGGCCGAAGGCAAAACCCCCCAGGCTGATCAGCATGTTGAAGTCGGCAAATTGCAGGGCGTAATCGGGAATGCGGCGAGGCATGCCCGCCAGCCCGACAAAATGCATGGGGAAAAACAGCACATTGACCGAGACGAGCGAACACCAGAAATGCCATTGGCCGAGCCGCTCGTCATACATGTGCCCCGTCCATTTCGGCAACCAGTAGTAGGCCGCAGCCAGGATCGAGAAGACGGCACCGGTCACCAGCACATAGTGGAAATGGGCCACTACGAAATAGGTGTCGTGATACTGAAAATCAGCCGGTGTCATGGCCAGCATCAGCCCGGAGAAACCGCCAATGGTGAACAGAGTGATGAAGGCGATGGCAAACAGCATGGGGGTCTCGAATGTCAGAGAACCACGCCACATGGTGGCAAGCCAGTTGAATACCTTTACCCCTGTCGGCACCGCGATCAGCATGGTGGTGTACATGAAGAACAGCTCCGCCACCACGGGCAATCCGGTGGTGAACATGTGGTGAGCCCAGACCATGAAGGAGAGCAAGGCGATGCTGCTGGTGGCATAGACCATGGAGCGATAACCGAACAGCGTCTTGCGGGAGAAGGTCGGAATGATGCAGGAGACGATGCCGAAAGCCGGCAATATCATGATGTAGACTTCCGGGTGCCCGAAGAACCAGAAAATGTGCTGAAACAGGACAGGATCCCCCCCACCAGCCGCATCGAAGAAACTGGTCCCGAAATACTTGTCCGTCAGCACCATGGTCACCGCAGCCGCCAGCACCGGCATGACAGCGATGAGCAGAAACGCCGTGATCAGCCAGGTCCAGACAAACAGCGGCATCTCCATCCAGCCCATGCCCGGCGCCCGCAGGTTGAAGATGGTCACGATGACGTTGATGGCCCCCATGATGGAGGAGATCCCCATGATGTGAATGGCAAAGACAAACAGGGCCGTGCTGTTGCCGCTGTACTGGGTAGACAGGGGGGCATAGAAGGTCCAGCCAGAACTGGGGCCGCCTCCCTCCATAAACAGGCTCGACAGGAGGATGAGGAAAGCAAACGGCAGGATCCAGAAGCTCCAGTTGTTCATGCGGGGCAGTGCCATGTCAGGGGCCCCAATCATGATGGGGATCAGCCAGTTGGCGAGGCCGGTGAAGGCGGGCATGACGGCACCAAAGACCATGATGAGGCCGTGTACTGTGGTCATCTGGTTGAAAAACAGGGGTTCCACCAGTTGCAGTCCGGGCTGGAACAGTTCTGCCCGGATCACCATGGCCATGGCGCCACCGGTAAAGAACATGGTGAGGGCAAAGCACAGATAGAGGGTACCGATGTCCTTGTGATTGGTGGTGTAGAGCCAGCGCCTCAGACCGGCCGCTGGCTGGTGGACATGTTCGCTGTGCGGGGTATCCGTGATTCCATCACTCATGCCGACGCCTCACTTGTCCTTGTCCGGATTGGCCGCGTTGAGAAGGGACTGCACCTCGGCTGGCTGCACAAGGTCACCGGTCTTGTTATCCCAGGCATTGCGTTCATAGGTGATGACGGCGGCGAGTTCCTGTGCCGTCAACTGTTTGCCAAAAGGTTGCATCGCCGTACCACTCCGGCCATGCAACACCGTATCCAGATGCTGGGCACGATGCTCCGCCTGTGTGGTCACCTTGCTGCCATTGAGCGCCGGGAAGATGCCGGGCAATCCGGTACCCGCGGGCTGATGACAGGCCGCACAGTGGCCCAGATAGACTTTCTCCCCCAGCGCCATGGCTTGTGGCAACGTCATGGTCTCCGCTGCCTGCGCCTGTTGCTGTGCCTTGGCGGTTGCCTGCTCGTCTCCCTTCCTGGCAATCCACGTCTCGAACTCCTCTGCGGATTTGGCCACCACAACCACGGGCATGAAACCGTGATCCTTGCCGCACAGCTCGGCGCACTGCCCACGATAGGTGCCCGGCTTGTCGATCCGCGTCCAGGATTCGTTGATGTAGCCAGGATTGGCATCTTTTTTCACGGCGAAGGCGGGAACCCACCAGGAGTGGATGACATCGTCCGAGGTCATCAGGAAACGGATCTTCTTGCCGACCGGCAACACCAGAGGGTTATCCACCTCCAGCAGATAATTGCCGCCCTTGGGGGCATCACCGGAGATCTGTTGTTTGCTGGTCGCCAGCAGGGAATAAAACTCCACCGGATACTCGAGGTATTTGTAATGCCATTTCCATTGCGAGCCAGTGACGAGGACGGTGAGATCGGCCTTGGAGGTATCCTCCATCTTCAACAGGGTCGAGGTTGCCGGTGCCGCCATCGCGATCAGTATCAACACGGGGATGGCCGTCCACAGCAACTCGATGCGGGTGCTTTCGTGAAACTGGGCGGCTTTGGCACCGCGCGATTTTCGATGGTGCACGATGGACCAGAACATGATGCCGAAGACGAGCAGACCGATGACACAACAGATATAGAAAATCGTCATGTGCAGGTCATAGACCTGCTGGCTGATGGCGGTCGCCCCGCGCGTCATGTTGAACCGGATCTCATTGGCAAAGGCGCTGCTGCTGATGAACCACATCATCATTCCGGCACCTGCCTGAGCTGCATCGTTTCTCACATTGCACTCCCTGTGCACGTTGGAGAAGATGGCCTGCATTCAATACGCCCAACGCTAACCATCTGAAAATAATGCATTTATTAAAATTCATTTCACATTCAAGTATTAGCCCATATTCAGAAAAAACCAAAATGCAGACAGCCCTGACCAGGCTCATCAGAGCAGTGGCAATGGGCAAAACGCGAGCAGGGAAGAGGGAGAAACGGGTCCCGGGGTGGCCACGTCTTGAACGGGGAGAGCTTCAGCCATGGTGAGTCGAATCGATGTGCAGAACCCGGGAGGGGCCATGGGGTCCTCCCGGGCTCCGTGGTTTTCTGCCGTGCCAGAGGCGGGGGTCAGCCCGCTGGTGCTTGCTGAGCCAGCAGTCTGGCCAGCAGGGAGCGCAGTGCTTTTATCAGGGCGGGTTTGCCCGCGACACCCTGTCGGGCAGCCAGCTCGGACCAGGACGCATATTGCCAGATGGTGGCGATCAGCAACCGTCGTTCATCCTGACTCAACGCATCCAGCATCATCACTTGCCGGAGCAGCCAGCGTTGCAGTGTCGCCTGGCACAATTCGAATGGCTTGTGATGGTGGGCAAAGCAATCGAGTTCCCGATGCTCGAATTCATCCAGATCCGGCACATGAGTGACAGGTCCGCCTCTGAGGGATAGCCAGACCAGTTCGGTATCCAGCCTCTTGAGTTCACCAGCCAGCAGGGCCGGCAACTGGCTCATGAAACGCTGTCGCCATTGCGCCAGCTCGGCGTGATATTCCGATTGCAACGGCATCAGCAGCAAAGCTGCATGACTGCCGCTGGCCGCATCGCGCTGCAGACCAAGACGCAGCACCTTCAATCCCGCCTTGAGCCAGAATGGCAGCAGATCTGGACTGGCGGAGAAGGCAGATCCCAGATAATCGACCCCTAATGCCCGATAATGTGAAACCAGCTTGTCCAGCAACCAGGACCCCAGCCCGAGACGATGAAGGGCAGGATGGATGGCGATGCGCATCACCCTGGCATAAGAGCGCTCCCCCGCCGTCACGAAACCGGCGTGGGCCAGCAGCGACTGGGGCAGCAGATGTCCACGAGGGCGCCTTCGTCCGGCCCAGATCGCGTGCGCCAGATCAGGGGGGATATTGCCCTCCCGCGCGACCAGCGCCACCCCGAGCAACTCCTGTCCCTGCTCCATCAGATGAATGTCGAGATCCGGCCCCTCCAGCAAATACCGCAGATCACTGGGGCTGGTCTGGTAGTGAGCCAGCACGAGCAGGCCGAACACCCGATTGAGCAGCGCGTCATCACGGGCCAGCTCATCTTGTCCGACCAGGCGCCAGGTCGGTGATGTCGGGGGATGAGGTGCCGATATGTCGGCATTCAGACCAAGGAGCCGGAAAATCAGAGGCTCCAGCGGATCGCTCAGGCTCCAGCGAATGGGCTCCACCAGGTGCAGCTCCTGCCAATCCGGGGTTTGCTCATCGAGTATCCGCTTGAAGCGCAGATGAAAGCCGCGCCCCGTCCCCTCATAGCCGTGCTCCGTTGTAGCGAAGACAATACGACTGTGGCGGGCCAGCATGGCCTCCAGCAGTGGGGTCGGGATGGCGGCGGCTTCATCTACCAGCAGCAGATCCGCCAGCACGTCTCCTTGAGCCACCCGATCAGGGGACACATAGCTCAGACCGGCCAGCCGCTCAGGCATCTCTGCCAGCGCGCGCTCTGCATGGGCAAAAAGTGTCGCTACTGTAGCGTGGGAAGGGGCAGTCACCGTTATCGTCAAGGCCGGATCCCGACTCAGCAAGTCGGCGCTCGCCAGCCCCAGCACGGCGCTCTTGCCACGACCGCGATCGGCGCTCAGCACCAGGGGGCGACGGCGATGGCCGTGCAACACGTTCTGGATGGCGGGCAGCGCACGGGCCTGATCCGCGCTCAGCGGCCGGTCCCCGTCGAGAGGCTGCCAGGTAATATCACAAGAGGCAGGCGTCAGATCTCGCGCCGGATCTTCTTCCAGCAATCGTACCAGACGGGAGATGAACCCCTGCCCGGCACGATCGACCTCCTCTGGCTGGGCGACCAGCCTCTGACGATCAGGGTCTGGGTAGGTCGGCCATGCCTCCCGCGGCGGGGTCAGCAGAAGCAAGAGCCCCCCAGCCCTCAATGTCCCCGCCAAGGCACCGAATGCATCGGGGTGAAAACCGCTGAAGGCATTGAATACCAGGGTGTCGCACTCCTGACCGAGCCGTTGAAGCGCCTTGGCGGCAGGCTGCGGAGCATGACGCTCAGGACCCTGCCCCAGCCAGAACACCGCCCCCCACAGCAAGGATTCGGCACGAACGATGCAGTCATCCTCCTCCCCTTCCAGCCAGATCAGACGCCGCTCGCCGGCATGAGCGATAGCGTGGCGCAAGGCGAGCAGCTCGGCTGACATCATGGAGCGGGGCTGACGTCTGGCTTCACGCGGGGTTCAAACATGCGCTCCCCCATCTGGTCGATGAAGGTATGGGCCTTTTGCACCATGAAGCGCTCGGCATCCGCCGGGTTGGCAAAGAGATCGGAGCGGATGAAGCGATGGGTCTGTAATTGCCCGTCGATCTCCCTGGTGATGCGACCGGCCAGCCTGTATTGCCCCCCTTCCGCCATGGGCTCGGGATAGATGAGATAGCCCATGTATTCGATGGGCTCAACCTCGGGGCTCTGGGCGATCTCTCCCTTGAACAGGGCATTGAATAGATTTTTGAACATGTTCGCATCCTCTCTGATGAAGGCATTCTCCCCAAGGGTGGAATCACTGGCAAGCACGGGATCTTATTACCATTCGTTCTTTGCACTACGAACCATTCTCATTTAGATTTCATCTCATTCCAGCATGAGGTCCAGATTATGTACGTGTGTTTGTGCCGCGGCATCACAGATAACCAGATCCGCAAGGCAGTACAGGCAGGCAAGACTGAATTCCGACAGTTGAAACAGTCGCTGGAAGTCGGTACCCAATGTGGTAAATGTGTGCGCATGGCGATGGAGATCATCGCTACCGAAATCGACAAGATGGAGTCAGAGCAGGCACCGCTCTATTACGAAGTGGCGTAAAACCGCCGACTTCTCGTCTTCATCTCTCCTTCTGCCCTCCAGGGGACGACTTTCCCCATCACGTTATGGTCATGTTTCTGGACTAAGCTCTAGTGATCGTTGCCTAGGCTCGAACACGAGGAGTAATGTCGATGAAAGGAGATCCCAAAATCATTGCCCACCTCAACAAGGTGCTGGCCAATGAGCTGGTTGCCATCAACCAATACTTCCTGCATGCCCGCATCTATGATGACTGGGGCCTCAAAGGGCTGGGGCACAAGGAGTATCACGAATCCATCGATGAGATGAAACATGCCGACGAGCTGGTCAAGCGGGTGCTGTTTCTGGAAGGGCTGCCCAACTTGCAGGATCTGGGCAAGCTGCGCATCGGTGAGACGGTGGAAGAGATGCTGCGCTGTGACTTGTCTTTGGAGATGGACGCCATCCCCGACCTGAAAGTCGCCATCACCTATGCCGAGTCCGTGCAGGACTACGTCAGCCGCGACCTGTTTCAGGGGATCCTGGAAGATGAAGAGGAGCATGTGGACTGGCTGGAAACCCAGCTCGATCTCATCGCTCGTATCGGTCTGGAAAACTACCAGCAATCCCAGCTCCATGCCGAGTCATCCTGAATCGCGATGACATCAAGAGACAATCCCAACCCGCCCAGGCGGGTTTTTTCATGGCACCAGCGGCAGAGATCTTGCCCTACGATACGGTAGCCAACCTGGCTGCTGACAAGGCAGGCCAGAGGCTGCCAGGGTGGCAGGCGCCGGATTGAACCGCCTCCGGGATCACAGTTACGATGCATGGGGCAGCGGCAGGCGCCGCTTTCGATTAGGATACGACCCCATTCCCATCATTTTGCTACGGATGACCTCCATGGAACTGATTGCACGCGAGATGGCGCCCCACAAACGGGTTGCCCTGGTGGCTCACGACAACATGAAAGCCCCTCTGCTGAACTGGGTGCTGCGCCGCAAGGAGGAGCTCAAGCTCCACCATCTCTATGCGACCGGCACCACGGGCACCCTGCTCGGCAAGAAGGCGCAGCTGCCCATTACCTGCCTCTTCTCCGGCCCCATGGGAGGGGATCAACAGCTCGGCGCCCTCATCGCCGAAGGGAAGATAGACGTGATGATCTTCTTCTGGGATCCCCTCAATCCCGCCGCCCACGATCCTGACGTCAAGGCCCTGCTGCGCCTCGCGGCCGTCTGGAACATCCCGGTCGCCACCAACGAGGCGACGGCGGACTTCATCATGGACAGCCCGCACATGCAGCAGGCATTCAGCGTCCAGGTGCCCGACTACGCCGGCTACCTCAAGGCCAGAACCGAATAAGCAACGCCAGACAGCAAAGAGCCGGAACAGATGTCCGGCTCTTTTCTTTCATGGGGGGAAAGGTCAGCGCTGGAGGCTTTTCTGCGCGAATTTGGGCCTGGCATTCATGATCTGCTCCACCTGCTCGTCGCTCATCTTGCCCCGCGACAGCCCCAGAACCTTGTAGGTCAGCAGAGGGCGCGCTGGCAGGGCGATCATCAGGGCGCGGATCTGGTTCTCGTCCTCCTTCTCTCGCGTCGGCTTGCCGTAGGCGTAGGTGAGCACGCCGGCATCCATCAGGTTTTTGACGGCGGGTTCGGTGATCGGCAGGTTTATGACGCTTTTCCGTTGCAGTACGAACTCCCGCAGCACCGCCTTCTCGTTGAAGTCGAGGAAGCCAATCATCTGGGCCAGTTGATCCTGCTGGCGGCGGGACTGCCACTCGTCACAGGCCCACTCCCAGGCGATCAGGAAGCCCTGACTGCAGAAATAGGAGATGGCGATCAACATGCCGACCCCAAGCCAGGCCGCATGAGCCGTGGCCCACTGGCTCACGGCACCTTTCATCAATCCGGCCGGAAACAGCAGGATGATGCTGCAGCAAAGCAGCAGCCAGACCATCAGCCAGTTGAGGCGATTAAGCTGGTAAAAATGTTGGATCCACCGTTTCATCGTTCACCCTTCCCAAGTCAATGTGGACAGTAGCCAACTCGTAGCAATCGCTGTGCCAGCACAAGGATCCCCGTAAAAAGATCAGGATCTCGGACGGGAGAGTCGAGGGGGTTGTCACATCCTTTTACAACTTGTCGCGCGGATCATCTCCTGTTGGCCTTGCGACTCACCGAGCCACTTGGTAAAAAGCCCGCACTGTCACTGGGGAGTAGCAACCCGCCCGAAATCCGGGCAGGGCCCATGTCAACACTCTTGGATCCGCAGATCCATGGCATGGGCGGCGATAGCACCTGTCGTCCTGCAAGACCTTTGGCCTCGATACGCACGCCAGCCGGGCGAGCCGTATCGGGTCCATCGGTTGTTCTGCTCGCCTGGCGGTTACTCATCATGCTGATAACCTTGCTGTTATTTCTGATCTCTGCCGTCACCATCTATCTGTCCTGCGGATACTTCGTCAACGGCATCGAATGGACCGGCCATCATTTCAAACTGTCCCAAAGCGCCACCGGTTCTCTGCTGGCCGCCCTCGGCACGGCCCTGCCCGAATGCATCGTCACCCTGACCGCCCTGCTGATGGGGGATGCCCCCGCCCAGCAGCAGATAGGCATAGGTGCGGCCCTCGGCGGTCCCCTAGTGCTCTCCACCCTTGGCTATGCCGCCGTTGGCGTGACCCTGCTGCTGTGCATGAACCGGGAGCACAGAGCCATCAATAGCGAGGTGCAGCGGGAGATAGGCCGCGATCAGGCCTGGTTTGCCGGCACCTTCCTGTTGGCCGTGCTGCTTGGCATGATGGCCTTCACCGGTAAAACCTGGCTGGCCCCCCTGTTCGTGCTGATCTACCTCCTCTATGTGCGACGTGAGCTGAAACAGACCGACAGCCACGATGCCGAATTGCCCTCCCCCCTCAAGCTGGATCCGCACGCCAGGATCCCGGCGCTCGGCAAGGTGCTGCTGCAAACCCTGGTGGCGCTCGGTGTGGTGGCGCTGGCGGCCCAGCTGTTCGTTCACCAGCTGGAGAGCATGGGCGAGCTGTTCGGCCTCTCTCCGGTGCTGGCGGCCCTGTTGCTGAGCCCGGTGGCCACCGAAATGCCCGAGCTGATGAACGTGCTCATCTGGGTGCGGCAGGGCAAACACCGGCTGGCACTGGCCAATATCTCCGGGGCCATGATGATCCAGGGCACCATTCCCAAGGCGTTCTGCCTGCTGTTCACTCCCTGGCTGCTGGATAGCACCATGATGGCCTCCTCCCTGGTGACGCTGCTGGCGGTCGCGCTGCTGTGGAGGGGGTTCAGTCGGGAGCGGATGACGGCGGGCAGGCTCGCCCTGGTGGGACTGGTTTACCTGAGTTTCTGCGGCTGGCTGATGATGAGCTGAGGGCCAGCATCTGCCTCTGGCGCAACAAGAAAGGGCAGGATCCCATCCTGCCCTTCATCTCACAAAGTAGTCTCAATCAGGCCGAGCCGAGGTCTCAGAACTGCTGGAACCAGCGCTGGATCTGGGCCGGATCCTTGCTCTGGGTCAGGGCGAGCATCAGCAGCACCCGCGCCTTCTGCGGGTTGAGGGTCTCGGCGGCGACGAAGCCGTACTTGGCGTCGTCGATCTCCGCATCCAGGGTGGTGGAACCGGTCGGCACGCGGGCGGAACGCACCACGCGAATGCCGTCCTTGCTCGCCTTGGCCAGGGTGTCGAACAGGGTGTGGTAGAGGTTGCCGTTGCCCACCCCGGCGCTAACGATACCGTCAAACTTGGCATCCACCAGGGCCTTAGCCGGCAGGTCCGAGGCGTTGGCGTAGCTGTAGACGATGCCGACCTGGGGCAGCTTGTCGAGCTTGCTCACGTCAAACGGGGTCTTGCTGGTGTGCAGACGGGCCGGGCTGCGCTGGTAGTCGATCTTGCCGTTGTGGATGTAGCCGAGCGGGCCGAAGTTGGGGGAGGCGAAGGTCTGCACTCCTGTGGTGTTGGTCTTGGTGACGTCGCGGGCATCCAGCACGGTGTCGTTCATTGCCACCATGACGCCACGCCCCTTTGAGGCGGGGTCAGAGGCGGTCACCACGGCGTTGTAGAGGTTCATGGGGCCGTCGGCGCTCATGGCGGTGGAGGGGCGCATGGCGCCCACCAGCACCACCGGCTTGTCGCTCTTGACGGTCAGGTTGAGGAAGTAGGCGGTCTCCTCCATGGTGTCGGTGCCATGGGTGATGACGATACCGTCCACGTCATCCCTGGCCAGCAGCGCGTTGACCCGCTTGGCCAGCGTGAGCCACACCTCGTCGTTCATGTCCTGGGAGCCGATCTTGACCACCTGCTCACCCTGCACGTCGGCCACGTTTTTCATCTCGGGCACGGCGGCGATCAGCGTCTCGATGGCCACCTTGCCGGCCTCGTAGTTGGACTGGGTGGCGGACTGGCCCGCCCCGGCGATGGTGCCGCCGGTGGCCAGAATGTGCACGCTGGGCAGCGCCATGGCCATGGGGGAGAGGGTCAGGCCGAGCACGGCGGCGATCAGGGTCTTGCGAATGGGAAGGGTCATGCTGCAATCCTTTTGGATGAGGGAATTGCAGCATTTTTATTCTTTTTAAACGGGATTTAAGTGATCATTCTCACCAATAAAAAGAAGTAAACAGAATATTAGTCTGATTTATACCAATTAAGTGATAATTCACTCTACCTGAAAGCCTCTCGCCTCGATCAGGGCGATCAACTCGGCTTTGCTCAGCTCACTCTCGATGACAGCCTGGCGGCTGGCAAAGTCGACCGTGGCGGTGCGGACTGCTGGCTGGGCCAGCAAGGCCTTTTGCAGGCTGGCAGCGCAACCGCCGCAGGACATGCCGGTAACGGTGAGTTCGATGGTCATGGGCTCTCTCCTCTGTCGATGTGACCTCAGCCTAAAGCTGCCGCCTCCGGCAAGGTCAAGGGCGAATGCCGATCCCGTCAACCCCGGGTCGTGCATCATGGCGGCGCCCCATCACCCCATCAGTCCCAGGTAGTTCATCAGGGCGGCCCCCAGGCTGGTGGTGACGAGCGAGCCCAGGGTGGTGGTGGCGATGATGTTGGCCGCGAGGGCGCTGTCACCGCCCATGGCGCGGGTCATCACATAGCTGGCGGCGGCGGTGGGGGTCGAGCTGATGAGAAACAGGATGCCGAGGGCCTGAGGGCTGAAACCGAGCGCCCAGGCCCCCAGCACCAGCAGCATGGGGATGCAGCACAACCGGTTGACCGTGGCCCAGCCGGTCAGCATGGCGCCGCCGCGCAGGGCCTTGAGGTTGAGGCTGGCGCCGGTGCACAGCAGGGCCAGCGGCAGGGTCATGTTGGCGAAATAGTTGCCCGTGCTGATGACCAGCTGAGGCAGTTCGATGCCGAGCAGACCGAAGGGCAGGGCCGCCAGAATGGCGATGATGAGGGGGTTTTTGACGATCCCCTTGAGTATGGGGGCGAGCCCCTTTCCGCCCCCCAGGCTGCGGGTCAGGGTGATCACCGCGAGCACGTTGTAGAGCACAGTGATGGAGCCCACCAGCAGGGCGGCGGCCCCTATCCCCTCCGGGCCGTAGGCGTTTTGCACATAGGCCAGCCCCATGATCCCCATGTTGCCGCGAAAGCTGCCCTGCACGAAGATGCCCCGCAATTTCTGCTCGCTGATGAAACGGGCCGCCAGTACCTCCAGCACCAGGAAACCGGCGAGGGTGCCGAGCAGGCCGTAGAGGATGAGCCAGGGGCTAGGCATGGTGGAAAAATCGGTGCGCACCATGCTTAGAAACAAGAGAGCTGGCAGGGTGACCTGGAACACCAGACGGGAGGCGGACTCGACGAAGCTGTCGGGCAAGAGACCCAGCCGCTTGAGCCAGATGCCGAGTACCAGCACCAGACAGATGGGGCCCGTGATGGAGAGAGAGAAGTGCAGACTTGCCAACAGATCCATGATGCGCGTCCTGTGCAACGGCGAAGAAAGTCGCCTGGGAAAGGGCATTCTAACGCCATGGGCTTGTATTCACAGGAGTTAATCACAACAATGTCTGCATCCCGGTTGTCGCCCTCCCCTGTCACGGATCCCCCATGGAAAAGAAACTGACCATCCTCGATATCGCTCGCCTCAGCGGAGTCGGCAAGTCGACCGTCTCCCGGGTGCTCAATCAGGATCCCAAGGTCAATGCCCAGACCAGGGCCAGGGTCGAATCGGTGATCGCCCAGCACGGTTTCGTCCCGAGCAAATCGGCGCGGGCCATGCGCAGCCAGAGCCAGCAGGTGGTCGGCATCGTAGTGTCGCGCCTCGACTCCAGCTCCGAGAACCAGGCGGTGCGCGGCATGCTGGAGACCCTCTACCAGCGTGGCTACGACGCCGTGCTGATGGAGAGCAAGTTCTCCCCCGCCAAGGTGAGCGAGCACCTGGCGGTGCTGGAGCGGCGCGGGGTGGACGGCATCATCCTGTTTGCCTTCAACGATCTGGACTATGCCGCCATGGCGCCGCTCAGGGAGAAACTGGTGCTGATGGCCCGCGAGCGCCCCGGCTTCTCGTCGGTCTGCTTCGACGATGACGGGGCGGTGCGCGCCGTGCTCGCCCACCTCGGGGAGCGTGGCCTGACCGAGGTCGCCTATCTCGGGGTGGAACGCAGCGATCTCACCACTGGGCTGCGTCGGCATCAGGCTTACCTCGACTACTGTCGGGAACAGGGGCGCACGCCCCGCAGCGCCCTCGGGGATCTCGGTCTGCAAAGCGGCTATCGGCTCGCGGCCGAGCTGCTCACCCCCACCACCCAGGCCATGGTCTGTGCCAGCGACACCCTGGCCATCGGCGCCGCCAAATACCTGCAGGAGCAGGGTCGCACCGACATCCTGGTGAGCGGCCTTGGCAGCAATCCCATGCTGACGTTCCTCTTTGCCAACACCCTCAGCCTGGATTTCGGCTACAAGGATGCCGGCATCCTGGCCGCCAGACAGCTGCTCGACCAGATTGAAGAGGGGCAACCCCCCAGAGCGACCATCGCCCCCTGTCAGCCCCTGTAGTCTATCTTTTCCTCCATTCCCGGCGTTTTGCGCTTTTTGTGACCAGCGCCACGAATTGGGAACGTTCCCATTGCCGATGCCAGCCACTGGCTTCATGCTGATTGGGAACGATACCAATAAACGGGCGGTCCTTGGCCAGCCGGTAAAGACACGACCATTATTCATGGAGTCACAGAGGGAAGGCTCATGTCAAAAGTCAACACACAGCATCTGGCGCAGCTGATCGAGCGGATCGGCGGCAAAGAGAACATCACCACTGTCAGCCACTGCCTGACCCGGCTCAGGTTCGTGCTGGCCGATCCGGCCAAGGCCGATCCCAAGGCCATCGAGACCATCCCTTCGGTGAAGGGGAGCTTCACCCAGGGTGGCCAGTTCCAGGTGGTGATCGGCAACGAGGTGGATCAGTGGTACAAGGCGCTCACCCAGGAGATCGGCGTGAGCGGCGGCAGCAAGGAGGCCGCCAAACAGGCCGCCCGCCACAACATGAACCCGTTGGAGCGCGGCATCTCCCACCTGGCGGAGATCTTCGTCCCCCTGCTGCCCGCCATCATCACCGGTGGTCTGATCCTGGGCTTTCGCAACGTCATCGGCGACATCAAGATGTTCGACGACGGCACCCACACCCTCACCGAGATCAGCCAGTTCTGGGCCCAGGTGCACGCCTTCCTCTGGCTGCTGGGTGAAGCCATCTTCCACTTCCTGCCGGTGGGTGTCTGCTGGTCTGCGGTGAAGAAGATGGGCGGCTCCGAGATCCTCGGCATCGTGCTGGGTATCACGCTGGTGTCGCCGCAACTGATGAACGCCTATGGCATCGGCCAGCAGACCCCGGAAGTGTGGGACTTCGGCCTCTTCGTCATCCAGAAGGTAGGGTATCAGGCCCAGGTCATTCCGGCCCTGCTGGCGGGTGTCTTCCTCGCCTGGGTGGAGACCAGCCTCAAGCGCATCATCCCGGCCTATCTCTACCTGGTGATTGTGCCCTTCATCTCCCTGCTGCTGGCGGTGATCGTGGCCCACGCCCTGATCGGTCCGTTCGGCCGCTGGATTGGTGACGGCGTCGGCTTTGCCGCCAAGGCGGCCATGACGGGTTCGTTTGCCCCCATCGGCGCCGCCCTGTTCGGCTTCCTCTATGCGCCCCTGGTCATCACCGGCATCCACCACACCACCAACGCGGTGGACCTGCAACTGATGCAGAGCATGGGCGGCACCCCCATCTGGCCGCTGATCGCCCTCTCCAACATCGCCCAGGCGTCTGCGGTCGTCGGCATCATCCTGATCAGCCGCAAGGAGAACGAGCGGGAGATCTCGGTCCCGGCCGCCATCTCCGCCTATCTCGGGGTGACCGAGCCGGCCATGTACGGCATCAACCTCAAGTACAAGTTCCCCATGCTGTGCGCCATGGTGGGCTCAAGCTGTGCGGCTCTCATCTGCGGCTTCGCCGGGGTGATGGCCAACGGCATCGGGGTGGGCGGCCTGCCGGGCATCCTCTCCATCCAGCCGCAATACTGGGGCATCTACGCCATCGCCATGCTGGTGGCCATCGTGGTCCCCGCCCTGCTGACCCTGCTGGTCTACAAGCGCCAGCAGGCTGCCGGCAAGCTGGATCTGGCCACGGCCTGATCCACACAACCTCGGCGGAGCCCTGGCTCCGCCCTTTATCGTTGCCCTGTTCCAACTAATCCGGTTTCAACCAATGAGCGAACCAACCATGACACAGACACCCTGGTGGCAAAGCGCCGTGATTTACCAGATCTACCCCAAAAGCTTTCAGGATTCCGGCGCCCGTGGCACCGGTGATCTCAAGGGGATCATGGCCCGCCTCGACTACCTCAAGACCCTCGGCGTCGATGCCCTCTGGCTGACCCCGGTCTATGTCTCCCCCCAGGTGGACAACGGCTACGACATCGCCGACTACCTGAATATTGATCCGGCCTACGGCACCATGAGCGATTTCGAAGCGCTCCTGGCCGCCGCCCATGCGCGCGGCATCCGCATCGTGATGGATATCGTGGTCAACCACACCTCCACCGAGCACGCCTGGTTCAAGTCGGCGCTGGGAGACAAGAACAGCCCCTATCGCGACTACTACATCTGGAAAGATCCGGTGGACGGCGGCGTGCCCAACAACTGGCAATCCAAGTTTGGCGGCAGCGCCTGGGAGCTGGACCCGGCCACCGGCCAGTACTACCTGCACCTCTTTGCCCGCGAGCAGGCGGATCTCAACTGGGAAAACCCGGCGGTACGTGCCGAGGTGAAAAACATCATCCACTTCTGGGCCAAGAAGGGGGTGGACGGTTTCCGGCTCGACGTCATCAACCTTATCTCCAAGGATCAGCGCTTCCCGAGCGACGACAGTGGAGATGGCCGCCGCTTCTACACCGACGGGCCGCGCATCCACGAATTCCTGCAGGATGTGAGCCGCGACGTGTTTGCTCCTGTCGGCGCCATGACGGTGGGGGAGATGTCCTCTACTTCTCTGGAGCACTGCCAGCGCTATGGCGCCCTCGATGGCTCCGAGCTCTCCATGGTGTTCAACTTCCATCACCTCAAGGTGGATTACCCCAATGGCGACAAGTGGACCAAGGCGCCGTTCGATTTCCTCGAACTCAAGCGCATCTTCAACCACTGGCAGAGCGGCATGCATGGCAAGGGGTGGTCGGCGCTGTTCTGGTGCAACCACGATCAGCCGCGCATCGTCTCCCGTTTCGGCGATGAGGGCGAGCATAGGGTGGTCGCCGCCAAGATGCTGGCCAGCACGCTGCACGGCCTGCAGGGGACGCCCTACATCTATCAGGGGGAGGAGATCGGCATGACCAACCCCGGCTATCAGCGCATCAACGACTATCAGGATGTGGAGAGTCGCAACATCTTCGCCATCAAGCAGGCGGAAGGGATGAGCGAGGCCGAGATCCTCGCCATTCTCGGTGCCAAGTCCCGGGACAACTCCCGCACCCCGATGCAGTGGAGTGCCGCCTCCAACGCCGGTTTCACCAGCGGGACGCCCTGGCTCAAGCCTGCCGCCAACTATTCCGAGATCAATGCCGAGGCGGCGCTGGCCGACCAGCACTCGGTGTTCTGGCACTACCGGGATTTGATCCGCCTGCGCAAGAGCCATCCCATCTTCACCCAGGGGGATTATCAGGAGCTGCTGGCAGGGCACCCGCAGATCTGGGCCTATGTCCGCCGCGCCAACGGTCAGACCCTGCTGGTGGTGAGCAACTTCTACGGCGAGCCGGTGGAATTTGCCTTGCCTGCCGAGCGGCAAAGCGGGGAGGGGCGACTGCTGCTTGGCAACTACCCGGATAGCCCGGCCCGCCCGCAATCCTGCAAGCTGCGCCCTTACGAATCCCTGATCTGGCTGATGGAGCAATGATGACTGACGCAACAACAGTGCAGCGGCCCGCCGTGCGTGGCCCCGAGTGGCAGAAGATGGTGGCGGGAGCGCCCTATGATGCAGGGGACCCCGAACTGCGGGCTGCGCGGGAGCAGTGTCGCGCCCTGCTGGGAGAACTGAACCGGGAGCGAACCGATGCCCCTGGCTGGGATGAGCGCCTCACCCGCCTGCTGGGTGGCCGCGCAGAACGCTGTTTCATCACGCCCCCCTTCTTCTGCGACTATGGCGCCAACATCTTTGTCGGCGAGAATTTCTACGCCAATTTCAACTGCACCATCCTGGATGTGTGCGAGGTACACATAGGCGACAACGTGCTGCTGGCCCCCGGAGTGCAGATCTACACCGCTACCCACCCGGTGGCGGTAGCGCCTCGCATCAAGGGGGTGGAGTTCGGCAAGCCGGTGCGCATCGGCAACAACGTCTGGATTGGGGGCAGCGTCGTCATCTGCCCGGGCGTCACCATAGGGGACAACAGCGTCATCGGGGCGGGGTCCGTTGTCACCAGAGACATTCCGGCAGGCGTGGTGGCGGTCGGCAATCCCTGCCGGGTCTTGCGCCCCATGACGGCAGAGGAGCTGGCGCCCGGGGCACCTGGCTGACACAGAAGGGGCAGGCCGTACCTGCCCCTGTTCGTTTCCCTGACGGCGCTCCCGCAATGCCGGCAAGGCTTCGGCGCAGCCCCCTCTTTACCCGGGCAGCAAGGCGCCGCAACGCTTGTGCTGTCCCATGACCACCAGAGTCTTGAAACTGCGCACCTGGTCCCTGGCATGGAGCACCCGACGGGTGAACTGCTCGTAACTTTGCATGTCCCTGGCGGCCACTTGCAGCACGAAGTCCTGCTCCCCCGTCACATACCAGAGATCCATCACCTCGGGTTCCCGCTGCAGGCTGGCGATCATCTCATCGACGATGCGGCCATGATCCCGCTCCAGGGTCACCAGCACCAGCATGGTGATGGGCCAGCCCATGGTGGACGGTGCCACCAGCGCCACTTCCCGCTCGATGAGACCCGACTCCCGCAAGGCGCGGACGCGGCGGTAGCAGGCAGGGGCGGAAAGACCGACCCTGTGGGCCAGCTCCGGCGTGGGCAGACGGGCATCCTGTTGCAGCTCGGCGAGGATGAGCAGGTCAAATTTGTCGGTCATGGGGTTCATTAGATAAAAATTATCGCACAAGGCCAGTATTAGACCGGTTTTACCCAAGTCTCCAGATATATTTTACTGCCCATCGTCCTGCCCGGTATGAATACCATGCAACCCAATCCCAATGCCCTCTCCTCTCTTCTGGCCGTCCTGCTCGCCATGCTGTCGATCACCCTCGGCGCCTCCCTGGCCAAATCCCTGTTTCCCCTGCTGGGAGCCGCAGGTACGACCCTGTTCCGGCTGGGGTGCGCCGCCCTCCTTCTCTCCCTGGTGTTTCGCATCTGGCGTGCCCCCCTCGACCGACGCACCCTGCTGGGCGCCATCCCCTACGGCCTGTCGCTTGGGGCCATGAACCTGCTCTTCTATCTCGCCATCGCACGCATTCCCCTCGGCGTAGCCCTGGCCATCGAGTTCATCGGCCCCCTGACAGTGGCCCTGCTCTCCTCACGCCACCGGGCAGACTTCATCTGGCTGATACTGGCCATCGCCGGGCTGCTGCTGCTCTTGCCCCTGCGGGCAACACAGCAGGCCATCGATCCCCTGGGGGCCGCACTGGCTCTCGGGGCTGGCCTCTTCTGGGGGCTCTATATGCTCACCGGAAAGCGGGCAGGAGCCTTGCTGGGCGCACAGGCTCCGGCGCTGGGCATGTGGGTGGGCACCCTGCTGGTATTGCCCTTCGGGCTGGAGGGGGCGATCGAGGCGTCATTCACCGTCCCCGTGATCCTCACCATCATCGGGGTGGGGCTGCTCTCGAGCGCCATCCCCTACTCTTTCGAGATGTTTGCCCTGCGCCGCCTTCCCCTCAAGAGCTACGGCATTCTCACCAGCGGTGAACCGGCCATGGGAGCCTTGATGGGACTGGTATGGCTGGGCGAGCAGTTGCCCCCGTCCCAATGGCTCGGGATAGCCGCCATCATCGCCGCCTCCATGGGCACCACCTGGCAGGCGGGTCGTCGACAAGCCGGCTCCGCCTGAACCAAAAAAACGGGGCCGGCGATGACCGGCCCCGGGGATGGCACGAGCGCGTCAGGACGAGTAGTCGTAACAGCGTTTGAGCTCGCCGAAGTCATAGAAGAAGCTGCCCACCGCAATGGGGGCGCAACCTGCCTTGAAGGCGAGCTCCTTCTCGTTGTAAAGCATCTTCACCAGCACCCGGCCGGCCTCGTTGCGGTAGACATCCCACTGGATGTTGGCCGCATAGGGAGAGACCCAGCCGCCACGCCATTCGTTGTTTTCCTGGCTCATCAGCACGCCGGGCTGGGCGCTCTGGCGACTCCCTTCCAGCTTCATCAGGGCCGCCAGCGGGATCAGGGTCTCCGCATGGGCGAAGCGCAGCTTGGCGACATGCTCGCCCGCCTCTTCCACCACCTGGGTCTGTACCTCGTTGAAGAGGCCGTCAAGCAGGGGCTGGGCCACGGCGTAGGTGGCGCTCTGGCTGGCAAGACTCGGCCCCTTTTCGTAGAAGTCCTCGGCATCGGAGAGGTAGGAGAACCAGGCAGACTCCTCTGGCGTGATGAACTGCTCGAGATCCCAGGACCCGCCTTGTGCCTGCGCCTCCCGGATCATCCCCGGGCCGATGATGAAGAGGTTGTAGAGCATGAGGGCGGCGTCCACCTCGTCGCGCACATGGGTCTTGCCGCCGTCTTCCGGATTCACCGCCACATAATCCACCCCGGCGGCCAGCTCGTCGACGAAGGCTTTACTGTAGAGACGCTCGAGCATCTCGCGGGCCATCACCCGGGTCCTGGGCAGGGCCTTGAGCGCATCGAGGACCTCGGTCAGCTCGGGAGCAGGAGCCACCCCGTTGTCTTCGTCCCCGACAAAGGCCTGATAGGCCTGGAAGGTGGGCAGATACCGGGTGTACTCCCCCTGTGGCTCGGTCTTGTGGAAGTAGAGCTCGAACTTGTTGCGCAGCCCCTTGTCGATCTCGGAAGGGTTCTCCTGGCTGACGTAACAGTCGGGGCTGTCCGTCACCAGAGAGACCCGTTTGGCCAGGCTCTGCATGAAGAAGTAGGCGCTTTCGTTGGCGCGGTCCTTGCCCGATGTCTCGACCTTGAGGCAGAGGGGAGTCGATTCAGTGGTCAGCAGGGTGGGCAGCCGTTCGGCGAGCCGGGTCGCCAGGTTGGCGTGCTCCTCCTTGCCGAGCGCACTCAGCAGGCCATAGCCGAGGGTCTGGTTGGCGGCCGTGACGGCGTCCACCTTGGCGCCGAGCCGTTGGCCCAGCTCGGTCAAGGCCCCCTGCCTCGCGGCCTCCTCCCACACCAGCTTGGTCAGCACGTCGTATTTGGGGCTGGACAGCGAGCGGGAGCCGTGGCGTGCGACCAGCTCGGTGAAGACGGGACTAAAGCCTTCAGGGGCAACCTCATAGCTGTTCATTGCCTGACGGGCGGCATAGACCGCCTTGGTGCTGTATTGATAGTCGCCGACGGCGGGCGAGGAGGAGTCGTTGCCCGAATTGCAGCCGCTCAGCAGGGTGGCCGCCACGCAGGCGGCAAGGGAGGAAACGCGAAACATAGTCATCCTTGAACAAGTGTGAAAATGAAGCCGCACAGTACGCACCGGATGTGACAATCCGGTGTCAGGTCTGGGACATGCACCTCTCTCCTGAAGGGTGACCCCCCCCCCAACCTGCCTGCTTCCTCCCCACAGAACATCATTCACATTTTTTGAACGTGTAGGCCAGTTTATCTCGCTAACAATGACCGGGTGAGGCGCTTAATATTCACACATCGCTTAGGCAGGAGCGCCAAGCCGCAAAACAACTGGTCGTTCATGGCAGTCCCCCATACACATGGGTGACAAACATCCGTGACAAAACAACACACCATTTGAATGACCTCTTGCAAGGATGCATTGATGCAGGCCTGTCAGGCCTTGCCAATGACATAAAAACCAAGAGAGTGAATGAACATGAAAAACGTGATCAAGATGCTGGCCGTTGCAGGCCTGATGAGTGCCGGTGTTGCCCAGGCTTCCGTCCCCGCCGACTTCAACGCCACCCCGGGTGTGCTGTTCGTGAACTGGCATGCCAGCGCCGCCATGGCCGGCAAGGCCAACCCCATGCTGGAGGTGCGCGATGAATCCGGTGATCTGGTGGCCTCCGTCCACGCCAACCTGATGGGTACCCAACAGGTACAGATCCCGAGCCGCGCCCAGGGCAACCTGACCGTCAGCCTCGGCGATCAGAGCAGCGATTACCGCATCCCGTTCGGTATCGGCAGCGGGAATCCCCGCTGATCAACGCAGACGACTTCCCTCCCGGGTCTGGCAAAGACACGCCGACCAGGCGAGAGATCAACGACAAGGGCGCCATCAAGGCGCCCTTGTCGTCGTTGCCGTCGGCATACACGGCTACTGGGTGAAGACGGGACCGAAGCCGGATCCCCACAGGATGGCCGTGGCAGCCAGCACGCAGACCAGCAACACCAGGCCGACCGTCACCACTGAGCTGGCGTAGATGAATCCCTGCTCCTTGGTGATGTGCATCAAGATGGGCACGCCGATATAGAGCAGGTAGACGGAATAGGTCAGCCCGACCAAACCGATGAGCATCACGAACCAGAGATGCGGGAAGAAAGCGGAGAAGCCCACCATGAAGAGTGGCGTGGAGGTGTAGGCCGCCAGCTCCAGCGAGGTCGTGTAGCTAGGATCCGAGCCGAAGGTATGCCCCATCCAGTGCACCAGATAGGAGAGTGCCAGCACGCCGATGATAAGGGTCACGTACATGGCGACCGACAGCTTGAATGCGCTGTTGGCGGTCAGGGTGATGGGATCGCCGACCCCGATGCTCCAGCCGATGTGAACGGCGGAATAGTAGGCGCAGATGGGAGGGATAAGGGCCACGAGCAGGATGTGGGTCAGACTGTTTCTGAAGCTGTCGTGCCGCTCGTCTATGGTATGCCATTCGGTGTGGGGATGGGCATACAATCCCCATAAGTGATTCAATATCATAGCGTTATTCCTTCTCTACATCGGTGGTTGGCGGATCGATACCGGGCTTTCTCCTCTGATTGCGTCATGTCCGGGCGCTGGTGGCGCCATCGCTTGCCATGGCATGCGATGACTTTAAATAAAGTCGCTCCACCGCCGCTGCGTCAAGCAGGGTCGCCGGGCCAGCCGGGAGGGATGGGAAGACAGCAGGAGGGCACCGGAGGCGGGCACTGATGGCACCCGCCGCCGGCACTCCCGTCAATACTGCTTGGTTTTCGAGGCAAAACCCGCGAGGAAGAGACCGGTCAGGAACATGCCGCAGAAGGCCTCGATGGCCGACAGCAGTTGCAGCGGCGAGGAGGTCTGGGAGATGTCCCCATAACCCAGGGTCACGAAGGTGACGATGCTGAAATAGAGAGAGCGCCCCAGATGGCCGTGGGTTGCAGACTCCGGCGCCAGGAAATAGGTCAGGGTCGCCAGCAGGATCACCCCCATCGACATCAGCAGGCTTCTGATGGGACGCTCCCCAAACCCCCAGGTGATGAAGCTGATGAACTTGCCCGCGCACTTGAGATAGCACAACAGGGAGAGCCAGCACTTCGTCATCGGACCGCTTCGCAGCCAGCGCTCCCGGTACAGCTCCCGCGGGCTCGCCAGGGACTTCATCTCGTGCAGCTTCTCCTTGTAGTAACACTCGCCGGCATCGACGGTGTCACCCACGCTGGAGAAGAGGCGCTTGGCATTGCGATAGAGTTTGCTCGCCTCGTTGTGGTCGATCCGCCCATTGTCGTTGTAGACCACCTCCACCTTGTCCAGGTTGGTGTGCTCCATGGTGGCATCGAAGTTCTTGGCGCTGACGCTGAAGTTTTTCAGCACCGCCCGGGAGGAGTGGAAGCGGATCTCCTCGCACTCTATGGTGAAGTCCTGAAAGACCCCGTCCTCCAGCGCCAGCTCCCGCTTCTTGGCCCAGGCCCTGTGGTCCCACAGCAGGGAGTCGAACAGATCGAGCCCGATCACCCCGCCATTGACCCTGACCCCCTTGGCCGAGCAGTGCCACAGATAAACCTTGGAGTTGTTGACGGCCCCATCGAGAGAGAGCTCGTCGAGACAGGTAAAATCGAGCAACCGGCCGGAGATGATGGGGCTTTTGAGGGCAACACCGCCGATGTTGAGCAGACGATGCTTGCCCAGCACCTGGGCCTCCCCCTTGTTGTTCTCCGAGACCGAGAGCAGGCTTTGCACCCGTTTCACCTCGTCATTGCCATGTTTTCCCGCCAGCCACATGCTGTAAGGCTCGAAACGGGTCTCCGAGCGGATGAGGCCGCTCTTGCGCAGGGATTCCAGTGCACTCGAGGCGCTCTCATACAGACGGACCTTGTCGTCGCTCATGTAGACACAAAGGCTCAGCACGCAGCGGGAGCTGATGAAGCGGGCGATGCCGATCTGGAAGATCACGCTTTTTTCTATCTTCTGCTCCGCCATCCAGTCGTCGAAATGGGGCAGCGACGCCACCAGCAGCGCCCAGATACGGGGATAATCGTTCTCACGCCGCCACTCGTTGAATTGCTCGGGGGAAAGCTGCCAAAGCTCTGTTGCATTCATGCATGACCTCACTCAAGAAACCGATCCCGTTTTGCCGGGCCAGGGTGACGGCAAGCGTCGATCACGACAGGGTGATCCGGCGGGCACAGCATAGGGACTCACCACGCCATCATACTCGGCAGACGGGCCAAGTCACTGGGAGGAAAGATTCAAGAGGGGCGCTGCGGCAGCTTTGTCACCGGACAGGACGCTTTTCGAACAGCGGGAAGCGGAACATCGAAAAACGGGAAAAGAAAAAGCCCAGCATTGCTGCTGGGCTTTTTATTTGGCTCCTCCTGCTGGGCTCGAACCAGCGACCTGCGGATTAACAGTCCGTCGCTCTACCGACTGAGCTAAGGAGGAATTATTCGTGGTGCCCAGAGACGGAATCGAACCGCCGACACGGGGATTTTCAATCCCCTGCTCTACCGACTGAGCTATCTGGGCAAATGGTGCCGGCTACCGGAATCGAACTGGTGACCTACTGATTACAAGTCAGTTGCTCTACCTACTGAGCTAAGCCGGCACACTTCAAACCATTGTGCATGAACACGTTTTTATTTCATGGCACCAAAATATGGTGCCCAGAGACGGAATCGAACCGCCGACACGGGGATTTTCAATCCCCTGCTCTACCGACTGAGCTATCTGGGCGTGGGCGCTATTAAACGGATTTTAGGGCAGGTGGTCAACGGGAAATTTCACTTTTCGTCTCGTTCGTCTCTTTTTTGCGCAGCATCATCCATTTTCATCACTTCTGCTGGCGGGACCGCTCCCCGGCGCCCCCAGAGGCGGGACTCCTCCCCCTTGAGCAGGCGGGTAATGTTCTCGTGATGACGGATCAGGATGAGACAGGAGAGCAGGGAGACCGGCAACGTGTATTCCGGTTTGAGCAGATAGGTAAAGAGCGGAGTCAGCAACACGGTCACGATGGACGCCAGTGACGAATAGCCGCTCACCAGCAGCACCAGCAGCCAGGTGGTGATGACGGCGCCCCCCATGGCAAACCCAATGGGCAGCATGGTACCGAGGGCGGTGGCGACGCCCTTGCCGCCACGGAAGTGGAAGAAGAGGGGGTACATGTGGCCCAGACAGGCGGCCACCCCGATAAAGCCGAGGTAGACGGGCTTGATCTGCAGATACCAGGCGAGGTAGACGGGGGCCATCCCCTTGAGCACGTCGAGAAGCAGTACGATCAGCGCCGCCATCCGGCCGCCGAGGCGCAACACATTGGTCGCCCCCGGGTTGTGGGAACCATGGTCACGGGGATCCGGCAGACCCGTGATGCGGGAAACCAGCACGGCACTGGACAGCGAGCCGCCCAGATAGGCCAGAATAATCATCAAAATCGTCAGGGCCGTCATCTTGGTCGTTTTTACCACGATATGAATGGGGTATGATGCGGGCCACATTCCCAGGCCCGGGCTTGCCCGAAAGCGTGTCGCCCAAACCGGCCGCCAGCGGCAATCTGCTTGCCGGGCCTGCATCCCTGCGCTGTTTTCACAGCCCATCAAGAGTAAAGAAGAAGTACTGTCATGGACAAGGTGTTTATTCGCGGACTCGAGGTTTTGACCACCATAGGGGTATATGAGTGGGAGAAGGGCATTCGCCAGAAGCTCTGTTTCGACCTCGAGATGGGGTTTGACAATCGCCCAGCCGCCGCAACCGACGATATCAATCTGGCGCTGGATTACGCCACCCTCTCTCGCAAGATCTGTGATCACGCCCAGGGCAAGATAGTGGAGCTGGTAGAGACCATGGCCGAGCAGGTCGCCGCCCTGGTGCTGGAAGACGAGCGGGTACAGTGGGTCAAGGTGACCCTGACCAAACCGGGTGCCGTGCCCAATGCGGCAGGTGTCGGGGTCGAGATCCTGCGCCATCGCACGCCGGCTGCGAGCGCCAACTGATGACCCGCATCTATATCAGTCTGGGATCCAACATCGATCGGGAACGCCATATCCGCGCCGGCCTCGATGCCCTGCACGCCGAATTCGGCGAGTTGCAGGTCTCCCGGGTATTCGAGAGCGAGGCGGTGGGCTTCAACGGCCGCCCCTTCTACAACCTGGTGGTGGGTGCCGATACCGAGCTGCCCCTGGCGACCCTGTGCCAGCGGCTGCGCGCCATGGAGTTCGCTCACGGCCGCGAGCCGGATGCCAAGAAGTTCGCCCCGCGCACCCTGGATCTCGATCTGCTGCTCTACGGCGAGCTGGTCTGCGAGACACCGCTGGTGCTGCCCCGCGGCGAGATCCTCACCAACGCCTTCGTGCTCTGGCCGCTGGCGGAGCTGGCCCCCACATTCCGCCACCCCATCGATGGTCGCACCATCGCTGAGCTGTGGGCAGGTTACGACAAAGCCTCTCAGCGCCTTGACCCCATTCCCTTCCACTGGAAAGCGGGCGAATTGCAGCATCACTGAACAGCAAGGGCACCCTCGGGTGCCCTTGTTGATGACTCCGCTGATGATGGATAAGAAACGGTGATTGGGCCTGCGCCGGTGCAAGTGGCAGGATGACCGCCATCACAGGAGAACCCCATGCCACTCGATGCCATTCACGACTTCAACTGTCAGTTGCTCACCGACCTGCCCTACCAGCACTTCGAGCACGAACCCATCCTCGATTACGCCACCGACGAGCGGGTCAAGGCTCGCCTCGGCTGGCAGGCCGAGTTCAGCAAGACCCTTTTCCTCAAATTCAAGGATGGTCGCTTCGCCCTGCTGCTGACCCACAGGGACGGCCGGCTCGACAGCAAGGCGGTCAAGGCGGCGCTCGGTGCCAAACCCTCCATCTGCACTGCCGACGAGATGCAGACCGAGATTGGCTGCCTGCCGGGAGCCGTCTGCCCCTTCCTGCCCCGCGCCGACATCCCCCTGCTGGTGGATCCCGTGCTCATGAATCACCACGCCTTTACCTGGACGCCGGGCCACCCCGAGCAGACTTTCCTGCTGGAGACTACCCACCTGGCCGGACTGCTGGCCCGATTGCCCTGCGACGTGAGCTACCTGCCCGCCCCCTGAGCCTGGGACTCAGCGCTTTTCCCGCGCCAGCTGGGCGAAGATCAGCGCCGCCAGCATGGACATCAGGCCGATGCACAGATAGGTGAGGTGGAACCCCTCCAGCCAGCGGCCACTCTCCTCGGGCTGGCCGATGGAGAAGAGTCCCAGCAGGCTGGCGGCGATGGCCACCCCCAGGCTCATGGAGAGCTGCATCACCACCGACAGCAGACCGTTGCCGCTGCTGGCGTGCTCACTGCTGAGATCCTGCAGGGTCAGGGTGTTCATGGCGGAAAATTGCAGGGAGTTGATGGCGCCAAAGACCGCCAGCCACACCAGCAGTACGCCGTGGGGCACCTGGTTGTCGATGAAATAGAAGCTCGCGATCATGGCCCCGAGCGCCAGGGTGTTGCCGATCAGGATGCGGCGATAACCGATGCGCGGAATGAGCTTGTTCACCAGCGTCTTGGTCAGCATGGCGCCGATCACCGTGGGGATCATGGTCATCCCCGCCTTGCTCGGGGAGAAGCCGAGCCCCAGTTGCAGGAAGAGCGGGGTGAGAAACGGCATGGCGCCGCTGCCGAGGCGGGCAAACAGATTGCCCCAGATACCGATGGCGAAGGTGGACGTCTTGAACAGCGCCAGACTGAACAGGGGCTGCTCCGCCGTGGCGGCATAGAGCCAGTAGCTCGCCATGGCGGCCAGACCGAACAATACCGCAAACAGGGCCCAGCCGGTTGAGATGCTGTGCTCCCCCAGGCCTTGCAGACCGACGGATACCAGCACCATGCCGACACTGAACAGCACAAACCCCTGCCAGTCAAACCTGGCGGTGTGCTGGCGAAGGTCGGGCATGAAGTGCCAGCTTGCCACGAAGCCGAGCAGGCCCACTGGCAGGTTGATGAGGAAGACCCAGTGCCAGCTCGCCACCTCCACCAGCCAGCCCCCCAGGGCCGGGCCGATGAGGGGGCCGAGCAGACCGGGGATGGTGACGAACGACATCACCCTCAGCAGCTCATGCTTGCTGTAGACCCGCAGCACCGCCAGACGCCCGATAGGCATCAGCAAGGCCCCCCCGACCCCTTGCAACACCCGGGCGATCACCAGCATGGGCAGGGTGTTGGCGATGGCACAGGCCAGGGAACCCAGGGTAAACAGCAGGATGGCGACCAGATAGACCCGGCGGGTGCCAAATCTGTCCGCCAGCCAGCCGGAGGCGGGAATGAGCAGGGCCACCGTCAGCATGTAGGCGATGATGACGGACTGCATCTGCAGCGGACTCTCGCCCAGGGCCTCGGCCATGCTGGGCAGGGCGGTGTTGAGGATGGTGCCATCCAGGGTCTGCATGAAAAAACCGACCGCCGTCAGCCAGGGCAGCCATTTGCGCTGGGCGGGCGTCACCATCGGGGAGCTGTCAGGCATGGTTCTGTCTCTCCTCATCACATAAGAAAAGACCCGCACGAGCGCGGGCCATATCAGCATATCAGGCATCCGGGTGGCCGAGCATGGCCTTGAGGTGCTCTTCCAGGCTGGGTTCGGGGGCCTTGAGGGTCGAGAGGAACAACTGCTCTATGCCAGCCCTGTCCTGGCTCTTCACGATGAACACCAGCCGGGACTGGGCCTTGCCTTCGGGCCACTCCCCCAGCGCCTGCAACGGATAGAGCTGGCCGTGCACGCCGTGGATCACCACGGGCTGGCTCTCCCCTTCCAGTTGCAATATCCCCTTGAGACGCAGCAGGGCATCGCCGTATTGCGCCTGCACCGCATCGATGGCGGCCAGCAGGCGGGAAGGCTTGAGCGGCTCGCCGATGCGCAGGGAGAAACTTTCTATATTGCCGTGCTCGAAGCGGGTGGGCGCGACCGTCCCCACCTTGGCGGCAAACGGCGTCATCTTCGGCTGCATGGGCGAAGCCAGCCCCTGTTTCGGGGATTCGGTACGCAGCCAGGCCAGCAACTGGCGCACGTCGCGCCCCGCCGCCTCGTTGTAGGCGCCGAGCTTCTCCAGCACCGCGGGTGAGAGCACCCCATTGCTGACCCGCTGGATGGGGGCTGCCGGATTGAGGGCCGCCAGTTGGGCTTCCACCCGAGCAAGGGTCTCTTCATCCACCAGATCGCCCTTGCTCACCACCAGCAGATCCGCCAGCGCCACCTGTTTGACCGCCTCATATTGAGCGGCCAGCTGCTGCTCGATATGGCCGGCATCCACCACGGTGACGGTGCCATCGAAGCGGTAGCGCTGGGCGATAAAGCCCTCTTCCCTCAACGTGAACAGCACAGGGGCCGGATCGGCCAGACCCGTGGTCTCGATGATCAGCCGTTTGAAGGGTTTGATTTTGCGCTGGATGGCCTTCATGAAGAGCCCCTGCAGCGCCTCAACCAGGGAGCCCTGCACCGAGCAGCAGATGCAGCCGGAATCGAGCAGCACCACCTGCTCGTCCACCTGCTGTACCAGATGGTGATCCAGCCCCACGGAGCCGAACTCGTTGATGAGCACGGCACACTCCCCGAGCTCGGGCTGCTTGACCCAATGGTTGAGCAAGGTGGTCTTGCCGCTGCCGAGAAAGCCGGTCAGCAGGGTCACGGGGATGCGGGTGTCTTGCATGTCTGTCATCGGGTTGCCCCCCCTCTGATCGGCAGGAGGATGAGTAAGCGAGTGTCTTGCATATCGGTCATGTCAGATCCTTACCGGTTGGCGAACAGGTCGCCGAGCCAGCGGTTTTCGAAACGGCCATGGGGGTCAAGCTCCCGCTTCAGGGCCAGGAAGTCGTGCCAGCGCGGCAACAGGGCCGGGAAGTCGTAGAGGTCCATCGCCAGGTGCTTGCCGAAATGGGGAATGCCGCCGAGGGGCACCAGCAGTTGCTGCAACTCGCGCATCTGCTCCATGGAGCCCCCGACAAAGGTCCCGTCCGCCGCCAGATAGACCAGAAAACCTATCCAGCACACCGACTTGTCATGGGCGGCACTGAGCCAGGCCACGGATGGACCGGTGCAGCGCAGGATGAAGGGGTAGTGCAGCACGCCGGGGTTCGCCTCCTGCCATGTCTGCAGGATTTCAAGGGCCTCCCCCATGCGTTCGAGGGGCACGGCCACCTCGCAGTTGATCTGGGGAGCAGGAATTCCCTTGCAGAGGATCTGGTAGACGTTGCCCACCAGATCCGAGGCGTCCTTGAAGCGGCGTACCGTCTCGAAGTGCTCGCCTGCCCTGGCCTCGTCCTTGGTGTCTCTGGCCATCTTCTGCAGGGTCGCGTCTATGGTGGCATTGAGCGCCAGGTTCATGCGCTCGTCCATGTCTCCCTCCAGCACCAGCGGCTCGCTGCCCCCAGCGCGGTAGCGGGCCACCTCGTCATCGGAGGCGGGATCCACCAGCCAGATGTGGCTCTCGCCGGTCCAGGCGAACCACCAGCTCTTCACGAAGGCGTGCTCCCGGTTGAGGCGCTCGTTGTGTTCCAGCAGGAAGGGGTAGTCGGTGGTGAACTTGGTGCAGCGCATGATGCGGTTGGGCACGGTGTTGAGGGTCACATCCAGCAGGATACCGAGCATCCCCATGCCCATCACGAAGGCGCCGAAGCGCGGATCGGTGCGATCCACACGGATGATGTCGCCGCTCGCCAGCATCACGGTCAGGGCAGCCACCGCATCGCACAGGGCGGACTGGTGCAGTCCCTGCCCATGGGTGCCGGTGCTGAGCGCACCGCCCAGGGTCTGGATGCCGATGACGCCGGGGGATGCCGGCAGCATGCGATCCATGGCGATGAGGTCGGCATAGACGGTATCAAGCGGCGTCCCCGCCAGGTAGGTCACCGTATCGGCAGTCTTGTCCAGCTGGCCGCGCAGGTGGTGCAGGTCCACCAGCAGCGCCTGGCTGCCTTCGGCGTAGACGCTGTGGATGGGTTCGAAAGAGAGGCCGGAGCCGATGAGCCGCAGCTTGCGCTCGGGATATTCCCGCAGCAGTTGCTGCAGCTCGTCACGGGTCGTCGGGCGCCACACCTGATCAAGGGCGCCGAGGGGGTTGGTTCTGGACCAGTTGAACAGCACCTCCCGATTGCCAATCGCCTTGATGCTGTGAAATGCCTGGAACCTGACCGTCATACCGCGCCTCATCTGACTTCAAAATGAGCGCCAATTCTACCGAAAAGTGGCTGCCAAGGCATGAAAAACAAGACCCTACAGTCGGGGGTGGATAGGGGGAGCGCCCCTCCCCGCCTCAGCGCGTCTGCTGGGTCAATGCCAGCAACATGCCGAATCCCACCAGCAGCCCCCCGAACACCCGATCGATCCAGTGGCGTACCGCCAGCAGTCGGTCCCGCACCGCAGGGGTGGAGAAGAAGAGCGCCACCGCACCAAACCAGAGGGCGTGCGCCAGCGCGATGAAGGCGCCATAGCCGATCTGGACCGCCAGCGGCGTCTGCGGCTGCACCACCTGCATGAAGAGGCTGACGATGAAGATGGTGGTCTTGGGATTGAGCACATTGGTCAAAAATCCGGTGCGCAGCGCCCCCAGGCTGGAGAGGGCAGGCTGACAGATGCTCTCTTCATCGGCAGCCGGTTTGGCCCGCAGCATCTTGATGCCGAGGAAGATGAGATAGGCGGCCCCCGCCAGCTTGATGAGGTTGAACAGCCAGAGGGATTGCTGGATCAGCAGGCCCACCCCCAGCAGGGTGTAGGCCACGTGCACGCAGACCCCGGCCGCGATGCCGATCGCCGTCAACACGCCGGTGCGGCGCGAGAGCAGCAGGCTGTTGCGCGACACCATGGCAAAGTCGGGCCCGGGGCTGATGACGGCAAAGAGAGTAATGGCGACAACGGCTAACAGTTCGGTCATGAAAAGAGTCCTGATTAGAGGGGGTATCGGCTATTTTATTTGCCAATAACACCAATAACGAACGATGATTTCTGACATGAATGGTGAAAAAAAACTCACAAAAAGCCCTCTCGCTTCCCTCCCTCACCGCCCTGCGCTGTTTCGAGGTGGCTGCCCGCACCGAGCATTTCGGCCGCGCCGCCGACGAACTGCACCTCACCCATGGCGCCATCAGTCGGGCGGTACGACTGCTCGAGGAGGATCTGGGGGTCATGCTGTTCGAGCGGCGCCAGCGCCGGGTCTTTCTGACCGACGCGGGTGAACGGTTCTATCAGGCGGTCAGAGAGGGGCTGGGCAGCATCCGCCAGACGGCGCAGGCCCTGCGCCAGCAGAGCCGCCCCCAGTCGCTGGTGCTCTCCTGCGAACCCACCCTCCTGATGCGCTGGCTGATCCCGCGCTGGCCCGCCTTCCAGGCCCTGCACCCGGAGCTGGACGTACACCTGATGGCGGGCGGCGGCGCCCTCAGCTTTGGCAGCGGCATCGATCTCGCCATCCGGCGCAACGACTTCCAGTGGCCTGCCGAGCTCTACAACCAGTTGCTGTTCGAAGAGCGGACCGGCCCTGTCTGCCCGCCGGGCAAGGTGGCGCACTTCTTTGAATCCAGGGGGGATGTGCAGGCCCTCAGGCCAACGGCACCCCGTCTGCACACCAAGACCCGTCCGGGCGCCTGGCTGGAGTGGCAGCAGCACGCAGGTATGTCCGCCGACGAGGAGGGGCCGGGTCAGACCTTCGAGCACTTCTATTTCAGCCTGCAGGCGGCAGTCGCCGGGCTGGGGGTCGCCATCGGCCCCTACCGGCAGGTGTGCGACGATATCGAGGCCGGTCTGCTGGTGGCACCGCTCGGCTTCGTCCCCGACGGCACCGGCTATCACCTGCTCGCCCCCGCCCCTCCCGAACCCGGCAGCCCCCACGACATCCTGGTGAACTGGCTGCACAGCCTGGTGGGCCCGGCCTAGCCCTGGGCGGTGCGCCCGGCAGCGACCTGTATCTCTCCCGCCGTCAGCTCCCGGCAGAACTGGCGTATCGGCATGGGGCGGGCAAACAGGTATCCCTGCAGATACTGGACCCCCTTGCCTCTCAGATAGGCGGCCTGCTGCTCCGTCTCCACCCCTTCGGCCACCAGGGACAACCCCAGCCGTCCCCCAAGGTCGATGACGTTGTCCACGATGTGCTCGGAGAGGGACTCCGTCCCGATACGGCCGATGAAGGAGCGGTCGATCTTGAGATAGTCCACGTGGAATTGCTGCAGATAGATGAGGCTGGAGTGGCCGGTGCCAAAATCATCGATGGCGAGCTGCACTCCCATCTCGTCGAGCTGGCGAAACAGGGAGAGGGTCTGCGGGCTGGTCACCAGCAGCTCCCGCTCCGTGAGCTCCAGCACCAGCACCACCCGTCCCGGCACGAAGTGGCCGAGGAAGTCGCGGCACTCCGCCACCAGGGAGAGGTCCCGGCAGTGGATGGCACTGATGTTGAAGCTGATGTGAAATGCCTCGGGCAACTGCTCCTGCACCGGGTGGAGTGTCTTGGCCACCGTCTTCATCAGGTTGACCGTCATGGGCACGATCAGGCCAGACTCTTCCGCCTGGGGGATGAAGAGATCGGGGCGGATCAGCCCCTCGGTGGCATGTTGCCAGCGCATCAGTACCTCGGCTCCCACCATCTTGCCGCCCTTGCTGGCGATCAGCGGTTGCAGATAGGGGACAAATTCCCTGGCTCGCAGCCCGCGTCTCAGCTCGTCCGTCAGGGCCCCAGGCCGCCCAAGCAGCCACCACACCAGCAGTGAGAGCACCAGCGAACTGGCTCCCAGCCAGATCAGTTGCAGATGGCGAGCCTCCCACAGGGCACGCCAGTAGATCGGCATGGCATAACCGGCGTGGATGGTGAAGGGGTAACGCTGGGAGGCGAGTATCAGGGCAAACTTGCTGTGCAGTTTCGGCGGATCGCTTTGGAAGTGGCCGGACTCATCGAGCCAGGCGGACCCCACCTGCAAGAACAGCTCGCTGGGATCGCTGCTCAGGGTGAGCATGAAACTGAGCTGGCTGCTGTCAATGGCGCTCAGTGCCGCATCACGCCCCCGCTCCTGACGCACCACCAGCAAGGGGTGATTCTTGCGCACCAGGTTGCCGCTCATCAGCAGCAACTTGCGATCCGTGTAGCGGGAGCCGTCATCCACTTCCCTGGCAGGCCCGAACAGCGAGGTGCAGTTGATGATCCCCTGTCGCACCAGATTGATGGAACGCAGGAAAGGCTCCAGCGCCACCCGCTTGCGCAGCAGCAACAGGTTGTCGCTGCAAGGTCGACCGGCCAGCGGCAATACCTCGAGGTTGGCCCGTTCGGCCTGATCCAGCATGCGCTCCAGCAAGGTTCTGGCCTTGCTGGCTGACGCGCTGGCATCGTTCTTCAGCTCCTGCTCGTAGCTGTCGTGCACTATCCACCCTCCCACCACCAGGGGCAGGGCCAACACCAGCAGGGCACAACCAAGGCGCCACTTCATGCGGGCCAGATCAATCCGGAACAGAAACATAGCAACCACGCCGCAATGCGCGGGCCCGCTTCGCAGGTACCGCGGTATAAAAGTGCCCACCAGGAAACGGTGGGGCCATCATGGCCAGACAACGAAAGCGCAACGCGCGTACCAGGCAAATCGACGACGCCGTTGCTGGGCATGGCGGGTCATTATCGCGCAGCCCCCTGAAATGGAAAATGCCGCGTCGAGACGCGGCATTGTTATTTTCAGTGGTCAGACCGACGAGTCTCAGACCGCTTGCTGCAGGATCACCGCATCGGCCTTCTTGGTGTAGGAGGCGATCTCGTTGAAGTTCAGGTAGCGGTAGGTGTCGGCCGCAGTGGCGTCCAGCGCCTTGGCATACTGCAGATACTCTTCCACGGTTGGGATCTTGCCGATGATGGCGGCAACCGCGGCCAGCTCGGCAGAGGCCAGATAGACGTTGGCCCCCTTGCCCAGACGGTTCGGGAAGTTGCGGGTGGAGGTGGAGACCACGGAGGCCCCTTCCGCTACCCGCGCCTGGTTGCCCATGCAGAGGGAACAGCCAGGGATTTCGATGCGGGCACCGACGCGACCAAAGATGCCGTAGTAGCCCTCTTCGGTCAGCTGATCCTTGTCCATCTTGGTGGGCGGCGCGATCCACATGCGGGTCGGCAGCTCGCCCTGATACTTCTCGAGCAGTTTGCCGGCGGCGCGGAAGTGGCCGATGTTGGTCATGCAGGAACCGATGAACACCTCGTCAATCTTGTCACCCGCCACGTCGCTCAGCAGACGGGCGTCGTCCGGATCGTTCGGCGCGCACAGGATCGGCTCCTTGATGGTGGCCAGGTCGATCTCGATGATTTCGGCGTACTCGGCATCCTTGTCCGCTTCCATCAGTACCGGGTTGGCCAGCCACTCTTCCATCCCCTTGATGCGGCGGGTGATGGTGCGCACGTCGCCGTAGCCTTCGGAGAGCATCCACTTCAGCATCACGATGTTGGAGTTCAGATACTCGATGATCGGCTCTTTATCCAGCTTGATGGTGCAACCGGCGGCGGAACGCTCGGCGCTGGCGTCCGCCAGCTCGAATGCCTGCTCCACCTTCAGGGTCGGCAGACCTTCGATCTCGAGGATGCGGCCGGAGAAGATGTTCTTCTTGCCCGCTTTCTCGACGGTCAGCAGCCCTTTCTGGATGGCGGCGTAGGGGATGGCATGGACCAGGTCACGCAAGGTGATGCCCGGCTGCAGCTCGCCCTTGAAGCGCACCAGCACGGATTCCGGCATGTCCAGCGGCATCACGCCGGTGGCGGCGGCGAAGGCCACGAGGCCGGAGCCCGCCGGGAAGGAGATACCGATGGGGAAACGGGTGTGGGAGTCACCACCGGTACCCACGGTATCCGGCAGCAGCATGCGGTTCAGCCAGGAGTGGATGACGCCGTCACCCGGACGCAGAGAGACACCGCCGCGGTTCATGATGAAGTCAGGCAGGGTGTGGTGGGTCTGCACGTCGATGGGCTTGGGATAAGCGGCGGTGTGGCAGAAGGACTGCATGGTCAGATCGGCGGAGAAGCCGAGGCAGGCCAGGTCTTTCAGCTCGTCGCGTGTCATGGGGCCCGTGGTGTCCTGGGAGCCGACCGTGGTCATCTTGGGTTCGCAGTAGGTGCCCGGGCGAATGCCCTTCACGCCACATGCCTTGCCCACCATCTTCTGGGCCAGGGTGAAGCCCTTGCCGGTGTCGGCGACAGGCTGCGGACGACGGAACACGGTGGAGAACGGCAGACCCAGCGCTTCGCGGGCCTTGTCGGTCAGGCCGCGGCCGATGATCAGCGGAATGCGGCCACCGGCGCGCACTTCGTCGATCAGCACCTCGGTCTTCAGTTCGAACCGGGCCAGCACCTCGTCGGTGCCGTGGCGGGTGATCTTGCCCTCATAGGGGAAGATGTCGATGACATCGCCCATCTCCAGTTTGGAGACGTCCACTTCGATGGGCAGGGCGCCGGCATCTTCCATGGTGTTGAAGAAGATGGGGGCAATCTTGCCGCCGAGGCAAACGCCGCCGGCACGCTTGTTCGGCACGAACGGAATGTCATCGCCCATGAACCAGAGCACGGAGTTGGTGGCGGATTTACGGGAAGAGCCGGTACCGACCACGTCACCCACGTAAGCCAGCGGGAAACCTTTCTCTTTCAGGGCATCGATGGTCTTGATGGGGCCGATGACGCCATCCTTGTCCGGGGTGATGCCGGGACGGGCGTTCTTCAGCATCGCCAGGGCGTGCAGCGGAATGTCCGGGCGGGACCAGGCGTCCGGCGCCGGCGACAGATCGTCGGTATTGGTTTCGCCGGTCACCTTGAAGACGGTGACGGTGATCTTCTCGGCCAGGGCCGGGCGGTTCAGGAACCACTCGGCGTCAGCCCAGGATTGCAGTACCTGCTTGGCGTGGGCATTGCCCGCCTTGGCCTTCTCTTCCACGTCGTGGAAGGAGTCGAACATCAGCAGGGTATGGGAGAGACCCTTGGCGGCAAGAGGAGCCAGGGTCGCATCGTCCAGCAGGTCGATCAGCGGCTGGATGTTGTAACCACCCTGCATGGTACCGAGCAGCTCGACGGCTTCGGCGGCAGTCAGGATGGGGGAATGGGCCTCGCCCTTGGCGACGGCGGTGAGGAAGCCGGCTTTCACATAGGCCGCTTCATCAACACCCGGGGGAATGCGGGAGGACAACAGTTCTTTCAGAAAGTCCTGTTCGCCGGCGGGCGGATTCTTGATCAGCTCAACCAGGGCGGCAACCTGCTCTGCGTCCAGAGGTTTGGCGACCACGCCTTCGGCGGCACGTTCTGCGACGTGTTTACGGTATGTTTCAAGCACGACTAATTCCTCTTTGGTCTTTTTTTTGGGGTTCGCCCAAGCTCGCGGCGATCGTCCTTGCGGGACACCCGTAGGGTGCCCCCCACTATATAAGTTTTAACGACTAATTAAAATCCAAACCCTGTGCAGTTATTCATCAAACCAGCATAACCATATAAACCTATTAGGTTTTTTTAGAGTGACAAGCCGCCCACCCAAGGTGAGTTAACAAAAAGGCAGCATTTCGCCCTTATTGGAACGTAGTGCCCAATTGCAGATAGAACATGTCGTGCCCCCCCTCCGCCACGCCATAGCCGAGGAAGATGGGACCGAGGAAACTCTCCACCCCCATATAGAGGGAACCCGAGGTATAGGAGGATTCGATGCTGATGTCCTCTCCCTTGTCCCAGACCCCCCCTTGCTCGAGGGAGCCCCCGAGGAACAGGGGCGCCTTGAAGGCACCGAAATCGTTGTCCGCCACCCGGTAGATGTAGCGCAATCCGCCGAACAGGCTGTAGCGACCGCTCAACTGGTAATGCTGGAAGCCGGACATGCGGAACAGCCCGCCCAGATCCTGCACGAACAGTGGTACCGTCTCCTGGGAGCTTGAGCCGCCCCCTTCCAGCATCAGGTTGAGGCTGTGTCTGTCCCAGGACCAGGGCTTGATCATCACCAGCCGGTAATTCACCCCCTCGGCCTGCTCGGAGGGCGCGTCCGCGGGGTCGAGATCGACGTAGGAGTAGCCACCCTTGATGTCCCAGTAGACCCCCTGATAGGGGAAGTAGCGGCTGTCGAGGGTGTCGTGCTCGAAGCGGATGTAGGGTCCCCAGGCTGAGGCATCGGCATCCGCGTTGGTGAGGTTCTGGATCTCCACGCTGCCGATCTTGCCCTCCAGCCCAAGGGAGAAGCGGCTCCAGGGCTGGCGATTCCAGCCGACGGCGAGATCCACGCTGGTGAAGCTGTACTCGGAGTCCAGATAGCTGACCCCGGACGAGGACCTGCTCTCTTCCGGGAAGAAGACGCGTCGCTGGGTCTTGTCGTAGGCCAGGCTCGTCTCGCCGAAGTAGGTCTGGGAGGGCTCCAGCGGGGTGTAGAAGTCGGTCTTGAGGTGCTTGGCGGTCCCGAGGGACGCCTCGGTCAGCCACTCGCCTCCCCAGTCGTTCACGTTGGTCAGGGTGTAGGACATGCCGACGTTGTAGTTGGAGCTGCTCTCGAAGTCATCGGAGAAACCGAGCTGGAAGTTAAGATAACCCGGCCCCCAGTTCTTCTCGCTGGCGTCCACCACCAGCACGTTCTCCCCGTCCCGCTCCTCCACCTCGTAGGTGATCCGATCGAACGACTCCAGGGCGTAGAGGCGACGGATCCCCGCCTCCAGGCTCTCGTAGGTCTGCACCTTGTCCGGACGCACGTTCAGCATGGCCCGCACCGTGTCGTCGGAGAGGCGCGACTTGTTGATGATCTCCACCTTGTCGATGTAGTAGGCGGGCTGGCCGCTGCGCTCGGCGCGCCGGCTCAGCTTGCCGTTGCGATAGTCGGCGTAGGCGGCGGGCGAGAGAGAGAGCGCATCGAGCCGGGCCGCTGCACTGTTGGCAACCGCCTCCCCGATCTTGATCCCCTCCGGCATCAGGGCGAAGTCGGCGATCCCCATGTTGCCGAACTCGGGGGTCAGCAGGATGTCCCTGGGGCCGAGCAGCGCCTTCTGCTTTTCGGTCCCCACCTGGGTCATATAGGTGGTGAGCTGATCGATCATGGCCAGCCCCGACTTCAAGGATTCCCGGGTACGCAGCTTGGCGCCGATGTCCACCGCGATCACCACGTCGGCCCCCATGGCCTTGGCCACGTCCACCGGTATGTTGTTGACCGTGCCACCGTCGGCCAGGATACGGCCGTCCCACTCCACCGGCTTGAGGGCACCGGGAATGGACATGGAGGCCTGCATCGCCTTGGCGAGGCTGCCGTGATCCAGCACGAAGGGGGTCACCGTCTCCATGTCGGTCGCCACCGCGCGATAGGGGATAGGCAGGTTGTCGAAGCTCTTTTGCGCCGGCAGGTTGGAGGTGGCGTGGCGCAGCAGGCTGGCCATGGACTGCCCCTGGAAGAAGCCGTCCGGCAGTTGGGTCTGGTCACCGTTGACCCCGATGTCGGTGCGCAGCTGGTACTTCTCGGTCTGCTGCTTCTTGCGCAGGGAGAGCTCGTCGCGCCCCACCTTGTCCTGATAGCCCTTGTTCCAGTCGATGGCCAGCGTCGTGCGCTCCACCTCCTCGGCGCTGAGCCCCATGGCATACATGCCCGCCACATAGGAGCCCATGCTGGTCCCGACGATGATGTCCACCGGGATGTGCTTTGCCTCCAGCACCTTGAGCACCCCGATATGGGCCGACCCCTTGGCCCCGCCGCCGCTCAGTACCAGGGCGATCCTCGGACGCTCCATCTTGGTTGCCCCCGAGTTTCTGGCCGAAGGCGCGGGATCATTGGCTCCGGCCGCCGCCATGAACGGCAGGGTCGCCAGCAGGAGCACGAGCAGGTGGGTCCATCCCCGATGAAAGATGCGCATATGAGAGTCCATAAATCCGGAGCGAGTCGAGCGGGCAGGCCGCCAGTCAGGTGCAGCCTACTATAAGTGCAAGCACTTTAACCGCAAGCCGGGGTGCTGGCGAGGGGTCGCCCCGCTTGCGACGATGTCTTGGCAAAATCGGGCGCCAATCCAGTCCAATCCGGGTGTGAGCGCAAACGTTAATCGACAATAAACGCCCCCGCCGCCTCAAGAGCGCGCCAAATCAGCCGCTAATATGAGTTCAACCCTGGTTCACACTTCCGAGTCACCCCTATGTTCGCAAGCCTGACACTGAAACAGAAAATTCTGGCCACCGTCATCCTCGCCGTGGCCCTCTCCTGCCTGCTGGTGGGCTATTTCAGCCAGCGTTCTGCCCAGCAGCTGATCGAGGACCGCATGTTCGAGCAGGAGCTGCCCAACCTGACCCAGCGCATCGGCAAGGAGATCGAAAAGGATCTCACCTCGGTCGCCAATGCCGCCAGACAGCTTGCCAACGACCGCTTCGTGCTGGACTGGGTCGAGCGCGGTATGCCCAAGGAGCAGGAGTCCATCCTCATCAACCAGCTCAAGGACATGACGAGCCAGTATGGTCTGGTCACCGCCTCCTTCGCCGATCGTCAGAGTGCCGCCTACTACAACCAGGACGGTTTTCTGCGCATCCTGAACCACGAGCAGGACAACTGGTTCTATGACTACACCAAGAGCCGCCAGGATCTGATGCTTAGCATCTTTCGGGAGAGCAACGGCGAGGTGAAACTGTTCGTCAACTTCCAGCAACTCGACGGACGCGGCCTCGCCGGCCTCGCCAAATCCCTCGACAGCATGGTCAGCATGCTCGCCAACTTCCGCATCGGCGACAGCGGCTTCGTCTTCATGACAGACGGCAGCGGCAAGGTGAAGCTGCACCCAGACGCCAGCCGCATCGATCGGGACAACCTGACCCAGCTGGCCAGCGGCAGCAGCACCAACCTGCTCAACAAGCAGCCCTTTGCCGCCACCCGTGCCGAGGTCGACGGCCAGCCAGTGATCCTGGCCAGCAGCTACATCCCCCTGCTCGACTGGTATCTGGTGGCCCAGGTGCCGGAGGCCGAGATTTATGCCGAACTGGACAGAGCACGCCTGCACATGGTGCTGGTCAGCCTGGCTATCGCCGTCGGCATGGGGCTGCTCGGCGTCCTCCTGGCCGGCTCCGTGAGCCGCCCCCTCAACGAACTGGCCCGCCTGTTCCGCGAACTCGGCAGCGGTGATGGCGACCTCACCCATCGCCTCAAGGTCGATGGCCGTGACGAACTGGCCCAGGTGGCGAGCGGCTTCAACAACTTTGTCGCCAAGATCCACGGCTCCATCGAACAGGTGGCGAGCAACTCCCGCCAGCTCGCCGCCACCGCCAACGAGGTGGCCGCCAAGGCCCAGCTCACCCAGCACAACTGCACAGCCCAGCGGGATCGCACCGTCCAGGTCGCCACCGCCATCCACGAGATGGGAGCCACCGTCAGCGAGATCGCCGGCAATGCATCCCTGGCAGCCGACGTCGCCAAGCAGGCCAACGAGCAGGCCGATGCGGGGGCCCAGGTCGTCGCCCAGGCCCGCCACGGCATCGTCGGCCTCTCCGGTGAAATCGAACAGGTCGCCGGGGTCATCGAGTCCCTGGCGAGCCAGACCGACTCCATCGGCAGCATCCTCGACACTATCCGCAGCATCTCGGAGCAGACCAACCTGCTGGCCCTCAACGCCGCCATCGAGGCCGCCCGTGCTGGCGAGCAGGGCCGTGGCTTCGCCGTGGTGGCCGACGAGGTGCGCAACCTCGCCAGCCGCTCCGCCGCCTCCACCGCCGAGATCCAGGGCATGATCAACAGCCTCCAGGAGCAGAGCGCCCGCGCCGTCAGCGCCATGGCCCAGGGCCGCAACCAGAGCCTGCGGGTGGTGACCCAGGCCGACGAGGCCAACGGCGCCCTCGACCAGATCACCGGACACATCACCCAGATCAGCGACATGAACATCCAGGTCGCCACCGCCACCGAAGAGCAGTCCAGCGTGGTCGGGGAGATAAACCGCAACGTGGAGGACATCAACCAGCTCACCATGGAGACCGCCGATATAGCCCACCAGTTGACCGAGTCCAGCCGCAGCCTGCAACAGCTCTCCGGCGAGCTCGACAAGCTGGTCGGCAACTTCCGGTTATAAGATGAAAGGGCGCTGCGGCGCCCTTTTTTCACCGGGTCGACAGGGAATACCGACCCCCATGACGGCGAACCGTCATGACAAGCCGCTACAGTAGCGACACAGCAACACACCAAGGAGTCAACATGCTGGCAGGCAACCTCACCATCAAAACCCAACTGATCCTGGCCGTCACCGTGCCCTGTCTCGCCCTGCTGCTGGTTGGCGCCGCCAGTCTGCGCAGCATGGACAACATCAGGCAGCAGGCCGAAGAGCTGTTCCAGAATACCGCCACCCCCATGCGGGCCATGGCGGAAGTTGCCTCCCGCATCCCGCGCATGCGAGTCGGCATCGACATGATGCTGCTGCAGGACACCTCCCTGCGCGACGAAAAGGGGGTGCTGACCCGGGTCAAGGAGACCCGCGAGGAAGACATTCCCGAGATGCGCCAGGCCATGGAGCAGGCCGTCAAGGCCCAGGTCGATCCCGACGCCCGGGCCAGGGCCCAGACCCTGCTCGATCAATTCACCCGGGTGGAGCGGGAGGAGCTGACCCCCATGTTGCAGGCGCTCTCTGACAACAAGATGGACGAGGCACGCGCCATCTACCGGGATCGCTACAGCCAGAGCTACGGGGTCATGCGCAAGGGCGCCAATGAGCTGCTCGACGGGTTGATAGGTCAGGCCCAGCATCGCAACGACCTGAGCGAAAACAGCTATGACAGCGGTCGTACCCAGATGATCGCCATCATCGTCATCGCCATCGCCATCTCGCTGCTCGTCTCGACCCTCATCCTCATCGGGCTGCGCCGCCGGGTCTCCTTCCTGCAATCTCATATTGGCGAGGTGGCCCGCCACCTCGCCCTCGACAGCCGCGCCAGTCTCACCGGCAAGGACGAGCTGGCCGAGATTGCCCACAGCTTCAACCAGTTCGTGACCCGGATCCACGGGGCCATCGTGCAGGTGGCGAGCAACTCGCGCCAGGTAGCCGCCACCGCCAGCGAGGTGGCCGCCAAGGCCCAGCTCACCCAGCACAACTGCACCGCCCAGCGGGATCGCACCGTCCAGGTCGCTACCGCCATCCACGAGATGGGAGCCACCGTCAGCGAAATCGCCGGCAATGCATCCCTGGCAGCCGACGTTGCCAAGCAGGCCAACGAGCAGGCCGATGCGGGGGCACAGGTCGTCGCCCAGGCCCGTCACGGCATCGTCGGCCTCTCCGGTGAAATCGAGCAGGTCGCCGGGGTCATCGAGTCCCTGGCGAGCCAGACCGACTCCATCGGCAGCATCCTCGACACCATCCGCAGCATCTCGGAGCAGACCAACCTGCTGGCCCTCAACGCCGCCATCGAGGCCGCCCGCGCCGGCGAGCAGGGCCGTGGCTTCGCCGTGGTGGCCGACGAGGTGCGCAACCTCGCCAGCCGCTCCGCCGCCTCCACCGCCGAGATCCAGGGCATGATCAACAGCCTCCAGGAGCAGAGCGCCCGCGCCGTCAGCGCCATGGCCCATGGGCGCAACCAGAGCCTGCGGGTGGTGACCCAGGCCGACGAGGCCAACGGCGCCCTCGACCAGATCACCGGACACATCACCCAGATCAGCGACATGAACATCCAGGTCGCCACCGCCACCGAAGAGCAGTCGAGCGTGGTGGGCGAACTCAACCGCAACGTGGAGGACATCAACCAGCTCACCATGGAGACCGCCGACATCGCCCATCACCTGACCGAGTCGAGCCGCAACCTGCAGCACCTCTCCGGCGAGCTCGACAAGCTGGTCGGCAACTTCCGGCTGTAACTTTTGACTCCCATTTCATCACCCGACAGAAGGCGCTGCGGCGCCCGCTGTCGCCACCACGGCAAGCCGTGACGCAGGCGCTTTTGCACCGCCTCCACCGGCTTCTGAAAATGCCCCATAATCAGGAAAACGCGAGGAGGTATGATGGGCAAGCTGGTCGTGATGATAGTGCTGGGGGTGCTGCTCAGTGCCTGCAGCAGCGGGCCCGTGCGGGTGCACGGGGCCGATGTGAGCGTGGACGATACCCGGATCCGGGTCAGCGACGGGAATCGCGGAGGCGACGGCACCTTCTGCCCACCGGGACAGGCCAAGAAGGGGCGCTGCTGACCGCAGGGTGCCGAAAGACAGACAACAAAAAGCCGCTCCATGGAGCGGCTTTTCTTATGAAACGGGCAGAAGATTATTTTTTCTTCTTGGCCTTGGCGTTCGGCAGGTCGGTGATGGAGCCTTCGAACACTTCGGCAGCCAGACCCACGGACTCGTGCAGAGTCGGGTGAGCATGGATGGTCAGCGCGATGTCTTCAGCGTCGGCACCCATCTCGATGGCCAGACCGATTTCACCCAGCAGTTCACCGCCGTTGGTACCCACGATGGCACCACCGATGACGCGGCCGCTCTCCTTGTCGAAGATCAGCTTGGTCATGCCGTCGGAGCAGTCGGACGCGATGGCGCGACCGGAAGCAGCCCACGGGAAGGTGGCGACTTCGAAGTTCAGACCCTGTTGCTTGGCTTCCTTCTCGGTCAGACCCACCCAGGCCATCTCTGGCTCGGTATAGGCGATGGACGGGATCACTTTCGGATCGAAGTAGTGCTTCTTGCCGGCGATGACTTCGGCCGCCACGTGGCCTTCGTGTACACCCTTGTGGGCCAGCATGGGCTGACCGACGATGTCGCCGATGGCGTGGATGTGGGCCACGTTGGTACGCAGCTGCTTGTCGACTTCGATGAAACCGCGCTCGTTGACGGCAACACCGGCCTTCTCGGCATCCAGCATTTTGCCGTTCGGCACACGGCCTACGGCAACCAGCACGTTGTCGTAGCGAACCGGCTCGGCCGGGGCGTGCTTGCCTTCGTAGGAGACGTACAGGCCGTCTTCACGGGCTTCAACAGCGGTGACCTTGGTCTCCAGCATGATGTTGAATTTCTTGGCAACGCGCTTGGTGTAGATCTTGACGATGTCTTTGTCGGCAGCCGGTACCAGCTGGTCGGCAAATTCCACCACGTCGATCTCGGAACCCAGGGAGGAGTACACGGTACCCATCTCCAGACCGATGATGCCGCCACCGATGACCAGCAGCTTGCCAGGAACGGTCGTCAGCTCCAGCGCATCGGTAGAGTCCCATACGCGGGGGTCGTCATGGGGGATGAACGGCAGCTTCACCGGACGGGAACCGGCGGCGATGATGGCGTTGTCGAAGGTGACGGTGGTCTTGCCGTCGGCGCCTTCCACTTCCAGCGTGTTCGGACCGGTGAACTTGCCGAAGCCGTTCACGACCTCGACTTTACGCATCTTGGCCATGCCAGCCAGACCGCCGGTCAGCTGGTTGATGACCTTCTCTTTCCACAGACGCACCTTGTCGATGTCGGTCTGCGGGGCACCGAAGACGATGCCGTGCTCGGCCAGCGCCTTGGCTTCTTCAATGACTTTGGCGACGTGCAGCAGTGCCTTGGACGGGATGCAACCCACGTTCAGGCAGACGCCACCCAGGGTGGAGTAACGCTCGACGATAATGGTATCCAGACCCAAGTCAGCCGCACGGAAGGCAGCGGAATAACCGGCAGGGCCAGCACCCAGTACTACGACCTGGGTTTTGATTTCTTTACTCATCATGACCTCTTTGTCGTTCTTATATCCCCGGACAGCACAGTCTTATGCCAAACAAGGCCGCTGCAGCCGTGAAAAAAACGGGGCAAGTTTACAATCCTGTTAACGAAATGAGAAGCAAAAAGGGCGGGCTCTGGGCCCGCCCTCTCACTTACAGGACCAGTCGACGAATGTCGGACAACACACCACTCAGGGTGGTGATGAAGCGGGCACCGTCGGCGCCATCGATGACGCGGTGGTCGTAGCTCAGAGCCAGCGGCAGCATCAGGCGCGGCACGAACTCTTTACCGTTCCACTTCGGCTTCATCTCGGACTTGGAGACGCCCAGGATGGCCACTTCCGGCGCGTTGACGATCGGGGTAAAGCTGGTACCGCCGATGCCACCCAGGCTGGAGATGGTGAAGCAACCGCCCTGCATGTCGGCAGCGGTCAGCTTGCCGGCACGGGCCTTCTTGGAGATCTCGGCCAGATCGCGGGACAGCTCGTGGATGCCCTTCTTGTTGACGTCGCGAACCACCGGAACCACCAGACCGTTGGGGGTATCCACCGCCACACCGATGTGGATGTACTTCTTCATGATCAGCTTGCTGCCGTCTTCGGACAGGGCGCTGCAGAAGCGCGGATGGGCTTCCAGGGCCTTGGCGGCCGCCTTCAGGATGAACACCAGCGGGGTGATCTTCACGTCCAGCTTCTGCTTCTCGGCCAGGATGTTCTGCTCTTTGCGGAACGCTTCCAGATCCGTGGTATCGGCTTCGTCGAACTGGGTGACGTGGGGGATCATGGCCCAGTTGCGGTGCAGGGCAGGACCGGAGATCTTCTGGATACGGGTCAGTTCCAGCTCTTCGACAGGGCCGAACTTGCTGAAATCAACCTTCGGCCAGGCCACGACGCTCATGCCGTTGCCAGTGCCGGTACCGGCAGCCGGAGCGGACTCGGCGCGCTTGACCGCATCCTTCACGTAAGCCTGCACGTCTTCTTTGACGATGCGACCCTTGCGACCGGAGGCTTTCACCTTGGCCAGGTTGACACCGAACTCGCGCGCCAGACGGCGTACAGCCGGGGAGGCGTGGACGTAGGCGTCGTTGGCGACGAAATCGGAGGCGGCAGCAGCCTGGGCAACCGGTGCAGGAGCGGCGGCAGCCGGAGCGGCAGCAACGGGCGCTGCGGCAGGAGCCGGAGCAGCCACGGCAGCCGGAGCGGCACCCGCAACTTCGAATACCATGATCAGGGAACCGGTGGAGACCTTGTCACCCGCCTTCACCTTGATCTCCTTGACCACACCGGCGAACGGCGCAGGCACTTCCATGGAGGCCTTGTCGCCTTCCACGGTGATCAGGGACTGGTCGGCTTCAACCTTGTCACCCACGGCGACCATGATTTCGGTCACTTCCACTTCGTCACCGCCGATGTCCGGCACGTTGACGTCCTTGGCACCGGCGGCAACCGGAGCAGCGGCAGCCACGGGGGCAGCAGCAGGAGCCGGCGCGGCAACAGCGGCCGGGGCAGCGCCCGCCACTTCAAAGACCATCACCAGGGAGCCGGTAGAAACCTTGGCGCCGGCGGCAACCTTGATCTCGACCACGCGACCGGCGAACGGTGCCGGCACTTCCATGGAGGCCTTGTCACCTTCCACGGCAATGATGGACTGGTCGGCTTCAACCATGTCGCCCACGGCAACCATGATCTCAGTCACTTCGACTTCGTCACCACCGATGTCCGGCACGTTGACGTCCTGGCGAGCGGCAGCAGCAGGAGCGGCGGCCGGCGCGGCAGCAACCGGGGCAGCAGCCTGGACCGGAGCCGGTGCGGCAGCACCCTCGGCTTCGAAGACCATGATCTGGGAACCGGTGGCAACCTTGTCGCCCACCTTGATCAGGATCTCTTTGACGATACCGGCGGCGGGGGCCGGGACTTCCATGGAGGCCTTGTCACCTTCCACGGCGATCAGGGACTGGTCCAGTTCGACCTTGTCACCCACGGCCACCATGATCTCGGTGACTTCAACTTCATCGGCACCGATATCCGGCACCATAATCTGTTTGGACATTGCGCTTTATCCTCTTGCGTGCATCCGCGTGGCAGCCTGAGCATCACCACGCGCATCCCGCGTTATCCGTTTAAACCCAGGCAAGGTCGCGCCGGATACCCGGCGCGACACTCAATCCTCTTACGCGTACAGCGGGTTGACCTTGTCGGCATCGATGCCGTACTTGGCGATGGCTTCGGCCACCACCTGCTTGTCTACCTCGCCGCGCTTGGCCAGTTCGGTCAGGGCAGCAACCACTACGTAGAACTCGTTCACTTCGAAGTGACGACGCAGGTTGGCACGGCTGTCGGAACGGCCGTAACCGTCGGTACCCAGTACACGGTAGTTCTCGGTCGGAACGAAGGCACGCACCTGATCGGCGAAGGACTTCATGTAGTCGGTCGCGGCGATGGTGGCTTCGCTGCCCAGCACCTGAGCGATGTAGGGCACACGCGCTTCGGCGGTCGGGTGCAGCATGTTCCAGCGATCCGCGTCCTGACCGTCACGAGCCAGTTCGTTGAAGGAAGTGACGCTGAACACGTCGGAACCCACGCCGTACTCGCTGGCCAGGATCTGGGCGGCAGTGCGCACGTGACCCAGGATGGAACCACAACCCAGCAGCTGTACCTTGGCCTTGGTGCCGGCCACGGTTTCCAGCTTGTAGATACCCTTGCGGATGCCTTCCTCGGCGCCTTCCGGCATGGCCGGCATGGCATAGTTCTCGTTCAGGGTAGTGATGTAGTAGAACACGTTCTCCGGGTTCTCACCGTACATGCGGCGCAGGCCGTCCTGTACGATCACCGCCACTTCATAGGCGTAGGACGGATCGTAGGAGATGCAGTTCGGGATGGTGTTGGCCAGGATGTGGCTGTGACCATCTTCGTGCTGCAAGCCCTCTCCGTTAAGAGTGGTACGACCGGAGGTCGCGCCCAGCAGGAAGCCACGGGCTTGCTGGTCACCGGCTGCCCACGCCATGTCGCCGATCCGCTGGAAGCCGAACATGGAGTAGTAGATGTAGAACGGGATCATCGGGCAGTCGTTGGTGCTGTAAGAGGTGGCAGCAGCCAGCCAGGAGGACATGGCGCCCAGCTCGTTGATACCGTCTTGCAGAACCTGACCCTGCTTGTCTTCCTTGTAGTAGGAGACGATGTCGCGGTCTTGCGGGGTGTACTGCTGACCGTGCGGGCTGTAGATACCGATCTGGCGGAACAGGCCTTCCATACCGAAGGTACGGGCTTCGTCAGCCAGGATCGGGACGATGCGCTTGCCGATGGACTTGTCTTTCAGCATCACGTTCAGGGAACGCACGAACGCCATGGTGGTGGAGATTTCGCGCGCCTGTTCACCCAGCAGCGGACCGAAGGCATCCAGCGCCGGGATTTCCAGCTTGGTGGTGCTCTCGCGCAGACGGGTCGGTACATAGCCCTTCAGTGCGGCACGGCGGGCGTGCAGGTACTTGTGCTCTTCGGTACCCTCTTCGATCTTCAGGTACGGCAGGTTTTCCAGCTGCTCGTCGGTGACCGGCAGGTTGAAACGATCGCGCAGGTGACGCACGGAGCCCAGATCCATCTTCTTGACCTGGTGAGCGATGTTCTTGCCTTCGGCCGCTTCGCCCATGCCATAACCCTTGATGGTCTTGGCCAGGATCACGGTCGGCTTGCCCTTGGTCGCTGCAGCCTTGGAGAAGGCGGCGAACAGTTTGCGGGGGTCGTGACCACCGCGGTTCAGGGCGAAGATCTCCTCGTCGGTCATGTCTTTGACCAGCGCGGCGGTTTCCGGGTAACGGTTGAAGAAGTGCTCGCGCACGTAGGCACCGTCGCGGGACTTCATGGTCTGGTAGTCACCATCCACGGTCTCGTTCATCAGCTGGATCAGCTTGCCGGAAGTGTCTTTCTTCAGCAGCTCATCCCACTTGCGACCCCAGATGACCTTGGTCACGTCCCAGCCAGCGCCGGCGAACAGACCTTCCAGCTCGTTGATGACCTTGCCGTTGCCGACAACCGGACCATCCAGACGCTGCAGGTTGCAGTTGACCACGAACACCAGGTTGTCGAGCTTTTCACGCACGGCAACGGTCAGGGCACCCTTGGCTTCCGGCTCGTCCATCTCGCCGTCACCCAGGAAGGCGTAAACGGTCTGCTCGGAGCAATCCTTGATGCCACGGTCAGTCAGGTACTTCAGGAAACGCGCCTGATAGATGGCGGCGATGGGGCCCAGCCCCATGGAAACGGTCGGGAACTGCCAGAATTCCGGCATCAGTTTCGGGTGCGGGTAGGAAGGGATACCCTTGCCATCCACTTCCTGACGGAAGTTGTCCAGCTGCTCTTCGGTCAGACGACCTTCGGCGAATGCACGGGCGTAGATGCCCGGGGAGATGTGACCCTGGAAGTAGACCAGATCGCCACCGTCCTTCTCGTTGCGGGCACGGAAGAAGTGGTTGTAGCAGACTTCATAGATGGTCGCGGAAGAGGCGAAGGAAGACATGTGACCACCCAGGTCCAGGTCTTTCTTGGAGGCGCGCAGCACGATCATCATGGCGTTCCAGCGGATGATGGCGCGAATGCGGCGTTCCATTTCCAGGTCGCCCGGGTAGGCCGGCTCGTCGCTGGACGGGATGGTGTTGATGTAGTCGCGGTTTGCCTTGGCAGCCACGTCCACACCGCTTGCGCGGGCTTTCTCGGCCAACTGTTCAAGGATGAACTGAGCGCGTTGCGGACCCTCTTCACGCAGCAGGGATTCCAGAGAGGCAAGCCACTCCAGCGTTTCTATCGGGTCCACATCGTTCTTCAGGATATCAGACATGGCTGGTTCCTATGTTGTTGTGATTGCACGGCATTGCACGGCGAAGGGCGCAAGCATTCGACAATTAAGAAAGCCTTGTGGGATTAGTTTTCCTGCTGACGGATCCGACGCATGGATCGCTGGATCCGGCTGTCTTCCCTCTGCATATCCAACAAGGTGTCCTCGATAAAGGCCAGGTGCTCATGACAAGCAGCCCTGGCCCGCTCCGGAGCCCCCGACAGGATAGCCTCGATCAGGCTCGCACGATGGCGACGGATCTTGGCGACCACTCCCGGACGGCGATTCAAAATTTCGTTATTGCGTAAAATGTTCTGCTCAAGCATGGGGCCCATGGCCCGCAACAGGTGCAGCAGCACCACGTTGTGGGAGGCCTCGGCCACGGCCAGATAGAACTGGGTCACGGCGGCCGATTCGACCACCAGCGAGCCTTGCTGACCGGCTTCTTCGATGGCGGCTTGCGCCAGGCGAATCCGTTCGAAATCAGCCTCGGTGCCCCGCAGCGCAGCATAGTAGGCACAGATGCCTTCCAGCGCGTGACGAAACTCCAGCAGGTCGTACTGGGCTTCCGGGTGAGTGCTGAGCAGTTCGAACAGGGGGTCGGCGATCCCCTTGCTCAGGGCATTTTGTACGTAAGTGCCACCGCCCTGACGACGATACAAGAGTCCTCTCGCTTCCAGGCGCTGGATGGCTTCGCGCAAGGAAGGGCGCGACACCTGAAACTGGATGGCGAGTTCCCGCTCGGGCGGCAACTTCTGGCCCGGCTGCAGGCTGCCTTCCAGAATCATGCTTTCCAGCTCGGCGACAATGGCGTCGGCCAGCTTGGGCTGAGTTATCTTGATATAGGGCATGAGGCTACTTTGTTAAATTGGTATTACCAATTTTATGGTTGGGGCGAAAATTAGCAGAGGGCTTGAAAAAAGTCCACCCAAAAGATGATCTGAATCAAGAAGCTCGGTTGCCACTTTGGGGGTAAAAACGCGGAATCATGATATAGCTCATAGAAAATGGTCTGACCAATATTTGTGAGCTTGCTCACCGATAACATTTATTCAACAGCATGAAAAATGGCTTGCCAGACAAGGCAAGCCATTGATTCTAAAAACAAAAAATAATTTTTAGATTTTTCACTCAAAGTGAAGCTTTTCCCGATAGCGAGGCCATTCGAAACTGTCACCCGGATCCGTCTTGCGGCCCGGCGCGATGTCGCAGTGGCCGACAATACGGTCCGCCGTGATGGCGGGATAACGGTGAACAATCGCCCGGCTGAGGTCCGACAGCACCTCGTATTGCTTGTCGCTGTAGGGAAGCTCGTCGGTCCCTTCCAGTTCGATCCCGATGGAAAAATCGTTGCACGCCTCCCTCCCCTCCCAGCTCGAGACTCCCGCATGCCATGCCCTGGCGCCAAAAGGCACGTACTGTACCAGTTCCCCATCGCGGCGGATCAGGCAGTGGGCCGAGACCCTCAGTTGATGAATACCGGCGAAATAGGGGTGAGCACCGGGATCGAGGCGCCCCAGAAACAGATCGTCGATAAAGGGGCCACCAAACTGCCCGGGGGGCAGGCTGATGCCGTGTATCACCAGCAAGGAGACATCATCCGGGCTGAGCCTCTCATTGTGATGGGGGGAAGGCACCTTGCGGGCCTGCTCGCACCATCCTTCACGATCGATGGAAAACAGGGTTGTGGGTTGTGTCATCGTCTGCTCGACTCACAAATGGAAGCGATGTGCCTCTGGCGGGATGGGAAAACTGGGAACAAGTCTCTGAATTCATGGATAACGCTATGTTAGGCTGAGCCATTCACTCGCGCGATATGGGACACACTATGCACCCGATGGCACGCCGTCTCTGGCTGCTCGCCTGGCTCTCGCTGCTGGGTCTGCTGACCCTCTACTTTCATGGTCGTGAACAACCGTCGGTGACCGCCAGCGGCGATCTGCTACTCAAGGCCGATGCCAGCGGCCATTATCGTCTGGAGGGTGCCATCAACGACCAGCCGGTGCAACTGCTGCTGGACACAGGAGCAACCCGGGTGACCATACCGAGCCAGGTGGCCGCCCGGCTCGGCCTCGTCGCCACGGGCCGCAGCCGGGTCAACACGGCAGCCGGAGAGATCCAGGTCGAAACTGGCCGGATCGAAAGTCTGGCGATGGGTCCGCTGACCCTGTACGATTTGTCCGTCTTTATCAATCCGGCTGCCGACGGGGAGGAGATCCTGGTGGGCATGAATGCCCTGGGCAGGCTGGAATTGCGCCAGAAAGACAGGCAATTGCTTCTCAGACCCTTGCAGGAATAAGGCATGTTACAACAGGACATCCGCCGCGCCGTGCGCGCCGCACTTCTCGAAGACTTGGGCGATGCCCTCACCGCGCTGGATCAACCGGATGCCAGCGCCGACATCACGGCCCAGCTGATCCCTGCCGATCGCATCTCGACCGCGCGAGTCATCACCCGCGAGGCGGGCGTATTTTGCGGCCAGCCCTGGGTCGACGAGGTGTTTGCCCAGCTCGGTGGCGAAGTGAAGGTCGAGTGGAAAGTGCAAGATGGTGAACGCCTTGCCCCCAATCAGGAGCTGTTCCGCCTCCATGGCCCCGCCCGCGTGCTGCTGACCGGCGAGCGCAACGCGCTGAACTTCGTGCAGACCCTTTCCGGGGTCGCCACCCTGACCGCCCGTTATGTGGCCGAGCTGGAAGGCACTGACTGCCGCCTCCTCGATACCCGCAAGACCCTGCCCGGCCTGCGCAGCGCCCAGAAGTATGCGGTCACCTGCGGGGGCGGCAAAAACCACCGTATCGGTCTGTTTGATGCCTACCTCATCAAGGAGAACCACATTCTCGCCTGCGGTGGCATCGCGGAAGCAATCAGCGAAGCGCGCCGTCTCAATCCGGACAAACCGGTGGAAGTCGAGGTCGAATCCCTGGCCGAGCTGGAGCAGGCCCTGGCCGCACGGGCCGACATCGTGATGCTGGACAACTTCGACATCCCCATGATGCAGGACGCTGTTCGCCTCAATCAGGGCAGAGCCAAGCTGGAAGTCTCCGGCAACGTCACCCTCGATACCCTTGCCGGATACGCCGCGACCGGGATCGACTTTATCTCGGTGGGAGCGCTGACCAAGCATGTGCGGGCACTGGATCTCTCCATGCGCTTTGTCGAGGCTTGAGCAAGCCCCATCCGTTGCTCGTGCCCAAAAATATTACAGGGCTCGAAACTTGCAAAAGGCGCCATCGGCGCCTTTTCTTTATGCAGGATCCCACGACATAAGGAGTGTGAAGATGGGCCCTCCCGCCTCATGACAAGTGCCAATGGAAGCCATTTAATCTTTGATTTTTCTACACATTTCACTAAATGACATAAAAGTGGCTAACAAGGTCCCCGCCTCTGTTGCCAACCCGAAGCGCTCGGATAAGATACCAGCGTGGATAGCATTCCACCGGTGCTTATCAGGAAACATGGAAAAAAGGATATTTCACATGAAAAGACAGTCAGGGTTTACGCTAATCGAATTGATGATCGTCGTTGCGATCGTCGCCATCCTCGCCGCCATCGCCTTGCCGGCGTATCAGAGCTACACCAAACGCGCCAAGTTTTCGGAGGTTATTGCAGCAACCGGCCCAGCCAAGACGGCTTATGAAGTTTGCGTTCAAGGTTCAACAGAGACTGTTCGAGCTACGTTAATTGCTAATTGCGCACTGGCAGCAACGAATGCAGTTTCAGGTTCTTTTAACACTGCCAACGTGACATCTGTAGTCGCAAGTGCTGCCGCCATTACAGCCACAGGAGATGCCACGGTATTTGAGGGTTACACCCCTGCGACTTACGAAATATCTGTCTCCAATGCAGCGACTCTCGATGCAGGGGATCAGGTGATCTGGAAAATATCCGGAGCATGTAAAACAAACGGCCTCTGCTAACGCATGACCTCTAGCCTTAATAGCGGCCTGGCCACCAGCCTGGCCGCTTCCTCCCTCCTCAGTGAGCCGGACTCACAGCGCTATCTGAGCCAGGCCAGGGCGCAGCGCAAGCCCTTTGTCACCTTCCTGATTGAAAACGACATCCTCGACAGCAAGGCCCTCGCCGACTTTTGCGAGCTTGAGTATGGGGTACCTCTGCTGGATCTGGCCGCCTTCGACCTGGCCGAGATCCCGCAGAAATACCTCAATCAAAAGCTGATTGAAAAACACCACGTCCTGCCCATCTACACCCAGGGGCATACCCTCTATATCGCCATGTCCGATCCGACCAACGTGTCGGCCCTGGAGGATTTCGGCTTCAGCTTCGGTCTGCACACGGAAGCCCTGCTGGTCGAGGAGAGCAAGCTGACCGCCGCCATCGGCAAGTTGATGGAGAGCGAGCAGGATACCCTCGGCATGGATCACATCGACGAGGCCGAGATCTCCGAGCTCGAGGTCTCCGACGAGAATTCCCGCCTCGATGAGAGCGTCAACACCGCGGACGATGACGCCCCCATCGTCAAATACATCCACAAGATCATGATGGATGCCATCAAGCGCGGGGCCTCCGACCTGCATTTCGAACCCTACGAGACCAAGTACCGGATCCGCTTTCGGGTAGACGGCATACTGCACGAAGTCGCCACGCCGCCGGTCAACCTGGCCAACCGCTTCGCGGCTCGCCTCAAGGTGATGGCGCGGCTCGACATTGCCGAACGGCGCCTGCCCCAGGATGGCCGGATCAAACTCAAGATCTCACGCAACAGATCCATGGACATGCGGGTCAACACCCTGCCCACCATGTGGGGCGAAAAGATCGTGATCCGGTTGCTGGACTCCTCGGCCGCCCGGCTCAATATCGATCAACTCGGCTTTGACGACCGGCAGAAGACGCAATACCTGCACGCCCTCTCCAAACCTCAGGGCATGATCCTGGTGACCGGCCCGACGGGGTCAGGCAAGACGGTCTCACTCTATACCGGCCTCAACATCCTCAACACCAGCGAGGTCAATATCTCCACCGCCGAAGATCCGGTCGAGATAAACCTGCCCGGCGTCAACCAGGTGCAGATCAATCCCAAGGCGGGGCTCACCTTCGCCAGCGCCCTGCGCTCCTTCCTGCGCCAGGATCCCGACATCGTCATGGTGGGGGAGATACGGGATTTGGAAACCGCCGAGATTGCTATCAAGGCCGCCCAGACCGGTCACCTGGTGCTCTCCACCCTGCACACCAACTCGGCGGCAGAAACGCTCACCCGGATGATGAACATGGGGGTGCCGGCCTTCAACATCGCCTCTTCGGTCACCCTCATCATGGCCCAGCGCCTTGCCCGCAAACTCTGCGATCACTGCAAGGCGCCGGAAGTGGTGCCGGAAGCCGAGTTGCTGGAGCTGGGCTTCACCCAGCAGCAACTGGCCGCCGGGTTGCGGCTGTTCAAGCCCGTGGGATGCAAGGAGTGCTCGGGAGGCTACAGAGGCCGGGTCGGCATCTATGAGATCATGCTGATGTCCGACAACATCGCCAAACTCATCATGCAGGGAGCCAACTCGCTGCAGATTGCCGCGATAGCCCAAAAGGAAGGGATGCGCACCCTGCGCACATCCGGCCTCGAGAAAGCGCGTCTTGGCGTCACCAGTCTGGCCGAAATCAACAGGATCACCACCAACTGAGTTCGCAGTGCCCGAGTCATCTCGCCGGGTGAAGCCGCTGCCATCACCCCGATGACCTTCTTCAAGCCAAGATGAGCCGGACAGGCAGCAGCATCCGGCCACCGTCGCCCAATTGCAGGATGCAGTGATGGCCACATTAGCTCAAAAACGCAACGCACCGAAAAAAGTCTTCTCCTACCGCTGGCACGGCGTCAACCGCAAGGGACAGAAGGTCTCAGGCGAGCTGCAAGCCGACAGCATCACCACCGTCAAGGCCGAGCTGCGCAAGCAGGGCGTCAACGTCACCAGGGTCAGCAAGCAGAGCCAGGGGCTCTTCTCCAAGGGCGGCGCCAAGATCAAGCCGATGGACATCGCCGTCATCTCCCGCCAGATCACCACCATGCTCTCCGCCGGCGTGCCTCTGGTGCAGAGTCTTCAGATCATTGCCCGCGGCCACGAGAAAGCGGCGGTGCGCGAGCTCATCGGCCAGATCGCCGCCGATGTGGAAACGGGCACCCCGCTCTCGGAGGCGTTGCGCCGCCATCCCCGCCACTTCGACGACCTCTATTGCGACCTGGTCGAGGCCGGGGAGCAATCCGGTGCCCTGGAGACCATCTACGACCGTATCGCCATCTACCGCGAGAAGAACGAAGCCCTCAAATCCAAGATCAAGAAGGCCATGTTCTATCCGTCCATGGTCATTCTGGTGGCCATCGTCGTCACCTCCATCCTGCTGCTCTTCGTCATTCCCCAGTTCGAGGATATCTTCAAGAGCTTCGGTGCCGAGCTGCCTGCCTTCACCCGGTTCGTCATCGCCATCTCCCGCTTCATGCAGGAGTGGTGGTACGCCATCTTTGGCGGCGCTGCTCTCGCCGTCTTCCTCTATGTGCGGGCCTGGCGAAAATCCCAGAAGGTCAGGGACAACACGGACAAGTTCATCCTCACCATTCCCGTGGTGGGCAACATACTGCACAAGGCGGCCATGGCCCGTTTTGCCCGCACCCTCTCCACCACCTTCTCCGCCGGTATCCCGCTGGTGGATGCCCTGGTCTCGGCGGCCGGAGCATCCGGCAACTATGTCTATCGCACTGCGACCATGGCCATTCGCAACGAGGTGGTGGCCGGCATGCAGATCAACGTCGCCATGCGCACCGTGGATCTTTTCCCCGACATGGTGACCCAGATGGTGATGATCGGTGAGGAATCCGGCGCCATCGACGACATGCTCTCCAAGGTCGCCGCCATTTTCGAACAGGAGGTGGACGACATGGTCGACGGCCTCACCAGCCTGCTCGAACCCATCATCATGGTGGTGCTCGGGGTGCTGGTCGGCGGCATGGTCGTGGCCATGTACCTCCCCATCTTCAAGCTGGGCTCTGTGATACACTGACCCCCTCGACAGAGGGCCGGGCGGTGCATTTCCCCCGGCCATCTGCCATCCCCGTTCCCGACACAAGCGATTGATCTATGGTGCCTTTGATCGAACTGGCCCAGGGCTTGCCCTGGCTCTATCTCTCCTTGATTTTCCTTTTCTCCCTGATGGTGGGCAGCTTCCTGAACGTGGTGATCCATCGTCTGCCCATCATGATGGAGCGGACCTGGCATGCCGAATACAGCGACTATTTCGGTAACGATGAAGAGACTCCTCCTGCAACCGGACGATACAACCTCATGGTGCCTCGCTCCCGCTGCCCCCACTGCGACCACCCCATAGGGGCGCTGGAGAACATTCCCCTGTTGAGCTGGCTATGGCTCAGGGGGCGCTGCCGCAACTGCCACGCCCCCATTTCGGCTCGCTATCCCCTGGTCGAGCTGCTCACCGCACTGCTGTCGGTCTCGGTGGCAGCCGCGCTTGCCCCTGGCTGGGGCACCCTTGCTGCTCTGCTGCTCACCTGGACATTGGTCGCACTGACCTTCATCGACCTAGACAAGATGCTCTTGCCGGATCAGCTCACCCTGCCCCTGCTCTGGGGTGGCTTGCTGTTCAATCTGGCGGGCGGTTTCGTGCCCCTGGCCGATGCGGTGATCGGTACCATGGCGGGCTATCTGGTGCTCTGGAGCCTCTACTGGGCCTTCAAGCTGCTAACCGGCAAAGAGGGGATGGGGTACGGGGATTTCAAACTGCTGGCGGCGCTGGGCGCCTGGCTCGGCTGGCAAGCCTTGCCCATCGTGCTGCTGCTCTCTTCGCTGGCAGGCGCCATCATCGGCATCGGTCTCATCCTGCTGCGCAATCACCACCAGGGCAAACCCATTCCCTTTGGCCCCTATCTCGCCATCGCGGGCTGGATAACGCTGCTGTGGGGCGATAGCATCACCCGCTGGTATCTTGATGTTGTGCTCTAGCAAAAGGATCTCTGACCCATGTATGTAGTCGCAATCACAGGGGGAATCGGCAGCGGCAAGACCACGGTTGCCAACCGCTTTGCCGAGCTGGGCATCGAGGTGGTGGATGCGGACATCATCGCCCGTGAGGTGGTGGAGCCCGGCACCCCTGCTCTGGCTGCCATCGCCACCCATTTTGGCCCGGATGTCGTGACCCCCGATGGCCAGCTCGATCGCCGCCGGCTGCGAGAGCGGATCTTCACCGACTCGCAGGCCAAGGAGTGGATCAATGCCCTGCTCCATCCCCTCATCCGTAGCGAGATGCTGCGCCAGTGTGCGGCAACCCGCTCCCCCTACTGCCTGCTGGTCGTCCCCTTGCTGGTGGAAAACAGGCTCACTTCCCTCGCCGATCGGGTGCTGGTGATCGATGTGGACGAAGCGACGCAAATCGAGCGTACCTGCCGCCGCGATGGCGTCAGTCGGGAACAGGCCCAGGCGATACTGGCGTCCCAGGCGAGCCGCAGCGAGCGCCTGGCGATGGCCGACGACGTCCTGGACAACCAGAGTGGTACGAGTGAGACCATAGAGGAGCGAATTTTCGCCCTGCACCAGACATATCTGGCATTTGCCTCTCAACAAGCCCACCAACTGTGAGTACACTAGGCCGGTTTATGGCTGGCCAGGATTAGGCATGATTTACGATTTCCCCCTCAATGAAAAAAGCCGGACCTATCTTCGTCTGGAGTCCCTGTTTTCCCAGATCCGCGACAATCTGGAGAGTGACCAGTCCTGGGCACATATCGCCTTCTTCAAGGGGTTGTTCGATTTGCAGGAGTTGCTGGAGCGTGGTGACCTGCGTGCCGATCTCATCAAGGATCTGGAGCGCCTCGGCCAACGCCTGAGCCACTGGGCCAGTCTGCCTGACGTCGATCTCGAGCAGATCCAGCGGATGCAGCAGGAGAGCACCCAGCTCTCCCGCAACCTGCTGAACTCCCCGCGCCCCGGCGCCCGTCTGAAAGAGGATCGCCTGCTCGGCTCCATTCGTCAGCGCTTCTCCATTCCGGGTGGTCTGTGCGCCTTCGATGTGCCGCAACTGCACCACTGGCTGGCGACCCCGGCCGTCACCCGCCACCAGCAGATGCAGCAATGGCTGAGTGACATCACCCTGCTGATGAACGCCATCTCCCTGTTGCTGCGCCTGTGGCGCGAGTCGGGCAACTTCAGCGACCAGGTGGCCACCAACGGCTTCTTCCAGGATACCGCCGAAGGGGCTGAACTGATCCGCATCCGTCTGGCGGGCACCCAGCCCTGCTATCCGACCCTGAGCGGCCACAAGAACCGCTTCGCCCTGCGCTTCCTGCCGACGACGGAACAGCAGATAGGCGACGTCTCCTTCCAGCTTGCCTGTTGTTGAGGGGCGCCCCATGGTGACCAAGGTAAAGTGCCCGACCTGTCAGAGCGAGATCGAATGGGGTCCGCAGAGCCCGTTTCGCCCCTTCTGCAGCAAGCGCTGCCAGCTGATCGACCTCGGCGAGTGGGCGGATGAACAGAAGCGCATCCCGGGCGAGATCAACCCGGATCTGCTGCCCGATCCGGAACAGGGCGATCCCTGGCAATAAACACTTCACGATCAAAAAAGGGCCCTCAGGCCCTTTTTCGCTGGTATTGATTCCCTTTCAGGCAAGCGAGGCCTGCAACCGCGCGACGATGGGGCCGTTGGCATCCGGGAAGTGGTATTCGTGCAGCGAGGCCAGTGGTACCCAGCGGCACTCCTGTCCCTCCTTGCCAAAGGGCTCGCCGTGGAAACGGGTCACCTTCCAGATATCCAGCAAGACCTGCTTGTCGGGATAATCGTGGTGCAGCTCCATGAAGGGGGCACAATCCTGCACTCGGATCCCGATCTCTTCCCACAATTCCCTGTCCAGCGCGGTGAGCAGATCCTCCCCCGACTCCACCTTGCCACCGGGAAACTCCCAGCGATCCCCCTGATGGCGATCGGCTGAGCGTTTGGCGATGAAGATATCGCCCCGTTCGTTCTCGATGACGCCCACCGCCACCCAGATCCGTTTCTTCTGTTCCATCATTGTCCTCAGCGTAAACACGGCAAACGGGCGATCCAGGGGGCAAGCCGAATGGCCTGCTGATCCCCCCGGGCCCTGAAGAGATCCTGCCCGACATGCTCATTGCCCGGCGGCGCAACCTGCGGCCAGGGCACCGCACCGGGCGGAGTGAAACAACGATCGTGTACCCGCGCGCTCTGGCGCAGATAGCGCCATAAACAGTCCCGCAAGAACCACTGGTCGATGTTCGGTGTTTCCATGGTACTGGGCTGATAGCTCGCCATCAGCGGCGCAAGGGGAGGCAGCACACCGGCCACACCGCCCCACATGCCGGCCAGCACCAGATCGGTGTGGCTCCACCAGTCACGCATGATATGGAACCAGCGCCCCGATGCAAGCCAGTCATCGACCGCCAGCCGCTCCCGCAGATTCAGCACGGAGTCCGCATCGCGCACAAGAAAGCGCCCCACGCCGGGATCATTGGCGACCTGGAAGCGCCAGCAGAGGCGCTGACGCTGGGATTGGCCATCGGGCTGCACCTTTATCTCGGCGCCATGTTCCTGCAGGCAGGCCAGAAACCCCTGAGGGACACTGCCATCCACATAGAAGCGCACCCGCCAGCCAGGATAGAGGTAGGCTGCGGCCAGCACATTGTCGAGCGCTCCCCGCAAATAGCGGGGCTGTACTCCCCACAAGGAGAAGGCGATGACTGCCTGCTTCTCCCCCTGCTCCGCGAGCCAGTCATCCGGCCCCTCTGCCGGCAGCACCCACCCCGCGACAGGCTGCGAGACGGCCTCATCCTTGAGAGTCAGGGCACGGGTTCCCGCTTGTGCCGCTTCTTCATGGCGTCCTAGCTTGGCAAGGGAAGTGCAAAGCCCGTCATGGACCAGATAATCATCCGGCTCGCGCCGCACCAGTTCGACCAGGTGCATCACGGCCCGCTCATGCTGATCGGAGCGCGAGAGGCAGACACAGAGATTGCGCAGCACCTCAGTGTTATCGGGCGCGGACCGGTACGCCAGCGTCAGCACCTGTGCCGCCGAAGCGGGATCGCCGGACAAAAATAGGTAATAGGCAAACTGCAGTTGCAGGGGAACGGATTTGTTCGTCTCTGCGTTCAGCCTGCTCAGCACACAACGGATCGCCTCCTGGCGTCTCTCCTGCAGCCAGTGCCCATGTGCCTCCCCATCCCATCCCGCCGGCAATCTGCTCATCGTCCCCTCCTTGGTCCGAAAATGAATACACCGCCCGGAGGCGGTGTATTCATCATGGCAGGGTGTCAGGTCAGCTGACCGTGACAGTGCTTGTATTTTTTACCCGAACCACAGGGGCAGGGATCGTTGCGCCCGATCTTCTGCTCGTCGCGCACGAAGGTGGTATGGCCCTCGGCCCCACCCGTATCCTCGTCAGCCAGCTGGTTTTCGGCCGTGGCATGGGTGTAGGTACGGGGAGCGGCTTCGGCCTGCTGGCGCTGCTGCTCTTCCATCGCCTCCACATCCCGCTCCTGCACCTGTACTCGGCTCAGGATGCTGACCACGTCGCGCTTGAGGGTTTCCAGCATCTGGGTGAACAGATCGAAGGATTCGCGCTTGTACTCCTGCTTGGGGTTCTTCTGGGCGTAGCCGCGCAGATGGATGCCCTGACGCAGGTGATCCATGGCCGCCAGGTGCTCTTTCCACAGACCATCCAGCGTTTGCAGCATCACCGCCTTCTCGAAGTTGCGCAGCACCTCCTTGCCGACCAGCTCTTCCTTGTGGGCATAGAGCTTGGTGGCTTCATCCAGGATACGTTCGCGCAGCTTCTCTTCATACAGCTTGTCGTCTTCCGCCAGCCACTGCTGCAGCGGCAGATCCAGGGCGAAATCGGACTTCAGACGCGCTTCCAGACCCGGTACGTCCCACATCTCTTCCAGGGACTGGGGCGGGATGTACTCGTCGATGATAGCGCCGTAGACGTCGTCACGGATGACGTGAATAGTCTCGGAGATGTCGTTGGTGTCCAGCAGTTCGTTGCGCTGCTCGTAGACCACCTTGCGCTGATCGTTGGCCACGTCGTCGAACTCGAGCAGGTTTTTACGGATGTCGAAGTTGCGACCTTCCACCTTGCGCTGGGCATTCTCGATGGCCTTGGTTACCCAGGGATGCTCAATGGCCTCGCCCTCTTCCATGCCCAGCTTCTTCATCATGCCGGTCACGCGGTCGGAGGCGAAGATCCGCATCAGGGTATCTTCCATGGAGAGGTAGAAGCGGGAGGAACCCGGATCACCCTGACGACCGGAACGGCCGCGCAGCTGGTTATCGATACGACGGGATTCGTGACGCTCGGTACCGATGATGTGCAGGCCACCGGCCGCCAGCACTTCGTCATGACGCACCTGCCAGGCCGCTTTCAGCTCGGCAATCTGCTCGCTTGACGGGTTTTCCAGCTGGGCGATCTCCGCCTGCCAGTTGCCGCCCAGCACGATGTCGGTACCACGACCGGCCATGTTGGTGGCGATGGTGACGGCGCCGGTCTGGCCGGCCTGGGCGACGATCTCCGCTTCCATGGCATGGAACTTGGCGTTCAGTACCTTGTGCGGGATATTTTCCTTGGTCAGGATGCCGGAGAGCAGCTCGGAGTTCTCGATGGAGACGGTACCGACCAGCACGGGCTGGCCGCGTTTCACGCACTCGCGAATGTCCTGCACGATGGCCGCGTATTTCTCCTGGGCGGTCAGGTAGACGAGATCGCCCATGTCCTTGCGCACCATCGGCTTGTTGGTCGGGATGACCACGGTATCCAGGCCATAGATCTGCTGGAATTCAAAGGCTTCGGTATCCGCAGTACCGGTCATGCCTGCCAGCTTGTCGTACAGACGGAAGTAGTTCTGGAAGGTGATGGAGGCCAGGGTCTGGTTCTCGTTCTGGATCTTGACCCCTTCCTTCGCCTCGACCGCCTGGTGCAGACCGTCTGACCAGCGACGACCCGGCATGGTGCGGCCGGTGTGCTCGTCGACGATGACGATCTCGTCCTTCTGGACGATATAGTCGACGTTGCGCTCGAACAGGGTGTGCGCACGCAGGCCGGCATTGACGTGATGCAGCAGGCTGATGTTGGTGGCGGAGAACAGGGAGTCATCCTCGGCCAGCAGTCCCTCTTTCTTGAGCAGCTCTTCCACGAAGATCTGGCCGTTTTCGGTCAGCAGCGCCTGGCGGTTCTTCTCGTCTACCGTGTAGTGGCCGTCGCCGGTGTACTCCTCGGAGTCTTCCTTGTCCTGCTTGACCAGCAGGGGGATCAACTTGTTGATCTGGGTGTACATGGCGGAGCTGTCTTCCGCCGGACCGGAGATGATGAGCGGGGTGCGGGCTTCATCGATGAGCACCGAGTCCACCTCATCCACCAGCGCGTAGTTGAGCGGACGCTGTACGCGCTGCTCCGGCGAGAATGCCATGTTGTCGCGCAGGTAGTCGAAACCGAATTCGTTGTTGGTACCGTAGGTGATGTCGGCAGCGTAGGCATCGCGCTTCTGGGACGCATCCATGCCGGGCACGTTGCAGTCCACTGTCATGCCGAGGAAGGCGAACAGCGGGCGGTTGGCTTCCGCATCACGCTTGGCCAGATAGTCGTTCACCGTCACGACGTGCACACCGCGGCCGGTGAGGGCGTTCAGGTAGGCCGGCAGGGTGGCCGTCAGGGTTTTACCTTCACCTGTCTTCATTTCGGCAATGCGGTTGGAGTTCAGCACCATGCCGCCGATCAGCTGGACGTCGAAGTGACGCATGCCGAACACACGGCGGGAGGCTTCACGGACGGTGGCGAACGCTTCCGGCAGCAACTGCTCCAGTGTTTCGCCCTGCTCCAGACGCTGACGGTACTCGGCGGTCTTCGCCTGCAGTTCCTGATCGGACAGTGCCTCGAACTGAGGCTCCATCGCATTGATTTGTTTTACAATTTTGCGCAAAGCCTTGAGCGTTCTGTCGTTCCGGCTGCCGATAATCTTGGTGAGCAGTGTGCTAATCATGGGTACCAACTGTTTTGGTTATATAAGCGTTCCGTCACTGGAACCTGAAGAAAAAACCTAACCCCGTCTGGCATTCAGAAAGCGCGCGGGGTTGACCTGACGACCATCTTTCAACACTTCGTAATGCAAATGAACTCCGGTTGCACGACCGGTTCGCCCCATCAGGGCAATCTTCTGGCCCTCATCGACCAGGGTGCCCACATCCACCAGTAACTTGGAATTGTGGGCATAGCGGGTGACCAGACCATTGCCATGGTCAATCTCCACCATGTTGCCAAACTCCGGATGGCGCCCCGCCCAGCTGACAATCCCCTTGCCTGTCGCCAGGATGGGGGTGCCGGGCCTGCCGCGGAAATCCACTCCTTTGTGCATCTTGGCGCGACCGTTGAACGGATCGACCCGCCCACCGAAACCGGAGGAGATCCAGACACGCTCCTGCTTCACCGGTGAGCCGGGGATGAAACCCGCATCGGTGATATGGTGGTTCATGATGAAGGATTCAAGTACCGACAGCTGTTCTTCGCGGCTGCTGAGCTGACGGCTGAGGTGTTCCATGGAATCTTGCAGTTCACCCAGGCTGACTTCCAGGTCTGCATCATAGGAAGGGCCGCCCATCGGGGGCAGCTCCTTGAAGTTGAACTCCTCGGGATCGAGGTCCGCCTTCTCGGTCAGGCGCTCGCCGAGGGCGTTGAGGCGACCCAGTTGTCCCTGCATGGTGCCCACCTGGGCGGCCAGCATGGCAAGCTGTTCGCGGGCTTCATCGGCCCCTTGCGTGGATTTTTGCTGCTGCGCCAGGGTCAGCGCCACTTCCAGCGCCTCCATTTTCTGCTGCCAGCTCTGCCAGAGCCAGCCGCCCCCCAAGGCCAATACAGTGAAGAGAATACCGCCGACCCAGGCCAGACGTTGTTTGGGTAAGTGCAACCTGCGGCGCTGCTTACCGTGGAGGATCAGGGTAATGCTCATAGAAATCTGTCTTCTCGGTCAGGTGAGGCCAAGGGCCTGCACGGGCAATAAAACCGGGAGATAATCGGTATTAAAGGATGGAATAAACAAATGACAGGACGTCGGTGCGGAGAGATGACCGACGTCCTGTTGCACAGCTATCAGGCCAGAACCAGACCGTTGTCGTAGTAAGCGATAGGCGCTTTGTCGCCCTCACCCTCGAAAGTCACCAGTTCCCAGGCCTCCTGCTGGGCCAGCAGGGCACGCAGCAGCTTGTTGTTCAGGGCATGGCCCGTCTTGTAGGCACGGAATTCACCGATGATACTGCGATTGCACATGTACAGATCGCCGATGGCATCCAGCATCTTGTGCTTCACGAACTCGTCTTCGTAGCGCAGACCATCTTCGTTCAGCACCCGGTAGTCATCCAGCACCACGGCGTTTTCCAGGCTGCCGCCCAGTGCCAGATTCTGGGAACGCAGGTACTCGATATCACGCATGAAGCCGAAGGTACGGGCACGGCTGATCTCTTTCACGAAGGAGCTGCCGGAGAAGTCCAGCACGCAACGCTGGTTGCGGCCTTCAAACACCGGATGCTGGAAATCGATCTCGAGATCCATCTTGAAGCCGTTGCGATAGGGGTGGAATTCCGCCCACTTGTCGCCGTCTTCAACCCGGATGCTCTGCTTGATCCGCACGAACTGCTTGGGCGCGTTCTGTTCACGAATACCCACTTCCTGCAGCAGATAGATGAACGGATGCGCACTGCCGTCCATTACCGGGATCTCGGGGGCATCAACCTCGACATAAAGGTTGTCGATCCCCATCCCGGCCAGAGCGGCAGACAGATGTTCGATGGTCGACACGCGAACACCGGCTTCGTTCACCAGAGCGGTACAAAGCACGGTATCACGCACCTGATCGGCGTTGGCTGGCAGCGCGACCACAGGATTCAGATCGGTACGCAAGTAAACGATCCCTGTGTTAACAGGCGCCGGACGGAACGTCATAGTGACTTTCCGGCCCGAATGCAGGCCCACACCGGTGGCCTGGACACTCGTTTTCAAGGTTCTTTGTCTAATCATGGGCGTATCCGCTTTAACAGCTCAAATTCCTGACCAGATGGTCGTTGCCGGGCCATCTTAGCACAATCCTTAAGCAACAAACAAACCAGAGCCATCAGAGGCTTAGTCTGCCTGCTTGCGCAGGAACGCAGGAATATCGAGATAATCAGGTTCGCGACGAGCTTGCGGCTCGGCGTTCACCACCTTGGCCGGGGCCTCTTCCATCACGCGAGACTGCAGGGCTTCGCTGATCAGGGGCTGACGGGCCGGACGCTCTTGAACCATGTTGTTCTTGACCAGGGTGATGTCGGGCTTGCGCTCGGCACCGATACCGGTCGCCACTACGGTAACGCGCAGTTCGTCGTGCATTTCCGGGTCGATTACGGTACCCACCACCACGGTAGCGTTCTCGGACGCGAAGGCCTTGACCGCGTTACCCACGGTCTCGAACTCTTCGATGGTCATGTCCATGCCGGCAGTGATGTTGACCAGGATGCCGCGGGCACCGGCCAGATCCACGTCTTCCAGCAGCGGGCTGGAGATGGCCTTCTCGGCCGCTTCTTCGGCACGGTCGTCACCGGAGGCGGAGCCGGTACCCATCATGGCTGTACCCATCTCGCGCATCACGGTACGTACGTCCGCGAAGTCGACGTTGATGAGGCCCGGGCGGGTGATCAGCTCGGCGATGCCCTGTACTGCACCCAGCAGCACGTCGTTGGCCGCCTTGAAGGCGTCCAGCAGGGAGATGCCGCGACCCAGTACCTTCAGCAACTTGTCGTTGGGGATGGTGATCAGGGAGTCGACGTTCTTGGAGAGCTCTTCGATGCCGTGAGCGGCGAAGCCCATCCGCTTCTTCCCTTCGAAGGAGAACGGCTTGGTCACGACGGCAACGGTCAGGATACCCATCTCGCGGGCCACTTCGGCCACGATCGGGGCAGCGCCGGTGCCGGTACCACCACCCATGCCGGCAGCGATGAACACCATGTCGGAACCGGTCAGCAGCTCGCGCAGCGCTTCCCTGTCTTCCATGGCGGCGTCACGACCCACTTCCGGGTTGGCCCCGGCACCCAGACCCTTGGTGATGCCACCGCCGATCTGCAGGGTGGTATTGGCGCTGGAGTTACGCAGTGCCTGGGCGTCGGTGTTCACGGTGATGAACTCGACACCTTCGATGTTTTGACGAACCATGTGCTCGACTGCGTTGCCGCCGCCGCCACCCACACCTATCACCTTGATGACGGCTTCGTCAGTGTGGCTATCCATAAATTCAAACATGTTGTCTCTCCGCTTTATTTGCCTGACTCAGCAAAATCTTTAGAACTCGCCACGCAACCAGTTGCTGACCCGTTTGACCAGCCCACCTACGCTTGCCTTGGCGGCATATTCCTTGTTACTGCCGGTGGATTGGTTGGTGCGGCCGTACTGCAACAACCCGACCGCAGTCGAGTACACCGGTGCCTGTACATAGTCACTCAATCCCCGGATATTCATGGGCTCGCCCACCCGGACCTGGCTCTGGAAGATCTGCTCTGCGCACTCCACAATGCCTTCGATCTGGGCCGCGCCACCGGTCAAGACCACACCGGCGGCCAGCTGATGCTTGACCCCCTGTGCCTTCAATTCGCTCTGCACCCGCACCAGCTCGTCATTCACCATGGAGAGCAACTCGGTGTAACGGGGTTCAATCACTTCCGCCAGTGTCTGCCGTTGCAGGCTGCGCGCCGGGCGACCGCCGACACTGGGCACTTCGATATTGTCTTCCTTGCTGACCAGGCGGCCGAGGGCACAGCCATAGCGCACCTTGATCGCCTCCGCATCCAGCGGCGGCGTGCCGAAGGCATAGGCGATGTCGCTGGTCACCGTGCTGCCGGCATAGGGAATCACCTTGGTGTGGCGCAGGGCGCCCCCGGTAAAGAGCGACATGTCCATGGTGCCACCACCGATGTCCACCACGCAGACACCCAGCTCCTTCTCGTCTTCGGTCAGCACGGCGTAGCTGGAGGCCAGGGCGGAGAAGATCAGCTGATCCACCCGCAGACCCACCTTCTCCACACACTTCTCGATGTTGCGCGCCATGTCGTTGTGGCAGGTGATGAGATGCACCTTGGCTGCCATCCGCACGCCGGAGAGACCGACCGGGTTCTTGATCCCTTCCTGATAGTCGATGGCGAACTCCTGGGGCAGCACGTGCAGCACCCGCAGCTCGTCCGACAACCGCACCGACTTGGCGGTGTGGATGACGTTGTCCACATCCTCCTGGGTCACCTCTTCGTCGGAGATGGGCACCATGCCGGTCTCGTTGCGGCAATCGATGTGCTTGCCGGACAGCCCCAGATAGACGGAACTGATCTGGCAGTCTGCCATCATCTCGGCCTCTTCCACCGCGCGGCGCAGGGACTTGACCACGGAGTCGAGGTCATTGACCCCGCCCTTCTCCATCCCGCGAGAAGCGTGGCTGCCCATGCCGATGACATTGAGTTCGCCATCAGGCAATACTTCGCCAACCAGTACCGCCACCTTGGTCGTGCCGATATCCAGTCCGACAATCAAATTTCTATCTGCGGTGTTGGTCATTCACTTTCTCTTCGCTTTTCTTCCAGCCAACTGCCATCCCGGTGTCGTATCGAAGATCCACGTAAGCAACCCGCTCACGGGGCTCGATGACCGGAAAGGCATCGATAAACCGCTGCAGACGAAGCGCGATATCCGAGCGCCCCACAAACAGCTGAATGTTGCCATCCAGGGTCAGTTCCCAGGCATGGCGGGGGGTCAGATTCACCCCCAGCAACTTGTATCCCTTGGCCGCCAGCAGCGTCTCGTACTGATGGCTGGCTTCCAGCACCTTGGCGGCCTGATCATCGGGCCCGGACAACTGCATCAGGGGCTTCTTCACCCTGTCCGGGGCACTGAATACCTCACCCTTGGTGTTGACGAAGCGGTTGCCGTTCCAGCGAGCCGCCACATCCTGTTCCGTGAGATAGACCTTGATCTTGTTCGGCCACTTCTTTCGTACCGAGACCTGGGCCACCCAGGGCAGAGCGTTCAGACGCGCCTGCAATTCGTTCACATCCAGCTCGAAGAAGTTGCGAAGTTCGGCACCATCCAGCACGGCAGCACGCAACTCATCGGCCTTCAAATATTCGTGTTGCCCCTGCAGCAACAGCTCGCTCATGGGCAACCGACTGGCATCCGTCAGCCAGTCTTTAACATCCAGCGCAGTCTGGTAGAGCCCCCACATGACCAGGATGAAAAATGCCACCCCGGCGATGAAGCCCCCCTTGGTGCGCCCTTGTGCCCTTGCCTCCACCCGATCGATCCCCGTAAAACGCGCCATGCCGGCCACTTGCAGACCGGTTCGCCATTATATAGGCCTCGGCTTGGCGGTCAAAATACTCATTGGGCCCTCAGGCACCGGATTTCATGCTATCCACGCTCAATTTCATCTCGCCGAGACGACGGGCCAGCGCACCGACGTTCCCCGCCCCCTGGGTCAATACCAGATCCCCCTCACCAATCAGGTCGGCCAGCACCGCGGGCACATCATCCGGCGTTGCGACAAAGATGGGCTCCAGGGTGCCGCGGGAGCGGATGGAACGGCACAAGGCACGGCCATCGGCACCGGGAATGGGCTCCTCACCGGCGGCATAGACCTCCAGCATCACCAGCACGTCCACCTTGGAAAGCACATCCGCGAAATCTTCGTAGAGATCCCGGGTCCGGCTGTAGCGGTGCGGCTGGAACACCATCACCAGCCGCTTCTCGGGCCAGCCGGCGCGAGCGGCGTTGATGGTCACCTTCACTTCGCTCGGGTGATGACCGTAATCGTCCACCAGCATGGCCTTGCCACGGCCGGTTTCAAACTCGCCATATTGCTGGAAGCGGCGCCCCACCCCTTCAAACTTGGAAAGTGCCTGGATGATGGCCTCGTCGCCGATGCCGTCTTCTGTCGCCACCGCGATGGCGGCGGCGGCGTTGAGGGCGTTGTGGATGCCCGGCAGATTCAGGGTCACCTCCAGCTCACCCGCCCCCGCACGGCGCACCCGGAAACGGCTGCGATTGCTGGTCTGCACGAAGTCCAGCACCTGCACATCGGCATCATCGCTCAGACCGTAGGTGAGGGTAGGACGGGCGATCTCCGGCAGCATGCTGCGGATCACGGGGTCATCCACGCACACCACGGCCAGGCCGTAGAACGGCAGGTTGTGCAGGAAATCGATGAAGGTGGCCTTCAACCTGGAGAAATCGCCGCCATAGGTGTCCATGTGATCCGCTTCGATATTGGTCACGATGGAGACCATGGGTTGCAGATGCAGGAAGGAGGCGTCGCTCTCGTCCGCCTCGGCAATCAGATAACGGCTGCTGCCCAGGCGGGCATTGGTGCCGGCGCTGTTGAGCAGACCGCCGATGACGAAGGTGGGGTCGCGATCCGCCTCGGCATAGATGCTCGCCACCAGACTGGTGGTGGTGGTCTTGCCGTGGGTCCCGGCGATGGCGATGCCGTGACGGAAGCGCATCAGCTCAGCCAGCATTTCGGCGCGGCGCACCACGGGAATACGCAGCTCGCGGGCAGCCAGCAGCTCGGGGTTGTCCTGCTTGATGGCGGTGGAAACCACCACCACGCTGGCACCGTCCACATGCTCGGCACTGTGACCAACAAAGATGTGTGCGCCCAAAGAGGCCAGGCGTTCGGTCACCCCGTTGCGGGCCAGATCCGAGCCGGTCACCTGATACCCTTCATTGGCAAGCACTTCCGCAATACCGCCCATACCGGCGCCACCGATGCCGATGAAGTGGATGCGACGCACACGGCGCATTTCGGGGATAACGGTACGCAGTTTTGCCAGTTCAACCTTGGTCATAGTTCTTTCTCAATTCGCGGCCACAGGCCATTTTCATTCGGCGACATTCATCAGTTCGAAGACAGAAGCGGGCCTTGGCGGCACATCTTGGCCTTCCATCTCGTTTGGCTCAGCCGGTGGCGAGCCGTTTGCACTCATCGGCAACCCGTTCGGCAGCATCGATGATGGCGACCCGGCGCGCGGCCTGGGCCATGTTCAACAGAGTTTCCCTGCGCCCGGCGAGCCAGGATAGGCGCGACGCCAGCGCCGCCGGCGTCAGCTCGGACTGGGGCAGGAACTCGGCCGCACCGCCGTCGACCAGGGTCAGGGCGTTGCGGGTCTGGTGATCGTCCACCGCATGGGGCAGGGGCACGAAGATGGCGGCCACACCGGCAGCGGCCACTTCGGAGACGGTCAATGCGCCGGCGCGGCACACCACCAGGTCAGCCCAGGCATAGGCATCCGCCATGTCCTTGATAAATTCACTCACCTCGGCCTCGACCCCCAGCCCGGCATAGGAAGCAGCCACGGCCTCCCCGTTGCCCTTGCCGCATTGGTGACGCACCTCGATGGGCACACCGGCAGCTGCAACCGCAGGAGGCACCTGCTCGTTGAGGACCCGGGCCCCCAGGCTGCCACCAACCACAAGCAGGCGCAGAGGATTGCTGCTGCTACGCAGTTGGGGATCCGGCAGCGCCACCACCTCGGGGCGCACCGGGTTGCCCACCACGGCGGTTCGGGCATTGGGGGCGAAGGCACCGGGGAAGGCCATCAGTACCCGCCTGGCAATACGGGCCAGCAGCTTGTTGGTCAGGCCGGCGGCGGCATTCTGCTCGTGAAGCAGCAGCGGAATGCCGGACAGCCAGGCGGCCACGCCACCCGGGCCGGAGGCAAAGCCCCCCATGCCCAGCACCACATCGGGCTGGATGGTCTTGAGCACCTGGCGGGCCTGAAGCACGGATTTGATGACACGGTAGGGCGCCGCGAGCAGACGCTTGATGCCGTTGCCACGCACCCCCTGGATGTCGATGAAGGAGATGGGATAACCATGGGCAGGCACCAGCTCCGCCTCCATCCGGTCGGCAGTGCCGAGCCAGTGGATGGTCCAGCCCTGGGCCTTGAGGCGATCGGCGACGGCCAGGCCGGGGAACACATGGCCCCCGGTACCACCCGCCATCACCAGTAACGTCTTGCTCACGCAACCTCCCGCACGCGCGCCTGGGCACTCGCCTGGCGCAACTCGAAATCGATACGAATCAACATGCTCACCGCCACCATCATGATGATGAGACTGGAGCCGCCATAACTGACCAGCGGCAGGGTCAGCCCCTTGGTAGGCATCATGCCGCTGGCGGCACCGACGTTGACGAAAGTCTGGAAGCTGAACCAGATGCCGATGCCGATGGCCAGATAACCTTCATAGAGCCGCTCGGCCACCAGCGCCTGGTGACCCAGCTTGAGCGCCTTCACCGCCAGCGCAAAAATCAGGAAGAGTGCGCCAAGCACCCCCACGTAGCCCAGCTCTTCGCCCAGAATGGCGAACACGAAGTCGGTGTGGGCCTCCGGCAGGTACTCCATCTTCTGGATGGAGTTGCCGAGCCCCTCGCCAAACCAGCTCCCCCGACCAAAGGCCATCAGGGACTGGGTCAGCTGATAGCCGCTGCCAAAGGGATCGGCCCAGGGGTCGAGGAAAGAGGTCACCCGCCGCATCCGGTAGGGCTCCGCGATGATCAGGGTCACCACGGCGCTCACCCCCACCAGGATGAGACCGATGAACTGCACCAGCCGGGCTCCGGCCAGGAACAGCATCCCGAGGGAGGTGACGAACATCACCACCACTGACCCGAGATCCGGCTGGGCCAGCAGCAGGATGGCCACCACGAACAGCACCGCCATGGGTTTCATGAAACCGATGAAGCGCTCGCGCACCTCGCTCTGGCGGCGCACCAGATAGCCCGCCAGATAGACGAACAGCGCCAGCTTGCCGAACTCAGCCGGCTGCAAGTTGAAGGGGCCAAGCGGCAGCCAGCGTACCGAACCGTTGACGCTGCGCCCCACCAGCAACACCATCACCAGCAGCACGATGGCCAGCAGCAACATGGGGCCGTTGTAGTGCTGCCAGCGTGCCATGGGTACCTGCAACACGAACCAGGAGATACCCAGCGCCATCACGAGGAACATGCCGTGGCGCTTCACGAACATGAAGGGATCGTTGTTGATGGCGATCCCCTCAGGAATGGAAGCGGACGCCACTATCACCAGCCCGACGCCCATCAGGGCGAGGGCCAGTACCACCAGCTGCCGATCGTAGAGACCGGCGGGGCGCGCCGGTAGCAACCAGCGCTGCAAGAATCCCGCAACCACGCGCAGGGCGTTCATAAGCCCATCACCAGTTCGGTGAAGCGATCGCCGCGCGCTTCAAAGGATTTGAACTGATCCAGGCTCGCGCAGGCCGGAGCCAGCAGCACCCAGTCACCGGGCCTGGCATCGACCGCCGCCTTGGCGACAGCAGCGTCAAGATCGGCAACCCGCTCGGTCTGTTCGCCCAGGGCCAGCAGCACCTCGGCATCCTGGCCAAAGCAGTACATGTGATCGATCTGGCTGCCGAGCAGGGCCTGCACCGGGCCGAAGTCCTGCCCCTTGCCTTGGCCACCGGCCAGCAGCAGCAGGCGGCCCTTGACCGCTTCACGTACCCCGGCCACGGCGGCCAGGGTCGCCCCCACGTTGGTGGCCTTGGAGTCGTTGATCCAGCGCACCCCATTTACCTCCCGCACGAAGCGGGCACGGTGAGGCAGGCCTTCAAAGCGGCGCAGCACGGCAAGTTGTGCCTCGCGGGGAATGCCCACCGCATCGCACAGGGCCATGGCCGCCAGGGCATTGGCCTGGTTGTGGGCACCCACTATCTTCATCTCGTCCACCGCCAGGAGCGGCTCGCCGTGCAAGGTCAGCCAGTGACGGCCCTCCAGCTCGCAGCGACCGTAGCCGTTGCAGTCGAGGCCGAAACTCTGCCACACCTGACCCACATCGGGCAGGGTCTGGGGATCGTCGCGATTGATCAGGATGTGTTGGGAGTGCTGATGGATCTCCATCTTGGCGGCGCGGTAATCCGCCATGCCGGCATAGCGATCCATATGATCTTCACTGAGGTTCAGGACCACGGAGGCGGCGGCCCGCAGGCTGTAGGTGGTCTCGAGCTGGAAGCTGGAGAGCTCCAGCACGCAGAGATCCATGGGCTGCTTGAGGAGCGACAGCGCCGGGGTGCCGATATTGCCCCCCACACCGACCTTGAGCCCCGCCTCGGCGATCATCTCACCCACTAGCGTGGTGACCGTGCTCTTGCCGTTGGAACCGGTGATGGCGATGACGGGCGTCTGGGTTTCACGCACGAACAGTTCGATGTCACCGACGATGCGCACCCCGAACTCGGCGGCGGCCTTCAACTCCGGAGTCGCCAGGGCGATGCCCGGGCTGGCCACTATCATGTGCGCCTGCTTGAGCCGCTCCGCGTCCAGCCCGTGGATGAGCTCCACCTCGGGGGGAAGCTCGTCCTTGCCCGGCGGGTTGGCACGGGTGTCCATCACCAGCGGCGTGACGCCGCGGTCGAGGAAGTAATCGACGCAGGAGAGTCCGGTTTTGCCGAGTCCGATGATGATGACCATGGCTTACCTCACCTTCAGGGTGGCGAGGCCAAGCAGCACCAGCATGAGGGTGATGATCCAGAAGCGCACGATGACGCGCGGCTCCGGCCAGCCCTTCTTCTCATAGTGGTGATGGATGGGGGCCATGCGGAAGATCCGCACGCCGCGCAGTTTGTAGGATCCGACCTGCAGGATCACCGAGACGGTCTCCATCACGAAGACCCCCCCCATGATCACCAGCAGGAACTCCTGGCGCACCAGCACGGCGATGGTACCGAGCGCGCCGCCCAGGGCCAGGGAACCCACATCCCCCATGAAGACCTGGGCCGGGTAGGTGTTGAACCAGAGGAAGCCCAGGCCCGCGCCCACAATGGCGGTACAGACGATCACCAGCTCGGAGGTGTAGGGCACGTAGGGAATGTGCAGGTAGTTCGCGAAGTTGACGTTGCCGGTCGCCCAGGCGATCAGGGCGAAGCCCCCCGCCACCATCACGGTGGGCATGATGGCGAGGCCATCCAGGCCATCGGTCAGGTTGACAGCGTTGGAAGTACCGACGATGACGAAGTAGGTCAGCAGGATGAACATCAGGCCGAGCTGGGGCATCACATCCTTGAGGAAGGGGACCACCAGCTGGGTCTGACCATCGTGGGTGGCCGTGGCGTAGAGGAAAACTGCCACACCCAGCGCGACCGCGGACTGCCAGAAGTACTTCCAGCGGGCGATGAGGCCATCGGTGTTCTTGCGCACCACCTTGAGATAGTCATCGGCAAAGCCGATGGCGCCATAGGCCCCCAGCACGAACAGCACCAGCCAGACATAGGGGTTGTCGAGGCGGCACCAGAGCAGCACAGAAGTGAAGATGGCGGCGATGATCATCAGGCCACCCATGGTCGGGGTGCCCTTCTTGCTGAGGTGGGATTCGGGGCCATCGTTGCGGATCACCTGGCCGAACTTCATGATCTGCAGGCGACGGATGAGGCGCGGCCCCATCCAGAGCGCCACCACCAGACCGGTGATGATCGACAGGATGGCGCGAAACGTCAGGTAGGAGAAGACGTTGAAGAAGGTGAAGTGCGGGGTGAGCAGTTCCGCCAGCCAGACTAGCATGTGGCTGACTCCTGATGGCCCTTGACCATCTCGACGATATCTTCCATGCGGGAGCCACGGGCGCCCTTGACCAGAATCGAAATTTCCTGATGTGTCTTTATCATTTGCGCAAGCACTTCAAACAACGACGCCTTGTTATCGAAATGTCGGCCAGCCGCGGCATCTGCGGTGTGGCGACTCTGTTCCCCTACGGTCAGCACGGCATCGAGGCCCTGCTCACGGGCATGGTGTCCGACCCGGGCATGCTGCGCGGCGGACTCCTCACCCAACTCTTTCATGTCACCGAATACCAGCACCTTGTAGCCGTTCATGGCGGTCAGGGCATCGATACCCGCCAGCACGGACTCCACGCTGGCGTTGTAGGTGTCATCCACCAGAGTGAGGCCACCCCAGCGTTGCACGCAGAAACGGCCCTTGACCGGCGCCATCTGCTCCAGCCCCGCCTTGACGGACGCAAGCGATGCGCCCAGGGCCAGGGTCCCGGCGGCAGCAGCCAGGGCGTTGGCCACGTTGTGGCGACCCGGAATGGCCAGGGTCAGATTCACCTCTCCCTGGGGCGTCACCATCACGAACCCGGCACAACCCTGCTCGTTGAGCACGATGTCGCGGGCGTGGAACGGCTGACGCTGATCCTCGAGGGAGAAGGCGCACTGGATGCCCTTTTCACGCCACTTCGGCCAGAACTCGTTGTCGGCATTGACGATGGCGGTGCCGCCCTCGCCTAGCCCTTCGAAGATTTCGCTCTTGGCATGGAACACCCCTTCCAGGGAGCCAAAGCCTTCCAGGTGCGCGGCAGCGACGTTGTTGATGATGGCGGCGTCGGGTCTGGCGAGCGACGTGGTCCAGGCGATCTCGCCCGGGTGGTTGGCTCCCAGCTCCATCACCGCGAACTGGTGTTGCGGCTCGAGGCGCAGCAGGGTCAGCGGCACCCCCACCTCGTTGTTGAAGTTGCCGGCGGTGGCCAGCACCTCCCCTTCACAACGCAGGATGGCCGTCGCCATCTCCTTCACCGTGGTTTTGCCACAGCTGCCGGTGATGGCGAGCACTTTCGGATTGATGCGCTCGCGCACCAGCCTGCCCAGACGCCCAAGTCCCTTGAGGGTGTCGCCCACCACCAGTTGTGGAATGGCCAGCGGCAATTCGCGCTCCACCAGCAGGGCACTGGCGCCGGCGGCAACCGCCTGGTCGCAGAAATCGTGGGCGTCGAAACGCTCGCCGCGCAGGGCCACGAACAGCGCCCCCGCGCCCAGGGTACGGGTGTCGGTGCTGACCGCCGTGATCTCATGGTCGCCCCCGATCAGACGGGCATCGAGCACCTGCGCCAGGTCGGCAAGCCTGAGGGTCATCATTTGAATGACTCCATTAATGTGTGCAAGGCGGCTGCGACGGTTTCCCGATCGCTGTAGTGCCGCTTGTCGGTTCCAATGATCTGATAATCCTCGTGGCCTTTGCCGGCCACCAGGATGATGTCCTCTTTGCTCGCTTGACTCAGTGCCAGCTGGATTGCCTTGGTCCTGTCGTGCTCAATCTGCACGGCGCCGGGATCGCGAAGACCCGCCACCATGTCGGCCATGATCCGGGCCGGCTCCTCGGTACGGGGATTGTCGTCGGTCAGGATCACGCAGTCCGCATGCAGCTCCGCCATGGCAGCCATCATGGGACGCTTGCCGCGATCCCTGTCGCCGCCGCATCCCACCAGGCACCAGAGCCGGCCGTGACAGTGCACCCGCAGGGCCTGCAATGCCTTCTCCAGTGCATCCGGGGTGTGGGCGTAATCGACCACGGCGAGCGGCGCATCGCCACCGCCGAAGCACTCCATGCGACCGGTCACCGGTTGCAGTCTGGGGGCCGTCGCCAGCAGGTCATCGAAGTCGTAGCCGAGCACCAGCATGGCGCCCATGGCGCCCAGCACGTTGCTGACGTTGAAGCGGCCGAGCAAGGGGGCGGATAATACACCATTCCCCCAGCTGGAGTTAATGCGCGTATCAAAACCTTGTTGGTGGAAATGGGGATCCTGCGCCGTCAGTTGTCGTCCAGCATGGTTTTCAATCGGACCATGAACCCCGAAGGCCACCGCACCGGGATAGGTCGCCAGCCATTGCCGTCCCAGATGGTCATCGGCGTTGATGACGGCGCAAGGCTCATCCACCAGCTTCAGCAGCTCCTCCTTGGCCGCGGCATAGGCCTCCATGGTGCCGTGATAGTCCAGATGATCCCGGCTCAGGTTGGTGAAGACTGCCGCGGCAAACGGCAGGGCCGCCACGCGATGCTGCACCAGACCGTGGCTGGAGACCTCCATCGCCACCAGATCAGCCCCCTGCTGCTGCAAGGCGGCCAGATTGGCCTGCACCTGGACCGCGCTGCCCGTGGTGTTCTCTGCTTCGATGAGCTCGCCAAACAGACCGTTGCCTATGGTGCCCATGACCCCGGCCTTGCCCCCCAGCAGGGTGCGCCAGTTGGCCACCAGCAGGGCCGTGGTGCTCTTGCCGTTGGTGCCCGTGATGCCCACCAGTTGCAGCTTTTGCGCAGGGTGACCGTAGAAATGACCGGCCAGCTCGGAGAGACGAGCGGGAAGATCCCTCATGCCGATGCAGGGGATCTGGGTCGCCGGAGGGACGAATTCTCCGTCCTCCTCAAACAGCACGGCGGTCGCTCCCTGAGCCACCGCCTGTTCGATGAAGCGCCTGCCATCCACCTGATGGCCACGAATCGCCACGAAGAGCGAGCCGGGACCGACCCGCCGACTATCGAGCTGGAGATCGGTGAGGGAAAGCGCCGGGGCATCGATGCCGAAGCGGCTCATCAGTTGATCAAGTGTGCGGGGCGGCATGGGAAGCCTCCGAAAATGCGGGAATGCGGGCGCTCGTACACGCCATGGAAAACGCCCCGACAGCAGCGGGGCCGATGGAAAAAGCCGGATGCCCGTCAAGTACGCGGTGCGCCATTGTTGGCCTCCGTGCGGGCAAGCTTGGCGGGTACCTCGGGCGGGATCGCATCGGGACGGATGTTGAAGAGCTGCAACACGCCTCCCATGGCCTCCGCAAAGGGCGGGGTCGCCACGGCACCGCCGTAGTAGGCATCTCCCTTGGGTTCGTTGATCACCACCACCATGACGAAACGGGGATTGCTGGCCGGCGCGAAACCGGCAAACCAGGCCATGTAGTCCTTGCCATAGCCCCCAGCCACGGCCACCTTGGCGGTACCACTCTTGCCACCGACGCGATAACCGGGGATCTGGGCCTTGGGAATGGCATTGCTGACCACGTACTCCAGCGCCTGCAACATGGCGGCGGCGTTGTTGTGATCGATGACCTGCTCACCCTTGGGCGGCTTGGTCACCTTGATGATGGAGAGCGGTACCCGCTTGCCCTTGTTGGCCAGGGTGGCGTAGGCGGAGGCCAGCTGCAGCGGGGTCACTCGCAGACCATAACCGAACGACAGGGTGGCTCGCTCGATGTCGGACCAGCGGCGACGCTGGGGCAGCATGCCGCTGCTCTCCCCCATCAGGCCGCTGCCGGTGTCCATGCCGAAGCCCACCATGCTCAGGGTGTTGATCATCTCCTGGGCCGGCATCCGCAGCGCGATGCGCGACATGCCGATGTTGGAGGAGTAGCGCAGGATGTCGTACAGGTTGGTCGCCTTGTGGATACTCACGTCACGGATCTGCTTGGCCCCGATGAAGAGGGGGCCGCCCGGGATGAAGTCCTTCCAGCTGGTGACACCGGCTTGCAAGGCACTAAGCAAAATCAATGGCTTGACCGTGGAGCCCGGCTCATAGGTATCGGTCACCACCCGGTTTCGCACCCGGAAACTCTGGTACTGGCCGCGGTTGTTCGGGTTGTAGGAGGGGGTGTTGACCATGGCGAGCACCTCGCCGGTCTTCACATCCAGCATCACCATGGAGCCGGAGGTGGCCTTGTTCTCGTCGGTAGCCCGTTTGAGGGCGCGATAGGCCAGCGCCTGCACCCGCTGATCGATGCTCAGTTGCAGATCGTTGGCGTGCTTGCCCTCTTTCACCAGGCCCAAGCGCTCGATGACGCGGCCCTGCCTGTCCTTGCGCACCCGCATCTCGCCAGGGGTCGCGGTCAGCCACTCGTTGTAGCTGCGCTCAATCCCCTCGATGCCGCTGCCATCGATGTTGGTCACCCCCACCAGATGGGAGCTTATCTCGCCGGTCGGGTAGAAACGGCGCGCCTCGGGGCGCAGATAGATGCCCCCCAGCTTCAACCCCTTGATGTACTCGGCCACCGCAGGCGTCACCTGACGCTGCAGATAGACGAAGCGCTTGCTCGGGTTGGCGATGCGATGCTTGAGGGTGTTGATGTCGAGCTTGAGCACGGCGGAGAGTGCCAGCCAGGCACGCTCGTTGTGGATGGCACCGGACTCGTGCACCGTCTTGGGATCAGCCCAGACCGCTTCGACCGGCACGGATACCGCCAACTGTTCGCCATTGCGGTCCGTGATCATGCCGCGCACCGCCTGGGTGGAGGTGGTGCGCAGGGAGCGCATGTCCCCCTCCTGGCGCAGTCTGTCCGGATCGATCACCTGGATCCAGGCCAGCCGCAGGATCAGCCCCGCAAACGCGATGCCGATGAAGAAAACCAGGGTACGAAAGCGCCACGGGTAGAGTGAGGGTGCTTTCGCCTTGGCTTTGTCCTTTGCCGGAGCCTTGGTGGCGGCCTTGCGTGTCATGGTTGTGTAATTACCTTTTCAGTGGTCACCAGGGGGCGAGCCATCTGCAACTTGTCCATGGCCAGACTCGCCACCCGGGAGTGCTCAGCCAGTGTGCCCTGTTCCAGCAAGAGGTGGCGCCACTCGATGTTGAGCCTGTCCTCCTCCGCCATCAGATCGTTCTGCTTGGCCGTCAGACCCCGGGTCATGTTGGTCACCAGGATCACCGCAAAGGCGGTGACCAGCACTGCGACGGTCAACAGGACCTGCAACTTGTGGCGCCAGAGATCCGCAACGATCTCCCTGGCGAGGTGAACGCGCACATCGCTCATCGTTTACTCCGCAAGACGCTCTGCGACCCGCAGCACCGAGCTGCGGGACCGGGTGTTTTCATTGACCTCGTGGTCGGAAGGCTTGAGCGCCTTGCCGATCGACTTCAGCTTGCGACCACCGGCCAGCTGGGCTTCGGTCAGGGGGATCCCGTGGGGTACTTCCGGACCTTTCTCATGCTTGCGAATAAAATGCTTCACCAGCCGATCTTCCAGAGAGTGGAAGCTGATGACGGAGAGACGACCGTGAGGAGCCAGCACGTCCAGCGCGCCGTTGAGGGCGGTTTCGATCTCGTCCAGCTCGCTGTTGATGTAGATGCGGATGGCCTGGAAGCTGCGGGTCGCCGCGTGCTTTCCCTTCTCCTTGCTCGGGTTGACCCGGGCAATCATCTCCGCCAGCTGGCGGGTGCGCACATAGGGCTCGGTCACCCGATCGTGCACGATGGCGCGAGCAATCTTCTTGGCGAAGCGCTCCTCACCGAAGGTTTTCAGCACCCAGGCGATGTCGTCCACATCGGCACGGGCCAGCCACTCGGCGGCGCTCTGACCGGAGGTGGGATCCATCCTCATGTCGAGCGGGCCGTCCTTCATGAAGCTGAAGCCACGTTCGGCATCATCAAGCTGGGGGGAGGAGACACCGAGATCCAGCAGGAAGCCATCGACCTTGCCCAGCAGGCCGCGCTCGGTCAGATAGCGGGTGATGCCGGAGAAGGGACCGTGCACGATCTCGAAACGGGGATCCTGGATCTTGGCCGCCTCGGCAATGGCCTGGGGATCCCGGTCGATGGCGATCAGACGGCCATTGGGGCCCAGATGCTGGAGAATGAGACGAGAGTGACCCCCCCGGCCAAAGGTACCGTCGACGTAGATACCGTCCGGCTTGATGGCCAGCCCTTCGACGGCTTCGTGCAACAGCACTGTGATGTGTTCAGCGGCTTGGGTCATTTATAAAGAAAAATCCTGTAGTCGTGGTGAACTTGCCCAGTCGTCCTCGGGCAGGCCCAGGATGTCGTCGTTGATCTGTTGTTGCCAGCGGGCTTCATCCCACAGCTCGAATTTGTTGAGCTGGCCCACCAGCATGACTTTCTTGTCCAGCCCGGCATGGCTGCGCAGCGGTTGGCTGAGCAGCAAACGGCCATTGCCATCCAGTTCGCATTCGGCCGCGTGGCCGAGCAGCAGACGCTGCAGGCGGCGTTCCGCCGGGTTGGTGCTGGAAAGGGTCTTCAGCTTGCGCTCCACCTCTTCCCATTCATTCAGGGGATAAAGCAGCAGACAGGGATGGGCGATGTCGATGGTGCAGACCAGCTGACCGTCGCATTCGTCGCGCAGCCAATCACGAAATTTGGTCGGAATCGCCAACCGCCCCTTGCTGTCCAGGCTGATGGCGTGAGCGCCACGCAACAAATTGCAGTCCCCGAAGGTGAGTTATGGAGGCTAGATGCCCAATAAAACCACTTTGATCCACTTTTCTCCACCATGAAGTTTAAGGACGAGCAGGGGGCTTTTCAAGCAAGGATCTCGGGCATGGGGAACATATTGACGCAGCGTGATGGGACTACCGATTAAATGAATTGATTTTCCACAAGTTATTCATGGGGGAATTAAATCATCCCGGCGAAGTGTGCCTCGTAATTAATCGATTTCACGGGGAAATGATGAAACGGAACAGCACGACGGCGCACAGGATAATGCTGACGCCCACCACGGGATAGATGATATAGCCATCCCCTACCCGACGGGCTCGCAGCACCACCAGCTGGCAGAGCAGCAGGTTATAGACGATGAGAAGAAAAGTCAGCAGTAGATTGGCGCCCAATGTCAGCTCGTCGGCATACATGATATAGAGCCACATCAAACCAAAATTAACGAGGATCAGATAAAGCAGAAATTTCTGAATCGCCCTGCCCGCCTTTGGGGTCTTTTTTACTCGTGTTATCATGCTTATCACGTCCTGGATACCACATGAACAGTCGACAGATATTGTCAAAAACTGTTGAGATACATCGTGTTTTTATCATTTTCCCGCCAGGCTCTGTCCGCTGTTGCCAAAATATCCCTGCGCCTTCTCCCCGGGCTCTCGCTACTGAGCAGTGCCGTTTGTTACTCCTATGATCATTATCACTGGCAGGCGGGTTTTCCTACCCCCGTTGTCGGCCCGGGTGCCGAGCTGGTCAACGAGCAGACCCGCTTTCTGCTGCGCCAGCGCAGCCACCTGCAAACGAGGCTCGCCGAGTCCCAGCCCATGATCCGCTGGGTCACGGAGCAGGTTCAGACGCGAAAACTCCCACCCATGCTGGCACTGCTGCCCCTGATCGAGAGCAGCTACCGGCTTGACGTGATCTCCTCGGCGGGCGCCGCCGGGCCCTGGCAGTTGATGCCGGATACCGCAGCCCGCTTCTCCGTCCCCATGACGAACGGCTTCGATGGCCGCTACTCCCTGCCATTGGCGACGGAGGCGGCGCTCTCCTACCTCGGCTGGCTGCATCAATTCTTCGGGCAGGACTGGTTGCTGGCACTGGCGGCCTACAACGCGGGAGAGGGAAGAGTACTGAAGGCGGTGCTCAACGGCGGGACACGCAATGTGTGGGAGTTGCAATTGCCTACCGAAACGCGCCTCTATGTGGCGCGCTTCCTCGCGCTCTCCCAATTGCTGGACAGAGCGGCGCAGCACGGGTTTGTCCTGCCGCCCTGGCAGGCGGGAGAAAATATCCGGGTATGGCGGCAGCCGGGGGGCTGCTCATTGCTGGAGTGGGCCATGGAACGGGGGGTTGCCATGAACGAGGCAAGCCGGTGGAATCCCGCCTGGCGATTGCCCGATCCCCGGGAGGTGAGTGACTGCCCCATCGTTTATGGCGGAGGCAAGGCCCCTCCTGCCCCGCGCCATCAAGAGACACGCCCGCAGCTGGTGCGGGCCGTGTCCCTGGAAAGCCTGCACGATCCCCTGCTGTTGATGCCTGCACGGGGACTGGACATGGGGCGGGGAGGCCTCACTCTTGAGCGGTTGCCGGATCCACTGGGATTGGAGCAGGCTCGCCCTCTGCTGGCGCCATGAAACAGTGGCGCCAGTGGCTCAGAACAGGCGCGAGATCCACCGAGTCAGGATCGACCCATCGCGCGCCGTAGAAGCTGAGGTACTGGCCTATGGCCCTGCGATGGGTGATATGACAGGCCAGCACGATCCGCGGTGACAACGACAGGCTGACGTTATCGGGCAAGGTAAAACGGGCGGGGGCGAGGAAACCGACCCCACCCGGTCCGATATCCTTGATCACCGCCCGTCCGATGCGCTTGTCGAACAGCAGGCCGGAGACCATGAGCCGGGCCGCGATGCCGCAACTCTGGGATTCCAGGGGCGTGGTCCCGTCATGGAGATACCAGCGCGGCAGTTTGCGCCTGGGATCCTTGAACGGTGTCACGGGGGGCAGATCGGCGTCAGGGGTTTCCATGGGCAACGGCATCCTTGGCTATCCGGGTGGCGGCTTGGGTTTGGGCACTGAACAGCTGCTCCAGGCCCTTTTCCGCCTGGGTCGTCATCACCAGCAACTCGATGCGGCGGTTCTGGCTGCCTTTGGGATCGGCGGTGTTGTCCAGCATGGTATCCGACATGGCGACCACCTGACCCACCCGCTCGGGGGGCATGCCGCCAGCAAGCAGGACACGCCTCGCCATCATGGCGCGATCGGAGGAGAGCTCCCAGTTGCTGTAGTTGTCACCGGCAAAGGGGGTGCTGTCGGTGTGGCCCGAGATCATGACCCGGTTCTCCACTCGCTGAAAGACAGGAGCCAGTGCCATCAGTAGATGGCGGAAATAGGGGCTGATGCGGGCGCTGCCACGGCTGTACATCTCGCGCTCGTCATCGTCGCGGATCAGGATCCGCAGACCCTGGGGCACCAATTGCAGCTCCAGGTTGTTTCTGGCCTGCATCTGATCCGCCATGGACCCGATGAAACCGGCCAACTGCGCCATCTGCTTCTCTCCCTCAATCTTGCCCGCCAGCAGGCTCTCATAGCCTCCCTTGGCGCCATCGGTAAAGATGCTGCGGTCACGCTCCATGTGTCTGGGCATACGCTGCCCCTCCTCCACGAACTGGGGACTCAACTCCTCCAGTACCGAGGGGTTGCCGCCAAGATCCACCGGATAGGGACTGTTGCGGATATCGAAGGGATTGGCCTCGCTGTCCATGATGCTGTAGTCGCGTAGACGGCTGGCCACCACATCACGCTCCTCCTGGCTGGAGACGGCCAGGATCCAGAGCACCATGAAGAAGGCCATCATGGCCAGGGTGAAGTCGGCGAAGGCCACCTTCCATGCACCGCCCCCCTTGGGAGCGCTGCTGCGCCGCTGCTGGCGCTTGATGACGATCTGCTCGTGGTTGCGCATCACATGGCCCTGTTGGTCACCCAGTCTTCCAGTTCGAGGAAGCTGGGTTTCACGTCAGGCTCCAGCATCTTGCGGCCGGAATCGACGGAGAGCAGCGGCGTCTTGCCCCGCAGCTGGGCGATCAGGATCGACTTGATGCACATCAGCATGCCGATGCGGCGCTTGACCATCTCCTCCATGGCATTGCTGATGGGCTCCAGCAGGCAATAACAGAGGAAGATGCCGATGAAGGTGCCCACCAGGGCGGCCGCCACGTGCACGCCTATGTTGCTGAGGGGGCCGTCGAGCTGCTGCATGGTGATGATTATCCCCATCACCGCCGCCAGGATCCCGAAGCCGGGGCAGGCCTCCCCGGTCTTGTGCAGCGCGTGGGCGGGCTTGAGCATGTCCTCCTCGATGGCCATGATCTCCTGCTCCAGTATGGTGTCGAGCTCATGGGGCGTGATCTTGCCCATGCCCAGCAGACGCAGGTTGTCGATGATGAAGCCCAGCAGTTGCGGATCTTCCGATACCTGGGGATACATGAGGAAGACGGAACTCTGCTGCGGATTCTCCACGTGCTCGTCCAGCGCCTTCATCCCCTTGTTGCGGGTCTCTTCCAGCAGTTGGTGCATCAGGGTCAGCAGTTCGCGATAGATCTCCTTCTCGTCCTTGTTGGACTTGAAGCAAAGCTTCATCTGGCGCCACATTTCATGCATCACCTCCTTGGAATTGCCAAGGAACATGGAGCCGACCGCCGCCCCTATGATGATGATGAGTTCGGCAGGCTGCCACAGGGCGATGGGGCGCCCCCCGGCCATCATGAAGCCGCCGATCACACACACGAAAATGACACCAAGACCAATCTGTTTTTGCATGGATGCTCCCGCAGAAATCAACAAGACTCCCCCCGCGGGGAGAGGCATAACTATATGGAGTCGACCAATCGCTGCTTGAGCTGAAGGACGCACTGCTTGTGGAGCTGACACACCCGCGACTCGGTCAGCCCGAGCACCAGTGCAATCTCCTTCATGTTCAATTCCTGCTGGTAATAGAGGGAAAGCAGCAGCTGTTCACGCTTGTCCAGGGTGCCGAGCACCTTGGCAAGGGTCATGGCCAGATCCTGATCGTCAGACTCGGATGCTGGCGCCCTGCCTCCGTTCTCCAGCCACTCCTCCAGACTCTGCAACGCCTCGGCCTGGCTCGCATAGGCGAGCTGGCGCACCTCCTCGACGGTGCAGGACAGCGCCTGTGCCAGCTCCTGCTCGGTCGGGTTGCGCCCCAGACGATTGAACAGCTCCCGCTGTACCTGGTTGTGACCGTGCACCTGCTGGCGCAGCTGACGGGGGCGCCAGTCGAGGCGCCGCAGCTCATCCAGCATGGCTCCCCGTACCCGCTTGAAGGCATAGCTCTCGAACTGGGCATCCGGTTCACCCCCATAGCGACGCCAGGCTTCCAGCAGCCCCATCATGCCGACCTGCTCCATGTCCTCCTGATCGAAGCTGGCGCTCACCTGACTGCGCAGGTGAGTGGCTGCCCGCTTCACCAGAGGCAGATAACGGCTCAGGATCACCTGCTCACCGGTGCGGGGAGCGGAGGCGGTCAGTTCGCAAGGAGTATCCCAACCAGCGTCCATCATGTTCGCTACTGCACCAGGACCTTGGTGACCAGCACTTCATCCAGATAGGGCTTGTAGCCATACCCCTCCAGGGTTCCCACCAGTTTGCCGAGCAGAGAGGTCTGAAGGGCCGAGATGTTCTGCAGCTCCTGCTTCACCGCTTCATGGGAGCGATGGCTGAAATATTGCACCATGGCATTGCGGATCAGGGGGGTCAGCTCGTTGAGCGTCTCCAGTTGCTGGGGATTGTGGGTGACCAGCGCCAGCTCAAGCACCAGATAGTGGGGCTCTCTGTCCCCCTCCAGGCTGATGACGAAACGCTCCATCGGTTTGAACAGCGGCGTCTTGCTCAGCTCGGGCTTGGCTTCTGCCAGACCCAGCCAGACGGCAACCGTATCCCGCTTGAGATAGGCGCCATAAGCCAGCGCCGCCAGCAGGCACAGCGCCATCATTATCACCATCAACCACTTCATGACACGCCGCATAATTTGAAATCACTCTCGCTATTGCCAGATCTTGAAATGTCACACCAGGGTGTTGAGCCAATCCTGGCCAGCACTACCCGATGCGTCCTGTTCTTCCTGCCACTGTCGTCGACCTGCCAGGATCTTTTCCTGCTGCCAGCGATCCCCCCGCTCCTGCTCTCCCCCCTGGCCCACGTTCACCTCGACGCCACCGGCATGATGGGGAGCCAAACTCATGCGAAGCCGCTCCATCGACTGGATCAGGGCTTCACGCACCGCCGGGTTGGTCACGTTGAGCTGCACGTTGAGCCGATCCCCTTCCATCCTCACGGTCAGTTCGAGGCGACCCAGCTCGGGGGGATCGAGGCGGATATGGGCCTGCTTGATGCTGTGGTTCACCTGCAGCTCGACCCTGTCTTTGAGCACATCGACCAGCTGCTGGCCCCACTGGGCCTCGCTTGCGGCAAGACGCGCCGGTGCCCACTGGTATTCCGCAGGCCTGGCGGCAGAGAGCGCGGGCGACAACCCCGCCATTGCCTTGAATTCGGTGACGCTGACCTCCCGCTCCGGGGCGGGCTCCCCGGGAAGAGGCACCACCACTGCCGCACTCCGGGTCGCAGGCAGCTCGCCCTGGGTGGTCGGCTGGAGCATTCGCATGGCCAGCTCTCCGGCGGGTTGAGGGAGGCTCTCTTTGCCAACGGAAACCGGCGGCACCGGCATCCGCTCCCCTTCCATTCGCTCGAACCCGCTGAGGGCGCGCAGCACAGGCGAGGAGGCGGGTTGCACCTCCCCGACGGGGGCAAGGCCGCCATTCGATGACAAACGGGCAGGAGGAAGGCGTCCCTCCTCCTGGCGGACAAAAGGTGGTGGCATCTGGTTGAAGGCGGCGAGTTGCTCGGCGACATCCGCAGCCACTTCGACGCTCTCCTCCTGCTCCGTCTCGTCGACGGGGGCGGAAGGGGTGGTGGACGGAGGAAGCATCGCCTCCTGCGGAAGATCCAGAGGCTGGTACTCTTCCCCCTGCCCGTCAGGCTGGCGGGAGAGGCGGGTAAAACCACCGGATGGGGAAGCGGGCAGTGTCTCTGCCACGGGGAGAGGGATCATGCCCATGTCTGCGCCTCGTCGTAGGCCTGCAATCCTTCCCGCTTGCGGGAGAGGCTGTCCCACTCCTGCTTGCGCAGCGCCGTTTCCTGCTCACAGAGCGCGAAGGCTTCCCGATGCCAGTGGCGCACCTGATCCCGGGCCGGCATCAGGGATTGCCACAATGCAGGCTGGCTGTTCAGATGCGCCACCAGCTGGGCAAGACGCTGATCCGCCAGCCGCACCGCATCCCACTGTCCGGCGCGGGCCTGCTGCAAGATAAGACGCCCGAGCCCCAGGAGCTGGCGCTGACGGGTCTCGCGTTCCGCACCGGGGGGCACGGCTCCTGTCATGGACATGATGATGGCCTCAAAATAGGACGACCTTGCGGGCAAGCAAGGAGCAGGCCAAATATATAAACATTATATTTCAATACGTTAGTTCCGACCTTTGCCCCATGAGGAAGGTGGATTTCCGCATCAACGGGGATGGCGGGCCATCGCTTCCCAACCCTCTTTCAGCTCCAGCAGGATGCGACGCACCTCTGCAAAGCCCGCGACATCGTTGGCCACACTGATCTCGAACAGCCGCTGGCCGCAGTAGTCGTAGAGACGGTGCAGGTTGCTGGCCAGCTCCCCGCCCTTGTCCATGTCGAGGGCACTGTCGAGCCCTCCCAGGATCTGCAGACACTTGTTGATGGACTGCCCCTTGCGCTCGTACTGCCTGGCCAGAATGTGGCCCTCGGCCCTGGCAATTTCGTCGAGCAGGCCATCCATCAACATCAGCACCAGCTGGTGCGGATCGGCGCTCGCTGCCTTGGCCTGGGTGGCGGCGAACTGGTAGGCGTCATAGCCTTCTTGGGGTTCAAACATGAAAAACTCGCTTATTCAAAGTGTTACGGGCTAGCCGTCTCACAAGCTGCCCATGGTCTGCAACATCTGGTTCATGGTGGTGAACTGATTGAGGTAGCGCTTATACGCGGAATCCATGCGCCGATCCAGCGCCTCCATCCGCTCGTTCACCCGCTTCTCGTTCGCTTCAAGACCTGTCTTGCGCCCCTTGAGTGCACCGTCCCGCTTGGTATAGGGGTCCAGGGCATTACTCATCCGCTTGAGCAGACCGTCATCGCCCATGAGTGCCTTGCCGAGCAGCTCGGGATCCTTCTCCAGCGCCTTGTTGAAGTCGGTCTCGTTGAAGGAGAGCTTGCCCGCCTTGTCGGTCTTGATCCCCAGGCTCCCCAGGGTCAGATCATCGGGCAACTCCCGCACGCTGCGGGCAATCACGCTCTTGAGGCTGCGTACCCCGCTGTCGGAGGAGAGGGCTCCCGGCGCCTTGGGATCGCTGGAGGTCATCTTGGCCAGCTCATCCACCAGCTCGTTGTAACTGTCGACAAACTTCTTGAGGGAGCCGGTAACCGCCTCCTTGTCCTGATCCACCGTGACCAGCAGCGGAGCATCATCCGCCTTTTGCGCCTTGGTCAGCTGGAACGTCAGGCCATCCACCACGTTCTCTATCTTGTTGCTGGCAGAGGTGATGGTGAGAGGGTTGTCCCCCCCCATGCGCAGCTTGGCGTCCTGCGCCTGGGTGATGTCCGTCTTGCCGGCCATCGCCACCCCGAGGGCATTGGCACCATCCCCGCTGTACCCCAGGGTGATGGCGTTCTCCACGCCGCTCTCCTTGCTGGTCAGTACCATGCTGACCTTGCCGTCGGTGCGTACCAGGGTCGCCTTCACCCCCGGGTTGTCCTTGGCATTGTTGATCTGGGAGACCAGATCCTTGACGGTGGCGCCAGCCGGGAGAGAAGCCAGGTCGATGTCCAGGGTCTTGCCCTTGACGGTCAGGGAGAAGACGCCGTCTGCCGGCAGCGGTGCCGTGTCACTGTCAAGCTGCAAGCCGACCTGATGGGACTGGGCAAGCTGCTCCACGAAGAAGCTGTACTGACCCGAGCTGGCCTTGCCATTGCTCGTCACCGTCATGAGCCCTTCCTGGGACAGGGTGGCCTTCTGAGCCTGCAGGCTGCTCGCCTTGTTCAGATCCTTGAGCAGGGTCTGGAAACTCGACAGCTTGGTGGTGAGGCTGCTGATGGCGCTCTGCTGCGCCTTGACGCTGTCCAGCTGCTTCTTCAGCAGCTTGTCCATGTTCTGGCGCTCGACGGCTACCAGTTGCATCGCCGTGCTGGCCGGATCTATTTGCATCTTTATCCCCTTATTCGGTGGCATGCCCGTTGGAAAAGACCGGCTCGGCCCTTTCCAACCGGCAAGCGGTTGTCAAACAAGAGCCGCCCCTCTCGGGGCGGCCCGGCAAACCATCAACGCAGCAGGGAAGTCACCATGCCGGTCATCTGGTTGGAGTTGGACAGCACGGACATGCCAGCCTGCATCAGCATCTGGTTCTTGGTCATGTTGGTGCTCTCCTGGGCGAAGTCGGCATCCATGATGCGGCCGTTCGCCATGTCGGTGTTCTCTTTCATGTTGGAGAGGTTGTTGACGGTGTGCTCCAGACGGTTGATGTTGGCACCGAACTGGGAACGGGCGGTACCGATTGCGCCCAGAGCAGTCTCCATCTTGGTGATCTGCGCATTGAAGTCAGTGGAAGCCAGAGCGGTGGCATCGGCGGTGGACAGGTCGGAGGTCGCCGTGGTGATAGCGGTGTTGACGGCCTTGACGTTGGTGTCGGCCTTGACGTCCAGCTTCTCGGCGGCAGTACCACCGATCTGGAAAGTCACAGTACCGGCTTCGAACTTGCCACCAGCGCCGATCAGAGCCTCACCACCGAAACGGGTGTTATCGCTGATGTTCTTCAGCTCGGCGGTCAGTTCCTTCATTTCGGTGCCCATGGCCAGACGGTCTTCCGCGCTCGCAGTGCCGTTGGCGCCCTGAGTGGCCAGGTCTTTCATACGCTGAACGATGTTGGTCATCTCGTCCATGGCACCTTCGGCGGTCTGCATCATGGAGACGGCGTCCTGGGCGTTGCGCATGCCGACCTTCTGGCCGTTGGACTGGGCTTGCAGGCGAGTGGCCATCTGCAGACCGGCGGCATCATCGGCGGCGGAGTTGATGCGAAGACCGGTACCCAGGCGCTGCATGGCGGTGCCCAGCATCTTGTTGGTGTTGTTCAGCTGGTTCTGAGTGGTCAGAGAAGCGAAGTTGGTATGAATGGACAAACCCATGATCTATTCCTCGAAGAAGGCTGCTACCGCAGCGGATAACCCTACGAACAAGAGAAGCGACAGGTGCGAGGCAAGACTTGAGCTGCGGGTGAAAAATATGATGAAAAAAGAGGGCGCGGGAGGAGCTGGGAGGGGAAACGGGAAAAAGGCACCCACCAGGGGATGGGTGCCACCAGGATCAACGCAGCAGGGAAGTCACCATGCCGGTCATCTGGTTGGAGTTGGACAGCACGGACATGCCAGCCTGCATCAGCATCTGGTTCTTGGTCATGTTGGTGCTCTCCTGGGCGAAGTCGGCATCCATGATGCGACCGTTCGCCATGTCGGTGTTCTCTTTCATGTTGGAGAGGTTGTTGACGGTGTGCTCCAGACGGTTGATGTTGGCACCGAAGGAAGAACGGACAGCACCAATTTGATCAAGCAGGTCACTTGTGGCGGTAATCGCGTCACTGGCTTTGGCTTGATCACCAATACCCGCGACAATCTCTGCGCCTGCAATACCACTAGTTGCGGTAGTGCCAGTAAGGTCCTTCATCGCGGTAGCTACATCAACCTTCAATGTTTCAGTACTAGAGCCACCAATCTGGAAAGTCACACCAGCGGCAGCCTCGAACGACCCTCCTTTCAACAACTTCTGGCCACCAAAGCTGGTGTTGTTAACAATATTACCCAGCTCCTTGGTCAGTTCGCCGAACTCGGCGTTCAGGGCGGTATAGTCATCGGCGCTGGTAGTGCCGTTGGCACCCTGGGTCGCCAGGTCCTTCATGCGCTGAACGATGTTGGTCATCTCATCCATGGCGCCTTCTGCGGTCTGCATCATGGAGATGGCATCCTGGGCGTTGCGCATACCGACCTTCTGGCCGTTGGACTGGGCTTGCAGGCGGGTAGCCATCTGCAGACCGGCTGCGTCGTCGGCGGCGGAGTTGATGCGAAGGCCGGTGCCCAGGCGCTGCATGGCAGTGCCCAACATCTTGTTGGTGTTGTTCAGCTGGTTCTGGGTGGTCAGGGAGGCGAAGTTGGTATGGATGGACAAGCCCATGATGTATTCCTCGAGTTAAACGCTGCACAGCAGCCCGTTAGGTTGACATCAGATAGAGACGACCCCTTTCGCACAGAAATGTAATCTTCCCTCCGCATATTTTTCTTCTGGCCCCCTCCCGGGCATTCCGGTATCCCGGGTGCTCGCCGCCTCCCCCATCCGGCATGCTTATTGCTTTTAAAACGTCCTCTCTCACTACCGGATGGCGACATGGCTGCTTCGCTCTACACACCGCATTTCGTTCAACATTTCCAGTGCATCGGCGATCGCTGCGAGGACAACTGCTGCCACAGCTGGACCATCAGCATCGACAAGCAGACCTTCCGCAGCTATGAACGCCACCCCGACCCCACGGTCAAGTCCCTGAGCAAGCTGCACATCATCAAGGTGAAGCAGAGCAACGAGCGCTGGGGGGAGATAAAGCTCGACGAACAGGGCGCCTGCCCCTTCCTCGATGAAAACCACCTGTGCCAGATCCACAGCAAGGCGGGTCCGGATGCCCTGAGTCACACCTGCAAGACCTACCCCAGAGCCCAGACCCGCATCGGCAACCAGCTCAAGAGGTCCCTGATGCTCTCCTGCCCCCAGGTGTGCCGCCAGTTGTTGCTTGACCCCCTGGCGATGCAGACCGAGGTCACCGAGCTCACCCAGCCCCTGCCCTTCGCTCCGCCCCCCTCCAACGCCATGGCGACGTTGCACAGCCTGAGCATTCACGTGCTGGCCGCCACGGATATCCCCGTGGCGATTCGGCTATGGCTGGTCGGCATGCTGATCCATCGGGATCCTGCGCAACTCTCCCACGAGGCCTTCCTTGATCAGGTGGCGGTACTGGCCGAACGCGGGGAGCTCAACACCATGTTCGAGCAGTTGCCCGCCCTGCCCAGACTGCAGTGGTGGGGCCTCAGAACCATGACCCACCAGTTGCTGGCCTATTCCCAGGGGAGACGGGGGCGGCAGACCATGCAGGTCTGCCTCGACAAGATCAACGAGGTACTGGAGGGAACCTACGACGAGGACAAGCTTGCACACCTGCAGCAAGTCTGGCACGACAGGGTCGCCCCCTTCCTGGCCAGCCATCCCCAGATCCTGGACAACTACCTGCTCTACTACGTCTATCACCACAACTTCCCGTTGCAGCAGGGCGACAAGTGCCAGGCCTATCAGCTGCTGGTGGTCGACTACTTCCTGCTGCGCAACTACCTCTGCCTGCTGGCCATGGACAAGGAGCTGGACGAGCAGGACGTGGTCAACCTCTTCTACAGCTACCACACTATACGCCAGCACAATGCGAGTTTTATCAAGACCATAGAACAGGGGCTCAACGACTCAGGCTTCGCGTCGGACATCTCCCTGTACGCCCTGCTCAAGCCCTGAAAACAGAAAACCGCCAGCGAGCTGCATGGCGGTTTTCTGTCGTGAACGGGACCTGGCCCCCTAGGTGAGCAGCGCCACCACGTTCTGGCGCGAGACGTTGGCCTGGGCAAGCAGACCGGACATGGTCCCCATGAAGCCCCCTTCCTTGAGCTGGAGGCTGAGCTTGCCCTGCAACTGGACCAGCTCCTCCTGCTGCAGGTTCTGGCTGCGTGACTTCACCCGATCGAGCTGCTTCACCATCCGCTGGCGAAACTGCTTGAGCTCGCGCATCGACTGCTCTATCTCCCCGAGCAGTCGCTTCAGCCGTTGCTGCTCCTGTTTGATCTCCCCCTTGTCGAGCCCCTCGCCGAGCTGGGTCAACTGCCCCGCCTTTGGCTTGAACTGCACGGGTACCGGGTTGCCGGCGGGAATGCGGATGCCCTCGCCGCTCAGCAGCACGGGTTCATCCAGCTTGCGCCTGTGCTGATCCGGCACGCTCAGCTCCAGCTTGCCCAGCTCGTTCAGGCGCGCCTGGATATGCTCCTTGCGCAGCGCGCGATCCAGACGGGCGGCCGCCTCCGCTTCACTGGCATCGGCGGGCAGCAGCACCTCGACGGCGCTGCTGGTCTGAGGGAAGGAGAAGACGAGACGCTCGGCACTCGCCCTTGGGCTCAGCAGATCGAGCCGCTCCGCGCTGTAGTGCACCCTGCTGTCCGTGGCCGACGCCAGCAAGCGTGGCCTGAGCTCGCTCGTCAGTGGCGCCTGCGGCTGGGTCAGCTTCTCTTCCAGTACCTTGAGACGGGAGACCAGATCCCCGCTCGCCGCCTTCTGCTGGCCGAGCTGCTGCTCCAGGCGCTTCAGCTCGCCCCACACCTGGCTCAGGGCCTGCTCGCCCCCCTGGGCATGGGCGATGCGCTGCTGCGCCGTGCCGATCAGGGCCCAGCGATCCAGCCGGATGACATTGGGCTGGCGTTCATTGCGAGGAGTCTGGGGAGAAGTAGCCTGGGCAGTCGAACGACCTTGCAACCTGGGTTGGGCCGGCGTTTCGACCACGCTCCCCGGACGGGTTTGTTGAATCTGCATCCTGGCTCCTTAGACAGATTTAGGGCATGTAGTTGAACAGGCTCAGGCCATTCACCTTGGCGAAGGCCTGCTGTTGCACCTGCAGAGCCATCAGCACATGCGCCTGCTGGGTCACGGCCCCCGCGTAGTCGAGGGACTCTATCTGATTGCTCACTTCCTTGCTATAGGTGCTCTTCTCGGCATGACCCTCGTCCACCTGATCCAGCAGGTTGATGCGTGCCCCTATGGTGCTCACCATCTGGCTGATGTCATCCTGCAGGGTCTTGCTGCGATCCAGCATGGCTCTGGCCTGATCCGCCGCATCCGGTGCGCCGGCATCGAAGGCCGCCACCATGTCGTCCAGCTGCTTGAAGAAATCCCCGTTCTGGATGAACAGGCTGTCTGCGGTCTGGTTGAGGGACACCGTCACCCCCCGGGCAATCTCCACCTCCCGCACCAGTGCATCCCCCTGATAGAGATAGCCGCCACCCGGCCCCTGGACGATGGGGGTCTTGTCCACCTGGCTACCGCTGAACAGGCTTGAACCGTTCTCGTTGCGGGCATTGGCGAGATCCAGCAGCCCCTCCTTGATGATGGCCGCCTCGCTGGACACCGCCCGGCGATCGTCCTCGGAGAGGGAACCGTTGGCTGCCGTCTGGGTCAGCTCCCGCAACCGGCTCAGCATGTTGGTCATGGTCTCGAACTGCAGCTCCCCCTGGGATAGCTGGCTCTTGGCATTGGCGATGTTCTTCTGGTACTGGGCCATGGCCACCTGCTCTTTCTTCAGACCGAGCAGTTGCACGCTGCCCACGGGATCGTCCGAAGGCTGCAGGATCCGCTTGTTGGAGGAGATCTGGCGATCCAGCCGGGCGTAGTCGCCAAAGCCCCGCTGCAGGTTGTCGAGCATGCTGAGCTGGATCTGGTTGGTGCTGATGCGCATGCGGACTCCGTCAGAACATGTTGAGAATGGAATTGAAGAGTTGATCCGAGGTGCTGATCACCTTGGCATTGGCCTGATACGCCTTGGTGTAGGCCATCACCTTGACCCCTTCCTCATCGAGGTTGACGCCGCTCACGCTGCTGAGCTTGGTGGCGAGCTGTTTCTCCATGTTGGCATCGGCCTCCATGGTCGCCTTGGCCTGACCGCTCTGCACCGCCATCTTGCCAAGCAGGGCGCTGTAGGCATCGTACTGATCATCCTTGATGGTCAGCAGCTCCTGCAGGTTGCGGTTGTCGCCGTTGCCGCCCCCCGCCTTGGCGAAGGCGAGGTGATCCCCGGTAAAGCCGTCGGCCACCTTGAGGGTGCCGGAGGGATTGAGGGGGTCGTAGCTGAACAGGGGTTTGCCGGGATCGCCGTTCAGATCGACGCCACCCGCCTGCTTGGCGTTGAAGTCATCCGCCAGCTTCTTCGCGATCTGGTTCAGCTCGTCGCGCAGGGGGCGCAGCACTGTGGTGCGATATTCCAGCACGCCCGCCAGGGTGCCGCCCTGAAGCCTGGGGACCTCGAAGGATTGCGGCCCGAAGCTCAGGCTCAGGGTGTCACCGGCCAGAGAGAGGGTGCTGCTGCTGCCGGCCAGCACCAGGGGCTGGCCCTGGGGCAGGCTCAGGGAGAAGGAGCCGTCGCTCTGACGGTTGACCCGCACCTCCATGAAGGTCGACAGCTCGCGCACTATCTGCTCGCGGCTGTCTTCCAGCGCCGAGGTGTTGACCCCCTTGGAAGCCTGCTCGCCGATCTGGGTGTTGAGCTCCGCCACCTGCTTGAGATAGCTGTTCACCTGGGTAATGGTACTGCCCAGCTGATCGTCGATCTGCTTCTCCTGGGTCAGCAGGCTCTCGTTCAACTGGCCGAAGCGGTTGGCCAGGGCACCGGCCGAGCTGACGATCTGGCTGCGCTGCGCCGGTGTTTCCGGGCTGTCGAGAGCGGCGCTCAGGGACGCAAAGAAACTGTCCAGCCCCTTGGTGATGTTCATCGACTCGCTGCCGAGCAACTGCTCTGTCGTATTGATGTACTGGTGAAACGCATAGGAGGAGCCGGTCGCGGAGCGGCTGCGCCAGTGCTGGGAGACCAGATAGTCATCGGTGATCCTGCGAACCCCGGTCACCTCGACCCCCATGCCGTTGTCCATCCGGCCAAAGCCCGACAGGCTGCCCATCATGGCCTCCTGGCGGCTGTACCCGATGGTATTGACGTTGGCGATATTCTGGGCAGAGATGTTCAATGCGATCTGCGATGCATTGAGTCCGCTAAAACCGATACTGAGCAGCGACATCAGTCAACTTTCCTCATTTTTGCCGAATTCAGAGGCTGACTGAAGGCAGCCAGGGTCTGGGAATCTGAAGCGACCACCGGCTCGGCATTCTTTAATGTGGGGGCCAGTTGATTGACCATCTGCTCCTTGAGCCCCATGCCGCCGCACTTGACCAGGCTCATCGCGAGCTGGCTGTCGTACATGTCGCGGTAGAGGGACTCCCCCTTGATAAGCCTGTCCTCTTCATCCTGCATGGCGTCGGACGCCGAACGCATGTGCTTGAGCACCGTCTGCAGGAAGCTCACCTCGAACTGGCCGGCCGCCGCCTCCAGGGCCGCGCGCTGATCCGGGTTGCTCTTTATCTGCTGCAGTTCATTGAGATCCTGATAGAAACCAGGCTCCGAGGTAATTCTGGTCATAGAGATCCTTAGATGACCACCAGCTCGCCTTCGAGGGCTCCCGCCTCGTCGAGGGCTTGCAGGATGGCCATGACATCATCCGGGGTCGCCCCCAGGGAATTCACCGCCTTGACGATCACCTCCAGGGAGGTGCCATCCGGCCAGACAAACATGTTGTTGCGCTCCCGGTCAACCTGGATCTGGGAGTTGGGCGTCGTGGTGGTCCGCCCGTTGGAGAAGGCATTGGGCTGGCTCACCGTCTGGCTCTCACCTATGGTCACCGTCAGGCTGCCGTGGCTGACCGCCGCCTTGTGCACCTTGACCCCCTGCCCCATGACCACGGTGCCGGTACGGCTGTTGAAAACGACTCGCGGCCGCTCCTTGCCCATGTCCACCTGGATGTCCTGCAACAGGGCCATGAAGGAGATCCGCTGGCTCTCGTCCCGGGGAGCCGCAATCTGGATGCGACCGGCGCTGACCGCCTTGGCCACGGGGCCAAGCTGGCGGTTGATCTCCCGCTCCACGTTGCGGGCCGTCTTGAAGTTGGGCTGGTGCAGGTTGAGCGTCACTTCCGGCTTGTCCGAGAAGTTGCTGGCCACCTCCCGCTCGATGATGGCACCGTTCGGGATGATGCCGGCCGTTGGCACGTTGATGGTCACGGAGGAGCCGGATTGCCCCTCCGCCTTGACCCCTGCCACCACCAGGTTGCCCTGGGCGACCGCATAGACTTCACCGTCGATGCCGCGCAGGGGAGTGAGCAGCAGCGATCCGCCTCTCAGGCTCTTGGCATCGCCGATGGAGGTCACGGTCACGTCCATCTGCTGACCCTTGCCGGCGAGGGCGGGCAGCGTCGCCTGCACGGAGACGGCAGCCACGTTCTTGAGCTTGGGGTCGATGTCATCGGGCAGCTGCACCCCGAACTGCTTGAGCATGTTGGTCATGGACTGGCCGGTGAATTTGACCTGACTGCGATCCCCGGTGCCGGAGAGGCCGACCACCAGGCCATAGCCCACCAGCTGGTTGGCTCTCATCCCCTGCACGTCGGCAATGTCCAGCAGGGCCCGTTTGGCGGGGACAGCGGCGCCGGCCACGCCCGACAGCGCCAGGCAGAGCAGGGCGATATACCATCTGTTCATCGAAATCCTCACAAGGGGGAGAAGGCGGAACTGAAGAAGCGCGACAGCCAGCCCATCTGGTTGCTGTCGGCCAGGGCACCGCGACCGGCATAGGTGATGCGGGCATCGGCGATGCGCTGGGACGAGATGCGGTTGCTCTGGTCGATGTCCTCGACCCGCACCATGCCCCCAAGACGGATGTACTCATCCCCCTGGTTGAGGCGGATCCACTTCTCCCCCCGGATCCCCAGCACCCCGTTGGGCATCACTTCGGCCACGGTGACCGTGATGGCCCCCGCCAGAGTATTCTGCTGGCTGGAGGTCGCCCCGCCGTCGAAGTCGCGATCCGCCTTGATAGAGGCACTCCAGTCCGGTCGGGAAACACCGCCGATGGAAGGCACAGGCACGCTCAGATTGCTGTTCTTGTTCATGCTGGTGTTGGCCTTCTTGCTGGACTGGGTGCGCTCCTCCAGCATGACGGTCAGGATGTCGCCGACCCGGTAGGCACGGCGATCCTGGAACAGGGTCATCATATAGTCGTTACGGTAGAGGCTGCCATCCTCCCCCACCCCGGCTTTCGTCAGCTCGGAGCGGGAAGGAGCCCACTTCTCGTCACCGGGCTCGGGGGCCTGCAACTCATAGGTGGAGCAGCCCCCCAGCAGCAGGGCGAGCACGACGCAATACCACACCGGCCTCATCATCACAGCGCCTGGGTCACGAATTTGAGCATCTGATCGGCGGAGGAGACCACCTTGGCATTCATCTCGTAGGCGCGCTGGGTGGTGATCATGTCCACCATCTCTTCCACCACGTTCACGTTGGAACTCTCCAGGGTGAACTGCTTGATGGCCCCCATGGCCTCTTCACCCGGAACCCCTTCGATGGCTTCACCGGAGGCACCGGTCGCCCGGTAGAGGTTGCCCCCCAGGGCTTCCAGACCGGCCGGGTTGGAGAAGTTGGTCAGGGTGATGCGCCCCAGCTCCACGTTCTCCTGCTGTCCCGGCAGGGTGGCGCTCACGGTGCCGTCTGTGCCGATGGCGATCTTGGTAGCGTTGTCCGGGATCTGGATCTGCGGCAGCATGGGCAGGCCGTCGGCATTGACCAGCAGCCCTTCCGCATTGCGGTGCCATTGACCGTTGCGGGTATAGGCCGTCTCGCCATCCGGGCGCTCGACGCTGAAGAAGCCGGCCCCCACCACCGCCATGTCCAGCTCCTGATTGGTGTTCTGGAACTGCCCTGGCGTGAATACCTTCTGGGTGCCGACCACCCGCACACCGTTACCCATCTGGATGCCGATGGGGGACAGGTTCTGCTGATCCTGCTGGGCACCGGGCTGGCGCTGAACCTGATAGAACAGATCCTCGAACGCCACCCGATCGCGCTTGAAACCGACCGTGTTGACGTTGGCCAGGTTGTTGGAAATGCTGGCCATCTTGGCATCCTGTGCCGACAGACCCGTCTTGCTCACCCAAAGCGCTGCATGCATCTTCGTTTCTCCACCTGATTCGTTCGAACGGGGTGCACCCCGTCAGTATTCATTCCCGGCCGCCATGGCCGCCGTCAGCCCTGGCCAGAGATCAGCCTGGCACCCTGCCTGGCCTGCTCGTCCGCCGTCTTCATCAACTTGACCTGCAACTCGAAATTGCGGGTCAGGGACATGCTGCCGATCAGCTCGTCCACCGCGTTCACGTTGGCCCCCTCGAGGAAACCGGACGCCAGCACCACCTGCTCGCTGATCTCGGCATCCCCGCCCTGGCGCTGGCGGAACAGGCCGTCAGCCCCCTTGACCAGCTCGGCCGGATCCGGGTTCACCAGCTTGAGCCGGCCCACGTCCAGACGGGCGCCGCCCCCCGGCGGGGTGATGCTGAGGGAGCCATCCTTGCCAAAGCTCAGATCCCGATAGGCGGGCAGCACCATCTCGCCGCCATCCCCGAGCACGGGACGGCCGTTGAGGGTCAGCAACCCCTCCCCGTCCACCTCCAGGTTGCCGGCACGGGTGTAGGCCTCCTTGCCGTCTGCTGTCTGCACGGTGAGAAAACCGTCGCCGCGGATCGCCACGTCCAGCTTGCGGCCGGTCTGCATCAGGGCACCCGCCCGAAAGTCGGTTCCCGCCTGCTCTTCCCTGGCCATGACCCGGCTCTGGTAGCCATCGCCGGTCAGGGCATAGGCGGACGCCCGCTCGAAGTCGGCACGAAAACCGGCGGTATTCACGTTGGCCAGGTTGTTGGCCCGGATCTGCTGGGCCATGAGGGTGTGTTGCGCCCCCGACATGGCGGTATAGATAAGCTTTTCCACGAATCACGCCTTAGAAGGAGTTGAACAGGACCTGGGTCATCTTGTCCGCCGAGCTGATGGTCTTGGCGTTGGCCTGGTAGTTGCGCTGGGAGGTCATCAGGCTGACCAGTTCCCCGGTCAAGTCGACGTTGGATGCCTCGTAGGCTCCCGCCGTCAGGCCGCCCAGGGTCCCGCTGCCCGGTGCCCCCAGCACGGGCTGGCCCGAGCTGAACGACTGCTGCCAGGTGGTGTTGTTCGCTTGCAGCAGGCCCTGGGGATTGGCGAAGTTCGCCATCACCACCTGACCCTGGAGCAGGCTCTGGCCGTTGGTGAAGGTGGCGTAGACACCGCCGTCCGCATCCACCCTGACCCCGGTCAGATCCCCGGCGGTATAGCCGTTGGACTGGTTGCGCGTGGCGTTGAAATCGGAGGCGTACTGGCTGACCCGGGCCAGATCGGCGGTGAGGGTGATGGGCTCGGCACCGGCGGGGGCCAGGTTCAGTACGGGGGCCGTGGTCGGCGACTTCAGGGTGCCGTTGGTGTTGAACTCCATGGTCACCGGCGCACCGGTCTGGGTCCCGTTGAAGGCATAGTTGACCTGCCAGGTGTTCTCGCCGGTCTTCACGAAATACTGGGTGACGGTGTGCTCGACCCCAAGAGAGTCATACACCTTGCTGGACTGGGAGTAGCTGAAGCTGTCCGCCTTGGCGGGATCGAAGGGGTGCAGCCCCTGGTCGATGACGCTGGCGTCCGCCTTGAGGTTCGCCACGAACTCCAGGGTGTCAGACGGCTTGGCCGCCAGGCTGCCCGCCTTGACCTGAATGTCACCCACCACGCCGGATTGCAGCTCACCCGCATCATTGGTCACATAACCCTGCAGACGGTTGCCGCTGGCGGTGATCAGGTAGTTGCTGGCATCACGCTGGAACAGGCCGGCCCGGGTATAGGAGGTCTGACCGTTGTCATCCTTGAGCACGAAGAAGCCGTTGCCGGAGATGGCCAGATCCAGGCCCCGCCCGGTACGGGTCACATCCCCGTTGCGATCGAAGTTCTGGGAGACGTTGCTCATCTCCACGCCGCCGGCCTGGCCGCCACCGTAGATGGCGGCAAACTCGGCACGGCTGGACTTGAAACCGGCGGTGCTGGCGTTGGCCACGTTGTTGCTGATGACGCTCAATTCCTGGTTGACGGCGCGCAGGCCACTCAGTCCGATATTAAAAGACATGTTTCGCTCCTATCTGGTTACGCCGACTTGCCAAACTGGACGGCGCTGAACAGGGGAACCTCCCCCACGCCTGCCACTTGCAGCATGATCTCGCCCGTGCCCGGCAAGCTGACGCGCTCCACCTGGCTGGCTACATAATTGCGGGTGGTGGTGGCGACTCCCCCCAGGGAAGCCTTCACCTCGAAGCTGTATTCGCCAGCGGGCAGCACCGGCAATTCGTAATCCAGCGCCCCCGCCTTGCTCTCGCCCCAGTTCTTGGTGGCGACCAGGGTGCCGTGCTTGTCATAGACCTTGAGCTCGACCGTGTCGGCCGCGCCGCCCAGCTCCACCTGACCGCGGATCGCCTTCTCCTGCTCATGGCCAAGGGTCTGGCTCGGCACCATCACTTCCTTGTCGATGAGATCCGTGCTCTGGAGCACCTGCTGGGTGTCCATCATGTTGATGGACTTCTGCTGCAGCACTTTCAGGCTCTCGACCCCTTCCACCATGCTGAACTGGGCCAGCTGGGTAACGTACTGGGCACCATCCAGGGGGTTGGTGGGATCCTGGTTCTGGATCTGGGCCACCATCATCTGGAGGAATTCGTTGCGAAGCTGGACCCCCTGCCCCTCGGAAGTACCGTTGGCGGCTATCTCAGGGGTGGCGGCGCGCTGGCTGGCGCTGCGGGCGGTATCCAGGCTGCTGACTTGAGGCAGGCTCATTTACACCCCCTGACCAAGACGCAGCAGCCCTTGCTGCATGCTGTTGATGCGGTTGATCACCTCGACCGAGGTCTCGAATCCCCGGGAGGCGCTCATCATGTCCGCCATCTCTTCCACCGCATTGACGTTGGAGTAGTAAACGAAGCCATCCCCGTCGGCCAGGGGATTGGTCGGCTCCAGACGTTTCTCCACCTGGCGGTCAGACTGGACGATACCGGCGATCTGCACCTGGGCTGCCCCCAGCCCCTCGGCCTCCTGCACCCGCTGATAGAGGGTGGAGAAGACGGGCTTGATGGCGCGGAAGGCGGCCTCTTCGCTGCCGGCGGCGCTGTCGACGTTGGCGAGGTTGGAAGCCACGGTGTCAAGGCGGACGGTCTGCGCCCGCATGGCGCTGCCGGCGATGTCATAGATGCGATTGAACGACATGATTAACGGCCCTCGATCGCCTTGGCGATCCCGGTGATTTTCATATTCAGGAAGGTGAGACTGGTCTGGAAGTCGGTGGCATTGCTGGCAAACTTGCTCTGCTCCACGCTGAGCTCTGCGGTGTTGCCATCCATGGAGACCTGATAGGGTATGCGGTAGAGGGGATGTTGCATGTCATTGCCCATGGTGCCCTCGCTGATGGTGCTGCCCGGCTCTCCTGCCTCCACCTGCCGGGCGACCCGGCCGAGGATGGCCTTGTAATCCACATCCCGTGCCAGATAGCCCGGGGTATCCACATTGGCCAAGTTCCCTGCCAGAATACGAGCCCTGTCTGCCCGCACATCGAGGGCATAGGGGTGTACGCCAAGCGCACTGTCAAATGAGATACTCATGCTTCATCCTTCTTGTGAACCAGTCAGACCGGTGCATCCTTTATCAAGACTCATGCCAATCATGAAAAACCGTTGTTTCCGCTGGTCAGGCCATCACCCCTGGCTGACAAGAGTGACAAAAGGGGAAGCATTGTTTCCCATAGGGAAGCGAGCAGGTCTCCTTGCCCTGCTGCTCCTGGCGCTCCCCTCGTGGGCGGCCACTTCGTCGCTGTCGCAGCAGTTGACCGACGGTCTGAGGGCAGATGCCGAAACGGCACTGGGGGAGTATCTGCGCCAGCAAGCCTGGCCAGAGACCCGGGCCGACTATCAGGTCTGGCTCTCCCCCGCCGTGGCCCACCTGCCGGCATGTCGTCAGGCGGTTCGCTTCCAGGCTGGCGGGCAGTATCGCCAGCCCTGGGGGCGGCGCCCCTATCTGGTGGAATGTACCGAGCCCGCCTGGCAGTTGCGGGCCCGGGTGGAGGTCACCCTGATGTTGCCGGTCTGGGTGGCGGCACGGGACATCCCCAAGGGACATGTCATCGCCCCGGAGGATCTGCTGGAGAAATCCCTCGATGCCAGCCGGTTGCAGCGGGGCTTCACCCACAGCTCGCAGCCCCTGGCAGGCAGCAAGAGCCTTCGCCATCTGAGGATGGGGCAACTGGTCGGTGAACTCGATCTGCAACAGGCCTGGGCCGTCCGGGCAGGGGAAGGGGTGCTGATCCGGGCCGGGCAACCGGGCTTTTCGGCCACGACCCGTGGAACGGCCTTGTCAAACGGCGCCATCGGTGAAGGGGTGAGGGTCAGGAATATCGGTTCCGGCAAAGAGATCCAGGCCTGGGTGGTTGACAAGGGGGAAGTCGAAACCCGCTTTTAGCGCAGAAATGGCGAGTTTGATTCAAGTTCGGCCACCTCAGGGTCGCCTGTCACAAGAGAGACCACCAGGAATTCACGTTATGAAAATCACACGCACCGACCCTGTCTACGTTCAACCCCAGTCTCAGCGCAAGGCGGGAGCCACACCGGCACCCCAGCCCCAGGCCAGCCAGGGGGAAGCCAGGATCAGCGCCACCGCCCAGACCATCAATCAGGCGAGGGTCGAGCTGGCCTCCACCTCTGATGTGGACATGGAGAAGGTCAACCAGATCCGCCAGGCCATCAGCGAGGGTCGGCTCGAACTGGACATGGATGCCCTGAGCCAGGCCATTCTGGACATGCATCGCCGATGAGTCTGCCTCCCAAACAACGGATCCAGCAGTTGATCATCGGCATCCGGCAGGATTGTGGCCGCTACGCCGACCTGCTGCAGTTGCTGCTCAATCAGTACCGTCTGCTGGCAAGCCACGACGTGGCCGGGCTGACGGAACACAACCGGCAACAGACCCGGCTCATGGGCGAGATCCAGCACCAGGTCAGGCTGCGCTGCGAACATCTCCAGGCACTGGGGCTCAAACCTGACGAACGGGGCATGGCCATCCTCATCGGCAAGCTCCCCTCCCCGCTGCGCCAGCAAGTGGACGAGCAGTGGCAGCGGCTGGAGCAGTTGCTGCTACAGTGCCGCCGCCAGAACGAGCAGAACGGCCGCCTGCTGGCAAGCCAGATAGAGACCATCCACACCCTGCTGGGCCAGGAGTCATCCTATGGCAGGCAGGAGCACTTCCCCGACTGACCCTTTACGTTCCCTGCCGGGCACGATGACCCAGTGCGGCGAGTTCGTCGAGCTGCCGCTGCTCACCCGACTCCTGACGCTGACGGGCCGCCAGGGCCCGCTTGTCCAGCAACAGCTCCAGCCCCTTGACCCGACCGAACTGCCTGACGAGCTGCCCCTCGTGATGAGCCAGATCCTGGCTGGCGAGCGCACACTGCTGCAACTGGTGGATCAGCAGGTGGCGAAGCTGCCCCTGCATCTGCTGCTTGTTCTGCCACAGCAGGGGATGAAAGCTCGACGAGCCCGGATGCATCGTCTCGATGACCTCCTGCAGCCTGAGGGCTCGGTGCTCCTCCTTCATCGCCACCTCGCGCAGACGCTGCCGCTCCTTGCCCATGGCCTCCAGGGCATCCTGCTGCAGACCGAGATAGGATTTCAGCATGCCGCCTCCTTACGCCCTGCCGAGCACATGCTTGAGACCGCCCAGCACCTGGGTGATGGGCGTCTCTTCCTGAATGCCCTGCTGCAGGAAACTGGCGATCGCAGGATAGCGCTGGACCGCCTCGTCCATCTGGGGATCCGCCCCGGGCTGATAACCCCCCAGGGGCAGCAACTCACGCACCTGCTGGTAACGGCCCCAGAGCTGGCGCAGATTCACAGCCAGCCCCTGCCATTCGGGAGAGACCACCTGAGGCATCACCCGGCTCACCGAGGCACCGATGTCGATGGCGGGATAGTGCCCCTCCTCCGCCAGGCGGCGGGTCAGCACGATGTGACCATCGAGAATGGCCCTGGCGGAATCCACCACGGGATCCTGCTGGTCATCCCCTTCCGCCAGCACGGTATAGAAGGCGCTCAGGCTGCCCTCGGGGTGCGTGCCGTTGCCCGCCCGCTCCACCAGCTGGGTAAGCAGGCTGAACACCGAGGGCGGATAGCCGCGGGTCGCAGGGGGTTCGCCGATGGCCAGCGCGATTTCCCGCTGGGCCTGGGCGTAGCGGGTCAGGGAGTCCATCAGCAGCAACACATCCTGACCCTGTTCGCGGAAATATTCGGCGATGCGGTGGCACAGCTGGGCGGCGCGCAGCCGCATCAGGGGGGACTGATCCGCCGGTGCCGCGATCACCACGGCACGGGCAAGCCCCTCGCTGCCCAGGCTGTGTTCGATGAACTCCCTCACCTCCCGGCCACGCTCGCCGATGAGCCCCACCACCACGATGCGGGCGCTGGTATTGCGGGTCATCATGCCGAGCAGCATGCTCTTGCCCACACCTGAACCGGCAAACAGTCCCAGACGCTGGCCCTTGCCCACCGTCAGCAGGCCATTGATGGCCCGGATGCCCACGTCGAGCGGTTCGCGTACCGGGGTGCGCAACAGGGGATTGGGAGGGGAGGAAAACAGGGGAACCCGTTCCCCTTCCTCTTTCAGGGGACGGCCATCCAGCGGTTGCAGCAGGCCATCCACGACCCGGCCAAGCAGATGCTCGCCGACCCGGATGGTCTCCTCTCCGTCGACGGGCAGCACCCGGGCGCCGGCATAGAGACCGCTCATGGGCTGGAGCGGCATCAGGTAGGAAATGTCACGGTTGAAGCCGACCACTTCCGCCAGCAGGGCGGCGCCGGTGGCGGTCTCCACCTCGCAGCGCTGCCCCATGATGAGCTGGCACCCCACGACTTCCAGAGTCAGGCCGGTCACGCGCACCAGCCTGCCATAACGACGATAGCCGGGCACCTCCTCCAGGCTATCGAGGGCACAGGTCAGCGCCTGTTGCAGCGCATCATGCATCCGAAGAGAGTTCCAGGGTCTGGTTGAGTTGTTCGATGCAGCGGCCGAGGCGCTCCCCCGTGTTGATCTCGACCACCGCGGCCCGTGTCTCGATGCGGGCGTCCCCCACGGCCAGTGCCGGATCCACCTGCAACGGCCACTTCTCGCAGCGGGTCACCCCCTGCTCAGCCAGGCGCTGCCGGTCTCCTTCGTTGAGGTAGATCACCAGCTCTTCCGACTCGCTCGGCAGGCTGGCCATGGCCTGCTCCACCTGCTGGAGCACCTGCTGGGGATTGAGGGTGAACTCGGCCTGAATCACGCGCTTGGCCACCTGGGCCACCAGCTGGGCGACCAGGGCCTTCTGTTCCAGCATCCGGGCCCGGGTCAGGGATTCCCACTGCTGCTGCAACGTTGCAAAGGGCACCATGGCCTCATCGAAGGCGGCACGTCCCTCGGCCAGCCCCTGGGCCAGACCACGCACCTGTCCCTGCTGCAGCCCCTTGGCTTCCCCCTCGAACAGGCCACTGGCCAGCCCCTGCTGGTAACCGGCCTGATACCCTTCCGCCTGCCCCTGCTCCAGCCCCTGCTGGTAGCCGTATTCGAACTCTTCCTGCTGGCTTCTGGCCTCTTCCCCGCTCTGGCCCAGTGCCGGGAAGCGGTAGAGACGGGTGGCACCTGCCGCCAGTTTGCGCACATGCTGACTCATGCCTGTCTCCTGTTAACTGACGGTGGGCTCTTCGAACAGCTGGAACTCGATCTCGCCCTGCTCCACCAGCTCGCGCACCAGCTTCATGGCCTCTTCCCGGGCCTGCTCCACTTTGCGCAGGGAGACGCTGCCCTGATCCTGGATCTGGGCCTCCAGTGCCTGTGCCATCCGTTTGGGCATGGCGCCAAGTACCACCTTGCGGAAACCGGCATCGGTGTTCTTCAGGGCCAGGGCCAGCAGATCCGCCGGCAGCTCCTGCACCAGACGTTGCAGGGTATCGTCGCTCTGGCGACGCAGGGCCATGAAGTCGAACATGTTCTTCTCGATTTCGAGGGCCAGCTCACCATCGTGCTCCCGCAGCAGGGTGAGCATCTGCTCCTTGTTCCCCTGATAGCGATTGAGGATATCGGCCACCTGGCGCACCCCGTTGACCTTGGCGCCGGACTGATCGGCCACATAGGCGAGGCAGCGATCCAGGGTGAGCCGCAGCTCACCCAGCACGTGTTCGCTGACCGAGCTGAGGCTCGCAACCCTCACCAGCAGATCGTCGTGCACCGACCCCGGCAGGGCATCGAGCACGGCAGAGGCGGTCTGGGGGGGCAGAAAGGCGAGCAAGACCGCCTGCATCTGGGGATGCTCATTGCGGAAGAAGCGGGCCAGCACATCCGCCGGCACCCATTGCAGGCGCTGGATGTCCTGGCTCATCGCATCGCCATAGAGGCTGTCGAGCAGGCTGCGGGAAAGCCGCTGGCCCAGCGCCAGATCCAGGGTCTGTTCCAGATATTCCCGGGAGGCGCTGCCGATGCCGCTCTGCTCGCGATACTGGTTGAAGAACTGCTGCAGCGTCCACTTGGCTTCTATCGAACTCACGCCGGAGAGGCTGGCCATCTTGGAGATGAGGCGCTGCACTTCGTCGCGGGACAACTTCTGCATCACCTTGGCCGCCGCCTCGGTGCCCATGCTCAGCAGCAGGATCGCGGCTTTTTCCAGATTGTCGATGTCGATGTCGACCGCGTTCTGATTCAGATTAACGTTGCTCATTGCCACTCACCCATTGTCTGACCACTTCCGCCACCCGGGCCGTGTCCTTGTCTACCAGCAGTTGCAGGTGCTTGAGCTGGACTTCCAGCTCGGAACCCGGTTCGGGCAGCGCCTCCAGATCCAGGGAGGAGAACTGGGGCTCGAGCCGGAACTCGGACTGAGACTGGGACAGGCTCTTGCCCGTCGCAGACTCTTCCAGTTCCCCATCCCCTTCCCGGCGCATGGAGAGGCCCATGGTCGGCTCCTGCTCCTCGTCCGGCTCCTGTGCGGCATCAGTGTCGGGATATTGCTGGGTACGCACCAGGTGCTTCACCAGAGGACGGATGCCGAAGAACACCAGGGTCAGCCCCAGCAAACCACCCACCAGGTAACGCAGGGAGTCTTGCCAGTAAGGGGTTTCCAGCCAGCTCGACGCTGGCGGCTCCACCGGCACCGCACCGGTGAAATCGAAGACCTGCAGACTGATCTGGTCGCCACGGGTGCCGTCAAAGCCCACCGAGCGCTCCACCATCTGGCGGATCTGCTCGAGCTGTTCCGGACTCCACCCCTCCTTGGGGGCGCTCTGCTGATTGAGCAGGATGGAGACGTTCATCTTCTCCAGTCGTCCCTGCTGATAGCGGGTATGCACTATGGTGCGGCTGCTTTCATACTGCCTGCTGACTTCCTGCCGCTCGGTGCGGGTATCGTTCTTGGCAGGCTTCTGGGCAGCATTCCCCTCGGTGGCGGCCTGATCGGTCTTGGGAGCGGTTTCGGGCGGTCGATTGGAGAGCGCACCGGGGATACCGAGGGCCAGGGCATCGATGGTCTTGTCCGATTTGTTGGACTCCCTGGTCACCACGGCATTGGGATCGAGCTGTTGCTGGGTCTCTTCCACCGCATTGAAATTGACGTCCGCGGCGATCTGCACCCGGAAGTTGCCCGTGCCCAGCATGGGGGAGAGCATGTCGCTGGCACGCTGGCGAATGTACTGCTCCAGCTTGCGCACATATTCCATCTGCTGGACGCTCTGCTTGCCGAAACCGGCCTTGTCGCCGAGCTCGGCACTCAGCAGCTGGCCGCTTTGATCCACCACGGTGACGGCCCCGGGCTTCATGCCGGAGATACTGCCCGCCACCAGGTTGGCAATCGCCTCGACCTGGCCCGGCTCCATGGTCTGGCCCGGTTGCAGATCCAGCATCACGGACGCGCTGGGTTTTTCCTCGTCGCGCCCCACGAACAGGGTCCGCTTCGGAATGGCCAGATGCACCCGGGCACTGCGCACCGCATCCAGGGAGATGATGGTTCTGGCCAGCTCCCCTTCCAGGGCATGGCGGTAGCGCGCCCCTTCCATGAACTCGCTGGTGCCAAGGCCGGTGACATTGTCGAGCCCCTCCAGGCCGGACGGCATGGCCGCCCTCACGCCCCGCGCGGCCAGCGCCATGCGGATGTGGGCCAACTGGCTTTCAGGTACCAGGATCTGGCCGGAGCTTTTCTCCAGCCGGAAGGGTACCTGCTCCTTCTCCAGCATCTCCATGATGTTGGCGGTGTCGTAAAGCTCCTGCTTGCCGTAGAGGGGCACGTAATTCTTGCTGGAGGTCCAGAGGATGACCACTATGGTGGCGGCAACCACGGCGGCCAGCAGCGCGATGGTCAGAATGGATTTGTTGTCGCGAGACAGGGTACGCCAGTTGCGCACCCCGTCCTGCACCCGGGCCAGCAGGGAGCCCGACGCCCCCGGTGCGGAGGATACCAGTTCAGTCATGATCAACCTCAGAGCGGCATGCGCATGATGTCATCAAAGCCCGTCATCAGTTTGTTGCGCACCTGCATCAGGGCGGAAAAACTGAGACCGGCCTTCTGGCTGGCCACCATGGCCCCCACCAGATCGTCGCTCTGACCCGCATCGACGGCGGTCATCAATCGGGAGGCGATGTTCTGCTGCTCGTTGACGCGGCCGACGACGTCGCGCATGGCGTCGCTGAACGAGACGCCTGACGCCTCGTTCGGTTCGATGGAAGGGGGTTGACTGGCGACTCGCTGCATTTCCTGCATCTGCTGCAGGAGCGTCACCTGTGATGACATGATCTCAATCTTCACTCGGTTATCCCTTAGTTTTGTATCTGCTGCTCGACATCGATGCCCTGCTCGCGCATGGCAGCCAGCTTGTATCTAAGTGCCCGGGTCGTCATTCCGAGGGCTTCGGCCGTGCGTGTCCGGTGACCACGGAAACGGCGCAACGTCTCAAGGACGAATTGAAATTCAGCATGCCGCTTGGTCTCGCTGAGCCCCTCGGGGGCCGCAAGCGCCTGCGGTTGCGGGGTGTCGGCTTCGGCGGCGTAATGGGGCAACATCAGATCGACGGCCTGAATATGCAAGCCGCGAGCCATAATTAGCGCTCGCTGAATCACGTTGTCCAGCTCGCGCACATTGCCAGGCCAGTCATAGGAGAGCAGTTGCTGACGGGCACTCTCGCCGAGGCGATACCCCTGCTGTGCGGCGTAGCGTTCGATGAAGTATTCCGCCAGAGGCAGGATGTCATCCCGCCTCTCCCGCAGTGCCGGCCAGCTCATGGGAAGCACGTCGAGCCGGTAGAAAAGGTCCTCGCGAAACGCGCCCTGCAGCACCAGCTCCCTCAGGTCCCGGTTGCTGGCGGCGATGATCCGCACATCCAGCGCGATCACCTGATGACTGCCGAGGCGTTCCACCTCTTTCTCCTGCAGCACCCGCAGCAACTTGGCCTGCAGCGCCAGCGGCAGTTCGGAGATCTCGTCGAGCAGCAGAGTGCCGCCCTGGGCCAGCTCGAATTTTCCCTGCTGGTTGGCGGTTGCCCCGGTGAAGGCCCCCTTGCTGTGTCCGAACAGGATGGATTCGAGCATGGCTTCCGGGATGGCCGCACAGTTGATGGCCACGAAAGGCTTGCCGGCCCGGCTGGACATCTCGTGGATGTAGCGAGCCAGTCGCTCCTTGCCTGTTCCGGATTCGCCACCGATGAGGATGGTGGCCGATGTCTTGGCTGCCCGCCGGGCAAGCTGCAACACCTGCAGGCTCTGGGGAGACGTGGCGATCAGATTGGGAATGGCCTGGCGCAGGCGCAGGGCCCCTCTCACCACATCGAGGATCTGGCGCTGGCTGAAGGGCTTGATGATGTAGTCGATGGCGCCGGCCCGCATGGCTTCCGCCGCCAGGTAGGCCTGATGCTCGTTGACCAGAATGACGCAGTCGGTCCCTGCCAGCGTCTGCACCATGGCGGGCCCGGCCTCGGTCATGACCGCCATGTCGAGCAGAATGAGATCGACCGCATGGTTCGAGAGAAATTGCTTGGCCAGCGACACGGAATCGACACAGGAAACACGATAACCGGCACTGAGCAATATACGATCAACATCGTTTCCATTTGATAACGAAGCGGAAACTAATAATAAATGAGCATGCGTTTCAATACCGGTCGGTATTGAATTTTCCTTGCTAGATAAATCAGAAAACATATATCCCGAACCTGTGATTGCACATGAATCAATCAACAGAACTGATGCGTGAAAAATAAAGACACACAAATAGAGACAGCACCCGTTATTGAGTGAATGGTCTGTATCGGTATAAAAACAAGGCGGGAAATCATGGCCTTGGTAACCCCGCTATCATTAGCATCAATGCTGTTAGACCGGAGGCTTTGCGTCCTGACTTTTCAGTTCAGTTTGCCTTTATCATGCGACGACCCGTATTTGGATGGCATGGCTACGTTGTCCCTGAAGCCATGTGATACATCCGACTATTTCTATTTTTTCTTTGCTGTCAGTATGTATCGCGTCAAAAGTCGTCACATGATAGCGGCTTTATATGACAATTCAAGCAGATATGCGGAATAGGCGCTTCCTGTCCCTGTGACGCCAAGGCAATTCCACTTCAGCCCAGAGTCCCGATGACTTCGACTCGCAAATCTTCCGGTATCTCGTTATAGGAGAGCACCTTGAGGCCTTTCGAGAAAGAACGGGCATAACGGGCTATCAGCGGTCTGAGCTGGGGCATCACCACCAGCACGGGCGCATATCCCTGTTGCTGCAGTTGCTCCTTCACCAGCGGCATATTCTGCTGCAACTGCGCCAGCAACTGGGGATCCACCGGGAAGCTGTCCAGCTGGATTTTGCCCTGCTGCTGTGACTGGCTCATGGCCGTCAGCAGGGTCTGCTCCAGCCGGTCATCCAGGGTGAAGGCCGCCAGCACGTCGCGGGACCCTATCGCCTGTCTGACGATCTGGCGCTTCAGTGCGCAGCGCACATCGGACGCCAGCAGGACGGGATCCTTGGTCAGCTCGCTCGCATCCAGCAAGGTGGTGGCGATGGTGCGGATGTCGGTGAGGCTGATCTGCTCCTTGAGCAACTGGCGGAAGACCCGCAGTTGCTGCATCTGGGTCAGGGCCAGATTGAGCTCTTCCGCAAGACGGGGGGACTGGGTCGCCAGATGCTGACCCAGCTTGCCCACCTCGTCATGACCAAACAGGCCGTCGAGCTGCTCCCTGAGCAGCTTGCTGGCGTGAGTCGCGATGACGGTGGCGGAATCCACCACCGAGTAGCCCAGATTGAGGGCCTTGGCCTTGTTGTCCGGCGAAATCCAGACCGCACTCATGCCATAGGCAGGATCCTGTGTCAGCTCGCCATCCAGGGCGCCATAGGTCTCACCGCTGCTGATGGCCATCAACCGCTGGCAATCCACATTGCCCGAGGCCAAAGGGATGCCGGAGAGCTTGATGCGGTACTGATCCGGCTGCAATTGCAGGTTGTCCCTCACCCGGATCTCGGGCAGCAGGAAGCCGTACTGCTCGGAGAGTGTCTTGCGAATACCGCGCACCCGGGCCAGCAGCTCGGCCCCCTTGTCCGCCTCCGCCAGCGGTACCAGGCGATAACCCAGTTCGATGGCGACCGCGTCCACCGGGGGCAGATCCTGCCACTCCAGTCCCTGGGGCTCCGGCTGCACCATCTGGCGCGTCAGCGCCTCGGCCGCATCCAGCGCGGGATCCTGCACCCGGCGCTTGCTGACGCTCCAGCCGGTCCAGGCCAGCACGGCCGCAAAGCTGAGGAAGGCCAGCATGGGCATGCCGGGAACCAGCCCCAGGATCAGCATGACGGTAGCCGCCGTGTAGATAACCCGAGGAGAGGCCAGGATCTGCTGGCCAACCTGATCCGACATCTCCCCTTCGTCACTCACGCGGGTGACGATGATGGCTGCCGCCGTGGACATCAGCAGGGAGGGGATCTGGGCGACCAGACCGTCACCTATGGTGAGTAGGGCATAGATGCGGAAGGCATCGGAAACCGGCAGCGAGTGCTGGAAGATGCCGATGGCCAGGCCCCCTACCAGGTTGATGATGAGCACCAGCAGACCGGCGATGGCATCACCACGTACGAACTTGGAGGCCCCGTCCATGGCCCCGTAGAAGTCTGCTTCCCTGGCGATCTCCTCCCGTCTTGCCCGGGCCTGGTGCTGATCCAGGGTCCCTGCATTGAGGTCGGCGTCGATGGCCATCTGCTTGCCCGGCATGGCGTCCAGGGTGAAGCGGGCGGACACTTCCGAGATCCGCTCGCCCCCCTTGGTGATCACCACGAAGTTGATGATCATCAGAATGACGAAGACCACCAGACCCACCACGTAGTTGCCACCGATGACCACTTCGCCGAAGGCCTGGATCACCTTGCCGGCCGCTTCGTTGCCCTCATGGCCGTGCAGCAGCACCACCCGGGTGGAGGCGACGTTGAGGGAGAGGCGCATCAGGGTGGCCACCAGCAGCACGGTCGGGAAGACGGAGAAGTCGAGGGGCCGGCGGGCCGAGACGGAGACCAGCAGCACCAGCACCGCCAGCACGATGTTGAAGGTGAACAGGGCATCCAGCAGCCAGCCTGGCAGAGGCAGTATCATCATCGCCAGGATGGCCAGCAGCATCATGGGGATGGCTGTATAGGATTGGGTAAAGACACGCCAGTTCACAACTTACCTCTCAGGTTGACGTAATTCGGGCGGTACGTGCAGGGGGGCAAGGGGATTGGGTTTCCTGCCCTTGCCAGCCTCATAGGCCCGTAGCTGCAATACATGGTTCAATACATAGGCGACCGCGGTGTACAGACCCGCCGGCACTTCCTGATCCACCCGGGTGGAGTAGTAGATGGCCCGGGTCAGCTCGGGCAGGCTCATCACCCGCTTGTCATGGGCTTTGGCCACCTCGCGGATCCGCTCCGCCATGCCGTCCACCCCTTTGGCAATCACATAGGGGGCGTTGGCCCGCTCGGGATCGTACTTGATGGCCACCGCATAATGGGTCGGGTTCACTATGATGACATCGGCCTGGGGCACACGCTGTTCGATGCGGGCCCTGGCCAGCATCCCCTGCACCTGGCGGATCCTCGCCTTGATTTCCGGACGCCCCTCGCTGTTCTTGTGCTCGTCCTTGACCTCCTGCTTGGTCATCTTCAACTGCTTGTTCAAGGACCAGCGCTGGTAGGGCACATCCAGCACCGCGATGAGCATCTGCACACTGCCTAGCAAGATGAATGCCTGGGAGAGGATCCGCAGCGCCTGCTCCATGGCCGCCTGGGGAGGCATGCGGTTCATCATCATCAGAGTGGGCCACTGGTGCTGGAGCATCATGGCCAGGGTGCCGCCGATCAGCAGCACCTTGAGCAGGGATTTCAGGAGTTCCATCAGGCTGTGAGTGGAGAACATCCGCTTGAGCCCCTTGAGCGGGTTGAGCTTCTCCCCGCTTGGCATCAGCTTCTTCCAGACCAGCACCATGCCGCCAGGCACGCTACTGAGCAGCACCAGCAGCAGGGCCAGCACGCCGAACAGAGGCAGCAGCACCCACAGCATCCCGATCAGGGCGTCCGCGGTCCACTGGATCATCATCTGGGGATCCCGTGCCCCTTGCCAGTTGAAACGCTGAGGCTGCTTCATCAGCTCGGCAAAGAAGAGCCCGAAACTCGGTACCATCCACTGCATGACCAGACCGCCGACGAGCAGCAGGCCGGCCGAACTCAACTCCCTGGAGCGTGCAATCTGGCCCTCTTCCCGCGCCTTGCGCCGTTTCTGGGAAGAGGCCTCTTCGGTTTTGTCCTGGGCGCTGTGCTGGCTCATGTCGGCGTCAATGCCCTGAGCTGGGTCAGCACGTAACCGACCAGATCCAGATAGCGGGCCGGGACGCCGCTGATGGAGATGGCCATGGTGAGCAGCCCCAGCAGCAACGTCATGGGGAAGCCCAGAGAGAAGATGTTCAGGGAAGGGGCCGTGCGATTGAGCACCCCAAAGGTGAGGTTCACCATCAGCATGGCCACCACGGCAGGCAGGGTCAGGATGAGGGCGGCTCCGATGCTCCAGCCAAACAGGCCGATGACCCCCTTCAGATCGAGGACGTAGAGCGAGGTTCCCGGCGGCCAGGTCCGCAGGCTCTGCACCAGGACATCCAAAGTCACCAGATGGCCGTTCAGACCGAGGAACAACAGGGAGCAGAAGACCAACATGATCTGGCTGACGATGGGCGCCGTGTCTCCGTTGGAAGGATCGTTCATCACCGCCATCCCCAACCCCATCTGCATGGAGAGGATCTGCCCCGCCATGGTCATCACCATGAACAGCATCTGTATGCAGAGCCCGAACAGCAGACCGAACAGCAACTGCTCCAGGGTCAGCACCATCATGCCGGCACTGAGGGGATCCAGCGCCGGCATGCCTTTCATCATGGGGGCGATCAGCAGACTGATGACGAAGGCCAGCAGGATGCGAACCTGTGCAGGCACCCGGCCGTCACCGAATACCGGCATCACCCAGAAGGCGGCCGCGATGCGAATGAAGGGCCACCACCACTGTCCCAGCCAGGCGGTCAGCTCGGCCGCACTGAACGACAGCAGGGAGTTCATCCGATAAGCCCGGGGATCTTCTGGAACAGGTCGGCGAACAGGGTGGTGATCTGCGACAGCAGCCAGTTTCCCGTGAAGATGAGGGTCAGCAGGGTCACGATGAAACGGGGCAGGAAGCTCAGTGTCTGTTCCTGGATCTGGGTCGCCGCCTGGAAGATGCTGACCACCAGCCCGACGATGAGACCGGGCACGATCAGCACCGAGACCATGATGACCACCAGGTTCACGGCCCCGCCCACCAGGGCCACACTCTGCTCGGGGGTCACGTCAGCCTCCCCCGCCGAAACTGGCCGCCAGGGTACCGACCGTCATGGACCAGCCATCCACCAGCACGAAGACCATCAACTTGAATGGCAGCGAGATGATGAGAGGGGAGAGCATCATCATCCCCATGGCCATCAACACGCTGGCGACCACCAGATCGATGACCAGAAAGGGGATGAACAGCATGAAACCTATCTGGAAGGCGGTGTTCAGCTCGCTCAGCACGAAGGCCGGCAACAGCACGCCGAACGGCACTTCGCTCTTGGCGAGGGTGGTCGGCTCTCCGGAGATGCGCAGCATCTGCTCGAGATCCGGCTCCCGGGTCTGGGCCAGCATGAATTGGCGCAGCGGTTTTTCGGCGCGGGCCAGCCCTTCCGTCAACGTGATTTCGTTCTGGTCGTATGGCACGAAGGCGTTCTGGTACATCTCGGTCCAGACCGGCCTCATGATCACCAGGGTCAGGATCAGGCTGATGCCGATTAGCACCCGGTTAGGTGGGCTTTGCTGCAATCCCAGGGCCTGACGCAGGATGGCCAGCACTATGATGATCCGGGTAAAACTGGTCATCATCAGCAGCAGGGTCGGCAGCAGACCCAGCAGGGTCATGAAGAAGAGGATCTGCAGCTTGACGCTGTAGTCCTCTCCCCCTGCTTCGCTCGGCGATACCGAGAACAGCGTCATGTCCGCGCCCCAGCTCGGCAACGCCAGCAGGAGCAGGGCAACCAGCAGATAACGCATCAGTCGTTCATGCCGCCCAGCAATTTGGTGTCCACGACGTCCACCAGCCGCAGCCCGTATTTGCCGTTGACCACCACCACCTCGCCCCTGGCCAGCAGGCGCCCGTTGACGCGGACATCCAGCGGCTCGCCCGCCAGCTTGTCCAGCTCGATGACGGCCCCCTCTTCCACCTTCATCAGCTCGCCCAGCGCCACCTCGGTGCTGGCCACTTCCAGCGTCACCTTGACCGGAATGTGGTGAAAGAAGGAGAGATCCCGCTGCTTGGTACTGCTGGTCGGCGCCATGTAGTCGGCCGCACTCGGCATGCTGATGTCGTCCCCAAACAGCTGATCCAGGCCATCCAGATCCAGCGGGTCATTCATGTTGTGCTCGTTCACGATTCGACTACTCCTCTACCACTGTTGCGACCTGGTACACCAGGCTGCCTTTATGTTCGGCAATGCGTCCATTGAAACAGGGGCGCTGGCCGATCAGGGCCGGCACCACCTCGGGTAAATCCAGCGAGAGCACGTCTCCCACCTTGAGGCATTCGAGATCCGCCAGCGTCATGGACATCTGCCCCATGACTACCCGCAGCCGCACCGGCACCTGGATCAGCGCCTCCTCCAGTTGCGCCACCTGCACACGCTGACCTTCAGCGATACCGGGCGCCTCTTCAGGGGGCGCCAGCCAGAACTGCCAATCGTGCTGGCTGCCACCGGCCAGCATACTGGCCTGCGCCTTCCAGAGCGGGCCTGCGGGCAGGGCCTCCCGGGAGATCAGATTCAACTGCCAGGAGAGGTCTCCCTGACCTTGACAGGTCGACCAGATTTCCACCTGGTACTGGCACAGCCGCAGCAGCAGTCGCTGTTCGGTGTCGGTCAATCCCCTGCCATGGGGTGCCGTGGCCCCCTTGTGTTGCAGAGTGCCGCCGAAAAACAGCACGGCAAGCCGATAGATGACCGCAGGAGAGATGGAGAAAAAGGCGACACGCTGGGCATCCAGAGGAGTACGGGCTTCGACCCAGACCTGATGATCATCCTCCTCTTGCGCCAACGCAGAAGAAAAGTCCTGGTAACCCAGATCGCAATCCGCCGCATTGAACAACTGGGCCATGCAGCCCGACGCCTGCTGGGAAAAGACGCTCAGTTGGGTGTTGAGTTGCCTGAGACGGGCCTGATTGGCCCTCTCGACCCCCAGCAAGTCATATTGAGGCAGGGCTCTGCCCCGCTCGGCACAGATCAACCGGGAAGGGGTGTGCATTACGCCGCTTGATGACATTACAAATCCACCTTTGCCATTTTCATCTCGTCCTGCTGCATGGAGACATGCCGGCTCCATGATCGATACCGATAGCCCAGACGACACAGAGCGACCGAAAGGGGCGAGAACTTTATTACAAAACCCCAAAAGGCGCCACGCGACCGCGTGACCAGCCGAAAATAAAAATCCCGGCACCAAAAGGTGCCGGGATTTCGAGGTAATCACTTACCAGAAAGAGGTCGGAGTCGGCCTGTAAGCCGGGTTCTGTACCGGGTTGCCCCGGGTAGCAATCATTCCTCTAGGCCAGCAATCGCTCGCTGGCTCAAGCAACCTACCCGCCCCCAACGCGGGCCGCGCCAATAGGGGCCTATTTGGTCTTGCTTCGGGTGGAGTTTACCGTGCCACGAACTGTTGCCAGTCGCGCGGTGCGCTCTTACCGCACCCTTTCACCCTTACCTGATCCCTTGCGGGCCATCGGCGGTCTGCTCTCTGTTGCACTGGTCGTAGGCTCGCGCCCCCCAGGCGTTACCTGGCACCCTGCCCTGTGAAGCCCGGACTTTCCTCCCCTCCGCCCGTCTGTCCCGAGGGACACAACGACGAAGCAGCGATTGCCCAGCCAACTCCGAGGCGCGGATTATAGCCTCGCGAGACGGACGGGGTAAACCGTCAATTCCGGTTTACGGCAATTAATAGTGCTCGAGGCCGTATTTGTAGAGGGCGTTCTTCTTCACCCCGTGGATCTCGGCGGTGAGGGCTGCAGCCTTCTTGAGGGGCAGCTCGCTGACCAGCAGGCCCAGGGTGCGGATCGCCTCCGCAGGCAACTCGTCATCCACCTTGCTGGCACCGGCGACCACCAGCACGATCTCCCCGCGGCAACGGTTATCGTCCTCTCCGAGCCAGGCCAGCATCTCGGAGGCGGGCAGACCGTGGATGGACTCGAAGGTCTTGGTCAGCTCGCGGCACACCACCACCTGGCGCTCGCCAAGGATGCGAGCAATGGCTTCCACCGTCTCCTGCACCCGGCGCGGCGATTCGTAGAACACCAGAGAGCGGGTGTCTTCGATGACGGCTTGCAGGCGATCATCCCGCCCCTTGGCCTTGGCCGGCAGGAAACCCTCGAAGGCGAAGCGGTCGGTGGGCAGCCCGGCGGCGGACAGCGCCGTGATGGCAGCGCAGGGACCGGGCAGCGGCACCACCTTGACCCCGGCTTCGCGACAACGGGTGACCAGGTGATAACCGGGGTCGCTGATGAGCGGCGTCCCCGCATCGGAGACCAGGGCCACGCTCTTGCCCTCCTTGATGCGGGCGATCAGCACATCCGCCTTTTGCTGCTCGTTGTGATCGTGCAGGGCAAAGGTCGGCACCGAGATCTGGTAGTGGTTGAGCAGGATCCCGGTATGCCGGGTATCCTCGGCGGCCACCAGATCGACGCTGCGCAGCACGTCCAGTGCTCGCTGGGTGATGTCGGCCAGATTGCCGATCGGAGTGGGGACTATATACAGGGTTGGGATGTCACTCATGGGAGCTCCGAGTGTCCCGACAATTGTGTCGCCATATTGGCCCGTTTACACTATGGAGAATTTCAACACTGGTCGGGGAATGAACTTGAACCGGGTTATAAAGCAGCTAAGTGTATCACGACTCTTCGGCATCCTACTCGCGGCAGCCCTGCTCGCCGCCTGTGCGTCGGAGCCCAATCAATCTTCCGGACAACCCGGCATGCCGTCAGCCTTCTCGGATCTGACCAAGAATGCCCAGTGGTATCTGGAACAGGTGGATCCCGCCAAACCGGCAGAGGCCTTCGTGTGGCAGATGATGGCGGCGCGCAGCTATCTGGCGCTCGGCCAGGCCAAACCGGCTGCCGCCCTGTATCAGCAGTTGCAGAAGCAGGCGAAGAGCCCGGAGCAGCAGGCGCAGTTGCAACTGCTGCAGGCACACCTGCTGCTCGCCCAGGGCAACGCCAACCAGGCGCTGATCCTGCTGGAAGGCAAGCCGGATGTGGTGCTGGATGCCGATACCCAGAAGGACTGGTACCGCCAGCGCGTGGTGCTGCAGCTCGACATCAACAACAAGTTTGGTGCGGCCAAGTCGCTGATCCTGCTGGAACCTTATCTGGCCAAGAATGAGCTGGCCACCAATCACCAGCAGATCTGGTCACTGCTGAAAAGCATGACCCCCTCCACCCTGCAGGCGCTCGAAGAGGAGCCAGCTCCCGATGTGACCACCGGCTGGCTGCGACTGGCGGCGCTGGTGAACGAATTCGGGGCACAGCCGAGCCAGCTGGCCCGCCAGCTTGCCGGCTGGAAGCAGAGCTTCCCTAACCACCCTGCCCAGAGCGACATGCCGGCCGGCCTTGGGGATCTCGCTACTACGGACAACGGTTCGCTGCAGCAGATCGCCGTCTTCCTGCCGCTCTCCGGCAACCTGGAAGCCCAGGGCGCCGCCATCCGCAACGGCATGTTGATGTCCTACAAAGAAAATCAGAGCCAGTTCACCCTGAACTTCTATGATACCCAGGGCAAGGCGATGGGGGACCTCTACAAGCAGGCCATTCAGGAAGGGGCCAACATGATCATCGGCCCCCTGCTCAAGGATCAGGTGGAGGAGCTGCTCAAGTCGAGTCCGACCGTGCCGGTGCTGGCGCTCAACGAGCTGGACAAGCCGATCGTCAACGACAACACCTTCTATTTCTCGCTCTCCGCCGCTGCCGATGCGAGCCAGGCGGCCCAGTACCTCTATGGTCAGGGCTACCGCAAGCCGCTGCTGATCGCGGCACAAGGCCGGATTGGCTACAGCAGTATCAAGGCGTTTGAACAGGCCTGGGCCGGCGTCAGCCAGGAGAAGCCCGTGGTTGCCACCTTCGGGGCGCGCAACGAAGTGCAGGGCATGGTCAAGAACGCTCTGAGCGGCCGTTCCACGGCTCGAGCCGGGGAGATTGTCCAGTTGTCCGATGCCGCGCCGCGCAGCATCGACGCCGTCTATGTGGTGGCCAACAGCCTGGAAACCCGGATGATCAAGCCCTATGTGGACATCTCGGTCAATCCCATGGGCAGCCTGCCCATCTACAGCAGCTCTCGGGGATACGACGGCGGGACGACCGAGGTAGCATCCGAGCTCAACGGTATGCATATCTCCGACATGCCACTGCTGCTGGGTGGCTTCGAGACGCAGCGTGAACAGATTGCCCTGCTCTGGCCCCAGACCCAGGGCGACCTGCTGCGCCTGTTCGCCCTCGGTTACGATGCCGTCAGCCTGGCAGGCAACCTGCCGCAAATGCGCAAGGTCAATGCCATGCAGCAACCCGGCATGAGCGGCCAGCTGAGCGTGGATCCCCAGGGCAACATAGTGCGCATGCTGGACTGGGCCACCTACCAGAATGGCAAGCTGGTCAGCGACAGCGCCGCCCCCCAGCTGGAGGATGCGACTCATGAAGAGGCTACTGACACAACTTCACCAGCAGTGGTTGAACCTGTTGCCGTCGGCAGCGACGAGCAAGGGACAACACTTTGAGCAAATAGCGGAACGCTGGTTGCAGGCCCGCGGCCTGCAACCCGTTACCCGCAACTACCGCTGCCGTGGCGGCGAGATCGATCTCATCATGCGCCAGGGGGAGACCCTGGTGTTCGTTGAAGTGAGATATCGCGCCAACGCCACTCATGGCGGTGCAGCCAGCTCGGTCACCCGGCGCAAGCAGCACAAGATCGTGCTGGCCGCGCGCCACTATTTCAAGCAACATGCCATCAATGAGGCCAACCAGGCCTGTCGATTCGATGTGATCGCGTTCGAGGGCGACCAGCCGGACTGGATCCAGAACGCATTTTAAGAGGACCCCATGACTGATCCCATCAAAGAGAATTACACCGAAAGCATCCAGACCAAGATAGCCGCCGCCGAAGCACTGCCGGATGCCATCCATACGGCAGCTCAGATGCTGACCATCTGCCTGCTCAATGGCCACAAGGTGATGGCATGTGGCAATGGTCCTTCCTCGGCATTGGCACAGCTGTTCATTTCCGAACTGGTGAACTGCTATGAAACTCCTCGCCCCTCCCTGCCCGGTCTCGCCCTGACGCCCGACATGGCGACCATCAGCGCCATCGCCACGGATCACGGTTTCGAAGAGGTCTATGCCAAACAGATACGTGCTCTGGGACAACCAGGCGACATCCTGGTGGTCATCACCACGACAGGCAACAGCCGCAGCCTGATCAAGGCTGCGGAGGCCGCCCTCTCCCGCGACATGACCATCATTGTTCTCGGTGGCGGAGACGGGGGAGAGATCGCCGGTCTGCTGGGCCCCAATGACGTGGAGATCCGCGTTCCTTCCGCTCGCCGTCCTCGTATTCTGGAAGTGAACCTGTTGACCCTGCACTGTCTCTGTGATCTCATCGACCAGACACTTTTCCCGCAACAGGAAGACTGAAACCATGAAGAAGCCTATTCTCGCTCTTGCCCTGCTGACCGGCGTCCTGCTGCTGCAAGGCTGTGCTGCCGTGGTGGTCGGTGGCGCGGCTGGCACCGCCAAAGCGAGCGGCGATCGCCGCACCCTGGGTGCCCAGTGGGACGATCAGACCATAGAGCTGAAAGCCGCCAACCTGTTGGCCGACAACAAGCCCCTGAGCGCCGCCAGCAAGATCAGTGTCTACAGCAACAACGGCCGTGTGCTGCTGGTGGGTCAGACACCCTCTGACGCTTACAAACAGGAAGCGGGCAGAATCGTGAGCCGGATTGAAGGGGTTCGCCATGTCTACAACGAGCTGCGCCTTGGCAAACCAGTCAGTATCGGCGTGCGCAGCAATGACACCTGGATCACCTCCAAGGTGCGGGCCGACATGCTGGGCACCAAGAACTTCGACAGCGCCAAGGTGAAGGTTGTCACCGAGAATGGCGAGGTATTCCTCATTGGGCTGGTCACCCGCCAGGAAGGGGATCAGGCCGTAGAAATCGCCCGCCACGTCAGTGGCGTTAAGCAGGTGATCAAAGCCTTCGAGTTTGCCCAGAATTGACCATCTGGCAGGATGAAAAAACGCAGCCTTCAGGCTGCGTTTTTTATTTGATGACTTTCAGGGTCGGGCGACCGCTCGGGCGCGGTGGTTCCGGCTCGGGCTCAACCGGCGTGGGTGTCTGTGCCTGTTCCAGCCAGAGGTCATACCCGGGCTCCGGCGGGAACAGGGTGCCCACTCCGTTCTCCCTGGCATGGATGGCCAGTACGGCCGCCATGGGGATATAGACCTGCTGCGATACGCCACCGAAACGGGCGCTGAAGCTGACAGCGTCATTGTCCATGTGGAACTGGCCCACGGCCCGGGGGGCGATGTTCAGAACAATCTGGCCATCCTGCACGAACTGCATCGGTACCATCACATGGGGAATGTTGGCATTGACCACAAGATGGGGAGTCAGATCGTTATCCAGCAACCAGTCAAAAAACGCCCGCAGCAGATACGGGCGACTGGGTGTCATTGTCGGTTCCATGCTCATACGCCGGCACGGATCTCGCGCTCGGCCTCGGTCAGGGAAGCCTGGAAGGATTCACGCTCGAACAGGCGAACCATGTAAGCCTTCAGCTCTTTGGCGCCACGACCGGTAAAGTCGATACCCAGGCTCGGCAGACGCCACAGCAACGGCGCCATGTAGCAGTCGACCAGACCGAACTCTTCGCTCATGAAGTAGGGCATCTCACCGAAGATGGGGGCGATGGCCAGCAGGTTGTCGCGCAACTCGGCACGGGCGGCTTCGGTATCGGTGCCCGCCATGATCTTGTCGGCCAGAGAGTACCAGTCCAGCTCGATGCGGTGCATCATCAGACGGCTGTTGCCGCGCGCGACCGGATAAACCGGCATCAGGGGCGGATGCGGGAAACGCTCGTCCAGATACTCCATGATGATGCGCGAGGTGTACAACGCCAGCTCGCGATCCACCAGAGTCGGTACAGTGTTGTACGGGTTCAGCTCGGCCAGCTCATCCGGCAGGTTGGCAGGATCAACCTGGCAGATATCCACGCTAACACCCTTCTCCGCCAGGACAATACGCACCTGATGGCTGAACATATCGTTGGCACCGGAAAACAGCGTCATTACCGAACGCTTATTGGCAGCTACAGCCATTGAACCCTCCCGTCATTAAAAAGCAGAAACGGCAATGAAGCATGTCTGTCTTCATTGCCGTGCGTCATATTACTCCGATCTGGTCGCTTAGTGAACGTCGCGCCAGAATTCCTTCTTCAACAGCACAGTGAAGATGAAGAAGATAGCGATGAATCCGAGTACCCAGAAGCCCATGCGTTCGCGCTCCTGCTGCACCGGCTCAGCCGAGTAGACCAAGAAGTTTACCAGATCCAGTACCGTCTGATCATATTCTTCGTTGTTCATTTCACCGTTGCCGTCAGATTTGATGCTGACGACTTGCTGCATCTCCACGCCATCCAGGGTGTGCGTCTCGAACTCGGCGCGGGGCGTCCCCTGCAACGGCTCCAGCACATGGGGCATACCCACGGACGGGAAGACGGCGTTGTTCACCCCGAATGGACGGGTCTCGTCCACGTAGAAGGAACGCAGATAGGTGTAGATCCAGTCTGCACCACGCACCCGGGCAACCAGAGTCAGGTCGGGAGGTGGCGCACCGAACCAGCGAGCAGCATCCTTCTCGGACATGGCGCTCTTCATCAGATCGCCGATCTTGGCGCCGGTGAAGACCAGGTTTTCCTTCATCAGATCGTCCGGAATACCGATGTCGGCCGCCACCCGGTTATAACGCTGGTACTGGGTGGAGTGACAGCCTGCACAGTAGTTCATGAAGGTGGCGGCCCCCCGTTGCAGGGATGCCTTGTCACTCAGATCGTACTCCGCCTTGTCGAGGGGGAAGCCACCGCCAGAGGCCAACACCAGACCAGGCAGCAGGGCCAGCACTGCAAAAATTATTCTTTTCATTTGAATGTCACCCTCTCCGGCAGCGGCTTGGTGTTCTCATTCTTGCTGTAGAAGAACAACAGGACGAAGAATCCGAAATAACCCAGAGTACAGAGCTGTGCAATCAGCGTCAGGGTCGGGGTTGATGGCAGCACGCCCAGCACCCCCAGGATAATGAAGCAGACCACGAACTGGGCGATGTTCAGCTTGTGCAGGGTGCTGCGGTAACGCACCGAGCGCACCTTGCAACGATCCAGCCAGGGCAACAGGAACAGCACCACGATGGAGAGGCCCATCATGATGACCCCCAGCAGCTTGTCCGGCACCGCACGCAGGATGGCGTAGAAGGGGGTGAAGTACCAGACCGGGGCGATATGCGCCGGTGTCTTCAGGCCGTTGGCCACCTCAAAGTTCGGTTTCTCGAGGAAATAGCCCCACATATCCGGCTTGAAGAAGATGATGGCACAGAAGAAGAACAGGAAACCGGCTACCCCGATCATGTCCTTCACGGTGAAATAGGGGTGGAACGCGACCGCATCCAGTGGCCAGCCGTTCTCGTCCTTGTGCTTCTTGATGTCGATGCCATCGGGGTTGTTGGAGCCCACTTCGTGCAGCGCCAGGATATGCATGGCCACCAGCATCACCAGTACCAGCGGCAGGGCGATGACGTGCAGCGCAAAGAAGCGGTTCAGGGTCGCACCCGAGATGACATAGTCCCCCCGGATCCACAGGGTCAGATCGTCACCGATAACGGGGATGGCACCGAACAGCGAGATGATGACCTGGGCCCCCCAGAACGACATCTGCCCCCAGGGCAGCAGGTAACCCATGAAGGCCTCGGCCATCAGCACCAGGAAGATCAGCATGCCGAAGATCCACAGCAGTTCCCGTGGCTTCTGGTAAGAGCCGTAGATCATGCCGCGGAACATGTGCAGGTAAACCACGATGAAGAAGGCGGATGCCCCGGTGGAGTGCATATAACGCAGCAGCCAGCCATAATCCACATCCCGCATGATGTATTCCACGGAAGCGAAGGCACCTTCCGCCGAAGGGTTGTAGTTCATGGTCAGCCAGATGCCGGTGATGATCTGGTTGACCAGCACCAACATGGCAAGCGAGCCGAAGAAGTACCAGAAGTTCAGGTTCTTGGGCGCCGGATACTTGGCCATATGGTCGTTGTACATGGCCGTGAGCGGGAAACGATCATCGATCCAGCCCATGAGTTTGGCAAACATGGTCAGGCCTCCTTGCCATCGGCACCAACCAGAATGGTGGTGTCGCTAAGAAATTGGTATGGCGGAATGACCAGGTTCAGCGGTGCGGGGACGCCCTGGAACACTCGACCAGCCATGTCGAATTTGGAGCCATGGCAGGGGCAGAAGAAGCCGGAAGTTACCCCTTGAACCTGCTCGCCGAAGCTGTCGGGCAAATAGGAAGGGGAGCATCCCAGATGAGTGCAGATGCCAACGGCCACGAAGATTTCCGGTTTGATGGATCTGTAGCCATTGTGGGCATAGTCCGGTTGCTGTGGCTCGTCTGACGCAGGATCCCGCAGCTTGTCATCGTGTGCAGCCAGAGCATCCAGCGTCTGCTTGGTGCGCTTCACCACCCAGACCGGTTTACCGCGCCACTCGACGCGGATTAGCTGACCCGGCTCCAGCTTGCTGATATCCACTTCAACCGGGGCGCCTGCCGCCTTGGCTTTGGCACTCGGATTCCATGACTTAATAAACGGCACTGCGGTAAAAGCAGCTCCTACACCGCCAACGGCAACCGTTGACCAGGTAAGAAATCTGCGGCGACCGGTATCAACTGGCGCATTGCTCATCCAAAAACTCTCCCATGTGGACTCCGCTCATTCTTATAGTGTCCCTGTTTACTTCTCCTCTCCCTCTGACAACTGCAATGGAAGCGGAGTGGCAATTGACACAGAAAGACCATGGAAATTTTAAAGAAAAGATAACAATTTGACAAGAAAGGGAGTCGATGGACAAAAACAATAAATACACAATTTTTTGTCTTTTGTGACGTATGCTTAGCATTGTCACATGTAACATTACCAATAAAAAAAGCCTGGCAAATTGCCAGGCTTTTTTGACACTCCTGAGAGTGCGTACCAAAAGCGAATTAACGCTTGGAGTACTGCGGACGCTTACGCGCTTTGTGCAGACCGACTTTCTTACGCTCAACCTTACGGGCATCACGAGTAACAAAGCCAGCTTTACGCAGTTCGGAACGCAGGGTCTCGTCGTACTGCATCAGAGCACGAGTGATACCGTGGCGGATCGCACCAGCTTGACCGGAGATGCCACCACCGTTAACGGTGATGTACAGATCCAGTTTCTCGGTCATCTCGACCAGTTCCAGCGGCTGACGAACTACCATGCGGGCAGTCGGACGGCCGAAGTATTGCTCCAGGGAGCGCTGGTTGATTACGATTTTACCGCTACCCGCTTTGATGAATACGCGAGCAGTGGAGCTTTTGCGACGGCCGGTACCGTAGTATTGATTTTCTGCCATGTTGCCAGTTCCCGTTAGATATCCAGTACTTGAGGTTGCTGAGCAGCATGAGCGTGCTCTGCGCCTGCGTAAACTTTCAGCTTACGGAACATGGCACGGCCCAGCGGACCCTTCGGCAGCATGCCCTTGACGGCAGCTTCGATTACCATTTCCGGCTTACGCTGAATCAGCTTGTCGAAGCTGATGGACTTGATACCACCCGGGAAACCGGAGTGAGCGTGGTACATTTTGTCGGTAAATTTCTTACCGGTTACGTGTACCTTCTCAGCGTTTACAACGATGATGTAGTCACCGGTGTCAACGTGCGGAGTGTACTCGGCTTTGTGCTTACCACGCAGACGAGCAGCGATCTCGGTTGCGATACGACCCAGAGTTTTACCTTCTGCGTCCACAATGTACCAGTCACGTTTTACGGTTTCTGGCTTGGCAACGAAAGTTTTCATTAAGTTAAACCCAATTACCTGTTACAGACCCAATTGCTTATGGGGGCTCTCCCACAAACAACAAACGATGGCCTACCTGTACCCCTTCGAATACAAGTAAAGCTTAAAGTGTTGCTGTCTTATCGACAGCTGTAACGTGGGCCGGGCGATTATAAGTGAAGTTGCCTTAAATATCACCTGCTAATTTCACTGCCATGAAGCTAGCAAATGTCGCCCGACCCTACCTGCCGCAGATGCCCATCCGACTGGCAGGCGCGGTATTGTGACTAAGGAAGGTGCACTCTGGCAAGGTATTCGTGCGATTGCATCTCCTGAAGCCGTGAAAGGCAACGCTTGAATTCGAAATTCAGCAAGCCTTCGCCATAGAGCCCGGTCATGGGGACCGCCGCCGATATGATGAGCTTGACGTGCCGTTCATAAAACTCATCCACCATGGCGATGAAGCGGCGGGCCGCGTCATCCGTGCCGCTGCCCATGGGTTGCACATTGGCCAGCAGGACGGTGTGGAACTCACGGGCCAATTCGATGTAGTCGCCCTGGGAGCGTGGAGTACAGCACAGCTGTTCAAACTCCATATAAAGCACCCCTTCCCCCACGCCCAGTGCACCCAGTTGGCGATGGTTGATTTCCAGTGCGGCGGCAGTCACCTGCCCAATCCCGGTCAACTGGCTGAAATAACGATCCAGGTTGCTCCTGGCCTGATCATCCAGCGGGAAGTGATAGATCTCTGCCTGTTCCAGGGTTCGCAGCCGGTAATCGACACCGCCATCGACATTGATCACCTCGCAGTGGCGCTCGATAAGCGCGATGGCAGGCAGGAAGCGAGCACGCTGCAACCCGTTGCGGTAGAGATCCTGAGGGGGGATGTTGGATGTGGCCACCAGCACCACGCCATGGCCAAAGAGTTCCTGGAACAGAGTGCCGAGCAGCATGGCATCCGTGATATCCGAGACGAAAAACTCGTCGAAGCAGATGACGTCGGTCTCGTCGGCCAGCTTGCGGGCGATCAGCTTGAGCGGATCGGACTGACCGGTCAGCCCTTTGAGCTCATCGTGCACCCGGTGCATGAAACGGTGGAAGTGGATGCGCAGTTTGCGCTCCCCCGGCAGGCTCTCAAAAAAAGTATCCATCAGCCAGGTCTTGCCTCTGCCCACACCGCCCCACATATATAACCCCTGGACGGGGTCACGGGTTTTCGGCTTTTGCAGCCAACCTAGCAGGCCACGGGATCTGGTCGGAGTCGGGCTTGCGCACAGATCCTGATAGAGTCGCTCCAGGCGGGCGACTGCCATGGCCTGGGCCGGATCGGCCACAAAGCCGGGGCGCTGCAAATCCTGCTGATATTTTTGCTGCGGGGTCATCCTGTAAACCGCCTCCAAGTCCCTGAATGAGGGACAAAATGGTATCACGCTCTCGGGGGGCACGGTATAGTGCCAACGAGGCGTTGCGGTCCATCCGACCGCTTCAAATTCATCGTGTTAGCTGTAACAAGGAGCTTCTATGACTCTGTTTAACGGGATCCTGCTGGCGATCGCCGCCCTGATCATCGGCGTGCTGATCGGCCGCTTCTCTGTCCGTAGCCGGGATGCCGGACGCCTGGAACAGGAGCTGAAAAAAGCCCACAAGGAGCTGGAAAGCTACCAGGGGCAGATCACCACCCACTTCGCCGACAGCGCCGCCCTGATGGAGCAACTGGCCGAACAGTACCAGACCCTTTATCGCCACATGGCGGAACAGAGCAAGTTCCTGGCCAAGGTACAGGAACCACTGTTCCGCGAACCCGAAGTGGAAGAAACAGGCGATGCCGCCAACAGCGAGGAGCCGGGCCTTCCTCCCCGCGATTACGCCGGTGCGTCCGGCCTGCTCAAGCAGCCGGGCTGATCGTCGGTTGAACTAATTACGCTTTATCGTGGTCAGACCTTGACGATTGCACTGCAACTTTTTCTGGGAGCTGTTTCTCATATGCGTAAATCTCTTTCTGTATTCAGTGTCTTAGCCCTCAGTGTCGGTATCGCCATGTCCTCAGCACCGGCGCAGGCCGCACTGCCCCTGATGGCGAACAACCAGGAGATGCCGAGCCTGGCCCCCGTCCTCGAGCAGGTGACCCCTGCCGTGGTCAACATCTCCGTCTCTGGCAAGAAGATCACCCGCCAACGCCTGCCGGAACAATTCCGCTTCTTCTTCGGCCCCAACATGCCTGACGAGCAGGTGAGCGAGCAGCCCTTCCAGGCGCTTGGTTCCGGCGTCATCATCGATGCCAAGAAAGGCTACGTGATCACCAACGCCCACGTGGTCCACGAGGCGGACGAGATCAAGGTCAACCTGAAGGATGGCCGTGAGTATGCGGCCAAGAAAATAGGGGAAGACAAACAGTCGGATATCGCCCTGCTGCAAATCAAGGCCGAGGATCTGGTGCAGATCAAGTTCGCCGACTCCGACGAGCTGAGAGTCGGTGACTACGCGCTGGCCATCGGCAACCCGTTCGGCCTGGGCCAGACCGTCACCTCCGGCATTGTCAGCGCCCTGGGTCGCAGCGGCCTCAACATCGAAAATCTGGAGAACTTCATCCAGACCGATGCGGCCATCAACTCCGGCAACTCGGGCGGCGCCCTGCTCAACCTGCGCGGGGAGCTGATCGGCATCAACACCGCCATCCTGGGCCCCAACGGCGGCAACATCGGCATCGGCTTTGCCATCCCGTCCAACATGGTGCGCGATCTCTCCGAGCAGATCGTGAAATACGGCGAAGTGCGCCGTGGCCAGCTGGGGATTACCGGCACCGAGCTCACCAGCGAAATCGCCAAGACCTTCGGCTACAACAAGAAGGACGGTGCCTTCGTCAACCAGGTCATGCCTGACTCCGCCGCCGCCAAGGCAGGCATCAAGGCAGGCGACATCATCATCAGCATCGATGGCAAGCCCATCCGCTCCTTCGGCGAGCTGCGTGCCAAAATCGCCACCATGGGGGCCGACAAGCAGGTCTCGCTCGGCCTCATTCGTGACGGCAAGGAGCAGACCGTCAAGGTCACCCTGAAGAAGGCGGATGACAGCGAGATCCTGGCCAGCGCCCTGCATCCGGCCCTGGAAGGGGCCAAGCTGAGCACCATCACGGACCCCGTGACCGGCGTGGCAGTCTCCGACATCGATCCCCGCTCACCGGCAGCCGCCTCCGGCCTGCAGAAGGGTGACATCATCATCGGAGTCAACCGCCAGCGCATCAACTCCATGGGTGAACTGACCAAGGTGTTGAAAAACAAGCCGGAAGTCCTGGCGCTGAACATTCAGCGCGGCGACTCCTCGCTCTATTTGGTGATCCGTTAAGCCCCTCACACCCGCGGCAACCGCCGCGGGTGATTTTTATCCATCGATAATGTTATTCTCTGCCCGCAGCCTGTACGGACGAGAAAGACATGAAAATCCCACCTCTGATCAGCTACTTGGGCAAGTCCGTCGGCTTTGGCCTCGCCATGGCTGCGCTTTTGTTGCTGGTGTTTCCCAATTTTCGCGGCGGCGCTCCCCTGCCGGGCCTCATCACCAACGCCCGCGAGCTGAGCTTCTCCTACGCGGCCCATCGCGCCGGCCCTGCCGTCGTCAACATCTACACCCGCAGCTTCGCCGGCAATCGCGGTGAAAAAGCCGAACTCAGACCCCAGGGGCTGGGGTCCGGCGTCATCATGAACCAGCGCGGTCACGTGCTCACCAACTATCACGTCATCGCCGATGCGGACCAGATCATCGTCGCCCTGCAAGATGGTCGGGTATTCAGTGCAGAGCTGGTCGGCACCGACAAACTGACCGATCTGGCGGTGCTCTACATCGAATCGGACAACCTGCCGGTGATCCCTCAGGACCCGGATCGTCTGCCGGACGTGGGAGACGTGGTGCTCGCCATCGGCAACCCCTACAACGTCGGCCAGACCATCACCCAAGGCATCATCAGCGCCACCGGGCGTATCGGCCTCTCCAGCATGGGGCCGGACAGCAATGGCAGACAGGATCTGCTGCAAACCGATGCCGCCATCAACGAGGGCAACTCCGGAGGCGCCCTGGTCAATGGCCGTGGCGATCTGGTGGGTATCAATACCGCCGCCTACCACCTCAACGGCAATCAGGAGAGCTATGGCATCAGTTTTGCCATCCCCTACAAGCTGGCCAAGCGCATCATGGACGAGCTGATCGCCAACGGTCGGGTCATCCGCGGCTACCTCGGCATCTCCAGCGTCGAGATCAATCCCATCGTCGCGCGCATGCTGAACCTGGGGGACTTGCAGGGGTTGGTGGTGGAGAGCCTGGATCCCAATGGCCCAGCCACCAAGGCCGGTCTCAAACGTGGGGATGTGCTGCTCAAGATCAACGGAGAGGCCATCACCGGCGTGCGTCCCGTCATGGACAAGATCGTCGAGAGCCGCCCCGGCACCAAGCTCACCATCTCGGTGATCCGCAACGGCAAGCCGCTGGACGTCGATGTCATCATCGAAGAGGACCTGCGCTACCAGAATCAGACCCTGCCGACCAGCAGTGCGGCGCCCGCCACCTGAGGGGCGGATCCTCGCAAGGGCCCGACAGGGCCCTTTTTTGTGCTCGCTTTCCTTCGGCTCCCACCTGTGCGTGAGACAGCTCACACATTGCGCCAAAGAGCAATCGGGCGAAGACGCCGTCAAAACGCGCCACCGATCACACTCCCTTGCCGCCAGTCCGCTCCTTTCCTCATCCTGAACGCCAAAAAGGCCTCTTTTGATGCCTGTTCCTCCGGATTTCCACTTCGAATCGGAAAAAACCTGCCTCCTCCCGCACTCTCCTCCGCTTTATGGTGATCCCATCCTTTCTGCCAGCCTGGAGAGCAGACCTTGAATACCGACACCCATGACGCCCCCCTGACCCCGGACAGCCCGGCACTGCTGCGCAAGACCGACCTGACCCTGGCCCGCATTCACAACCTGCTGGCGGATCAGGGCATACGCCCCAACGACGTGCAGCAACAGATGCTGGCCTCCCACGTCAAGGCCATGGTGTGGCGCTCCTATAGCGGGGAATCCCTGCCGGAGGTCGACCTCAGCCTGTTCGAGGAGATCTCCCCCCTCTCCCTGCGCCTGGCAGAGCAGGTCGTCGCCTGGCTCGACCGCCTCGCCTACGAGGAGGCGCACCTCTTGTCTGTCCATTTTGAAGTGGCCAAAGAAAACGAACTCAGCTCAGTAAAAGGAGAAAGCTAAATGACTGCCATCAAACTCGTGATTGGAGATCGTCTCGGCAAGGGTCAGAAAGTGGGGGCAGGCTCAGAAGCCGCCGGCGCCACCGTGACCGTCATCCCCGGCATGGCCGCCGACATGAAACTCGGTGATGTGATGAACAAGGAGCAGGCCGACCTTGGCATCTCCTTCTGCGGCAGCGGTGGCGCGGGCGCCATCACGGCCCAGACCAAGTACGGCTACAAGTGCCGCTACGGCATGCGATCCATCGAAGAGGGTGTCACCGCCATCAACGAGGGGTGCGTGGTACTGGGCTTCGGCTTCATGGACAAGGAAGAGCTGGGCCAGAAGCTGATCGAAGCCTTCGCCAAGAAACACGGACGCGCCTGATGAAAGAGCACTTCACCACCCGAATCACGGTCAACGGCAAGGGGGCGACTCGCCAGCAGGCGTTCGCCGCCGCCCTCAGCCAGGTGCAACCCAGCCTGCTCAAGGAGAGCCCCAAGGTGATGCTGCGCATCGAACCCCTCGAGGTCGAGGTGCTCGAGGCCGAGGAGTCGGTACGGGTGGAGAAGTTCCTGTTCTTCTTCCTGCCACGCCAGCGCCACGAGTTCCGGGTCCGGTTGGCGATCACCGTCAAGGTCACCAGCCTGGATGTCGACAAGGTGGATTTCACCCGGGCCTGACCCCACAACCAAAAGGACAAGTTGGATGTTTCTAATCATTTTGATGAAGTCACTCATCATCGGCGGCCTGGTAGGCGTCGGGGTGGGGGCTGGCGCGGCGCGGATGTTCCACGCCCCGACCGTGCAGGGAATGGGCGCGTTCCGTACCCTGGGCGAGCTCAACTCCTGCGAAGGGGACCCCGCTTCCCACTTCTCGTTCGGTCTGGGCTTCTTCTTCAACGCCTGGGCCTCCACGGTCGCAGCCGGCGCCTTCACTCAGGACGTGGATCACCGCATCCTGCCGAACTGGGGTGCAGCGGCCCTGATGATCAAGAACCGGGATCTCGCCACCACCCTCCATGATCCCAAAAAGATGGCCATCGCCTGCGGCATCATTGGTGCCATCGTGGTCGCCTTCCTCAACAGCACCGCCGCCGCCGTGCCAGCCGCCCTGCAGGTCACCGCGGTCAAGGTGCTGGTGCCCGCCGCCAACCTGCTGGTCAACACCGTCATGCCGGTGATCTTCTGGCTGGCCGCCATCGAGGCAGGCAAGAAGTCCGGCTTCTGGGCCACCATCTTCGGCGGTCTGGCCCAGCTCATCATGGGCAACGCGGTACCAGGTCTGGTGCTTGGCATCCTGATCGGCAAGGGGGTGGAAGAGAGCGGCTGGAACCACGTCACCAAGGTGATGATGAGTGCCATCGTCCTGCTGTTCGTGCTGAGCGGCTTCTTCCGCGGCTTTGACATGAAACTCATTGAATCCTTCCACCTGGGCGTTCCCCTGTGGCTGGAAAACGTCCACAACCTCATGAGCGGCAAATAAGGAAGCACACCATGGATGAGAAACTGAGAAACAACTTCTGGTATGCCGACTGGTCCTTCCCCATCTTTGTCGGTCTGCTCTCTTCCGGCGTCTTCGCCGGCACCCACATGTTCTACCTCTACGGGGTCGGCGCCTTCAACGAGGTGGCCTTCGTTGCCATGCTCAAGGCCGGCATGGACACGGGGGCCTATGGTGCAGTCGCCGCCTTCGGTGCCAGCTTCCTGTTCGCCCGCATCATCGAGGGCTCCCTGGTGGGGATCCTCGACATCGGCGGCGCCATCCAGACCGGAGTCGGCCTCGGGGTGCCCGCCCTGCTGCTGGGGGCCGGCATCATCTATCCGGTGGAAAACTTCACTGCTTCCCTGATCACCGGCATGGGGATTGGGATGGCCATCGGCTACGTGATCATTCTGGCGCGCAAGTTCACCATCAACCAGAGCAACTCCACCTACGGCGCAGACGTCATGATGGGGGCTGGCAACAGCTCGGGCCGCTTCCTCGGTCCCCTCATCATCCTCTCCGCCATGGGCGCCTCCATTCCCATCGGGATAGGCTCCCTGCTGGGTGCCCTGCTGTTCTACATCTGGGAAAAGCCCATCACGGGCGGCGCCATTCTGGGGGCCATGCTGTTCGGGACCGTCTTCCCCATCGCCCTGGCTTAATCCAAGGCCGTCTCTTGGGCGGCATTCAAGAACCTGTTTGCGCTCTGTCGCGAGAGGTCGTCAGCAAGGTGAAGAGCAACACATGAGCCTTGGAAGCGGCCTCGCAGTAAGAGCGCAAGCAGGTTACAAGAGGGATATCAGCATGTACGACATGATCATCAGGGCGGGACGCCTGGGAAACGGGCAGCTCGTCGACGTCGCCATCAAGCATGGCAAGATAGCGGCGCTGGGTTCGCTGCCAGAAAGCACGGAGGCGAAGCAAACCCTCACTCTGGGCGGGCAGGTCCATGTGAGCGCCGGCTGGATTGACGGCCACACCCACTGCTACCCCGCCTCCCCCCTCTACCACGATGAGCCGGACAAGGTGGGGGTGGCGTCCGGTGTCACCACCGTCATCGACGCCGGCAGTACCGGGGCCGACGACGTAGACGACTTCCAGCGCATAGCCGCCACCTGCAAGACCCGGGTGCACGCCCTGCTCAACATCTCCCGCATCGGCCTCTTGCGCCAAAACGAGCTGGCGGACAGCCGGGACCTCGATATGGATCTCGCCTCGGCAGCCATCCGACGCCATCCCGGCTTCATCGTCGGCATCAAGGCACGCATGAGCGGCAGCGTGGTGGGTGAGAACGGTCTGCTCCCCCTGCGCATGGCCAAGCAGATCCAGCAGGCCAATGGCAACCTGCCACTGATGGTGCACGTGGGCAACACGCCGCCGGATCTGGACGAGATCGTCGCCCTGCTGGGGGAGGGCGATCTGCTGACCCACTGCTTCAACGGCAAGCCCAACCGCATCCTGACCCCGGCGGGTGAACTGCGCCAGGCGGTGCGCGAGGCGATGTGGCGGGGACTCTTGCTCGACATCGGCCACGGCGGCGCCAGCTTCAGCTTCGAAGTGGCGGAGCTGGCCATTGCCCAGGGGATCCTGCCCCACACCATCAGTTCAGACATCTACTGCAAGAACCGCATCAAGGGGCCCGTCTACAGCCTTGCCCACGTGATGTCGAAGTTCTTCGCCATCGGCATGACCCTGGAGCAGGTGCTCGCCTGCGTCACTCACCAGGCCGCCGATGCCCTGCGCCTGCCCGGCAAGGGGCGACTCGAGGTGGGCGCCGATGCAGACATCACCCTGTTCGAGGTGAGCTGCGGCCCCACTCTCTTTACCGATACCGAGGCCGGCACCCGCAACGGTGACCGGCAACTGCTCCCTCTCGCCGCCCTGGTGGGCGGCGAACTGGTTCTGACTCACTACGGGAAATCACACCATGCCTTCTGTGTATGAGAAATACCGGCTCAAACCTGTGATCAACGCCTCCGGGCGCATGACCCTGCTCGGCGTCTCCACCCCCGAGCAGGAGGTGGTCGATGCGGTCAACTTCGGCCTCGGCCACTACTTCGAGGTGAAGGATCTGGTCAACAAGACCGGCGCCTACCTGGCCGATCTGCTGGGCGTTGAAGATGCGGTGGTGGTCTCCTGCGCCAGCGCCGGCATCGCCCAGTCGGTGGCCGCCGTGATAGTGCGCGGCGACCCCTATCGCCTCGAGCAGTTGCATGCTCATGCTCACGACGTGCCGAGCGACATCGTGCTGCCCAAGGGCCACAACGTGAACTTTGGTGCCCCCGTCGGCACCATGGTCAACCTGGGGGGCGGCAGGGTGGTGGAGGCAGGCTACGCCAACGAGTGCTCACCCGCCCAGCTGGCCGCCGCCATCAATGCCAATACCGCCGCCATCCTCTACATCAAGTCCCACCACTGCGTGCAGCAGAGCATTCTGTCGGTGACCGAGGCGGCCGAGGTGGCCAAGGCCCACGGGATCCCGCTCATCGTCGATGCAGCGGCCGAAGAGGATCTGCGTCTCTACTACAACCAGGGTGCGGATCTGGTCATCTACAGCGGCGCCAAGGCCATCGAAGGGCCCACCAGCGGCCTGGTGCTCGGCAGACGTCAGTATGTGGAGTGGGTCAAGCAGCAGGCTGGCGGCATAGGCCGCGCCATGAAGGTGGGCAAGGAGGGGATCCTCGGCCTGACCCACGCCATCGAGCGCTACCTGGCCAAAGAGAAGGAGAGCGGCACCGCCATGGTCGCCAAGATGACCCCCTTCATCGAGCGCCTCAACCAGCTGCCCGGCGTCACCGCCAAGGTGGTGTGGGACAGCGCGGGGCGCGACATCGCCCGCACCGACATCGCCTTCGACCATGAGCGCCTCGGCATGACCACGGTCCAGGTGGTCTCCCGTCTGCAACAGGGTACCCCCGCCATCTACTGCCGCGGCTACAAGGCCAACGAGGGGCACATCGAGATAGATGTGCGCAGCGTCACCCTGCCCCAGCTCGACCAGATCCACTCCGCCATTGCCCACCTCGTTCAGGAGAACAACTGATGTCTCTTACCCCCAATTACTACCGCGATCGGGTCTGCCTCAACGTGCTGGCAGGTTCCAAAGAGAATGCCGTCGACATTTATGAGGCCGCCGAGGGCCACGTCCTGGTCGGTGTGCTCTCCAAGAACTACCCGGACATCCCCTCTGCCGTCGCCGACATGCAGGCCTACGCCAAACTTATCGACAACGCCCTCTCCATCGGGCTGGGAGCAGGTGATCCGCGCCAGTCCGCCATGGTGGCCGAGCTGGCCCGCCAGTTGCAGCCTCAGCATGTCAATCAGGTGTTCACCGGGGTCGGGGCCAGCCGGGCGCTGCTCGGTCAAGCTGACACCCTCATCAATGGCCTTGTCTCCCCCACCGGCACGCCGGGGATGGTGAAGATCTCCACCGGCCCCCTCAGCGCGCAGCAGGCTGACGGCATCGTCCCCATCGATACCGCCATTGCCCTGCTCAAGGACATGGGCGGCAGCTCGGTCAAATTCTTCCCCATGGGGGGACTCGCCTGCCGCGCCGAGTATCAGGCAGTGGCCGAGGCCTGTGCCCGACACGGCTTCTGGCTGGAGCCCACCGGCGGCATCGATCTTGAGAACTTCGAGGAGATAGTGCGGATCGCGCTGGAGGCAGGAGTCGAGAAGGTGATCCCCCATGTCTACAGCTCCATCATCGACAGCGAGAGCAGCCAGACCCGGCCGGAGGATGTGCGTACCCTCCTCGCCATGGTGAAGGCACTGCTGGCATAGCAACCCCACAGGCACCGGTCCGATCACTGGGCGGTGCCTGGCTTGTTAATGACCCCCTTATTAACATCGACCCACCATGCGCGACAGGAGTCCTCACCCCCTCATGACCAAGCTGCCCTACCCCAGACTCCAGCAACTGCTCGCCCTGCTTCACGCCGAGCCTCTGCCACAGGAGGAGCTGGCCCGCCGTCTCAATGTTTCCACCCGCACGGTGCGTACCGACGTGGCGACCCTGAACGAGCTCATTGCCACCCGGGGCGCCCACCTGATCCATCAGCGGGGCAGCGGTTACCAGCTCAAGATCTACAATCAGGGACTGTTCGATGCGCTGCTGGCCGCCCAGGGGCAGGAGAGCCCTCTGCCTCGCACCAGCCGCGAGCGGGTGCTGCACCTCCAGGTCTTGCTGCTGACGGCGGAACAGGGGATCAAACTCGACGAGCTGGCGGACACCTGGTATCTCAGCCGGGCGGCTTTGCAAGGGGACATGACGGAGGTGCGGGAGCGGCTCGCCCACTTCGGGCTCACCATCGACAGCAAACCCAGAGTGGGGATGCGCATTGCGGGAAGCGAGATGGCGATCCGCGCCTGCCTCACCCAACTGCTCTGCCAGGAGCTGCTGCACCAGCATCCGCTCCAGAGCCTGTTGCCCACCCTCTGTCCCAGCAAGACGCTGGAGGTAGTGGGCAACCACATTCACGAGCAACTCGGTCGCCATCAGCTGCGCCTGGCCGACGAGAGCCTGCAGCAAGTCACCGTCTACTGTGCCGTCGCCCTGCTTCGCCAGGCGTCTGGCCACGAGTTGCGCCAGTTTGCCAGCGACGACATCACCCCGCCCCTGGCAGTGGTGGCCCGCGACATCTATGCCGAGCTGCCGACCCTGACTTCACCGGGGCAGGAAGAGATCGCCTGTCTCGCCATCCAGATCCAGGCTCGCCTCACTGCAGAGACGCCCCTGCTCAGCCCGGCCATGGCGGCCGAGAGCGAGCAGCTGACTGCGCACCTGCTGGGTTACATCCACCACCACTACCCCTATGACCTGCGCGGCGACCCGCAATTGCGAGCCGACCTGCAGACCCATATCGGCGCCATGCTGCTGCGGGTCAAATACCAGATTGGCAGCCACAATCCCCTGGCGGACCACATCAAGCAGTATTACCCCCTCGCCTACGACATCACCCTGGCGGCCATCTCTGAGTGGATCAGGCAGACCCCCTACCGGTTGACCCACCACGAGATCGGCTACCTGGTGATCCACATCGGGGTCGGCCTGGAGCGCCACTACGACATCGGTTACACCCGGCGCCCCCAGGCGCTGCTGCTGTGCGATGCGGGCAACGCCACCTTCCGGGTGCTGGAAGCACGCATCCGGCGGGAATACCCCCAACTGCAGCTGACCACGCTGGAGTCGGTGCGGGACTATGAGGGACTGGTACGAGTCGAGCAGGATTTCGTCATCAGCACCCTCAAGGTGAGCGAGAAGAATGCTCCCGTGGTGCAGGTCTCCCCCTTCCCGACCCAGTACCAGCTGGAGCAGCTCGGCAAGCTGGTGCTCGTCGATCGCACCCGTCCCTATCTGCTCGACAAGTATTTCGATGCCGACCACTTCATGGTGCTTGATGAACCCATCAGCCAGGGGGCGCTGTTTGATCGCATCTGCAGCCCGCTTGAGGCGGAGGATCTGGTGCAGAGCGGATTCCGGGGATCCTTGCAGGAGCGGGAGCAGATCGTCTCAACCATGCTGGGGGACGGCATCGCTCTGCCCCACTCCCTCGGCCTGCTGGCGCGCCGCACCCTGGTCTATACCGTGCTGGCCCCCCAGGGGATCGATTGGGGTAACGGCGAGAGCGCTACCCTCATCTTCGTGCTGGCCATCGCCAAGGCGGATTATGAGGAAGCCATGGGACTTTATGATCTGTTTCTGGCACTGATGAACGAAAAAGCCGGCAGAAGTCTGCTGGCTTGTCGGAATTTTGCCGCTTTCAAGGCGCTGGCTCGCAGCGCACCTTGAGCACGCCGAGGCGTATTACTCCTCATTGAAGCCCGAGGTGAACAGCGCCACCACGGCGGCCAGGGCCTCTACCTCTTCGGGGCCCTCCACCTGCACCTCCACCTGTTTGCCCTGGGCGGAGTCCAGCATCAGCAGGCCGATCACGCTGTCCGCGTCGGCCTCGACCCCCTCTTCGTTGCGCAGCAACACGTGGGCATCGAACCCCTGCACCAGCTCGAACAGCATCATGGCCGGTCGCGCGTGAATGCCTAACTTGTTTTTGACTTCTACCGAGGCGGAAACGGTCATCTGAGCATCCTGTGGATCTGTCAGGCGGGGTTTGAACGCTTGTCCAACGTGCGATGGCGGATCTGCACGTTCTTGCCAAGCAACCGGAATGCGCTGGCCAGCCGCTCGGCGATGAACACCGAGCGGTGTTGTCCGCCGGTACAGCCGATCCCGACGGTCACATAGCTGCGATTGTTGCGCTCCAGGTGAGGCAACCAGGTCGCCAGCATGTTCTCGATCTGCAGGATGAACTGCATCACGTCGGGCTGGCTGGAGAGGTAGCGGGCCACCGGCTCATCCTTGCCGGTGAAGGGTTTGAGCTCGGGGATCCAGTGCGGATTGGGCAGGAAGCGGGCATCGAACACGAAGTCCGCATCCTTGGGAATGCCGTACTTGAAACCGAATGACTCGAACACCAGCACCAGCTCGTTCTCTTTCTTGCCAAGCACCCGGGTTTTGATGAGCTCGCTGAGATCGTGAATGCTGAGGTTGGTGGTGTCGATGCGCAGGTCGGCGGTCGAGGAGAGCGGTGCCAGCAGGTGGGTCTCTTCCCGGATCGCCTCGTCCAGCGAAAGCTTGTTGCGGGACAGAGGGTGCAGACGGCGGCTCTCACCGTAGCGTTTGAGCAGGGTCGCGTTGTCCGCATCGAAGAAGAAGCTCGAAAACTTGACTCGCCCCTCGTTGCGCACCTGGCTCAGCAGGTTCTCCAGCCTGTCTGCCTGGGCAGGCAGGTTGCGCACGTCGATGCTGACAGCCAGCTTGTCATACTGGCTCTCCACCGACACGATCAACTGGGGCAGCAGGTTGACCGGCAGGTTGTCCACGCAGTAGTACCCGAGATCCTCGAGCACCCTCAGGGCCACCGTCTTGCCGGAGCCCGAACGACCGCTTACTACAATTAACTGCATCTTGTCCCCTCACGCCAACGCGGCTGTGTCAGACCCGGCCTCAGGCCGACGTCATGATCTGATAGAGTTCTTCGTCGCTGGTCGCCTGGCGCAGCTGGCGGCAGACGGCCTTGTCACCCAGTTTGGATGCCATCAGGGAAAGAGTCTTGAGGTGCTGCTTGCACTCGCTTTCCGGCACCAGCAATGCAAAGAGCAGGTCAACCGGTTGATTGTCGATAGAATCGAAAGGGATGGGCTCGGAGAAGGTCATCAACACGGCGGTCGGCGCGAAGGCGTCGTCAATCCGGCCGTGGGGGATGGCGATACCGGCTCCGATCCCGGTACTGCCCATCTTTTCTCGCGCCAGCAGGCTTTCAAACAGGACCTGGCGGGAAGCGCCGAGGCGCTCTGCGGCCAGTTCACTGATGATCTCGAGCGCGCGTTTCTTGCTGGTACAAGGGACCGCACTCTTGGTGCAGTCCCGACTCAGTATGTGTTCAAGTTGCATAGTTATTTTTGATTTAACTTATCTTTGTGCTTGATGATCTGCCGATCCAGTTTATCCAGCAGGGTATCAATCGCCGCATACATGTCGGCATGCTGCGAATTGGCGAACACCTCTCCCCCGCTGACATGCAGCTTGGCTTCGGCGATCTGGTTCAGTTTTTCGACGCTCAACACCACGTGTACGTTGTTGATATGGTCAAAGTGACGCTCGAGTTTGGCAAATTTGTTGTTCACATAATCACGCAGAGCTTCGGTAATCTCGACATGGTGTCCGGTCAGGTTAATTTGCATAACGTCTTCCTTTTGTTTGCCTAAACCAGGCGTTTGCGCTGATTGGATGGCGGGATCAACAAGGATTCACGGTACTTTGCGATCGTGCGTCTCGCCACCATAATACCCTGTTCGGCCAGCAAATCCGCGATCTTGCTATCACTAAGCGGCTTGGCGGGGTTTTCCGCCGTCACCAGCTTCTTGATCAGGGCGCGAATAGCGGTCGATGAGCACTCTCCTCCTCCCTCCGTATTGACGTGACTGGAGAAAAAAAACTTCAGTTCAAAAATGCCGCGGGGCGTATGCATGTACTTCTGGGTCGTGACCCGTGAAATGGTCGACTCATGCATCTCCACCGCTTCCGCGATGTCGTTGAGTACCATGGGTTTCATGGCCTCTTCGCCGTACTCGAAAAAGCCCTGCTGCTGCTCGACGATGCAGCTGGCCACCTTGAGCAGGGTGTCGTTACGACTCTCCAGGCTCTTGATGAACCACTTGGCCTCCTGCAAATGAGAACGGATGAACTGGGTATCCGTGCTGCTGCGGGCATTGCGCGCCATGGCCGCATAGGCCTCGTTGACACGGATGCGCGGAGCAGAATCCGGATTGAGTTCAACCACCCACTTGCTGCCCTTCTTGACCACGGACACATCCGGGATCACGTACTGGGATTCACTCTGGATGATGCCGTTGCCGGGTCTGGGCTCCAGTTGCTGGATGAGATCCAGCACCTCCTTGAGATCGCTCTCCTTGAGGCGGGTCTTGCGAGCCAGGGTGCGGTAGTCGCGATTGCCGAGCAGGTCCATGTGTTCGCGGATCACCTCTCTGGCTTCGTCGAGCCAGGGCAGGTCCGGCGAATACTGGCCGAGCTGGATCAGCAGACACTCTTGCACCGAACGGGCGGCGATGCCGACCGGATCGAAATGCTGCACCCGCTTGAGCACGGCTTCGATCTCATCCAGTTCGACTTCTACCTCCTCGCTGCTGACTGCAGCCTGAATATCCTCGAGGGTGGCAGTCAGATACCCGGATTCGTCGATGGCATCGATGATGGCAAGGGCGATGGCAGCATCCACATCACTGAACGGGGTGAGCCGCATCTGCCACAGCAGGTAGTCTTGCAGGTTCTCGGTGGTCTCCCCCTGATAGACGCTGTCTTCCCCGTCATGGATGGGGCCTGCACTCTGAGCTGTACCGGCCGAGTAGACCTCGTCCCAGGTGGTGTCCACCGGCAGTTCATCCGGCATGCTCTCCTGGGCCATGGCATCGCTGGAGTCGAGTTGGCTGGCGTCCTGTGTCTCTGCCTGACTGGTTTCCTGCGCCTCGTTCTCCTCTTGCTCCAGCAAGGGGTTGTTGTCGAGCGCTTGCTGAATTTCCTGCTGGAGTTCCAGGGTGGAGAGCTGGAGCAGACGAATCGCTTGTTGTAATTGTGGCGTCATGGTCAGGGACTGACCGAGACGCAACTGTAATGTCGGCTTCATCTACGTCGGGATATCCTTATGTTCAGCGAGGCAGTCACCTAACAAAAATGAGGGGTGCCCCCTTACTATAGACTGAATTGATCGCCCAAATAGACGCGCTTGACCTGCTCATCGGCGAGGATATCGGCCGGCGCGCCCTCGGCAATCATCTTGCCGTGGCTGACGATGTAGGCCTTCTCGCACACATCCAGCGTCTCTCTGACGTTGTGGTCCGTAATCAGCACACCCAACCCGCGTTCTTTCAGATGCTGGATGATCTTTTTGATATCGATGACTGAAATAGGATCAACACCTGCGAAAGGCTCATCAAGCAGAATGAATCTCGGCTCTGCCGCCAGCGCCCGGGCGATTTCCACCCGGCGACGCTCCCCACCCGAGAGGCTCTGGCCCAGGCTGTCGCGGATATGGGTGATATTGAACTCTTCCAGCAACTGTTCGACCTTATCCTCCCGCTCTTCGCGGCTCAACCCCTTGCGGGTCTGCATGACCCCCATCAAGTTGTCGAACACCGACAGGCGCCGGAAGATGGAGGCCTCCTGGGGCAGATAGCCGATGCCATTGCGGGCACGGATATGCATGGGCTGCAGGCTGATGTCCTGCTCGTCGATGGTGATGAGGCCAGCATCCCGCTGCACCAGGCCCACGATCATGTAGAAGGAGGTCGTCTTGCCCGCGCCGTTCGGGCCGAGCAGCCCCACGATCTGGCCCGTTCCCACCTCCAGGCTCACATCGCTGACCACCATGCGGCGCTTGTAGCTCTTTTGCAGACCCGTTGCTTTTAACACTGCCATGGCTGTTGTTTCCTACTTCTTCTGATCAGCGGGTTTGTCAAAGTTCTCCACCTGATCCGGCAGGAACACCGTCTTGACGCGCTGGGTGGGCCCCTTGCTCTCGGCAATCATCTTCTGCTTGACGATGTCGTAGCGAATCAGATCGCCGGTCACCTGGCTGTCTTCCTGCTTGAGCTGGCCGTTGCCGGTGATGGTCACCAGTCGGTTCTTAAGCTCGTAGCGGATGCTGTTGCCATGGGCATTGACCGGTTTGCCGTTGTCCAGCACCTGGAAGAAGGTGGCTGGGTTGCCATACGCGGTCATCACCTCGGCGCCCTTGTCGCCGGAGCGGATCACCACCACCTTGTCGGCCTTAATCTTGATGGTGCCCTGGGTGATGATGACATCCTCGCTGAAGGTGATGCGGTTGTCCTGCATCTCGGCCACCTGCTTGACCGCATCCACATAGACCTTCTCGGCAAAGTCGGACTCTTTGGCATTCAGGGAACCGCACAGCAACAGGGCCGTGAGGGCCAGATTAACGTTTTTCATTGAAATAAGTGGCATGGCCTTTATCCAGTAACTCGAAATATTTACGTTCCAGGTGACCCTTGAGGCCAACGCCCTCGGTCTGGAACTCCTGGCCCACAATGCTGATGTGCTGGTTGCTTCTCATCCCCTGCGTCACCAGATCCAGCTCCAGATAGGAGGTATCCAGCGTGGAGATGAAGGAAGCGGGCAGCAGACCGTCCAGATGCACCTTGTCACGGAGGATCACATTGTCATCGGTGTTGAGTACCCCGGTTTCGGCCGTCAGCTTCCATTCGGCCGCGCCCTTGTCATCGAACATGTAGACCACAGGCTTGGTGAAAGTGGCCTGCTCGAGCACCTGGTAGTACTCCGCATATTCGGATTCCAGCCGCTCGGTGCGCTTGCCCTGCTCGTTGAAGCGGGTCGTCACCAACTCTCTGGCGGTGAAGTCCGGTTGAAAATTTTCCGTCTTGGTGGTCGGCTCGGGGACCAGCTCGATCTCCCCCAGCTGCCAGGCCGCCAGCGCAGCCAGAAACAGCAGGCCGAACAGCACAGTCTGTTTGTTCATCGCGACGCCTCGGGTTGATAGTCAGCCAATCCCTGGGCCTGCAAGATCAGGTCGCACACCTCGCGCACGGCCCCGACGCCACCGCCAAGCCGCGTCACCAGATCCGCCTTCGCCAGCACAAGCGGATGGGCGTCGGCAACGGCGATACCCAGGCCGCAAGCCTGCATCACCGGTAGATCGATGGTGTCATCTCCCATATAGGCGGCTTGCGATGCATCCAGCCCGAGCTTGGTCAGCAAGGCCTCGAAGTGGGGAAGCTTTTTGTCTGCACCTTGCACCAGGTGCTGGACTCCCAGACTCTTCATGCGATCGCTGACGATGCGGGAGTTTCGCCCCGTGATGATGGCAATCTCGATGCCCGCATTGAGCAGGGCACGCATGCCGGCACCGTCACGGGTGCAGAAAGTCTTCAGCTCTTCGCCGTTATTGCCCATATAGATGAAGCCGTTGGAGAGCACCCCATCCACATCGCACACCAGCAGGCGGATCTGCGCCGCCTTCTCGTACTGGCTGCGCGTCACCGGACCATAGAGGGTCGGTACGTCTTGCATCAAATTACTCCGGCTTTCAGCAGGTCATGCATGTTGAAGGCACCCAGCGGGTGTCTCTCCCCATCCACGACCAACAACCCGTTGATTTTCCTGGTTTCCATCAGCTTGACGGCCTCGGCAGCCATCATCTCAGGTCCTACGGTAACACAGTTCACCGTCATGACGCGGCTGATGGGGGTGTGATGGATGTCCACCTGCAGGTCCAGAATGCGGCGCAGGTCACCATCGGTGAACAGACCGGCAAGCAGCCCTTGATCGTCCACCACCGCCGTCATGCCGAGCCCCTTGCGGCTCACTTCCAGCAGCGCCTGGCTGATGGTGGCATCTATCCCCACCTTGGGCAACAGCTCGCCGCCGTGCATCAGATCGCCCACTCGCAGCAGCAACCGCTTGCCGAGGGACCCGCCCGGATGCGACAGCGCAAAGTCATCGGCGGTGAAGCCACGGGCCTCCAGCAGGGCCACGGCCAGGGCGTCCCCCATCACCAGGGTGGCGGTAGTGCTGGATGTCGGGGCCAGACCGAGAGGGCAGGCCTCTTTCTCCACCTTGATGCACAGGTGCACGTTGGCCTCTTTCGCCATGGTGGAAGCCGGATTGCCTGTCATGCAGATGAGTGGAATGCCGCGGCGCTTGAGCACCGGCAGCAGGGCCAGGATCTCGTCGCTCTCGCCGGAGTTGGAGATGGCGATGATGAGATCCCCGGCTGAGATCATGCCGAGATCCCCGTGGCTCGCCTCGCCCGGGTGCAGGAAGAAGGCGGGCGTTCCCGTGCTGGCCAGGGTCGCGGCAATCTTGTTGCCGATATGACCCGACTTGCCCATGCCGGTCACCACTATCTTGCCGCCACAGCGCAGCACCATCTCGCAGGCGCGCTCGAACGCCTCGTCAAGGTACTGGTAGAGTCCATCAATGGCTTGTTTTTCTATGTCCAGCACCGCTCGGGCGCTGCGACGGAAATCGAACAATTCAGACACTTTTTCAGGCTTTACAGACATAAAGGCACAGCTCCGGGCCGAAATTTGCTGCGGGATTATAAAAAAGTCTGCCGAGATAAGCGAATCGGATGCGGAATGGGCGGTCATTGACGCAGGTTGTTACATAAAACTGTCGCGTACTTGGGGGGGAAACCCGCTCAATAGTTGTTCCTCGCTGTTGCTTAGACCTAGACTAGCCCATAAAATTCGCTCTTCATTTATACCGGATGGACAATTGTTTGAACGATGACCTGATCACCATATCCGACCTGACCTTCAGTCACGGGGATCGGCTGCTGTACGACAGGATCAACCTGACCATTCCCCGTGGCAAGGTCACCGCCGTCATGGGTCCGAGCGGGATCGGCAAGACCACCTTGCTGCGCCTGATCGGGGGCCAGCTCAAGCCTGAGTCCGGTCACATCCTGTTTGACGGGGAAGACGTTCCCACTCTCTCCCGTTCACGCCTGTATGAAGTGCGGAAACGGATGAGCATGCTGTTCCAGAGTGGCGCATTGTTCACCGGCATGACCGTCTTCGACAATGTGGCCTTTCCGCTGCGGGAGCACTCCGGCCTGCCGGAAGAGCTGATCCGCACCATCGTCATGATGAAACTGCAAGCTGTCGGTCTGCGCGGGGCGGCCAAGCTGATGCCGTCCGAGCTCTCCGGTGGCATGGCGCGTCGCGCGGCCCTGGCGAGATCCATCGCGCTGGATCCGGATCTCATCATGTATGACGAGCCCTTCGTGGGGCAGGACCCCATCACCATGGCGGTGCTGGTGAAGCTCATCAAGGAGCTCAACGATGCACTCGGCATCACCTCCGTCATCGTCACCCACGACGTGAAGGAAGTGCTGAGCATCGCCGACTACGCCTACATCATCGCCAACCGCAAGGTAGTGGCACACGGCACACCGGAGCAGCTGCGCGAGGAGCACAATCCCGAAGTCGAGCAGTTCCTCAAGGGATTGCCCGACGGTCCTGTTCCGTTTCATTTTCCGGCAGGCGACCTGCTACAGGATCTGTGATGTTGACAAGTCAGATAAGCAAGCTGGGCCGCAGCGGTGTGCGTTTCATCAACGCCGTCGGCCGGGCAACCATCATGCTGTTTCATGCACTGGCAGGACGGCCGCAGCCACGCAAGCACTTCCCGCTGCTGGTGCAGCAACTGTATGTGGTGGGAGTGCAATCCGTCGCCATCATACTGGTGTCAGGCCTCTTCATCGGCATGGTGCTCTCCCTGCAGGGTTACAACGTATTGAAGGATTTCGGCGCAGAGCAGAGCCTGGGGCCTCTGGTTTCCCTCTCCCTGCTCCGTGAGCTGGGTCCTGTGGTCACCGCCCTGCTGTTCGCCGGTCGTGCGGGCTCCGCCCTCACCGCCGAGATCGGCCTGATGAAGGCCACCGAGCAGCTCTCCAGCCTGGAGATGATGGCGGTCGATCCGCTGCGTCGGGTCGTGGCGCCCCGCTTCTGGGCCGGGGTCATCAGCATGCCGCTGCTGGCCTTCATGTTCAGCCTGATCGGCATCTTTGGCGGCAAGCTGGTTGGTGTCGACTGGCTGGGGGTGGACGAAGGCAGTTTCTGGTCCGCCATGCAGGCCTCCGTCGACTGGCAGGACGACATCATGCAGGGCGCCATCAAGAGCCTGATCTTCGCCCTGGTGGTGACCTGGATAGCGCTCTTCAACGGCTATGATGCCAAACCGACCTCGGCCGGGATCAGTCAGGCGACCACCCGTACCGTGGTTCACTCATCCCTGGCCGTGCTCGGTCTGGATTTTATACTCACCGCAGTCATGTTTGGATAAGGGAAAGATGAAGTTCAGCAAAGTAGAATTTCTGGTTGGCGCCTTCATGCTGGCTGGCATCGCGGCCATTCTGGCATTGGCACTGCAAGTGGCGGGATTGAGTTTCAAACCGGAAGGAGAAACCTATACCCTGCGCGCCCATTTCGATAATATCGGCGGCCTGAAAGTGCGCTCGCCGGTCAAGGTCGGCGGCGTCGTCGTCGGTCGTGTCAGCGACATCACCCTGGATCCCAAGAGCCAGGTCCCCATCGTTTCCCTGCAGATGCAGAAGAGTGCCGGCGAGTTCTCCGAGACCAGCACCCTCTCCATCCTGACTTCTGGCCTGCTCGGTGAGCAGTACATCGGTCTGGCACCGGGGTTCAGCGATGAGGAGATGGGCACCAGCATGCTCAAGGATGGCGACATGATCGAAGACACCAAGTCCGCCATCGTGCTGGAAGATCTGATTGGCAAGTTCCTCTACAGCCAGTCCTCTCCGGCCAACACACCCGCAACCAAGGAGTAACCATGTTCAAGAAGATCGCCCTGATGCTGGGTCTGATGACCAGCATGCTGTTCTCCCTCGTCGCCCGTGCGGATGTCAACACTTCGGACCCCTATGCCCTCGTGGATCAGGCCGCCCAGCAGACCTTTGCCCGCCTGAAAGCCGATCAGGCCCAGGTAAAGAGCAACCCAGATCACCTGCGCGTCATCATCCGCGAGGAGCTGCTGCCCTACGTGGACAACCGCTTCGCCGCCTACAAGGTGCTCGGCAACCAGATCAAACAGACAACCCCTGCCCAGCGTGACGCCTTTGTCGACGTCTTCACCGAGTACATGGTGAGCTCCTACGCGGACGCCCTGGCACACTTCGACAAGCAGACCGTCAAGGTCCAGCCTGGCAAAGCCGCCGAGAGCAACATCACCGCCGTCAACGTCAGCGTGAAAGAGGCCGGCAAGCCGGACATCTTCCTCGAGTTCAAGCTGCGCAAGAACAACAAGACCGGCGAGTGGAAAGCCTTCGACATGGTTGCCGAAGGGATCAGCCTGCTCTCTGCCAAGCAGAACGAGCTGGGTGGCCTCATCCGCCAGAACGGCATCGATGCGGTGATCGCCCAGCTGCGTGAACACAACGCCAAGCCGCTGGTGATCAAGTCATGATCCTGAGCGGTGACTTGCAGGCCCCGCAGGTCAACGATCTGTGGCAACGCCGCGCCGACTGGTGGCAGGACGACCGGCTCGAACTCGGTGCCGTCACTACCCTGGATTCCGCCGGCCTTGCCCTGCTGGTCAAGTGGGCCAAGGCGGCACTGGCACGGGGTGCCACTCCGACACTGGTGGGTGCCTCCAACGATTTCCATACGCTGGCCAACCTCTACGGGGTGGCCAGCCTCTTTCATTCAACCCCGCTCACAACTGAGGACTCATAATGCAAGTCTCTGAAATTGAAGCGATACTCCTCGAGGCTTTGCCATTGTCCGAAGTCCATGTCAAAGGGGACGGCAGTCACTACCAGGTGATCGCCGTCGGCGACATGTTTGACGGCATGAGCCGGGTCAAGAAACAACAGGCCATCTATGCCCCGCTGATGGACAAGATCGCCACCAACGAGATCCACGCTCTCTCCATCAAGGCCTATACCGACGCCGAGTGGAAACGCGAGCGTAAATTCCAGCTGCCCTCCTGATTTGGTAAAGAAGTAAACCATGGACAAATTCAAGATCACCGGCCCCTGCACCCTCTCCGGTGAAGTGACCATCTCTGGCGCCAAGAATGCCGCCCTGCCCATCCTGTTTGCCACCCTGCTGTGTGACGAAGAGGTTCAACTCTCCAACGTACCGCGCCTGAAAGACGTGGGTACCACCCTCAAGCTGCTGGAGATGCTGGGCGCCACCACCAAGGTCAACGGCAACGTGACCGTACTGACCGGTGCGGTAAACAATCATGTCGCCCCCTACGAGCTGGTGAAGACCATGCGTGCCTCCATCCTGGCCCTGGGCCCGCTGGCAGCCCGCTTCGGTGCAGCAGACGTCTCCCTGCCCGGCGGCTGCGCCATCGGTGCCCGCCCGGTCAACCTGCATGTCCACGGCCTGGAGCTGATGGGCGCGAAGATCGTCATCGAAGAGGGCTACATCAAAGCCCGCGTCGACGGCCGCCTGAAAGGTGCCCATATCCTGATGGACATGGTTTCCGTGACAGGTACCGAGAACCTGATGATGGCCGCCACCCTGGCTGACGGTCGCACCGTGATCGAAAACGCCGCCCGTGAGCCGGAGGTGGTCGATCTGGCCAACTTCCTCAACGCGCTCGGAGCTAACATTCAGGGCGCCGGCACCGATACCCTGACCATCGACGGCGTAGAACGTCTGCACGGTGGCAGCTACAGCGTGCAGCCCGATCGCATCGAGACCGGCACCTTCCTGGTGGGCGCCGCCGTGACCGGTGGCAAGATCACCTGCCGCAACACCGACCCCAGCCTGCTGGAAGCCGTACTGGTCAAACTGGAAGAGGCTGGCGCCCTGATTGAAAAGGGTGACGACTGGATCACCCTCGACATGACAGGTCGCACCCTGAAACCTGTCACCATCAAGACCGCCCCCTACCCGGCGTTCCCGACCGACATGCAGGCACAGTTCACCGTGCTGAACGCGGTCGCCCAGGGCACCGGCATGGTCACCGAGACCATCTTCGAGAACCGCTTCATGCACGTGCCCGAGCTGGTACGGATGGGTGCCGACATCGAACTGCAGGGCAATGTGGCCATCTGCCGCGACACCCAGCAGCTCAAGGGTGCCCAGGTGATGGCGACCGATCTGCGCGCCTCCGCCAGCCTGGTGCTGGCCGGCTTCGTGGCCGAAGGGGCCACCATCGTCGATCGCATCTATCACATCGACCGTGGCTACGAAGACATCGAGCACAAGCTGCAAGGCCTGGGTGGTCGCATCGAGCGCATCAAGGAATAAGCTGGCTTCACCATGAGCCGACCATAAAAAGGCCCCCTCGCAAAGCGAGGGGGCCTTTCTCATGGCCGGGACGGAGGGGATCAGTGCCCCGCCAGTTTCATCTGCTCGACCAGTACGGAGCCGGTCTTGAGGCTGGAACGCTCATCCTCATCACTGCCCACCGCCACGATATGGCTGAACATGTCGGCCAGATTGCCAGCAATGGTGATCTCCTCTACCGGATAGAGGATCTCGCCATTTTCAACCCAGAAACCGGCTGCGCCGCGGGAGTAATCACCATTGACGATGTTGACCCCCTGCCCCATCAGCTCGGTCACCAGCAGCCCGGTGCCCATCTCCTTGAGCATGCCCTGAAAGTCCTGGCCGGTATTGGAAACCTGCCAGTTATGGATACCCCCGGCATGGCCCGTGGTGGTCAGGCCCAGTTTGCGCGCAGAGTAGGAGGTGAGCAGCCAGCTCATCAGCTCACCGTTGCGGACGATGTCCATGTCGCAGGTACGAACCCCTTCCCCGTCGAACGGGGTGCTGGCAAGTCCTCCCGGCAAGTGGGGGAACTCCTGGATGGTGAGCCACTCGGGCAGGATCTGCTTGCCCAGTTTGTCCAGCAGGAAGCTCGACTTGCGATAGAGGTTCCCCCCACTGATGGCCATCACCAGATGGCCCCACAGACCGGCAGCGGTATCGGGGTGGAACAGCACAGGGGCATGGCGGGTACTGATCTTGCGAGCCCCCAGGCGGGAAACAGTGCGCTCCACCGCCTCGTCAGCGATGCGCTGGGGGCTCCACAGCCCGTTCAGGGAGCGGCTGGAGGAGTAGCCGTAGTCGCGCTGCATGTCGCCATCCTGCTCGCCGATCAGTACGCAGCTCAGGGAGTTGCGCGATGCAGCATAGCCTTTGACGAAGCCGTGGCTGTTGCCATAGACCTTGACGCCTAGGTGGCTGGAGAAACTGGCTCCGTCAGAGTGCTTGATGCGGGCATCCCGCCCCAGGGCCAGCCGCTCGCACTCGATGGCCAGCGCGATGCCACGCTGGGGATCCAGCTCGATTTGGTGGCACAGTTGCAGGTCCGGGGCATCCCAGGCCAGCAGATCCGCATCCGCAAGACCGGCGCAGTCATCGGGAGAGGTGTGGCGGGCGATCTCCATGGCCGCTTCCACAGCGGCGCGAATGGCCGGCTTGGTCAGATCCGTGGTGGAGGAGGACCCCTTGCAACCGTCGCGATAGACGGCGATGCCGAGTGCGCCATCCTTGTTGAATTCGATGCTTTCCAGCTCGCAGCCCCGGGTGTTCACCGAGAGGCCGGTCTGTTTGCTGATGGAGACTTCGGCAAGCCCGGCGCCCAGCCCTTTCGCTATCTCAAGGGCCTCGGCGACCACGGCCTCGAGATGGGATTGATCCTGGCGGATTTGATCTTGCTGGTCCATAACTCACATCTGTATGAAGGGAAGGAAAGGGGCTAAGCATATCAGACCCCTGCGCCCAGCGGGAGAAGCTGGTAACATATCCGCCAAACGTGAATGACAGGAATACAGAGACCGATGAGTCAATATCAAGACGACAACGAGTGGGAAGACTGGGGCCCCAGCAAGAGCCAGCTCAAGCGTGATGCCGAGGCCTTGCAGAAGATGGGGGAAGAGATCGTCTCCCTGAGTCACAGCGAGCTGGAGAAGATCCCCCTGGATGAAGAGCTTGCCGAAGCTGTCGAGCTGGGACGCAAGCTCAAGCCGAAGAAGGATGAGTCCTTCCGCCGCCATCTCCAGTTCATCGGCCGTCTGATGCGTAGCCGCGATGTCGCCCCCATCGAAGAGGCCCTCTCCATCATCAAGATGCGTCACTCCACCGTGAACGCCCGCCTGCACCGCCTCGAACAGTGGCGCGAGCGGCTGATCACCGAAGGCGACAGCGCCCTCAACGAGCTGATGTCCCAGTTCCACGAGCTGGATCGCCAGAAGCTGCGTCAGCTGATCCGCTCCGCTAACAAGGAGCGGGAGCTGAACAAGCCGCCGGTAGCCTATCGCGAGATGTACCAGTACCTGCGCGGTGAAATTGAAGATCTGTTGTAAGTGATGACTCACGTCCGCCTCATGGCGGCGTGCAGTACACAATCAAACGGGGCCGAAATGGCCCCGTTTTTTCATGCGATGTCCGCTCAGCTGCCCGCCATGCACTGGGTGTGAGTAGCGGGTTGCAGATAGGGTACCAGCAGGGGGGCCATCCCCTTGAGCACCTGTACAGGCAGCGCCGACGTGAAGCGGAACTTGTCGGACTGGCTGCCGGGTACATAAGCCGTCAGCGTGCCGAAGTGATCATCCCCGATGTAGAAGACGAAAGTCGCAGTCCGGTTGCGAGCCAGTGAACTGGTCACATTGCCGTAGCGACCGACCGTCTCGATCCGGTTGTCCCCGGTCCCCGTCTTGCCCCCCAGGGCCAGGACAGTACCATCCTGCAAGGCGAAGGCCCCGGCGATGCGCCGCGCCGTCCCCCCTTCCACCACCTTGGAAAGTGCATTGCGCAAGGCGTTGGCCACCTCGGCAGGCATCACCCGTTCCCCCTGGGTGTTCGCCGGCTCAAAGACGGTGGCGAAGGGGGTCCCCTTGGCAAAGGAGAGGTGCTCGATGCGCAGGGTCGGTGCACGAATGCCGCCGTTCTGGATGATCCCCATCAGCTCGGCCAATGCAGCAGGACGATCGCCCGAGCTGCCCAGTGCAGTCGCCAGGGACGGAACCAGGTGATCGAAGGGGTAACCCAGGCGAGCCCAGCGCTGATGGATGTCGAGGAAAGCCTCAACCTCCAGCATGGTGCGGATCCGGCTATCCCGGGCACTGCGATGACGGGTCTTGAACAGCCAGCTGTAGACCTCCTGACGCTCGTCACGGCTGGCGGTTACCGCATCGGTAAAGGTGGCCTTGTCAAACTCCTTGAGATAGGCAAGCAACCACAGCTCAAGTGGATGCACCCGTGCGATATAACCTTGATCCGGAAGAGAATATTTGCCAGGGCCGTAATTGGTATAGAGCTGCTCTATGCGCTTCTCGGTCAATTTCTCCCGCGGCAGGCGTTTGGCCAGGAAAGCGGCAAAATCGGCCTGGGAGGCTTCCGGCATCAGATAGCGATGCACGGCGGCGAGACGCACCGCGCTGGGTTTGAGACCATCGAGGAAGGTATCGAGCTGCTCTTCTGCACTCTTGCCACGATATTTGCGCCAGAACCTCAGCAGGTAGGTCTGGCCCTCCTTGTCAGCAAACTTGGCTAGGTACTCGGTACGGCGAGGATCCCTGTCATCTTTCAGCAACTGGGCACGATTTCCCTCCTTGTAGAGGCTGTAGCGGACGATGTCCCGCATCAAGCGCACGAAGGGCAGGTTGATGGATTCCCGCAGCGCATCGCGAATGGGCGGGATGCGACCGTTGTCTTCCTTGCGGAAGTTGTTGAAGGTGTGCATGCCACCGCCGGTAAAGAAGCCTTCATAGGGACTCGCGGAATACTTGCGGTCCAGTGCGGCCTCCAGCATCACCGGCAGGCTTCTGTCCTTGGCACTCATCAGATAGGCGATGGCCCAGCGGCTGATGTTGTCCTGATCGGACACTTCGATCTTTCGCAGGCTCTCCACCGGCATATTGCCGTAGCTGTCATGCAACTCGGTGACAATCTCGAGATAGGTCGTCAGCACCCGCAACTTGGCGGTGGATCCCAGTTCAAGCTTGCTGCCCTCGTTGATGTCGAACGGCTGGTCCGTGTTGTCGGTCTGCACCCTCACCTTGACCCCTTCCGGCGTCTTCTCGAACAGGGTAAAGCTGTACTTCACATCACCCGTCTTCTCCGGCGAGAGCAGGCGCTCACCAAACAGGCCCGCCTGGGCTGCGAATGCAGGGTCTGCCAGTTGCTGCAGATACCGTGACACCTCGTTCTGCAGCGGCATATTGAGGGTGGTGTTGGCCGTCAGATCCATGCGGTCCAGATCATAAAGCTGCACCCCGAGCTGACGACTGAGACGAGTGCGAGCCACCTGCAGTCCCTTGTTGTTGTTGACTCGAGTGATGGCAGGTGCCTGCAGGAAATCGCGGAAGACCAGCTTGGCCTTGAGAGCCGACTCCATCAGGGGGGGCGTGATCATTCCCTCCTGCACGAAGAGTCGCAGATAGCTGTCTGTCAGGGTAGACAGTGCTTCTCTACCCTGCGCCAGGTAATAGGAAGGACGGCGGTGGGCGATCATCAGGGAGACAACCTGGCGCAAGGCAAGGCCCTGCTCGGCCAGGGTAGAATCCTGGTTGCGAGCGGGATCCAGCAGTCGATTCACCTCATCGACATTGGCGCCAAACCAGACCCAGAGGCCATCACCTAGACCGTGCACCTCGCCATAACCGGGCGCCGCAGAGAGCGGGACCGAGTTGAGGTAGGCCCAGGCAACCAGCTTGCGGGCCTCCAGGGTCTCGGGCCCCAGCCGATAGGCACGAACGCTGGCCGAGACCATTTGGCGGATCTTCTCGGTCGGCGAAACGGTCAGTCCATCGGGAGAATGACGATACTTTTCCACCTGGGTCGCAAGGGTACTGCCGCCAGCAGATTGATCCTGCATATCCAGCGCCTTGCCCACCTGAGACAGCGCCGCCTTGGCAAAGCGCGGCCAGTCTACGGCCGGGTTGGCCAGCGGTTCCTTGTTGCTCAGGAGTTCACGGTTCTCGATAAACAGCAGAGACTGGATGACCAGGGGCGGTATAGCATTGAAATCTGGATAGTAATGAGTCGGATACTTGTACTGGTAGAAAGGTTCGGCACGGCAGTCATAGAGTGTCAATCCTGCCTGGACCTTCTCGGTATAAGGCACGAAGAAACCGTGGCTGGCGTAGTTGTAGAGCGCATCGGAAAAACGGACCTGTTCGCTCACCTGGTAGCCACGCTGAACGAGACGTTCCTGGATCATGGGCATCAGCACATAACCGAGTCGCTTGTCGAACGGGCCGTCGTCGGGGAAGGCAATTTGCTTGCTGGGGCCGGGTTCGAGCTGATAGGTCAGGGTGGCCGCATAGCGGGAGATCTCCTGTGACTGCAGTCGGGAGGTCTTCATTTCATAACCCACCAGGACGACCACTGCAGCCAGGCAAAGCAAGAAGATAAAACAGAACAACCAGCGCCACCAGGGTCGGCGTTTACGCTGTTGTTGCCCGTCCGTATTAGGTACGGATGAATCCTGAGATGCCACTTTATTTGAATCCGTCTGTTTTGATGCGCCCATATCAGCCCCACCATGGTTGCGCAATTTATTGTCTTTCAATCAAGCTTAGTCGTTTCAAGTCAAGGGCTTGAAATCTATTGACCGCTTTGCAGCGATGTTAACAGGGCGATTGTGAAAATGGGAGCCGATTGTTGCAACGCGGCAAGAGATCCGAGCTGCGGCATGAAAATGAAACACCGGCCAGAGGCCGGTGTCGATGAGAGCGGGGCGGTATTATTTGCTGGTGCTCATACTCTTCAGCTTGGTACTCAGCTCCTTGCGCTCCTTGGAAAGCTCGGCATTTTTGATGATATGGTCATCTACGCGCTCTTCATAATCGGTCCGCATGTTGGCGATGATGGCCTGAACCTCGTCAATGCTCATGCCGGGCTTGATATAGTCACTCAGGTTGTCGAGCAACAGTACCCGCTTCTGGTTGTCACGGATCTTTTTCTCGTTGTCCGCGATTTCACGCTTGAGCTTGTTCTGACGACGGGACATACGCACATATTCCAGCACATCGTTGAAGGTTGACTTGTTTACTTGTTCCATATCGGTACCACTGAGTGAAGGTGAATGAAAACAGGCGGAGAGTCCCATACCAGAAAAAGAAACCGAAACCATGGCACGGACCAACCCGGAATGCCCCTTACTCTACCGAGTTATGATTCAGATACAACCCCAATCGCAGCGCGGGCGGCGGGTTTAGACAGAACGGCTCCGACTGGGTTATTACGCTAAAAATGATGAAAACGGAGAGAGCCAACATGTGGGTTCAATGCGGCCAGAGCAGCCGCAACTTTTTCCGGTACAGGCAGGCAACAAGTGAACGACGAACAGCACCATAGTGCCCGCTTGCCCTCCAGTGAGGGCTGAATTTCAGGCAATAAAAAACCCCGCTCGAGTGAGCGGGGTTTCTTGTATTGGGTGCCTGGCAGTGTCCTACTCTCGCATGGCGAATGCCACACTACCATCGGCGCTACAGCGTTTCACTTCTGAGTTCGGCATGGGGTCAGGTGGTTCCACTGCGCTATTGCCGCCAGGCAAAAATCTTCAATCTCGGAAAGCTGACGTGAATAACGACTTCGCTAGTGTGCGTTGTCATTACCACTGAATTTGAGTAGTTCGCTCATTCGCTACAAGGCCAGAAACACTTCTTGGGTGTTGTATGGTTAAGCCTCACGGGTAATTAGTATGGGTTAGCTCAACGTATCGCTACGCTTACACACCCCACCTATCAACGTTGTGGTCTCCAACGGCCCTTTAGGACCCTCAAGGGGTCAGGGATGACTCATCTCAGGGCTCGCTTCCCGCTTAGATGCTTTCAGCGGTTATCGATTCCGAACTTAGCTACCGGGCAGTGCCACTGGCGTGACAACCCGAACACCAGAGGTTCGTTCACTCCGGTCCTCTCGTACTAGGAGCAACTCCCTTCAATCATCCAACGCCCACGGCAGATAGGGACCGAACTGTCTCACGACGTTCTGAACCCAGCTCGCGTACCACTTTAAATGGCGAACAGCCATACCCTTGGGACCGACTTCAGCCCCAGGATGTGATGAGCCGACATCGAGGTGCCAAACACCGCCGTCGATATGAACTCTTGGGCGGTATCAGCCTGTTATCCCCGGAGTACCTTTTATCCGTTGAGCGATGGCCCTTCCATTCAGAACCACCGGATCACTATGACCTACTTTCGTACCTGCTCGACCTGTCCGTCTCGCAGTTAAGCTGGCTTATGCCATTGCACTAACCTCCTGATGTCCGACCAGGATTAGCCAACCTTCGTGCTCCTCCGTTACTCTTTGGGAGGAGACCGCCCCAGTCAAACTACCCACCAGGCACTGTCCGCGAGCCCGATTCAGGGCCCTGCGTTAGAACATCAAACATACAAGGGTGGTATTTCAAGGACGGCTCCAGCGCAACTGGCGTCACGCCTTCAAAGCCTCCCACCTATCCTACACATGTAGGTTCAATGTTCAGTGCCAAGCTGTAGTAAAGGTTCACGGGGTCTTTCCGTCTAGCCGCGGGTACACCGCATCTTCACGGCGAATTCGATTTCACTGAGTCTCGGGTGGAGACAGCATGGCCATGGTTACACCATTCGTGCAGGTCGGAACTTACCCGACAAGGAATTTCGCTACCTTAGGACCGTTATAGTTACGGCCGCCGTTTACCGGGGCTTCGATCAAGAGCTTCGCTTGCGCTAACCCCATCAATTAACCTTCCGGCACCGGGCAGGTGTCACACCCTATACGTCCACTTTCGTGTTTGCAGAGTGCTGTGTTTTTGATAAACAGTCCCAGCCATCTGGTCACTGCGACTCCCGACAGCTCCATCCGCAAGGGACTTCACCATCAAGAGCGAACCTTCTCCCG
>NZ_CP026228.1:1877500-1952500 GCF_002934285.1 Aeromonas sp. ASNIH1 | reverse complement strand
CCTCTACAGGCAGCTGCGCTGGCGACCCGGAACCACGTTGGCCCAGCCCCTGCTGTGGTCGCTTCACCTGGCCTACCTCTTTATCCCACTGGGGCTGACCGCCCTGGCGGCACGCACGGCTGGCTGGCCGATTGCCTTGTCACTGGCCAGCCATCTGTTCAGCGCGGGCAGCATGGGGGCCATGATCCTCGGGATGATAGCCCGTGTATCCCTCGGACACAGTGGCAGAGCCCTGCAGATAGGACGCAGGATCACGGCGGCATTTGCACTGGTGATCCTGTCCGCGCTGTTGCGGGTCTTGCTCCCTCTCTTTTGGCCAAATCTCACCCTCACGGGATGGAACCTCAGCGGATGGAGCTGGGTTGCCGCCTACGGTCTGTTCATCTGGGTTTATACCCCCATACTGACCAGTCCCAGGGCGGATGGCCGCCCCGGCTAATCATCGCGTGGCCATGGCCGGATAGTGGATCAGATTGTGGAAGATGGCGGGAGCGACCCCAAGATTGCGATAGCCATGGGTACGGTCCGCTGCAAACCGGACGGCCTCACCCTGATCGAGGGAACGCCACGCCCCGTCAACCAGTACCTCCATCACACCGCTGATGACGATGACATGTTCGGTCACTCCGGGTTCATGGGGTTCTGACTCCCGCTGGTAGCCAGGTAGCAGGGTCAGTTCGAACAACTCGAAACCAAAGCGGGCCTCATAGGGGAAAAGCGGGGCAACCTGCATCCCCTCTCCCGCCGGCTGCTGTCGAATATCATCGGCAATACGGTATACCGTCTCTCCCTGTGCCGCTGGTGTCGGCTCAATGAAACTGGAGAAAGAGACCCGAAAACCGGTGGCAATCTTCCACAATGTTGCCACCGTCGGACTGGATTCACCTCGCTCGATCTGTCCCAGCATGGCCTTGCTCACCCCCGTTTCACGGGCGGCCATATCCAGGCTCCATCCTCTTTCAGTGCGCAGCCCTTTCAATCGCTGGGCCAGATAGCGACTCATCTCCTGCATCTGTTCTCCGATTTCTTCGAACCATATTGTGCGCCATAACGCACAGCGTTATAGTCCAAACCACATTGTACGCAATAGCGCACAAGCTATCAGCATCCACAAGGAAGTTTCCCATGCCCCTAGCCCTCCCCCACATGGTCGCGGGACTCATCGCCGTATTGGTGGGTTACACGAGTTCTGTCGTCTTGATCATCCAGGCCGCCACGGCCGCCGGTGCCGATGCAGCCCAGGTCTCTTCCTGGCTATGGACACTGGGTATCGGCATGGGGGTCAGCTGCATCGGCCTCTCCCTTTATTACCGGGTGCCTGTCTTGACGGCCTGGTCCACCCCGGGTGCCGCCCTGCTCATCACCAGCCTGGGGAACTTCAGTCTGGCTGAAGCCATCGGCGCCTTCATCATCTCTTCACTGCTGATCACCCTCTGCGGTATCAGCGGCTGGTTCGACAGGCTGATGCGTCACATTCCCGCCCCACTGGCGGCCGCCATGCTGGCCGGAGTCTTGCTCAGGTTCGGGCTGGATCTCTTCAAGGTGGCACCGCAAGATCCTCTGCTGCTTGGCACCTTGCTACTGGCTTTCTTGCTGGGTCGCCACCTCTGGCCCCGCTACACCATGGTGCTGGTCCTGGCGGCCGGCATGCTGCTCTGCACCCTGAGGGGCGAGCTGCAACTCAACGAGGTTCACTGGCAACTTTCCACCCCGGTCTGGATCTCGCCAGCCTTTTCCATCGACGCCCTGCTCGGCATCGCACTCCCGCTCTTTCTCGTTACCATGACCTCGCAAAACATGCCGGGCATTGCCATCCTGCGCGCCCACGGCTATCAACCGGCCACTTCTTCCCTGATTGGCTGGACCGGATTCATCGGCGTGCTGCTGGCACCGTTTGGCGGCTATGCCTTCAACCTGGCCGCCATCACTGCCGCCATCTGCATGGGCAAGGAAGTGGATCACGATGTCACTCGACGCTGGCCTGCTGCCGTGTGGGCTGGATGTTTCTACCTGCTCACAGGCTGTTTCGGTGCCACCGTGGTTGCCCTGTTCAGCGCATTCCCTGCGGCGCTGGTCACCTGCGTGGCCGGGCTGGCGCTGCTCGGCACCATAGGCAGCAGCTTGCACAGCGCCTTGCAGCAGGACGAGGAGCGGGAAGCCGCGCTACTGACTTTCCTCGTGACTGCCTCGGGGATCACCCTGCTCGGGGTCGGGTCTGCCTGCTGGGGATTGCTGATCGGAGTGACATTGCATCAAGTCAACCGGCTCCGCGCCTGACCTGACCATCTGGGGAGACTCCAGTGAGACGCAGCACATAATCCTGAGAAGAGCGTTCACATATGAACCTTATTCCTTTCTAGTAACAAAACGGCGCAGATCCTTCCCGACAAGCGCCGTTGTCAGACTCAATACTGGAGAACGAAGATGAGGAACCAGGCTGTCATTTTGTTACTGGCACTGCTGGGCGCCACCACGACCCAGGCTGCCGACACCGATCGGGAGCTGGCACGCCAGCTCGCGCTGCAGCAGAAGAACCTGCTGCCACTCCTGAACAATCAGGAATACCAGAGTCCACTGCCCAACCTGCTGCAAAAGGCCAGCCCGCGCCTGAAGCGCCAGGCTCGGGATGCCAACCAGGCGGCCATCAGTCGGCAAGGGCTGGATGGCGAGGTCAGGGAACTGATGCAACTGCGGCTGGCCAATCCGGATCAGGCGGATGCACTGCAACAAGGGGTTGAGCCACTGGTTGCCTACATACCAAGTGGTGACGAAAAGAGCTGGAGCGCCATCGAGGCGTTCGACAGCGCCGGCAGCCCGATCTATCTCGATGTGAACCAGCCGCCGGCGCGGCCGGTACTGGTGGTGGAGGCCGATCCGGTAAAAGCCAAGAATGCCGGCCTGAAGGTGATGCGAAAGGCGCTGGCTGCCGCCGACATGCAAGTGACGCCCCGTGCCACCAGCAACACCACGCCCCTCAAGACCAGCATTCTCAAGAAGATCAGGCTCAACGATGATCAGGAGCCCTGGCTGCTGGGCGCCGCCGAGGTCTATGCCGTCGTGGCCGGGGTCAATCCTGGCAGGGACGAGCCCGTGGTAGATATCGTCGACATGCCCTATCTCGACTACGACAACACCGACTACACCCCCAACCAGATCCTGGTCTATTGGGATCGCTACCGCTGGGGAGCCGTCGACGTGGTCATGATGGAGCAGGATGACAACGTCAATTACAAGGAGCTGAGTGCCCTCCTGATTGACGCACTCAAACTCGGCTTCACTGCGGGCGGCGTACCCGAGGCCCTGCCCTTCCTCGACCTCGGCGGTCGTATCGTCAAGGCACTTCCGGACTCCTGGATGACCAACAACGACGACTACCTCGACACCTTCTATACCCTGGAGCAGGACCAGAGCTATCACCAGTATCCCGGTGCCGCCGGCAATGCAGTCATCGATCTCGAGCCCAGGGAGATCCAGCCAACCCGGCCCTGACTGTCGCCCAAAACAAAAAGCCAATGAGAAGACTCATTGGCTTTTCTGTATCAGAGCCGCGGATCAGGCCTGACCTTTCGGCCTCACACCCAGTGTGTGACAGATGGCGTAGGTCAGCTCTGAGCGGTTCAGGGTATAGAAGTGGAAATCCTTCACCCCTTCCTGACTCAGCACACGCACCTGGTCGATGGCAATGCTGGCTCCCACCATGTTGCGCGTCATCTGATCGTTTTCCAGCCCTTCGAAACGCTGGTGCATCCAGCGCGGGATCTTCACGTTGGTGAAACCGGCAAACTTGGCCAGGGTCTGGTAGTTGGAGACCGGCAGTATCCCCGGCACGATCTCCGCATCGATACCGATGGCGGCGCAGCGATCCCGAAAACGCAGATAGGTCTCCACATCGAAGAAGAACTGGGTAATGGCCCGGTTGGCACCGGCATCTATCTTGCGCTTGAGGTTGAGCAGGTCGGATTGCGCACTGCGAGCCTCGGGGTGGCCTTCCGGATAGGCGGCGACCGAAATGTCGAAATCGGCTTCGGATTTCAGCAGGGCAACCAGGTCGGTGGCATACATGTCAGGCTTGTCGAGGCCGGGGGGCAAGTCTCCGCGCAGGGCCACGATGTGGCGAATGCCGCTGTTCCAGTAATCACGGGCAATGGTGCGCAGCTCGTCACGGCTGGCGTCGATACAGGTCAGGTGCGGGGCTGCGATGAGGCCGGTGCGCTCCTTGATGTCCTTGATCACCTTGTGAGTGCGGTCCCGGGTGCCCGAGTTGGCGCCATAGGTCACAGAGACGAATTTGGGCTCCAGCACCTGCAGGCGCTCGATGGACTGCCAGAGGGTGTTCTCCATCCCTTCGCTGTTGGGCGGGAAAAACTCGAAACTGACCGATATGTCGCCACCCAGATCCGCCAAACTCTGGTTGAGTGCCTCAACCTGACGCGCGCTGTGAAATCCCATCTGCTCTCTCCCTGTCCTGCAACCCATTCCTTCACGCCAAAACGGATGTTTGGACGTCTAAACGTCTTTCTATCTTTATGATAAAACGGATCAAAGTCAATACCGATTTGTCAGCGACAAGGGGGATTGCCGATTTTTTTATTTTGCAATTCAACCTAAGTAATGAGCGACCCCATCCCAAAATGCTGTCAGGCACGCTATGATGCGGGCGGATCGTCCTGGACGTTCTGAATCTGCGTGTGATTGTTTGGCCGGGTTTCCCGGCCTTTTTTTAACTTCTTTCCCCGCCTGCCGATAAGCAATTCAAGCGTTTGCAGGAGCCCCATCATGGAAGATCACCCCGGTTTTGCCACCGATCTGCTGTTCGATCGCTATCAGGGCGAGGTGACGGATCATGATGCGTTCTGGACCGTGCGCACCCCGGGCTCTCCAGACTACTACTTCGGCAACTACCTGTTGCTGCCCACCCCCCCAAGCGATCGTGACAAGGGCTGGCTCGAGGCCAGTTTCGACAGGCTGATTGGCTGGGATCCCCGTATCCGCCACCGCACCTTCCAGTGGCCCCTCGCCGCAGGCCAGAACAGCCGGGTCGCCGGGTTCGTGGCGGCGGGGTACCAATACATGGAGTGCGTGGTACTGGCGCTGAGTGCAATGGAGTGGCAAGCCCCCACCGGCAGCGACCTGGCCCCGGCTCGCCCGTTCACCGCGGCGGACTGGGATCAGTGGCTCGCCTTCGAGCTGGCAGAGCGGGATCCCACCCATTCGGAGGAGCGCTATCTTCCCTATCTCTTGTCACGCCGCCAGCTCTATCAGGCCATGATCGATGACGGGCTCGGACAGTGGTGGGGGTTATGGCACCAGGATCAACTGGTTGCCAGCTGCGGACTCTTCTTCACCGGCACCCTGGGACGCTTTCAACTGGTGCGCACGCACGCAGAGTGGCGAAACCGGGGGCTCTGTCGTCTGTTGCTGAGCCAGGTCGCACGCCAGGGACTGGCACAGGCCAGTTCGCTCATCATAGTGGCAGACGAGCACTATCACGCCCAGCGGGTCTATCGCGCTCTGGGTTTCGTGCCGGTGGCCCGTATCGGCAGCCTGTGCCGCTGGCCACGGGAATGACAGGTCATCATGCAGATGCAAAACGGGAGGCCAAGGCCTCCCGTTCTTCATGGTGAACCATCAGGGTTGTGCCCCCTCCAGTTCACTGGCGAGCGCCTCCTCCACTTCGGCAGGAGGCGCTGGAGCGACGGCTCCGGACACCGGTTCTGACGGAGGCTGGGTCGCGCTTGCTCCGGAGGGCGCTTGTCCATTCGGCACCACAGGAGCAGCAGGCTCGGTCCCGATGGCACCCGACGCAGGGACGGCAGGCACGCTCGCCTCACACTGACACTCCTGTCCCTTGCCCTGGTTGCCCTGATGGGGGGCATACCACCCTTTCAACCCCTGTTCCAGGCGATCGGCCGCCGCCTTGGGTGCCACGGTTCCCAGCAATACCTGCTGGCTCACCTCGGCCAGTTCATCCCCGAGCTTGGTAGTACCACGGGAGAGGATCTGGGTGGCAACCCGGATGGTGGAATCGCACTGATCCCGCCACTCCATCATCTCTCTGGCCGCCGGATTGGTGGCTTCAAAGAAGTGGTTGGAGAGCGAGAAGAAGCCGGGCAGCGAGTTGGTATAGAGCTCGGCAAACTGGGGAGTGGTCAGCCACTGCAGGAAGGTCATGGCGGCCTCCTTGTTCTTGCTGGCCGGATTCATCCCCATACCGATATCGGTGTGATCGGTGAAGAAACAGCCATCCCCCTGCTTTGCCACGGGCGGGCGCATGACACCGAAGTCCACCTTGCCGGTGAAGGGGGCAATCTCCCAGGATCCCGCCGCATAGAAGGCAGCCTTGCCCGAGGTGAACAGCTCGTTGGTGGTGGCGTAGTCGCGGCTCTCGCCCCCCTCCCCCAGGTAGTCACGCCAGCGGGCCAGCTCCTCGAACACCTTGACGTATTGCGGGTTGTTGAAGCGCTCCTGGCCCCCGATCAGCGCCAATCGACCATCCTCCCCTTTCCAGTAGTTGGGGCCTATGTTCTGGAAACCGAGCTCGGAGGCAACCCAGCTCTCCGAGCCGCTCACGGCGAGGGGAACATAGCGACCATCCGCCTTCACCTTGTCCAGGGCCGCGAAGAATGCCTCGCGGGTCTGGGGAACCGTCAGCCCCAGCTCACTGAAAATCTTCTTGTTGTAGAAGAAGCCGTGAATCACCGATGCCATGGGTACGCAGAAAGTCTGGGCGCCACTGTCGGTCTGCCAGGGGGATTGAGCAAAGCTCGGGAAGTTCTCCATCCCCGCCATCTCGCTCAGCTCCACCAGATGGCCCGCCTTGAACAGGGCCAGGGAGTCGTCAAACGGGCGACAGGTGATGAGATCCCCCGCCTTGCCCGCCTTGAGGCTGGCCCAGAGGGTCGGCATGTACTCGACGTTCTGCACCCCGTTGAATTTCACCTGAATACCCGGGTGGGCGGCCTCGAATGCAGGAATGATCTTCTGTTCCCACAAGGCCTTGTCATCTATGCGCCAGCTCTCTATCACCAGCTCGCTGGCCATCAGCTGGCCACACAACAGGAGACTCAGGGCCCCGATCCACTTGTTAGCCATAAGTCCTCCTACACCTTGAAATGGGCGATCAATTGCTGCTGCTTGGCGACCAGATCCGCCAGCACCTCACTGCTGCTGGCCGATTCCCGCGCCTCCCGCTCGGTCTCGTAAGCCACATCCGCAATGCCGGCGACATGACGGGCAACCCCCTGACTCACGGAGATCTGTTCCTGGGCGGCATGAGCCACCTGATCCGCCATCGCCTTGATAGCGCTCATCCGCTCGGCAATGGATTGCAGTGCCTCGTCCATCACCCGGGTCTGGGCCACGCAATCCTGGGTCTGCTCCTGGCTGCGTGCCATCACGGCCACCACGTGCTTGCTGGAACTTTGCAGGTTCTCGATCATGGCCTGGATCTCCTCGGTCGAGGTCTGGGTCCGGTTCGCCAGTGCCCGCACCTCGTCCGCCACCACCGCAAAGCCGCGACCGGCGTCCCCCGCCCTGGCCGCCTCGATGGCCGCGTTCAGCGCCAGCAGGTTGGTCTGCTCGGCGATGCTGCGGATCACGTCGAGGATGCTGCCGATGTTGTCGCTGAATTCCCCCAGCTTGTGGGTGATGCCGACCGCCTCTTCCATGGCTCCCGCCAGTTGTTCGGTGATCTGGCGCGTAGTCGCCACCTGTTTGCGTCCGGCGCGGGCCTCTTCATCCGCCAGGTCCACCTCGCGCTTGGTGCCGTCGGTGGAACGCGCCACCTCGGTGGCACTCACCTCCAGCTCGGTGATGGCGGCAGCCACCTGATCGGTCTGGCTCTTCTGATCCTGCACCCGTGACATGGCCCGCTCGCTTATCTCGGCGGCGCGGCTCGCCTCGTCCACCAGATGGCGCGAGCCGGCATTGATCTGGGCGAGCAGCTCGCCAGTCTTGTCTGCCAGGGTATTGATGGAGCGGGTCAGGCTGCCAAACTCGCAGCGGCTCTGGTAGTCGATGCGCCGGGTCATGTCACCCGTGGCCATGCGATCCAGCTCCCGATCGATGAGTTGCAGCGGACGCTGGATGCTGCGGGCTGTGGTGTAACCGATGAGGAGCGCGGCGGCTGCGGAGATGGCCGACACGATCAGGATCCAGGCGCTGGCGCTGCTGACGGCGTCATCCGCCCCGACCCGGCTCGCGCTGGCAATGCTGCCCGCCGATTTGGCCATCTCGTCCAGCAGCGCCAGGCTGTTGACCAGACTGGTGTCGAGCTGCTGGTTCAGGGACTGCAGCGAGGCCGCCAATTGCTGGCCATTGCGCATGGTCGCCAGCAGCCCTTTCGGGCCGAGGGCCAGCTCCTGCATCCGATCGAGGTTGACGATGAAACGCTGCCTCACGTCATCGGGCACCTGCACCCGTTCGAGCCGTTTGCGTGCCATCTCGATATCCTTGCCGAGCACCTTCTCCAATTCATTGAGATCGGTCTTGGCATCGGCCCGGCGGATGTTTTTCAGATCCCGGGCAATGCCGGAGGTGATGAGTTCGGCCTTGTTGCGCATGGAGCGTTTGCTCGCGGTCTGCTGCAACAACAGGTCGGCGGCCCACTGGTAGGTATCTTCCAGCCGGATGAACGCCAGCTCCAGTTCATGGCGCCGATCGAGTGCGGCCACCCACTGGCCGTGCTGGGTCAGCACCTGATCCGCCAACCCGTAGAACTCGCGGGTCGCCCCGTCGACCTGGCGGAACCGCTCGCTCGCCTCGGCCACCCCGTCAAACCGGGCCATCTCCTTGCTCTGGGCCAGGAAACGCTCCTGCTGCGCCTTGAACTGGCTGGCCAGTTGCGGCAACTGGGCCGCCTCCTCGCTGGTTCTGTAGGTGAGCACCCAGCGGTTGCTGTCCTGCAGTGCCCCCTTGAGCCCGGCGACTGCGATCACCAGGGGGGTGGCACGATCAGAAACCTGGGAGAGCCCCTCGTTGATCCCCCGGATCTTCAGAATACTGATGAAGCCGAGCAGAACCAGCAACAACAGCATCAGCACGAAGCCGGCGATGATCCGCTGCACAATAGATAAACCCATGGAGGCATCCTCACTCGTTGGGGAAAGGGGTGAATGCCGAGGTTATCGGCAGCGGGGTGCAATGGAATAGCGGTTCGTGACGCGATGGCGGGCCAGATCACAGTTGGCGTGACATGGCAGGCAGAAAAGGGCCCGAACAGAGCCGGGCCAAAGAGACATGCTTGGTTGTCATGGCCGAGCACCGGCCACGTTTGTCATCAGAAGCGGTAGCCGACGCCGAACATGAAGGCCACCGGATCGATGGAGGTGTTGATGGTGCCCACGGCGGTATGCACATCGGTATCGATGTCGATGAGCCAGGCGGAGGCGTTGACGAACCAGCGGTCATTGATCGCCATGTCCAGGCCCACCTGACCCGCCATCCCCCAGGAGGAGTCCACGCTCACATCCGTCCCGGCCAGGGCACCGCGCCCTTCCTCGTCGAAGAAGGTGGTGTAGTTGATACCGGCCCCCACATAGGGGCGCACCTTGCTGTTGGCATCACCGAAGTAGTACTGCGCCATCAGGGTCGGCGGCAGGTGTTTGACCTTGGCGACCTCACCCAGGCCGGCAGTCGACACCGAGTGGGAGAAGGGGGTCGCGGCCAGCAGCTCGACACCCCAGTTGTCCGTCAACATGTAGGAGAGGGTCAGGCCAAGCTGCATGGGTAATCCCCCCATTTTTTGGAGCACTCAAAAGTAGAGGTCATGCGGCCTGTGCCAAGCGCTGTTTCGGCGTGTAGCCGCCCAGCGCCATATTGGGCCGCTCATGGTTATAAACCCACAGCCAGTTCGTGGCAAATTCCTGTAACTCATTCAGTGACTCAAACAGGTAATGGCCCAACCAGTCGTAACGCACAGTGCGGTTAAATCGCTCTATGTAGGCATTCTGCTGCGGGTTGCCTGGCTGGATATACCTCAGCGCAATCCTCTTCTGCTGCGCCCATTGCTTGAGCTCTTCGCTGATGTATTCCGGACCATTATCACAGCGGATTGCGGCTGGTTTGCCCCGCCACTCGATGACCTGCTCCAGCACCCGTTTGACTCGCGAGGCAGGCAAGGAAAAATCCACCTCGATGCACAGTGCTTCGCGATTGAAGTCATCGATCACATTAAACAACCGCACCGAACGACCATCGCTGAGCTGGTCATGCATAAAGTCCATCGACCAACAGTGATTCGGTTGGTCAGGGACTGCCAACGGCTCCGGCTTGGCGCGTACTAGCCGCTTCTTGGGTTTTATCCGCAGATTGAGCTCTAGCGCCCGATAGATCCGGTAGACCCGCTTGTGGTTCCAGCCAAAGCCTTTGACGTTACGCAGGTACAGGAAGCACAGTCCGAAACCCCAGTTGCGCTGGTTGGCGGTGAGGCGCAGTAGCCAGTCGGCAATCTCCTGGTTTTCATCAGCCAGCACGGGCTGATAACGGTAGCAACCCTCGCTCACCTTGAACACCTGGCAAGCCAGACGGATAGAAATGGCGTAATGAGCCACAGCCTTGGTCGCCATCTCCCTGCGGGCAGATGGCGTCACCACTTTTTTGCCATCGCCTCGGAGATGATCTCAGCCTTTAGGCGCTCCTCGGCATACATCTTCTTAAGGCGACGATTTTCCTCTTCCAGCTCTTTGAGGCGCGCCATGAGAGAGGCATCCATGCCACCGAATTTGGAGCGCCACTTGTAGAAGGTGGCGGAGCTGATGCCATGCTCACGGCAGAGCTCAGGGACGGGTGAACCAGACTCGGCCTGCTTGAGGATGGCGATGATCTGTGCATCGCTAAAGCGTGATGTTTTCATGTAGAACCTCCTGCGTTCAAGATACGAGAAAATTCTACTTATGAGCACCTCAGTTTTTCGGGGGGATTACCCATGTTGCTGTCGATCTCCAGCTCGCCCGTCCCCAGCACGTTGTCACTGCTGGTCTGGGGAGAGACGAACGCCAGGCCACCACGGACCAGGATGTCACCGGCCTGATGTGCCATGGCGACGGGGGAAGCAAAAGCGGCTGCGATTAACAGAGGAAGGATATTTTTCATCACATTATTCCTTTTTTGTTTTCTTTCTATGTTGCAAGCCCGAAAACTATAAAAGGATGTGAATGGCCGGTTATTGATTTAGCTCAATAGTTATCAAGGAATAGATAGATGTACACAGCAGCTTTGATTGGACAATCAAACCGCAGATGAAAATAAAAAGTCATTCAAATACATGATGATGCCTTAAATTACCGCATCATCATGAAATGTAAAATACAAATTAAATACACCTTAAACATCTTCATATCACCTTTCAATTGTTGTTTAATTATGCCCCGGGGCGTATTTTATTAATGCGATGTAACCACGCTGTAATTTGAATTCTATGAAACCACAGACACGCAAAGACAAAATTCTCGGCATTCTTGCCGCCATCTGGGGGATAGGTTCCTTCCTCTTCATTCTGCTGGGTTTCCTGTTCGCCCTCGCCTTCCTGATGCTGACACACTGAGTCTGCCGGACGAGTCCCTCTTTTCTCCCTCTCATCCCTGGCCGGGCGCCAGACCGGCGCACCTCGCCCATCGGCCAACAAAAAAGGGGCCTTGGCCCCTTTTTCTCGAGTGACGCTTATTTCTCCAGTAGAGGAGCGAGGAAGCGCGCCGTGTGGGACTCCTTGCAACGGCTCATCTCCTCAGGCGTACCCGTCACCAGAATACGGCCACCACCAGCGCCCCCTTCCGGGCCCAGATCAACGATCCAGTCCGCGGTTTTGATGACGTCCAGATTGTGCTCGATGATGACGATGGTGTTGCCCCGATCCCGCAGCTGGTGCAGTACCTTGAGCAACTGCTGGATATCGTGGAAGTGCAGCCCCGTTGTCGGTTCGTCCAGGATGTAGAGGGTCTGGCCGGTGTCCCGCTTGGAGAGCTCCCGCGCCAGCTTGACCCGCTGCGCCTCGCCGCCAGAGAGCGTGGTGGCGGACTGACCGAGCCGGATGTAGGAGAGGCCCACGTCCATCAGGGTCTGCAGCTTGCGCGCCACCGCCGGCACCGGATCGAAGAAGGCACGGGCATCTTCCACCGTCATCTCGAGGATTTCGTGGATGTTCTTGCCCTTGTACTTCACCTCCAGGGTCTCGCGGTTGTAGCGCTTGCCCTTGCAGACGTCGCACGGCACGTAGACGTCCGGCAGGAAGTGCATCTCCACCTTGATGACCCCGTCCCCCTGGCACGCCTCGCAGCGTCCCCCCTTCACGTTGAAGGAGAAGCGGCCCGGCTGGTAGCCACGGGAACGCGCCTCCTGGGTGCCGGAGAGCAGCTCGCGGATCGGGGTGAACAGGCCGGTGTAGGTGGCCGGGTTGGAGCGCGGGGTGCGGCCGATGGGGCTCTGGTCGATATCCACCACCTTGTCCAGATGCTCCAGCCCCTCGACGCTGCGATAGGGAGCCGGGGTGGACTCGGTGGCCTTGTTCAGCTCGCGGTGGGCGATGCGGAACAGGGTGTCGTTGATCAGGGTCGACTTGCCGGAACCGGAGACGCCGGTGACGCAGGTCATCACTCCGATGGGCAGATCCAGGTTGACGTTGCGCAGGTTGTTGCCGCTAGCCCCTTTCAATTTCAGCCACTTGCCGGTGAGCGGGGTGCGCTCGGCCGGGATGGCGATCTGCTTGCGCCCGGAGAGGTAGTCACCGGTCAGGGATTCGGGGTTCGCAATGATCTCCTCCGGCGTCCCCTGGGCGACGATGGCCCCGCCGTGCACGCCAGCCCCCGGGCCGATGTCGAGCACATGGTCGGCGAGGCGAATGGCATCCTCATCGTGCTCCACCACGATCACGGTGTTGCCGAGATCACGCAGGTGGGTCAGGGTCTTGAGCAGCCGCTCGTTGTCCCGCTGATGCAGACCGATGGAGGGCTCGTCCAGTACGTACATGACCCCCACCAGGCCAGCCCCGATCTGGCTGGCCAGCCGGATCCGCTGCGCCTCGCCACCGGAGAGGGTCTCTGCACTGCGCGACAGGCTCAGATAGTTGAGGCCGACGTTCACCAGGAAGCCGAGCCGCTCGACGATCTCCTTGAGGATCTTGTCCGCTATCTGGGCACGCTGACCGGACAGGTTCAACCCTTCGAAGAAGGCCAGGGCATCGCCGATGGACTGCTCGGCGATGGCGGGCAGGTTGCGATTGTCCACGAAAACGTGGCGGGCTTCTTCCCGCAGTCGGCTGCCACCGCAACTGGTACAGGACTTGTTGGCAATGTATTTGGCCAGCTCTTCCCGCACCGCGTTGGATTCGGTCTCCCGGTAACGGCGCTCCATGTTGTGCAAAATCCCCTCGAACGGGTGCTTGCGCACCACCACGTCGCCGCGGTCATTCATGTAGCGGAACTCGATCTCGGTGCGCCCGGAGCCGCGCAGGATCACCTCCTGGGTCTTGAGCGGCAGATCCTCCCAGGGGCTATCCAGGTCGAACTTGTAGTGATCGGCCAGGGATTTGAGCATCTGGAAGTAGTAGAAGCTGCGCTTGTCCCAACCACGGATGGCGCCGCCGGCCAGGCTCTGGCCTGGATCATGGATGAGCTTGGCGGGATCGAAATACTGCTGCACCCCGAGACCATCACAGGTGGGGCAGGCCCCCGCCGGGTTGTTGAAGGAGAAGATCCGGGGCTCCAGCTCCGACATGGAGTAACCGCACTCGGGGCAGGCGAAGTTGGCGGAGAAGGTCATGGGGGCAACCCCATCCTCCCCGTCCATCGGCACCACCAGCACGATGCCGCCGGAGAGAGTCAGCGCCGTTTCGAACGATTCGGCCAGGCGCAGGGCCAGGTCATCGCGCACCTTGAAGCGATCCACCACCACCTCGATGGTGTGCTTCTTGTGCAGCTCCAGCGCGGGAGGATCCGACAGATCGCACACCTCGCCGTCGATGCGGGCGCGGATGTAACCCTGGGCCGCCAGGTTCTCCAGCAGCTTGGTGTGCTCCCCCTTGCGGTTGCGCACCACGGGGGCCAGCAGCATCAGCTTGGCGCCTTCGGGCTGGGCCAGCACCTGATCCACCATCTGGCTGATGGTCTGGGCCGCGAGCGGAATGGCGTGGGTCGGGCAGCGTGGCTCGCCGACCCGGGCGAACAGCAGCCGCAGGTAGTCGTAAATCTCGGTGATGGTGCCGACGGTCGAGCGCGGGTTGTGGGAGGTGGACTTCTGCTCGATGGAGATGGCAGGCGACAGCCCCTCGATGTGGTCCACGTCCGGCTTCTCCATCAGGGAGAGGAACTGGCGGGCATAGGCGGAAAGCGATTCCACATAGCGGCGCTGCCCCTCGGCATAGAGGGTATCGAACGCCAGGGAGGATTTGCCCGAACCGGACAGGCCGGTCACCACGATCAGCTTGTCACGTGGCAGGATCAGGTTGATGTTCTTGAGGTTGTGGGTGCGGGCACCCCGGATCACGATTTTTTCCATCTTGTTGCGCGCTCGATACGGGAACCAGAGCGGGCCAGTATGGCATAGAGACTACTGGATGAATAGACAGTCTTTCCTTCCGTGCCCCTTCCTCAGAGATACTCCTTGGCCCAGCTCACCGCCTGCAACCGGTTCTTGACGTTCAGCTTCTTGAAGACGTTGTAGAGATGGGATTTGACGGTGTGTTCGCTCACGAACAGGCTGTCGGCGATCTCGGTGTTGGAGGCCCCCGTCATCAGGTGACGCACGATCTCCTGCTCGCGGGCGGTCAGCAGCGTCTGCTGACGCTGAGGTTGCCCGCTCCCCTTGCGGTAGTAGTCCACCAGGTCGCACAGCAGGTGGCGCGGGATCCAGTACTCCCCCTGCAACACCTTGCGGATGCCGAAGACCAACCTGTCCAGCGTGTCCTGACGAAAGAAGAGCCCGCTGGTATGGGGCCACATCAGCAGCAGCTCTTTGTTGGTGCTGGTCGGGGCATTGAGCAACACGGCACTGGCCTCGCCAAAGCGCTGGCAGATGGCATTGCTCCACAGCTCCTGCTGGGTCGACTTGAGGTAGTCCAGATCGATCAGCAGCAAGGTTTTGGGGGCGCCCTCTGCAACGTCTGGCAGGTCATTCAGCTCCCCCACCAGCAAGATGGGCAGACCAAGCTCTTCACTGAGGTGACGCTGGAAACGGGAGGCTTGTGCGTTATTTTCGGTGATCAGCACCAGGAGGGAGTCGGGCGTCATCAAGAGAACTTCCTTGCACATTCGAGTCGGGGCTTTTTGGCAAGGAAGAGTACCAATCCCCCTCCTGGCTGCAGCATTAAAAAAGTATTAGACGCATCGGTGGCTCCTTTGAAGCCCAGCAATTTTCCAGCCAATACAATTGGCTAGCACGCCCCCCCCATTTGGGGGGTCAAGTAGTGCCGGTGCGCACCATAACAGCTCCGCCCTCTTCACGCAGCCTGCCCCAGCCGCCTCCCCTTGCTGGTGACACCTTACCTCGGGTAAGTTACTCAGGCTGTGGCGATCCATTGACGCCACAGTGGCAGGGAAGATGTGCGCTCATGCCCGCCAACTGGTACTATGGCGGCCAAACGCTGCGGCCGATCCATGACGCCTCTGCCGGCAAGCTCCGGCGCAGCCAGGACACTGAAGAGAGATGACACCCAGCCAGGGCGCGCATCTCGTTGCAAACAAACGCATTATTGAATGGGCCCAGGCATCTGGCCTGGCCGGTATACATAAGGGTGGAAGAGAGATTATGGCCAGTCGAGGCATCAACAAAGTCATTCTGATCGGTAACCTGGGGCAAGACCCGGAAGTGCGCTACATGCCGAGCGGCGGTGCCGTGACTAACATCACCCTGGCCACCTCCGATACCTGGCGCGACAAGCAGACCGGTGAGCAGAAAGAGCGCACCGAATGGCACCGTGTCGTCTTCATGGGCAAGCTGGCCGAAGTGGCCGGCGAGTACCTGAAGAAGGGCTCCCAGGTCTATGTGGAAGGCAAGCTCCAGACCCGCAAATGGCAGGATCAGAGCGGCCAGGAGCGCTACACCACCGAGGTGCTGGTCGACAGCTTCACCGGTGTGATGCAGATGCTGGGTGGCCGTCCGCAGGGCGGTGGCCAGGGCATGGGCGGCCAGTCATCCCAGGGCAACTGGGGCCAGCCGCAACAGTCTGCACCGCAACAGAACATGCAACGTCCTGCTGCCCCGCAGCAGAACATGCAACCGCAAGGCGGTTACGGCCGTCCGGCCCAGCAGCCGCAATCCGCCCCGCCGGTCTACAACGAACCGCCGATGGATTTCGACGACGATATTCCGTTCTGATCCCCTGCGGCAGGCCCTGATTCATCAGGGCCTTTTTTTACCTGTTTCTGACGCATTCACCTCCCCCGACGACCATGTTGCTGCCACTTTCCCGCGCTTTACGTCCTCTTCGTCCAGGCTTGTGGCTATCATCGAGACGATTTCTCCCTTCGGGAACCTGCATGAACTACTTGAGTCGTCTGCTGTGCCTCGCCCTGCTGATGTTCGGCAGCCACCTTGCTGCGGAGCCGCTGCGGGTGGGAGTCAGCTTTGCCATTCCTCCCTATGTCATCAGCCACGAAGACAGGGGCATCGAACTCGATCTCATGCGAGAGGCCTTCGCAGGCAGCCCCCATGAGCTGCAGGTCGTCTATCTTCCCCTGGAGCGCACCTTCAGGATGCTGGAGGAAGGTAAGCTGGACGCCATCATCAACGTCAAACCCGGCATGCTGGAAAGTGCCTACCTCTCACAGCCGGTGATCACCTTCCACAACCGGGTCTTTACCCTGGCGCCGACGGCAGTCCACACCATGAAGGATTTGCAGACCCTGCGAGTCAGTGCCTTCCAGCGTGCACGGCAGATCCTGGGAACGACCTTCTCCGACATCGTCGACCAGAATCCCCGTTATGAAGAGGTGGCGAGGCAGGAGGGACAGGTACAGCGGCTCCTGCTCGGGCGCACCGATGCCGTGATCCTGGAACAACGGGTGTTCTACTACTATCTGGCGCAGTTGCTCGGGGATGACCAGGAGGGCGACCGCTATCCCAAGGACAAGGTCAGACAGCACGACCTCTTCCCCCCGACTCACTACCACTTCGCCTTTCGCGAGGCGGGCCACCGGCAATGGTTCGACAGACAGCTCTCCAAGATGAAGGCGGACGGGCGCTATGAGCGAATTTTTGCCGCCTATGGCACCACCTCTACTGCCGGAGACAAAAAAGCCAGCCCATGATGGACTGGCTTGATACCGGCTCCGGGGAGCCGCAGTGGATGGAGCGTTACTTCATCGCGCTGCCGTTTTTCAGCTCTGCTTTCTGCCGTTTGGCTTCGCGTTTCTCTTTCAGTGACATCTGCGGTTTTTTCTTGGCATCTTTGCCGTGATGCTGTTCTTTGTTGCTCATCATCAGACTCCAAAAAGGTTACCTGGACAGTTGGAACGGGTGTTCCAGCATGTCAGCCGAATCGTGGATTTCAGTACGCCAACAGTGACGATCGGGGATCGCACTGGCCTCAGCATACTCCCAATCTTCCGCCGGGATCCAGCCTATCGGCAGCGCCTGTCAGCCAGGCGTTCCCGTAGCGTGCTCCCCCAGGAAATGACGACCTGGCGACACTTTTGGCATCCGGGGACGGATGGTCAGCCTGTCTCCGATGGATGTGTGTTAGGGTGGGCATTCAACGATCGCAGGAGCGCGTCATGAAGAAGCTGGAAATGAAGGATCTGACCGAGGCCGAGAAAGCCGAGATTGCCCTGCTGGTGCAAAAGGCCCAGGCCAATGCCGATCACACCCTGACCAACGGGGAGCGCAACAAGATCCGCGAGGCAGGACGCCAGAAGATCGCCGCCGATCGCGCCCAGGCCGCCAAGGCGGCTTCCACACTGGCGCGGGAGAAAGCCAAGGAGCGAGCCAGTGCCCAAGTACTGCCCGACACCTTCAACTGGTCCGATTCCGTCAGCAACAAATACCGTGGCAGACGGTAACGGCAGCATGAATGCACGCAGAAGACTCTGCTGAAAAAAAAGCGGCTGGCAGAGCGTGATGTCATTCCCCTGCAAAGGGCAGCAGGAGGCACCTGGCTGTATGGAGATGGTATTCACCTGACAGTTGCCCACAAAAGGGAGTGGTCATACGGCTTCAAACCGGATAACAAAACGGTACCCCTACCGTGTTATCCGGAGTCACCGTATGACCACCAACGAGAAAGTAGCACGTCGTAAACTCAGCCTGCTAGAGCTCGCCAAAGAGCTCAATAACGTCAGCAAAGCCTGCAAGCTCATCGGCTACAGCCGTCAGCAGTTCTACGAAATTCGCCGTAACTATCAGACCTATGGCGCCGAGGGCTTGCTCGACAAACTCCCCGGCTGTAAAGGCGCTCATCCCAACCGGGTCGCTCCCGAGATTGAACAGGCCATCCTCGATTACTCTCTCACCAGACCAACCCATGGCCCGCTGCGGGTCGCGCAAGAACTGGCTCTGCAAGGCATCAACGTCAGTGCGGGCGGTGTGCGTGGCGTGTGGCAACGTCACGACTTGCTCTCCAAGCATGACCGCTTGTTGCGCCTCGAGAAAACCCACAGGGAACAGACGATTGAGCTCAATGACGAGCAGATCCGCCTGCTCGAGCGCTTCAGCCCCGAGTTTCGCGAACGCCAAATTGAGGTTCACTACACCGGGGAACTGGTGGCGGTCGACACCTTCTTCGTCGGCGCACTCAAGGGGGTGGGCAAGGTGTATCTGCAAACCGTACTGGACTGCTACAGCCGCCACGCCTGGGGACGGCTCTACACCAGCAAGCTGCCGGTGACCTCGGTCCATGTGCTCAACGAAACGGTCCTGCCGTTCTTCGAGGCTCACGAGGCGCGGGTCTATACCATCCTGTCGGACAACGGGCGCGAGTTCTGCGGGCGCCCTGACCATCACCCCTACGAGCTGTTCCTGCAACTGGAGGGGATTGAGCACCGGACCACCAAGGTACGCAGGCCGCAGAGCAACGGCTTTATCGAGCGGCTACATCGCACCCTGCTGGATGAACACTTCCGTATCAAGGGGAGGACGACCTGGTATGAATCAGTGGAGCAGATGCAGACAGACCTGGATAGCTACCTGGGACACTACAACACCCAGCGGCCACATCAGGGCAGGATGATGGAGGGTCAGACCCCCTACAGCATGTTCAAGAAGGGTCTGAAATTGATACCGAAGGAAGTGCGCACTAAAGTAGCGTAAACAAGACACCGGTTTGAGGCCGGTGTCAGGTGATAACTAGATCTGTACAACCTGGCAGCAGACGCACATCCGGATAAAACGCCGATCCAGCCATCACCGTCAGAAATGAATACCAAGATAAAGATTGCCATGACGGGATGTGCGTGTTCTAATCGTTTTCGATGGTTCGGTAGTTCAGACCTGATTATGTTAGGCAGTCATCTTAAAGCAGTGATTTGTGCAGGCAGTTATCCCCGATAATTCTTGCCAGATAATTCTCCTTCTTTAGTGCTCCCCATACGTATTTCTGACGAAAAATCATGGATTGCCACCCTAATGGCGTTTCACTAATCACTATTCAAGGAAATTATCATGTCCAACAAAATGACTGGTACCGTAAAGTTCTTCAACGCCGAGAAAGGCTTCGGTTTCATCTCCCCGGCTGACGGCAGCAAAGACGTGTTCGTTCACTTCTCCGCCATCCAGTCCAACGGTTTCAAAACCCTGGAAGAAGGTCAGCGCGTTGAGTTCACCATCGAGCAAGGCCAGAAAGGCCCGGCTGCTGCCAACGTTACTGGCCTGTAATTCACGCCCGAGCCGCCTTCCGTTTATCGGCAGCGCCTCAGCAAGAATTGAAAAAACCCGCTTCGGCGGGTTTTTTGTTGCCCGTTTCCGGGTGGCCGACCTGTTGCCCTGCTTCCCTAGCGCCACGGGCAGCAAAAAGGGCACCCTGGTGGTGCCCCATTTCCTGGTCAGGTTCCTTACAGTGGCAGGCTGATCCGTGCCTCCAGCCCCCCCTCCTCGCGATTGTGAAGGTTGAGCTCACCGCCGTGCTGGTGCACCAGGGTGCGGGCGATGGCGAGCCCCAGTCCCACGCTGCCAGACTCGGTGTTGCGGGCTTCATCCAGGCGCACGAAGGGCTTGAACACCTCCTCCAGCTGGCTCTCCGCAATCCCCGGTCCCTGATCGCGAACCAGGATCAGCAACTCGCCGTCACCGCGCACCAGCGAAACCTCGGCCCCCCCTGCGTACTTGATGGCGTTGCCGATGAGGTTTTGCAGTACCCGGCGCAGGGTGTTGGCCCGGCAGGCGTAAACCTGCTTGCCCTCGGCCAGGCAGGTGACGGGCTGGCCCATGTCGGCATAGTCGTCACACAGGCTCTCCAGCAGGCTGACCAGATCCAGCTCCCGGGTCGCCTCCTGCTGCCCCTCCTCCCGGGCAAAGCTCAGGGTCGCCGCCAGCATCTGCTCCATCTGCTGCAGGGTCTGCTGGAAGCGGTCCTTGTCTTCCCCGTCCGCCAGAAACTCGCTGCGCAGCCGCAGGCTGGTGATGGGGGTGCGCAGGTCGTGGGAGATGGCGGCCAGCATCCGGGTTCTGTCCTGCACGAAGCGATCGAGCCGGGTGTGCATCCGGTTGAAGGCCTGGATGGACTCGCGGATCTCGGTGGGCCCCTCCTCGCGCAGGGGCTCGATGTCCTCACCACGCCCCAGCCTGTCGGCGTTGGCGGCCAGTTGCTTGAGGGGACGGGTCGCCCGGCGGAACAGCCAGATCATCAGGCCGATCACCAGGCTCGCCACCAGCAGCAGGTTGAGGGTAGTCTGCCAGGACCAGCTCGCCGTCTCCTTGTCCACCAGGGAGCTGAACTGGAGCCAGCCGCCGTTGGGCAGTTCGATGGAGCCGTAGAGCCGCATGTCCTGGGGCGGCGGCATGCCGTTGCGATCCTTCATCATGCGGTTGTGGTGCTGCCAGGCCCGGCTGCGCTGGATGTCCTGCTTCAGCTCGGCGCTGATCTCCACCGCCAGGGAGGATGGATAGCCGAGCTTGGCCCGCACCAGCTTCTCGAAGCGGGGGCTGCGGTTGTCCGGCTGCAACGGCTCGTCGGCCAGACGCAGCAGCAGGGTCTCGCTGCGGCTCGCCTTGAGGATCTCGTGATAGAGGGAAGGAGGAGAGAGGGAGAGCAGGCGCACCACGGAGATGATCCGCTGCATGGCGTTGCGGCTGTTGACGTAACCGAGGGCCTCCTCCCTGTCCGAGCGGTAGATCTGGATACTGAGCAACTGGATCAGTACCAGCCCCGCCAGGGCCACCAGCACTATCTGGCCGGTCAACCCCTTGGGCAGCAGCCTGGCGAAGACGCGCTTGATCATGTCGGCCTCACTCCTGGGTCACGTCGGCGGCGAACAGGTAACCGCCACCCCAGATGGTCTTGATGAGCTCGGGATTCTTGGGATCCCGCTCCAGCTTGCGCCGCAGTCGGCTCACCAGGGTATCGATGGCGCGATCGAAGGCCACCGCCTCCCGGCCACGGGCCAGATCCAGCAACTGATCCCGGCTCAGCACCCGCTGGGGCCGCTCCAGAAACACCTTGAGCAGATCGAACTCGGCGGTGGAGAGGCTCATCCCCACCCCCTCCTCGTCCACCAGCTCGCGGCGATTGACGTCGAGCAGCCAGCGATCGAAGCGCAGATCCCGGGTCAGGGTCTCCGGCACGGGCAGGCTCTCCGCCTGAGTGCGGCGCATCACCGCCTTGATGCGGGCCAGCAGCTCCCGAGGGTTGAACGGCTTGGAGAGGTAGTCGTCCGCCCCCATCTCCAGGCCGATGATGCGGTCCGTCTCCTCCCCCATGGCGGTCAGCATGATGATCGGCAGGCGGGATTTGACCCTGAGCTCGCGGCACAGGGTGAGGCCATCCTCCCCCGGCATCATCAGATCCAGCACCAGTAGATCGAACTCCCGCTCATCCAGCAGCCGCTTCATCTCCTTGCCATCGCGGGCGCAACTGACGCGCATGCCATGCTGCTCCAGAAAGCGCTTGAGCAGATCGCGGATCTCGCTGTGGTCATCGACCACCAGAATATGAGGGCTGCCTTGGTTCATCATCATCTCTCCGTTATCGGGCTGGGGCGATTATACGAAAATCAACCGGGCGGGTTGTGTCAAAGTGTGCCAGCATGCCCCTGTGCCACACTCTGCTACAAAATAGGCCTCTACTGGCAAATTTCAGACACTTCCACGGTGTTTACTGGATACCAAGGCGAAAGAGCCTATACCCGTACACATCCGACAGGAGTTACCCATGAAAAAGCTGACCAAGACCCTGCTGACCGCCACCCTGATCCTCGGCCTGCCGCTGGGCGCCTATGCCGCCAGCGAGGCGGTCTCCACCGCGCAACCGACCCAGGCCACGGCGACCGGTTGCCCCATGGACGGTACCGGCATGATGGGCGGCAAGCATCATGGCGGCCGCCACGACAAGATGGCCCGCATGAAGAACATGACTCCGGAACAGATCCAGGCCCATCTGCAACAGCGCTACGACAAGATTGAAGATCCGGCCAAGAAGGCGGAGTTCGTGAAGAACCTTGGTCTGCGTGCCGACGGCATGATCAAGCATGCCGAAGTGATGAAGCAGTTCGCAGAAGCAAACCAGTAAAGCGAAGTAATGAAGCGGTTTGCCGAAGCAGACCAGTAAGTCGAGATGATCAAGCAGTTCGCAGAAGCAAACCAGTAAGTCGAAGTGATGAAGCCGTTTGCCGAAGCAGACCAGTAAGTCGAGATGATCAAGCTGTTCGCAGAAGCAAACCAGTAAGGCGACGTAATGAAGCGGTTTGCCGAAGCAGACCCGCCGGCGGGGCCCAGCCCCGACACCGACGAAAACGACAGGGTGGCGCAAGCCACCCTTTTTTTGTCTCCCCCCCCCCAGTTTTTCACCTTTTCCTGCCTGGCCGCATCATGTTATGTGAGCGATAACAAACGTTTCACTTTCGAAATAAATCATAATGGTCCCTCACACAACAGATGCGGGCACGATCCCGGACACAGTGGACAGGAGTCGTTATGGGATGGAATCTGGGCACAATCAAGGGGCGCTATACCGCCGTTTTTCTGGGCTTCATGGCGCTGGTGTGCGCCCTGACGGTGATCGGCATCCAGATCTGGATCACCCCCGCCCTGCAAAAAGCGGGGGAGGAGAACGTGGCGCTGCGAGTCGGCGAGATAGCGACCGACATCCGTGACCAGCTCAACGGGGTGCAGACCCAGTCGCGCAGCATCACCCAGCTGGTGGCACAACTGCCGAGCGAGCAGATAGATGCCCAGCTCCCGGCCCTCATCGACCAGTACGGCAACGGCATGGTCTTCGGTGGCGGCATCTGGCCCCTGCCGGACAAACGGGAGGCGGGACGCGCCAAGTTCAGCACCTTCTTCCACAGGGATGCGTCCAACGCCCTCATTCCCAACACCTACTGGAACTCGGCAGAGGCGCCCAACTATTTCGATCAGCCCTGGCACAAGGCCGGTCAGCAGGCGCCCCGTGGCGTCTGTGCCTGGGCCGCCGCCTACAAGGATGGCGCGAGCCAGCAGCCGAGAACCAACTGCGCCATGGGGATCTACCAGGATGGCGCCCTCTACGGGGTGTCGACCATAGACGTCACCCTGGGCTTCTTCAACGACCTGGTGGCCAAGAAAGAGCAGGAGATCGGCGGTCAGGTGATGATCATCGAGGCTGACGGCAAGATCCTCAGCCGCAACGCCCGTCTGACCGGGGATGTGGTGCTCGGCAACCTCTCCGCCCACGCCGACTATCCCTTCGCCCTCGCCATCAGCGGCTTGCTGGGCCAGGATGCGAGCAAGGGGCAGCTTCGCACCACCTTCCAGGATCAGGGTGAGGAACAGACCCTGCTGATGGAGGCCATCGAAGGGACCCCCTGGTTGCTGGCCGCCGCCCTGCCGACCCGCACCCTGACCCAGGACAGCCGGGATGTGCTCGCCACCCTGGCGAGCATCCAGCTCCCCCTGGCGGGGCTGCTGTTCGTGCTCATGGTGCTGGCCATCAGCCAGCTTGGCAGCCGCCTGCAGACCCTCAAGCTCAACATCGACGCCCTCAGCGCCGGCGACGCCGATCTGACCGCCCGCATCCAGGTCAAAGGGCATGACGAGCTGGACAACATCGCCCTGTCGGTCAACCGCTTCATCGCCTTCCTGCAACAGATGATGGTGCAGGTGACCGCCGCCACCGACCTCATCACCCGCGAGCTGGCCCAGCTCGATCAGCAGACCGGGCAGGCCAGGCGGATCCTGGGGGAACATGCCAGCGAAACCGATCAGGTCGTCACCGCCCTCAACGAACTCAGCTCCACCGCCGACAGCGTTGCCCGCCACGCCAACGACTCCGCCAGCTTCACCGAGGCCGCCAACGGTCAGGCGGCCAGCTCCCGCAAGGTGGTGGGGTCAGCCTCCGCCAGCGTGGTGGCCCTCATCGACGAGGTGGATCTCGCCGCCGCCAAGGTGCTGGAGATGCAGGAAGATGCCCAGCAGATCGACAGCGTGCTCGGGGTGATCGGCGGCATCGCCGCCCAGACCAACCTGCTGGCGCTCAACGCCGCCATCGAGGCGGCCCGGGCCGGTGAACAGGGCCGGGGCTTCGCGGTGGTGGCCGACGAGGTGCGTGCCCTCGCGGCACGCACCCAGAACAGCACCGCCGAAGTGGGCAGCATGTTGTCACGGCTCACCCAGGGGGTCGCCGAGGCCGTGGTCGCCATGGAGCAGACCAAGCGCAGTTGCCAGGCGGCGGCCGACACCACGGGGCAGGTCACCGGCGGCCTCGACACCATGGCCGACGCCGTGGTGCAGATCCACGATCTCAGCAGCCAGATCGCCACCGCTGCCGAGGAGCAGAGCCGGGTAACCGAGGAGATCAACCGCAACATGGTGAGCATTCGCGACATGCTGAACCTCCTGGTGGAGAACGGCGGCAACACGGAGCAGAGCGCCGCCACCCTGCTGGGGTCCAACCGCCAGTTGCTGGCCCTGGTGCACCGCTTCAAGGTGTGAGCCTGAACACCAGGCAGCAAAAAGGGGCCCGCGGGCCCCTTTTTCATTCACTTTGCCAGGACTCAGGCCTTGTTGGCCAGGTTCAGGGTCTTCACGGTCTCGCCTTCGAACTTGATGACCACGTTCTTCTGGGCCACTTCGGAGTCTTTCAGCAGGGACTTGGTGGTCTCGGCCAGCAGCGGGGAGGCCTTGTTCAGTGCGTCCAGGTCATAGGTCCACACTTCCAGACCGGCGTCGGTCTTGGTGCTGGCCGGGGCGCCCAGCTTGTCCTTGATGGCCTGCTTGTTGGAGCCGCCTTCCTTGATGTCCAGGGCCTTCTTGATCGCTTCGTTGGAAGCGGTGTCCATGGCGTTGCCCGCCATCTCTTTGGCGGTGCTGGTGACGCTGCTGGTCACGGTGTCGGTCAGGGAATCCATCAGGCCGGCGTGGGCAACCAGAGGCAGGGCGGTCAGGGCAATCAGCAAGGACTTTTTCATGAAGATACATCTCGCAAGAATGAAAAGAGCGCGCATGAAACCAGCGGGATGAATTGGAGTCAAGAAAATCCCTTGGTCAAGCCGTATTCGGGGGGGAAAAGCCCCGTAGCGGCTCCGACCAGTGCCCTTGTCAGCCGCTGAGCTGGTCCTTGCCCGCCAGCTTGGCCCGGTAGAGCGCCCTGTCGACCCGTGCCATCAGGTGGGACACCTGCTCGTCGGGGTCGGACTCCACCAACCCGAAACTCAAGGTCACGGGCTCGATCCCCTTGACCCTGGCATGGCTCAGGCGCTGCCTCAGCTTCTCGGCCACCACCCGGGCGTCGGGCAACCGGGTATTGGGAAGCACCAGCATGAACTCGTCACCCCCCCAGCGGGCCAGCAGATCGATCTCGCGTATGCAGCCCCGGGTCAGCTGCACGATATCGATCAGGGTCTGGTCCCCCACCCCGTGGCCATGGCGATCATTGATCTGCTTGAAGTCGTCCACGTCCATGGCGATCACGGCAAAGGGCTCCTTGAAGCGCTTGGCGCGCTCATGCTCCAGCCGCACCGCCTGCTCCAGCCGATAGCGGCTGGCCGCGCCGGTCAGGGAATCCGTCTCCGCCAGGCGGCGGTTCTCCTCTACCTGGAACTGCAATGCCTGGTTGAGCCGCTCCAGTTCGGCGGTACGCTGCGCCACCTGCTGCTCCAGGGTGCGGTTTTGCAGCTCCAGCCGGGCGTAGAGTTCCCGCTGGGCGTGGATGTTGCGGTGTGCCCCCACCATCCTGGCGACACTGCCGTCCGGGTTGCGTGCGACGATGCGGCCGCAATCCGCCACCCAGAGGTAGTCACCGTTACGGCAACGGCAGCGGTATTCGGCCCGGTAGTCCGCCGCCCGCCCGCTCAGGCAGGCATCGAAGCTCTCCATGACCTGCGCCAGATCGTCCGGGTGGATCAGGTTCTCCCAGGTGAAGACGGTGTTGTCGAGGGAGTGGGGCTCATACCCCAGCATCTGATACCAGCCGGGATAGCGATGGACATAGCCGGTGTTGGCATTCCAGTCCCAGAGACCGTCGCTCACGACCTCCAGCATGCCGCTCATCACGGCCTCGTCGAGGGCCGGTAGCCTTGTCATCTCATTGTCATGCAGCATGAAAACCTTCCTTGTTCTGCTACTCGGCGCCACGGATCCGCTTGTTGACCTGGCGGGAAAACCGGGCCTGCCGGTCGAGCCTTCAAGGGGGCGACTGGCCTCGACACCCCGTCATGACGGGTTATCGGCCAAGTAGCCCTCTTGTTGAACAACAGTAGCAGCCCGCACACTTTCGAGTTTTGCGCGCCGTCACGCTCCCTTCCGTTCTTCTGCCGGCCAGATTGCACCACGGCGGTGCACACCTTTGGCGCAGCCCTGCCCATATTGGGCAAGCCTCGCTGACCAGGGCTGCGATTAATAAGTAAGTGCATGAATAAAAAGAAAAATACTTTTCTGGCGCAATATTTGCCTTTATCTGGGTGAACCACAAGGATTGGGGATATTGCATGAAATTAATCACCGCCATCATCAAGCCGTTCAAACTCGACGACGTGCGCGAAGCCATCGCCAACCTCGGCGTCGAGGGGCTGACGGTTTCCGAGGTCAAGGGGTTTGGCCGCCAGAAGGGGCACACCGAGCTGTACCGGGGTGCCGAATACCAGGTGGATTTCCTGCCCAAGGTAAAGCTGGAGATCGCCACCCTGGCCGACAACGTCGAGCAGATCATCGAAGCCATCAGCAAGGCCGCCCACACCGGCAAGATAGGTGACGGCAAGATCTTCGTTTATGACCTGCAGGCCGCCGTGCGCATCCGCACCGGCGAGACCGACGCAGACGCCCTTTGATACGACTGGAACTGAGGAATACGACATGGAAGAGTTGATCACATCCGTCAGCGAGCTGCGCTATGCACTCGACACCTTCTACCTGCTGATCTCCGGCGTGCTGGTCATGTGGATGGCCGCCGGGTTCGCCATGCTCGAAGCCGGCCTGGTCCGCGCCAAGAACACCACCGAGATCCTGACCAAGAACATCCTGCTCTATGCCATCGCCTGCATCATGTTCCTGCTGGTCGGCTACAACATCATGTACGTGGACAACAGCGCCGGCGGCTGGCTGCCGAGCTTTGGCAGCCTGATGGGCAGCCAGGCGGACGACGCGGGCCACTCCCTGCACTCCGACTTCTTCTTCCAGGTGGTGTTCGTCGCCACCGCCACCTCCATCATTTCAGGTGCGGTGGCAGAGCGGATGAAGCTCTGGTCCTTCCTGCTGTTCTGCGTGGTGATGACCGGCTTCATCTACCCCGTGGAAGGCTACTGGAGCTGGGGTGGCGGCTTCCTGAAAGAGGCGGGCTTCTCCGACTTCGCAGGCTCCGGCATCGTCCACATGGCGGGCGCCGCCGCTGCCCTGGCCGCCGTGCTGCTGCTCGGCCCCCGTCGCGGCAAATATGGCAAGCAAGGGGAGATCTACCCCATCCCCGGCTCCAACCTGCCGCTCGCGACCCTGGGCACCCTGATCCTCTGGATGGGCTGGTTCGGCTTCAACGGTGGCTCCCAACTGGCGCTCTCCAGCGCCGCTGACGCCACCGCCATCGGCACCGTGTTCGTCAACACCAACGCCGCCGCGGCCGCCGGTGTGGTCGGCGCCCTGCTGGTCAGCAAGCTCACCTGGGGCAAGGCGGATCTCACCATGATCCTCAACGGCGCCCTCGGCGGTCTGGTCGCCATCACCGCCGACCCGGCCTCCCCCAGCCCGCTGTTCACCAGCCTGATCGGCGCCCTGGCCGGTGCCCTGGTGGTCTACGCCATCGTCGCCTTCGATCGCCTGAAGATCGATGATCCGGTCGGTGCCATCTCGGTACACGGCGTCTGCGGCCTGTTCGGCCTGATGGTGGTGCCCTTCTCCAACACGAGCGCCACCTTCGGTGCCCAGTTGCTGGGTGCTGCCACCATCTTCGGCTGGGTCTTTGTCGTCTCCCTCGTGGTCTGGAGCCTGCTCAAGGCCACCATGGGCCTGCGGGTCAGCGAAGAGGAAGAGATGATGGGTGTGGATGTCCACGAGTGCGGCATCGATGCCTACCCCGAGTTCGTCAGCGTCAAATCCAGCATCTGACACGGCCATCGGATGTGGGGCCCGGGGGACACCCCGGGCCCCGTTTTTTTGGCGGCTCGGCGCCCCTGAAGGCAGGAGAGCAGTTCGAGTGATACCACTCTGCCACGCAACCGGTGAACCCTCTGCTTTGCCCCCTCCCCTTTGCAAGGGGAGGGTCGGGATGTGCCGTGCCGATTGATGGATGGAGCCATGACCCCCTCCCCGCCTCCCCCTTGGCAGGGGGAGGAGCAACCAAGCAGCCCCTGTCTGGACGGATCAAATCATCGAGGTGGCAGCCACGTAGGTTCGATTAGCGAAGCGTAATCGGACGACGTGATTTCCCCCGTCTCCCGTTTATTAAAAAAGAGGAGAAGGGCTGGGGATAAGGGGCAGGAATAAAGAGAGTTCGCGGTAAACGTTGGGCTTCGCTACGCTAAGCCACAACCTACACAATTGGTAGGTTGGTGCTTAGCCTACACAACCCAACATACGAGATTTAACATTAATCTCTTTTAAACCGCCATCGAATAGCTAAGCCTGATAGAGCAATGCACACTAGACTGATAAAACTCTGTAAAATTGAAACCAGAATAATTACTAGCGACAGTTCCCCCTTCCCATCACCTAATGGAGTCATATCTTTTAAAGATGAAAATGGCTGAAGTATTTGCTTCAATGAATATATGAATGATGATTTAAGAAGGTCCCAGTCTATTGGATTAGATAGCCCTATAGATTCAGACATATATAACCCATAAATAAAAGTAAATATAAAAGCAAAAACTAACAATAATAACAATGGTTTTATATAGTCTGTGCCATAGTTTGAGAAAACATGATACATTTTACTTATGTAATGTTCTATTCCATTCTCTTCATTACATAAACTTTCCTGTTCCAAAGAAAAAAACATGCCCTCAAGAGTTCTGTCTCTCTGCGCCTCCATATGAGATCGTAATACCCTATAGCATGCAGCATCACGCTTTCCATTTCTGCTTATAAAACTCTCCCGATTTGGAAAGCGACTACCACTTGTTATTTTAGCGCCAAAAAAATGTGGCGGACTTTTAAATGTGCTACCAACAAAAGATAAAGGATGAATAATATCTCTATTATTCAACAATAACATTCCCACATTGGAATTTGTTATATACAGATTATAAATTTCCGTTCTATCCTTACCATCATTTACTGTATGTAGGTCTAGGGAAGGTGCGAATAAGCGGGGAAATTCTTCTCGGCTGACTCAGTCATTTCATTTTTTCAGTTTGAGCCGATCTTTTCTCCCGTAAATGCCTTGAATCAGCCTATTTAGACCGTTTCTTCGCCATTTAAGGCGTTATTCCCAGTTTTTAGTGAGATCTCTCCCACTGACGTATCATTTGGTCCGCCCGAAACAGGTTGGCCAGCGTGAATAACATCGCCAGTTGGTTATCGTTTTTCAGCAACCCCTTGTATCTGGCTTTCACGAAGCCGAACTGTCGCTTGATGATGCGAAACGGGTGCTCCACCTTGGCCCGGATGCTGGCTTTCATGTATTCGATGTTGATGGCCGTTTTGTTCTTGCGTGGATGCTGTTTCAAGGTTCTTACCTTGCCGGGGCGCTCGGCGATCAGCCAGTCCACATCCACCTCGGCCAGCTCCTCGCGCTGTGGCGCCCCTTGGTAGCCGGCATCGGCTGAGACAAATTGCTCCTCTCCATGCAGCAGATTACCCAGCTGATTGAGGTCATGCTCGTTGGCCGCGGTGGTGACTAGGCTGTGGGTCAGGCCACTCTTGGCATCGACACCAATGTGGGCCTTCATGCCAAAGTGCCACTGATTGCCTTTCTTGGTCTGATGCATCTGCGGATCGCGTTGCTGCTCTTTGTTCTTGGTCGAGCTGGGTGCCTCAATGATGGTGGCATCGACCAAGGTGCCTTGAGTCATCATGACGCCTGCTTCGGCCAGCCAGCGATTGATGGTCTTGAACAATTGGCGGGCCAGTTGATGCTGCTCCAGCAGGTGGCGGAAATTCATGATGGTGGTGCGGTCCGGCAAGGCGCTATCCAGGGATAACCGGGCAAACAGACGCATGGAGGCGATTTCGTACAGAGCATCTTCCATCGCGCCATCGCTCAGGTTGTACCAATGCTGCATGCAGTGAATGCGTAGCATGGTTTCCAGCGGATAAGGTCGCCGGCCATTACCAGCCTTGGGATAAAACGGCTCGATGACTTCCACCATGTTTTGCCATGGCAGAATCTGCTCCATGCGGGACAAGAAAATCTCTTTTCTGGTCTGACGGCGCTTACTGCTGAATTCACTGTCGGCGAAGGTGAGCTGATGACTCATGATGAACCCTTTTTCATGGCTCCAGATGACAAACATGATCTCATATCAGGGACTTGTTCGCACCTTCCCTAGTTCCTCAATGACACAATGATCTATTGCGATATCACAGAAGTTTGTTTTAAATAGTTTAAAGTACGCCCCAGTAAGAACGGAGTGTTTAATCTCAAAATTATTCAGATCACCGCCTCGACATGAAAAAGTGACTGATATTTTTTCTTTTTCATTACTTTTAATAGTTTTTGAATTCTCTATAAATAAATTCTTGTTCTTGAAATTCACGAGCTCACAAGAAAGTCCATCAGAAAATATGCACTCAATAAAATGTAATGAGTTGTCATTGTGATCTGACATTGACTCTATTTTTACTTTGTCAGAAAAAAGCACTTTGTTAAAAGATGGGAGGAAAAAAGAAGAGTATATGAAGTTATCAAACCCACATGATGTAAAAGTCACAATGAGATTCATTTCATCATCAGATTCAATCATGTTTTCTGAATCAGAAAATTCAAACGAGTTACATGATACATTTTCTATCCTCACCCCTGAAAGAAATGATGACCTAGAGTTTTTAACCGATAAGAATCGTCCGTTACTCAATCCACTTATTTTAATTTTATTTTTAAAAACTGCATTGGCGATGGAAATCCCACTTATTTCCACAGGAATCGACATCTCTTTCAAAAAAACATCAACACCTTCTATCTTCAATGTTAAATCGTCTCTCCCTGAGACTGCTGCTATTACCTCTGCCCATTTTTCCTCAGTTAAAGATTCAGATATTTTTATCTCACGATCACTGAAAATCATATCCCCCCCATTAGAGCACAATTAAAATAGAAAAATAACTTCTACAGCCCCCCATCAATCTCCCCCAACCTCTGTGCCAACCCCGAATAACGCTCGGTCTTTTTCCGCACGGCCTGGGCCAGCAGGGCGCGATCGCCGTAGAGATCGAGGCGGGCCTTGGCGCGGGTGATGCCGGTGTAGACCAGCTCACGGGTCAGGAGCGGGCTGGGGCTGTCGGGCAGCACCAGCACGGTATGGGCAAACTCCGAGCCCTGGGATTTGTGGATGGTCATGGCGTAGACCGTCTCGTGGGGCGGCAGACGGCTGGGCAGCAGGGCCCGCAGGGTGCCGTCCGGCTGCTCGAACCACACCTTGAGACGGCCGGTGTCATCGGGCAGGCAGAGCCCCATGTCGCCGTTGTAGAGGCCGACCCCGTGGTCGTTGCGCACCACCATCACCGGGCGGCCCGCATACCAGTCGCCGTCACGCTGGATCAGCCCCGCCTTGGCGAGGGCCAGTTCGAGCCGCTCGTTGAGCCCCGTCACCCCGAAGGGGCCGTCCCGCAGGGCGCAGAGGATCTGGAAGCCGTTGAACGCCTTGAACACCGCCGCCGGGTCCTCGCCGGCCCGGGCCGCCTTGAGGTAGCTGCCATAACCGGCCACCCCCTCGGCAATCAGGGCGTTGTAGGCCTCCCCCGCCCAGGGGTGCAGGCGGATGTCGCCAAATCCTGCGCCCCAGACCGCCTCCACCGCCGCCCCGTCGCCGCTGTTGCAGGCCCGCGCCAACTGGCCGATGCCCGAATGCTGATCGAAGCGCCAGCTCTTGGAGAGCAAACAGAGGCTGTCGCGCACGCTGGCCCCTGATGGCGTGCCTTGCAGGCGATAGCCGGTCTGGCGGGAGAGCCAGTGTGCCTGCGCGGGGCTGATGCCCTGTTCGATAAAGCTGCAGATATCCCCGAGCACGGCCCCCGCCTCCACCGAGGCGAGCTGATCCTTGTCGCCGAGCAGGATGAGGCGGGCATGGCTCGGCAGTGCATCCAGCAGGCGCGCCATCATCGGCAGGTCCACCATGGAGGCCTCGTCCACCACCAGCAAGTCCAGGTGCAGCGGGTTGCCTCTGTGATGGCGGAACTGGCTGCGCCCGGGGATCACCCCGAGCAGCCGGTGCAGGGTGCCCGCCTCGGTGGGGATGGCCTCCACCCACTCGGGGGGCAGATCCAGGGCCTGCAGGGCAGAGCCGATACTCTCGGTCAGACGCGCCGCCGCCTTGCCGGTGGGGGCCACCAGCCGGATCGCCGGGGCCTTGCCCCCTTGCAGGCCGGTCTCCACCAGGATGGCGAGGAGCTTGGCCACCGTGGTGGTCTTGCCGGTGCCGGGGCCGCCGGAGATGACCGCGAAGGGGCGCGCCGCCGCCGTGGCCGCCGCCAGCTTCTGGCCGTTGCAGCAGAGCGCCTCGGGTACCAGGGTATCCAGCCGCTCCAGCTCGCTGGCCGCCTGGGCGCTTTTTAGCAGGGTCTCCACGGCGGGCCACTCCACCTCATGGGGGAAGACCAGATCCAGGTACTTCTCCACAAAGTGGCGGACGGAGAAATCCGGCGCGAGGCGGGCCTTGAGCAGGGCCCCGAACACCAGGCCGTAGTCGCGGGCAAAGAGGCGTGACAGGGCCGGGGCAATCTCCGGCCATTCGGCCCGTTCACTCAAGGCGCTAAGGTGGCGGGCCACCCCCAGCTCAAAGTCGTGGTAGCGGGTGAGGTAGAGGCGATCCCCCCAGAGCCGCAGGGGCCAGCGGGGGGTCTCCCCCTCCTCCTGTTCGCTCCCCACCAGGGGGCTGGCCGCAAAGAGGGCGGGCCAGCTTGCAGGATCCGCGAGATCCGCCAGCAGATCCCGGCTCTGATCCGGATCCAGCCCGAAGGGACGCGAGGATCCCTGCCCGTCACCGCCCTGAGCGAGCATCGCCAGCGGCAGGCAGACGTGGCCGCGCCCCAGCTCATGGCAGGCGAGCGCGGCCCCCAGCACCAGCTCGGGGCAGCCGCCAAGGTCGGCCACCAGCCTGGCAAATTGCAGGTCAAGCTGGCGGATGCGCCCCGCCAGCGCCAAGGCTTTCAGCCGCTCTATCATGGTTTCGCCCTTCATCTCGCCCCTCATGCCTCAGCCTTGTTCGATTTTTCTAAACGATGATCGTCAGACGTCACACCTTTACTAAACAACTCGTCCAGCCCCAGCACCAGTTCCCGGCTGGGCCGGGCATGGAAAATGCCCCCCTGGGGCATGCCGCGCAGGAAGAGATAGAAGACCCCGCCAAAATGCCGGTCGAAATCGTAGCCCGGCAGCCGCAAGGCGAGCAGCCGATGCAGGGCCAGCGAATAGAGCTGGTATTGCAGATCGTAGCGATGCTCCACCATGGCCCGCTCCAGGGCCGGGCGGCCGTAATCGGCGGGGCTCATGCCAAGGTGGTTCGATTTGTAGTCGAGCAGATACCAGCGCCCCTGCCACTCGAACACCAGGTCGATGAAGCCCTTGAGCATCCCCTGCACGGTGGCAAAACCGAGCGGCTTGCCGCCCCGCGACAGGGGGTCGTGCTGCTGGCAGAGTGCGGTCAGCGCCGGTGCCGTCACCCGCCCCATGGGCAGGAAGAACTCCAGCTCCACCTGTTTGCGCTCGGGGGCCAGATCCCGCAGCCGCACCGGATCCCCAAGGCCGGTCTCAAGGGGGGTATCCAGCACCGCCTCCACCTGCTGTTGCAGCACGGGGGCCCAGCCTTCGTCGAACCCCTCCTGGGTCAGCAGGGCGGCGATGTGCTGTGCCAGCGACTCGCCCTTCGCGTGCTCGAAGTCGATGGTCTCGAACAGGCTGTGGAGCAGGGTGCCGGGACGCGCCCCCTTGGGGAAGGTGAAGATGGAAGGGGCGGGCGCCTCCTCTTCCTGCACGGTGACCGCAGCCTCGGTGGCCACCTCGTCGTCGAAGCCGGGGTTGGCCAGCACCCCCTTGCCGTGGCCGTTGCCCTGGGCCGCGAGCCCGGAGTAGGAGCTGATCCACCAGTCCCGCTCAAGCTGCCCCTGGAACGTGCGCACGGTGGGCTCCCCCGGCTTCTCCGCCTCGGCGGGCAGCGGGGCCGGGCGGGTGAGCGAGGGCTCACCGACGGCCACCCCCGGCAGGGCCTGGGCCAGGTTGGTGAGGGCGGTCGCCAGTGTCCCGGCGTCCCCCTCCTCCCCCTTTTGCAGCAGGTAGCCGATGGCGGTGCGGTGCAGGTCGGTCTTCTCCGACTTGCCCGCCCCGGAGCGCACCGGCGCCAGCCCGAGCCAGGTGGCATAGACCCCCCGGGTCAGGGCCACGTAGAGCAGGCGCAAGTCTTCGGCGAGGCGCTCCTTGTCGGCCTCGGCCAGGGACTCCTCGGCGCCGGTGAGATCGAGCACGGTGCGATTGCCCGCCTCCCCCGTTTCGTGGAACAGGGGGGTGTCGGCGGCGCGGTGGCTGCAAATGAACGGCAGGAAGACCAGCGGGTACTCCAGCCCCTTGGATTTGTGGATGGTGACGATCTGCACCAGCTTGCGCTCGGACTCCAGACGAAGTATCTGCTCCCCGTCCTGGCCGTTGGGCTGGCTCACCGCCTCCCCGAGCCAGCGCAGCAGGGCGTACTCCCCGTCCAGCTCGCCGCTCGCCTGTTGCAGCAGTTCGCCGAGATGGAGGAAGTTGGTCAGCCGCCGCTCCCCGTAGGGGCTCGCCAGCAAGGAGGCGGCGAGGTTGCGCCCGTGCATCAGGGCCCGCAGCATGGCCAGCACCCCGTGGCGATGCCAGACCGCGCGGTATCCCATGAACTCCTGCACCGCGCTCTCCCAGGCCCGCTCGTCCGAGGCCAGCGCGTCCAGGGCCCTGGCATCGAGATCGAACAGGCCGGTGGCGAGCGCCGCCCTAAGGCTTCGCTCATCGCTCGGGTTCTGGCAGGCATGCAGGATCAGCAGGATCTCCCGCGCCTCCACCTGGGCCAGCACGCTCTCGCGGTTCGACAGATAGACGGAGGCGATGGCAAGGCGCGCCAGCTCCTGCTGCACCAGCTTGCCCTCGGCGCCGGTGCGCACCAGCACGGCGATATCCCCGGCCCTGACCGGCTCGCTGCCGAGCATCGCCTTGCCCTCCCGGGCCAGCGTGAGCAGGCGATGGATCTCCGCCGCCGTGGCGCGGGCCATCCTGCTCTGGTACTCCCCCTTGTTGAAGGTGGGCTGACCGGTGAGCTGCCAGCAGTGCAGCACGGGGGCGGTCTGCCCCTCGATCAGCAGTGCCCGGCTCTTGCCCTGCGCCTCCACCGGCAGGAAGGGGATGTCCGCCTCGTAGATGAAGGGATCCTTCGCCCGCTCGAACAGGCCGTTGACCGCCGCCACCAGGGCGCGGCTTGAGCGCCAGTTGCGCCCGAGGGTGTAGTGGGCGCTCACATTTCGCCGCGCCTGGATGTAGGTGAAGATGTCGGCGCCACGAAAGCCGTAGATGGCCTGCTTGGGGTCGCCGATCATCAGGAGCGCCGTGTCCTGGTGACCGCCGTAAAGGCGATGGAAGATGCGGTACTGCTGGGGGTCGGTATCCTGGAATTCATCGATCATGGCGACCCGGTAGGTGGCGCGGATGCGCTCGCACAGCCGCTCCCCCAGGCCCGAGCCGAGCGCCCCGTCGAGATCCCGCAGCAGATCGTCGAAGGAGAGCTGATGGGCCTGGCGCTTGCTCTCCTGCATCCGGCTGCGCACCACCCTGGCCGCCCGCTGCAAGACGAGATCCCGGATGCCGGGTCGGCTCGCCAGCAGGGCGTCTATCTCGCCAAAGAGCGGCAGGGTGGGCACCGTTCCCCCCTTCTTGAGGTTCTCCTCCAGCGCCTGCTGGCCGAAGCGCTCCAGCTCCTTGGGGAGGACGTAGCCGCTGGCCTCGTCCTGCGCCCAGTCGCCAATCTTGGCAAGCCAGCCCTCGTAGTTCTTGCCGGTGTAACGGCTGATCTGCCCCTCGGTCTGGCGGCGGATCTCGTCCGTCTGCGCCAGCCACCCGGCTTTCACCGCCCCGATGCGGGCCATGGCGACGCTGTGCCGCACCGCCAGGGTCTCGTCCCCCGCCACCGGGCGGATCTCCAGCTCGTCGTTGTCGAGCCAGCTCCCCATCTCCCGCAGCAGGGCGGCGGGGCTCGGCCAGAGCCTTCGCACCGCCCGGGCCAGGGGCTGATCCACCGGATAGAACTCGGCGCGCCAGTAGTCACTCACCGCCTGCAGCCGGAGCCGGCTGTCGTCGGTCAAAAATTCGGTTTCAAAGAGGGCGCCCGACTCGAAGGCGTTCTGCCTGAGCATCCGCTGGCAGAAGCCGTGGATGGTGAAGACCGCCGCCTCGTCCATCTGCCGCTCGGCGGCCAGCAGGCGACGGGCCGCCAGATCGTGATCCTCCACCTCCGCCAGCAGTTGGGCCAGCAGGGTGTCCGTGCTTTGGCTGCGCATAAAGGCGAGACGCGCCTCGTGGATGCGGGCGCGGATCCGCCCCCTCAGTTCGGCGGTGGCCGCCTCGGTAAAGGTCACCACCAGGATCTCGGTCACCGACAGGGGCCGCTCGTGGGCACAGGGCTGACCGGCGTCTCCCCCCTCCTCGCCTGCTTGTTCGATAACCGGGCCGTGGCCCAGCAAGAGGCGCAGATAGAGGCCCGCGATGGTATAGGTCTTGCCGGTCCCGGCGGAGGCTTCGATCAGCCGCTCGCCATAGAGGGGAAAACGCAGGGGATTGAGCGGGTTAGCCATTATTGCAACTCCTCCAGCGCCTGATGGAGCGGGGTCAGGTGTTCACGGGCCAGCCCCTGCAACTGGGCCAGCACCTCGTCATCGAGTTCCGGGAAGCAGCGGGCGACATAGACGTCCTGCCCCTCTCCCGTCACCATGTAGCCGCCGTTGAAGCGGGCAAGCGCCGCCTTGTCGGCCTCCTCCGGCTTTGCCGGATCCTTCTCGATCGCCTTGAGCCACTCCCAGGCGGTGCTCGGGAAGAAGGGCAGCGGCCGCTTCATCCCCTGGGTCCAGAGGGCCACCAGGGCCGCCAACCTGGGCCGCGCCTCGTCCGCCGCAAGCCTTGGCAGCCGCAGACTCTGTTTGGCATCGAACAACAGGGTGTCGCCGGGGGCGCTGCTCAATGAGAGGCAAAGGTGCTGGATCCAGGCCAGCAGCAGATCCTTGCCGTTGAAGCTGCCGGGTTTGACCACCAGCGCTCGTCCCTTCTGGGTGTCTATCCAGCCCTGAAGCTGCCCCTGGGCCAGAGCGATGTCGATCTCCACCGCCTGTTTGTCCCCCGTCCAGGGGCGCAGCCGCGCCGCCAGCTTGCCCATCTCGTCGTCGATCTCCTCCAGCAGCAGGCTGCCGAACCACCCTTGCGGCAGCAGGCCGGAGAGTTGCAGCCGGTGGCGACGGGCCTCGCTCTCCCCTTCGGTCAGATGAGCTTCCAGCAGCAGCGCCTTGAGCTGATAGTGCTGCAGGCCGTCCAGCTCGAAGGGCTCGCTGTCTTCGATGGTCGCCTCCTCCAGCTCGAACCACACCTTGAGGCGGCGGTTGAGGAAGTACCTGGCTGGCTGGCGATAGAAGCGCAGCAGCTCCGCCAGCTCCAGCCCCTGCTCCCTGCCCCACTCCGCGGGCAGGGGCAGATCGCCGCTCTGGAAGTTGGCGGCACCCCGCTCCGGGCTCAGGGCCGGCAGCCAGTCGGCAGCATAGGTGAAGAGACCGGAGCCGGGTTCGGGGTAAAAGTAGGCCGGGCTGTAGGGGGTGAGGGGGTGCGCCACGATCAGGTGTTCGAGCAGCCGCCGGCCCGAGGTGTCGTCGTCGAGATCTTCATCCCCCGCCAGCACGAAGCCCTGGCGCACGTAGTCGATGAGCTCCGCCAGCAGCACGGAGGGCACCTTCTCGCTGTTGTCCTGGGCGCTGAACCCCTGATAGCTGATGTAGAGCCCCTGCTGGGCACTGAGGAGCGCCTCGAGGAAGAGGTAGCGGTCGTCATCCCGGCGGGATCGGTCCCCGCGCCGCGAGGCCACCGCCATCAGATCGAAGCCCATGGGGGGCAGGGTGCGCGGGTAGACGCCGTCGTTCATGCCGAGCAGGCAGACCTGGCGGAAGGGAATGGAGCGCATCGGCATCAGGGTGCAGAAGTTGACCTGACCGGCGAGGAAGCGCTGGCTGGAGCGGGACTCCCCCAGCACGCTGCCGAGGTAGTCCTGCAACAGGTCGGCACTGATGGCCTGCTCGAAGCGGGCCTCGCCGAGCTGGGCCTGCCAGTCGGTGAGCTGGCTGCGGATGAGCTGGAGCTGGCGCTCTTCATCCTCGTCGGCGAGGTAGAAGCGCTCCAGCAGCGCCAGCAGGCAGGCGTGCCACTCGGCCAGCGGCTGCGCCTGTTGCAGCCGGGGCAGAAACTCCGCCAGGGAGTCGACGAACCAGGCGAGCTTGCCGAGGATCAGCCCCTGCTGCCCCTCGATGTCCGCATAAGGCAGGATCCCCGCCACCGGCTCCCCGTCCCCCATGGCAAAGCCCAGCAGCATGCGCCTCAGGCCGAACAGCCAACTGTTGCCGGACAGACGCGGCAGCGCGAAGCGCTCGGGATAGTCGTCATCCAGCCCCCAGCGGATGCCGGTCTCCTGCACCCAGCGTCGCAGCACGTTGAACTCGTCGTCGTCCAGCTCGAAGCGGCGCAGCACGGCGGGCACCTCCAGGATGGCGAGCAGCTCCCCCGCCCCGAAGCGGGCGTTCGGCAGCCTGAGCAGGGCGAGGAAACTTTGCAGCAGCGGGCTCTCTTGGCTCGCCGCCCGATCGGAGATCGCAAAGGGGATCTGGCCGCGGGCCCCGCCCCGCCCCTTGCCACCCTCCTTGCCAAAGACGGCCTGGATGTAGGGGCCGTAGCTGTTGACGTCCGGCATCATCACCACCACGTCTTTGGGGGTGAGGGTGGGATCCTGCTCGAACAGGGCCAGCAGCCGGTCATGCAGCACCTCGAGCTCCCGCATGGGGCCGTGGCAGGCGTGGATCTGCAAAGTGCCGTCATCCAGGCTGACAGGGCTCTTGTGGTGGCTGGCATCAAGACTGAACTCGCCGGCCCCCCGTTCCGCCAGCTCCAGCACGTCTTTCTGGATGGCCCGCAGCAAGGTGACCTTGCCCTCATCGTCGCGATCCTCGATGTCGACGAAGGCCTCGATCTGCGGCACCTCCAGCTCCATCAGCTGGTGCAGGTAGTCGCGCCCCAGCTTGCCCATGGAGGCGAGCAAGGGATTGGCGGGGCCCTGCAGGGTCTCGAGATCCGTGCCGGGCTTGAGCTTGTTTTCGAGGCGCGCCAGGGTCTTGCGATCGAGCAAGTCCCCCCAGTAGTAGCGGCAGGGGTTGGTCACAAACAGGTGCACCTCCACCTCGGGGCGGCTGCCGAGGGCCAGCAGGGCCTCCACGTAGCGGGGCGGCAGGGCCGAGATGCCGAACACGAAGACCCGTTGCGGCAGCCTGCCCGGCAGCTCCCGGGTGCGCTCCAGCTCGTGGATGAAGGCCTCGTAGAGGTTGGCGCGGTGGTAGCCGCTGGGGCTGAGGGCCAGGGTGCGGGCCACCAGCTCGCGCCAGAGCTCGGGCTGCCAATCCTGACCGCTCACTCCGGCCAGCTCCTGGCTCAATCCTTCCCCCTCTTCCCAGCGGGCGATCCAGTCCGGCCGGTAGACCAGATACTGGTCGAACAGATCCGCCACCTTCTGGCAGAGCTGCCAGAGCCGCACCTGCTCCGGCGCCGCCCCGTCACTGCCCCCCAGATAGGCCGCGAGGGGCGCAAAGGCGGGTCTGCCGAGCAGGGTGGGCAGAATGGTCATCAGGTGCCAGCTCATGGCCCCCTTGTTGTAGGGGCTCTGGCGGGGCACGTCTGCCAGCACCCGGGTGAACATCTCCCAGATGAAACTCGCGGGCAGGGGAAAGTCGATGTTGGCGGCGATGCCGAACGCCTTGGCCAGCTCCAGCTTGAGCCACTGGGCCATGCCGGGACTCTGCACCAGGATCTGCTCCCGATCGAAGGGGTGGGAGAGCGGAGCCTGCCGGATGCGGCTCACCAGCAGCTCCTTGAGCAGATCCAGCTGATTGGAGTGGTAGAGGGTAAACATGGACGACTCCCGCCAATTTCATGAAGAGGGGGTGCGCGGGGGGACACTCTCTGGCATTCCCGTCACGGCACGCGAATCGGGATTGTCGGGGATCGGGGGATAAGATGCAAAAGGCACTTGTGGCGTCCGGACTGCGCGCCGTCACACAGATGGCATCCCCGGGAAGCGGGCACAAAAAAGCCGGTGCAGGGCACCGGCCAAAAGGCGTTGGAAAACTTGAAACGTCAGGGTATTACCAGTGCTTGCCGAGGCGGGCATCCAGGCTGAAAGCCCCTGCACCGGCCGCCGCCAGGGCCAGGAAACCACCGGCCACGGAGACGTTCTTCATGAACATCAGCATCTGCATCTGCTCGGCAGGCTGATAGTGGAAGATGAAGGCGGCCATCAGGGTGAAACCGGCCAGCAGCACGGAGAGGCTGCGGGTAAACAGGCCCAGCATGATGGCAAGACCGCCACCCAGCTCCAGCAGGATCACCAGGGGCAGCATGAACCCGGGCACGCCCATGGCTTCCATGTAACCCTGGGTACCGGCGTAACCGCCGATCTTGCCCCAGCCAGCCATCACGAACATCAGCGCCAGCAGTACACGACCCACCAGCAGTGCCACATCTTTCATCTTGTCCATCGTCATATTCCTTTGCTTACCATCATGGTATTTACAGTGTAAAAGCTAATTGTTAACTCATTCATTTCGCCAAGATTTTTCTATCAAGGCAGGTCAAACAGCAGGGCTTCACTCCCCTTGGAGGCGGTGAGCACCCAGCTCGACTCGTCGCGGCTGAGCAGCCCGTCGCCGGGTCGGGCAGCCAGACCGTTGCCGGTCAGCTCCCCTGAAATCATGTGCAGGTAACCATGACGCCCTTGCAGTGCCCACTCCAGGGTCTCCCCTTCTGCGAGCTGCAGACGCCACACTCTGGCCTGCTGGCGGATCCTGAAGGATCCCGCCTCGCCGTCCGGTGACGCCACCAGCGTCATCCCGGGCTTGTTTTCAATCTTCTTCTGCTGATAACCCGGGGTCGTGCCGTGTTCATTCGGCTCGATCCAGATTTGCAGCAGGGAGAGCGGCTCGGTCTGCGAGGGGTTGTACTCGCTGTGCCGGATGCCGGACCCTGCGCTCATCAGCTGGAAATCCCCCGCCGGGATCTGCTCGGCGTGGCCGAGGCTGTCCTTGTGCTCTATGGTGCCTTGCAGCACGCAGGTGAGGATCTCCATGTTGGCGTGAGGGTGGGTCGCGAAACCGCCACCCGGCGCCACCCGATCCTGATTGATGACCCGCAGGGCAGAGTGTCCCATCCATTCCGGGTCATAGTAGTGACCGAAGGAGAAGCTGTGACGGGCATCCAGCCAGCCAAAGTTGGCCTTGCCCCGTGCTTCTGCGGCTCTCAATTTCATCATGGTGTGCTCCTCACTGACCAAGTTGGTTCATTAACGCTGGCGACCGTCACCCAGACCGAAGGGGATGCGGTAGCTGCTGCTTTCGTTGCCCAGGCTCACCGTCAGCTTGCCCTGGGTACGGCTCGGGATGGCGACCTGCTGGGTGCCCATCAGGTTGGCGTGGACGGAAGCCAGCAGATCACCGGACTCGTCGCGCACCTCCAGCATGGGGTTGGCCTTGCCGTCCATCGCGGCGGTGGCGCTCCAGTTGACGAACAGCACGCCCGGGGCGGCATTGAAGTCAGCGGGAACGGAAGCCTGGGCGGCACCTGCGGTCATCAGGCCTGCAACGGCCAGCATCTTGATTGCGTTTTTCATGTTCATTCACTCTCTTGGGTTTTATGTCATTGCCAAGGCCCCTTGGGCCCGAATCAATGCATCCATGCAAGAGATCATTCAAATACTATGTTGTTCTTTTGCTGACATCAGACATCGTGTTTGGGGATGTCTCAGCCCGGAACTACCTTTTATTTGGCTGCCAGGCGTTCCTGCCTAAGCGTTGATTGAATATTAAAGTGACTTCCCCTAAGTTGTTAGCGAGATAATCTGGTAAACACATTCAAAAAAATTGAAGGTTGGATATGGCCAAGGAATCGAACAAGGAGCGGGCGCTGACCCTGGAGGCGATCCGGGTGCTGGACGCCATCGACCGTCGTGGCAGCTTCGCGGCGGCGGCCGACGAGCTGGGCAAGGTGCCTTCGGCGCTGAGCTACACGGTACAAAAGCTGGAAGACGAGCTGGACGCCATGCTGTTCGACCGCAGCGGCCACAGGACCAAGTTCACCCCGGCGGGCCGCATGCTGCTGGAGCGGGGCCGGGTGCTGCTGGAGGCGGCCGAGCACCTGGTGGGGGAGACCCGGGCCCTCTCCCGTGGCTGGGAGACCGACATCACCATCGCCGTCGATGCCTTGATGCCGGTACAGGCTCTCTACCCCCTGGTGGATCGGCTGGCCGAACAGACCGATACCCGGCTGAGGTTTCGCGCCGAGGTGCTGGCGGGCAGTTGGGAGTGCCTGGAAGATGGCCGCGCCGACCTGCTCATCTCCTCCCTCAATGCCGATATCGCCATGACCGGCATCAAGCACCAGGTGCTCAGGGAGGAGGTGATGCTCTACGTCGCCCACCCCGATCACCCCCTGCATCAGGAACCCGAGCCCCTGGCGGACGAGACCCTGCGCCGCTATCGCGCCATCGCGGTGGCCGACACGGCACTGCGCAAGCCGGTGCTCACCTACCGCCTGCTCGACAAGCAGCCGCGCCTGACCGTCAGCACCATGGGGGAGAAGCGGGACGCCCTGCTGGCGGGGCTCGGCATCGGCACCATGCCGCAGCGCTGGATTGAAGAGGACATCAAGGCAGGCAGACTCAAGGTGATCAGTCCCGAATATCGCCACCAGATCCAGGTCGTGCTGGCCTGGCGGCGAGACACCATGGGCAAGGCCAAGAGCTGGCTGGTGCGGGAGATCCCCAAGCTGTTTGCCGATCAGGGGGAATAAAGGACTGCCTTCCGGGGTCGGTGGCGCAGGAAGTACCAAAACTGCGCCCCATTCTTGACGACGGGCTCAGATTCGGAGAAAAGAAAAAAAGCGGACCTCTTGCGAGTTCCGCTCAATGCCAGGAAAGAATAAAACCTTGCGGTTAAAAAAACCCTTAAATTGGAAGCAAACAATCGTTTTCTCAACCAGGAAGGTATTGAATCCGATTCGTGTTGAATTATGTGCGATGTAATATGCATCACCAGCAAAATGTTGAAAGGTTGAAGGATATGCACCACCGAGTGTCACTTTCTGCCACCTTGCACCACAACTGGTCAGGCCATTTCCGCCATTATCACCGGGTTACCCTCCTCTGGTTTTTCTAGGTGTCAAAATTTGAGCCCGATACAGACAAACCACTCAATTTCTGACACGACTAAAAATGCAGATAAAGGAATAGTTGCATGACCTACAGCCAGACACTGGCCAATCACATCCTCGACACCCTGAAGAAAACCCTGACCGACAAGGGGATCCGCTATCAGACCCTGGCAGAAGCCATGGGAGTTTCCATCGCCACCGTGAAGCGCATGATGAACAAGCCCTCCCTGCCGTTCGACACCCTGCTGGAGATCTGCCATCTGGTGGGACTCTCCTTCGAAGAGCTGCTGGACCGGACCCAGGATGCCCAGAGCCGCCGGGCCGTCTTTACCCAGGAGCAGGATGAGGCGTTTCACAAGGAGCCGGGGCTCTATGCCTTTCTCGCCAACATCTTCTGGCGCGACAAGACCCTCATCGATCTCAAGCGGGAGTACGGCCTGACCGATGCCTCCTGCTACCTCTATCTGCGCAAGCTGGAGAAACTCGGCATCCTGCAGCTTGGCATCGACAACAGCTACCACTTCCTCATCAGCGAGCGCATCAGCTTCGAGCAGCACAGCCGTTTCGCCCGCCAGCAGGCGCGCCAGGCCATGTCGGTGCTGGGGGACTATCTGGTGGAGAACATGCACAGGCCCAACAACTACATGGCGCTGTGCCAGCTCCATCTGGGGGAGAGCGAGGCCATGGCGCTGATCGATCGCATGAAGGAGTACTGGCATCAGGAGCTCAAGCTCAACCGCCCCGCCATCGGCCAGCGGGAGGGCAGCAAGACCTACACCATGTCGCTGCAACTGGCCGACTGCGGCTACCAGAGCTTCGACGATCTGATCCCCAACATCGACAACTGATCCCGGTGGATCCTGCGGGATCCGCCATGTCAGCGCGCCAGAACGCCGCTACTCTGCCAGTTGCACCTGCCGCGCACCGGTGGCGAGCGGTTGCAGTGCCCGGGTATCCAGGCAGATGCGGATGGCGTCCGGTCGCCAGTGCTCGATGTCGCAATCCACCAGCTTCCCTTCCTCGTCATGATTGACCCGCACCAACCGCAGCACGGCACTCCCCTGGGCCAGGTTGAGGGCGCGGGCTATCTCTCCCCGGGCCGCCGACGGGGTGATCTCGAGGCTCGCCCAGCCCTGGCCTATGTCATAGCGCTGCCGGTAGAGCTCGGTGAGGGAGCTGGCCAGGGGAGCGCTGGCGATGCCGGGGAAGCGGCTCGCCAGCAGGTGATGGCTGACGTGGAGCACGGGGCGACCGTCGATCAGCCGCTGGCGGCGGATCTCGTAGAGCGGCGTAAAGGGTTCCAGACCCATCCAGCGGCACAACTCGCTGCTGGCAAGCTGGTTGCCATGGGCCAGCACCCGGGTCTCGGCGGTGCGCTGCTGCTCGCCAATCCACTGGTGAAAGTGGGTGTGGATGGCGGGATCGTAGGTGAGGCGAGGCGGCGCCACGAACCAGCCACGCCGCTCGGCCCGGTAGATGAGGCCGTCCGCCTCGAGGCTGGAGAGTGCCTCCTTGATGGTGATGCGGGTGGTGGCGAATCGCTCGCTCAGGGCCCGTTCGGCGGGCAGCTGCTGCCCCGCCGCCAGGTGTCCGCTGCCGATATAGCGGCGCAGGGTCCGGCAAATCTGTTCGCACTTGGAGGGTATGCGGCCATCAGTCATCCCCTGTTCACTCAATCGCTCTGTCACTGTCACATCCCTGTCGGTCATTCGGGTTTGCACACCACTGGAGTAGACCAGAGGTTGTCGACCCCGAGTTGTAACCGCCCCTGATGACAGCGCCATGACAGGGCGATTGTCACGAAACTGCCATCAAAGCGCCCCGCCACCGTCATAATTCCCCTCTAGCATCCCTCTCGAACCTTAACTGACCTAGTCCAGAGGGATGGGATGATGAAAAGCGTGATCGCAAGTGCACTGGCCCTGGTGGCCATCAGTCAACCGCTGTTTGCCGCCGAGAACATCGCGGATCTCGAAAAAGCCGCCCGCGGTGAGGGCCAGCTCCAGAGCGTCGGCATGCCGGACAGCTGGGCCAACTGGAAGGATACCTGGCAGCAGCTCGGCAGCATCTACGGCATCAAGCATCAGGATACCGACATGAGCTCCGCCCAGGAGATCGCCAAGTTCGCCGCCGAGAAGGCCAATGCCACCGCCGACATCGGCGACGTGGGCGGTGCCTTCGGCCCGGTCGCGGTCAAGCAGGGGGTCACCCAGCCCTACAAGCCCTCCACCTGGGCCGACATTCCGAACTGGGCCAAGGATGCGGACGGCCACTGGATGCTGGCCTATACCGGCACCATCGCCTTCCTGATCAACAAGGATCTGGTCAAGGCCGCCCCCACCAGCTGGCAATCCCTGCTGGGTGGCGACTACAAGGTGACCCTGGGTGACGTGGGCGTCGCCTCCCAGGCCAACAACGGCGTGCTGGCGGCGGCCTATGCCACCGGCGGCAGCGAGAAGAATCTGAAACCCGCCCTGGATCTGTTCGGCAAGCTGGCCAAGCAGGGCCGTCTGTCGCTGAACGACCCGACCATCGCCAACATCGAGAAAGGCGAAGTGGAAGTGGGGGTGCTGTGGGACTTCAACGCCCTCAACTACCGCGACCAGATCGACCCCAAGAAGTTTGATGTGGTGATCCCGAGCGACGGCTCCGTCATCGCCGGCTACACCACCATCATCAACAAGTGGGCCAAGAACCCCAACGCCGCCAAGCTGGCCCGGGAATACATCCTCTCCGATGCCGGTCAAATCAACCTGGCCCGTGGCTACGCCCGCCCCATCCGCAGCAACGTGACCCTGCCGGATGACGTGAAAGCCAAGCTGCTGCCGGCCGAGCAGTATGCCAATGCCAAGCCGGTGCAGGATCACGCCGCCTGGGAGCAGAGCTCCAAGGCCCTGCCGCGCCAGTGGCAGGAAACCGTCATGATCAACATGCAGTAAGGAGTGGCCAGTGCAACACAAGGTGATAGTGGTACTTGTGGATGGCCTGGCAGCAGAGGTAGCCCATTGCATGGGCTACCTCTGTGGCATGGTGGAGGCAGAACGCGGCCTGCATACGACCCTGAGTGCCGCCCTGCCCTCCCTCTCCCGCCCTCTCTACGAGTGCATCCTGACCGGCGTGCCGCCGGTGGCGAGCGGGATCACCCACAACGGGGTGAGTCGTCTCAGTCTGCATGACTCCATCTTCCATCTGGCCCGCGCCGCGGGTAAACGCACCGCAGCGGCGGCCTACCACTGGGTGAGCGAGCTCTACAACCAGAGCCCCTGGCTGGCGGCCCGCGATCGCTTCACCCATGACGAGCAACTGCCCATCCAGCACGGCTGCTTCTACTGGGATGACGCCTACCCCGACAGCCACCTGCTGATGGACGGCGAGTGGCTGCGCAGCCAGTACGACCCCGATTTTCTGCTGATCCACCCCATGGGGGTGGACGATGCGGGCCACCAGTTCGGTCTCGATTCCCGCCAGTACCGCAATCAGGCGCGCCGCATGGACAGCCTGCTGGCCGAGCTGCTGCCCCAGTGGCTGGCAGAGGGGTATCAGGTGATGATCACCTCGGATCACGGCATGAACAACGATCTCAGCCATGGCGGCACCCTGGCCGAGGAGCGCACCGTGCCGCTCTGGCTCTTTGGCGATGCGTTCGTCGAGCGCTGGCCGGATGGGGTAGTGATCGCCCAGACCCAGCTCTGCGCCCTGATGGCAGATCTGCTGGGGGTTCCCCACGACAAGCCGGCAGCCCCCCCGCTGCTCAAGGCGGCCTTTATGCGCGAGGTGCACTGATGATGCCTGCCACCACCGAGATCCTCGCGGATCAACAGGTGAAGCCACGCCGGGTGCGCCGCCACTGGCTGCCCGTGCTGGTGCTGCTGCCCTTTGTCCTCTTGATGATCCTGTTCCAGCTCGCCCCCATGGTGTGGGTGCTGGTGGGCAGCGTCCAGACCCCTGATGGCTGGGGTCTCGACCACTACCGGGAGATTTTGAGCTCCCCCTTCTACCTGCAATCCTTCGGCAACTCGTTGCGCATTGCCGGCATCGCCAGCCTGGCGGGGCTCGCCATCGGCACCCTCGGGGCGGCGGCGCTGCGCCACAGCGGCGAGCGGGTCAAGCGGGTGCTGCTGGCCTTCGTCACCATGACCGGCAACTTCAGCGGCGTGCCGCTGGCGTTCGCCTTCATCATCGTGCTCGGCATCAATGGCGCGGTGACCCTGCTGCTCAAATCCTGGGGCCTCATCGACGGCTTCAACCTCTATTCGGGCAGCGGTCTTATCCTGATTTACACCTACTTCCAGATCCCGCTTGCCCTGCTGCTGCTCTACCCGGCGTTCGACGCCCTGCAGGATGAGTGGCCCCAGGCCGCCGCCCTGCTTGGCGCCAGCAAGGGCCAGTATGTGTGGCACGTGGCGCTGCCGGTGCTGACGCCCGCCTTGCTCGGCACCCTGATCATCCTGTTTGCCAACGCAGTGGGGGCTTATGCCTCCGCCTACGCCCTCACCACCGGCAACTTCAACCTGGTGACCATCCGGGTGGCCAGTCTGGTCTCCGGCGACATCTTCCTCGAGCCGAATCTCGCGGCGGCGCTGGCGGTGATCCTGATGGTGCTGCTGGGGGTGGTGACAGCCGCCAACCAGTGGTTGCTGAAAAAGAGCTATGTGAACAAGGGGCAATCCCATGCATGATTTGACGCCGCGCTGGCCCAGATGGGTGCTGGGGGCGCTGGTCGCCACCCTGTTGCTGCCGCTGCTGGCCACCTTTCTCTACTCCATCTCCACTCGCTGGGGGGCGACCCTGCTGCCGGATGGCTTCACCCTCGACTGGTATCTCAAGCTCTGGGGCGACCCGCGCTTTCTGGCGGCCTTTGGCCGCAGCCTCCTGGTCTGCTTCGCCACCCTGTTGCTGGGCACCCTGGTGCTGGTGCCCACCGTACTGGTGGTGGCCTACTACTTCCCCAGGCTGGATCCCTGGATGAACCTCTTGATCCTGCTCCCCTTCGCGGTGCCGCCCGTGGTCTCTTCGGTGGGGCTGCTGCAGATCTACGCCGACGGCGTCCTGCCCATTATCGGCACGCCGTGGATCCTGATCGGCACCTGGTTCACCGTGGTGCTCCCCTTCATGTACCGGGCGCTGGCCAACAGCCTGCAAGGGGTGCCGCTCAAGGATCTGATGGATGCCGCCCATCTGCTGGGGGCCAGCAGCGCCCGCGCCTTCCTGCTGGTGGTGATCCCCTGCCTGCGCAAGGGGCTGCTGGCGGCGCTGTTTCTCTCCCTCTCCTTCCTGCTCGGGGAGTTCGTGTTTGCCAACATGCTGGTGGGCACCCGTTACGAGACCCTGCAGGTCTACCTCTACAACATGCGCGCCACCTCGGGCCACTTCACCAGCGCCCTGGTGATGAGCTACTTCCTGCTGACCCTGCTGCTCACCTGGGCGGCCAACAGATTTCATCGGTGAATCAACATGTTCCATCTAGAAGTGAATCAACTGCACAAATCCTACGGCGACACCAAGGTGTTCGAGGGGATCGAATTCGGCATCCGCAAGGGGGAGCTGGTGACCCTGCTCGGCCCCTCCGGCTGCGGCAAATCCACCCTGCTGCGGGCGCTGGCCGGGCTCACCCCGGTGGATGGTGGTCAGGTGCGGGTGGCCGGTGAGGACATCACCTGGCAGGAACCCCAGAAGCGGGGCATCGGCATGGTGTTCCAGAGCTATGCGCTCTTCCCCAACATGACGGTGTGGGACAACGTCGCCTTCGGCCTCAAGATGAAGCCCCAGCCGGGGCGGGATCTCGCCGCCAGCGTGCAAGAGGCGCTTGAGCTGGTGGAGCTGACCGGCTTCGAGCGCCGCTATCCGAGCGAACTCTCCGGCGGCCAGCGCCAGCGAGTGGCGCTGGCCCGGGCGCTGGTGGTGCAACCGCGGATCCTGCTGCTGGACGAGCCGCTCTCGGCGCTGGATGCCCGCATCCGCCGCAGCCTGCGCCAGCAGATCCGCGCGATCCAGCAGCGCCTCGAGCTCACCACCATCTTCGTGACCCACGATCAGGAGGAGGCGCTGACCCTGTCGGATCGGATCTTCCTGATGAACAAGGGCTCCATCGTCCAGAGCGGCACACCGGAGCAGATCTACACCCGCCCCGCCAGCGAGTTCGTGGCGGGCTTTATCGGCAACTACAACCTGCTGGATGGCGAGCAGGCCAAATCCCTGTTCGGCCCGCGCTTTCGCGGCAAGCTGGCGCTGCGACCGGAGTCCATCACCCTGCTGCCCGCCGGGGCGACCAGCCACGAGCCCAGCCTGCCCGGCATCGTTCGCCAGCAGCAGCTGCTCGGCAACGTCATCCGCTATCAGGTGGAGTGCGAGGCAGGGCTGTTGACGGTGGATTGCCTCAACCGCCGTGCCGGTGATCTGCTGCCGGTAGGCAGCGCCGTGACCCTGGTGGTGGCCCGGGATCAACTCTGTGAGGTAGCATAACGCCATGAATCCCATTCATTTTTCAGCCAGTTCCCCGATGCTGGCAGCCAACCCGAGGAGCAGCCATGGCCCTGGCACTGTTTGATCTGGACGAGACCCTGATAGCGGGGGATTCCGCCAGCCTCTGGCTGGAGTACATGGTGGCCCAGGAGCTGGCCCCGGCGGGCATGGTGGCCGAGGAGCAGGCCATGATGTCCCTCTACCACCAGGGCAAGATGGACATGCACCAGTACATGGCCTTCACCCTGCAACCGCTGGCAGGCAGGACGCGCCAGTGGCTCGACTCCCTCTGCACCCGCTTTGCCGAACAGGTGCTGCGGGAGCGCCTCTACCCCGAGGGGCTGGCCCGCATCGAGTGGCACCGCCAGCGTGGCGACGAGCTGGTGCTCATCTCCGCCTCCGGCGAGCATCTGGTGGCCCCCATGGCGCAGATGCTGGGGATGGATCACTGCGTGGCCATCCTGCTCGACGAGGAAGCCGGCATGCTGACCGGCCAGACCCGCGGCACCCTGAGTTTTCGCGAAGGCAAGGTGGCCCGCATCAACCAGCTCTTTGCCGGAAAGGAACACCTCTGGCAGGGGAGCTTCGGCTACAGCGATTCCCACAACGATCTGCCCATGCTGCAGGCGGTGAGCCATCCCCATGCGGTCAATCCGGCCCCCGCCCTGCGCCAGTGCGCCGAGGAGCTGGGCTGGCCCCTCTGGACCTGGCAGTTGCACCCTTGATCCGCGCAATGAAGAAGAGGCCCTCAGGCCTCTTCTTTGCTCAACATGCCATCCCCTGATGGCGAGTCGTCCCGGGGAGCCAGGGGATCCACCATGTAGATGCGATTCTTGCCGTCACCCTTGGCGCGATAGACCTCGGCATCGACCATGGTCAGCAGGCTCCTGGCCCCAAGCCCGGAGGCACTCGCCACCAGGCCGCCGCTGAAGGTGATCCCAAGACCGGGTTCACGCCAGTGCAGGGAGGCCACCCCAATCCTGTACTGCTCCAGCAGCATCTGGCAGAAGTGGATATCGGGATTGGCAAACAGCACCACCAGCTCTTCCCCGCCATAGCGGCATACCCAGCCATGATCCCCCAGCAGCTTGGCGCCAAAGCTGGCCACCCGCTTTAGCACCACGTCCCCGGTCTGGTGGCCATAGGTGTCATTGATCCGCTTGAAACCGTCCAGATCGATCATGGCCAGGCAGAAGCTCTCCTGATCGAGCAGCAGCCGATTCAACCGCTCGTCGAAGAAGCGCCGGTTGTAAAGGCCGGTCAGCTTGTCGAGGTTCGCCTGCTGGCGCACCTCGTGATAATCCTTGCTCACCTCCGCCAGCTCGGCATAGACGTGCCTGAGCTCGCGCATCCCCCCCTGGTGCACCTCGTCAGGCTGGGTCCGGCTGGCCCGGATCACGGTGGCGATCTCGTCCAGCATCCGCCTGAAATAACGGGACCAGATCAGTGCCAGCACCATGTAGAGCACGCTGGCCAGCACGATGATCCCGAGCACGTTGAGGGAGGCACTCGCCACCACCGCCTGGATGCTGGAGGCGGGCAACACGCTGATCAGCACCCAGTTGTGGTCCGGCAGGCGGCTGTAGGCCACGAACTGGCGAGACGCCTGATCCAGGAAGATGCCGTCCTCTCCGCTGAAGCGGGAGAGCCAGGTCGGGTGCATCATGGGCTTGAGCAGTTGTGAGGGATCGGGGTGGGCCAGCACCTTGCCCGACTGGTTGACGATCATCTGGTAACCGCTGTTCCACTGCCGGTTCAGCTGGGCGGAGAAGGGGGCCAGGATGGCATCCACCGCGAAGACCCCCCGCACCTTGCCCTCCTTGTCAGTGATGGCCCGCGCCAGGGCGATCACCAGCGTGCCGTTGGTGTAGTCGTAGTAGGGTTCGGTCCAGACCATCTTGCCCACATGCTGGCTGGCCAGCTGATACCAGGGGCGCACCCTGGGATCGAAGTCCGCATCCGCCTGCCATTCGGGGTAGATCAGCATCTGGCGCTCGGCGGTGCCCACATAGATGTAGATGAGATCCGCCATCACCCCCTTGTAGAGACGCCACTCCCTGAGATAGGAGTCGGTGTTGCGCAGACGGGGGCCGCTGATGTCCTCCACCTTGATCTGGTCGTAGATGAGGGAGAACTGACGCTCCATCTCGTTCAGGTAGGGCTCGATGAAGACGTGGCGCAACTGGTGATTGGTGGCGAGCAGGCGCTGTTGCAGCTCTCGCTGCAGGCTGCGCTCCATGTGCAGGTAGTAGATGGCGCCCAGCATCAGGACGGGAATGAAGAGCAGAAGCAGGCCCAGGCGCATCCGTGCCACCAGGGACCAGGTCTTTTTGGAGACTGCTCGCTTATCCAACCCTGACTCCATGCTATCCCCTGACATCGTGTAGTGTCAGAATATCAGCCCCACCTGATGGCGTCCAAAGGGAAGCGCATCGGGTGGCCAACGAGAAGGAACTGGCCTGGATGTTGAAACCGGAACTGCTGACTGCCCTCCATTACTGCGCCGTGATCACCCTGACCGGTGCCATCACCTCGGAGTATTTCCTGTTCCGGCGCGGCATGTCCATCGAGCAGGTGCGCAAGCTGCTGCTGGCTGACAGCCTGGCCGCCCTGGCCCTGCTGCTCATCTTCATCACGGGCGTGCTGCTGGTGGTCGCCCATCCCCAGCCACCGGCCATCCTGCTTGCCAATCCGGGTTACCGCACCAAGCTGCTGATGTTCTTCGCCATGGCCATCAGCTTTGGCTATCCCAGCCGGCTGTTCCACCACTGGCGCCGATCCTTGCGCCAGGGACGGGCTCCCCTTGTCTCCACCCAGCAGCAGTTCTGGGTGATCTGGATCCTTAGGGGCAACCTGCTGCTGCTCGCCCTGCTGCCCCTGCTCGCCAAGCTGGCCAGCCGCTGATCCTGCCCTCGCCCGGCAACAAATGGCTGACGACAAACGCCCCTTCTCGCAGGTATCGTAATGGCGGGGCCCGAGTGCCGCCGAGACTCTTTCTCAGGGATGATTCCGTATGCGTTCAAACATGATGTTATTGATGGCCGCCGCCATCTGGGGGCTGGGCTTCGTCGCCCAGCGTCTGGGGATGGATCACATGGGGCCCTTCACCTTCAACGGCCTGCGCTTCCTGCTGGGCGCCCTCTCCCTGCTGCCGCTCTTGTGGTGGCTCAAGTCACGCCAGCCGCCCCAGCCTGCCGGTGATCACCGCCTGCTGCTGACCGGGGGTCTCATCGCCGGCACCGTGCTCTTCTCCGCCGCCTCCCTGCAACAGGTGGGACTGCTCTACACCACGGCCGCCAAGGCGGGCTTCATCACCGGTCTCTACATCATCCTGGTCCCCGTCATCGGTCTGGCCCTGCGCCACAAGACCGGGGCCAACACCTGGATTGGCGCCCTCATCGCCATGGCCGGGCTCTACTACCTCAGCATCACCGAGGAGTTCACCATTGGCTACGGCGATCTGCTGCAAGTGATCGGGGCCCTGTTCTGGGCCGTGCATCTGCTGGTGCTGGATCACTACTCGAACCGGGTCGCCCCCATTCGCCTTGCCGGGGTGCAGTTCGTGGTGTGCGGCCTGCTCAGCCTGGCCACGGCCTTCGTCATCGAGACCCCGACGGCGAGTGGTGCCGTGGCGGGCTGGCAGGCGCTGCTCTACGCCGGTCTGGTCTCGGTCGGCATCGGCTATACCCTGCAGGTGGTGGGGCAGCGCGGTGCCCATCCGGCCCACGCCGCCATCATCCTCAGCCTGGAGACGGTGTTCGCCGCCATCGGCGGTGTCCTGCTGCTGGGGGAACATCTGGACGAACGGGCCGTGGTCGGCTGCGCCCTGATGCTGGCGGGGATGCTCATCTCCCAGATCCGCCTGCGCTGGTGGTGGAAGTCCCGCCGCAACAAGGTGCCCAGCCAGCCCTGATATCTGCGGTGGTCATTGACCCCAAATAAAACGAGGCGCCCTTGGGCGCCTCGTTTTATTGCCGCCTGCCTAGCGCACGCTGGAGCAGAAGCTCACGTCATCCCGCAGCGGGTCATTGCTCACGCTGTGATAGAGCTCGAAGCAGGGGCCGTCCCCAAAGGCGAGCCCAGCCGCGACGATATCGCCGATGTGCTCCTGCCAGCGCTCCCCGTACTGGCTGCGATCCGTGATGAGATAGCGGGACTGGGCGTAGCGCCCGGCGGGGATGAGCTGAATTTCCACCTCCCCCGCCCCCAGGGTGCCCACCGGTACGCTGATGCCGATGTCGGTGCGGCACTGGGCCGGCGGCGTCACCTCGGGGTTGTCGTGGTAGATGAAGATCCACTCTCCCCCTTCCAGGCCACGGGGCGCGGCCCACTGGTGAAGGCGATGGCAGACGGCGTCATACCCTTCGCCATAGGGGCCGGTCACGCGGATATAGGCCAGGGTGCGGGCGTCCATCTCGACGGTGTTCATGGTGTTGCTCCTTGCTGATGAGTGGCCTTCAGCATAAGGGAGTGCCCCTTGCCATGCGTGTCCTTCCTTGCGATCCAGGTGTCCGTTCTTGCCCTTGTCGCGGCGAAACGCCCCCGGGGTGCAACCATAGTGACGGCGAAACGCCTTGGCGAAAGCCTGGGAGCTGCCAAGCCCCGCCCCCAGAGCGATGGCGGTGACGCTGGCATCGGTGTAGCAGAGCTGCCAGGCCGCCCGCTGCATCCGCAGGCGGCGGCACATCTCGCCGGGGGCTTCGCCCGCCACTGCGGTGAACACTCGGTGGAAGTGGTAGAGGGAGAGGCAGGCGCGACTCGCCAGCGCCTCGATGGAGAGATCCGGATCCTGCTCCAGTGCCCGCAGCACCGGCGTCAGGCGCTCGCGATAGTCGATCATCGGCGCACCCTGGCCATGTAGAGGGCATCCACCAGCACCCCATGACGCAGGCCGTAATCCCGGGCTACGCCCTCCTCCACGAAGCCCGCCTTGCGATAGAGGGCCAGGGCCGCCTGATTGTCGGCCCAGACCGTCAGCTCCACCCGCGTCAAGCCGAGCCAGTTGTCCGCCAGATCCAGCGCAGCCTGCATCAGGGCAGTGCCCACCCCGCGACCGGCCCAGTCATCGTGTACCGCCATGCCGATGCTCGCCACGTGGCGGCGACGGGGGGCCGGCTCCACCATCAGAACCAGCGCACCCGCCACCTCCCCCTCCCACTCCGCCAGCAGGCTGTAGATGCCATCCCGCGGGGTCAGCTTCTGCTCCCACTGCTGCAGGGAGGGGAAGGGAAGTTGCAGGGTGCCCGCCTGAGCATGGGGCATGGCGTGAAGATCCCGCAGGGCGGCGGCATCTTCCGGCCCGGCGCGGCGAATGGTGATGGACATGAGACCTCCTGATTGGCTGAATCCCATCTTGCCGCAAGGCTGGCGTCTGTTTCCACCCCCATCAGCGAAACCAATCAAAGGGTTAGGCACACTCCATTGGAGCCGCTCCCCCACTTCCCCTAGTCTGGCGACTCATCACAAGGAGACCCGCCATGACCGACAAGACCCTGCGCAGCGCCAACGGCGCCCCCGTCGTCGACAACAACAACAGCCTCACCGCCGGCCCCCGCGGCCCCGTCCTGATGCAAGACATCTGGTTGATGGAGAAACTCGCCCACTTCGACCGCGAGCGCATTCCCGAGCGGGTGGTGCACGCCAAAGGCTCGGGCGCCTACGGCACCTTCACCGTGACCCACGATATCAGCGCCTTCAGCAAGGCCGACCTGTTCAACGCCGTCGGCAAGCAGACCCCGGTGTTCCTGCGCTTCTCCACCGTGGCCGGCGAGAAGGGGGCCGCCGACGCCGAGCGCGACGTGCGCGGCTTCGCCCTCAAGTTCTACACCGAGCAGGGCAACTGGGATCTGGTGGGCAACAACACCCCGGTGTTCTTCATTCGCGATCCCCTGAAATTCCCCGACTTCATCCACACCCAGAAGCGGGATCCCCGCACCAACCTGCGCAGCGCCACCGCCGCCTGGGACTTCTGGTCACGCCACCCGGAATCCCTGCATCAGGTCACCATCCTCTTCAGCGATCGCGGCATTCCCAGGAGCCTGCGGGAGATGAACGGCTACGGCAGCCACACCTTCAGCTTCATCAACTCGGCCAACGAGCGCTTCTGGGTCAAGTTCCACTTCAAGACCGAGCAAGGCCACCGCTTCTACACCGATGAAGAGGCCGCCACCGCCGTCGGTCAGGACAGAGAGACCAGTCAGGCCGATCTGTTCAACGCCATCGAGCGGGGCGACTTCCCGCGCTGGAAGGTCTATGTGCAGGTGATGCCGGAGGCCGAAGCCCAGACCTACAAGATCCACCCGTTCGATCTCACCAAGGTGTGGCCCCACAAGGACTACCCGCTCATCCCGGTGGGCGTGCTGGAGCTCAACCAGAACCCGGACAACTACTTCGCCCACGTGGAGCAGGCCGCCTTCACCCCGGCCAACGTGGTGCCCGGCATCGGCTTCTCGCCGGATCGCATGTTGCAGGGTCGCCTGTTCTCCTACGGTGACACCCAGCGCTACCGCCTCGGCGTCAACCACGGCCTGCTGCCGGTCAACGCCCCGCGCTGCCCGTTCCACCACGGTGCCCACCGCGACGGCGCCATGCGGGCGGACAGCAACGGTGGCGCCAGCCCCAACTACCAACCGAACCGCTTCGGCACCCAGCAGCCGAGCGAGCAGCACGAACCGGCCCTGAGTCTGGAAGGGGCTGCCCTGCACTACGATTTTCGTGACTACGACAGCGACTACTACAGCCAGCCGGGGGATCTCTTCCGCCTGATGGACGAGGGGCAGCGTGCCCGCCTCGCCGCCAACCTGGCCCGCTCCATCATCAATGTGGAGGATGACGCCATCGTCGCGGCCCAGCTCAGGCACTTCGAGCAGGCCGACCCCGAGTACGCCAAGCGGGTCGAGCTGGCCCTGGCCGCCCTGCAACGCTGAGTCGCAGGCAGCCAACCTCTGCAAATGCAAAACGGGGGCCCGATGGCCCCCGTTCTCGCATGACGGTCTTTGCTGAATGAAGGGGTTGTACCGCCAGCTCACGACGGCAACGACGTTGTGCACTGGCAGAACGGCACCATTATCCACCTGTGGTAATAAATCTGCCTGCGGTAATGCACTTATATTCACCAATAAAAACGCAGCCCGAGGCTCCGTTTTTCAATGCGGTATCCATCCCGGACGCAGCGCCCTCGCGCGCTTCCCTCCCTTGCCAACAAGGGTTGGTACCGCCAGCTCACGACGGCAACGACGTTGTGCACTGGCAGAACGGCATCATTATCCACCTGTGGTAATAAACCTGTCTGCGGTAATGCACTTTTAGTCACCCATAAAAACGGAGCCCGAGGCTCCGTTTTTCAATGCCGTATCCATCCCGGACGCAGCGCCCTCGCGTGCTTCCCGCTCCCTTGCCAACAAGGGTTGGTACCGCCAGCTCACGGCGGCAACGACGTTGTGCATTGGCAGAGCGGCACCATTATCCACCTGTGGTAATAAACCTGCCTGCGGTAATGCACGTTTAGTCACCAATAAAAACGGAGCCCGAGGCTCCGTTGTTCAATGCGGTATCAATCCCGGACGGAACGCGCTTCGCGCTCTTCCCGCTCCCTTGCCAACAAGCGTTTGTACCACCAGCTACTGCGACGACGTTGTGCATTGGAAGAGCGACGAGCCATTGCTTAGATCCCAGTCAAGAGAAGAAAGAGCCGCATTATGCGATAGAGATCACGCCCGTGTCTGTAGCTGGATCAAGAAAAGGCTCACTGGCCCACCCGGATCGTCCGCTGGTTGCCCTCCAGTTCACCACTCTGTGACGGCGTCGTCACCTCTCGCCAGATCAGGGGACCATTGGTCTCCATCGCCTGTTGCGGCGCGCACTCCAGCCAGAGCCCCCCCTGCTGGATACGGGCCCCCTGGGAGTATTTCTGATCCTGATACCAGCACACCCGCTCGGGCAGCGAACCAAGGGGCAGCACCAGCTCGGTGCCCACCGAGTGGCTGAGGGTGTTGGACGCCGGGGCGGCCAACGCGGGGAAGAGCCAGCCAAGGGCCAGCAGACAACCTGCACAACGGATCATGGGAATTCCTGTCACGGGGGAGTGAAAGTGTAAAGCGACCAGCAGAGCCCTCGACTTGACCAATAAATGTCGGCTCATCTGGCATTCCGGAAGCAATATGATAGCCTGCCTGCGCCCGCCAAGGCCTGTCAGGGCGCTGCCGTGGGCCCCCACCGGCATCGCCGGGATGCGGTAATGAATAACCCTTAATAATCAGATAATTAACTGGATATGTTGTCAATGCGTATCATGCCGTTGCTCAAGGCTGCCTGCCTGAGCCTGATGTTGTCCGCCTGTGTCGCCCCCCTGCTGATGATGAGCCCCACCAGCCAGCTGATGTGGGCCCTGCTCAAGCCGCTGGTCGGTTTCGATCCGAACGAGGCCAACCTGTTCGAGCAGCCGCTGATCAAGGACAGAATGACCGCCATGCTGGGGCCCAACTACGAGAGCACCATGCAACTGCTCAAGACCGCCGACGAGCTGCAACAGGAGGGACCGCTCTTTTACGTGGTCTCCCGCTACGCCCCCGTGCCGGACGTAGCCAAGCAGGCCGGCATGGTCTGGAACGCCGACACCAACCAGCTCGCCGTCATGGTGCAAAAAGGTGACGGGGCGACCCAGGTCTTCGGGGAAAACCTGACGGCCGCCACCCCGACCTGGCCCAGCGCCATGCAGGGCTGGCAGTCCCAGGCCACCCCGGCCGCCACGGCCCTGACCGGTGCCGGTCAGGGGCTCACGGGCGCGGGCAGTTCTCTGCTGGGCACCATGATGGGGGGCCTGCAACAGAGCGCCAGCAAGGCCCTGTCCGACTCCACCAGACAGGTGATCGGCAGTGCCGCCACCACGGCGCAGCAGCAAGCCGAAAAGGCGGTGAGCGACAGCGCCAAGCAGGCCGTCAGCAGCGCCGCCGCCATCAGTGCCGCAACCACAGCGCAGCAACAAGCCGCCAAGGCGGTGAGCGACAGCGCCAAGCAGGCTGCCAGCAGTGCCGCCGCCATCAGTGCCGCCACCACGGCGCAGCAGCAAGCCGCCAGCAGCGCAGCGACCAGCAGTGCCGCGACCAGTGCACAGCAGCAAGCGGCCAAGGCGGTGCAGCAACAGGGCGAGAAGCGGGAAGCGACCTCCGGCACCCTGAGCGATCAGGCCAGGGCGGATGCCGAAGCGGAGCTGGAAAAACTGCTGAACTGACTTTTTTAAGCGTCATGCCACCATAAAAACAGGCCATCACATGATGGCCTGTTGTTTATCTGACCCGTAGCAGGGGAAGATCAGAAATGGCGGTCCTGCTCGGTGGGCTTGGCACCCTGCTCTTCGCTGTGCTCGATGGCGGTGCGGATAAGGTCGACGCCAGCCCGGATGATCAGCACCCCCATGTTGACCAGCTTGACGCAGACCCACATGAAGGTGATGAGCAGGATCAGCTTGAGCACCGTCTGGAATGCCTCCAGGAAGTTCTGCTCCAGCTGGGCAGTGAGCCCGTTGGCGCTGCTCATCAGCCAGGTATACACCTCGCGCACGAAGGGGATCCGGCTCGGCATCTCCAACACGTCCAGCGCCGCAGGCAGGGCCTGGAAGATGACGATGCTGCCAAACAGTATCAGGATGACGCCGATGGCAATCCCCAGAAAGAAACCGAACTGTCGCATGAAGAGCCCCACAATGTAGTGAATGAGAAGAACAATAGCCGCCAATACTAGGGACTGCCCGCGCAGACGGCAATCCTTGCGTCCCCGACAGGGTCGGTGCCCCCTGCAAGCCATTGCCCGGCCGTCTGATTTCTGTGACCCTTGTCCCCACTCCTTGCCCCTGGGTGTCATCATGTTTCGAGTCGTCTTCTGCCTGCTGCTGTTGCTGGGCGGTGCCCTGCCCGCCTCCCGCGCCGAATCCCCTCCCTCTGCGGCCGCCTGCGTGATCCGCCACCAGCAAGGGATCCTGCTGGTGCAGGACAGGCTCTCCTCGCGCTACAGCCTGAGCGGCGGTTACATCGACAGGGGGGAGACCCCGGAGCAGGCGGCCCTGCGCGAGCTGTTCGAGGAGACCGGCCTCCAGGGTCGCGTCACCGGCGAGCTGGGACGCTGGCAACGGGCCAGGGTGTTCGCCTGCCAGACCCTGGAGCCCCTGCGGGTCCAGAGAGGGACGGGGTTTGTCTCCCTGCTCCAGGCCCCGGATCTCGGTGGCGAGATCCTGAACGCCAGGCTGATCGCGGCCGCCGACCTGCCCCCTGACCAGCGTCGCTTCCCGGCGCAGATCGACTGGATAGCCCCGAGGCTGGCCGAGGTGCCCGAGAGCCAGGTGCTGTGGGTGACGGATTTCAGCGACGCGGCCAGTGCGCTGCACCGCGCCGAGTTGCCGCTGATCCAGCGCCTGCAACGGTGGCTAGGGCCGGATGCGCTCTGGCCAAGGGCGGGCAATCTGCTGGGCTCGGCCCCCTTCCAGCTGGCGCTGCTGCCCTTGCTGTTGCCCCTGCTCGGCTGGTCCAGGCTGCGCCACCTGCTGTTTGCCATGGTGCTGCTCACCCTGGTGGTGAACCTGCTCAAGGCGGGCATCGGCTGGCCCAGGCCCTTCCACCTGCAGCCCGAGCTGGCCCGCCAGAGTGCCCAGGGCTTCGGCATGCCGAGCGGCCACGCCGCCTCGACCCTGCTCTACTGGGGCCTGCTGCTTGGCTGGCTGCCGGCGCTGCGGGCCTGGCAGGGGGCCCTGCTGGCCCTGTTGCTGGCCGGCGTGGCCGGGCTGGCCCGGGTCTGGCTGGGGGTCCACTTCCTCTCGGATGTGGTGGCCGGTCTTGCCCTGGGGGCCCTGCTGCTGGCACTGCGCGCCCCGCTGGCGAAGCTGGCGGCACGCCCGCTCCCCTGGGCCGGGGTGCTCATCGCCAGCGCCCTCTCGGCCTGGCTCACCCAGTCCACCGCCCTGGCCGGGCTTGCCATGTTCACCCTGGGGCTGGTATCGGGTAATCTGCTATCACTCGAACGGAGCCCCACCCCCGCCCTGCCCGCCGCACTGCTGACCCTGGCAGGGGGACTGGTCGTGGCAGGGCTCCTGTTCCTGGTGCCCGCGCTCACCAGCAGCTCTCTGCTGATCCTCGCGGGACAAGGGTGGCTCTTTGGCTGCCTGGGGTTCTGGCTCAGCGCCGGGCTCTGGTGGTCGTTGTCCGCTATCCGTCACGGTGCCCGAACCGGGCGCTCAACCCCTCGTTAAGGGAATGCCATGAATATGAAAAAAGTGGATTTGGCCAAGATCACCCTGGGCTTGCTGTTCCTCAGCCTGCTCATCATCTCGTGCTTCATGGTCTTGCGCCCCTTCCTGCCCGCCCTGGTGTGGTCGACCATGATCACCATCGCCACCTGGCCCCTGATGCAGATGGCCCAGCGCCTGCTGTGGGGCAAGCGCACCTTGGCGGCGTTGCTGATGACCAGCATCTTGCTGCTCATCTTCGTCATTCCCCTCTTCATGACGCTGGCCAACGTGGCGGAGAAGGCCCCCATGCTCATCGAGCTGGGCACCGAGCTCAGCCAATCCCCGCCCCCCGAGCTGCTCTGGTTGCAGCAAGTACCCCTGGTGGGCGACAAACTCTATGAGTTCTGGCAGCAGATCCTCGCGAGCGGCGGCCAGGTGCTGTTCACCAAGCTGGCCCCCTACTTCGGCCAGACCGCCCGCTGGCTGGCGGCCCAGGCGGGCAACCTCGGCCTGCTGTTCGTCCACTTCCTGCTGACCGTGGCCATCTGCGGCCTGCTCTACCACTCGGGGGAGAAGGCGGCAGAAGGCATTCGCCGCTTCGCCCACCGTCTGGCGGGCCAGCGCGGTGACAATGCGGTGGTGCTCGCCTCCCAGGCCATCCGTGCCGTCGCCATGGGGGTGGTGGTGACCGCCCTGGTGCAATCCTCGGTGGCGGGCCTGGGCCTGCTCATCGCCGGCATTCCCTATGTCATGGTGCTGGTGGTGCTGATGTTCCTGCTGATCGTCGCCCAGATAGGCCCCTTCCCGGTGCTGCTGGCCAGCGTCGGCTACCTCTACTGGAGCGGGGACACCACCTGGGGCACCTTCCTGCTGGTCTGGTCCCTGCTGGCGGGCACCATGGACAACTTCCTTCGCCCCTTCCTCATCAAGCGCGGGGCCGACCTGCCGCTGATCCTCATTCTGGTGGGGGTCATCGGCGGCTTGCTGGCCATGGGGATCATCGGTCTCTTCATCGGCCCCGTGGTGCTGGCGGTGGGCTACACCCTGCTGGATGCCTGGATCAAGGAAGATGACCAGCCGGCGAGCGCTCTGGTGGAACCGCCCAAGGCGCCGTGACGATTCATTCATCCCCGATGCAAAGAGCCGCCCCAGGGCGGCTCTTCTGTTTATTACCGTCCCATGCAGGTTCGATTAGCGAAGCATAATCGGACGATCGAGATGCCGCTGTCCGGTGTGTCCATGAATCAGCGGCATCTGTCAGCAGGGAAATATTGATGGCTGTTATAGCGGGAGAATTGATTTACGCGAACGTCCGATTACCCCTTACGGCTAATCGAACCGACGGCTGGTCGCGGCGTTTAGAACCAAAGTTCGAACCGGAACGCCAAAACACGAACCAGGGTTCGAATCACTCATTCCCCTCCCCTGTTCCCTGCCGAAGGTGCCCGCCACAATGCCTGCACCATTGGAGGAGAACACAAGATGAACGAACTGAGAGCAACACGGGCCCTCATCAGCGGCGGCGCCAGCGGCATCGGACTGGCCATCGCTGAGGCCCTGGCCAGCCAGGGGGTGGAGCTGATCCTGGCTTCCCGCCGTCTGGGGCTGCTGGAGCAGGAAGCGGCCAGACTGGAGGCGCGATACGGAGTGCGAGTCATGGCTCTGGCGCTGGATGTGTGCGACGGCGATCAGGTGCGGGACGGCCATGCCCGGATCCGGGAGCGGCTCGGCCCCGTCGATCTGCTTATCAACAACAGCGGGGTCGGCAGCGACCACCTGGTGCAGGATCTGCCGGAATCGGAGTGGGACAGGGTGATGGATACCTGTGCCAAGGGCACCTTCCTGCTGACCCGGGCCTGCCTGCCGGACATGCTGGCGAGCCGCCACGGCACCGTCATCAACATCGCCTCCCAGGCCGCCAGGCACGGCTATGCCAGGGCCAGCGTCTACTGCGCCGCCAAGTTTGCGGTGCTGGGGTTCGCCCGGGCACTGCGGGAAGAGGTGCAACACCAGGGCGTCCGGGTCCACACCCTCTGTCCCGGACTGGTGCAGGTGCCGCCCCCGGCCTGTCCGGGCGATCGCAAGCCCGGCTGGCTGCAGGTGGAGGATCTGGCCGAGGCCGTGCTCTACACCCTGCGCCAACCCCTTCACGTCCAGCTCGACGAGATCGGCATGACGGGGATCTGAGCGAGGTACCATGGAACGGCACCATGGACAACTTCTTGCGCCCCTTCCTCATCAAGCGCGGGGCCGACCTGCCGCTGATCCTCATTCTGGTGGGGGTCATTGGCGGCCTGCTGGCCATGGGGATCATCGGTCTCTTCATCGGCCCCGTGGTGCTGGCGGTGGGTTACACCCTGCTGGATGCCTGGATCAAGGAAGATGACCAACCGGCGAGCGCTCTGGTGGAGCCGCCCAAGGCGCCGTGATGATTCATTCATCCCCGATGCAAAGAGCCGCCCCAGGGCGGCTCTTTTGTTTATTACCGTCCCATGCAGGTTCGATTAGCGAAGCGTAATCGGACGATCGAGATGCCGCTGTCTGTATGGAGATGGTATTCACCTGACAGTTGCCCACAAAAGGGAGTGGTCATACGGCTTCAAACCGGATAACAAAACGGTACCCCTACCGTGTTATCCGGAGTCACCGTATGACCACCAACGAGAAAGTAGCACGTCGTAAACTCAGCCTGCTAGAGCTCGCCAAAGAGCTCAATAATGTCAGCAAAGCCTGCAAGCTCATCGGCTACAGCCGTCAGCAGTTCTACGAAATTCGCCGTAACTACCAGACCTATGGCGCCGAGGGCTTGCTCGACAAACTCCCCGGCTGTAAAGGCGCTCATCCCAACCGAGTCGCTCCCGAGATTGAGCAAGCCATCCTCGATTACTCTCTCACCAGACCAACCCATGGCCCGCTGCGGGTCGCGCAAGAACTGGCTCTGCAAGGCATCAACGTCAGTGCAGGCGGTGTGCGTGGCGTGTGGCAACGTCACGACTTGCTCTCCAAGCATGACCGCTTGTTGCGCCTCGAGAAAACCCACCGGGAGCAGACCATTGAGCTCAATGACGAGCAGATCCGCCTGTTAGAACGCTTCAGCCCCGAGTTTCGCGAACGCCAGATTGAGGTCCACTACACCGGAGAACTGGTGGCGGTTGACACCTTCTTCGTCGGCGCGCTCAAGGGGGTTGGCAAGGTGTATCTGCAAACCGTGCTGGACTGCTACAGTCGCCATGCCTGGGGACGGCTCTACACCAGCAAGCTGCCGGTGACCGCGGTTTGTTTCTGCAACTGGAGGGAATTGAACACCGGACAACCACGGTACGCAGGCCGCAGAGCAACGGTTTTATCGAGCGACTGCATCGCACACTGCTGGATGAACACTTCCGTATCAAGGGGAGAACGACCTGGTATGAGTCGGTAGAACAGATGCAGACAGACCTGGATAGCTACCTGGGACACTACAACACCCAGCGGCCACATCAGGGCAGGATGATGGAGGGTCAGACCCCCTACAGCATGTTCAAGAAGGGTCTGAAATTGATACCGAAGGAAGTGCGCACTAAAGTAGCGTAAACAAGACACCGGTTTGAGGCCGGTGTCAGGTGATAACTAGATCTGTACAGCGCCATCCAACCTCCTTTTCATAAACAAGTCAGTAGTGTGATCGGGGACTATATATCAAAAAATCGAAGGAGTGCCGCGCCTTCTTCCACTGGCTCGGCCAGCAATTTGCTGACGGCGAACCCGACCGGGAGGGGGGAGGGGTTGCCACACTCTGAGAGCGGTCACTGAATCGGGGCGGCAAGGGTGATTAAATGGCCCCTTCCCTTTTGCCGGATATCGCCGTGACCATGCCATCCGTCCCCCAGCCCCCCTCGTCCTGGCCCGAGCACCTGCAGGCCTCCTGGCTGCGCTGTGCCCACCAGACCAGCGCGTCCCTCTGGCATCCTCCCCACTGCGCCAGAGGGCAGACCCTGGAGAGCCTGCGCCAGCGCAAGCGGGACCTGCTCACCACCGGCGAGATGGCACTGGAGGATCTCTACGAGTTCATGGAGGGGCGCCCCTGCGCCCTGCTGCTCACCGACGAGAGCGGTTGCCTGCTGGCCCGGACCGGCCACCCCGATACCCTGCAGGCGCTGGCGGCACTCGGTTTTGGCCCAGGCGCGTTTTTCAGCGAGGGACGCATCGGCACCAATGCCGTCAACCTGGCGGCCCTGGAGGGGGTGCCGCTCTGCGTCAGCGGCCCCCAGCACTTCAACCAGCGTCTCCACCCCTGGCACTGCTGTGCCAGCCCCGTCTACAACAGCACCGGTCGCCAGGTGGCGATCGTGGCCCTGATCTGCCGGGTGGAAGAGGCCGCACCGGGGGATCTCGCGCTCACCGTCAGCGCCGGCCGCGAGCTGGCCAATCTGCTGCAGATGGAGCGCCTGATGCAGGAGTCCCAGCACCACTTGAGCGAGCTCTATACCCTGTTGGATGGCATGGAAGACGGCGTGCTGGCCTGGGATCCCCAGGGGCGGCTGCGCTACCTCAACGCCCTGGCGGCCAGTCGGCTGCAACTCGACCCGGCTGTCTGCCTGGGTCAGCCCCTCGATCACCATCTGCTGATGCCCCAGCGCCTGCGTCTGGCCATCGCGGAGATGACCCCCCTGAGCCATGTGGAGGTGACGCTGGAGCGGCGAGAGACCCGGAGCGAGGCCTTCATCGACGCCCTGGTGAGCCTCAAGCCCCTGCCGGGGCCGGACGGGGTCAGCTTCATCGTCCTGCTCCATCCCACCGATCGGCTGCGCGCCATTCATCAACTGCGCCAGACGGTGCCCGAGCTCTCCGCCCTGGTGGGGGAGTCGAGCGCCATGCGCAAACTGCTTCGCCACGCCCGCCAGGCGGCCAGGGGACATGGCCCCGTCCTGCTGCGAGGGGAAGAGGAGGTGGGCAAGGCCCAACTGGCGGAGGCCATCCACTTTGGCAGCGAGCGAGCCGCCGGCCCCCTGGTCATCTTCAACTGCCAGGCATGGCCGAGGGAGCGGATGGCGCTGGAACTCATGGGGTCCGACGAGGCGGGGCAGGAGCGGGCCGGCAAGTTCGAGCTGGCTCACGGTGGCACGCTAGTGCTGGAGCAGGTGGAGTGCCTGCCCGCCCCCATGCAGGCCGCCCTGCTGCAACTGCTCAAGACGGGGCGCATCCAGCGCTTCGACTCCGCCCGCATCCTGCCCCTCAGGGTGAGGATCATCGCGACCAGCAGCGCCCCGCTGGAGCAGCGGGTGCAGGAGGGGGAATTCGGGCGCCAGCTGCTCTATGCGCTGCAAGGGTGCGAACTCTGGCTGCCGAGCCTGCGGGAGCGCAGCGCCGATCTGCCTGGCCTCATCCGCCAGCACCTGACGGTGCAGGGGGGCGAGCCGGGGCGCCAGTTCACCCCTGACGCCCTCGACTGCCTGCTAGCCTACCCCTGGCCCGGCAACCTGGGGGAGCTGCGCAGCGCCATCGAGTACGCCCTGCTGCATTGCAGTGAGGCACAGATCCCGCCCCGGGCGCTCCCGGCCACCATCCGCCAGGGTCATTGTCTGCTGGCGGACGAGGTGGTGGGACAGCCGCTGCTCACCCTGGCGGAGCTGGAGCATCAGGCGATCCTGCGGGCCGCCCGTGCCAGCAAGGGCCAGGTCAGCCAGATGGCGCGCCAGCTCGGGATCAGCCGCACCACCCTCTGGCGGCGACTCAAACTGCTCGACATCGATCCCGCCGACTACCACCACTGACCAGAACGCCCCTCAAAAAAAGCGGGCCCCGTCTTGACGGGGCCCGGATGGGGAAATGTTTCAGTCGCCGAAGCGATCCTGCGCCAGTTGCTGGAAGCAGCTCAGCGCCGCCCCGGCATCCTCACCTCGCGCCAGCAGGATGAGCCTGTCCCCCTGGCGCACATCGAGCATGGCGAGCCGGCTCAGGCTGCGGGGATTCGCCTCTTTCTCCCCCTTTTGCAGCCTGAGTTCAGCGGCAAAGGGCTTGAGTGCCGCGACCAGCCGGGCGGCGGGGCGCACATGCAGGCCGTGGGGGTTATCGACTACCACCTCGCAGCGCAACCAGCCGTCGTCGGCAACGGGGGCTGCCTCCGTGGTGGCCTGCGCCGCACTGGCAGGCAGCATTCCCTGTTTCGGGCCCAGGGCGCCAAGCGCCTCGGCGGCTACCTCGTCCAGCGTCAGGCCTGCGCCAGCGGCCACCACGGCGGCCAGAGTGCCCTCGACCAGCGGGGCGGGGCAGAGCCGCACCCGGGCACTCAGCTCGGGGGGCAGCAACTCGAGGGCGGTCTCGGCGCTCAGCAGGGCGCTGCCGAGATCCATCAGCACCAGCACGCCGCTGCCGTCGTCCGCTTCTTCAATCGCACTCATCACGGCGATGGCGTCGGTGCCGATGGGGTGATCGGGGTCATCGACCCCGGCCGCCAGCAGCAATCGGGCCGGGCTGCCGAGCTGGTCGGCTAGCGCTTTCAAGCCGGCTGCCAGCAGGGCGCTGTGAGAGACAACTACGATTCCGATCATGTCATAACCTCGCTCTGTCACGCAGGGCGGTCAACAGCAACAGGGTCGAGGTGGCCCCGGCATCCTGATGGCCGATGCTGCGCTCGCCAAGATAGCTGGCGCGCCCCTTGCGGGCCTGCATCTGGATGGTCGCCTCGGTACCTGCCGCAGCAGCCGCCACCGCCTTGTCCAGCGCTTCGTTGAGGGGCAACTCTTGCTGCTGCGCCTGTTGCAGGGCGGCCAGTGCCGGCCACCAGGCGTCGCACATGGTCTTGTCGCCCGGCTCGGCACGGCCGCGGGAGACGATCCCCTCGACCCCGTCGCTCAGCATTTTGCACAGCTGGCTGAGGCTGAGGCTCTGGCAGGCATCGCTGCTGGCCGCGGCCCGGATAAAGAAGGTGCCGTAGAGCGGGCCGCTGGCGCCGCCGACCGAGGAGAGCAATGTCATGCCGGTGGTTTTCAGCACCTGGCCGATGTCTTTGTCCGCCACTGCCGGCAGCTTCTCGGCCACCTTGGCGAAGCCGCGCTGCATGTTGAGGCCGTGGTCGCCGTCGCCGATATCGGTATCCAGCGCGGTGAGGTAGTCACGCTGCTCGGTAAAGATGTGTTCGCAGTCGAGCAGCCAGTTGACGATTTGGTGTTTGCTTAGCATGGCTATCGGCACTCCTTAGCAGCCGCGACGCAGGGCGGGGGTGTGAACGGGGGCATCCCACAGGGTCATCAACTCATCATCCACCTTGAGCAATGTGATGGAGATGCCGGTCATGTCGAGGGAGGTGCAGTAGGGGCCAATGAGGTTGCGCACCAGATGGATGCCCGCCTCTTCGCACAGGGTAGCGAGACGGCCATAGACGCCATAGAGCTCGGAGATGGGGGTGCCGCCCAAGCTGTTGACCAGCGCGATGACTCGATCGCCTTTGTTGAGCGGTTCGATAAAGGTGTGCTCCTCCTGCCAGCTGCCGCTGGTGCGATCCCAGTGGCGCAGGGTGCGGCCATAGGGGGTATTGTCAGCAAGCTCGCTGAACATGTCGTCCACCAGGGCGTTGAGGTCGGTGAAGGGACGGCGCTCGATACCGGGTTCGCCGTGAATGCCCACGCCGAACTCCACCTCGTTGTCAGCCAGGGTGAAGGAGGGTTTGCCGGCAGCAGGGACGGTGCAGGCGTGCATGGCCACGCCTATGGTGCGGCTCTGGTTGTTGATGCGACGGGCCAACGCCTCGCAGCGCGCCAGATCGTAGCCCGCCTCGGCGGCGGCACCGACCAGCTTCTCGCACAGCACTGTCGTGGCAACACCACGGCGGCCAGCGGTGTAGAGGCTGTCCTTCACCGCCACGTCGTCATCGATGAGGGCGAAGCCCACCTTGACCCCGTCACCGTGCAGCAGCTCGACCGCGGTCTCGAAGTTGAGCACGTCGCCGGTGTAGTTCTTCACCAGAAACAGCACGCCGGCGCCGCCGTCGACGGCCTGACCGCACTCGTACATCTGATCCGGGGTCGGGGACGTGAAGATCTCGCCGGGGCAGGCACCATCCAGCATTCCTTTGCCCACCAGGCCACCGTGCATGGGCTCGTGGCCGCTGCCGCCACCGGAGACCAGCGCCACCTTGCCCGTCACGGGGGCGTCGGCGCGGGTGATGTAGTGGGGTTCGATTCTCACCTTGAGCTCGGGGTGGGCAGCGGCCATCCCCATCAGTTGTTCACGGACCACGGCATCGACAGCGTTGATCAGCTTCTTCATGGCTCACTCCTTGGCTTGCCACCACACGGGTGGACAGATGGTTGATGCAGCCAGTCTAGCGAGCCATAGGGGGATAAAAATGACAGGGGTTTCGGTTCGGATCTGAAACAACAAACAAAGCCTGACGTTTCAATCTGAAACGAGCGGATGGGGAAGATCCGGGAAAGTGTTAGCCGCCTCACAGCCATGAAAAAGGGCCCCGCAGGGCCCTTCTCGATAGCGTGAGGATTAGATGGCCCAGCCACCGGCGTAGAAGATCACCAGGGCCACGGCGATGATGACGGTGCCGATGTTGAGCTTCTTCCACTCGGCGGCAAACAGGCGGCCGACCACCAGGGCCACGAAGCCTAACATGATGCCGGTGACGATGTTGCAGGTGAGCACGATGAAGACGGCGCACAGCATGCCGGAGAGGGCATCGACCGAGTCGTTGAAGTCCAGCTTGGTGACGTTGCCCAGCATCAGCAGGCCCACATACATCAGGGCCGGTGCGGTGGCGTAGGCCGGCACCAGATAGCTCAGCGGGGAGAGGAAGATCATCAGCAGGAAGAGCACGCCGACCAGGGTGGCGGTCAGACCTGTCTTGCCGCCGGCAGCGGTCCCTGCGGCAGATTCGATGTAGACGGCTGCCGGAGCACCACCTACCACGCCCGCCACCATACTGCTGACGGAGTCCGCAGTCAGGGCCTTGCCACCGCTGATGATGTGACCACGCTCGTTGATGAGGCCAGCCTGACCGGCCACGGCACGGATGGTGCCGGTGGCGTCAAACACGGCGGTCATCACCAGCGCCAACACGGTCGGAATCACCACCGGATTGAGGGCGCCCAGCAGATCCATGCTGCCCACCAGGGAGCCATTCTCGCCACTCAGGCTCGGCATGGCGAAGAAGCCCTGCCAGGTCACTTTCGGATCGAAGATAAGGCCGAGGATGGAGATGGCGATGATCACCATCAGGATGCCGCCCGGCACCTTGCGGCGCTCCAGGCCGAAGATGGCAGCCAGACCCAGCACCGTCATGATGACCGGGAAGGCGGTGATCTCGCCGAGCTGCACCGGCAGGCCAGCCCCTTCATTCTTGATCACCATGCCGACCCCGTTGGTGGCGATCAGCAGCAGGAACAGGCCGATACCGATGCCGGTACCGTGGGCGATGCCGGAGGGGAGGTTGTCCAGGATCCACTGGCGCACGCCGGTGACGCTGATCAGGGTGAACAGCACCCCCATCAGGAAGATGGCGCCCAGCGCGACCGGAATGCTCAGCCCCTGACCCAGCACCAGGCTGAAGGCGGTAAAGGCGGTGAGAGAGATGGCACAACCGATGGCCATCGGCAGCTTGGCCCAGAGCCCCATCAGCAGGGAGCCGAAGGCGGCGATCAGACAGGTCGCCACAAACACCGGGCCCTGCTCAAAACCGGCTGCGCCCAGCATGTTCGGCACGACGATGATGCTGTAGACCATCGCCAGGAAGGTGGTCAACCCGGCCAGCAGCTCCTGTCGCACCGTGCTGCCACGCTGGCTGATGGAGAAATAGGAATCCAGAAACCCGCCATTGCCGGCGCGGACCGTCGTTTGTTGCGTTGCCATAGTTCATCCTGAAAGTGTGAAGGAAATCGTTTGCTTGCTGGCGCGCAAAATAGCAAGAATTTGACGAGATTGCAGCGGATAAGCCCCCATTTCCCCGAAGTTTTTCATAAAAGGGCTCGTTGGAGGCCTCATTTTCCATGAGAGAGGCCCATCCCAAGCTTCTACACTCTTAGCTAGCCACGTTCCCATCTACCGGAGAGAAGCCCATGCACACAGGCAACCTGCTTGGCCAGATCCCCTCCCCCCTGCCCAGTGAAGTGTTCGCGGATCTGGTCAGTACCAACAATGTTCGTATCGAGCGCATTCTCTCCCAGGGGCAGCAGACCCCTACCGGAGAGTGGTTCGATCAGGATGAACACGAATGGGTATTGCTGGTGCAGGGAGAGGCCATCCTGGTCTTCATCACACCGGATACCGGGGTACAGGAACGCGTCCATCTGGGGCCGGGGGATTACATCAACATCCCGGCGCACCTTCAGCACAGGGTGGAGTGGACCCATCCGACCGAGACAACCGTCTGGCTCTGCGTCTATTACTAGCAAGCTCACGGCTCAAGAAGGCAATGCTTCTGCTGCTAAGATCGAAGAGGAGACCGTGGAGACGAAAAAAAGCCCAGTCTTTCGACTGGGCTTCTTAAGTAGTGGCGGAGCAGACGCAGAGACGGACAAAGTCCGGCTCAAGCACAAGGAACAACAGACCGGGACAAAGTTGCCAGTGGCAAGTCACAACCCTAGTGGCTGCTTCTTGTGCTCTGAGCTCTTATCCCGACGCCAGAAAGCAAAAAGGCCTTCCCGTCAGGGAAGGCCTTTCAATTTAGTGGCGGAGCGGACGGGACTCGAACCCGCGACCCCCGGCGTGACAGGCCGGTATTCTAACCGACTGAACTACCGCTCCGCATTCGGTTAGCTTTCGCTAAATCTTTTGCTGCTTGTTTGTGAGGTGTCATCCTCGCAGCCGGTTATGTGATTCTTCACATCACCATTTAATTGGGTGCCTGGCAGTGTCCTACTCTCGCATGGCGAATGCCACACTACCATCGGCGCTACAGCGTTTCACTTCTGAGTTCGGCATGGGGTCAGGTGGTTCCACTGCGCTATTGCCGCCAGGCAAAATCTTAATCCAGAAAGCTGACGTGAGTAGTGATGTTGCACTTGGCTTGTCACTATCACTGAATTAGGTAAGTAGTCTCGCACTTGCTACAAGGCCAGAAACACTTCTTGGGTGTTGTATGGTTAAGCCTCACGGGTAATTAGTATGGGTTAGCTCAACGTATCGCTACGCTTACACACCCCACCTATCAACGTTGTGGTCTCCAACGGCCCTTTAGGACCCTCAAGGGGTCAGGGATGACTCATCTCAGGGCTCGCTTCCCGCTTAGATGCTTTCAGCGGTTATCGATTCCGAACTTAGCTACCGGGCAGTGCCACTGGCGTGACAACCCGAACACCAGAGGTTCGTTCACTCCGGTCCTCTCGTACTAGGAGCAACTCCCTTCAATCATCCAACGCCCACGGCAGATAGGGACCGAACTGTCTCACGACGTTCTGAACCCAGCTCGCGTACCACTTTAAATGGCGAACAGCCATACCCTTGGGACCGACTTCAGCCCCAGGATGTGATGAGCCGACATCGAGGTGCCAAACACCGCCGTCGATATGAACTCTTGGGCGGTATCAGCCTGTTATCCCCGGAGTACCTTTTATCCGTTGAGCGATGGCCCTTCCATTCAGAACCACCGGATCACTATGACCTACTTTCGTACCTGCTCGACCTGTCCGTCTCGCAGTTAAGCTGGCTTATGCCATTGCACTAACCTCCTGATGTCCGACCAGGATTAGCCAACCTTCGTGCTCCTCCGTTACTCTTTGGGAGGAGACCGCCCCAGTCAAACTACCCACCAGGCACTGTCCGCGAGCCCGATTCAGGGCCCTGCGTTAGAACATCAAACATACAAGGGTGGTATTTCAAGGACGGCTCCAGCGCAACTGGCGTCACGCCTTCAAAGCCTCCCACCTATCCTACACATGTAGGTTCAATGTTCAGTGCCAAGCTGTAGTAAAGGTTCACGGGGTCTTTCCGTCTAGCCGCGGGTACACCGCATCTTCACGGCGAATTCGATTTCACTGAGTCTCGGGTGGAGACAGCATGGCCATGGTTACACCATTCGTGCAGGTCGGAACTTACCCGACAAGGAATTTCGCTACCTTAGGACCGTTATAGTTACGGCCGCCGTTTACCGGGGCTTCGATCAAGAGCTTCGCTTGCGCTAACCCCATCAATTAACCTTCCGGCACCGGGCAGGTGTCACACCCTATACGTCCACTTTCGTGTTTGCAGAGTGCTGTGTTTTTGATAAACAGTCCCAGCCATCTGGTCACTGCGACTCCCGACAGCTCCATCCGCAAGGGACTTCACCATCAAGAGCGAACCTTCTCCCGAAGTTACGGTTCTATTTTGCCTAGTTCCTTCACCCGAGTTCTCTCAAGCGCCTTGGTATTCTCTACCCGACCACCTGTGTCGGTTTGGGGTACGATGACTTGTAATCTGAAGCTTAGAGGCTTTTCCTGGAAGCAGGGCATCAATGGCTTCCGCACCGTAGTGCGTTCGTCTCGTGTCTCAGTGTTGTGTCTCCGGATTTGCCTGGAAACACCACCTACGCACTTTCACCAGGACAACCGTCGCCTGGCCCACCTAGCCTTCTCCGTCCCCCCATCGCAATTACAAGTCGTGCAGGAATATTAACCTGCTTCCCATCGACTACGCCTTTCGGCCTCGCCTTAGGGGTCGACTCACCCTGCCCCGATTAACGTTGGACAGGAACCCTTGGTCTTCCGGCGAGGAGGCTTTTCACCCCCTTTATCGTTACTTACGTCAGCATTCGCACTTCTGATATCTCCAGCATGCCTCTCGACACACCTTCGCAGACTTACAGAACGCTCCCCTACCACTCACGCTTAGCGTGAATCCGCGGCTTCGGTGCCTGGTTTGAGCCCCGTTACATCTTCCGCGCAGGCCGACTCGACTAGTGAGCTATTACGCTTTCTTTAAATGATGGCTGCTTCTAAGCCAACATCCTAGCTGTCTGAGCCTTCCCACATCGTTTCCCACTTAACCAGAACTTTGGGACCTTAGCCGGCGGTCTGGGTTGTTTCCCTCTTCACGACGGACGTTAGCACCCGCCGTGTGTCTCCCGGATAGTACTTACTGGTATTCGGAGTTTGCATGGGGTTGGTAAGTCGGGATGACCCCCTAGCCCAAACAGTGCTCTACCCCCAGTAGTATTCGTCCGAGGCGCTACCTAAATAGCTTTCGGGGAGAACCAGCTATCTCCGAGTTTGATTGGCCT
>NZ_CP026228.1:1665000-1872500 GCF_002934285.1 Aeromonas sp. ASNIH1 | reverse complement strand
ATGGCGGCGGTCAGGGTGGTTTTACCGTGGTCAACGTGGCCGATGGTGCCGACGTTTACGTGCGGTTTATTACGCTCAAATTTTTCTTTAGACACGACGTAGTCCTTCTAGGTTAAACCCGCCTACCGTCGTAGGCGGGGAATCTTAAATTACTTGGATTTGCGCTCTTCGATCACGGCCTGGGCGACGTTGGTCGGGGCATCGTGATACTTGGCGAATTCCATGGCGTAGGAAGCACGACCCTGGGTAGCAGAACGCAGGGAGGTGGCGTAACCGAACATTTCGGCCAGCGGCACCAACGCACGTACGATCTTGCCGGACGGGCCATCTTCCATGCCTTCGATCAGGCCGCGACGACGGTTCAGGTCACCGATCACGTCGCCCATGTAGTCTTCCGGAGTCTCGACTTCGACCTTCATGATCGGTTCGAGCAGTACCGGGTTGGCCTTCATGAAGCCAGCCTTGAACGCCAGAGAAGCAGCGATCTTGAACGCCAGTTCGGAAGAGTCGACATCGTGGTAGGAACCGAAGTGCAGACGCACACCCAGATCCATTACCGGATAGCCTGCCAGCGGGCCGGACTTCAGCTGCTCGCGGATACCCTTGTCAACACCCGGGATGAATTCGCCCGGAATCACGCCACCCTTGATGTCGTTGACGAATTCGTAGGCTTTGCCTTCTTCCAGCGGGTACATGTCGATAACGACGTGACCGTACTGACCACGACCACCGGACTGCTTGGCATGCTTGCCTTCGATGTCCTTGACGGTGTTGCGGATGGTTTCACGGTAGGCAACCTGCGGCTTACCTACGTTGGCTTCTACCTTGAACTCGCGACGCATACGGTCAACGATGATGTCCAGGTGCAGCTCACCCATACCGGCGATGATGGTTTGACCAGATTCTTCGTCGGTCCATACGCGGAAGGACGGATCTTCCTGAGCCAGACGGCCCAGAGCCAGACCCATCTTCTCCTGGTCAGCCTTGGATTTCGGCTCAACGGCGATGGAGATTACCGGCTCCGGGAATTCCATACGCTCCAGGATGATCGGTGCGCTTTCGTCACATAGGGTATCACCGGTGGTGACGTCCTTCAGGCCGATGGCAGCAGCGATGTCGCCTGCGCGAACTTCTTTGATCTCTTCACGCTTGTTGGCATGCATCTGAACGATACGGCCGAAACGCTCGCGCTTCTCTTTAACGGAGTTCAGCACGGAGTCACCGGAGTTGACCACACCGGAGTAAACACGGAAGAAGGTCAGGTTGCCCACGAACGGGTCGGTAGCAATCTTGAATGCCAGAGCAGAGAACGGCTCGTCATCGGAAGCGTGACGCTCGTCCTTGGTCTCGCCATCCAGCTTCAGACCGTCGATAGCAGCAACGTCGGTCGGAGCCGGCAGGTACTCGACCACGGCATCCAGCATGGCCTGTACGCCCTTGTTCTTGAACGCGGAGCCACAGGTAACCAGGATGATTTCGTTGTTCAGAACACGCTGACGCAGAGCTTTCTTGATCTCTTCTTCAGTCAGTTCTTCACCACCCAGGTATTTTTCCATCAGGTCTTCAGACGCTTCAGCAGCGGCTTCAACCAGGTTCATGCGCATTTCTTGCGCCTGTTCCAGCAGCTCGGCCGGGACGTCTTCGTAGTCGAAGGATACGCCCTGGTCAGCTTCGCTCCAGTTGATGGCTTTCATCTTGACCAGATCGATAACGCCCTTGAAGTTCTCTTCGGAACCGATGTTCAGTTGCAGAGGAACCGGGTTACCTTTCAGACGGGTCTTGATGTGCTCAACGCAGCGCAGGAAGTTAGCACCGGTACGGTCCATCTTGTTGACGAACGCGATACGGGGAACCTTGTACTTGTTAGCCTGACGCCATACGGTTTCAGACTGGGGCTGTACGCCACCTACGGCACAGTACACCATCACGGCGCCATCCAGAACACGCATGGAACGCTCTACTTCGATAGTAAAGTCAACGTGGCCCGGGGTATCGATGATGTTGATACGGTGCGGTTGGAACTGTTTACCCATACCGGACCAGAAAGCGGTGGTCGCGGCGGAGGTGATGGTGATACCACGCTCTTGTTCCTGTTCCATCCAGTCCATGGTGGCGGCGCCATCGTGAACTTCACCGATCTTGTGACTTACACCGGTGTAAAACAGAACGCGCTCGGTAGTAGTAGTCTTACCGGCGTCGATGTGAGCGGAGATACCGATATTACGATAACGCTCAATGGGGGTTGTACGAGCCATTGTCATCCTCTTACTAGGGCGCTTGTCCCCAGATAATTAAAGGTGCGCAGAGTCATAAGACCCTGCGCAAGCGGATTACCAGCGGAAGTGAGCGAAGGCCTTGTTCGCTTCAGCCATACGGTGAACGTCTTCACGTTTCTTGACAGACGAACCCTTATTGTCAGCGGCATCCAGCAGCTCGCCAGCCAAACGCTGAGCCATTGATTTTTCACCACGTTTACGAGCGGCATCAACCAACCAGCGCATTGCCAGAGCATTGCGACGTACCGGACGAACTTCTACCGGCACCTGATAGGTTGCACCACCGACGCGACGAGATTTAACCTCGACCGCCGGACGAATGTTGTCCAGAGCGACTTCGAACAGGGCCAGGTGCTCTTTGCCAGATTTGGTGGCAATGATGTCCAGGGCGCCATAAACGATGGCTTCTGCAACAGATTTCTTACCGTCAACCATTACTACGTTGACAAATTTAGCCAGCAGCTCAGACCCGAACTTGGGATCCGGCAGGATTTTACGCTGACCAACAACACGACGTCTTGGCATTTCAAATTCTCCGTAACTTCAGGGGTTACCCAAAACTAGAAAGTTATCTAACTAGAAACGAATTAACGTTTGGCCTTACTTAACGGAGAACCATTAAGCTTTCGGACGCTTCACGCCGTACTTGGAGCGAGCCTGCTTACGGTCTTTAACACCGGCACAGTCCAACGCACCACGAACGGTGTGATAACGAACACCTGGCAAGTCTTTTACACGACCGCCACGGATCAGAACAACAGAGTGCTCTTGCAGGTTGTGACCTTCACCACCGATGTAGGAGGTGACTTCGAAGCCGTTGGTCAGACGTACACGGCATACTTTACGCAGTGCAGAGTTAGGCTTCTTCGGGGTGGTGGTGTATACACGGGTGCATACGCCACGCTTCTGAGGGCACGCTTCCAGCGCCGGCACGTTGCTTTTCACAACGAGCTTGATGCGTGGCTTGCGAACCAACTGGTTAATAGTTGCCATCAAAAGGCTCCTGATAATGACTTCATAAACGTGTGAAAAATCCTCCCCGCAGATACGGGGACGCGAAATTTTATGCCCTGTTGTCTGGGGAGTCAAGATTTATACAATTTGCACACCGAAATGGCAAATGACAGTCGAATGACATTATGCTAAGCAACTGAGATAAAAAGGAAAAACCAAACCTAAGCGCCCCAGGTCTGCGGTGATCCGTGCTCGGCGATCAACCTGATCAAACCCGGCATATCCAGTTCCATACCGATCCCGGGTGACAAACCTCTCGCTTGCAGGTCTTCCTTCATGACGTACAGGGGGACCTCTGCCAAGCGCTCGCACCACCCGGGGGCAGCAGCCGCCATCACGGCATCCTGCATCAACACCACCAGATCCCCTTCCATGCGGTAACGCAACGCCAACTCGAGATCCTGGCTCATGAAGGGAGAGTTCAATATCAGCTGTATCACGGGCACCTCAGAAGCAGATGTGGGTGGTGAAACCCGCCCAGCTACGGCGAATTTCCGCAGGAGAGAGCGGAATAACTGGGATTAGCAGATCCGCCGCCGTCAGTCCTCGCTCAGCCAGTGACACCGCACAGACATAGACCTCCTCGATGTCATACAGCTCCAGCATCTTGAAGGTCGGGGCGTAGTGACGCTGCAATATGGCGTGTGGCGATTGCTCCCTCACCAGTTGCATCACGCCATCGCCCACCAGAAAGAGGGCCAGGGACTCCGTCAATGCAGAGGTGGCCAGCAGGGCATCCAGCCCCTCCCGACCACTCGCCGAACCATGGGGACCACGCCGTGAGATAAACGCTATTCTGGTCATCTTGTCCCCCTAGAACTGTACGAAGCGATCAGCGGTCAGTGCGGCTTCCGCCAACTGACCGAGCCCGCTCAGGCAGAATGGGGCTTCCAGATTGAAATGCTCCCGTCCCATTCCCTTGGCCTCCTGCTCATCCAGCACGCCACGGCGCATGGCCGCAGCCACACACACATCGATGCGGATGCCCTGCTGGATGGCCAACTCGCGCCACAACGCCACCAGGTCGGTCTCATCGCTGGCTGGCGTATGGAGGCCATTGGCATTGCACACCCCCTCCTGATAGAAGAAGAGGTGGGACAAGCGGTGTCCCTGCTCGACCAGACTCAGGGCAAAACGATAGGCCGTGCTGGCCGTCTGGGTGCCATAGGCGGGCCCGGTGACCAGCAGAGCAAAATTCAGACTCATGATCGCACTCCTGCACAGCGGTGCATCCATTCTACCTCATAGACGCAAAAGCCCCTCCTGGGAGGGGCTTTTGCAATGAAACAGGCTCAGACGTAAGCGATGGCTTCGACTTCGACCAGCACATCCTTGGGCAGACGAGCGACCTCCACGCAGGAACGTGCCGGAGCGGATTCGCCAAAGTAGCGGGCATACACCTGGTTGAAGGCCACGAAGTTGTTCATGTCACTCAGGAAGCAGGTGGTCTTCAGTACCTTGCTGGTATCGGCCCCTGCGGCTTTCAAGACTGCGACCAGATTCTTCATCACCTGCTCTGCCTGAGCCTCGATGCCACCGGCAACGATGTCCATGGTGGCCGGATCGAGCGGGATCTGCCCGGAGGTAAAGACCAGCTCACCCAGCTTGGTAGCCTGGACATAAGGGCCAATTGCGGCAGGCGCCTTGTCGGTTGCAATCACTTCTTTAGCCATTGTTATCTATCCCCTATCTATGGCGCTTACTCGCTCTCTTCTTCACCCTGCTTGCGCTGTCGGATGTAGAGATACACGGTATGTTTGGAAATATTCAGCTTGTCGGCGACCAGGTTGATCGAATCCTTGATATCAAATATGCCCTTCTCGAACAACTGGGTCACGATAAAACGGTTCTTGGCATTGTTGGCCACGGAGGGATCACGATTGATCTCGTCGATGGTGTTGTCCACCGTCTGGGCAACCAGCTCTTCGACGCTGTTGGCGAAGGTCTCCGGTGATTGCCGCTCCACCTGCTGTGGCGTCGGGAAGAATTCGGCCACGAACTCGTGGAAAGGTGCATTGATGTGCAGGTTGATGCAGATAAGGCCGATCACCTGCTTGTCGCGGTTACGGATGGCGATGGTGCTCGACTTCATCAAGGCACCGGTCCGACTGCGGGCAAAATAACTCTGGGTGTGATCCTGACCCGTGCTCTCGATATCCTTGAGCATCCGCAGGGCGAGATCGGTGATCGGCGCCCCCAGAGTTCGACCCGTATTGAAACCATTCGCTATTTGGATCACGGACTCATGCAGATTTTCCAGGGAGTGGAGCACCACCTCGCAGTGCTTGCCGAACAGATCGGCCAGGCCTTCGATAAGGCCCCCATATGAACGCAACAGCTCCCTGTCTTCGTCTGTAAAAGCGCGACCGCTCAGTTGCTCTTCGGGAAGCAGTACTTCCTCGATACCGACAGCCATGTTCTACCCCTGTAATACCCATTCAACTTTCCCGAGTTTTCAGTTGCGACGGGGCAATGTCAACTTTTTTTGATTTTTTGCTCTATAACCTTGCACTGGATCATCCCCCTGCCCCAGCCCAGTGCACGCTGGGCGCCGGATGGGAAATAAAAAAAGGGCCCCTAGAAGGGGCCCTTTTCGATCACTGCAGCGGAAGATTACTCTTCGTCAAAACTGCCGGCTGCGTTGAGCAGATCCGCCAGGTTTTGCTGAGCTTCATCGGCAGTCACCTGCGGCACACCGACAGCACGGGCTGCGGCGGCACGCTGGTTGATGCGGCTGTGGTGGTAGGCAAAGCCGGTACCAGCCGGGATCAGACGACCCACGATCACGTTCTCTTTCAGGCCGCGCAGTTCATCACGCTTGCCACCAACGGCTGCTTCGGTCAGCACGCGGGTGGTCTCCTGGAAGGAAGCCGCGGAGATGAAGGACTCGGTGCTCAGAGATGCCTTGGTAATACCCATCAGGATATGACGGTAGGTAGCCGGGGTCTTCCCTTCGGCAACCAGTTTACGGTTGGCAATCTTCACACGGGCCACTTCAACCTGTTCACCTTCGATCAGGTCGGTGTCGCCAGCGCTCAGGATCTCGCACTTGCGAAGCATCTGACGCACGATGACTTCGATGTGCTTGTCGTTGATCTTAACGCCTTGCAGACGGTAAACGTCCTGCACTTCGTTGGCGATGTAGTTGGCGACCGGGCTGATACCGCGCAGACGCAGGATGTCATGAGCAGACTCGGGACCGTCCGCCAGCACTTCACCCTTCTCAACTTTTTCACCTTCGAACACGTTGAGGTGACGCCATTTCGGAATCATCTCTTCATAGATCTCGCCACCATCGGTCGGGGTGATGACCAGACGACGTTTGCCCTTGGTCTCTTTCCCGAAGGAGATGGTACCGGAGATCTCGGCCAGGATGGCCGGCTCTTTCGGCTGACGTGCTTCGAACAGATCCGCAACGCGCGGCAGACCACCGGTGATGTCCTTGGTACCGCTGGACTCTTGCGGGATACGCGCAACCGCGTCACCCACGCCCACGTTGGCACCATCTTCCAGGTTCACGATCGCCTTGCCCGGCAGGAAGTACTGGGCGGGAACGTCGGTGCCCGGGATCATCACATCCTTGCCATTCAGGTCGACCAGTTTCACGGTCGGACGCATCTCTTTACCGGCGCTAGGACGCTCGTTGACATCCAGCACGACGATGGAAGAGAGACCGGTCAGCTCGTCGGTCTGACGAGTGATGGTCACACCGTCGATCATGTGTTCGAAGTGCAGACGACCCGCCACTTCGGTGATGATCGGGTGGGTGTGCGGGTCCCAGTTCGCGACGGTATCACCGGCGTTCACCGCTTCGCCATCCTTCACTTCCAGCACGGAACCGTAAGGCAGCTTGTGGCTTTCCTTGGTACGGCCCATCTCGTCCATGATGGTCAGCTCGGTAGAACGGGAGGTGATAACCAGCTTGTCAGAGTTGTTCAGAACGAACTTGGCGTTCTGCAACTTGATGCTACCGGTGTTCTTCACCTGGATGCTGCTCTCGGCAGCCGCTCGGGATGCGGCACCACCGATGTGGAAGGTACGCATCGTCAGCTGGGTACCCGGTTCACCGATGGACTGAGCGGCGATAACACCGACAGCCTCACCCTTGTTAACCAGGTGACCACGGGCCAGATCACGGCCGTAGCAGTGAGCACAGTTACCGAAGTCGGTCTCACAGGTGATGGCAGAACGCACCTTCACGCGGTCGACGGAGTTGCGCTCCAGCAGGTCACACAGCTGCTCGTCGAGCAGGGTGTTGCGCGCTACCAGCACTTCATCCTCGGTACCCGGCTTGATCACGTCTTCGGCCACCACACGACCCAGCACGCGCTCACGCAGCGGCTCGACCACGTCGCCACCCTCGATCAGCGGAGTCATCCACAGACCGTCGGTAGTGCCGCAATCGTCCTCGGTGATCACCATGTCCTGGGCCACGTCAACCAGACGACGGGTCAGGTAACCGGAGTTCGCTGTCTTCAGTGCGGTATCCGCCAGACCTTTACGAGCACCGTGAGTGGAGATGAAGTACTGCAGTACGTTCAGACCTTCACGGAAGTTCGCCACGATCGGCGTTTCGATGATGGAGCCATCCGGCTTCGCCATCAGGCCACGCATACCGGCCAGCTGACGAATCTGGGCGGCGGAGCCCCGCGCACCAGAGTCGGCCATCATGAAGATGCTGTTGAAGGAGGCTTGCTCTTCCTCATCGCCCAGGGAGTTGACGTTACGCTCCTTGGAAAGGTTGTCCATCATGGCCTTGGAGACGCGATCGTTCGCGCTGGCCCAGATATCGATAACCTTGTTGTAACGTTCGCCCGCGGTCACCAGACCGGACAGGAACTGGTCCTGGATCTCGGCGACTTCGGCTTCTGCAGCAGCGATGATGTCTTTCTTGGCATCCGGGATGACCATGTCATCGATACCAACAGAGGCACCGGACAGGGCCGCGTAGTGGAAACCGGTATACATCAGCTGGTCAGCGAAGATGACGGTATCCTTCAGGCCCTGCTTGCGATAGCAGGTGTTCAGCAGACGGGAGATGAGCTTTTTGCCCAGCGCCTTGTTGGAGACGCACTTGATCCAGTTCTGCGGGTTGGCGTCCAAGTCAGCCTGCTCTGCAGCAGTCAGTACCTTGGGCTCGTCAATCAGCGCGTACTCCATGCCTTTGGGCAGGATCAGGCTCAGGATCGCACGACCAACGGTGGTGTTCTTCATCTCGGTCTTGGCAACCAGCTCACCGGCTTCGTTCTTCACGTACTCGGTGATGCGGCACTTGACGCGAGCATGCAGGTCGGCCAGACCGGCACGGTAGACCTTCTCGGCCTCTTTCGGACCGGACAGCACCATACCTTCGCCTTTGGCGTTGATACGGGCACGGGTCATGTAGTACAGACCCAAGACCACGTCCTGGGAAGGAACGATGATCGGCTCACCGGAGGCAGGCGACAGGATGTTGTTGGTGGACATCATCAGGGCGCGCGCTTCCAGCTGGGCTTCCAGGGTCAGCGGTACGTGGACCGCCATCTGGTCACCGTCGAAGTCCGCGTTATAGGCGGCACAGACGAGCGGGTGCAGCTGGATGGCCTTGCCTTCGATCAGAGTCGGTTCAAACGCCTGGATACCCAGACGGTGCAGGGTCGGTGCACGGTTCAACAGAACCGGGTGTTCGCGGATCACTTCGTCCAGGATGTCCCAAACGACGGCTTCTTCGCGCTCCACCATCTTCTTGGCGGCCTTGATGGTGGTCGCCAGACCGCGGGATTCCAGCTTGCCGTAGATGAAGGGCTTGAACAGCTCAAGTGCCATCTTCTTCGGCAGACCGCACTGATGCAGACGCAGGGTCGGACCTACGGTGATAACGGAACGACCAGAGTAGTCGACACGCTTACCCAGCAGGTTCTGACGGAAACGACCTTGCTTACCCTTGATCATGTCGGCCAGGGATTTCAGCGGGCGCTTGTTGGAACCGGTGATGGCACGACCACGACGGCCGTTGTCCAGCAGGGCATCCACGGACTCTTGCAGCATGCGCTTTTCGTTGCGCACGATGATGTCCGGCGCAGCCAGATCCAGCAGACGCTTCAAGCGGTTGTTACGGTTGATCACGCGACGGTACAGATCGTTCAGATCGGAGGTCGCGAAACGACCGCCGTCCAGCGGTACCAGCGGACGCAGGTCCGGCGGCAGCACGGGCAGCACTGTCATGATCATCCACTCCGGCTTGTTGCCGGATTGCAGGAAGGCTTCCATCAGCTTCAGACGCTTGGTGGTCTTCTTGCGCTTGGTCTCGGAGTTGGTCTGATCCAGCTCCTCACGCATGGCTTTGACTTCGCCTTCCAGATCGATGGCGCGCAGCAGAGCCAGAATGGCCTCGGCACCCATCTTGGCGTCGAATTCGTCGCCCCACTCTTCCAGTGCGTCCAGATAGTTCTCTTCGGAGAGCATCTGGCTGCGCTCGAGGTTGGTCATGCCGGGTTCGATCACTACATAGGATTCGAAATACAGCACGCGCTCGATGTCACGCAGGGTCATGTCCAGCAGCAGACCGATACGGGACGGCAGGGACTTCAGGAACCAGATGTGGGCAGTCGGGCTGGCCAGCTCGATGTGGCCCATGCGCTCACGACGGACCTTGGTCTGGGTCACTTCTACACCGCACTTCTCGCAGATCACACCACGGTGTTTCAGGCGCTTGTACTTGCCGCACAGACACTCGTAGTCCTTCACCGGTCCGAAGATACGGGCGCAGAACAGACCATCACGCTCCGGCTTGAAAGTCCGGTAGTTGATGGTCTCAGGCTTTTTGACCTCACCGAATGACCAGGAGCGGATCATGTCAGGAGAGGCCAGACCGATCTTGATACTGTCAAACTCTTCGGTCTTGGTCTGAGCCTTCAAAAACTTGAGTAAGTCTTTCACGTGTTTCCCCTGTCAGGAGTCTAACCTCGGCGCCCCGGCTGTCGAAACAGCGGGGCGCCCACGTCAATTCTCGAACAATAAGAGCGAGCTCTTACTCTTCGTCCAGCTCGATGTTGATACCCAGAGAGCGGATTTCCTTCAGCAATACGTTGAAGGATTCGGGCATGCCCGGCTCCATACGGTGGTCGCCATCCACGATGTTCTTGTACATCTTGGTACGGCCGTTCACATCGTCAGACTTGACGGTCAGCATTTCCTGCAGGGTATATGCCGCACCGTAAGCCTCCAGGGCCCACACTTCCATCTCACCGAACCGCTGACCACCGAACTGCGCCTTACCACCCAGCGGCTGCTGGGTAACCAGGCTGTAGGAACCGGTAGAACGCGCGTGCATCTTGTCGTCTACCAGGTGGTTCAGCTTCAGCATGTACATGTAACCCACGGTGACCTTGCGCTCGAAGGCGTTACCGGTACGACCGTCGAACAGGGAGATCTGACCGGATTCCGGCAGATCGGCCAGCTTCAGCAAGGCTTTGATTTCGCGCTCTTTGGCACCATCAAAGACAGGTGTAGCCACCGGCAGACCCTTACGCAGGTTACCCACCAGGGTACGCACGTCGTCGTCAGACAGTTCAGCAATGTTCACTTGCTGGGAGTCCTTCTCGCCCAGGTCATAGACCTGTTGCAGGAACTCGCGCATCTCGTGCAGCTCGCGCTGTTCTTTGATCATGCGGTCGATCTTCTCGCCGATGCCCTTGGCCGCGAGGCCCAGGTGCACTTCGAGGATCTGACCGATGTTCATACGAGACGGTACACCCAGCGGGTTCAGTACGATGTCGACCGGACGGCCGTACTCGTCATGGGGCATATCCTCGACCGGACAGATCTTGGAGATAACACCCTTGTTACCGTGACGGCCCGCCATCTTGTCACCCGGCTGGATGCGACGCTTGACGGCCAGATAGACCTTGACGATCTTCAGTACGCCCGGCGCCAGGTCATCGCCCTGGATGATCTTGCGACGCTTGTTCTCGAATTTCTTGTCGAACTCGGCCTTCAGCTCAACGTGCTGTTCAGCGATCTGCTCCAGCTCGATTTGCTTGGCTTCATCTTCGATGGCCAGCTCAAACCACTTGGAACGATCGAGCTTGTTCAGACGATCTTCGCTGTAACCGGCGGCCAGCAGCAGGTTGCGGGAACGGCCGAAAATGCCGTCTTCCAGGATCTTGAACTCTTCGGTCAAGTCCTTCTTCGCTTCCTTCAGCTGCATCTCTTCGATTTCTTTGGCGCGCTTGTCTTTTTCCACGCCATCGCGGGTAAAGACCTGCACGTCAACCACGGTACCGTACACACCGTTCGGCACTCGCAGAGAAGAGTCCTTCACGTCAGACGCCTTCTCACCGAAGATGGCGCGCAGCAGCTTCTCTTCCGGGGTCAGCTGGGTTTCACCTTTCGGAGTCACCTTGCCGACCAGAATGTCGCCGCCCTTCACTTCGGCACCCACGTAGACGATACCGGACTCGTCCAGCTTGGACAGAGCGGCTTCACCCACGTTCGGGATGTCAGCAGTGATCTCTTCCGGACCCAGCTTGGTGTCACGGGAGATACAGGCCAGTTCCTGGATGTGAATGGTGGTCAGGCGATCTTCCTGAACAACACGCTCGTTCACCAGGATCGAGTCTTCGAAGTTGTAACCGTTCCACGGCATGAACGCGACGCGCAGGTTCTGACCCAGCGCCAGTTCACCGAGATCGGTGGACGGGCCGTCAGCCAGTACGTCGCCCGCCATCACCGGCTCACCCAACATCACGCACGGACGCTGGTTGATACAGGTGTTCTGGTTGGAACGGGTGTATTTGGTCAGGCTGTAGATGTCGATGCCGGCTTCGCCAGGCAGCAGCTCATCTTCGTTGACCTTGATAACGATACGGGAGGCATCGACATAGTCGATCATGCCGCCACGCTTGGCCACTACGGTCACACCGGAGTCAACGGCCACTGCGCGTTCCATACCGGTACCAACCAGCGGCTTGTCGGCGCGCAGGGTCGGTACAGCCTGACGTTGCATGTTTGAACCCATCAATGCGCGGTTCGCGTCATCGTGTTCCAGGAACGGGATCAGGGCCGCTGCCACAGAGACGATCTGTTGCGGGCTCACGTCCATGTACTGGATCTGGTCGGCGTTCATAAAGGTGGATTCACCTTTGTGACGGCACGGGATCAATTCATCTTTCAGACGGCCATCTTCGGTGGTCGCGGCGTTGGCCTGTGCGATCACGTACTTGCCTTCTTCAATCGCAGACAGGTAATCCACTTCGTCGGTGATCACACCGTCGATCACCTTGCGGTACGGGGTTTCGAGGAAACCGTACTCATTGGTGCGGGAATACACGGACAGCGAGTTGATCAGACCGATGTTCGGACCTTCCGGCGTTTCGATGGGGCACAGACGACCGTAGTGGGTCGGGTGTACGTCTCGAACTTCGAAACCGGCACGCTCACGGGTCAGACCGCCCGGGCCCAGCGCGGAGATACGGCGCTTGTGGGTCACTTCGGACAGCGGGTTGTTCTGGTCCATGAACTGGGACAGCTGGCTGGAACCGAAGAACTCTTTGACCGCGGCGGAGATCGGCTTGGCGTTGATCAGATCCTGCGGCATCAGGGTGTCCAGATCGCCCAGAGACAGGCGCTCCTTCACCGCACGCTCGACACGGACCAGACCGACACGGAACTGGTTCTCGGCCATTTCACCGACGGAACGAATACGACGGTTACCAAGGTGGTCGATATCGTCCACTTCGTCGTTACCGTTACGGATGTCGATCAGGCGCTTCATGACCTCGACGATATCGTCCTTGGTCAGCACGCCAACGCCAGTCTCGTCTTCACGACCCAAACGGCGGTTGAACTTCATCCGACCTACAGTAGACAGGTCGTAACGCTCGGAAGAGAAGAACAGGTTCTCGAACAGCTGCTCGGCCGCTTCGCGAGTGGGCGGCTCGCCCGGACGCATCATGCGATAGATCTCGACCAGGGCTTCCAGGCGGCTGGAGCTGGAGTCGATACGCAGGGTCTCGGACATGTAGGCACCGTGATCCAGTTCGTTGGTGAACAGAACCTCGAAGTGCTTGAAGCCGGCTTGGGACAGGTTGGCAACCGCTTCCAGGCTCAGCGCCTGGTTGGCAGTGACAACCATCTCACCAGTCTGCGGGTGCGCGTAGTTCTTGGCAGCAACTTTGCCAACAACATACTCTACCGGCACCTCGATCTGGGTGATGCCGTCTTTTTCCAGCTGACGGATGTGACGGGCAGTGACACGACGACCGGTTTCAACCACCACGGCGCCATTGGCAATGATGTCGAAGGTCGCGGTCTCGCCACGCAGGCGCTCGGGCACCAGATCCATCATCAACTTGCCATCCTTGACTTCGAAACCGATGGTCTCGAAGAAGGTGGCCAGGATTTCTTCGGAACTGAAGTCCAGGGCGCGCAGAATAATGGAGGCTGGCAGTTTACGACGACGGTCAATACGGACAAACAGGTTGTCTTTCGCATCGAACTCGAAGTCCAGCCAGGAGCCACGGTAGGGGATAACGCGCGCGTTATACAGCACCTTACCGGATGAATGTGTTTTGCCTTTATCGTGGTCGAAGAAGACGCCCGGGCTGCGGTGCAGCTGGGAGACGATGACCCGCTCGGTACCATTGATGACAAAGGTGCCGTTTTCGGTCATGAGCGGAATTTCGCCCATGTAAACTTCTTGTTCCTTGATGTCTTTGACGGTGCCGGCAGCTGCTTCACGGTCGTACAGAACCATACGAAGCTTGACACGCAGCGGCGCGGAGTAGGTCACTCCACGGATCTGGCATTCTTTTACGTCAAATACCGGCTCACCCAGGCGATAGCTGACATACTGAAGCTCAGCACTACCGGAGTAACTGGTGATCGGGAAAACGCTACGGAAGGCGGCTTCTAGGCCGTACTCACCTTCCGGGTCAGCCTCGATGAACTGCTTGAAGGAGTCCAGCTGAATGGACAACAGATAAGGCGTGTCCAGTACCTGGTCTCGCTTACCGAAGTCCTTACGTATGCGTTTTTTTTCGGTATAAGAGTAAACCATAGGGTTCCTCAGCTCGCTGATAAGTGACCCACTCTGTCCCCACGGGACAGCTCTGTCTCAACACCGTTTTGTGTTGGCCCGGACGATGAGGCGGTCCGGATTGCTGGTGCACCGAGAGTCGTGAACGGTGTGAAATACTCTCAGTCTACAGCGCAAAAAGGCTGGTGAATAAAGATTCACCAGCCTTAGCCTGTTTTATCAGGCTAATCTACATAAATGCAGATTATTTGATCTCAACAGAAGCACCGGCAGCTTCCAGCTCTTTCTTCAGAGCTTCAGCTTCGTCCTTGGACACGGCTTCTTTCAGATTGGTCGGAGCAGCTTCTACCAGGTCCTTGGCTTCTTTCAGGCCCAGACCGGTAGCGCCACGAACGGCCTTGATGACGGCAACTTTGTTGGCGCCAGCAGCAGTCAGAACTACGTCGAACTCGGTCTTCTCTTCTACTGCTTCAGCAGCAGCCGGGCCGGCCATGACGGCAGCAGCGGCAGAAACACCGAACTTCTCTTCCATAGCTTCGATCAGCTCAACAACTTCCATTACGGACATGGAAGCGACGGCTTCGATGATTTGGTCTTTAGTGATAGACATGACAAAAATTCCTGATGTTGAATAAACTCAAACAGCCTAGATAGGCGAGAATCAAGCAGCAGCTTGTTTCTGGTCGCGAACAGCAGCGATAGTACGAACCAGCTTGCCAGCAGAGGCTTCCTTCATGGTAGCCATCAACTTCGCAATTGCTTCTTCGTAAGTCGGCAGCGTGGCCAGACGATCAATTTGTGCTGCGGCGATAAACTCACCGTTAAAAGCGCCAGCCTTGATTTCGAACTTTTGGTTCGCTTTGGCAAACTCTTTGAACAGACGAGCGGCAGCGCCCGGGTGTTCGTTAGAGAAAGCAATCAAGGTAGGACCGGTAAATGCGTCGTTCAGGCACTCGTATTCGGTACCTTCTACCGCGCGACGCAGCAGGGTGTTACGCACAACGCGCATGTACACACCAGCTTCACGAGCGGTCTTACGCAGGACGGTCATCTTGTCTACAGTGACGCCGCGAGAATCGGCTACAACTGCAGAAAGAGCGCCTTTGGCAGCTTCGTTGACTTCAGCAACAATTGCCTTTTTGTCTTCGAGTCCCAATGCCATTGGCTTAACTCCTGGATTGAATCCGGGTCTGTTGACCCAGTACTGACACATCCCCCCTACCTTTACAACAGAGGGGAACGATGCGGTAGCAGGATTCCAGAAGAGAAAGAATCTTTCTCGCTGGGTTTCCGGCACCGTCTACGCAGGAAGAATTAAGGCTTTGCGGCCTCCTGCGGTCTTGGACGGAGGTCGAAACCCCCAACCAATCAAGGCGCAAAATTATAGATTAAATTTTGCGCCTTGTAAAACCCATCAATTAGGCCTGAGCTTCCAGGGAAGCTTGGTCTACGGCAACACCGGCACCCATGGTGGTGGAGATGCTGACTTTCTTGATGAATACACCCTTGGCGGAGGACGGCTTGGCCTTCTTCAAGGCAACCAGCAGCGCTTCCAGGTTCTCTTTCAACTGAACTTCGTTGAAAGAGACCTTGCCCAGAGTGGTATGAATTATACCGTTCTTGTCGTTACGGTAACGAACCTGACCAGCCTTGGCGTTCTTGACGGCTTCGGCTACGTTCGGAGTGACGGTACCAACCTTCGGGTTCGGCATCAGACCGCGCGGGCCCAGGATCTGGCCCAGTTGACCAACAACGCGCATGGCATCCGGGGATGCGATCACGACGTCGAAGTTCATCTCGCCTTTCTTGACCAGCTCAGCCAGGTCATCCATACCAACCAGTTCAGCACCGGCAGCCTTGGCGGCTTCGGCGTTGGCACCCTGGGTGAATACAGCGACACGGATGTCACGGCCAGTACCGTGCGGCAGTACAGTTGCACCACGTACGTTCTGGTCGGATTTACGAGCATCGATACCCAGGTTGACAGCAACGTCAACACTCTCAACGAACTTGGCAGTAGCCAGTTCTTTCAGCAGGGCAATGGCTTCGTTGATGGAGTACTCTTTGGTACCGTCAACTTTTTCGCGAATAACGCGCATACGCTTGGACAGTTTAGCCATTGTCTTACTCCTCCACTACCAGGCCCATGGAACGAGCGGAACCGGCGATGCAACGTACTTTTGCATCCAGATCGGCACCAGTCATATCCGGCTCTTTGGTCTTGGCGATTTCTTGCAGCTGAGCCACAGTCACCTTACCAACCTTGTCTTTGTTCGGCTTGGCGGAACCAGACTGGATACCAGCGGCTTTCTTCAGCAGGAAGGAAGCGGGCGGAGTCTTGGTTTCGAAGGTGAAGGAACGGTCGCTGTAAACGGTGATCACGACCGGAGTCGGAGAACCTTTTTCCAGCTTTTCTGTACGGGCGTTGAATGCCTTACAGAATTCCATGATGTTCACACCGTGCTGACCCAGAGCAGGGCCAACGGGAGGGCTGGGGTTAGCACTGCCAGCCTTAACTTGCAGCTTGATATAAGCTGTGACTTTCTTAGCCATTACAAAAATACCTCAAAAATGGGTTCTAACGCCTCGGAGACATGCTCCTGCAAACGGCTCCCCAACAAATAAAGGGGCAGCGAATTATAGAGATAATCGCTGCCCCTGACAACCGTTAAACGTACAGAGATTAATCAGCCTTTTTCGACCTGACCAAAATCCAGTTCTACCGGCGTTGAGCGGCCGAAGATCAGTACGGAGACCTTCACGCGGCTCTTTTCGTAGTCCACCTCTTCAACGGTACCGTTGAAGTCGGCGAACGGACCATCGGCAACCCGGACCATCTCACCCGGTTCAAACAGGGTTTTCGGACGCGGTTTGTCGTGGGCATCTTGCAGACGGTTGAGGATGGCATCCGCTTCTTTATCGGAGATCGGAGCCGGACGGTCGGAAGTACCGCCGATGAAGCCCATGACGCGCGGTACATTGCGTACCAGGTGCCATGTGGTTTCATCCATCACCATCTGGACCAGGACGTATCCTGGGAAAAATTTGCGCTCACTCTTGCGCTTCTGGCCAGCACGCATCTCGACCACTTCTTCGGTCGGGACCAGCACTTCACCAAACAGCTCTTCCATGCCATGCATCTTGATATGTTCACGCAGGGATTTGGCAACACGGCCTTCGTAGCCGGAAAATGCCTGCACGACATACCATCTCATACGCTGTTCACGTTGTTCAGTCATGGCTTATCCTTACACACCGGTAATCAGGTTGACCAACCAGACCAAGGCGCCGTCCAACACGAACAGCAGCAGCCCCATCACGGCAGTCACCGCCAGCACAATCAGGGTTGTCTGAATGGCTTCCTGACGGGTCGGCCATACGACCTTGCGGACTTCCAGGCGAGACTCACGGGCAAACGCCAGTGTTGCCTTGCCCTTGGTGGTTTGCAGGGCCACTGCACCGGCAGCAGCGATGACAACGACCACACCCAGGGCGCGGACGGCAGCAATAACGTCGCTCAGCAGGTAATTGCCCACTACAGCGGCCGCCAGGATGATGAAAACCAGGCCCCAAAGCAGGGTATCCTTGCTTCCGCCCTGACCCTCAGAACTAACACTCATACAACCCACCTGTATCTGACGTAACCAAAGACACAAAAGCCCCGTACGAGACGAGGTATATGGCAGGGGCGGCAGGACTCGAACCCGCAACCATCGGTTTTGGAGACCGCTGTTCTACCAATTCGAACTACGCCCCTGCATAAGAAAGCCCCTATTATAGGGGCTTTGCTTTATTTATGTAAGCCAAGATTAAGCGATAACTTTGGCTACAACACCAGCACCTACGGTACGGCCACCTTCACGGATAGCGAAACGCAGGCCGTCGTCCATCGCGATCGGCGCAATCAGGGTAACAACCATCTTGATGTTGTCGCCCGGCATGACCATCTCTACGCCTTCCGGCAGTTCGATGGTACCGGTCACGTCGGTAGTACGGAAGTAGAACTGCGGACGGTAGCCCTTGAAGAACGGAGTGTGACGACCACCTTCTTCCTTGGACAGCACGTACACTTCAGATTCAAACTTGGTGTGCGGCTTGATGGTGCCCGGCTTGGCCAGTACCTGACCACGCTCTACGTCTTCACGCTTCACGCCACGCAGCAGTGCGCCAACGTTCTCACCTGCACGACCTTCGTCCAGCAGTTTGCGGAACATTTCAACGCCGGTACAGGTGGTCTTGGTGGTATCTTTGATACCAACGATTTCCACTTCTTCACCAACCTTGACGATACCGCGCTCTACACGACCGGTTACTACGGTACCACGGCCTGCGATGGAGAAGACGTCTTCGATAGGCATCAGGAACGGCTGGTCAATGGCACGCTCCGGCTCCGGAATGTAGGTGTCCAGGTGGCCAGCCAGTTCCAGGATCTTCTCTTCCCACTGAGCTTCGCCTTCCAGCGCTTTCAGTGCGGAACCACGGACTACCGGCAGGTCATCACCCGGGAAGTCGTACTCAGACAGCAGTTCGCGAACTTCCATCTCGACCAGTTCCAGCAGCTCTTCGTCATCTACCATGTCGCACTTGTTCATGAACACGATGATGTACGGAACGCCTACCTGACGACCCAGCAGGATGTGCTCACGAGTCTGCGGCATCGGGCCGTCAGTCGCTGCTACTACCAGGATTGCGCCGTCCATCTGGGCAGCACCGGTGATCATGTTTTTAACGTAGTCGGCGTGACCCGGGCAATCTACGTGGGCGTAGTGGCGGGTAGCAGTGTCGTATTCTACGTGGGAGGTGTTGATGGTGATACCACGCTCACGCTCTTCCGGTGCCTTGTCGATCTGGTCGAAGGCGAAAGCTTTACCACCGAAGTGCTTGGCCAGCACGTTGGTGATGGCGGCGGTCAGGGTGGTTTTACCGTGGTCAACGTGGCCGATGGTACCCACGTTAACGTGCGGTTTATTACGCTCAAATTTTTCTTTAGACATGATCGTCCCTCTAAACTAACGCTGAGTACGCGGTGGCAAGCTAACCACAGAACAGTTTATATGATGGATTTGAATCAAGGGGAGTAGAGAGGTTGGTGCTGACAGGCTGGTTCGATTGCCGAACTCACCCTAAGGTGTGGCTCTCAGAATTACCTGGGCCATATCAGCATCTTGGAGCGGGCAGCGGGAATCGAACCCGCATCATCAGCTTGGAAGGCTGAGGTAATAGCCATTATACGATGCCCGCATTTCTCTAACCCAAAGAACTCAAACCGCAGAGAAATATGGTGGAGGGAGAAGGATTCGAACCTTCGAAGGCAGAGCCGTCAGATTTACAGTCTGATCCCTTTGGCCGCTCGGGAACCCCTCCAGTTGCATAAATGCCACAACGGTAATTCTGCTTGCACCCGTTGTTTTTGTCGCTTTTGCTCGGCAAATAGACGACAGACATCCAAGCGTCGCGCATTTTATGGTAAGGATTTTGGGGATGCAACCATTGCACCTTGCAAAATGTGCATTTATGCCGGGATCCAGGCAAAAAAACGCTCCTTCTCCGTCCCGACCGGACGCGTCCCTTGTCGCTCCCGATCCCTTGGTGTATGGTCGCCCTGCCCAAGAAACAGTGATGACACCATGACGACAGAGCATAACCCCTATTTGCAATTCACCCGCGAACAATGGGCGTTATTGCGCGATGCGGTCCCCCTGACCCTGACCGAGCACGATCTGCAGACCCTGCGCGGGATCAACGAGAAGGTGTCATTGCGGGAAGTGGAAGAGATCTATCTGCCCCTCTCCCGTCTCCTCAATCTCTACGTCAAGGCCAAGCAGCGCCGCAGCCGGGTGCTGGAGCAGTTTCTCGGTCAGTCCCGCGGCAAGGGCACCTATATCATCAGCATCGCCGGCAGCGTGGCGGGGGGCAAGAGCACTACGGCCCGTATCCTTCAGGCACTGCTGGAGCGCTGGCCGGAGCACCCCAGGGTGGAGCTGGTCACCACCGACGGCTTCCTGTTTCCCAACAAGGAGCTGGAAGCCCGTGGCCTGATGCGTCGCAAGGGGTTCCCCGAGTCTTATGACATCCGCCATCTGGTGGAGTTTGTCGCCAATATCCGCGCCGGCCACGAGAAGGTCGAGGCCCCCGTCTACTCCCACCTCATCTATGACATCCTGCCCGACGAGAAGAAGGTGGTGGAGCAGCCGGACATCCTGATCCTGGAGGGGCTCAATGTGCTGCAAAGCGGCATGGACTATCCCCAGGACCCCCATCGCGTGTTCGTGTCGGACTTCGTCGACTTCTCCATCTATGTGGATGCCGACGCCGAGCTGCTGCGCACCTGGTACATCGATCGTTTTCTCAAATTCCGCAGCGGCGCCTTCTCGGATCCCGACTCCTATTTCCACCACTACGCCAAGCTGGCCGAGAGCGAGGCGACCGAGATCGCCAACAACATCTGGCAGGATATCAACTACCTGAATCTGCAAGAGAACATCTTGCCGACCCGGGAGCGGGCCAACCTCATCCTCACCAAGGGCAACGAGCACGCCATCGAGCAGATCAAGCTGCGCAAGTGACCACTGTCGCAGTGCATACATGAAAGAGGGGGCCCGCAGGCCCCCTCTTACATTCAGTCGTCATGAGCGTATGGGTTCAGTCCCCCCGCCGCAGGGAGAGTTCCCCTCCCAGATAGAGCTTGAGCCCCTCTTCCGTCTCCAGACGCAGGGCTCCGCGTTCGTCGATCCCCCGGGCAATCCCGCGGATCACCTGCTCTCCCATCAGCAGCTTTACCGGCTGGCCGGCGAAGTGGTCGAGCCGGTTCCAGCTCTCGACAAAACTCGCCAGCCCCGACTGTTCGAAGGTTTGCATGGCCTGTTGCAGGTGCAGCAGCACGCAGGCGGCCAGCTCGTTGCGATCCACCAGCTCGGGCTGGATATGGCGCAGCTCGGACCAGGCCTGATCGATCTTCTCCCCCTCCCGACTCGGCATCGCCAGATTGAGGCCGACCCCGATCACCAGATGGCAGCTGGCACCCGCACTGCCGCTCATCTCCACCAGGATGCCCGCCAGCTTGCGGCCCTGGTAATAGAGGTCGTTCGGCCACTTGAGCGCCACCCCGGGATAACCGAGTGACTCCAGCGCCTCGACCACCGCCACGCCGACCGCGAGACTCAGCCCCATGGCCGCCGCCATACCCTGCTCCAGCCGCCAGTACATGCTCAGGATCAGCTGGCAACCGAAGGGAGAAACCCAGGGTTTGCCACGGCGTCCCCGCCCGGCGGTCTGGCACTCGGCCAGACAGCTCTCCCCGGATCTCAGGGTGTTGACACGCTCCAGCAGGTACTGGTTGGTGGAGTCGATGACAGGGAAGCAGTGCACCGGTGCCATCGGTGCCTCTGCCTGCAGCCGCCCCTCGTCATAGAGGGCCATGGGCACCGCCAGCCGATAGCCCTTGCCGGTCAGGCTGAAGAGATCCAGCCCCAGATCCTTGAGCGCGGCCATGTGCTTGCTCACCGCCGCCCGGCTGATGCCAAGGCGCTCGCCCAGCTGCTCGCCGGAATGAAACTGACCATCGCTCAGCAGGGTGATCAGGGTCTGTCTGACGGGGGTCAGGGTCATGCCAGTACCTCGTCGAGCCAGGTTTCACCGCTGCGCCCCATGAAGCGCACCTCATGTTCCAGCACCACACCGAACTGGTGCTCCACGCTGTCGCGGACATGGGCCGCCAGCGCGATGAGTTCCATGGCGCTGGCGCCCCCCAGATTGACCAGCACCAGCGCCTGCTCCTGATGCACGGCGGCACGACCGATGGCAAACCCCTTGAGACCGCACTGATCGATGAGCCAGCCAGCCGCCAGCTTGGCCTGCCCTTCTGCCGCGGGGTAGCAGGGCATCTGCGGGTATTGCTGTTTCAGGGTCTCGGCCAGGGCGGCGGGCACCACAGGGTTTTTGAAGAAACTGCCTGCGTTGCCCAGCACCGCCGGATCCGGCAGCTTGGCCATGCGGGTGGCACAGACGGTGTCGAAGATGGCCTGTGGCGAAGGGGCATCTCCCAGCGCCGCCAGCGGGCCATAACCGGCGACCGGGCGCCATGCCTTGGGCAGGCGCAGACCGACGGCGGTGATGAAGTGGGAGTCCTGATAGTCGTGCTTGAAGATGCTGTCACGGTAACCGAACCGGCAGTCGGCCGCCGCGATGCGCTCAACCTCGCCACTCTGCCAGTTGAACGCCTCCACGTAGGCACAGACGCTGGCCAGCTCGACCCCGTAGGCACCGATGTTCTGTACCGGGGCCGCCCCGACCGTCCCGGGAATGAGTGCCAGGTTCTCCAGCCCGTGCCAGCCCTGTTGCAGGGCGTGGCATACCAGCTCGTGCCAGTTTTCACCTGCCGCCACGTGCAGCAGCCAGTGCTCGGCCTCCTCGTGCAGCGTGATCCCTTTCAGGCCGTTGTGGACCACCAGACCGGCAAAGTCATCGCAGAACAGGATGTTGCTTCCTCCTCCCAGCACCAGGCGCGGCAAGGTGGCCAACTCCGGGTTGGTCCGCAGTTGCGCGAGATCATCCGGCCGGGTCACATCGGCCAGCCAGAGGCAGTGTGCGTCCAGGCCCAGAGTATTGAGGGTCGACAGGGAGGCGTGGGGGGTGAGTTTCATCTGTGTGTTCCGACAAGGACAAGGGCGCAGTTTACCCCAGATCCCCCGGGACAAAAAACCCGGACACTTTTCGGACTCAGGGCTCTGGAGTAGAGTAACCCCTTCATCCCGCTGAGGAAGCATGCATGAACAATCAATTCGCCGTCATCGGCCTGGGCCTGTTTGGTAGCGCCTTGTGCGAAGAGTTGCAGCGCCAGAATGCCGAGGTACTGGCCATCGACATCGACGAGAGCAAGACCCGCCAGATAGCCACCCTCTGCAACCACGTCATCGTGGCCGATGCCACCGACGAGGCCACGGTCGCAGAACTGGGCCTGGCGAATTTCGACATCGTCTTTGTCGCCATCGGCGACAACCTGGAGACCAGCATCCTGACCACGCTGGTGCTGAAAGAGGCGGGCGTGAAGAAGGTCTGGGTCAAGGCCCGCGACAAGTTCCACGCCAAGATCCTGCAGAAGGTGGGCGCGGACAAGGTGATCAACCCGGAGTGGGACATGGGCCGCCGGGTGGCCCAGAGCATGCTGGACAACCGGCTGTTCGACTACCTGGAGCTGGGTCACGACATGGTGCTGACCGAGTTCGTGATCGGCTTGCAGCAAAACACCCGCACCCTGGCCGACTTGCGCCTGCTGCAGCAAAGCGATTTCCAGCTGTTGGCCATCAAGCGGGGTGAGGTGCTGCACAACGTCCTGACCGGCAAGATGGAGCTGCAACTCGGTGACATCCTGATCCTGGCCGGCAACAAGCACGCCATCGATCACTGGCTCGACACCCTATGATCAACTGGCGCAGCAACTACGCCTTCACCCTGCATCGGGAAGACAACTCCCGCTGGAGCGAGGCCAAGCTCATCCTGGGCAGTTTCCTCATCATCCTGCTGGTTGGCACCCTGTTTCTGGTCCAGCCCTCCAGCCACAAGGGTGAGGTCACCGTCATCAACGCCCTGTTCACCGCCACCTCCGCCATCAGCGTGACCGGCCTCGGGGTGGTGGATACCGGCACCGCCTTCACCCTGCAGGGGCAGATCATCCTGTTGATATTGATGGAGATTGGTGGTCTCGGCCAGATGACCATGACACTGCTTCTCATCGCCATGTTCAGCAAGCGGGTCGGGCTGCGCCAGCAGGTGCTGGCCAAGGAGGCACTGGGCCAGGAGGGATCCGTCAACATCGTCCAGCTGGTGAAACGCATCGTCCTGTTCGCCCTGATTGCCCAGCTGATCGGCACCGCCATCATGGCCATTCGCTGGGTGCCCGACATGGGCTGGGGCCACGGCCTCTACGTCAGCTTCTTCCACGCGGTGTCGGCTTTCAACAACGCCGGCTTCTCGCTGTTTGCCAACAACCTCATGGACTACCGGGATGACCCCATCATCAGCCTGACCATACCGGCCCTGCTGATCCTGGGGGGGGTAGGCTTCACCGTCATCGTCGACCTGGTGCGCAACCGCCGCTGGCGCAAGCTGAAACTGCACAGCAAGCTGATGCTGCTGATGACCCCTGCCCTGCTGCTGCTGGGGACCCTGATGTTCTGGCTGCTGGAGCACAACAACCCTGGCACCCTGGGCAACACCTCCTTCGGGAGCCAGTGGCTGGCAGCCTTCTTCCAGTCGGCCACCGCGCGCACGGCGGGCTTCAACACGGTGGATATCGGCCAGATGGTACCGGCCTCCCTGCTGTTCATGATGATGCTGATGTTCATCGGTGCCGGGGCAACCTCCACCGGGGGCGGTATCAAGGTCACCACCTTTGCCGTCGTTCTGCTGGCGACCCGGGCGTTTCTGACCAAGCGCCCCCATGTCACCGCCTTCGGCCGCACCCTGTCACCCCAGATAGTGACCCGCTCCCTGGCCATCATCATCGTCAGTACCATGGTGCTGATGCTGGCGATGTTCCTGCTGATGCTCACGGAGTCGCAATCATTCGATAAGATCATGTTCGAGACCATCTCGGCCTTTGCCACCGTGGGACTGTCCACCGGCATCACCGCTTCTCTAAGCGAACCGGGCAAACTGATCCTGGTGCTGGTGATGATCTGCGGCCGTCTGGGGCCCCTCACCCTGGCCATCATGCTGGCCCGCCCGGTGGAGACCCGCATCCGTTATCCGGAAGAGAGCGTCTACACGGGGTAAGCCGCTCCATCCATGCAAAGAGGGGCCACTGGCCCCTCTTCTTATTTTTATGTGATCACGGCGCGCACCAGCCTCAGGCAGCCTTGCCCCTGGTCGTCCCCTTACCAGTGCTCTTTCCAGGGCTCTTCCCCACACGAGCACTCTTGCCCGTGCTCGTGCGGGGGCGTGCGGCGGTGGACCCAGTCCGCTTGCGGCGGGCAAAGCGTTGCTTGCTGTCACCGGGCGCCGCCTTGGGCAGCGCGCTGAAGCTGGCGCCGGAATCCTGCCGCGCCCCCTCGATCAGGCCGTTGAGCTGCTCGGTGAGCGGCCCCATGAACTGCTGGTAGCTGCCGTGACGTTCGGCGATCTGACCCAGACTCTGCTCCCACAGTGCCGTCATGTCCGGTGTCGTGGCGGTCGTGGGCAGCGCCTGGACCAGGGCTCGCCCGGTCGGGGTGGCCTTGATGCTCTTGCCCTGGCGCACCAGGAAGCGGCGCTTGAACAGCAGATCGATGATCCCGGCCCGGGTCGCCTCGGTGCCCAGACCGTCGGTCTCCCGCAGGGTCTTGCGGATCTCGGGATCCTGCACATAACGGGCGATGCCGGTCATGGCGGCAAGCAGGGTGGCATCGGTAAACGGCTTGGGGGGCTGGGTCATCTTCTCCAGCAGTTCCCCCCGCTCGCACAGCAGTTCCTCCCCCTCTTTCAGGGCAGGCAGGGTTCCCGCCTCCTCCTCGTCATCCTCTTCCACTCCGAGCAGCGCCTTCCAGCCCGCCTTGAGGATGCGGCGCGCCTTGGCCTGGAACAGCCCTCCGGCGATGCGCAGCAACACCTTGCTGTCGTTGTACTCGAACGGCGGGTAGAACTGCAGCAGATACTGGCGGGCAATCAGGCCGTACAGCTTCGCCTCGTCAGCCCCCAGGCTCGCCTCGTTCCCCCTCTTCTCGGTGGGAATGATGGCGTGGTGGGCATCCACCTTGCTGTCGTTCCACGCCTTGCTGCGGATCCTGCCATCCGCTTCGGCGACCGCCCTGGCCAGCGCAGGGGCCGTGCTGGCGATGGCCTCCCGCACCTGGCCGGCCCGGTTGAAGTGCTCGCTCGGCAGATGGCGGCTGTCGGATCTGGGATAGGTGATGAGCTTGTGCCGCTCGTAGAGGCTCTGGCAGATATCCAGCACCCGCTTGGCATCCATGCCAAAGCGCTTGGCCGCGTCGATCTGCAGGCTGGAGAGGTTGTAGGGGAGCGGCGCCGCCTGCTTGCGCGCCTGCTCCTCCACCGCCTCCACCCGGGCGGGTTGCCCCTGGATCCGCTCCACCACCTTGGCGGCCAGCGCCCGGTTGAGCACCCGTCCCTCCTCATCCTGCCAGGGCAGACATGCCTCCGATGGCAGCCACCTGGCGGTGAAGCGTTCGTTGCCCTGGGTCAACAGATGGGCCATCACCTCGTAGAACGGCTTGGGAACGAAGGCCTCGATCTCGAGATCCCGGCGCACCACCAGACCGAGCAAGGGGGTCTGTACCCGACCCACCGACAGCAGTTCGCTGCAGCCCCCCTTGCGGCCAAGCAGGGTATAGGCCCGGGTCATGTTGATGCCATAGAGCCAGTCGGCACGGCTACGGGCCAGCGCCGACACCGCCAGCGGCACGAACTCCTTGTTGTCTCTGAGCTTGTCGAGGGCGCGGCGCACGGCGGGGGGATTGAGATCGCTGATGAGGCAGCGCTGAACCGGTTTGGTCTTGGGATAGCCGAGAAAGTCGATCACCTCGTCCACCAGCAGTTGCCCTTCCCTGTCCGGGTCACCGGCGTTGACCACGCAGTCCGCCTGCTTGATGAGCCCCTTGATGACGGCCAGCTGGGCCTTGGTCTTGGGTTTGGCCACCAGCTGCCACTGGGTCGGGACAATGGGAAGGGATTCCATGCGCCACTGCTTGTAGGCGGCATCGTAGGCATCGGGCTCGGCCTGCTCCAGCAGGTGACCGATGCACCAGGTCACCACGTCTCCCTGCGCCGTCTCGATGAAACCCTCCCCCTTCTTGTGAGGTTTGGGGAGGACATCGGCGATGGCGCGGCCAAGGCTGGGTTTCTCGGCGATAAAGAGTCGCATGATGGATACACCTGAATACTGTATATGTGAACAGTATACAATCCTCCCGCCACAAACCCCAAGCCCCGGGGTGGCGTACTGCCTCCTCGCCCCGGCTTGGGCATCGCCCTCACCACAGCGCATCCCGCTCCCGTTGAAGGGTAAAAGTGCGATTAAAATTCAAAAAAACATGTACAAACAAAAAACAAAACCAAAAATCAATTTTATGACGAAATAAAAACCATGACCGAGGTCAACCCATCGAATCTTGGGACTACTACTATATTGGTAATACCCGAATTCGAAGGACACCGTCACCATGCTTGGAAAACTGTTGAGAAAGACCTGGTTCTGGCTTCTGCTGCTCGGGGCCCTGCTGGGGGTCGCTGCACTGGGCGTCACCGTCACCGTGCTGCACAAGACCAGCTCCACCGAGTTCTGCGTCTCCTGCCACTCCATGCAGACCCCCCTCGCCGAATATCAGGGCAGTGTCCACTTCCAGAACGTGAAGGGGATCCGCGCCGAGTGCGCCGACTGCCACATCCCCAGTGAACCCGCCGCCTATCTCTGGACCAAGATCCGCGCCGTGAAAGACATCTATCACGAGGCGATCGGCACCCTCGACACCCCGGAAAAATACGAGGCCCACAAGCTGCGCATGGCCCAGACCGTGTGGGATCAGCTCAAGGCCAATGACTCCGCCACCTGTCGCAGTTGCCACAGCTACGCCGCCATGGACATCCTGGCCCAGCGCCCCAATGCCCGCGCCGAGCACCCGGTCGCCATCAAGGAGGGTCAGACCTGCATCGACTGCCACCGCGGCGTCGCCCACATCATGCCGGACATGAGCGGCCTGGCTGCCGCCGGTGCCAGCGAGCTGGCGCAAGCCGCCGCCCAGACCCCGGCCACCGTCACCACCCGCTATGCCATTGCCACCACCCCGCTCTATCTGGATGCCGGCGCCAAGACTGATGAAGGCACCCTGATGCCCTCCACCCAGGTGGAAGTGCTGGCCAACGACAACGGCCGCGCCCAGGTACGGATCGACGGCTGGCAGCAGGACGGGGTGAGCGAGGTGTTCTACGCCGCCCCCGGCAAACGGATCCTGAGCGTGCTGGTCGGCGAAGCCGCCAGAAAAGCCCTCGTAACCGGCAAGAGCGAGACCGACAGCGCCACCAACCTCACCTGGCATCAGGTCAGCCTGACCGCCTGGGTCGACCAGAGCCAGCTCATCGGCGACCAGGGCAAGCTGTGGCAATACGCCTCCACCCTGATGTCCAACAACTGCACCGGCTGTCACGGCCTCACCGCGCTGGATCACTTCAACGCCAACCAGTGGATCGGCGTCATCAAGGGGATGGAGTCCCGTACCTCCCTCACCCCGGAGCAGGCGCGCATGCTCACCCAATACGTGCAGAAACACGCCAGCGACATGAGCGCGGCCCATTAAGGCAGGAACAGAGGACTCTCCCATGACTTTTTTCAATGACCAACAGACCAACCTCTCCCGCCGTACTCTGCTCAAGGGGCTGGGGGCCTGTGCCGCCCTGCCCCTGCTGGCTGGTCTCTTCCCGAAAAGCGCCCTGGCCAAGGCCGTCAGCACGGCCCTTGAGCAGTTCCCCACCCTGGTGCCCGCCCAGAAAGGCATCCTGACCGGCGCCCACTGGGGGGCCTTCGAGGCCATCGTCTCCGAGGGCCGCATGGTGCGGGTCCAGCCGGTGGCCGACGATCCGGCACCGAATGACCTCATCGACATGGCGCCGTTCCAGGTCCACGCCAAGAACCGCATCAAGTACCCCATGGTGCGCAAAAGCTGGCTGGAGCACGGCCCGGGTGCCAGACCGGAGCTGCGCGGAGCCGACGAGTGGGTACGGGTGAGCTGGGAGAAGGCCATCGAACTGGTGGCCGGCGAGATCCAGCGCGTTCAGTCTGATTTCGGCCCCCAGGCGATCCACGCCGGTTCCTACGGCTGGAAGAGCGTGGGCATGTTCCACAACAGCCGCACCCTGCTGCACCGCCTGATGAACCTCTCGGGCGGCTTCACCGGTTATGCCGGTGACTACTCCACCGGCGCGGCCCAGGTGATCATGTCCCACGTGATGGGCTCCATCGAGGTGTACGAGCAGCAAACCGCCTGGCCCAACGTGGTGGAACACGCCGAACTGGTGGTGCTCTGGGGGGTCAACGCCCAGGTGACCCTGAAGAACAGCTGGAACATGCCGGACCACGAGGGGCAGGCCGGCTTCAAGGCGCTGAAAGAGAAAGGCACCCGGGTCATCAGCATCGATCCCGTCTACAACGAGACCGCCAAGCTGGTCGGCGCCGAGTGGATTGCCCCGAACGCCTACACCGACGTGGCCATGATGCTGGGGGTGGCCCACACCCTCTACAGCGAGAAGAAGCACGATCAGGCCTTCCTCGATCGCTACACTGTCGGCTTCGACACCTTCCTCGCCTACCTGCTCGGCAAGGATGACGGTCAGCCCAAGAGCGCCGAGTGGGCGAGCGCCATCTGCGGCGTCGATGCCAAGGTAATTCGCCAGCTGGCCCTCGACATGGCCGCCAAGCGCACCATGATCATGGCGGGCTGGGGCATGCAGCGTCAGCACCACGGGGAGCAGCCCAACTGGATGCTGGTCACTCTGGCTGCCATGCTGGGCCAGATCGGCCTGCCGGGTGGCGGCTACGGCTTCAGCTACCACTACTCTTCCGGTGGCAGCCCCACCGCCAAGGGCGGCATTCTGGCGGGTATCTCCGCCGGCAATGCGCCGAAGAACAGCCCGGCCCCCATCCCGGTGGCGCGCATCGCCGACTGCCTCGCCAATCCGGGCAAGACCATCGACTTCAACGGCCGCAAGGTGACCTATCCGGACATCAAGCTGGTCTACGTGGCGGGCGGCAACCCCTTCCACCACCATCAGGACACCAACAACCTGGTCAAGGCGTGGCGCAAGCCGCAGACCGTGATCGTGCACGAGCCCTACTGGACGGCGACTGCCAAACACGCCGACATCGTGCTGCCGGTCACCACCAGCTACGAGCGCAACGATCTGGAGATGGGCGGCGACTACTCCCAGCGCTACGTCTTCCCGATGCACCAGTGCGTGCCCCCCCAGTTTGAAGCCCGCAACGACTTCGACATCTTCAGCGCCATCGCCGCCAAGCTGGGCGTGCAGGAGCAGTACACCGAAGGGAAGGACGAGATGCTGTGGCTCAAGCAGATGTACGACGGCATGGCGGCGCAGGCCCGTGGCGCACGTGTGGCGCTGCCGCCGTTCAACATGTTCTGGGAGTCCAACAACTACATCCGCTTCCCGATCCCGGAGGCCAACCGCCAGTGGATCCGTCACGCCGATTTTCGCGAGAACCCGCTGCTCAACCCGCTCGGTACCCCGTCCGGCAAGATCGAGATCTTCTCCAACACGGTGGCGGGGATGGGTTATGCCGACTGCGCCGGTCATCCCAAGTGGTATGAGCCCAAGGAGTGGGTGAAGAGCGAGGTGGCGGCGCGCTATCCGCTGTCGCTCAACACCTCCCACCCGACCCAGCGGTTGCACTCCCAGCTCGACAACACCCCGCTGCGGGACAAGTTCGCCATCGCCGATCGGGAGGCGATCCTGATCCATCCGGACGACGCCAAGGCGCGCGGCATCCAGGATGGCGATCTGGTGCGGGCCTTCAATGAGCGCGGCCAGATCCTGGTGGGGGCCCTGATCTCCGCCGATATCCGGCCCGGGGTAGTGCGGGTGTGTGAAGGGGCCTGGTACGATCCGGCCAAGCCGGGCGAAGCGGGCAGCATCTGCAAGAACGGCAACGTCAACTGCCTCACCTTCGACGAGGGCTCGTCCAGTCTGGCCCAGGGCAACTGCGGCCACATGGCCCAATTGCAGATAGAGAAGTATATCGGGCCAGTGCTCGCCAACACGGCGCACGAGGTACCGGCCAACGGCTGAGGCAGTTGCATGCAGACAAAACGGCGCCATAGAGGCGCCGTTTTCTTATCGCAGTTTGTGGTGTGGTTCAGAATCAGAAGTCACCCTCAACCATATGCTCTTCCGCATACTCCACCCGCCTTGCAGCCAGGGTGCTGGCAAGGGGGATCAGAAGTCGCCCTCAACCATATATTCTTCCGCACACTCGACCAGCTGGGGCCAGAGATCTTCCGGCACCCAGGCCTCTGGGTCATCCTCGTCACCGTCATACTGGCTCCAGAAGAAGGCACGCAGCCCGCTTGCGAAATCGTCGCTCAACTCCGCCAGTTCGGAGAGGGGCCCCAGCCAGGCAATACGGCGCAGGCCGGAGGCGAGATCGTTGATGGCATCCATCAGGGTGCGATCATCCAGGCTCTGCTCCACCAGCAGGGTGAAGCGCTCGCGGGCGCTCTCGGTCTGATCCTCGTCCAGCTCGCCCACGTCGGCCAGCAGGTCGACAAAGTCCTCCAGCAGGAACTGGATCAGGGCATCCCTGTCCTCGAACCACTGGATCTGGGCCCCCTTGGTGCCCAGCACCGAGGCATCGAACGAATCATCGAGATGGCACAAAGCCCAAGGATCGTCAGTCATTGCTACCCTTCCTACACCTGAAACAAGAGACGTATCTTATGCCGGGTGCCGCACCCTTGCCAGCACGGCGGCACAAAAGGGGCCCCCGACGGGGAGCTCCGTCACTCGACCCTGGCCACCTTGGGCAGGGAGAGGGAAGCGGCGAGCCCCCCCAGCTCGGCCCGCCCCATGATGAGGCTGCCGCGATAGGCTTCCGCGAGATCCGAGACGATGTTGAGGCCAAGGCCCGAGCCCGGCACCTTCTCGTCGAGGCGCACCCCCCGCAGCACCGCCTTGGCGATCTGATCCTCGCTCATGCCGGGACCGTCGTCCTCGATGCGCAGGGTGATCCAGCCCCCCAGCTCGGCGCTGGAGATGCGCAGCTCGCTGGCGGACCACTTGAAGGCGTTCTCCAGCAGGTTGCCCACCATCTCGTCGAAGTCCTGCTCCTCCACCCCGACCGCTAGATTGACCGGCACCTGCAAGTCCACCGTCTTGCCGGGATAGAGGCGGGAGAAGGCGCGGCAGATGTACTCCACCCGGGCCCGCACCGGGGTCGACACCCCGAGGATCTTGGCGGCGCCGGTCACCCGCGCCTTGCCGAGGTGGTAGTCGATGTGGCGCTGGATCTGGTCGAGCTGCTCGCCGAGGGCGGCCTGATCCTCCGGCGGCAACTGGGTCACCTGGTTGCGCATGATGCTGAGCGGCGTCTTGAGGGCGTGGGCCAGGTTGCCGGTGTGGGAGCGGGCTCGTTGCAGCAGCTCGCCATAGTGGTGCAGCAGGCGGTTGATGTCCTCCACCAGCGGCTGGATCTCCAGGGGGTAGCGCAGCCGGAACCCCTCCTGATGACCCTGATGGACGCGGCTCAGCTCGCGGCGCAGCAGGTGCAGCGGGCGCAGGCCGTAGAGGATCTGGAACATGAAGCCGAGCACCAGGCCGGTGGCGGCGAAGCCGAGGCCGAGGAACAGGCTGATACGGGTCTTCTTCAGGGTCTGGGTCAGGGCGCTGCTGTCCTTGGCCATCACCAGGGTGAAGACCCGATCAGACCCCGGCAGCAGCACGGTACGGGTCATGATGAGCAGGGGCTCCTTGTTGGGCCCCTTGCCGACGAAGAGGTCCGGATCGCCGAAGGCCGACTTCAGGCCGTGGGCGCTCAAATGGGCATCCCACAGGGAGCGGGAGCGACTGACCACCGTCTCCCCCAGCTCCAGTTGCCAGTAGTAGCCGGAGTAGGGCTGGCGATAACGGGGATCGGCCATAGGCTCGGTGACCACCGGCATGCCGTCCGGCTGGATCTCGAGGCGGGAGAGCAGATCGTAGAGCTGCAGGCGCAGGCCATCGGCCTCCGCCTCCTGCCAGTAGTTGCGCATCATGGTCTGCAGGCTGAAGCCGGTGGCGAACAGGAAGAGACCGCACCAGACCATGGCGATCACCACCAGCCGACCTCGCAGGGTGCGTACCAGCCTCATTCAACCCACCCCGCCATCGGTTGCGAGGGTGTCATTCGTTGATCCGGTAGCCGAGGCCGCGCACCGTCTCGATGAGATCGGCGTGGGTCTTCTTGCGGATGCGGCCGATGAACACCTCCACGGTGTTGGAGTCGCGATCGAAATCCTGGGCATAGATGTGGTCGATCAGCTCGCTGCGCGACACCACCTTGCCCCTGTGCTGCATCAGGTAGCCCAGCACCCGGAACTCGTGGGCGGTGAGCTTGATGGGGGTCCCTTCGTACCACACCTGGGAAGCCGCCATGTCGAGACGCACGCCACCGATCTCGAGGATGGAGCTGGCGTTCCCCGCCGCCCGGCGCACCAGCGCCTGCACCCTCGCCACCAGCTCCGCCACCTGGAAGGGCTTGGTGAGGTAGTCGTCAGCCCCGGCGTTGAGCCCTTCAATCTTCTCGTGCAACTGGCCACGGGCGGTCAGCACCAGCACCGGGGTGTCCATCCCCTTGCTGCGCCACTCCTTCAGTACGCTCAGGCCGTCGCGACCGGGCAGGCCGAGATCCAGGATGATGGCGTCATAGGGTTCGGTCTCGCCGAGAAAGCCCGCCTCGTTGCCATCGTGGCAGAGATCGGTGACGAAACCGGACAGACGCAGCTGTTCCGCCAGCTGGCCCGCGAGGATCTTTTCATCTTCAACTATCAGAATGCGCATACATGGGTATCCAAAACAGGGTTGTGCCGGCACCGGCAACGGTTGGGGGGACGAACCGGATGGCGGTACGTTCGCGGACTCACGCCGTTACTCCTCTTCCGGGGGCGGGCGCGGAGCGAACAGGCGTTCCAGATGGTGGCCCTTGAGCCACACCATCTCCAGGTTGTCAGCCCGGTAGCCCACCTTGATGACGCTGTTCTCCTCGTCGATGAGCCTGAGCTCGTAGAGCCAGACGCCATCCTCCTCACCCAGATCGACCCGCAGCACCCGCACCGGCAGGCGGGAGGCCACCGCCATCAGCTCATGAAAAGGACGGACCCGCCCCTCGCTGACCGCCTGTTGCAGCAAGGCCTCGTTCGGCTGGGCCGCCTGAACCAGCATCGGCAGCAGCAATCCAAGCAGGGGCAGCGCGCTATTCATGGGTGATTCATCTCTCAAAACCTAACATAATGCCGTTTATAGTGTGCCAGCCATGAATCCGGAATGAATATGATCCCACGCAGTATCCTGCTGATCTTGTGCCTCTTTTCCACCTTTGGCTGGGCGGCGCAGACACGTCTCGACATGGCCGGACTGGTCAAGTTGTTGCTGGCACAAGGGTATCACGACATTCGGGAAGTGGAGCTGGAAGGGGACAAATTCGAGGTCGATACCCTGAATGCCGACGATCAGCGCGTCCAGTTGCAGGTCGATGCCAACACCGGCGAGATCACCAAAAAAGAGGCCGAATAGGCCTCTTTTGCTATGGGCGTGACGGCTGTTGCGCCGCCCCCCTCCCGGCTACTTGCGCTCGCCTACGCCAGGGGCGCAGCAGCTTCTCTCGCCGTGGCCACAGCAGGGCGCAGGCCAGCACCAGATAGATGAGGGGCTCCTGCCACCCGCTCTTGACCGACCACCAGTAGTGTACCGGCACCAGTAGAGCCACCCCGTAGATCCAGTTGTGCAGCTTCTGCCAGGCAGGCCCCATGCGCCGCAACAGGGCCGGGATCGAGGTGATGCCGAGCGCCAGCAACAGCAGCAGCGCCACCATGCCCACCACTATGTAGCTGCGCTTCACCAGCTCGCCGCCAATCAGCCCCCAGTCGAACTGCAGATCCAGCCCCAGCCAGACCATGAAGTGCAGGGACGCCCAGGCGGCGCACCAGAGCCCGAGGGGGCGGCGCAACTTGATGAGCTGCCCCTGGCGCCAGCGCTTGGCGAGCGGCGACACCAGCAGGGTCAGCAACAGCAGGTGGAGGGCCCCCTTGCCAAGGTAATGGGTCAGCCCCTGGACCGGATCCCCCCCCAGCAGCCCGGCTGGCACGGCATAGCCCAGCCAGAGCAAAAAGCCGATCGAACCAAAGTGCACCAGCGCCCGCAAGCCGTTGACATGGGCTGTTTTCAGTCTCGGCATCATATTGCAGCTCCCGTCATGTTTTTCCCACTTCTCATCCCCTCTCCCACCAGGGGAAAAGGAGGCAAGAGATCAGTCGGGCAGAGCATCAGTCTCAATACCATTTACGCAGATCCATCCCCTGATAGAGGGACGCCACCTCGTCGCCGTAGCCATTGAACATCAGGGTCGGCTGGCGCTTGGCCCCGAAGATGCCCCCCTCGCCGATGAAACGCTCGCTCGCCTGGCTCCAGCGCGGGTGATCCACGTTCGGGTTGACGTTGGCGTAGAAGCCATATTCGTTGGGGGCCAGCAGGTTCCAGGTGGTGGGGGGCATCTCCTCCACCAGGCGGATGGAGACGATGCTCTTGATGCTCTTGAAGCCGTACTTCCAGGGCACCACCAGCCGGATGGGAGCCCCGTTCTGGGCGGGCAGGGTCTTGCCATAGAGCCCCATGGCGAGGAAGGAGAGGGGGTGCATGGCCTCGTCGAGGCGCAAGCCCTCCACATAGGGATAATCGATGCCGCCCCCCAGGGCACGGGAGGCCTGCCCCGGCAACTGTTCCGGATCATAGAGCGTCTCGAAGGCCACGAACTTGGCGCGACTGGTGGGCTCGGCACGGCGGATCAGATCCGCCAGCGCAATGCCGCTCCAGGGCAATACCATGGACCAGGCCTCCACGCAGCGCAGCCGATAGATGCGCTCCTCCAGCGTGCTCTTGTTGATGAGATCCCACACATCCAGGGTGAAGGGTTTGGCCACCTCCCCTTCCACCTTCAGGGTCCAGGGCTCGGGCCTGAGGTAATGGCCGTTGCGGGCCGGGTCCCCCTTGTCGGTCCCCAGCTCGTAGAAATTGTTGTGGGTGGTGGCCTTCTCCTCCGGGGTGAGGATCAATCCCTCTGGTCGGGTCGCGGCACGGATGTCGAGGGGTCTGGTGGGGGCCACGGTGGCCGGCTTGTCCGATGCGAAGAGATCCAGCAGGCTGGCCTTCACCGGAAACGCCAGGGTGGCGGCACCGACGCCCAGGCCCAGCCCTTTCAGAATGCGGCGACGATCCTGATAGACGGTTTCCGGCGTGACATCCTGTTCGGTGGGGTGATGAGAAGTACGGCGCTTGATCAACATGAAAAAACTCCCGGGACGATGAGGTTGACAGCCATAAGACCCGCCCCGGCCGAGTTTTATTTCACACAGAATTACATGAGTTGGTAAAGGGGCAGTGCCTTGGCCATGGTACCGGCCAGGAAGAGCACTACGAACACCAGCAGAGGAACGATCACGTTTGGCACCATCAGACTCACTCCATGAGCAGGACAGGGCCTCTAACTATGGAACAAGGTCTGCGGCGCCTCCAATGAATTTTTTTCGCGAGCGCAAGCGTATTCCAGAGTTGCAAAGAGTGACCGGGATCACACACAATCCGGCCCCCGCTTGCTGCCGCTCCACCGCGGAGTAGGCTGCCTCCTTTTCCGGATTCAACCACTGAGAGTCACGCCATGAGCCCACTGTTCGCCATCGCCATCACGACCGGGATCCTCTCCGCCGTCTGGGGTGGACTGGCCGCCGCACTCGGTCTCATCTCCTGGGTCGGCTTCCTCGGCTGCACCAGCTACTTCGCCTCGAGTGGCGGTTACAAGGCGCTGTTACAGACCTTGCTGTGCAACACCACCGGCATGCTGTGGGCACTCCTGCTGATCCACGGGGAGACCTGGTGGGGGGCCGGCATGGCGGGTTATCTGATGACAGGGGTGGTGGCCACCCTGATGTGCGTGCAGGCCAGGCAGCAGTGGCTCGCCTACATTCCCGGCACCTTCGCCGGTTGCTGTGCCACCTTCGGCGCCGCAGGCGAGTGGCGGCTCATTCTGCCCTCCCTCATCATCGGCGCCCTGTTTGGCTATCTGATGAAGGCGAGCGGCCTCTGGCTCTCCCAGAAGACCCTCTCCACCGACGGCGTCAGCGACCCGGCCTGAGCCTGAGCCTGAGCCTGAGCCTGAGCCTGAGCCTGAGCCTGAGCCTGAGCCTGAGCCTGAGCCTGACAAGGTAACCGATTCGGTCGGAAACCAGAGGGGCGGCCCGTCATCGACGGGCCGCCCCTCTGTCATTTATCCCTTCTATCCCTTCGACTTGAAGTTGGCCGCCTCGATGCCGTGCCGATTCAGCAGCTTGTAGAAGTCGGTGCGGTTTCTCCCCGCCATGTTGGCCGCCAGGGTCACATTGCCTTCCGTGGTGCGCAGCAGCCGGATCAGGTACTCCTTTTCAAACTCGGCCCGCGCCTCGTTGAACGAGGGAATGCCGCCACCGCCGCCACTCAGGGCCGACTCCACCATGGCCGCGCCTATCACCGGGCTGCAGCAGAGGCTCGCGAGCTGCTCCACCACCCCGCAGAGCTGGCGCACGTTGCCCGGCCAGGCCGCGGCGGCCAGCAGGGCCAGCGCCTCCGGCGAGAAGCCGAGGGCGGCGCAATCGGGGTGACGGTTGCGGTAATCGTCCAGCGCCTGACGGGCCAGCAGGGGGATGTCCTCGCTGCGGGCGCTCAGAGGCGGCAGAGTGATGTTGGCCACGTTGAGGCGGTAGAAGAGATCCTCGCGAAAACGCCCCTCTTCCATGGCGGTCACCAGATCCTGATGGCTGGAGCTGATGACCCGCACCTCGGGGGTACCCTGACCATACTCCGCCAGCACCTGGAGCAACTTGGCCTGGAGTGACTCCGACAGATCCCCTATCTCGTCGAGGAAGAGGGTGCCGCCTTTGGCCTCGGCAAACAGGCCGGACTGGCCATCCTCGCCAAACAGCTGCAAGTCCAGCGCGGGCCAGGGCAGAGCCGCACAGTTGATGGTATGCAGCGGCTTGTCGCGGCGGTGGCTGGCCTGGTGCAGCGCCTGGGTCATCACCCCCTTGCCGGCGCCGGAGGGGCCCAGGATCAGCACGGGCACGTCCATGGTGGCGATGCTGCTCGCCTGGATCAGCAACTGCTCCATCTGCGGGTTGCGGGTCTGGATGAGGGACTGCCACTCCTGCTGCTGCTTCGGACGGGTCAGGCTGAGAGCATGTTCTATGGTGACCAGCAGCTCGTCCTTGTCGATGGGCTTGGTGAGGAAGCTGAACACCCCGGAGCGGGTCGCCTGGATGGCGTCGGGAATGGTGCCGTGGGCGGTCATGATGATCACCGGCATGCCGAGCCACTGGGACTGGATCCGCTCGAACAGCGCCAGCCCGTCCATGCCCCCCATGCGCAGATCGCTCAGCACCAGGTCGGCCCGCTGCTGGCGCAGCCTGTCCAGCGCTCCTTCGGCGCTGTCGGCGGTATCCACCTCGTAACCCTGGCTGCGCAGGCGCATGCTCATCAGCTTGAGCAGGCTGGCATCATCGTCCACCAGCAGAATACGGCTCATGCTCTCACCTCCTCTTGGCGAAAAACGCGATCATTGCGGCGCGGTCCGGAGCTGTCATGGCTGACCTCCCCCATTGAGCTTACGCTGGTTGAGCTGCTCGTCGATGGCGGAGAGCTGCTCTATCTGCTGGCGCAGACGCTTCACCTCCTGACTCTGATCGTCGCGGCGGCTGTCTCGCACCAGCAGCTCCTCCCCGAGGGCGATCCAGCTGCGCAGGAAGGCCTGGGCATCGAGACCGAGCTCCGGCAACAGAGCTTTCAGCTGATCCAGCCCGGCCCGGCGGCTGGCCACCGATTCGGACGGGTGGGTGTTGACCATGGCCAGACTGACCCGGCTCTCGAGGTCGGTGGCGCCGGCCAGTCGCTGGCGCTCCTGCATCCGCTGCTGGGGATGGCTGGCCAGCAGCCAGTCCGAGTATTGCAGGCGCACCTGCATCTCCTTGTTGGCAAACTCCATCCGCCTGGCGATCGCCTCCTGGGAAGGCTCGGTGAGGCTGGTAGAAGGCAGCAGGGAACAGCCAGCGAGCAGGCCTATCATCAATACGGGAATCACAAATCGTTTCATCTTGAATGTCACTTCAGATCCTGGTGGGAAACAGGCACCTGCCCGCTCCTCTCAATATTCGGTGTCAAGGCGCCACCCGCACCTGCGGGGTCGCCGCCACGCCCGTCAGCTCGGGCGCACGTTCAAATCCAGCCGGAAACAGACATCCGCCTGGGCATCCTCGATCAGCCTGAGCTCGCCGCCCAGACTCATGGCAGACTCACGGGCAATGGAGAGGCCCATGCCGGAGCCTTTCAGCAATCCCTGGCGCACTATGCTGCCCTGTTCAAAGGGCTCGAAGATGCGCTCCCGCTCGTCTGGCGGGATGACAGGCCCTTCGTTGGCCACCTCCAGCCAGCCGCCGCCCGCTCCCGCCCCGGCGCGGATCCAGATCTGTCCGCCCCTGGCGCCATAGCTGACCGCGTTGGAAAAGAGATTGTCGAGGATGAGTCGCAGGCGGTAGGGCTCTGCCCGCAGGCTGATGGGCTCGGGCGGCAAGTGTACACTGATTTGCTTGGATTCCAGCGCGAGCCGGTACTCTTCGGACAAGTCTGACAACAAGGGCGCCAGGGGCACCTCGGACAGGGTGAACACCTCCTGCTGGCTGAGGCGATTGAAGTCGAGCAGCCGCTCGATCAGGGTCTGCAGACGGCGGCTGTTCTCCTCCAGCATCTGGCAGATCTCCTGCTGATCCCCGTTGAGGGGCCCCACCAGCTGCTCCGAGAGCAGATCAGCCCCCTCCCGCAGCACGGCAAGGGGGGTTTTCAGCTCGTGGGATACGTGGCGCAGGAACTGGTATTTCTGCTGTTCCAGCTCCTTGAGCTTGTCGTGCAGCCAGCTGATCCGCTCCCCCAGCAGCACCAGTTCGGCCGGGCCATCCACCGGGCGCTGATCCGGCTCGACACCTGCGCCCAGACTCAGGATCCGCGACTCAATCTGACGTACCGGGTGGATGATGAGGTAGGTAAAGAGCAACACCAGCAGCAGGCTGAGCCCGACCACGAAGCCGCTGACCCACCAGATCTGCTGTTTCAGCTCCACGATGGCGCCCCGCATGCGGGTCACGTGATCATCCACCTGGCTGCGGGTGACCACCTCCAGTTGCTGGTGCAGTTCGTTGAAGTCGGTGAAACGGGGGCTGGTCGCCTCCTGCCTGGCCTTGCGCAGATCCTGCAGGCCGTCGAGCCAGACCAGCGTCGCCTCGAGATCTCCGTAGACCTCGGCATCCGGAATGGAGTCCTGATGGGTCGCGAGCAGTTCCCGGTAGCGCACCAGCTGCTGCCGATAACTGGCCAGGATGCGGTCATCACCCAGGACCGCATAGCGGCGCAGGGCGCGCTCCAGATCGATGGCCTGGGTGGATAGCAGCGTCGCCCGGCGAGTGTCCCGCACCGCACGTTCCATCTCGTCGCTGGTGAGCTGGCCCAGGTGGGAGAGAGCCTGACTGTCGTGCCAGATCATGCCCCCCAGGGGCATCAGCACCAGCACGAAGCCCATCAGTACTACCTGGAGCAGGGAGCGGGGCCGAACCTTGGTCATCTTCTGCGGTCTCGATTCGTCATGGGGGAGCCAGCATATCCGCACTGCCCCAAAAAGCAAAACCGGCCATAAAGCCGGTTTGATTGCTCACCGAGGCCGGATTCACGCCAGGCCGACGGACGCCACACAGATGACAATGATCATAGCAAGGGCCCCTGACGCGGCCAACAGTGCCCATTTCATTTCTACGCTCATGCAAACCTCCTTTCTGCCAATCAGCGTTGGATCACAACAGATAACGACATGTTAATTCATAGTGAATCCCATAACCGTGAGCTGCGTATATATTTCAGACGAGCCCAACCCAAGGAATGGAAAGCATGTTTTACCTCTGTAGCATTGGATCCAATCTCGACCCCGCCCTGCACGTCAGTCAGGCCGTCGCCGAATTGCTGGCCCGCTTTGGTCGCCTTCACCTGAGTTCCGTCATCCAGACCAAGCCCGTGTGCATGCATTCGCGCCACGACTTCCTCAACTGCCTGTTCGTCGTCCAGAGCGACCTCTCCCCCGTCCAGCTCAAGGCCGAGTTTGTCACCATGGAGCTGGCTCATGGCCGGGATCGCAACAACCCCCTGTGCAAGGTGGCGGACAGGCCACTGGACATCGACATACTGGCCTGCGGCGAACGGGATGACTTCGCCGAGGCCGGGGTGGATGCCTACCTGGGGGATCTGCTGGCGGAGATGTATCAGGGCGGCAGTGTGGACTCCGGCAAGGTGACCCTCGGCCTGCCGGGCAGCAAGGTGTTTGCGAAGCAGCGCATCGGCCAGGCCCCCATCCATCTCTGCCAGCAAGACGAGGCCCTGCTTCCCGGCAACGGCCACCCCGGCCCCCCTTCCCGGCACGCCGCCATCCGGCACCCTTGAGCCGTTCACACACATGAGGCGCCCAAAGGCGCCTCATGTCATGGCGGCCCGCCTTGCCCTAGATGACGGCAAGGGCGCGCCCCCCGTCCACCCGGATGCTGGCCCCGGTCATGTAGTCGTTCTTCATCAGCATCTGTACCGCCTGCCAGATGGGCTCCAGACCCCCTTCCCGCGCCAGCGGCGTCTTCGCCAGCACCTGCTGGCGCCAGTCATCCCCGTGCTCGTCGAGAAACAGGATGGGGCCAGGCTCTATGGTGTTGACCCGCACGGCGGGTGCCAGTTCGCGGGCAAAGCTCATGGCCAGGGAATGGGCTCCCGCCTTGGTGGCCACGTAGGCGGCAAACTGGGGTGCCGGGGCATGGATGTAGATATCGGTGATGTGGATGATGCCCCCGTTGGGCTGGCGGGCAAGGGCGGGCGCCAGCGCCCGGTTGAGCTGGAAGGGAGCCGCCATGTGTACCCGGTAGAACTGATCAAACTGGGCCAGCTGCACCGCAGGATCCGCCGCCTGGGGCTCGAAGGCGGAGGCATTGTGGATGATCAGGGCAAGATCCTCATGGGCCGCCAGCGCCGTCACCACGGCGCCCACCTCCTCTTCCCGGGTGAAGTCCGCCTGTACCAGCTCGACGCCCACGTCTCGCAGACGATCCAGCTCGGGCCGTTCGCTGCGATAGCTGCCCGTCACCTGCCAGCCAGCGGCCACCAGCTGTTCGCACAGATAGAATCCCAGGCGACGGCCACAGCCCGTTACCAATGCACGCATACCCTCTCCTTGTGGTTGTCGCCCTCCCCGATCCATTCAGGATCGCACGGAGGGCCCATTCATCGGCCATGACCTATCGATGTCCGAGGCAAAACCCATTGGCCCCCTGTCATGGCCACCGGGCATAGTGGTCCCATCGACCCCCATGGAGCCACCATCATGCTACAAATTCGCGATCATATGCAGCCATTGACCCACTCACTGCACCCCGGCCTCGGTCTGGCCGAGGCGCTGGACAGACTCCATCGGGCAAACCTGGGGGGCCTGCCGGTACTGGATGACCATCAGCACCTCGTCGGATTTCTCTCCGAGCAGGATTGCATTCCCGCCCTGCTCACGGGCAGCTATCACTGCGACACCCGTACTCTGGTCGAAGATCTGATGAGCCGGACCCCGCTGTTCGTCTCTCCTGATGACAACATCGTTGATCTCGCCCGCCAGATGGCCGGGGCCAGACCCAAGGTCTATCCGGTAATGGAGGGAGGCAAGGTGACGGGCATCATCAGCCGTCGTCAGGTGATGCAGGCCCTCAACACCCAGATGAAACAGTGTCAGGCAACCTGAGTCAGGCCACCTCGCACACGTTTCATGCCGACTACCCTCCCGCCCACAGCCGGCGAGTGGCTGGTCCATCCCGCCCGACTCTGCCACGGGGCGGCCTGTCGAGGCAGCGCCGCCCTCCTCCCACCGGCACCGTTCGTTTGTCCCCTCCCCATTTCAGGGTTTGCCATCCGTGGTCGTCTCTAGTTAGATAGGTGCTGGTCACAGTCCCTGCCGGATGCGACCCCGTCCCGAGTGCTCAGGAGATGTAACGTGCGACGCTTGCTCGTATTCTGCTTTCTGCTGCCCTGCTGGCTGTCAGCTAGGGAGTTGGTCATTGGTGGCATCCAGGAGCCCCCTCTCAAGTGGCTGGATGCACAAGGACACCCTCGCGGGCTGGATGTGGATCTCGTCACCGCCATCTTCGGCACGCTCCATACCCCCATCAGGATTGAGCTCATCGATTCGGGAGCCAGGCTCACCCGCAATGCCGAAAGCGGCTTCTATGATCTGCTGCTGGCCCACTCCTACAAACCGGAGCGGGAGGCCTATCTGCTCTACCCCAAACAGGCCCATATGCTCCATAGCTGGCACTTCTTCATACGCAAGGAGTCCGCAGGCCTGATCCACTATGACCATCTGACGGATCTCAAACCCTGGCGTATCGGTGTCACCCGGGATTTCTCCTATACCCCCGAGCTCGCGGCAGCCATGACAGACCCGAGCTATCACTTCCAGGAGATCCCCATCAACCAGCTGCAACTGCGAAAACTCATTGCCGGTCGTATCGACGTGGTGCCCATGTCCCTGGTCACCGCCTTCACCCAGATAAGAGAGGAGGGACTGGAAGGCAAGCTCGACTACCTGCCAAAACCCCTCAAGACCAGCCCCTACTTCAATGCCTGGACCCGTTCCCGGGCCGATGCCGACACCCCGGCCCTGATGGCCGCCTATGATGCCGAATTGCTGCACATGAAGCGGGACGGCCGGCTCAAGGCCCTCTACGACAAATATGGCATCCCCTATATCGAACCCTGACCCACCGGTCAGGGTGTCATTGCCCACAGGGTCGAGTTCTGCTGCGCGAACAGGGTCTCGCACGGGAGAGGGATCTCTACGCCCCCCTCAGACCACCCGACTCAAGGCTTCACATCCCGCAGGATCGGGTTTTGCAGCGAAATCAGCGTCTCGGTGGACTGGATCTCGTCGATGGTCTGGATCTTGTGGATCAGTGCCGTCTGCAACTCGTCGATGGAGCGGGTCATCACCTTCATGAAGATGCTGTAGTGGCCGGTGGTGTAGTAGGCCTCCACCACCTCGTCCAGCGCCTGCAGTTTGGCCAGGGCCGACGGGTAATCCTTGGCGCTCTTGAGGTTGATCCCGATGAAGCAGCAGACGTCGTAGCCCAGCTTCTTGGGGTTCACCTGCACCCGCGTTCCCTCGATGATGCCCGCCTGCTTCATCTTCTCTACCCGCACGTGGATGGTGCCCGGGCTCACCAGCAGTTGTTTGGCCAGCTCGGCGTAAGGCAGGCGCGCATTCTCCATCAGGGCGGAGAGGATGGCCTGATCGAGATTATCGATCCGATAATTTTCTGACACTTTTTTGCGCTCCTTTTAATGATTCATCATTAATTGATGGCTTATTTTGAAGAAAAAAACACACAAAGCCTATTTCAATTATCGAATATTGAATTTAGTTGGCATTCTGTTGAAGAATCACCGCATTCAACGGATTCACGACAGGTAATTCAGCATGAAACAGCACTATATCCGCAGCCAACAGCAGATCAGCTTCGTCAAAGAGATGTTCTCCCGCCAACTCGCACTGCAACTCGGCCTGATGGAGGTACAAGCCCCCATTCTGAGCCGGGTCGGTGACGGCACCCAGGACAACCTCTCCGGCTGCGAGCATGCAGTGCAGGTCAAGGTGAAAACCCTGCCGGAGCACAGCTATGAAGTGGTCCACTCCCTGGCCAAGTGGAAGCGCCAGACCCTGGGCCGCTTCGGTTTCGGCCCGGGTGAAGGCATCTACACCCACATGAAGGCACTGCGTCCGGACGAGGATCGTCTCAGCCCCATTCACTCCGTCTACGTCGACCAGTGGGACTGGGAGAAGGTGATGCCGGGCGAGCGCCGGGATCTGGCCTATCTGCAGGAGACGGTGCGCGGCATCTGGGCCGCCATCAAGGCCACCGAGCGCGCGGTCTGTGCCGAACACGACCTGACCCCCTTCCTGCCGGCGGATATCCAGTTCCTGCACAGTGAAGAGCTGCTGACCCGCTACCCGGACCTCGATGCCAAGGGACGCGAGCGCGCCATCGCCAAAGAGCTGGGAGCGGTCTTCCTCATCGGTATCGGTGGCGCCCTCTCCCACGGCGAACGTCACGACGTGCGTGCCCCGGACTACGACGACTGGAGCAGCGAGAGCGAGCTGGGGCTGGCGGGTCTGAACGGTGACATCCTGGTGTGGAACCCGGTGCTGGAAGACAGCTTCGAGATCTCCTCCATGGGGATCCGGGTGGACGCAGAGGCCCTGCGCCGCCAGCTCGCCATCACCGGGGACGAAGATCGCCTGCAGTACGACTGGCATCAGGATCTGCTGGCAGCACGGATGCCGCAAACCATCGGCGGCGGCATCGGCCAATCCCGTCTGGCCATGCTGCTGCTGCAAAAAGAGCACATCGGTCAGGTCCAGGTCGGCGTCTGGCCATCTGAAATGAAGGCTGCCATCCCAGGCATGCTGTAACGAATTGATTTGATTGCATCTGTCCTCCTATCGCGGCAACACGGCGCGGGACAGACGCGATAGCGAAGCTGGTCAGCCGGGGTGGAGAGCGCATCCCGACTGACTGTAAGGCGGGCATGGTCGCTGACTGTGCCTGCCTACCCTGGGGCTTGCCCCTGCGATCCGCTCAACCCACGTCAGATCGCATCGAATACATTCCTCCCGGCAATCTTCGGATTGCCGTTTTTTTTACGCCGAAAAACTGTGCTCAAAACCCGCCCCGATCTGGTGCTGGCGCGGCAACCCCGCCTTTCTGCTGCCGGTGCAGTGGCAGGCAAACAACCGCTCCACCGCCTCTTCCTGCAGATAGGCTCCGAGCGCCACCACCCGCTCTGTGCCGGAAAACTTCAGGTGCAGGCCGCCGATGACGGCGTGGATCCGCTCGTCGCCACACACCTCCTTGGCCCACTCGATGATGTTCTCGGCCCCGGCGTGACCGCAGCCGATAAAGACGATGAGCCCCTGCTCGCTCTTGTAGGCCAGCGCCGAGTCGTCGCTGATGAGGTCTTTCTCCACCCGCCCGCCCCGCACCATGTAACCAAGCAAGGAGGGTTTGGTCTGCTCCCGTCGCAGTATGGATCCCAGGAACACCAGCCGCTCGGACAGCCAGACCGGCTCAGCTGAACAGTGAGGGAGCAGCCCTCTCGTCGCCAGTTGTCGCGGATCCAGGTCGCCCGAGAGGCGGTAGAGGTTGTAGCGTCGGGGCAGCAACGACAGGAAGTAGCCCCGCTCGCAGAACACGTCCGGACAGGCGATGAGCGGGATGGGTCTTGGATAGGCGGGCAGCGAGCCGACCCCGCCCACATGGTCGTAATGACCGTGAGAGAGCACCACATGGGTGAGAGAGGCGAGATCGATCCCCATCACGGCGGCGTTGTGGCACAGCGCCCGGCCACGGCCGCTGTCGAACAGCACCTTGAGTCCATCGCACTCCAACAGCAACGACAGTCCCTTTTCAGGCAAGCAGCCGGGTAGATGAACATCATCATCCACCAAAACGGAAAACGTCAGCATCTCAATCCCCCTGAAAACAAAACGCAGGCACGAGGCCTGCGTTTTTCATCGACAATCCCCTTACTGGGTCATGGTGAGGCCGTTGCTGTCGGCCCCCAGCCACAGTGTCTTGCCGGGGATGACCCGGCCGCTGAGCAGGGCCTGGGCCAGCGGGTTCTCCACCTTCTGCTGGATCGCCCGCTTGAGGGGACGCGCCCCGTAGACGGGATCGAACCCGGCATGAACCAGCTTGGTCAGCAGCTCCTCGCTCACCTCCACCTCGAAGCCCTGGGACTCCAGACGGCTCATCAGGCTCTTGAGCTGGATACGGGCGATGGACTTGATGTGCTCCTCACCGAGCGGGTGGAACACCACGGTCTCGTCGATCCGGTTGATGAGCTCCGGCCGGAAGCTGCGGGTCAGCACTTCCATCAGCATGGCCTTCATCTCGTCGTAATCCTTCTCGGAGTGGTGCTCCTGGATGAGATCAGACCCGAGGTTGGAGGTCATGATGACGACCGTGTTGCGGAAGTCCACGGTACGCCCCTGACCGTCGGTCAGGCGGCCATCGTCCAGCACCTGCAACAGGATGTTGAAGACATCGGGATGCGCCTTCTCCACCTCGTCCAGCAGGATCACCGAGTAGGGGCGACGACGCACCGCCTCGGTCAGATAACCGCCTTCTTCATAACCCACGTATCCCGGAGGCGCCCCCACCAGACGGGCCACGCTGTGTTTCTCCATGAACTCGGACATGTCGATCCGCACCATGGCGTCCTGGGTATCGAACAGGAACTCCGCCAGCGCCTTGCACAGCTCGGTCTTGCCCACCCCGGTGGGGCCGAGGAAGAGGAAGGAGCCGATGGGGCGGTTCGGGTCGGACAGCCCGGCACGAGAGCGACGAATGGCGTTGGAGACGGCGTCCACCGCCTCTTCCTGGCCGATCACCCGGCTGTGCAGCTGATCCTCCATCCGCAGCAGCTTCTCCCGTTCCCCTTCCAGCATGCGGGCCACCGGAATGCCGGTCCAACGGGCCAGGACGTCGGCGATCTCCACGTCGGTGACCCGGTTGCGCAGCAGGCTGGTCTCCTGCATCTCGGCCTGGGTGGCGAGATCCAGCTGTTTCTCCAGCTCCGGGATGCGGCCGTACTGCAGCTCGGACATGCGGCCCAAGTCCCCTGCGCGGCGCGCCACCTCGAGATCCTGACGGGCCTGCTCCAGCGCAGCCTTGATGTGCTGGGTCCCGGCGAGGGCAGCCTTCTCGGCCTTCCACACCTCTTCCAGCTCGTTGTATTCCCGTTCTTTTTCCGTCAACTCCTGATTGAGCAGATCGAGGCGCTTGCGGCTGGCGTCATCGTCCTCCTTCATCAGCGCCTGCTGCTCCAGCTTGAGCTGGATGATGCGCCGCTCGAGCCGGTCCAGGGATTCCGGCTTGGAGTCGATCTGGAGCCGGATGCTGGCCGCCGCCTCGTCGATGAGGTCGATGGCCTTGTCAGGCAGCTGGCGATCCGCGATGTAGCGGTGGGAGAGCTGGGCCGCCGCGACGATGGCGGGGTCGGTGATCTGCACATGGTGGTGCAGCTCGTAGCGCTCCTTCAGGCCACGCAGGATGGCGATGGTGTCCTCCACCGAGGGCTCCTCCACCAGCACCTTCTGGAAACGGCGCTCCAGCGCGGCATCCTTCTCCACGTACTGCCTGTACTCATCGAGGGTGGTGGCCCCGACGCAGTGCAGCTCGCCGCGGGCCAGGGCGGGCTTGAGCATGTTGCCCGCATCCATGGCACCCTCGCCCTTGCCGGCGCCGACCATGGTGTGCAGCTCGTCCACGAAGAGGATGACGCTGCCCTCCTCCTTGGCGAGATCGTTCAGGACCGCCTTGAGCCGCTCCTCGAACTCGCCGCGATACTTGGCACCGGCCACAAGGGCCCCCATGTCGAGCGACAGCACCCGCTTGTTCTTGAGCCCTTCCGGCACTTCGCCATTGATGATGCGCTGGGCCAGCCCCTCGACGATGGCGGTCTTGCCGACGCCGGGGGCACCGATCAGCACCGGGTTGTTCTTGGTGCGGCGTTGCAGCACCTGGATGGTGCGGCGAATTTCGTCATCCCGGCCGATCACCGGGTCGAGCTTGCCGAGTTCTGCCCGCTCGGTGAGATCGATGGTGTACTTCTCCAGCGCCTGGCGATTCTCCTCGGCGTTGGCATCCTCCACCTTCTTGCCGCCACGGACCTTGTCGATGGCTGCCTCGAGTCTTTCCTTGGTCAGCCCCTGGGCACGCAGCAGCTCGCCCAGCGTCCCCTTCTCGTCCAGGGCCGCCAGCACGAACAGCTCGGACGAGATGAACTGATCCTTGCGCTGCTGGGCCAGCTTGTCGCAGACGTTGAGCAGGCGGCCGAGGCCGTTGGAGAGCTGTACGTCCCCTTCCACCCCGCTGACGCGGGGCAGGCGATCCAGCTCCTCGCCGAGGCGCGAGCGCAGGGTATTGATGTCGAGCCCGGTCAAGGTGAGCAGCGGACGAATGGATCCGCCGTCCTGATTGAGCAAGGCGCTCATCAGATGGACGGGTTCGATGAATTGGTGGTCACGACCCAGTGCAAGAGACTGGGCATCGGAAATGGCAATCTGGAATTTGCTGGTCAGGCGATCGAGGCGCATTGCACTCCCCCTTCAAGACAGACGCCGCATGCGCGGCAACAACATCGCTTTCTGACAAGGAAGATGTGGTCTTGAAGGGCAATTTCAAGGGGTGACTGTTTATTTTTTCCTCAATAGCGGTGACCGAGGGAAAACGACCTCGCAATGGCAGCCTGCACCCTGAGCCTGCTCGGCAGCAAGACATAGTCGCCAAAGGGCCATCACCAAGGAGTGAAGAGGCGCTTGCGGCCACTCGCGAGCGCCTCTTCGGCTATTTTTCCAGCCACACAAGGGAGGCCATGCGACCCGTCTGCCCGTCGCGGCGATAGGAGTAGAAGCGCTCGCTGTCGCTGAAAGTGCAGTATTCGCCGCCATAGATGGCGGTGACACCGGCGCGGGCGAGGCGCAGTCGGGCCAGCTGGTAGATATCCGCCAGCCATTTCCCCTCGATGGACGAAGGGGCGAACGCAGCCGCCGCCTCGGCCTGCTCCGCCATGAAGGCCTCACGCACTTCGCCACCCACTTCGAACGCGGCGGGACCGATGGCCGGGCCCAGCCAGGCCAGGATCTCGCCAGGCTCGCAGCCCATGGCGGCGATGCTTGCCTCCAATACGCCCCCCTGCAGTCCGCGCCAACCGGCATGGGCCGCCGCCACTACGGTGCCTGCCCGATCGCAGAACAGCACCGGCAGGCAGTCGGCAGTCATCACGATGCAGGCCTGCCCCGTCTCATGCGCACAGGCGGCATCGGCATCCGGTGCGCGCTCATAACGGTCGCTCACCGGATGGACGGCGATGCCATGTACCTGGTTGAGCCAGTTGAGAGTGCCGGGGATCCCCGCCACCTGCTGCAGTCGGGCGCGGTTGGCCTCGACCCTGGCCAGTGCATCGCCCACATGGGCCCCGAGGTTCAGACCAGCAAAGACCCCTTCGCTGATGCCGCCGTCCCGGGTGGTCGAGAGAGCCCTGACATTGCCCGGTGCGGGCCAGTCGGGTGCGATCCAGTTCATCTGTGGCTCCTTTCGTTCATATGAAAACGGGGCCCCTTGGCTGCAACCAGTCAAGGGGCCCCGCATCAGATCATGGAGGGCAGGTTACGGCAGGAATCGTCGCAAGGCCGCCCCCGGGATCAGTTCCAGACCAGATCGTCCGGATTGGCCAGGGTATCCGCCCGCAGCACTTCCATCAGCGCCACCATGTCCTGCGGCGTGGGGGAGTGCCACTCCATCACTTCACCCGTGATGGGGTGCGCCAGCTTCAGCATGGTGGCGTGCAGCGCCTGACGGTGGAAACCGCGCAGGGCCTCCGTCAGTTCGGGGGTGGCGTTGCGCAGCAGACGCAGACGACCGCCGTAGGCGGGATCCCCCACCAGCGGATGCTTGATGTGGGCCATGTGGACACGGATCTGGTGCGTACGACCGGTCTCCAGCCGCAACCGCAGACGGGTGTGCCCACGGAACTTCTCGTGCACCCGGTAGTGGGTGACGGACTCGCGCCCGTTGGGCACCACGGCCATGTGGGTACGCTGGGTCGGGTGACGACCGATGGGGGCATCGACGGTGCCGCCGGCGGTCATGTGACCGATGGCAATCGCCTCGTACTCACGGGTGATCTGGCGTGCCTGCAGGGCTTCCACCAGGTGGGTCTGGGCGGGAATGGTCTTGGCCACCACCATCAACCCCGTGGTGTCTTTGTCCAGACGGTGCACGATACCGGCGCGGGGGACCTCGGCGATGCCGGGGTAGCGGTGCAGCAGGGCGTTGAGCACGGTGCCGTCCGGCGTACCGGCGCCCGGGTGAACCACCAGGCCGGCCGGCTTGTCGATCACCAGGATGTGTTCATCTTCATAGACGATGTTCAGCTCGATGTTCTGGGCATCCCAGCGGGTGTCGTCTGCCAGTTCCACATTCACATGTACCTGCTGCCCGGCCACCACTTTCTCGCGCGGGGTATTGGCAACCTGACCGTCCAGGGTCACTCTGTCCTGTAAAATCCACTCCTTGATGCGGGTCCGGGAGTAGTCGGGAAACAATTCGGCCAGGGCCTGGTCGAGTCGTTGCCCGAATTGGTGATCCTGAAATTCGCCTGTCAGTTCAATATGCTGGCTCATGTATGGTCTCTTGAGCGGGGGTATCAATTCGAAATAATCCGGGTATTCTAGCTTTTCTTTTAGCCAAGCATAACGGATACTTTGCCAATTTCGTGGAAATGGACCGGATGTTGTTGATGGGAAAGAAGTCTCACCTGCTGATGTCGCTCGCCTTGGTCGCTACCCTGATCACTGGCTGTTCCAGCACCAAACCCAAGGTTCCCGACGAACCGCCGGAAGTTCTGTACCAGAAAGCCCGCATCAAACTGGATACCGGCAACTACCTCAATGCCATCGAACTGCTGGAAGCGCTGGACTCTCGTTACCCGTTCGGCGCCTACTCCAACCAGGTTCAGCTCGATCTCATCTATGCCTACTACAAGCAGGATGATACCGCCCAGGCGATCGCCAACATCGACCGTTTTATCCGCCTGAACCCGGCGCACAAGAACATCGATTACGTCTTCTATATGCGCGGCCTGACCAACATGGCGGCGGATTACAACTTCTTCCAGGATTTCCTCGGCATCAATCGGGATGACAAGGACCCCTCCTACGCCCGTCAGGCCTTCCAGGACTTCAAGACCCTGCTGCAGAATTACCCCAACAGCAGCTATGCAGCCGATGCCCGTGCCCGCATGATCGGCCTGAAGAACCGTCTTGCCCGCTATGACCTGGGGGTAGCCGAGTACTACGTCAAGCGTGACGCCCTGATCGCCGCCGCCAACCGCGCCAAGCTGATCGTCGAGACCTATCCCGACACGGTGGAGACCGAGAAGGCGCTGGAAATCATGGTCAACGCCTATGACACGCTGAAGATGCCGACCCTGGCCCAGCATGCCCGAGAAGTGCTGGCCAAGAACTACCCAGACAACCGTCTCGGTCGCGGCTGAGTAGCGAACGGACAATAAAAAACCGGAGCCACTGGCTCCGGTTTTTTTATGGCCGACGGCGGCACTCCGGGGTCACTGGTGCTTACCCTGCTGCTTGGCCCGCATGATGTTGATGATCTCGATGTCGGTATCCAGCATCCCCTCCTTGGAGAGACGACCTAGGTTGGCGATGGTCTGGTCCACATCGTCCGAGACGATCCCCTCGCTCTGGGGCACGCGCAGGTTGTTGATGGCCATCAGCGAGGATTTCACCGCCGCCGAGGTGGAGGTGGAGACCTTCATGGAGCAGGCGCTGCCGGCGCCGTCGCAGATGATGCCGGAAACATCCCCAATCATGTTGTTGATGCAGTGGCTGATCTGCTCGAACTGGCCCCCCAGCAGCCAGGTGATGGCGGCCCCCGATCCCATGGCGGCGGTGCTGGCTGCACACAGGGCGGAGAGCTTGTTCTGGTAGGCCTTGATGTAGATGGCCACCAGATGGCTCATCACCAGGGCACGGGCCAGCTGCTCGTCATCGGCCTTGAGGAAGCGGGCGGCGGCGACCACCGGCATGGTGGCGGCAATGCCCTGGTTGCCGGAACCGGAGTTGGACATGGCGGGCAGCATGGCGCCATCCATCCGCGCATCGGAGGCGGCAGACGACAGGCGCATGGCCAGGGTCATCAGATCGTCGGAAAGCAGCTTGCGTTCCACCTGGTCGGTGAGGATCTTGCCGATGCGCAGGCCATAGCCCTGCAGCCCTTCGTCCGCCAGCGCCTGGTTCATGGTGGCCGCCTCGCGGATGAAGTCGATCTCGACCAGCGGCACCTCCAGGGCGAAGGCCACGATCTCCTTCAGGGTCATGGTGGGCTTGTCGGCCTTGGCTGGCTGGATCTGCACCCCGGGGGCGCTGTCCTGCACCATCAGCACCTCGCCATCCTTCTCCATCAGCACGATGCGGGTATGGTCGGTACAGATCACCACCCGGGCGCTGTGCCCCTCCACTTCGGCCAGCACCTCGGCGTAGAGCACGTCGGGCACATCCTTCACATCCACCTCTATGGTGGGCAGCAGCCCCTTGGCCGCCTCGACCTGATCCGGCGTGAGACTCTTGAGCACCTCCAGCCCTGCATCCGGGTTGCCACCGGTGATGCCGACGGCGGCGGCCACCGGCAGGCCGATCATGCCGGTGCCGGGCACACCGACCCCCATGCCGTTCTTGAACAGATTGCCGCTGACCCAGACGCGGGTGCGGGTCGGTACCTGCCCCAGCAGCTTGCGGCAGTTGGCCGCCGCCAGGGCGACCGACATGGGCTCGGTGCAGCCGAGGGCCGGCACCACTTCACGCTTGAGCAGGGTAATAAAGTCGGTCCATTGTGCGTTCATTGCGATGTGTCTCATGTTCATGGCGCCCGCGTGCGGGCTCGTCATTGTTGTTCGGCCAGTTCCGCCTTGTGATTGCGGATATGCAGGTAAACGGTATGGCGGGAGATGCCGAGCAGCTCGGCCACCAGTTGGGCGGCATCCTTGATCTCGAAGATGCCCATGTCGTAAAGCCGGTGCACGATCGCCTTGTTGCGCACGCTGCTGCCCAGCCCGGGATCCCTGTCCACCTTGGCGATCACCTGCGCCACCAGATCATCCACCGAGCTGGCGAAGGTCTCGGTGCCGTGGGCAGGGGGCACTGCGGGCGGGGCAAAGGTGTCGAGCAGGCTGCCAAGGGGCGTGTCCAGGCTGAAATTCACGCACAGCATACCGATGGGTTTGCCCTCGCGGTTGCTGATGGTGATGGACGAGGACTTCAGTAGGGAGCCCTCCCGGGTGCGGGAAAAATAGCTGCTCCACTGGCTGCCGGCGGCACTGTGCAACTTGTCGAGCGCAAAATCGGTGACCGGCGCTCCCTCCTGGCGGCCGGTGATGTGGCCGTTGGCAATCTTGATGACGGAGGCGTGCAGGCTGTCAAAGGCGTGCAGCACCACCTCGCAACCCGGGCCAAACAGGGCGGACAGCGCCGCCACCGCAGGCTCGAAGCTGGCGATCAGATGGCGCTCTTCATCGGTCAGTGTGCTGGCGTCGCGCAAGGGGGCTACCTCGGTCATGGGGTCATCCGGTCAACGTTGGGTAAGGATATTCGAAGCGGACTCAAATAAAATTGAGCAAATCCGCTTTTTGCGCGGGCATTATGCCCGACTGGTGAGACAACACCACAAAATGTGAGCAAAATCACGACTGAAATGACAAAAAGGCCCCATGAGAGGCCTTCAAGGTGGTTTTTTGGTGCTTTTGCTCAACTTTAATTGAGCCAGGGCTCGCCAGTCAGTCCAGACAGGCAGGCACCACCGCCTGTCTGTTCCCTGCCACGGTCACCCACTCTGGTCATAGAAAAAGGGGGCCGAAGCCCTAATGCCGATCAGTTAAGGATCCATTGACCGATCCTCAGGCTGTGTAAGAATCCGAAACTCCTTGTTGGGTTTCGGATTTTTTTATGCGTATCGACCAAGCTCTCGACTTCATTCACGCCTGTCCTCCCGGAAAGTTTGAGTCCCTGTCTGACCTGCTGTCACCTGAACTGGTGCAGGCTTGCTTGGCCGAGACGGGCTCCGTCTCCTTGCGCCGACGGCGCATGCCCATGGAGCGGGTGCTATGGGCCATTATCGGGATGTCCTTGTTTCGTCATGTCCCTATGGCCCAGCTGGCCAACCAGCTCGATATCCTGTTACCCGGCGACCGGCCGTTTGTCGTCCCCAGCGCCTTCATCCAGGCGCGCCAAAAACTGGCTGACCAAGCCGTTCGACAGGTGTTCCAGCAGACCGCCACACTCTGGCATCAGCTGTGTCAGCACCCCACCTGGGCCGGCTTGCAGCTGCTGGCCGTGGACGGGGTGGTCTGGCGCACGCCCGATACTCCGGACAATGCCGGCGCCTTTGCCAAGTCGAAAACCGTCCAGGGGGAGACGCAATATCCCCAGGTCCGCATGTTGTGTCAGATGGAGCTGACCAGTCATCTGCTGACCCAGACAGTGATGGACTCCTGTGCGGTAAACGAGATGGTGTTGGCAGAGCAACTGATTGAAAAAACACCCGATAATAGCCTGACCCTGTTCGATAAGGGCTTCTACTCACTGGGGTTACTCCATGCCTGGCAACGCCAGGGCGTAGCGCGTCACTGGCTTATTCCGCTGAAAAAGGGGGCTCAATACGAGGTCATCCGCAAGCTGGGGCGGCAGGATGTGCTGGTACGCCTCAGAGCCAGTCCGCAGGCCAAGAAGAAGTGGAGCGAGTTGCCGGAGCAGTTCGAAGCCCGGCTGCTGACCCGGACGGTAAACGGCAAGGAGCGGCAGGTGCTGACCTCGCTCACCGACCCGCTGCGCTTCCCGGCCAGCGAGTTGATGGAGCTATACCAGAATCGCTGGGAAATCGAGCTGGGCTATCGGGAGATGAAACATAGCCTGCAACAGCACCGGCTGACGCTGCGCAGCAAGAAACCCGATGGAGTAAGGCAGGAGCTATGGGGCTTGGTATTGGCCTATAACCTACTGAGATATCAGATGGTTAGGATGGCGGCGAGCTTAAAGGGCTATACGGCCAGCCAGTTGAGCTTTCACATGGCATCGGTGTATCTGCTGCATGAACTCAGTTGCCTGCCGTTTGTGTCACCGGGCATGGTTCCAGGGCGTGTCGCTGAGTTGGACAAACAGGCAGAGCAGTTCAAGTTACCCGCCCGCCGAGAACGAAGTTACCCAAGGTGCATCAAAGCCAAACCACAGAAGTATGCGACGAGAAAACCTAGTAAAAACAATGCCAGTCAGGCTTAACTGACTGGCATTAGGGCCGAAGCCCCCTTTTTGTCTCATCCGGTCAACGCTTACAGCGCCTTCAGGATGGCCTCGACGCTGGCCTTGGCATCGCCAAACAGCATCTGGGTGTTCTCCTTGAAGAACAGCGGGTTCTGGACACCGGCGTAGCCAGTGTTCATGGAGCGCTTGAAGCCGATGACGTTCTGCGCCTTCCACACTTCCAGCACCGGCATGCCGGCGATGGGGCTGCCCGGATCTTCCATGGCGGCCGGGTTGACGGTGTCGTTGGCACCGATCACCAGCACCACGTCGGTGTCGGCGAAGTCATCGTTGATCTCGTCCATTTCCAGCACGATGTCATAGGGGACTTTCGCTTCCGCCAGCAGCACGTTCATGTGACCAGGCAGACGACCGGCCACCGGGTGGATGCCGAAGCGCACCTTGACGCCGCGATCACGCAGCTTCTGGGTGATCTCGGCCACCGGGTACTGGGCCTGCGCCACCGCCATGCCGTAGCCCGGGGTGATGATGACGGAGCTGGCGTTCTTCAGCATGTCGGCCACGTCTTCGGCGTTGGTCTCGCGGTATTCGCCCAGCTCCTGCTCGGCGGTGGAGGCCACGCCGTCGGAGCCGAAGCCACCGGCGATCACGGAGATGAAGGAGCGGTTCATCGCCTTGCACATGATGTAGGAGAGGATGGCACCGGAGGAACCCACCAGGGCACCGGTGACGATCAGCAGGTCATTGGAGAGCATGAAGCCCGCCGCCGCCGCCGCCCAACCGGAGTAGGAGTTCAGCATGGAGACCACCACCGGCATGTCCGCACCACCGATGGAGGCGACCAGGTGCCAGCCAAAGGCGAAGGCGATCAGGGTCATCACCAGCAGGGCGAAGGTGGAGCCACCGGCGTTGACGAAGTGGATCATCAGCGCGATGGAGACCACCACGGCCAGCAGGTTCAGCTTGTGGCGGTGCGGCAGCATCAGCGGCTTGGAAGAGATGAGGCCACGCAGCTTGCCGAACGCCACCACGGAACCGGTGAAGGTCACGGCACCGATGAAGACGCCCAGGAACACTTCCACCAGGTGGATGTTCAGCATGGCGCCGGAGAGGTGCTCGACCTGGGCGACGCTTGCCGCCTGCTCGAACGCCGCCCGGGCGGCTGCCAGGGTCGCATCCAGGTTGGAACCGACGGAGACCACCACTTCAGCGGGGGCGGAGGGGTGCAGATCGATGAAGCTGTTGAAGCCCACCAGCACCGCTGCCATGCCCACGAAGCTGTGCAGCACGGCCACCAGCTCGGGCATCTCGGTCATCTCGACCTTGAGGGCCAGACGCACGCCGATGGCGCCACCGATGGCCATGGCCAGGATGATCCAGTGGACGCCACTGGTTTCCGGGTTGAAGACGGTGGCGAGCAGGGCGATGGCCATTCCCGCGATACCGAACAGGTTGCCATGCTTGGCCGTTTCTTGCTTCGACAGTCCCGCGAGACTGAGGATGAAGAGCACGGCGGCAACGATATAGGATGCTGTTACCAGTCCTTGAGACACGTTAAACCCCCTTAATCCTTACGGAACATCTTCAGCATGCGCTGAGTGACGGTGAAGCCACCGAAGATGTTGATACTGGCAATCAGCACGGCGACAAAGGCCAGCACGGTGACCAGGGTCGACCCTTGTCCAATCTGCAACAGCGCACCGACCACGATGATGCCGGAGATGGCATTGGTAACCGACATCAGCGGCGTGTGCAGGGCGTGAGAGACGTTCCACACCACGTAGTAACCGACCACGCAGGCCAGGATGAAGACGGTGAAGTGGGAGAGGAAGGCGGCAGGCGCTACGGCGGCCACCCAACCGAAGGCGGCGATGCCGAGGGCACCGAACACGAACTTCTTGTTGGAGGGCTTGGCCTCTTCCTTCTTGGCGGCCGGTTTGGCGGCAGCGGGTTTCTGCGGGGCAGCAGAGACGGAGATGGCGGGGGGCGGGAAGGTCACTTCACCGGCCTGGACCACCGTCATGTTGCGCTGCACCACGTCTTCGAAGTCGATGGCGACGTTGCCGTCCTTCTCCTTGCACATCAGCTTCATCAGGTTCACCAGGTTGGTGCCGTAGAGCTGGGAGGATTGGGCAGGCAGGCGGCCCGGCAGATCGGTGTAACCGATCACCTTGACGCCGTTGTCGGTGACATGCAGTTCACCCGGTACCGTGTATTCGCAGTTGCCGCCGGCCTGGGCCGCCATGTCCACGATGACGGAGCCCGGCTTCATGCTGTCCACCATTTCCTTGGTGATGAGCTTGGGTGCCGGCTTGCCCGGGATCAGGGCGGTAGTGATGATGATGTCCACTTCCTTGGCCTGCTGGGCGAACAGCTCCATCTCGGCCTTGATGAACTCTTCGCTCATCACCTTGGCGTAACCGTCGCTGGAAGCGCCATCTTCGCCGCCGAAGTCCAGCTTGAGGAATTCCCCACCCATGGACTCGATCTGCTCGGCCACTTCCAGACGGGTATCGAAGGCACGCACGATGGCACCGAGGGAACCGGCGGTCCCGATGGCGGCCAGACCGGCCACACCGGCACCGATGACCAGCACCTTGGCGGGCGGAACTTTACCGGCGGCGGTGATCTGGCCGGTAAAGAAGCGACCGAACTGGTGCGCGGCTTCCACGACGGCGCGATAGCCACCGATGTTGGCCATGGAAGAGAGGGCGTCGAGGGACTGGGCACGGGAGATCCGCGGCACCATGTCCATCGCCATCACATTGATGTTGCGCTCGGAAAGCTTCTTGACCAGCTCGGGGTTCTGGGCGGGCCAGATGAAGCTCACCAGGGTGGCACCATCCTTAATTTGTGCGATTTCGGCCTCGGTCGGCGCGTTGACCTTGAAGACAAGGTCGGCTTGCCAGACGTTCGGTACCACGCTGGCACCGGCAGCCTCGAAGGCGGCATCATCGAAGCTGGCTCGCAGGCCGGCACCGGCCTCGATGGCAACCTCGAAGCCGAGCTTTTTCAGCTGCTCGACAGTGGCCGGGGTCGCTGCGACCCGGGTCTCACCGGCGAGACTCTCTCTCGGTATTCCAATCTGCATGACTATTCCCTGATGGTTAATAAACAATCATCGCCAAGTCTCTCATGTCTGAGGGGACAAGGCATGATCAAAGTGCAGGTCACGGGCCCTTTGTTATGAAAATCAGCAGGCTTCACCTCGACCTCCTGTCACGGTCAGGCCCCCGCTTTTCAGGCGCGAGGGTGATTAGTATCAAATTTTGGAGTTTTATTACAACCACGGCCCCGGGCGGGCGGGTACAGAATTCAGCCCATCCCGGACCATGATTAAAAAAAACAAACCAAATTAGGGGCTTATACCAGCAAAAAGCGCTAAAAAAAGTGATCCAACCAGTCAAAAAAAATGTTTAACCCGGCCTCTACCTTAGCGTTTTTTGTTCTTACGAAATCTGCCGTTGGCTCATCTGATGAGATGAAAAGGGAAAAAGTAACCATTTTGCAACGATCAGGGGGCCGCGTCCCCGCCTGCTGGCGGGTTCGGGCCCCCTGGTGCAACCGGGCCTTGGGCCCGGTTCAGGCGTGCTCTGCTTACCAGGCAGCCTCATAAATATGCCGGCTCTGGGCCAGGTCGATGTCGCCGTGCTCACCCAGGGCGGTCATGCCGTGCTCTTCGAGCTTGGCCAGCAGGGCGTCGATCCGGGCGTCGGCCACGTAATCCCGCAGCCGGGTCTTGATCCCCATCCGCTCGAAGAAATCGCGGGTGGCGGCGATGGCACCGTCGATACGCGCCTCGTCACTGCCGCTGCGCAGATCCCAGACCCGCTCGGCGTATTGCAGCAGCTTGGCGCGCTTCTGCTCGCGCTTGGCCTGCAGCAGGGCGGGCAGCACCACCGCCAGGGTCTGGGCGTGGTCCAGACCGTGCAGGGCGGTGATCTCGTGGCCCAGCATGTGGGTGGCCCAGTCCTGGGGCACGCCGGCTCCGATCAGGCCGTTCAGCGCCAGGGTGGCGCTCCACATGATGTTGGCACGCACGTCGTAGTTTTCCGGCTCCACCAGCGCCTTGGGCCCCTCTTCCGCCAGGGTCAGCAGCAGCCCTTCTGCGAAGCGATCCTGCACCTTGGCATCCACCGGGTAGGTGAGGTACTGCTCCAGGGTGTGGATGAAGGCATCCACCACCCCATTGGCCACCTGACGGGCGGGCAGGGTGTAGGTGAGCACGGGGTCGAGCACGGCGAAGCGCGGCATCACGAAGGGCGAGAAGAAGTGCTGCTTGTCCCCTGTGCTCTTGCGGGTGATGACGGCGCCCATGTTCATCTCGGAACCGGTGGCCGGCAGGGTCAGCACGCTGCCCAGAGGAATGGCGGAGGCCACCTCGCCCCCGACGGTCTCGAGGATGTGCCAGGGATCCCTGGCCGGATCGTAGTGAGCGGCCGCGGCGATGAACTTGGAGCCGTCCAGCACGGAGCCGCCGCCCACTGCCAGCAGGAAGTCGACCTTCTCGGCGCGGGCCAGTTCGACGGCGCCCATCAGGGTCTCGTAGGTGGGGTTGGGCTCGATGCCGCCAAATTCAAACAGGGTCAGGCCGGCCAGCTCGCGGCGGATCTGGTCCAGCAGGCCGCTGCGCACCACGCTGCCACCGCCGTAGGTGACGAGGATGCGGGCGTCGCTGGGGATCTGGCCGCGCAGCTGGGCCACCTGGCCCTTGCCGAACAGCACCTTGGTGGGGGTGTGCAGGATGAAGTTGTTCATGGGATCTCCCGGGGTGGTCGTAGTCGGTAAAGTATGGGTTGCATTTTTCTCTTATAACCCCCTACCATCAAGGGAGCTTTCTGCCGATTTCTTGCCTATTTCTACTGAGCCTGGATAAATGAGTACAAATCAGCCCATCGCGGCGACCCACCAGTCCGCCCTCGCCAGCCGACTCGCCGCCCTGGCACCCCACCCGGGGATCACCGCCGCCCCCGTGCCCGGCGTGCACCTCATCTACACCACGGAGCATCACGACCGCATCCCGGTGCTCTACCGCCCGCGCATGATCATCATCCTGCAGGGGCACAAGGTGGGCTATCTCTCGGACTTCACCTTCCGCTACGACCCCGAGCACTACCTGATGATGACCCTGCCGCTGCCCTGCGAGTGCGAGTGCTTCGCCTCCCCCGAATCCCCTCTGGTGGGGCTCTCGGTGGAGATCGACGTGGCGGCGCTGCAGGCCCTGCTGCTGGAGATGGGGGACGCGGCCCCCGCCCCGGCGGAACCGGGTCGCGGCGTGGTCTCCGTGCCCCTCTCCGAGACCATGCTCTGCGCGGTGGAGCGCCTCATCGACGTGATGGACAAACCGCTCCACGCCCGGGTGCTGGGGCCCCAGATCGTGCGCGAGATCCTGTTCCACGCCCTGCACGAAGGGGGGGCCCCCGCCCTGCTGGCCATGGCCAGCCGTCACAGTCAGGTGAGCCAGATCGCCCGGGTGCTGCGTATCATGGAGCAGCGCTTTACCGAGAACCTGACGGTGGAGGAGCTGGCCCGGGAGGCAAACATGAGCGTCTCGGCCTTCCACCACCACTTCAAGGCGGCCACCGCCACCTCGCCCCTGCAGTACATCAAGACCCTGCGCCTGCACCGGGCGCGGCTGATGATGCTGCACGACGGCCTCAAGGCCGGGGTGGCGGCGGACAAGGTAGGCTACGAGAGCGGCTCCCAGTTCAGCCGCGAATACAAACGCTTCTTTGGCAACACCCCGAGCGAACACGCGGCACGCTTTCGCTCGGGACAACTGCGTATCGTGGAGGGATGACATGCGCACACTGATCCTGCTCGTTCTGACCCTGCTGGCCACCGCCTGCACCGGCATTCCTCCCGGCCACCAGGTGGTCAAGCCGTTCCAGCTCGACCGCTACCTGGGCACCTGGTACGAGGTGGCCCGCCTCGATCACGGTTTCGAGCGCGGCCTGAACCGGGTCACCGCCACCTACAGCCTGCGGGATGACGGCGGTGTCAGGGTGATCAACCGGGGGCAGGACGAACAGGGGGAGTGGCGCGAGGCCGAGGGGCGCGCCTACTTCGTGGGCGACAGCGACGAGGGGCGCCTCAAGGTGAGCTTCTTCGGCCCCTTCTACGGCAGCTACAACGTGCTGGCGACGGACTATGACCTCTCCCTGGTGAGCAGTTACAACCTCCAGTACCTCTGGATCCTCTCCCGCACGCCCCATCCCCCCAAAGAGAAGGTAGAGGCCCTGGTCGAGCGGGCCCGGGGGCTCGGCTTTGCCACCGACCGGCTGATCTGGGTCAGCCAGGATCCGGCGGGGAACGCCCCATGAGGATCTTCCAGGCCACCCCCGGGGACATTCCCCGGGTCACCCCCCTGTTCGTGGAATACCGGGCGTTCTACCGGCTGCCTGCCCGGCCCGAGGCCGCCGAAGCCTTCCTGCTGGAGCGCTGCACCGCCGGGGAGTCGGTGCTCTTCGTGGCCCAGAGCGAGGCGGGAGAGGTGCTGGGATTTGCCCACCTCTATCCCCTGTTCTGCTCCCTCGCCCTGAAGCCCGTCTGGCTGCTGTACGATCTGTTCGTGGCGCCGGCGGCCCGCCAGCAGGGGGTGGCCCAGGCGCTGCTGGCGCGGGCCGATCGCCACGGCCAGGAGACGGGCGCCGCCTTCCTGATGCTGAGCACCGCCACCGACAACCGGCAGGCTCAGGCCCTCTACGAAGGGCACGGCTACCAGCGGGACAACGAATTCTACAGCTACATCAAGCCTCTCTGAGCCTCTGCCTGCGCCCGTTGCAGGGCCAGGACCCGGCATTATTCAGCGGGTGCATGGTGAAATAATATCCATACACAGGATGAATAAAGGCGACCCCGGGGTCGCCTTTGTCACATCCGGGTCGCAGCCTAGAGCCGGAAGCGCCCGATCTCCTGCTCCAGCCGCTCGGTGAGAGACTTGAGCTGGGCCGCCTGGGCGGCCTCTTCGCCAGCCTGGGCCGCCAGCGCCTGGGAGACGTGGCGGATATTCTCGGTGTTGCGGCTGATCTCGCCGGTCACCGAGGTCTGCTCCTCGGCCGCCGCCGCGATCTGGGTCGCCATGTCGCTGATGGCGCCGATGGCCTCGTTGATCCTGCCCAGGCTGAGATTCGCCGCTTCGGCGTCCTCCACGCTGGTGCCCGCCAGCTGGCGGCTGGTCTCCATGCCGCCCACCGCCTTGCGGGTGGTCTGCTGCAGCGCCTCGATCATCTGCTGGATCTCGGCGGTGGAGTCGTGGGTGCGGCGCGACAGCACCCGCACCTCGTCCGCCACCACGGCAAAGCCGCGTCCCTGCTCCCCGGCCCGGGCCGCCTCGATGGCGGCGTTCAGGGCCAGCAGGTTGGTCTGCTCGGCGATGCCGCTGATGGTGGCCAGAATGCCGCTGATCTGCTGGGCGTGGCCATCCAGCTCGTGGATGGTCTGGCTGGCGTCGGAGACCTCCCCCGCCAGCCCCGTGATGCTGCGCTGGCTCTGGCCGACCTGGGACTGGCCGGCCACCGCGAGGCGCACCGCATCGCCGGCGGTGTTGGCGGCAAACTCGGCGTTGCCGGCGATCTCCTGGGTGGCGGAGGCCATCTCGGTCACCGCGGTCGCCACCATGACGATCTCGTCCTGCTGCTGGCGCACCCGCTGGCTGCGGGCCTCGGCCCCCGCCGCCTGGGTGCGGGACTGGGCCGCCAGCTCGACGGTGACGTCCCGCAACCGGCTGACGATGCCGTGCAGTCGCGCCACGAACTGGTTGAAGTTCTGGGCCAGCTGCCCCACCTCATCCTGGCTGCGGGTGGCGATCTGCACCGTGAGATCCCCCTCCCCGTGGGCGATGTCGGCAAGCGCCCTGGAGACCCGCCCCAGATCCGCGAACAGGTAGTTGAACATGGCGATGAGCAGGGCACCGAACACCAGCAGCAACACCAGGGTCAGCCCCACCAGTTGCCACAGCAGGGAGGCGAGCGGCGCCTCCAGCACCTCCTTGTACATCACCATGGCGAGCAGCCAGTCGGTGCCGGGCACTCCCTGCACCGAGAGCAGCACCTCGCGCCCGTTCAGGTTGGCGCCGTGCAGTTCGCCGTCGCGGCTCCACGCATCCAGCGCCGCCCCGGTGAGACCGGGATCCAGCTCCGCCACCTGCTTGAGCGCCAGCTCCTTGTTCGGGTGGCCGACGATGAGGCCGGTGCGATCGAGCAGCATGGCGTAGCCCTCTCCCTGCACCTTCATGGCCAGCACCTCGTCGATGAGGGCGTCGAGGGAGAGATCCGCCCCGGCCACCCCGATCACCCGGCCCTGGTGGCTCACCGGCTCGGCCAGGGTCACCACCATCTGCTGCATGGTCACGCTGACATAGGGCGGCGTGACGATGAGCTTGCCCGCCTTGTCGGCGTTCTGGTACCAGGGGCGGGCCCTGGGGTCATAGTTGGCGGTGTTGAGGGCGGGATCGTGGCGGGTCATCTCCCCCTGCGCCGAACCAAAATAGGTGAGGCCGAAACCGCCGGAGGTGCGGGTCTGCAACAGGTGGGGCACCAGGGCCGTGTCGGGGTCGCGCGCAATGACAGCGGCCAGGGCGTCGACCGCGTGCTTGCGATCCGCCAGCCAGTTGCCGATGGCCACCGAGTGGGCGTGGCCGTAGTTGACCGCCTCGCTCTGGATGGCGTCAAGGGTGCGGGATTTGAGGGTGTGGAAGGCGACAATACCGAGCAGGGCTGCCATCAGCAGCACTACCCCCAGGCTGGCCGCGAGCAGCTTGCCGCGCAACGAGAGAGTCATGACAACGAATCCTTGTGGTAGCCGGGGGCCGTGAATACCCCCATCTTGGTAGTTCTATCGGCACAATCATGAACGGTCTTTAGTGAATCCTGATATTTTTTCATCTATCAACAACAGAACGCACTACCAGCAACAGACTGTTCACTATTCCATGCTGACACCCGCAGGCACCACAAGGCGGCCATGAGGTCAGGTCGCGGATGACGGGCAGGCACCGGCAGAGCAGGCCAGCACCCGCTGACCTGTCTCTTGAGGGCGGTTTCAGGCGTCTGAAAAGAGGGTTGGCGGGCAGGGTTGAGCATCCATCAGGAACCGAGCTGGTGCTCCCCCTGTTGCCCCCCTCTCGACAACGTGGGCTGTGCTAGATTGGGTATCCCGTTTTCAAGGAGAACCCGCTGCCATGCCACGAAATATCGAGATCAAAGCCCGCATAGCCGGGGTCGATGACCTTATCCCCAGAGCCGCGGCCATCGCCGACAAGGGCCCCGTCGACATCGCCCAGGATGATACCTTCTTTCGCTGTGAATCGGGCCGCTTCAAATTGCGGACGCTCTCCCCGTCGGCAGGTCAGCTCATCTTCTACCGCAGGCCTGATCAACAGGGTCCGAAGGAGAGCTACTACCACATCACGCCAACGAACGAGCCGGACAAGCTGCGGGAAACGCTCACCCTGGCTTGCGGCCAGATTGGCAGAGTGCGAAAACAGCGGACCCTGTTTCTGGTGGGCAGAACCCGGATCCATCTCGACCGGGTTGAAGGGCTGGGTCACTTCCTCGAACTGGAAGTGGTGCTGGAAGATGACGAGCCGCGCGAGGTGGGGATGCAGGAAGCTCACGACATCATGGCGCGTCTCGGTATCGAACCCTCCCGGTTGATCGAAGGCGCCTATCTGGATCTCCTGCTGCAACGACAACCCTGAGGGATTCACAACAACAAGGCCGCCTCAAGGGCGGCCTTTTACTGTCCGGCGGCTGGGTTATTTGACCCGCGCCAGCGCCGTGTTGATCCTCAGGTTGGTCGCCTCCAGCCCCGGCTGCTGGCCGTAGAAGTCGAACGCCAGCTCGACACCGGGGCGAAACAGCAGGCAGTGGGTGGAGCCTCCGAAGTGGAACATGCCGAGCTGCTCCCCCTTCGCGATCCGCTGCCCCGGCTGCACCGTCACCTCGCAGCTCGACACCTCCGCCATGCCCACCGGCACCACGCACATCAGGCCGATTTTGGGGTTGTCCGCCTCGATGAAGATGAGTGCCCGGGTCGCCACCGCGGTCAGGAAGGGCTGGGACTGGTTCGGGGCGCTGGGGTCGGGCCCCGCCGGGCTGTCGAAACCCTGGTGGCGGTTGGCCAGGTAGTAGCTGCCGTTGACCACCTTGACCGAGCGCACCGTGCCGCTCACCGGGCTGTGCCAGCGGTGATAGCTGAGGGCGCTGAGGAAGGCCTGATAGAGGGTGCCCCCCTCGAACGCGGCGGCGCGCGGGTCGAAGTCCAGCAGGTTGTCCAGGGAATAGGGCTGCCCCTTGAGCCAGAAGGCATCCTGCCGCCTTAACCCGGTCACCACCTGCAGCGGGGCCGACTCGCAGGCGTTGGCGACCACGCTGTCATCGTCCGGGGCCGTCACCGGCCGCACGCCGGGGCAGAAGCGGCGGGTGAAGAAGTCGTCCCAGCTGGCGAAGCCCTCGTATTCCTCTCCCGGCGCGGTGTGGAAGATCCCCTCGAAGCGCTCTGGGGTGGGGTTATCGCCGGCCCCGAGCGCCCCCTGCGCCACCTTGACCATCTCCCGTTTCGCCACGTCACCCAGCCAGGGGACGATCAGGGTCTGGCGATCCAGGGGGCTCACCGACTCCGTCAGCACATAACGGGACGCGGGGCTTTGCAGGAAGTCGGCCCAGTAACCGAGGATCTTGCGCAGTTGCTGGTTCACCAGCGCATTGGCAAAGAAGTCGTACCCGGCGGCCGTCGCCATGGGCCAGTTGAGCAGAGCATTGATGGGGAATCCGATCAGCCCGGCGGGCTCCTGGGTCTGCACATCCTGATAGGCTTCCGGGGCCGTGGTCATGATGCCGTTGAGCAGCTGCAGGAACTCATCGAAGCTGCGCACCTGGACCTGACCGAGCGGCGTGCTGTGCTCGTGCTGCCACGCCTCGTCAAACATCCCCTGGGCCTGCTGATGCAGGAGGGGATCCTGCTCCACCAGCGCCTTCAATCCGGCGATCGGGGCCACCAGCGGGCGAGGCTGGCGGGTGACCGCCTGACGCAGCCGCTGTACCCAGCGCGCCACATGGGCCTGATCCCGGGGGACCCAGCCACCGGCATGGGCATGGGGGTGACGCGTATCCACTGCCTTGTTCATCGCTCTCTCCTTGTTGAAGCGCCTTGGGCCCGCCGGATGCGATGCGCCTGAGGGCGCCATCTGGCAGGAAGCAAGGTGTAGCACAGGGGAAAAGCGGCCTCCATTGGCAGAAATGGCAGCGGCGAAGCGGGGAAAAAGAGGCTAACGGAGACGGTGGCAAACGCCGGAAATGCGAAAGGCCAGCTCAATGAGCTGGCCTTTCTGAAAAATGGCAGGGGCGGCAGGACTCGAACCCGCAACCATCGGTTTTGGAGACCGCTGTTCTACCAATTGGAACTACGCCCCTGCAACAAACGAGGCGTAGTATACAAAGCGGAGGTCAAAGGTAAAGGCTTTTTTTCTCACTTTCGATGCGATCGAACAAATGACGAGCAAATCCCCGCAATTCCAACAAGGAGCGGGGGTAAGCTGCTGTATTTGCAGCCCCGACGGGGTAGGAATGGGACACAAATGGGGGTAGGGTGAAACCAGGCTCAGGGAGGCTGCCCATGCTCAATTACCGACTGCTGCAACAGCTTGCGCCCCTCAACTTCCGGGATGAGCGCAAGACGGAGACCCTGGCCGATTATCTGGACAGAGTCTCTCCCCTGGTGCCCTCCATTCCCTCCAATGTGCTCGCCCAGTGGATTTACCGTCATTGGCGCGGTTTTGAATCCAACTGGAGCTTTATCGATCTCGCCAGCCACCAGTTCGAGTGCGAGCACTGGCCCACCGCGCAGATTATCGAGCAGATAGACTCCCGCCACATGGAGGTGATCGATCGCTGGGGCGAGATGCTGCGCAGCAACCGCTACGTGCGCCGCTCCTGGCTCGGCAATGACATGCTGCGCCGAGGCACCTGGTCCGAGCCCATCATAGTGCTGGCATCGGAGGCGGGCAGCAGCTACCCGGACGGTCACCCCCTGCCCCATCCCTACTGCCTGCTGGAGGGGCACCACAGGCTCGGCTACCTGCGCAGCATGGCCGCCGATGGCGCTCCTTTGCAGGCGCAGCACGCACTCTGGATTTGTCGACCCGTTCGCGACACTTAAACGTTTTTCCGGCCAAATCCTGCCTCTGAAATAAATTTTTGACAATTCAAAAACCAGCCCTATAATCGGTGCGGTTTTGAAAAAGGTCGGGACAGGACAATGCCGTTTTTGATGAAAAAAGCAGCCTTGCAGACGGGTGGAGCGCACCAGAGCGGCCCCGTTGTTTCCGGTTCCCGTCCCACAGATCCCCCGTTTTTTTTGAAAAGAGCCCCTGTTTCAGGGGCTTTTTTTTGTGCCGGAAAAACCTTCATTGATGCCAAAGGGAATGCAGACGATGACCAATCCACTCTATAACAAACACGTCATCTCCATCTCGGATCTGACCCGGTCCGACATGGAACTGGTGGTCGCCACCGCACAGCGGTTGAAGGCCGAACCCGACAGCCGCCTGCTGAAAGACAAGCTGGTCGCCAGTTGCTTCTTCGAAGCCTCCACCCGCACCCGTCTCTCCTTCGAGACCGCGGTCCAGCGCCTGGGTGGCGACATCATCGGCTTCGCCGACGGCGGCAACACCAGCGCCAAGAAGGGCGAGACTCTGGCCGACTCCATCAAGATCATCAGCTCCTACACCGATGCGGTGGTGATGCGCCACCCGAAGGAAGGGGCAGCCCGTCTGGCCTCCGAGTTCTCCCGGGTGCCGGTCATCAACGGCGGTGACGGCTCCAACCAGCATCCCACCCAGACCCTGCTCGACCTCTTCTCCATCCACGAGACCCAAGGCAAGCTGGACGGCCTCAACGTCGCCTTCGTCGGTGACCTGAAGTACGGCCGCACCGTCCACTCCCTGGCCCAGGCCCTGAGCCTGTTCAACTGCCGCTTCTTCTTCATCTCGCCGGAGGCGCTGGCCATGCCGGACTACCTCTGTGAGGAGCTGGAAGAGAAGGGCATCCGCTTCAGCGTGCACGAGACCATGGAAGAGGTGATGCCGGAGCTCGACATCCTCTACATGACCCGCGTCCAGAAGGAGCGCTTCGACGAGACCGAGTACAAGCACATGGCCGCCAAGTTCGTTCTGGAGCTGGCGACCCTGGAAGGGGCCAAGCCCACCATGAAGATCCTCCATCCCCTGCCCCGGGTTGACGAGATCGAGGTCGCCGTCGACAAGACCCCCCACGCCTACTACTTCCAGCAGGCGGAGAACGGGGTCTATGCCCGCCAGGCACTGCTGGCACTGGTACTGAACGAAACCGTCTAAGGGAAAGGGGAACATCATGTCCGAGAAGAACCAACTGCAAGTCGAAGCCATCCGCCACGGCTCCGTCATCGACCACGTCCCCGCCGGCCAGGGCATCAAGATCCTCAAGCTGTTCCAGCTGATCGAGACCCAGGAGCGGATCACCGTCGGCTTCAACCTCAAATCCGGCGCCCTCGGCAAGAAGGATCTCATCAAGATCGAGAACACCCGTCTGACCGAGCAGCAGGCCAACCAGCTCGCCCTGTTCGCCCCCAAGGCGACCGTCAACATCATCGAAGACTTCGTGGTGGTGAAGAAGCACCAACTGGCGCTGCCGGAGTTCATCGAAGGGGTCTTCCACTGCCCCAACTCCAACTGCATTTCCCACAACGAACCGGTGGAAAGCTACTTCCGGGTGCGCGAGGTGAAAGGGGCGGTGCGGATGAAGTGCAAATACTGCGAGAAGTCCTTCACCCAGGACATCGTCAGCGAACGCTACTGATTTCCTGCCGACAAAGGATATCCATGTGGGCCCCATCGGGCCCATTTTTGAACCCTGTCACATCACTTATTCCCCCTTTGGTTATAATTTGCCATCCCGTAATGGATATACCTCGCTCATCACCTGCTTGAGTGCTCCTCATTAGTGTTTTTCGCTATGAAAAGCCGGAACGACAGACTGGGCGAGACCGCCATCGCTCATCGCCAAAGGAAGTCGCCATGGTCAACACCCTCAGCCGCCCAGCAGAACCAGAGTCCGACCTGGCCCAGCTCGACGCCTGCCGCCAGATCATCGGCCAGCACTGCTACAGCACCCAGGAGGAGATCCGCCGCGAGCTCTCCGCCCGCGGTTTTGCCGACATCAGCCAGTCCACCATCTCCCGCCTGCTGCGCCGTCTCGGGGTCGCCAAGGCCCAGAACGCCAACGGCAAGAAGGTCTACACCCTGGTGGACGAGCAGCTGGAGCCCGCCGGCAGCACCCGCTCCATCCACGACATGGTGCGCGCCGTGGTCCACAACCAGCAGATGGTACTGGTGCACACCACCCCGGGGGCCGCTACCGTGGTGGCTCGCCTGCTGGATCGCAACGCCAATCCCGAGATCCTGGGGGCCGTGGCCGGCAACGACGTGGTACTGATCGCCCCGCGCCACATCAGCCGAACCCGCCAGGCTCACGCTGCCGTGGTGCGCACCCTGGAAAACGCCCGCTGACCCCTGCTGGATGCCAGAAGGCGACCCTGGGGTCGCCTTTTTGTTGCCCGCGCGGCAAGGAGTCAGACCACGGGAGAGCCCGGGCGCCCCGCCTTGCCAGCCATAAAAAACGGGAGCCCCAGGCTCCCGTTGTTGTCCCTATGTCTGTCGGCATTCATGCCAGCACGGCGCCCAGGCTCAGGCAGAGCACGATCAGCACGGTCAGCATGCCGAGCAGCGGGGCCACCCACTTCAGCCAGCGCACATAGGGCACCTTGGCAATGGCCAGCCCCCCCATGACCACGGCGGAGGTCGGGGTCACCAGGTTCACCAGACCGGAGGCGGACTGGTAGGCGGTGACCACCAGCTCGCGGCCCACGTTGGCGAAGTCGGCGAGCGGCGCCATGATCGGCATGGTCAGCACCGCCAGACCGGAGGAAGAGGGCACCAGGAAGGAGAGCACCACTTCCAGCACGAACATCACGTTGATGAAGACGATGGTGGAGAGGCCGGTCACTATCCCCTCTGCGCTGTGCAAAATGGTGTGGGTGATCATGCCGTTGTCCATCACCACCACGATACCGCGGGCGATACCGATGATGAGGGCCACGCCGAGCAGATCGCGGGCACCGTCGATGAAGTTGGAGGTCAGCTCCTCCTCGCTCATGCGGGAGATGACGCCGACGATGATGGCGGCAGCCAGGAAGACGCCGGAGATCTGCGCCATCCACCAGCCCAGCACGGCCACCCCGTAGATCATCACGGCAAAGGCGGCGACGAAGATACCCAGCACGATCTTGCGGGTGGTGGTGAACTCCAGCATCTGGTCGCTCTTGTTGCCGAGGAAGTGGGTACGGTTCTCTTCCCACTTGTCGGCCACCAGGGACTTGCTGGGATCGCTTCTCACCATCTTGGCGTAACGCATCACATAGGCCACGCAGATCAGCCAGCCGGCCACCAGCATGGCGACCCGCAACCAGATGCCGTCGGTGAAGGAGATACCGGCCGCGTTGGCGGCGATCACGGTGGCGAACGGGTTGATGGTGGAGCCCAGGGTACCGATACCGGCTCCCAGCAGCACGGTCGCGGCAGCCACGACAGGGTCGAAGCGGGCGGCCATCATCACCGGCACCAGCAGGGTGTAGAACGGCAGGGACTCTTCCGCCATGCCGTAGATGGTGCCCCCTGCGGCGAACAGCGCCATCAGAATGGGGATCATCCACTCTTCACGGCCACGCAGGCGATCGGTGACGCGCTCGATACCGGCATCGATGGCACCTGTCTTGGTCACGATGCCAAGGAAGCCACCGATGATCAGGATGAAGAGGGAGACGTCGATGGCGCCAGCCTCATAGGTGTCGTGGTTGTAGAGACCGTCGATGGGTGCCAGCAGCACGTCGACTATCCCCTGGGGATTGGCATCCACCAGTTTGTAGGTACCGGCCACCGGCACTTCCTTGCCGAGGGCCTCGTTCATGGTCATCTCGTATTTGCCGGCCGGCACTATCCAGCTCAGGGCGGCCACCAGGGCGATCAGCACAAACAGTATCGTGTAGGCTGACGGGAACTTGAATTTGGTCATGGTCCAGCTTCCTTCTGTGGGTGTGGTATCCATGCAGGCTGCGGGTCGTAGGGTTGGAGGTATTATGCCGCTGTCACATGGTTGAAAAGCCGGGGGTCACCCCCCGGCACCACTGACGACGTCAGTCGCCCAGCGTAGCCACCATCACTGCCTTGATGGTGTGCATCCGGTTTTCCGCCTCGTCGAACACGATGCTGTGCTCGGATTCGAACACGTCCTCGGTCACTTCCAGGCCCTTCATGCCATATTTGTCGGCCACTTCCTTGCCCATGGTGGTCTCGTCGTTGTGGAACGCCGGCAGGCAGTGCATGAACTTCACATCCGGGTTCTTGGTCGCGTTGATGACATCCATGTTGACCTGATACGGGGTCATCAGTTTGACCCGTTGATCCCAGGCTTCCTTCGCTTCACCCATGGAGACCCAGACGTCGGTGTAGAGGAAGTCGGCACCCAGCACACCCTCTTTCACGTCTTCGGTCAGGTGGATGCGCGCACCGGTCTCTTCGGCGATGAGGCGGCAGGTGGCAACCAGCTCCTCTTCCGGCCAGAAGGCTTTCGGCGCCACCAGACGGATGTCCATGCCCATCTTGGCGGCACCCACCATCAGGGAGTTGCCCATGTTGTTGCGGGCGTCACCCAGGTAGGCGAACTTGATCTGATCCAGGCGTTTGCCCTTGCCGTGCTCCAGCATGGTCATGAAGTCCGCCAGGATCTGGGTCGGGTGGAATTCGTTGGTCAGGCCGTTCCAGACCGGCACACCGGCGTGGGCCCCCAGCTCTTCCACGATCTCCTGGCCGTAGCCGCGGTATTCGATGCCGTCATACATGCGGCCCAGCACCCGGGCGGTGTCCTTCATGGACTCCTTGTGACCGATTTGGGAACCGCTCGGGCCGAGGTAGGAAACCTGGGCGCCCTGGTCGAAGGCCGCCACTTCAAACGCACAACGGGTACGGGTGGAGGTCTTCTCGAAAATCAGGGCAATGTTCTTTCCGGTCAGGTGTTTACGCTCATAGCCACCGTATTTGGCTTTCTTCAGGTCGATGGCCAGATCGATCATGTATTGGATTTCGCGCGGGGTGAAGTCCAGCAGTTTCAGGAAGTTACGGTTACGCAGATTAAAAGCCATGATGAGTTCTCTCTATATTTGTTCAGACCAATTTGGCAGTGTTATTGACTACGCAGTTGTTCAGACCAGAGCCTTGGCTCAGGCATTGACGGTATTGGTGGCGACGATGTTGGTGCCGGCTTCCCCCTTGAGGATGGCGAGGCCATCTTCCAGGGAGCCGATGCCGACCATGCCGCCGGTCGCCTTGACGAATTCGCAGGAGGCTTCGACCTTGGGCCCCATGGAGCCGGCATCGAACTTGACGCCGGCCAGCTCGTCCGGGCTGGTGACCCGCAGCGGACGCTGGGTCGGTTTACCCCAATCCAGATAGACGGCATCGGCATCGGTCAGGATCAGCAGGGCGTCGGCCTTGATCTGCTTGGCCAGGTAGGCGGCTGACATGTCCTTGTCGATGACGGCTTCGATGCCGGTCAGGCTCTGGCCATCCCAGGTCACCGGGATGCCACCACCACCGGTACAGATGATGAGGTGACCCTGGGCGATCAGGGTTTCGATGGCGTCGCCTTCGACGATGCGCTGGGGCAGCGGGGACGGCACCACGCGGCGGAAGAACTTGCCGTCTGCCTTGACCACCCAGTGCTTCTCGGCAGCCAGGGTGTGGGCTTCCGCCTCTTCGTAGACGGGGCCGATGAACTTGGTCGGGTTGGCAAACGCCGGATCCTCGGGATCGACCTGCACCTGGGTCAGCAGGGCGGTGACGTTGCGGCTCGGCATCAGGTTCTTCAACTCCTGGATCAGCATGTAGCCGATCATGCCCTGGGACTCGGCACCCAGCACATCCAGGGGATAGGGGGAGACCTTGGTGTAGGCGCTGTTCTGCAGGGCCAGCAGGCCGACTTGCGGGCCGTTGCCGTGCACCAGCACCACGTTGTACTCCTCGGCGATGCGGGCGATGGTCTTGGCTGCGGTGGCGATGTTCTTGCGCTGGATGTCGGCTTCCAGAGGTTCACCGCGGCGGAGCAGGGCATTGCCCCCCAGGGCGACGACGACAGTTGGTTTTTTCATGGGTGTTACTCTCGAATTCTGGTGTGTGTGGCGCCAGCCTCTGCCGGCGCCACGCCGTCTTGTCAGATGCCGTCGCGTTCCATCGGGCAGCTCATGCAGCGGGCGCCACCGCGGCCACGTCCCAGCTCTTCACCCGGGATGGGCAGCACAGTGATGCCGGCCTTGTCGTACTTCTCGTTGGTGTAGGTATTGCGCTCGTAACCCACCACCACGCCAGGGCGCACGGTCAGCACGTTGTTAGCATCGTTCCACTGCTCGCGCTCGGCCTCGAAGGTATCGCCACCTGTGGTGATGAGCTTGAGCTGATCGACACCCAGTGCCTTCTCGATGGCGGTGACGAAGTAGCCCTCTTCCTTGATGTTCATGCCGGTGGCACCGCCCGGAGTCAGGCTCCAGCAGTTCACATCCTTGCGGATGACTTCCGGATAGACGGAGAAGGTGTCGACATCCATGTGGGTCATGACGGTGTCGAGGTGCATGCAGCTACGGTGTTTCGGCAGCTCCATGGCGATGACCTGCTTGGCCTGACCGTGCTTGAACAGGCTGCGGGCCAGATGCTCCACCCCTTGCGGCGTGGTGCGCTCGGACATGCCGATGAGCACGGCGCCACGGCCGATGACCAGAACGTCGCCCCCTTCGATGGTGGAGTTGTCGTAGTCGCGCTCCTCGTCACCGAAGTACTTGATGAACTCCTGACCGGCAAACTGCGGGTGCCAGCGGTAGATGGCCTTCACGTGGTTGGTCTCGCGACGACGGGCAGCCTTGGCCATGGGGTTGATGGAGACGCCGCCATAGACCCAGCAGGAGGTGTCGCGGGTGAAGAGGTGGTTGGGCAGCGGTTCGATGATGAAATCGGTCGGGGCATGCATGCCGACCACCATGTTGACGCCGCTGTAGGGCATCTCGGAGTAGGTGAGGCCGCCGGAGAGGATGCGGGCCAGCTCGCGGTGAGGCATGTCCGCCAGGAAGCAGCGCACGTCGTTGGCCAGGGCAGTGCCGAGGCGATAGTCGGAGACCTGGTGTTGCAGCAGCCAGGCTTTGGCTTCCGGCACGTCCAGGGTTTCCGCCAGCAGATTGGTCAGGAGGAAGACTTCGACATTCTGATCGCGCAGTACCTGAGCGAATTTGTCGTGCTCCTGACCGGCACGTTCCACGGACAGGACGTCGTCAAACAGCAGATCCTGGCAGTTGGAAGGGGTCAGACGCTTCAGACTGAGGTTGGGGCGGTGCAACATGACACGGCGCAACTGGCCAACTTCAGAACCTACATAAAATTTGCTCATGATGATATTCCGTCTAGCAGTGGTCCCTGCGAGTGATTGAATAGATTCCTTCTATTCAGGCTCGTGGCTAAGGCGGGATATTCTTTATGTAGGGTACTCGGCTTGTGTTCTATCCTGCCCTTGCCTTTCGACGCAGAGATTAGGTCTGGCAACTCCACCAAACTTGGACATTGATCACATTCACCCGAGACTGCATAAATTCAGAAGTTAATTTATGATGGAGTTTACATATCTGACATTTCCCTCACCCTCCATCCGGCATAAATACGCAATAAAGCCCCAATATATTCCACAAAGAGCGCAATTTCATTCATCTATGGTATCCACAAATGGATAGCCACCAATAAAAAACACCAAATAAATCAATGCATTAAAATCAAAACGCTCATTTTTTGAATAAAGTTCACCCACCTTTGAATTTATCCTCGCTTATCATCCCGTTTGCTCTCACATAAATAATCACCTGCTCCTTTATCGCTGAATAATCCATCTCTTGTCCCAGATCATGGCGGCCCGTCCGGGCCAGATGGCAAGCCTCATCGCCAAGTCGTGTGCACTATCTCTTTTATATGGATATGCATTTTGCACGCATCCTGATGGCGGCTTTTTCACCGACCGGAGTGCAACCGGGATTCAAAGTTTTTTCATTAGTTGAATTTTTTCAGTCACCTTGCGCCGATTTCGGGTTCGCCTTAACTCAAAAAGTGATGCTTGTCACATTCGTTCCCGTCACCAAGGAGATAACCATGAAGATCCCGTCGCTGTTTCTGTTCGTCGCCCTGGTCCTGCCCATGACACCGGCCCTGGTGCATGCCCAGGGAGCCCCCGCCATGCCGCTGGTGGTCTGTCACGTTGACCAGGCACCCCAGATGCTGGTACCCGCCTACCTATGCCAATGGTACGGTGGCAGCCAGCACCCCTGACCCTCTCGCCCAAGGGGAGGCGATCTCCTCTTGGGTCACCCCCGCTTTCCCTCCTTTATCTCCTGAATGGGATCCGGACCACGCCACCTGCATCATGCCCGTTGCCCTCCTCCACCCTCATCTGCGATCGACACTGACCGGTCTCCCCGGATTCTGAACCGCAGTTAAACGCCTTGTGAGACATTCGCTATCGACTGCGTAAGCAAAGTGCCAACAAAATTCTCGCCATAGTCGGAAGATGCGCGTAAAAAAACAGCATGAGAGATCATTAAAACCATGATTTTAAAAAAGATAACTTCATTATCCTTTCGCGGGAAACCAGTTTGAATAAAACGTTTTTCAGCATGTCATTGTCGCCCTGCGCGAAATCCTTATAGTTACTCCTGCACGGACGCAATGAAGTCGGTCAGGAAGACTGGCTGCCAGGGTTGGGCAAATGGACTCACCACAGGATGTGGTAAAGGACACCTCCCAGGACGGAGAAAGTGCGACGGGAACGGATGACTCGTCAGGCCATGATGGCTAAAGGACACCCCAAAGGATTGGGAAGGGGAAACCTAAAGGAAGAGGTATAGTCAGGGATTGCAGGGAGCAACTTCGTTCAAGGATATGAGCGATAAGACTATCGGGGGCGACGCAAGTCGCCCCCATCTTTTTTGGGTATTTTTCACGTCTACCCGCTGATGGGTCACCCCGATCACGGCATTGCTGGCCAGGGTAACCGGGACTCGCCCAGCCGGCGCTATTCCAGCCGGAAGTGTCCCACTATCTCCCGCAGCCTGTCATAGGTGCGCTGCATGGCGTTTGAGCTGTCCACGGTGCGCTCGCCATTCCCCTTGAGCTGGGTGATCACCTCGGCGATGGCACTCATGTTGCGATTGATCTCCTCGGCGACGGCACTCTGCTCCTCCGCGGCCGTGGCGATATGGCTGATGAGATCGTTGATCTCCACCACTTCTCCCGCCATCAGATCCAGCGACGCATTCACCTTGCTGGTGTTTTCCGCCGCATCCTGGCAGCTCTGCCGGGTGTTGCCCATGGCGGCCACCACGGTCTGGGTGCCCCGTTGCAGCCGGGTCAGCATGGTCTGGATCTCGGCAGTGCTCTTCTGGGTGCGTCCCGCCAGAGAGCGCACTTCGTCCGCCACCACCGCAAACCCCCGCCCCTGCTCCCCGGCCCGGGCCGCCTCGATGGCGGCGTTGAGGGCCAGCAGGTTGGTCTGCTCTGCGATGCCACCGATGACCCCGAGAATCGAGCCTATCTGCTGCACATCCTGCTGCATGGCTTCGATGGAGTGTGCCGTGGTCTCCACCTCCGTCACCAGCGCAGTGACGCTGGCCATGGCCTGATCCACCACCTGACGCGACTGGTTGGCCAGTTGCTGGCTCTGGCCGGTCAGCTGGGCAGTATTGGCCGCGCTCTCCGATACCGAGACGGCAGTACGGCTCATCTCGTTGATGGCGGTGACCACCTGTTCGGTCTCCCGCACATGCTCCGCCAGCAGGCCCTGGGCTGACCCCGTCTGCCTCGCCAATGCCGATATCCCTTCATTGAGCTGGCCGCTCGCTTGTCTCACCTCCCCCATCATGCCCTGCAACTGCTCGATGAAACGGTTGATGCCCGCCGAGATCTGGCCGAGATCATCCTTGCTGGTCACCGTGAGCCGGCGGGTCAGATCCCCATTGCCCTGGGAGAGCTCCTGCACCAGGTCGCGCAAGGAGAGGATGGGTCTATAGGCCAGGTTGAGGGCCACCATGGAGAGGGCCAGTACCAGCGCCGCCACCCCGAGCAGGGCCAGGGTGATCTTGCCGTTGAGCGCCTGGGTCATGGCCCGGATATAGTCGAGATCCACATAACCGGTCAGGGTCCACTCGCTGCCGCGAATATCCAGCTTGTTGGGGCGGCTCTCGCTCTCTCCCTGGGGCTTGCTGCTGTAGAGCACCTGTCCCTGACTGTCGGTGAGGGAGAAGTAACGCCCTTCCCCGCTTACCTTGGTCAGCAGCGTCTTGAACTCGCTCATGTCGAGGTAGTAGAGGTAGGCGGAGTCTGCACCGCGCGGCACCAGGATGGAGATGACGGGTTTGCCGTCCAGCTGCTCCAGCGGGCTGACGGTGATCTGGTTGTTGGCGGCGGGGATCAGCTTGCGCAGGGCGTCAACCCTGGCCTTGTCGTCGATGACCCCGTTCGCGTCGAATGCCATGTCGCCAATGAGCTTGACGATGTTGTGAAAGCCGGTCTCCTGCAGCGCCTTCTTGACGCTGGTCACCCCGAGGTTCAGGTTGGCGGCCAGCAGCACCTTCTGGGTGATGTCACCCGCCAGCTTCTCCCTGACCAGGGTGATCTGCTCGTTGATGTTCTGGGTGGCCTGGGTGCGGATGTAGCCGCTGATGAAATGGTTGACGCTGAACCAGGCGGTACCGATGGTGACCAGAATGGCGAGCAGCAACAGTACGTTGATTTTGACTTTGAATGCCATGGTATGGGTCCCTCCAAAGAGAAAGGGCCGGGATGACCCGGCCCTCCCTGCCAATGCTTATTTCTTCTTGGCGTACTTCATGGAGTCCAGGGCTACCGCCAGGATGATGATGCCGCCCTTGATGATGAACTGCCAGTAAGGGCTGACACCGATGTAGGTCAAACCATAGTTGATCAGCGTGAAGATAAGTACGCCGGTGATCACACCCGCGACAGTTCCCACACCGCCGGCAAACGAAACGCCCCCCACCACGCAGGCCGCGATGGCATCCAGCTCGTACATGAAGCCGAGGTTGTTGGTGGCACTGCCGATCCGCCCCGCTTCCAGCATGCCGCCGAAGGCGTAGAAGACACCGGCCAGGGCATAGATGACCACCAGGTTGACGGCGACGTTGACGCCGGACACCTTAGCCGCTTCCGGGTTGCCACCGATGGCGAAGATGTTCTTGCCAAAGCGGGTCTTGTTCCACAGCACCCAGACGAAGACGCTGGCGATGGCCGCATAGAAGGTCAGGTACGAGAGCTTGAACCCGCCAATCCGGATGAAGCCCTGCGCAAAGTTGGAGAAGCGAGGATCAAACCCGGCTACCGGGGAAGCCCCCACGGAGTCAAAATAGAGGGAGTTGATGCCGTAGACGATGATCATGGTGCCCAGGGTGGTGATGAAGGGCGTCACGTTCAGGTAGGCGACAATCAGGCCGTTGACCAGACCAATCAGGGCCCCCACCACGCACACCAGCAGGATCACCGCCGGAATGGGCACCTCCCCCAGGGTGGGGAAGACCTTGTTGACGTTGGTCAGGGCCTGCAGCATGGTGGCCGCGATCAGCGCTGCCAGGCCGACCTGGCGACCGGCCGACAGGTCAGTACCCTGGGTGATGATGATGCCCGCCACCCCGAGGGCGATGATGACCCGTACCGAGGACTGGGTCAGGATGTTGCTGAGGTTGGTGAGGCTGAGGAAGGAGGGCTCCTTGATCACGATGATCATGAGCAACACCAGCAACACCACATAGATGCCGTTCTCTTTGAGCGCCTGCATCAGATTGAAATTTTTAGCCGACTCCATAATGTCTTCCTGTCTTTATAGGTACAGAGATGCCAGGCGCAGGATCTCGCTCTGGTCAGTTTCTTTGGTGTTGACGATCCCCGCGACCCGGCCATTGCTCATGACCATGATGCGGTCCGTGATGCCGAGCAGTTCCGGCATTTCGGAGGAGATGATGACGATGCCCTTGTCCTTCTTCGCCAGCTCCAGGATGAGCTGGTAGATCTCGAACTTGGCGCCGACGTCGATACCCCGGGTCGGTTCATCCAGCATCAGGATCTCGGGCTGGGTCAGCAGCCAGCGACCGATGATCACCTTCTGCTGGTTGCCACCGGAGAGGGAGCCGATCTGGGTCTGCTGGGTCGGTGTCTTGACCCGCATGGAGTCGATGACCCACTGGGTATCGCTCTTCATCTTGTTGTCGCTGAGCAGCCCCATGGATCCCTTGTAGTTGTCCATGTTGGCGATCAGGGAGTTGAAGGCGATGTCGAGGCGTGAATAGATCCCGGTAGAGCGGCGCTCCTCGGTCACCAGGGCGAAGCCGTTCTGGATCGCCTCGTGGGCGTTGTGGTTCGCCACCTCTTTGCCGTGCAGCTTGATGGTCCCTTCGCTGCGATCGCGGATGCCGAACAGGGTCTCCACGATGTCGGTGCGCTTGGCCCCCACCAGACCGGCGATGCCGAGGATCTCCCCCTTGTGCAGGTTGAAGGTCACGTCCTTGATGGAAGGCTGGTTCTTGGCCGTCAGGTGCTCGACCTCGAGGATCACCTCTTTGGGCTGGTTGGTTTTTTCCGGGAAGCGCTGGGTGAGCTCGCGGCCGACCATCATGCCGATGATCTGATCCATGGTCATGCCCTTGAGGGGCTGGGTCGCCACCCACTGGCCATCCCGCAATATGGTGATCTCGTCACAGAGCTGGAAGATCTCTTCCATCTTGTGGGAGATGTAGACGATGCCGCACCCCTTCTCCTTGAGCTTGTTGATGATCTTGAAGAGGTGGTTGACCTCTTTCTCGGTCAGGGAGGAGGTGGGTTCGTCCATGATGACGATCTTGGCGTCATAGGAGAATGCCTTGGCAATCTCGATCATCTGCATCTGGGAAACCGACAGGGTGCCGACCTTGACCCTGGGGTCGATGTCGATGTCCAGCTCCTCGAAGATATGCTTGGTGTCCTGATACATCTTGCCGTGGTCGACAAACAGTCCCTTGGTGGGATAGCGGCCGAGCCACATGTTGTCCATCACGGTGCGTTGCAGTACCAGGTTCAGCTCCTGGTGCACCATGGAAACGCCATTCTCCAGCGCCTCTTTGGACGAGGTGAAGTTGATCTCCTGTCCCTTGAAGAAGATCTTGCCCTGATCCTTCTCGTAGATGCCGAACAGGCACTTGAGCAGCGTGGACTTCCCTGCGCCATTCTCGCCCATCAACGCATGCACAGAATGAGGACGGACCCGTAAATTGACATTATCGAGTGCCTTGACGCCAGGAAAGCTCTTACTGACGTCAATCATCTCCAACAGCCATTCTGATTGTTGCCGTGTTGTCATATCAGCCATCACATCTGGTTGAAAAGAGGGCAAGGGGATCTCCCTTGCCCTGAGGGGAGGAATTACTCGAATTGGGACAGGTTGTCTTTGTCTACGCCCACGTAGGCAACGCGGACGACCTTGTTGTCGATCTTCCAGTTGGTGCCTTCACCGGCCGGCTTGCCTTCGGCCAGGTTCTTGGTCAGCTCGAAGGTGGCCTTGGCCTGGTTGGCCGCATCGTTCAGCACGGTACCAGCCATGGCACCGCTCTTGACCATGGCCAGGGCTTCCGGCAGGGCATCAACACCGAACACCGGGATGGCGGTCTTGCCCTGGGCCTTCAGGGATTCCACGGCGCCCATCGCCATGCCGTCGTTGTTGGCGATGACCACTTCGATCTTGTTGGCGTTCGGACCGGAGATCCAGGCGTCCATCTTGTCCTTGGCCATGGCGGTATCCCACATACCGGTATCCATGTGCAGTTGCTCGGTCTTGATGCCGCCATCGTTCAGGGTCTTGACGACGTAGGTGGTGCGTGCTTCCGCATCCGGGTGGCCAGGCTCACCCTTGAGCAGCACGAACTGGATGACGCCATCCTTGTTCAGATCCCACTCGGGGTGCGCTTTCCAGTGCTTGGCGATCAGCTGGCCCTGGATGATGCCGGACTCCTTGGAGTCGGTGCCCACGTAGTAGGCCTTGTCATAGCTGGCCAGGTCGGCCGCGCTCGGTTCCTTGTTGTAGAAGACCACGGGGATCTCGTCCGCACGGGCTTTCTCAATCACGACAGGGGCCGCCGCCGGGTCAACCAGGTTGATGGCCAGGGCCTTCACGCCCTTGGCCAGCAGTACATCGATCTGGTCGTTCTGCTTGGACTGGTCGTTCTGGGAGTCGTTCATCAGCAGTTCCACACCCGGGGTGGCCGCCGCTTCTTTCTCGATGGCCTTGCGCACCACGGCCATGAAGTTGTCGTCGTACTTGTAGACGGTGACCCCGATACGGGTATCGGCCTGGGCTTGGGCTCCCGCCATCAGTCCCATCAGCAAGGTGGCAACTGTCGTGAGTTTTTTCATTGTTATGCTCCGATCTCTATCTGTTTTTTGTAGGGAATACTGTACACCGTTTGAGCTGGCGCCAGCCTAATGTAATCAGTTTGTTGTGAGGCGGTCTGTGATCCTGGCAACAAAATGAAAACGTTTACACTCTGTTACATAGCCGTAATATTGTTAAAAATTAAATAGTTACGTGAGAAACCGCCTTTGAGTCTCGCCATCTCGCGACGGCGGGTCCGGCTAGCGCAGACGGCAGTGCCACTGATAACGCCCCGGCAACAGCCAGAACTCGGGCCGCACGCTCTGGCTCCAGGAGTCGTCGCCTCCCACCCCCATGTGGAAGCCATCGAGGCACAGGTGCGTGCCCCCCAGGGCCGCCAGATCGGTCTGGTGACGGGCTTCGGCCAGCTGCTGCTGACTGTAGCGGCTGACACTGAAGTGGAAGCGCCCCTCCACCGCCAGATCCCCCAGTTGCAGTGCGCGGGTATCGCAGCGCAGTCCGTTGTCGGTCGGGAAGACATAAGGGGTGTGCAACGCCTCGATGGGCAATTGCCAGCGACCGAGATCGGCGGCGAGCCGGCGATCCGGGTAATTCTCGTGGGGGCCAAGCCCCAGCCAGCTCACCGGGGCACCTTCGGCCGGTTCATCGGCCAGCCAGAGCCGGGCACCGATGCGCGGCAGGGAGGGCATGTCGGCGGCCACCTCCACCTCGATGGCGAGGTGCATGGCGCCCTCCCCGTCCACCCTGTGATGCCAGCGGGTCAGGATCTTCGGCTCGTCAGCCACGAAGTAGCCGTGGTGCGCCGTGATGAGACCCAGCTCCGGACTCGCCTCCAGGCCGAGACAGCGGTGCTGCAGATCATTGAGTCCGGCCTCCTGCCAGCGGGCAATCCAGGCGTTGGGATCGGCGTGATCCGCCTCGCTGGTGCCGATATCGTTGTCGAGCGGCGCCCGATAGAAGTGATCGGCGATGGCGTCGCACAGCCGCTCGCGGCCCTGCTTCTGCCAGCTGACGATGCGACCACTGGCCTTGTCGAGCAGCCACAGGGAATCTGCGGCACCAAGCACCCAGTGATCGCGCTGCTCGGTCAGGCTGACCGCCGGGCAGACCGACGGCAGCGCCAGGGGCGCGGGCAACAGGCATTGCTGGCGAGCCACCTCGTGACCCGCTCCGGCCCAGGCCGTGGCGATGGGCTGCACGATGGCGAGATCCAGCCAGGCAAGCGCCCCCGGCGCAAAGGCCGGCAATTGCTCCAGCAGGGTCAGCGTCACGCTCCCCCGGGGGGCCAGCTCGAGCGGGTATTCACCCTGGCTCACCACCACGCCGTCTTCACACAGACGCCACAGCAGGCGTTCGTTGTCCGTCTCGCGGAACAGGTATTCGCTGCGGATCTCCACCGTCAGCGGCTGGCGACCCTGCAGGGTCAGAACAAAGGGCTGCTGGGCACGCCGGGCTTCAAACAGGGAAGGATGGGGGGTGCGATCGGGGAACAGCAGGCCGTTGCAGCAGAACTGGCGATCGTTGGGAGTGTCGCCGAAATCGCCACCATAGGCCCAGAAATGGCGGCCATCGTCGGTCTGCTTGTCCAGCCCCTGATCGACCCAATCCCAGACAAACCCACCCTGCAGCCGCGGATGATCGCGAAATGCCTGCCAGTAATGGGCATAGCCCCCCAGGCTGTTGCCCATGGCGTGGGCGTATTCGCACAGGATCAGCGGCCGGGTCTCTTCCGGCAGGCCGATCCACTTGGCCAGTGCCCACTTGGGCACCGCCGGGAAGGGTTGATCCTGATGGGTACGGGCATACATGGGACAGATGATGTCGGTGGCCGGGGTGTCGGCCCCGCCCCCTTCGTACTGCACCGGGCGGCTGGGATCCGCCCCCTTCACCCAGCGATACATGGCGTCGTGGGCCGGGCCATAACCGGATTCGTTTCCCAGGGACCAGATGATGATGCAGGGGTGGTTGAAGTCCCGGGCCACCATGCGGGTAACCCGCTCCAGGAAGGCGTTGCTCCAGGCGGGATCCCGCGCCAGCCGCCCCATGGGGGTCATGCCGTGGGTCTCCAGGTTCGCCTCGTCCACCACATAGAGGCCGAGCCGGTCGCACAGGCGATAAAGCTCGGGGTGATTGGGATAGTGGGAGCAGCGCACCGCGTTGAAGTTGTGCCGCTTCATCAGCAGCAGATCCTGCTCCATGTCGGCCGGGGTCACCACATGACCCGTGGCGGGATGGTGTTCATGGCGATTGGCACCACGAATCAGCAGGGGTTGGCCGTTGACCCGCAGCAGGCCGCCACGGATCTCCACCGCCCGAAAGCCCACGTCATGGGCCTCGCTCTCGAGGACGCTTCCCTGCTCGTCCAGCAGGGTCAGGGTGAGGCGATAGAGGTGCGGGGTCTCGGCGCTCCACTTGTGTGGGGCCGTTACCGTCAGCCACAACTCGGCGCGATCGTCATACACCCCTTTCTCGTCGATGGCCTGGGTGCCGATCCGCTGGCGCAGGGTCGCGACCCCCTCGTCGCCATCATAGAGGTTGGCCTCCACCGACAGACCGGCTCCGTTGGCCGCCTGCAATTCAACCTTGAGGCGGGCATCCCGGTAGCAGGCGTCGAGCTCGGGCGTCACCCGGATATCCATCAGATGACGGGCCGGTTTGTGCAGCAGGCTGACGGAGCGGAAGATGCCGCTCATGCGCCACATGTCCTGATCTTCCAGATAGGAGCCGTCAGACCAGCGCAGCACCAGGACGGCGAGGCGGTTGGCCCCGACCTGAAGGAAGGGGGTCAGATCGAATTCCGCCGGCAGCCGGCTGTCCTGGGAGTAACCGACCCAGCGGCCGTTGCAGAAGAGGTGAAACGCGCTGTCCACCCCGTCGAAGATGATCCGGGTCTGCCCCTCGGCCAGCCAGTCCGCAGCAACGGTGAACTCGCGGGAGTAGCAACCGGTGGGATTCTCGGCAGGCACCCGGGGCGGGTCGCAGGGAAAGGGGTATTTGATGTTGGCGTAGATGGGCACATCCGTGACGGGCCGCGCCCCCGGGTAGGCCGCAGCCAGTTGCCAGTTACCCGGCACCTTGATGGGACAGGCATCCGGCAGATCCTCCACCAGCCACTGCTCCGGCACCCGCTCCGGGGCCTCGAACCAGGAGAACTGCCACTCGCCGTCCAGCAGCAGGCGGGAAGGTGACAACCCCCCCATCCTGGCTTCCCCTTCACTGCACCAACTGGACAAGGGGGTATGGGCTGGCAACCGGTTCACGGCGGTGATCCCCTGGGTCTGCCAATCCTGACGGGCCACTATCTCCCTGAGCATGCTTCACTTCTCCCTGCATTCACGCTGAAAACCACTGCAGTGTAGGAGAGTTTTGCCCGGTGATCGGCGATCCCGCTCACACAGATGTAAACGATTACACTCATTTTGTTAAGTAAAACGGAGTAAAAATCGGATAAATCCGGGTAAATGACCCCACGGGGGAAAAAGCGGACCTTCGGAAGGGCAGAAGATGCCCGGGAGTGTGAAACCGGGAGGCAATGGCCGAACCAGCGGAGCAAGCCATGGCAAAGACCCGACATCGCGCCCCCCTCGCCTCATTAGGTGCTGGAGCGCCTCAACCCGGTTCCGGGCACGCACGCAGCCCGGCCTCTCGAAGGAGTGTGCAGAGGCCACGAGAGCCCCTGCCCGGCGCAGAGAAAAGCCATGGCGGGCGTCTGGCAGGATCTGGCCGGAAGTGAGGCTCGGCAGGCCGGGGGAGAGGGGCTCGTGACAGACGAGCGGGAAGAGCTGGCGAGTTCGGCAGGCAGGGAGCGTGAGGGGACGGTTGTCACTCCTCAGGCAACCCTCTGTGGTCTGCGCTAGCCATGCTCTGAGCTATCTATCGTCTGAGCTATGGGGGCGCTTTATATGCTGCAGTACGGGTTCGCCAGGTGCAGCGCTTGCGCCGACGGGGCGCAAGCGCTGCGATCAGGACCTGACGGGAGCGACCGAATGGCGGTTGATCAGGGTGGGGGTATAGATGCGGCTCTGCACCGATTCGCTCTCCCCTGCGGCGAGTTGCAGCGCCAGCTTGGCCGCCTGGGCCGCCATCAGCTCGATGGGATAGCGCATGGTGGAGAGCTTGGGTCTCAGGTATCTGGCGTAGATGATGTCATCGAAGCCTACCACAGACACCTCTTCCGGCACCTTGAGGCCGTTGTCCGCCAGCACAGAGATGGCCCCTGCCGCCATGGCGTCGTTGTAGGCCACCACCGCCGTGATGGGCAACCCCTTGGCCAGCAGGTTGAGCATGGCGCGCTCGCCCCCCTCTTCATTGGGCATGCCGCTCTCCACCAGCTCGGGATCGGCGAAGACCTCCGCCTCCGCCAGGGCATCCTGATAGCCCTGGTGGCGCAACAGCGCATCCTCGATGGCGTGATCCGAGCTCAGGAAGGCGATATGGCGGTGGCCGAGATCCAGCAGATGACGGGTGGCTGTCGCCGCACCCTGGCGGTTGTTGAGGGCGATGCAGCGCCCCCTCAGACTCGGAATGTCGCGGTTGATCAGCACCATGCCGGGGGCGCGCAGGGCGTAGTCGACCAGCTCCTCGTCGCTGAGCGCCTTGCTGTGCACCACCAGTGCCTCGCAGCGTTTGCCGATGAGCAGCTCGATGGCCTCCCGCTCCTGCTGGGCGCGGTGAAAACCATTACCCATCAACAGGTGCAAGCCCTGCTCCACCGCCACTGCCGCGACCCCTTTGACCAGGGCGCCGAAGAAAGGATCCGCCACGTCGCCCACCACCACTCCCATGGTGTCACAGGTCTGACTGACCAGGGCCCGCGCGTTGGCGTTGGGGGTATAGCCCAGCTCGGCCATGGCCTTCAGCACCACCTCGCGGGAGGCGGCACTGGCCTTGGGTGAGTTGTTCATCACCCGTGAAACCGTTGCCACTGACACATTGGCCAAACGGGCGACATCCTTGATGGTGCTCATGCTGTTTTCACTTATTTCACGCTGCAACTGGCCGCATTATACCGTTCAATGTCACTGATAACAGGGGGAAAAATCAGAACTTGCCACATTGGTCGATGAAAACAAGTGTAATCGTTTACATATATTTGTTAAGCAGCTCACAGTTTGCCCGTCAGCCCCTCGGCTAGACTCCTGCTCAGGCTTTCCTGATACGAGGAGTTGAGGGTGGAACAACGGATGAAAGTACTGGTCACCGGCGGTTGCGGCTACATCGGCAGCCACACCTGTCTGGCCTTGCAGGCCGCAGGCATGGAGCCCGTGGTGGTGGACAACCTCTGCAACAGCAAGGCGGGCGTCCTGACCCGTGTCGCCGCCATCAGCGGGCGCGAACCCCGCTTCTACGAAGGGGACATCCGTGACCCGGCCCTGCTGGATCGCATCTTCAGCGAGCAGCACATCGACGCCGTGATCCACTTCGCCGCCCTCAAGGCGGTCGGCGAGTCGACCCGCATCCCGCTGGACTACTACGAGAACAACCTGAGCGGCACCCTGGTATTGCTGCAGGCGATGAAACGGGCCGAGGTACGCAATCTGGTGTTCAGCTCGTCGGCCACCGTCTACGGCGATCCTGCCAGCACCCCGATCCGGGAAGATTTTCCCCGCAGCGCCACCAACCCCTATGGCCGATCCAAGCTGATCATCGAGGAGATCCTCGAGGATCTGCAGCGGGCCGAGCCCCACTGGAGCATGACCCTGCTGCGCTATTTCAACCCCGTCGGCGCCCACGAGTCCGGCACTCTGGGGGAGGATCCCCAGGGCATCCCCAACAATCTGATGCCGTTTTTGACCCAGGTCGCCATCGGCCGGCGCGACTGCCTCTCGGTCTTTGGTAACGATTACCCAACCATCGACGGCACCGGGGTGCGCGACTACATCCATGTGATGGATCTCGCCGAAGGGCACGTCAAGGCTCTGGAACACTGCGCCGGACGGGGCGGTGTCCACGCCTACAACCTGGGCACGGGCCAGGGCCAGAGCGTGTTGCAGATGGTCGCGGCGTTCGAGGCTGCCTGCGGTCGGCCCCTTCCCTACCGGATCGAGCCACGGCGCCCCGGCGACATCGCCGAGTGCTGGGCCGATCCCGCCAAGGCCGCTCGGGAACTGGACTGGCACGCCAGCCGGGATCTCGCCGCCATGTGCGCCGACAGCTGGCGCTGGCAGTCCGCCAACCCCAATGGTTACGAGGCGTAGGCCCTGGCCTGCGCCTTCGGATGTATTCAACTCACACACTGGAGTGATGATGTTCAACCCCGTTGATCACCCCCACCGCCGCTTCAACCCGCTCACCGGCCAGTACGTGCTGGTCTCCCCTCACAGGGCCAAGCGCCCCTGGCAAGGCCAGGTCGAGAAGGTGAGCCTGGCGCCGAGCCAGGCCCATGATCCCGACTGCTTCCTCTGTGCGGGCAACACCCGGGTGACCGGCGATATCAACCCCGACTATCAGGGCACCTTCGTCTTTACCAACGACTTCGCCGCCCTGATGCAGGACACCCCGGCCGCTGACGCGGTGCCGGATCCCCTGCTGAAGCTGGAAGCCGCCCGGGGCACCAGCCGGGTCATCTGCTTCTCGCCGGATCACGGCAAGACCCTGCCCGAGCTGCCCCTGCCCGCCATCGAAGGGGTGATCACGACCTGGATGGACCAGGTGGCCGAGCTCTCTGACCAGTGGGAATGGGTCCAAGTCTTTGAAAACAAGGGCGCCGTCATGGGCTGCTCCAATCCGCACCCTCACGGCCAGCTCTGGGGCAGCGACTTCCTGCCCAACGAGATTGCCCGGGAAGAGGCGCACCAGCGCGCCTGGCTGGCCGAACACGGCCGCCCCCTGCTGCTGGACTATGTGGAACGGGAGCTGGCGGATCGCTCCCGCATCGTGGTGGAGACGGCCCACTGGCTGGCGGTGGTGCCCTTCTGGGCGGCCTGGCCGTTCGAGACCCTGCTGCTGCCCAAAGCCCATGTTCCCTCCATGCTGGATCTCACCCGGGAACAGCAACAGGATCTGGCCATCGCGCTCAAGGAGCTCACCAGCCGCTACGACAACCTGTTCCAGTGCAGCTTCCCCTACTCCATGGGCTGGCACTTCGCCCCGCCCCGTTCCGACTGCCCCGAGGCGTGGCAACTGCACGCCCACTTCTATCCGCCCCTGCTGCGCTCCGCCACGGTGCGCAAATTCATGGTGGGCTTCGAGATGCTGGCCGAAACCCAGCGCGATCTCACCCCGGAACAGGCGGCGGAACGGCTGCTCGCCCTCAGTCCCATCCACTACAACGACCAGAACCAGGCCAACGAGGAGGCCCTATGACCCCGAGCCAGCGCGTCAGCGCCGTGTTTGCCGAGCAGTTTGAGCAACAACCCGACCTGCTGGTACGGGCTCCAGGCCGCGTCAACCTCATCGGCGAGCACACCGACTACAACGACGGCTTCGTGCTGCCCTGCGCCATCGACTACGAGACCTGCGTCGCCATCGGCCTGCGCGGCGACAACCTGGTCGAAGTGATCGCCGCCGACTACGACAACCAGCGCGACCGGTTCAGTCTCGATCACCCCATCGAGCACCACCCCAGCCAGCGCTGGAGCGACTACATCCGCGGCGTGGTGAAACACCTGCAGGCACGAGGCCACGCCCTGCGCGGCCTCAATCTGGTGGTCTCCGGCAACGTGCCCCAGGGGACGGGTCTCTCCTCCTCCGCTTCCCTGGAGGTAGCCATCGGCCAGGCCTTCAAGGAGGCCCAGGGGCTGGCCATCAGCCAGGCGGAAATTGCCCTCAACGGCCAGCAGGCGGAGAACCAGTTCGTCGGCTGCAACTGCGGCATCATGGATCAGATGATCTCCGCGAGCGGCAAGCAGGATCACGCCCTGCTGCTCGATTGCCGTTCCCTGGAGACCCGGCTCATCCCCATGCCGACCGATCTGGCGGTGCTCATCGTCAACTCCAACGTGCGCCGCGGCCTGGTGGACAGCGAATACAACACCCGTCGCCAGCAGTGCGAAACCGCCGCCCGTCACTACGGGGTCAAGGCCCTGCGCAACCTGGATCTGGCGACCCTGGAAGCGGGCAAGGCCGGTCTGGACGAGGCCTGCTATCGCCGTGCCCGCCACGTTGTCGGCGAGAACGCCCGCACTCTGGCGGCGGCCGATGCGCTGGCACAGGGCGATCTGGTGCGCCTCGGCGAGCTGATGGGCCAGTCCCACGCCGCCATGCGCGATGACTTCGAGATCACCGTGCCTCCCATCGACGGCCTGGTGGAGATCATCAAGGCCCGGATCGGCAGCGAAGGCGGTGTGCGCATGACCGGCGGCGGTTTTGGCGGCTGCGTGGTCGCCCTGCTGCGCCCCGAGAAGGTGGCCGAGGTGATCGCCGTGGTGGAGGCGGAATACCCGGCCCGTTTCGGCCTCAAGGCGGACTGCTACGTCTGCCGTGCCAGCGCAGGGGCCGGCAGACTGTAACGCACGCCTGACAACGGGTGACGCCCCCTGCCCGGCACTCGCGACGCCGGCAGGGGGCGACGGGATCACGACGGGGAACCGCAAACCATGATGAGATTCGAGCTGGAAAACGAGGAGGGACTGCGGCTGCGCGGTCTCGCATACGGGGCCACCCTCACCTCCCTCACCCTGCCGGTGGCGGGAGAGCGGCGGGAGGTGCTGCTGGGTTGCGCCGACGAGGCCTACCTCACCCAGCAGGTATGGCTGGGGGCCGTGGCGGGGCGCTTTGCCAACCGCATCGGCGGCGCCCGCCTTGAGCGGGAAGGCCAGTGCTGGACGCTGGACGCCAACCAGGGGGCCAACTGCCTGCACGGCGGGCGCGACGGGTTCCATCGCCGCACCTGGCAGATCAAGGAGCAGGAGGCGGACAGGGTCAAGCTGGCGCTCCTCTCCCGGGCGGGGGATCAGGGCTTTCCCGGCAATCTGAGGGTGAGCCTGGAGTATCGGCTGGAGCAGTGCGATCTGGTGGTCGACTTCTGCGCCAGCACGGACGCCCCCAGCCCGGTCAGCCTCACCAGCCACGCCTACTTCAACCTGGATGGCGGTGGCGACATCCGCCACCACACCATCAGCCTAGACGCCGACCGCTACCTGCCCACGGATGACCAGAGCCTGCCGCTGGCCATCGCCCCGGTGGAAGGCCCCTTCGATCTGCGCGCCCCCCGCCCCATCGGCCAGGCGTGGCTGGACCACCCCCAGCAGCAGTTGGCCAAGGGGTACGATCACGCATTTCTGCTCAACAACAGCGTTTTTGTGCCTACTGATGAGCCGTTTGGTGGGTCCAGCCAGCCATGGGCCGCCCGGGTGATCTCGGGGGATGGCAAGCTGGCGATGGCGGTCTACACCAACCAGCCCTCACTGCAGTTCTACAGCGGCAACTGGCTGACCGGCACACCGGATCGTCAGGGCCGACCCTACCGGGATTACGACGGCTTCTGCCTGGAGGCCCAGCAATTGCCCGACAGCCCGAACCGGCCCGCCCTCGGCGATCCCTGGTTGCTGCCGGGGCAGCGTTATCGCCACCAGACCCGTTATCGCTTTATTCCTGCCCCCTGACAGCCCCGCTCGGGCAGACGAAGGAGCCCGGGCGCGCCGCCACGTCATGGCGGCCCCGATGGCACCGCCGAGTCAGCCGGGGTGAGGCCGGCCGCAGGGCCCGCCGCTCCTCATTGCACACCAGCCAAGGAACCGCACCGTGATGGATGACAACTACCTCGCCGCCCCCGACCGCTACCAGCGCCAGCCCTACCGACCGGCGGGCCGCCACGGCCTGCGCCTGCCCGGCATCGGTCTGGGCCTTTGGCACAACTTCGGCGCCGGGAGCGATCCCGCCACCGCGAAGGCCATGGTGCATCAGGCGTTCGATCTGGGGATCACCCACTTCGATCTCGCCAACAACTACGGGCCGCCGCCGGGATCTGCCGAACTGACCTTCGGCACGCTGCTCAAGAGGAGCCTGGCTCCCTATCGGGACGAGCTCATCATCGCCAGCAAGGCGGGATACGTGATGTGGGACGGCCCCTACGGCGATGGCGGCAGCGCCAAGTACCTCTTCGCCAGCCTGCACCAGAGCCTGCGCCGTCTGGGCCTCGACTACGTGGACATCTTCTATCACCACAGGCCGGATCCCCGCACCCCGCTCGAGGAGACCTGCCAGGCCCTGGCCCTGATGGTGCGCCAGGGCAAGGCGCTCTACATCGGCCTCTCCAACTACCCGGCCCCGCTCGCGGCCAAGGCTGCCGCCCGGCTGGCGGAGCTCGGCACCCCCTGCCTGGTCAACCAGCTCAAATACTCCCTGTTCCAACGCGATATTGAGCCCGACACCCTGCCGGCCTGCCGGGAGCACGGCATGGGGGTGGTCGCCTTCTCGCCCCTGGCGGGGGGGCTGCTGAGCGATCGCTACCTGGCGGGCATTCCCGCGGATTCCCGCGCCGCCAGTGCCAGCCCCTTCCTCACGGCGGACCAGATCACCGAAGAGAAGCTCGCCACCGTCCGCGCCCTGCATGCACTGGCCCTGCAACGGGGTCAGTCCCTGTCGCAACTCGCACTGCAATGGGTGCTGCGCGACCCCGTGGTGAGCTGCGCCCTGATCGGCGCCAGCCATCCCCAACAGATAACGAGCGCCGTCGAGGCCCTGGGGCAGCCCCCCCTGGACGATGATCTTCAACAGAAAATCCTGTCCATACTGGCCTGACAGCACAAAGAGATCATAAAACAGAGGTCAACTGGCGTGACTGACCTGTCAGAACGTGACGGGGCCGTCATGGCTTCTGACAGCATGTGGCAAGCCGCGCCCTGCATGGTCCGCCAGCGCCCTTTTCCGGCCGGAACAGGGCGCTGAAATCCCCAATATTCACTGGTTGCCCGCGTGATTTTCCGCCATCATTGGCCGCCCCGACCCGTTCGGGGTTGATTTTATCCAGACCCCATAACCAAGAGATCTGCACCATGACCGAATCCTACGCCCTGTTCGTCGCCTTTGTGCTGGGTATAGTGGAAGGCCTGACCGAGTTCCTCCCCGTCTCCTCCACCGGCCACATGATCATCGTCGGCCACCTCCTCGGGTTTGAAGGACCCAAGGCCGCCACCTTCGAGGTGGTGATCCAGCTCGGCTCCATCCTGGCAGTGGTCGTCATGTTCTGGCGCCGCCTGTTCGGACTCATCGGCATTCACTTCGGTCAGAAACCGACCCCGGGCCACGCGACCCTCTCCCTGGTGCACGTCATCCTCGGCATGCTGCCCGCCGTGCTCGTCGGGCTGGCTATCCACAGCTGGATCAAGGCCAATCTGTTCGGGCCGGAAACCGTGATGTATGCCCTGGTGGCCGGCGGCATCCTGCTCATCATCGCCGAAAAGTTCCGCCCCGCCGTGACCGCGGAGACCCTGGACGACATCAGCTACAAGCAGGCCTTCGGCATCGGCCTGTTCCAGTGCCTGGCACTCTGGCCCGGTTTCTCCCGCTCCGGCGCCACCATCAGCGGCGGCATGCTGATGGGCATCAGCCGCCACGCGGCAGCAGAATTCTCCTTCATCATGGCGGTACCCATGATGATCGCGGCCAGCGGCCTGGATCTCTACAAGAGCCGCGATTTCCTCTCCATGGCGGACTTCCCCATGTTTGCGGTGGGCTTCGTCACCGCCTTCGTGGTGGCCATGGTCGCCATCAAGACCTTCCTGGCGCTGATCCGTCGTCTCGACTTCATCCCGTTCGCCATCTACCGCTTCCTGCTGGCCTTCGTCGTCTACCTGGTCTTCGTGGCCTGATGGGCTTCGCCGCCAAGCAACACAAAAGGGACCCGAGGGTCCCTTTTTTCATGCCGTGATACCGCCTCAGTCGCGCGGCAGCCCGCTATCGCCGAGCAGCCGTGATCCCAACTCAATAGAGGTGCTGGCTGATGCCGTTGAGCAGCCGTGACAGCCCCTTGGTGAACTGCACGGGGGCATCTTGCACCGTGTAGCAGAGGCAGCCGTCCGGGGTGTGGGGGCTGTGGGCGTGGCTGGCGTCACGCCAGATGAAATCCCCCGCCTGATAGCGGGTGTCGCCATCCTCGATGGTGCCCGCCAGCAGCAGGGTCAGCTCATATCCCTTGTGGGTGTGCTCCGGGATCCGCCCCCCCGCCTCGATGTGCAGCAGGTTGGCCCGCGCACCCATCTCGTCCAGGGGCAGGCTGACCTGACGGATGGCCCCGAGATGACGCCACCTGGGGGCATGATGCCTTGCCAATGCCCGCGGCAGCCGGTAACTGTGACCCGCCACCCTGAGCTCTGGCCTCGGGCTCTCGGCAAGGGCGAGCGCCGCCTCCGTCGCCACCGGCTGTTGCAGTATGCCCGCCAGCATGGCATCGAATCCGGCGGGCAGCGCCTCGTCCGGCGCGTCAGGGGCGAGATGCTGGCACGCCAGCGCCTCTTCAAATTCCTTCACCCGGGCGGCGCACTCGGGGCAGAACTCGCAATGGGCGGAGACACCGACGGCCAGCGGCAGAGGCAGCTCGTCGGCAGCGAAGGCGCGCAGCATGGGTTCAGTCGGATGGGTCTTAATCATGGCCTTGCTCCACTTGTTCCTTCAGTTTCTGTAGTGCCAGCCGCAGCCGGGACTTGATGGTGCCAAGGGGCACGCCGAGCCGGTCGGCCAGCTCCTGCTGGGAGAGCTCCTGCAGGTAGATGCCGCGCACCACCTGCTGCTGCGGCTCCGGCAGCGTGGCGACATAGTGGGCCATCTGGCGGGTCAGCACCGCGTCTTCACCGCCGCTCAGGTGCTCCTCTTCGGCCCGGAACTCCAGCAGCGGCCAGATCTCCTCGGCGCAGAGCTCCTCCTTGCTGGCGCGGCGGCGGCGCAGCATGTCAAAGCTCTGGTTGCGCATCACTGTGTAGATCCAGGTGGTGGCGGCGCCCTTGTCGGGGTGATAGAGCCGTGCCTTCTGCCAGACCAGCAGCATGGTCTCCTGCACCAGTTCCATGGCGTTGGCCTCGCTGCCGAGGTGACGCAGCCCGTAGCTACGGATGCGCGGCGCGAAGTGGTGGAACAGGGTGGCAAAGGCAGCCTTGTCGGCCCGCTCGGCCACCCGGACCAGCAAAGATGTGAGGTCGCCGTCTGGGTTGTCCATGGGGGGCGATGTCCTGCGTGGAGCCGATTGTGGTTGGCCAGTATATGCCATTGCGCCATCCCTCGCGTGTGGTGTTCACCCCCAATACGGCGAGCGAGGAAAAAGGATCACCGGGAAGGGGAATTCAATGGCTCGCGACCAGCAGACCGCTCAGCAGGGAGAGGGTGGGCTGGTTGTCCTTGGCCGCCACCAGCCACTGTTTTTGCTCCACCGGGATGGGCAGCACCTCCAGCCAGCGCTGGGCGACCCAGCTCGCATCCTCCCAGTCCGGCTCCGGATAGAGGGCCGCGTACTCCGGATAGTCGTTGAACACGTCCTGCAACGCCTTGGCCAGGGAGTGCTGATCCGCCTGGAGCCTGCCGCTCTGCCAGGGGGGCAGGGGCTCCACCTCGCCGACCCGCAGACCGTCCTCTTCCTGCCAGAGATCCGTGATACGCACCCGCTCCACCCCGAGCACCGTGATGCCGAGCAAACCATCGGGCAGCAGATCGAAATCGATGATGCGCACCCGAGTGGCGATGGGGTACATGTTGCGCAGCGCGTCGGGCTGGCGGGGGTCCAGCATGCAGAGCGCGAACTCCCGCTCCCGGGACTCGGCGATCATGCGCTGGTATCTGGGCTCGAAGATGCGCAGCGGCATGATGCCGCCCGGCAGCAGGTGAGCGGAGAGTGGAAACAGTACCAGTGTCATGGGAATCATCCTCCAACGGCGTCCTCAAAGGATACGACCGCCACGGGAAGCGGGATCATTCAGATCGAATCGGTATAAATAACCCTGTCATAATCAGGGGAAAATAGCCTGGACAAGCCGTTTCGTTATGCAGTAGAAATGGATAACCACCACTTACCCAAATCAATATCCTGCAATGTGGTGGAAAACGCAGTGAAATATCCGCCACGCCCACGGGTGCGGGCCGTTCCTATAGTTTTCTCGGCCCGATGCGGGTAAAATTCACGCCCTTATCCAGTCAGTCACTTTTCGACGCGCAACCTCGGTGGTCAGTTATGAAAGAGCATATTCATCATCTACTTGAACAAACGGTAGCCAATCTCAAGTCCGCAGGCGTCCTGCCCGCCGACCTGGAAGCCCGGGTGCAAGTAGACCGATGCAAGGAGAAGGCTCACGGCGACCTGGCCACCAACCTGGCCATGCTGCTGGCCAAACCGGCCCGCAAGAACCCCCGCGAGCTGGCCGCTGCCATCATCGAGCACCTGCCTGCCTCCGATCTGATCGCCAAGGTCGAGATCGCCGGCCCCGGCTTCATCAACTTCTTCTTCGACCCGAGCTGGCTGGCCGGTCAGGTGGAAGCCATGGTGACCTCCGACAACGCCAACGTGAAGCTGCCGGCGCCGCAGACCGTGGTGGTGGACTACTCCGCCCCCAACGTGGCCAAGGAGATGGCGGTGCACCACATCCGCTCCACCGTGCTCGGTGACGTGGCCGCCCGCGCCCTCGAATTCCTGGGCCACAAGGTGGTGCGTGCCAACCACATCGGCGACTGGGGCACCCAGTTCGGCATGCTGATCGCCTATCTGGAGAAGATGGCCAACGAGCACGCCTCCGACATGGAGCTCAAGGACCTGGAAGCCTTCTACACCCAGGCCAAGCGTCACTACGACGAAGACGAAGCCTTCGCCGAGCGCGCCCGCAACTACGTGGTGAAACTGCAGGGTGGCGATGAGTACTGCCGCACCATGTGGAAGAAGCTGGTCGACATGACCATGGAGCAGAACCAGCGCAACTACGACCGTCTGAACATCTCCCTGTCCAACAAGGACATCATGGGCGAGTCCATGTACAACGACATGCTGCCGCAGATCGTTGCCGACCTGAAAGCCAAGGGGCTGGCAGTCGAGAGCGAAGGGGCCACCGTGGTGTTCCTGGACGAGTTCAAGAACAAGGATGGCGAGCCCATGGGCGTCATCATCCAGAAGAGCGACGGCGGTTTCCTCTACACCACCACCGACATCGCCTGCGCCAAATACCGTTACGAGAACCTGGGCGCCGACCGGGTCATGTACTTCATCGACTCCCGTCAGCACCAGCACCTGATGCAGGCCTGGACCATCACCCGCAAGGCGGGCTATGTGCCGGAGTCCGTTCCCCTCGAGCACCACGCCTTCGGCATGATGCTGGGCAAGGACGGCCGTCCCTACAAGACCCGCTCCGGCGGCACCGTCAAGCTGGTTGACCTGCTGAACGAAGCGGAAGAGCGCGCCAGCGCCCTGCTGGAGAGCCGCAACAGCGACCTCTCTGCCGAAGAGAAGGCCCAGGTGGTGCACGCCATCGCCATGGGCGCGGTCAAGTATGCGGATCTCTCCAAGAACCGCACCACCGACTACATCTTCGACTGGGATCTGATGCTGTCGTTTGAAGGCAACACCGCCCCCTACCTGCAATACGCCTACACCCGCATCCAGTCCATCTTCCGCAAGGCCGGCGTCGATGCCGACACCCTGAGCGGCAAGGTGGTCCTGAGCGAAGATGCCGAAGAGACCCTGGCCCAGAAGCTGATCCAGTTCTCCGACGCGGTCAACGGCGTGGCGGACAAGGGGATGCCGCACCTGCTCTGTACCTATCTGTACGAGCTCTCCGGCAACTTCATGACCTTCTACGAAGCCTGCCCGATCAACAAGGACGGCGTGGACGAGGCGACCCGCCAGAGCCGTCTGCTGCTGTGCGCCGCCACCGCCAAGGTGCTCAAGCTGGGCCTGGGCGTGCTGGGCATCCACACCCTGGAGCGCATGTAATAGATGGCGACCCGGGATTACGTCGGCAACAGCCCGAGACGACGGGCGGGTGGCCGTAACATCAAGAAAGCGGCCCCTCGCCGCTTTCCTGTTATCCCGGCACTGCTGGCCGGGGCCCTGGTCGTCGGTTTCGGCGCCTTCCTCTACCTCATCAACGGCAAGGGCGCCGATGCCCCCACCATCGAAGAGCAGGTGAAGGCCAACAAACCCAAGGCACAGGGCAATACCCTGCCCCAGGAGAAGTGGAGCTACATCGAGCGGCTGGAGAACAAGCAGGTGGACATCATAGAGCCGCCGCCCCAGCCGGGCGTGCTGCCGCCCCCGCCCGCCGAGACCATGACCCTGCAACCGGAGGCACTGCCCAAGCCGGTCGCGACCGACATCCCCCAGCCGGGAACCCCCATCGGTCAGGTGAAGCCCTATCAGCCGCAACCGGTGCAACCGGCCAAGCCGGCCACCGGCGCCCCGGTCGCCAGCGCCCGGGAGCAGGTGATCGACCAGAAGGCCGAACGTGAGCGGATGGAGCGGGAGATCCGCGCCGAACTGGAGCGGGAGCGGGCCGAGGCCGCCAGGGCCAAGACGGCGACCCAGACTGCACAGACCGCAGCCGCCGACGGCGGTCGCTACATAATGCAGTGTGCCGCCCTGCGCTCCCAGGATTCCGCGGAATCCCTCAAGGCGCGCATCGCCTTCACCGCCGGGCTCTCCTCCAGTCTGCAGGTGGTGAACGGGGCCGGTGGCGCCGTCTACAAGGTGATGGTGGGCCCCTTCAACGGCAAGGCGGCGGCCGATGCGGCCAACCGCAAGCTGCAGGGCTCGGGCATCAGCGGCTGCATCCCCAAGAAGGGGTGATCGCCGCGTCCATGCACAGGGCCGGGTGGCAACACCCGGCCCTGTTTCTTTTGGCGCCATCCCGCGCCCACCCGATCCCTCCCCCGCGATCCGTGCTCGACACAGGCTTGAAAAGCCGTTTTGCCATCCCCATCTTTTCCTCCATGCACAGTCAGGCCGTCATTCGGCTCAAGCGAGGTAAGTAAAGTGACTACCATAGTTTCAGTTCGCCGCAACGGTCAGGTCGTCATCGGTGGCGATGGCCAGGTTTCTCTTGGCAACACCGTCATGAAGGGCAACGCCCGCAAGGTTCATCGCCTCTACAACGGCAAGGTACTGGCTGGTTTCGCCGGCGGCACCGCCGACGCCTTCACCCTGCTCGAGCGCTTCGAAGCCAAACTGCAGGCCCATCAGGGCAACCTGGAACGCGCCGCCGTGGCGCTGGCCAAGGACTGGCGCACCGATCGCGCCCTGCGCCGCCTCGAGGCGCTGCTGGCCGTCGCCGACGAGCACAAATCCTTCATCATCACCGGCAACGGTGACGTGGTGCAGCCGGAGCACGATCTCATCGCCATCGGCAGCGGCGGCAACTTTGCCCAGTCCGCCGCCATCGCCCTGCTGGAGAACACCGAGCTCGACGCCAAGAGCATCGTCGAGAAGTCCCTCAAGATTGCGGGCGACATCTGCGTCTTCACCAACGGCAACCACACCATCGAAGTACTGGACTACGCAGCCAAATAAGGCCGCCAGCCAAACCCCATTTTCCAAGGGGTGGGCCCTGCCCGCCCCGGATACAGGAACGCCACCATGTCCGAGATGACCCCGAGAGAAATCGTCCACGAGCTGGACAGACACATCATTGGTCAGGCCGACGCCAAGCGCGCGGTCGCCGTCGCCCTGCGCAACCGCTGGCGCCGGATGCAGCTCTCCGAGGAGATGCGCCATGAAGTGACCCCGAAGAACATCCTGATGATCGGCCCGACCGGTGTTGGCAAAACCGAGATCGCCCGTCGCCTGGCCAAACTGGCCAACGCCCCCTTCATCAAGGTGGAAGCGACCAAGTTCACCGAAGTGGGTTATGTCGGCAAGGAAGTGGACAGCATCATTCGCGATCTGACCGACGTCGCCATCAAGCTGGTGCGCGAGACCGAGATGGAGAAGATGAAATACCGCGCCGAGGAAGCCGCAGAAGAGCGCATCCTCGACGCCCTGCTGCCCAACCCGCGCAACAGCTGGGGTGAGGAAGAGAAAGCCGACAACTCCAACACCCGCCAGATCTTCCGCAAGAAACTGCGGGAAGGTCAGCTGGATGACAAGGAGATCGAGCTGGATCTGGCCGCCTCCCCCATGGGTGTCGAAATCATGACCCCGCCGGGCATGGAAGAGATGGCCAACCAGTTGCAGGGGCTGTTCCAGAACCTGGGCCAGAACCAGAAGAAGAAGCGCAAAATCAAGGTCAAGGAGGCCATGAAGGCGCTGATCGAAGAGGAAGCAGCCCGCCTGGTCAACCCGGAAGAGCTGAAGCAGAAGGCCATCGCCTCCGTCGAGAACAATGGCATCGTCTTCCTCGACGAGATCGACAAGATCTGCAAGCGCGGCGAGAGCTCGGGCCCGGACGTTTCCCGTGAAGGGGTTCAGCGCGACCTGCTGCCGCTGGTCGAGGGCTGCACCGTCAACACCAAGCACGGCATGGTCAAGACCGATCACATCCTGTTTGTCGCCTCCGGTGCCTTCCAGATCGCCAAGCCGTCCGACCTCATCCCCGAGCTGCAGGGTCGTCTGCCGATCCGGGTCGAGCTGACCGCCCTGACCACCGAAGACTTCGAGCGCATCCTGACCGAGCCGAACGCCTCCCTGACCGATCAGTACAAGGCACTGATGGCCACCGAAGGGGTCAACATCGAGTTCACCCAGGATGGCATCCGCCGTCTGGCCGAAGCGGCCTGGCAGGTCAACGAGCGCACCGAGAACATCGGCGCCCGTCGTCTGCACACCGTGATGGAGCGGCTGATGGAAGACATCTCCTACGACGCCTCCGAGAAGTCAGGCGAGACCTTCGTCATCAACACCGACTACGTCAACGCCCACCTCGGCAAGCTGATTGAAGACGAGGATCTGAGCCGCTTCATTCTGTAACCGGTTGATCGATAACGAGGAGCTGAGCGGTTTACTATCCTGCCCAATCCCATAACAAGACGCCTCCCCTGTGGAGGCGTCTTCGTTTTCAGCGTTCTTCCGACTCGCTGCCGTCCCGGGTCGCGTCATCCTGCGCGGCACGCTCCCCCCTTCCCGCCAGCCAGAGCGCGCTCATCAGCAGCAAGGCCGTCAGGGCGAAGGTGGCCCGGGTGGCAAACGCCAGCTCGTCCGCCGTCGCGAGGGGAAGATCGGGCCGCCCTACCTGGGCTGCGAACAGGCCCCCCAGCCCCGCCGCCCCCGTCAGCTGGCCCAGGTTGCGCGACAGGGTCAGCAGCCCGGCCACGGCGCCACGGCTCGCCCCCTCCGCCTCCCCCACCACGGCGCTGTTGTTGGCGGTCTGGAACAGGGCATAGCCGGCGGTGAGCAGCAGGATGGGCAGCAGGTAGCCGAGGGGCCCGAGCGCCCTGTCCAGGAAAGCCAGCAAGACGGCGGCCACCACCATGAGCCCCAGGCCGAGGCGCACCACAGGGGTCGCCCCCACCCTGTCCACCAGCCAGCCGGCGGGCATGCCGGACAGCGCCGCCAGCAGGGGCCCCATGGAGATCATCAGCCCCACCGTCCCCATGTCGAGGGCAAAGGCGCCGTGCAGGTAGAAAGGACCGATCAGCATCGTCGCCACCATGACGCTGGCCACCAGCGCACTGGCGATGATCCCGCCTCTTCGCCTGGATGCCCCCAACAGCGCCAGGGGCAGCAGGGGGCGACGGGCGCCCGAGTCGGCATGCACGAAGAGCACCATGGCGACGAGCGCCCCTATCCCCGGCCAGACCCCGAGTGGGCTGCCCCGGGTCAGTGCCAGCCCGTAGCAGAGCAGCGCCGTCACCAGCAGCAACAGACTGGTGAGCGGGAGGCCTCCCTCGGCAGAGCCCGCCTCATCCCGGGACAGATCCCGCCAGGCACACCCCAGCGCAAGCAACGTCAGGGGGAGCAGCAGCAGGAAGGGAGCCTGCCAGCCAAATCCGCCGATCAACAGGCCGCCAAAGGAGGGGCCGAGCGCCGTGCCGCAGGCCGACAGGGTGCCGAGCAATCCCATGCTCCAGCCCCGTCGGGCTGGCGGCACCAGCTCTCCTGCCATGGCCAGGGAGAGCACCAGCATGCAGGCCGCACCGGCCCCTTGCAGGGTGCGAGCGGCAATGAGCCAGCCAATGGAAGGGGCCAAGGCGCACAGCAGGGAAGCCAGCGCAAAGACCCCGGTCCCCCAGAGCAGCAAGCGACGCCGCCCCAGACGATCCCCGAGCCGGCCCGCCACCACCGTCAGACTGGTGATCCCAAGCAGGTAGGCCACCAGCACCCATTGCAGGCTGGCGAAGGGCACGCCGAAGTCCTGCCCCAGGGCAGGCAGCACCAGGTTGGCCATGCTGCCCGCCAGCATGGGCAGCAGGGTGGCGAGCCCGAGCCCCACGAGGCCAAGACGGCGCGTCACAGGAGGGGAAACAAGAAGTGGTGTGGACATGGCAGTCTCTCCGGCAAGTGATGATGCACTCAGGCTAGCGGGGGAGATGACAAGGCGGAAGACGCACGGATTGCAGCTTATAGTTGCATCAGACGCCATATGAAGAGACGGCAACTCGCGTATCATGAAGGGGTCGGCCCGTCAGGCGCCGCCTGCGAGGAGACGACCATGACCCCGGATTTCAACCTGCTGATCACCCTGGATGCCCTGCTGGAAGAGGGCAGTGTGGCGGGCGCCGCCAGACGGCTAGGCCTGAGTGCTTCCGCCATGAGCCGGGCCCTGGCAAGGCTGCGGGAGACCACGGGGGATCCGCTGCTGGTGCGGGCGGGACGCGGCCTGATCCCCACCCCCCGGGCGCAGACCCTGCGGGATGAGGTCGCCCGCCTGGTTCAGGAGACCCGGGCCGTGCTGCGCCCCCAGCAGGAAGTAGACCCGGCGAGCCTGGAGCGCACTTTCCGCCTGCGATCCAGTGACGGCTTCGTGGAGGCGGTGGGCCCCGCCCTGCTGGCGCGCCTCGCCGTCGAGGCCCCCGGGGTGCGGCTCCACTTTCTGGCCAAACCCGACAAGGAGAGCGGCCCCCTGCGCCGTGGCGAGCTGGACTTCGAGACCGGAGTGATCGGCGCCACCACGGCCCCTGAGCTGCGCACCCAGGCCCTGTTCCAGGATCACTTCGTCGCCGTGGTGCACCCGGACCACCCCCTCTGCGACGGCACCCTGACCGTGGCGCGCTATGCCGCCGCGCGCCACGTGCTGGTCTCCCGCCGGGGCCAGCCTCACAGCCCCATCGACGAGATCCTCGCAGGCCAGGGGAAGAGACGCACCATCACCACCCTGGTTCCCGGGTTTGCGATGGCGCTGGCCCTGGTCAGGGAGAGCAATCTGGTGGCGACGGTGCCGCACCTGCACTGCGCCAGCCTGCTCGGCGATCTGGTCACCCTGCCCCTGCCCTTCGCTCTGCCAGGGATCCGGGTCGCCCTGCTCTGGCACCCCAGTCAGGATGCCGATCCGGGCCACCGCTGGCTGCGCGCCCTGATACGGGACACCTGTGCCCGGCCCCCCTATCACACCGGAGCCACCGACACCCCCTGATCCGGGTCAGGCAGCTCCCGGCTCTATCACCAGCCTCTTGTGGCCCGGGCACCCGCACCCGGGGCCTGAAGCGCCTGTCACCACCCCGTCACACCGACATGCCCGTGGCTTGGGCACAAACGGTGGATCCTTCCCCCTGCCGGACGGGGATCACGGCCCCTCAGAGCGGGGCGGATCACATTGCGGGCAAAAAGATCCTGTCGCCCGCTTCCGCATTTTTTATACGGACGTATAATTGCGTACAAAATGCATACACCAGGAGCACCAGCCAGATGCACCCCACCCGTCAGAAACTGCTCGATACCGGCCTCGCCATCGCCACCGAGAAGGGGCTGCGCGGCCTGACGGTGCGCGAGCTGGCGGCGGCGGCCGAGGTGAACCTCGGCTCCTTCGTCTACCACTTCGGCAACCGCGACGCCTTTATCGACGAGCTGTTGGAGCTCTGGTACGCCCCCCTCTATGACGAGCTCAAGGCGGTGGCAGCCAAAGGCTCCTACCCCTCTGCCATCGCCATGTTCGAGGCCACCATGGAGGCGCTCATCGGGCTGGTGGCGCGCCAGCGCGGCTTCATCAACCACCTGTTTGGCGATGCCCTGGCGGGTGAAGGGGCGGCCCAGCGCTTTCTGCTCAGCCTGCCGCGCCGTCACCCCCTGCTGCTGATCGAACAGGTACGGATGGCACAGGCGGAAGGGTCGCTGGTCGCGGGTCACCCGCTCCAGCTGATGATCTTCATCATGGGGTCGGTCGGCCTGCCGCTGGTGATCGCAGGCAGCGGTCGTCAGCTCGGCTGGCTGCCCGAAGAGGCCGCCCCCTTTCTCAGCCAGATAGACAACCCCGAGGCCGCCAGACAGCGGCTGGTATGGGCACTGCGCGGCCTGCGCCCCACCGACATGAAAGAAGGAGAAGCGGCATGAAACAACGCATTGCAATCCTGGCCCTGCTGCTAACCGTTATCGGTGGCTACCTCTGGTGGCAGGGGCGCCCCGCCGACGGCTCCATCCTCTACGGCAACGTCGATATTCGCGACGTCAATCTGGCCTTTCGGGTCGGCGGACGCGTCGATCAGGTGCTGGTCGATGAGGGGGATAGCGTGAAAGCGGGTCAACTGCTGGCCCGCCTCGATCCGGTTCCCCTCACCCACAGCCGCGACAGCGCCCGCGCCAATCTGGCTGCGCTCACTGCCGCCAACGCCTTGATCCACAAAGGCTATCGCAGCGAAGAGACCGACCGCGCCCGGGCCGCACTTGCCGCCGCCGAAGCCGCTGCACTGGAGGCCAACCAGCAGTGGCGCCGCCAGAGCGCATTGGCCGCCACCGGCGCCATCTCCCGCGGTCAGCTCGATACTGCCCGCTCCCAGCGGGATCAGACCCAGGCGCAGGTGCGCTCGGCCCGCGAACAGCTCGCCCAGCTCGAAACCGGCTACCGCCCGGAGGAAATCGCCCAGTCCGATGCCCAGCTGGAAGGGGCCAAAGCGGCGCTCGCCAGTGCCGAACTGGCGCTGGCGGATGCCAATCTGACCGCCCCCAGCGATGGTATCATCATCAGCCGCGCCGTCGAGAATGGCAGCATGGTGCAGAGTGGAGCGACCGCCTTCAACCTCTCCCTAACCGCGCCGGTCTGGGTGCGCGCCTATGTGGAGGAGCCCTGGCTCGGCCACTTCCCGAGCGGCGCCAAGGTGACCCTCACCACCGACTCGCGGCCGGATCAGCCCTATCACGGAGTAGTGGGATTTGTCTCGCCCACCGCCGAGTTCACCCCGAAATCGGTGGAAACGCCGGACCTGCGCACCCACCTCGTCTACCGGCTGCGCATCGTGGTGCAGGATCCCGACCCGGCCCTGCGCCAGGGGATGCCGGTCACCGTCAGGCTGGCCCCATGAGCTGCGCCATCTCCCTCGAGGGGCTCACCAAACGCTTTGGCGAGCGGGTCGCCCTCAACGCCATCTCGGCCACCATTCCGGCTGGCGGCATCACCGGGCTGGTCGGCCCCGACGGCGCCGGCAAGAGCACTTTGCTACGCCTGCTGGCCGGTCTGCTGATCCCCGAAGCGGGCACCATCCGGGTGCTGGGGCTGGATCCGGTGAGCGAGGGGGATCTGCTGCGTCAGCGCCTCGGCTACATGCCCCAGCAGTTCGGCCTCTACGAAGATCTCAGCGTGCTGGAGAACCTCACCCTCTACGCTGACTTGCGCGGCGTACTGGAGCCCGAACGCACGCCCACCTTCGCGCGGCTGCTCGCCTTCACCGATCTTGCCCGCTTCACCGCGCGGCCAGCCGGCAAGCTCTCTGGCGGGATGAAGCAGAAACTCGGGCTGGCCTGCGCCCTGCTCGGCACCCCGGATGTGCTGCTGCTCGACGAACCGGGGGTCGGGGTCGATCCCATCTCCCGCCGCGCCCTCTGGCAGATGGTGCGCGAACTGGCCAAGGGGGGAATGACGGTGCTCTGGAGCACCGCCTATCTCGATGAGGCGGAGCTGTGCGACCACGTGCTGCTGATGGCGGATGGCGAGGTGCGCACCAGCGGCACGCCAGCCGATCTGATGGGGGCCATGGCCAGCCGCTGCTGGCTGCTGGAGGCGGGGCAACTGGATGGCCGCGAGCGACGCGCCCTGCTGCGCCGGGCACTGGCTCACCCGGCGGTGATGGATGGCGCGGTAGCGGGGGAGCGGGTGCGCCTGCTGCTGCACCCGGGCATGACGCCACCGCCGCTCTCGGAGCTGCATCTCGCCAACGGCGCTTTTCAACCGGCCCAGCCCCGGCTGGAGGATGCCTTTATCGACCTGCTCGGCGGCGGCCCCGGCGGTGAGTCGAGTCTGGCAGCCGGGATGCGGGAAGCCGAACTGCCGCAGGGGGTCTCCCCCGAGGCGGTGATCGAGGCGCGCCACCTCACCAAGCGCTTCGGCGATTTTGCCGCCACCGATGACGTCAGCTTTGCGGTGCGCCGCGGCGAGATCTTCGGCCTGCTCGGCCCCAACGGGGCGGGCAAGTCCACCACCTTCAAGATGGAGTGCGGCCTGCTGCGCCCGAGCGAGGGACAGGCGCTGGTGACCGGCATCGATCTGGCCCACAGCCCCTCGGCGGCGCGCCAGCGCCTCGGCTACATGGCACAGAAGTTCTCCCTCTACAAGCAGCTCACCGTGGCGCAGAACCTCTCCTTCTTCGCCGGTATCTACGGCCTGTTCGGCCGCCACCAGCAGACGCGGATCGACGCCATGGTGACTGCCTTTGCCCTCGCCCCCTGGCTCGATCAGAAGGCGGAATCCCTGCCCCTCGGCCTGCGCCAGCGCTTATCGCTCGCCTGCGCCCTGCTGCACGAGCCGCCGCTGCTGTTCCTCGACGAGCCCACCTCCGGGGTCGATCCGGTGACCCGGCGCGAGTTCTGGTCGCACATCAACGCGCTGGCCGACCACGGCGTCACCGTGCTGGTCACCACCCACTTTATGGATGAGGCGGAGTATTGCGACCGCATTGCCCTCATCTATCGCGGCAAGCTGCTGGCGCTCGGCACCCCGGACGATCTCAAGGGGCTGGCCGCCAAAGAGGAGGCGACCTCTTTGCCAACCGGTTCCTTGCCGACCTGTTCTTTGCCAACAATGGAAGAGGCCTTTATCACCCTGGTCGAGCGGGCCAGCGAGGAGGACGCATGAGCATCAACCGTCGGCGACTGCTGGCCCTCTGCCGCAAGGAGACGCTGCAAATCGTCCGCGATCCGAGCAGCATCCTCATCGCCTTCATCATGCCGGTGGTGCTGCTGGTGGTGATGGGCTACGCCATCAATCTGGATGTGGACCATCTGCGCCTCGGCATCTGGCGCTCCGACAGCGGCGCCCCGGCGGTGCGGCTGGAGCAGGCCCTGCGCGGCTCAACCGCGCTGGAGATCCACAGCGGCCCGAGCAAGGAGTCCCTGCTCGCCAGTCTGGCCCGTGGCGAGATCCGCGGCCTGCTGGTGATCGATGACGGCTTCTCCCGCGCGCTGGCCGGTCAGGGCAACGGCACGCCGCAGGCGCTGCTGCTGACCGACGGCTCCGAGCCCAACACCGCCAACTTCGTCACCAACTATGTGCAGGGGATCTGGCAGGGGTGGCTCGCAGGCGAGGGGGTCGTCATGCCGGTGTCGATAGAGAGCCGCGCCTGGTTCAACCCGGCGCTGGTGAGCCGCAACTTTCTGGTGCCGGGCTCCATTGCGGTGGTGATGACCATCATCGGCGCCCTGCTCACCTCGCTGGTGGTGGCGCGGGAGTGGGAGCGCGGCACCATGGAGGCGCTGCTCGCCACCCCGGTCACCAAGGGGGAGCTGCTGCTCTCCAAGTTGCTGCCCTACTACGGCCTTGGCATCATCGCCATGCTGCTCTGCCTGCTCTTCTCGGTGGCGGTGATGGCGGTGCCGTGGCGCGGCTCCCTGCTGCTGCTCTTTCTGGTCACCAGCGTCTTTCTCGGCAGTGCCCTCGGGCTCGGGCTGTTCCTCTCCACCGTGATGCGCAGCCAGTTCAACGCCGCGCAGGCGGCGCTGATCGCTGCGTTTCTGCCCGCGGTGATGCTGTCGGGCTTCGTGTTCGAGATCGCCAGCATGCCACCGCTGCTTCGGGCCATCACCCACCTCATTCCGGCCCGCTACTTCGCGAGCTCCTTGCAGACCCTCTATCAGGCGGGCAGCGTCTTCTCGATCCTGCTGGTCAACGGTTTCTGTCTGCTGCTGCTGGCCGGTTTCTGGCTGGCCCTGACCGCCCGCAAGACGCGGCGCACTCTGGAGTAACCCATGCTGATCCGACTCTGGTGGCTGATCCGAAAAGAGCTGCAGGCCCTGATGGGCAACACCCAGGGGCGCTTTCTGCTCATCATGCCGGTGCTGCTGCAGACCGCCCTCTTCCCGTTCGCCGCCACTCTGGAGGTGACCGGCAACACGCTGGCCATCTACAACCAGGATGGCGGTGCCCAGAGCCGCGAGCTGCTGGAGCGCCTCACCCATATGCCCGCCTTCACCACCATCATCCCGGTGCAAGGCGAGGCAGGCATGACCGAGGCCATCACCGGGCAACGGGCGCTGCTCGGGCTGATTATTCCGGGGGATTTCTCGCGCCGGCTGGCGCGGGGCGAACCGGCCAAGGTGCAGCTGATCATCGACGGCCGCCGCTCCAACGGCGGTCAGGTGGCGGCGGGCTACATCAGTCAGGTGATCGCCCGCTGGCAGAATGAAGAAGGGAACGCAGGCAAGGCGCCGCCGACCCTCGCGGTGCGCAACCTCTACAACCCCAATATCGAGTTCCACTGGCATATCCTGCCGGCCCTGGTGGCCATCATCACCACCACCGGCTGTCTGATTGTCACCGCCCTCTCGGTCGCGCGGGAGCGGGAAGAGGGCACCTTCGATCAGCTGCTGGTCTCCCCCCTCACCGCAGGCTGGATCATGGCGGGCAAGGCGGTGCCCGGCATCCTGGTGGCGGTGGGACAAGGGTGCATAGTCGCGCTGGCCGCCCGCTTCGTCTTTCACCTCCCCTTCGCGGGGAGCCTCAGTCTGCTGCTGGCGGGCATGGTCTGCTACGGGCTGGCACTGGCCGGGATCGGGCTCTTCATCTCGTCGTTCTGCTCGACCCAGCAGCAGGCCTTTCTCGGGGTCTTCTCCTTCACCGTCCCGGCGGTGATCCTCTCGGGCTACATCTCGCCGGTGGAGAACATGCCCCAGGAGTTCCAGTGGCTGGCGGCCATCGACCCCCTCACCCACTTCATCGTGCTGCTCAAGGGGGTCTTCCTCAAGGGGTTCGACTGGTCGGCCGCCTGGCCCCTGCTCTGGCCGCTGCTCGCCATCGCCGGCGTCACCCTGTCGCTGGCGCTCGCCATGTTCCGCCGCCATATTGCCTGACGCGCCACCTTGTTCAGCTGATGCCGGTCTCGCCCAGTGCGAGACCGGCCTTTTTCCGACATAAGTTTTCACTCCCCGGCAGTTGGTAAACCGGGCTTACCCTCCACCATCCCTCACCCCGAGCTAACGCAGAAATCATTAACTGGTATACCTATTTTTGTATAGTGCTGAATTTTCTCGAATTACCCCTGAGGAGATATATAAATAGACACTTGATTTGCATCAATCGTCTGCCCCTGCCGACTGGGTAGCCTAGCCTCAGAATGATGTTTTATTACTCCAAACTTGAGGCAACTATGAGCAAAGTCAGACTGGTCGTTGTGGGCAACGGCATGGTGGGGCACCGCTTCATCGAAGAGCTGATCGAGCGGGCCGATCCGGGCCGCTACGAGATCACCGTCTTCGGTGCAGAACCCCGTCCCGCCTACGATCGCGTCCATCTCTCCTCCTACTTCTCCCATCACACCAGCGAAGATCTCTCCCTCGTCAAACCCGGCTTCTACGACAAGCACGGCATTCGGTTGCTGCTCGGCGAAGCGGTGAAAAAAATCGACAGGACCAACCGCGAAGTGCACTCCAACAAGGGCACTGTGGTCGGGTACGACAAGCTGGTGCTGGCCACCGGCTCCTACCCCTGGGTGCCGCCCATTGCGGGCAGCCAGCACCACGAGTGCTTCGTCTATCGCACCATCGAGGATCTCAAAGCCATCCGCAGCGCGGCCAAGAGCGGCAAGAGCGGGGTGGTGATCGGGGGCGGCCTGCTTGGCCTAGAGGCGGCCGGCGCCCTCAAGGCGCTGGGTCTCGAGACCCATGTGGTGGAGTTTGCTCCGGTACTGATGGCCGAGCAGCTCGACGGTCAGGGCGGCCAGCTGCTGCGCCGCAAGATTGAATCCATGGGCGTGCAGGTACACACCAGCAAGAGCACCAGCGAGATCCTGATGCATGGCGGCGAGCAGGCGAAACACCGCCTCGCCTTCGCCGACGGCAGCCAGCTGGAAGTGGACGTGGTGGTCTTCTCCACCGGCATCCGCCCGCAAGACACCCTCGGTCGCTACGGCGATCTCGCCATCGCCGAGCGCGGCGGCATCGTCATCGACGATCACTGCCTCACCTCCGATTCCGACATCTATGCCATCGGCGAGTGCGCCGCCTGGCAGGGTCGCTTCTTCGGCCTGGTGGCACCGGGCTACAAGATGGCCCAGATCACCGTCGACCACCTGCAGGGCGGCGACAGCCGCTTCGAAGGGGCGGACATGAGCGCCAAGCTCAAGCTGCTCGGCGTCTCCGTCGGCTCCATCGGCGATGCCCACGGCCGCACCCCGGGCAGCCACAGCTATGTGTTCCAGGACGACCAGGCCGGCGTCTACAAGAAGATAGTGGTGAGCGAAGACAACAGCCGATTGCTCGGCGCCGTGCTGGTGGGTGACGTGGAGGATTACGGCAACCTGCTGCAGATGATGCTCAACGCCCTGCCCCTGCCGAGCCACCCGGACACCCTGATCCTGCCCGCCTACGCCGGTGCCAAGCCGACCCTGGGGGTGGATGCCCTGCCGGAAAGCGCCCAGATCTGCTCCTGCTTCGACGTCTCCAAGGGCGACATCGCCAAGGCGGTGGCCGAGGGCCACACCACCCTGGCAGCCATCAAGCAGCAGACCAAGGCCGGTACCGGCTGCGGCGGCTGCGTGCCGCTCATCAGTCAGGTGCTCAACGCCGAACTGGTGAAACAGGGCATCGAGGTCAACAACCACCTCTGCGCCCACTTCCCCCACTCCCGTCAGGAGCTGTTCCACCTGGTCAAGGTGGAGGGGATCAAGAGCTTCGACGAGCTGCTGGCCAAACATGGCCAGGGCCATGGCTGCGAGGTGTGCAAACCGACGGTCGGCTCCATCCTCGCCTCCTGCTGGAACGACTACGTGTTGAGCCCGCTTAACACACCTCTGCAGGACACCAACGACATCTTCCTCGGCAACATGCAAAAGGACGGGACCTACTCCGTCATCCCGCGCATGGCCGGTGGCGAGGTGACCCCGGAAGGGCTGCTGGCGGTGGCCGAAGTGGCCCGCGACTACAAGCTCTACACCAAGATCACCGGCGCCCAGCGCATCGGCCTGTTCGGGGCCCAGAAGGATGATCTGCCCGCCATCTGGCGCAAGCTGCTGGCAGCGGGCTTCGAGACCGGTCAGGCCTACGCCAAGGCGCTGCGCATGGCCAAGACCTGCGTCGGCAGCACCTGGTGCCGCTTCGGCGTGCAGGACAGCGTCGGCCTCGGGGTCTTCCTCGAGAACCGCTACAAGGGCATTCGTACCCCCCACAAGATGAAGTTCGGCGTCTCCGGCTGCACCCGTGAATGTGCGGAAGCACAGGGCAAGGATGTCGGCATCATCGCCACCGACGCGGGCTGGAACCTCTATGTAGGCGGCAACGGCGGCATGAAACCGCGCCACGCCGATCTGCTGGCGTCTGACCTCGACCGCGAGACCCTGATCAAGCTGATCGACCGCTTTATGATGTTTTACGTCACCAGCGCCGACAAACTGCAGCGCACCTCGGTCTGGCTCGGCAACCTGGAAGGGGGCGTCGACTATCTGCGCGAGGTGATCGTCGATGACAAGCTGGGGCTGGCCGAGACGCTAGAGCGCGATATCCAGACCCTCATCGACAGCTACGAGTGCGAATGGTCGCGCACCCTCAACGAAGAGGAAGCGCTCAAGCGTTTCAGCCACTTCATCAACAGCGACAAGCGCGATCCGGACGTCCAGTTCGTCGCCGAGCGCGACCAGCACAGACCCGCCACTCCGGCCGAGCGCATCCCCGTCTACCAGATCGAGGTGGAAACCAAATGATGAAACTTGCCTGCCAACTCAACGACATCCTGCCGGGAACCGGTGTCTGCGCACTCATTGAGGGTCGCCAGATTGCCCTGTTCCGCCCGAGCGCGGCCGCCGAGGTGTTCGCCATCGACAACCGGGATCCCTTCTTCGCCGCCAACGTGCTGTCGCGGGGCCTGATCTGCGAACACGACGGCGATCTCTGGGTCGCCAGCCCGCTCAAGAAGCAGCGCTTTCGCCTGAGCGATGGCCACTGTTTCGACAACCCCGCCATGTCGGTGCAGAGCTATCCCGTTGAAGTACGCGACCAGCAGGTCTGGGTCGCCGTCTGATGTCGACAACCCCCAGATCTATGTCGGTACGGGGATACCCCGTTGAAGTGCGCGACCAGCAGGTCTGGGTCGCCGTCTAACACCAGACCCCACCCCGGCCCTCCCCTTCACAGGGGAGGGAGCAAAAAGCCCCTCCCCCTTGACAAGGGGGAGGCAGGGAGGGGGTTAAAAAACAGTCAGGGCTGCCCGCGGGCGGCCCTCTTGAAGGAAACAAAGATGTATACCGAAACCATCAACAAGTGCGCCACCAACGCGGCCCGCATCAACCGCTTCGAGCGCAGCGACAAGCTCGGCTTCTGGCTCAGCTCCGCCATGGCGGGGGCCTATGTGGGCCTCGGCATCATCCTCATCTTCACCCTCGGCAATCTGGTGGATCCCGCCATCCGGCCGCTGGTGATGGGGGCCACCTTCGGCATCGCCCTGACGCTGGTGATCATCGCCGGCTCCGAGCTGTTCACCGGCCACACCATGTTCCTCACCTTCGGGGTGAAGACGGGCAAGATCACCATGGCCGACCTGCTGCGCATCCTGCCGCAGACCTGGGTGGGCAACCTGATTGGCTCCATCGTGGTGGCGCTCATCTACTCCTACGGCGGCAGCCTGCTGCCGGATGCGGGCAGTCTGGCGCACAAGGTGGCGCTGGCCAAAACCCAGGCCCCGGCGCTGACCCTGTTTATGAAGGGGATCCTCTGCAACTGGCTGGTCTGCCTCGCCATCTGGATGGCGCTGCGCACCGAGGGTGCCGCCAAGTTCATCGCCATCTGGTGGTGCCTGCTCGCCTTCATCGCCTCCGGCTACGAGCACTCGGTCGCCAACATGACCCTGTTTGCCCTCTCCTGGTTCGGTGCCCACTCCGAGGCCTACACCCTGGGCGGCATCGGCCACAACCTGCTGTGGGTAACCCTGGGCAACACCGTCTCCGGCGCCCTCTTCATGGGCCTCGGCTACTGGTATGCCACCCCCAAGGCCGAGCGCCCGGTCGCGCTGAGCGAGACCACCACCACTGCCAGCCAGACCCAAACCGCCTGATCAGGAGGCCCCATGGACTACTTGCCCATCTTTTGCCGACTCGACAACAAACCCGTGCTGCTGGTCGGCGGCGGCGAGGTAGCAGAGCGCAAGGCGCGCCTGCTGCTGGATGCCGGAGCCCAGCTCACCGTGGTCGCGCCCGATCTCGACCCCGAGCTGGCGGAACTGGCTGCCAACGGGACCATCGAGTGGCTGGCCGGTGAATTTGCGCCGCAGCAACTGGCGGGCAAGTGGCTGGTGGTAGCCGCTACAGATCGGCGCGAGGTGAATGCGCTGGTCTACCAGAGCGCCAATCAGGCGCGGATCTTTGCCAACGTGGTGGATGACCCGAAACGCTCCAGCTTCATCATGCCGTCGATCATCGACCGCTCGCCGCTGATGGTGGCCATCTCCTCCGGCGGCAAGGCCCCGGTGCTGGCCCGACTGCTGCGGGAGAAACTCGAAGCCCTGCTGCCCCAGCATCTGGGTGCCGTCGCGGCCTTCGCCGGCAGCCTGCGGGAGCGGGTCAAGACGCGCTTCGCCAGCATGGGCGAGCGGCGCCGCTTCTGGGAACGGCTGCTCGGGGCGGATCGGCTCGGTCAGGCGCTGGCTCGGGGGGATAGCGCCTCTGCCCACCAGCTGGCCGACAATCTGTTTGCCGACGAAAGCCAGAGCGCTGGCGAGGTGGTGCTGGTCGGTGCCGGCCCTGGCGATCCGGGTCTGCTCACCCTGCACGCCCTGCGCCAGATGCAGCAGGCGGACGTGGTGGTCTATGACCGGCTGGTCTCCGACGAGGTGATGGAGCTGGTGCGCCGCGACGCCAAACGCATCTTCGTCGGCAAGCAGGCGGGCAACCACTGCGTGCCGCAGGAGGGGATCAACCAGCTGTTGCTGGAGGAGGCGAAGAAGGGACAGCGGGTGGTGCGGCTGAAGGGGGGCGACCCCTTTATCTTCGGCCGTGGCGGCGAGGAGCTGGAGACACTGGTCGGCACTGGCATCGGCTTTCAGGTGGTGCCGGGGATCACGGCGGCCAGCGGCTGCGCCGCCTACGCCGGCATTCCGCTGACCCACCGCGACCACGCCCAGAGCGTGCGCTTCGTCACCGCCCACGGCAAGGGGGGTGCCCGGGATCTCGACTGGCCGCTGCTGGCCAAAGATCGGCAAACGCTGGTCTTCTACATGGGGCTCTCATCCTGCACCACCATCCGTGAACAGCTGCTGGCCCACGGCAAGGCAGGCGACACCCCGGTGGCGCTGATCGAGCGCGGCACCCAGCCCTGCCAGCGGGTCATTCGCGGCACCCTTGATGAGCTGCCCGAGCTGGCGGTAGGGGTCGAGAGTCCGGCGCTGATCATGGTGGGCTCGGTGGTGACCCTGGCCGACCAGCTTGCCTGGTTCGGGCAAGGAGGCGCCACAGACGTGGCCCTGGCCTCGGCCTGATCGCTGCATCCATTCCAACGCCACCCTCGGGTGGCGTTTCTTTTTCTGCATTTACTGTCATAACCTCTTGTTTTGAGTCTGGTATCCTATGGGGTGTGTCAGCCGGACCACCGAATTCAGGAATTCTGCTTCATGTCCCTCCCCCCCAAGAACAGCGCCAAACAGCGTGAACACGACAGAGCCCGCATCCTCACGCTGCTGCTGGCCGATGACGCCCTCACCGAGAGCCTGCTCGACCCGCAAGGGGAGCAGGACGCAGAGCTTCGGGACCAGACCAGCGAGCTGACCCGGCTGGTCAACAGCCTGCCCGCCGCCGATATCGCCGATGCGCTGGAATCCCTGCCGCCGGACGAGCGCCATGTGCTGTGGCAGCAGGTGGATGCAGACAAGCACGGCCAGATCCTGGTGGAGGCGTCGGAGACGGTGTGGGACAGCCTCATCAGCGGCATGAGCGACAAAGAACTCCTGCACGCCCTGAGCACCCTCGACATCGACGACCAGATCTACCTGGGTCAGTACCTGCCCCGCAACCTGATGGGACGGCTGCTCACCTCCATGGCGCCGATGGACAGGGACAAGGTGCGGGAGGTGATCCGCTACGGCAAGCACACGGTCGGCGCCATGATGGACTTCGAGCTCATCACGGTGCGGCCCGACGTGACCCTGGCCACCGTCCAGCGCTATCTGCGCCTACGCGGCCAGATCCCCGAGAACACCGACAAGCTGTTCGTCACCGATCGGCGCAACCGGCTGCAGGGGGAGCTACCCCTCACCGCCGTGCTGCTGCACAAGCCCGAAACCCTGGTGAGCGACGCGATGGAGAAGGATCCGGTCACCTTCGATCCGGAAGACAACGACGAGGCCGCCGCCCGCACCTTCGAGCGGGACGACCTGGTCTCCGCCGCCGTGGTGGATGCCAGGGGCAAGCTGATGGGACGGCTCACCGTCGCCGAGGTGGTGGACCTGGTCTATGAGGAGAGCGACACCGACCTGCGCCGCATGGGGGGGATAAGCGAGGAAGAAGACGTGTTCGCCCCCGTCTCCAAGGCGGTCAAGACCCGCTGGGCCTGGCTCGCCATCAATCTCTGCACCGCCTTCGTGGCATCGCGGGTGATCGGCCTGTTCGAGCACACCATCTCCCAGCTGGTGGCGCTGGCGGCCCTGATGCCTATCGTCGCCGGGATCGGCGGCAACACCGGCAACCAGACCATCACCATGATAGTGCGGGCGTTGGCGCTGCAGCACATCCAGACAGGCAACGTCTCCTTCCTGCTGTGGCGCGAGCTGGGGGTGGCCCTGATCAACGGCCTGGTGTGGGGGGGCATCATGGGCATCGCCACCTTCCTGCTCTATCAGGATGCGGCGCTGGGGGGCGTGATGACGCTCGCCATGATCCTCAACCTGCTGGTGGCGGCCCTGATGGGGGTCATCATCCCCATGACCATGAGCCGGCTGGGGCGCGACCCGGCGGTGGGGGCCAGCGTGATGATCACCGCCATCACCGACACCGGCGGCTTCTTCATCTTCCTGGGGCTGGCGACCCTGTTCCTGCTCTAGGGCCCGAGGCTGACCGTCTGCGGCGCCTGCCATGGCGCGGGGCCGCTTTCGCGCAAAACCGGCATTTCCCGCCACTAGGCAAGGAATAGTCGTTGAAATGCCAACCCCACTCCTTATACTGGATCCACCTGTTTCCAGCGGTGGATCTGACACAATGGAATACAACACTTCAGAACTGTGCGACATCTATCAGGACATGGTGGATGTACTCGAACCCATGCTCTGCTCCTTCGGCGGCCGCGCCTCTTTCGGCGGCGTCATCACCACGGTCAAGTGCTTCGAATCAAACGGCCTGATCCGTGAACTGGTCAAGGAGAACGGCGTTGGTCGCGTGCTGTTGATCGACGGCGGTGGCTCCATGCGGCGTGCCCTGATCGACAGCGAGATCGCCACCACGGCGGCGGAAAATGAGTGGGAAGGGATCGTCTGCTACGGTTGCGTCCGTGAGGTCGATATCCTGGAAGATCTCGACATCGGCATTCAGGCCCTGGCGGCCATTCCGGTGGGCGCCGACAGCAAGGATATCGGGGAAACCGATCTGCCGGTCAACTTCGGCGGCGTCACTTTCCTGCCGGATGACCACCTCTATGCCGATACCACAGGGGTGATCCTCTCCCCCGATGCCCTCGACATCGAGTAAACAGCGCTGAGTGAAAATGGGAGCCCTGGCTCCCATTTTTTATGGCCGTCATTTGGCTACAAGCTGCTGAAAAAAGACAAAAAAAGAGGGCCAGTAAACAACTGGCCCCTTAACTGGAAGCAATGTGAGCAATGTCGTGCCTTCACAAGAAGTCCATCACGTTGGAACGAATGAAGTCTTTCCCGGAAAACAAGGTAACAATAATCATTCTCATTTAACTGTGCAAGCCTTATTTGTAAAAAGTGCAAAAAAATGACCACCGCTCGGGTGGTCATTGTCGTCAGGCTTGCCGTGTGGCCGTTTGCAGACCGGCGAGGCCCGCCTCCCCCACCAGCTTGCGGCTGAGATAGCGCAGCAGCACACCGTAAAGCGGCACAAACAACCCCAGACTTATCAGCAGCTTGAATACGTAATCTACGGTCGCGATCTCGACCCAGTGCTCGGCCATAAAGGGATCTGTGCTGCGCCAGAAGGCGATGCTGAAGAAGGCGATGGTATCCACCAGATTGCCGAACAGGGTGGAGGCCGCCGGAGCCACCCACCAGGCTTTCAGCAGGCGCAGGCGGTTGAACACCACCACGTCCATGAACTGGCCCACCAGATAGGCCATAAAGCTGGCTAACGCGATCCGGGCAACAAAGAGATTGAACTCTGCCAGATTGCCCACCCCCTGGAAGCTCCCTTCGAAGAAGAGCACCGAGAGCACGTAGGACACGGTCAATGCCGGCAGCATCACGGTCTGGATGATCTTGCGCGCCAGGCCTGCGCCGAAGATCCGCACCGTCAGATCGGTGGCCAGGAAAATGAACGGGAAGCTGAATGCACCCCAGGTGGTGTGGAAGCCAAAGATGGTGATCGGCAGCTGCACCAGGTAGTTGCTGCTGGCAATGATCAGGATGTGGAACAACGAGAGACGCATCAGTGCCGTCTGGTACTGAGCCGGAGTCAGGTTCATATTGTGACCTTTTTGGTTAATGGGGTTAGGGAACCCATATCACCACCATGGCGATAATCAAGGGGCGAGATTATACGCCCCCAAATTGATAGTTCAATCTTTATGCGGTTATCTCAAGGGATTGACTCGCATCGCACGCCAAGCTCACTCCCAGGACTGCCGAGCCAGCCAGAGCAGCGCCTCCGCGTCGTCCGGCTGCTCCGCCGCCAGCCAGCAGCCGCTGTAATGTTCGTACTCGAGCCGAAAGCGGCTGCCTTCAAACTCCAGCAGCCAGCTGTGGCGATCCGCCCCCCACTCCCGCTCGAGTGCCGCCAGCTCCCACTCCTGCAACAGGGCCTCTGCCAGAGTCGGGAAGCTGTCCCAGTCAAGGCCCGGGCAGGTCAGCATCACCACCCCGGCTTCCCTGTCTGTCTGCGTGATACGCCAGTTCATCTGCGGCTCCTCAACTGCTGCACGAGAGCTCGCCCCCGCAATACCAGCCCGGATGCGGGGTGGCGAGATCCTCGTATTCGGGTTGGTCATCATAGGGGTGCTGCAGGGCCGCAAACAGCCGCTCGAACGGCGCCATGTCGCCCTGTTCTGCCGCCTCGATCACCTGCTGGGCCAGGGCGTTGCGCAGCACATACTTGGGATTGACTGCGTCCATCTGCCCCTTGCGCACGCCATCCACGCTCCCTTCCCGGGCGAGGCGCGCCCGATAGGCCTCAAGCCACCCCTGCCAGACGGCAGGATCGGGCAGCAGGGCCAACAGGCGGGCGGGCCACGCTCCCTCTCGCGTCACCTCACCGAGACGTCGCAGGAAGAGGTGGTAATCCACCTTGTGCGCCGCCAGCAGCCGGAACAACTCGCGGAACAGCGCCGGATCCTCCTCTTCCCACACCGCCAGCCCCAGCTTGGCGCGCATCAGCTCGGAGTAGTGCAACATCAGCTGGTGCTCGTACTGGGCCAGGGCCGACGCGAGCGCGTCGCCATCCACATGGCCGGCTAGCGCTTGGGCCAGCTTCTGCAGGTTCCAGTATCCGACCGCAGGCTGCTGATCCAGCGCATAGCGACCGTCCGGATCCGAGTGGTTGCAGACGAAGTCCGGCACATAGGCGTCGATAAAACCGTAGGGGCCGTAATCCAGGGTCAGCCCGAGCAGGGACATGTTGTCGGTGTTCATCACCCCGTGACAGAACCCCGCCGCCTGCCACTTGGCGATGAGCCGCGCGGTGCGGCGCACTACTTCGGCAAACAGCTCGGCGCCATCGGCCAGCTCGGGGAAGTGGTAACGCCGCGCATAGTCGATGAGGGCGGGGATCTTCTCCCCCTGCCCGCTCCATGCGAAATACTCGAAATGACCGAAGCGCAGATGGCTCGGCGCGGTGCGCAGCACGGTCGCCCCGCTCTCCACCTGCTCCCGGTAGACAGGCTCGTCACTGCCCAGCAGCACCAGAGCCCGGGTGGTGGGAATGCCAAGGGCATGCAGCGCCTCGGAAGCCAGGTACTCGCGAATACTGGATCGCAGCACGGCCCGGCCGTCGCCGAAGCGGGAGAATGGCGTCTTGCCCGCCCCTTTCAGGTGCAGGTCCCAGCGGCTGCCATCCGGCGCCAGCTGCTCCCCCAGCAGCAGGGCGCGGCCATCCCCGAGGCGCGGGCTGTAGCCACCGAACTGGTGGCCCGCATAGACCTGGGCCACCGGCTGCATGCCCGGCAGGGGCTGCCCCTGGCCGCAACAGGCGAGCCACTGCGCCTCGCTCACCTTCCCGAGCCCCAGCTCCCCAAGCAGCGCACGGTTCAGATGCAGCAATCTGGGGCCATGCAGCGGCTGCGGGGCAACGGGCTCGCAAGCCCAGGGGAGTTCGGTGGCAAAAGTGTTGATCAACTTCATGGTGATGAGGGTTGTCCCTGCGTATGCTCGTGTCACTCTTTATACCGCCGTCGGCTCGTCGAGGCTAACAGGCGATCACGATTATTCATTTCAAGGAGAAGACGATGCCAAAGTGGGTCTATACCCTGCCCCTGCTGGCGCTTGCCTGGGGCCATCAGGCCAAGGCGGCCGACATAGACGCAGGCAAGGCCAAATCCGTGCTCTGTGCCGCCTGTCATGGCGCGGATGGCAAGGCGAGCGTCCCGATCTACCCCCACCTCGCGGGCCAGAACCAGGCCTATCTGCTCAAGCAGATGAAGGCGTTCAAGGGGGGGTCCCGTACCGAGCCGCTGATGGTTCCCTTCATGGCGATGCTGACCGAGGCGGACATGGAGAATCTGGCGGCCTATTACGCCAGCCTCAAATAATGCATGGCGCCGACCAACGGGCGCCTTTCCACTGTTTGTTGTGCCAGCCTACCGACGGCAATAGTCGATGATCAGGTCCATAAAGGCCTCACCGAAGCGCTCCAGCTTGCGGTGACCGACACCGTTGACCGCCAGCATTTCCTCCTCGGTCATCGGCATGAGCTGTGCCATCTCCACCAGGGTGGCGTCGTTGAACACCACATAGGGCGGCACCTCTTCATCCTCGGCGATCTGCTTGCGCAGGGCGCGCAGCTCCTTGAACAGCCGCTTGTCGTAGTTGGCGTTGTCGAGCAGGCCGTTGCGCTTCTCCTTGCGGCTGGAGATGGGCTGCAGGCGGGGTACCGCCAGTTCCAGCTTCATCTCGCCGCGCAGCACGGGGCGGGCCGCTTCGGTCAGCTGCAACACCAGATTGCGGGTGATGTTCTGGGTCAGCAACCCCTTGTGGATCAGCTGGCGGATGACGCTCATCCAGTATTCGTGGCTCTGATCCTTGCCGATGCCGTAGGTCGAGAGCTTGTCGTGACCGTGATCCTTGATGCGCTGGTTCAGCGATCCGCGCAGCACCTCCACCACATAACCCACCCCGAAATTCTGACCCACCCGCCAGACACAGGAGAGCGCCTTCTGGGCGTCTTCGGTGCCGTCATAGCTCTTGGGCGGATCGAGGCAGATGTCGCAGTTGCCGCACGGCTTGTCGTTGTACTCGCCGAAGTAGTTGAGCAGCACCTGACGGCGGCAGGTCTGCGCCTCGGCGAAGGCCGCCATCACGTTGAGCTTGTACTGCTCCACCTGCAGCTGCTGGGGGTTTTCGATGTTGTCGAGCAGCCGGCGCACCCGCCCGATGTCGGCGGGATCGTAGAGCAGCAGCGCCTCGGCCGGAGTGCCGTCACGCCCGGCGCGGCCGGTTTCCTGATAGTAGGATTCGATGTTCTTCGGGATGTCGTAGTGCACCACGAAGCGCACGTTGGGCTTGTCGATGCCCATGCCGAACGCCACCGTCGCCACCACGATCTCGATGTCATCCTTGAGGAAGGCCTCCTGGGTCTGCTGACGCAGCTCCAGCGGCAGACCGGCATGATAGGGTGCCGCCTTGCAGCCGTGACGGGATAGCCGCTCGGCCACCTCCTCCACCCGATTGCGGCTGGAGCAGTAGACGATGCCGCAGTTGCCCTTCTGGCTCTGCACGTAGCGCAGCAGCTGCTCGGCCGCCTTGAACTTTTCCACCAGGCTGTAGCGGATATTGGGCCGATCGAAGCTGGCGGTGTGGATGAAGGGATCGTTCAGTTCCAGCCGGTGCAGCATGTCGCTGCGGGTCGCCTCGTCGGCGGTGGCGGTGAGCGCCACCACGGGCACCTGGGGGAACCACTGCTTGAGCCGTCCCAGCGCCGCATATTCCGGCCGAAAATCGTGCCCCCACTGGGAGACGCAGTGCGCCTCGTCGATGGCGAACAGGCCGAGGGGCAGCTCCGCCAACCGGTCCATGAACTCGTGCTGCAGCAAACGCTCGGGGGACACATAAACCAGCTTGATCTCGCCTCGGCGCATGGCGGCAAAGTTCTGGATCATCTCCTCCCGGCTCAGGGCCGAGTTGATGTAGACCGCCGCCACGCCGTTGGCACGCAGGGTGTCGACCTGATCCTTCATCAGCGAGATGAGGGGGGAGACCACCACCCCGAGCCCAGGTCGCAGCAGCGCCGGGATCTGGTAGCAAAGCGACTTGCCGCCGCCGGTGGGTTTGAGCACCAGGGCATCGCGCCCTGCCACTATCTGCTCGATGATCTCGAGCTGGCCCGGCCGAAACTGCTGATAGCCAAACACCGCCTGCAACAAGGCAAGGGGATTCTCTGGCTGAGGGTCAGGCAGGGTTTCGGCAATGACGGTCATGGGCTCTCCTTTGGGGTCGCCATTCTAAAGCAGCCGCCGCCCACAATAAACCTGCCATTGCGAGTGTTAAGGAAGTGTTGCAGACTGGCTGGAGTTTTTACTCGGCTTTGATGACAGGGCGGACTGAAGGAATGAAACAGATGCTCAAGAAGATGGCGCTCAGTGGCATAGCCAACCTGTTCGCCGAAAAGATGCCCTTCAACAAGCTGATCGGCATGCAAGTCACCCACTACGACTTCGATAAAGTGGAGCTGCGCATCAAGATGGAGGAGAAGCTCATCGGCAACCCTTTCCACAACATACTGCACGGCGGCGTCACCGCCAGCCTGCTCGACGTGGCGGGCGGCATGATAGTCGCAGCCTCCTGCATCGACGAGCTGGAGGACTTCTCCCCCAGCTATCTCAAGGAGCGCTTCTCGCGGCTTGGCACCATCGATCTGCGGGTGGACTATCTTCGTCCCGGTCGCGGCAACGAGTTCATCGCCACCGCCCACATCATCCGGGCAGGCAGCAAGGTAGCGGTCGCCCGCATGGAGCTGCACAACGAAGAGGGCACCCACATCGCCTTCGGCACGGGCACCTACCTCGTCGGCTAATGGTTTTTATTGCATAAAAAGTGCGCTTCTAAGCTGATTTTAATCATTAGAATTCTTACCCCCTCCTCCGCTCAGGGTCCATACTGAAAGTCGGGATTCTGTGCAGAGGGAGGATTGCAGACGATGAGCGCGATACTGGCTACCCAACCATCCAGAGCCTTGCTGACACGACTTGAGGCCATGCGCGAAGAAGTGCAGACCCCAGAGTGCCGTCACTGGTTGGAACAGGAGCTGGAGGGGTATTCTCTCTGTTCACCCCTGCCTTGGTATCGCATCATTGCCTGTCGGCAACGCGGTCACTTCCTGAATCTGAAGACGGGGAAATATCTGACTTGCCATATCGGCAGCCAAACGCTAAGCCAACGCGACCTGGCCCAAGTTCAGTTCATCTATGCCCGTGAACCCGCCGCCCACTATTTACTGCGTCACGATTCCCATATCGAGCCCTGGCCGGAATCACTGCTGGAAGCGTATCGAGAGCAGCTGATCCCTGGTCATCTCTGCCTGCAAGCCTGGCATGAGCCCGTGTCTTCGCTGCGTTCACAACTGATGGAGGGAATAGCACATTTCATTAGTGAGTACCCCAAGCATGCGGCCCTGCAAACCCAACACGGTTTCAAGGCATTGCGGCATCAACACTGGCATATCTGAATGAGCGCCTGGGGCGCAAGGAGGGCACCATCGACAAGACCCATAACGAGATTGTCACAATCTAGAGTGCCGGAGTCAGGATCAGACTCCACCAGTGGGGCCACCGAGCGGTGGCCCTTTTAGTTGGGCAAATGAGGGAGATCGGAGCAGGAGCAGCAATCGACAATGGAAATGTCAGCTTTGCTTCAACAGACCAAATGCGAAAAGGCCGCTCATTGAGCGGCCTTTTCAAATGTGGTCGGTGTGAGAGGATTCGAACCTCCGACCCCTTCGTCCCGAACGAAGTGCGCTACCAAGCTGCGCTACACACCGATGTCTGCGGGGCGAGAATTTACCGAAAGCCCCGACCCGACACAAGCCTTTTTTTGCATTCACTCTAAAAAAATGGCTTTACGCTCAATAATTCAGCGAGTCGCAGCAAAAATCGCCCACAAGGTATCTTTCCGCCTGCCTTCAGTCCTGTCGAGGCAACCTGAACTCGGTCGGCCCCAGCAAACGCCGGCTCCAATCCGCCACCACTCCATGTTCCAGCCAATGAGCCGCATGCTGGCGCCAGTTGGGAGAGAGCGCCGGGTTCTCCAGCAGCAGTTGCAGCTCTTCCTCGTTGCGGGCCTGGTTGAACAGGATGTCGGCGGTGCGCTTCACCGTCAGCTCAGGGTAGGGTCTGTCCACCAGTGTCAGCTCCCCCTGCGGATCCACCCTTCCCTCTTCCAGCACCCGCAGCAGCCAGCCACAGCGGCCACTCAGCTGCATCACCTGGGAGAGCTGGCCATAGCCAAAGCGCTGGTTGAGCTTGAAACAGGGGGATCTGGGCTGGCTTATCTGGATCAGCGCCTCCCCAAGTCGATAGACATCGCCGATGCAGGCCTGCGCCTCCGTCAGCCCCGAACCAGAGAGATTCTCGCCAAAGGCGGCAGGCTGCCAGGGTGTGCGTGGTACAGGCAGTCCCAGCGCGGTTTGCCAGGTTTTCCACCAGGCGTAGTGCTCCGCAGGGTAATGGTGCAGGGCTCGATCCGGGCCGCCATGATGGCGTCTGTCGCTCTGCTCATCCCCGCGAAGGCCGAGGAAATCGCACCACAGAGGGGCGTCGGCAGGCTGCTTGTGGATGGCACTGATGAGGCCGGGGGCCTGCTCTGGGTTCAGTTCGGCGCTCTGGCCGATGAAGAGGGAGATCCGCATTCCATTCTCCTGACGGATGGGGGAATGCGGATCTTATCACGGGGCAGGTCAGGCAACTGCCTGCATCTGGGTGGTCATGGCGATCTCGGCGCGACGGCGTTTCTCCGCCCGGGCCATCAGATACCAGCTACCGAAGGTGAACAGGGATACCGACAGCAGGATCAGACTCGCGATGGCGTTGATCTCGGGCTTCACGCCGAGGCGCACCGCCGAGAACACTTCCATCGGCAGGGTGGTCGAACCCGGGCCGGAGACGAAGCTCGCCAGCACCAGATCATCCAGCGACAGGGCAAACGACATCATGCCACCCGCCGCCAGCGACGGGGCGATCATCGGGATGGTGATCAGGAAGAACACCTTCCAGGGCTTGGCTCCCAGGTCCATGGCCGCCTCCTCGATGGAGAGATCCAGCTCCCGCAACCGCGCCGACACCACGATTGCCACATAGGCGGTACAGAAGGTGGTATGTGCTATCCAGATGGTCAGCATGCCCCGCTCCGCGGGCCAACCCACCAGCTGGGCCATGGCCACGAACAGCAGCAGCAGGGAGAGACCGGTGATCACCTCGGGCATCACCAGCGGCGCCGTCACCATGCCGCCGAACAGGGTCCGGCCACGGAAGTGAGGGATTCGGGTCAGCACGAAGGCCGCCAACGTCCCCAGCGCCACCGCCGCGATGGCGGTGTAGAAGGCGATCTCCAGGGAGCGGAACACAGACCCGATCAACTGTTTGTTGTCGAGCAGGCCGAAGTACCACTTGAGCGACCACCCCCCCCACACCGTCACCAGCTTGGAGGCGTTGAAGGAGTAGATGACCATGATGATCATGGGCAGGTAGATGAACAGCAGCCCCAGCCACAGCATCAGCTTGGCAAAACCGAAACGTCTCATGCCTTGCCCTCCAGCTCTTTGGCCTGGTTGCGGTTGAACAGGATGATGGGAATGATCAGCACCGCCAGCATCACCACCGCCAGGGCGGAGGCCACCGGCCAGTCACGGTTGTTGAAGAACTCCTGCCACAACACCTTGCCGATCATCAGGGTCTCCGGACCACCCAGCATCTCGGGGATGACGAACTCGCCCACCACCGGGATGAAGACCAGCATGCAACCGGCGATGATGCCGTTCTTGGAGAGTGGCACCGTGATCTGCCAGAACCGGGTCAGGTTGCGGGCACCCAGATCGGAGGCCGCCTCCAGCAGGCTCTGGTCGTGCTTGACCAGGTTGGCGTAGAGCGGCAGCACCATGAACGGCAGGTAGGAGTAAACGATGCCGATATAGACCGCCAGGTTGGTATTGAGGATCTGCAGCGGTTCGTCGATCACCCCGATGCCCAGCAGGACGCTGTTGAGCAGGCCGTTGTTGCTGAGGATCCCCATCCAGGCGTAGACCCGGATCAGGATCGCCGTCCAGGTCGGCATCATGATGAGCAGCAGCAGAACGGTCTGGGTCTCCTTGTTGGCCCGCGAAATGGCGTAAGCCATGGGATAACCGATCAACAGGCAGAGCAGGGTGCTGACCAGGGCTATCTTGAGGGACCCCAGATAAGCCGCGATGTAGAGCTCATCCTCCTGCAGCAGCAGGTAGTTGCCCAGGTTGAGCAGTATGGTGAGCTGATTGTCTGCCCAGCTCACCACGTCCGTGTAGGGCGGGATGGCCACGTCCGCTTCGGCGAAGCTGATCTTCACGACGATGATGAAGGGCAGCAGGAAGAAGAGGAACAGCCAGAAGAAGGGGATACCGATGACCAGCTGCCGCCCTCCCACCTGTTTGAGTCGTCTCAATGCCTTCATGATTGCAGCACCACGCCGCTGTCATCTTCCCAGTAGAGGAACACCTGGTCATCCCAGGTCGGCCGTTTGCCGTGGCGTTCGGCATTGGCGATGAAAGCCTGAACGATTTTGCCCGAGGGCAACTGGATGTGATACACGGAATGGCCGCCCAGATAGGCGATGTCATAAACCTCGCCCTTGGTCCAGTTGAAGTCCGGATGCTCGATCTCTTCCGGCTTTTGCAGGCTCATCAGCAGTTTTTCCGGACGCAGGGCATAGGTGACCTTCTTGTTCTCCGCCCGGGAGCTGATGCCGTGACCCACATAGATGGGCTGCTCCAGATCCGCACAGGCGATGATGGCGTGGTCCTGCTCATCCTCCACCAGCAGGCCGTCAAACAGGTTGACGTTGCCGATGAACTCGCACACCAGCCGGCTGGCCGGGGTTTCGTAGATGTCCATCGGGCTGCCGATCTGCTCGATGCAACCGAGGTGCATGATGGCGATCCGCTCGGCCATGGTCATGGCTTCTTCCTGATCGTGGGTCACCATGACGCAGGTCACGCCCACCCGCTCGATGATCTCGACCAGCTCGAGCTGCATGGTGGAGCGCAGCTTCTTGTCCAGCGCCCCCATGGGCTCGTCCAGCAGCAACAGCTTGGGACGCTTGGCCAGGGAACGGGCCAGGGCCACCCGCTGACGCTGACCACCGGAGAGCTGGTGCGGTTTGCGGCGGGCGTACTGGGTCATCTGCACCAGCTTGAGCATCTCTTCCACCCGGGCATCGATCTCCGCCTTGGGCAGGCCATCCTGCTTGAGGCCGAAGGCGATGTTCTGGGCCACCGTCATGTGGGGGAACAGGGCGTAGGACTGGAACATCATGTTGATGGGGCGTTCATAGGGCGGCATGTCGGTAATGTCGACGCCGTCGAGGAACAGCCGTCCTTCCGTGGGTCGCTCGAACCCGGCCAGCATCCGCAGCAAGGTGGACTTGCCGGAGCCGGACCCACCCAGCAGGGCGAAGATCTCGCCCTTGTGGATGTTGAGAGACACGTTGTCGACCGCCAGCGTTTCGTCGAACTGCTTGCTTACCCTGTCTATTTTGACCAGCACTTCTTTACGCTGCTGGCTGCCCTCGAGGGCTTTCTTGTAGGCACTGGAGGCTATCGCCATTACCAAACTCCCAAAGGTGATTCCGGCCTGGGCCGATCCATCAATACAATCTGGCGCCCCGGGATGGGCGCCAAGGTTAGGTTCCGGATTTGATCTTGGTCCAACTCCGGGTGATCAGGCGCTGCACCGAGCGGGGATGTGCTTCCTGCACATACAGACGCTCAAGCACCGCCTGGGGGGGATAGACAGACTCGTCCTCGCGCACGGCCTTGTCCATGAACTCTCCCGCCTTGATGTTCGGGTTCGCGTAACCCACATAGTCGCTCACCTTGGCGATGACCTGCGGTTCGAGAATGTAGTTGATCAGGGCGTGAGCCTCTTTCACGTTGGTGGCATCGGCCGGGATCGCCATCATGTCGAACCAGAGATTGCCACCCTCCTTGGGGATGCTGTAGGCAATCTTGATCCCCTTGCCCGCCTCCTCGGCCCGGGACGCCGCCTGCAGGATGTCGCCGGAGAAACCCGCCGCCACGCAGATGTTGCCGTTGGCGAGGTCACCGATGTACTTGGAGGAGTGGAAGTAGGCCACATAGGGGCGCACCTTGAGCAGCTGCTCTTCGGCCCGCTTGATGTCCGCCGGCTCATGGCTGTTGGGGTTGAGCCCCAGGTAGTTGAGGGCCGCCGGGATCATCTCGTCCGCCGAATCGAGGAAGGCCACGCCGCACTGGGAGAGCTTCTTCATGTTTTCCGGCTCGAAGATGGTCGCCCAGGAGTCAATCTTGTCGACACCCAGCACTTCCTTGATCTTGTCGACGTTGTAGCCGATGCCGTTGGTGCCCCAGAGGTAGGGCACGGCGTACTGATGGCCCGGATCCACCTTCTCGAGCTGCTTGAGCAGCATGGGGTCCAGGTTGCTCAGGTTTGGCAGCAGGGTGAGGTCCAGCTTCTGGAAGGCCCCCGCCTTGATCTGCTTGGCCAGGAAATTGTTGGAGGGCACGACCAGATCGTAGCCGGTGCGTCCGGTCAGCAGCTTGCCTTCCAGCGTCTCGTTGGAGTCAAACACGTCGTAGACGGTCTTGATCCCGGTCTTCTGCTGAAAGTCACTGAGGGTGGTCTCGCCGATATAATCGGACCAGTTGTAAAAATGAACCACAGGGGCTGCCTGGGTCAGATTTGCAAACCCCAGGGTCAGGGCCAGCGTTGCCATCTTGGTCATGTGCACTTATCAGTCCTCATTTGTGTGATTTTGCCAGTCGCGCATCCATACGCGCCGTCCAACCTGTCGGGTGGTCACCACCCTCCCGGCCGAACTGCGGACCGGGAGGGGTACTCGTCACTCTTACTTGCCTGACTTGATCTTGGTCCAGCTGCGGGTCATCAGACGCTGCACCTTGGCCGGCAGATCCGGGAAGGTGTAGATCTTCTTGAGGGTATCCGGCGTCGGGTAGATACCCGGGTCGGTACGGATCGCCTCGTCCACCAGCGGCGTGGCCGCCTTGTTGCCGTTCGGGAACTGCACCACGTTGGTGATGTTCGCGATCACGTCCGGCTTCATCAGGTAATTGATGAAGGTGTGGGCCGCCTCGACGTTCTTGGCATCCGCCGGGATGGCGATCATGTCGAAGAAGCTGCCTGCCCCCTCTTTCGGAATGGTGTAAGTCAGGCTGACACCGTTCTTGGCCTCGGCTGCACGCGCCTTGGACTGCTGCAGGTCACCGGAGTAACCGACCGCCACGCACAGGTTGCCGTTGGCCAGATCCGAAATGTACTTGGAGGAGTGGAAATAGGCGGTATAGGGACGGATGGAGAGGAACAGCTCCTCTGCCTTCTTCAGCTCATCCGGCTTCTGGCTGTCCGGCTTGAAGCCCAGGTATTGCAGGGCGGCCGGCAGCATTTCGGTCGGCGAGTCGAGGAAGGAGACACCGCACTCCTTCAGCTTGGCCATGTTCTCCGGCTTGAACACCAGATCCCAGGAGTCCACCGGGGCATCGGCCCCCAGCACGGCCTTCACCTTCTCGGCGTTGTAGGCATAGCCGATGGTGCCCCACAGGTAAGGGATGGAGTACTGGTTGCCCGGATCGCTCGGTTCGAGCGCCTTGAGCAGGTCGACGTCCAGGTTCTGCCAGTTGGAGAGTTTGGACTTGTCCAGCTTCTGGAAGACACCTGCCTTGATCTGCTTGGCCAGGAAGGGGTTGGACGGTACGACGATGTCATAGCCCGACTTGCCTGCCAGCAACTTGGCTTCCAGCACTTCATTGCTGTCGAACACGTCGTAGACCACCTTGATGCCCGTCTCCTTCTGGAAGTTTTCCAGCGTATCCGGCGCGATATAGTCGCTCCAGTTGTAGACGTGCAGCACCTTCTCGTCGGCCATCGCCCCGGTACTCATCATGACCAGCGCCACGGAAGCAGCCATCATTCCCTTTTTAAAAGACATAGTCCTTGTCTCCTAAGCAAATTGTATGCGTAAGCCAACCTGCCCGGTTCCCGCCTATTCCCGCAGCTTTGCAGCCGTCAGGTCCAGACTGAGCCTGGCCAGTTTGACCAATTCATCCACCTGTTCCTCGGTGATCACCAAGGGGGGCGATATGATCATGGTATCGCCGACAGCCCTCATCACCAAGCCATTGTTAAAACAGAACTCCCGACAGGTCATCCCGGCATGGAGCTCGGCCGGGAAGCGACGTTTCGTCTGCTTGTCCTGCACTATTTCCAGCGCGGCGACCAGGCCTTTTCCACGGGTTTCCCCCACCAGCGGATGGTCCGCCAGCTCAGCCCAGCGGCGCTGCAAATAGGGGCCGATACTATCATGAACTCGCTTAACTATGCTCTCCCTTTGCATAAGCTGGATGTTGGCAATGGCCACGGCGCAGGCGACCGGATGACCGGAATAGGTGAAGCCATGGTTGAACTCCCCCCCCTCTTCCACCAGCACCCTGGCTACCCTGTCCCCCACCATCACGGCGCCCATCGGCAGATAGCCCGAGGTGATGCCCTTGGCCAGGCACATGAGGTCCGGTTTGATGCCAAAACCTTCACTGGCAAACCAGTGGCCGGTGCGGCCAAAGCCGCAGATCACCTCGTCTGCGATGAGCAGGATGCCGTACTGGTCGCAGATGCGCTGGATCTCGGGCCAGTAGCTCTCGGGGGGAATGATGACCCCCCCCGCACCCTGGATAGGCTCACCGATGAAGGCGGCTACCTTGTCCACCCCCAGTGCCAGGATCTTCTCTTCCAACTGGCGGGCACGGGCCAGACCGAACTCGTGGGCGCTCATGCCCTCTCCCTCACCGAAGTGATAGGGCTGGTCGATGTGGACTATGCCCGGAATGGGCAAGCCGCCCTGGGCGTGCATCCCCTTCATGCCCCCCAGACTGGCCCCCGCCACGGTGGAGCCGTGATAGGCGTTGTGGCGGCTGATGATCACCTGCTTGTCAGGTTGTCCCTTGCTGGCCCAGTAGTGGCGCACCATGCGCAGCACGGTGTCGTTGCACTCGGAACCCGAGCCGGTGAAGAAGACGTGGTTGAGGTGGGAAGGCGTGATCTCGGCCAGCAGGGTGGCCAGCTCGGCAGCAGGGGGGTGGCTGGTCTGGAAGAAGAGGTTGTAGTAGGGCAACTGCTGCATCTGGCGAGTGGCGGCATCCACCAGCTCCTGACGGCCGTAGCCCATGTTGACGCACCACAGGCCCGCCATCCCGTCCAGAATGCGCTTGCCTTCGGAGTCTTCCAGATAGACGCCTTCGGCCTTGGTGATGATGCGACTGCCCTTCTTGTTCAGGGCCTGAAAATCGGTAAACGGATGCAGATGATGGCTGGCTTCCAGTTGCTGCCACTCACGGGTGGTGTGCTGCATTGCTTGCTCCTCGGTTCCTTCGATTCGGCGAATCTTGTCGCCATTCATGAGGGCACGGATGGCCGGCCCGGTCACTGCCATTCACGGGGCTGGCACTCTCTTGCCTGCTCGATGCCTTTCCATGGGGCGAACATCGTCGCCAGTTGATTGCAGGTGACCCCCTCTCCATTGCGGGAGCGGGCCTCACCTTTACTCGGTGCCTTCCGGGTCGCGGGCGCCGCCGCGAGGCGGGCCTTCGGCCCCTTGCTTGCGATATGACGGGGAGAGGCCTCGCCTCCCCCGGGGACAGATCAGACGTTCAGCAGCAGGAATTCCCGTTCCCAGCGGCTGATCACGCCGAAGTATGTCTCGTACTCCTTGCGTTTGACGGCCACGAAGGCGCGGATGAAGCGCTCCCCCAGCATGTCCTTGATGGGTTCACACTGCTCCAGGTGGCTCAGCGATTCCTCCAGCGAGCGGGGCAGGCTGTAGGGCAGGTCATAGGCACTCGCCTTCATCTCCTGCATGGGTTCGAGCTTCTCCAGCATGCCGAGGTAGCCGCAGGCCAGGGTGGCGGCCAGGGCCAGATACGGGTTGGCATCGGCCCCGGCGAAGCGGTTCTCGACCCGGCGTGCGCTCGGTTCGGAGAAGGGGACCCGCAGGCCGCAGGTGCGATTTTCCACCCCCCACTGCACGTTGCGCGGCGCACTCTCGCCAAAGGTGAGGCGGCGGTAGGAGTTGACGTTCGGCGCCAGCAGGGCGGTCACTGCCGGGGTGTATTTCTGCAGGCCGGCGATGAAATGCATGAACAGATCGGAGTTGCCCCCTTCGCTGGTACCAAACAGGTTGTTGCCATCCATGTCTTCCAGGCTCTGGTGGATGTGCATGGCGGAACCCGGTTCGTTGCTCATGGGCTTGGCCATGAAGGTGGCATAGATGCCGTGGCGATGGGCGGCCTCGCGCATGGTGCGCTTGAACAGAAACACCTGGTCGGCGAGATCGATGGCATCCCCGTGCAGGAAGTTGATCTCCATCTGGGCGGCGCCGGATTCGTGGATCAGGGTGTCCACCTCCAGCTCCTGGGCCTCGCAGTAGTCGTACATGTCCTCGAAGATGGGGTCGAATTCGTTCACCGCATCGATGCTGAACGACTGGCGGGCCGTTTCCGGGCGGCCGTTGCGGCCCACCGGCGGCACCAGCGGATAGTCGGGATCTTCGTTGCGGGTCACCAGGTAGAACTCCAGCTCCGGCGCCACCACCGGCTTCCAGCCCTGCTTCTCGTAGAATGACAGAACCCGGCGCAGCACGGAGCGGGGAGCGATGTCGATGAGCTTGCCGTTGACGTCAAAGCAGTCGTGGATCACCTGGGCGGTGGGCTCCAGCGCCCAGGGTACGAAACGAATGGTGTTGGGATCGGGATAGAGCTGCATGTCCCGCTCCAGCGGGTCTATCATGCTGTCGTCATCCGGGTACTCGCCGGTCACCGTCTGGGTGAAGATGACCTCGGGCAGCCGCATGCCCCCCTCGCGCAGAAACTTGTTGGCTGGAATGATCTTGCCTCGGGCATTGCCGGTGAAATCCGGAAACAGGCACTCCACTTCCGTGATGCGATTGCTCTCCATCCAGCCCTTGATACTGTCCATGTTAAACCCCGACTTTACGGTTGCCATTGTCAAGGGTGTCTAATATAAGGAACGCCCTTGTTAAGAAAATGTAATCGACCACACCATAAAAGCCCGTGATAAAGGCCTTTGTCAAGCAGCGGTGTTTAAAAAACTATAAACAACGGCCTGTATAATGACCAGCGCGGCACCAAATACTAAACACTTTGTGTCACGATCAGCCCACTGCAAGCTCGATGCCAACGGCGGCGGGATCTCGTTCGATACTCAGTCAGACCCTGTCGGAGAAGGCCCATTTCTTTGCAAGGGCGCACACTCCTTATCCAATTTCCTTTGCATGTCTGCATTTTTTTGGTACAAGGCCCGCCCTGATTTGCACTCTCCTGCATGGATTTGGTGCAAAACGGGATACAAGGGCTTGGTCTGACGACAGACAGCCCCCATCAATGGGTAACATTGGGAAACTGACTGGTAGCAAACCGTATGTGTGATTTCATGACAGAAGACCAACTGACCTTCTACAAAGGCCAGATCGAGCGACAAATCCTTGAGCTCGAAGAACGTCTCAACTCCCAGGCCAGCCAGGCTATCGCCACCGATACCAACGAGATGGCGGATGAAATTGACCGTGCCAGTGTCGAGGAGGCCCGTCGCCTGGAGCTGAACCGCATCGAGCACGACAAGTTGCACCTGCGCAAGCTGAAAGGGGCGTTGAAGCGCATCAATGAAGGGGATTTTGGCTATTGCGAATCCTGTGGCGACGAGATCTCTCTCAAGCGGCTGCAGGCCCGTCCCGAGTCCCGCTTCTGTGTTGAATGCCAGAGCACCAAGGAATTCAACGACACTCACGTGTTCCGTCGCGTCGCCTGATGCGGCGAACAAGCCCGGCCTCGGTACGAGCCGGGCACAGGGCAGGCCATGCCCGAAGATGACGCGGCCGGGTGATCCCCGGCCCCTTTCACAGCAAGAGCGTGACAACTTCTGTTAGACTCCGGGCAAGTCCCGGATCCTACAGGAGATCAAAGCGTGAAATGGCTCATCAGGCTGTGCTTGTGCCTGCCATTGCTGGCACAAGCACAGACGCTCACCGTCAAGGTCCCCAGCCGACCGATCAACGATCTCGACAACGAATACCAGCTCAAGCTGCTGGAACTGGCGCTCAACCACGCCGGGCAGCCCTACAAGCTGGAGCGGGTCGACCTCAATCTCAACCAGTACAGCCTCCAGCAGGCGCTTGCCAAGGGCAAGGTCATCAATGTGTTCTGGATGGGTACCTCCAGCGCGCTGGAATCCTCCCTCACCGCAGTACCAATCCCGCTGTTTCGTGGCCTGGAAGGGCTGCGCCTCTCCTTCATCCACGCCGATGCCCAGGAGCGGTTCAACCAGATCAACACCCTGGCAGACCTCAAGAAACTGAAAGCCGCACAGGGGGTGGGCTGGGCCGACAACAAGATCCTGGAGCTGGCAGGCATTCCCACCTATGCCGGGCGCTACAGCAACCTGTTTCGCCTGATGAATGACGGCGACAAGCTGGATTTCTTCCCCCGTGGTCTGGTGGAAATCTTCGCCGAACGCAGCGAGCTGGCGGCACAATATCCCAACCTGGTGATCGATCAGCACCTGCTGATCCGCTACCCCTTCGCCGAGTTCTTCTTCGTCAGCCCGGAGTCGCCGAAGCTGGCCAAGGCGATCCAGACCGGCCTCGAGCGTGCCTATGCCGACGGCAGCTTCATGGCGTTCTTTCGGGAGAACCCCAAGATCCGCGAGGCCCTGGCCAGCGCCAATCTGGAGCAGAGAGTCACCATCGCCCTGCCCAATCCCGACATGACCCCCTTGCTCAAAAGCATTCCGGCCCAATATTGGGAATATCCACCGTCGCAGGAGTAAACGGACACGATATCCGGCGTTGAGAATATCCACCGCTGCGAGCATGAGCAGACACGGTCTCCGACGTTGGGAATATCCACCGCTGCGAGCGTGAACGGACACGGTATCCGGCGTTGAGAATATCCACCGCTGCGAGCATGAGCAGACACGGTCTCCGACGTTGGGAATATCCACCGCTGCGAGCGTGAACGGACACGGTATCCGGCGTTGAGAATATCCACCGCTGCGAGCATGAGCAGACACGGTCTCCGACGTTGGGAATATCCACCGCTGCGAGCATGAACGGACACGGTATCCCGGCATTGGGAATATCCGCCGCCGGGAGCGTGATCAGCCGCGGGTCATCCCATCCGGTGGACGCAGCCCGCCGCAAACGCACAGGAACGCGAGGTCGCCCGGCCTCAATACGCGCACCAGGGAGGTGCCATGAAACGACTGGATGACTGGTTTCGCGACTACGGCCAGAGCCATCAACACCCCGTCAATGTGGCCATCCACAAGGTGGCGGTGCCAGGCATTTACCTCTGCATCCTGGCACTGCTCTGGTGCCTGCCCGCCGGTCCCCTGCCAGCGTCCCTCAACTGGGCGGGGCTGGCGGCCATCCCGGTGCTGGTCTTCTACCTGCGGCTGTCGTTGACGATCTTTACGGGGATGACAGCCCTGACCGCTCTGGGGCTGGCCTTCTGCCACGTCTGGCAGGGGCCGCTGCTGTGGCCTGCCCTCATCGGGTTCGTGCTGTTCTGGATAGCCCAGTTCGTCGGTCACCATATCGAGGGGAAACGCCCCTCCTTTCTCACCGACCTGCAATTTCTGCTGGTAGGCCCCGCCTGGGTGCTGGCCAGCCTCTATCGTCGTTTGGGCATCCCTTTATGAGGGAGGCCAACAGGAGAGACCATGAGACATCTTCAGACCCTTGCTCGCACCCTGCCCCTGCTGCTGGGGGCACTGATGGCCGGCCCGGTGCTGGCCGACAAGGCCGATCCCGTCGGCGAGGTGAGCACCGCTTTCAAGCTGCTCGGACCCAACCACAAGATCCTGGTGGAGGCGTTCGACGACCCTAAAATCGCCGGTGTCGCCTGCTATCTGGCCCGCCCCAAGACCGGCGGCGTCAAGGGTGGACTCGGGCTGGCGGAAGATCCCTCCCACGCCTCCCTCTCCTGCCACCAGATCGGCCCCATCACCCTGCCCGCCAGGCTGAAGGCGGGGGAAGAGGTGTTCGACGTCAGCACCTCGCTGGTGTTCAAGGAGCAGAAGGTGGTGCGTTTTTACGACGAGAAGCGCAATGCCCTTGTCTATCTGACTTACAGCACCAAGTTGGTGGATGGTTCGTACAAGAGTGCAGTGAGTGCCGTCCCCATCATGCCCTGGGGTTGAAACAGCACCACTTATCCCGTGATGACGGTCACTATTTGTTGTAATTTAACCACATCATTATCTACGGAGAGCGCACCATGAGAGTCGCCGTTTTCAGTACCAAGAGCTACGACAAGGAACATTTCCACCAGGCCAACACCCAGTACGGTTTCGATCTGGAGTTCTTCGACGTGCGGCTGGAGGCCAAGACGGCCCGTCTCGCCCACGGCTTCCCCGTGGTCTGCCTGTTCGTCAACGATGATGCCGACCGCGAAGTGCTGACCGAGCTGGCGCAGTACGGCACCAGGGTCATCGCCCTGCGCTGTGCCGGTTACAACAACGTGGATCTGGCCGCTGCCAAGGAGCTGGGACTCAAGGTGGTGCGGGTGCCTGCCTACTCCCCCGAGGCCGTTGCCGAACATGCGGTGGGCCTGATGATGACCCTCAACCGCCGCATCCATAAGGCGTATCAGCGCACCCGGGACGCCAACTTCTCCCTGGAGGGGCTGGTGGGCTTCAACATGCATGGCCGCACCGCCGGCATCATAGGCACCGGCAAGATCGGCATCGCCACCTTGCGCATCCTCAAGGGGTTCGGCATGCGCCTGCTGGTGAGCGATCCCTATCCGAACCAGGCGGCCATCGATCTGGGCGCCGAGTACGTGGATCTCGACACCCTATTCCGTCAGTCCGATGTCATCAGCCTGCACTGCCCCCTGTTCAAGGAGAACTATCACCTGCTGAACAAGGAGGCCTTCGCCAAGATGAAGGACGGGGTGATGATCATCAACACCAGCCGGGGCGGCCTGCTCGACTCCAACGCCGCCATCGAGGCCCTCAAGACCTCCCGCATCGGCGCCCTGGGGCTGGACGTCTACGAGGAGGAGGAAGACCTCTTCTTCGAGGACAAGTCCAACGAGGTGATCACCGACGACGTCTTCCGCCGCCTGTCTGCCTGCCACAACGTGCTGTTCACCGGTCACCAGGCCTTCCTGACCCGGGAGGCGCTGCACGCCATCGCCGACACCACCCTCAGCAACATCCAGGCCATCGAGAGCCAGGGCCGCTCTGACAACGAAGTGGAGTGATCCCTGAGGCGTTGTCGCCACGCCATTGATCCCGCCGCCGGGTTGTGAGACCCGGCGGCATCGGGTAGGCTACCAGCCCTTTTTTGTACAGGAGTCTGGCCAGCATGTTCATCGGATTTGATTACGGTACCTCCAACTGTGCCGTCGCCGTGATGGAACAGGGCAGCCCCAGGCTGCTGACCCTCTCCGGTTCCCATTACCTTCCCTCCACCCTGCACGCCCCCCACCGGGACGCCATCGCCGGCCTCCTGGCCGAAGGGCTGGCCCCCGTCCAGCAGAGCGAATACCTCAAGCTGCGCGGTCCCGTGGTGACCCGGGCCCAGGCGGTGCGCCGCCAAATGCGCGAAGAGGGACTCATCGACGAGCTGAGCTTCGGCGGTGCGGCGCTGGCGCGCTATCTGGAAGAGCCGGACGAGGGCTACTACATCAAGTCCCCCAAATCCTTTCTCGGGGCCTATGGCCTCAAGGCTCCCCAGATCGCCCTGTTCGAGGACATCGTCTGCGCCATGATGCTGCACGTGCGCCGGGAGGCGGAGCAGCAGACGGGCAGCACCATCCGCCAGGCGGTGATCGGCCGACCGGTCAACTTCCAGGGACTGGCGGGGGAAGAGAGCAACCGCCAGGCCATCGCCATCCTGAGCGAGGCGGCAGGCCTCGCCGGGTTCGAGCGGGTGGAGTTCCTCTATGAGCCGGTGGCCGCCGGCTTCGAGTTCGAGGCGCGCCTCACCGAGGATGCGGTGGTGCTGGTGGTGGACATCGGGGGCGGGACCACCGACTGCTCCGTGCTGCGCATGGGCCCGAGCCACCGTGACCAGCTGGATCGCAGCGGCGATCTGCTCGGTCACAGCGGCCAGCGCATCGGGGGCAACGACTTCGACATCCGCCTGACCGTGGAGGGCATGATGCCGCTGCTCGGCATGCACGAGACCCTCAAGACCGGCAAGCCGCTGCCCCATCCCCTGTTCTGGGACGCCGCCGCCATCAATGACGTCAGTGCCCAGAGCCGTTTCTACAGCCTGGATACCGCCCGCCAGTTGCAGGATCTCCAGCTCGACAGCCAGCCGGGCAGCAAGCTCCCGCGCCTCGCCAGCCTGCGGGCCCACAAGCTGAGCCATCAACTGGTGTGGCGCGCCGAGCAGGGCAAGATCGCCCTCTCCGACCACGAGCACAATCACCAGACCCTGAACGAGTTGGAAAAAGGGCTGGAGGCGGCACTCACCCGCCCCCAGCTGGCCAGTGCTTCCGCCCCCTTGCTGGAGAAGATTGGCGAGCTGATGGACGAGGCGATCCGGGCGGCAGGCGTGCAGCCTGACCGGGTCTTCGTCACCGGCGGCAGTGCCCGCTCCCCCCTCATCAAGGCCTTCATCCAGCAGAAACTGCCCAAGGTACCGCTGGAGGGGGGTGATGACTTCGGTTCGGTGGCCTCGGGCCTCGCCCGCTATGCCGAGCGCCTGTTTGCGGACTGAAACGGCCAGGGGAGCCATGGGCAACCGGTAGACAGGTTCGCTCGGGGCGGGTGTTGCCATTTGCCGACACCCCCTCTTCCCCCGGGGCGACAGAAGCGGTCGGGCTCCTCCCCCCTCGCCCTGCCGCCCGGGCCCGGGGACGGGTATGCTTGTCATACCCACCACCGGAGCCCCTTCAATGCCCAGATACCTGCTACTGCTGCTCGCCCTGCTTCTGCTCAGCGCCTGCAGCAGTGCTCCCCGCTTTGCCTCGCAAGATCTGCAACACCATCACTGGGTGCTCGATCGGCTGGATGGCCAGGCCATCGCCAGCCGCCGCAGCAATCCCCCCGACATCGAGATCGGTGAACACTTCACCGTCAACGGCATCGCCGGTTGCAACCGCTACTTCGGCCAAGGTCACCTCAAGGGAAACAAGCTCTGGGTCACCAGCCTCGGCAGCACCGCCATGGCCTGTCCCCCCGAGCTCGATCTGATAGAGCAGGCCGTCCTCACCACCCTGACGGAGGGGGCCACACTGAGCGGTTCCACCCAGACCCTGATCCTCCAGGGAAAACGGCACCGTTTGGAATACAGACTGCAAGACTGGGTGTACTAGGGCTCACAAAACCGCTCGCCAGCAGGAACAACTGGCCAGGCTGTGGCACAATATGAGGCATTGTTAGCAATGGAGGCTGCCTCAGCCATGTCGATGGATCGCCTGTTTGGCAAGATCAAGCAACTGCCCACAATTCCGAAACTGCTGCACGAGCTGATGCAGAGTTTCAACGACGAGAATGCCCGCATCGACGAGATCGCGGCCAAGATCGCCATGGACCAGGTGATCAGCGTCAAGGTACTGCGGATGGCCAACTCCGCCGCCCTGCGCCGTGGCAATGAAATCACCTCCATCGAACAGGCGGTGATCCGCCTCGGTTTCAACCGCCTGCGCTCCGTGGTGGTCGCCTCCGGCATCATCAGCAGCTTCAAGGCCCCCCCCGGCTTTGACAAGCTCCACTTCTGGACCCAGACCTTCCAGGTCGCCACCATTGCCCGCACCCTGGCACAGCAGACCACCTCGGTGGATCCCGAGACCGCCTTCACCTGCGCCCTCATTCACAACATCGGCGAGCTGCTGATCCAGAGCACCCTGCCGGAAGAGGCGGGGCTCATCAATCTGGCCATCGAGAAAGGCAGCAGCCGGGTCGATGCCCAGCGGGAGATGCTGGGTTACGACTATGCCCAGCTCGGCGCAGAGCTGGCGCGGCGCTGGAACCTGTCGCCCGCCTTCGTGGATGCCATCGCCCAGCAGCTCGACCCCCTCTCCCACGATCCGGTCAGCAAGGAGGCCGTGCTCATCCGGCTCGCCGTCTTCGTCTCCTTCGCCTGGCAGGCCGGCGTACCGGCACAGGCCATCATCGCCCGTTTCCCCAGAACCCTGGCTGACCAGCTGGGGCTGGATCCCGCCAGCCTGGCGGATCAGCTGGAGCAGCTCCACGAGCAGGGCAACGCCCTGGCCGATTTGCTGACCCAGTAGATGTACGACGGCCGATCAGCAGGAGCCGGATCCCCGTCTCATTCTGGCGGATCAGCTCGAACAGCTGCACGAACAGGGCAACGCCCTGGCCGATTTGCTGACCCCATAGCGTCACGGCAGACCGCCCAGCCAAGCCGGAAGCACCGTCTCATTCTGGCCGGTTGTCACATACACACGCCCATGGACGGGATAAGATGGCCTGCGCCCATCCCCCATTCCTGAGCCTCTCTGACACAGTAGATACCATGACCCATCCCTTCCTGTTTCACCCCCAGGCGGCACCCTGGTTCAAAGAGAGTGCCGACACCCTGCAGCTCACCCTGTTCAGCGAGCTGGACGCCCCCATCCGCGAGGTGTGGCTGCGCCACGAGCCGGACAACGAGGAGTATCTGGTCGCCATGACGCCGGTCGCCACCCGGGACAGGCTTCAGGTCTGGCAGGTCGAACTGCCGCTGGCCAGGGGGCAGGAGATCCACCTCTACTGCTTCAAGTGCCTCACCGACGAGGAGCAGTGGTGGCTGCACGGGGCAGGCGTCAGCGCCGCCATGCCGCCGCGGGAGCAGCATTTCCGCTTCAACAGCCATCACCAGCCCCCGGCCTGGGTGCAGGATCAGGTGTTCTACCAGATCTTCCCCGACCGCTTCTGCAACGGCGACCCGTCGCTGAGCGTCAAGCATCACGAGTACGAGTACAGGGGCAAGGCGGTCATCAGCAAGGCCTGGGGCGAGCCGGTCAGCCGCCACGAAGAGGGGCACGGCGCCTGTGAATTCTACGGCGGGGATCTGGCGGGCATCGACGCCAAACTGCACTACCTGCAATCCCTGGGGGTGACGGCGCTCTACCTCAACCCCATCTTCGATTCGCCGAGCAACCACAAGTACGACACCCAGGACTACTTCAAGGTGGATGCGCACCTCGGTACCAATGCCCAGTTTGCCGAGCTGACCCGCAACCTGCACCAGCGCGGCATGAGGATCATCCTGGATGCGGTGGTCAACCACACCTCCACCGAGCACCCCTGGTTCTGCCCGCCGCTGGGCGCCCAGAGCAACCCGGACTCCCCCTGGCGCAGCTTCTACACCTTCGATCAGGAAGGGGATTATGTTAGCTGGAAAGGGATCCGCAGCCTGCCCAAGCTGGATTTCTCAAGTGAACAGGTGCAGGACGCCGTTTATCGGGCAGACAACGCCATTCTGCGCTACTGGATGCGCGCCCCCTACCAGATCGATGGCTGGCGCTTTGACGTCATCCACATGCTGGGGGAGCGGGGCACTGCCGAGGGCAATCGCGGCCATGTGCGCGCCATTCGCGGCGCGGTGAAGCAGGAGAATCCGGACGCCTACGTGCTGGGCGAGCACTTCTTCGAGGCGAGCCAGTGGCTGCAGGGGGATCAGGAGGATGGCGCGATGAACTACTACGGCTTCGCCCACCCCATCCGCGCCTTCCTGGCGGGGCAGGACATTGCCTATCATCCCATCAAGATCAGCGCCACCGAGCTGGATCACTGGCTCAAGCTGGCGCGGGCCCATATTCCGTTCAAGAACCAGCTGGCCCAGTTCAACCTGCTGGACAGCCACGACACCGCCCGCTTCCTGCACCTGCTGGGGGAAGACAAGCAGCGGATGCGACTCGCCGCCACCCTGCTCATCACCTACATCGGCGTGCCCTCCATCTACTACGGCGACGAGGTGGGGCTCTCCGGCGGCAACGACCCGGACTGCCGCCGCTGCTTCCCCTGGGATACCACCGACTGGGATCACGTGCTGCACGACCACTATCGCCGCCTGATCCAGCTGCGCCGCCAGCGCCCGGCCCTGCGTCGGGGAGACATCCAGACCCTCTACGCCGGCCCTCACAGCTATGTGTTCGCCCGTACCCTGCAAAGCGATCAGGTGGTGGTCGCCTGCAACCGCCACCCCACGGAGCCGCGCACCATCAGCCTGCCCCTGTGGCAGACCGCCAGCCCCGCCAGCCGCTTCACCGACGCCTTCAACGGCGACAAGTTCGAGGTGGTGCAGGGGGAGGTGCAGCTCACCATCCCGGCCAACTCCGCCAGGGTACTGCTGTCGAGCTAGGGATAGCGGCAATAGAAAACCGGCGCTCGGGGCGCCGGTTATTTTATGCCTGCATCCCCCGAAGTGACGGATGCTGCCTCATCGCTGTTTTTCGATCCGATAGCCCTACGCCGCCATGTGTGATGCGACGAATGCATCAAACATCATCTCTTCATCAGTAGTTGATGCTGACATAGGGGACTTCGGTCACATCCCACGCCTGCTTGAGGTAGACGGTGAGCACGAAGAAGAAGTTGGCCAGCAGGTTGGCGAAGCGATAGAGGATGGGATCGAAGCGCACGCCGCTCTCTTCCAGGCGTACCAGCAGACGCACCACCTTCTTGCTGCCACAGCGGCACAGGTGCAGGGTGGGAATGGGCTGGGGCCCCTGGGGCAGCACGAAGCCGGTCACCCGGCCGCGACTCGCCTCGTTGTAGTGATCGTACCGTCCCTTCAGCCAGTCCAGATCCTCCTCGAAGATGCCGAGCCGTCCCCGCACCGAGCCGTTGAGGTTGTAGATGAGCCGCTGCAGGGTCGCCAGATCCGCCATCACGGGCTGGGTATCCTCATCCGGTATCAGATGAGAGAGCACGGCCCCCACCTGGCAGCAGAGCTCGTCGGTGGCGATCTCGTAGTCGCACTGGAACTGGGTTTCGAAGATGAAGGGGTAGCAGAGCTCGCGCTTGTCTCTTGGCTTCTTGGGGTTCATGGCATCGCCGGGCTGGGGAAAAGGGCAGTGTGCCAGCCCGGGGACGGGCTGGCAAACACCCCGCCCCCGCCGGCATCACGGGGGCGTCACCAGACTAGCCGGTCGCCATCTGCTGGCCAAGCAGCCGCATGGCCTCCAGCATCCGCTGGTTGAAGCCCATGAAGCCTGCCCCCTGGGTCGCCCCGTCCTGACCCCGCGCCGCCAGCACGGTGGGTGTCAGCGCCTCCTGCTGGGAAGGGGGCAGCAGGGCGTCGGCCTGCTGCTGCAACCGGCTGAGCCTCGGCAGGTAGTCCGCCAGGGGCTTGAGGCTCTCCTGCAGGGAACTGGCCCCCTGGTAGGTCTGACTCAACTTGGCCGATTGCTTGAGCTTGAGGGAGTAGGAGACCAGCTGGCTGTCATCCAGTTGCAGCCCGCTCAGCCCGTCCGCCAGGGTCTTGCCGTCGCCCCCCTTGAAGAACTGCCCGGCCAGCTCGTCCAGCCCCTTGACCAGGGTGCCGATGGCATCCATCTCGGCACTGTCGAGATCCCCCTCCAGGGAGAAGTCGAAGCTCTGGCTCGACTTGAGGCTGAACTGGCTGCCACCCCCGTCGCTCTGGGACTTGAACTGCCAGCTGTCGCTGAAGCGCAGCATCACCTTGTCCCCGTCCCGGGTCTCGATCTCGAGGAGGGCCTGCTGGCGGCTGGCCATCCTGGCATCCCCCAGATCCGTGGTCGACACCTTGCCGAAGAACTCCTTCTCGAACTCGTCGAGCCCCTTCTGGATCAGCTTGTAGCTCTGATCCATGCCGGTCTTGATGTCCTCGTTGTCCGCCCAGTCACCGAGCTGCTTCCTGGCGTCACCGAAGCCCTTGTCCACCCCCTTGCGGGCCTGCTCCATCATCTTGGTCAGGTCGTCGTCGGACTTGCCGTCGGCACGGGCCGCGCCTATCCGCCCGGTGACGAACTGCAACACGTTGTCCGCCACCGACTGGAAATCGAACAGGGTCTCCGGGGTGATCTCCTGGGGTTCCTTCACCTTGGGTGCCTTGTAGCCCTGGCCGTTGATCTCCAGCGCAAATTGCAGCGCCTGCTGGATCAGCACCTGGGCCCATTTCGGGGGCTTGTTCAGGGAGACCTCATCCCCCTTGTCCGCCGTCTTCGACTCCGTCTGTTGAGGCGATTTGGGAGCAATGCCCACTCCCTTGGGTTGGGCTGCGCCCATGCCATCAATTTGCATCATTACTCTCCCGCCTATAGTGGTGGATCGGTTATCGGCCCGACTGGCCACTTCTTGACCACAAAAAACTTGGACAATCCGCAACGGCCTTTTAAAATCCCCACCCTTTGGTTGGCTGCGGCCTTCCCCCGGTCTTTCCCCGGCTCAGCCCGGTGCATGCGAGATATCCATGACTCAATCCCAGCCCTCTTCCGCCGACGCCCAGGGCAGACGGACTCCTGCCGACTACCAGGCCCAGCTCGACGAGAAGCGCGATCGCCTCACCCAGCTGTTCGCCCCCTTCAATCCGCCTGCGCTGGAGCTGCACGCCTCTCCCGCCGAGCACTACCGGATGCGCGCCGAGTTCCGCATCTGGCACGAGGGGGACGACCTCTTCCACTGCATGTATGCACCGGCCACCAAGGAGATCATCCGGGTCGACAGCTTCCCCACCGCCAGCCTGCTCATCAACCGGCTGATGCCGGTGCTGCTGGCCGGGCTACGCCCGCACCCCGTGCTGCGCAAGAAGCTGTTCCAGATCGACTATCTCTCCACCCAGTCCGGCCAGATCTGCGTCAGCCTGCTCTACCACCGCAAGCTGGAAGCCGAGTGGCAGCAGGCCGCCGAGGCGCTGCAGGCCGACCTGCGTGCCAAGGGGTTCGAGCTGCAACTGATTGGCCGCGCCCACAAGCAGAAGATCTGCCTGGGGGATGACTTCGTCATCGAACGCCTGACCGTGCAGGGGCGCGAGCTGGTCTACAAGCAGGTGGAAAACAGCTTCACCCAGCCCAACGCCGCCATCAACGAACAGATGCTGGGCTGGGCCCTGGACGTGACCAAGGGGAGCGAGGGGGACCTGCTGGAGCTCTACTGCGGCAACGGCAACTTCTCCATCGCCCTGGCGCAGAACTTTCGCAAAGTGCTGGCCACCGAGATCGCCAAGCCGAGCGTGGACTCCGCCCAATTCAACATCGCCGCCAACGGCGTCGACAACCTGATCATCCTGCGCATGTCAGCGGAGGAGTTCACCATGGCGATGCGCGGCGAGCGGGAGTTCAACCGCCTCAAGGGGGTCGATCTCGGCGCCTACCAGTGCAACACCATCTTCGTCGACCCGCCCCGGGCCGGTCTGGACGACGCCACCGTCAAGCTGGTGCAGGATTACGACAACATCCTCTACATCTCCTGCAACCCAGAGACCCTGCAGGCCAACATGGCCGTGCTCGGTGAAACCCACGAGATCGCCCGCTTCGCCCTGTTCGACCAGTTCCCCTGGACCCACCACATGGAAGCCGGGGTGTACCTGAAGCGCAAGGGCGGCTGATCCGGGCGGTTCCCCGGCTGCTCCATGGCAGCCGGAGCCGCTATGGCCACTGAAGGGCACGGATCCTGCCTCATCGCGCCGCCCCGACCCGCCACGGGACAAGTGGGGGCGGCCCGATACCAACCGCTTCATCCTGTCCCCCCTTCTCCCCCGGGAGAAGGGGCAAAAACCCCCGCATTGATTAGTTATCCCGGTGCAGAGCGCGGACGCAGCCGTTATGCTGGCGACACGCCCACTCACGCCATGACCGGGGAATCACGCCACCATGCCACGCGTTCTGTTTGTTGAAGACGATCCCGAGATTGGCCAGCTCATCAGCAGCTGGCTCGGTCGCCACGACATCGAGGTGCTGCTGGAGACCCGGGGTGACCGGGCTCTCGACAGGGCCCTGGCCGAGCAGCCGGATCTGGTGCTGCTCGACATCATGCTGCCGGGGCAGGATGGCCTCTCCCTGTGCCGGGATCTGCGCCCGCGCTTTGCCGGCCCCATCGTCATGCTCACTTCGCTCGACAGCGACATGAACCAGATCCTGAGCCTGGAGCTGGGGGCCAACGACTACATCCTCAAGACCACGCCCCCCCCGGTGCTGCTGGCCCGGCTGCGAGTCCAGTTTCGCCAGCAGGGGCAGAGCCAGCAGGCCGTGGTCCCCGCCGCCCCGCCCCAGCGCCTGCAGTTCGGCCGCCTCCAGATAGACGGCCCGGGTCGGGACGTGCGCCTCGATGGGGAGAGCATCCCCCTCTCCACCGCCGATTTCGACCTCCTGTGGGAGCTGGCCTGCCACGCCGGCCAGATCCTGGGGCGGGAGGCGCTGTTTCGCAGCCTGCGGGGGCGCGACTACGACGGCCAGGATCGCAGCATGGACGTGGCCATCTCCCGTCTGCGCCGCCGGCTCGGGGATGACAGAAACAACCCGACCCGCATCAAGACGGTGCGCCAGAAGGGTTATCTACTCGTACCCCAGGCTTGGGAATGAGCTGGTGTCTCACACGCCTGCACACCAGAAGCCAGGGAATGACAGCAACAACTCGATCTGGATCAAGACGGTGCGCCAGAAAGGTTACCTGCTGGTGCCCCAGGCCTGGGAATAAGCCCCGCCGAATGACCTTGATGCACTCAGCCTTCTCCCCTTGCGGGAGAAGGGTTGGGGATGAGGGGCAACAAGGCAATGTCCAGACGCAATCCAGGCAAGAGGAGAGCCCCGATGCGACGCCTGTTTATCCAGTTCTATCTGCTGCTGATAGGCTGCTTCACCCTCGCCATTCTGCTCATCGGGCTGGTCTATCAGGTCAGTGCAGAGCGGGCGGGGGACCGTTATCTGGAGCGGATGATGCAAGGCTCCCTCGGCCTGCTCACTGGCGAGCTGGCCCGGCTGCCGCCGGAACACTGGGCCACCCGCACCGGCGAGCAGAGCCGCCAGCTCAATCTGCCGCTGCAGATCGGCGTCCTCGCCAACCAGCCCCTGGCCAGCGAGGATCAGGCCTTCCTCGAGGCGGGCAACATCGTCATCGTCGAGGAGGATGACACCTTCCTGCAGCGCATCCCGAACACCGACAAGGTGCTGATCGTCGGCCCCGTCCCCTACCTCTCCTACCTGCACGAGCTGCACTGGGTGGACGTGGGGCTGCTGCTGCTCATCGGCCTTTCCCTCGGCCTGCCCATCCTGCTCTGGCTGCGCCCCCACTGGCGCGGCCTGCAACAGCTCGAACAGACCGCCCGCCGGGTCGGCGACGGGGATCTCTCCTGTCGCACCGGTTTGCCGCCCGGCAGCAGCCTGAGCCGGGTTGGCCGCACCTTCGACCAGATGGCGGAGCAGTTGCAGGCCATGCTGGCCAGTCGCAAACAGTTGACCGACGCCATCGCCCACGAGCTGCGCTCCCCCCTGGTGCGGCTGCGCTATCGCCTCGCCATGCTGGCCGAGCCTCCCTCACCCGAGGAGCAGCAGGGGCTGGAGCGGGACCTCGGCACCCTCGATGCCCTCATCGAGGAGATGCTCACCTATGCCAGGCTCGATCGCCCCGAACTGCCGCTGCAATGCAGCGATCTGGAGCTCGGCAGCTGGGCCGGAAGCCGCCTGGCCGACTGGCAGGCCCTGCGACCGGACAAGCGGCTCGACTTCGTGCGCCCGGCCATGGCTCTGCCCTGGCGCGGCGACACCCGATTGCTGGACCGGGCGCTGGAAAACCTCATCGGCAACGCCCTGCGCCATGCCACCAGCCAGGCAAGCCTCTGCATAGCGCGACAGGGGGACGACTATCTGCTGGAGGTGGCCGACGATGGCCCCGGCATCGATCCCGCGCTGGCCCCGCAAATCTTCGAGCCCTTCGTGCGCCTGGATCAGAGCCGGGACAGACGCACCGGCGGCGCCGGGCTGGGGCTGGCCATCGTGCGCAGCATCGCCCGCCACCACGGCGGCGAGGTGCAACTGCTGCCAAGCCGCAGCGGTGCCCGTTTCTGCCTGACCCTGCCCGTACATTTGGATACAAACCGTCACCAGTCGCTCACTGAACCGCAGGTCGAACAACCCTAGGATGAAGTCATGGAGAAACGCTCCATGTCATCAAACCGAACGAGGAACTGGAATATGAACAAGCTGATCCCCCTGACTCTGGCCGCTGTCTTCGCCCTGACCTCCGGCTTCACCATGGCCGCCACCCCGACCAAGGCCGCCGCTCCCCACGCCACCCAGACCAAGGTCGTGAAAAAGCATCACAAGGCTGCCCACGCCAAGGCGCCGGCCGTCAAGGTTGCCCCCAAGACCAAGTAAGCTGCCCGCTTCCGTCATGAAAAAGGGGCCCCCGACAGGGGGCCCCTTCTGTTTTTTACGCGCTTGCCGTGACTCAACCCAGCATGTAATCCGCCGGCAGTTCGATGCGGGCCACCCCGGAGGCAACCGCCGCCAGTGCCACGGCACAGGCAACCCGCGGCAGCAGGCGGGCGTCCATGGGCTTGGGAATGACGTAATCCTTGCCGAAGGCGAGTTCACTCACGCCAGCGGCGGTCAGCACCTCTGCGGGTACCGGCTCCTTGGCCAGAGCCCGGATCGCCTCCACTGCCGCGATCTTCATGGCATCGTTGATGCGGCTGGCACGGGCGTCGAGGGCGCCGCGGAAGATGAAGGGGAAGCAGAGCACGTTGTTGATCTGGTTCGGGTAGTCCGAGCGGCCGGTACCCATGATGAGATCCCCGCGCACTCCGTGAGCCAGGGCAGGCTTGATCTCGGGGTCCGGATTGGAGCAGGCGAAGATCACCGGGTTGGGGGCCATCAGGGCCACCGCCTCGGCGGGCAGTACGTCCGGGCCGGAGACGCCGACGAAGACGTCAGCCCCCTCGATCACCTCCATCAGGGTGCGCAGGGGGGTGTCGTTGGCGAAACGCTGCTTGTACTGGTTCAGATCGGTGCGGCCACTGTGGATCACACCCTGGCGGTCCAGCATGAAGATGTTGTGCGGCGCAGCCCCGCACTTGATCAGCAGATCCATGCAGGCGGTGGCGGCGGCACCGGCGCCCATGCAGACGATGCGGCTGGTGCCAATCTCCTTGCCCTGCACTTCCAGCGCGTTGAGCAGCCCGGCGGCGGTGACGATGGCGGTACCGTGCTGGTCATCGTGGAACACCGGGATGTCGCAGCGGGCGATCAGCGCCTCTTCAATCTCGAAGCACTCGGGGGCCTTGATGTCTTCCAGGTTGATGCCGCCGAAGGTGTCGGCGATGGCGGCCACCGTATCGATGAACTGGGCGCTGGTCTCGTGCTTCACCTCGATGTCGATGGCGTCGATGCCGGCAAAGCGCTTGAACAGCAGGGCCTTGCCCTCCATCACCGGCTTGGAGGCCAGCGGGCCCAGATTGCCCAGCCCCAGAATGGCGGTGCCGTTGGAGATGACGGCCACCAGGTTGCCCTTGCCGGTGTAGCGGTAGGCATCGGCCGGATTGGCGGCGATCTCGCGTACCGGTTCGGCAACGCCCGGGCTGTAGGCCAGCGCCAGATCGCGAGCGGTCTCGGCGGGCTTGGTGAGGGCGATGGCGATTTTGCCCGGAACGGGTTGGGCGTGGTAGTCGAGTGCCTGTTGGCGGAGATCGTGCTGCTGATCGGACATGGGGGACCCCGATACGGAAATGAATGAGTGATGCGTTGGCTCGCCAGCGGGCGAGGGCTGAGGATCATAAAGAAATCCCCCGCCCTTTCACAGCATAAAATATCGCTGGCTAGCAATGACAGGCTAGTCAGTAGCATGTCATGCCACCCAAAACTACCCAATTAGTTATAGATTCGATTTCAATCCATGACTGGAATGCCGGCTTTTGCCTCTGCCTGCCGGGCGATGGCCTCCGTCATCCCCTGGAAGATGAAGAGGTGAAACGGCAGCATGGCAAGCCAGTAGGCCAGCCCCCAGGCCCCCTGCGGATGCCAGTGGGCCGTCACCCGCAGCCGGGTCAGGCCGGACTCCAGGGGCTGGATGTTGAACTCCAGCCGACCGACGCCGGGGGCCTTCATGTTGAACAGCAGATCCAGCCTGCGTCCTTCATCCACCCCGAGGATCTGCCAGGAGTCCAGCATGTCCCCCTTCACGAAGCGATCCGGGTTGGTGCGTCCCCGGGTCCGGGCCGGGCCGCCGATCAGATGATCCATCCATTCGCGCACCACCCACAGCTCGTTCATGTAGAAGTAGCGCTGCTCACCCCCCAGTTGCTGCAACACCTGCCACATCACCTCGGGGGCGGCGAGGCAATCCGCCTCCCCGCTGGCGGTGCGGTCGTAGAAGCCATATTCGGGATGACGCCAGCGCAGACCAAGGGGCGTCTCCTCCCCGTGCTGCTCGGCACCGAGCCTCTGCTCCAGCGCCAGGCTCTCCGCCAGCGCCTCATCGAAGCTGAGCAGATGCTGGGGCAGCAGGGCGCGCAAGGGGCCGTCATCCGCCGGGATGTCGTGCTTGAGCCCCCCCACCAGCGCCTTGGCGATGGGTTGGGGAACCGAAGTGGCGAACTGCAGCCACCAGGCGGAGAGCCGGGGGCTCAAAAAGGGGATCGGAATGATGGGGCAGCGTTTGCCGATATGGGCGGCGAATTTTTGGAGCTGCTGCTGGTAGCTGAGCAGCTCGGGGCCCGCCGCATTGAAGATCTGGCCATCCACCCCGTCGGCCTCCACCAGCCCGCCCAGATAGTGCAAGAGGTTGGAGAGGGCGATGGGGGGCGTGCGGGAACGCACCCACTTGGGCGTCACCATCATGGGCAGGTTGTACACCAGATCCCGCATCACCTCGAACGCCGCCGAGCCGGGGCCTATGATGATGCCGGCACGCAGCTCTACCGTGGGCACCCCTGCGCTGCGAAACAGCTCCCCACAGTAGCGCCGGGAGTTGAGGTGGCGACTGTTGCAGGGCTCGGGCTGGATGGCGCCGAGATAGACGATACGGCGCACCCCGGCGGCACGGGCGGCGGCGGCGAAGTTCTTCACTCCCTGCTGCTCCAGCCGGTGAAAACCGGCCCCCGCCCCCATGGCGTGTACCAGATAGAAGACGGTGTCGACCCCCGCCAGCGCAGGGGGCAGGGTGGCAGGCTTGAGGCTGTCGGCGAGGCGAAACGCCACCCCCTCCGGCAGACGGCAGGGACGACGGGCCCCGGCGATGACCCTGTACCCCAGACCCTGCAGATGAGGCACCAGGTAGGATCCTATGTACCCGGCAGCTCCCATCACCAGACATGTGCGCATCGGCTCTTCTCCCTTGGTTGAGCCAACACCATAGGGCAAAGCGGGGAATTACAGAATGGCGGCCAATAAAAAAGGCACCCGATGGGCGCCTTTTTCAGAATTCTTCAGAAGCAAGATTACTTCTTGGAGGTCAAGCCACCGAAACGCTTGTTGAACTTGTCTACGCGGCCGCCGCTAGAAACTTCTTTCTGCTTGCCGGTGTAGAACGGGTGGCACTCGGAGCACACGTCCAGGTTCAGATCTTTACCGATGGTAGAGAAGGTGTTGATGACGTTACCGCAAGAGCACTTGGCGGTGATGGCTACGTAGTCAGGATGGATACCAGCTTTCATGGACAACCTCAATTATCAGGCCGTGTCGCCATCCGATCTCTTGTCGGACACCACACGATTGTTGAACACAGTTTCAAAGGCTGCGAATAATATAGGAAACGCCTGAGATCAGGCAAGTGGCTTCGCAGAAAAAATAGGCAACCCCTGGTGAATTCTTCCCAAACGCTGGATCTGGTTCGTGTGGCTGTGCCGGTGCCGTTACGCCGTCATTTCGACTATCTCTCTCCCCTGCCCTTGCCTGCCCCCGGTTGCCGGGTCGAGATCCCGTTCGGCCCGCAGACCCTGGTCGGTCTGGTGGTGGATCACCCGACCGAGAGCCAGGTCCCCCGCAACAAATTAAAGCCCTTGAAGAGGGTGCTCGACAGCGCCCCCGTGCTGGGGCCCGACATTCTGGCGCTGATGGCCTGGAGCGCCGGTTACTACCAGCACCCGCTGGGAGAGGTACTGCCCCACGCCCTGCCGGTGCTGGTGCGCAAGGGGGAGCCCGCCGCCTATCGGGAGCTGGAGTTCTGGTTTGCCACCGATGCGGGCATGGCCATCGACCTCAACGAGCTCAAGCGGGCGGCCAAGCAGCAGCAGGCCCTCGCCTTGCTGCGCAAGGGGCCGCAGACCCCCTCCGCCCTCAAACAGGAGGAGATCCAGAGCGCAGCCCTCACCGCGCTGGAGAAGAAGGGACTGCTGGAGAAGCGCTCGCTGGAGCCTAGCCATGATGGCGACTGGGCCACCCGCTTCGAGCCGGGGGAGGGGCTGCGCCTCAACGGCGAGCAGGCGCTGGCGGTGGCCGCCGTCACCAGCCAGAGCAACAAGTTCGGAGCCTTCCTGCTGGACGGCATCACGGGCTCCGGCAAGACCGAGGTTTACCTCAGCATCCTCGAGCCCCTGCTCAAGGCGGGCAAGCAGGCGCTGGTGATGGTGCCGGAAATTGGCCTCACCCCCCAGACCATCAACCGCTTCCGGCGCCGCTTCAACGTGCCCGTGGTGGCGATGAACTCCGCCATGAACGACAGGGAGCGGCTCGATGCCTGGCTGGCCTGCCGCGACGGCGGGGCCGCCATTCTGATCGGCACCCGATCCGCGGTGTTCACGCCGTTCAAGGACCTCGGCATCATCATCATCGACGAGGAGCACGACGGCTCCTTCAAGCAACAGGACGGCTTTCGCTACCACGCGCGGGATCTGGCGGTGATGCGGGCCCATCGCGCCGGCATTCCCATCCTGCTTGGATCTGCCACCCCGTCGCTGGAGACATTGCACAACGCCCGTAGCGGCAAGTATCACCACCTCACGCTCACTCGCCGCGCCGGCAACGCCCAGACTGCTCGTCAGGTGATCCTGGACATCAAGAACGTGCGGCTGCAGGCCGGGCTCTCCCCCCAGCTGGAACAGCTGATGGCAGAGCATCTGGCGGCGGGCAACCAGGTAATGCTGTTTCTCAACCGTCGTGGCTATGCCCCGGCTCTTATCTGCCACCAGTGCGGCTGGAGTGCCGCCTGCGAGCGCTGCGACGCCTGGTACACCTGGCATCAGGCCGGGCGACGGCTGCACTGCCACCACTGCGACAGCGTGCGCCCGTTGCCCCATCACTGCCCCGAGTGCGGCAGCAGCGAGCTCATCGGCTCCGGGGTCGGCACCGAGCAGCTGGAGCAGCTGCTCGGCACCGTGTTCCCGCAATATCCGGTGGTGCGCATCGACCGGGACAACACCCGCCGCAAGGGGGAACTCGAAACCCACCTCGGCGACATCAAGGCGGGCAAGTACAAGATCCTGATCGGCACCCAGATGCTGGCCAAGGGCCACCACTTCCCGGACGTGACGTTGGTGGGCCTGCTGGATGTGGATGGCGCCCTGTTCAGCGCCGATTTTCGCGCTGCCGAGAAACTGGCTCAGCTCTACACCCAGGTGGCGGGCCGGGCTGGTCGTGCCAGCAAACCCGGGTTGGTGGTGCTGCAGAGCCACCATCCCGAACACGCCCTGCTGCAGGATCTGACCCAGAACGGCTATGGCCACTTCGCCGATACCGCGCTGAAAGAGCGTCGCCTGCTGGGGCTGCCGCCCTTCAGCCATCAGGGGTTGTTCAGGGCCGAGGCCAACGGCCGGGACGAGGTGCAGTTATTCCTCGCCCGCCTCGCCGATACCCTGCGCAGCGCCCGCTACCCCCAGGTGCAGGTGCTCGGGCCCATCAGCGGCTTCATGGAGCGCAAGGCGGGCAAGTTTCGCATGCAGCTGCTGGTGCAGGGGCCCAGCCGGGCACCGCTGGCCCAGCTGCTCGACTGGGCGGTGAAGGAGCTGGAGGGGTGGCCCGAGACCAAGCGGGTGCGCTGGAGTCTGGATATCGACCCCACGGAACTGAACTAGCGCGGCTCTGCCAGCACGGCCTCCGCCAACACCCTGGCCTGTTCCAAAGCCAGGGGCTGCTGATAGCTGTGGGCCATCACCACGGCCCCTTCCAGCAGCAGGCATAATCCGGTGGCCTGCACCTCGGTGCATTCGAGGGCCTCCCTGACCCAGTTCAGCAACGCCCGCTTGTGGGCCACCACCAGCTTGCGCACCGGATGGCGAGGATCGGAGAACTCGGCGCTCGCGTTGATGAAGTTGCAGCCGTAGAAGTCGCTGCGACCAAACCAGTCCGCAAAGCCATCGAGCAGCGCCAGCAACCTGGCCTCCCGCCCCGACACCCCATCCATCCTGGCATCGAGCAGGGCAAAGAACTCCGCATCCCGCGCCATCAGCACCGCTTCGATCAAGGCATCCTTGGTGGGGAAGTGGCGATAGAGGGTGCGTTTGGTACTGCCTGCCTCGGCCCAGATGCGATCGATGCCGGTGGCGTGAAAGCCGTGACGATTGAACAACCGATAGGCTGTCGTCATCAGCTGTTGCCGTTTGTCGCTCATGGTGACTTTCCTCTTGAAGTACACCGATCTGTCTACCTAATGTCGCAGGCTGGATCAAGTGATCCGGCACAGACAAGGAGACAGGAGATGGAAACAAGACGATGGCGAAGTGCCTGGCTGGCAGGGCTCGGTGCCTGCCTGGCCATAATGTTGCTCGGCTGGCTGGACATGAGCTGGCAGTCGACCCTGTTGATGGCACCGTTCGGGGCAAGCTGTGTGCTGCTCTTCTCACTGCCGGACAGTCCGCTGGCCCGTCCGCAGAACGTGCTGGGAGGCCACCTGTTATCGGCCACCGTGGGGTTGGTGGTGCAATTGCTACCGCTACCGATGGAACTCAAGCTGGCGCTGGGTGTGGGCCTGTCCATTGCACTCATGCAGGGACTGGGGCTGATCCACCCCCCTGCCGGAGCCAATCCACTGTTGATCCTGCTCACCACCCAGTCCTGGCCTTTCCTCTGGCAAACAGTGCTGCCCGGCGCCTTGCTGCTGATCATGGTGAGTCATTGCGCCAGGCGGCTGCAAACGTCACGACTCACAACCACATAAACAACGAGGGGGCCAAGGCCCCCTCGTTGTTTAATAGCAAGGCAAAGATGGCTTATTCGGCGACCTGGGAGACCCCGGTCAGGCGTACCTCGACCCGGCGATCTGGGGCCAGGCAGGCGATCATCTGCGCCTTGGCGCCATCCGGGCAGCTGCCCCCGGTCACGGGCGAAGACTCTCCCCGCCCTTCGGCACGCACCTTGTCGGCAAACAATCCCTTGGCGATGAGATAATCCGCCACCGTGCGGGCACGCTGTTCGGAGAGGGACTGGTTGTAGGCCTCCGAGCCGATGCGGTCGGTATGACCGATCACCGTCGCCACCCCGTCTTTCGGATTGGCCGCCAGGATCTGGGCAAACAGGTTGTCGAGGGCCTGACTGGCGGCTGGCTTCAGGGTCGCCTTGTTGAACTCGAACAGCACATCGGAATCCAGGCTGAACTGTTTCTCCACCAGCACGGGGGCCGGGGCGGGCGCAGGTTCGGGCGCAGGCGTTGGTGCCACCGGCTCTTCGCCGATCTGGCCGAAGCGATAGAGCATGCCGACCGACAGCAGGCCGTTGTCCATCTCGATGCCTGACTCGTCGAGGGAAGTCTTGCCAAGGGGGGTGGTGTACTGGTATTCGAGGCGGGCGGCCCAATCCTTGTCGATGGCGTATTCGACCCCCAGCGCCCCGACAAAGGCGGCACCATGATATTTGTTGCCCTCATGGGATTCGGAGAGGCTGCTGGTGCCATCGCTGGCCCTGACGTTGAGTGAGCTCTCGGTCCAGGCATAGGCCCCCCCGAGACGGCCGTAGATATCCAGTGCCGAGGTTGCAGGCAGGATGATCTTCATGGTGGCCTGCACCATCTGGGCCTTGGCCTCGCCATCGAGTGCGAAATCAACCCCGTTGCCCGAGTAGTGCTTGTCCACCTGATACTTGCCGAGCCAGTCATAGCCGAGCTCAATCGCCACGTTTCTGTTCACCTGATAACCGGCAAACAGCCCCAGACCGAGATCATCGCTGTTCTCGTTCACCTTGGTCGCATCGAACAGCTCTTCGACCTGAGCGTTGTAATCCACCCCGTAATAATTTGACCAGCCGGCCTTGCCGCCGACATACCAGGTGTTGTCCTGGGCGGCAGCCTGCACCGTCCCTGTTGCCATCAAAGCGCCGATCAGGACGGCGAGCATAGATCTGTTCATGGATGAGCCCCTGCAATGAATTGTTATGACGCGGCTGCGTCTCTCTTCCCTGACGGGGCCCTGAACCCAAGCCCCGCATTCAGATTATCCCATCTGCAACCAGCCTCAAACGACCAGGGACTCAGGAGTGTGATATTGCCGACATTATCAGCCACCGTGCCCCCAATCATGGGGGCCGGCGCGTTGCCCATAAAAAAACGAAGAGCCGGGCTCTTCGTTTTTCATCTGGCAAGGGGATGGCTCCCCGCTCACTGACTGCCCTGGCTCGCCAGGAACAGGCGGTAGGCGGGATCCTCGCTCACCTCTTTCCAGCCGTAGCCAATCTCGTGCAGGTAGTCGTGGAAAGCCGCCACGTCCTCGTCCGGCAGCTCGAAGGCGCAGAGCACCCGTCCGTAGTCGGCGCCGTGGTTGCGGTAGTGGAACAGGCTGATGTTCCAGCGACAGCCCAGGGTCTCGAGAAAGCGCATCAGGGCGCCAGGCTGCTCCGGAAACTTGAAGCTGTAGAGACGCTCACCGAGGGGCCGGGCCGGGCGGCCGCCAATCATGTAGCGCACGTGGTTCTTGGCCAACTCGCTCTCGGTCATGTTGACCACCGGATAACCGTTGCCGCCGAGTTGATCGATGATCTGGCCCAGCTCCTCGTCACCGCCGGTGAGGCGCACCGAGACGAACAGCGACGCCTGCTCGGCATCGGCGTAGCGGTAGTTGAACTCGGTCACCATGCGGGGCCCCAGCTGACGGCAGAAGTCGAGGAAGGCCCCCTTGCGCTCGGGGATGGTCACCGCCAGCATGCCCTCGCGCTTCTCGCCGATCTCGCAGCGCTCGGAAACGTAGCGCAGGCTGTGGAAGTTGACGTTGGCGCCGGACAGAATGGCCGCCATCCGACCACCCTTGACCTGCTCTCGCTCGCTGTACGCTTTGAGGCCCGCCAGCGACAAGGCCCCTGACGGCTCGGCGATGGCGCGGCAGTCGTCGAAGATGTCTTTGAGCGCGGCGCAGATCTGGTCGTTGGAGACGGTCACCACCTCGTCCAGATACTGGTTGCACAGCCGGAAGGTCTCCTCGCCGATGCGCTTGACCGCCACCCCGTCCGCAAACAGGGAGACCCGCTCCAGATTGACCGGCTCGCCGGCCGCCAGCGCGGCCTTGAGGCAGGCGGACCCCTCCGCCTCCACCCCGATCACCTTCACATCCGGCAGCAGCTGCTTGATGTAGACCGCCACCCCGGCGGCCAGGCCGCCGCCGCCCACCGGCACGAAGACGTGGGTGAGGTGGGTATCCTGCTCCAGCAGCTCCTTGCCGATGGTGCCCTGACCGGCGATCACCTCGACGTCGTCGAACGGCGGGATCAGGGTGTAGCCCTCCAACTCGGCGAGGCGGCGGCTCTCGCCGTAAGCCTCATCGAAGCTGTTGCCAAACAGCATGACGTTGCCGCCCTGACGGCGCACCGCGTCGATCTTGATGTCCGGCGTGGTCTTGGGCATCACGATGATCGCCTTGATGCCGAGCTTGGCGGCCGACAGGGCGACCCCCTGGGCGTGGTTGCCGGCGGAGGCGGCGATGACGCCGCGCTCTTTCTGCTCCTGGGTCAGGGTGGCGATCTTGTGGTAGGCGCCGCGCAGCTTGAAGGAGTGAACCGGTTGCAGATCCTCCCGCTTCAGGCTGACGTGATTGCCAAGCCGCTCGGAGAGTTTCTTCAGGGTTTGCAAAGGGGTGACCCTCGCCGCCTCGTAGACGGGGGAGAGCAGTACCTTGCGTAGATAATCCGCCGCAGAGACCATGGTTTATACCCCCGTCTCGTGGCGAAGGGCGCGCAATGCGCCCATATCATGACAGTTCATCCTCTCACTCCCCCAGCAGGGTGCGATCGCGCACCGCGCCCTTGTCGGCGCTGGTGGCGAACATGGCGTAGGCACGCAGGGCAAAGGAGACCTCGCGCTGACGATCGACCGGCTTCCAACCACGGGCAGAGACGGCGGCGCGACGAGCAGCCAGCACGCTGTCGGCCACCTCCAGCACCATGCTGCGGGCCGGGATGTCGATGTTGATGATGTCGCCATCCTCCACCAGACCGATAGTGCCGCCAGAGGCCGCCTCCGGGGAGACGTGGCCAATGGAGAGACCCGAGGTACCGCCGGAGAAGCGACCGTCGGTGATGAGGGCACACGCCTTGCCCAATCCCATGGATTTCAGATAGGTGGTGGGGTAGAGCATCTCCTGCATACCGGGGCCCCCTTTCGGGCCCTCGTAGCGGATCACCACCACTTCACCGGCTTTCACCGTGCCGTCCAGAATGCCGCTCACCGCGCTCTCCTGGCTCTCGAATACCCGGGCCGGGCCGCGGAAGGTGAGGTTCTCCTCGTCCACCCCGGCAGTCTTGACGATGGCCCCGTTGAGGGCGAGGTTGCCAGCGAGGACCGCCAGGCCACCTTCCTGGCTGTAAGCGTGATCGAAGGAGCGGATGCACCCCTCGGCGCGGTCCAGATCCAGCTCGGGCCAGCGGCAATCCTGACTGAACGCCTTGGTGGTACGGATGCCGGCAGGACCTGCACGGTAGAAGTCGTGAACCCCCTTGTCATTGCTGCGACTGACGTCATATTCGGCCAGCAGCTCTACCAGAGAAGTACCCAGCACGTTGCGGGTATCCCCGTGCACCAGGCCCGCTTTTTCCAGCTGACCCAGGATGGCGACCACGCCGCCGGCGCGGTGCACGTCTTCCATGTGGTACTTCTGGGTGGAGGGCGCCACCTTGCAAAGCTGGGGCACCTTGCGGGACATGCGGTCGATGTCGGCCATGGTGAAGTCGACACCCGCCTCCTGGGCTGCCGCCAGCAGGTGCAGCACGGTGTTGGTGGAGCCGCCCATGGCGATGTCGAGCGCCATGGCGTTCTCGAACGCCGCCTTGGTGGCGATGTTGCGCGGCAGTGCCGAGGCATCGTCCTGCTCATACCAGCGCTTGGCCAGAGTGACGATACGCTGGCCCGCCAGCTTGAACAGCTGCTCGCGATCGGCGTGGGTCGCCAGCAGGGAGCCGTTGCCCGGCTGGGAGAGACCCAGTGCCTCGGTCAGGCAGTTCATGGAGTTGGCGGTGAACATGCCGGAGCAGGAGCCGCAGGTGGGGCAGGCGCTGCGCTCGATCTGATCGCTCTGTGCATCGGAGACCTTGGGGTCGGCACCCTGGATCATGGCGTCCACCAGATCCAACTTGATGATCTGGTCGGAGAGCTTGGTCTTGCCCGCTTCCATGGGGCCGCCGGAGACGAAGATCACCGGGATGTTGATGCGCAGGGCAGCCATCAGCATCCCCGGGGTGATCTTGTCGCAGTTGGAGATGCAGACCATGGCGTCGGCGCAGTGGGCGTTGACCATGTACTCCACCGAGTCGGCGATGAGTTCGCGGGACGGCAGGGAATAGAGCATGCCACCGTGGCCCATGGCGATGCCGTCATCCACGGCGATGGTGTTGAACTCCTTCGCGACCCCGCCAGCCGCCTCGATTTCGCGGGCGACCAGCTGGCCCAGATCCTTGAGGTGGACGTGGCCCGGCACGAACTGGGTGAAAGAGTTGACCACGGCGATGATGGGCTTGCCGAAATCCTGATCGGTCATGCCGGTGGCACGCCAGAGGGCGCGGGCCCCGGCCATGTTACGTCCGTGGGTGGTGGTGGCGGATCTCAACTTCGGCATTGTCTCTACTCCCTGAATGCCCCTGGGGCGCATTGTCTTTCAACATGAATGTGTGATTCGCGGATCGGGAATCGATCCTGGTGAAGGCACCTCGGGGAGCCTTCACCGGAAGCGACTCGGGGAGGCGTGACGCCTCCCCGCTATCATCAGTCGTTGACCGGCGTCAGCCAGCCCCACTTGTCTTCGGTCTTGCCGTTGAACAGGCCGAAGAAGGCGTTCTGCAACTGCTCGGTCACCGGGCCACGGCAACCGGCGCCCACCTTCATCCGATCCACCGAGCGCACCGGGGTCACCTCTGCGGCGGTGCCGGTCATGAAGATTTCGTCTGCGACATAGAGCGCCTCACGGGGCAGCGCCTGCTCGCGTACCTCGTAACCCAAGTCGCGGGCCAGCGTCATGATGGTGTCGCGGGTGATGCCGGGCAGGATGGCGGCGGTGGCGGGCGGGGTGAACAGCACGCCGTTCTTCACCAGAAACAGGTTCTCCCCCGCCCCTTCGCTCAGATAGCCGTTCACATCCAGCGCCAACCCCTCGGCGAAGCCGTTGCGCTTGGCCTCGCGGCTGATGAGCTGGGAGGAGAGATAGTTGCCCCCCGCCTTGGCACCGGTCGGGATGGTGTTGGGAGCGAGCCGGTTCCAGGAGGTGACGCACACATCCACCCCGTTTTTCAGCCCCTCTTCACCGAGGTAGGCGCCCCAGGGCAGGGCCGCGACCATGAGGTCGGCCTTGGCATCCAGCGGCGGATGCAGCCCCAGCCCCACGTTGCCGACAAAGGCCAGCGGGCGCAGGTAGCCGCTCTTCAGGCCGTTCTCGCGCACCACGGTGCGGCAGGCTTCATTCACTTCGGACTCGCTGTAGGGGACGTCCATCCAGTAGATCTTGGCGGAGTCGAACAGGCGGCGGGTGTGCTCCTGCAGGCGGAAGATGCAGGTCCCCTTGGGAGTGTCATAGGCCCGCACCCCCTCGAACACCGAGGAGCCGTAGTGCAGGGCATGGCTCATGACATGCACCTGGGCATCCTGCCAGGGGACCAGCTTGCCGTTGAACCAGATGTATTGGGGGTGGGCGGCGGATTGGGAAGGCTGTGACATTGGCTTGGCTCCTTAAGCTCTGATCCGGGGTTGCTGTTCCAGTGCATCGACCCGGGAGACATCCACCAGCTTGACCAGCTGGCACCACAACTGCTGGATGGGACGTACCGATTCGACAGTAACCGTGATCCGCAGCTGTTGGCAATCCTGCTCCATGTTGAGGGCACAGAGATTGAAACCGCGGTGACGGACCACCCGCAGCACCCGTTCCATCACTTCGGGTCTGGGTTGGGCATGGATTTCCAGGGTGCTGGTATTGAGCTGGTTCATGGGCGTTGCTCCATCATCTTGTGGTTGGCGACTCCTGGCGGAACCAGGGGCCAGACATTTTCTTCCTCTGAAATAGCCACATGCAGCAGATAGGCACTCTCGCTCGCCAGCAGGCGATCCAGTGCCGGACCTATCTCTTCCTTGCATGTGATGGTCTCGCCGGGAATGCCGAAGGCGGCAGCCAGGGCGACGAAATCGGGGTTGTCGGACAGATTGGTCTCGCTGTAGCGACCGTCGAAGAACAGCTCCTGCCATTGGCGCACCATGCCGAGGCGCTGGTTGTCCAGCAGCACCATCTTCACCTTTAGCCGGGCCCGGCGGATGGTGCCGAGCTCCTGCACGTTCATCATGAAGGAGCCGTCCCCGCTCACCAGCACCACCTCGTCATCGGGGCGCGACATCTTGGCGCCGATGGCGGCGGGCAGGCCGAAGCCCATGGTGCCGAGGCCGGCACTGGAGAGGTGGTTGCGCGGGCTGGTGAAACGCATGTGCTGGGCCACCCACATCTGGTGCTGACCCACGTCGCAGGCCACCACGCTGGTGTCAGGCAGCTGGCTTGAAAGCTCTTTGAGCAGAGCCGGGGCGTAGATGGCCTGAACCGGATGGTCGTAGCGGAAGGCGTATTCCCGAGCCATGGTGGCGCAGTGCTCGCGCCAGGGGTCGAGGGTCAGCGTCATCGCCAGGGCGGGCAGCACACGCTTGAGATCCGTGGTGATCCCCACATCGGCGGCGCGGCGCTTGCCGAACTCGGCGGCGTCCACATCCAGGTGGATCACCTTCGCCTCGGGGGCAAATTCCTCCAGCTTGCCGGTCACCCGATCATCGAAACGGGCGCCTACCACCACCAGCAGATCGCACTGCTGTACCGCCAGGTTGGCGGCCTTGGTACCGTGCATGCCGAGCATGCCCAGATAAACGGGGCTGTCGGGGTCGAGGGCACCTATCCCCTTGAGGGTGGTGACCGCCGGCATCCCCGTGGTGGCGGCAAAGTCGCGCAGCTGCTGCTCGGCATTGGCCATGCCCACCCCACCACCGACGTAGAGTACCGGACGCTCGGCACCGGCCAGCAGGGTGCGGGCGGCCGTCAGCTCGGCCTGATTCAGGGGCTCGGGTTCCTCCACGGCAAACAGCGGGCTTTGAGAAGGAACGGCGGCCAGCTGCACATCCTTGGGCAGGTCGATGAGCACGGGACCCGGACGCCCTTCGGTGGCGATGGCGAAGGCTTCGGCAATGACCCGTCCCAGATCCGCCGGGTCCGTCACCATGAAGGAGTGCTTGGTGCAGGAAAGGGACATGCCGAGCACGTCCACTTCCTGAAAGGCATCGGTACCGACGGCGGCGCAGGGCACCTGGCCGCTGATGGCCACCAGCGGTACCGAATCGAGCAGTGCCTCCGCGAGGCCGGTGACCAGGTTGGTGGCGCCGGGGCCAGAGGTAGCGATGCAGACCCCCACCTGACCGGAAGCGCGGGCATAACCCACCGCAGCCATGGCGGCACCCTGCTCGTGGCGGCAGAGCTGATGGGCCAGGCCACCGTCATACAGGGCGTCGTAGACCGGCATGATGGCTCCGCCCGGGTAACCAAACACCTGGGTCACACCCTGTTTCTTGAGAGCCTGTACCAAAAACTGCGCGCCGTTCATGTGGAAAATCCTGTCCTTTGGTCGAAAAAAAAACCCCCGGGCCGTGAGGCTCGGGGGTCGCTTGTTTCGTTCTGTCCGGTGGTGGGTCTATCCCTTGTTCCGTGCAGCCAAACGAGCCCCGAGCGGTGAGATAATAATCACCACTAGGACCACAATAATGCTGACGAAACGGGAGGCCATGTTCATAGTTACAACCGGAAATCCTGTGAAATGGGAGCGGAGCTTGCCGCGAATGGCTATTAGAACTAGCACGGTGATTTTTATTGGGCAAGCACTTTTTACCTGACAAGACTCTGATTTTGACTGCTCTGAAACCTGACGACTGGAAAAAAAACTAATAAAAAACGGTTAACCAGCATTTACATCAAACCAAGGACGGTATTTATGTCATTAGCTGTTGTTTATAGCCGTGCCAGCCTGGGGATAGCGGCGCCGCAAGTCACTGTGGAAGTGCACCTCTCCAACGGCCTGCCCGCCTTCAACATGGTGGGGTTGCCGGAAACCTCGGTGAAAGAGTCGCGGGATCGGGTGCGCAGCGCCCTGCTCAACGGCAATTTCGAATTTCCGGCCAAGCACATCACGGTCAACCTGGCCCCTGCGGATCTGCCCAAGGAGGGGGGCCGTTTCGACCTGGCCATCGCCATCGGCATTCTCGCAGCATCCAAGCAGATACCCGCAAAATACCTGCTCGATCACGAATTTTTAGGGGAATTGGCCCTGACGGGCGAGATCCGCCCCGTGCTTGGGGTGCTCCCCTCGGTGCTCGCCTGCCGCGACGCGGGGCGCACCCTGCTGGTCCCACGGGAGAACGGTCCGGAGGCTTCCCTCATACAGGATGCCGAGGTGCGCACCGCCCACCAGCTGCTGGCGGTCACCGCCTGGCTGGCGGGCCAGTACGAACTGCCGCTGCCGGAACCCCAGAGCGCGGAGACCCTGCCCGACGTGCCGGATCTGCAGGACGTGATCGGTCAGTCCCAGGCGAAGCGGGCGCTGGAGATCGCCGCCGCCGGCAGCCACAACCTGTTGTTCATCGGCCCCCCCGGCACCGGCAAGAGCATGTTGGCCAGCCGTCTGCCCGGCATTCTGCCACCGCTGAGTGAACAGGAGGCGCAGCAGACCGCCGCCATTCACTCCATCGGCGGCCTCACCCCCCGCGCCGGCCACTGGCACCACAGGCCGTATCGCACGCCCCATCACAGTGCCTCGGCGGTGGCGCTGGTGGGCGGGGGTACCCATCCCAGGCCTGGCGAAATTTCCCTCGCCCACAACGGGGTACTGTTTCTGGATGAACTGCCGGAGTTCGAGCGCAAGGTGCTCGACTCCCTTCGCGAGCCGCTGGAGACCGGGCACATCACCATCAGTCGTGCCGCCCGCCAGGTGGATTTTCCCGCCCGCTTCCAACTGGTGGGTGCCATGAATCCCAGCCCCTGCGGCCATTATGGCGACGGCCAGACCCGCTCCAGCCCGGATCAGATCTTGCGCTATCTGGGCAAGCTCTCCGGCCCCTTTCTCGATCGGTTCGATCTGACGGTAGAGGTCCCGCTCTTGCCCAGGGGGAGCCTGACCGGCAAGGCGGAGCGGGGGGAATCGAGCCAGCAGATACGCGAACGGGTGCTGGGGGCGCGAGAGCGCATGCTGAGTCGCAGCGGAAAACTCAACAACCTGCTGGATAGTCGTGAAATCGAAGATGTTTGCAGATTATCGCCACAGGATGCCGAGTTTCTGGAGGGTGCCATCCAGAAGCTGGGGCTCAGCATCCGGGCCTGGCACCGCATCCTGCGGGTATCGCGCACCATCGCCGATCTGGCGGGACACGCCACTATCGAGAGAGCGCATCTGATCGAAGCCCTGGGCTATCGTGCCATGGATAGGCTGTTGTCACGGCTGCGCGGGGGCCAGTGAGCGGGGAAACGGCAGCAGCCACCTCCCGACCCGGAAAGGGCGCCACCATGGTCTAGTCGTGGGCCGGCTGATATTATGGCAACAGATCTGACCACTTGGTTGCCATCCACCGATACGAAGACGGATTCCACCATGCTCAACAAGCTGATAGAGCGACTGCGCGGCAGCCTCTCGACCCTGCTCTATTTCATCAACACCCTGTTCTGGTTTGTCCCCGTCCTGCTGCTTGGCCTCATCAAGCTGCTGCTGCCCTTCAAGGGGGCGCGACGTCTCTGCAACACCCTCCTGGACGGCTGCGCCACCCACTGGATAGGTTTTAACAATCTGATCCAGAAAACCATCATCAACACCCCTTTCGATGTGGTCGGAGTGGACAAAGGGCGCCGGAATGAGTGGTATATGGTGATTGCCAACCACCAATCCTGGGTCGACATACTGGTATTGCAGCGGATTTTTAATCAAAAAATCCCCTTCCTGAAGTTTTTCCTCAAGAAAGAACTGATTTGGGTACCTTTTCTCGGTCTGGCCTGGTGGGCGCTGGATTTCCCATTCATGCGGCGTTATTCCCGAAAATTTCTGGAAAAGCACCCACATCTGAGGGGAAAAGACATAGAAACCACGCGAAAGGCCTGTGCCAAATTCCGCCACATTCCGGTGAGCGTGATGAATTTCGTCGAGGGCACCCGCTTCACCGCCAGCAAGCACGACAAACAGGGCGCTCCCTATCGTCACCTGCTGCACCCGAGGGCGGGTGGCGTCGCCTTCACCCTGGCGGCCATGGGGGATCAGCTGCACAAACTGGTGGATGTCACCATCGCCTATCCAGGCGGCATCCCCAGCTACTGGGACTTCATGTGCGGTCGAGTCAGGGAGATCAAGGTTCGGGTCCGCTTTCTGCCGATCGAACGCAATCTGGTGGGGGATTACTTCAATGACCCCGAGTTCCAACAAGAGTTTCAGCAGTGGTTGAACGGGATCTGGTGCGAGAAAGACCAGACCCTGGGCCAGCTACTGGCGGACAAGACGCAGTAAGACACTCATGCTAAGCCTGCTCCCCGGCCCCCTGGTGCTGCTCATCAGCACCGGCCTGGCCATATTGTTTACCGCCCTGTGCGCCAGCCTGATCCTGCTGGTGTCCCTGGCCAAGCTGCTGCTCCCCGTGCCGGCCTTCGGTCGTGCCTGCAGTCGCCTCAACAACCGTTTCATGCGCCTGTGGCTCGGCTGCAACGCCCTGGTGATCCGCCTCACCACCCGCATCGACTGGCAGGTGGAGGACGACACCCGGCTACGCAAGGATGGCTGGTATCTCATCATCAGCAACCACCTGAGCTGGACCGACATCGTCGTGCTGGGCCATCTCTTCCGCGACCGGCTGCCGGTGCCCAAGTTCTTCATGAAGCACGAGCTCATCTACATCCCGCTGCTGGGGCTCGCCTGCTGGGGGCTGGACATGCCCTTTATGCGCCGCTATTCGAGAGAGTTTCTGCTGCGCAATCCGCACCTGCGGGGCAAGGACATCGAGACCACCCGCAACGCCTGCGAGAAGTTTCGCCACATCCCCACCACCGTCATCAACTTCGTGGAGGGGACCCGCTTCACCGAACAGAAGCGTGACGCCTCCCGCTCCCGCTTTCGCCACCTGATGCCGCCCAAGGCGGCCGGGCTCGCCTTCACCCTGGCGGCCATGGGCGATCAGTTCGACAGCCTGATCAACGTCACCATCAGCTACCCGGACAACACCGAGACCCCCTTCAAGGACTTCCTGATGGGGCGGATGAAGCGCATCCGGGTGCGGATCGAGGAGCTGCCGGTGGACGAGCAACTGGTAGGGGATTACTTCAACGACAAGCAGTTCAAGCGCGGCTTCCAGGAGTGGCTGAACCAGCGCTGGCAGGAGAAGGACGAAATACTGGAAGGCTGGCAGCGGGCTCAGGCGCCCATCCCATTGACCGCCAAGGAGAGCGCCGACGCCAGTTCGGGCAGCTGATCCTCGCTGAACACGGCGATGCCGTGGCGGCGCAGCAGGGCGGTGGTCTTGCCCTCGCCCGCCACCGAGACCCCTTCGAAGCGGCCGTTGTAGATACGGCCGCTGCCGCAGGAGGGGCTCCCCTCTTTCAGCAGGGCGAAGCGAATGCCCTGCTGCTGGCAGAGCGCCAGCGCCAGGGCGGCGCCGCGATCGAACTCGGTCGTCACATCCAGCCCGCTTTCGGTGACTACAGACTCACCCTGCCGCTCGGCGGGTGGTCGCGGGGTCGGCAGCCCCCCCGCCACCTCGGGACAGAAGGCCAGCACCCGCCCCTCCGCTCCCAGCGCCTGCAGCCAGTCGCTGACAATCCCCTTGCTCTGGCCGTCGTAACGCACTGGCTGCCCCAGCAGACAGGCGCTCACCAGCACCTTGTGCATTCCCGTCTCTCCCATGCTTTCACTTCCTGTGTGAGGTGCCAGTGCACCAGACCCGCTATGGGGCGACAATCCGGCTTTCGCAGACATCGGCTTATGCTTCCGCACCGTGCATCACCTGATCGAACATGACGCAACAGGGGGTCTCCAGCCGATAGAGGATAGCGGGACGTTGCTTGCCGGTGCGCTTGCGCCCTGTGTCCACCAGGATGTCGGCACGGTGGAGCCGCTTGCGAAAGGCGGCCGTGTTCATGGGGGTCTGCAGGACGATCTCGAACGCCCGTTGAACCTCGGAGAGGGTGAATTCCGCCCCCAGCAGATGCAGCGGCAGGGTGCTGTAACGGCTCTTGATGCGCAGCCGCTCCAGCCCCATGGCGACCAGCTTGCCGTGATCGAAGGCGAGTTGCAGGCCGGGCAGATCGTCCAGAGGATGCCAGCGACCGCGCACCGCCCCCCCATCGGGATCCGCCAGACAGAGATAGACGAGGGTGGTGGACCAGCCGCGGGGATCCCGCTCCAGGTTGCCGAGGGTACAGACCTGCTCGCTGTAGCAGTGCTCCAGCCCCCACTCTGCCAGCAGGCGATGGCGAGCCGCGTCCAGATCCCGATCCCGGGTCTCGTCGATGCGCAGGGCCGGCAACTGCCAGCAGTGGGCAAAGGGGGGGCGATCCCGGGTCTCGAGAAGCAGTTCGAGCCGCTCCTCGCGCAACCGCAGCACCACCATATCCAGACTCATTCTCGGCATCCTGGTCGACCTGCTCGCCTTCTAATAATGTTTGGTAGATAATATCACAAGAATATTATGTGAAGGAGCCATCCATGGAAATCATCGCCAGCCTGGATATTGATGCGCAGAAGGGATTCACTCCCCTCTGCCCGAACGAGCTGCCCGTCGCTGGCGGGGATACCATAGTGGCGGCGCTCAATGCCCAGGCTGCCCTCGCCACCCTGCGAGTCGGCAGCAAGGACGCCCACCCCGCGAACGCTGCCTGGGTCGTGAGCGAGCCGGCCGCCATGCTGCAACCGCTGGATCTGCCCAACGCCGACCTCACCTGGCCGGCCCATTGCGTGCCGGGCACCCCTGGCTTCGAGCTGCTCGACGGCCTGCCCGCCCCCATCGACTACGACTTCTTCGTCTGGAAGGGGGTCGAGCCGGATCTGCACCCCTATGGCGCCTGCTACCACGACCTCGCCGAGCGTCGCAGCACCGGGCTTATCGAGTTCCTGCAGGCCCGCGGCGTCGCGACCGTGCTGGTCGGCGGCCTCGCCACCGACTACTGCGTCAAGACCAGCGTGCTGCAACTGCTCCGCGCCGGCTTCCGGGTCATCGTCCACCTCGATGCCTGCCGCGGCATCGCCCCCGAGACAATCGACCAGGCCCGCACCCGGATGATCGAGGCCGGCGCCGAGCTGGCCCAGACCCTGGCCGATGTACAACGCCTGCTGGACGCCTGATATGCCCCCGATCCTCAACAGCCTGCTCGACACCGATGCCTACAAGCTGCACATGCAGCAGGCTGTGTTCCATCGCTACCCGGATGCCGAGGTGGTGGCCGAATTCCACAGCCGCAACGAAGAGGATCTGCTGCCCATGATGGGCGAGATCGAGGAGCAGCTGCGCCTCGCCGGCTCCCTGCGGCTGACCCGACCCGAGCTCGATTTTCTGGCCGAGCGCCCCTTCTTCACCCCGGATTATCTGGATCACCTGCGCCGCAAGCCGCTGGATGCCTCCCTGCTCAAGGTGTTCGAGCAGGATGGCCGCATCAATGTGCGGGTCGAAGGGCCCTGGCAGGACGTCATCCTGTGGGAGATCCCGGTGCTCGCCATCATCAGCGAGATGCGCAACCGCTTCCGCTACCCCCAGTTCGGCGTCAGCCAGGCACTGGAGCGGCTCGACCAGAAGATCGACAAGCTGGAACGGGAGCTGAGCCGGGAGGAGATGACCGAGTTCAACCTCATCGACTTCGGCACCCGCCGCCGCTTCTCCCATGCGGTGCAGGATGCCGTGGTGGGCCGCCTCCAGGATCGGCTGCCGGCGTTTCGCGGCACCAGCAACTACCAGCTGGCCCAGAAATACCGGCTGCCGGCGGTGGGCACCCAGGCCCACGAGTGGTTCCAGGCTCACCAGCAACTCGGCTTCCCGCTGGAACTCAGCCAGCGCGCGGCCCTCACCAGCTGGCTGGACGAGTTCACCAACCACCTCGGCATCGCCCTGACCGACTGCATCACCATGGATGCCTTCCTGCGCGACTTCGACTTCGAGCTGGCGAGCCGATATCAGGGGTTGCGCCACGACTCCGGCGATCCCGTGGTCTGGGGCGAGAAGGCCATCAGCCACTACCAGCGCCTCGGTATCGATCCCGCCACCAAGACGCTGGTCTTCTCCGACGGCCTCGACCTCGACAAGGCAGTCCGGCTGTTCCGCCACTTCAGTGGTCGCATCAACACCAGCTTCGGTATCGGCACCAAGCTCACCTGCGATCTGCCAGGCGTCACCCCGATGAACATCGTCTTCAAGCTGATGGAGTGCAACGGCGGCCCGGTCGCCAAGATCTCCGACAGCCCGGGCAAGACCCTGTGCCGGGACGCGGACTTCATCCGCAACCTCAAGCAGGCCTTCCACGTCGGGGTATAAGACGCCTTTTTGAGTGTCCCATCTTGCGCACTGCGCCGATGGCCCCCTACCATGACTCACCTGAAAGGTCCGGCCCCCGTCGGACCTTTCGCTTGTTCGAACGCCAGACCACAAGGAACCACTCATGACCTCCAGATGGATATTCGCCCTCACCACCCTGCTCGCCAGCCTGAGCGCCGTCGCCGCCGAACCGCTGCGGGTCTCCGCCATCCCGGACGAAGCCCCCACCGAGCTGCAGCGCAAGTTTGCCCCCCTGGGTGACTACCTGGCCGAGAAAACAGGCCGCGAGGTGGTGTTCGTGCCGGTCAACGACTACGCCGCCGTGGTCGAGGCGCTGGCCGCCGGCAAGCTGGACATGGCCTGGCTCGGGGGCTTCACCTATGTGCAGGCACACCGCCGTGCCGACAAGGTGGTACCCCTGGTGCAGCGTCAGGAAGATGCCCAGTTCACCTCCAAGTTCATCGCCAATGCCGACAGCGGCATCAAGACCCTGGCCGACACCAAGGGCAAGGACTTCGCGTTCGGCTCCCCCTCCTCCACCTCCGGTCACCTGATGCCACGCCACTTCCTGGCCGAGCAGGGCATCAACCCGGAACGTGACTTCGCCCACGTCGCCTTCTCCGGCGCCCACGACGCCACCGTCGCCTGGGTCGCCTCCGGCAAGGTGCCGGCCGGTGCGCTCAATGCCTCCGTGTGGGAGAAACTGGTGGAAGAGGGCAAGGTCGACACCACCAAGGTCAAGGTGATCTGGACCACCCCGACCTACTTTGACTACAACTGGACAGTACGCGGTGATATGGATCCGGCCCTGCAAGAGAAGATCAAGCAAGCCTTCCTCAGCCTGGATCCGGCGGTGCCCGCCCAGGCCGAGATCCTCAAGCTGCAACGCGCTACCCGCTTCATCGAGACCAAGCCCGAGAATTACCTGGGCATCGAAGCCGCCGCCACCCAGGCCGGCCTGCTGAAGTGATCGCCGTCGCGCTGGACGGGGAAGGATTGCGGCTCGGCCAGAGCCGCATCCTGCAGCCGTTCAACCTGCAGATAACGGCAGGCGAGTGCGTGGCCATCATAGGGCCGAGCGGCGCGGGCAAGACCAGCCTGCTGCGGCTGCTCGGCACCGAGCTGCGCGGCGAAGGCAGGCTCACCCTCTGGGACCAGGATCCCTGGACCCTCTCCACCCGGGACCGCCAGCGGCTGCGCAGCCGGATCGGCATGGTCTGGCAGCAACCGCCGCTGCCCGCCTCCCAGCAGGTGGTGACCGCCGTGCTGGCCGGCCGGCTCGGTCAGTGGTCCCTCGGCCGTTCCTTACTCTCCCTGCTGCGCCCCTGCGACCCCGAAGGCGCGCTAGCCGAGCTGGCGCGCCTCGGCCTCGCCGACAAGTGGCAACAGCGCTGCGGCGAGCTCTCCGGTGGCCAGTTGCAGCGGGTCGGCATCGCACGGGTGCTCTATCAGCAGCCGGATCTGATCCTGGCGGACGAGCCCGTCTCCGCCCTCGATCCCGTGCTCGCCCAAGGCAGCCTGGATGCCCTGCTGGCACAGGCCCGCGCCCGGGGCAGCACACTCATCGCCAACCTGCATGCGGTCGAGCTGGCGCTCGGCCGTTTCCCCCGCATCATCGGCCTGCGGGAGGGGCGAGTGCTGTTCGACTGTCCGGCGGCGGCCGTCACCCCGGCCATGCTGGCCGAGCTCTACGCCGGTGATGACGAGGCGGCGGCGTGTTCAATTTGACTAGCCGCTGGCGCCATCCCCTGCCCTGGTTGCTGCTGCTCATCGGCTACAGCCTGTGGCAACAGGCCGACGGCTGGCTCGGCCTGTTCGACGGCCAGAGCTGGCGGCAGATGGGCAACTTCCTCGCCACCAGCTGGCCGCCCCGCATGGATCGGGACTTCCTCGTCCTGACCCTGACCGCGACCCTGGAGAGTCTGGCGGTGGCGACATTGGGACTGGCGGGCGCCCTGCTGCTCGGCGTGCCGTTCGCCCTGCTCGGCTCCCGCGCCCTGTCGCTGGCCGAACTGGGGCCGGTGCCCAGCCCGCTGCGCGGCGCCTTGCGGGCCCTCTCGCGCCTCGTCGCCATCGTGCTGCGCAGCCTGCCCGAGCTCATCTGGGCGCTGCTGTTCGTGCGTCTGTCGGGGCTCGGGCCGCTCGCCGCCATCCTGGCCATCGCCGTCAGCTACGGCGGCATGCTGGCCAAGGTCTACAACGAGATCATGGAGAGCGGTGCCCTGCAACCGGCCCGCGCCCTGCTGCTGGGCGGTAGCGGCCGGCTGCAGGCGCTCTGGTACGGCGTGCTGCCTGCGGTGCGTCAGGAACTGCTCTCCTACACCGTCTACCGCTGGGAGTGCGCCCTGCGCGCCTCCGTCATCATGGGCTTCGTCGGCGCCGGCGGGCTCGGTCAGCAGCTCGAACTCTCCCTGCGCATGTTTGCCGGTGGCGAGGTGGTGACCCTGCTGCTGGCCTTCATCCTGCTGGTGACGCTCGCGGATGGCCTCAGCGCCTGGCTGCGCCACAGCCGCTCCCCCGGCCTGCTGTTGCTGATCTGCCTGGGGCTGGCCGCTGTCCTCGCGCTGTATCAGCTCGACTGGCGCATGCTGAGCTTCTCACTGGGGGGCCTGGGCACCTTCCTGGGGGAGTTTTTGCGACCGGACTGGTCATGGCCCTTCCTCAAGACAGTGGCTATGGGCCTGCTCGATACGGTGCAGATGGCGCTGCTAAGCACCCTCTTCAGCGCCCTGCTGGCCCTGCCGCTGGCCTGCCTCGCGCGCCACTGCTGGCCGCTGCGGCTGCTGTTCAACCTGCTGCGCTCCGTGCCCGAACTCATCTTCGCCAGCCTGCTGGTGATCGCGGTCGGACTGGGGCCGGTGGCGGGCATACTGGCGCTGACCCTGCACACCACCGGGGTGCTGGCGCGGTTGTTCGTGGAGACCCTGGAGAACGCGGATCCCGCCCCTCGCCTCGCCTTGCAGCTGAGCGGGGCCTGCCCTACGGCCTGCTTCTGGTACGGGGTGTTCCCCCTGGTGGCGCGCCAGTGGCTGGCCTACAGCCTCTATCGCGGCGAGATGAACCTGAGGGCCGCCACCATACTCGGCGTGGTTGGCGCCGGCGGCCTGGGACAGCAGCTCTATGTCTCGCTCAGCCTGTTCCGCTACGACCAGACCGCCACCCTGCTGCTGGCCATACTGCTGCTGGTCTGGCTGGCGGAGGCCCTCAGCCGCCGCACCCGTTTGCCTCGCCCGGCCCCCAGCCAGCGGGATTGCCAGATCTGAGGCCCGCCTTGCATGGCCCTGATAAACAAAAAGCCCGCCGGTTTGCACCGGCGGGCTTTTTTTCACGAGGTCAGTCTGGATCAGTCTTTCTTCGCCAGCAGGAATTTCACCAGCTGGTTGAACTGCTCCTGGGAAGTGATGGATTCGATTTTCACCATGTATTTGCCGTTGACCAGGAAGGCCGGCACACCGCGCACATTGTAGCTCTCGGTGTTGCGATCGAACTGGGAGACCATGCCGGAGACGGCGAAGCTGTCGACGGCACCGTCGAACTCCTCGGCCGGCACGCCATTGTCCACGAAGACCTGCTTCACGTCGGCGCGGCTCTGGGGGATCTGGCGCTGGGTGTGGATCTTGTCGAAGATAGCCGGGGTCAGCTTGCCTTCCACGTTCAGCAGATTGGCGACGGCGTAGGCACGCTGCATCTCGGGGCCCATTTCACGGCCCAGGAAGGCCACCGGGTTCTTCTTCATCGGCACGCCTTCCGGCAGGCTCTTCTTCAGATCCTCGGCAATCGGCTCGAACTTGGCGCAGTGCGGGCAGAAATAGGAGAAGAACTCCATCACTTCCGGCTGGGCGCTGCCGGTCTGGCTGACCACGTCATAGTTGACACCTTCCTTGAATTGCGGGGCGGCGTGAACCATGGGGATCATCAGCATGGCAGCGAGGAAAAATAGTACTTTTTTCATGACGTTTCCTGTTAAGGGATCACTGTGAGGCACGCCCGGCGAACCGAAGCAGTCCAAGCCTATTGCCTCACCCTCGTGCCGTCAATGGCAAAGGCAGACAGGCGGGACCGCCATCCCGCCTCCCACGGGCACCTTGCCGCTGTGGCAATGGTGCGGGCGACACCACCAACGGACGCCCCGTGGCGTGGCGATCTGCCGGGCTCACGCCCCTACCACTGCGGCATCAGGCTGAGCGGCGGGGCCTTCAATGCCTCGAGCTGATCATGCAGGGTCGCAATCTGCTGGCGCCAGTAGTGTTCGGTGTTGAACCAGGAGAAGTGGCGGGGGAAGGCGGGATCTTCCCAGCGTCTTGCCAGCCAGGCCATGTAGTGGACGATGCGCATGGCACGCAGCGGCTCGATGAGCGCCAGCTCCCGCGGGTCGAACTCCATGAACTCCTCATACCCCGCCAGCAGGGTATCGAGCTGGATCTGCTGCTCATGACGCTCCCCGTTCAGCATCATCCAGAGATCCTGGATGGCAGGGCCGGTGCGGCAATCGTCGAGATCGACAAACAGGGGGCCGTCACGCCACAGGATGTTGCCCGGGTGGCAGTCCCCATGCAGGGAGATGCGCGCCACATCCAGGGTCATGGCGTCGCATACGTGCCGGATCAGCTCGTCCAGCACCCCGAAGAAGGACTTGGCCAGCCCGCTCGGCAACCACTCGCCTGCCGCCAGCAACTGACGCGGCTCGTGCAGCATGCTCTCCACATCCAGCGGAACCCGGTGATGAAAGGCATGGCTGGCACCGACGCTGTGGATGCGACCGAGGTAACGCCCCACCCACTCCAGCTGGTCCAGGTTGTCCACCTCGAACTGACGCCCCCCAACGCTCTGCCAGATGGCAAACGGGTAGCCCTGATGCTCCAGCAGGGTCTCGCCGGCAAAGGCAATGGGAGCGGCGACCGGGATCTCAGCTTCACAGAGGCGAGCGGCAAACGCGTGCTCCTCCAGGATCTGGGCCCGGCTCCAGCGACCGGGGCGGTAGAACTTCACCACGTAGCGACGGCGATCCTCATCCTGGAACTGATAGACGCGGTTCTCATAACTGTTGAGCTCGATAAGGCCGGAGTCGATGCGCAAGCCGCTGAGATCGATGGCATCCATGATGAGATCGGGATTGAGGTCGGAATAGTTGAAACGCATGTCATCCACCATAGAAAAGGGGCGCTGTTGCGCCCCATTCTATCACCACTGTCTGCCGTTGCCGTGCATGGCGGTGCGCCTTGCCGTCACAACCTGCTGATAAACTTGCTCGGTTGGCGCAAGGTCCCCTTGCTGTCATCCGGCGCCGCGCCTTCCCGCTTGAGCACGAACTGGACGTCCAGAGTGGGCCGCTTCAGGTTGAAGGGATCCACCGCCAGGCTCACCGGCAGGGTATAGATCTCGCCCGCCTTCAGTGTCACCTCGCGGGGTCCGAACCACTGGTACTCCGGCAGCCCTTCCACGTCCAGCCGGTAGGTCTGGGAGTTCAGGGTCTTGTTGAGGATCTTCAGGGTATAGGTGTTCTCGATGAGCCCTTCACTGTTTTCCCGGAACAGCTGGTTGCGATCCCGCAGGATGTCGAGCCCCATGGGCATGATGGACATGGCGTTATAGACGAAGACCCCCAGCATGACGACCATCACCAGGCCATAGCCAATCAGCTTGGGCCGCGCCACCTGGGTTTCACTGTGGGCCAGCTTGTGCTCGGTGGTGTAACTGATGAGCCCCTTCGGATACCCCATCCGCTCCATGGTCTGATCGCAGGCGTCGACACAGGCGCCGCAGTTGATGCACTCGTACTGCAGGCCGTCACGGATGTCGATGCCGGTCGGGCAGACCTGCACGCAGAGGTCGCAGTCGATGCAGTCCCCCAGCCCCAGAGCCTTGGGATCGGCCTTGCGACCACGGGCGCCGCGGGTCTCGCCACGCTGGCTGTCATAGCCGACGATGTAGGTGTCCTTGTCGAACATGGCGGACTGGAATCGGGCATAGGGGCACATGTGGATACACATGATGGCGCGCATCCAGCCGGCGTTGCCATAGGTGCAGGCGGCAAAGAACAGCACCCAGAAGATGACCCAGCCTGCCGCCTGCAGGGTGAAGAAATCGGGCACCAGGTGGAAGACATCCTGGAAGTAGGCGACGAAGGTCAGCCCCGTACCCAGCGACAGCAGGAGCCAGGCCAGGTGCTTGGCCCCCTTGCGGGCCAGCTTCTCGGCGGTCCAGGGCGAGGCATCCAGCTTGCGGCGCTTGTTGGCCGCCCCTTCCAGCTTCTCTTCGAACCAGATGAACATGAAGGTCCACACCGTCTGCGGGCAGAGATAGCCACACCAGACCCGGCCGAGGAAGGTGGTCACGAAGAAGAGCCCGAAGGCGGCGATCATGAAGATCCAGGCCAGCAGGGTCAGGTCCTGCGGCCAGATGGTGGCACCGAAGATGTGGAACTGCTGGTGCTCCAGATCGAACAGCACCGCCTGACGGCCGTCATAACGCAGCCAGGGCAGGAGGACAAAGAGCGCGACGAAGAACCAGCCCATGGCCTTGCGCACCCGCTGCCAGTAGCCGGTCTGGGAGCGGACATAGATGCGGTTGCCGGGGTTGAACCTGTCATCTCCCGCCTTGAAGGTGTTGGGATTGAAGGTCCCGGTGACGTCACCGGTCACATCCTTGATGTCGATCTTGTCCTTGTCGGCCATTGCAACACATCGCTCCACTCATATTGTTATGAAAGCGATTATATCTTAAACAACCTGCTAATTGTGTGGGTTAAATGTATCTATAGTTCGAGTCCCGTCGCAATTTCAGGCAACAAAAAAGGCCCATAGCCAGTTGACTATGCGCCTTTTCACAGATTCTCTTGAAACCTTTCTCTGATGGCGATGTGACGGCCGGATTACTTGATGCCGCGTGCCTTGAGCAGGGCCTCCTTGAAGTCGGGCACGTGATCCTTGGCCAGCCCCGGGATCATCGCCTGCTTGTCGGATTCCCGCATCTTGAGGTGGTAGATCAGCATGTCGTCGGTCAGTGCGGACAGGGGACCGTCAAATCCCGCCTCCTCGGCCAGTTTGGCAACAAACTGCACCAGGCTGAGATCCTGCTCCTTGATCCAGGCAGGCTGCAGCAGTTCCAGCAGCTCTTCGATACGATGACATTGCATAGACGACCTCTTTAATCTGTCTTGTGAAACTCAGGCAACCTTACCCATCAAGGCTACTTCGATACGATCCCGGCCATTATGCTTGGCCTGATAGAGCGCCGCATCCGCTTTCTGGATAAGCTCGGCAATGGAGTGATGCTGATCCGGCACCAGGGTCGCCACCCCGAAGCTGCAACTGACCCGCCCCGAGACCCGGGATTTGTGGTGGGGAATGCCGAGGGCTCGCAACGAGGTACGCACCTGCTCGGCGATCTGCATGGCCCCCTGCAAGGTGGTGCAGGGCAGCAGCAGGGCGAACTCCTCTCCGCCGTAACGGGCAGCGAGATCGTCTTCCCGCCGCAGCACTTCGGCCAGCAGGCTCGCCACCTGTTGCAGGCACTGGTCCCCCACCTGATGACCATAGTGATCATTGAACTGCTTGAAGTAGTCCACATCCACCAGCACCAGAGAAAGAGGCGCCCTGGCACGGTGGCAGCGACGCCAGGCGCGCGCCAGGGAGTCGTCGAGATGGGCCCGGTTGGCGATGCCGGTCAGACCGTCGAGGCGGGACGTGAGCTTGAGGTGCTCGGAGACCGCCTTCAGCTCGGCCACCAGATCCGCATTGGAAAAACTGTGGTAGAGAGAGGCCACCTGATCCCGCCGCAGGCGCCGCAGCAGGGTGGGCAGAAAGACGAACAGATACCCCGCCAGCATGCAGGAGACGATACGCTCCTGGGTGTTGCCGCCACTGAGCTCGAACAACATGGCAAACCCGAGGGGCAGCACGGCCCCATAGAGGGTACGACGGCTGCCGAACAGCATGATGGCGCTGCCGGTCAGGATCAGGCTGGAGAGCATCATCATGGCGGCACGATAGGTGTCGGGCAGCTTGTCCATATAGAGCAGCACGCCCAGTGCCCAGACGATGGAGGTGATGGTCACCCCGACAAAGAGTTCGCGCTCGAGCACCGGCAGCGGAAGCTCCGCCAGCCTGGGCTGGCGCCAGCGCAAATGCCACCAGCGCCCCAGCAACAGCAGCAGGACCAGACCGAGCCAGCCCAGCGACTCGCTGGCCGGCAGGTAATCGTGGAACAGCAGGCTCCAGCTGATCGCCAGCAGCCCCAGGCAAGGCAGGCTGAAGGAGGCGTGGGTATAGAGCTGGACCATGATGGCCCGCCGCACCTGATATTTCACACTCTGTGTCAACTGGGTACTCCCTGTACAAGAGCCGCACAGTTTAACACTCCCCTTTCCTGCTCAACAATCAATCGACCGCTATTAAGCTGCCACTCAGCGCGTCCTCTCCCGCACAGGCCCCGACAGACCCTTTTCTGCAGGGTCGAATGGCGCAGCCCTCCCTCACCCTTTCTCCAGCTCGTCGAGGATGGGGCACTGGGGATTCGCATCTCCGTGACAGCAGCTCACCACCTCCTCGAGGGCGCTGAGCATGGCTTGCAAACCGGCGATGCGGGAGCGCAGATCGACAATTTTCTCCTGGGCCAGCTTCTTCACCTGGGCACTGGTTCTGTGCTCGTCCCGATAGAGCGCCAGCAGCTCCTGACACTCCTCCAGATTGAAGCCGGTCTCCCGCGCCCGCTTGACGAACCGCAGCTCCCGCAAGGAGGCATCCGTATAACTGCGATACCCATTGTCGCTGCGGACCGGCGACGAGATGAGGCCGATGCTCTCGTAGTAGCGGATGGTCTTGGCGGTCAGGCCGGTGGCCTTGGCGACCTTGCTGATGTTCATGAATGACTCCTTTGGGATTCAGATGCACGCAGGCTGCCCGCCCGGGGCTGCCAGCGCTTCAATAACAGGGAATTGCTCAAGACGGTGATGCTGCTCAGGGCCATGGCCGCCCCCGCCAGCTCGGGACTGAGGTAACCCAGTGCCGCCAGCGGAATGCCGATGATGTTGAACACGAAGGCCCAGAACAGGTTCTGCTGGATGGTGCGCCAAGTGGCCGCCGAGATGTCGATGGCATCGGCCACCAGCCGCGGATCAGACCGCATGAGGGTGATGGAGGCGGTCTCCATCGCCACGTCGGAGCCGGAGCCCATGGCGATACCCACATCCGCCGCCGCCAGCGCCGGGGCGTCGTTCACCCCGTCTCCCACCATGGCGACCAGCCCGCGGGTTTGCGCCCGCAGCGCCTCGACTTTTTCCACCTTGCCGGCTGGCAGCACGGAGTCAAAGGCCCCGTCCAGCCCCAGTTTGGCGGCGATATGGGCCACCGGCGCCGGCGCATCTCCGCTCACCAGCCAGCTGGCGATGCCGCGCTGGCGCAGGGTGGCGATGGCATCCGGGCTCTCGGGGCGCAGGGTATCGGCCAGCGCGGCGATGCCAGCCACCACGCCGTCGATGGCCACCCAGACCCGGGTCGCGCCGTCGGCAGGCTGTTGATCCTGCGCGGGCACCTCAATACCGAGCTGGGCCAGCAGGGATCCATTGCCGATGGCGACTGCGTGACCGGCGACCTGACCGACAATACCGGCACCGACCCGCACCTCGACCGCGTCGGGCTGGGGCAGCATCGCCTCTTTGCCGACCGCCTCGCGCATGGCCAGCGCCAGCGGGTGTTCGCTCGCCTGCTGCAGAGCGGCAGCGAGGCGCAGTTGCTCATCGTTGCCGCTCCAGCTCGCCAGCACGGGCCTGCCCTGAGTGAGCGTACCTGTCTTGTCGAAGATGAGCGCCTTGATGGCGTGGGCCTTCTGCAGGGTATCGACATCTTTTATCAGAATGCCGTGGCGCGCCGCCACCCCGGTACCGGTGACGATGGCCGCCGGCGTCGCCAGCCCCAGCGCACAGGGACAGGCGATCACCAGCACGGCTACCGCCGCCAGCAGCGCCTGACCGAAGTCGCTGGTGATGGCGTACCATACCAGCAGGGTGAACAGGGCGATGGCCATCACCACCGGCACGAACACGGCGGAGACCTTGTCCACCAGCTGCTGCAACGGCGCCTTGCCCATCTGGGCGTTCTCCACCAATGCGATGATCTTGCTGAGGCTGGAGTCCTCCCCCACCGTGGTGGCTTCAATTTCCAGCACGCCGGAGCGGTTGATGGCGCCGCCCAGCACCTTGTCGCTCTCACCGCGCGGCACCGGCAGGCTCTCGCCGGTGAGGATTGACTCGTCCAGCTCGCTCTCGCCGCTCACTATTCTGCCATCCACCGGCACCCGCTCCCCCACCAGCACCAGCAGCCTGTCGCCGCGCAGCACCTCGTCGATGGCGACGCTCTGCCAGCGCTCGCCGCGCCAGACGGTGGCGGTTTCCGGCCGCAGCGCCATCAGTTCGCGAATGGCGGACTGGGTGCTGCGTCTAGCTCGCGCTTCCAGCAACTTGCCGAGGGAGATCAGGGTAATGATGATGGCGCTCGCCTCGAAATAGAGCTGGCCGCTGGCAGCCATCCCCAGCGTCAACAACAGATAGAGACTGTAGAAGTAGGCGGCGCTGGTGCCGGTGGCCACCAGCACATCCATGTTGGCGGAGCGGTTCTTGATGGCGAGCCAGGCGCCGCGATAGAAGCGGGCCCCGATCCAGAACTGCACCGGGGTGGCGAGCAGCAGCTCCAGCCAGGCGGGCAGATGCCAGGGGAACAACCCGGCCATGGCCAGCATCCCCACCAGCAGCGGCAGGGTAAGCAGCGCCGAGACGATGACCCGGGTTTGCGCCTGACGGGCGCTGGCGGCCTCCTGCGCTTCCCGCGCCAGCAACTGCTGGCGGCGGCCGCTGGCCGAGCCCTGCGCCAGTTGGGCGCCAAAGCCGAGGGCCTCGATCTGCTCGCGCAGGGCCGCTGGCGTCTGCATCCCGGGTACCAGCACGATACGAGCCTGCTCGATGGAGAAGTTGACGTCGGCGGAGATGACGCCGGGCAGCGCCGCCAGCATCTTGTTCAGGCGGGCCGAGCAACCGGCACAGGTCATGCCGGTGATTTGAAACAATATGGTCTCACTGCCGTAGTCATAACCCTGCGCCTTGATGCTCTCCAGCACCGCCGGCAAACGATCGGGGCTGGCAAGGTCGATGGCGGCTTGCTCCAGTGCGAAGTTGACGGTCGCCTCGACCCCCTCCAGCTTGTTGAGGGCGGTCGTGATGCGGCCGGCGCAGTTGGCGCAGCTCATGCCGCTCAGCGGCAACTGCAGATGAATGGGTGATTGAAGATGAGTGGTCATGTTGTTCCTCCCCGGAACCCGTCGGCACCACAAAACGCCGACTGGCAAACCCTAACCTTTACTGTAAGGGTAAGCTCAAGCCACATGATCCACTTTTTGCAGATGGAAAAACGGCGCCCGTTTGCTGCCAGAGAACAAACGGGCGCCGCCTTCAACTATTGCGCGGTATACGCGGCGACTCAGATACCGTACTGGGCGCGGTAAGCCTTCATGGCGGCCAGTTGCGCCGCCAGCTCCGGCTGTTCGGCCTGCTTCTCTTCCAGATACTGGATCAAGTCGCTCATCTGGATGATGGCGATGATGTGAGCGCCGTAGTCACGCTCCACTTCCTGAATGGCGGAGAGCTCGCCCTTGCCCTTCTCCTGACGGTCCAGCGCGATCAGCACGCCAGCCAGGGAGGCGCCGTTGGCCTGGATCAGATCCATGGATTCGCGGATGGCGGTGCCGGCAGTGATGACATCGTCCACCAGCATGATGCGCCCCTTGAGCGGGCTGCCCACCAGATTGCCACCCTCGCCGTGATCCTTGGCCTCCTTGCGGTTGAAGCACCAGGGCACGTCCACGTCGTGCTGCTCCACCAGCTGCACCGCGGTGGCGGAGGCGATGGGGATCCCCTTGTAGGCCGGGCCAAACAGCACGTCGAACTCGATGCCGGCATCCATCAGGGCGGCGGCGTAGAAGCGGCCGAGACGGGCCAGATCGCGGCCGCTGTTGAACAGGCCGGCGTTGAAGAAGTAGGGGCTTTTACGACCGGATTTCAGGGTAAATTCACCGAATTTGAGGACCTGTTTCTCCAGGGCGAACTCGATAAATTGACGCTGGTAGGCTTTCATTCTGGCTCCTTGCTTGGCTTGTCGTTTACTTGTGTGGGGGTATAAAAAAACGCGGTCAATGCCGCGTTTGCAGGATCTGTTGACGCTTCGTCACAGCCGCGACGGAGTCGGTTTTTGCGCAGAACTAGGCATGAGATGCGAAGTTTGGTAATCCAAACGAGGCATCGAATAACGACGTTATGCACAAAAACAGACCCGTCCCTACGGGTTGCGTGGCAAAGGATGCCATGCGTTGTTGCAGGACTTGCCAAGGGAATAACCATTGGCTGCATCCTGCGCCTAGCCTGGCATCCTTTGACACTGCAACGCGACTTGTGCCGAAACATCAACAGGTCCTGGTATCAGGCAAGCGACTGCTTCTGCAGCGCAATGATGTCGGCGATGCCGCCCTTGGCGAGGGCCAGCATGGCCAGCAGCTCCTCGTGGGTGAAGGGTTCGGCCTCCGCGGTGCCCTGCACCTCGATGATGCGACCATCTTCGGTCATCACCACGTTCATGTCGGTCTCGGCGGCGGAGTCTTCGATGTACTCCAGATCGCAGATTGCCTCCCCTTCGAACATGCCGACGGAGACGGCCGCGATCATCTGCTTGAGCGGGCTCTGTTTGATCAGCCCCTTCTCCACCATCCAGTTCAGCGCATCCACCAGCGCCACGCAGGCACCGGTGATGGCGGCGGTACGGGTACCGCCGTCGGCTTGCAACACGTCGCAGTCAACGGTAATGGTGTGCTCGCCCAGGGCACTCAAGTCTACCGCCGCGCGCAGGGAGCGGGCGATCAGGCGGGAGATCTCCAGGGTGCGGCCACTCTGCTTGCCGGACGCCGCTTCGCGGTTCATCCGGGAGTGGGTGGAGCGCGGCAGCATGCCGTACTCGGCAGTCACCCAGCCCTGCCCCTTGCCTTTGAGGAAGCGCGGCACACTGGTGTCGACGCTGGCGGTGCAGAGCACACGGGTGTGGCCGAATTCCACCAGCACGGACCCTTCAGCATGCTTGGTGAAGTGGCGGGTGATGGTTACCGGACGCACCTGGGCGGCGCTGCGATCGCTGGGACGGGACATGGGACTGACCTCTGGGCTGGCTGAATTGGCGCAGGAGTATAAGCGATCGCTACTCAAATATCAGCCGCTAAAACCACCTCGTCGGCTGACGGAGCAGGCCTGGCTGAGTATACTGGCCGCACACTTCATCAAGCTCGGAACAATCAATGATTCACAGCATGACCGCCTACGCCCGCAAGGAACTCAAGGGCGACTGGGGCACAGCCGTTTGGGAAATTCGTTCGGTCAACCAGCGCTATCTGGAGACCTACATTCGCCTGCCGGAACAACTGCGCAGCCTGGAGCCGGTTCTGCGTGAGCGCTTCCGGGCCAAGCTGCAGCGCGGCAAGGTGGAGTGCAACCTGCGCTTCGAGGCCGCCCAGGCCGCCGCCAGCCAGCTGCACATCAATGAAGAGCTGGCCAAGCTCATCATCGAGAGCGCCAACTGGGTGATGAAAGAGGCGGGCCAGGGCCAGCTCAACCCGGTCGACGTGCTGCGCTGGCCGGGCGTCATGGCTGCCGCCGAGCAGGACATGGATGTGGTCGCCACCGAGCTGATGGCCGGCTTCGACCTGACCATGGAAGACTTCCTCGCCTCCCGCGCCAGCGAAGGGGCCAACCTCAAGGCGCTGATCGAACAGCGTCTGGCCGGCATCCAGGTAGAAGTGAAGAAGGTGCGCGAGCACCTGCCGCAGATCATCGAGTGGCAGCGCCAGAAGCTCACCGACCGGCTGGCCGAAGCTAAGGTGGAGCTGGATCCTGCCCGCATCGAGCAGGAGATCGTGCTGCTGGCCCAGAAGATCGACGTGGCCGAAGAGCTGGATCGCCTGGAGATGCACATCAGCGAAACCAACAAGATCATGAAGAAGGGTGGCGCCTGTGGCCGTCGCCTCGACTTCATGATGCAGGAGTTCAACCGCGAGTCGAACACGCTGGGCTCCAAGTCGATCAACGCCGAGGTGACCCAGTCCGCCGTCGAGTTGAAAGTGCTCATCGAGCAGATGCGCGAGCAGATCCAAAACATCGAGTGATCCCCCTCATCGATGCACCAGCCCCCGCCACCCGGGGGCTTTTTTATGCTCGTTTCCCGCAGCGCTCAGCCGCTTGACTGATGGCAACCCCTAGCAAATGGAGCCCGACATGTACCATCACGCAAAGAGGGTCTGCCATGCAGACCCTCTCCTTCTTTTCTATGCATCCCCCACCCGCGCAGGCTAGACCGGTGACTTCAGCCTTCGGCTGCGCAGCAGCAGGGGGAGCTGGTAGAGCACCAGAGCACCCAGCACCAGGCCGGCGCCGGCCAGCTTGGCGGGGCCCAGAGGCTCGTCATAGAAGAGGGTGCTTAAGATCAGGGTCCAGACCGGTTCGAGCAGCATCAGCAGGGCGGCGTGGGCCGTGGTCATCCGGCTCAGGGCGTGGGTGAGCAGCCAGTAGCGCAATGTGGTGGCGATCAGGACGCTGGCCGCAAACCAGCCCCAGATGCCCTGGCTGATGTCGGCGGGCCACTGCTCGGTCAGCAGGGAGAGCAGGGTGCCGAGCAGTCCGGTCACCGCCAACTGGATGCAGGTGAGCCAGGTAGGGGGGATGGACTGGGCGAAGTGGCGGTGCACCGCGAGCTGGACCCCCAGGGTGGCGGCCGCCGCCAGAAACCAGAACAGGGAGAGCGACACACCCCAGTGGGTGCTGCTGGAGAGCAGCAGCAGACCCGCGACGGCCACGGGCAGAGTCAACCAGTAGTGGCGGCCGGGTCTGGCCTTGAAGGCGGCCCAGGCGGCGAGCGGCGCCATCAGGGTGGCCACGCTCATGATGAAGGCGCCGCTGCCGAGCGCATCGCTCTGGCTGATGGCGGTAACCCAGAACAGCAGGCTGGCCCCGAGCAAGGTGCCGCACCCGGCGGCACGCAGCAGTTGTGAGCCACTGGGGGGCGGCTCGCGCAACCAGGCGAGCGGCAACAGCAGCAGGGCGGCCAGCAGGAAGCGGCTGCCGATAAAGGCGGCGGTGGGCAGTTCACGAATCGCCTCTTTCGAGAAGAGCCAGCCAGCGGCGGCCAGCAGGGTGACCAGTATCATCAACAGCAGGGGAGCGCGGTTCATCGGAGCATCACAGGGTCAGGGGCAAAGGGCAGAGCATAAAGGAAAGAGGCGCGGACTGTCTCCCGGGGTTTGGCAAACATGCTGGCGGGGCGGCCACCACGCCGCCCCGCCTCAGTCGTCACCTTCCAGGCTGGCGAGGCAATGGGAGAGGGTGCGCGCCAGCGCCCCCTGATTGCGCAGCACCACGGCGCGGGCCTGCTCCCCCATCTCGCGGCGGGCAGGGGCATCGCCGAGCAGGGTGCTCACCCGGTGGCCGAGCGCCTCGGCGTCCGCCACCACGGCAGCCCCACCCTGAGCCACCAGCTGGCGGGTGATGTCGCTGAAGTTGAAATAGACGGGGCCGGTCAGGCAGGGTTTGCCCAGCGCCGCCGGTTCCAGCAGGTTGTGACCGCCCACAGGCACCAGGCTGCCACCGACAAAGGCGAGATCCGCCGCCGCCAGCATCAGCGGCAGCTCGCCCATGGTGTCACCCAGGTAGATCTTGTCCCTCTCGCCGACCGCACTGCCCGCCGTGCGCCGCACGCAACCGTAGGGGGCGCACAGCTCGGCCACCCGATCGAAACGCTCGGGATGGCGCGGCACCAGGATCAGCAGGGCGGAGGGGTGGGCCTTGAGCACCCGATCGAAGGCGGCCAGCACCTGCTCGTCTTCCCCCTGGTGGGTACTGGCGGCGATCCAGACAGGTCGTGCCTCCCCCAGCTGCTCGCGCAGGGCGCGGCCCCTGGCCTGTGCCTCGTCGCCAAACTGGATGTCGAACTTGATGGAGCCGGTCACCGCCAGCCGGTTGCGCCCTATCCCCAGTCGATGGAAGCGATCCGCATCGTCCTGATGCTGGCAGAGCAGGTGGGTCAATGGGCGGCTCAAGGCATCGAATGCGCCCTGGAAGCGACCATAGCGCTGACAGGATCGCTCCGAGAGGCGGGCATTGAGGATGGTCACCGGCAGGTGCCGTGCCTCGCAGGCCGCCAGCCAGTTCGGCCACAGCTCGGTCTCCATCACCCAGAGGGCGCGGGGCTTGACGGTGCTCAGAAACGCCGAGACGGCCCAGGGATAGTCGAGAGGCGCATAGCGGTGCACCACCAGATCCCCGAGCTTGGCAGCCTGTTCGGCGCCGGTGCGGGTGGTGGTGGTGAGCAGGATGGGCAGCTCGGGGCGCTCGGCCTTGAGGGCGCGGATGAAGGGGGTGATGGCCAGGGTCTCCCCCACGCTCACCGCATGGATCCAGAGGGGAGCCTCCTGTCCGGTCGGCGGCAATCGCCCCAGATGCTCGGCCCAGCGCGCCCCGAAGCCGGGCTTGCCTTTTTTGGGCCTGTAGAGCGCCAGCAGTACCAGGGGCAACCCCAGGTGGATCAGCAGGTTGTAGAGCAACCGGTAGATCATGCTAGCTATTACCGGGTTTAGCAGCGGAGGATTCCACCGGCTGCCGCACTATGGTCAGATCTGCCGTTTCCCCACGCTCCAGCCGATTTCCCGCCTCGATGACCTGTTCCGGCATCAGCTCGATCAGGCACTTGAGGTGGCCGAACTTGCAGGTGCGCTTGAAGCAGGGGCGGCATTCGATGTCGGTGTGGACGATCTCGACCCTGTCCGCCAGCGGTGGGGTATAGAGGGGCGAGGTGGAGCCGTAGACGCCGATCAGCGGCCGGTTGAGGGCGGCCGCCACGTGCATCAGGCCCGAGTCGTTGGCGATGACCCGACCGGCCAGCGCCATCAGGTCGATCGCCTCGTGCAGGCTGGTCTTGCCCGCCAGCACGTGGCAGTTGGGGCGTGACAGGGGGTTGATCCGATCGCGGATGGTGTTGGCCACGTCCACGTCCTTGCCCGAGCCGAAGATCCATACCTGCCATCCCTCGTCGAGGTGCTTTTGCGCCACCACGGCGTAGTGCCCCTCCGGCCAACGTTTGGCCGGGCCGAACTCGGCCCCCGGACAGAGCACCAGCACAGGGCGGGCACGATTCAGGCCGAGCCGCTCCAGCGCCTTGCCCTGGTTGATGAGATCCACGTGCAGGGAGGGATGGGGAATAGCGGGAATGTCGTCCCGACTCTTCATCTGCCCCTTGGGATAGGCCAGAGCCACATAGCCTTCCACCATCAGCGGGAAGGCCTGCTTGTTGCTGCGCATGTCGTTGAGCAGACCGAAGCGGTGCTCTCCCTTCCAGCCGGTGCGCACCGGGATCCTGGCAAACCAGGGGATGAGGGCCGACTTCATGGAGTTGGGCTGGATGATGGCCTGATCGTACTGCTCGGCGGCCAGCTGCTTGCCAAGGCGGCGGCGCGCCCCCAGCTTGAAGTCACCGTGGCCAAGCGGCATGGGGATGGCCTTGTCCACCTCGGGCATGCGCTCCAGCAGCGCCACGCACCAGGCCGGCGCCATCACATGGAGCTCGCTGCCCGGGTGGTTGCTCTTGAGCGCCTTGTAGAGGCTCTGGGACATCACCATGTCGCCGACCCAGGAGGGGCCGATCACCAATATCTTCATCGCGCGTCTTCTCTCGGGACTGGCCCGGCTGTTGATCGTTACTGGGCGAGATTATGCCCCAAGAAAGGCCGAAGAAATAACAGAAGATACCCGTCTGCCCCCGCAAACCGCCTCCCTGGCAGGATCTGCTCCCCCGCGCATCCCTCCTGAGGCCCTCTTCCACCCGGACACGGCGTGCCCTGGGCCACCGGCTGCCGGGTAGCAGAGATCCCCCTTCCCCCGCATTCAAAAGCGGGCCCACCGGGCCCTCGGGTCATGCCCCGCGCGGGGTTTTAGGCTAGAATGGGCGCCAATCCGAGCATGACCCGCCCGCCGGGTGCCAACAAGAGTCCCTTGCCTGTGAAAAAACCGACCCTGGCGGCCGTCCTGATCGTCAAGAACGAAGCCGACAACCTCCGTGCCTGCCTCGCCTCCCTCGAAGGCCTGGCGGATGAAATCGTCATTCTCGACTCCGGCAGTCAGGATGACACCCCGGCCATCGCCGCCGAATTTGGCGCCCGCTTCTTCGTCAACACCACCTGGCCCGGTTTCGGCCGTCAGCGCCGCCTCGCCCAGTCCCATGTCCAGTCGGAATGGGTGCTGTGGCTGGACGCGGACGAGCGGCTCACCCCCGAACTCAGGGAAGCCATCCAGGGGGTCATGGCCAACCCGGCCAGCGACACCATCTACTCCATCCCGCGCCTCTCCTGGGTGTTCGGCCGCTTCATCCGCCACAGCGGCTGGTACCCGGATCGGGTGCTGCGCCTCTACCCCAAGGCGCTGACCGGCTACAACGAGGCGCTGGTACACGAGAAGGTGGAGGTGCGCGCCAACATGAAGATCGTCAACCTGCAGGGCGACCTCCTCCACTACACCTACCGGGATCTGGAACACTACCTGGTCAAATCCGCCGGCTATGCCCGCGCATGGGCCGATCAGCGCACCGCCCGCGGCAAGAAGGGATCACTCGGCCAGGGGCTGGTCCACGCCGTCGGCTGCTTCCTCAAGATGTACCTGCTCAAGGCCGGTTTCCTCGACGGCAAGCAGGGCCTGCTGCTGGCCATCCTCTCCGCCCACTCCACCTTCGTCAAATACGCCGATCTCTGGGTTCGCCAGCAGCCCCAGCAGCCGAAATAGGGCATCGCCCCACAGATCTCATTCATGACTCACCCCTTGTTCCAGCGGGACAAGGGGTGAACCCCATTGCCATGGAGCGGGCGCAGCCCTCGCGGGGCCGCTCACGGCGCAAACCTGGGCGCCACGGACGAAAACTGGCCGCTATAAGCCGAATGCATGGATATTGGCAACATGACCCGACTCCGGCTTATACCGACAGGTTTCCCCTGCCCGGGGCCCGGGCCGGCCCGTCAAGGGGCTGATGGGGGCCACGCCCGGTAGGCCGGTCTGCCAGCAGGGCGCATCCCCATACAGACAGGGCCCCGTGGGGCCCTGTCTGTATGTTCTGTGTGCGCTCTCAGCGCTCGGCGCGCCAGAAGGGCGGCGCCCAGCGGGCGATCTCTGCCGCCATGGCCTTGGGATCGAGCTGGCTCATGTCCTCCGGGTGGTCGCTGTCTTCCGGCGGGCTGAAGGGCAGATGGCGCCCCTCGCCGTTGAGCGGCCGCCAGCGCAGCGGCGTCGCCGAACGGTGTGCCGGGAAGAAACCGACGGTCGGCACGTCCATGGCCGCGGCGATGTGCAGGGGCCCAGTGCTGCCCGCCACGAACAGGGCGGCGTTGGCCATCACCTGGCAGAACTTCGGCAACCCCTCGTCGGAACGATAGATCCAGCCGTTGCCCCCATGGGCCAGCAATTCGGCCGCCAACTGCTCCGCCTTCCCCTCCTCCCCCGGGCCTGCCGTCAGCACGCACTGCAACTCGGGACAGGCCTGGTTGAGCTTGATGATGAGGCGCGAGTACTGCTCGATGGAGAGGTTGTTGGCCGAGCCGCCGCTGCCCGCATGCACCATCAGCCAGGGGCGGCTGGCGTCGAGCCTGAGACGGGCGGCAACCTGCTCGCGCACCTGCAGCAGGCTCTCGGGGTCGAAGCCGAGGTAGGGTCCTTGTGGCTCTACCACGGCCTGATGCTGATCGGCGAGGAAGCGGCGCACCAGATCCAGGTTGTATTCGTACTCCGGCTTCTGGGAGCGGGAGCGGCGCTGCACCAGGCGCTGGTTGTAGAGCACCTGGGCCAGCTTGGTGGCCGGGGCCAGCCGGTAGGGAATGTGCGCCTTCCACACCAGCTTGGCATTGCGGGTGTTGGAGAAGAGGCAGATGGAGGCATCGAAGGCGGCCGCCTTGATGCGCGCCAGCAGGGCGCGTTGCTGCTCCTTGTCGGCCCGGGCACCAGGATCCAGGATGATCTCGTCGATCCATGGGCAGAGGCGGGCCAGGGGCGCCGTGTAGGCGGGAACCAGGGCAGTCACATGACACTCCATGGAGCGCTTGAGCATGGCAAAGCTCGGCCACGCCAGCATGAAGTCACCAATCTTGTCATTGCGGACTACCAGAATACGTTTCATAAAAAATCCCTATGCTCCCTGTCACCAGCGAAGGAGGCTTGATGCGCGATGGGGGTATTCTTGCCTGATGCAGGGCGATTCTCAAGCGAAGACGCCACGGGGCTCCGATTTGTGCGACCCCGGCCGCCGATCAGCGCCAGAAATCCGCGCCATCCCGGTCGCGACAAACCGGCAACAGCCCCTATAATGCGACCAGTTTTCCGGTTTCAGGAATCAGCAGCATGACCAACAAGGTAATCTATCCCGGCACCTTCGATCCCATCACCAACGGCCATACCGATCTCATTGGCCGCGCCGCCAGACTGTTCGACGAGGTGGTGGTCGGGGTGGCCAACAGCCCGAGCAAACGGCCGCTGTTCGATCTCGAGGAGCGCGTTCAGCTGGCCCGGCAGGTGACGGCTCACCTGCCCAACGTCAAGGTGGTGGGCTTCTCCGGCCTGCTGGTGGATTTTGCCAGGGAGCAGCAGGCCAACGTGCTGATCCGCGGCCTGCGCGCCGTCTCCGACTTCGAATACGAGTTCCAGCTCGCCAACATGAACCGTCGCCTGATGCCCACCCTGGAGAGCGTCTTCCTTACCCCGGCGGAGGAGAACTCCTTCATCTCCTCCACCCTGGTGAAGGAGGTGGCGCTGCACGGAGGTGACATCCACCAGTTCGTCGACCCCCTGGTGGCCCAGGCCATCGCCACCAAGCAGCAGCGCTAATCCCTCCCCTGATGGGCAGAAACGAACAAGGGCTACCCGCACCCGCGGGTAGCCCTGGTTGCATCAACGCACTGCACGCCTAGCTGCGGGCAAACTGCTGGCGGATCGCCAGCTCCAGCTGATCGAGCCACTCGTAACGGCGCCGGTACATGGCCCGCTTCTTGGAGGCGATCTCCTCCAGCGGCTTGCGCACCACGGGTTGCAGCCGCACGAAGTTGGCGTCCTGATCGAGGGCGCCAAACTCCTGCCACAGCTCGTCGTAGTCCGCCTGCAGGCAGGCTTTCTTCTTCTTGCTGTACCGTCTTGCCTGGAAGATGTGGGCCTTCATGCGCACCGCACAGACCCGGTGGGCCCCCATGGCCCCGGCCAGCGCCATCACCAGCATCACCACCAGCGACTTGGGTCTCAGACCCTGACCCGCCCGGGTCAATGCCCGCACCTGCTCCTGGGGCTGCTCGACACAGGGCTCTGGCCCCTGCACCGACCCGATCACCAGGGCCAGCTCCTGTTCGTTGCCCGCCAGGGAGAAGGCACAGCTGTAGAGTCGCTCCCCCCGCGCGTTGACGATGGAGAGCGCCAGCTCCGCCTCCCTGCGGAAGGTGCCGTCGTGACGCAGCACGATGCGCCAGCCGCCATCGGGATAATGGCCCAGCACTATCCCCTCCCCCAGATAGAGCGGGTCGATGAGCTCGGGGTACAGGCCCAGCAGCAGGCGGTAGTGATCCTCCACCATCTTGACCCGCTGGTTCACCGTCGAGCAGGCGAAGCGATAGGGGCGCATCGGCTTGTCGAGCAGCTCGGGGTGGCGGGCGGGAAGCGCCCGCAGGGGGGCGCTCTGGAACAGCTCGAATACCCGGTTCAACTGCGCACGGTAGAGCAGACTGCGCAGCAAAAACTTGCCGCGATTGAAGGTCTTGCGGGCGCTGTCTTCGGGATAGAGGAAGCGGGCCATATCGTGGGCACAATAGTGCCCCTGCCGGGATAAATGTTCCCAGTCTATTGATTTAGCTGTCATTTTATTACCTCGCAGCCTGAACTGGCGAGATAGTAGTCATGGGCTGACGCCGCTTCAACAGACCGGAAATACTCTCTTACAACTTGGCCGGTTCCGGCTCAAAAATCCCACTTTCAGCGTTGGCAGTGGGAGCAGAACACCGTGGTTCGCTGGCCCATCTTCACCTCGGTGAGCAGGGTGTGGCAGTGGAAACAGGGCTGGCCGCCACGGCCGTAAACCTGCAGCTGCTGGACGAAATAGCCCGGCTTGCCGTCGGCGCTGGTGAAATCCTTGAGGGTGGTGCCCCCCTGGCGAATGGCCTCGGCCAACACCCGCTTGATCTCGCTCACCAGGGTGCCCAGCCGCTCGGCGCTGATGTTGCCTGCCGCCCGCCTGGGATGAATGCCGGCGGCATAGAGCGCCTCGTTGGCGTAGATGTTGCCTACCCCGACCACCACGTGGTTGTCCATCAGGAACTGCTTGATGGCGGTGCTGCGCCCCTTCGCCCGCTCCCGCAGGTAATCGGCATGGAAGGCGTCGGTGAGGGGTTCCGGCCCCAGCTTGGCGAGCAGGGCATGGGCCTCGGCCGGTTCGCGGGTCCACAGCAGGGCGCCAAAACGGCGCGGATCGTTGAGCCGCAGCAGCTTGCCGTTGGCCAGCTCGATATCCACGTGATCGTGCTTCTCGGCTGGGGTGCCGATGTCCAGCACCCGCAGGCTGCCGGACATCCCGAGATGCAGGATGGCAGTGCCGAAGTCGGTCTCCAGCAACAGGTATTTGGCGCGGCGGCTGACGCGGTGGATGACGAGATCCACCAGCTCCTGGATCTCGCCGGGCACGGGCCAGCGCAGGCGGCCGTCCCGCACCACCACGCGGGTCACCTTGATGCCGGTAAGCCAGGGGGAGATGCCCTGGCGGCTGACTTCGACTTCCGGTAATTCAGGCATGGGCGATCTCTCGTTCAGGGAATGGGACGCATCAGGTCACGGTATTGCGCCTGACTCAGGCTGAGCCAGGTCGAGGAGGGCAGCAGGGCGGCAAACTTGCCGTCGTCCTGATAGAGCCCGACTTCCACCGGATCGCTCTGTCCGGCGATCCAGATCTTGAGGGTCACCGGGGTGCCGCGCACGGGCTCGCCGGGGGGCAGCAGCCAGCCTTGCCACATCTCGATGCGGGCCGCCAGCTGGGCGCTGCCGAGCCCCAGATCCGGCACGCTGCGCCAGCCCTGGCCGATACGCTCTATCTGCCAGCTCGGCCCCTGCCAGGTCAACACCACGGCGCTCTCCGGCAACAGCGGACGCGCGCGTTTGGCACTGTTCTCCTGCTGGGCCTGCTCCAGTCGGTGCAACAGGGTAATGACGATCAACACGACCACGATGATCACGTTGTTCCAGCCTTTGCGGCTCAGTTTGAACATGGCTAGCCTCCCTTCGAATCGGCAGTGTACTGAATTCCAGCCATAAAAAAACCCGGCACGAGGCCGGGTTTTTGCAGCGAAACCAAGTAATTACTTGATTTTGCCTTCTTTGTAGATCACATGCTGACGAATCACGGGATCAAATTTCTTGATCTCCATTTTTTCGGGCATGGTGCGCTTGTTCTTGGTAGTGGTATAGAAGTGACCAGTACCGGCGCTGGAGTTCAGGCGAATCTTATCGCGAATACCTTTAGCCATGATCTAATTCCTTATACCTTAACGCCGCTGGCACGCAGTTCAGCCAGAACCACTTCAACGCCGCGCTTGTCGATGATACGCATGCCTTTTGCGGATACGCGCAGGCTCACGAAGCGTTTTTCACTCTCAACCCAGAAACGGTGAGTGTGCAGGTTCGGCAGGAAACGACGCTTGGTAGCGTTGTTAGCGTGCGAACGGTTGTTACCAACTGCCGGGCGCTTGCCGGTTACTTGGCATACTCTAGACATGTCAGTCTCTCCAAATCTTACTTCATTGCTCGAGCAAATATCTGCCCCGCTGGCCTTCGATTGCGGGGCAAACAGAAGGCGGCATTTTATACAGCATCCGTGATCAAAGATCAACTAATACAGTGCCAGAGCCCAGTCACAACCAACCACGCTCTGCGAAAGAAACCGTGATGCCATCACCGATCACCAGGTGATCAAGCACTCTGATATCGACCAGGGCCAGGGCGGCCAGGATCCGATCCGTGATCTGGCGGTCCGCCCGACTGGGCTCGGCCACGCCGGACGGGTGATTATGCGCCAGAATCACGGCGGCTGCATTATGTTTGAGCGCGATCTGCACGATTTCTCTGGGCCAGACGCTCGCCGAGTCGAGGGTGCCGTAAAAAAGTTCGACAAACCGGATGACCCTGTGCTGGTTGTCGAGCAGCAGCAGGGCGAACACCTCCCTCCCCCGATCCCGCAACTGGGCTTGCAGAAAGTCACGGGTAAGCCCGGGCGAGGTGAGCGCCTCTCCCCGTTGCAACTGTTCGGCCAGATGGCGCCGCCCCATCTCCAGCACCGCCTGCAACTGAGCATACTTGGCAGGTCCCAGCCCGTGAGCGCCACAAAAATCCTGCTGCTCGGCTCCCAGCAGTGCCCGCAGGGAACCAAACTGCTGCAACAACTGGCGGGAGAGATCCACCGCACTCAACCCGCTAACCCCGGTGCGCAGGAAGATGGCCAGCAGTTCGGCATCGGAGAGCGCCGTCGCCCCTCGGCGCAGCAGCTTTTCCCTCGGGCGCTCCTCTTCCGGCCACTCCTTGATGCTCATTTGTCTCTCCCTCATGGCTAATGAGAGAAAACATAGCAAAGAATCCCGCGAGCCCGACCACAACTCCCCCATGTCAGCCTCTGTCGCCACCCATTGCCTGTGCTATCTTAGCCGACCAATCAGAGTGAGCCGGAAGAGAAGCAGCAGATGAGATTGGCCGATAAACGCATCCTGTTGGGTGTCAGTGGCGGGATCGCCGCCTACAAGAGTGCCGAACTGGTACGTCGCCTGAAAGATCAGGGGGCCGAGGTGCGAGTGGTGATGACCCGCTCCGCTAAGGAGTTCATTACCCCGCTGACCCTGCAAGCCGTCTCAGGCCACCCGGTGGCCGACAGTCTGCTGGACCCGGCTGCCGAGGCGGGCATGGGCCACATCGAACTGGCCAAGTGGGCCGATCTGGTGCTGATCGCACCCGCCAGCGCCAACCTGATGGCCCGCATGGCCGCCGGCATGGCGGACGAGCTGCTCACCACCCTCTGCCTGGCCACCCCGGCGACTGTCGCCCTGGCGCCAGCCATGAACCAGCAGATGTATCGCAACGCCGCTACCCAGGCCAACCTTCAGACCCTAGCCGAGCGCGGCATTCAGCTGTGGGGGCCAGACTCCGGCAGCCAGGCCTGCGGCGACGTGGGCCCGGGCCGGATGCTGGATCCCCTGGAACTGGTGGAACGCTGCTGCCAGCAGCTCGCCGCCGAACCGCTCCTGGCAGGCGTCAGGCTGCTGCTCACCGCCGGGCCGACCCGCGAGGCGCTGGATCCGGTGCGCTATATCAGCAACCACAGCTCCGGCAAGATGGGCTACGCCATCGCCCGCGCCGCGCGCGAAGCGGGCGCGGAGGTGACCCTGGTGAGCGGCCCGGTGGCACTGGCCACCCCGGCCGGCGTTACCCGCATCGATGTGGAGAGTGCCCTGCAGATGCACGAAGCGGTGATGAGCCGGGTCGGTGAGTGCGACCTATTTATCGGCTGCGCTGCCGTCGCCGACTACCGTCCCGCCCAGGTGGCCGAGCAAAAGATCAAGAAGACCGGCGACAACGACCAGATGCAGCTGACCCTGGTCAAAAACCCCGACATCATCGCCGATGTGGGGGCGTTGTCAGACAAACCCTTCACCGTCGGATTTGCCGCCGAAACCGTGGATGTGGAACAATACGCCCTCGACAAACTTCGACGTAAGCGGCTGGACATGATCGCAGCCAACGATGTGTCCCGTGCAGGCCAGGGTTTCAATGCCGATGACAACGCCCTGACCGTCTTCTGGCAAGGGGGTCAAGCGGCCCTGCCCCTGGCCGATAAGCTGACGCTCGCCCGTCATCTTGTCGCCCTGATTGCACGCCATTATCGACCCTGAGCCCATTGAACATGCCGGGAGCCCCAGGCTCCTGCAGTACCACCCGATCGCCAGGCGATCCAATTGAAAAAGATTCATGACGACACAAATTGAACTGAAAATCCTGGATGCCCGCATCGGCACCGACTTCCCGCTGCCCGCTTACGCCACACCGGGCTCCGCTGGCATGGACTTGCGCGCCCTGCTGGATGCCCCGCTGACCCTGGCCCCTGGCGACACCACGCTGGTGCCGACCGGGCTGGCCATTCACATCCAGGATCCGGGTCTGTGCGCCACCATCCTGCCCCGCTCCGGCCTCGGCCATAAGCACGGCATCGTACTGGGCAACCTGGTCGGCCTCATCGACTCCGACTACCAGGGTCAGTTGATGGTCTCGGTCTGGAACCGTGGCAACGACAGCTTCACCATGCAGCCTGGCGAGCGCATCGCCCAGCTGGTGATCCTGCCAGTGGTACAGGCCAGCTTCCAGTTGGTCGACGAATTCAATCAGAGTGAACGGGGTGAAGGCGGGTTTGGTTCTTCTGGTCGCCAATAACAAGACCACACGGCCCCCTGGGGCACGTGCCAAATAATAGAATCAAGCCATTGTTTTTTTAGGGGAATCCATGGCAAGCAGTAACCAGAAACAGAGTCGGCGCGATCAGATCCTGCAGGCACTCGCCCACATGCTGGAAACCAGCCCGGGCCAGCGCATCACCACGGCACGCCTCGCGGCCGAGGTGGGCGTGTCCGAGGCGGCCCTCTACCGGCATTTTCCCAGCAAGGCGAGGATGTTCGAGGGGCTGATCGACTTTATCGAGGATTCCCTGCTGTCACGGGTCAACCTGATCATGGCCGAAGAGAAGGACACCATGGCCCGCTGCCATCACATACTGCAGCTGCTGCTGGTGTTCGCCGAGCGCAACCCCGGCATCACCCGCATTCTCAATGGCGATGCCCTGCTGGGCGAACACGATCGGCTGCGGGATCGCATCAGCATCCTGTTCGACAAGCTGGAGACCCAGATCAAGCAGGTACTGCGCGAGAAACGGCTGCGGGAAGGCCAGGGCTTCCAGCTCGACGAGACCATGCTGGCCAACCTGCTGCTGGCCTATACCGAGGGCCGCATCAGCCAGTTCGTCCGCTCGGAGTTCAAAATCAAGCCCACTGCCGGGTTTGAAGATCAGTGGCAGTTTATCCGCAGCCAGCTGCTGCAAAGCTGAGCCAGCAGACCGCATCAACCAATGCACGTCCGCTCCGAGTTCACAATCAAGCCCACCGCCGGGTTTGAAGATCAGTGGCAGTTTATCCGCAGCCAGCTGCTGCAAAGCTGAGCCAGCAGACCGCATCAACCAATGCACGTCCGCTCCGAGTTCACAATCAAACCCACTGCCGGGTTTGAAGATCAGTGGCAGTTCATCCGCAGCCAGCAGCTGCAAAGCTGAGTGCGCACATGCCCAGCGTCCCTGCGCCAGCAGGGTTGTGACAAAACGGGAGGCCTTGGCCTCCCTTGCTTTTTGTGGCACAAAAGAAGAGACAAGCACCAGATGCGACCCAGCTTGTCGCGCTCAAGTGTTAGATTCATCTGCCATAAATCTTCACACCAACAGGACATCCTATGGAACCCGAGATCATTACCGAAGCACAGACCTGGCTGACCAACAACCAGGGGCTGATCATCGAGTATGCGGTCAACATCGCCGCCGCCCTGATCACCCTGCTGGTCGGTTACATTGCAGCCAACCTTCTCAGCGGTGGCGTGGTCAAGGTGATGCAGACCCGCAAGCTGGACACCACCGTCACCCACTTCGTCGGCAGCATCCTCAAATACACCATCCTGGTGTTCGTGGTGATCGCCGCCCTGGGCCGGGTCGGGGTGCAGACCGCCTCCTTCGTCGCCATTATCGGTGCCGCCGGTCTGGCCATCGGTCTGGCGCTGCAGGGCTCTCTCTCCAACTTTGCCGCCGGTTTCCTGCTCATCATCTTCCGCCCCATCAAGGCAGGGGAATTTATCGAGGTGGCAGGCACCAATGGCGTGGTGCAATCGGTCCAGCTCTTCACCACCACCCTCACCTCGGGTGACAACAAGATGGTGGTAGTGCCCAACTCCGCCATCCTCAACGGCACCATCGTCAACTACTCGCGCATGGATACCCGCCGCGTCGACATGACCTTCGGCATCGGCTACGGCTCGGATCTCCGCAAGGCCAAACAGATCCTGGAGCGGCTGGTGAGCGAAGAGCCCCGCATCCTGAAGGAGCCGGCAGCCACCATTGCCGTTGCCGCGCTGGCCGACTCCTCAGTCAACATCGTGGTGCGTCCCTGGGTCAAGACCGGTGATTACTGGGGTGTCTGGTTCGACTTCCACGAGAAGGTGAAGCTCACCTTCGACGCCGAGGGCATTGAGATCCCCTTCCCCCAGCGTGTGGTTCACATGCAGAAGACGGCGGATTGATCCTCGGTGTGCGTTCTCCAGTGCCAGCCTTCGGGCTGGCACTGTCGTTTCTGCCTTCTGTGACATGAAAAAACCGGCCACAGGCCGGTCTTGCGCACCAGATAGCACCGCGTTCTCACCCCAGCCGGCGTGCAACCCGGTTGAGCAGGGGCTGCATCAGCACATAGCCCCCCAGCACGGCTCCGATCACCACCAGCACGCGGATCTCCAGCGTCGGCGCCGCATTGGCCAGCGTCAGGGTCAGCAAACCGATGAGGCCGGTGGCGATCAGGCTCAGGGCAAACAGGGATAACAGGGATAACAGGGATAACAGGGCTTTCATCTCGATCTCCTCATTCCACACCATTGATTCCATACCTTGGCCATCCCTGGGAGATCTCGTCCATTCGGCTCATATGGTAGCCAGCGTCTGTTGCCCGCCATTTGCGTCTGCTCAAAAAACCGTCCGATGAGCGTCTGTTGAATACCCTTTTATCTGTCACGCCAGCTTTCCAGAGCCACGGCCGTGCTCCCCTTGAAATGAAAGCCTTTTCAACCCGAACAAGCATGCGCGAACGCAAGATCCCGGGGTACTGGGTGACTCATAATCGCACTGTTTTGGTTGTACACTCCCTCGTTGCAGACAATTGGTAATGCTCTGTTACACGGGGCGCACGGAGTGCCCGGTATAATGCTCGCATAATAAGGTTTGGCGGGAGCCTTGCCTGCAAGGTTCAAACACAACTTGGAAGACTGATAATCCTATGAAAAATATCAATCCAACCCGGACCCAGGCCTGGCAGGCACTGGAAGCCCATTTTGCAGCCAACAAGGAGATGCGTCTCAAGGATCTGTTCGCACAGGATCCCAAGCGTTTTGACAAGTTCTCCCTCACCTTCGGTGGCGACATCCTGGTCGACTACTCCAAGAACCTGATCACCGAAGAGACCCTCAAGCTGCTGGTGAACCTGGCTGGCGAGACCGATCTGCGCAGCGCCATCGACGCCATGTTCAACGGCGACAAGATCAACATGACCGAAGGACGCGCCGTACTGCACACCGCCCTGCGCAACCGCTCCGACCGTCCCATCGAGGTTGACGGCAAGGACGTGATGCCGGAAGTGAACGCCGTACTGGCCAAGATGAAGGGCTTCTGCGAGAAGGTCATCGGTGGCGAGTGGAAGGGCTATACCGGCAAGGCCATCCAGCACGTGGTCAACATCGGCATTGGTGGCTCCGATCTGGGCCCCGTCATGATCACCGAGGCCCTGCGCCCCTACAAGAATCACCTGGAGATGCACTTCGTCTCCAACGTCGACGGCACCCACATCGCCGAGACGCTCAAGAAGATCGATCCGGAAACCACCCTGTTCCTGGTGGCCTCAAAGACCTTCACCACCCAGGAGACCATGACCAACGCCCTGACCGCCCGCGACTGGTTCCTCGGTCACGCCGGTGACAAGGCTCACGTGGCCAAGCACTTCGCCGCCCTGTCTACCAACGGCAAGGCCGTGGCCGAGTTCGGCATCGACACCGACAACATGTTCGAGTTCTGGGACTGGGTCGGCGGCCGTTACTCCTCCTGGTCCGCCATCGGCATGCCCATCGCCCTCTCCCTCGGCTTCGAGCACTTCGAGGCCCTGCTGCAAGGCGCCTTCGAGATGGACATGCACTTCGCCACTGCCGCCTATGAGCAGAACGTGCCCGTGCTGCTGGCCCTGATCGGCCTGTGGTACAACAACTTCCATGGTGCCGAGTCCGAAGCCATCCTGCCGTACGATCAGTACATGCATCGCTTCCCTGCCTACTTCCAGCAAGGCAACATGGAGTCCAACGGCAAGTACGTGGATCGTGACGGCAATCCGGTGGACTACCAGACCGGTCCCATCATCTGGGGTGAGCCGGGTACCAACGGCCAACACGCCTTCTACCAGTTGATCCATCAGGGCACCAAGCTGATCCCCTGCGACTTCCTGGCGCCGGCCATCAGCCATAACCCCATCGGTGACCACCATCCGAAGCTCCTGGCCAACTTCTTCGCCCAGACCGAGGCCCTGGCCTTCGGCAAGAGCAAGGAAGCGGTGGAGGCCGAGTTCCTGGCCGCCGGCAAGACGCTAGAGCAGGTCAAGGATCTGGTGCCGTTCAAGGTGTTCGAAGGCAACCGCCCGACCAACTCCATCCTGTTCAAGCAGCTGACTCCGAAAACCCTCGGCTCCCTGATCGCCATGTACGAGCACAAGATCTTCGTACAGGGCGCAATCTGGAACATCTTCTCCTTCGACCAGTGGGGTGTGGAGCTGGGCAAACAGCTGGCCAACAAGATCCTGCCGGAGCTGGGCACCGATGAAGCCGTCACCAGCCACGACGGCTCCACCAACGGCCTGATCAACACCTGGAAAGCCTGGAAGGCCTGATTGCTCCCGCCCTCCAGAATGCAAAAGCCCCGCTCGATGAGCGGGGCTTTTTTATAGGCTTCAATCTGTCTGTTTGCATCATCCGGACGACAGGCCAGGTGTCTAAGCCAGCCAGTAACGGGGATCGTCATCCCCGCCCCTTCCGATGCCGCTCAGCGAAGGCTTAACCGCCGACGGCAATACGCTTCATGTCCTTCATGTAACCACGCAGGGTCTGGCCGATCTTCTCGATCGGGTGGTTGCGGGTCGCTTCGTTGGCAGCCAGCAAGGCCAGGTTGTCCACCGCCTTGCTCTCGGCACGGGCACTGCCCAGGTCCCCTGCTTGCAGGGTCGGCATGAAGTGCTCGCGCAGCAGCGGCACGGCGGCGTTGGCGAACAGGTAGTTGCCGTACTCCGCGGTATCGGAGATGACCACGTTCATTTCGTACAGACGCTTGCGGGCGACGGTGTTGGCGATCAGCGGCAGCTCGTGCAGAGACTCGTAGTAGGCGGACTCTTCATAGATGCCGGAGGCCACCATGGTTTCGAACGCCAGCTCGACACCCGCCTTGACCATGGCCACCATGACCACGCCATTATCGAAGTACTCCTGCTCGGCGATCTTGCCAGCATAGGCAGGGGCATTCTCGAAGGCGGACTTGCCAGTCTCTTCGCGCCAGCCGAACAGCTTGGCATCGTCTTCGGCCCAGTCAGCCATCATGCCGCGGGAGAACTCGCCGGCGATGATGTCATCCATGTGCTTCTCGAACAGCGGACGCATCAGGGTGCGCAGTTGCTCGGAGAGCTCGAAGGCACGCAGCTTGGCCGGGTTGGAGAGACGGTCCATCATCAGGCTGATGCCGCCCTGCTTCAGGGCCTCGGTGATGGTCTCCCAGCCGAACTGGATCAGCTTGCCGGCATAGGCCGGGTCAGTGCCCTCGGCAACCAGCTTGTCGTAGCAGAGCAGGGAACCGGCCTGCAGCATGCCGCACAGAATGGTCTGCTCGCCCATCAGATCGGATTTCACTTCCGCGACGAAGGAAGATTCCAGCACGCCGGCACGGTCGCCACCGGTAGCAGAGGCCCACGCCTTGGCAATGGCCATGCCCTCACCCTGGGGATCGTTCTCCGGGTGGACGGCGATCAGGGTCGGTACGCCGAAACCACGCTTGTACTCTTCACGCACTTCGGTGCCCGGGCATTTGGGTGCAACCATCACGACGGTGATGTCGGCACGGATCTGCTGACCCTCTTCCACCACGTTGAAGCCGTGGGAGTAGCCCAGAGCGGCGCCCTGCTTCATCAGCGGCATCACGGTTTTGACGACGTCGGAGTGCTGCTTGTCCGGAGTCAGGTTCAGCACCAGATCGGCGGTCGGGATCAGATCTTCATAGGTGCCGACCACGAAGCCGTTGTCAGTGGCCTTCTGCCAGGAGGCGCGCTTCTCGGTGATGGCGGCCTTCCGCAGGGCGTAGGAGATGTCCAGCCCGGAGTCGCGCATGTTCAGACCCTGGTTCAGGCCCTGGGCGCCACAGCCCACAATCACCACCTTCTTGCCCTTCAGCACGTTGCAGCCGTCCGCGAACTCTTCGCGCTGCATGAAACGACACTTGCCCAACTGGGCCAACTGCTGACGCAGGTTCAAGGTGTTGAAATAGTTAGCCATGGTGATTGCTCCGTTCGATTGATTCCATGCCGGATAGCGGCGTTGTCGAAACCACTATAGCGCGGGACACTTATTGCCTGAACTGATATATTCGAAACAGTACGTTGCAGGAATTGAAATGTGATTTCCCGTAATCTCCCGCCGCCGAGCCATCGTGCTACAGGGCGCCTGACAACGCCGCAGGAATAAAAAGATGGACCTTCGCAATCTCGAACTGTTTCTCCACCTCGCCGACTCCCTCCACTTCGGCAAAAGCGCCGATGCCATGGCGGTCAGCCCCTCCACCCTGAGCCGCGCCATCCAGCGACTGGAACAGGAGACCGGCTGCGTGCTGTTCGAGCGGGACAACCGCTCGGTGCGGCTCACCCCTGCTGGTGACAAGCTGCGGGAGTTTGGCGGTGCCTTGCTGCAGGAGTGGCGCCAACTCAAACAGGAGCTCAAGCGCAGCGACGAGCCGCTGCAAGGGCGGCTGCGGGTGTTCTGTTCGGTTACCGCCAGCTACTTTCTGCTGCCCGAGGTACTGGAACGCTTTCGTCGCCGTTATCCCCAGCTGGAGATCAAGCTGGAGACCGGCGACCCGGCACTGGCAGTGGACAAGATCCTGGCTGACGAAGCCGATCTCGCCATCGCAGCGAGGCCGGATGCGCTCTCGTCCAAGCTGGAATTCGCCAGCCTGCAACAAGTCCCTCTGGTGTTCATCGCCCCCCGCAATGCCCCCCAGCAGGGTCAGTGGTTCCCCCAGGGCGAACCTGACTGGGAGCACCTGCCGCTGATCCTCTCCGAACAGGGGCTGGCCCGAAAGCGCTGTGATCAATGGTTTCGCAACAAGGGGATAGCTCCCAACATCTATGCAGAAGTGGCGGGCAACGAGGGCATCGTCGCCATGGTGGCCCTCGGCTTCGGTGTGGGTGTCGTGCCTGCCGCCGTCATCGATCACAGCCCCATGGGGGACAAGGTGCGTGTGGTCGAGCCCAAACCGGCGCTCAAAGCGTTCGACGTCGGCATCGCCGTGCTCAAGAAGCGGCTGGAAGAGCCGCTGATCCGCGCCTTCTGGGACACCGCACGCGGCCAGGGAGGCCTTCGCTGATCCGGCAGGCGTCAGAGCCACGGTGAGTGTCAAATGTATCAGTATGAAAGTGGGGGAGAAGAGGGGACACTGGCCGGCACCATCCAGCCACCATCAAGGAATAGAGCGTGAGCCAGCATCTTGTCGAAATCCGCAGTGCCATCCTGTTCGCAGAATATCTGCAAAGCCTCGGGGTCCAGCGCCATGAACTCGATCGGGAGCAGGAGATCTATCTCCAGGACAGGCACCTCGCCACGGTGCAATGCATTCAGGGGGAGCTGCGCTTTTATCTGCGCGCCAGCGCACTGGCCAGATCGTGATCCGCAATCGGTCACAGTACCCGCACGCAAAGCGTATTAGACTGGCACCATCCGTCCCCCTCGCCCCGGGGGCCACCACGAGGAGTGCCCATGAAACAAAGCGGCCTGGATCGGCTCTTCAAACCTCACTCGATCGCCGTCATCGGCGCCTCCAGTGATCCGCAGAAAGCAGGCCATGTGGTCATCCGGCACCTGCTGGCGGGTCAGTTCCAGGGCCCTATACTACCCGTAGCCCCCCGCAGCCAGGCCATCGCTGGCGTGCTCGCCTATCCGGACATAGAGAGCCTTCCCCTCTCCCCCGATCTCGCCATCGTCTGTACCCGGCGCGAACGGGTACTGCCGCTCATCGAGGAGCTCGGCAAGAAAGGAACCGGAGCCGCCATCATACTGGCCGCCCAGTTCTCCACTGACGAGCGCCTGCGGCTCAAGCATCTGTGCCAGCAATACGGCATCCGGCTGCTCGGCCCCAACAGCATGGGCATGCTGCTCCCCGGGCAGGGTATCAACGCCAGCTTTTCCCCCATTGCAGCGACTCCGGGACAGGTCGCGTTTCTCTCCCAGTCGGCAGCGGTCAGCACCACCATCCTGGATTGGGCCAAGCAGCGCGAAATCGGCTTCTCGGCCTTCATCTCCCTGGGCGATCATTGCGACATCGACTTTGGCCAACTGCTGGATCAGCTCTCCCGGGACGGGACGACCCGCGCCATCCTGATCTACATGGACAAGCTGCACGATGCCAGGCACTTTCTCTCCGCCGCCCGTGCCGCCTCGCGCAACAAACCCATCCTGATCCTCAAGAGCGGTCGGCATGACCCGGCCAACGGTCTCGACAATGTCTATGATGCCGCCATCCGCCGGGCTGGCATGCTGCGCGTCCGGGATACCCACGAACTGTTTGCCACTGTCGAGACCCTGAGCCACTCCCTGACCCTCAAGGGGGAGCGGCTCGCCATCCTCTCCAATGGGCGCGGCCTCGCCAACATGGCCGCAGACGTACTGCTGTCTCGGGGAGGCAAGCTGGCGATGCCACCCCTCGACATCGGCAGCGATGCCGATATCGAGGCCTACAAGAGTGCACTCGAGACGCTGCTCCAAGGGGACGGTGCCGATGCCATCCTGCTGATCCATGCACCGTCCCTCACCGCCCGAGGTGTCACCCTCGCCAGCAGCCTGATCGACTTCATCAAGCAGCATCCCAGGGCCAGACGATTCAACATCCTGACCAACTGGGCAGGCGAATACTCCGCCCAGGAGGGGAGACGCCTGTTCAATGAGGCGGGCATCCCGACCTATCGCACCCCGGAAAGCGCCGTCACGGCCTTCATGCATATGGTGGAATATCGCCGCAACCAGAAGCAGTTGATGGAAACACCAGCCTCCCTGCAGGGCGACAGGCTCGATGTCGAGCGCTGCCAGCAGCTCCTTGGGCAAGCGCTGGACCGCCAGCAGCGGGTGCTGGACACCCACCTGGCCCATCCCATCTTGCAGGCAGCCGGGCTATCCACCCTCGCGACCTGGATCGTATCCGATGCCATCGAGGCCGCACTGACTGCAGAACAGATTGGCTACCCCGTAGCGGTGAAGCTGCGATCTCCCGACATCGCCCACAAATCCGATGTACACGGTGTCATGCTGAACCTGCGCACCTCGGCGGAAGTCGCCCTGGCGGCGGATGCCATTCTGGACAGGGTACGTCAGCACGATCCTGGCGCCCGCATAGAAGGGCTTCTGGTACAACGCATGGCACGCCGCAGCGGGGGTCTGGAGATACGGATCCGCTTGCAGCAGGATCCGGTCTTCGGCCCCGTCATCCTGCTCGGGGAATCCGGCGCTGAGCCCCGCGAGATGGTCGCGGCCCTTCCTCCCCTCAACCAGGCACTGGCTCGCTACCAGATCATTGGTGCCCTCAAGGATGGCAAGATCCGCGAGCAGGCCAGTCCGGTACGGCTCGATATCGACGCCCTCGGCCAGGTGCTGTGCCAGCTCTCCGAGCTGCTGCTGGCCTTCCCCGAGATACAAGAACTGGATCTGCACCCGCTGCAGGCCTGTGGTGAAGAGATGGTGATCCTGGATGCCCGGCTCGTCCTGGCAGAGCGAGGACAACAAGTGCTGCCACTGGCCATTCGCCCCTATCCCACCGAGCTGGAAGAGGGTGCCTGGCTGAAAGATCAGAGTCATGTGCTGCTGCGCCCCATCCGCCCCGAAGACGAGCCGGCCCACAAGCAGTTCGTGCGGCAGGTGTCTGATGAAGACAGGTACAAACGCTTTTTCGCCGACGTGGGGGAGCTGGGGCATGAGGAGCTGGCCCGCATGACCCAGATCGATTATGACCGGGAAATGGCCTTCGTCGCCGTGGGTCAGGACGGCCCTTTCAGCCAGCAGATCCTGGGAGTGGTGCGAGCCATTGCCAGCCCGGATCAATCGGATGCGGAGTTTGCCATCCTGGTCCGCTCAGACTTGAAAGGGCTCGGGCTCGGCAAGTTGATGATGGAAAAGATCGTGCGCTATGCCAGAGAGCGTGGCATAGGCCAGCTCTCTGGCATGACCATGCCCAGCAATCGCGGCATGATCAATCTGGCCAAACGGCTCGGTTTCAAGATCGATATTCAGCTGGAAGATGGGATAGTCAACATGGAGCTGCCCTGTGCTGATCAGGTTGTATAACGATACAATCGTGGTGGTAAATCAACCAGATATGGATGGATAACGTGAATTTCAGGCAATAAAAAACCCCGCTCGAGTAAGCGGGGTTTCTTGTATTGGGTGCCTGGCAGTGTCCTACTCTCGCATGGCGAATGCCACACTACCATCGGCGCTACAGCGTTTCACTTCTGAGTTCGGCATGGGGTCAGGTGGTTCCACTGCGCTATTGCCGCCAGGCAAAAATCTTCAATCTCGGAAAGCTGACGTGAATAACGACTTCGCTAGTGTGCGTTGTCATTACCACTGAATTTGAGTAGTTCGCTCATTCGCTACAAGGCCAGAAACACTTCTTGGGTGTTGTATGGTTAAGCCTCACGGGTAATTAGTATGGGTTAGCTCAACGTATCGCTACGCTTACACACCCCACCTATCAACGTTGTGGTCTCCAACGGCCCTTTAGGACCCTCAAGGGGTCAGGGATGACTCATCTCAGGGCTCGCTTCCCGCTTAGATGCTTTCAGCGGTTATCGATTCCGAACTTAGCTACCGGGCAGTGCCACTGGCGTGACAACCCGAACACCAGAGGTT
>NZ_CP026228.1:1587500-1660000 GCF_002934285.1 Aeromonas sp. ASNIH1 | reverse complement strand
CATCAGGTTGGCGTGTTCCGCCGTGCTGGTAGGGGCGCATTATAGGGAGCCGCGCCGTGATGACAAGGGCTATTTTGCGAAAAATAGTCCTTTTTACCGATTTGTGGCTCGAACGCCTACTTATCAAACAAAAAGCCCTGCTTACGCAGGGCTCTGGCCGCTTTGAATGACGTCACTGTTACTTTTTTGACCAAAACTCACGGGCAAAGCCGCGCACCTTGTCCCAGTCGGTGAATTCCAGATCCTTGCTGGTATCCGTGCTGCCCCCGGTGATCTTCATGATCAACTGGATGATGCGGGTCTGCCACCAGTTGTAACGGGAGTACTGCAATGCCCCGGCAAACACCCCCAAAGTTTTGGGCTTCCAGGGAGAGAGGCGCAGAAACTTCTTCATGTAGGCGTTGGTCTGCGGCGTCTGCTTCTCGGGCTTGCGTGCCGTCAGGTTCACGCAGAAGAACGCCGCATTGGCTACTTCCAGCTGTTCATGATGTGCGTGTATGAAGCTGAGCAGGCTGGGGTGGAAGTTACCGTAGCGAATGGAAGCGCCAATCAACACCTTGGCATACTTGCTGAGGTTGCACATGGGCAGGGTGTGCAGGTCGTGCATCACCACTTCGCATCCTGATATTTCCTCCAGCATGACATCCACGATTTTCCGCGTTTGCCCGTCCCGGGAAGAATAAAGCACCAAAATCTTGTCCATACCAACCTCAACTACGCCAGAATGCAGGAGTAAACAGTACCAGAAGTGTGAAGATTTCCAATCGACCAAACAACATGGCCACGATCAATATCCACTGTGCAGTGGCCGAGATATTGCCGAAGTTGGCCGACACCTCCCCCAGACCCGGCCCCACGTTGGTGAATGCCGCAGCCACGGCGGAGAAGGCCGTCACTTCGTTCAGCCCCGTCATCAGCAGCAACAGCATGAAGATGAAGAACAGAATGATGTAGGTGGCAAAGTAGCCCCAGACCGCTTCCACGATCCGTTCCGGTACGGCGCGGCGTCCCAGCTTCAGGGTGTAAATGGCCCGCGGATGCACCAGCCGTTTGAGTTCACGCATCCCCTGCAGGAACAGGATCATGAAACGCATCACCTTGATGCCCCCCCCGGTACTGCCGGCACAACAGCCGATGAAGGCAGAGAACATCAACAGCATGGGCAGGAAGGAGGGCCAATCCGCATAGCTGGTGGTGCTGTACCCCGTGGTCGTGCCCAGCGACACCGCCTGGAACAGACCGTGGTTGAGCGCCTCCTGCCAGGTGGCGTAATGACCGTGGAACAGCAGAGAGACGAAACAGATCAACACCAGCACGCACTGGATGCTCAGAAACACTTTGAGCTCCGAGTCCCGCAGATAGCTGCTCACGCGCACCGGCTTGTGGGCAAATACCATGAAGTGAAGCGCGAAGTTGACGCTCGCCAGCAACAGGAACACCACTGTGATCAGGTTGATGGCCGGGCTGTCGAAGAAACCGATGCTGGCGTCGTGGGTCGAGAACCCCCCAACCGACAAGGTGGAGAAGGAGTGGCAGATGGCATCGAACAACGTCATTCCCGCCATCCAGTACGCGAGAGCGCAGAGGGAGGTCAGCAACAGATAGATGAACCAGAGCGCCTTGGCCGTCTCGGCGATGCGCGGGGTCACCTTGTTGTCCTTGACGGGCCCCGGGATCTCGGCGCGATAGAGCTGCATACCCCCGATACCCAGAAGTGGCAGCACGGCCACCGCCAGCACGATGATCCCCATGCCACCGAGCCATTGCAGCAGCTGGCGGTAGAAGAGAAACGCCTTGGGCAGATTGTCCAGCCCGGTCAGCACCGTTGCGCCCGTGGTAGTCAGGCCGGAAAACGACTCGAAAAATGCCTCCGAGACCGACATGTCAGGCGTGTCGCTCATGATGAAGGGGACGGCACCCACGCTCCCCAGCACCACCCAGAACAGCACCACGATGAGGAAGCCTTCCTTGGACCTGAGTTCCTTTTTCTGATGGCGGTTGGGAAACCAGAGCAGGAGGCCGAGCAGGAGGGCTATGACGAAGGAGTTGACGAACTCGGTACCACCGCCATCACGATACCCAAAAGCGACCATCGCGGGCAGCAGCATGGTCGAGCTGAACAGGGCAACCAGCAGACCGACGATACGAATGATGCTCAGAATCTGCATTCCGGCTCCCTCTTCAGACTAAAAGAGCGATGGATTCTAGCCATCTAAGGGACGAAGGGATACCCGACCCTGGGTCCGGTCGGTCAATTCCTGTGCGATACGGGCCCAGAGCGCAGACTCCCACGCTACCTGAAGGGTGACGCTGGCACCATAATCGGCCACCAGCAACTGCCCTTGATGGACAGAGATGAGTGACTCCACGGCCCCCATGTCGGTGTAGTCACACTGGATCACGGAAGAGGTCAGCTGACGCTTGATACAGGTTTCAAGTTGCTTGAGTGCTGCCCCCACACCACCACCATAGGCCTTGACCAGGCCACCGGTCCCCAGCAGCACGCCACCGTAATAGCGCACCACCACGGCGGCGACTTCACCCAGACCAGCCCCCATCAACTGGGCCAGCATGGGCTTGCCCGCCGTGCCCGAGGGTTCGCCATCATCACTGAAACCATAAACCTGGCTGTCTTGGGGGGCGCCGGCGACAAAAGCCCAGCAGTGATGCCGGGCTCCCGGGTGTTGCTGTTTGATCTCGTCTATCCAGGCCTTGGCGGCCTCGACGGTCGGAGTATGGGCGATGTAGGTAATGAAGCGGCTCTTCTTGATCTCTTCGCTCACCTCCAGCGGGGCTGCCGGTATGGGGTAATCCGTCGCCATCAGAGCCCTGCTTGTCTGGTCAGGTTCTCCACCCCGTTGGCATGCAGCACCACGTTGTCCTCGATGCGAATGCCACCATAGGGACGCAGCGCCTCCACCTTGTTCCAGTTGACCCGCTTGCCCTGCTCACCCTGGCGCAGCGGCTCCAGCAGGCTGTCGATGAAGTAGAGACCCGGCTCTATGGTGAACACCTGGCCCACTTCCATCACCCGGGTGCAGCGCAGATAGGGGAACTGCTCGGGGGCCGCCAGGTGGGTGCCGCGCTCATCCTGCATGAAGCCGCCGGCATCGTGTACCTGCAGGCCGAGGAAGTGGCCGAGACCGTGGGGGAAGAAGACATTGGTCACCCCGGTGTGGATCATCTCGTCCACCGACATGTCTACCAGTTCGGTGGCTTGCAGCAGGCGCGCCAGCCTGTGGTGCATCTGCAGGTGCAGCTCGCTGTAGCGGCGGCCCGGCTTGATCTCGTCGATGATCTCCTGTTGCTGTGCATCCAGCGCAGCAATCAGATCGGCGAACTCACCGCGGCGCCAGGCCCAGGTCCGGGTAATGTCGGAGGCATAACCGTGCACGTCCACACCGGCATCGATGAGGAAGGAGTAACGCTCCGCATCCGGTACCCGCTGGGTGGAGAGATGGGTGTAGTGCAGGATGGCCGCATTGCGGTTGATGGCAACAATGTTGCCGTAGGGCGCCTCATTGGCCCCCTGTCCGACCGCCTTCATGTAGGCCAGGTTGATCTCGAACTCGCTCGCTCCCGCCATGAAGGAGTCCTTGGCCGCGATGTGACCGCGCACGCCGATGCGGTTGGCATCGCGAAGACATTCCAGCTCATAGGGCGTCTTGTAGGCACGGTGGTAGTGCAGGTAGTTGAGGACCGCCTCCGGATTGGGCTGGCCCAGTCCCAGCAGCTCGGCCACTTCCAGATGGCCGCCCAGATAGGCCCACTCCTGCTTGTTGGCCGGCAGGTGATCGGCAACCTGCTCCGGGCGAGTCAGGAAGCGAATGTCGAAGAAATCGATCCAGAAGGCGTTGGGCAACTCCGCCACCTTGTGCCAGAAGTCCACCGGCCGGTAGAACAGCAGCACCGGCTTGTTCACCCCGTCCACCAGCAACCAGCAGTGAGGGTTGTCCAGCACCGGCAACCAGGCCTTGAACTGGGGATTCACCTTGAAGGGATAATCCTGGTCATCGAGGAAGATGCGATGAGTCTGGCCGGAGTGAATAGCGAGGCCGCCAAGACCCTGTTGTTGCAGGATGTCGCGGGTACGCTGCTGAAGGGTGTCGAGATGCTGGGCAAAAAGTTGGCTGTAACTGCTCATGGCGTCCTGCTCCGGGCGAATGTGACTTCAGCATAACATCAAGCGAATCAAGGCTCGAGCCACCCGGCTTTCGCTTCGTGAGGTAACGCATAGGTTACAGGCTTTTTGTTATGAAGATAAAACAGACAATTAACAAACAAAGAACAATTCAATACACTGCCCATAGACAGTAGATATCAGCCGTCAGGAACGAATCATGCAAAACCTTTGTCTGTGGACACCGGATCAGGACAGGATGCAGCACTCCAACCTCCACCAGTTCATGGCCGAGGTCAATCACTTCCATGGTCTGCAACTGCGCAGCTATGCCGACCTGTATCAATGGTCGGTGGAGAAGACCACCCGCTTCTGGCCCCTGGTGTGGCAGCACTGCGGCGTCAAGGGCGAACTTGGCAACATTGTGGCGGAGAACCGCCAGGATATGCAACGCGCCCGCTGGTTCCCCGACAGCCGGCTCAACTTCGCCGAGAACCTGCTGCGCCGTCAGGATGAGAGCCCGGCCATTATCTCCCGCATCGAAGGGGGCCCAAGCCGTACCCTGAGCTGGCATCAGCTGGCAGATCAGGTCGCCCGCCTGGCCCACTGGCTTCGCAGCCAGGGTATAGGCCGGGGTGATGTGGTCGCAGCCTACCTGCCCAATATCCCGGAAACCGTGGTGGCCATGCTGGCAACCACCAGCCTCGGCGCGATCTGGACCTCCACCAGCCCTGATTTTGGCGAGGCCAGCGTGGTCGAGCGCTTCGGCCAGACCCGTCCCAGGGTGCTGTTCGCGGTGGATGGCTACCGCTACGGCGGCAAGGCCATCGACATTCAGGACAAGGTGGCCAGCGTCGTCGGTCAGCTCGACAGCCTAGAGCAGACGGTGATGATCCCCCTGCTCGGCAACCCGCTGCAGCTTGGTCACAACTGGCAGCAATTGCTGGCAAGCCAGCATGATGCCCAGCTCGCCTTCGAGACCATGGCCTTCAACGACCCGCTCTACATCCTCTACTCCTCCGGCACCACTGGCAAACCCAAGTGCATCGTGCACGGCATTGGCGGTACCCTGCTGCAACACCTGAAAGAGCACCAACTGCACTGTGACATCAAGCCGGGGGAGCGGATCTTCTACTTCACCACCTGCGGCTGGATGATGTGGAACTGGCTGGTAAGCGCCCTCGCCTCCGGCGCCACCCTGGTGCTCTACGATGGTTCCCCCTTCTACCCGGATGCCAACGTGCTGTGGGATCTGGCACGGGACGAAGAGGTCGCCCTGTTCGGCACCTCGGCCAAGTATCTCGATGCGCTGCACAAGCAGGGCTATGCCCCCATCAATACCCACGATCTGCCTGCCTTGCGCCTCATCTGCAGCACCGGATCTGTGCTGTCGCCGGAGGGGTTCGACTACGTCTACCAGCAGATCAAGCAGGATGTGCAGCTCAGCTCCATCTCCGGCGGCACCGACATCTGCTCCTGCTTCGTCATCGGCAACCCCTTGAGCCCCGTCTATCGCGGTGAGAGCCAGGGGCGCGGCCTCGGTCTCGCGGTGCAGGTATTCAACGAGGCGGGCCAGCCGGTGCTGGGTGAGAAGGGCGAGCTGGTCTGCACCAAGCCGTTCCCGGCCCAGCCCATCTACTTCTGGGGTGACGAAAACGGCGACAAGTACCACGCCGCCTACTTCGAGCGCTTCGACAACATCTGGTGCCACGGGGACTGGATCGAGCTGACCCCGACCGGCGGCATTCTGTTCTACGGCCGCTCCGACGCGACCCTCAACCCGGGCGGCGTGCGCATCGGCACCAGCGAGATCTACCGCTATGTGGAACAACTCGACGAGGTGGAAGAGAGCATCGTCATCGGCCAGCAATGGAAACAGGACGAGCGGGTGGTGCTGTTCGTCAAGCTCAAGACGGGTTGCAAGCTGGACGACGGGCTGCGTGAGCGGATCTGCCAGCAGATCAAGCGGCACTGCACCGCCCGTCATGTGCCTGCCCGCATCCTGCAGGTGGATGCCATCCCCCGCACCAAGTCCGGCAAGATAGTGGAGCTGGCGGTGCGGGAAGTGGTGCACAACCGCCCCGTCAACAACACCCACGCCCTCGCCGATCCCGAGGTCTTGAACCAGTATCGCAACCGGCCGGAACTGGCCAGTTGATACCACGCTCATCTCCATCGGAGGCGCCGCAAGGCGCCTCTTTTTTACCCGTTTTGTGATGAAGAGCTTTTACTCGATAACTGTTAAACAAATGTTTTAAATAGGTGTTGAAAATGTCTCCTTTTGGATCAATAGTGAGCCTCGCCCCCTGCTGGGGATAAAGGAGCACCATTCCCCACAGAGTGGGAACAAGGAGACACTCTCATGATCTACCAAGGCGAAACCCTGACGGTCAGCTACCTCGAAGACGGCATTGCCGAGCTGAGGTTCGATGCCCCGGGTTCAGTCAACAAGCTGGATCGCGCTACCCTGCTCTCCCTGAGCGAAGCGATCGCCGCATTACAGCAACAAGCCGATTTGAAGGGTCTGATCCTCACCTCCGGCAAAGACGCTTTCATCGTCGGCGCCGACATCACCGAATTCCTGGAACTGTTCGATCTGCCGCAAGAAGACCTGCTCGGCTGGCTGAAGAAGGCCAACGACATCTTCAGCGCCATCGAAGATCTGCCGGTGCCCACCCTCTCCGCCATCAAGGGCCATGCTCTGGGCGGCGGCTGCGAGACTATTCTCTCCACCGATTTCCGGCTGGCCGACACCACGGCCAAGATCGGCCTGCCCGAGACCAAGCTCGGCATCATGCCCGGCTTTGGCGGCACTGTCCGTCTGCCGCGGGTGATCGGTGCCGACAACGCGCTGGAGTGGATCACCACCGGCAAGGATTACCGTGCCGATGACGCCCTCAAGGTGGGTGCCATCGATGCCGTAGTCGCCCCCGACGCGCTGCAGAGCGCTGCGCTGCAGATGATCAAGGACGCGGTCAACGGCAAGCTGGACTGGCAGGGCCGCCGCGCCGCCAAGAAGGCCCCGCTGCGCCTCTCCAAACTGGAAGCCATGATGAGCTTCACCACCGCCGCCGGCATGGTTGCCGCCGTGGCGGGCAAACACTATCCGGCCCCCATGGCCGCCGTGAAGACGGTGGAAGCCGCCACCGGCATGGGCCGTGACGAGGCGCTGGCCGCCGAGGCCGCCACCTTCATCAAACTGGCGAAAACCGACGTGGCCAAGGCGCTGGTCGGTATCTTCCTCAACGATCAGCACATCAAGGCGCTGGCCAAGAAGGCCGCCAAGCAGGCAAACAAGGCCACCGGCCATGCCGCCGTGCTGGGTGCCGGCATCATGGGGGGCGGCATCGCCTACCAGTCTGCCAGCAAGGGCATCCCGGCGGTGATGAAGGACATCAACGAGAAAGCGCTGGCACTTGGCATGAATGAGGCCACCAAGCTGCTCAACGGCCAGCTCGAGCGCGGCCGCATCGACGGCATCAAGATGGGCCAGGTGCTCTCCGCCATCACGCCGACCCTGAGCTATGACAGCGTCAAGCATGCGGACGTCGTAGTCGAAGCCGTGGTCGAGAACCCGAAAGTGAAGGCCGCCGTGCTGGGCGAAGTGGAAGGGATCATCGGCGAAGACGCCGTGCTCGCCAGCAACACCTCCACCATTCCCATCTCCCTGCTGGCCAAGGGACTGAAGCGCCCCGAGAATTTCTGCGGCATGCACTTCTTCAACCCGGTGCACCGCATGCCACTGGTGGAGATCATCCGCGGCGAGCAAACTTCCGATGAAACCATCAACCGCGTGGTGGCCTACGCCGCCGCCATGGGCAAGTCCCCGGTCGTGGTCAACGACTGCCCCGGCTTCTTCGTGAATCGCGTGCTGTTCCCCTACTTCTTCGGCTTCAACAAGCTGGTCGCCGATGGCGCCGACTTCGCCGCCGTCGACAAGGTGATGGAGAAGGAGTTTGGCTGGCCCATGGGCCCCGCCTACCTGCTGGACGTGGTCGGCATCGACACCGGCCACCACGCAGGTGACGTGATGGCGCAGGGTTTCCCGGCACGCATGAGCAAGGAAGGCCGCACCGCCATCGACGTAATGTATGACGCCAGCCGCTTCGGTCAGAAGAACGGCAAGGGCTTCTACGCCTACGAGCAGGACAAGAAGGGCAAGCCGAAGAAGGTGGCCGACGCCGCCAGCTACGAGCTGCTGGCCCCCATCGCCAAGCCGAAGCAGGACTTTGACAAGGAAGCCATCATCGCCCGCATGATGATCCCGATGATCAACGAGGTGGTGCTCTGCCTGGAAGAGGGCATTGTCGCCACACCAGCCGAAGCCGACATCGCGCTGGTCTACGGCCTGGGCTTCCCTCCCTTCCGCGGCGGCGTGTTCCGCTATCTGGACACTATCGGTCTGGATCGCTACGTGGCCATGGCCGACCAGTATGCCGACTTGGGCCCGCTCTACCGCGTCAGCGACCGCTTGCGTGAGATGGCCGCCCAGGGCAACACCTTCTACTGATTGCGGAAAGGAGATCCATTCATGAAAGACGTAGTCATTGTCGACTGTATCCGGACCCCCATGGGCCGGTCCAAGGGCGGCGCCTTCCGCAACGTGCGTGCAGAAGATCTGTCCGCGCACCTGATGAAATCCATCCTGCTGCGCAACCCCAACCTCGACCCGAACGAGATCGAGGATATCTACTGGGGCTGCGTGCAGCAGACCCTGGAGCAGGGCTTCAACATCGCCCGCAACGCCGCCCTGCTGGCCGGCATCCCGAAACAGGTGGGGGCGGTCACCGTCAACCGCCTGTGCGGCTCAAGCATGCAGGCGCTGCACGATGCCTCCCGTGCCATTCAGGTAGGTGATGGGGATATCTTCATCATCGGCGGCGTCGAGCACATGGGCCACGTGCCCATGAGCCACGGGGTGGACTTCCACCCCGGCATGGCCAAGTCGGTGGCAAAAGCCTCCGGCATGATGGGGCTGACCGCCGAGATGCTCGGCAAGCTGCACGGCATCAGCCGATCGCAGCAGGACGAGTTTGCGGCCCGCTCCCACCGCCGCGCTCACGCTGCCACCGTGGAAGGGCGTTTTGCCAAGGAGATCGTTGGGCTGGAAGGGCACGACGCCAGCGGCGCCCGCTTCTTCTACGACTATGACGAGGTGATCCGCCCCGAGACCACGGTCGATACGCTGAGCCAGCTGCGCCCGGTGTTCGACCCGGTCAACGGTACCGTCACCGCCGGCAGCTCCTCGGCCCTGTCCGATGGCGCCGCCGCCATGCTGGTGATGAGTGCGGATCGCGCCAAGGCCCTCGGCCTCACGCCGCGCGCCAGGGTGCGCGCCATGGCCATCGCCGGCTGTGACGCCGCCATCATGGGTTACGGCCCGGTGCCGGCCACCCAGAAGGCGCTCAAGCGGGCCGGTCTGACCGTCGGCGACATCGACCTGTTCGAGCTGAACGAGGCGTTTGCCGCCCAGTCCCTGCCCTGCGTGAAGGATCTGGGTCTGCAAGACCTGGTGGACGAGAAGGTTAACCTCAACGGTGGCGCCATCGCCCTGGGTCACCCGCTCGGCTGCTCCGGTGCCCGCATCTCCACCACCCTGATCAACCTGATGGAAGAGAAGGACGCCACCCTGGGAGTCGCCACCATGTGCATCGGCCTGGGTCAGGGCATCGCCACAGTGTTCGAACGGGTGTAAGTGAATCACACCTGACCGCTCACCGGTCAGGGACGCCGCCTCGGGGCGGCAACAACAGACAGAAGGCGGCCCTGCTTCCCGGCACAGCGGCCCCATCACGAATACCGGGTCGGCCTGCCGACCCTGCTGTCGAGTCTGTGGAACGCGCCACACGGGGTGCGCTCCTGCCGTCGGAATCTGCGTGTTGGCCGGCCCGTTTGGGTCGGCCTTTTTTATTCTTTTCCCGCGATCGGGGCCAATCCTGAGGCTATATTGCCCATAACTTCACATTAGAGGGGGGGCTTGCTTGCTTTTTGCTCCCCCGACAGGTTCAATCTGCACAAAAAAATGGGTGGATGCACATACATATGTCAACGAGCAAACAACTGCTTATCGTCGACGACGATCGGGAGATCCGCGAGCTGCTCAACGAGTACCTGACCCGGGCCGGTTTCGAGGTACTGACCGCGGCTGAAGGGAACGAGATGCGCCAACAACTGGCCCAGCACAGCCCGGACCTCATCATTCTGGACATCATGATGCCCGGCGACGACGGCTTTACCCTCTGCCAGCAGATCCGCCGCGACTCCCAGGTACCCATCATCATGCTGACCGCCGCCTCCGACGAGGCTGACCGGGTGATTGGGCTGGAACTTGGCGCCGACGACTACATCGCCAAGCCGTTCAGCCCGCGCGAACTGCAGGCCCGCATCAAGGCGCTGCTGCGCCGCGCCGAATTCCGCCAGCCGGAGAAAGAGAAGGAACCGAGCCGTCGGCTGCGCTTCGCCGAGTGGACCCTGGACACCCTGAGCCACCAGCTGACCCACGAAGATGGCAGCCTGCTGGATCTCTCCGGCAGTGATGCCCTGCTGCTCGGCATGTTCCTGCAGCAGCCCGGCGTGGTGCTGGACCGGGATACCATCTCGGACGCCACCCGCGGTCGCGAGAGCCTGCCCATGGAGCGCGGCATCGATGTGCAGATCAGCCGCCTGCGCCAGAAGCTGGGTGACAACGGCAAGAGCCCACGCATCATCAAGACCATTCGCGGCAGCGGCTACATGCTGATCGCCGAAGTCCACGAGATCCCGTAACAGACAGACGCTACGGCGAGACCTTGAACGGGCAGAAGAGAGACCCATCACGGGGCAACGGCAAGGCACAGAGGTAAGCACCCCATGCTGATCGACAAGAGACACACGCTGCCATGACGGGGCAGAAGTTCTGGCGGGCCCTGGTGCCCCGCTCCCTGCTGTCGCGGATGCTGCTGCTGCTGCTGCTCGCCATCCTGCTCTCCCAGACCATCCTCACCGGCATCTGGATGCAGCAGATCCAGAAGCGGGAGCTGGAGGGCATGCTCAGCACCACCCGCAACCTGGCGCTGTCGGCGGCTTCCACCGTCAACTTCTTCAAGTCCCTGCCCCTGCAATACCGCCACATCGCCCTGGATCAGCTGCGCAACATGGGGGGCAGCCGCTTCTTCGTCTCCCTGAACGAGGAAGAGATCCACATCAGCGCCATCCCCGACAGCGAGCGCAAGACGCTGGTGCTCAAAGAGGTGCAGGAGGTGCTCAGCCGCAAGCTCTCCGACGCCATGGCGATCAAGGTGGACTTCTCCCGCCCCGAGGAGCTGCACGTCTTCAACAACGACACCCTGCTGGCGGATCTCCCCTCCTCCTGGGCCCGCTACACCCTGTCCCTGGAGCCCATCAATCCGCCGGTGCTGGTGACCCAGATCGAGATAGAACCGGGGGAGTGGCTCTATCTGGCGGCCCTGCTGCCCGCCCCCTACATGACGCTGGATGACACCGTGATGCCAAGCAACCAGGTGCGTTTCATCGCCCTGATGACGGTCTTCCTCTGCTTCTTCACCTTCATGCTGGTGCGCTGGCAGACCCGCCCCCTTCGTCGCCTCGCCAAGGCAGCGGTCAACCTCGGCAAGGACATCGACCAGCCGTCCCTCAAGGAGGAGGGTGCCTCCGAAATCGTGGCGGCGACCCGCGCCTTCAACATCATGCAGCAGCGCATTCGCCGCTTCATCGACGATCGGGAGCGCCTCTTCAGCTCCATCTCCCACGACCTCAAGACCCCCATCACCCGGCTGCGACTGCGGGTCGAACTGCTGGACGACGAGGTGCAGATCGCCAAGTTCAACAAGGACCTGGACGAGCTGGAGCTGATGGTCAAAGGGGCGCTGCAGACGGTCAAAGAGACGGACATTCACGAGAACCTCGAGCAGATCGACGTCAACGCCCTGCTGGAGCAGATGGCGGAAGCCATGAACCTGCACGAGGATCTGCTCACCATCGAGGGCCACTGCAAGTGGCCCTATCGCGGCAAGCTGCTGGCCCTCAAGCGCTGCATCGGCAACCTGGTGGACAACGGCATCAAGTACGGCCAGAAGGTGCGCATCATCATCATGGATGACGAGGAGATGCTGATCCTCTTCATCATGGACGAGGGGCCCGGTCTGCCGGACGATCAGTTCGAGCGCATCTTCGAGCCCTACTACCGCCTCAGCACCGATGCCGCCGGCACCGGGCTGGGCCTTGGCATCGCCCGCAACATAGCCCACGCCCACGGCGGCGACCTGGTGCTGGAAAATCGCCCCCAGGGCGGCCTGCAGGCCACCCTCTCCCTACCAAGGCAGTAATGTATGAAGTGGTTGTCTTTTTCTGTCATCGCCCTGCTCTCCCTGCCCGTCTGCGCCTCCCAGGTGGAGGTATTGCACTGGTGGACCTCCGGCGGCGAGGCCAGGGCCGTGGAAGTGCTCAAATCCGAGTGGGCCGAACAGGGCAACCAGTGGAACGACTTCGCGGTACAGGGCGGGGGCGGCAAGAGCGCCATGACGGTGCTCAAGAGCCGGGCCCTGGCGGCAAACCCGCCGGAGGCAGCCCACCTCAAGGGGTTCGAGCTGCACGAGTGGGGCAGCCTGGGCTTTCTGCGCGACCTCACCCCCATGGCCGAGCACCTCGGCTGGTACCCTCAGCTGCCCCCCATGGTGCGCGATACCCTCAGCCAGAACGGCGCCCTGATGGCGGTCCCCACCGGCATCCACCGGGTCAACTGGCTGTGGCTCAACCGCAAGGTATTCGAGCGACAGGGGCTCAAGCCCCCCACCGACTGGGCCCAGTTCGTGGCGGTGGCGGACAAGCTCAAGGAGCAGGGCATCACCCCCCTCGCCATCGGTAACGAACCCTGGCAGATCGCGGTGCTGTTCGAAACGGTGGCACTCGGCGAAGGGGGCAAGACCTTCTATCGCAAGGCCTTCCTCGAACAGGACAGCGCCACCCTGACCGGCCCCGACATGGTGCGGGTGCTGACCCGCTTCCAGCAGTTGCGCGCTTATGTACCCGAGAAATACGCCGGCCTGAAGTGGCACCAGGCCACCAACCTGCTGGAGAGCGGCGGCGCCGCCATGCAGGTGATGGGGGACTGGGTGAAAGGGGAGCTGAGCGCCGGCAACTACCGCCCCGGCGAGGATATCGAGTGCCTGCCAAGCCCGGGCAGCCAGGGGCTGTTCAGCTACAACCTCGACTCCATCGCCATGTTCAAGCAGCGGGATCCCGCCCAGTTGCAGGCCCAGGGCGAGCTGGCCAGGCTGTTGATGACGCCGCGCTTTCAGGAGGAGTTCAACCGGGTGAAGGGCTCCATCCCGGCGCTCATCAAGCCGGACATGAGCAAGTTCGATCGCTGCGCCATCCGCTCCTATCAGGATTTCCTCCACGCCGAGCAACAGGACAACCTGCTGCCCAGCATGGCGGAGGGGATGGCGGTGCCCACCAACATGCGCCAGGGGATCATGGATGTGCTGAGCAGCTTCTTCAACGACGCCAGGGCCAACCCCGAGCAGACGGCGCAGCAGCTGGAACGCGCCATGCGCTCGACCCGTTCAGGCGCGGAGCAGAAATGACAAAGGCGGACATCGTCCGCCTTTGAGTGCCGAGAGCCAGGCTCTCAGGAGGGATCGTTCTCGTCCTCATCCTCGTCGTAGTAGTCACTGAGCTCGATCCAGAGCCCCAGCCCTATCATCACCATGGAGCCGAACCAGGTACCGGTATTACCGATCGGGCTGCCCAGCACTATCATGGCGAACGACAAGAACCCCATGCCTGCGTAGGCTTGCAATCTGCCGTAGGAGACCTGCATATTCACACCTCCTTGTTGAATATGGTTCAATTTTTATATTACTCATCGAGCGAAGCCTGGGTAGAGCCGGTTCACATTTTGGTAGCATATGCTGCAAAACCGCCCCGTGGTTTGATTGTTTTTTCGCCGTGAGTATCATTGCTGGCCGAATTGGTTGAAGGTTGATTATTGATGAGTGCTTTATTCTGCGGCGCAACGCACGAGTTGGACGCAATCGGGCTTCGTTGCCCCGAGCTCGTGACGATGGCGCGCAAGAAGGTGCGGCTGAAGGTTGATTATTCATGAGTACTGTATTCTGCAATGCGACCCACGAGCTGGACGCAATCGGGCTTCGTTGCCCCGAACCCGTAATGATGGTTCGCAAGAAAGTGCGGCTGATGGCTGACGGGGAGACCCTGCTGGTCAGCGCCGACGACCCCTCCACCACCCGCGACATCCCCAGCTTCTGCCGCTTCATGGACCACACCCTGGTCGCCAGCGAGACTGAGCAGGCCCCTTACCGCTACCTGATCCGCAAGGGTCAATAACCCCGTACCGGAGCAAACATGACAACCATTACCCGTATCGGGACCACCCAGCGCTGGTCTGATGTGGTCATCCACAACGGCACCCTCTACGTGGTGGAAGTGCCCGCCACCGAGACCGACGACATCCACCAGCAGACCCGTGAAGTGCTGGAAAGCCTGCAGCGCCTGCTGGAAGCCAACGGTTCCGGCGTCGACAGGATCCTGATGGCCAACATCTATCTCAAGGACATTGAAGACATCGCCGCCTTCAACGCGCTGTGGGATGCCTGGATCCCGGCCGGCACAGCCCCCGTTCGCGCCTGTGTACAGGCCCGTCTGGCCCACGAAGGCTACAGGGTAGAAGTGCAGCTGACTGCGGCTGTCTAAACAAAGCGGGATGCCTGGCTCCCCTGATGCAGACACAGCCCCCGTTCGCGCCTGCGTGCAGGCCCGTCTGGCCCACGAAGGCTACAAGGTGGAAGTGCAGCTGACTGCGGCTGTCTAAACAAAGCGGGATGCCTGGCTCCCCTGATGCAGACACCGCCCCCGTGCGCACCTGCGTGCAGGCCCGCCTCGCCCACGAAGGCTACAAGGTGGAAGTGCAGCTGACTGCGGCTGTCTAAACAAAGCGGGATGCCTGGCTCCCCTGATGCAGACACCGCCCCCGTGCGCACCTGCGTGCAGGCCCGCCTCGCCCACGAAGGCTACAAGGTGGAAGTGCAGCTGACTGCGGCTGTCTAAACAAAGCGGGATGCCTGGCTCCCCTGATGCAGACACCGCCCCCGTTCGCGCCTGTGTACAGGCTCGTCTGGCCCACGAAGGCTACAGGGTAGAAGTACAGCTCACTGCCGCTGTCTAAGAGGCGGTTATCCCCTCATCCCCGACCCTTCTCCCGCAAGAGGAGAAGGGGGCAAGGAGCAAAGGGCACGCACCGGCGCCAATAGAAAGGCCCCGCCATCACTGGCGGGGCCTTTTTCATGACTGCAACGCAGGCCGCTTAGGCGGTCGGGGTCAGGGTGATGGTTACCCGACGGTTCTGGGCCTTGCCTTCGGCGGTGCTGTTGCTGGCCACCGGCTGATCCGGACCCACACCGCTGATGGCAATGCGGCTGCCGGACACGCCCTGGCCGATCAGCTGGGCGGCGACGGCATCGGCGCGATCCCGGGAGAGCTTCATGTTCAGCTCGCGGGAGCCGGTGCTGTCGGTGTGGCCGACCACGTTCAGACGGGTCTTGTCGAACTCGGCAACCACCAGGGCCACGCCGGACAGGGTGTTGGCACCGGCGGCTTTCAGCTGGGCGCTGGAGCTGTCGAAGGTGACGTTGTTCGGCATGTTGAGGATCAGCTGATCACCGTTGCGGGTCACGCTGACGCCGGTGCCTTGCAGCTTCTCGCGCAGCTTGGCTTCTTGCACATCCATGTAGTAACCGATACCGCCACCCAGGGCCGCACCGGCGGCGACGCCAGTCAGGATGCCCTTTTTGCGGTCGCCCTTGCTGGAGGAGAGCGCCCCCACGGCTGCGCCGGTCGCCGCACCCGCCAACGCGCCCCAGGCGCCCTTGGAGGTCTGGGATTCACCGGTATAAGGGTTGGTGGTACAGCCAGTGATGGCGACGGTCAGGGCAAGTGCAGGAACCAGTTTCTTGAAATGCATGAAAAAACCTCTGAAAAAGAACGACTCTAGCCGATGGCCGCGCATTCTAACCCAGAGAGGCGCCAGAGTGTGACGCGCGCATTGCGAAGATGGGCAGGGGGGCAACATGCCCCCCTGCCCCTAGCGACTTACCCGGTGCAGGCCCCTCTTCGGACGGGCCCGCATCAATATTTGATATCCCGGGCCTTATCTCGCCCCTCCTGCTTGTTGTCACGATGCTCCTGGCGGCAGTCGGCATTGCCCACCACCCCCTCACGACACTCCTGTTTCGCGTCACGGGACTCCTGACGGGTATCCTGACGCACATCGCGGGCGTCACGGCGTTCCTGGGCCTGCTTGGTGGCCTGTGCAGGCAGGGCGGCCAGCAAGGCGGTGGCGGCAAGCAGCGCCAATACAGACTTCTTCATGATGGCTCCTTCGCCAGACAACCTGAACCGGTCCGGCGTCTTTCAATGATAGGGGAGGGGCAAGATCCCGGTAGCGCAAACTCGGCCCTCGGGGGCGTCGCTTGTGCAGCCTCGGACCTCCTTGCACAGGGCCGGCTTCCCCTCGTGTTTGCCCTGACGAGCGACGTCATCCCCAGGGTGCAGCCGATCAGGCCGGGGAAGAGAGGGCGAACGGCGCTCAGTGACACGGGACTCCCTCGTGATGGCGCTCCCGATGATGAACCCGTGTGACTGTATCCCGGCTGTACCAAGGGGCGAAAAGGCTCCCGGCCCGGCGCAACGGAACATGCTCCCGGGGTCTGGAGTGGTTGCCCCCCAGATGCGGGTTGTCTCATTAGAGCCCATGGCCCCAGAGTGGGTGACATTTATCACGGAGCCATGACCATGTCGTCCCTTTCCCGCCCCGCGCTGCTCATCATCGACATCCAGGTGGGCCTCCTTCACGGCCCGGAAGCCCCCCATGCCGGGGCCGAGACCCTGGCCAACATCAATCGCCTGAGCCAGGCGGCCCGCAGTGCCGCTCTCCCCGTGCTGGCGGTGCGCCACACGGGCCCGGCCGGCAGCCCCATCGCCGCTGGCAGTCCGTTCTGGCAGCTTGCGCCTGAGCTGGTCGTCGGCGAGGCCGATCGGGTGTTCGACAAGCAGCGCCCCAGCGCCTTCCATGGCACCGGTCTCGATGGCTGGCTGAAAGAGGACGGCGTGCAGACCCTGATCATCACCGGCATGAAGACCCAGTACTGCATCGACACCACCTGCCGGGCGGCGGCAGATCTCGGCTACACCGTAGTGCTGGTGAGCGATGCCCATACCTGCATGGACACGCCGCAACTGACCGCCCCCCAGATCATCGCCCATCACAATGCCACCCTGGCTGGCCCCTTCGTGCGGCTGATGAGCAGCGACGAGGTGTGCGAGGCGCTCGGCCGCCCCCTTGAGCCCTGCTGATTCTGAGCAAAAAAGAAGGGAGGCTTGAGCCTCCCTTCTTCGTTCATTCCCCTTCACGTCGCCGCTGCTTGCTGGCACTCGGCGTGGCAGGGGCAGGTCACCAGATGATCGTTCACCATGCCCATCGCCTGCATGAAGGCATAGCAGATGGTGCTGCCGACGAAGGTGAAGCCGCGCTTCTTGAGGGCCTTGGACATGGCATCCGACTCCGGCGAGGTCGCCGGAATGTCGCCGTTGCCCTGACGCTGGTTGACGATGGAGGCGCCGCCCACGAAGCCCCACAGATAATCGACGAAGTCGATGCCTTCCGCCTCCAGCGCCAGATAGGCGCGGGCATTTTTGATGATCGATTGAACCTTGAGCCGGTTGCGGATGATGCCGGTATCCTGCATCAGCCGCGCCACGTCCTGGTCGTCGAACTGCACGATGCGCACCGGATCAAAATCCGCATAGGCGCGATGGTAGCTTTCGGTGCGCTTGAGGATGGTGATCCACGACAGCCCCGCCTGTTGGCCATCGAGGCAGAGCTTGGCAAACAACTCGCGGGCGTCATACACCGGCCTGCCCCACTGCTTGTCATGGTATTCGATGTATTCCGGGTCTCTGGTCACCCAGGCGCAACGCAGTTCCATTTCCTCTCCCCTGTTTTTCATCGGCCATCGGCAGGCCGCTTGCGTCGGCGACATCATAGGGCAAGCGGCAACATAGCCCCACTAATCCCCTGTAATTTCGCCTATTATCCGACCATGCCAGACGGTATACTCCCTCGGTTCACATTCAGCAAATCTTGCTCTGATTTCATTTCGCGCGAAAAACACTATGCAAAAATTCGATGTCAAAACCTTTCAGGGCCTGATCCTGCAGTTGCAGGACTATTGGTCCCGCCAGGGCTGTACCATCATTCAGCCGCTGGATATGGAAGTGGGTGCCGGTACCTCCCACCCCATGACCTGCCTGCGCGCCCTGGGCCCGGAGCCCATCGCCTGCGCCTACGTACAACCGTCCCGCCGTCCGACTGACGGCCGCTACGGTGAGAACCCGAACCGCCTGCAGCACTACTACCAGTTCCAGGTGATCATCAAGCCTTCCCCCGACAACATTCAGGAACTCTATCTGGGCTCCCTGAAAGAACTGGGAATGGATCCCGAGATCCACGACATCCGCTTCGTGGAAGACAACTGGGAAAACCCGACGCTGGGCGCCTGGGGTCTGGGTTGGGAAGTGTGGCTGAACGGCATGGAAGTGACCCAGTTCACCTACTTCCAGCAAGTTGGCGGCCTCGAGTGCAAGCCGGTGACCGGCGAGATCACCTACGGTCTCGAGCGTCTGGCCATGTACATCCAGGGCGTCGACAGCGTCTACGATCTGGTCTGGTCTGACGGCCCCCTGGGCAAGACCACCTACGGCGACGTGTTCCACCAGAACGAAGTGGAGCAATCCACCTACAACTTCGAACACGCCGACGTGGAGTTCCTGTTCCACTGCTTCGAGCAGTACGAGAAGGAAGCCCAGAATCTGCTGGCACTGGAAAAACCGCTGCCGCTGCCTGCCTACGAGCGCATCCTCAAAGCCGCTCACTCCTTCAACCTGCTGGATGCCCGCAAGGCCATCTCGGTCACCGAGCGTCAGCGCTACATCCTGCGCATTCGCACCCTGACCAAGGCCGTGGCCGAGGCATACTACGCCTCCCGCGAAGCGCTGGGTTTCCCCATGTGTCAGCGCACAGAGAACAAGCAAGGTTAAGGAACGGACATGGCACAACATACATTTCTGGTAGAGATCGGTACTGCTGAGCTGCCGCCCAAAGCCCTGCGCTCCCTGGCCGAAGCCTTTGCCGACAACTTCAAAGCCGAACTGACCAAGGCCGATCTGGCCTTCGGCAACGTCGAGTGGTTTGCTTCACCGCGCCGTCTGGCGCTGAAGGTAAGCGAGCTGGCTGGCGAACAGCCTAGCAAGAGCGTCGAGAAGCGCGGCCCGGCCGTCTCCCAGGCGTTCGATGCCGAAGGCAAGCCGACCAAGGCTGCCGAAGGCTGGGCCCGTGGCAACGGCATCACCGTTGAGCAGGCCGAGCGTCTGGTCACCGACAAGGGCGAGTGGCTGGTTCACACCGCCAAGGTCGAAGGCCGTCCGGCCGTCGATCTGCTGGGCGAACTGGTTGCCTCCGCACTGGCCAAGCTGCCGATCCCGAAGATGATGCGCTGGGGCGACAAGACCATCCAGTTCGTGCGTCCGGTCTTCACCGTGACCCTGCTGCTGGATGGGGATCTGGTCCCCGCCCACATTCTGGGTATCGACTCTGCCCGCACCCTTCGCGGTCACCGCTTTATGGGCGAGAGCGAGTTCACCATCGACAACGCCAGCCAGTACCCGCAGATCCTGCAGGAGCGCGGCATGGTGATTGCCGACTTCATGGCGCGCAAGGCCAAGATCAAGGCTGACGTCGAAGCGGCCGCTGCCGCCTTCGGTGGCGTAGCCGATCTGGACGACGCCCTGCTGGAAGAAGTGACCGCACTGGTCGAGTGGCCTGTGGTGCTGACCGCCAACTTCGAAGAGAAGTTCCTGGCCGTTCCGGCTGAAGCGCTGGTACACACCATGAAGGGTGACCAGAAGTACTTCCCGGTCTACGACAAGAACGGCAAGCTGCTGCCGAAGTTCATCTTCGTCACCAACATCGAGTCCAAAGACCCGAGCCAGATCATCAGCGGCAACGAGAAGGTAGTTCGCCCCCGTCTCTCAGACGCCGAGTTCTTCTTCAAGACCGACCTCAAGCAGACCCTGGCCTCCCGCCTGCCGCGCCTTGAAACCGTGCTGTTCCAGCAACAGCTGGGCACCGTCAAGGCCAAGGTCGAGCGCATCGAGACCGTCGCCGGCTTTATCGCCGAGCGCATCGGCGCTGATGTCACTCAGGCCAAGCGTGCCGGTCTGCTCTCCAAGTGTGATCTGATGACCAACATGGTCGGCGAGTTCACCGACACCCAGGGTGTCATGGGGATGCACTACGCCCGTCACGATGGCGAAGACGAAGCGGTGGCCGTGGCCCTCAACGAGCAGTACATGCCGCGTTTTGCCGGCGATGCCCTGCCGTCCGGTCTGGTGGCCTGCGCCGTCGCGCTGGCCGACAAGTTCGACACCCTGGCCGGTATCTTCGGCATCGGCATGCTGCCGAAAGGTGACAAGGACCCGTTCGCCCTGCGTCGCGCCGCCATCGGTGCCCTGCGCATCATGACCGAGAAGCAGCTGGATCTGGATCTGGTTGAACTGGTTGAAGAAGCGGTACGCGTCTACGGCGACAAGCTGACCAACAAAACCGTCGTCACCGATGTGGTCGACTTTATGCTGGGCCGCTTCCGCGCCGCCTATCAGGACGAAGGCATCGGTGCCGACGTGGTGCTGGCCGTACTGGCCCGCCGCCCGACCCGTCCGCTCGACTTTGATCGTCGCGTCAAGGCCGTCAGCCACTTCCGCACGCTGGATGCCGCCCTGGCACTGGCTGCCGCCAACAAGCGTGTGAGCAACATTCTGGCCAAGGTCGAGGTTCCACTGCCCACTACCGTCAAACCGGAACTGCTGGTCGATGCCGCCGAGAAGGCGCTGGCCACCCAGGTTGCCGAACTGCAAGCCGAACTGGCCCCGCTGTTCGCCGCCGGTGACTATCAGGCCGCCCTCACCCGTCTGGCCGCCCTGCGCGAGCCGGTCGACACCTTCTTCAACGAAGTGATGGTGATGGCCGATGACGAAGCCCTCAAGGCCAACCGTCTGGCGCTGCTGAACAACCTGCGCAACCTGTTCCTGCAAGTCGCGGATATCTCCCTGCTGCAGTGAGCTTGGTTGGGTGAGTGATATAAAAAACGGCGCCGTAAGGCGCCGTTTTTATATAAAAACACAAGGATTAGTTATGAAAAAGAGAGGCGTGATATTTTGCCCACACTTTGAAATAAATGATGATGGAGCCTATATACCTAGTGTTCAAATAAGACCTCATCAATTAAGATTTTTCTGCCTTTACTGGGATCACATTGTGCAGCCAGTCTCAGCCCAACTACCGCAATGGAAAAGAAGTCAGGATGAAATAGTTCTAGGGAAGGTGCGAACAAGTCCCTGATATGAGATCATGTTTGTCATCTGGAGCCATGAAAAAGGGTTCATCATGAGTCATCAGCTCACCTTCGCCGACAGTGAATTCAGCAGTAAGCGCCGTCAGACCAGAAAAGAGATTTTCTTGTCCCGCATGGAGCAGATTCTGCCATGGCAAAACATGGTGGAAGTCATCGAGCCGTTTTATCCCAAGGCTGGTAATGGCCGGCGACCTTATCCGCTGGAAACCATGCTACGCATTCACTGCATGCAGCATTGGTACAACCTGAGCGATGGCGCGATGGAAGATGCTCTGTACGAAATCGCCTCCATGCGTCTGTTTGCCCGGTTATCCCTGGATAGCGCCTTGCCGGACCGCACCACCATCATGAATTTCCGCCACCTGCTGGAGCAGCATCAACTGGCCCGCCAATTGTTCAAGACCATCAATCGCTGGCTGGCCGAAGCAGGCGTCATGATGACTCAAGGCACCTTGGTCGATGCCACCATCATTGAGGCACCCAGCTCGACCAAGAACAAAGAGCAGCAACGCGATCCGCAGATGCATCAGACCAAGAAAGGCAATCAGTGGCACTTTGGCATGAAGGCCCACATTGGTGTCGATGCCAAGAGTGGCCTGACCCACAGCCTAGTCACCACCGCGGCCAACGAGCATGACCTCAATCAGCTGGGTAATCTGCTGCATGGAGAGGAGCAATTTGTCTCAGCCGATGCCGGCTACCAAGGGGCGCCACAGCGCGAGGAGCTGGCCGAGGTGGATGTGGACTGGCTGATCGCCGAGCGCCCCGGCAAGGTAAGAACCTTGAAACAGCATCCACGCAAGAACAAAACGGCCATCAACATCGAATACATGAAAGCCAGCATCCGGGCCAAGGTGGAGCACCCGTTTCGCATCATCAAGCGACAGTTCGGCTTCGTGAAAGCCAGATACAAGGGGTTGCTGAAAAACGATAACCAACTGGCGATGTTATTCACGCTGGCCAACCTGTTTCGGGCGGACCAAATGATACGTCAGTGGGAGAGATCTCACTAAAAACTGGGAATAACGCCTTAAATGGCGAAGAAACGGTCTAAATAGGCTGATTCAAGGCATTTACGGGAGAAAAGATCGGCTCAAACTGAAAAAATGAAATGACTGAGTCAGCCGAGAAGAATTTCCCCGCTTATTCGCACCTTCCTTAGCCGTCAGGCGTAATCGGACGTTCGCGTAAATAGACTCTCCCGCCATAACGGCCAGCCGCATTTCTCCCTCCGGCTGACAGCTCCTGTTGCACGGCAACAACCACAATCAAAACCTCTCGTTCGTCCGATTACGCTGCGCTAATCGAACCTACAGGGGGGTAATGAGCTGTTATCATTTGAGACAGTGCCCAGCGCCGCCACGCCCAAGAGGAAAGTCATGGATATACCTGCCGCCCCGTCCTCCACCCTCTGCCAGCAGTGTCATGAGCAGGTGGATCTCGGCTTCGATTTCACCATGGCCTTCCAGCCCATCGTCGATTGCAGCCAGCGCACCCTCTTCGGCTATGAGGCCCTGGTGCGGGGGCTCAACAACGAGTCGGCGCAGAGCGTGATTGACCGGGTCAACGACGACAACCGCTACCGCTTCGATCAGCTGTGCCGGATCAAGGCCATCGCGCTGGCGGCACGGCTCGGGATGAAGGGGATGCTGAGCATCAATTTTCTGCCCAATGCGGTCTATCGCCCGGAGCGCTGCATCCGCACCACGTTGCAGGCGGCCCGCGAGCATCTCTTTCCCATCGAGCAGATCATGTTCGAGTTCACCGAGGTGGAACAGGTGCAGGACAACCGCCATATTCGCGGCATCGTCGATCACTATCAGGCCCTGGGCTTCAAGAGGGCGATCGACGACTTTGGCGCCGGTTACTCGGGCCTGAGTCTGCTGGCCGATTTTCGCCCCGACATCATCAAACTCGACATGCACCTGCTGCGCGGCATCGACCAGGACCCGATCCGTCAGGCCATCGTTCGCCACTGTCTGGCGCTGTTTACGGAGTTGCAGATCACCCCGCTGGCAGAGGGGATCGAAACCCGCGAAGAGATGGCCTGCCTGCGGGAGATGGGCGTCAGCCTGATGCAGGGCTATCTGTTTGCCCGCCCCGGCTTCGAAACCCTGCCCGAGGTGGATTTCGCCAGCCTGTGAGCGGCGCTGGCCATCTCCCTTGGTTGGCGTTCATTCGGGCAAGGCGGGACGGGAGGCGGCCTGGAGGATATCCACGGGCGGACGGCAGAAAGCGCTGGACCGGGCAACCCCCTGGGCTAGGATAGGACTGTCACCCTTTGCAACCACCGCTCTGACAGGGACACCATGGCGCAGGTTTCAGGATACCGCTTCTTCGCTCTTTCACTGCTCTTGCTGCTGGCCTTCCAGGTATGGGGGGCGCAAGGCAGGGGCAACATCACACTGGTAAGCTCCCTGGAAACCAGGGAGTCCCCCTATGGTCGCTGGCTCGATCTCATCTATCGGGATGCGTTCGCCCGCCTGGGCTATGCATTCCAGTACCAGGGCTACCCCGGGGGACGGGCCCCCCTGCTGGCAGAGCAGGGACAGGTCGATGGCGAGATCCACCGCGCCGCCAGCTACCAGCAGCAGACCCGCACCCTCCAGCGCGTGCCCGAGCCCCATTTCGCCGTCTCCTATCAGGCCTATGCCCACCAGCCCGGGATCCAGCTGCAGGGGTGGCACAGCCTGCAGGGCACCGGTTATCGGGTCGAGTTTCGCCGTGGCGCCAAGCTGCCGGAGATGATGCTGGGCAAGGTGGTGGCACCGGACCGGCTCTTTGCCATCGCCACCGCCGAGCAGGGGATGGGCAAGCTGCTCAAGGGGCGCAGTGACCTCTATGTGGAGCAGACCCTGATTGCCAGCCAGGCCCTGGCCGCCCTGACGCGCCAGGACCCGGGCTATGCCGGCATCTACTCCGCCGGGGTGATGGAGCTGGCCGATTCTTACGTCTACCTGCACGAACGGCATCAGGATCTGCTGGCCCCCCTTGCCAGCGTGATCCGGCAAATGAAGCAGGACGGCACGGTGGCGCGCTATGAGCAGCAGGCCATGGCGGCTGAGGGCACCAGCCAACCTTAACGTCCTCTTTTTCCGCACGCCTTCCCGCGCCCTGACCATGCAGGAGACCCGGGGCGATCAATTCTGTCGCAGAGTCATGGCCGCAGCGGGCACCCTGTTCGTCAACACCACGTTGACAAAAACGCCCCCTGTATCAGGGAACTCACCATATAAAACCCCAGCGACCTTGTGTTCATCTGGCTTGCGGCCAAAAGGCACCATGTCCGTCTGTACATACCCCAAATCTTGCAACATCCCCCACTCCGACCGCCCCATCATTTCGATGGAGTCGCGTCATCGTTCAGGCATATCTTCCCCTTGAGGCCCGTGCCAGGGCCCGATCACAGGAGCAATACATAATGAAAAAAGCAGTAACGGCCGCCTTGCTGGCCATGATGATGGCGGCCTCGGTTCAGGCGGCAGACAAGGTGACCACGGTGCCGGTGCACTTCGCCAAAGGCGCGCACAGCGCCAAGGTTGATGGCACCTTCTCCGGTTATGACACCATCAACTACACCCTGGGCGCCAAAGAAGGCCAGACCATGACGGTCGCCATCACCGGCAGTACCAATGCCAACTTCAACGTCTTCGCGCCGGGCGCCATCCCGGGTCAGGCCGAGGCACTGGGCGGCGGCAACGTGGACACAAAATGGCAAGGCACCCTGCCCAAGTCGGGCAAGTACCTGATCCAGGTCTACCAGATGCGCGCCACCGCCCGTAAAGGCGCCAAGGTCCCCCACTCCCTGTCGGTCGGCATTCAGTAACCGACGCCAATATTGCCTGTGTGACAAGCAAGAAGGAGCCCATGAGGCTCCTTCTTTGTCATTGTGTGCTGGCACTGCGACCCGGGTAACGGCTCAGCCCTTGTAGGCGGGCAGCAGGTCCACCATGTTGAGCAGGTGGAAGGCGGCGGTCAGCACGCCGAACAGGATCACCAGGACGATCATGAAGAGGCCGCCGGGGGCGCGGAAGCCCTCGCCACCTTCTTCGCGCCGGGCCGCCCGCACCTTCCAGGCCAGCAGGGGCGGGATGATGCAGGTCCACAGGGTCGCCACGGCGCCCGCATAGCCGATGGCCACCAGGAAGCCGAACGGGAACAGCAAGGAGAGCACCAGGGGCGGCAGGAAGGTCACCGCCCAGGACTTGGCGCGGCCACCCCGGCTGTTGTCGAACTTGAACAGATCCGCCAGGTAGTCGAACACCCCGAGCCCCACCCCGATGAAGGAGGAGAGGATGGCCGCCATGGAGAAGGCGTTGAGGGCGCTGGCCACCGCCTTGGACTCGATCACCGAACCGAGAGCCTTGAGCAGGGCATCCACGTTGCCCCCCTCCGCGATCACCGGGCCGAACTCGCTGCGGGGCAGGTTGCCAAAGACGCTCACCAGCCAGATGAGGTAAAACGCGAGCGCGATCAGGGTGCCCCCCAGAATGGCGCGGCTGGCACGGCGCTCTTCACCGTAGTAGGCGCGCATGGAGGAGACCGAATGGTGGTAGCCGAACGAGGTGAGCGCCACCGGCAGCATCACCAGGGCATAGGGGGCGTAGCTCACTTCGCTGCCCACCCGGTCGAGCAGCAGATCGAGGCGCACGTTCATCGACAGGCCCGAGATGCCGAAGGCAAAGCTCAGCCCCATCAGGATCACCAGCAACACCGAGATGCGGTCCACCGCCCGGGTGGAGTGCCACACCAGCAGGGAGAAGGCCAGGGTAAAGAGCACGGACGCCCACTGGCTGCCCATCCCCGTCATGCCGTCGATGATGAGACCGGCCGAGGTGATGTAGGCATAGAGCAGGATGCCGCCGACGAAATAAACGCTGAGATTGTTGAGGGCGTTGACCTTCTCCCCCAGCAGATCCCGGGTCACGGTATCGAAGGAGACGCGCAGGGGATAGCCCCGATAGGACTCCAGCAGCATCCAGCCGGAGACCGTCATCACCACCATGGTCAGTGCTACCGCGAGCATGGACCAGAGGGTCCAGGCGCCCGCCCCCGCACTCGGCAGCCCCAGCATGCCGGCCCCCACACAGACGCCGGCAATGATGCATGCCCCGCCCACCAACGATGGTTTCTGTTCCATTACTCCCCCAAACGGATTGTCGACTGGTCACGGCACACCGCCGTGCTTCTCCTGCGTTCGCCACTGCTGGCGCCGGGGGACTTTACCCTGCATGCCTTCGGGTATCAAATCCGGAGGGGAAATGGGGGGAAACGGGCCGGATCCTGCGCCCCATCCGTGGAATATGTTCGGGATGGGGCCAGGTTCAGCACACCAGGGTTAGCCGGTGTAGACGGGCAGCAGACCCGCCATGGCCATCAGGTGGAAGATGGCGGTAAGCACCCCGAAGACGATGACGGCCACCACCATGGGCTGGCCGCCGGGGGCCTTGAACCCAGCCTCGTCCGGGGCCAGCTCCCGGGACTTTTTCGCCAGCAGGGCCGGGATGATGCAGGCCCAGACGGTCGCCGCGGCCCCGGCATAGCCGATGGCCACCACGAAGCCGAACGGGAACATCAGGGAGAGCGCCAGGGGGGGCAGGAAGGTCACCGCCCAGGATTTGGCCCGCCCCCGGCGGCTGTTGTCGAACCGGAACAGATCCGCCAGATAGTCGAACACCCCGAGCCCCACCCCGATGAAGGAGGAGAGGATGGCCGCCATGGAGAAGAGGTTGATGGCCTGGGAGACCTGCCTGGACTCGATCACCGAGGCCAGCGCCCCCAGCAGCACATCCACGTCACCCCCCTTGGCGATGACGGGGCCGAAGGCGGGACGAGGCAGGTTGCCGAAGATGCTGAGCAGCCACAGCAGATAGAGCGCCAGGGCGATCAGGGTCCCCCCCAGGATCGCCTGCCTGGCTTTCTGCTCCTCGCCGTAATAGGCGCGCATCGATGCCACCGAGTGGTGGTAGCCAAACGAGGTGAGCGCCACCGGCAACATGGCCAGGGCATAGGGGGCGCGGCCCAGCTCTTCGGCAAAGGAGTTGAACAGCTTGGCGGTGTCGACCTTGCTGGCAAGCCCGGAGACCCCGAACACGAAGCTCAGCACCATGAAGACGATCAGGACGACCGAAATCCTGTCCACCGCCCGGGTCGAATGCCAGACAAACCAAGAGAACACCAGCACGAACAGCACCGAGGCCAGCTGGCTATTGATGTCCAGCAGGCCGCCCAGGATGAGACCCGACGAGGTGATATAGGCATAGAGCAAAATGCCGCCCACGAAATAGACGGTGAGGTTGTTGAAGAGATTGATCCTGTGACCGAGCAGATCCTTGGTCACCGAGTTGAAGGAGGCAGTCAATGCGTAGGGTTTCAGGGCTTCCAGCAGCATCCAGCCTGAAACCGTCATGATGACCATGGTGAGAATGATGGCGAGGGTTGACCAGCTGGTCCAGGCCCCGGCTCCCGCGCTCGGCAGCCCCAGCATGCCGGCACCGACACAGACGCTGGCAATGATGCAGGCCCCTCCGATGACGGACGGTGTTGATGTCATGTGTGTCACTCCAAATCTTTCACAGAGCAGTGAAAAAAAAGGGCACAGAAAAATCTGTGCCCCTGACTCGTTATGCTTCTATCAATTTTTTCTGCGTCTTGCCGGCTGACGGGTCGTTATGCTCGACCTCTTTCAGTCTGGCGGTGAAGTGGCGCAGCACGGCCGGCTCGTAAATGAAGTCGAGCCCCTTCACCCGGTGGGCGTTCTTCTTCACCTCGCCGAAGGCCTCGATGACAAAGTCCATGTGGGTCTGGGTATAGGTGGCACGGGGAATGGTCAGGCGCAGCAGCTCCGCCGGGCAGGGGTGCTGCTTGCCGGTGGCGGGGTCGCGCCCCAGCAGCAGGGAACCTATCTCCACCGCGCGAATGCCGGCGACCTTGTAGAGCTCGCAGGCCAGGGCGTGGGCCGGGAACTGATCCGCCGGGATGTGGGGCAGCAGCTTGCCCGCATCCACGAAGGCCGCATGGCCCCCCGCCTGCTGGCACACCACGCCGATGGCCTCCAGCCCGTCCACCAGGTACTGCACCTGGCCGATGCGATAGGCCAGCCAGTCCTGGCGCATGCCGTCCCGCAGGCCCACCGCCAGGCGCTCCATGGCGCCCCCTTCCAGGCCGCCATAGGTCGGGAAGCCCTCCTGCACCACGCACAGGGTGCGGCACTCGGTGTAGACGTCCAGCATGCTGTCATCCTTGAAGCACAGCAGCCCCCCCATCTGCACCATGGCATCCTTCTTCGCCGACATGGCGAGGCCGTCGGCGTACTTGTAGGACTCCCTGGTGATCTCCTCGATGGTCCAGTTCGCGTAGCCGGGCTCCCGCTGCTGGATGAAGTAGGCATTCTCGGCGAAGCGGGCGGAGTCCATGATGACCGGGATGTCGTACTTTCTGGCGATCTCGTACACCGCCTTCAGGTTGGCAATGGAGACCGGCTGGCCACCGGCGGAGTTGCAGGTGATGGTGCTGACGATGTAGGGCACGTTGGCGGGGCCCGCCTCCAGGATGGCCTCTTCCAGCTTCACCAGATCGAAGTTGCCCTTGAAGTCGGCGGTGACCGAGGTATCGAACGCCTCCCTGGTGTAGACGTTCTTCGCCACGCAGCAGTTGATCTGGGTGTGGCCCTGGGTGGTGTCGAAGAAGTAGTTGGAGAGGGCCACCATCTTCTTGCGATCCAGCCCCTTCTCCTGCTCCCGCTTCTTGATGAGCACGGGGATGTAAATCTGCTCGGCGCCGCGCCCCTGGTGAGTGGGGATGGTCAGGGAGTAGCCGAAGATCTCCTGCACCGCCTGTTGCAGGGCATAGTAGCTGCGGCTGCCGCTGTAGGCCTCGTCACCGCGCAGCATGGCGGCCTGCATGTCCTGGGTGATGGCGCCGGTGCCGCTGTCGGTCAGCAGGTCGATGAAGACGTCTTCGCTGTCCAGCAGGAAGGGGTTCATGCCCGCCCGGACAATGGCCTCTTCCCGATAGGCACGGGTGGTGCGCTTGACCGGCTCGATGACACGAATACGGAAGGGTTCGGGCAGATGCTTGAAGTTTTCCATAATATAAACACCCCAGATTTAAATATTCAGAATGAGTCTCTTCCCCCGCCGAAAATAGAATGTCCGGCAGGTGGGAAATATTGGGAAATAGGTGCACGACATCGCCTCGCCAGAATAAACAGGCGAAGACAGGTGCAGCTATTTCAGTTCAGGAATAGAGGCGGGCTTGTGGCATGGCAGGCATGCCGCGCCGCCGCGGGGAATTACAGCGGGAAGAAGAACGCGATCTTATGGTCCAGGGTAAACCACTTGGGATAGCTGACCTTGATATTCATGTTGTTGCTCATCCAATTGATATTAACAACGCCAAATAACAGCACCCATTATGGTGGGGAGCGCTATATGATCAATTGCAATATGAGCAAAGTGGGATGGCGCTAACAATTTGGCGGGGGATTTTTATACAGCTTATTATCGCCAATCCGAAAGATCCCCCCATCATCCACCTTTTGCCCTTTCCCCCCTCAGTGGCTCAGCCAGGGCAGCCGCTGCAACAACTCGTAGCGGTCAGGGATCGGTGTCTGGCTGACCCAGAGATCCAGCAAGCCGTAAGCGAGCAGCGGCAACACCAGCAGCAACAGACAGAGCAGCCCCAGCAGTTGGCGGGGGGCGAGTCGCTGCCCTTGCGTGCCAAGATGCAGGGCATCGGCCCGCTTGGGGCAGGCGGCCACGCAGCTCTGGCAACTGGTGCACTCGAGGCTCTGCACCGCGATGAGCTGGTGCACCTGGATGCGCGAGGGGCAAACCCGGCTGCACTTGTCGCAGTCGTGGCCCGCACTTCGCAGGCAGCGGTCCGGGTCGCGGCGAATGCGCAATGGGGTCAGCAGGCCGAGCAGGGCGAACCAGGCGCCATAGGGGCAGAGGTAGCGGCAGAACCCTTGCCGGAAGGTGGCGGTGAGCAGCAGCACCCAGCCAAGGCACAGGCCCGAGATCAGGGTCAGGTTGAAGAAGAAGGCCCCCATCTTCATGTCCGCCGCCTGATGGTAGGGGCTGGCAAGGTAGCCGGGCAGGGCGGCGGCGGGTACCGCCAGCAAGATGATGAAGAGCAGAAAGGCGAGCACCAGAAACTTCTGGCCGCGCAACACGGCATCGAGCCAGCGCGGCGGGGTCCACTCCCCCGGCAACAGGCGCGAGCGCAGGCCGTGCAGCCACTCCCCCACCAGCCCGAGCGGGCAGAACCAGGCACAAAACGCCCGACCCAGCAGCAGGGCCGACAGGGAGAGCACCAGCACGGTGACGGTGGCCGCCGGGTGATGGGGGTCCGTCAGCCCCTGCCCGAGCCAGGCCCGCAGCCCGAGACCACCTGCGATGGGCAGGAAACCGTCCACCACGTCAGGGCGCACCAGCCAGGGGCTCATCCCCTGCCCCAACTGTCCGATATGAACAACATATTGAACCGCCACCAACCCCCAACATAGCAGCAATAGCTGCCTGGTAGCCGTTCTGAGACGTTGACTGTCTATATGAGCCAGCATGAGCAGGGGGTGATAGCGCAGCCAGATCGCCAGGGTCGTGGCCACCAGCCCCAGTGCGAGCCAGAGTACCGAATCCGCCACCAGCAGCCAGAGCGCGGCGGCCAACAGCAGAGAGAGCGTCCAGCCCCAACCGCTGCGGCCCTGCCACAACAACAGGACCAGATAGACCAGACCCGAGGTCATGGTCAGGGCTTCCAACAGGCTCATGTTTCCCTCACTGTGCTCATCCGAATCGAGGGGGCAGGATAACCAACATCTGAGTTGATGATTTTGATCTGCATGGGCAGAGGGGGCATTTGCCCGCTCCGCCCCCTCAGCCTTAAACCCCGTTATTTGCGGCTGTGGAACAGCGGCTGGTCGGATTCGGCCTGCTCGGCCCAGAAGTGGATGTTGAAGCGGGCATCCTCCGACAGCTCAACCCTGTGCCAGTACTGGGACGGGCTGGTGGCAAACTCCCCGGCCCGGATCACCAGGCTCACCTCGGGCTCCTCGGCATGTTCGTCGGCAAAGCCGTGATAGGTGACGGTTCCCTCCATCACGCAGAGCTGGCCGAACACCCCGGCCGCGGTGTTGTGGTGGGTGAGCAGGGCCTGGGGCACGTTCTGGCGGGTGAAAAAGGGGGTGGAACGGCGTACCACCCAGTGAGACGGGATCAGTTGCATGGCCATATCGGTTCTCCTCGAGTGGCCGGGTCAGCCCGGCCTTCGGCTATTAATGGTTCAACGGGGCAGCTGACGCAGCAGCGGGAAGGCGGCGCTCATCTGGTCGCCCCCCACCACGAAGCCGCACAGATTGCCATCTTCGCCGTGCGCCTCGGCCACCATGCCGTGGCTGTTCCAGCGGCACTGCCAGGCGAGATCTTCACCCCGGGTACGACCCGCCAGTTGCAGCGGGTAGCGCGGCGTCTTCACCTTCACCAGCATGGGGGGCAGGGCCAGCGGGGTCGGTGTGCCGAGCAGGGTGCGCGCCAGCGCATTGGCCCCCAGCACTATGGGTTGCAGGAAGGGGAGCAGCTGACCTTGCCACTGCACGCAATCCCCCAGGGCGAAGATGTGGGGATCGCTGGTCTGCAGCCGATCATCGACCAGGATGCCGCGCTCCACTGCCAGCCCGGCCCCACGGGCCAGGGCCAGATTCGGCCGCAGGCCGATCGCGGCGATCACCAGATCCTGCTCGCTGATGCGCCCATCGGTCAGGGTGACGCGCCAGCCATCCCCCGGCTGGGCATCTATCCTGGCGAGACCCGTCCCGAACTGCAGGCTGACCCCCTGGCTGCGCAGGGCCTGTTGCAGCGGCTCGGTCAGGGCGGCGGGCAGCAGGGCGCTTAAGGGGCTGTCGGCCAGATCCACCAGCATCACCTCTTTTCCTGCGCTCGCCATGTCCATCGCCAGCTCGCAGCCGATGAGCCCCGCCCCCAGCACCAGGATGCGGCGGGCCTGGCGCAGTTGCGCCTCGATGGCGGCGTACTCCTGCTGGCTGTTGAGGGTGACCAGGTGTTCGCTGCCCGGCAGATCGGGGCGCACCGCGCTCGCCCCGGTGGCCAGCACCAGCTTGCCGTAGGGGAATTCCCCCTGCTCGGTCAGCACCAACCGCCGGGCAGGGTCGATGCCATGCACCGGGCAGTGGGGCAGCAGCGCGAGGCGCTGCTGCTCGGCAAAATCGCTGCCGCTCTGACGGGTCATGGCTGCGGCAGGGCAGCCCCGACTCACCACGTGGCTCAAGTCGGGCTTGTTGTACTCATCGCCGCTGTCGGCGGTGATGAGGCGGATGGGCTGCTCGGCGTTAAGCTTGCGCAGGCTCTTGACCAGTTGCTGGGCAGCGAAGCCGCTGCCGATCACCACTATCTCCCGGCTGATGCCGGCGTCACTCTGCGTTGCTGCGCTCATACACAGGCCTCCACGGCGCAGGGTTCAAATACCTCCTTGCCGATGCCGCAGCCGGGGCAGAGGAAACTGTCCGGCACCTGGGCCCAGGGGGTGCCCGGCGCCACCAGCTGATCCGGCTCGCCCTGGGCCGGGTCATAGACCCACTGGCAGACCGTGCAGAGCATGGCCTGGTCGTCATCCCATTCGGCGGCGGCCGCTGCGGCTTGCGGCTCAACAGCAGGCATCGCGGGGACGGGCGTCACGGTTGTCTGGGTTGTGGTGATCGGGCGGGGTGCGTCCAGCGGGTGCAACGCCCACTGACGGGCGAGCTGGCGACCATGCTCGCGGCATTCGGCCAGCGCCGAGCCATCCGGCCGCCACTTGGCCTTGAGAGAGATGCTGATGTCAAAGCCTGCGTCCATCAATCGGGTCTGGATCCGGTCCACCGCGCCACCGGTCCAGCCGTAACTGCCGAAGGCCGAGGCGCGCTTGTTGCGAAAACGCAGGCCGGTGATCTCTTCGAGCATGCCCGCCACCTTGGGCATCATGACGTTGTTCATGGTGGAGGAGCCCACCAGTATCCCCTTGGAGCGGAACACCTGGGTCAGGATCTCGTTCTTGTCGTGGCGGGCCACGTTGTAGATCTTCACCGCCACGCCGGGGTCCACCTCGTGGATGCCCTGGGCGATGGCGTCGGCCATCATGCGGGTGTTGTTGGACATGGAGTCGTAGAAGAGGGTGATGCGGTCTTCCTGATAGTGGTCGGCCCACTCCAGGTATTTCAGGATGATCTGGGTGGGGTCCTCGCGCCAGACGATGCCGTGGGAGGTGGCCACCATGCTCACCGGCAGGTTGAAGCCGAGCACTTCCTTGATCTTGGCGGTCACCAGGGGGCTGAAGGGGGTGAGGATGTTGGCGTAGTAGCGCTGGCACTGCTCCATCAGCTCGCTCTGATCCACCTCGTCGTTGAACAGGTGCTCGTCGCAGTAGTGCTGGCCGAAGGCGTCGTTGGAGAAGAGCACCGCATCCTCGGTCATGTAGGTCATCATGCTGTCGGGCCAGTGCAGCATGGGGGTCTCGATGAATACCAGCTGCTTGCCGTTGCCGATGTCCAGGCTGTCACCTGTCTTGACCGGGTGGAAGTTCCACTCCGGGTGGTGATGATGGCCGGTGATGGAATCGATGGCGTTGTGGGTGCAGTAGATGGGGGTGCCGGGAATGCGGGCCATCAGCTCGGTCAGGGCGCCGGCGTGATCCTCCTCGGCGTGGTTGATCACCACGTAGTCGATGGCGGCGAGATCGATCTCGGCCGCCAGGTTCTGCACGAACTCCCGGCTGAACTTGTGATCGACGGTGTCGATCAGCACGTTTTTCCCTTCGCGGATGAGGTAGCTGTTGTAGCTGGTGCCCTTGTGGGTCTTGTACTCGGTGCCGTGGAAGTCGCGTACCTCCCAGTCCCGTTGGCCGACCCAGTGGATGTTTTTCTTGACGTGAATGCTCATCAGGCAGTTCCTCGAATGCAATAGTGGATGTTCAACTGAACCAGCTATTGCAGCGGACGTGCCAACTTGTAACCAATTGTTTTTAATGGCTTCTCATATCACTCGTTGTCATTAAGACACCACACCGTTATAGTCAAAATCACAAACATACTGTCATTTGGACAATTATCGTGATCTCGACCGACAGCCTGGCGCGCATCGCCCTCGACCTGCAACTCGGCATCTCTCATCAGGACCGCTTCCACCGCCTGATCCAGAGCGTGCGCAGCCTGCTGAAATCGGATGCCTCGGCCCTGCTGCGCTACGAGGGGGGCCAGTTCATCCCGCTCGCCATCGACGGCCTGATGCAGGACGTGCTGGGGCGCCGCTTCGCCCTCAAGGATCACCCGCGCCTCGAGGCCATCGCCCGCGCCGGGGATGTGGTGCGCTTCCCTGCCGACAGCGCCCTGCCCGACCCCTATGACGGCCTGCTGCCGGATCACGACGACTTCAAGGTGCACGCCTGTGTCGGCCTGCCGCTCTTCTCGGAGCAGGCGCTGATCGGCGCCCTGACCATAGACGGCATGAACCCGACCCAGTTCGACGGCATCAGCGACGAGGAACTGCGTCTGGTGGGGGCCCTGGCCGCCGCCGCCCTCGACAACGCCCTGCTGCTGGAGCGGCTCGCCCGCCAAAGCAGCGAGCCCCTGGCCGGCACCCGGCCCGGCCCCGAGCAGCCGGAGATGATAGGGCACTCCCCCGCCATGGCCCGGTTGCGCCACGAGATAGACGTGGTGGCAAGCTCCGAGCTGAACGTGCTGATTTTGGGGGAGACCGGGGTCGGCAAGGAGCTGATCGCCAAGGCGGTGCATGGCGGCTCGCCCCGCGCCCATGCCCCCCTGGTCTACCTCAACTGCGCCGCCCTGCCCGAATCCGTGGCCGAGAGCGAGCTGTTCGGCCACGTGAAGGGGGCCTTCACCGGCGCCATCCACAATCGGGCGGGCAAGTTCGAGCTCGCGGACAAGGGCACCCTGTTTCTCGACGAGATAGGGGAGCTCTCCCTGGCGCTGCAGGCCAAGCTGCTGCGGGTGCTGCAATACGGCGATCTGCAGCGGATCGGTGACGACACCCCGCTCAAGGTGAATGTGCGCATCCTGGCGGCCACTAACCGGGATCTGAAACAGGCGGTGGTCGAGGGGCAGTTTCGGGCCGACCTCTACCACCGGCTGAGCGTGTTCCCGATCCACGCCCCTGCACTGCGGGAGCGCCCAGGCGACATTCCCCTGCTGGCCGGTTACTTTTGCGAGCGCTGCCGGCTCGGCCTGGGGCTGGAGCAGCTGCGTATCCAGTCACAGGTGCTGCAACTGCTCGAGCGCCACGACTGGCCCGGCAACGTGCGGGAGCTGGAGCACGCCATCCACCGCGCCGCCGTGCTGGCGCGGGCCGAACAGGGCAGCCCCTCGCCGACCCTGGAACCCCACCACTTCAACCTGGGGCCGACGGGCTCATCCCTGCCCGCCGACACCGTCAGCCAGCCCGCCTCCCCGGCCATTGCCGGCCTGGGCCTTCGCGCCGCCACCGATCTGTTCCAGCGCCAGCTCATCGAGCAGACCCTGACCGCCCATGACGGCAACTGGGCCGCCACCGCCCGGACGCTGGATCTGGACGGCGGCAACCTGCACCGCCTCGCCAGACGGCTCGGCCTCAAGGCCTGACGCCCACGAGAGGGGCCCAAAAACAGAAACCCCCTCGCTGGCGAGGGGGTTTCGTGTTCATGGCACCCGTGGCGCCGTCAGCGCAGGGACTTGACCGAGCGGCGGACGATGAGCTCGGGCTGCACCGTCATGGACTCCACTTCCAGCTCCTTGTTGCGGATCCGGCTCACCAGTTGCTGCACCGCCAGCAGACCGAGCTCGGCCTTGGGGTGGCGGATGGTGGTGAGCGGCGGGCTGGAGAAGCGCGCCATCTCCACGTCGTCATAACCGATCATGGAGATATCGTCCGGCACCTTGACCCCGGCCTCCCAGGCGGCGCAGATGGCACCGATGGCCATGGGATCGTCGAAGGCAAAGACCGCGGTCGGGCGAGGGGTGAGGGCCAGGATGCGCTGCATGGCATCGAAGCCGCTCTGGCTCTCGTAGTCCCCTTCGAAGATCTGCTCTTCTTTCAGGGTCATCCCCTGTTCAGCCAGGGCATCGCGCACCCCGTCCAGCCGTTGCTGGGTAGTCGGCTTGGCGAGATGGCCGGTGATGCAGACGATGTTGGTGTGGCCCTGCTCCAGCAGATGGCGCACCGCCAGACGCGCGCCGATGCGGGCGTTGTCGTTGATCACGTTGGCGAAATCGCACTCGTTGCCCCAGTCCAGCACCACCTGCGGCACCTTCTTGTGGATACGCAGCATGTCCCTGAACTGGGTGTCGATATCGGTCCCCAGCACCAGCAGACCGTCCACCCGCTTCTCCATCAGCATGCGCAGATAGTGCTGCTGGCGTGGCGGCTGGTTCTCGGTGTTGCACAGGATCAGGCTGTAACCCTGCTCGAAGCAGTAGGCTTCCACCCCCTGTACCACTTCCGCGAAGAAGGGGTTGGCACTGGTGGTCACCAGCATGCCGATGGTCTTGGTCGAATTGATCTTGAGACTGCGCGCCACCGAGTTGGGCGCGTAGTTCAGCTCTGCCACCGCCTCAAGCACTTTCTGGGTTGCGTCTTCGCTGACCCGACGGGTGTGATTGAGTACATGTGAGACGGTGGAGATGGATACGCCTGCGCGCGAGGCGACATCCTTGATAGTTGCCATCTCTGTCTCCTGAATAACAAAGGCGGAACAGTAGCAGATTTCCCGAATAAAGGCTTGGTTTTAACGGGCGCTGCCAGTGAATTATCAATGCTGGCTAATCTATGCGGTCATTTCTTTTTGCGCAAACGGATTTTGGTCAAAATGAGAGCGGACGCAGAATGAAATATCGTCAGTTTTTTACTCTGGAAATTGTCACCATGACAATTTGTTATCTGTATGTTGCACCACCTTGACGACATTAAACTCCAGTAAACAGCAATAAACTGCGTGTTAGTTTCACAAAACCCCTCTCACACCTGCTCCGGTTAGTATCTTTAACATCTTGTTATTGCCCGGCGAGGAATGATAGAACCTTATCTATCGCCGGGCTGGCGGGACACAGGCTCGGAATGACGTGCATAAAATGAAACAATTCACTGATTAAGGGACGAATCAATGCATAACTTCAGCAAAATGGCAGTCAGAGCAGCGGTTTCTTTGGCTCTGTTTGGATCAGTTTCCATGGCCAATGCGGCCGACACCATCAAGATCGGCATCGCCGGCCCCCTGACCGGCCCGGTCGCCCAGTACGGTGACATGCAGTTCACCGGCGGCAAGATGGCGGTCGAGCAGATCAACAAGGCGGGCGGCATCAAGGGCAAGCAGATCGAAGCCGTCATCTATGACGATGCCTGCGATCCCAAGCAGGCCGTGGCCATCGCCAACAAGGTGATCAACGACGGCGTCAAGTTCGTGGTCGGCCACCTCTGCTCCGACAACACCCTGCCCGCCTCCGACATCTATGAAGATGAAGGGGTCCTGATGGTCACCCCCGCCTCCACCAACCCCAAGATCACCGAGCGCGGTTACCAGCTGACCCTGCGTACCATCGGTCTGGACAGCGACCAGGGCCCGACCGCCGCCAAGTACATCATCGAGCAGGTCAAACCCCAGCGCGTGGCCGTCATCCACGACAAGAAACAGTACGGCGAAGGCATCGCCTCCAGCGTGAAAGCCGCGCTGGACAAGGCAGGCGTCAAGGTCGTTGCCTATGAGGGCATCACCGCCGGCGACAAGGACTTCTCCGCCCTGATCGCCAAGCTGCAAAAAGAGAACGTCGACTTCGTCTACTACGGCGGCTACCACCCGGAGCTGGGTCTGATCCTGCGCCAGGCTGGCGAGAAGGGTCTGAAGGCCAAGTTCATGGGTCCGGAAGGCGTGGGCAACAAGGACATCTCCGCCATCGGCGGCCCGGCTTCCGAAGGCCTGCTGGTGACCCTGCCGAACAAATATGACCTGGTGCCGGCCAACGCCCCCATCGTAGAAGCGTTCAAGGCCAAGGGTCAGGACTCCTCCGGTCCGTTCGTCTGGACCACCTATGCCGCCATGCAGGCCCTGGCGGCCGGTATCGCCAAGGCGGGCGAGGATGATCCGGCTGCCGTCGCTGCCGCCATCAAGGCCGCACCGATCGACACCGTGATGGGCCCCCTGACCTGGGCGCCGAACGGTGACCTGAAAGGCTTCGAATTCGGTGTGTTCCAGTGGCACGCCGACGGTACCTCCACTCAACTCAAATAATCTGCCGGTCGGGGTGACGTGAGTCACCCCTCCTTTCTTTGCGGGCAAGTACACAGGGAACGCGGTATGTCCGAACACCTTCTTTATCTGGTTCAGCAGTTGCTGAACGGATTGACCATAGGCAGCACCTATGCGTTGATCGCCATCGGCTACACCATGGTCTACGGCATCATCGGCATGATCAACTTCGCCCACGGCGAGGTCTACATGATCGGCTCCTATGTCGCCTTCATGGTGATGGCCGGGCTCATGATGATGGGCATCGACAGCACCGTGCTGCTGCTGGGGGGAGCCTTCCTGGTCAGCATCATCATCACCGGCAGCTATGGCTGGTCCATAGAGCGGGTGGCTTATCGTCCGCTGCGGGGCGGCAACCGCCTGATCCCCCTCATCTCCGCCATCGGCATGTCGATCTTCCTGCAGAACATGATGCGGATGGCCCAGGGCTCGCGTGACATCGCCATGCCCACTCTGATCTCCGGGGGCTGGACCCTCGGCGGCGAGGATGGCTTCCAGGCCAGCCTCTCCTACATGCAGCTCATCATCTTCGTGGTGACCTTCGTCACCATGCTGGCGTTGACCCAGTTCATCGGCCGCTCCCGCATGGGGCGTGCCTGCCGAGCCTGTTCCGAAGACATCAAGATGGCCAACCTGTTAGGGATAGACACCCACGTGGTCATCTCCATCACCTTCGTGCTGGGGGCCGCCCTGGCCGCCGTCGCGGGGGTGCTGCTCGGCATGTACTACGGTGTCATCAACCCCTATCTCGGCTTCATGGCGGGCTTGAAGGCCTTCACCGCCGCGGTATTGGGCGGCATCGGCAGCATTCCCGGTGCCGTACTGGGCGGCCTGCTGCTCGGCGTGGTGGAAGCGCTCACCGCGGGCTATCTCAGCACCGAGTACAAGGATGTGATGGCGTTCGCCCTGCTCATCTTCGTGTTGCTCTTCATGCCCACCGGCATCCTGGGTCGTCCGGAGGTCGAGAAGGTATGAAAAAACAATCTATGCATGCCCTCGTGCTGCTGTTCATGACCATCACTGGCATTCTCGGCCGTCCGGAAGTGGAGAAAGTCTGATGAAACGTCAATTTATCCATGCCTGCATCGCCAGCCTGGTGCTGCTGGTGCTCTCCTTCTGGCTGCTCGGCTTCAAGCTGGAGACCGATGGCTCCCGCCTGCTGGTGGTGAGCCGCCTCGATGTATCGCTGGCCTGGCTGCTGGGGGGCGCCACCATCGTCTTCTGGTTCCAGATGCTGCGCGGCCAGATAAGCCGGCTGTTCCAGGCCTCCATCAGCGGCTTCTCCGTCGGTTTCACCAAGCTGGTGCTGCCAAGCCCCGAAGAGGCCCCCAAGCTCTATAACCTCACCGCCGTGCTGGTGCTGCTGTTTGCGGTGAGCTGGCCCTTCATGGCCTCTCGCGGCGCCATCGATCTGGCCACCCTCACCCTGATTTACATCATGCTGGGGCTGGGACTGAACGTGGTGGTGGGCCTCGCCGGTCTGCTCGACCTCGGCTATGTCGGCTTCTATGCGGTCGGCGCCTACAGCTACGCCCTGCTCAACACCTACTTCGGTCTGAGCTTCTGGGAGTGTCTGCCCATCGCAGGTCTGCTGGCGGCCACCTTCGGCTTCCTGCTCGGGTTCCCGGTGCTGCGGCTGCGGGGGGACTACCTGGCCATCGTCACCCTGGGCTTTGGCGAGATCATCCGCATCCTGCTCAACAACATGACCACCCTGACCGGCGGTCCGAACGGGATCTCCGGCATTCCGAAACCGACCCTGGGGGGCCTGGAGTTCAACCGCACCGTCAAGGATGGGGGCTTTGGCACCTTCCACGACTTCTTCGGCATCGCCTACAACGCCAACCACAAGGTGATCTTCCTCTACCTGATGGCCCTGGTGCTGGTAGTGGCGACCCTGTTCGTCATCAACCGCCTGCTGCGCATGCCGCTCGGCCGTGCCTGGGAGGCGCTGCGGGAAGACGAGATCGCCTGCAAGTCCCTGGGGCTCAACCCCACCATCATCAAGCTGACCGCCTTCACCATAGGCGCCTGCTTCGCGGGCTTTGCCGGCAGCTTCTTCGCCTCGCGCCAGGGCTTCATCAGCCCGGAATCCTTCGTCTTCATCGAGTCGGCCATCGTTCTTGCGATTGTGGTGCTGGGAGGCATGGGATCCCAGATCGGGGTGGTGCTGGCGGCCATCGTGATGACGGTGCTGCCGGAGCTCGCCCGCGAGTTCAACGAATATCGCATGCTGATGTTCGGTCTCTTGATGGTATTCATGATGATCTGGCGGCCGCAGGGACTGCTGCCCATGAGTCGACCCCATATGGAGCTGCGTAAATGAGCAACAATCAACCATTGTTGGATGTCTCAGATCTGTCGATGCGCTTTGGCGGCCTGCTCGCGGTCAACGGCGTCAAGCTGGATGTGGAAAAGGGGGAGGTGATCTCCATCATCGGCCCCAACGGGGCGGGCAAGACCACCATCTTCAACTGCCTGACCGGCTTCTATCGCCCGAGTGGCGGTGTCATTCGCTACAAGGGTGAGGAGATCCAGGGGTTGCCCGGCCACCTCATCGCCCGCAAGGGCATAGTGCGGACTTTCCAGCACGTGCGCCTGTTCAAGGAGATGACGGCGGTGGAAAACCTGCTGGTGGCCCAGCACAGGCATCTCAATACCGGCTTCATCGCCGGCCTGTTCAAGACCCCCTCCTTCCGCCGTGCCGAGAAAGAGGGGTTGGAGCAGTCCGCCTTCTGGCTGGAAAAGGTGGGCCTCAAGGATCTCGCCAACCGCGCCGCGGGCAACCTGGCTTACGGCCAGCAGCGCCGCCTCGAGATCGCCCGCTGCATGGCGACCCGGCCCGAACTGCTGATGCTGGATGAACCGGCCGCAGGCCTCAACCCCAAGGAGACCGACGAGCTCAACGAGCTCATCTCCAACCTGAGGGACGAGTTCGGGGTCTCGGTGCTGCTGATCGAGCACGACATGAAGCTGGTGATGGAGATCTCCAACCGCATCTTCGTGGTCAACCAGGGCACCCCGCTGGCCCACGGCAAACCGGACGAAATCCGCAGCAATCCGGCGGTGATCAAGGCCTATCTGGGCGAGTCGTAAGGACAAAAAGATGTTAGAACTTCGCAACGTATCGACCCACTACGGCAAAATTCAGGCGCTGCACGACGTCAGCGTCGAGGTGAAAGAGGGGGAAATCGTCACCCTGATCGGCGCCAACGGCGCCGGCAAGACCACTCTGCTGATGACCCTGTGTGGCGAGCCCAAGCCCAGCAGCGGTTCCATCTGGTTCGAGGGGGAGCAGATAGACTCTCTCACCACCGCCCGCATCATGCGCAAGGACATCGCCGTGGTGCCGGAGGGGCGCCGCATCTTCGCCCGCCTCACGGTGGAGGAGAACCTGCTGATGGGGGCCTTCTTCGTCGACAAGGCGGAGCAGCGCGGCCTGCTGGATCAGATATTTACCTTGTTCCCCCGCCTGCAGGAGCGGCTGGAGCAGCGGGCAGGCACCATGTCCGGCGGCGAGCAGCAGATGCTGGCCATCGGCCGCGCCCTGATGAGCAAGCCGCGCCTGCTGCTGCTTGATGAACCCTCCCTCGGATTGGCGCCCATCGTCATCCAGCAGATCTTCGACACCATAGAGCAACTGCGCCAGAAGGGGATGACCATCTTCCTGGTGGAGCAGAACGCGAACCAGGCGCTCAAGCTGGCGGATCGCGGCTATGTGCTGGAGAACGGCCGGGTGGTGCTGCAAGACACGGGAGAGGCCCTGCTGGCCAACCCCGCCGTCCGCCAGGCCTATCTCGGCGGCTGAGGATGCAGCAACCATCGTCACCCTTCCCCTGCCGCGCTCCCCGAGCCAGGCAGGGGAACAGCCCCCCGCCGAGGAGCACATCGTGAGCCGTGCGCGGGCGACGCAGGATCAGCACCACTTCTGGCACGATCCCGCCCTGCCCTTCATCGAGGCGCGGGCGGTGCAGGATGGCCGGCGCGTCTGCTACGACAAGCACAGCCACCCCCACTTCTCCATCGGCGCCATCACCGGCGGCCACAGCCACTACCTCAACCAGCGCAGCCTGCAAGAGGTCGGCCGCGGCAGCCTGGTGTTGATGAACCCGGAAGAGGTGCACGCCTGCAATCCCGTCGCGGACCAGCCCTGGTCCTATCTGATGTTCTACATCGACAACCTCTGGTTGCAGCGCCAGCAGGAGGAGGCCGGGCTCGGCAACGCGTTTCGCCCCTTCGACATGACCGCAAGCCGGGATCCCCTGCTCTACCAGGGGCTCTGCCGGCTTCATCGGCAACTGGTGGAGGAGCCGGATCCCCTGGCTCGCGAAGTGGCCTGCCACCTCTTCAGCCGCCAGCTTCTGGCCAGGCTCACCCCGGCCAAGTGGGATGACCGCCCTCCCCGGCACCTGCAGCGAGCCGCCGAGCTGATGCAGGACGAGAGTGCCTGCGCCCTCACCCTGGCACAGCTGAGTGCGGTGGCCGGGCTTACCCCTTCCCACTTCGTGCGCGCCTTCAGCCGCCACTACGGCATGACGCCCCACGCCTACCTGCTCGATCAGCGCATTCGCCACGCCCGCACCCTGCTGCGCCAGGGGCAGCCCCTGGCGGAAGTGGCCCTTGCCAGCGGTTTTGCCGATCAGGCCCACTTCCAGCGCCAGTTCAAACGCCGGGTGGCCGCCACCCCGGGCCAGTACAAAGCGCAGCTCGTCCCTCAGGACGAGCGCACCAGATAGGCGGCGCTGAGCAGCAGCAAGAGCGCCATGGCCCGATTGAACCAGCGCAATCGGCGAGGAGAGACCAGCCACCCCTGCAATCGGCTGCCCGCATAGGCCCAGCAGGCGATGGATCCGAGGCAGATCACCAGATAGATGCCGGTAAAGAGGGCGATCTGGCTCATGCCGCCCGCGATCCCATAGGCTCCCATCCCCATGCTGGCGGCGAGCCAGGCCTTGGGATTGAGCCACTGCATCAAGGCCCCGTACCAGAAAGCGGGGGGCACACCCTCTACTTCCTTCACCTCGCCGCTGTCCACCAGCAACTGCCAGGCCATCCAGCCGAGAAAGAGCACGCCGCCCCAGTGAATGGCCCCCAGCGCCACAGGCCAGCGGGACAGGGCGCCGCCAAGACCCAGCCCCATCAGCAGGAGCAGCAGGATGAAGCCGAGGGTGGCCCCCACCACGTGGCGCAGGCTGGCCGTGAAACCGTACCGGGCGCCGGTGCCAAGGGCGACCAGATTCACCGGCCCCGGGGAGATGGACATGGCCAGGGCAAACCCGGCCATGGATAACAGCAGACTGAATTCCATGGATGATGCTCATTCAATTGAGGGAAGCCCGAGCCTACCCGGCCCGGGCGGCCCGATATTGAAGAAAATTGCGATCCCCTGGATGCCGCCTCCATTGCACACTTAGCGCAAACCGCCGCTTGCGGTAAACTGCCCTTCAACCTTCCATTTTCAGGACATCTCAATGGACCAGTTTGCCCATATCAGCGCCCATGATGCCCACCAGAAGCTGAGCGCAGGCGAAGCCCGTCTCGTGGACATTCGCGATCCCCAATCCTTCGAGACGGCCCACGCAGTCGGCGCCTTCCACCTTACCAACGGCACCCTGGTTCGCTTTATGAACGAGGTGGACTTCGATACCCCTGTCATCGTGATGTGCTATCACGGCAACAGCAGCCAGGGGGCGGCCCAGTACCTGCTGCAACAAGGCTATGACGAGGTCTATAGCCTGGATGGCGGTTTCGAGGCCTGGCGCAGGGAGTTCCCCATCCAGGCGGGGGACGCATGACAGAGGCGGGTCGCTCCTCCTCAACCGGCATGATCCAACTGCTGGTGCTGGGTGACGCCCGCATGGCCCAGGCGCTGGTGGATTATCTCGCTACCCTGGGCATTCCGTGCGAGCTGACCCAGTCAGAGCTTGGCGTCTCGGTCTGGCTGGCAGACGAACGGCGCCTCGCCCAGGCCCAGCAGGAGGTCAAGCGCTTCCTGAGCGAACCCAATCACCCCCGCTACATGGAGGCCTCCTGGCAATCCGGCCATGCCGATGCCCGGATCGACTACAGCAAGGGGATGACGGATCCGGTCACCGATTTCCTCCACCAGGCGGGCCCCCTGACCCTGGTGGTCATCATCGCCTGCCTGGCCATCTACGCTCTGGATGCCATCGGCCTGCCCATCTTCGACGAGCTCGCCTTCCACCCCACCCTGGCCCAGTTCACCGACTGGCAGGCCTGGCGCTACGTCACCCCGGCCTTCATCCACTTCTCGGTGCTGCACCTGGTGTTCAACCTGTTGTGGTGGTGGTATCTCGGTGGCCAGATAGAGCAGCGCCTCGGCAGCGGCAAGCTGTTCATCCTGCTCATCGTCGGGGCTGCCCTGCCCAATATCGCCGAGTTCTTTGTCAGCGGCCCGCGCTTTGGCGGCCTCTCCGGGGTGGTCTATGCCCTGCTCGGCTACAGCTGGCTGCGAACCAGGCTGCAACCGGATTGCGGCCTCGCCATGCCGCCAGCCCTGATGGGCTTCATGCTGGTCTGGCTGGTACTCGGCTTCCTGGACATGCTCGGCACCCCCACCGCCAACATGGCCCATTTGGTCGGCCTGCTGGTCGGCCTTGCCCAGGGCTGGCTGGACAGGCACCACAGGCCGGGGTGAGGCCTGGTTGCCGGCAACGGCTCGGCAACCAAAGCGACCACCAACATGGCTCACCTGGCGGGTCTGCTGGTCGGCCTTGCCCAAGGCTGGCTGGACAGGCACCACAGGCCAGCCTGAGCCGATTTGCCATAAAAAAACGCCGCCCCAAGGGGCGGCGTTTTTATTGGTCGGCCGGCTTACTGCTTGAGCAGGCTGCCGTCGGTCACCTTGACCGCGGTACCGCCGCTTGCGAAGAAGCTGCCGAACTGGGTCTGCATCTCGGTGGTGACGGCGCCGGTCGGATCGAAGTTCTCGTCAGGTGCCAGCAGCGAGCTGTGCCCCCCGGCCACAAAGCGGGCCGCTCTGTGGTTGGCGGCGCCGGTGGCGGTCAGCGGTTGCAGGGCCAGGACCTTGAACAGCGGCTCGGTGCCACCCAGCGGGGCGGTGGCGATGCTGTTCGGGATCACTCGATCCGACAGGCTCAGGGCGCCGTCGCCGACGATTTCAGTGGCAAACAGCGGGAAGTCCGCCGCGATGCCGCTCCCCAAGTTGATGGGGTCTGCCGAATCCAGCACCGACTGCGCCGCGAAGCTGTAGCTCTGCAGGGTGCTGGCCGCCGTGGCCTGGGTGGCCGCATCCTGGCTCGGCAGGAACTCGTTGACGAAGCAGGTCGGCACCGCCGTCTTGCAGTTCGGGGCGTAGGCGGTGAAGGCTGCCTTCAGGGCCGCACTGCCAGCGGTCAGCACGCTCATCTGGATGGTCGGGCCGAAGGTCGGCGAGTTCAGCAACAGCGGCGCTATGCCGCCACCCGGCATGGCCAGGCCGCCAGTGTCGAACTTGAACAGGGCGTCTGCCGTCGGGTTGCCAACAGACTGGTTGGCCACCGCCAGCAGGTTGGCCCCCGCGATGGCACCCAGAGAGTGACCCAGGAAGTGTACCTTGAGGCTGCCAGCGGTGCCGATAGCCCCCTTGGCATTGGCCAGCCCCACCGCCAGACGCAGGCCAAGCAGATCCGCCACGCTCTGTTTCAGGTTGTCGCGGGCCACGGTCAGGTAGCTCAGGTTCAGGTAGGGGGTCGGGTTGTCGGAGGTGGTCACCGAGTCCATGCTGCCGGTCAGGGCGAAGCCGCGTTCACCGTGCAACGGATGATCGATCACCACCACGGCCACGTTCTTGCTCGCCTGGGCACCGGCACCAATCTGGCCAAGGGCCAGGGCGTAGGCGTTCTCCTTCACCGAGGTGACGCCGTGCTGATAGATGATCACGTCGGTGATGTTCGCCAGCGGTGCGGCGGCAAAGATCCGCATCGGGACGGACTGCACCTCTTCCAATGCCGGCAGCGGGTTGAAGCGCCCGATATTCATCTCGGGATCCAGCGCCTTGCCGCCGGAGGTGAGGGTCACCCCGATCAACTTGCTCGCCTCCGCCAGCAGCTCGGCCTGACGGCTCGGATCGGCGATGAGTTCGCCCAGCAGGGCCGGATCCACACCCGCCCCCACCAGGCCGCCGATCACTTCGGCATCCTGGGCCTTCAGGGCGTTCGCGATGGCGTAGAGGCTGGGGATGGCACCGTGCCAGGACTGGGTCTTCGCCTTGTCCCAGGAGCCGGCGGTGGTCGGGGAGGAGAGGAAGTAGGGCAGCTTGACGGTGCCGCTGTAGACGGTGGTACCCAAGGCCAGATTGTGGAGTGGAGTGCCGTCACCAAAAGCGGCGGCAATCGCATCCTTCTGCTCCTGGGGCAGGAAGTTCTCGGCGTCCAGCTGGGTCAGGAAGGGGCTGCCGCCGCTCACCGACAGGGTATAGGTGCCAGGCAGGCTGGTATTGCCCAAGGCGTCCTGCTTCCACAGGGCGGCAGCGTCCAGGGTCGGGCTCTTGAGCACGGATGCGGCCGCCCCTTTCACCGCCACCAGCACGTCGGCGCCGGACTGGGTACCGAACCAGTCGGAGAAGATCACGTGGTCGCTAGTGATGCCGGTGGCAGCCTTGAACAGCCCTTCCTGCAGCGCAATCAGGCCGCTGATGGTCTGCTCCTGGGCGTTGCTGCCGGTGCTGGTCTTGTAGTTGCTGTAGTCGCTACCCGGTCGCAGGGGGGCACCCGTGCTGTCTTTGAGGGTATCGGTCGCCACTATCATGTAGTAGGAAGAGGGGTTGAGCGGCTTGAGCGGCACCAGATTCAGCTTCCCGGTCGTCTCGGCCACCACGAAGTCCACCCCGTAGGTCAGCACCTTTTTCACGCCGCTCGGACGCAGGGCCGCACTGTCAAACTCCAGCTCCATCAGGTAGAGGGGGGCCACGGAGGCTGCGAATTCAGCAGCGGCCGGCGCCTTGACCTGGATGCCGGAGGCCGTCACCGGCACTATCTGGATCGCCTGGGTAGTCGACCAGCCATCCAGGGTGGAGAGGGCGGACACCGGGTTGGAGAGATCCGCCGTTTCCGTGGAGAATTTCAGGGTACCGTCGGTCGCACGGGCTGCCAGGGCGCTGGGTCGGACCGCATTGGAGCCGCTCAGCAGATAATCGAGATAGCTTGAGGTATCGCCTGTGTTGTCGTCACTGCCACCACAACCGCTCAGCAGCGCACTGACGACGGCCGCGTAAATTAGCTTTTTCTTCATATCCTTATCTCTTTTATGTTGTTATCCATGATGAGCCTGACGGGGTAGGGTTCAAACCCGACCGAATCATATTAACAGCAACGCAACAATTAATAAGCCTCTGGTCAGTCATCTGATCTGATTTTTTTGTGTACACCATCAAGGAATTGGAATTGATTCCCGGTGTCACAGGGTAGCAGCAAGGGTGCATCAACCAGACCCGACCAGAGCCCGGCTGGATCCATGGCGCAAAAAGCCGCTCCGATCTCGGCAAAGGGGACGATTTGTCGGTAGAATGGCGCCATTGCTTAAGGAGACCCCCATGATCGACCCGAAAAAACTGGAAGAGATCGCCAAACAGATACACAACGCCCTACCCCCCGGCATTCGCAGCATGGGTGAAGAGGTGGAGAAAAAGACCCGTCAGGTCTTGCAGGCCCAGCTCAACAAGCTGGATCTGGTGAGCCGCGAGGAGTTCGACGTGCAGACCAAGGTGCTGCTGCGCACCCGGGAGAAGCTGACCGCCCTCGAGGCCAAGCTGGCCCAGCTCGAGCAGCAGCTCGCTGCCAAGGGCGAATGATCCGGCGTGACCCGCCGTAGATAGCACAAACCCCAGCCAGGCTGGGGTTTGTCGTTTTTATGGGGACAACGAGTTTCTCATCCCCCTTCTCTCGCAAGACGATAAGGGGGCAGATCGACGCTCTGCGGTTGGCCGTGGTCAGATAAACTCGTAGGCATCGCCGAAGATGCGCTCGGGCTCGGCGCCCAGCACCTTGAACTCTTCCCGCGCGGCACCGGCCATCTCGAAGCGGCCCGCCACATAGATGTCGTAGTCATGCAGGCTGACGAAGTCATCCATGATGGCCTTGTGCACCAGCCCGGTCCTGCCGGTCCAGTCGCTCTCGGGCTCCTGCACCACGGGAATGAAGGTCAGCGGCGCATAGTCGCGCTCCCACTGCTGCATCTGCTCCAGCTCGTAGAGCCAGTGCGCCTGGCGTACCCCCCAGTAGAGGAACACCGGACGCTTGCTGCCGCTGCCGATCAGGTATTCCAGGATGGCGCGGGCATAGGAGAAGCCGGTGCCTCCCGCCATCAGGATCAGCGGTCGGGGGGATTCGTCGCGCAGGAACGCCTTGCCGGCGGCCAGCTCGACCTCGATCTCTCCCTGCTCGCGCATGCGGGCCAGCACCTGACCGGCATAGGCATTCTCGGGAGTGGCACCGATCTGCAGCTCCAGCACGCCGGAGCGGGTCGGCGAGTTGGCGATGGAGAAGGGGCGCTTGTCCGAATCGCTCATCACCACCAGCAGATACTGGCCCGGCTTGAAGCTCACCTCCTGCTGCGGCGCCAGCGCCACGTGCCAGATGGTGTCGACATATTCGCGCAGTTCCTCTACGCGGCACTTGATACGTTGCATTCTTGTCCTTGTGAGGGGCCTGCCCGGCCCGCTTCGCTCATGGTTTCACTGTTTTTATGGCGACCAGTTGGTGGTCAGGTCCGTCGAGCATACCCAATTCGGCACGGCAATACCGCACTTTTGCGTCACAATGGCCGCTCCCCATCGGGGATCCCTCAGTCGAGGATCTTCAGCTCATCCCAGATGGCATCGATCTTCTGCTTTACCGCCTCGTCCTGAACGATGGGCTGACCCCACTCCCGATTGCTCTCCCCCGGCCACTTGTTGGTGGCATCCAGCCCCATTTTGGAGCCGAGCCCGGAGACCGGAGAGGCGAAGTCCAGGTAGTCGATGGGGGTGTGCTCGATCAGGGTGGTGTCGCGAGCCGGGTCCATCCGGGTGGTGATGGCCCAGATCACGTCCTTCCAGTCGCGGGCGTTGATGTCGTCATCGCAGACGATCACGAACTTGGTGTACATGAACTGGCGCAGGAAGGACCAGACTCCCAGCATCACCCGCTTGGCGTGGCCAGGGTAACGCTTCTTGATGGTCACCACCGCCATCCGGTAGGAGCACCCCTCCGGCGGCAGGTAGAAGTCCACTATCTCGGGGAACTGCTTCTGCAACAGCGGCACGAACACCTCGTTGAGCGCCACCCCGAGCACCGCCGGCTCATCGGGCGGACGGCCGGTGTAGGTGCTGTGGTAGATGGCATCCCGGCGCATGGTCATGTGGGTGATGGTGAAGACCGGGAACTCGTCCACTTCGTTGTAGTAGCCGGTGTGATCGCCGTAAGGCCCTTCGGGGGCCATCTCCCCCGGCTCCAGATAGCCTTCCAGCACGATCTCGGCGCTGGCGGGCACTTCCAGATCGCAGCTCAGCGCCTTCACCACCTCGGTACGGCTGCCCCGCAGCAGACCGGCAAAGGCGTATTCGGAGAGGCTGTCCGGGACCGGCGTCACCGCGCCCAGGATGGTCGCCGGATCGGCGCCCAGCGCCACCGCCACCGGGAAGCGTTCGCCCGGGTGGGCCTCCTGCCACTCGCGAAAATCGATGGCGCCGCCCCGGTGATCCAGCCAGCGCATGATCAGCTTGTTCTTGCCGATTTTCTGCTGGCGATAGATGCCGAGGTTCTGCCGCTTCTTGTAGGGACCGCGGGTGATGGTCAGACCCCAGGTGACCAGGGGCGCCACATCCCCGGGCCAGCAGTGCTGGATGGGGATCTGATCCAGATCCACCGCGTCCCCTTCCAGCACCACCTGCTGACAGGGGGCCGAAGAGAGCCGCTTGGTCGGCATGTTGAGCACCTGCTTGAAGATGGGCAGCTTCTCCATCAGCTCCTTGAGCCCGCGAGGCGGCTCCGGCTCTTTCAGATAGGAGAGCCAGGTCCCCACCTGGCGCAGGGCGCTGACGTTGGGCTGGCCCATGCCCATGGCAACCCGGTCCGGCGTGCCGAACAGGTTGGTCAACACCGGCATGGTGTAGCCCTTGGGATTCTCAAACAGCAGAGCCGGGCCCCCCGCACGCAGGGTACGGTCGCTGATCTCGGTCATCTCCAGATAGGGGTCTATCTCGCGACTGATGCGCCTGAGCTGTCCGTTTTGTTCCAACTGCGCGATAAAATCACGCAAGTCCTTGTATTTCATGCAAGTACCCCAGCGGGATCAGGTGGTCCCGCATTATAACCCTGGCGGCGTATCCGGTGTACCCGTATCGGACCTCATGACGGACGAGGCGTGTCGCCGCTCCTGAAGCGTCAACCGGTTTGCCAATTGACCCAGGAGCCTGGGCTCGTCCATCTGCAACAACAGGCCGGCCACCAGCCCGCCATACTGGTGCTTGCCGAGTTCGGCCAGGAGGAACTGCTGGGCCCCGTCCGGCAAGGGGGAGAGGCGGCTGAGCTGGTGCAGGGCGGGGACCATCAGGCGGCTGTTCTGGCTGGCGGCGATCAGCAGATCGCTCGCCTCCTGACCTGAATAAAAGCGGGAAATGGTGTGTAGCGCAGTCAGGCTATCGTGATCCACTGGCTGACGCCACAGCTTGAGGTAGAGTGCCGTCTCCCCGGTCTGTTCGATGAAGTGCAGCAGCAACTGGTTGTCCGGCAGGAAGAGATTGAGGGCGGCAAGCCGCTGCGCCTCCCGGCGCAGCACGGATACCGGCTGCCGATCGAGCACCGCCAGCAGGGCCTGCTGCTGCTGTGCCAGCTCGGGATTGCGGCTGTAGTAGACCTGCTTGAAGTCGAAGCGATCCTGCTCCAGCAACTGGCGATAGTTGTCCTGCCAGGCCAGCTGCTGCCAGTGGCTCAGCACCAGCCGGGCCTCGGCGGGGAAGTCATAGGCGGGTAGCTGCACCAGGAAACCGTCCACCTTCCCTTCCACCAGCCATTGTGGCGCCTTGGCCGCTTGTGCCCGCACCCAGGCCAGCAGCGCCGGGCTCGGTGCGCCCGATGACTTGAGCTCACCCAGCAACTGGAACAACAGGAACTCCCGCTGCCCCACCGACAGGGTCTCGAGCAACGAGTCCATGGCATCAAACTGCCCGAGCGCCATGCGGCCGTCCAGGTACGCCCGATGCCCCTCCAGTCCCTCGTCCGCCACCAGGGGAGCCTGCAATTGCGGCGGGGAGTCGGCATGCACCGGGGCCGCCAGCCACAACCAACCCATCCATATGAACAACACCAGCTTCATGACGTCCCTTTCCTTGTGACATCGAGGCTTCATACTACTAAGCCAGCCGTGAAATAGATAAACAAAAACCGCGACCTGGGCCGCGGTTTTGTCATTGAAGAGGCTGTTACTTCTGTTGACGCTTCATGGAGTCGAAGAACTCGTCGTTGGTCTTGGTCGCAGCCAGCTTGTCGATGAGGAACTCGATGCTGTCGATCTCGCCCATGGGGTGAATGATCTTGCGCAGGATCCACATCTTCTGCAGCTCGTCCGGGGCGGTCAGCAGCTCTTCCTTGCGGGTGCCGGAACGGGTGATGTCGATGGCCGGGTAGACGCGCTTCTCGGCAATCTTGCGCGAGAGGTGCAGTTCCATGTTGCCGGTACCCTTGAACTCTTCGTAGATGACTTCATCCATCTTGGAGCCGGTATCGATCAGCGCGGTGGCGATGATGGTCAGGCTGCCGCCCTCTTCGACGTTGCGCGCCGCACCGAAGAAACGCTTCGGACGGTGCAGGGCGTTGGCGTCCACACCACCGGTCAGCACCTTGCCGGAAGACGGGATGACGGTGTTGTAGGCGCGGGCCAGACGGGTGATGGAGTCCAGCAGGATCACCACGTCCTTCTTGTGCTCGACCAGACGCTTGGCCTTCTCGATCACCATTTCGGCGACCTGGACGTGACGGGAGGCCGGCTCGTCGAAGGTGGAGGCGATGACTTCGCCCTTCACCATCCGCTGCATCTCGGTCACTTCTTCCGGACGCTCGTCAATCAGCAGCACGATCAGCTCACAATCCGGGTGGTTGTAGGCGATGCTCTGGGCGATGTTCTGCAGCAGCATGGTCTTACCGGCCTTGGGCGGTGCAACGATGAGACCGCGCTGGCCCTTGCCGATCGGGGATGCCAGATCCAGTACACGGGCGGTGATGTCTTCGGTGGAACCGTTGCCACGCTCCATGCGCAGACGCTCGTTGGCGTGCAGGGGAGTGAGGTTTTCAAACAGGATCTTGTTGCGGGAGTTTTCCGGACGGTCGTAGTTGACGTCGTTGACCTTGAGCAGGGCGAAATAGCGCTCGCCCTCTTTCGGCGGCCGGATCTTGCCGGAAATGGTATCGCCGGTACGCAGGTTGAAGCGGCGGATCTGGCTCGGGGAGACATAGATGTCATCCGGACCAGCGAGATAAGAGCCGTCTGCACTGCGCAGGAAACCGAAACCGTCGGTCAGGATTTCCAGCACACCGTCGCCAAAGATATCCTCGCCGCCCTTGGCGTGCGCCTTGAGGATTGCAAAGATAATGTCTTTCTTGTGCGCCCGAGCCAGATTTTCCAACCCCATGGATTCGCCAAGCTGGACCAGCTCGGACACAGGAGTGTTCTTAAGTTCAGTCAGATTCATAGTGGTGAAAGTCTGTAAGCAAGGATTGAAATGAGGAGACAGTCTGCTGGATTGATGCTGATCGGATTTGACTTGCCAGGCTGGTAGTTAAGCAAAGAGTCAGGCAAAAAGGTTAGCAAACGAGCGATAAACTAGCACCAATCAGGGTGAGCGTCTAGGTGATAAAACACAAGGAGCGCATTATTGCAATGCGCTCCTTCTTGATTATTACAGGTTGCCGTCCAGGAACTCTTTCAGTTGGGTCTTGGACAGGGCGCCGACCTTGGTCGCTGCCACTTCACCATTCTTGAACAGCAGCAGGGTCGGGATACCACGAATGCCGTACTTGGGCGGAGTGTCGGCGTTATGATCGATGTTCAATTTCGCCACGGTCACGCGACCTTCATATTCCTGAGCAACTTCGTTCAGGATCGGGGCAATCATCTTGCACGGTCCACACCATTCGGCCCAGAAATCGACCAGAACAGGGCTGTCGGCGTTGATTACATCGGCCTCGAAGCTGGCATCGCTCAGCTGAACAATCTTGTCACTCATCTCCAACTCCAGTCAGTAATTAAGGCTTTATTGATGGTTCAACAAAGGCAATAGTTGCCCTATTTGAAATGATCCTGTTTATTATTGCAAGCCTAACCTGATAACCTACCGCCATGAGCAAAACACATCTAACGACCGAAAAATTCGCCCAAATGGGCCTCGAACCCGAAGTTCTGGCTGGTCTGGAATCAAAGGGATTTCACTATTGTACGCCCATCCAGGCACTGTCCCTGCCCCTGCTGGTTGAAGGTCATGACCTCGCCGGTCAGGCCCAGACGGGGACCGGCAAAACCCTGGCTTTCCTGGCGGCTACATTCAACTATTTGCTGACCCATCCGCTGACCAGGCCGCGCCTCATCAACCAGCCCCGCGCCATCATCATGGCCCCGACCCGGGAGCTGGCCGTCCAGATCTATAACGATGCAGAGAGCATGTCAGCCTCCACCGGGCTCAAGCTCGGTCTCGCCTATGGTGGCGAAGGCTACGACAAACAGCTGGCCGTGCTGGAACAGGGCGTCGACATCCTGATCGGCACCACGGGTCGTATCATCGACTACTTCAAGTCCAAGGTCATCGATCTCGGCAACATCCAGGTCGTGGTACTGGACGAAGCGGATCGCATGTTCGATCTGGGCTTCATCAAGGACATCCGTTTCCTGTTCCGCCGCATGCCCCCCGCCACCGAGCGTCTGAGCATGCTGTTCTCCGCCACCCTCTCCCTGCGGGTGCAGGAGCTAGCCTATGAACACATGAACCACCCGGAACATGTGCAGGTCGAACCGGAACAGATGACCGGCGTGCGGATCAAGGAGGAGCTCTTCTACCCCTCCAACGAAGACAAGATGTTGCTGCTGCTCTCCCTGATGGAAGAGGAGTGGCCCGAGAAAGCCATCGTCTTCGCCAACACCAAGCACGTCTGTGAAGACGTTCACGCCTGGCTGGAGAATGACGGCCACCGCGTCGGTCTGCTGACCGGCGACGTGCCGCAGAAGAAGCGGATGAAGATCCTGGAAGAGTTCACCAAGGGCACCCTGGATATCCTGGTCGCCACCGACGTGGCCGCCCGTGGTCTGCACATCCCCGACGTGACCCACGTCTTCAACTACGACCTGCCCGATGATGCCGAAGACTATGTCCACCGCATCGGTCGTACCGGCCGCGCCGGCAGAAGCGGTCACTCCATCAGCCTGGCCTGTGAAGACTATGCCTTCAACCTGCCGGCCATCGAGGAGTACATCCACCACCCCATCCCGGTCAGCAAGTATGACCGCGAGGCGCTGCTGGATGACGTCACCGCGCCGAAACGGGTGTTCCGCAACCGCCAGCCGGTGAACCGCAACATGCGGGATCGCCAGGGCGGTGGCAACAGCAACAACCGTCGTCGCCCCCCCCGCAAGAACTGAGGGATCGGCCAAGTTGCACAACTCGCCTCTCTATGCCGCCATCGACCTCGGCTCCAACAGCTTTCACATGCTGGTGGTGCGCGAGGTCGCCGGTGCCCTGCGCACCGTCACCAAGGTCAAGCGCAAGGTACGCCTCGCCGCCGGCCTCGATGCCGATTTTCGCCTCAACCGTGCCGCCATGGAGCGGGGCTGGGACTGTCTGCGCCTCTTCTCCGAGCAGTTGCAGGACATCCCGTCCGACAATATCCGGGTAGTGGGCACCGCCACCCTGCGCCTGGCCACCAACGTCGACGAATTCATCAGCGAAGCGGAACGGGTGCTCAACCACAGCATCGAGATCATCTCGGGCGAGGAAGAAGCCAAGACCATCTATGAAGGTGTCTCCTGGACGTCGGCAGGGGAAGGCAACCGGCTGGTAATCGACATCGGCGGCGCCAGCACCGAGCTGGTGATCGGCGAGCAGAGCGAAGCCAAGCTGCTCAACAGCCTGCACATGGGCTGCGTCACCTGGCTCAACAACCACTTCGGTGATGGCGAGCTCTCCGAGACGCGCTTCAACCAGGCCATTGCCGCCGCCAAGGCGGTACTGGAGAAAGTGGCTGCGGACTACCGTGTCCTCGGCTGGCGCACCTGCGTCGGCGCCTCCGGCACCGTCCAGGCGCTGCAGGAAATCATGCTGGCCCAGGGCAAGAGCGAGCGGGTCACCCTGCCCAAGCTGCAAGAGCTGATGGGTCAGGCCATCGCCTGCGGCAGACTCGATCAGTTGCAGCTCGAAGGGCTGGCGGCCGAACGGCTGACCGTGTTCCCCTCCGGTCTCGCCATCCTGATCGCCATCTTCGAGACCCTCGACATCGAGAGCATGACCCTGGCGGGCGGTGCCCTGCGTGAAGGACTCATATACGGCCTGCTCGGCAACAATCACGACTGTGATGCCCGGGATCGCACCGCCGACAGCCTGATCAGCCGCTACCAGCTCGACAAGGAGCACGCCGAGCGGGTCCGCGACACCGCCATCGAGGCGTTCACCCAGTTGCAGCCGGCCTGGCGCCTCTCCAAGCGCTACGGTCGCCCGATCCTGCGCTACGCGGCCCTGCTGCACGAAATCGGTCTGTGCATCGAGTACAAGAAGGCGCCGCAGCACGCCGCCTACATCATCGACAACATCGACATGCCTGGCTTCACCCCCGCGCAGAAGAAGCTGCTGTCGGCCCTGCTGTTCAACCAGCGGGATGAATTCAAGCTGGAGCCGCTGGAGAAACAGGGCGCCGTCACCGGTCGCCAGGCGATCCGGCTGGCCCGTATCCTGCGCATCTCCCTCATCCTCTGCATGCGCCGAACCCAGGGCACTGTGCCCAGGTTCATGCTGCAAGCCGATGAAGATGCCCTGACCCTGACCCTGCCCAAGGGGTGGCTGGACGAGCACTACCTGCGCGCCAGCGAGCTCCGCCTCGAGGTGGAGCGCCAGCAGAAGATGGGCTGGTCCACCCGGCTGCTGGAAGCCTGAGCCGCACACCCCATGGCCGATTACCAACCCGTCAGCTGTGACCTGTACGACTGGCTGGAGATCGCCGCCGGCTGGCAGCTGCCCGTCACGATCACCGACCGGGATGGACGAACCTGGACGGACAGGATCCGCACCATAGAAGCCAGCGGCGGGGTGGAGTATCTGCTGCTGGAGCGCGCTGAGCGCCTCAGCCTGGCGGACCTGGCGACCCTGGAACTCGTCTGGCAAGGGGAAGAAAAACGGATCCACTTCGCCCCACCCCGCAGCCAATGAATAGCAAGAGGGCCAACCTGATCAGGTTGGCCCTCTTCGTTTGACGCTCAGACTCCCTGCCAGTCGCCACTCAACTTGCCAGCGCCGCCATCACATAGACGTCGAAGCGGTTGCTCTTGGTCTCGATGGCCATGCTGGGCTTGTGCTCGTTGAGCCAGCCCGCATAGTCGGGCCGCTTCACCACCACCCGCTTGTCAGCCATCCTGAGCGCCGCCGGCAGCAGGGCATCCGCGTCGAGATCCGCTCCCACCAGGGACTGGAACACCCGCATCTCTTTTTTCACCAGCGCCGACTTCTGCTTGTGGGGGAACATGGGATCCAGGTAGATGACCTCCGGCCGCTCGGTCAGCGCCAGCAGGGTCTCCACCGCCGGGCCTTGCAGCAGTTGCATCCGCTCGCGCACCCAGGGGCCTATCTCGGGATCCTGCCCCGCCCGGGTCAGACCGTCCTGGAGCAGGGCCGCCACCACGGGGCTGCGTTCGATCAGGGTCACCTTGCAGCCGAGGGAGGCGAGCACGAAGGCATCGCGCCCGAGCCCGGCGGTGGCATCCACCACGGTCGGCATGGCTCCCGACTTCAATCCCACCGCCTTGGCGATGGACTGGCCGCGCCCGCCACCGAACTTGCGCCTATGGGCCACCGCCCCTTCCACGAAGTCCACATAAACGGCCCCCAGCTTGGGTTCGTCCAGTTTGCGCAGCTCCAACCGCGATGCGGTCAGCACCAGGGCGAAGGGAGCGGGAAACGCCACGTCGGCAAGGCGCTGGCGCAGGGCGTCGAGCTCGCCATCGCGGGCGGGCACTTCACTGAAAACCTGAATATGGGGCATAACATGGACTCATCACGGCGCAGAAGCCGGCATGATAGCAGAAGCGGGGGGTCAGCTCACCGTGGTCAGATTCGCCAGGTTCATTCCCTGACGGTTGAGACTCAGGTATTCGGTCAGATCGTCGAAGGGCAGCGGGCGGCTGAGCAGATACCCCTGGGTGAAGGCGCACCCCTTCTGGCAGAGGAAGTTGAGCTGCTCCCGGGTCTCCACCCCTTCGATCACCACCTGCATGCCGAGGTTGTGCACGATGTTGATGATGCCGTCGAGCAGCAGGCGGTCCTGCTCGTTGAAGGGAATATGGCGCACGAAGGAGCGATCGATCTTCACCAGATCCACCGGGAAGGTACGCAGGTAGTTCAGTGCCGAGTAGCCGGTGCCGAAGTCGTCGATGGCCAGCTTGCAGCCCGCCTCGCGCAGGGCATCGATCCGCACCCTGTGCTGATCGCTGGTCTCCATCAGCAGGGATTCGGTGATCTCGATGATGATGTCCGCCGGATCCAGCTCGAAGTGGCGGATCACCCTGAGCCACTCGTTGGCCTCCGGGTCTATGGTCTGGAACTCCAGGGTGGAGCGGTTGATGGACATCTGCAGATCCGGGAAGCCGGACTGCTGCAATCTGGCCAGATCCCGGCAAGACTGCCACAGCACCAGGGCACCCAGCCCCTGGATGAGCCCCGCCTCTTCCGCCAGCGGGATGAAATCCGCCGGTGAGACCTGACCCCAGTGGGGGTGATACCAGCGCACCAGGGCCTCCAGCTTGGCGACCCGGCCGCTGCGGTTGTCCCAGATGGGCTGGTAGGCCATGGTCAGCTGGCCCAGCTTGATGGCCTCCGCCAGATCGTGCTGCATCTGGTGGCGCTGGCTCACCTCTTCCCGCATGGAGGCGTTGTAGGTGCCGAGGGGACGTCCCTGGCGCTTGGCGACGAACAGGGCCTGCTCGGCATTGCGCAAGAGCTCGTCGCTGTCGCCGCCGTCATTGGGACAGAGGGTGATCCCCAGGGTGGCGGTCACATAGAGGTGCTGGTTGGCCAGCATGAAGGGGCGGGCAAAGCCGCCGATCACCTGCTTGGCAAACACCTCGGCCTGACGGCGGTTGACGATGCCGGGCACCAGGAAGGCAAACTCGTCGCCGCCGATGCGGGCCACCAGATCCTCGGTGCGCACCCGGCTCACCAGCCGATCCGATACCTCCCGCAGCAGGGCGTCGCCCACATGGTGATCCATGCTGTTGTTGACCGCCTTGAAGTTGTTGAGGTCGAGCACCATGAGGGCGAAGCGCTCCCCCCGTTCGCAGAAGCGGGCCAGACAGCGACCGAACAGCCAGCGGTTGGGCAGGCCGGTGAGGTTGTCGTAGTTGGCCTGGGCGGCGATCTTCTGCTCCGCCAGCTTGGTCTGGGAAAGATCGCTGAAGATGGCGATGTACTGACTGATCTTGCCCCCTTCCCGCACGGCGCTGATCATCAGCTGCTGGGGATAGAGCTTGCCGTTCTTGCGCTTGTTCCACACCTCCCCACGCCAGATCCCCACCCGCTCCAGGGCGTGGTACATGTCCGCGTAGAAGGTCTGATCGTGCAGTCCGGACTTGAGCATGCTGGGCCGCTGGCCACACGCTTCCTCCTCGCTGTAACCGGTGATCTTCTCGAAGGCCGGATTGACCGAGATGATGCGACTGTCGGCATCGCACACCAGAATGGCTTCGGAGAGGTTGTCATAGACCCGGTGGGAGAGCTTGAGCTGCTCCGCATGGCGCCTGATGGGATCGATGTTCTCCAGCACCACCATGAGATAGTCGGGGTGCATCTGCTCGTTGCGGATCAGGGTCACCGTCACCCGTCCCCACAGGACGGTCCCATCCCGGTGGAGATAACGCTTCTCCTGGGTAAACGCGGGACGCTCTCCCCGCTTGAGGGCGTCGTAGAGCGCAATGCTGGTCTGCCAGTCGTCCGGATGGTTGATTTCGGCGACGGTGAGCTGTTGCAGCTCCTCCTGGCTGTAGCCGAGCATCTTCTCGATGGCCGGGTTCGCCCAGAGGATCTTGCCGCCCAGATCCACCTTGCCGATGCCCACGGGCGCATGGGACATCATGGTGTCCAGGAAGTGGTGATGTTCCGGTTGCGCCGGCTGCTCCTGGCTCTGGCGCTGCTGATACATCAGCGCCAGTTCACGACCGGCGAGCGGGGCCAGCAGACGCAGCAGGCCCACTATCTTCTCCATTCTCGGCATGGCCCGCTTGAACATGACGCTGCACAGGCCGATGGTCTCTCCCTCGGCGTTCTTGAGCGCGACGCCGGCATAGGCTCTCACCTCGCAGCGCTCCAGCACGGCGGCGTGGGGGAACAGCTGGCGGGTGCGATCACTGAACCAAGCTTCACCCTGTTGCATGGCGATCTCCCCCGGAGTGTCGGCGAGGGGGAAGCTGTAGGCGTTGATGTCGAGGGAGGCGGGATAGGCGGCATGCACGGTAAAGAACAGACCCGCCTGATCCTTGCCGGACACCAGGACGAAGTCAGCCCCCACCGCGTTGGCGATTTCACTCACAAAGGCATCAAAATATCCCTGACCACTCGAATGAGACAGGCTGGAGATGATTTGATAGACAGACTCGAGTGCTCGCCTCATGGCAAGGTTCTTTCTCTCCCTGGAAGGTAGAACCCGACTCTACTGAAGAGGCGGGGACAGTGCAAACATGCACTCCGCAAGATATTAAAAAGGCTTGGGAAAAGGGACCAAAAGGTCCCTTTTTCTATCAAAAATCACGTTTCGATCCCACTATGCCGCAAATGTGTACCTGCTTGAAGCTCCCGCAGTGGCGCGGCAGCTCATCCAATCGAGGCTCACTGTTGCGGCGGGACCTCACGCGGCGATACCACTGTGACGCAGCAGCGCATCCACCTGGGGCTCCCGGCCACGGAAGGCACGGAACAGCTCCATCGGCTCCCTGGAGCCGCCCTTTTCCAGAATGTTCTTCAGGAAGGAGTGGCCCGTGGCCGGGTTGAAGATCCCCTCCTCCTCGAAGCGGGAGAAGGCGTCGGCAGAGAGTACCTCGGCCCACTTGTAGCTGTAGTAGCCCGCCGCGTAGCCGCCCGCGAAGATGTGGGAGAAGCTGTGCTGGAAGCGGTTGAACGCCGGAGGCGTCATCACGGCGACCTGGCTGCGCACCTCAGCCAGCAGCGCAGGGATCTGATCCGCTCTGGCCGGGTCAAAGGTCTGGTGCAGACGGAAGTCGAACAGGGCGAACTCCAGCTGGCGCAGCATCTGCATCGCCGCCTGGAAGTTGCGGGCGGTCAGCATCTTCTCCAGCAGATCGGCGGGCAGCGGCTCCCCGGTCTCGTAATGGCCGGAGATGAAGGCCAGCGCCTCGGATTCCCAGCACCAGTTCTCGAGGAACTGGCTCGGCAGCTCCACCGCATCCCAGGCCACGCCGTTGATGCCGGCCACGCCGGCCACATCGATGCGGGTCAGCATGTGGTGAATGCCGTGGCCGAACTCGTGGAACAGGGTGACCACTTCGTTGTGGGTGAACAGGGCCGGCTTGCCGTCCACCGGGCCGTTGAAATTGCAGGTCAGGTAGGCCACCGGCTTTTGCAGGGAGCCGTCCTGACGGTAGCGGCGACCCAGGCAGACATCCATCCAGGCGCCGCCCTGCTTGTGCTCGCGGGCGTAGAGATCCAGGTAGAAGCTGCCGCGCAGCTCGTCATCGGCGTCAAAGATGTCGTAGAAGCGCACATCCGGGTGCCAGGTGTCGATGCCGAGACGCTCGCGCACCTTCATGCCGAACACCCGCTTGACCACCTCGAACAGCCCCTTCACGACCCGACCGGCGGGGAAATAAGGACGTAACTGCTCATCAGAGACCGAAAACTTGTGCTGTTTGAGCTTTTCTGCGTAATAGGCAAGATCCCAGGCCGCCAGTTCGTCCTGACCGTGCTGCTCGGCGGCAAAGGCGCGGATCTCCTCCAGCTCCGCCTTGCCTTGGGGCAGGGACTTGGCCGCCAGGTCGGTGAGGAAGTCCACCACCTGCTCCGGCTTGTCCGCCATCTTGGTCGCGAGGGAGAGCTCGGCATAGTTGGCAAAGCCCAGCAGTCGGGCCAGCTCCCGGCGCAGGGTGAGCAACTCGGTCATGATGGCGGAGTTGTCCCACTTGCCGGCGTTGGGGCCCTGGTCGGAGGCGCGGGTGGTGAAGGCCTCATACAGCTCGGCACGCAGGGCGCGGCTGTCGGCGTACATCATCACCGGCAGGTAGGAGGGGATGTCCAGGGTGAACAGCCACCCCTCCTTGCCCTTGAGTTCGGCCATCTGGCGCGCGGCAGCCTGGGCGCTCGCGGGCAGACCGGCCAGCTCGGCCTCGTCGGTCACCAGCTTGTGCCAGCCCTGGGTCGCGTCCAGCACGTTGTTGCTGAAACGGGAGGCGAGCTCCGAGAGGCGGGCCTGGATCTCGCCGTAGCGCTGCTGCGCCTCGGCAGGCAGACCGATGCCGGAGAGGCGAAAATCGCGCAGGGTGTTCAGGATCTCCTTGCGCTGGGCATCATCCAGCCGGGGGAAGTCATCGCTCTCGGAGAGGGCCAGATAGGCTTGATAGAGCCCTTCATGCTGACCGACATAGGTCTGGAATTCGGACAGCAGCGGCAGGCAGGCATCGTGAGCCGCTCGCAGCGCCTCGCTGTTCTGCACGGCATTGAGGTGGCTGATGGGGGACCAGATCCGGGAGAGGCGGTCGTTGACCTCTTCCAGCGGGGCGATCAGGCTGTCCCAGGTGTGAGGCTCCTTCTGGGCCAGCACATCCTCAATCTTCTGTTTGCAATCGGCGATGGCCTGCGTCACGGCAGGTTGCACCTGATCGGGCTGGATCTGGCTGAAGGGAGGCAGCGAGTCCATTGTCAGCAAAGGGTTAGTCATCTGCGGTACCTCTAAATGCTCTGCAGCCCCTGCCGTCCAGAAGCCTGCTTGGACCATCTAAGATGTAGGCAGAAACCCCATTTATCAAGCCTTTGCCGCCAAGAGACGGGCTTGTTGCCCACTTTTTCAGGCATTTTGTTCATAAAACCAGCACTTCATCTGCCAGAGACGACAATGCCGGCCCGAGGGCCGGCATTGTGAGGGCATGGACACTCCCCGCCTCAGCGTCGGGCGTCCTCTTTCAACCACTGGGCGACCCGCTTGGCGAAGTAGGTGAGGATGCCATCGGCCCCGGCCCGCTTGAAGCAGAGCAGGGATTCCATCACGCACTCCTTCTCCTTGAGCCAGCCATTCTGGATCGCCGCCATGTGCATGGCGTACTCGCCGCTCACCTGATAGGCGAAGGTCGGCACGCCGAACTGATCCTTCACCCGGCGGATGATGTCCAGGTAGGGCATGCCCGGCTTGACCATGACGCTGTCCGCCCCTTCGGCGATGTCGAGGGCCACCTCGTGCAGGGCTTCGTTGCCGTTGGCCGGGTCCATCTGGTAGGTGGCCTTGTTGCTCTTGCCGAGGTTGGCGGCGGAGCCCACCGCATCGCGGAACGGGCCGTAGTAGTGGGAGGCGTACTTGGCGGAGTAGGCCATGATCTGCACGTTGACGAAGCCGTTCTCCTCCAGCGCCGCGCGGATGGCACCGATGCGGCCGTCCATCATGTCGGACGGGGCAACCATGTCGGCCCCGGCGGCCGCATGGGAGAGCGCCTGCTTCACCAGGATCTCGGTGGTGATGTCGTTCTGCACATAGCCTTCGTCATCGATGATGCCGTCCTGACCATGGGTGGTGAAGGGGTCGAGCGCCACATCGGTGATGACCCCGAGCTCCGGGAAGCGCGCCTTGAGGGCACGGGTCGCCCGCTGGGCCAGGGCATCCGGGTTGTAGGCCTCTTCCGCCATCAGACTCTTTCTCTCCAGCGGCGTCACCGGGAACAGGGCCACCGCCGGCACACCCAGGGCCACCAGTTCGGCGGCCTCTTCGAGCAGCAGATCGATGGAGAGTCTGTCCACCCCCGGCATGGAGGCAACGGCCTCTCGCTGACCCTCCCCCTCCAGCACGAACACGGGATAGATGAGATCGTCGACGGTCAGTACGTTTTCGCGCACCAGGCGGCGGCTGAAGTCATGTTTGCGCACCCGGCGCAGGCGACGGCCCGGGAAGGCCCCCGGAAGAGTTGTGGCCATGAATCACTCCAAAAGCGGAAGTTGGAAGAATGCGGCGGAGGTGGCCCGGGTATGGGCCAGCAAGGCCTCGGGCGCTTCACCACGGCAGGCCGCCACCACCTGGGCGATGTGCGGCAAAAAAGCGGGTTCGCTGCGTTTGGGTCTGGGTTTTAGATCCCGCGGCACCAGGTAGGGGGCGTCCGTCTCTATCATCAAGCGACCCGCCGGAATGCGGGCCACCTGCTCGCGCAGCAGCTGGCCACGGCGCTCGTCACAGAGCCAGCCGGTCACCCCGATATGCAGCCCCAGCGCCAGGCACTCGTCCAGCTCGGCGTCGGAGCCGGTGAAGCAGTGCAGCACGGCCCCCGGCAGGCGGGGCAACCAGGGGCGCAGGATCTCGACGAATTTGTCATGGGCATCGCGGCAGTGCAGAAACACCGGCATCCCGAGCTCGGCGGCGAGCGCCAGCTGGGCGTCAAACACCGCATCCTGCACCGGGCGGGGGGAGAAGTCCCGGTTGTAGTCGAGACCGCACTCGCCGATAGCCACCACCTGGGGCAGGGCCGCCAGTTCCCGCAGGGCGGGCAGGGTCGCCTCATCGACGCTTTTGGCATCATGGGGATGTACCCCGGCGGTGGAGAAGCAGTAACCGGGCCAGCGGGCGGCCAATGCGGCACTTTCGCGGCTGCCGGCCAGATCGGTGCCGGTCAGGATCAGGGCTTCCACCCCGGCGGCGCGCGCGCGTTCCACCAGGTCGGCTTGTTCGCCTGCGAACTGGCTGCTGGTCAGGTTCAAACCGATGTCGATCATGGAGTCAGGGGTTCCGGACAAACGAGGTGCATATCAGGCATTTGAAAACCATCTACTCGATGGGGCCTTACCATACGCCTCGAACGGATGCATGAAAAGAGGAAGGGAGCCTCAGCTCCCCTCTTCCGTTTGTTGCTGCTCTTCGTCCTCTTTCTTCACATAGAAGCGGGCGAAGAACAGACCTATCTCCCACAGGCCCCACATGGGGATCGCGAGCAGGGTCTGGGAGAAGACATCGGGCGGCGTCAGCAACATACCGACCACGAAGACCCCGACGATGACGTAGGGGCGCTTCTCCTTCAGGCTCCTGGGGGTGGTCACCCCGGTCCAGCAGAGCAGTATGGTGGCCACCGGGATCTCGAACGCCACCCCGAACGCGAAGAACAGGGTCAGCACGAAGTCCAGGTAGCTGGCGATGTCGGTCGCCACCGTCACCCCGGCGGGGGCGGTACTGGTGAAGAAGCCGAACACCAGGGGGAACACCACGTAGTAGGCGAACGCCATCCCCGCATAGAACAGCACGGCGCTGGAGGCCACCAGGGGCAGGATCAGCCGCCGTTCGTGCTGGTACAGACCGGGTGCGATGAAAGCCCAGGCCTGATAGAGCAGATAGGGGATCGCCACGAAGAAGGAGACCACCAGGGTCAGCTTGATGGGCGTGATGAAGGGTGTCGCCACATCCGTCGCTATCATGCTGGTGCCTGCCGGCAACTGGCTGAGCAGCGGCTGGGCCACGAAGTCGTAGATGTTGTTGGAGAAGTAGATGAGCGCGATGAACACCAGCAGGATGGCGGTGATGGAACGCAGCAGGCGCGTTCTCAGCTCCACCAGATGGCTGATGAGGGGTTGTTCTGCCTGACTCATGGCTTCACCTCCCCCTTGGCTGCGGGCTCGCTGGCGGGCACAGGCTCGCTCTCTCGCTGACTGTTGACCGGTGGCACCTCTGGGGTCGCGGGCACCGAGGCCGCCACCGGAGTGGCTGGCTCAGCCCGGGCGGGCTCCCGAGGCGGGCGGATCTCGTTCTCCCCCTGATAGGGACGATTTACCGACTGGGCGGCCGCTTTCAACTGCTCGATGGATTCCTGCAGCTCGGGGCTCAGGTTGTTCATCTGCAACCGTTCGGCCTTCTTCAGATCGTTGTGCAGATCCTGCAACTTGAGCTCCTGTTCCAGCTCGGCCTTGACCGAGTTGGCGGTGCTGCGGATCAGCCTTATCCAGTGGCTGGCGGTGCGGATCGCGACCGGCAACCGCTCGGGACCCAGCACCACCAGGGCGACGACGCCGATGACGACCAGTTCCCAAAAACCGATGTCGAACATGGCTTAGGCCTGATCTTTGTCTTTCTGCTTGGCGGCTTCGGCGTTGCTGGCCGTCTCGTTCAACTGCTTGGTCGGGAACTCGGCATCTTTCTGCTCGGGTTTGGTGTCGGCCGGCTCATCGGAGAGCGCCTTCTTGAATCCCTTGACCGCCGCGCCCAGATCGCCACCGATACCGCGCAATTTCTTGGTGCCAAACAACAGCACGACGATGACTGCGATGATCAACAACTGCCAAATACTGATACCACCCATGACTTTCTCTCCGGATAGGCGCCCGATGGCGCAGGTTATTTAATGGGAACGGGTTCGCAACCAACCCAGCAGCCAGCATAACCCGGCGCCGGCGAGGCTGATTTGTCCCCACTCAATGTATTGTTTTTGGGTCAGCAAGAATACACCCGCGAGCAGCAGGCTGGCACCAACCCCTAAGAGGTAGCGGGCCTGCCCCTGACGGCGACTGTGGCGACGGAAATCGGCAAACATCTGGTCGAAGTGGTGCTGCTGATGGCGGGCCTGACGCAGGGTCTCATAGACCAGCTCCGGCAGCTCCGGCAGTTTCTCCGCCCAGAACGGCGCCTTCTCCTTGATGGCATTCCACACCGCCTTGGGGCCGACCTGCTCATGCATCCAGTTCTCCAGATAGGGCTTGGCGGTCTGCCACAAATCCAGCTGGGGATAGAGCTGGCGACCCAGCCCTTCTACATAGAGCAGGGTCTTTTGCAGCAGCACCAGCTGCGGCTGCACCTGCATGTTGAAGCGACGGGCGGTGTTGAACAGATTGAGCAGCACGTGGCCGAAGGAGATCTCGGAGAGCGGTTTCTCGAAGATGGGCTCCAGCACGGTGCGGATGGCGAACTCGAACTCGTCCACCTTGGTATCGGGCGGCACCCAGCCTGACTCTACGTGCAGCTCGGCCACCCGGCGGTAGTCGCGGTTGAAGAAGGCGAGGAAGTTCTCCGCCAGGTAGCGCTTGTCTTCCCGGTTGAGGGTGCCGACGATGCCGCAGTCGATGCCGATCCAGAGCGGATTCTCGGGGTGTTCGAAAGAGACGAAGATGTTGCCCGGGTGCATGTCGGCGTGGAAGAAGCTGTCGCGGAACACCTGGGTGAAGAACACTTCCACTCCGCGCTCGGCCAGCAGCTTCATGTTGGTGCCGTTGGCTTCCAGCGCGGCAATGTCGGAGACCGGAATGCCGTAGATGCGCTCCATCACCAGCACCTGCTCACGGCAATGGTCCGTGAACACCTCGGGCACATAGAGCGCCTCGGAACCGGTGAAGTTGCGGCGCAGCTGGATGGCGTTGGCCGCTTCGCGCATCAGGTTGAGCTCGTCGAGTATGGTCTTGCGATACTCCTCCACCACCTCGACGGGGCGCAGTCGCGCACTCTGGGGCACAAAGCGCGCTACCAGACGGGCCAGCGCCCGCATCAGGCGCAGGTCGGCCTCGATGACCGGCTCGATATCGGGACGGATCACCTTGATGACGATCTCGCGGCCGTTCTCCTTCAACCGGGCGGTGTGCACCTGGGCGATGGAGGCGGATGCCAGCGGCGTCTCGTCGAAGTCATCGAACAGGGTCTCGACGGGGCAACCCAGGCTCTCTTCTATCTGGCGACGGGCGGCCTGACCACAGAAGGGAGGCACCCTGTCCTGCAGCAGGGCCAGCTCTTCGGCAATGTCAGGGGGCAGCAGATCGCGCCGGGTCGAGAGCATCTGGCCGAACTTGATGAAGATGGGGCCCAGGGCCTCGAAGGCGAGGCGAATGCGGGCGCCACGGCTCATGCCTTGTTGCTTGTTCTTGAGCCAGAACAGACTGCGACGGGCCAGACGGCCAGGCCAGGGCTGATAACAGGCGGGCACCAGCTCGTCGATGCCCTGTTCCAGCAGGATGCTGACGATGCGATAGAGGCGTTTGAACTCCTTCGGGGTCATCAGCTCACCTGCTGTTCGAGGCGGGCAAGCCGCAACTCGATCGCCTTCATCTGTTGGGCAAGCTCTTCGACATCGTCATTGAAGCTCGCCACTTCCAGCGGACCCGGGGCAAGCCTCGCCTCCTCGGTCAGATACTCGGCCACTTGACGCTGGGAACGGCACAACTCTCGCCCCACAAAACGGCGAGCCTGACGAGCACCACTGCACAGGGTGTGGGCCACCACATCGCCGGTGTAGCGGGACAGCTCCTCTTCCCAGTCGATATCGAGCTCGCCAAGCAGGGCGCTGAATGCCTGCACCAGCTGGGGGTCACCGCTCAGGTCCAGCTTCTCCTCGCGGATGTAGCGGGTCAGGGCGGAAGGCTCCTTGAGCAGACCGAGGGCGGTCAGGGAGAGGCTCAGCACCGCATCCGCCTCCCCTTCAAACCTGGCCAGCACATCCAGACGGCGCTCCGAGAAGACAAACCAGAGCGGCTTGAGCTCGCGCAGCTCCAGTTTGAGTACCTTGCCCGTCAGCTTGCGCAGCCGCTCCGGGCTCTGTTTGTCCAGGGACAGCAACTGGTTGAGGCTGGTTTCGATCACTGCGGTGACCATGGCATCCATCGGCATAGGCGACCTTAAAACTTGTAACCGCGGTGCAGGGCAACCACGCCCTGGGTCAGGTTGTAAAACTCCACCTGTTCGAAACCGACATTCTCCATCATGCCTGCCAGGGTCTGCTGATCCGGGTGCATGCGGATGGATTCCGCCAGGTATTTGTAACTTTCGCTGTCGTTCGCGACGATTTCGCCCATTTTTGGCAGCAATTTGAAGGAGTAGAGATCATAAAGTTTGGCGATCACTTCGCTCACCGGCTTGGAGAACTCCAGCACCAGCAGGCGGCCACCCGGCTTGAGCACCCGGAACATGGAGGCAAGCGCCTTGTCCTTGTCGGTGACGTTGCGCAGGCCGAAGCCGATGGTGATGACATCGAAGTGGTTGTCCGGGAAGGGGAGCGCCTCGGCGTTGGCCTGCACGTAGGAGACGTTGTTGGCCACCCCCAGGTTGCGCAGTTTGTCGCGGCCCACTTTCAGCATGGAGTCGTTGATGTCCGCCAGGACCACCTGGCCGGTCTCACCCACGATGCGGGAGAACTTGGCGGTCAGATCCCCTGTGCCGCCAGCCAGATCCAGCACCTTCTGTCCTTTGCGGACACCGGAGCAGTCGATGGTAAAGCGCTTCCAGAGGCGATGGATGCCGAACGACATCAGATCGTTCATCAGATCATACTTGGCCGCTACCGAATGAAAGACACCGGCGACCAGGGTTTCCTTCTCGGTCGCTGCCACGGTTTTATAGCCAAAATGCGTAGTAGTAGTCTGTTCCGACATCCCTCAAATACCCATAGAGCAAAGAATGGCCGCCAGTTTACCAGAGCCGATGGCGTGCGGACACCTCAAACCCGGCTTGCGACCAACTGCATCCCCAGCACGACCATGGCCAGACAGAGGAACAGATTGAGACCGATATTGAGCAGCGCCTTCAGATAGGCCCCTTGCTGGGCCAGCACGACCGTATCGAGGGCAAAGGAGGAGAAGGTGGTCAAGGCGCCGAGGATACCCACCATCAGCAATGGCTTCATCGGGTGCTCCACCACGTGACCATGGCTGATCAGGGCATAGGCAATCCCCATGATGAAGGAACCCACCACGTTGACCACCAGGGTGCCATAGGGAAAGTGGCGTCCCAGCAGCCAGGCCATCAGCTCGGCGATGCCAAAACGCAGGCAGGCACCGAAGGCGCCTCCGGCAGCGACAAATAACCAGGTTTGCATCAAGCAGTCTCCAAGATTGTCAGGTTGGCATTATGCAAAATGTCGGCAGCAGGGGACAGCCGGGCAATTAATCGACCCTGCTAGACCCTAGCGGCGAAAGTCTACCGATTCTGCATTCACAAGATGGAGGGTCGTCTCGGCCGGGCGAGTATCGGCGATGACTCTGCCATGGCGGATGGAATAACGCACCGGCACTTGGCGGCGCACCGCATCGAAACCATTCTCTGCAGGAAGGATCAGCAGGTTGGCGGGCTTGCCCACCTCGATGCCGTAGCGATCCTGCACGTTCAGGGTGCGGGCGCTGTGGCTGCCGATCAGCTTGAGGCTGTCGTTGATCTGCTCGTAGCCCATGATCTGGCAGACATGGAGCCCCATATGCAGCACCTGCAACATGTTGGCCGTGCCCATGGGATACCAGGGATCGAACACGTCGTCGTGGCCGAAGCAGACGTTGATGTTCGCCTCCAGCATCTCCTTCACCCGGGTGATCCCACGACGCTTGGGATAGCTGTCGAAGCGCCCCTGCAGGTGAATGTTCACCAGCGGATTGGCCACGAAGTTGATGTCCGCCATCCTGAGCAGCCGGAACAGCCGCGAGGCATAGGCTCCGTTGTAGGAGTGCATGGCGGTGGTGTGGCTGGCGGTCACCCTATGGCCAATACCGCGCTCGTAGGCCAGGGTTGCCAGCGTCTCGATAAAACGGGACTGTTCGTCATCGATTTCGTCGCAATGCACATCCACCAGAACCTGATACTTCTCCGCAAGATCGAAGACGTAGTGCAGACTTTCGACCCCGTACTCCCGGGTAAACTCGAAATGGGGGATGGCACCGATCACGTCGGCCCCCAGCTTGAGAGCCTCTTCCAGCAATGCCTTGCCGTTGGGGTAGGAGAGGATCCCCTCCTGCGGAAAAGCGACGATCTGCAGCTCCACCCACTCCTTCATCTCCTCCCGCACCTCCAGCATCGCCTTCAAGGCGACCAGATTGGGGTCGGAAACATCCACGTGAGTCCGCACGAACTGGATGCCGTTGGCAATCTGCCATTTCAGTGTCTGGATGGCGCGTTGTTTCACATCCTCATGGGTCAGCAGCGCCTTGCGCTCGGCCCAACGCTCGATCCCCTCGAACAGGGTACCGGAGAAGTTCCAACTCGGCTCGCCAGCCGTCTGGGTGGTATCGAGGTGAATGTGCGGTTCGATAAAGGGGGGGATGACAAGGCCTTGCTCACCATCAAGCTCGCGGACAGAGAGCAGCTGAGTGCTCATGGGCTCAATGGCCCGGATCACGCCTCCCTGACAGAGGATTTGCCACATCCCTTCCCTGCCCGCCAGACGCACATTCCTAATCAGCATGTTCTTTCCCCTTCGAAAGCGTAGTTGTCTTTGCCAATCCACAACTTAGCCCGGATCCCTTTAATAGAGAAGCGCCGCCCGGAAAGCATACGGGATAGAAAGGGAAGATATCTCAGCAACAAGAAGGTGCGACATTGCAGGACTGCAATTTGCGATGGATGGCTGAAAGGCAGACACAAAAAAGCCTCCCGATTGGGAGGCTTTCTTATTTAATGGTGCTGATACCCAGAATCGAACTGGGGACCTCATCCTTACCAAGGATGCGCTCTACCGACTGAGCCATATCAGCACACTAACCGGTAAAGACCACGCTCAATGCGTAATCTAAAATTGGGTGCCTGGCAGTGTCCTACTCTCGCATGGCGAATGCCACACTACCATCGGCGCTACAGCGTTTCACTTCTGAGTTCGGCATGGGGTCAGGTGGTTCCACTGCGCTATTGCCGCCAGGCAAAATCTTAATCCAGAAAGCTGACGTGAGTAGTGATGTTGCACTTGGCTTGTCACTATCACTGAATTAGGTAAGTAGTCTCGCACTTGCTACAAGGCCAGAAACACTTCTTGGGTGTTGTATGGTTAAGCCTCACGGGTAATTAGTATGGGTTAGCTCAACGTATCGCTACGCTTACACACCCCACCTATCAACGTTGTGGTCTCCAACGGCCCTTTAGGACCCTCAAGGGGTCAGGGATGACTCATCTCAGGGCTCGCTTCCCGCTTAGATGCTTTCAGCGGTTATCGATTCCGAACTTAGCTACCGGGCAGTGCCACTGGCGTGACAACCCGAACACCAGAGGTTCGTTCACTCCGGTCCTCTCGTACTAGGAGCAACTCCCTTCAATCATCCAACGCCCACGGCAGATAGGGACCGAACTGTCTCACGACGTTCTGAACCCAGCTCGCGTACCACTTTAAATGGCGAACAGCCATACCCTTGGGACCGACTTCAGCCCCAGGATGTGATGAGCCGACATCGAGGTGCCAAACACCGCCGTCGATATGAACTCTTGGGCGGTATCAGCCTGTTATCCCCGGAGTAC
>NZ_CP026228.1:1442500-1582500 GCF_002934285.1 Aeromonas sp. ASNIH1 | reverse complement strand
GTTGCAGCTCGCGAGCCAACACCAGCGCCTGAGCATATTGTTCTTTATTGAGGTGTGCCTGCACCAGCAGGGCCTTGGCTCTGTTGCCCTGCTCTCCCTTCACTGACTTGATGGCCGCGAGCTGGGTCATGGCGGCATCCGTCTTGCCCTGTTGCAGCAGCAGTTCGGCGGCACGCATGGCGGCCTTGGGGTGAGCATGTTCCTGGGCAAGCAGTTGCCAGCTGTCCACAGCCTTCGGCCACTCACGTGCCCCTTCCCACAACTGGGCCAGCAATTGGCGATTCTCCGCGTTCTGCTTCATCTGTCCCTTGGCCATGGCAGACTCCAGCAGACGCGCACCGCGATAGGGCAGTCCCTGCCAGGCATACAGGCGGATCAGCTGGTTGCGGGCGGCGGCATCATCCATCAGTTGACGGTCGATGGCGGTTTGCAGCAGTGTAAGCGCTCGATCACCACACTTGGCGGAGAGATTGAGCGACACCGCCTGCTGCCACCACTTGCTCTCTTTCGGCTCGCGGCGGATCAACTCTTCGGCCTGATCCGCAGCCACGCCGTAACGCTGCAATGCAGTGAGGGAGGAGAGGCGGATGATGGCTGCCTGCTTCTGCCAGCTTTTCTTCAACAGTTGTTCACTCTGGCTGGCTGCCTCGCCGTACTGCTTGTTGTGGTAATAGAGGCCAGCCAAGCGCAGACGCAAGGTATCGTCAGCCTTGATGGCCAATGCGGCCTTGTAGCTGGCGATGGCGCCGGACCAGTTGGATTGCTGGGCCTGGATATCCCCGCGCAGACGCAACAACTGAAGTCGTTGCTGCTCTGGCCACTCTTTATAGGCAAGAGCCTGCTCCACGTAGCGACTCGCCTGTGCGGTATGCTGCAGATTGGCGGCCAGAGAGGCCTGTAACTGCGCCAGCCAGGCGTGCTCAGCCTCGGAACCGGGTTTGAGCACAGCCGCCTTGCTCTGGGCCTGTTGCCACTGGCCGGATTGATAGAGCTTCATCACGGGCTCCAGCTGGCGGGAGAAATGAAGGCTCACCTCCATCGCCAGACAGGCTTGGCTGACCAGGGCCAGCAGACAGATCCAGATCCGCAACATGGTTATGACTCCAATTTGAATTTGAGCGTGATGACTTGCACCAGTTTGTCGGTGGCGCCCGGCCTCGGCTGATAGCGCCACTTGTTGATCGCCTGAATGGCCGCTCGCTCGAACTGACGCTTCGGCTTCGCCTCGACCACCTCCACATCCTGTACCCGGCCGTCTGCATCGACGCTGAAACGCAAGGTCACGGACCCCTCGATGCCGGCCTGCTGGGCCCGGTAGGGATAAACAGGCTCAACCCGTTGCAGCGGCATCAGCATGTCGCCGGCACCGATCCCGGTACCCTGCTGCTGACCATGGAAATTGCCGCTCGCGACCGGAGTGGGACTGGTCGCCACGCCAGGGGCAGAGACCTGTACCGCGCTCAGGGTCGAGACCAGATCCAGGCTCGGCTGTACCGAAGGCAACGGGGCCGCCGCCGGCATGGGCAGCGGTGTCGAAGCCAGCGCGGCAGGCGGCTCCGGCAAGGGTTCCGGCTCCTGGGGTACCGGCCGTTCACGCACCTGTACCTCGGTCACCTCGTTCTGCATGTTGATGACGATGGATTTCTGCTCTGTGATCGCCTTCTCCCCTCCGGGCGGCTCCACCAGGGTGGCCATGAACAACAGGATGCCCAGACTGAGGGCGATCCCCAGTCCCAGGCTCATCAACTTGTGTTTCATTTCGGTGCCACCGCCACGGCGATGTTGGCGATGCCTGCCGCCTTGGCTTCATCCATCACCCGCACCACCTTGCCGTGGGGTACCCGCTCGTCGGCCTGGATAACCAGGCTTGCCTCGGGCTGCTCCGCCAACAGTCGGGCGAGGGTGGCCTGCACCCGCTCCACATCCACCTGTTTGCGGTCGAGGAAGATCTGCCCCTGAGCGCCGATCGCCAGCATGATGCTGGACGATTTCTGCGCCTTGGCCTGGCTGGCCTGGGGTCTGTGTACCTCAAGCCCGGCTTCGCGCACGAAGGAGGTGGTCACGATGAAGAAGATCAGCATGATGAAGACGATATCCAGCATGGGGGTCATGTCGATCTGCACTTCATCGCGCTGGCGTTTGGATTGCCGTCTCATTGCATTACCTTCTCTTCTCGCAGGCCGTCCCGGGTCTTGGCCAGCGCACGCTTGGCCTGACTCTCGAGCCGGCTAAGTAACAACACGCCGGAGAGGGCCACCACCATGCCTGCCATGGTGGGGATGGTGGCGCGTGAGATCCCGCCCGCCATGCTCTCCGGGTTAAAGCGGTTGGCCGCAGCCAGCGCATCGAATACGCCTATCATGCCGGTCACTGTACCCAGCAACCCCAGCATGGGGCAGAGCACCACCAGGGTGCGGATGAAGATCAGATGACGGTTGAGCGCCAGCTCCACTTCTGCCAGCCAGCGCCCGCGAATCGCGCGAGCGTGCCAGCTGTGACGCTCGCGACGCGCCTGCCAGCGGCCCAGCAGCTCACGCTGCAACGGTGCAAACCCCAGGTTGAGGTAGAGCAGCCGCTCGATCATCAGAATCCACATCAGCACCAGCAAGGCCAGAATGACCCAGAGCACCGGGCCGCCACGGCCCATGAAGCTCTGCAACTGCTGCCAGATGTCGAGCATCATGCTACCCGCTCCACCCTGTCACCATTGCTTTCGGCCCGCTCGGCCAGGATCCCGGCCACCTGCTGTTCCAGCACGTTGGAGAGCTCGGTGAAACGGGACTGCAGCAGGCTGTGGGCCAGGATCAGCGGAATGGCCGCTACCAGACCCTGCACCGTGGTGACCAAGGCCATGGAGATGCCGCCCGCCATGATCTTGGGATCGCCGGTACCGAACTGGGTGATGGCCTGGAAGGTGCCGATCATACCGGTCACTGTCCCGAGCAGACCCAGCATGGGGGCGATGGCCGCGATCACCTTGACCATGCCGATGCCGCGCTCCAGGCGAGGGGTCTCCTGCAGGATCGCCTCATCCAGACGCAGTTCGAGGGTCTCCATGCTCAGTTCTGGATGCTTGTCAGCCACCGTCAGCACCCGGCCGAGGGCGTTGTCGGCATGATATTCACCGCTCTTGAGCTGGCGACGAACCCGACCCAGTTCGCGAGAGAGGCTCCACAGCCGTACTCCAGCGATCCCCAGGCCGATAGCGGCCAGCAGCACGATGATGGCGCCGACCTGGCCGCCCTGCTGGACTTGCTGCCAGAAGGTGGGCGCCTGGGCCAGCATATCGAGCAGAACACCGTGGGAGGGATCCAGCGGCAACGCTTCTCCCTCCTGACCCTGATAAGCGGCCACAGCGGAAAGCACGCTGCCTGGCAGGCCCAGCACCGGACTCAGGCCTTCGGCCTCCGGTTGCAAGAAACCAGCATCGCCCAGCAGGGTGAAGCTGCCGATCCGGGTCAACGTCTGCTCGCTGGCAACGCCCTGGGCATCAAGCACCTTGCCGTTGAACTGGGCAACCCGGCCCGATTCGCGGATCTCCTGTAGCAAGGTGGCTGGCAGCAGGGCAAGGGCGGCGCGATCAGGCACCTGTTTATCCTGTGCCATGGTTTTCAGCGGGGCGAGGCGATCAGGATACTGGCCCTCGACGGCGGATTCGCTCAGCAGCTTGACCGCATCGCTTGCCCCCTGACGGGTGACCGCAAAGATGTCGTTCATGTCGCCGGAGGCTTGCTCCCACTGGGTATTGAGCTCCACCAGCTGCTTTTCATTGGCCGCGAACTGGCTGGCCAGCTCCTTGCTCAGGCGCTGGGCCTCGGCCAGCTTGGCACGGGCACTGCTCAGCTCCCTGGAGACAGACGCCAGATCCTGCTGAGCCTTCTGCTCACGGGCCTGTTCCTGCTGCTGCCAGGCTTCCTCGGCCACGGCGGCTGTGGTGCCCAGAGAGAGGGCGAGGGCAAGGGGTAACCACTTCATGGTGACGCTCATGACTGGGCCTCCTGACCACGGCTGACGGAAAGGGGGACATTTAACAACTGGGGAACTTTCTTGTCGGCAGCCATTTCCAACGCCTCGGCGATGGGGGAGAGCCACTGGCCGTCGAGGGCTTGCCACTGCTTGTGCTCGGCAGACCAGCGCCACGCCTGGGAGCGATCGGCGGTCATCGCCAGCAGGGAGACCCGGCCCAGTGCCAGCACGTCGACCCGGCGCGGTGCGCCATCCAGCACCAGCTCGGCGGAATAATGGTCCAGCCTGCTGCCGTATTCGGCTTCAATCTGATAGGCCTGCAATAGCTGGCGGAACTTCTCCGCCTCGCTCACATCGGCTCTTGCCAGCGTCGCTTTCAAGGCAGCAACCCGCGCCAGACGATCCTCCCTGCGCAGCGGGATGTCATCCTGTACCAGCTGTTCCAGATCGGCTTGCATCTGCAGCATCAGGGGGACAAGCCCCTGTCTGGTCTCCTGTACCGCCTCCAACTGCTGGTTCAGCTTGCCCAGCTCGTTTTGCTGATCGGCCACCAGAGACTGCATGTAGCGGTTGTAGGCTTCCAGATCCCGCAGTTGCAGTTGGGCATTTTGCAGCTCAATCCTGGCGGCGACGGCTCCATCGGCGGCTTTCTCCACACGCAGCTGGGAGGCTTTCCCGTCGGCGATACTGTTCTTCAATGCTGGCGCAACCACCTCGTCGGCGGACACGACGCAATGAACGGCCATGGGTAACAAGGCCAGACCCCAAAACTTGTTCATGATATAAATCTTAACAATGATAACTATTCTCATTGTCTCAAAGAGTAGGGTCACTGGCAATCAGATGATTTTCTTGGCCTCTGGCCGAAAAAACAGGATACTTTTTAGACAAGTACGGGAATAACTGGCGTTGGTAGTCGCAACACCATTTTAAATAACTAAAAAATGTCTTTTCGATCAGCAAGATAAGTGATCGAAAAAGGAGACTTACATGTTTAACGATGCGATCTGGGAACACATAGATCGGTTCACCAAGGCGAAGAAGACCAGCGAGATCCAGCAACAACTGGAGCGCTTCAGTCATCAGATGGGGTTTGATTACTTCCGTTTGCTGATTATTTTCCCCATCAGCATGCAGAAATCCCATGTGGCCTTGTTCAACAACTGCCCCACCAGCTGGTTTGATGCCTATTCGGAACGGCACTACCTGACCCAGGATCCGGTCGTCTTCCTGGGACTGAAGCAGACCCAGCCCATCTTCTGGAACAAGCTCGATTGCGATGCCCCCTGGTTGCCCAGCGCCAGCAGGGAGGTGATGAACCTCGCCGCCGACTTCGGGGTGAGGAACGGCGTCTCCTTCCCGCTGCACACACCTCAGGGGGAACACGGCATCCTCTCTTTCATCAGCAAGGAGAAGTCCAATTCCGATCTGATGTTTGAAAACGTTCCCCTGCTGTCATTCTGTGCCAGCTACATCTTCAACTCGGCCCTGACCCTCATCAAGGCCAGACCAGACCTGATGAAATACCTGGCCGAGCTGTCGGATCGGGAGAAGGAGTGCCTTTTCTGGGCCAGCGAGGGCAAAACCTCCTGGGAGATCGCCACCATCCTCGGCATCAGCGAGCGAACCGTGAACTTCCACCTCAATCAGGTCACCAACAAGACGGACTCGCGCAACCGCAACCAGGCGATTGCCAAGAGCATCTCCAGCGGCATCATTGTGCCTTCCCTGGACGACGTCACCATCACCAACCTGCGGCTGTCATAGCCTGTTTTGCCAAAACAAAAAGAGCCGCAATGCGGCTCTTTGTATGCGAGTAATAAAAATTCATACCAAATCACCCTGTAAGCCGCATTTCACCACATGAAAAATCGGACACTAAAAAATAAAGTATCATACCAGCTTAAGAATTTAGCGCTAACGATGAGAAAAAGCAGAGCAATAAAGCATCATACCAATGTTTGAAGATTTTGCCGTTTTCTCTAACGAAGTTCAGAACACTCGTGCACGGTGAATCGCAAGATTCGGCTGATGCAGAACATTAACCCAACGCAGTTTCATACCGTGCGAAATACCCAAGAACTGCAAGTCGCTCCCCGCCAACGCTGGACTTCTCAGGCAGCTTGCCCTTATCCACAGATTTGGTCTGCGGATGAGGTATGCCGGAATAACCATCCTTGCCACGCTTTGGTAGCCCAGGCCGCGTCTCAGGGGATGGAGGTGGTGATCCCGTCGAAGCGGAATCGTAAGGAAAAGCGAGAGCACGACAGGGAAATGTATAAGGTAAGGCATCTGGTAGAAATTGCCTTTCTCCACCTGAAACAATGGCGAGGGATAGCCACGCGGTATGCGAAAAACACCGCTTCGTTCGTGGCGGCTGTCCGGATCCGCTGCGTGGCATTATGGGCTGCCATCTTATGACGACAGCCTCTAGCAGGAAAACTACAGCAAAATGATGGCTCGCGCCTTTCGCTCCATCAACGAATACCAGCTTTATATATCTGATGAATACTGATCACCCCCAACAATCGAGCCTCATCAGACACCACGGGGACAGCATTGATGCGATGTTCGTGCATAAGTTCCAGTGTGGCAGCCGCCAGACCGTCCGCTTGGACCACCACCGGTGTTCGGGTCATCAGCTCGGTGACACAGGTATCCAGGGGCAATGTTTTTTCCAAAGAGCGCCGCAAATCACCATCCGTGAAAACTCCCAAGATGCTGCCCTGATCACTACTAATCACTACTAGCCCAAATCCACCACGACTCAAAGCCACAATGGCATCCCTCAAGGATGTGTCTGCAGAACAAACTGGTATTGGTAGCTCAGGGTCTAATATATCCTTGTTGCGTAGCAACAATCGGGCACCCAGGCTACCGCCCGGGTGAGAAACTGCATAGTCCTGCTCGTTGAAATCGCGAATGCGCATAGCACTGATGGCAAGGGCATCGCCCATCATCAGGGTGTTGATGGCACTGGAAGTCGGCGCCAGACCGAGAGGACAGGCCTCCTGCTGGACGCTGATGTCGATGACGTGATCGGCCTGTCGCGCCAGATAGGAGTCGAGCTTGCCGGTGAAACCGATCACCACCAGACCCTTGTGCTTGAGCAGCGGCAGCATGGTCTTGAACTCGCCGGCCTCGCCGGAGTTGGAGATCATGATGACCAGATCCCCCTTGGTGATCATGCCCAAATCGCCATGCAGCGCCTCGGCGGGATGGACGAAAAAGGCGGGCGAGCCGGTCGAGGCCAGGGTCGCGGCAATCTTCTTGCCGATATGGCCGGACTTGCCGATGCCGGTGACCACTATCTTGCCCGTACAAGCAAGGATGGCCTCGCAGGCCGAGACGAAGGAATCATTGAGCCGAGAGCACAGCCTTTGTGCCTCGGCCAGTTCGATACTCAGGGTTTCATGAGCGTAGCGCTGGATCTGTTCACGCATGACGAAGGGAACCTCTGGGGATTGGGGGGAGTTCAGACCAGCACCACCTGGATGCCATGCTGCTCCAGCGCCTGCCGGTCAGCATCGCTGATGCCCTTGTCGGTGATGATGATGTCGATCTTGTCGATGGGCACCACCACGTTGGGCGTCTTGCGGCCGAATTTGCTGGAGTCGGTCACCACGATGATCTGCCGTGCCGCCTGGCACATGGCCTGGCTCACCTGATATGCCTCGTTGAAGGTGGTGGTGCCCTGCTCGACATCGAAGCCGTCGGCGCCGATGAACAACTTGTCGAAGGTGAATACGCGAAAGGCCTGCTCTGCCTGGCTGCCATGAAAGGAAGCGGAGCGTTTGCGGTAGGTGCCACCCGGCATCAGCAGCGTCACGTTGCTGTCCAGCGCCGCTGCTTCATTCATGATGTGCAGGCTGTTGGTCATCACCGTCAGCGCTACCCGCTCTGCCAGCCAGGGCACCATCTGCAGGGTGGTGCTGCCACTGTCGAGAATGATGGACTCGCCATCCCGGACCAGGCTCGCGGCCCTGGCGCCGATGCGCTGCTTGGTGTTCAGATTGAGCACGGTTTTCTCGTCCATGGAGTGATCTTCCAGCGCCGGCTGGGTGAACGCCTCGGCGCCGCCATAGCGGCGGACTACCAGCTGGGCCTGCTCCAGATGCCGCAGATCGCTGCGCACCGTGGCGCCGGTGATGTTGAAATGGGCGGCCAAATCGTTGACTGACGTTCTGCCATGTTCGCGCAGATAACGCACCAACATTTCTCGACGAGTTTCAATGGACATACCTGAATCCCTATATGCTGAATTTAAAAAGCCATAGGCTTCATTTCCTAAGAATGTACACTGAAATTTTCATAATGAAAATTATATGACAACCGAATTGTCATTTTATTGACAGCGCGCAGGTTACCGCTTCGCGTACCGGCGGTGCCAGTTCGGCCAGTTGTCGCTCGGTCAGCGGGATACGGGCATGCACCAGAGTGTCCAGCGTCTGGGGTCTGGCGAAGATGGTCAGGCCACGCATGATTTTGGCATCGACAATCACGCCGTTGGCATCATGGGCCAGCACCACCAGGGTGCGCGGGCGCCAGCGGGAGGCCGTGCGGCCGATCTTCACCGAGCCTTTGAGGCTCATGTCCTGCAGCATGCGATTGAAAGCCCGTACCTGAAAAAAGCCCAGGCCGATCTGCAATCCCCAGGCCACCAGGGCAAACACGATCAGAAGATTAATGGCATCCATTTAGCACCTCACAATGAAAAAAGGCAGTGTACGACACACTGCCAAAAGATTAGGTTCTCAGGAGTTTCCCACACAGTTGGAACTAGAGCATCACCTGACCACTAGAACATCACCTGACCACCGGTAATGTTGATGGACTGGCCGGTGCAGTAGCTGGCCTCGTCGCTGGCATAGAACTTCAGCACGTTCAGTACGTCCTGGAAATCGCAGCCACGCTTGAGCGGCACCTTGTCGATATAGACCTGCTCCACCTGATCCTCGGGGATGCCCAGCTTTTTCGCGTATTGCGGCAGCAGGGACTGGAACATGGGACTCTTGAGCAGGTTGCCCAGCATCAGGGAGTGGACGGTGATGTTGTGCTCGGCCAGGTCCAGCGCCAGCGATTGGGTCAGACCGACACCGCCAAACTTGGCTGCCGAGTAGCCGGAGTTGTGCTTGGAGCCCACCTTGCCGGACTTGGAGTTGATCTGGATGATGCGGCCGCCATTTTGGCGGATCATCACCTTGGAAGCCTCACGGGCACACAGGAAGTAACCGGTCAGGTTCACCTCGATGGAGCGGTACCAAGCATCCAACGGGAACTGATCGATCTTGGCCGCGGTCGCCGTGCCGGCATTGTAGACCAGCAGGTCGATGCGCCCGAAGCGATCATCGACGGCACCGACCATGCGCTGCACATCCGCTTCCTGGGTGGCATTGGCCTGCACGGCCATCACGTTCTCAGCACCATGCACCTCGGCGATTTCGCTGGCGGTGAGCTTGGCGCTGTCGGCGTCCATATCTGCGACTGCCACCCGATAGCCGGCCTCGGCCAGCCCCTTGCAAAGGAAGGCGCCCAGACTTTTACCGCCGCCAACTACCAGTGCTACTTTTGACATGTTACTCTCCTCGATTGCTGTATCTCGCGCCCCCCTGCTTCGAGCCGCTAACTCAATGATGCAGGGGGAGCGTGAGTCTTGATTGTTCAGTTCAGTTCAAACGTGATTTCGGTGCCGATTTCCAGTTCCGGGACTGTCGGGCAAGTGCCGCTCACATGCACGGTTCCTGGGTATTCCGCTTCATCGGCGCCATCGAAACGGATGGTGATGTGACCCAATTCGCCGAGGTTCTGGTTGACTACGTCGCCTACCGCCGTGATGGGAAAACGTGTCTGACCCAGAACGAAATCCCCTCCCACCTTGATGTCATCCAACAGCGCTGCGTGCGGATGGATGTAGCAGTAGTCCGCTACGTCTGCCGGGGCATTGTCATCGAACAGTATCATCATGTTGTCATCCAGGGCTTCGGCAGCAAACTCGCCGATCTTGGTCACTTGGGTTTGGTACAACATAGTCATTTCAGTCCTCGTTTGAGCGTTATTGGTAGATGAAGTAGGAGGCGAGCCAGGCCAGCAGTACGGTCGGCGCTCCGGTCAGGAACCGTGAGTAAAGCACGGACGGCACCCCGATTTGGACTGTTTTCGGCTTGGCTTCGGCCAGGCTCAGACCTACCGGGATGAAGTCACAGGCAGCCTGGGCATTGATGGCGAACAGGGCCGGCAGTGCCAGGTGCGGCGGAATGTTGCCAAGACCGATCTGGGTCCCTACCAGCACACCGATGACCTGCGCGATGACGGCGCCCGGGCCAAGGAAGGGTGACAGGAACGGGAAGGAACAGATCAGCGCCAGGGTCATCAGGCCAACGGGACTCTTGGCCAGCGGGATCAGGGCATGTGCAATCACATCACCCACCCCGGAGGCCAGGATGACCCCGATCAACATGGACACGAACGCCATGAAGGGCAGGATGGAGCGCAGCACCGTATCGATGGTTTCGCGGCCGGCCTGGAAGAAGGTGGACATCACCCCGCCCATGCCGATGCCGATGCGGGCCAGCAGGCTGTCGCTCTGCTCGCTCAGCTTCTTGCTGCTGTCATATTGCGGCGCTTCTTGTTTCGCCGCTTGTTTCGGCTGGCTAGGCGCATTCCCGGCCTGGGCTTGCAGCTGGATGTTGTCCGGCTGCACGCCAGAGACATAGATATCCTCCTCGATGAAGTTGGCCAGCGGGCCGCTCTTGCCGGTGGAGTGAATGTTCACCGTCGGGATCCGCTTCTTGGGGTAGAGGCCGCAACGCAGGGTGCCACCGCAATCGATGACGGCGACCGCGATCTCGTCATCCGGGATGGAGGTCTTGAAACCGTCCACCGCTTCCATGCCGGAGAGTTCGACCATGCGGTCCACGATGTCCGGTCGGGTGCCCGCGGTGATGTAGAGGACCTTCTTGCCCGGCTCGATGTCGATGGTCAGAGGACCACCCCAGCCGCCGCTGCCTTTGGTGATGTACAATGAATTTGCCATGATGTCTGCTCCTGGTTGGCTTACTCGGCTACGCGAATGTGGACGTCAGTGCTGAGGCGAACGCCTTGCTGTTTTTCCACCATGGCGGTAGTGAAGTCGGTCACCCAGCCGCGGAAGAAGTTGCTCACCATACCGACCAGCAGGTAGCTGATGGCCAGGGGAGCCAGCGGCATGCCCAACGTGGTCAGGCCATTGGCAATGCCCAGATAGACGAACAATTCACCGGGGTTGATGTGCGGGAACAGGCCATTCATGGAATGACAGCTGTAGGATGCGGCTGCGTAGTAGGACGGCTTGTAACGCTCCGGCAGGAAGCGACCCAGGCTCAGTGTCATGGGGTTCATGAACACGAAGGTGCCGATGACCGGCAGTATCAGGTAGCGGGACACCGGGTTGCCGGCGCTCTTGGCAGCCAGGCGCTCCACCCGCTCCTGTCCGATGAACTGGATCAGGGCGTTCATCGCCACCATCAGCGAGATCAGCAACGGCAGTATGCCGGTAACCATGCCGACAAAGACGTCTCCGCCTTTTTGGAATAGTGCAATGAACCATTCCGCTGCATGAATAATTACATCCATGGTGTAGTCCTCAAGTTGACTCCATCTGTGAAGGGGACACGTCCTGCCGTTGATAAGGTGCCGGACGTGCGGTTGGTTCCAGGTTGCAGCTGTTCGCTTATCGTGTTTGGCTGGCGACCCGGTAAGTTGATATTTTCACACTGAACGTCACTTTGCTAATTTTGGTTTTCATAATGTGACCAAGTTGGCGTTTTTTGTCCAGCCTAGAATGCCTGTTCCCGCTACGGTTGCTTCGCTGGTTTTCAAACGGGGCAACGACATCCCCACTCCCTGAGGCGCCCCAACTGCCCCTCCCTCCCCATACACACATCGCGGCCGCACAATGGCACCTCGGGCGCAATTAAACATATCCTACTGTTTTATATATGCTTTATTTTGTGCGCGCTTTAAATTGGTGATTCAGATCACGCTTATTTTTGCGGCATATCGATAACCGTTAGCAACCTAGCCTGGACCGCGATCCGGTTTAGATCGTTCTGACCTGGCACGAACTGAGCGAGTTCGCCGCCCGTGAGCGCAGGAATGACAGCAATAGCCTCACCGCAGAGATACGAAATGTATAAAAAACTGTTGATCTGATTTTCAAAATCAATGATCTTGGTTTTCATTTCTTTGTAAACAGGGAAAGTTGAAAATTCTTTCTGGCTTGCGCGGGATGGTCTCGCCCGCGCCACATGGACCCGCTAGGGAATGACAGCAGTCAAAGACGAGACGAACAGCGGCAATATGATTGCCCCCTGGAGCTACGGGTCACCCTCGACAGGGCGGAGATGCCGCATTTCACACTGAAGGAGTGCTCATGTTGTATCTGGATTCAGCGAACATCGAAGAATTACGCCCCTGGGTGCACCAGCTCAGCCTGGACGGTATCACCTGCAACCCCAAATTGCTGGCCCAGGCCGGGATCAAGGCCGACGACTTCATCGGGCAAGCCAGGGCGTTGGGCTTTGATCGCCCTCACCAACTGTTTGTGCAGGTGACGGCCACCGATACGGCCGGCATGGTGGCACAGGCGAGACAGCTCTGGTCCCGCTGGGGCGCAGTTTACTGCAAGATCCCGGTGTCACCGGCCGGCCTGACCGCCATCCACCAGCTGAAGCGTTCCGATGACGCCAGCGGCGCCATCTGCGCCACAGCCATCTACTGTGAACGGCAGGCTTTCCTGGCCGCCCGGGAAGGTGCCGACTACCTGGCCCCCTACGTGAACCGCATCGACCGTGAAGGCGGCGACTTCCAGCGCGTTATCGGCCGGTTGCGGGAGCTGCTGGAGCGGCAGCAACTGCCCGCTCGGATAGTGGCCGCCTCGTTCGCCATCCCCGAACAGCTGACCCAGGCCCTGCTGGCCGGCGCCCACGATCTGACCGTCAGTCCAGCCCTGCTGACTCAATACCTTGCCAATGCCCAGACAGCACAGGCCGTGGCCGAATTTGCCAGCTACGGCTGACGCTTGTTTCCACATCGATAATCGCGCCTATCTCCAAATAACACAGGAACCCATGCAATAATGAAAAACATCAACCCGACCCAGACCCAGGCCTGGAAGGCACTGGAAGCCCACTTCGCCGCCAACAAGGAGCGGCAGCTGAAGGATCTGTTTGCCGCCGATGCCGAACGCTTCAACAAATTCTCCACCACCTTCGGTGGCGACATGCTGGTCGACTACTCCAAGAACCTCATCACCCAGGAAACCATGGCCCTGCTGCAGGACCTGGCCAAGGAAACCGACCTGTCCAGTGCCATCGAGTCCATGTTCAACGGCGAGAAAATCAACCGGACTGAAGGCCGCGCCGTGCTGCACGTGGCCCTGCGCAACCGTTCCGACCGCCCCATCCAGGTCGACGGCAAGGACGTGATGCCGGACGTGAAAGCCGTGCTGGCCAAGATAAAAGGCTTCTGCGAGAAGATCATCTCCGGCGAGTGGAAGGGTTATACCGGCAAAGCCATCGAGCACGTGGTCAACATCGGTATCGGTGGCTCTGACCTGGGCCCGGTGATGATCACCGAGGCGCTGCGCCCCTACAAGAACCACCTGCAGATGCACTTCGTCTCCAACGTCGACGGCACCCACATCGCCGAGACGCTGAAAAAGGTCGACCCGGAAACCACCCTGTTCCTGGTGGCCTCCAAGACCTTCACCACCCAGGAAACCATGACCAACGCCCACAGCGCCCGCGACTGGTTCCTGAAAGCCGCCGGTGACGAGGCTCATGTAGCCAAGCACTTCGCGGCCCTGTCCACCAATGGCAAGGCCGTGGCCGAGTTCGGTATTGACACCGCCAACATGTTCGAGTTCTGGGACTGGGTCGGTGGCCGTTACTCCTCCTGGTCCGCCATCGGTCTACCCATCGCCCTGTCACTGGGCTTCGAGAACTTCGAAGCCCTGCACCAAGGCGCCTACGAGATGGACATGCACTTTGCCACCACCGCCTTCGAGCAGAACGTTCCCGTGCTGCTGGCCCTGATCGGTATCTGGTACAACAACTTCTACGGCGCCGAAACCGAGGCCATCCTGCCCTACGACCAGTACATGCACCGCTTCGCCGCCTACTTCCAGCAGGGCAACATGGAATCCAACGGCAAGTACGTGGATCGCAACGGCAACAAGGTCGACTACCAGACCGGCCCCATCATCTGGGGTGAGCCGGGCACCAACGGCCAGCACGCCTTCTACCAGCTGATGCACCAGGGCACCAAGCTGATCCCGTGCGATTTCCTGGCCCCGGCCATCAGCCACAACCCCATCGGCGATCACCATCCCAAGCTGCTGGCCAACTACTTCGCCCAGACCGAGGCCCTGGCCTTCGGCAAGAGCAAGGAACAGGTGGAAGCGGAGTTCCTGGCCATCGGCAAGACCCTGGACGAGGTCAAGGACCTGGTGCCGTTCAAGGTGTTCGACGGCAACCGCCCGACCAACTCCATCCTGTTCAAACAGCTGACCCCCAAGACCCTGGGTGCCTTGATCGCCATGTACGAGCACAAGATCTTCGTGCAAGGCATCATCTGGAACATCTTCAGCTTCGATCAGTGGGGCGTGGAGCTGGGCAAGCAGCTGGCCAACAAGATCCTGCCGGAGCTGAACACTGCCGAACCCATCAGCAGCCACGACAGCTCCACAAACAGCCTGATCAACACCTGGAAGGCGTGGAAGGCCTAAGCACCTACCTCCTTTAACCTAGCAGACGGGCCCGCCTTGGAGACAAGGCTGATCAGCTCTGGATCCATTGGCCGAGCCCCAACAGTAAGAAAATCTGGAACCTGTGATGGGTTCCGGATTTTTTTACGTCTTGTAAGCGATTTGAACGATGTCATTGCGACATCGGATGAACCACTGGCTTGGTTGAAGGTCTTTACCGAGCATATTCTCGGTAAATTAATCAGCGCATCCGCGGCTCTTTTTCCTAAAACCAAGCGTTGTTTCCTAAGTCAGAGAACCAGCTCCCGGACTGAGTTCACGCCTTCTGTGATCTAGTATTCGGAACACCTATTTAGCATTGATTTTCAATATGCTGCAACCTGAACCTTGATGGATATCGATCTGACGGTAATTTTTTATACATTCTACATTTAGAAGATCTTCAGGCATGGCGTGACTTAATATACCAATGGTTGCGCAACTGTTTGCAGCCAATCCTGCCTTAATACCTGCCGGCGCATCTTCAAACACTATACAGTCTCTGATATCAAGACCAAGCTCATTGGCCCCCAATAAATATGGCTCAGGATTAGGCTTTCCATAGGTGATTCTTTCTGCAGTGATAAATATATCAGGTTGCCGTATACCACTTGCTTTCAGGCGGGCTTCTGCTACAGGTATTGTACCTGAAGTAACTATGGCCCAAGGTATTCCAAACCCATCAAGCATGTTCAATAAATCAATGGCCCCATCAATCGGCACCACACCATCTGTATCTTTGGTTTCTTCATTCTGCAACCACACAATCTCCGCATCGATATGCTCCTGCGTTTTGCCGCTAAGTAACTCATTAATTGATTCACTTGCAGGACGACCATGAATGACACTAAGAACGTACTCAACATTCAACTGATTACGCTTAGCAAGCATAGTCCACGCTCGATTAACCGCTGACGTAGAATCAACCAGTGTTCCATCTAAATCAAACAAACAGCCTTTAAAATAAATTCTCTTCTGCACAGAATATCCTTAGTTTAAATTTAAGTTGAACTACCGCATAGCAGCATATGACAATGAAACTCGCCTATACCATGATAACTTCAACTCCTGCTTTTTCCAGTATCTAGCGGTCATGGGTACTGATCCCGCAGTCGGTAATCAATACATCTAACCGGTTTATTGGCAGAACAACATTGAAACCATTACGGCCAAATTTGCTGGAGTCGACACCGCAACAACCTTTTGTGTTGCCTTGTGGCCAGATACTTTTTCCTGGACGTGCGGCATCCAGTCAGTGCCTAGCTACGGATTTAGGTCGATATCTACTTCATCCTCGTCGAACACAGGTCGCTCTTGGCTGCACACAATTGACTCAAATCTCGACTTGAAGCAGCGCATCCCACCGGCGATGTTGATCAAATCAGAGGGGGGACAGCCTGTCCCCAGGCGGTTCGCCTCGCTTAATTGATGGGCTGCCGAACAGGCATACCAAGGCCAATGACCTTGTTCATGACTTTGACTCCGGCCAGGATTTCCCCCACTTGGGCGTTGTAATCCCGCAGGCTCAGTTTCGGTCCGATGAGCTGCTTGAAGCGATACATGGCGGTTTCGGCCTTCGAACGCTGATGATAGCCGGAGTCCTTTTTCCATTGTTCCAGCTCACCGGCTTTCAGCGCTTTGACGGCTTCGTTGCGGGGATGACCTTCCTCCCACAGCGCGGCGTTCTTTCTCGGCGGGATGGTGGCCTTGGCTCCCTTCTTCTTCAGCAGGGCGTGACACTCTTTGGTGTCATAAGCGCCGTCGGCACTGATTTGTTCGATCTTGCGCCGCAAGGGATTGAGCAATGTCGGCAGCACCTCGTTATCGGCCACCGTGTCGAGGCTGACTTCGGCCGCGACGATGGCATGGCTGGCAGCATCCACGGCCAGATGGAGTTTGCGCCAAAGGCGCCGTTTCTCCTTGCCGTGCTTGTGAATTTTCCATTCGCCTTCGCCGTAGACCTTGAGGCCGGTGGCATCAATCACCAAGTGAGCAACCGGGCCTTGGCTGGGCAGGCGGTACTTGATCTCTACCGTCTTGGCGCGCTTGCTGATGCAACTGTAGTCCGGCGACTGCAAGGGAACCTGCATCAGTTTGAACAGCGAGTTAATGAACCCCTCCAAGGCGCGCAGTGGCAGCTTGAACACGCCCTTGAGCATCAGCGCGGTCTCGATGGCGCTATCGCTGTAGTGAAAGCCACGTCCCCGGCGGCCATGATGGGTCTGGCAATGCCAGTGCTTGATGGCTTGCTCAGTCATCCAGATGGTTAGCGAACCGCGTTGCACCAAGGCTTGGTTGTACTGTTTCCAGTTACTGATCTTGTGCTTGGACTTGCCCATCTGACGCTCCCTGCAGTTGACCTAAGAGATCAGATCACCGAGTGGCCGGATAGTTCCCGGATTTAGGAAACAACGCCCATCCCACCTGCCGTTTTTCCTCACCAGTGATGCCGGTATTTCTCGGCGCTCATCTCGCCCAGATCCCACTGCATTAGCCACTGCAATTGTCGCTCGGCTTGGTGTGGATCTAGGAAGCGGCCACGCGGCAGGCGCTGCAACAGCATGAAATAGAAATGGGAAAGTGTCATATGGATCATAGTGGTGTCTCCGCGTGCTGGTTGTTTACTTGATTGCCTGGATAGTGTGGGCAATATTAGGGATATTAAAAATTGCTTAAAATCCACCAGAAGATCTCCCCTTATGCAACAGCGTCTGGAACAACACTACCTGCGTCTGCTCAGGCGCTTCGACCTGCAGGCGGCGGACACCACCCTGCAGAGCCTGGCCGAGACCCTGTTCTGCACCCGGCGGCATGTACGCGTCCTGCTTAACCAGATGAGCCAGGCCGGCTGGCTCGCCTGGCAGGGTGAGGCGGGACGTGGTCGCCATTCCCGGCTACAGCTGCTGGTCAGCGAGGCCCAGCTGGATCAGGCCCGGGCCAGCACCCTACTGGAGGCAGGCGAGCTGGACGCCGCCGTCCAGGCCCTGGGCGCCGATCCGCGCCAGCTGGCCGCGCTCATCCGCTCCCAGCTGGGCCAGCACAGCCACAATGATCGCCAGCTGCTGCGGGTGCCCTATTACCGGCCACTGGTGGATCTGCATCCCCAGCACGCCAACCGCCGGACCGAAATCCACCTGCTGCGGCAGATCTTCAACGGCTTGACCCGCATAAATGAGGATAATGGGGAACTGGAGCCGGATCTGGCGCACCACTGGCACAGCGACAATCAGGCCCACTGGACCTTTTACCTGCGCCCGGCGGTACGCTTTCACCATGGCCGGTTGATGGTCGCCGCCGATGTGGTGGCCAGCCTGCTGGCGCTGCGGCAGCAGCCGCTGTTTGCCCACCTGGCCGCAGTGACGGCACAGGGCGAGCGGACCATTCGCATCGACCTGACGGAGCCGGACTGCCGGCTGCCTTGGCTGCTGGCCCATCACAGTGCCCTGATCCTGCCGGCTGAAGAGGCCATCCGCCCCGAGTTTGCCAGCCTGCCGCTGGGCACGGGCCCGTACCGCGTCAGCCGGCAGGATGCCCTCTGCCTGAAGCTCAGCGCCTTCGACGATTACTTCGGCTACCGCGCCCTGCTCGATGAGGTGGAGATCTGGCAGTTGCCGGAGCTGGGTGCGGGCACCGCGCAGGGCTCCCTCCAGATTTGCAGCCTCAAGCTGGAGCCGGCACAGGGGCTGAGGCCCGATGCTGAGCCCTCGGAACGGGAGCGGGAGCTGGAGCAGGGGGGCTACTTTCTGCTCTGTGATCCCCGCTCGCGCCACTGGGGCAACCCGGCGCGGCGGCGTTGGCTGCAGCAGTGTTGCTCGCCGTTTCAGATCCTGGCCAGGGTGGACAGCCCGGCCAGCCGGTTCTGGAGTCCGGCCGCCAGCCTGCTGACCGGCTGGCATCATCTCGATGACAGCCCCGGCGAACCACTGCCGGAAACGACCCTGGTGCTCTGCTATTACGCCGATCAACCGGAATACCCGCTGCTGGCCGGGGTGATGGGCGAGTTGCTGGCCGAGCAGTGCATACGGCTGGAGTGCCGCTGTGTGTCCTACGCGGACTGGTGCCGGGGCGAGGTGGAGGCGGATCTGTGGCTGGGATCCATGAACCTGGGCAAGCCGGCGGACTTCACCCTGATGACCTGGCTGCTGGGGTTGCCGCTGCTGCGCCGGGTGATGGCGGCGGACGATGCCGACGAGCTGTTGCGGGTGCAAGCGCACTGGCGGCAGGGAGAGCGGGTGCTTGAGCCCTGGCTGGCCCGGCGCATCGGGCAGGGGTGGTTGCAGCCGTTATTCCACCACTGGCTGCGCCTGCAACGGCCGCTGGGGGCCCAGGGCGTCAGACTCAACGCCCTTGGTTGGTTCGATTTCAAGTCTGCTTGGCTGGCACCGGCACCAGACCCAGAATAATAAACGTCATGGCCGACGGCCGGCCTTATCTTGCCCGTTCACCGGTTTTCGAATAGCTCACAGGGCTTCGAGCGGCTCTCCGTCAAGCTGCGCCTTCTCTTTGCTGGCGACACCGGCCTCGCTGCTGCAGGTACTGGAAGGGCAGTTTTCCCGCGCAGACAGCAGACAATTGCTGGATGAAGATAAACACTTCAAGGGGTTGTTTCCCAAAGACGGGAACTGTCCAGCCACTCGGTGATCCGATGCCCATTACACTACCGACATCCAGCTATGAAACCAACGCAGTTTCATACCGGGCGAAATACCCAAGAACTGCAAGTCGACCCTCGCCAACGCTGGCGCTAAGCAGAAATCCGGAACACATCCAACCGCTCTGCGTCAGTCATGCATTCGGCCCATGGCGTGGCTTGCACGCAGCACCTCCGGTATTGCCACACCAGTCACGGCACACCTTACCGACCCAACAGAGGGCAGCATCGACGTCAAAGGCGCGCCGCCCGTAGCCTTCCTCGAGAAGCGCTTCCGGAAGGTACTCATCATACTTTTCGATCTCTTTTTCTGGCACCAATGCAGCCAGTTCGGTCGCGGAGGGAAGTTGGCCATCTAGCAAAGACAGTAAGTCATTACGCACCTGCTTAGCATCGGCCTTTTCTATCTCAATGACACCAGCAAAGGCGCAGGCCTGATAGCCCTGCCGGGTGAGCAGAGCCACCAATGTGTTCACCACCTTGTCGCCAAGCCATGGAAACACGTAAACATACTGCCCTTGCTGAACCACTGGCTCGCTATCAATATTCAGGTCATTGAATAAACCCAGTCCCTCGGCAAACAGATCCCTAGCCATGTCATCCAAGAAATCCATCTTGCTCCCCCCTGCGGCGATTCGATAATCGCCGTCACGGTAGATACTGAACATCTCCTGGCGCACCACGTCATGGATGCCCATCCCGGAACCGCCAAACTTGGGTGGCTCGCCGCCTTTAGCTCGTTCGACGTTAATCACCTTCTTGTCTGTATCTATGTCGACAACTTTCCAGCGCTTGCCGCCAAAGACGATGTGTTGGTCAACCAGAATCATCGTGTCGATCGGCAGCGTGCCCAGCGTCTTACCGCTGGCAACAACGCGAAATTCCTCGGGAGTTTTGAATACCGCGTAAAAGGTATAGTGGCTCACCAGCCGCTCCCCCTGAAGCCCTAACACCAACTCGCCGCTGGACAACTGGGTCAGGAGTTCATCCTTGCCCATCTGGGTCAGGAGCTGTTTGAAGTGATCAACTGTGACTTGCTGAAAAGGGCCGGTCTGGCAAAGCGTTCGATACAACTGATTAGCACGAACGCCGCCCCACTGAGCTGTTACCGCTAGCACCTGATGCAACAGGGTTGAGAAATGAAACTGCTCTGTGTCTGCTGGCTCAAACCATTTTCCTGCAACCAGCAATCGGATCATTGCTATGGACTGCAGCAACTCCATCCGTAGCTTATCAACAAGGCTGGAGTTGGGATGTAGCTCATCCTCCGCAATCAGCATGCGTAGGATTGCAGGGCCTCCTCGACGCCCTGACCTCCCCAGACGCTGTCGCAGACTTGAAACCGTATGCGGAGCTGTGACCTGAACCACAGAGTTCACCTTGCCTATATCGATCCCCAATTCCAGAGTCATGGTGCATACCGCCGTCGTGGGTAGCGTCTCTTTTTGTAGGCGCGCCTCGAGGGTTTCTCTGGCTTCCTTGGACAGAGACCCGTGGTGTGGGAAAAACTCATTGGGCACGGCCTGAGCCTCACAAAGATCACTTAGTTTGGCTGCCAGGCTTTCGGTGCGTTTGCGACTGTTGGCAAAGACCAAGTGCGACCCGCCACGGCAAACTCGATACAGCTCCTCACAGATCGCGTCTTCGGCACTGCAGGGTACCTCGTCTCCCGGCTTCGGAGCCTCCAGTATGAGAGGATCCCGGTAACCTTTAACTACCATTTTCAATTCAGCTTCGGAGTGCGTGCTGCAGATCGTGGCACACGATAGCCCTTTATCTGGGCGCAGTGAGGCGGGTACGCTTTCTAGGTTGCCGAGGGTAGCACTTAATGCTGCTCGGGGTATGGGATTGCCGTGCCGGCCAATCAGGTGCTCAAGGCGATTAAGCAGTGACAGCAGGTGCTGGCCGCGTTCGGTACCGATGAACGCATGGAACTCGTCAATCACTATGTACTGCAGCAAGCCGAAAGCCTGCTTGACCCATCCAGGCTCTCTAACCAGCAACGACTCCAGAGATTCAGGAGTAATCAGCAATATGCCGGACGGAGATTTGCGAGCGGCCTTTTTTTTCGACTGAGCGCTATCCCCATGCCAAGGTGTGAGCTTCATATCCAGCATCTCGCACAAGCCTTCGAGTCTTCGATACTGGTCGTTAATTAGCGCCTTGAGGGGGCTGATGTAGAGGATGCCGAAACCACCTGTGGTATCGGCAATGGCTGAACAGGCCGGCAGGAAGAAGGCCTCCGTCTTACCTGCTGCCGTTGATGCACTGATCAGCACATCACAATCACCTGCAAGAATAGGCGGGATTGCCCGTTTCTGTATCTCGCGGAGATCCGACCACCCCTGTTTAAAGATCCACTTCTGAACCAAGGGGTGAAGCTGGTGGTAGACCGCGTTCATAGCGTGAAATTAGCTAGATCACCGTCCGCCCCATCGGAACCCTCTTCGGCTTCCTCAAAGTCGCTCGGCAGGTCCTTTTCGATCTCAACGGTACCGACCAAACCATTCCAGTCCAATTGAGGGTTTTGCTCCAGCAGCGACAGCATATCCAAAAAGGCCTTGATGGTATTACGAGGCGTTCGGAAGTAAGCGTCGCCGATTGTCAGGCTGCAATGCTGGAGGAATGCATGTAGCGCCTCATCGGGCACTAGGTAAGCCTCAGGGTCACCGCTAGCAAACACATGCCGCAAGTTCTTCAGCAATATGTATAACTCTTCGGGGGTCAGGTTATTCAGGTGCAGTGATGGCGAGGAGTAATCCACTAAGCCCGTACGCTGGGCAAAGCTGTTTTCCGCCAAACGGGATTGCAATGCTTCGTAGCTATACAGGCCCTTGCGCGGATCTAGCAAGAATTCAGGAGTCCCACCAAGTAGGAACCCTAAATGCTCGGCGGAGCCCTGCAGGCAGTCGTTCAGAATGCGCAGGATCTGCTCATAATTTGAGGTGCGCGCCTGACTGCTGTTGAGCTTGTATAGGTTCACCATCTCATCGAGGTTGACTAGCAAGCCGCTGTAACCAGCTTGACGAACAAACAGGCTCATCAGCTTCAAAGCATCATAGAACGAGCTATCCGAGATAATCGTCCGCACACCTAGGTCATGACGGGCATCGGTTTTGGTGCTGTACTCAGCGCGCAACCAACGGATCGCGTTACTTTTCAGTGCGTCATTGCCTTGCTCGTGTCCATTCCAATACGCTTCGATCACCTTCGCAAAGTCATAGCCTCCGACCATCTCGGTTAGCTCGGCCAGCTTGTCGTGAATAATCGTTGTCACGCCGACTTCACGCGCGTCGGCGTCCTTGCGGGCCTGGGTGATGAACTTCTCTACCACGCTCGTGAGCGCATTGCCGTCCGGCTTGTTACGCGTTGCCAGATTACGCATCAGCTCAGAGTACAGATTACGGGCCTGGCCGGCCACCGCATGAATGCGACGATCGGGGGAGAGGTCGGCATTGACGGTCACCAGTTTTCTCTCCAGCGCGATAGCTCGCACTACGCTGAGGAAGAAGGTCTTACCCGAGCCGTACTCTCCAATTATCAGGCGAAACGCCGAGCCCCCTTCTACTACACGATCGATATCCTGTAGCAGGGCTCTTATTTCGTTTGAACGCCCAACCTGAATGTGCTGAATGCCAACCTTGGGGGTAACGCCAGATTTCAGCGATTGAATAATGGCGTCTCGCTCTTTGATGCGAATGCGTTTAACTGTCATGGCGCTAACCTGCTTTTAGTTCGTTGGCAATTTCCAGGTCGATATAGATGTCTTCGTCATCGTCAATAACTGGGGCGTCGACCTGCTCGTAAGCCCAGTCATTAATAGTCTCAATTGAGCCATCTAGCATGAGCTTCAATGACTCGCATGCAGCCAGTACATCCTTGCGATCCCAGCGCTCCTTAGTGATCAGCTGCTCGAACAAGGAATTGTGTGCTTGATCCAATCCGCCCGTGTCAGCTGCAATAGGCTCCCCCTCAGCGATGACGTGCTGCTCCTCAGGCGTATCGTCAACAAAGATGGTTCCTAGGAGGCTTTGCACACTCTCGGTCTCAGAAGCATGAAGCGCCAAGAGCTCATCATTAAGAGCGAAGCCTGGTTTCTGTGTTGTCGTCTTACTGGTGGGGGTTGCAGACGCAGGTGCACCCTTGCTGGAGGTGAACTTGTGTACATCCGCCGTAACCTGCGTTTTATCAAAGCCCAGAGCGGTATAGAGTTTCTCAAGCTGCTTGATCTCGTCAGGAGTCACCTTGCCATCAGCAAAAGCAACTCTCACGAGAATGTGTCGCACGACATCTTTCTCAGCATCTCCAAGAGCGCCGACTCTTTCCTTCAGGCCTGTCATGTTGGCTGGAGTATTCAAGCGCCAGTGCAGATAGGCGTGTAGTGAGCGTTTTTCGATTGGAGACAAGTGCGTGTCATGATCGATCAGAATTTGGAGCGTGTTTAGCTCAGCGCTATCTACATGGCTGTCGACAGCCGCAACCATTGCCCCAAGGCGGAGCGTCATGCTCGTCTCATTAAAGGCTTGGGATGGCTCAAAGTTCGGCCCATGCCCCTCTGGAAACAGCACTATGTCGCCATCAACAGCGGGCTTTGCATGGTGATAGCGAGGATCTGGGGCAACACCAAAGCCTGCTTTAGCTTCCAGTGTCGTTATGAGTTCCATTTCTTTTTTGTTGAAACGTTCAGGCGGCTCTAAGCCTATCTGCCTCCAAAGGTCAGCCAAGCGAACCAAGCCTTTTGATGGCCCCGCGAGTTGTTCGTCAACCCAGCTCTTAAACCGTTTTAGGACCGGATGTGTTTGGACGCTAAGGAGGGCGTCTGGCAGCAGAAGCATCGCTTCGATATCGTCAGCTGACGCTCCCTTCTTACCGAGATAGCGACTGTAAGCAGACAGCAATTCGGTGGACGTATCTGCAATCGCGATCATTTTCTTGACTGGTGCTTTCAGAACACTGGGGTCGGGCAGGCCTGGCTGCTCCAGCGAAAATCCGCGCAGGCTTGCGCTGGCGGGATAGTAGTGGAGAGTCAATCGCGTTTTGTTCGATTTGACAATCATGCCGTCCCCAAACTGATCGGCATACTGTAGCTTAAATAGGGTGGCAAACTGCTCAGCGCATCGGCGCGCGGGTGTCCGAAGCGTGTACTCCTGACTGTTCTTGATCCATGTCAGTGCAAGATGAGCAGGTATCGGTTCGCCCTTGGATACCCGAGTAGCCAGTTGGTAGCGAAACAGCAATGAGTCATGATGCTGCTCGTCCTGTTCCTCAAACGCAACCACGCCAGGCCGCATGAGAGCCATCAGCTCCATTAGACGGAGCGAGTAGCCGGCAAAGGACCTGTTCGACCCATAAATTGACCGCAGCCGCTGGAGTTCCTGGTATATCGATTTGAATTCTGCGTCTGTAACCCCCCCTTCCTTGGAATCAACGAGGATGCGCCGCTCTAGTCCGTAGAAATAGATAAATACATAGCCTAACGGTACATTGGGGTTCTCGCGCTCGCTTGCTAACCATGTCAGATACGCACCCCGCGAAGACTCAGAGAGGCGATTGAACGAAGGCCAGTAGCCCAGCGTTTCATCTTGATATAGCATGTCTGTGTCACGGTAGATCGGAAGACTGGAATCGACTAATGATGCTTCGACACCATATCCATCCAGATCCGGCAAACGACCGCCGAAGTAAAAAAAACCTCCGCAAATTTCATGCCCGGCCACAGATATGAGCTCTCCAGGGGTGATCCAGCACCCTTTGGTTTTGTTGTTGCTTTTGGTTTCTTGTCCGCCGTAAGACGTTGAGACAGATATAGTGAAGGTGGCCAACTCATCGTCATCAGGCTCGCTTCGCACTTGCACATCCCTTTTATTCAGCACTTCTTCGTTGCGTGGTTCCTGGCTCTGTTTATTGGGTGGCGTCTTCTTGTTGGCTCTACTGAACAAGGCGTAACAACCCCAGACAACAAAGATGATGATGATCAATTCCATTTGATTCGCCTTTACTTGTGCTGTGGAAGTACCTGATGTTCTTATTTTTTTGTCCAATGATAGGCTCAATATCATGGGATAGAAAGTGACAACGCCTCGGCTCGGCCTGTTGAAACAGGGGGTGCACGGCGTCCTCCGACAGAAAAGCCATTACAGTACTCCTTATTCTTCAACGGACTCCACGTCCGGTGCTGCTGCTTGCTTATCGTTGCCTTCCGGAAGCCTAGAGATAGGGTTCGCTGAGTTCCACCATGTATTGAAGGTGAGCCTTAATGCCAGCCACCACGCATAAATAGCGAAGGGTGAGTTGCATCCATCCTCGTCGAGCAGCCCATGGGCCAACTCGTTACGCAAATTGGGGCCGAAGGCATTACAGAACAGCGACTCGAGCTCAAAGGCGAGATCCTTGCCGAATACCTGTTTGGCCTCTGGCAAGTCCAGCAATGTGCTCATTCCGTTTTCGTTCTGGATACCATCTTTGTCGAGGTTCGTGGTCTTGGCTCCTGCCTGCTTGAGATGCTCGCGCACCAAGTGCTCGATCTGCGGAATCAGCAAATGCAGCGCTGTAACGAAATCACGCTCGTAACCGGCAAACAGTGCCTTACCGAAAAGACCAGCCCGCTCTTTGGGCACGATGGGTGAGTGGCGGGCCAATTCGATGAAATCGGCCTCCCGCAACCGATGTTCAAGCAAAAGCACTTCCAAGGCTGGCCAGATGTCGCCTTGCACCACAATACTAACCAGGATGCCGTAGTCACGGATCATCTCAGCGCGGATCGCAATTTCGTCGTCTGCCGTCAGTTCTTCTCCGCCAAGGCTCATCGCAGGGCGCTTGGCAATGACCCGCCCATCACGACTCATCACGGTCGCAGAAAACAGTGATTGCAAGGGATACTGACGCATTCTTTCCTGCGCTCTATTGCGCAGTTCTTCTGCGTTGACACCACGATGCAGATTCGCAAATGCGAGCAATGCATGTTGTGCAGATTTTCCGGTGACGGACTTCCTCGCGTTTTCGACGAGCTGGGTGATATCGACACCGGACGTTTGAATGAGTCTCATCTCTCCCAGAGCTCTCTCTCCAGAATCGTTCAAGTGGGCTCGCAACTCGGCAATTCGCTCATCAACCTGATGCGTAGAGCGCTCGGCTCTGGGAACCGTTCGGTACGTCTGGATGGCATTCTCGTAAAAGCTCGCGGCCACCATGTGACTCAGGCTTTCCGATGTGGAGCGTGCAACGGCTTCTTTTACCCAACCTTCGGCGACCGCCACCGTCATTTCTGCCGCTTTGACCTCGTCAGGAATGGCCTTATGCCATTCGGTAGCAACAGAAAAATACTCCCGCGCCCTATGCAGATCACCTTCACAATCAAATTCGCGGGCCAAAACTTCTAGCTTCCTTGCCACATCGGCTCGGTTCGCCCGCCCCAAACCATTCGACTTCAGAAGGTCGGCAAGCCAAAGCCCAAGGAAACCGTCGTCCCGGGTCGCTGCGTTAAAAGCAGTGACAATTGACGCCTCCATTTGCTGGAGCCTATCTCCAGCACCACTTTTGAGCATCCGCGCCAGACTGATGGCACGTGGCCAACAGTCACGCCCTCCATGTATCCAGGTATCTGTGTCTAGTGGAAGGCAGCGGTAGGCGTCGATGGCCTTTAGAGCGAATGAAGTGTTACGAGGCTTGCCCTTCAACCAGACCAAATCGCTGAGTCGCGCCTTCAGCCAGTCGTCGTTCACCAGATCGACGATCGCGGCAAAGAACAGAATGTCGGAATCAGGCATGTCATCCGGGATGACCGACCGGCGGTCATGGAAAACAGCAAAAGGCTTAAAGGGTTCATTCGGGCTCGACGGTGAAAGCATCATAGAACAGGCATCTGCAAGCAGCCATAAGACCTTGCCGTGTTCAATTCGCCCTTGCTCAATGGTACTGCGCGCAGCAGCCGACAGTGCCTGCCACATCGACGAATATCCTTCGCGGGTAGCTTGGGCAATCGCATCCTTCCAGCCTGACGCCGTAAAGTCCTGAACTGAAATAGCCAATTCCAGCGGATAGCGTTCGTTGTTCATTAGTCGCCACCTTTGATCGACGCAACATTGAAAAGTTCAGCCTCGAAGCCGAGGTTCCCACCGTTGCCGTTCTTGCTGGTGACGTTGTGTGCCATCTTGTTCTTATCCTTTGGGTGATACCTTCGCTAATGGGGCTTGATACCCCGGAGCGAGCTTCGCATTCTCTACTCCGTACAGCGCCAGCGGTTCGCTGAGCCACAAGCGGAACTGTTCTTCTTTGAGGCTGTGATCGGGCGAGCAGTCCACGCTCCAGCGCAGCAACATATAGCCCGCCACCGCCGCGCGTACGCGCATCCGGATTGAGCCATCATTCATCCCATAGTCCATCCGGATGATCTCGGGTCGAGCCAGACGTGGATGGGGAACGAGTTCCAGCTCGACCATACGCGTCCACTGAATGTCGTTGACCTGGCTCTCGTTGGCCTTGGGTTCTTTCGCCGAGCAAGGTTGGCGCTTCTATGCGTGTGACTACGAAGTCGCGGAACTCGCTGCTCTTCCGATCAAAGGCTCGGATATGCCACCGTAAGCCGGTGTCTACCAGGACGAAGGGCACGATGATCCGTTCGGACTCACCCCCGCTCATCGAGTGGTAGCGAATGGCAACTGGTTTTTTGGCGTGGATTGCACGGCAGATCGGGGCAAGCACATTCATCTTGGGGTTGCTTAGCGCGGTGGGCGATTCGCAACGCCGTTCACCCAATCGCCGAAGCCCAGAGCAGATAGCAAGCACAGGGCAAGGCTCAAATCCTCGACACGCTGAGAGGGCGAGCTAACCATGCGCTCCGACCAAGAGAGAAGAAGGTTTAGCTGTGTATCTCATACGGCACCATAAATATAATCAAATTGATGACATGGTGTGCCGAAATTTGTACAACATCAAGATATTCAGGTCTCAAATGTAGACATAGATCATCTTGTTGTGAGCTCTTTCTATAGGTTTAGATTGACGTCATCCAACTATGAAACCTTGTCGCCCAGTGCTCTATCGACTTCTCAGGCAGCTTGCCCTTATCCACAGATTTGGTCTGTGGATGAGGGATGCCGGAATAACCATCCTTGCCACAAAGCGCTTTCAGCCGCTTACTTGGCCAATGCAATGATTTCTGGGTTAACTCTTCTTCCAATAACTTAAGCTGCTCCTGCCACCCCTGCTGCGACGTCAGCCTTAATAGCAGGGTTGAGAGGGAGCAAATCCCATCGGAGGTATCGACTTCGAGGATATGAAAGATGCGATTGTGCGACTCAACCTCAACGACGGCCAAGCATCTGGGATTGCCATCCAGAAGCAGGTGGCGATTACAACGGTAGAGCTTAGGTAGCTTGCGCAGTTGCTTGGATCTAATCACGCAACCATGGGCCGCCACCAACTCATCCAGCATCGATTGAAAGCAATCAAACTTATTGGCGTAGAGATGCAGATCATCGGTTTCGTCCGATTCAGCTGTCCACTCTGCGCTGGGCAGAATCCCTCCTGCAACTGACTCTTCAGTGCTGACATCCTCTGATGCTTGGGAGCCCACCTCATCATCGGCCTTGCCATTGGCACCTTCTTGCTTCTTCTCGGCTACCTTACGCGTATTGAATGCCTTAGAAAACTCAAACACGACAGATGGAGCCCGCAATAAAACAGGCGTGGTATCCGCATTGGCATCCGCCCCATCATGCACCGAGTGAATTGGTGGGCGTTCAGCGACCAAGCGTACTGCACCGTCCCCTTCACCTCGCACATACTCCCGCAACTTGGGATGGAAAAATTCCACTTCACTTGGGATATCTGCCTGTATATTTCGCAGACTGGCCACCTCGTAAACCAGCATGCTTTTGGCTTCTTTATCGAATCGCCCTCGGATTTCAAAAGAGACCGATGGTAAAGGTGGAGGAGTAAACTCAAACTCCCATTGCCGATATCCTCCCTTCTCATAGCCATTCAGCTTTTGACTGCGGCCTATGCTTTCGTAAGAAGCACGGGCATCAGGATCGATCAAAATCCAGCTCAACAAACGTCGCGACTCGAAGTCATCTAGAGACTTGAGCGGGTAGCTGGAGGAAGGCAATACATTCACCCGGACAACCTCGGCGCTGACGTGTTCAATCGAAAACTCACTTTTCAGATAATCAGGCTCAAGTGCTGAGCGAGATAGATAACCGTCGTGCAAGAAAAGTACACGAGCGAGCTCCAACTGGGGAAGATATATCTGTATGTCATTTGCAAGAAAACAAAAGCAGTGTTGGCGTTTGTCCATTGCGCGAATGGCAGAGGAAACCGGGTAATCTCCCAACCTCTTTCTTTGCCAAGTCTCAGTGCTGTCGATAGTTAAAGAGAGACGAAAACCAGCAGGCCTGTGCTCTTGGGTCGGATTCAACACACGTTTGCGAGCCAAGACGGGGATATTTGACACCCGTAGTGACCCAGCTTCCGCTTTGGGCACCAGATCAAGATTGACGCCCCACTGGGAATTATCAATCCGCCTGAACAGCGAGCCGATTGCCAAGATTGTTGTATCATCAGACACCTTGTCAAAGCGGATATCCTGCATTAGTCCTCCAAAACATCACTTAACAGCCGTTCTGACATCGAGGTTAACCGCTCATCGCTTAAGCCGGCTACACGCAAAAGTCGCCATCGTCGCAAGGTGCCTTCTTTTTGTACTAACAATCCAGAGGCAAAAGCCAAGCGACGCACTTGGTAGTCCGTAATATCTTCACAATATCGTTTAAAAAACAAGCGCGTAAGCGGCATTTTGCTCAATTTTTTCTCCACCATGGCGCCGGTAGGCAACCTCGACAGATACCAGCGCATCGATAGCCGAGGGGAGTCAAGACGCCACGTCTGTTCACTCAGGATCTTGAGTAACTGACGGCAAGTCACACGATCCCTCTTTGGCCAATCGACCCGGTGATTTTCTCTGGCACGACTTTGATAGTGTTGCCGGTTAAACTCCAGAAGCCAGCGTCGATCATGCCGATACAACCAGGCATATAACGCCTGATGAGAGAGGCGGGCCAGCTTAACACCATGACATTCCAGCAACTGCTGCCAGCTAGCTCGATATTCTACCAACTGGTCGCTCTTTTCCTCCTGAGGAACAGGATGGAGACCGTAAATTCCTGTTGGAATACTCTGCACTTCGTCCAGCACCGTCGCTATGTTCCAAGACTCAGGCAACAGGCTATCCAGGGCAACGATATGTTCCAGATAGCTGAAGGATTTTCGGTGCTTACGGAAGATAGCCTGCAGCCAACAACCTGATTCGTTATGAATAGCCAATCCTTGTTGCACTAACCAATCAGCCGGCCAACGGGATAATACACGCTCATGAATATCGCCCTGTTTTACCTGCTTCACCTTGGCACACCCGGACATGCTCGCTAGCTGGTTGTAAAATGAACTCCACTGGGAAAAGGACGGTGATGTTTTAGCCTGACGTTGCAACAGTGCATTTACTTGACGAGTAACCCGGATGACGTGATCGCGTCCGGCAGACTGGGGCACAGGTGGGCACAACAAGGGATTGGGAGCAATAAACTCATGGCGATGATAAGCATGCCGCTCAAGATTAGCCTCGGCTAGGGTGCCATGAAACAAGCAACAATCAGCCCCTATCACTTGCCATGAGCGCAGCCAGTAGTATTCACCTTGATGAAAACGCTGATTTTGCAGGCATTGCGGGCAATAGCGTAATGAAAGCGACTGTTTAACTCTGGATGCCACTATCCCGAGGATAAGGTGAATTGCTCCTTGAGATTCTCCTGCCATCTTCTCAAGGCAGAACTTCCGGCGATCCTCTGGTGTAAAAGGGGCATAGACAGGAAATAGCGTATGCATATAGGCAAGTCGTTCAACATCAAGGCCCATACTATCCGGCAATAACCGAGCCAAAGGTGCCAGATGATTAGGGAGATCAACCGTTGCAATGACATGCCGGTTGGCAAAAACCTCATCCAACAACTGCTTTGGGCTGGTTAGTCCCAAATGTATTCCGGCTCTGGCCACCAAGCTGTAAATCAGCTCATCTGGATAAGGAACCGGAAAGTTCAACATGGCTAGCCCATCCTTCTCAGCCAGGTATCCACATCGAAGGTGACCCCGGCTTTCTTGAATGCAGGATAGTGAGGGTTGTCCTTGCCACATTGGGAAAACTGGAAACGCAGATCGTCGGTGTGCAGCGTGTGCCACTCTTTTGGCTTGAGACGAGCGGGCCTGGGTTTTGCGTTATCTTGTGGCTTTGAGTCCGAGTTGTACCAATCAAGAACGATAGGCATCAGCTCTCTGACGGACAGATCCGGATATGTACTGAAGGCGCGATCAATTAACGGCACAATCAGCTCAGAATGGCAATCCATGCCAACGAGCAGGTTATGCAAGCGGATGGCCTGCTCATTGCCACCATATCGGTTATGATGAGAATCCAGAGCAACTCTGGCTTCATCAATCTTGGTGCTGAGAACTAGGATCTTTTTGTCTATATCCGGGATGCTCAGATCCGAATATCTGGCGATTAACTCAGGATCTTTGGAGCGTAACGCGGCCAACATGGCGTGTACCGGTTTGAGTTCATCCTCATAAACCTGCCGCAACAGCTGTGGAGTGATCCGTTCGATGCGGGTGGCAATAGCTCTCAACTGGGCCAGAACAAAGAGTTTTACCACTATGTCCAGCACCCCTTGGGACAGCTCGAACCAGCAATCCCGAACCTCATCGGACAAATTTTCATCCCGTTGTTGTAGCCACTGGTATTGCCACAGCTTATCGGTGAAGGCCATCCACTCTGTAGGCCTGGGCTGGTTGGTGGCAGGATCCACGCTAGGCTTGGTAGCCTGCATAGGCTCCCAAAGCAATGCGCCAAAACCGGCTCCACGCCTTGCCGATCTCAAGTCCATCTCAAAGATGGGTCTGGCCTTGGGGGTCCCCACCATGACAACAGGCAAGCCGATCACATTTACCAATGTCACGAAGAAATTTAGCATCTTCTCCACGCCACCGGAACGGCTCATACTCAGGTGCTGAATCTCATCAATGACCAGCACGCCAATCGCGTGGACATTAGCGATTTGGCTCATCAATGCCATCAGGGTCTCAACACTGTGGCGTTTAAGCGCATATTTGCGTTCATAGTCCGTATGCAGTACGGCATCAATAGCCCTGAAAAAGTGATGACACAGGCTTTTTAATGAGCCGTCATGAGGGCAATCCAGCTTCAAGTAGACAATCTGGGTAAAATTGTATTGCTCGTGGTAGAGCACTTGAGGATAAGTTGCCAAGATCCGGTTGATGGTGCTACTTTTTCCTGACCCAGAGCACCCAATCAACGACAGGCTACGGGCTGTCGATTTAACCTGCTCGAACCGAAAAACATCCAACTCACCAGACATAACCCGCTCATAACCATTTTGCAGTTGCACATTCAAAGATCCATCGCTCAGGTTGCGTCCAACATACCCCTGCCGGATCATGATGGATAACTTTGATTCCAGTTGTAAATGACGGCTTATCGGCTGAAAAAAGTCATCCAGCAACTGGGATATCACATGAACACGCCAAGGGCCATCGACATAGATATCCTTGGGATCAAACTTGATGGCGCCGCTCAACCCCTGTTTTATCTGCTGAGTAGTCATGATAGGTGGCAATGCCTCGATCAAGGGGTTGCCACGATACTGTTCAATGCCAGGGTCGTTGTAGACGGCCTTGGCCATGTTAGCTGGTAATACCATCTAGTCGTCCTTGAAGAGTTCGTCGATATAATCCGGATACTTATAGTCATCCGCACCTTTAGATAACGGTACCACAGTTGCTGGCTCACTTGATGGCTCAGATGTCGCAACAGATTTGGCGCGTTTTCTCTCTTTGTCCTTCTCCTTGGCTCGATTACCCCTGATGCCTGCAATGCGTTGGCGATCTGACACTACTGGGGCATCTTCGGCTTGAACTTGGGCTTCCGCTTGCCGTATTTTTGAGTTAATCAACTCATCGACTCTTCGCTTCTCACGATCAGCAACTAGCTTGCTCTCTGCCACAACAACCTTTTGCTGTCTCGTAATCAACCAGACATCCCAGAAAGAACAGCCACGGAACTCTCGAGAGCGCTCGGTCAATCCACAGGTCCAATATTCCGCACTGTTTTGCTGTGGCAGCAGATAGATAACATCTGCAACAGCTGGGTCATAGGCAACCTCTAATGATTCAGGCCTGGAAACATTCTTGCCCCTGTGCAACCACCCCATTTGTAGTATTTCTTGGCAAGTGTAATACACGCCAAATACGCAGAGCCCCAGAGGGGAGAGGGTAGCCTTCGTTCGAGGTAGCAAACTAACCTGCAGGGCATTTTCAGGAACCGTCCGTAACCGCCCTGACCTATTCTGCAATCCCCAATTCCATAACGATAATGGCGTTATAGGCAAATCGGCAGGCATATCGATGTCGCGATCATAGGTTTCCAACACATGATATCGATTGTGAAATAAGATGGCCGACAGAATGATCGATGTAAATTCGTGTATATTGAGCATCGCATCCAATCGGTAATCACTTCCTCCCCGTTTTTTTACCGTATTATCAGATACAACACCTGGAGCAAATGGTTTGAAAACCGCCTGTATGGTTCTGAAAAAACGCTCAACTATCCCTTTACAATCACCACGAAAAGGTGGTGCATTTTCTATCCGAACAGAAAAACTCTGCTCTAACGATTCGATCTGACACCCCAGCAATTCACCACGGTCAGCCAATATAGCATCTGGGATGCCCATGACAGGCCAATCAGACTCGTCAATATCAATATCGAGTTGCTGACATAATTTCACCTTGTCGGTCATGGCAATCGCTAAGGCTTGCATAGCTGCCACATAGGAAGGATTCTCAAAGCCTATATAAAAGCCAGCGACCATTCGACTAAACACATCAATGACCATATAAACTATTGGCCGGCCAACTATATTTTTACGATCACTATCTGAAACCAAGTAGATATCAGCGATAGTCGCATCAATCTCAAACCGGGAGCCTGGACCGAGAACATGCGTGTTCGCTGTTGCCTGCAACGGCCTGACATCCTTATTGTAATTAATCTTGCTGACCCTTTGTTTTAGTTTTTCAACTTGAGAGTAATCGCGTTTGAAGAAGTGCTTCATCTGCCAAATAGATGGGATCTCCGACTCTGCAACGTCAGGATAATAGTTATGATACATCCCTTTGAAACGGTTATGAGTCTCAATAAATGATTTACCATTTTTTATAAGATAGTGCTTTTCAATTGCTCTACGAAAGAGTCTCTCTATCTGTTCATCAATAACAGCGCCGACTCCTGAGCCAGTCTGTCTGGGGCGACCAAGCTTTCCGCCCTTTGACAATCTCTTTTTTCCCTTAGCACCGGAGTTCTCATAGTCAGGAAGAAGAGCATTGGGAGTTTGCCCACGTTGCCAATAACGGCGGATAAGCCGATAAAGTGTCTGTTTGGTTGATCCATGTGTTGCAATGATATGATTTACAGCCCTATTTCTTGCGCGGGGGAACATACATTCTGGGTTGGATATCAGTGGTTGAATAAGCTGATAATTTTTATCCCGTAATTCCCTAGCCTTAGTTCCATCATCCGGTTTGGCGTAATAAAGCCTGGCATAGGGATCTTCGATCCGTTGTAACACTTCGTTATCGATGGCATCCAACAATTCCTGACGAGAAACCACCGAAGGGAAAGCAGACTCATTGTCCAAGGCTATCAAGATAATTTCATCCGGCAACTCAGCCAAGATCCGGTAGGCAACACCATCAACGCTGATAACCTCATTGATTTGAAACATGTAACGCCTCCGAAATAGCCTCAATGTTCTCCAGTTGCAGATCACCGGCTTTTAACTTGGTTATTGGCGTCAATATGTCGAACAGAAAACAGCGTTGAGCCAGTAGCTGCCTAATCTCCAGCAGGGATTGCCCCATCGGCTGATGATAAGCAGTATCCAGCTGTTTAGCTACATCAATCACGCTTCTCTCCGGCGCACTCTGAAAGTGGTACTGATAAAACCCTGCGCGCTCTATCAGCACATCAACCGCTATCTCGTCCCGTTGTGCCGGATAAAGCCAACTGATGTTTTTTGTAACCACATTCGGAATGTCCTTCTCTGTGATCAACCACCAAGGCACTCCTTTTTGTAACCAATAGCGGCGTTCCAGCTCCAATTTCTCAATGGTTCTCGCATTACTCAGTGTCTCTGCGTACTTGGCTTGCAGTGCAAATTTTGGCCGGTTAGCGTTAGAGGTGTTGACGAGAAAGTCTGAGCTCATAACCTGCAGAACACCGCGAACGGCAGGGTGATCGATCTCGGACTCCAGCGCAAGAGCCTTGGTATCCTCCAAACGAAGAGGGAATTGCTCGCGAATATCTACAGTCGAAATATTCCATTCCAATAACAGGAATACAGCCAGTTCCAAATCCGACAGTAAGTGGTGGGTGCGTTGAGAATTATGACCAAAAACGCGGTGCGAGCGACCTTCAGATGGTAAATCCCTGACGGTTAACCATGGCTTGTAGTCGGAACCATGACCACCTCCTCGGCCCTCACGCAGCCACTTCTGACTCTGTAACTCCGTGTTAACGTTTTTTCTTCCCACCATAACAAAGCCGCCCCGCTATTGCTCATAGATTGAGCTTAGCTAGGGCGGCTAAGGTATGCAACTTTATTACTTGATATGATACTTTATTACTTGGTATGAATCTTTATTGCTCTCATACACTCTTTTTTCATTTCCGGCGACGGCTTATTCCACCGTCACGGATTTTGCCAGGTTGCGCGGCTGATCCACGTCGGTACCCTTGATGAGGGCAACATGGTAGGAGAGCAGCTGCAGCGGCACAGTATAGACGATCGGCGCGATCACCTCTTCCACGTGGTTCAGGCTCATCACCCGCATGGTCTCGTCGCTCTTGAAGCCGGTATCGGCATCGGCGAAGACGTAGAGGATACCGCCACGGGCACGCACCTCTTCCACGTTGGACTTGAGCTTCTCCAGCAGATCGTTGTTCGGCGCCACCACTATGATGGGCATCTCGGCATCGATCAGCGCCAGCGGACCGTGCTTCAACTCACCGGCGGCATAGGCCTCGGCGTGGATGTAGGAGATCTCTTTGAGCTTGAGTGCCCCTTCCATGGCGATGGGGTACTGGCTGCCGCGACCCAGGAACAGGCTGTGGTGCTTGTCGGCAAACTCTTCGGCCAGGGCCTCGATATCCTTGGCCAGCGCCAGGCTCTCCTTGATGCGCAGCGGCAGGGCCTGCAGCGCCTTGACCAGCTCAGCTTCGGCGGCGGTGCTCAGGTGGCCACGGCAACGACCGATGGAGGCCACCAGCATCAGCAGACCGGCCAGCTGGGTGGTGAACGCTTTGGTGGAGGCCACGCCGATTTCGGCACCGGCTCGGGTCATAAAGGCCAGATCCGATTCACGCACCAGGGAGGAGCCCGGCACGTTGCAGATGGCCAGCGAGCTCATGTAGCCGGACTCCTTGGCCAGACGCAGGGCCGCCAGGGTATCGGCGGTCTCGCCGCTCTGGGAGAGGGTCACCAGCAGGCTGTTGGGGCGCACCACCGACTTGCGATAGCGGAACTCGGAGGCGATCTCCACGTCGCAGGAGACGCCGGCGATCTCTTCGAACCAGTAGCGAGCCACCATGCCGGAGTGATAGGAGGTGCCACAAGCGACGATCTGCACGTGATCGACCTTGTCGAAGATGGCGCGCGCACCATTGCCGAACGACTCGACCACCACGTGATCACCACCCAGACGCCCTTCCAGGGTGTTGGTGATGGCCTTGGGTTGCTCGTGGATCTCTTTGAGCATGTAGTGGCGATACTCGCCCTTGTCACCGGCGTCGTGGGAGAGTTCGGACTCCAGCTCCTCGCGTACCACGGCATGGCCGTCGGTATCGAAGATATGCACGTCGCGGCGGGTCACTTCGGCCACATCGCCCTCTTCTAGGAAGATGAAGCGGCGGGTCACCGGCAGCAGGGCCATCTGGTCGGAGGCGATGAAGTTCTCGCCGATGCCGCGGCCGATCACCAGGGGGGAGCCGGAGCGGGCCACCACCACGCGGCTGTCGTCACGGCTGTCCATCACCACGGTGCCGTAGGCGCCGCGCAGCTGCTTCACCGCTACCTGCATGGCCGCCAGCAGGCTGGGGGCGGATTTCAGCTCGTGGTGCACCAGGTGGGCAATCACTTCGGTGTCGGTGTCGGAGCTGAACACATAGCCCAGCGCCTTCAACTCTTCCCGCAGCTCTTCGTGGTTCTCGATGATGCCGTTGTGCACCACCACGATATGCTCGGAGACGTGGGGGTGAGCATTGCGCTCGGACGGCTCGCCATGGGTAGCCCAGCGGGTGTGGGCAATGCCGGTACCACCGTGGACGGACTGCTCTTCCAGTGCCTTGGCCAGTTCGGCCACCTTTCCGAGGCGACGCACCCGCTGCAGCGGCTGGTTGGCGCTGAACACGGCAACACCGGCCGAATCGTAGCCACGGTATTCCAGACGGCGCAGGCCCTCTACCAGGATTTCAGCCACATCACGTTGGGCGACGGCCCCGACGATGCCACACATACACTTCTCCTTGAAACGTAAGACGTTAATTCGGTTGGATAATGGTTTGTTCAAATCACACGGCCACGGGGGCGCAAATCAGCGTGATCCCCCTGGCCTGAATCTGTTCTCTGGCCGCATTGCTCAGCCCCTCGTCGGTCACCAGGGTATGGATGCCGGACCAGGGCAGCTCGAGATTGGGGATTTTTCGGCCGATCTTCTCCGACTCCACCATGACGATGACCTCCCGCGACACTTCGGCCATGACCCGGGAGAGGCCCACCAGCTCGTTGAAGGTGGTGGTGCCCCGCTCCGGGTCGATGCCATCGGCACCGATGAAGAGCTGGTCGAAGTCATAGGAGCGCAGCACCTGCTCCGCCACCTTCCCCTGGAAAGATTCGGAGTGGGGATCCCAGGTCCCGCCAGTCATCAGCAGGGTGGGTTCGTTTTCCAGCTCGCGCAGGGCACCGGCCACATTGAGGGAGTTGGTCATGACAATGAGGCCGCGCTTGTTGCCCAGCATGGGGATCATGGCGCTGGTGGTGCTGCCGCTGTCGATGATGACGCGGTTGTGATCGCGGATCCGCTCGGCGGCGGCGCGGGCAATGGCAAGCTTTCGATTCGAAACTTGTTCCGGGTTGCTGTCCACCACCATCTCGCTGGGGAGGGGAACGGCACCGCCGTAGCGACGCAGCAACAGGCCACCGGTCTCCAGCACCGCCAGATCTTTGCGGATGGTCACCTCGGAAGTGGCGAAGTGTTTGGCCAGGGCATCGACGCTGACTTCCCCCTGCTCCTGCACCAGACTCACTATGGTGTGACGGCGCTGCTGTGTGTTGCGTTTGGTCATTTATAAGTTTCGATTCGAAAGAATGACGAAATATTAATGCCTTTTCGGGAAAAATCAAACGGCAAATAGGATCCGATTTGGTTCGATGCCAGAATGGGGCAGCTGATTTGCGACGAGGATGCCATGCAAAAACGACTCATCTGGCTGGTGGAAGATGAAGCCAGCATTGCCGATACCCTGATCTATGCCCTGCAGACCGATGGTTTCGAGGTGGAGTGGTTCCCCCTCGGTCAGCCGTTGCTGGCGCGACTGGAACAGACGCGACCGGATTTTTTGATCCTGGATGTGGGGCTGCCGGACATCAGCGGTTTCGAACTGTGCAAGCGGGTGCGGGCACTGACCGATATTCCCCTGATGTTTCTCACCGCTCGCAGCGAGGAGATAGACAGGCTGATCGGGCTGGAGATAGGGGCAGACGACTATGTGGCCAAACCCTTCTCGCCTCGTGAGGTGTGTGCCCGGGTGCGGGTCATCCTGCGCCGCAGCCAGCCCGCCCCCTCCCAGCCGATACAGCCACTCGCCCTGGACGAGGAGCGGGCACGAATCTGCTTCCTGGGCCAGCCCCTGACGCTCACCCGCTATGAGTACCTGCTGCTCAAGACCCTGATGCTGGCGCCGGGTCGGGTCTACTCCCGCCAGCAGCTGATGGACCTGGTGTGGCAGGATGCGGAAGAGAGTCTGGATCGCACCGTCGACACCCACATCAAGACCCTGAGAGCCAAGCTGCGGGAGCGGGATCCTGACGCCAACCTGATCCTGACCCACCGCGGGCTGGGCTACAGTCTGGAGCTGGCATGAACTCAGGGTGGCCGGGCATCGGCAGGGGGATGAGATGAGAATCGGATTGCAACTGCTGTGCGGCCTGGTGCTGATCTTCGCCCTGGCCGCCTGGTTCGTGCTGGAGATCTTCGTCGAGGAGATCAAGCCCGGGGTACGCAGCGCCACCGAAGATACCCTGGTGGACATGGCGCAGATGCTGGCCCCCCTGGCCCTGGACGACATGCAGGAAGGAAAGATGGCGAATGGCCGGCTGGCCAGCGCCTTCGCCCGCCTCAACCAGAGTCCCATCAATGCCCTCATCGATGGCCACCTCAAGCAGCAGGCGGAGTACCGCATCTATGTGACCGACGCAAAAGGCAGGGTGGTCTACGACTCGGACGGGGTGGATCTGGGCAAGGACTACTCGCGCTGGAACGACGTCTACCTGACCCTGCGTGGCGAATATGGCGCCCGCAGCACCCGCACCGATCCCGACGATGCTGCCAGCTCGACCATGTATGTGGCAGCTCCGCTGCGGGAAGGGGTCGAGATCATCGGCTCCCTCACCGTCGCCAAGCCCAACAGCACCCTGCAGCCCATGATAGAGCGCAGCGAACACCAGTTGCTGAAAGGGGCGGCCCTGCTGCTGTTCATCTCGCTGCTCATCGGCGCCTTGCTGGTGTGGTGGCTCAACCGCGCCATCGGCAAGCTGGTGCACTATGCGGATGCAATCAGCCAGGGTCAGCCCGCCAGCCTGCCGCGCCTCTACAGCCCCGAACTGGACAGGCTAGGCCACTCCCTGGAGACCATGCGCCGCCAACTGGACGGCAAGGCCTATATCGAGGCCTATGTCCACAGCCTGACCCACGAGCTCAAAAGCCCGCTGGCGGCCATTCGCGGGGCGGGGGAGATCCTGGCCGAGGCGCCGCCGCCGGACATCGCAAAGCGCTTCATCGGCAACATCAATCTGGAGACGGCCCGCATGCAGCAGCTGATCGAACGCATGCTGCAACTCGCCCGCCTCGAATCAGGGCAGGGGCTGGACAGACAATCCGTTGAGCCGGCCCGGCTGGGCAGACGGGTGCTCGATGCCCGCCAGATCCAGGCCCAGCGCCGCCAGATCGCCCTGCACGCCGAGCTGGGGGAAGGTCAGAAGCAGAAGTGGGATCCCCTGCTGGTGGAGCAGGCCCTTGGCAACCTGCTGGACAACGCCCTCGATTTCGCCCCCGCCGGCAGTACCCTGGTGCTGAGCGGCGCCATGGAGGAGGGGGGTTATTGCTTCCGGGTGCGGGATCAGGGGCCAGGCATTCCCGACTTTGCGCTGCCCAGGATTTTCGAGCGTTTCTACTCCCTGCCAAGGCCAGACAAGGGCAAGAGCAGCGGCCTCGGGCTCAGTTTTGCCATGGAGGTGGCACGCCAGCACGGCGGCCATCTTGCCCTTGCCAATCAGCCGGACGGGGGGGTGCTGGCCACACTCTGGCTGCCCGGCAACTGAGGACACTTCACACCAAGCACACAGAGCCGGGCTAAGCTGCACCTCCTCGATGACGACCTTCCCCGTCGATGCGCATTCGTATTAATCAAGGAGATAGATATGCCCCGTATGCTGTTGTCCGGTCTGCTTGCCGCCGGCCTCTTCTGTGCACTGCCTGCCAGCGCCGCTTCTGGCTGCATGCTGTTTGCCGATGGAACCGGCAAACCCGTCAGCACCCAGGGGGACTGTGCCGCCCAGTTGACCCCGGCCTCCACCTTCAAGATCCCGCTGGCACTGATGGGCTATGACAGCGGCTTCCTGGTGGATGAACAACTGCCGGCCCTGCCGTTCAAGGCCGGTGATCCTGATTTCCTGCCGGAGTGGAAACAGACCACCACCCCGAGCAGCTGGATGCAATTCTCGGTCATCTGGTACTCGCAGCGCCTCACCGAGTGGCTGGGAGAAGCTCGCTTCCAGCACTACGTGGACAGCTTCGACTACGGCAACCGGGATCTCGAAGGCAACCCGGGCAAGCACGACGGTCTGACCCAGGCCTGGCTCAGCACCAGCCTCGCCATCAGCCCCCAGGAGCAAGCCCGCTTCCTTGGCAAGATGGTGAGCGGCAAGCTGCCGGTCTCCGCCCAGACCCTGCGTCATACCGCCAACCTGATGCGTCAGCCCGACATCGACGGTTGGCAGATCCACGGCAAGACCGGCATGGGCTACCCCAAGCTGCTGGATGGCAGCCTGGACAGGGAGCAGCAGATCGGCTGGTTCGTCGGCTGGGCCAGCAAACAGGACAAGACGCTCATCTTCGTCCACACCGTTATCCAGAAGCCGGGCAAGCAGTTCGCTTCCCTCAGGGCCAGGGAGGAGGTGTTCGCCTCCCTGCCGGCCCGGTTGAAGACACTCTGATGCCAGCAACACCGGCGCCTGGCGCCGGTTTTTTTATCCCCCTTCACCACCACTTCACACTGCCCCATCCTCCCTTCACGCGACCCCGGCACACTCCCGTTCAACAACAAGGAGACGTGTCATGGTCAAACAGATTTTCACCCACAAGATCGCCCTGCTGCTGTTGCTCTGCCTGCTGATGATGATCCCGGTTCACGCCATCATGGAGCTGAATCGGGAGCGCCAGGCCTATCGCAGTCAGGCCATTCACAGCATCATGGCCAGCCACAGCGGGCCCCAGCGCCTGATGGGGCCCGTACTGGTACAGCCCTATACCCGGACCGTCACCGTCGAGCAGGATGGCAAACATTTCGTTCGCAAGGAGCAGGTCTATCGCTACCAGCTGCCCCAGAGGCTGGACGTGCGGGCCAGCATGGAGGTGACCCCGCGCAAGCTCGGTATCTATCAGGCCCAGATTTATCACAGTCGCCTCTCCCTCTCCGGCCTGATGCCCACCAGCCAGGCTGACAAGGGGCTGGTGGCCGGCAACCCGAACCTGAGCTTCGACCCGGCAGATCCCGCCCTGGTGCCGGGCAAACCCTATATCAGCCTGATCCTCTCCGATGCCCGGGGCATCAGCCGCGTACCCGAACTGCAATGGGGGGAGCAACGCATCCCGTTTGCCCCTGGTGCCCAGCTGGGGGACGGGCGAGTGGGGATCCATGCTCCGCTCGACGCCTTGCCAGACGAAGATGGCCGCTTTCACATCGAGCTGGATCTGCAGGGCATGAACGCGCTGGAAGTGGTGCCGCTCGGACAGGACAGCCGGTTTCACCTGAGCGGCAACTGGCCCCATCCCAATTTTCTCGGCGACTTTCTGCCCGGTGAACGCACCCTTGCGGATCAAGGGTTCGAGGCAAGCTGGCAGACCAGCTGGTTCGCCACCGACATGGAGAGCCGCTTCAACCGCATGATGAAGGGAGCGGGCACCAAACTGCCGTCATTCAGCGTCAGCCTGGTGCAACCGGTGGATCACTATCAGCTGAACGAGCGGGCCGCCAAATATGCCCTGCTGTTCATCGGCCTCACCTTCATCAGCTTCTTCATGTTCGAGCTGCTCAAGGGGCTGCGGGTACACCCCATCCAGTACGCGCTGGTGGGCATGGGGCTGGCCATCTTCTATCTGGTGCTGCTGGCGCTGACCGAGCATCTCGGCTTTATCTGGGCCTATCTCATTGCCGCCCTGGCCAGTGTGGCCCTCAACGGCTTCTACCTGAGCCATGTGCTGGGCGGCCCGAAACAGGGCATGGGATTCGCCGCCCTGCTGGGGCTGGTCTACGCCATCCTGTTCGGGCTGCTGCAGGCCGAGGAGACAGCCCTGTTGCTCGGCGCCCTGCTGCTGTTCGCCACCCTGGCGCTTGTCATGGGGCTGACTCGCAAGCTCGACTGGTATCAGGTGATGGAGAGCAGTCCCTCCGCCACCGCATGGGCGGCCCCCCAGCCATCGACCAGTAACACCAGCCATCAGCCATAAGCAAAAAAACCGGCGCCCTCGGGCGCCGGTTTGCATTTCATTGATCGGGCATCACTTCTTCTTGACCGGACGGGGCCAGTTCGGAATGTGGCGCTGGGGCACCCGGGTGATCACCAGCTCGTTTTCCGCCACATCCTTGGTGATGGTGGAGCCGGCCCCCAGAGTCGCCCCCTTGCCGATCCTCACCGGCGCCACCAGCTGGGTATCGGAGCCGACGAAGACATCGTCCTCGATGATGGTCTGGAACTTGTTCACCCCGTCGTAATTGCAGGTGATGGTGCCAGCACCGATGTTCACCTTGGCACCGATCTCCGCATCGCCCAGATAGGTCAGATGACCGCACTTCGAGCCAACCCCCAGCCGGGCCTTCTTCATCTCGACGAAGTTGCCGACATGGGCATCCTGCTCCAGCACGGCACCCGGGCGCAGGCGGGTAAAGGGCCCGACCGAGCACTGGTCGGCAATTTGCGCACCTTCGATGACGGAGTAAGGTTTCACCTCGGAGTGGTCGCCGATCACGCAATCCTTCAATACGCTGCCGGCACCGATGCGCACGTGATTGCCCAGCACCACCTTGCCTTCGATGATGACGTTGACGTCGATCACCACCTCCTCCCCGATTTCCAGGGAACCCCGCAGATCGAAACGGGCCGGATCGATCAGGGTGGCGCCAGCGATCATCAGCTTCTCGGCCTGCATCTGCTGGTAGCTGCGCTCGAGCGCCGCCAGCTGCACCCGGTTGTTGGCCCCTTCCACTTCCATGGCGCTGTCCGGATGGACTGCAGCGATGGGGCAGTTGTCACCGTGGGCCATGGCAATGACGTCGGTCAGGTAGAACTCGCCCTGGGCATTCTTGTTGTCCAGGCGGGAGAGCCAGCTGCGCAGCTGGCCGCCGTTGGCCACCAGCACGCCGGTGTTCACTTCACGGATGGCGAGTTGCTCGGCGTTGGCATCCTTCTGCTCGACAATGCCGACCACCTGGCCGTGTTCCCGCACGATGCGGCCATAGCCGGTCGGGTTGTCCAGTACCACGGTCAGCAGCGCCATGCCATCGTCGGCCTTGGCCGCCAGCAACCGTTGCAGGGTCTCGGGCTGGATCAGCGGGGTATCGCCGTAGAGCACCAGCACGTCGTCTTCGTCATGCCAGAACGGAATGGCCTGGGCCACGGCATGGCCGGTCCCCAGTTGCTGGGCCTGCAGCACCCAGTTCAGGTCGGATGCCTGGATCCGCTCCTTCAGCAGTTCGGCGCCGTGGCCATAGACCAGGTGCAGCTGTTCGGCACCGATCTGGCGGGCGGTCTCGATCACATGGGAGACCATGGGCTTGCTGGCAACGGGGTGCAGCACCTTGGGCAGGGAGGAACGCATGCGGGTGCCTTTGCCCGCAGCCAGGATCACGACGTTGAGAGACATAGCTAACCTTTGAAACAGGTGGAAATGCTGGGCGGAGTCTATCCAACGGGCAAAAAAAAAGCGACCCGAAGGTCGCTTTTTGCATCACCGTGATTAACGGTAATTCTTTTTGACGATATCGATAACCCGCAACTGGGCCATCGCTTTGGCCAGCTCGGCAGACGCCTGAGCATAGTCGATATCACCATGGGAGCTGTTGATCCGCTCTTCGGCACGACGCTTGGCTTCCTGGGCTTTCGCCTCATCCAGATCGTCGGCGCGAATGGCAGTATCGGCCAGCACGGTCACGGCTTCGGGTTGTACTTCCAGCATACCGCCGGAGATGTACAGCACCTCTTCGCTACCATTTTGCTTGATCAAGCGGACCAGGCCCGGCTTGATGGCAGTCAGCAACGGAGCATGACCGTGGCGGAGACCCAGCTCACCTTCGGAGCCTGATACCTGGGCAGATTGCACGCGACCGGAAAACAGTTTTCCTTCGGCGCTCACCACATCCAGGTGAAAGGAGATCATCTCAGCCATGGGCCCTCCTATCGAGGCTTACAGTTTCTTGGACTTCTCGACGACTTCGTCGATGCCGCCAACCATGTAGAACGCCTGCTCCGGCAGATCGTCATACTCGCCCTTCAGGATGCCCTGGAAGCCACGGATGGTTTCCTTCAGCGGCACGTATTTGCCCGGAGAACCGGTAAATACTTCGGCCACGAAGAACGGCTGGGACAGGAAACGCTCGATCTTACGGGCACGGGCTACGGTCAGTTTGTCTTCTTCTGACAGTTCATCCATACCCAGGATGGCGATGATGTCCTTCAGCTCCTTGTAGCGCTGCAGTACGGTCTGAACGCCACGAGCGGTCTCGTAGTGCTCCTTGCCAACCACCAGCGGATCCAGCTGACGGGAGGTGGAGTCCAGCGGGTCAACGGCCGGGTAGATACCCAGAGCCGCGATCTGACGGGACAGTACGACGGTCGCATCCAGGTGGGCGAAGGTGGTCGCCGGAGACGGGTCGGTCAAGTCATCCGCAGGCACGTAAACGGCCTGTACGGAGGTGATGGAACCAGTCTTGGTGGAGGTGATGCGCTCTTGCAGAACACCCATCTCCTCGGCCAGGGTCGGCTGGTAACCTACTGCGGAGGGCATACGGCCCAGCAGTGCGGATACTTCGGTACCGGCCAGGGTGTAACGGTAGATGTTGTCCACGAAGAACAGCACGTCACGACCTTCGTCACGGAACTTCTCGGCCATGGTCAGGCCGGTCAGCGCCACGCGCAGACGGTTTCCGGGCGGCTCGTTCATCTGACCGTAAACCAGAGATACTTTGTCCAGTACGTTGGACTCCATCATCTCGTGGTAGAAGTCGTTACCCTCACGGGTACGCTCACCTACACCGGCGAACACGGAGTAACCGCTGTGCTCGATCGCGATGTTACGGATCAGCTCCATCATGTTGACGGTCTTGCCTACACCGGCGCCGCCGAACAGACCAACCTTACCACCCTTGGCGAACGGACATACCAGGTCGATAACCTTGATGCCGGTCTCCAGCAGCTCGGTGCTGTTGGACTGATCTTCGTAGCTGGGGGCTTCGCGGTGGATGGACCAACGCTCTTCTTCGCCGATCGGACCCTTCTCGTCGATGGGGTCGCCCAGTACGTTCATGATACGGCCCAGGGTCGAGGTACCGACCGGTACCTGGATGGCCTTGCCGCTGTTAACTACTTCCAACCCACGACGCAGACCGTCGGAGGAACCCATGGTGATGCAACGCACGACGCCGCCGCCGATCTGTTGCTGAACTTCCAGTACCAGACCCTGGCCTTGGCCTTCGCTGACAACCTTCAGTGCATCGTACACCTGGGGCACGGCATTCTGCGGGAACTCGATGTCCACCACAGCGCCGATGATTTGGACGATGAAACCGTTACTCATGTCAAATCCTCTAAACCTTTGATAACCCTTGCCTTACACCGCAGCAGCACCGGAAACGATCTCTGTGAGCTCCTGGGTAATACTGGCCTGACGGGCCTTGTTGTATACCAGTTGCAGATCGTTAATCAGGTTGCCGGCGTTGTCAGTCGCGGCTTGCATGGCAACCATTCGGGCTGCCTGTTCACTTGCCAAGTTTTCTACCACACCCTGGTAGACCTGGGATTCGACGTAGCGAATCAGCAGGGTATCCAGCAGTTGCTTGGGATCCGGCTCATAGAGGTAGTCCCAGTGGTGCTTCTTGGCGAGCTTGCTGTCTTCTGTTACGGGCAAAGGCAGCAGTTGATCGACTTTTGGTTGCTGAACCATGGTGTTGACGAACTTGTTGTACACCAGATACAGCCTGTCAATCTCACCGTTGTCGTAAGCCTTCAGCATGACCTTCACTGAACCGATCAGGTCATTGACGCTCGGGTTGTCACCCAGTCCGGAGACGTGGGCTTTCACCTTGGCGCCGTGCCGTTCAAAGAAGTTGGAGGCCTTGTTACCGATCAATGCCAGGTCAACCTTGGCACCTTTCGCGCTCCATTGCTTCATATCATTGAGGGCAGCCTTGAACAGGTTGATGTTCAGACCACCACACAGGCCACGGTCGGTGGAGACGACGATGTAACCCACTCGCTTCACCTCACGTTCGATGAGGTAGGGGTGCTTGTATTCCAAGTTCCCCTGAGCGATATGGCCGATCACCTTGCGCATGGTTTCAGCGTACGGACGGCTGGCAGACATGCGTTCCTGCGCACGGCGCATCTTGCTCGCTGCCACCATTTCCATAGCGCTGGTGATCTTCTGAGTGTTCTTCACACTCCCGATCTTGTTACGTATCTCTTTTGCGCCGGCCATCTCTTCTCTCCATCAGGTGGCAGCTTGCGCTGCCACACACGCTTACCAGGTCTGGGTTGCCTTGAAGTCATCCAGCAACGCAGTCAGCTTGCCAACGATCGTGTCGTTGTAGTCGGCCTTGGCATTGATTTCAGCCATCAGCTCGGCATGCTGGGTATTGGCGTAAGAGAGCAGAGCGGCTTCGAAGTCGACGATCTTGCTCAGTTCGACATCGGCGAGATAACCCTTCTCGGCGGCGAACAGCACCAGGGATTGCTGGGCCACGCTCATCGGAGAGTACTGCTTCTGCTTCATCAGCTCGGTGACTTTCTGACCGTGATCCAGCTGCTTGCGAGTGGCATCGTCCAGGTCGGAAGAGAACTGGGCAAATGCCGCCAGTTCGCGGTACTGGGCCAGCGCGGTACGGATACCACCGGACAGCTTCTTGACGATCTTGGTCTGAGCAGCACCGCCCACACGGGATACGGAGATACCCGGGTCAACCGCCGGACGAATACCGGAGTTGAACAGCTGGGAGGTCAGGAAGATCTGGCCGTCGGTGATGGAGATCACGTTGGTCGGAACGAACGCGGAGACGTCACCGGCCTGGGTTTCGATGATCGGCAGGGCGGTCAGGGAACCGGTCTGGCCTTTCACGGCACCATTGGTGAACTTCTCTACGTACTCGGCGTTGACGCGAGCAGCACGCTCCAGCAGACGGGAGTGCAGATAGAAGACGTCACCCGGGTAAGCTTCACGTCCAGGCGGACGGCGCAGCAGCAGGGAGATCTGGCGATAGGCAACGGCCTGCTTGGACAGGTCATCATAGATGATCAGTGCGTCTTCGCCGCGGTCACGGAAGTACTCGCCCATGGAGCAACCGGCGTAGGGAGCCAGGTACTGCAGAGCAGCCGCTTCGGAGGCAGAAGCCACGACCACGATGGTGTTGGCCAGGGCGCCGTGCTCTTCCAGCTTGCGCACCACGTTGGCGATGGTGGAGGCCTTCTGGCCGATCGCAACGTAGACGCACTTAATGCCGGAATCTTTCTGGTTGATGATGGTGTCGATGGCGATGGCGGTCTTACCAACCTGGCGGTCACCGATGATCAGCTCACGCTGGCCACGACCGATAGGGATCATGGCATCGATGGCTTTCAGACCGGTCTGGACTGGCTGGTCAACAGACTTACGCTCGATAACGCCCGGGGCGATCACTTCGATCGGCGAGAAGCCGTCGTTGTCTACCGGACCCTTACCGTCGATCGGCTGACCCAGGGTGTTGACCACCCGGCCCAACAGACCACGACCGACCGGCACTTCCAGAATGCGGCCGGTACCCTTTACCTTCATCCCCTCGGCCAGATCGGCATAGGGACCCATTACTACGGCACCAACGGAGTCACGCTCCAGGTTCAATGCCAGAGCGAAGCGGTTGCCCGGCAGCTCGATCATCTCACCCTGCATGGCATCGGCCAGACCGTGGATACGAATGATACCGTCGCTTACAGAAACGATGGTACCTTCGTTACGCGCTTCGCTTTTGACATCAAACTGCGCAATGCGCTGCTTGATCAGCTCGGCGATTTCAGTGGAATTCAGTTGCATGCTCTAATACCCCAATCAAGATTGCAGCGCATCGGCCATGCGATCCAGCTTACCGCGGACCGTGCCGTCGATAACGAGATCACCGGCCTTGATGAGCACCCCGGCCATCAAGGACGCATCTGTGCTGCAATTCAGCTTCACTTTGCGCGCGAGACGTTGTTCCAGAGAAGCCTGAATATTGGCTTTCTGCTGGTCGGTCAGTTCGATCGCCGAAATCACGTCAGCCTGAACTTCTTTGTCCAGTTCAGCCTTGAGCGCGACGAATTCGGCAACGACCGCCGGCAGCACACCCAAGCGACCATTCTCGGCCATCACCCGGATCAGGTTCTGACCGTGCTCGTTGAGCTGCTCACCGCAGACACCGACAAACAGCTTTGCCAGTTCTTCGGCAGCAACGGAGCCGTTTACCAGGCTGTGCATGGTCTCGTTTTCTGCCACCTGAGCGGCGAAATCGAGCATCTCCAGCCATTGGTCAACCGCCTTGTGCTCAACGGCAAACTCGAAAGCAGCCTTGGCGTAGGGGCGAGCGATTGTAGTCAGTTCAGACATAGCCCCGTTCCCGTTACAGTTCTGCTACCAGTTTGTCGACGATGTCGCTGTTGGCAGCCTGGTCGATTTGGCGTGCCAGGATCTTCTCTGCACCCGCGATGGCAAGAGCAGCAACCTGCTTGCGCAGTTCTTCTTTGGCACGATGACGTTCAGCTTCGATCTCTGCACGGCCCTGAGCCAGGATTTTCTCCCGCTCAGCTTGGGCTCCGACAGCGGCCTCATCAATGATCTGGGCCTTGCGTTTGTTGGCCTGATCGATGATTTCAGCAGCCTGAAGCTTGGCTTCTTTCAGCTGATCGGTGGCGTTGGCCTTGGCCAGCTCCAGATCTTTCTTGGCACGCTCTGCAGAAGAGAGGCCGTCAGCGATTTCTTTCTGACGGGCTTCGATGGCAGCCATCAGCGGCGGCCATACGTACTTCATGCAAAACACTACGAAGATGAAAAAAGCAACTGCTTGGCCGAGGAGGGTGGCGTTGATATTCACAGCCGATGTCCTCTTTAGTTAGTTAATGGGTTCTGCGTGAGTCGTAATGACTTAGGCAACCGCAAACATCACATACAGACCCAGACCAACGGCGATCATCGGGATCGCATCCACCAGACCCATCACGATGAAGAACTGGGTACGCAGAACAGGGATCAGGTCAGGTTGACGGGCTGCACCTTCCAGGAACTTGCCACCCAGGATACCGATACCGATGGAGGCGCCGATAGCCGCCAGACCCATCATCATTGCAGCAGCGATGTACAGCAGGTCCATGTTCAAGTTTTCCATGAGGATCTCCATTTATTTAGATGTAATTGATTGTATAAAAAGGATTATTTGAGTTGCATCAACCATGGTCTTCCTGCGCCATCGACAGATAGACGATGGTCAGAACCATGAAGATAAACGCCTGCAAAGTGATGATCAGGATGTGGAAGATTGCCCAAGGCACGGACAGGATCCACTGTGACCACCAGGGTAACAAACCCGCAATCAGGATGAAGATCAGTTCGCCAGCATACATGTTGCCGAACAGTCGCAGACCCAATGAAACAGGCTTGGAAATCAACGTGACGGTTTCAAGGATGAAGTTAACCGGGATGGCAGCAGGGTGATTGAAAGGCTGAAGCGTCAGCTCCTTCACGAACCCGCTGATACCCTTGACCTTGATGCTGTAGTACAGGATCAAGAAGAACACGCCCAAAGCCATGGACATGGTGATGTTAACGTCAGCAGAGGGAACCACACGCAGATAGGGAACACCCATCAACTGTGCAGCGTGAGGGATAAAGTCAACGGGGATCAGGTCCATGAAGTTCATCAGGAAGATCCACACGAACACCGTCAGGGCCAAAGGTGCGATGACCTTGTTGCGACCATGAAAGATGTCCTTGACGTTACCATTCACAAACTCGACCAGCATCTCCACAAAGCACTGCAGCTTACCGGGCACACCGCTGGTGGCCTTGACGGCAACCTTGCGGAACAACCAGATAAACAGGGCGCCTAGCACGACGGAAAATATCATGGAATCGATATTCACCGTCCAGAACCCGGACCCTACCTGCAGGTGGGTCAGGTGGTGGGAGATATATCCCTGAGGAGTCAGGACTTCTCCGGTTGCAGACATGAGTTTTCCTAATAGTGGTTGTTAAGCGTGAATGAAACTATCCACTGTACAACGAGGGCGAGGATATAAGTGGCGAAGAACGAGGCGGTGTCGACCTCAATCCCGGCGCCAAACAGCAGGGCGAAAAGTCCTGTTGTAGTAATGAGCTTAATCCCTGCCCCACCATAAAAGTCCCGCAAAACCAGGCCTACGCTCTCTTTCGTCACCTTGCGGCGCAGAACCCAGAGCGTGAACAGGGCTTGAGGAACCCAGTACATCCCCCCTCCGTAGAGAGAGGATTGTCCGGCGAACTCTCCCGCCTGATAAAACCAGACGGTGGCGATCGCCAGGATCAGGACCAGCTGACAAACGAGCATAGCCAAGGCCAGCGTCAAACCTTCCAAGGCTATTTTCTGCTTCACCAACCTACCCCTGAACATTACAGAACTGTAAAAAATCGGGATCCGAAGACCCCAGGTTCACAGCTCGAAAAGCCGGTCAAATTATACCCGTGAAGACGGCTATTGCAACATGGCAAAAATCCTTAATTTTTGCGGCTTTCCGCGCGAAATTAAGGTTATGTTCATATCGAAAGTAATGGATGTTTTATTACTACAAAAAGCGTAAAAATCACGATTCTGACAGGCCAAAATAGCCCAATACCCGGTCCAAATCTGCCAAGTTATCGTAACTTATTACTAACTTGCCGCTATCTTTCTTGCCCGGCTGAAGTTGCACCTGATTGCCAATTTTTTCAGAAATCTGGCGCTCGAGATAACCAAACTGCGGATCGCGGACGGGTTCAACCCTGGTTTTTGCCGGTTCCAGTGCTTTTTGCACCAGCTTCTCGGTATCTCGCACTGTCAGCCCCTTCTGGGCCACCAGTTTGGCCAGCTCTGACTGGGCCTGGCCGCTCAGGGCCAGCAGGGCACGGGCGTGGCCCATGTCGAGATCGCCGTGCTCCACGAAGCGCTTCACATCCTCGTTGAGCTGGTTCAGGCGCAGCAGGTTGGTGACTGTCGTGCGGGACTTGCCCACCGCTTCGGCCACTTGCTGGTGGGTCAGCTCGAACTCGGTCAGCAGCCGCTGCAGGGCCACCGCCTCCTCGATGGCATTGAGGTCTTCGCGCTGGATGTTCTCGATGAGTGCGATGGCGACGGCCGCCTCGTCGGCGACATCCTTGACCAGGCAGGGCACCACTTCGAGACGGGCCAGCTGGGAGGCGCGCCAGCGGCGTTCACCAGCAATGATTTCGAAACGGTTTTCACCGATGGAGCGAACCACGATGGGCTGGATCACCCCTTGTGCACGGATGGAGTTGGCCAGCTCCTCCAGCGCATCCTGGGACATATCCTTGCGCGGTTGGTATTTGCCGGACTGCAGCCACTCCACCGGCAGCTTGCGCAATTCCCCCTGATTGGTCGGGGCCATGGCCTGTTCGGTGCGCTGGTCGCTCATCACCTGTTTCTGGCGGGCGGCCGTGCTGGTGCTGAGCAGGGCGTCCAGCCCCTTGCCCAGCCCACGTTTCTTCGGCGTCATATGCTCTCTCGATCTGCGGTGAGCGGCTGGGACTCCTGCTCCTGGCGGCGCAGGATCTCGCCAGCCAGGGCCAGATAGGCCTTGGCCCCCACCGATGATTTGTCATAGTGCATGGCTGGCGCGCCAAAGCTCGGCGCCTCCGCCAGTCTTACGTTGCGGGGAATGATGGTGCGATAGACCTTGTCCCCGAAATGCTGTTTCAGCTGATCGGACACATCATTGGCCAGCCGGTTGCGATGATCGAACATGGTGCGCAGCACCCCTTCGATCTTCAGCTCCGGATTGACCACGGCTGCCAGCTTGCTGATGGTGTCCACCAGGGCGGTCAGCCCTTCCAGCGCATAGTATTCGCACTGCATGGGCACCAGCACGGAGTCGGCGGCGGCCATGGCGTTCACCGTCAGCATGTTGAGAGAAGGCGGGCAGTCGATGAAGACGTAGTCGTACTTGTCCCTGACCGAGGCCAGGGCGTTGCGCAGGCGGATCTCGCGGGCAAAAAACTCCATCAGGCGGATTTCTGCCGCGGTCACGTCGGCATTGGCGGCGATCAGGTGATAGCCTCCCGAGGTTTCGGGGATGATCACCTCGCCGATGGGGGCATCTTCGATCAGCAGTTCATAGGCAGTGCGTTCGACATCGTACTTGTCGACGCCACTGCCCATGGTGGCATTGCCCTGCGGATCCAGATCGATCACCAGCACCTTGCGCCGGGTAGCGGCCATGGAGGCGGCCAGATTCACACAGGTGGTGGTTTTACCCACTCCACCCTTCTGGTTGGCTATGGCAATGACTTTTCCCACACTGTCCCCTAAATGAATGCGGCGGCCCTATTCGGGCTGGATGGCTTTAAACTCCAGCAGATGGCGTTCGCCTTCCAGTTCCGGCACCACCAGCTTGTGGGTGGCAACCAGACGAATGCTGTCAGGCAACTGTGCCAGCTCCTGCTCGGGGTATTGTCCCTTGAGCGCCAGGAAGCTGCCCTCGGGTGACGGCAGATGATGACACCAGCTCAGCATGTCCTCCAGGGAGGCGAAAGCCCGGCTCAGTACACCATCAAATCCGGTCTCGGGTTGATACTCCTCCACCCGGGATTTGACGGGGGTCACATTGGTCAACCCCAGCTCCAGGATCACCTGGCGGATGAAGTTGATCCGCTTGCCCAGGCTGTCGAGCAGCACGAACTGTTTGTCCGGATTGATGATGGCCAGCGGCAGTCCGGGCAGACCCGGACCCGTTCCCACATCGATGAAGCGTTCACCGTGCAGGTGAGGACTCACCACCAGGCTGTCGAGGATATGCTTGACCAACATGGCGTCCGGATCTCGCACCGAGGTGAGATTGTAAGCCTTGTTCCACTTGTGCAGCAACTCGACCAACTGCACCAACTGGGTCTTCTGGGTTTCGGTGATAACAATTCCGGCCTGCATGAGCAGGCCGTTCAATCTTTGCAGCATGTTGTCCAACGGGGAATTCCTCAGGCGGTTTTACGCAGCAGGCCGTGTTTCTTCAGGTGCACCAGCAAGATGGAGATGGCGGCAGGGGTGATGCCGGAGATGCGAGACGCCTGACCTATGGTCTCTGGCTTGGCATCGTTGAGCTTGGCGATCACCTCGTTGGAGAGACCGTTCACGTCGCGGTAGTTCATATCCAGCGGCAGCAGGGTGTTTTCGTTGCGCAACTGTTTCTCCACCTCGTCGTGCTGACGCTCGATATAACCGGCGTACTTGATCTGGATCTCCACCTGATCCGCGGCAGCCGCATCGGTCAATGCAGGCCCCACACCCTCGATGGCCATCAGGGCATCGTAGGTCACCTCGGGGCGACGCAGCAGCTCTTCCAGGCTCTGCTCCCGGGTCAGGGGAGTGTTGACCAGGGCGTTGACGGCCTCCAGAGACGGATGCTGCGGGTGGATCCAGGTCGAGCGCATGCGCTGACGTTCCTGCTCCACCTGTTCCACCTTGGCATTGAACAGGCTCCAGCGATGATCATCCACCAGACCCAGCTCGCGGCCGATGGCGGTCAGGCGCAGATCCGCATTGTCTTCCCGCAGCAGCAGGCGATATTCGGCACGGCTGGTGAACATGCGATAGGGTTCGCGGGTCCCCAGTGTGGAGAGATCGTCCATCATCACGCCCATGTAGGCCTGATCCCGGCGTGGGTGCCAGGCTTCCTTGCCCTGGGCGCGCAAGCCCGCGTTCAGACCGGCCATCAGGCCCTGGGCAGCGGCCTCTTCATAGCCGGTGGTGCCGTTGATCTGGCCGGCGAAGAAGAGGTTCTCGATGCACTTGCTCTCCATGTTGGCCTTGAGATCCCGCGGATCGAAGAAATCGTACTCGATGGCGTAGCCAGGGCGAGTGATATGGGCATTCTCGAAGCCACGGATCGAGCGGACGATCTGCACCTGCACGTCGAACGGCAGGCTGGTGGAGATCCCGTTCGGGTAGAGCTCGTGGGTGGTCAGGCCTTCCGGTTCCACAAAGATCTGGTGCGCCGTCTTGTCGGCAAAGCGGGTGATCTTGTCCTCGATCGACGGACAGTAGCGCGGGCCTATCCCCTCGATCACCCCGGCGTACATGGGGCTGCGATCCAGGTTGTTGCGGATCACCTCGTGGGTCTGCTCATTGGTATGGGTCACGTAGCAAGGCATCTGGCGCGGATGCTGGCTGGCGTTGCCAATGAAGGAGAAGACCGGGCGAGGATCGTCACCATGTTGCTGCTGCATCACGGAAAAATCGACGGTGCGTGCATCGATGCGTGGTGGCGTGCCCGTTTTGAGGCGATCGATGCGCAGCGGCATTTCACGCAGGCGCTGGGCGAGGGCAATTGAGGGAGGATCCCCGGCGCGGCCCCCTTTGTAGTTCTCCATGCCGATGTGGATCAGACCATTGAGGAAGGTGCCAACGGTCAGTACGACCGTCTTGCCGCTGATGCGGATCCCGCTCTGGGTAACGACCCCGGCGACGCGATCCCCGTCCATGACCAGATCGTCGCAGGCCTGCTGGAAGATCTTCAGGTTCGGGTAGTTCTCCAGGGTCTGACGCACCACAGCCTTGTACAGCAGGCGATCCGCCTGGGCACGAGTAGCCCGCACCGCAGGGCCCTTGGAAGAGTTGAGCGTGCGGAACTGGATCCCGCCGAGATCGATGGCCTGCGCCATGATCCCGCCAAGGGCGTCGACTTCCTTGACCAGGTGTCCCTTGCCGATCCCGCCGATCGCCGGATTGCAGGACATATGCCCCAGCGTATCTATGTTGTGGGTGAGCAACAGGGTATTGAGACCCATGCGGGCTGCCGCTGTTGCTGCTTCGGTTCCTGCATGACCGCCACCGACGACGATCACATCAAATTGTTCATGGTATTGCATTGGGGATCACCTTGATCTGCACGCCTGAAGATCTTTGTTTGCCTGGTCTGAAGGGCGGATCATTCTATCTGTTTAGCATCCGGAGGGGAACGTCTACTTCAGGATCAGTATGGATCAGGGATCGGTTAAATAGATCTTAAGGATCTTTAGATCGATCTTTTATTGGATCTTTTATTAGGATCCGCGACTTCTGTTGATAAGGCATTTTTGATCATAAAGATCATTCGGTTAAGGTCGATCGCTGCTTGTGGAAAAGCTTGGATCCAGAGGGGGCGAGCGGGGGGATAACATGGGTTTTTATGCACAGACACATGGTCGGTAAGATCTAATACATGAATAACTATAGGTTTTGCAGAGCTTAGCACCTAAGTTATACACAATTATCCGAGCTCATGTGGGGAGCTCTCGGGAAAAACTTATCCGGATCCCTCTGTTAATAACCTGGTGGATAGGGATCTGGGGATAACCAGGGAGATCGGGGGTCGTGACCGGATCTCCCTGGCCCTGATCAGCCGATCAAGGTCATCCAGTCGTGGATCCAGGTTTCTGCGGCATCTTCGGGGATCTCGTGCTGGGTCACGTCTATTTCCAGGAGATCCCCCAGTCGGCTGGCACCGCACCCGGCCAGCAGCCGATCCAGCGTCTTGCCGCCCTGGCAGAAGGTGTCATAACTGCGATCCCCCAGGGCGATCACTCCGTACTTGAAGGCGGCGAGATCCGGCTGCTGCTCGGCAAGATCCCGGGCAAAGGGCTGCAGATTGTCGGGTACATCCCCCGCACCATGGGTGGAAGTGACCACCAACACGATGGCTTCTGGCTCGGTCAGGATCCTGGCCAGGCTGGCGGGGTTGTGGATCTCCGCCTGGTGGCCCGCCTGTTCAAGCAGGCCGACCACATGATCTGCGACATATTCGGAGGCCCCCAGCATGGAGCCGACGACGAGGTTGAGTTTGGCCATGGAATGGATCCTGATGTCATCGAAAAAGTGAAGAGCGGGGATCTTACCGCCAAAGCATGTGGATAAATATGGATAAAGCTTGGGGATAAGGATCCTGTCCACTTTTTTGCAGCCAAAACCGGTCTCGTGGCCGTCATGCTGCCTTCTTTCCGCCTGTTGTGACCTCATCGCACCTTTCGTTGTCAAACGACACTTTAAAATATCAATTAACAATGCAGATGCAAATGATTAGCAATTATTGAATCGATTCGATCACGGCACCTGTAGTAGCATGGCGCTGCTTTATTCGCCTGAGGCGCCGGGCTGACCGGTCCAATTGGGCACCCATAATAAGAAATCAAACATAACTTATTGATATTTGAGACACTTATATGATTGCGCAAAAAAATACCCCGAATGCCGTGATGCGAAAGAGAGGCGCACAGCTGCTGCCGCTCTCCTGTCTGCTGGCGTCCCTGCCCGTGTTGGCGGTGGAACAGGCGGATAAAGAGTTGCCCAAGGCGGGCGAAACCATGGTCGTGACCGGGACCGCCATGAAGGTCGAGGTCCCCATGGCAGAGACCCCCCGTGCCGTTTCCGTGGTCAATCGCGAAGAGCTGGACCAGCATGCCGTACTCAAGCTAGACGAGTCCCTGCGCTATCGCTCCGGCGTCCTGTCCCAGTCCTATGGTTCGGACACGGATGCGGACTGGTTCAAGGTGCGCGGCTTCGATGCGGCTTCTTACCTGGATGGCAACCGTCTTTTCAGCACCGGTTACTATGTCTGGACCCCGGAGCCCTTCGGCCTTGAGAGCGTGGAAGTGCTCAAAGGCCCGGCCTCCATTCTGTATGGCGAAGCCCCTCCCGGAGGCGTCATCAACGCCATCAGCAAGCGTCCGACCGCTACCCCGCAGGGACTGGTGAACCTGCAACTGGGCAACCGGGATCTGCGCCAGGTCGGGGTGGATGTCTCCGACACCCTTACCGACAACAGCCGGTATCGTCTGGTGGCCCTCTACAACGAGCGGGACGGCGTGCTGGATGGCACCTACAACGAGCGCGCCTATCTGGCGCCGAGCGTGACCCTGGATATTTCTGATCGCACCACGCTGACGCTGCTTTCCAGCTTCAAGCACGATGAAGGGGTGCCGACCAACGGCTTCTTCCCGGTTTACGGCACCCTGAATACCTCCGGAGGCCAGATCGATCCCTCCACCAACCTGAGCCAGCCGGATTACGATCGCAATCGCAATACCCAGATCTCCGCCGGGTACGAGCTGGCCCACCAGCTCAACCAGACCTGGGAGTTCAAGCAGAACGTTCGCTTCAACTACAACGATCTGCTGCTGCGCCAGACCTACATCTTCCCGACCTATGAAGGCACCACCGCCTACCGCGGCCTGGTCTACCGGGATGGGGATACCAAGAGCGCCACCATGGACAATCAGATGGTGGGCTACTGGAACACCGACAGCACGGAGCAGACCCTGCTGCTGGGGGTGGATCTGCAGCGCCATGTGAATGAAGGCCAGGAAGCCGACAACTATGGCATGGGCGCCATCAACACCATGAACCCGGATTACAGCGGTTTCCCCGGTTTTGATGAATCCACCGCGACCCACCAGAAGAGCACCAAGGGCCAGAGCGGCCTCTATGCCCAGCACCAGATCCGCTGGGATGATCGCTGGCTGCTGACCGCGGGCGGTCGTTTCGACTACGTGGAAACCCACAACATCAGCGAAGCCAAGAGCAAGAACGAGAAACAGTACGACGACAACCTCTCTCTCTCCGGCAGCCTGATGTACCTGGCCGATAACGGTCTCTCCCCTTACTTCGCCTATGCGGAATCCTTCGAAGTGCTGCCGGGGATAGACCCCAACACCGGCAATTCCTACAAGCCGCTGGAAGGCAAGCTCTACGAGACCGGGGTCAAGTACGCACCCAGCTTCCTCGATGGCTACATCAACCTGGCGCTGTTCGATCTGGAGCAGACCAACTCCCTGGTCTCTACCGGCTCCGGCCAGCAGACCCAGGCCGGTGAAGTGACCTCCCAGGGGGTCGAACTGGAGGGGAGCGTGCAGGCCACCGAGGCGTTGCGCCTGACCGCTGCCTATACCTATACCGATGCCAAGACCAACGACACCGGTAACGGCGATCGTCGTGCGAGCCTGATCCCGCGCCACCAGGCCTCCTTCTGGGGCAACTACAAGGTGCAGCAGGGCCCGGTATCCGGTCTTGAGCTGGGTTCCGGCGTGCGCTATGTGGGTTCCAGCGTCGGCATCGGCGCGGTGAATGCGGACTACACCCCCATCTATGGTTCCGCCCAGGTACCGGCACACACCGTATGGGATGCGATGATCGGGTATGACTTTGCCAAGAACTGGCGTGCCCAGATCAACGTCAACAACCTGCTGAACGACACCTATGTGGCGAGCTGCGACTACTACTGCTACTACGGCGAGCCGCGCAGCATAGTCGGCACCGTCAACTACCGCTGGTAAGCGACAGGCTGGGCGGGGGCGAAGGCTCCCGCCCTCCTTCCATTCATCTACAGGCCTGTCATGGAACTCTTGTCACTGGTTTATCGCCAATACCGTTGGCCCTTCATCGCCATTACCCTGCTCAGCCTGCTGAGTGCTGTCAGCGGGATAGGCGTCATTGCCTTCATCAATCAATCACTTATCGAATCAGTCGGGGATCCGCTGCCGATCCTGGGTCAGCTTGTCGGCCTTGTCTTGCTGCTGCTGGTGATCACGCTCGGATCCCAGCTGGCCCTGACCACCCTGGGTCACCATTTCGTCTACCGGTTGCGTGGCCGCCTGCTCAAGCAACTGCTGGATACCGACGTCGCCCGTCTGCGTCAAATAGGGCAGGGGCCGCTCCTGGCCTCCCTTTCCAGCGACATCGGTCAGATCACCATCGCCTTCGTGCGCCTGCCGGAACTGGTACAGGGTCTGGTGCTCACCCTGGGCTCCATCATCTACCTTGGCCTGCTCTCTCCCGCCTTGCTCGGTGTTACCGCCCTCTGGGTCACCGTGACCATGGTGGTGGGCTGGCTGCTGGTGAATCGGGTCTATCGCCACCTGGCGCACATGCGCCAGGCCGAAGACAGGCTCTACCAGAACTACCAGTCCATCATCGCCGGGAGCAAGGAGCTGGCGCTCAACCGCGAGCGTGCCCACTTCGTCTACCACCAGCTCTATGAGCAGAATGCCCGGGACTACCGGGAGCAGATCATCCGCGCCGATACCTACCACCTGAGCGCGGTGAACTGGTCGAATATCATGATGCTGGGTGCCATCGGCCTGGTCTTCTTCCTGGCCAACGGGCTGGGCTGGGCCAACACCAATGTGGCCGCCACCTTCGCCCTGACCCTGTTGTTCCTGCGCACTCCCTTGCTACAAGGGATCGGAGCCTTGCCGACCCTGATCGCCGCCCAGGTGGCATTCGACAAGATAGCTGCCCTCAATCTGGCGGAGCCGGACGAGGCGTTCCCGTTGCCGCCTGCGTCTCGCCCCTGGCAGCGCATCGAGCTGGAGCAGGTGAGCTTTCACTACCAGGGGGAGGGCGGTTTCTCCGTGGGCCCCATCAATCTGGTGATCGAGCGGGGGGAGCAGATATTCCTCATCGGTGGCAATGGCTCCGGCAAGTCGACCCTGGCCATGCTGCTGACCGGGCTCTATCAACCGGTCTCTGGCCGGATCCTGCTGGATGGGGAGCCGGTCACCGATCGCAACGGCTATCTGGGGCTCTTCTCCGCCATCTTCACAGACTACCACCTGTTCCAGCATTTGCTGGGGCCCGAGCCGAAAGAGGCGCTGGTCGCCGAGTGGCTTGAGCGGTTGCAGATGGGCAGCAAGCTTGCCATCGAGGATGGCTTCATCGCCGATATCGACCTCTCCCAGGGCCAGCGCAAGCGGGTCGCCCTGCTGCTGGCCCTGGCAGAGCAGCGGGAGGTGATGCTGTTCGACGAGTGGGCCGCGGATCAGGATCCCCAGTTCCGCCGCATCTTCTATCAGGTGCTGTTGCCGCGTCTCAAGGAGATGGGCAAGACGGTGATCGCCATCAGCCACGACGATCACTACTTCTCTCTGGCCGATCGCCTGCTGGAGATGCGCCAGGGCCGCCTCACCGAACTGACCGGCGAGCAGCGCGAGCAGGTGAGCCGGGATGCGGTCGCCCATCTGGATGGCAAGGTGCCGGCCTGATGCTGGCACCGATGAGACTGGCAGCAAGCCAGCACAGGAATTGCTTATGTTCGAGATGAAATCCGCCAGCTTCGCGGTCAATGACCGCACGCTGCTGCACCCCACCAGCCTTCGCTTCGAGCAAGGTCGGGTCTATGGCCTCATCGGCCACAACGGGTCGGGAAAATCGACCCTGATCAAGCTGCTGGCGCGCCAGCAACCCCACAGCGGCGGGGAGATCCTGTTCGATGACCAGCCGTTGTCTGCCTGGGGCAACCGGGAGTTTGCCCGTCAGGTGGCCTATCTGCCCCAGCACCTGCCGAGTGCCGAAAACCTGCTCGGCCGCGAGCTGGTGGAGATGGGGCGCTACCCCTGGCGCGGCCTGCTGGGCCGGATGGGAGCGGAAGATCACCGTCAGGTAGAGCGGGCCATCGCCCTGACCCACACCGAACGCTTTGCCGATCGGCTGGTGGATACCCTCTCCGGCGGTGAGCGGGGACGAGTCTGGCTCGCCATGCTGCTGGCTCAGGAGAGCCGTTTCATCCTGTTGGACGAGCCACTGGCCGCCCTGGACGTGGCCCATCAGGTGGAGGTGCTCACGCTCGTCAAGCAGCTCAGCCGCCAGCTCAACCTCGGGGTCATCATCGTCATTCACGACATCAACATGGCCTCCCGCTTCTGCGATCGGCTGGTGGCGCTGCACTCCGGCCGTCTGCTGACCCACGGCGAGCCCGAACAGATCATGACAGGGGAGACCCTGAACGCCATCTATGGCATCCCCATGGAGGTCATTCGCCATCCGGCCCATGACCACGCCATCGCCATCGTCTGACCGGGGGCCGCTCTTGAACCGTTTATTGAAGATGGCGCCCTGTCTGCTCAGTCTGCTGCTGCCCCTGGCAGGGGAGGCCGGGCAGCTTGTCACCGCCACCAGCGCCACGCCCCGCATCGCCACAGTGGACTGGACCATAGCCGAGACCCTGCTGGCTCTGGGGGTCACCCCGATGGCGGTGGGGGATGTGGCCCCCTATCGCGCCTGGGTCGGTGAACCCCAGCTTCCTGCCGGGGTGATCGATATCGGGCTGCGTGCCCAGCCCAACCGGGAACTGTTGGCGGAGCTCAAACCGGATCTTATTCTCATCTCGCCGCTGGCGGCCCCCCTGGCGCCGACCCTCTCCCGCATCGCGCCGGTGCACTCCATCGCCCTGTATGAACCGGGCACCGATCTGTGGCTGCGACTGCGGGAAGCGACCCTGACCATAGCCGCCCTGGTCAACAAAGAGACCGAGGCCGAACGCCAGCTCGCCGCGCTGGAGCTGGATCTGGAACAGATGCAGGCGGCGCAGCCCGCCGATCTGCCCCCTTTGCTGGTGGTGCAATTCATCGATGAGCGCCATGTGCGGGTGTTTGGCCGTGGCAGCCTGTTCGAGGCAGTGATGCAGCGCCTCGGCCTTCGCAACGCCTGGCAGGGAGAGACCAATGCCTGGGGATTCTCGGTCGCGAGCCTGGAGCAGTTTCTCGGGATGCCGGATGCCAGGCTGGTGGTGGTGGACCCCGTGCCCGTAGGAGTTGGTGAAAAACTTCAGGAGCCTGGATTGTGGCAGCATCTCCCGCTGGTACAGAACAATCCGGTGATCCATCTGCCTGCGACATGGAGTTTTGGTGGCATATTGGCGGCCCGCCGCTTCGCCACCCTGCTGGACGGTGCCTTGCGGGAGCAGGCTGTCCACAGAGCAACCGGGGGATCAAATCAATGAGCTCTTCTCTTTCTTCGCCCCTGCTGCGCCCGGGTCTCTGCCTGTTGGTGCTGACACTGGGGCTGGCTTGCGCCGAGCTGGCGCGTCAACTGCCGGGGGCGCTCTGGTGGCAGGCCCTGTTCTCCCCCGAGCTGGACGATGCCCGCCAGGCGGTGGTCCATTTCAGCTGGCTGCCGCGCCTTGCCATCTGTCTGCTGGCCGGTGCCGCCCTCGGGCTCGCCGGTACCCTGATGCAGCAGGTGCTGCGCAATCCCCTGGCCTCGCCCACCACCTTGGGGGTGGCCTCCGGCGCCCAGCTGGCACTGATGATGGTGACCCTGCTCGCCCCCTCCTGGCTGCTGATCGGGCGGGAGTGGGTCGCCATGGCCGGGGGAAGCCTGGCCATGGGGCTGGTCTTCGCCCTGGCCTGGCGCCGCCAGCTCAATCCCGTGGTCATCGTCTTTGCAGGGCTGGTGATCAACCTCTATCTGGCCGCCATCAGCATGGGATTGCTGCTGTTCTTCCAGGAGGAGCTCAAAGGGCTGCTGGTGTGGGGGAGCGGATCTCTGGCACAGAACAGCTGGAGCGGCGTCGGCTATCTGCTGCCACGGTTGCTGCTGGCCGCGATGCTGGCGGTGGTGCTGGTGCGCCCGCTGGCAGTGCTGGAGCTGGACGATGCCAGCGCTCGCAGCCTGGGGGTCTCTCTCAAGCACCTGAGATTCGCCGGCCTCGGCCTCGCGGTCTTCATCACCGCCTGCGTGGTGAGCGTGGTGGGGCTGATCGGTTTTATCGGGCTGGCGGCGCCCGCCATGGTGCGGCTGCTGGGGGTCAGAAAACTGGCCCAGCGGCTGCTGTGGGCACCCATCCTCGGCGCCCTGTTGCTGGCGGCCACCGATCTGCTGCTGCAGACCCTGAGCCGGTTCTGGCCTGTGCTGATCCCGACCGGCGCCATGACGGCCCTGTTGGGGGCGCCGCTGCTGCTCTGGCTGATCCCGCGTCTTGGCATCAAGCAGAGTGCGCCTAAGGCGAACTCCTCCCTGCAGTTGGCCCGCCATCCGGCGCCGACTCGCCTTGTTGGCCTGATGGTGTTGGGGCTGGCTGCGGCGGTGATCGCCTCCCTGTTGTTTGGGCAGGGGATGGACGGCTGGGGTTGGCCGAGCTGGCTGCGGTGGCAGGCCCAACTGGAGTGGCGCTTGCCGCGCACGCTGGCTGCGGGTGCCGCAGGCGTGTTGCTGGCGCTGGCTGGCACCCTGTTGCAGCGAGTCAGCAACAACCCCATGGCGAGCCCCGAGCTGCTGGGGGTGAGCGGTGGCACCTTCATGGGGGTGATTGCGGCGGCCCTGTTGCTGCCCGCCTTGCCGCTGCCCATGATGCTGCTAGGGGGGCTGGTGGGCGCCTTCGCCTGCCTGTTGCTGCTGGTGCTTATCAACCGGCGCAACGGCTTCCAGCCGGAGCGGATACTGCTGTCTGGCATCGCCATCACGGCGCTGTTCGAGCCGTTGCAGGCCATCGCCCTGGCCAACGGCGACCTGCGGGTGCAGCAACTGCTCTCCTGGATGTCCGGCTCCACCTATTACGTCACCCAGCCGGTGGCCCTTGCCCTGGTGGTGTTGGCGCTGCTGATGCTGGCAGCCTGCCTGCTGGTGAGCCGCTGGCTCGATCTCATGCCCATGGGGCCGGCGGTAGCGACGGCTCTGGGGATCCATCTCGGCCGTGCCCAGCTCACCATCCTGCTGCTGGTGGCCGTGCTCACCGCCAGTGCCACCATGGTGATAGGCCCGCTCTCCTTTGCCGGTCTGCTGGCGCCGCACCTGGCCAGATTGATGGGGCTGGTGAGGGCGCGCTGGCACCTGCTCGGCGCCGCAGGCTGTGGTGCTTTGCTGATGGTGTCGGCGGACTGGATCGGCCAGCAGATCCTCTTTCCCCAGGAGGTGCCCGTCGGTCTGGTCTCCACCCTGTTAGGGGGTGCTTACTTCATGTGGTGCCTGCGCCGCCTCTAGGTCGGTGGATGAAAAGCGCACAAAAAAGCCCGGGATGAACCCGGGCTTTTCATTGCCTGCCCTGCGGACTTACTTGCCGATGCAGAAGCTGGAGAAGATGCGGCCCAGCAGATCGTCGGAGCTGAACTCGCCGGTGATCTCGGACAGGGACTCCTGGGCCAGGCGAAGCTCCTCGGCCACCAGTTCGCCAGCCACATAGACCTCAAGCTGCTCCCTGGCTACCAGCAGCCGCTCGGCGGCGCGCTCCAGTGCGTCCAGGTGGCGGCGGCGGGCCATGAAGCCCCCCTCTGTATTGCCCTGGAAGCCCATGCAGGCCTTGAGGTGCTCGCGCAGGGCGGGCAGCCCCAGCTCGGTCTTGGCGGAGATGCGATAGACGGCGTGGCCCTGCTCCTGGCTCGGTGCCAGATCCTCGCCGGTCAGGTCCGCCTTGTTGCGCACCACGGTGAGGCCGATGTTTTTTGGCAACCGATCAACGAATTCCGGCCAGATATCGTGGGGGTCGACGGCGTCCGTGGTGGTGCCGTCCACCATAAACAGCACCCGGTCGGCCTGTTCGATCTCGGCCCAGGCGCGCTCGATGCCGATCTGTTCCACCTTGTCCTGGGTATCGCGCAGGCCCGCGGTGTCGATGATGTGCAGCGGCATGCCATCCAGATGGATGTGCTCGCGCAGCACGTCGCGGGTGGTGCCGGCGATCTCGGTGACGATGGCGGACTCGCGGCCTGCAAGGGCGTTGAGCAGGCTCGATTTGCCGGCGTTGGGACGACCGGCGATCACCACCTTCATCCCCTCTCGCAGCAGGGCACCCTGCTTGGCCTCGCCGCGTACGTCATCCAGCTCGGACATGATGGCGTAGAGGTCACCCGCCACCTTGCCGTCGGAGAGAAAGTCGATCTCTTCATCCGGGAAGTCGATGGCCGCTTCCACATAGATGCGCAGCCGGGTGAGGCTCTCCACCAGCTGTTGCACCTTGCCGGAGAACTGCCCCTGTAGGGAGTGCATGGCGCTGCGGGCGGCCTGCTCGCTGGAGGCTTCGATGAGATCGGCGATGGCCTCGGCCTGGGCCAGATCCAGCTTGTCGTTGAGGAAGGCGCGCTCGCTGAACTCGCCCGGGCGGGCGGGGCGGATGCCGTCGATCTGCAGGATGCGGCGGATCAGCATGTCGAGAATGACGGGGCCGCCATGGCCCTGCAGCTCCAGCACGTCTTCGCCGGTGAAGCTGTTGGGGGCCTTGAACAGCAGGGCGATGCCCTGATCCAGCGCCTGGCCCTGCTCGTCCCTGAACGGCAGATATTCGGCATAACGCACCCTTGGGAGCTTGCCGAGCACTATCTCGGCGACCCGCTCGGCGGCAGGGCCGGAGACGCGGACTATGCCGACGCCGCCACGGCCGGGGGCGGTGGCCTGGGCCACGATGGTATCTGTTGTCATCTTGCTTGACTCGCTGGTTGGCTGAATGAGTAAGAGGGTGGGGGACATTGTAATAAAAAAGGCGGCCCGAAGGCCGCCTCTTTTGTCATCAGGAAAGATGGGCTGCGCATCAGTTGCGTGAGTGCAGGCCTTTCTTCTCCAGCTGACGATAGATGATGGTCTGCTGGATGATGGAGATGACGTTGCTCACCAGCCAGTACAGAGTCAGACCTGCCGGGAACCAGAGGAACATGAAGGTGAAGATGATCGGCATGAACTGCATCACCTTCTGCTGCATCGGGTCCGTGATGGTGGTCGGGCTCATCTTCTGCAGATACCACATGGAGGCACCCATGAGGATCGGCAGCACGAAGAAGGGGTCCTTCACCGACAGGTCGGTGATCCACAGGGCGAACGGCGCGTGGCGCAGCTCGACAGACTCCATCAGTGCCCAGTAGAGGGCGATGAAGATGGGCATCTGTACCAGGATGGGCAGGCAGCCGCCCAGCGGGTTGACCTTCTCCTTTTTGTACAGCTCCATCATGCCCTGGGACATCTTCTGGCGATCGTCACCGAAGCGTTCCTTGAGCGCAGCCAGCTTGGGCTGGAGCATGCGCATCTTGGCCATGGAGGTGTACTGGGCCTTGGTCAGCGGGAACATGATGCCGCGCACCAGCAGGGTCAGCATGATGATGGCCAGACCCCAGTTCTGGACGAAACCGTGGAACACGGTCAGCAGCCAGTGCAGCGGTTGGGCGATGAACCAGAGCCAGCCGTAGTCGACAGTCAGATCCAGGTGGTTTGCCACCTTGGCCATCTGATCCTGCAGCTTGGGACCGATCCACAGCTTGCCGCTCACTTCGGCCTGCTGGCCGGCAGCGACGTCAACCAGCGGCGCCTTGTAGCCGATGATGGCCTGGTCCTTGCCCGGGATCACGCGGCTGTAGAAGCTGTTGGTGTCGTTGGCATTCGGGGCCCAGGCAGAGACGAAGTAGTGCTGCAGCATGGCGACCCAACCACCCTGGGTGGTCTTGTTCAGGTCGGCATCCTTCATCTCGTCAAAGGTGTACTTCTTGTAGCGGGAGTCTTCGCTGGAGAAGGCACCACCACGGTAGGCACTGGCCACCATGGCATGACCTTCCTGATCCTTCGGCGTGGTCATGGTCTGCTTCAGCTGACCGTAGAACTGTACCTGGACCGGCTCGGCAGACTTGTTGTCGATCTTGTAGTCGACGCCCACGGCGTAATCACCGCGCTTGAGCACGAACTCCTTGGTGAAGACCACGCCCTTGCTGTCGGTCCAGGTCATCGGAACGACGACTTGATCCTGACCATCGGCCAGCTGATAGCTGGTCTGGGCGGCTTCATAGGTGGGACGACCCTGGGCCTGGCTGTCCGGACCATCGCGACCGACCAGACCGCTCTGGGCCACATAGAGGTGGGCAGGCTGGCTGGTCAGCAGGGTGAACGGCTGTTCCTTGCCTTCTTCCAGCTTGTGGGCCAGCAGTTCGGCAGAGACGATGTCACCGCCCTGGGTGTCCAGGGTCAATTTGAGCACGTCGGAGGAGACGGTGATCAGCTTGCGCGCGGCGTTACCATTTGCTTGCTCGGAAACCTGAGGAATATCACCGGTCTGACCGGCTTCAGGTACGAAATGTTCGGTTTGGGCCACGGTAGTCGGGGCCGGCTTCGGAGCCTTGTCGGACTCCCACTGTTGCCAGAGCAAGAAGCTCACGAACAGCAAACCGATCAGGAGTAAATTGCGTTGTGATTCCATAGTCTTCAGTTTCTTCGCTTTGGTTGCGGAACCGGGTCATAACCACCCTCGGATAAGGGATGGCATTTTAATAGACGTTTGCTGGCTAACCAAACGCCTTTTATGAAACCGTGAAGTCGGATTGCTTCTATCGCAAATTGGGAACAAGTCGGGGTGAAACGGCAGCGCGGCCCGAGCAGGGGACTAATGATTAGCTGATACAGGCGTATCAGTTTGATTGCTACCCATTGCAACGGCGTGACAGAGTGCGCCATAGCTTTTCCAGTAACTTGAACAGCGCTTCGTTGTCCATCTCCTTCACGCCACCCTTGGCGATCACGACGATGTCGATAGCGGGCAGATTGGCTTGATTGAGGCGAAAACTTTCCCGAACCACTCGTTTTACACGGTTGCGCCAGACGGCACGCTTGAGCGCCTTTTTGGGCACGGCGAGGCCAAGACGGGGGTGTTCGAGGGAGTTGGGGCAAGCAAGAAGCGTAATTTGCGGAGAAGCGGCCCGGACAGGCTCGGCGAAAACGCGTTTGAAGTGTTCGGGAGTTAACAGACGTAACTCCCGAGAGAAGGTGTGCTGGGTAGGCATTAGACTACCAGGCGGGCACGACCCTTGGCACGACGAGCGGCCAGAACTTTGCGGCCGTTGGCAGTAGCCATGCGAGCGCGGAAACCGTGAGAGCGCTTGCGCTTCAGGTTGGACGGTTGAAAAGTACGTTTCATGATTCGATTCCGTATTTCTGTACAGTTTTGATTGTCACACTTAGCCGACGCGCCAGCTATAGCGTGTGACGACTAGCAAAAGAGGCCGAATTCTAAACAGAGTTCAGCTTCTCGTCAATCCGCCGTTCCTTTCCATCTCGCCCCGTTCGTCGACCGAGCGGGATAATCTGGCAGGATCCGGAGGATCAAGGGCCCCGAATTATACTGGCAACCCGGGGTTAAACAAGGATCCCTCAAGAAAAAAGGCGGCCAGGCCGCCAAAGAGAGAGCTATTTAAGTACTTTGCGCAGGAACTCCCGGGTACGGGGATCCTGCGGATCGACCAATATCTGATCCGGCGGGCCCTGCTCCACGATCCGGCCTCCTTCCATGAAGATCACCCGATCGGCGACATCACGGGCAAACTCGATCTCGTGGGTCACCACCACCATGGTCTGGTGCTGGCGGGCGAGCTGCTTCATCAGGCCCAGCACCTCGTCGACCCACTCGGGATCGAGGGCGGAGGTGGGCTCGTCAAACAGGATCACCTTGGAGTGGGCCGCCATGGCCCGGCCGATGCCGACGCGCTGTTGCTGGCCGCCGGAGAGGGAGGCCGGGTAGGCATCCTGTTTCTCGGCGAGGCCGATGTCCTTGAGGATGCCCAGGGCAGTGGCACGAGCCTCCGCCTTCGGCTGCTTCCAGACGGTGATCAGCCCCTCGGCGATGTTGTCCAGCGCCGTTTTGTTGGCGAACAGGGCGTAGTTCTGGAACACGAAAGAGGCGCGTTTGCGCAGTTCGATGGCCTGCTGGTCGCTGGCCTTGGCCAGATCCACGGCGAGGTCATCGATGACGAGCCGCCCTGCATCCGGGGTTTCCAGCAGGTTGAGGCAGCGCAGCAGAGTCGACTTGCCGGTACCGGAGGGGCCGATGATGACGACAATCTCCCCCTTCTTTACCTCAAGATCGATGCCGTTGAGCACCTGATTTCCGTCATAGGCCTTGGAGAGACCCGTTAGGTTGATCATGACAGGCCTCCTTTAATAAGCACGGTTCAGCCGCACTTCCAACAGATGCTGCAAGCGGGTGAAGAAGATGACCACCACCCAGTAGATCAGCGCCACCGCCATGAAGCTCTCGAAGAACTTGAAGGAGGAGGCCGCTTCCATCTGGGCCTTGCCCATGATCTCCGCCACTCCCAGGGTAAACGCCAGGGAGGTGCTCTTGATCATGTCGATGAAGTAGTTCATCAGCGATGGTGTCGCGATGCGGGCCGCCTGGGGCAGGATGATCCGCTGCATCGCCTGCAGCCGGCTCATGCCGATGCTGAGGGCGGCTTCCATCTGGCTCTTGTGGATGCCGAGAATGGCTGCCCGGATCGACTCGGCCATGTAGGCGGCAAAGTGCAGGGTCAGGCCGATGATGGCGGCGGTAAAGGCATCCATCCCCACGAAGATGGGGAAGAGCTGCGGCAGCCCGTAATAGAGCAGGAACAGCTGGACGAGCAGCGGTGTACCCCGGAAGAACGAGATATACAGCATCGCCAGCCAGTGAAGTGCGGGAACGCGAAACACCCGTACTATCGCCAGGATCAGCGACAGTACGAGTGCCAATACGAATCCCCACAGGGCCATTTCCATCGTGGTGCCCAGGTATTTGAGCAGGATGGGAAACAGCCCTAGCGTGTAATCGAGGTCAAATTCCATCATTTATTTGCTGGTGATGTCCGCTGCGAACCATTTTTCGGAGATTTTGGTCAGGGTGCCGTCTTTGCGCATGGCGGTGAGGGCATCGTCAACCTTCTTCAGCACGGCCTGCTTTTCCGGGGTCTTCAGGAAGGGCAGGGCGTTCTCGATGGTTTCGAACGGTGCACCAGCCTGTTGCAGCGGCAGCTTGGATTCCTTGATCAGCTGGGCGGTGGAGACACGGTCCATCACGAAGGCGTCGATGCGGCCCAGGGCGACATCCTGCTCGAAGGCGGAGTCATAGGTACGGATATCGATCTTCTTGTTGGGGTCGTTCTTGCGCAGCAGCTCTTCGAAGTTGGAGCCCAGGTTGACGGCGACTTTCTTGCCTTCCAGGTCCTTGATGCCGTGGATGGTGTTGTTGCCCTTGCGGACCACGATCTGGGCACCGTCATAGACATAAGGCTGGGAGAAGGCGTACTTGGCCTTGCGCTCGTCGGTGATGGTGATCTGGTTGGAGATGGTGTCGACGCGGCCGGTTTCCAGCATGCCGAACAGGCCGGAGAAGCTGGCGGTCACGAACTCGACCTTGTAGCCGGTGCGCTCACCGATCTGGTTCCACATGTCCACCTCGAAGCCCTGCAGCTTGTCCTGCTTGACGAAGGTGAACGGGAAATATTTGCCGGACATGCCGACCTTGATGGTTTCCTGGGCGATGGCCTGGCCGGACAGGCTGGCCAGCAGAATGGCGGCGCCGGAAATCAGCTTGATGGTGGTTTTCATGGGGATTCCTCTCTCTGTAGTGCTGTATTTTTAGTTGTAATCACGGGTTGGCGCTGATGTTATTGGAATAAAATATAAAAAATAAATGATATTTGGTTATATAAAATAACTATGGTCGCAGCGCGCCATTCTGTCCACATTGACGATATCCGGCTGTGGGTAACTTTGGGGATGAAATGGGATCCTGGGGCGTTGGATCCTTGAAAGTCAAGGATCTTATTTGCTGGATCCGTGCGGCAGCAACTGGAGATCCGGCCACTAAAAACGTAGAATAGCCGGTCTTTACTTAATCAATTGACGGGAGTCTAGAGTGACTGCTTCGCTATGGCAGCAGTGCCTTAACCGGCTGCAAGATGAGTTGCCCTCGGCAGAATTCAGCATGTGGATCCGGCCGCTTCAAGCGGAGTTGAGTGACAATACTCTGACCCTGTATGCACCGAACCGCTTTGTTCTGGACTGGGTACGCGACAAGTACCTGCTCCGGGTCAACGGCATCATCAACGAGCTGTGCGGAGCCGACGCTCCCACCCTGCGTTTTGATATCGGCAATCGCCCTCATCCCGTCGCGGTCGCCAGGGCGCCGGCCCGTGGTGTCGATCCTGTGAATAACTCTCCCAAGAGCTGGGAAAACAAGGCTGAAAACAAGCCCGAGCCAAACCACAAGAGCAACACCAACGTGAACTATACCTTCGAGAATTTCGTTGAGGGTAAGTCCAACCAGCTGGCCCGTGCGGCCGCCCGTCAGGTGGCCGACAATCCGGGTGGTGCCTACAACCCGCTGTTCCTCTATGGCGGCACCGGCCTTGGCAAGACCCACCTGTTGCACGCCGTTGGCAATGCCATCAAGGATCGCAAGAAAGACGCCAAAGTCATCTACATGCACTCCGAACGGTTCGTGCAGGACATGGTGAAGGCGCTGCAGAATAACGCCATTGAAGAGTTCAAGCGTTATTACCGTAGCGTCGATGCCCTGCTCATCGATGACATCCAGTTTTTCGCCAACAAGGAACGCTCCCAGGAGGAGTTCTTCCACACCTTCAATGCCCTGCTTGAAGGAAACCAGCAGATCATTCTGACCTCGGACCGCTATCCGAAAGAGATCAACGGGGTGGAAGATCGTCTCAAGTCCCGCTTCGGCTGGGGACTCACGGTGGCGATCGAGCCGCCGGAGCTGGAGACCCGGGTTGCCATCCTGATGCGCAAGGCGGACGAGAACCAGATCCATCTGCCGGACGAAGTGGCCTTCTTCATCGCCAAGCGGCTTCGCTCCAACGTCCGTGAACTGGAAGGCGCCCTCAACCGGGTGATCGCCAACGCCAACTTCACCGGCCGCGCCATCAACATCGACTTCGTGCGCGAGGCGCTGCGCGATCTCCTGGCCTTGCAGGAGAAGCTGGTCACCATCGACAACATCCAGAAGACGGTGGCGGAGTACTACAAGATCAAGCTGGCGGATCTGCTCTCCAAGCGTCGCTCCCGTTCCGTTGCCCGCCCGCGCCAGCTGGCGATGGCGCTGGCCAAGGAGCTGACCAACCACAGCTTGCCTGAGATAGGGGATGCCTTTGGTGGCCGTGACCACACCACGGTTCTTCATGCCTGCCGCAAGATCGAGCAGCTGAAGGAAGAGAGTCACGACATCAAGGAAGATTATTCCAACCTGATCCGTACCCTTTCTTCCTGATAACGGAACGGAGTGCACAGATGCAGATTGCATGTTCCAGCCTGATCCGAATCCTTTCCTCCCAATAACAACGGAGAGCACAGATGCAGCTCGAAATTAGCCGTGAGGCCCTGTTACGTCCCCTGCAACTGGTGTCCGGTGCCCTGGGTGGCCGGCCGACCCTGCCCATCCTCGGCAACGTCCTGCTCGATGTCAGCAATGGCCTGCTGTCTCTGACAGGGACCGATCTCGAGGTGGAGATGATCGGACAGGTCTATCTCAACAGCGACAGCCAGGATGGCCGCACCACAGTGCCGGCGCGCAAGCTGCTGGACATCTGTCGCGGTCTGCCGGAGGGGGCGGAGATCCGCCTCAGCACCGAGGGAGAGCGCCTCATCATCCGTTCCGGCCGCTCCCGCTTCAACCTGTCGACCCTGCCGGCGACCGAATACCCGAACATCGAGGATTGGGAATCCGTGCTCGAGTTCGACATCAGCCAGCTGGAGCTGAAAAAACTCATCGACGCGACCCAGTTCTCCATGGCGAGCCAGGACGTGCGCTACTACCTGAACGGCATGCTGTTCGAGAGCGAGGGCCACGGCCTGCGTACCGTGGCGACGGACGGTCACCGGCTGGCCACCTGCCGCCGCGAAGTGGTAACGGAATCGCTGCCCGATCATCAGGTCATCCTGCCCCGCAAAGGGGTGCTGGAGCTGGTGCGCCTGCTGGAAGCGGAAGACAAGCCGGTACGGCTGCAAGTGGGCCGCAGCAACCTGCGTGCCGCCCTGGATGGCTTCATCTTCACCTCCAAGCTGGTGGATGGCCGTTTCCCGGACTGGCGCCGCGTCATCCCGAGGGGGAGCGACAAGGCCCTGATCGCCGGTCGCGAGGATCTGCGCCAGGCCTTTGCCCGTGCCGCCATCCTCTCCAACGAGAAATTCCGTGGGGTGCGTCTCAATCTGCAGGAAAACCTGCTGCGCATCACCGCCAACAACCCGGAACAGGAAGAAGCCGAAGAGCTGCTTGACGTACAATACGCCGCTGGCGAGATGGAGATCGGCTTCAACGTCTCCTATGTGCTGGACGTGTTGAATACGTTAAAATGTGACCAAATCCGGATCAGCCTGAGCGATTCCATCAGCAGCGCCATTATTGAGGATTTTGAGAACCAAGATGCCCAGTATGTGGTGATGCCGATGCGGATCTAGTCGTGTCCCTGGTCAAACTCCAGCTCAGCGACTTTCGCAACATTCAGCACGCCAATCTCGCGCTGTCTCCCGGCCTCAATATCCTGGTCGGGAGCAACGGCAGCGGCAAGACCAGCGTGCTGGAAGCCATTCATTACCTTGGTCTCGGCCGCTCGTTTCGTACCCATTTGACCGGGCGGGTCATCCGCCAGGGCGAGCGGGCCTTTACCCTGTTTGCCCAGTGCGAGCTGGAGGGGCGTCAGGTGCCCATCGGGCTTGCCAAGGACAAGGGGGGCGAAACCCAGCTCAAGATCGCCGGTGCCCAGGCCCAGCGCCTGGCCGATCTGGCGGAGCTGTTGCCGGTACAGTTGATCCACCCCGATGGTTTCAGCCTGCTGACCGGTGGGCCCCAGGCTCGCCGGGCCTGGCTCGACTGGGGTGTTTTCCATCAGGAGCCGACCTTCTTCTCCCTCTGGGGGCGGGTGCGTCGGCTGTTGAAGCAGCGCAATGCCTTGCTGCGCCAGAGCACCCAGTATCGTCAACTGGCGTTCTGGGATCAGGAGCTGGTGCGACTGGGCGGCGAGCTGGCGGGGTTTCGCGCCAGTTATTGTCAGGCCATTACGCCCCTGATCAAGGAGATGACCGCAGATTTTCTGCCGGAGTTCGATATCAGTCTTGGATTCTATCGAGGCTGGGAAAAAGACATTCCCCTCGACGCATTGCTGGAGGCGGGGTTCGAACGGGATCGTTCGCTGGGGTACACTGGGGTCGGTCCGCAGAAGGCGGACGTGCGGCTCAAGGCGAACGGTGTCCCCGCGCAGGATATTTTGTCCAGGGGTCAGCTGAAGTTGCTGGTCTGTGCCATGCGGCTGGCCCAAGGGCTCTATTTGAATCAACATAGCAGCCGCGGCTGTATTTTTTTAATTGATGATTTTGCCTCTGAACTGGATGTCGACAAACGTCGTCTGCTGGCTGCAAGGCTGAAGCAGTGCGCGTCCCAGGTGTTCATCACCGCCATCGATACCGGTCAGCTCGCAGACATGATGGATGCGAGTGACTGCAAGCTGTTCCACGTGGAACAAGGCAAGATCTCCGAAACGTTAGAGAAGGCAGAGAGTAAGCTATGAGTGAAAATACTTACGACTCCTCGAATATCAAGGTGCTCAAGGGTCTGGATGCGGTCCGCAAGCGCCCGGGGATGTATATCGGCGATACGGACGATGGATCGGGCCTGCACCACATGGTGTTCGAGGTCGTCGACAACTCCATCGACGAGGCTCTGGCTGGCTACTGCTCCGATATCCAGGTCAAGATCCATTCCGACGGCTCCGTCTCCGTGCGCGACAACGGTCGCGGCATTCCGGTGGACATCCACCCGGAAGAGGGTCGTTCGGCCGCTGAAGTCATCATGACCGTGCTGCACGCCGGCGGCAAATTCGATGACAACTCCTACAAGGTGTCCGGCGGTCTGCACGGTGTGGGCGTCTCCGTGGTGAACGCGCTTTCCGACAAGCTGCTGCTGACCATCCGCCGCAACGGTCATGTCTACGAGCAGACCTATCACCTGGGCGAGCCGCAGGCACCGCTCAAGCAGATTGGTGACAGCACTGGCACCGGGACCGAAGTTCGCTTCTGGCCGAGCCCGACCATCTTCAGCGACACCCTGTTCCACTACGAGATCCTGGCCAAGCGTCTGCGCGAGCTCTCCTTCCTCAACTCCGGCGTCTCCATCCGTCTGATGGACGAGCGTGATGGCCGCGAGGCGCACTTCTGCTACGAAGGGGGCATCAAGGCCTTCGTCGAGTACCTGAACCAGAACAAGACCCCGATCCACCCCAAGGTGTTCCACTTCACCACAGAGCAGGACGGAATCGGTGTCGAAGTCGCCATGCAGTGGAACGACGCCTATCAGGAAGGGGTCTACTGCTTCACCAACAATATTCCGCAGCGGGATGGCGGTACCCACCTGGTGGGCTTCCGTACCGCGCTGACCCGGACGCTGAACAACTACATGGACAAGGAGGACTACAGCAAGAAGGCCAAGTCCGCCGCCAGTGGTGACGACGTCCGTGAAGGTCTGATTGCCGTTATCTCCGTCAAGGTGCCTGACCCTAAGTTCTCCTCCCAGACCAAGGACAAGCTGGTCTCGTCCGAAGTGAAGACCGCCGTGGAACAGGCGATGGGTGAGAAGCTGGCCGACTTCCTGCTGGAAAACCCGGGCGACGCCAAGATCGTGGTCAACAAGATCATCGATGCGGCCCGTGCCCGTGAAGCGGCCCGCAAGGCCCGCGAACTGACCCGCCGCAAGGGCGCGCTGGATATCGCCGGTCTGCCCGGCAAGCTGGCGGACTGTCAGGAGAAAGACCCGGCGCTCTCCGAACTCTACATCGTGGAAGGGGACTCTGCTGGCGGCTCCGCCAAGCAGGGTCGCAACCGGAAGAACCAGGCCATCCTGCCCCTCAAGGGTAAAATCCTGAACGTGGAGAAGGCCCGTTTCGACAAGATGATCTCCTCCCAGGAGGTGGGCACCCTGATCACCGCTCTGGGCTGTGGCATCGGTCGCGACGAGTACAACCCGGACAAGCTGCGCTATCACAACATCATCATCATGACGGATGCGGACGTCGATGGTGCGCACATCCGTACCCTGCTGCTGACCTTCTTCTATCGTCAGATGCCGGAAATCATCGAGCGTGGCTATGTCTTCATCGCCCAGCCGCCGCTCTACAAGGTGAAGAAGGGCAAACAGGAGCAGTACCTGAAAGACGAAGACGCATTGTTGCAGTACCAGACCGCCATGGCGCTGGACGGTGCGACCCTGCACGTCAACGAGTCTGCCCCGGCCATCGGTGGCGAGGCGCTGGAGCGTCTGGTCAACCAGCATCGCTCCGTGACTCACCTCATCACCCGCATGTCCCGCCGCGCCCCGGAAGCCGTGCTGACCCAGCTGATCTATCAGCCTGAGTTGAACGAAACCCTGCTGGCCAGCGAGAGCGATCTGCAGACCTGGTGCCAGAGCATGGAAGCCGTGCTCAACGAGAGCAACCACGGTATCCAGTACCAGATGCAGGTACGCCGCGACGAGGAGCGCAGCCTGTTCGTGCCCCACGCCGTGGTACGCCAGCACGGGGTCGACCGTGAATATCCGCTGAGCTATGACTTCCTGCAATCCTCCGAGTACCGTCAGCTGGTCTCCCTGGGCAAGGAGATCGCCAACCTGATCGAGGAAGGCGGTTACATCAAGCGTGGCGAGAAGGTGAAGCCGGTCGCCAGCTTCGTTGAAGCGGTCGAGTGGCTGATGGGCGAAGGCAAGCGTGGCATCTACATCCAGCGCTATAAAGGGCTGGGGGAGATGAACCCGGAGCAGCTGTGGGAAACCACCATGGATCCGGAAGCCCGTCGCATGCTGCGCGTCACCATCGACGACGCAGTCGGCGCCGACCAGCTCTTCTCCACCCTGATGGGTGACGCCGTAGAGCCCCGTCGCGACTTCATTGAGACCAACGCCCTGCGGGTTGCCAACCTCGACGTCTAACAGACGGTCCGACAACCATCAAAAGCCGCTCCTCGTGAGCGGCTTTTTGTTTTCTGGGGCAAGGAAAAGGGCGCGTTCCACGTGAAACATGTGAGACCTAGACTCTGTCACCGCGAAAGGTGCGGCGCCACTCCCGCGGCGACACCCCGAAGCGGGTGCGAAAGTGCTTGCGCAAGATGGTGGCAGACCCGAGCCCCACCAGTTCGGCGATGCGTTCCACGGTGTGGGAGCTGGACTCCAGCAGCGTCTGGCTGCGGCGCAGGCGCTCCGACATCAGCCACTCCCCGAGGGAGAGACCGGTGGCGAGCTGGAAGCGGCGGCTAAAGGTGCGTCGGCTCATCATGCAATGTTCCGCCAGGCTGTCCAGGGTGTGGGGCGCGGCCAGGTGCAGGCGAAGGTGATCGAACAGCTGGTTGATCCTGGCATCCCGGGTGGTGGCGGGTACCGGCTGCTCGATGAACTGGGCCTGGCCACCCTCCCGGTGGGGAGGTACCACCAGCCGCCTGGCCAGCTTGTTGGCAATCTGGCTGCCGTGATGCTGGCGAACCAGATAGAGGCAGCAGTCCAGGCTGGCGGCGGTGCCAGCCGAGGTGATGAGCCCGTCGTCGTCGACGTAGAGGGCATTGGTATCGAGCCGCACCCGGGGGAAGCGCTGGACGAACTCCTGTTCAAATTCCCAGTGGGTGGCGGCACCGCGCCCGTCCAGCAGGCCGGCATAGGCCAGCACATAGGTACCGAGACAGAGCCCCACGATCTGGGCTCCCCTGATCCGGGCGGCAACCAGGGCATCGAGCAAGGGTTGGGCGGGGCGCTCGGCCGGATCGCGCCAGAAGGGGATGATGATGATATCCGCCTCCAGCAGACCCTCCAGGCCATAGTCGGCCTCCATGCGAAAGCCCTGGGAGGAGGCGGGTTGCCGCGTGTCATCCCCGGCGCAGAGTCTCAGCTCGAACAACGACTGGCCCGGCATCATCTTGTCGCCAAAGATGAGGCAGGGCACCGAGCAGTGAAAGGGGCTGAAGCGATCGAAGGTGATGACGGCGACGATGAGGGGACGGGGCATGGTGGCAAACTCCTTTGCACTCGGATCCTCATCATACGGGGCAGCAACAGAAAGCCGAAGAGCCATGTGGTGCCCGGCCCCTCGCTCAGAGCACCATGGTGTCGCCATCCTCGGGCACCCTTACCCGGGCGGCCATCCCCTGGCTGTCCAGGTAGTCGCGCAGCTCCCGCCGGGACAGCAGGGCATGATTGACCGCCTCCATGTGGCTGGCGATCAGGGTGGCCTGCGGGGCGGCCTGATAGACGGCGGCCACATCCTCCTTGCCCATGATGATGGCGCCCAGACCCGTCACCTGGGCATCACCGCAGTTGAGGACGACAACCTCGGGTTGGTGCCGGTGCAGCGCTTGTTCAACCTGGGCATTCCAGACGGTGTCGCCAGCCAGATAGAGGGTCTTTTCGGCGGGATGGGAGAAGACCACTCCGCTGACCTCGCCAAGGCGATCCCCCAGCAGGGCCATGATGGTATCGCTGCCGTGCCGGCCTGCCGTCTGTTGCAGGCGGATGCCGGCGAACTCGCCGACCTCGCCCAGCAGGCGCACATCCTCGAAGCCGCATCTCCTCATGGTGTCGGCATCTTTCTGATGCTGCACAAACAGGGGAAGGTGCCTGGGGATCTTCGCTTTCGCGACATCGTCCCAGTGATCCAGATGGTCATGGGTGACAATCACCGCATCCACCTCCAGCAGGGTCGCCATGGGCAGCGGCAGCTCGACCAGGGGGTTGCGAAGATGGCTGTTGGCCATGCCTTCGAAGCCGGGATAGCTCCCCTTGGGGGCCAGCATGGGGTCGATGAGGAAGCGGGTTCCTGCGTAGTGGATGAGCAGGGTGGCGTTGCGAACCTGGGTAATCTTCATGGCGTGCTCCAGTTTCTCGTTGGGGACACGGCCAGTATGGAGGGATGAGGGACGGATCATGAGTGGCCCGCAGGCCTATTATCGATCTAATCGGGCCATTCTTGATGGCCTGCATTTCTTTTGTTTTTACCCCTTGAAAGCCAAATGCTGGCCCCTATATAGATAACAAGGCCGGAACGCTCGACAGAGGTTTCGACCAGGCGCCCGTCCATCAGGAGGGCAAACAATCCGTTATCGCTCACAAGAGGGTAATACTATGCGTTCTATCGACTTTTCTCCGCTCTATCGTTCTGCCATCGGTTTCGATCGTCTGGCCACTCTCATCGAATCTGCCGCCAGCAATGGCAATGCCGGCTATCCCCCCTACAACATCGAGCAGCTGGGTGACAGCGACTACCGCATCAGCATGGCGGTGGCGGGCTTTACCCAGGAAGAGCTGGAGCTGAGCTTCCAGGAAAATCTGCTGACGGTGAAGGGCAGCAAGCAGGCCGACACCGAGCGCAACTACCTCTACCAAGGCATTGCCGAACGCGGCTTCGAGCGTCGCTTCCAGCTGGCCGACTATGTGCGGGTGAAGGGGGCCGACCTGAAGAACGGTCTGCTGCACATCGACCTGGTGCGCGAAGTGCCCGAGGCGATGAAGCCCCGCAAGATCGAGATCAACGGCTGACAGCCTGACCTCGTTGCATTGCTGATGTTTCCCGGGTGCCGATGGCGGGCCCGTGGAGAGTAAACCCTGTTGCTTTATAGAAGGATAGGATCATGCGTAACCTCGATTTTTCTCATCTCTATTCCAATGCCGTCGGCTTCGAGCGGATGGCCCGCGAGCTGGAAGGCCTGTTCGATCAGAAGACCTCGGCCTACCCCCCGTACAACATCGAAAAGCGGGATCACGACAGCTACCTCATCACGGTTGCCGTGGCCGGTTTCGATCGCAATGAGCTGGAGCTGGAGACCGAAAACGGTACCCTCAAGGTGAAGGGGCGCAAGGTCGCCACCATGGGCGAGCGCCAATTCCTCCATCAGGGGATCGCCGAGCGGGACTTCGAGCTCGCCTTCAAGCTGAGCCAGCACGTGGAAGTGCAGGGGGCCAGGCTGGAGCACGGTCTGCTGACCATAGAGCTGGCCCGGGAGCTGCCGGAAGCGCTCAAGCCCCGTGCCATCCCCATCGGCAAACCCGATCAGCTGGCACTGCCCGGTTAAACAACATCGCTGACCACCTGATAGAAAAGAGGCCTGCATCTGCAGGCCTCTTTTTTTCATGCCGAAGGGGGAATCAACCGGCGTAGAGGGCGTTGATCTCGTCGGCCAGGATGGCGATGCCACGACGCACCAGATCTTCGCTCTGGGCATAGTTGAGGCGGATGCACTCCTGGCTGTGGCGCCACTCGGGGTCGTCGATGCCGGGGAAGAAGTAGTGGCCGGGCACGATCAGCAGGTTCTTCGCCTTCAGTCGCTCATACAGCTCCTGGCAGTGGATCGGCAGGTCTTCGAACCAGAGCCAGAGGAAGAGGGCACCCTCCGGCTTGTGGATGTGGAAGCGCGGATCCGGAATGGCCTCGCGCAGCAGCTGGACCGCGAAGGTGGCTTTCTGCTGGTAGAAGGGTTTCACCACCTGTTCGCTCAGGGTGATGATATCTCCGCTCTCGATCATCGGAATGGTGATGGCCGGACCCAGGCTGCCCGGCGCCAGATTGATGATGCCGCTCAGGTTGGTGATGGCCCGGATGATCTTCTCGTCGGCGATGACGATGCCGCAACGGGTGCCCGGCAGGCCGAGCTTGGAGAGGCTCATGCAGAGGATGGTGTTGGCGTTCCAGAACGGCTTGGCGTCGCTGAAGATGATGCCGGGGAAGGGCACGCCGTAGGCATTGTCGATGAGCAGCGGGATCCCTTTGTCACGGGCGATCTGATCGAGGTGCTCGATCTCCTCGTCGGTGAGCACGTTGCCGGTGGGGTTGGTCGGCCGGGAGACACAGATCACCCCGATGTCGTCGCCCACCTGCAGGCTCTCGAAATCCACGTGGTATTTGAACTGGCCGTCGGGCAGCTTCTCGATGGTGGGCTTGTAGGCGACGAAATGATCGTCCGAGAGGGCCGAGTCGGCATAGCCGATGTATTCGGGGGCCAGGGGGAACAGCACCTTCTTCTTGCGACCGTCGGCGAACTCGCCGGCCAGCAGGTTGAACAGATAGAAGAAGGCGTTCTGGCTGCCGTTGGTCAGGGCGATGTTGCGGGCGGAGATCTCCCAGCCCAGCTCCTTGCTGAGCAGGGCGGCCAGCGCCCTGGTAAACCTGTCCTTGCCTTGGGGGCCATCGTAGTTGGCCATGGCCTTGATCAGTTCGCCGTTGCCGAGCAGGGTATTGGCCTCGGCCTGAAAGCGTTCCAGCATGGCGGGGATGGGGGCCGGATTGCCGCCTCCCAGCATGATGGCGTCGGGATTCAGCAGCCCTTGATTGAGGTCGTCCATGAGTTGGGTAATACCGGCGTGGCGAGTGAACTTCTCGCCGAACAAGGAGAATTCCATTCGGTGGCAAATCCAGAGTCAGTTAAGGGGGGAGCTAGCACCATAGCTCACTTCAAAAGCGGGTGTCGATCAAAAAAACGGGGCGTTTCACGTGGAACAGGGTTGCCATGATGGAGGTGGTAAAAAAAACCATTTATAGGTTTTAAAATAACCAATATTCGATTCAGGAAGGGGGGTGGCAGCATCAAAAAATTATTTATATCAATAAAATCATGCTGTTATAAATCTGGCACAACTATTGGAATAGCTATCTGGTCATCTCAACCACACCGGAGCACGCCAGATGAAGATCCTGATCGCTACCCTGATTGCCAGCAGCCTGAGCCTGAATGCCATGGCCGCCGAGAACCCCAGACCCGAGCTGGACAGCGCCGCCCTGCAACAGGAGATGCTGGCCTTGCAGCAGCAGGCCTCCCATGACGTGGTGGCAGAGGCCATCCACAACCTCAAGCCGCTGGCCCTGGAGACCCTGGTGGTGGAGGCGAGTTCGGCCGATGCGACTCACCCCGAGAGTTGAGGTAGCGCAAGGGGGTCTGCCCCGTGTGCTGCCTGAAGAAGGCGATGAAGGCGCTGTCGCTGGCGAACTCCAGCGCAGCGGCCACCCGGCTGATGGGCTCGGCTTCGGCCAGCAGTTCCATGGCCCGAAGCAGTCGCCACTGCTGGCGCCAGGCCTGGTAGCTCATACCGGTCTCCCGCATGAAGATGCGGCCTATGGTCTTGTCGCTGGCACCCACCCGCTCGGCCAGCCGGTTGAGCCGATCGGGCAGGGTGTCACCCCGCTTTATCTCCTGCAGCCAGCCGATCAGACGCCCGTCTGACGGCAGCGGCAACTGCCAGGATTCCCGCGGCGCTTGCGCCAGCTCTTCTTTCAATAATGCCAGTGTGCAGGTTTGCTCTGCTTCCGGCTTGTCCCAGGGCCAGAGCGCCATCCGCTCGATGATCTCCCGCAGCAGCGGGTTGACCGTCAGCACCGCCATCTCGTTTGGCAACGCGGGCTCCGGCTGGAAGTAGAGGGAGCGATAGGCCACTACCCCGCGCATCAATACCCGGTGGGGCAGGCCTGCTGGCAACCAGGCTGCTCGCGTCGGCGGCAGCAGGCAGACCTGATCGTCCAGCTCTATGGTCATGCAGCCTGCCTGGGCGAACAGCAGCTGGTGGCGCTGGTGCTGATGGCGGCCGGAGTCGTGCCAGCCGAGGGCGGCGGCAATACCGATGGCGCTGCCGTCGTGCTGGTCCGGATCAAAGGGGTGATCGGGAAGAATAAAGGCCATGTGTCCGATTCTTGCTGTTTATAGTCCGCCTTATTGTAATCGGACAAGTTATCCCTCTCTAGAATGGCGACCTCTTGTGAAGGAGGTGTGTCATGAACAACAGGTTGCCACCGCGCTGGCTGGTGGTCGGATTGATGATGTTTCCCCAGATAGTGGAGACCATCTACAGCCCGGTGCTGACCCATATCGCCACTGAGTTTCGGGTGAGCGAGGGGCAGGCGTCCCAGACCCTGTCGGTCTATTTTCTGGCGTTTGCGGCGGGCGTGGTCTGCTGGGGCCGAGTGTGCGATCTCATCGGGCGGCGTCCCGCCATGCTGGCGGGGTTGCTGACCTATGGCGCCGGCACCCTGCTGGCGTTGCTGGCCACTCAATTTGAAACCCTGCTGCTGGCCCGGGTCATCGCGGCCTTCGGCGCCGCCGTGGGTTCCGTGGTGACCCAGACCATGCTGCGCGACAGCTATCAGGGCAGCGATCTGGCGCGGGTCTTTTCGGTGATGGGCATCGCACTCTCCCTCAGTCCGGTGCTGGGGCTGGTGAGCGGCGGCCAGTTGGCGAGCGGGTTCGGCTATCTGGGGGTATTCAGCGCCCTGCTGGTGTTGGCAGTCGGATTGCTGCTGGTCACTTGCTGGCAACTGCCGGAAACCCGGCCGGCCATCACCCAGCGGGTGGCACTCTGGCCGCTGGCACAACGGATGGCGCGTGATGCAGCCTTGTGGCGCAGCGCCGCACTGGTAGCGCTGTTCAACACCATGCTGTTTGGCTACTACAGCCTGGCTCCCTTTCTGTTTGCCGGGCTGGGGTTGAGTGCGGGGGAGTTCGGTTACTCCGGCATCGTGCTGGCGCTGGCGACCCTGGGGGGCAGCCTGCTCAACAAGCGCCTGCTGGGGCATGACTGGTCGCCTGCCTCGTTGATCCGGCTCGCTGCCGCGTTGGCGCTGGGGTCCGGCTGGCTGGTGTGGGCCAGTCAGACTTCGCTCTGGTTCCTGCTGCCCATGATGGGGGTGGTGGTGGCGTTCGGGCTAGCGATCCCCAATGTGCTGAGCCAGGCGCTGCTGGCCTATCGGGAGGTGGCGGGCAGTGCCGGGGCCCTGTTCGGGCTCGGTTACTACCTGTTGCTCAGCCTGGGGTTGGCGGTTGCCGCCAGCTTGCAGGATCTCGGGCTGCTGCTCGGGGGATGCGGTCTGCTGGCCTTGTGCTGCGGTTGGCGTCGTTCCACGTGAAACATCAGCTGCCGATAAAACGGTAGCCGATGCCGGCTTCAGTTTCGATCAGGGTGGGTTGCTGGGGGTTATCTCCCAGCTTCTTGCGCAGGCTGGCGATGACGATGCGCAGGTAGTGGGTATCTTCCTTGTGGCTCGGTCCCCAGATGTCGATGAGCAGCTGGGTCTGTTGTACCAGCTTGCCGGGGTGGCACACCAGCGCCTGCAACAGGGCGAACTCCTTGCGGGAGAGGGGGATCTCCTCGCCCTGCAGGGTGACTTTGTGGCTGCTGCTGTCCAGGGTCAGGCCACACTGGGGGAAGTGGCGGCATTCGCCGCTGGTGGCGCCGACCCGCTGGCGCAGCAGCACCCGGATACGGGCCATCATCTCCCCGACGCCGAACGGCTTGCTCATGTAGTCGTTGGCCCCCGCATCCAGCAGCCGCACCTTCTCCTGCTCCGAGTCCCGCGCCGAGAGCACCAGCACGGGATTGGCGTGGTGCTCGCGGATGGCGTGCAGGATTTGGATGCCATCACCGTCCGGCAGGCCCAGATCCAGGATCACCAGGTCGGGGTTGAGGTGGCGATACTGCGCCATCCCCTCGGTGACGCCGACCGCCTCACTCACCTGATGTCCTTCGGCGATCAGGCTGATCCGCAAAAAACGGCGGATGGCCGCCTCGTCGTCGATGACCAGTATGTGAGCCATTCAGCCTCCCGTTTGCTGATTGAAAAGGGCGGCGACCATCAGGCCGCCGGTGCGTTGAGGGCCAGCGGCAGGGAGATGCGCATGCAGGTGCCGTTGCCGTTGGGGCCGGCGAATGCCCAGATGCGGCCGCCGTGGACCTCTATCATAGCGCGGGAAATGGCGAGGCCAAGCCCGGTGCCGCGGCTGCCGCAGTCGCCGACCGGCTGGGTGTAGAACAGATTGAAGATCTTGTCCCGATCCGACTCGGCGATGCCGACCCCGATATCGATGATGTCGATGATGAGGTCTGGGTCCGCCAGCATCACCTTGAACTCGATGGGGGTGCCGGCCGGCGAGTAGCGGGAGGCGTTGTCGAGGATGTTGACCAGCACCTGCTCGATCAGGGCGCCGTGCACATAGAGCCGGGGGATCTGCTGATCGAAGTGCACCAGCAGCTTGTGCTGGCGCCAGGAGGAGTCGAGCCGGCGGCGGGCGCTCTCCACCAGATCCGCCAGGTCGACCCAGTCCCGTTTCAACTGGAAGTCCGGTGAGCCGATGCGAGTCATGTCCAGCAGGTTTTGCACATAGCCGTGCAGGCGGCGCGCCTCGTCCTGCACCGAGTGCAGCAGTTCGATGCGGTCCTCCGCACTTATCCGGTCCCCGTATTCCAGCAGGGTGCTGCCAGCCCCCATGATGGTGGCCAGCGGCGTCTTCAGGTCGTGGGAGACCGAGGAGAGCAGGGCGGCGCGCATCCGGTCGGTCTCCGCCTGCAACTGGCTGTCCGCCAGCCGCTCGTTGAGATCGATCCGCGCCAGGGCGGCGCGGATATCGGTGAGCAGGGCCTGTAGCTGGTGCTCGGCGGCGGAGGTGAGCGGGCTGGCCAGCCGGATGCCCAGCACCAGGTCATCGCCGAGGTGATGATACTGGGCCTCGGCGGCGTTGAGGGTGGCGGTATGGGCACCAGCGCTCTGCTTCTGGGCCAGGCACCAGTCAATGGCGGCCTTGTCGGTCTGGCCCGGCCCGGTCTGGGTGTCACCGGCCCGGTACTGGTAATCCCCATCGAGCGCGAACACGGGCTGCCCAAGGGCGAGGGCGATGGCCTGGGTTCCCTGTCTCAGCACGTCCACCGGGCTGCTGGCGGTGGCCAGCCCCTGGCTCAGGGAGAGCAGGGCGTTACCCAGTTGCTGGGTCTCGCGCAGACTGACCAGTTGCTGACGCTGGCGGGAGGCGAGGCGCCCGGCCGCGATGCCGACGATGAGCAGCACGAACAGGGTGAGCAGGTCGCTGTGGCTGGCCACGCTCAGGGAGAAGTAGGGGAAGGTGAACAGCAGATTGTGGCCGACGAATCCCAGCACGGCGGCCAGGATAGCGGGGACCAGGCTGGTGGTGAGCGCGGTGGCCAGCACCCCCAGCACGAACAGCATGGGCAGGGAGGCGGGGGGCAGCCAGTGGGAGAGGGCCCAGACCGCGGCCGAGGTCCCCCCCATGATGGCCACCGCGAGCAGGCTCTGGCGAAGCTCACCCGGGCCTGCCGTTGGCAGGGTCAGGCCGGGCTTGCGCTTCTCGGTATCCACCAGCGTGATCTCGAATCCCTGCGCCTGTTTGAGCAGGTGTTGTACCAGGGATCGACGCCAGGGCGGGTTGCGGGATTTGCCGAGCAACAATTGGGAGACCTGCTGCTGTTCGGCGGTCTCCAGCAGGGCATCGGCCACGGCCGGGCTGGAGAGGGTCAGCACCCTGGCCCCCAGTTGGGAGGCGAGGGCCAGCGCCTGCTCCAGCTCGGGGGAGCGCTGCCCCCTGCTGTCGATGTGCACCACCAGCCAGGGCAGTTGCCTGCGCTGGGCGAAGCGGTGGCCGTAACGCACCAGGGCGGCGCCGTGCTCATCCCCGATGCAGACCATCAGCTTGCCCCGCAGCGGCAAGGTGGTCTTGCCGGCGGCCTGCCACTGCAACTGCAGATCCCCCTCCACGTGGCTGGCGGCGGTCTGCATCGCCAGCTCCCGCAGGGCGGTCAGGTTGTTGAGGGAGAAGAATGACTGCAGGGCGGCCTTGGCCTGGTGGGGCACATAGACCTTGCCCTCCTTGAGGCGGCCGAGCAGCTCCTTGGGGGGGAGGTCGATCAGCACCAGGCTGTCGGCCTCCAGCAGCACCTGGTCCGGCAGGGTCTCCTTGACCCTGACCCCGGTCAGCTGCCACACCAGATCGTTGAGGCTCTCCAGGTGCTGCACGTTGAGGGTGGTGTAGACGTCGATGCCGGCGCCGAGCAACTCCTCCACATCCTGCCAGCGCTTCTCGTGGCGGCTGCCGGGGGCGTTGCTGTGGGCCAGCTCGTCCACCACGGCGATGGCGGGCTTGCGCGCCAGCAGACCGTCCAGATCCATCTCCTCCAGCCGCTGCTGGCGGTGCAGGTGCAGTGTGCGCGGCAGGATGGCGAGTTTGTCGAGCAGGGCCAGGGTCTCCTGGCGGCCGTGGGTCTCCACCACCCCGATCAGGATGTCGACTCCCTCCCTGGCCTGCTCCCGCACCGCCTGCAGCATGGCGTAGGTCTTGCCGACGCCGGGGGCCGCGCCGAGAAACACCTTCAGCTTGCCCCTGTGCTCCTGCTCCAGGCTCGCCAGCAGGGCGTCTGCCCTCACTTCATCACGCATCCCCGTGCTCCCGTTGCATCGGCCGAACTGCGGCCGTGACCTCATTGCTCATGCTTGTCCCCGTTGTCGAAAGGGAGCCTTCCCGAACGGCAAGGAGCGCCCTCAGGCGCCCTTTTGATGATCGAGTTGCAGGTTCAACTGGAGAATGTTGACCACCTGCGGGCCAAGGATACCAGCTTGTGCCGCCGACTTGACCTGCTCCGTCAACTGAACGGGATCCAGCCCCCGTTGCCCGGCGACCCTATCCACCTGGGCCAGTGCTGCATCGAGGGGCAGATGGGGATCGAGGCCGGAGGCGGAGCGGGTCAGCAGGGCGGGGACCCTGGCTTCCGGCTGCGCCCTGGCCGCCGCTGCGGCAAACTCGGCCCGTAGCGGCGAGCTCATCCCCAGGTTGCTTCCTCCGCCACCTATGGTGGCGAAATCGCTGGCGGAGGGGCGGGAGTGGAAGTAGTCGGCCCGCTCGAACTTCTGGGCTAGCAGGGCGCTGCCGACCACCTGCTGCTTGGCGTTGGTGAGCAGGCTGCCGTTGGCCTGCCAGGGGAAGAGCAGCTGGGCCAGCCCGGTGACGGCCAGCGGATACGCCACCCCCAGCAGCAGGGTCAGGGTCAGCATGGTTCTGATTGCGATCATGATGTGTTTGCTCCAAATGTGTTGGGTGGATGCGGGCCTGCCCCGCATCCGGTGATGCCGTTACACCAGCCCCAGGCCGGTGATGACCAGGTCGATCAACTTGATGCCTATGAAGGGCACTATCAGGCCGCCGACGCCGTAGATCAGCAGGTTGCGGCGCAGCAGGCTGGCCGCCGTTCCCTTCAGGCTGACCCCGCGCAGGGCCAGCGGCACCAGCGCGACGATGATCAGGGCGTTGAAGATGATGGCCGACAGGATGGCGCTCTCGGGGCTGCCCAGCTGCATCAGGTTCAGCACCCCCAGCTGCGGATAGGCGGCGATAAACAGGGCCGGCAGGATGGCGAAGTACTTGGCAACGTCGTTGGCGATGGAGAAGGTGGTCAGGGCGCCGCGGGTCACCAGCAGCTGCTTGCCCACCAGCACCACGTCCAGCAGCTTGGTGGGGTTGGAGTCGAGATCCACCAGGTTGCCAGCCTCCTTGGCGGCCTGGGTCCCCTCGTTCATGGCCAGGCCCACGTCGGCCTGGGCCAGCGCTGGTGCGTCGTTGGCGCCGTCCCCGCACATGGCGACCAGCCGGCCGTCGGCCTGCTCCTGACGGATGTAGGCCAGCTTCTTCTCCGGCGTCGCCTCGGCGATGAAGTCGTCCACCCCGGCCTCGGCGGCGATGGCGGCGGCGGTCAGCGGGTTGTCACCGGTGATCATCACGGTGCGGATCCCCATGTGGCGCAGGATCTGGAAGCGTGCCTTGATGCCCGGCTTGATGATGTCCTTGAGGAACACTACCCCCAACAGCTTCTCGTGGGTGCAGACCAGCAGCGGGGTACCGCCCTGGCGGGCGATGTTGTCCACCGATTTGAGAATGAGCTCGGGCACCGCCTTGCGATCGAGCGAGAGGTAGCGCAGCACCGCGTCCACCGCGCCCTTGCGATAGTGATGGCCGTTGCGATCCAGCCCGCTCAGCCGGGTCTCGGCGCTGAAGGGGATGATGATGTCGCTCTCCAGCTGGCTCGGTCTGGTGTGGCTCTTGCCCGCCAGGGTCAGGATGGATTTGCCCTCCGGAGTGTTGTCGCCGAGCGAGGCCAGCATGGCGGCCTGGGCCAGCAAAGAGGGGTCCACACCGGGGGCCGGGATCAGCTCGTCCGCCATCCGGTTGCCGAAGGTGATGGTACCGGTCTTGTCCAGCAGCAGGGTACGCACGTCGCCGGCGGCCTCCACCGCCCGGCCCGACTTGGCGATCACGTTGAGCTTCACCAGCCGGTCCATGCCGGCGATGCCGATGGCGGAGAGCAGGCCGCCGATGGTGGTCGGGATCAGGGTGATGAACAGCGCCAGCAGATAGAGCCGGGGTACCTGGGTGCCGTTGTAGTCGAGGAACCAGGGCAGGGTGGCCACCACCAGCAGGAAGATCAGGGTCAGCCCTACCAGCAGGGCGTCCAGCGCCATCTCGTTGGGGGTCTTCTGCCGCTTGGCCCCTTCCACCAGGGCAATCATGCGATCCAGGGTACTTTCGCCCGGGTTGTTGGTGATACGCACCCAGATCTCGTCGGAAACGACAGTGGTGTTGCCGGTCACGCCGCTGCGGTCGGTGCCGGACTCGCGGATGACGGGGGCGGATTCGCCGGTGATGGCCGCCTCGTTGACCGAGGCGATGCCGGCGACCACTTCGCCGTCGGCGGGGATCATTTCGCCGCTGCGCACCAGCACCAGATCGCCCTTGAGCAGGCTGGTGGCCGGTACCCACTCGCCCTTGTCATCCTGCGGGCTGGTGACCCGACGAGCCTTGAGCTGGCTCATGCCGGCCTTCAGACTGTCGGCCCGCGCCTTGCCGCGCCCCTCGGCCAGGGTCTCGGCGAAGTTGGCAAACCAGAGGGTGAGCCAGAGCCAGGCGGTCAGCTGCCAGGCCAGAGAAGGAGCGACGCCGGAGAGCGGTTGCCCCAGCAGCGACTCCAGGGTCGCCATCACGGCCGCCAGCCAGAGAGTGAACAGGATGGGGCTGCCAAACAGCGCCCTGGGATTGAAGCGATAGAGGGCTTCCACCATGGCCTGCAGGATCTGTGATTTCTGTTTCTTGCCCTTCACCTGAATGGTGTCGGTGCTCATTGAAGCGGATTTGCTCATTGGAAAGCTCCCTGCATCGAGTAGTTGGTCACGCAGATCAGTCGGAGGTGCAGCATCAGAAGGCTCCTCCCAGCAGGCTCAGGTGTTCCGCCACCGGGCCCAGCGCCAGCACCGGCAGGAAGGAGAGACCCCCCATCAGCAGCACGGTGACGATCAGCAGGGTGATGAAGAGCGGGCCGCTGACGGGGAAGTCCCCCTCGCTTCGCTCCTGACGCGGGGCGCGGGCCAGCTGGCCGGCGATGGCCAGCACCGGAATGATGTAGCCGAAGCGGCCGAGCAGCATGGCCAGCCCGATGGCGATGCACTGCCAGCTGTCGGCGGCGGCAAAGCCGGCGAAGGCGGAGCCGTTGTTGCCGGCGGCCGAGGCGTAGGCATAGATCAGTCGTGACAGGCCATGGGGGCCATCGTGACCGATGACGGTGGCGGAGTTCGGCATCAGCAGGGTAATGCCGCCGATCACCAATACCCCGACCGGCATCACCAGCATGCTGGCGACCACCCACTTCATCTCGGTGATGCCGAGCCGTTTGCCCAGATAGGTTGGGGTGCGCCCCACCATCAGGCCGCACAGGAACACGGTCAGCAGCACGAACAGCATCATGCCGTAGATGCCGGCACCGACGCCGCCGAACACCACTTCACCCAGCAGCATGTTGATCATGCCGACCATGCCGCCGAGGGGGGTGAAGCTGTCGTGCATGGCGTTGACCGAGCCGTTGGAGGCGGCGGTGGTGGCCACTTCCCAGATGCTGGACAGCACGGGGCCGAAGCGACTCTCCTTGCCTTCCCAGTTGCCGGCTTCGCTGGTGAGGTGGGCGAGGGCGGGATCCGGTTTCAGCTCCTGGCCGATGGCGAGGCAGAGCCCCAGCACCAGCATGATGGTCATGGCGATGAGGATGGCGCGGCTGTGGGCCAGATCCTTCACGTAACGGCCCAGGGTGCAGACCATGGCGGCGGCCAGGGTCAGCAGGGCGACCATTTCCAGCCAGTTGGAGAGGGCGGTGGGGTTTTCAAACGGATGGGCCGAGTTGATGCCGAAGAAGCCGCCGCCGTTGGAGCCGAGCTGCTTGATGGCGATCTGGGAGGCGGCCGGGCCGAGCGGCAGCAGCTGCTCCTGGCCTTCCAGGGCGTGGAACGGCAGGTAGGCCGACAGACTCTGGGGCACCCCCTGCCAGACCAGCAGCAGCGCCAGGATCAGCGCCATCGGCAGCAGCACGTAGAGGCAGAAGCGCACCAGATCCTGCCAGAAGTTGCCGAGGTGGGTGGTCTGCTGGCGGGCGATGCCGCGAAACAGGGCGATGGCGACCGCGGCGCCGGTGGCGGCGGAGACGAAGTTCTGGGTGGTGAGCCCCACCATCTGGCTGAAGTAGGAGAGGCTGGCTTCGCCGGAGTAGGCCTGCCAGTTGGTGTTGGTCATGAAGCTGACCGCAGTGTTGAAGGCGAGTTGCCAGTTCAGTCCGGGCAGCTGCTGCGGGTTGAGGGGCAGCAGACCCTGCGCCAGCAGGATCAGGAACAGCAGGCCGAAGCCTGCGCCGTTGAAAGCCAGCAGGCTGAGGGCGTAGGACTTCCAGTCCTGCTCGCGCCCGTCCGTGCCGCAGCAGGCCAGGGTGGCGCGCTCAAGCGGGGCGAGCCAGCGACTCTTGCCTTCAAACACCCGATAGAGGTAGTTGCCAAGCAGAGGCGCCGGCAGCAGCACCAGCAGCACGAACGCGACGGGATAGATGATCTCTTGCCACATATCCGGTTCCTCACTCATGGGTGCGCGCGAGAGCGCGCAGCAGATAACCCGCGAGGGCGAGGACCAGCAGCAGATATAGCCAATTCATAACGACTCCGTTGAGGTAATTAGCGTCAGGGATCGATGCATATCCGTGTCGATCCCATGGGGCTCATTGACGCTGAAAGGGTATGTAAAACGGGCGTAAAGGCGCCATAAAGCCCAATTTGGCTGGCGTAAAATCGGCGTAAAGAAGGCAGGTTTTGTTGGCTGGTGGACAGGCAAGGCACAAAAAACCCGGCCAGGGCCGGGTTTTGGTAGCAAGTGGTGGAAGCTGACCCGATGGTGATGAGGTCAGCTTCAACCCCGCTTATCGCATGGTCACGAACTCTTCCGCGCTGGTCGGATGGAGAGTGGAAACACAGTTGTAGAAGCTGGTCTGATAATGACAGGCCAGCTTCAACCCCGCTTATCGCATGGTCACAAACTCTTCAGCACTGGTCGGATGGATGGCAACGCAGTTGTCGAAGTCCGTCTTGGTGGCCCCCATCTTCATGGCGACGCCGAAGCCTTGCAGGATCTCGTCCATGGCGAAGCCGATGCCGTGCAGGCCGACCACCTTCTCTTGCGGCCCGACGCAGACCAGTTTCATCCGGGTAGGCTGGCGATGCTGGGTCAGTGCCGAATACATGGCGGTGAACTGGCTACGGTAGACCTTCACCTGATCTTCACCGTATTCGGCGACGGCTTCCGGCTCGGTCAGGCCGATGGTGCCGATGGGCGGGTGGCTGAACACCACGGTCGGCACCAGATCGTAGTTGAGGTGCTCGCCCGGCTTGTTGTTGAACAGCCGCTCCGAGAGGCGGCGGCCTGCCGCGACAGCCACCGGGGTGAGCTGGATGCGGCCGGTGTTGTCACCGACGGCATAAAGGTTGGCGACGTCGGTGTTCTGGAACTTGTCGGTGGGGATGAAGCCCTTCTCGTCCAGGGTGATGCCGGTGGCAGCCAGATTGAGGTTGTCGGTGGCGGGCACGCGACCGATGGCCCAGATGAGGCAGTCCACGGTGAGGTGGCGACCATCTTCCAGTTGCAGGGTCAGGCTGTCGTCGGCGTTCTTGATGACGGCCTTGGGAATGGCGTGGGTGTGCAGCTTGGGCCCTTCCTGCGCCATGATCTCCACCAGGGTCTCGTGGATCATGGGGTCGAAGTTGCGCAGCGGCGCATGCTTGCGCACCACCAGATGGGTCTCGGAGCCAAGGGCCTGCATCACGCCTGCGATCTCCACGGCGATATAGCCGGCACCCACCACGGCAACCCGTTTGGGCTGGCTTTGCAGGTCGAAGAAACCGTCGGAGTCGATACCCAGTTCGGCGCCCGGAATGGTCGGGACCTCGGGGCGGCCGCCGGTGGCAATCAGGATGTGATCGGCGCTGTAGTGCTCGCCGTTCACCTCGACGGTATGGCTGTCGACGAAGCGGGCGAAGCCCTTGATGACGGTGATCTGGTTCTTGCCCAGCACGTTCTGGTAGGACTGGTGAATGCGCCCGATATAGGCCTGACGGGATTCGACCAGTCTGGCCCAGCTGAAGTGGTTGAGCGTGGTGTCGAAGCCGTAGTCGGCGCCATATTTCAGGGCATCGGCGATCTGGCCTGCATACCACATGGCCTTCTTTGGTACGCAGCCGACGTTGACGCAGGTGCCACCCAGCTCTTTGGCTTCGATCAGGGCGACTTTCTTGCCGTACATGGCTGCCCGGTTGGCCGAGGCGATGCCGCCGCTGCCGCCACCGATGGCGATGTAGTCAAAATGCTGTGCCATTGCGAGGTTCTCCGCTCGTTAAGAATGCAGTCACAGCATGATGGGGACAAAGCGGCCGGCCCACAAGAGCCGGTGCTCAGTTCTGCTGGATGGGCAGGCGAATGTGGAACTGGGCGCCCTGGCCCGGTTCGCTGGCGCAGTGGATGCGGCCGCGCAGCAGCTGGACCACCAGGTTGTAGATGATGTGAGTGCCGAGCCCGCTGCCACCCTGGCCCCGCTTGGAGGTGACGAAGGGATCGAAGATGCGCGGCAGTATCTCCGGGGGGATGCCGCGGCCGTTGTCACTGTAGTCGATGACCAGCTCGTCTCCCTGCTGCGCCACCTGGATGGTGATCTTTCTGGGCCTGTCCCAGCCATCGAAACCGTGATGGATGGAGTTGAGGATCAGGTTGGAATAGATCTGGGTGAAGCTGCCCGGGAAGGAGTAGATGCTCAGCTTGGGATCGCACTGGATGTCCACCTCGCACTGGGCCTTCTTGAGCTTGTAGCCGAGGGAGACCACCACCTGATGCAGGTTGTCGGCGAGGCTGAAGTTGTAGCGGGCCTCGGAGGACTGATCCACTGCCACCTGCTTGAAGCTGGCGATGAGTTCTGAGGCGCGTCTCAAGTTGCCTTGCAGCAGTTGCATCGACTCGTCGAGATTCTGGGTGAATTCGTTGAGGTAGGTGCGGGAGAGCTGCTTGGCCTCGATATGCTGCTTGAAGTCGGCCACCCGCTCCTGCAGGTAGGAGGAGGCGGTGACGCTGATGCCGATGGGGGTGTTGATCTCGTGGGCCACCCCGGCAACCAGAGAACCGAGCGAGGCCATCTTCTCCGACTCCACCAGGGTCTGCTGGGCCTGCTTGAGATCGTCATAGGCCTTGCCTAGCTGGTCGTTGGCATCGCTCAGGCTGCGGGTGCGTTCAGCCACCTTGCCTTCCAGCTGCTCGTTGAACAGGGTGATCTCCCGCTCCACCTTCTTGAGGGGGGTGATGTCATAGCCAAAGCCGATCAGGTACTTGAGGTTGGGCCCCTCGTAGAAGGGAGCGAAGGTCCACTGCAGTACCAGCTCGTTGCCCTGCTGGTCGTGCATGGTGATCTCCCTGTCCTCCAGGGCGCCCTGATCGGCCAGGGTGGCGGCCAGCTCGTCACGCTGCTCCTTGCTGACGAAGAGATCCAGCCAGTTGTGCTGCAACAGCTCCTGGTGGTGATAGCCGGTCAGCAGGATGGCGGCCGGGTTGATGCTGGCGATGTTGAGATCCGGCTCCATGCAGCAGATGACCATGTTGGCGGAGTTGATCAGGGTGGCGGAGAAGTCCCGCTCCTGCTGGAGCTGATCGGCGGCCTGATGGCGGGCCGTGAACTCGTCGTTCAGCCGGGTGCGCATCTGGTTGAGGGTGGCGGCCAGGGTATCGAATTCGTCAGGGGACTTGCGGGGCAGGGGGCGACCTTCCAGGGTCAGCTCCACCGCGAGGCGATCCAGGCTCAGTTTCTGGGCATAGCTGACGATGCGGTTGATGTGACGGATCACCAGATAGTAGATGATGACCAGGATGCAGAACGAGACGACCAGGGTCTTGATGGTCTGGCTGACCAGGATCAGCACGGATTTCTCGATGAGGCGCTGGTAGACCTGCTCCAGGGAGGCGGCGACGAACAGCTTGCCGACCACTTCCCCCTGGTAGCTCAGGGTGAACTCGCGGGAGATGTCGTATTGGGGCTGCTCCACCCCCTGGGTGAGCAGGGGCACTTCCGAATTGCCCAGCATCTCCTTGACCATGACGAACTGCATGTTGGGCAGGTTCATGATGCCCTCGATCTGCACCTTCACCTGCTCTTCATCCAGATTCCAGAGACTGGCCGAGATGGGTTGCAGGAAGGAGGCTTCGATCTGGCCGATGCTGGCCTCGATGACGGTCACATCCTTGTTGTAGTCCCAGGCGAGCTGAAGCACGGTGATGAGCAGTGCCAGCACCGTACTGCAGATCAGAATGTAGGAAAGCAGACGATAAGAGAGTCCGTTAAGGCCGACGGCCTTGGAGAAGATTCCTGACATGGCGTCCTTGCGGTCTGGATTGAGTGCGGTTTAGTTTAACTGCTTCATGGACTTATGTCGTGTGTCATCCAATGGATAAAAACAAGGCCCCTTTCGGGGCCTTATTTGTGTGGGCTGGGATCAGTGACCGCCCTTGGCTTTTGCCGGGATGGATTCGTCGAATTCCGGCAGCGGCTTGTGCTCGGATGCCAGGAAGGTGTAGATGACCGGCAGCACGAACAGGGTGAACAGGGTGCCGATGGCCAGACCCGCCACGATGACGATGCCGATGCTGAAGCGTTGTGCCGCCCCCGCACCCGAGGCATAGAGCAGCGGGATAAGGCCTGCGATCATCGCCGCCGTGGTCATCAGGATGGGGCGCAGACGGACCTTGGCTGCCTGCATCACGGCTTGCATCCGGTTCAGACCATGGAGCAGCTGCTCCTCCTTCGCCACCTCGCAGATCAGAATACCGTGCTTGGTAATCAGACCGACGAGGGTGATGAGACCGACCTGGGAGTAGATGTTCATGGTGGCCATGCCCCACGCCAGGGCGATCAGCGCGCCACTGATGGCCAGCGGCACCGACACCATGATGACCAGCGGGTCACGCACGGATTCGAACTGGATCGCCAGCACCAGGAAGATGATGGCCAGGGCCAGGGCGAAGGTGGCGTAGAGCGCATTCCCTTCGGTCACGAACTGGCGGGCTTCCCCCATGAAGTCGTAACGATAGCCTTGGGGCAGCTTCTCTTCCGCGGTCGCCTTGAACCAGTTGATCGCATCCCCCATGGCCACGCCCGGTGCCGGCACGGCGCCGATGGTGGCGGAGTTCAGCTGGTTGAAGTGGGGCAGGGCACGGGGCTCTCCCTTCACTTCAATCTTGATCAGGCTGCCCAGCGGGATCGACTTGCCGTCGGCGGCACGCACGTAGTACCCCTTGAGGGACTCGGGGTTGAGACGGAACTTGCGCTCCACCTGCGGGATCACCTCGTAGGAGCGGCCATCCAGGTCGATACGGTTGACGTAACCGTCCGCCATCATGGTGCCCATGGTGATGCCGATGTCCTGCATGGTGATGCCGTAGGCACCCGCCTTGTCCTTGTCGATGCTGATCTTCATGGTGGCCGAGTCGTAGTTCAGATCGAGATCCGAATAGACGAACTGGCCGTTGGCCTGGGTTGCCGCCAGCATCTCACCCGCGATCAGGAACAGGCTCTCGAAGCTGTTCGGGGTGGTGATGACGAACTGGATGGGCAGACCGCTCGACGCCCCCGGCAGTTCCGGGAACTGGAAGGTGGTGATGGCCATCCCGGGGATGTCCTTCACCAGACCGGCGACCCGGTCCAGCACCTCTTTCTGGCTCGCTTCACGCTGGCTCCAGGGCACCATGGAGGCGATACCGAACGCCTGATTGGAGTTGAACACCCCCGAGAAGACCTGGGAGTAAGCGATCTCCGGCTGGTCGTCCAGGACTTTGTTCACGTCCGCCATGGTGTTTTCGATGTAGTCCAGGTTGGCGTTGGAAGGCGCCGTCCCCAGCACCGCCATGACGCCTTTGTCCTCGGACGGGGCCAGCTCGCTCGGAATGAACTTGAACAGCAGCGGCAGGCTGGCGAACACGATGACGGCAAACAGGATGACCACGATGCGCTTTTGCATCACGGCATGGAGCATGGCGTCGTAGCGGGCCGTCATCCGGTCCAGCAGATCGTGTACGGTACGCTCGAACTTGCCGGGCTCCTCGTTGGCCCTGAGCATCTTGGCGCACATCATGGGCGACAGGGTCAGGGCGATGATGCCCGAGACGAACACGGCGCCCGCCAGGGTCAGCGCGAACTCCTTGAACAGGGAGCCGGTGATGCCCCCCATCAGGGCGATGGGCGCATACACCGCCGCCAGGGTGACCGTCATGGCGATGACGGGCACGGCGATCTCCCGGGTACCTATGATGGCGGCCCGGAACGGCTCTTCCCCTTCCTTGATGTGACGGTCGACGTTCTCCAGCACCACGATGGCGTCATCCACCACCAGACCGATGGCCAGCACCATCGCCAGCAGAGTCATGAGGTTTATGGAGAAGCCGAACATGTCCATCATCATCACCACGCCGATGAGGCTCAGGGGAATGGTGATGATGGGGATGATGACCGCCCGGAACGAACCGAGGAACAGGGTGATCACCACCAGTACGATGGCGGCCGCCTCCAGTATGGTCTTGATGACCTCGTGGATGGATTCGTTGATGGCGATGGTGGAGTCATACAGGACGTTCACCTGCATGGTGCTCGGCATGTTGCGCTTCAGGCTCGGCAGCAGCTCCAGCACATCGTGGGCGATGTTGATGGGGTTGGCTGTCGGGGCTGCGTTGATGGCCAGAACTACGGCCTCGCGGCCGTTGGCGCTGGCGCGATAGATGTCGTGGCTCTTCTCCAGGGAGACCTTGGCGATGTCGGAGAGACGGATCACCTTGCTGTCGCGGGTGGCGACCACCAGACGCTTGAGCTCTTCGATGTTGCCGACCTGGGTCTCGGCGTTGCCGTTGAACAGGGTGAAATAGCCGGTGGCCTGGCCGGTCGCGGACTGATAGTTGTTGCTGTTGAGCACCGTCATCACGTCGCTTGAGGTCAGGTCAAAGGCGGCCATCTTGGCCGGATCCAGCCACACCCGCAGGGCGAATTCGACACCGCCATACAGATCCACCTTGGAGACCCCGCCCACGGTAAACAGCTGGGGCTTGATGACCCGCTCCAGGTAGTCGGTGATCTGGCTGGAGTTGAGCTCCGGGCTGGTGAAGCCCATGTAGAGCACCGCCGTGGTGGAGCCGGTGGAGGAGGTGACTGAAGGGTCTTCCGCCTCTTTGGGCAACTGGGAACGCACCGAGTTGACCTTGGCCAGGATGTCGGACAGCGCGGCGTTCGGATCGGTGTTGAGCTTCATGTACGCCGTCACCGTGGAACTGCCCAATTGGCTCGAGGAGGTCATGAAGTCGATGTTGTCGGCCTGGGCGACCGCCTGCTCCAGGGGCTGGGTGATGAAGCCCTGGATCAGGTCCGCACTGGCGCCATAGTAGCTGGTGTTGACCGTGATGACGGTGTTGATCACCTCGGGGTATTCACGCACCTGCATCTTGAAGATGGCCTGGAAGCCCAGCAGGGCTATCAGGAAGCTGAGTGAGATCGCCAGCACAGGCCGTTTTATGAATATGTCAGTAAATCGCATCGCAGCTCTCCGCGCTTACAGCATCGGGGTTTGTGCCGGAACGGCAAGGGCATCGTTCTCGACCACGTGCACCTTGGTATCGTTGCTCAGGCGAACCTGACCCGACAGCACGATTTGATCGCCAGCCTTGATGCCGGACAGCACATGGACATCGTTGCCACGACGCTCACCTGCCTTGACCACCACCTGCTTGGCGCGTTTCACGCCGTCAGCCTCGTGAATGACGTAGACGTTCTCGCCATAGAGGGTGAAGGAGATGGCGGACTGCGGGATCACGATCTGGTCTTTCACCGTGGGCAGTATGATGCTGGCGCGGGCGAACATGCCGGAACGGAGCTGGCCGTCGTTGTTCGGAATGTCTGCCTGCACCTGGATCAGGCCGCTCTGATAGTTGACCGCGGGCTCGATGGCCGTGATCTGGCCGTCAAACTGGGTCTGGGGATAGGCATCCACGTTGATCTTGATGGTCTGTCCCAGGGTGATTTTGGAGATATCGGTCTGGGGCACGGTGAAGCGCAGGCGCATCACGCTGGTGTCTTCGAGGCGCACAATCTGGGTACCCGGTTCCAGATACTGGCCGAGGAAGACGTTGCGCAGGCCCACGGCACCGCTGAAGGGGGCTCGCACCTCACGACGGGCGATGGTGGCCTTCAGACTGTCGATGTCCGCCTCCAGGGAGCGGTAGCTTGCCTCGGCATCATCCAGCTGGTCCCGGGAGATGGAGTTCTTCTGATAGAGGTTCTTGTAGCGCTCGAACTTGGCCCTGGCTGCCGGCAGTCTGGCCTGGGAGGAGTTCAGATTGGCTTTTTCCACACTGGAGTCCAGGCTCAGCAGCAGTTGATCCGCTTTGACATGTGCCCCCGATTCGAACCGGATGCTGTCGATGGTGCCTGACAGCTCGCTGGAGAGGGTGACCCCCTGGTTCGGCTCGATGAAGCCGATGGCTTCAATGGTGGGGACCCAGTCCTGCGCCTTGGTGACCATGGCGGTGACCGGGAACTCGGGCTCGGGCCGATTGGCCATGAACTCTGCAATCTTCTTCTGCTTGAACATATTGAAGCCGATGACACTGCCAAACAGGGCGAGTGCTATCAGCAACATGATGGCCATCCACTTTTTCATGAACAGGCTCCTGTGATGGAAACATTAGGGTTTAAAATGGCATTCCAGCTGGCCCGGATGACCGTCTCCAGCTGTTCCTGCGTCAATTCGAAATCGTGAACCCGGCGCTGCTGTGCCAGGTTGGCCACGCAATCCAGACTCAATGCTTGCAACACCAGAATGGGGAGATCGATGAAGAGTCCCTGTTGGCGTCCTTGCTCAAAGAAGCGCTCAAGTGGCGCCCACGTCGCCATTATGACCGGATCCCGCTCCAATTCAGCCCCCAATGGAGAACTTTCGTACTGCAATTTGCACTTGAGTGCATTGGGGTAGCTGGTGAAGATGGCATCGATGTTGAGCCAGAGGCGCCGATACTGCTCATAGGACACCTCTTCTATCTGCACACCTTCCATGACCAGGGGATGAAACTTGAGGATAGTGTGCTGATAGAGCTGGCGGATCAGGTCATCCTTGTCGCTGAAATAGCGATATATGGTACCTGCCGCCACCTTGGCTTTCTTGGCGACCACGGCAATGGAAAGGCTGTAGAAGCCCTGCTCGCCGAGGATCTCGTGAGCTGCTTCGAAAATGCGTTCTTTCTTATCCATGGTTATCAGAGGTCAACGACTGAATGAACGTTCATTCATTCTAGGTGGGCGCAAAGGCAAGTCAAGCATTGCCCATCATCTTTGACCCTATGGGGTGAGGGATTCAAAAAGTAGTGGGGAATTGCTGGATCCAGCCTGAACAAAACAAAAATAGTTGAAAAGGGTCGGAAGTGATTGAAAAACAGGCACTTGATTCTTTGTGTCAAAAAAAGAGTAGACAAGGTCGGCATCATCATCAATAATGCGCCCCGTTCGACAGCGTAGCGCCCGTAGCTCAGCTGGATAGAGCGCTGCCCTCCGGAGGCAGAGGTCACAGGTTCGAATCCTGTCGGGCGCACCATCAAAAGTGCGCCGGTTAAACGGGCGTGTTGAAGAACGAAAGCAGCTGTGGTGGCTGTAGCTCAGTTGGTAGAGTCCCGGATTGTGATTCCGGTTGTCGTGGGTTCGAGCCCCATCAGCCACCCCATTTTACAGCTTGTCAGGTACGCGAAGGTGGCGGAATTGGTAGACGCGCTAGCTTCAGGTGTTAGTGCCCCCCGGGTGTGAGGGTTCGAGTCCCTCTCTTCGCACCATACTTGCTGTATGACGAGGATGACCAGATGGTCATCTTTGTGTTTTTGGAATACCCCCTCGGTGATTAGCGCAGCCCGGTAGCGCATCTGGTTTGGGACCAGAGGGTCAAAGGTTCGAATCCTTTATCACCGACCACATTTGAAAACCCCGCTCAGGCGGGGTTTTTGCTTTTTGGCGTTTCTGTTCCGCTTTTTCCTGTCACGTCTTTTTACACTTCTTCAGGCGCCCGTTCGCCACGAGTTCGCTATGCTGGGGCCCGGAGCCGCGAGACAGGGGACGCTCGGGCACGGACCAGATACGAGGCCTATGCATCACCATATCACTTCTCTTCAACTCTCCGTGCTGGCCATGGCCGCACTGCTGCTGGGTGGTTGCGCCCTGCAGCCGAAACCGGATGATCTTCTGATGGGCGCCGCCCCCAAGCCAAAGGCCAAACTCGAGGCCACCTTGGTGACCAGTGGTGGCTTCTGCGTGACCCTGAGCGAGCAGGGCCGTCTGCTGACTCAGCCCTGCGATCAGCAACCGAACCAGTCATTCAGCTGGGATGTCGGCGCCCTGCAACTGGCCGGGGATTGCCTGGTCGCCAGAGGGGAAGATGGTCTGGGGATGGAGGTGTGCCGGGAGGAGAGCCATCAATGGCTGTGGCAGGGGGATCGTCTGTTCAATCGGCAGATGTCGCTGTGCCTGGATGTGGCGGGTCGCCGTCATAAGCCGGCCGTCCCCCTGCGCCTCGCCGAATGCTATGGCGGCGCCAACCAGAGCTTTGAGTGGACGCCATCCGGCACGCTGTTGAACCGTCTGATGCACCCGGCACTGGCGTGGTGACAAGAGGGCGAGAAACAAAAAGGGTGGTCACATGGGCCACCCTTTTTCTATCCGCGATGGGGATGCCTTATCAGCGGGTCTGGGAGGCGAACAGTTTCTCCAGATAGACGGCAACGCCATCTTCATCGGAAGTGAGGGTCTGTTCATGCTCTGGCAGGGCCTGTTTGAGGCGATCGTGGGCGTTGCCCATGACCACGCCGCGGCCCACCATGCTCAGCATCTCGAAGTCGTTCATGCCATCGCCAAAGGCCACTGCCTGGGACATCTCCAGGCCGTGCTGCTCCAGCACGGCGCGCACGGCATTGCCCTTGTGCACGCCGGCGTGCATCACCTCGAGGCAGTCAGGCAGGGAGAAGGTGACGTTGAGTCGATCACCATATTGCTGGTTGAGGTGCGCCTCTATCTTCAGCAGCTTGTCGTGGTCGCCGATGTAGAACACCTTGTTGACCCTGTCCTTCGGGTGGTTGGCCAGATCCGCCATGCGGTAGCTGAAGCCGGAGTCGTGATGGAACTGCAGCAACCAGGGCAGCTCCTCTTCCACCAGCCACTCGTCGCCGTAGTAGACGTTGATGTGGATGGACGGGTCGCGTTCCATGGCGATCAGCTCGGCCGCCACCGTGCTCGGTAGCGCCTGGTTGTAGACCAGTTGATCCTGCTTGTCGTGTACCACGGCGCCGTTGGAGGTAATGAGGTAGATATCCAGCCCCAGTGCATCGCGGATGCTGCGCACATCCACATGGTGACGGCCGGTGGCGACCACGAACTTGACGCCCTGGTCGACCAGGCGGTGCAGGGTATCCCGGGTGCGGGAGGAGATCTGGTGCTGCCCGTTGAGCAGGGTACCATCGAGATCGGACACAACTACCTTGAACATCATTACCTCGACTTCAATTGAACGCCGGGGGAGTGTACCCCAGCGTCTGCCGTCACCCCATTTATTTAGGGATCCAAAAAATAACCAGCCCCTTCTGGTCGCGTCAGTAGCGCGCGAAGAAGGCCAGGGTTGCATTGAGCGCGGCGTGGCGCTGGGGATCCGCCTCGATGAAGAGCTCGTGCCAGGCCCCTTCGATACGCAGCGGCTTGCTCCCTTCACATTGGGCCTTGGCGCAGAAGGCCTCCTGGGCGCCGTTGTCCACCACGCTGTCCTCGCCGGCCTGCAGCAGCAGCAGCGGCGTCTTGATGGCGCCGGCGTCGGCCACGGCCGCGTCCGATCCTGTGATGGCCTGATGGATCCAGTGGGCGGTGGCGCCCCCCAGCCTGACCTGGGGATGCTGTTCGTAGATCTGGCGGAAGGCCTGATAACGCGCCGTGCTGTGGGTCAGCTCGTTGTCGGCAAAGCCGTGATCCTCATAGGGTCCCTGACCCGGGCCGTAGGGGGGCTCGCCCACCCAGCCGCCGACCGTGCCGATGGTAGCCGCCAACCCCTTGGCTAGCCACTTGGGCAGGCCGCCGAGGTTGATGCCCATCATGGGGGAGGAGAGCACCGCCGCCTGGATGTCGTTCGGCCAGCGTTCCAGATAGCGGGCCGAGATGGCCCCCCCCATGGAGTGGGCCAGCAGGAACAGCTTGGCAGGCTTGTCCGGTACAATCACTTCGTCATGAAACTGTTTGAGATCGGCGACATAGTCGTCGAACTGGTCGACATACCCCTTCTCTTTGTCGGCTAGCATGCGGTCTGACATTCCCTGGCCGCGATGATCGATGAGGTAGAGGCTGTAACCCTGGCGCCAGAGATCCCAGGCCAGCTCCTGATACTTGAGGTAGCTCTCGACCCGGCCGTTGACGATGAGGATGGCGCGATCGATCTTGGGTTGGCGCAGGGCGGCATAGCGGAGGGTGACCCCGTCCTTGCCCTTGAACTCCCCCGGGGCGGCATGGTCGCGCCAGAAGTCGGGCAGGGTCTGCTGATAGAGGGCGGGGACGTCGGCTTCAGTGGTCAGCTGGTAAGGATTGCTCACGGCAAGGGCTCCGGCAGAAAACAGGGTCAGGGCCAGCAGGGGCAGGTGGTTAAGCTTCATCAGTGTACTCTTCCGAAGGATCATCCGATTGCTGGGCGGCCCAGCCCTTGCGGGTCAGCTGCATCTGCTGCCACCAGCGTTCGTCCGCCAGGATCTCGCCGGCCGGACCGAGCTGGGGGTAGGGCATCTCTTTCTCCTTGCAGAGCTGGGCATAGACGGGATAGCCCCCCTCGAACAAGATGGTGTTCTGCTCTTCCAGGCTGAGTGGGCAGCCGCGCTGATAACAGCCGGCCAGTTCGCGCTGGCGCTGGGCCTCGTAGAGGATGGCGGCGGCGGCCACCGAGACGTTGAGGGACTGCACCATGCCCACCATGGGGATGACGATATGGTGATCGGCCAGGGCCAGCGCCTCTTCGCCGATGCCGTGCTTCTCCTGGCCCACCAGGATGGCGGTGGGTTTGGTGTAGTCGATGGCACGAAAGTCCACGGAGCTATCGGAGAGGTGGGTCGCCAGGATCTGCATGCCGGAGGCTTTGAGTTCGGTCACGGCACTGCCGATGTCCGGGTGCAGCTTCACGTCCACCCAGTTCTGGCTGCCGCGGGCGGTGCCCTTGCGCTTGTGGATCCAGCTCTTGGGCCAGACCGCGTGCACCCGGTGGATGCCGATGGCATCGGCGGTGCGCACGATGGCGGCCAGGTTGTGAGGTTTATGAACCTCTTCCATGCAGACGGTCAGGTCGAGCTGGCGCTGGGCCAGCATGTCGGAAATGCGTTTGAAGCGTTCAGGAGTCATGTCGGTTTCTATGTCGTGAGGCCGGTGCATGCAACAAGGCTGGTGGCCTGCGGCATGGGGCCCTGGGTATCTCTTGAAAAGCAGCAGGCGGCTTGCGCCGCCTGTGTTCAGTTTTTCTGTCGGCTCACCCTGAGCACGTTGGGCATGACCCGGATCTTGCGCATGATGTTGGCGAGGTGGATCCGGCTCTTGGTGGTGATGAGCAGGGTGACCACATAGACCCGGCCATCTTTCTCCTCGGTGCTGATGGCGTGGATGTTGGCGCCGGTGGCGGCAATCACGTTGGCCAGCTCCGCCAGGGCGCCCTGGTGGTTGACGATCTCGATGCTGATGCCGGTGCGGAATTCCTGCTCCTGCTCCTTGTCCACCTCCCACTGCACCGGCAGGTATTTGTCCGGTTCGCGGCTGTAGCCCTTGATGTTGCGGCAGGACTCTTGGTGGATCACCAGTCCTTTGCCCGGGCTGATGTGGGCGATGATGGCGTCCCCCGGGATGGGGCGGCAGCAGTTGGCGAAGGTGACCAGCATGCCGTCGGCCCCCTTGATCGGCATCTTTTTGCTGGTGGATTTGGGTTGCTCTTCCGGCGGCAGCTCATCCCCGAGCATGCGGCGTGCCACCATGACGCTCATGGCGTTGCCAAGGCCCACGTCGGCCAGCAGCCCCTGCAGGTTCTCGTGTTTGGTGTCGGCCAGCACCTGCTTGACGCGGGCTTCCGGGATGTCTTCGATGTTCTTGGCGCCGAGGGCATGGTTGAGCAGGCGGCGGCCCAGCACCACGGACTCTTCGGTGCGCAGATTCTTGAGGAACTGACGTATCTTGGAGCGCGCCTTGGTGGTCACCACGAAGTTGAGCCAGGCCGCATTCGGGCGGGCGCCGGGGGCCGTGATGATCTCCACAGTCTGACCGGAGTGCAGCGGGCTGCTCAGCGGATAGGGGTGGCGGTCGACCCGGGAACCGACGCAGGCGTGACCGATGTCGGTGTGCACCGTGTAGGCGAAGTCCACCGGGGTGGCGCCGGCGGGCAGCTCCATGATGCGGCCCTCCGGTGTGAAGACGTAGATCTCGTCGGGGAAGAGGTCGGTCTTGACTCCCTCGATGAACTCGAAGGAGCTGCCGGCGCTCTGTTGCAGCTCCAGCAGGCTCTGCATCCAGCGTTGGGCGCGGATCTGGGCCGTGGTACCCGAGCTGTCCCCATCCTGCTTGTAGGCCCAGTGGGCGGCGACGCCCTTGTCGGCCATCTGGTCCATGAACTCGGTGCGGATCTGCACCTCCACCGGTACCCCGTGGGGGCCCACTAGGGAGGTGTGCAGGGACTGGTAGCCGTTGGTCTTGGGGATGGCGATGTAATCCTTGAAGCGACCGGGGCGCGGCTTGTAGAGGCTGTGCATCTGCCCAAGCACCCGGTAGCAGGTGTCTATGTCTTTCACTCTCACTCTGAAAGCATAGATATCCATCACTTCGTGGAATTGCAGTTCTTTCTTCTCCATCTTGTTGTAGATGGAGAACAGGTTCTTCTCGCGTCCGCTCACCTGGGCATCGATGCCGGCTTCCCGCAGACGCCCCTCAATCTCGCTCTGGATGGAGTCGATGATCTCACGCCGGTTGCCACGGGCGCGGCGTACCGATTCCCGCAGTACCCGGGAGCGCATGGGGTAGAGCGCCTCGAAGCCGAGCTCTTCCAGCTCGTTCTTCATGGTGTGAATACCGAGGCGGTTGGCGATGGGGGCGAAAATCTCGAGGGTTTCCCGTGCGATGCGGCGGCGCTTGTCCGGCCGCAAAGATCCCAAGGTGCGCATGTTGTGGGTGCGGTCGGCCAGCTTGATCAGGATGACACGGATGTCCTGGGTCATGGCCATCATCATCTTGCGGAAGTTCTCGACCTGGGCTTCCTTGCGATCGCGGAACTTCAGCTTGTCGAGCTTGGAGACACCGGAGACCAGCTCGGCGACGGCGTTGCCAAACTGCTCGGCAAGATCGTCCTTGGTGACAGGGGTATCTTCGATGACGTCGTGCAGCACGGCAGCCATCAGGGTCTCGTGATCGAGGCGCATGTCGCCCAGGATGCGGGCCACGGCAACGGGATGAGTGATGTAGGGTTCACCACTGGAACGCATCTGTCCCTGGTGAGCATCACGGGCTACCACATAGGCTTGCCTGAGCTTCTCAACCTGCTCGGGTGGCAGGTAGGAACTGGCTATTTCTTTAAGATTTTCAAATAAATACAAGACAGTCCCCGCAGCGGTTAAACGGCAATCCGTGAAATTGAGGGTATGCCCTCGAGTTTGCGAGGTTTTCGAGCGGTTGTAAATGGGGAGAACAGCCGGCACCCGGGCGGGTGCCGACTATGGGAGGCGACTGACTTAGCCGCGACCTTCTGCGATGGCAGCAACGGCAGCCAGCTCGGCGGCTTCCTGCTCTTGCTGCTCGTAGCGGTCCTGAGTATCCATCACCTGGTTGTTGACCAGACCCAGTTCGATCTCGCGCAGGGCGATCACGGTCGGCTTGTCGTTCTCTTCGTCGACCAGGGGATCCTTGCCTTGTACCGCGATTTGACGGGCGCGGCGCGCGGCGACCAGCACCAGGTCAAAACGGTTCCTGATTACCCATGATTAGCAGTCAGTTACCACGAACTATACTGATCTTACGTACAGTTATCGAGGTGCGAGATCATGGCCAAAAGCAAAATCCAATTCCAGAAAGGCTACAGCCTGTTTGAGTTTCTCAAGGACTATGGCACTGAGGCTCAGTGCGAAAACGCGCTGTTCACTTGGCGTTTTCCTAACGGCTTTGTCTGCCCTGAATGTGCCAACAAGACCTGTTGTCGCCTGAGAAGGCGGCCACGTGTGTGGCAATGCAATCACTGCCGTCACCAGATGTCATTGACTGGAAACACGATTTTCGCAAACACCAAGCTCCCACTGACCAAGTGGTTTCTGGCAATGCACCTGTTGTCACAAACCAAAACAGGCTTGTCAGCGATGGAGCTAAAGCGCCAGTTGGGCGTCAAATATGACACCGCCTGGATGCTCAAGCACAAGCTGCTGCAAGCCATGAAAGAGTCCGATGACAAGCAGCCCATCAGCGGCATCATTCAGCTCGATGATGTCTACTGGGGTGGCGAGCGCCGTGGTGGTAAACGGGGTCGGGGCGCGGCAGGCAAGACGCCGTTTGTGGCAGCAGTGGCCCTGAACAAGGAAGGACATCCAATCAAGATGCGGATGACGGTGGTCGATGGTTTCAAAACCAAGTCCGTTGCTGATTGGGCAAAACGGCATATTGCCAGTGGTAGCGCGGTGATATCCGATGGATTGGCCTGTTTCAAAGCGGTCAAGGAGGCCAATTGTGAGCACCTGGGTGTTGTCACCGGGGGCAACCTGGACTGGCTGGATCATCCGGCATTCAACTGGGTAAACACGATGATAGGAAATGTGAAAAACTCGCTGCGGGGCAGTTGCCATACGCTCGGAGCGAAGCATTTACCAAGGCATCTTGCGGAATACTGCTTCCGGTTTAATCATCGTTTTGACCTCAAGAGCATGTTGGTTGAATTGGGGCATGCAGTCGTGGCAAGCCCTCCGATGCCATATCGGCTCTTGAAGCTGGCTGAGGGTCATGGGTAATCAGGAAACGGTTACCTACCTGTTTTACAGCATCTTCTACAGTAACGCGGGCCATGCGGGACTCCAGTGTTTGGGCTTTCTGTGATTGAAAAAGCGGTGTTTAAAAATGACGCAAAAGTTTACTTGTTTTTGGCTTACTCTGCCAGTAGCTGTTTCAGCAAGTTTTGCTGGGCCTGCTGTTGCTGACGCATTTCCAGGCGCTGGCACTCGATGACGGCCCTGAGCTGGAACAGTGCCAGCTCAAAGTCTTCATTGATGATGACATAGTCATACTCGTCATAGTGCACCATTTCGGCAATGGCTTTCTCCATCCGGCCCTTGATCACCTCGGCGCTGTCCTGGCCGCGGCCGATCAGGCGGCGCTCCAGCTCCTCGCGGCTGGGAGGCAGGATGAAGATGGACTTGGTCGGCATCTGTTCGCGGATCTGGCGGGCGCCCTGCCAGTCGATGTCGAGGAAGACGTCGATGCCCTGCGCCAGGCAGGCCTCGATGGCGGCGCGGGAAGTGCCGTAGTAGTTGCCGAAGACTTCTGCCCACTCCAGAAAGTCACCGCGCTCGATCAGCGCCTTGAACTCTTCCACCTTGACAAAGTGGTAGTGCACCCCGTGCTCTTCACCGGGACGGGTGGCGCGGGTGGTATGGGAGACCGACAGCTGCATCTTGCCGGCGGCGTTGTGCTGGGTCAGCAAGGCATTGAGCAGGCTGGACTTACCGGCCCCGCTCGGGGAAGAGATGATATAGAGAGTGCCTTGTTGCGCCATGTCTGTACCTTTAAGCGATGATCCGCGCTTTGGTTGTAGCAGAGGCCGCCGTCTTGTGCCCGATAAGGGAGACGGTTGCTCGCAATGCGCGGAGGAATCAGAGTCAGGAGGATGTAAAGGCGGCGAATCTTAGCAGATGGGGGCGGATAAAAAAACGGCCGGAATCATATTCCAGCCGATCAAAATATCCGTAGCTTGCTGTGCGGGCGTTACCCGCATAGAGGGCCATTCTGCCCACGGAGCCGGGGCCGGGCCATCAGATTATCCCTGCGCCAGGGCTCGGAATTTCCGAGTTGCCCTGGGTTGGTAGAAGATGCTTGTCGGTACAGAGGCTGTCGAAGGCGGCGATGACCCGCTCGCGGCTTATCTTGGCCATGGCGTCCGGATCCTTGAGGCGGGTGCGCCAGCCGAGCTCGGCCAGCGGCTTGCCGGTCTCCTGCTCAATCAGCTCCTGATAGACGCTGACCAGATAATCCCGGCACAGATAGGGGCCGGTACGGGCGGGGTTGTGGTGGGCGTAGAGGCCGATCACGGGTGTCCCCACCAGGGTGGCCATGTGGGCAGGGCCGGTATCCGGGGCCAGCACCAGGCTCGCCTCGCCAATCAGCGCCAGCAATTGCTTGAGGCTGGTCTGCCCCACCAAATCTTCCGGCTTGCTCTGGCTGAGGCGCTGGATCTCGGCGGCGAGATCCCGCTCCAGCCTGGCCGGTCCGCCGCACAGATAGACCTGAAAGCCCTTGTCTGTTGCGTGATCCGCCAGCGCGGCGTAGCCGGCGGCAGTCCAATTCTTGAATGCCTTGCTGGCAGCGGCGCAGATGAGCAGGGTCGGCTTGCCGCCAATTTTCTCCTTCGCCCAGGTCTGGTGCTCGGCGCTGATGGGCAGTTGCCAGTCCGGGGTCAGATCCTTTATCCCGAGCTCTTTGGCGAAGGCGAGAAAGCCGTCCAGCACGTGGGGGGAGGCGGGTGAGGGGACCCGATGGTTGGTGAACAACCACTGACCGTCGCTGGCGCGCTCCCGATCAAACCCGAGTTTGACCTTGGCCTTGATGCCGAGGGTGGCGATGCTGGCGCGCATGGCGGCCTGCAGGTGGAGCAGGGCATCAAACCTGCGCCCCTTGAGGGTCTGCCAGAGATCGCGATAGCCGCGCCACCCCTTGCTCTTGTCGAAGGGAATGACCTCGACCCCCGGCAGATCGGCGAACAGGGTCGCCTCAATCTTGCCGGTGATCCAGGTGATGCGGGTCTGGGGCCACTCCCGCTGGATGACGCGTACCAGCGCCAGCGCGTGGCAGCAATCTCCGATGGCGGAGAGCCGCAGGATGCAGATGGAGGAGGGCGGCGTTTGGAACAGCGGCATGATGTGGCGCAACGATGGCAAAATGGATGGATGGCATTATGCAAACTCCCCTGTGGATTGTAAAATTGCGCCGGTTGCCCGACCGGCACGGCTTTCTGAATGGATGCCCTGCACCCACTATCGACCGGAATTCTCATCATGCTGACACACACCACCCACAACCAGGTCTGCTGGTATGCCGACGGAGTCTTCCGCGATCCTTCCCCTGCCTTGTTCGATCCTGTCTGGTGGCAGACCCATCGCCAGGTGGTGGGTTCTTCCATCGGCCGCGGGGTGACCTGGTTCGTGAAGGATGAATCCCGCCACTTGGTGCTGCGTCACTACTACCGTGGCGGCATGGTGGGCAAGCTGGTGCGTGACCGGTTCTGGTTTGAGGGGGTGGAGAGCAGCCGAGCCATGGCTGAATATCGTCTGCTGGCGACTCTGAGTGAACAGGGGCTGCCGGTGCCGCGCCCCTTTGCGGCCCGCATGGTCAAGCAGGGGCCCTTCTATCGGGCCGACATCCTGATTGAGCGCATTCGCGGCGCCAAGGATCTGGTGGCCCTGCTCAAGCAGGGGCCGATCGCCGGTGAGGTGTGGCACAAGATAGGCAAAACGGTGCGCCAGTTGCACGATGCAGGGGTCTATCATGCGGATCTCAACAGCCACAACCTGCTGCTCGACAAGGAGGGCAAGGTGTGGGTGATCGACTTCGACAAAGGAGCCATCCGCTCCCCCGGCAACTGGCAGCAGGCCAACCTGGAGCGGTTGCTGCGCTCCTTTAACAAGGAGTCGCAACTGCACACCAGCTTCCACTTCGTGCCGGAGAACTGGCAAGCGCTGATGGCAGGCTATCAGGGCAAGGTGGCGTGACGTCGGGCTTCACTTCGTAGCAAGCCCTGATGGCGGACCACCAGAGGCGAGAGGTGCGAGGCCAGCGATGCTGGCGCGGTTGCTCGGCGCCAGCACCAATGTTACTTATTGAGTGTGATTGCTTGGACAGATATTCAGATCCGGTTTCGAGGCGCGTGATGGAAAGGTATGAGACTCCCGGGGTTGAGGTCACCACTCCCCTTGAGGTGACGCTGATGGCACAGGCCATGGCGATGTTGGAGGCCGGGATCTGGACCTGGTCGGCCGGGCAGGGTCTGAGGCGGGACCCTTCCTGTCTGCAACTGCTGGGTCTGGAGGGGGGCGAGCTGGGAGATCTCGGCTGGCTGGATCGGGTACATCCGGATGATGCTCCCCGTCTGGCAGAGGCCCTGGAGGCCTGTCAGCATGGGCGCAGCAACGGGCTTCGACTCGAGTACCGCATCCTGCACCATCAGGGCCATTACATCCGGCTGGAGGAGCGGGTCCGTCGCGACGAAGGGGGTCAACTGCTGGGGGTGGTTCGCCATCTGGATGCCGCCATGGCGTCCCTGGAGGATCGCCATGACACGGATCCCCTCACCGGCCTCGAGAGCCGCAGCCACTTCGAGCTGTTGCTGGATGAACGGCTGGCCAGCGAGAGCGGCAGTTTCTGTCTGCTGCAGTTCAGCGTGGATCACCGCAGCAAGATCCTGCAGTTGTTCGGGGAGGCGGCCTGCGACGCCATGCTGGCCAAGCTGGCCCGCATCGTGCGCCGCGAGCTGCGCCGGGAAGATCCCTTCGCCCGTTGGGACGAAGACGGCTTCATCCTGATGCTCTCCCAGACCGATCGGTTGAGCGGCCTGGAGATTGCCGAGCGGCTGCGTCTCGAGATCGCCGACGCCAGCCTGCTGCCCCAGCGCCCGGTGACCGTGAGCATCGGCCTGGTGCAGAGCCAGAGTGCCGAGCAGCTCGATCACCTGCTGGCCCGGTTGGCCTCCTGCCACGGTCAGGCGAAGCGGGAACACAACGCCGTGGTCGGCTGATGGCCAGTCACTGTCCGCGAACCCATTGACGCCGATGGACCCATCAGCGTCAATGGTTTTCAGTCAGCGCTCACTGACCTGCTGACGCTGGCAGACCCAGAGAGAAGCCAGCATCAGCAGGGCGCCCAGACCGAGCCTGAGCAGGTCGGTATCCTTTCCCCAGAGCACCAGATTGACCAGCAGACCCGCGGGGATCAAGGCGTTGTTCATGATGGCCAGCACGCCGCTGCTGACCAGGGTCGCCCCCTTGTTCCACAGGAAGTAGCCGAGCCCGGATGCCCCGACCCCCAGCCAGAAGAGGATGCCCCATTGCAGGGAGCTGGCGGGATATTGAGGTTTGCCCAGCAGCCACCAGGCGGGCAGGGCGATCACCAGGGCGCCCAGATAGAAGCAGCCGAACACCGCCAGCTGGGGCGGCTGCTCAGCCTCCCGGGCCAGCAGCACCTTGTAGCCTACCTGGCCCAGGGCGAAGCAGACGTTGGCGCCCTGCACCACCAGGAATCCCAGTACATAGTTTTCGGTCAGGCCGTCGAAACGGATGACGGCCGCCCCCAGCACCGCCAGCAGGGCCCCCCACAGATAGACAGGCTTGAAGCGCCCTTCCAGCAGGTCGTGGATCAGGGTGACATAGATGGGGGTGAAGATGGTGAACACCAGCACTTCCGGTACTGTCAATAGCAGGAAGGAGTGGTAGTAGAAGAGATACATGATGCCGAGCTGGATGGCACCGAGGGCCATCAGCTTGGCCACCAGATCGGGGCGCAGCCAGCGACGGCGCAGGAAGGGCAGAAACACCAGGCTGGCGAGCACGATGCGGGTCAGTACCGAGAAGTAGGCATCCACCTGACCGGCGAGGTAGACCCCGATCAGGCTGAAGGAGAAGGACCAGAGCAGGGTAACCCCTATCAAGTAGTTCATGTGATTGAATTGTCGTCAGTTGTCAATTTGGAGGGCGCTATGATGGCCGAGTTGGAAGGCGCGATCCAGCGTTTATGGGAAGGGTTGTCACAGATCGGAGCATTTGCCTTCGAGGCGAGCAACGGGGTCGGATCCGCCACCGACTGGTGCGGTCGCGGGGAGGGTGCCGTGGTGGTGACCGATCACCATGGGGGGTGGCTGTATGCCGAGACGGGTCGCTACACCACGCCCCATGGCCGGGAGCTGACCATGCACAACCGCTTCTGGTGGCAGCGCACCGCACGGGGGATCATGCTCTCCCACCTGCGCTACGAGCAGCCGGTGATGCTGTTCGAGCTGTTGCCCCGGGGGGACGGGCACTGGGTCACGGCCGAGCCTCACCTGTGCGGGCAGGATCACTACAGCGCCGAGCTGACCGAAACCGGCGAGGGTTTCCTGCTCGCCTGGCAGATAACGGGGCCGCGCAAGAACGAGTGGTTGAGTTATCGCTACGGAGCAGAGGCGCAGAGATAAAAAAACCGGCGCAGGGCGCCGGTAGAGGGGACAAATCGGAGGTTTTGTTAAAACGGTCCCAAAAACAGGAGAGATACACTCTCGTCACACACGCAGAGAGGGTCTTCAGGCATTCAGTGCATAGTTCAGCATGGCTTGCAGCTTGCTGTCGAAGAACCAGGGCAGCAGCAGCATCAGCAGACCCAGCACCCCGGCCAGCCGGTGGCGATACTGCCAGCCGGCTATCAGTACCAGACCGCCGCAGAGGGTGGTCAGGATGCCTGACATAGGGCAGCCTCCCGCTGTTGGCGGCGCTGCTGTGCCCACTGGTTGAGGGCGACTGAACCCAGGATCAGGGCCAGCGCCACGCCCGTGGTGGACTGGATCTGCTCGCCGAGGAACAGGGCTCCCAGCATGACGCCGAACAGCGGCACCAGGTAGTTGCTGAAGGAGGCGAAGGTCGGGCCCGCCTTCTGGATCAGCGCCATGTAGAGGAAGTAGACCAGGCCAGTACAGAAGATCCCCAGCATGGCGACGGCGCCCATGGCCTGCTGGCTCGGCAGGGTGAGGCTACTCAGGTCGGCAACGAAGGGCGCGGCCAGCAGCAGCTGGATGGCCGAGGAGATCAGGATGTTGCGGGCCACGACCACAGGATGGTCCTTGGCGAAGCGCTTGATCATCAGCAGGCCGATGGCGAAGCAGCTGGCACCGAACAGGATGGCCATGGCACCGAGCAGGCCGGCATTCATGCCGCTGGTCAGCTTGGGCCAGAACAGTACCAGCACGCCGATGAAGCCGATGATCACGGAGACGAGGCCGCCCTTGGTGATTCTTTCACCAGAAATAAACAAGGGAGCCGCCAGAATGGTCACAAAGGGGATACAACCCATGACCACGGCCGCGATGGCGCTGTCCACATACTGTTGTCCCCAGGCCACCATGATGAAGGGGATGGTGGCGTCGAGCAGGGCGATCAGCATATAGGTTCGCCAGGGCGTGTGTTCACTCTTGAGGCGCATGAACAGGCAGAGCAGACCCAGGGTCAGGCTGCCACACAGGGCGCGTCCGGCGGCCACCATGATGGGGGGCAGTTCAGCCACGGCCTGGTGCATGAAAATGAACTGGGAGCCCCACAACAGGCCGATCGCCAGCAACAACAGATAGCTACGCATTTGAATCTCCGATGTAATTCGCCTGCGCATTCTATGCAATCTGCTACTATGCCAAAAATGAATTGTCGTCATTCAACTATGGCCAATATCGATGGAACTGCCCCTCTCCCGCCTCGACCTCAACCTGCTCACCGTGTTCGACATGCTGATGCAGGAGCGCAACGTCACCCGTGCCGCCGAACGGCTGCACCTCTCCCAGTCCACCGTCAGCCATGCGCTGGGGCGCTTGCGCCAGGCGCTGGATGACCCGCTGTTCGTGATGAGTCGGCGCGAGATGATGCCGACCGAACGGGCCAAGGCGTTGGCGAGCCCGGTGCGCCAGGCGCTGGCCATGCTGGAGCAGGGGCTGCGTCAGGCCAAGGGATTCGACCCGGCAAGTGCGCGGCGGATCTTTCGCATCGCCACCCCGGGCTCGGTGGAGCACGGCCTGGTGCCGGTGCTGGTGGAGTGGATGGTGCAGCAGGCTCCCCACTGCCGACTGGAAGTGTGCGAGCTGGCGGACAGCGACTACGAGCGGGAGCTGGAGAAGGGGGAACTGGATTTGGTGATCGGGTTTGCCGGTGCCAACCACCTCTCGCCCCGGTTGTGGCGCGAGGAGTGGTTCAGCAATCCGCTGGTCTGTTTGTCTCCCCTCGGCAGCGCTCTGTCCGACATGCTGGGGCCGGGAGAACTGGTCAGCCGGCCCCACATCCACACCTCCAGCTGGGGCCACAGCCAGGCCATGGTGGATCTCTGGCTGGCCCGTTTCGGGGTGGAGCGGGAGCTGGGGGTCAGGCTGCCGAGCTTTATGGCGGTACCGCCGCTGATGGCGACCGGCCGTTACCTGGTGGTGGTGCCCGAGATGATCGGGCGCCACTTCTGTCGCCACTATCCGTTGCGCCTGCACCAGCTGGAACCCGCCATCCCCATCGTCTACCTGATGGCGGGCCACCCGCTCAGTGCCCATGACGAGGCGATCGGCTGGTTCAAGGGGTTGTTGCACCGGCTGGCGAGGGAGCGCTACGGCGCGGATGCGCTCGGCCATCCCACGCCGCAGGGGGCAGATCACGCCAATCCGGAGAAGTAGTCCAGCCCCATCGCCCCCTTCACCTCGGCCAGCACCTCGTCGGTGAGGGCCCGGGCCTGCTCGGTGCCCTGCTGCAACAGGCGCAGCAGCTGACGTTTGTCGGCGATGGCCGCCTCGCGCCGCTCCCGCATCGGGGCAAGCAGGGCCTGCAGGCAGTCGTTGAGTACCTGTTTGCAGCGCATGTCCCCCAGACCGCCGCGCTGGTAGTGGGCCTTCATCTCGGCCACCAGGGCCTTGTCAGGGTGGAAGGCATCCAGATAGGCGAACACCGTATTGCCCTCCACCTGACCCGGATCGCTCACCTTGAGGTGATTGGGGTCGGTATACATGGCGAACACCGCCTGCTTGATCTCGTCGCTCGACATGCCGAGTTCGATGGTGTTGCCAAGGGACTTGGACATCTTGGCCTTGCCGTCGATGCCGGGCAGGCGGCCGGTGTCGCTCAGGATGGGCTGGCACTCGGTCAGCACCTCTTTGCCAACCAGGGTGTTGAAGCGGCGCACTATCTCGTTGGTCTGCTCCAGCATGGGCAGCTGATCCTCGCCCACCGGCACGTGAGTGGCACGAAAGGCGGTGATGTCGGCGGCCTGGCTGACCGGATAGACGAGGAAGCCGGCGGGCAGGCTGCGCTCGAACCCTTTTTGCTGGATCTCGGCCTTCACCGTGGGGTTGCGCTCCAGCCGGGCGACGCTGACCAGGTTGAGGTAGTAGGTCGTGAGTTCGGCGAGGGCGGGCAGGGCGCTCTGCAGGCAGAAGGTGGTCTTGGCCGGGTCGAGGCCGGCGGCCAGGTAGTCGGCCATCACCTCCAGCACGTGGTCGGTCACCTTGGCCGGGTTGTGGCCGTTGTCGGTCAGCGCCTGCAGATCGGCGATCATGACGAACTGGCGGTAATGGTGCTGGGCGGCCACGCGCTGGCGCAGGGAGCCGACGTAGTGGCCGATGTGCAGTTTGCCGGTGGGGCGGTCGCCGGTCAGGATCACGGGGTTGTGCATGTCACTCTCTCCAGTGGGGTGAGCCGGGAGGCGACAAAGGGATGAAAACAATGACCGCCTCTCGGCGGTCACGGTGTTTTCTTTGGGAAATTTTACATAGAAAAGCAGTGCCGCCTGTTTAGAAGCAGCACCACCAGTAGTTGTGATTGAATGAGGTCATATTCATGGCAAATCACACTACGCCTGTTCGATCACTTCTGCAAGGGCACGACCAGCATGTCGCAGGGCACGGTATTCATCAGCTGGCGTGCGCTCGAGGTGAGCAGGCTCCAGAAGCTCTGGCGATGGCCGCACACCAGCAGGTCGATCTGGTAGTCCTTGACCGCCTGGTTGACCCGCTCGCTCAGATCGCCGCAGATCACCAATTTCTTCTCGATGGGGTAGTCCACCGAGGCGAGGAAGGCTTCCAGCTTCTCCTTCGCTTCGGCGATCACCTGGTCCTGCACGTTGTCGATGTCGATGTCGATCATCTCGGTGTAGAGATCCTTGAGGTCCACATCCACATGGATCACCGACAGCTTGGCGCCGTTGGAGCGGGCCCGGTCGACCGCCTTCTCGATCACCTTGCGGTTGTCTTCCGACAGGTCGATCGCGGCCAGTACGTGTTTGTAATAGGTTCCATTCATGGGAGTTCTCCTCACTGATCCTGGGTCCACTATACCAATGTCTGCTGAAACTAAAACGGCATCGTCGCCACAGTTTCAGGATTTGCCTGACCCCGAACCGGAAGGCGTAGAGGTGCAGGTGGCCGGGGAGTGCATATTTTGAACAGGAGTTTGACGCCGGTCACAGGCGTGCTATTGCCCCCGAGAAGGTGGGGAAATAGGATGTGCCCGTGCTTCGCAATGAACACAAAACAACAAAAAGCATCTGAATACCGCTTTGGGGAGCCTCGCGCTCCCTTTTGTTTTTCTGCCCTCTTCCAGTCCATATCCCGTCCGACATCAAGGTAATCGTGCCCCCCTTGGTTATGCTGTAGCCAGTTCCCTTGGCAAAACGACCAGGGCTCCTCACCTGCAACCGGGTGACGCTGTCATGGCCGTTTCTCATGTCCCACCGATGCACCGGAGAGTCCTTCATGATCATTCATCCCCAGATCCAGGGTTGTGTTGCCCGCAATTGCCACCCCATGGGTTGTCGCGCCGCCGTGCTGCAACAGATCGAACAGGTGCGGGCGGCGGGGCCGTTCAACGGGCCGAAACGGGTGCTGGTGCTGGGGGCATCGTCCGGTTTCGGGCTGGCGTCCCGGATCGCGCTCACCTTCGGCGCCGGGGCCGATACCCTGGGCGTCTCGTTCGAGCGGGGTCCCTCCGACAAGGGGCTCGGCAGTGCTGGCTGGTACAACAACATCTGGTTTCGTCAGGCGGCGGAGCAAGCCGGTCGCATCGCCGTCAACCTGATCGGAGATGCCTTCTCCGACACCATGCGCCAGCAGGCCATCGACGTCATCCGCCAGCGACTCGGGCAGGTGGATCTGGTGGTCTATTCGCTGGCGAGCGGAGTCAGGGTGATGCCGGATGGCACACAGGTACGCTCGGTGCTCAAGACCACAGGCCAGCCGCTGCAAGGCTGGGGGCTGGATCTGGAGCACGATGCGCTGGTGCAGCAGTCGCTGGTGCCAGCCACCCCGGAGGAGATCCGCGACACCGTCACCGTGATGGGGGGCGAGGACTGGCAGCGCTGGATGCAGGCATTGCAGCAGGCGGATTGCCTGGCCCCCGGCGCCCGGACCGTTGCCTACTCCTATATCGGCCCCGAGTCCACCTATCCCCTCTATCGGGACGGCACCATCGGCTATGCCAAGGAGCACCTGCACGCCACCGCCGAGACCATCAACCTGCAACTTGCCGGGATTGGCGGTCATGCCTGGGTGTCGGTCTGCAAGGCGCTGGTGACCAAGGCGAGCGTGTTTATTCCGGTGCTGCCTGTCTATCTGGGCCTGTTGATGGGGGTGATGAAGGAGCGTGGTGTCCACGAGGGCTGCATCGAGCAGATGCAGCGGCTGTTTGCCGACAAGATGTACGGGCCCAGAGGGGTCGTCGCCGATGGCAACCGGCTGATCCGGATGGATGACCACGAGCTTGAGCCAGCGGTGCAGGCCGCCGTCTCGGCACTCTGGCCCAAGGTGACGCCGGAGAACTTCCGCACCCTGGGGGATTTTGCCGGGTTGCGCCAGGAGTTCATGCAGCTCAACGGCTTCGAGCTGCCGGGGGTGGATTACGGTGCGCCGGTGAACGTGGCGTCACTCACTGAGCTGACGCCCTGACACCCGCACGAGGGGCATCAGGCGACGTTGCAGGCCAGTTCAGGGGAAAGGTGGGGAGACTGGGCCAGCACGGTCTGGTTGCGCCCCTGGCGTTTCGCCTGATACATGGCCATGTCGGCCCGATGGATGAGCTGGCTCAGGCTGTCATCCTGCGTCGAGCGTTCCGCCACTCCGATGCTGATGGTCATGTGGGGGGCGGCCAGGTAGGCGATCCGGCTTCTCAGCTGCTCCGCCAGCCGCCAGCAGGTGGCCCCGTCCTGGGTCATGGCCACCAGAAATTCTTCCCCGCCCCAGCGCCCGATCAATTGCTGGTCCGGTGCCCAGTTCTTGAGCTCCCTGGCCAACTGCCGGATAGCCTGATCCCCCGCCTGGTGACCATGCTTGTCGTTGATCTGCTTGAAGTGATCGATGTCGATGATGAGCAGGGTCAGGGGCGTTTCGTGCAGCCACTGTTGACCCAGTCTCTCCAGCAGGGCGCGTCGGTTGGGCAGCCCGGTCAGCTGATCGAAGGTGGCTAGCTTGTAGAGGTGGCGCGAGCTGCGGTGGAGCCTGCGGGTGGTGAGCCCGAGCAGGATCAGGGCGACGGCCAGCAGCACCAGCAGCAGCAATTGGTAGTAGCGGGCACTCTGCTGGTAGAGCAGTTGCTGGCGCTTGTTCTCGTTCTCCTGCTGCAGCGCGCGATTGCTGGCCTCGCTGCGAGCCAGATCCATCTCGACCTGGAAGGCGGCCGCGTGCTGGCTCAGGGTCTGGTTGAAGTGCTGCTTGTAGTACTGCATGTAGCGGGTCATGGCCCCGTAGGCCTCGGGGTAGCGGCCCAGATCGGCCAGTAACCTGGCCTGCATCGCCCGACCATCCATGGAGAGAGGGGCGGTGTGCTCCATCAGCAGTTGCAGGGCCAGCTGCTTCTCGCCACGACCCAGCAGGGTTCTTGCCCTGATCTCGGTCAGACGGGAGGCCGCCTGCGGGCTATCCAGCCTGTCATAGATGGCTTGTGCCTCCTCCAGGCTGCGCCAGGCTGAGTGCCAGTCCGCCCGTGCGTTGAACACCATGGCCTGGTAGCCGAGGACGATGGCACGATAGTGGGGTGACAGGCTCGGCGTGGCCAGCAGGGTATCGAGCAACTGGCTGGCTCTGGCAGGCTGGCCCATGTCGATGTAGAGCCTGGCCATGTTGGCCCGGATGATGGCCTGGCTGTTGGGTTCGTTGAGCTGCACCATCTGGCCGAGGGCATCCTGATAATAGGTCTCGGCCTCACGGTAGAGATTGAGGTCCGCATAGAGATTGCCGAGGGTCATCAGCAGACGGCCGCACTGCAAGGTGGAGAGGACGGAACCCGGCTCTTTCTGCTTGAGGTGATAGGCGGTCTTGAGCTCGAGGATCGCCTCTTTCATCTGCTGGGTACGGTAGAGGGCGAGCCCGTTGAGGGCATGCCACTCCGAGACCTGCCTGGGGTGATGCCGGACCGCCGGCCAGAGCTGGGTGAGCAGCTCGAGCGCCTGATCCGGCGTATCGGCATCCAGGGTCAGGGCAATCTGCTGCAACCGGAAGTCGAGCAGGCGAAGGGTCTCCTGCTGGGCATTGGCCAGACCGCGGGCGCGGGCATTGTCGCGCTGTGCCTGGGGATAGCGGCCAAGGGCTGCCTGGGCCAGGGACCTGGCGTAGAACAGTTCCATATCCTGCTGGGGACTGGCGTCGAGGCGCTGCAGATAGCCGACGGGATCGCGCGCCGCCTGCAATTCAGCCTCTTTCAGCAAGGAGGGAGCTGCCTGCAACTGGGTCATCCAGAGCAGCGCCAGTGCCATTATGAATCTCATTGAATCCTTTCCCCGACCAATGGCGCCATCATAATGGCTGATGTCATCTACACCATGTTTCTTTGCTTCTCTATAACCGTATGGGGGAGAGGATGAGGTGAAAAGTCGTCGCAACTGCGGGGTGCGTCGGTTGTCTCTGGTTGCGTCAGGATGCAACAGTGGCGACAATCGTGGGCAAATCACAGTGGAGAATCATCATGTTGGCCAAAGCCATGATCGAGAAGTTGAACGAGCAGATTAATCTTGAATTCTATTCCTCCAACCTCTACCTGCAGATGAGCGCCTGGTGCGAGGACAAGGGCTTCGAGGGGGCCGCCACCTTCCTGCGCCAGCATGCGGTCGAGGAGCGCCAGCACATGGAGCGCCTGTTCACCTACGTGAGCGAGACCGGCGCCATGCCGGTGCTGGGGGCCATCGAAGCGCCTCCCCACGAATTCAAGTCCCTGGGTGACATCTTCCGCACCACCCTGGAGCACGAGTATCACATCACCAAGTGCATCAACGGTCTGGCCCACGTCGCCTTCACCACCCAGGATTACTCCACCTTCAACTTCCTGCAGTGGTACGTGGCCGAGCAGCACGAAGAGGAGAAGCTGTTCAAGAGCATCGTCGACCGTCTGAGCCTGGTGGGCGAGGATGGCAAGGGCCTCTATTTCATCGACAAGGAGCTGGCCGAGCTGGCCAAGGGCGCCCCGGCCAGCATCATGGACGGCAACGCCTGATAGTCGTGGACACTTAGTGTTCAGTCAGTACAATGACGGCCCCTTGTAAAGGGGCCGTTTTCTATTTGCAGGTGTCCTTGTACCGCTGTGCTGGTGTCTGCCGGGTACAATGACGGTCCTTTAAGGTAAAGGGGCCGTTTTTCTTTTGATGGGTGAGTGACGATGAAACAGGTGGATGTGGTGGTGATCGGTGCCGGGGCGGCCGGATTGATGTGTGCGGCCCAGGCTGGCTACCGGGGTCGCTCCGTGCTGGTGCTCGACAACGCCAAGAAGCCGGGCCGCAAGATCCTCATCAGCGGCGGCGGTCGCTGCAACTTCACCAATCATCAGGCGGGTCCCCATGCCTTCCTTTCGGCCAACCCCCACTTCTGCAAATCGGCGCTGGCGCGCTATACCCAGCAGGATTTCATCGATCTGGTGGACAGGCATGGCCTGAACTACCACGAGAAGACGCTGGGCCAGCTCTTCTGCGACGACAGCGCCAAGGATATCGTCGACATCCTGCTGACCGAGTGCGACTGGGCTGGCGTGACCCTGCAGTTCCAGACCGAGATCCTCACCGTCAGCAAGACAGATGAAGGCTTCGTGCTCGACACCAGCAAGGGGGAGATCGCCTGCTCGTCGCTGGTGGTCGCCACCGGCGGCCTCTCCATGCCGAAACTCGGTGCTACCCCTTACGGCTTCAAGCTGGCGGAGCAGTTCGGCCTCACCGTGCTGCCGACTCGCGCCGGGCTGGTGCCCTTTACCCTGCATCAGGCCGACAAGGAGGCCTTCGCCGATCTGGCGGGGGTCAGCCTGCCGGTGGCGGTGACCGCCGAGGACGGCACCCGCTTCAAGGAGGCCATGCTGTTCACCCATCGCGGCCTCTCCGGCCCCGCCATCCTGCAGATCTCCTCTTTTTGGCTGGCGGGGGAGAAGATTCACATCAACCTGCTGCCGGATCTCGACATTCCAGAGACCCTCAAGACCTGGGCCCAGGCCCATCCTGCCCAGGAGCTGAAAACCGTGCTGGGGCGCGAGCTGCCCAAGCGCTTCGTCGACAAGCTGGTGGAGCTGGGATGGCTGGTGAGCAAGCCGATGCGCCAGTACAACGAACGGGAGCTGGAGGCGGTGGCCACCCTGCTGGGGGATTGGCAGATCCTGCCCAACGGCACCGAAGGGTATCGCACCGCCGAAGTGACCCTGGGGGGAGTGGATACCAACGAGCTCTCCTCCAAGACCATGGAGGCGCGCACCGTGCCCGGCCTCTACTTCATCGGCGAAGTGGTCGATGTGACCGGCTGGCTCGGTGGTTACAACTTCCAGTGGGCCTGGTCGTCGGGCTGGGTGGCAGGCCAGTACTGCTGAGGGATGCCGCATCCTTGCTGTGAATAGTCCCGTCAGCGGCCTCTCGGGTGACAACTTCCAGTGGGCCCGGTCGTCGGGCTGGGGGAGAGGCCGTACTGCTGACAAAGAGGCTCAGCGGATGAGTCCGAGCGGATCGGGCCGTGTCAGGCGGCCCGAGTGATGGAACCAGACGCGGCCTGCTCAGGCCGCGTTTTTTATGGTCGGTCGCTGGTTGGCCTCTAGCCTCTCCTGATATTGGGCAGGAAGGCGGTCAGCAGGCCAATAAGGGGCAGATAGGCGCAGACCTGATAGACGGTTTCGATGCTGGTGGCATCGGCCAATTTGCCCAGCAGGGCGGCCCCTATCCCTCCCATGCCGAAGGCGAAGCCGAAGAAGAGGCCTGAAATGGTGCCGACCTTGCCGGGTACCAGATCCTGGGCGTAGACCAGGATGGCGGAGAAGGCCGACGCCAGGATGAGGCCGATGACGATCGACAGCACCGAGGTCCAGAACAGGTCGACGTGGGGCAGCAGCAGGGTGAAGGGAGCGACGCCGAGGATGGAGATCCAGATCACCCGCTTGCGACCGATGCGATCGCCGAGCGGCCCGCCGAGCACTGTCCCTGCCGCGACGGCAAACAGGAAGGCGAACAGATAGAGCTGGGCGCTCTCCAGCGACAGGTGGAACTTGTCCATCAGGTAGAAGGTGTAATAGCTGCTCAGGCTGGCCATGTAGAAGAACTTGGAGAACATCAGCAGACCGAGGATAGCCAGTGACCAGCCAATCTGGCGGCGGCTCAGGCCGGTGCCGGCATGGGCCCTCATCCGCCGATGGAAGCTGGCGGCATGGTGGCTGGACCAGCGGCCGACGAAGCTGAGCACGATGACCCCGATGAGTGCGAACAACGAGAACCAGGCCGCACTACCCTGTCCCTTCGGCACTATGATGAGCGCCGCGAGCAGGGGGCCGATGGCCGATCCCAGATTGCCGCCGATCTGGAACAGAGACTGGGCCAGACCGGGCTGGTTGCCGGCCGCCATGCGGGCGACCCGGGAGGATTCCGGGTGGAAGACGGAGGAGCCCATGCCGATCAGCATGGCCGACAACAGCACGGCGCCAAAGCTGCCTGCCTGCGACAGGTAGAGCAGCCCCACCAGCGTGAAGCCCATGCCCAGAGGCAGGGAGTAGGGCATGGGTCTGCGGTCGGTATAGAGGCCGATCAGGGGTTGCAGCAGCGAGGCCGTGAACTGGTAGGTGAGGGTGATGAGACCTATCTGGGTGAACGACAGATCGAGCCCCAGCTTCAGGAGGGGATAGATGGCCAGCAGTACCGACTGCATCATGTCGTTCAACAGGTGCGAGAAGCTGATGGCGGCGATCACCGGATAAGCGGTGGTAGTCGAGTTGTCCACCGCGGGCGGGGCGGTGATCGGGGTGTCGGTACTCAAGGTTTTGTCCATGGCTGGGGTATCACTCCCTCTACCATGCCCTATCCCGGCGTATCTGGACATAACCAAAGTGGGCGAACGCCCGGATTGCGTTCGCGTGGCGCGCAGGCCGTTCATGCTGACGGCGTGTGGATGGCTGGTCAGATCTTGTGCTTGGCGCGGGGCGGATTAGTATAGAAGGCCTGCCGCCGTTATCCGGCCCATCACCCGCCATGGAGGGAACATGTTCGAAAGCCTGGGTGTCATCAACGTCTGGACCTATCTGGTCGGTCTCTTCTTCATCATCATCGCCCCGGGCCCGAACTCCCTCTACGTGCTGCGAACCGGTGCCGTGCGCGGCATAGGCCCGGGTTATCGCGCCGCCCTCGGCGTCTTCGTCGGCGATGCCATCCTCATTTTCTGCGCCTATCTGGGGATCGCGTCCCTCATTCGCACCACCCCATTACTGTTTACCCTGGTGCGCTATCTGGGCGCCATCTACCTGCTTTATCTGGGGGTGAAGATCCTGCACGCGAACTTCATCGCCAAAAAGGCGGGACCGGCGTCCGAGATGGATCCCGGTGAGCGCTATTTTACCAAGGCCCTCACCCTGAGCCTCACCAATCCCAAGGCGATTCTGTTCTACGTCTCTTTCTTCGTGCAGTTCATCGACTTCAGCTATGCCCACACCTGGATATCCTACCTGGTGCTGGCTGGCATGCTGGAAGCGATGAGCTTCGTCTACCTGACCCTGCTGATCTTCGGCGGTACCCTGATGGCCCGCTTTTTCCGTCAGCGCCAGACGGCGGCCCGTCTCGGCAACGGCCTTATCGGCCTCTTCTTCATGGGGTTTGCGGCCAGGCTGGCGACGCTCTCCTCCTGACCCTGGGGATTGCTGACCGTCCGGTGTCGGGCACCTAGTCTGGCCAGCAATCCTTGCCCACGGGGATGAAGCGGGACTGGTAGACGATGAGCTTCTGGTTGCCCGGCTGATTGATCCCGGGATTGTGGTAGGTCTCCCCGGGCAGCAGGTACTTGCTGTCCGCCTCGCTGTCCGCCTGCTGGCAGCCCCGTTTCACCATGAACTCGAAATAGGTGTTGCCGGTATTGGTGATGGTGCTCTGTGCCGGGTCCAGCTGGTATGCAAAACGTGACTGACGCGGACGCACCACCAGGATGGACTGCAGGGCCAGCTTCACCTCGACGGTTCCCCGGTGCTGCGTCTGGCTGCCTTCATCCACCTGGGCTGCCGGTGACTCGGTGAAGGTGATGCGGTAGTAACGCTCATGGTCATCGGCGGGCCCCTTGTAGTAGAACTTGACGTTCTGGGCATGTCTGGCGTGCAGGGTGAAGCGCCTGGGGGCAAACAGCAGCTCACCGGGGACGGTGGGCAGTGTTCTGCCTCTGGCCGTGGGATCGCTGATTTTTTCCATCTGTATGTCGTACAGCTTGGGTGAAGCACTGTTGTTGGTCAGGGTTCTGGTAATGAACTCCTGCTCTGGCGCCATGGCAAGAGTCATGGCGCCGATGTCGAGGGCGGCGGCCTGTGAGGCCAGCAAGCCGCCCAGCAAGGGCCAAAGTAGACGATGCATGTTGTACTCCATGGTCAGCGCCAGGTCCCCTTGATGGTGATGGTGCCGCTTTGTTCCACCTCGCCTTCCCACATCTCGTCGCCCATGGTGCGCTGCACCATGGGATCGGTCAGGTCGAATTCCAGCGCCAGTTTGTAAAACCGGGTGATGCCCTGGCCGTTGACGGGATCATTCCACTCCTGCGGTGGTTGATTGTCCTGTATTCCGAGGGTGCGAATATCCACCGGTGTGCGATCGCAGCGAATGGCGTGCCGTGAACCCGCGCCATGAACCACCGAATCGAATACCAGCCTGGTAGGGATGGGGACGGCCTGTTCAGGTGCGAAGGAGCCTGCCGGATAGAAAGGGAAGGTGCGAACAAGTCCCTGATATGAGATCATGTTTGTCATCTGGAGCCATGAAAAAGGGTTCATCATGAGTCATCAGCTCACCTTCGCCGACAGTGAATTCAGCAGTAAGCGCCGTCAGACCAGAAAAGAGATTTTCTTGTCCCGCATGGAGCAGATTCTGCCATGGCAAAACATGGTGGAAGTCATCGAGCCGTTTTATCCCAAGGCTGGTAATGGCCGGCGACCTTATCCGCTGGAAACCATGCTACGCATTCACTGCATGCAGCATTGGTACAACCTGAGCGATGGCGCGATGGAAGATGCTCTGTACGAAATCGCCTCCATGCGTCTGTTTGCCCGGTTATCCCTGGATAGCGCCTTGCCGGACCGCACCACCATCATGAATTTCCGCCACCTGCTGGAGCAGCATCAACTGGCCCGCCAATTGTTCAAGACCATCAATCGCTGGCTGGCCGAAGCAGGCGTCATGATGACTCAAGGCACCTTGGTCGATGCCACCATCATTGAGGCACCCAGCTCGACCAAGAACAAAGAGCAGCAACGCGATCCGCAGATGCATCAGACCAAGAAAGGCAATCAGTGGCACTTTGGCATGAAGGCCCACATTGGTGTCGATGCCAAGAGTGGCCTGACCCACAGCCTAGTCACCACCGCGGCCAACGAGCATGACCTCAATCAGCTGGGTAATCTGCTGCATGGAGAGGAGCAATTTGTCTCAGCCGATGCCGGCTACCAAGGGGCGCCACAGCGCGAGGAGCTGGCCGAGGTGGATGTGGACTGGCTGATCGCCGAGCGCCCCGGCAAGGTAAGAACCTTGAAACAGCATCCACGCAAGAACAAAACGGCCATCAACATCGAATACATGAAAGCCAGCATCCGGGCCAAGGTGGAGCACCCGTTTCGCATCATCAAGCGACAGTTCGGCTTCGTGAAAGCCAGATACAAGGGGTTGCTGAAAAACGATAACCAACTGGCGATGTTATTCACGCTGGCCAACCTGTTTCGGGCGGACCAAATGATACGTCAGTGGGAGAGATCTCACTAAAAACTGGGAATAACGCCTTAAATGGCGAAGAAACGGTCTAAATAGGCTGATTCAAGGCATTTACGGGAGAAAAGATCGGCTCAAACTGAAAAAATGAAATGACTGAGTCAGCCGAGAAGAATTTCCCCGCTTATTCGCACCTTCCCTATCAGAGCAGCATTCAATTATTGAAGCCGCTCTATATCGATACCGCCGGTTTTGCCTTTGCCCTCAATCCCAAGGAGCGGCGACTCAAGAGGATCATGGATATCGCGCTGGGGGAGATCCTCGAGGGCAAGCGGGCGGAAGTGGCCAAGCGCTGGAATGGGGGGGCCTCTCCATCGGTGCCAGCAGAATCGACCTGAGCCGCGAGCAATGGGAATGGCTGAGCAAACGGGAGAAGATCCGGATTGCGGTGAACAGCGGCATCCCGCCCCTCAGTTTCTATGACGTCACCGGTACCATGCACGGCGTGGTCGCCGATCTGCTGCAGGTCATGCGAGCCAAGCTGGGAGTGGAGCTCGAGGTGGTGCCTGCCAAGACGCCGGAGCAGATGACCCAGTTGCTGGATAGTGGCCAGGTGGATGCGGGGGTGTTGAGCCCCTCTGCCGAGCGCAGGAACCGCTATCTGTTCAGCCGGGCCTTTGTCCTCGATCCCCTCTCCTATGTGGTGGGGCTGCGCCACCGGGAGGTCCCCCCTGCATCGCTGCTCAAGACCGGCACCGTGGCCATGGTCAGAGGCTTTATCTCGACCCAGGCCATCGAGGCGGAATACGGCAAGCTGACGTCGCGGCAGTTCGATACGATTGAAGACGCCATGCGTTGTGTGGCGACGGAAGTGTGTGATGTGACCATACTGCCGCTGCGGGTGGCCAAGTACTACGTGAACAGCAAATTCCCCGATAGCCTGCTCATCACGGGAGAGCTGTTCGATTCCATCCCCATCGGTGCCGCGTTTGCGGTCACCCCCGCGCATCCCGTACTGAGGGACATTCTGGACAAGGTGATTGCCATCATTCCGCCGGATGAGCTGGAAGGGCTCTCCAACCGCTGGCGGGTCAATGTCAAACAGGAGAGTGTCTCCTGGCAGGAGTTGATTCAGGAGTTCGGGGTCTTTATCGCCTTGATCTTGCTGCTGACCATCTGGGTTGGCCTGTGGGGCCTGTCCCTGCGCAAGCAGATCCGCGAGCGGCGGCTGGTGGAGGGGGCGTTGAGCACCCAGCTCAAGTTCATCGCCGATCTGGTGGACGGGACACCTCACCCCATCTATGCGCGGGATTTGAACGGGATCCTGGTACTGTGCAACAGCAGCTATGCCAGCTTCCTTGGCGAGCCCAAGGTCGGTCTGCTCGGCACGGGCCTGGACGACGCGCGCACGCGCTGGCCCTTTCTTGCTCCCCTGCACGGGGATCTGGTGCTTTCCTGTGACAGCCGCCTCGCCCAGGAGGGGGATCACCGTCTGCTCCTGCCGACGGGCGGGGTCGACGTCTATCACTGGGTTCAGCCTTACTACGATCTGGACGGCAATGTGCAGGGGGGGTGGGAGGCTGGATTGACGTCAGCGAACGGGTACGCCTGCTCGATGAGCTGGCGGTGGCCAGCCAGGAGGCCCAGGAGGCAAACCGTGCCAAGAGCACCTTCCTCGCGACCATGAGCCACGAGATCCGTACCCCCATGAATGCCATCATCGGCTTGCTGGAACTGGCGCTCAAGCGGGGTCGGCTGCATGAGGAGGATCAGGCCTCCCTCGCCATTGTCCATGGCTCTGCCAGCGATCTGCTGAGCTTCATCGGCGACATCCTGGATATTTCCAAGATCGAGTCTGGCCGGTTTGAACTGGCCCCCGAGCCCCATGACATCGTGACCCTGACAGCGTCGGTCATCACCGTATTCACTGCGCTGGCGAGGCAGAAAAACCTGCGGCTGGAGCTCGTCACGGGCGATCCGTCCTGGGTGCAGATCGATGGTCTTTGTTACAAGCAGGTCGTCTCCAACCTGATCAGCAACGCCATCAAGTACACCGATTGCGGATCGGTCACGGTGACGCTGGCTTCCCGGGTCAGCGATGGCTGGTGTACCGTGCAGCTCACCATTCTGGATACCGGTATCGGCATCGATCAGGCCGAGCAGGCCAGGCTGTTCGAGCCCTTCAGCCAGGCCAGCCAACCCGAGAAAATCCAGCAGTCGGGTACAGGCCTGGGTCTGATGATCTCCCGCTCCCTGTGCGAGACGATGGGCGGCTCCTTGAAACTGGAAAGTACGCCCGGGCAGGGAACCCGGGTCAGTGTCGAGATGAAGCTGCCGGTGGCCGATGCCGTGGCGATGCCCGCTGCGCCTGCACAGGAGCCGGTGGTTGAGCCGGGGCGGCGACTGAAGATCATGGTCGTGGATGATCATCCAGCCAACCGGTTGCTGGTCAGCCAGCAGCTGGCCTATCTGGGTCATGACGCCACGGCCGTCGAGTCGGGAGAAGAGGCGCTGCGGCGGCTGGTCGAAGCCAGGGTGGATGTCGTCATGACCGACTTCAACATGCCCGGCATGAACGGATTCGAGCTGGCTCGTCAGTGCCGTGAGCTGGAGCGGCTGCACGGCTGGCGACGCACCATGATCCTCGGGCTGACGGCCGATGCGCGGCAGGAGCAGATCAATGAAGGGCAGGCGGCAGGGATGGATGACTGTCTGTTCAAGCCCGTCGGACTGGAGGCGCTCGATCACTGCCTGCGTCGGCACATGCAGCGGGAAGAGCAGAGTGACATGGCCGCCTGCATGGAGGAGATCCGGCGGTATCTGGGGCCGCTGACTGCACACCAGTCGACCCTGATGGTGCCTCTGCTGGCGGAGTTCGTGCGGGCCAGTGACGACGATATCGCGGGATTGCAACGGGCCGCGGAGGAGGGGCATGTTGGCCAGTTCATCGACCGCATACATCGCCTGAAAGGGGGAGCCAGAATAATGGGCACTCTGAAACTGGTGGCGACCTGCAGCGAAATAGAATCCTGGGAGCTCGATCAGGCCAGGCTGCCCGAGGCGCTGGCCCGTTTGCAGCAAGAGTACGAGGTCGTTCGGCTGGCAGCGACCCAACTACAGGTGATGGACGGGGAGGAATGAAGGCATGGGAACATGCCTTCGGCTCCTGTGGTCAGCCCAGCCAGTACACCATCAACTCATAGGCGGCGTCGCCCACCTGATCCGGTCTGGCTGACGGGGCCTGATAGCTGAGGTAATAGCGGGTCGCCTGCGCCAGGGGGAGGGCGCGGCTTGCTTCGAGGGGTTGTCCGTTGAGCGCCAGCGTGATCCGGAGATCATCCTGCTGTGGCAGGGAGCCGTAGAGTGCGCGGGCTTGCAAACGATAGGTGGTGTTGAAATCCGGGTGGCTCAGGTCTGCTGCCAGGATCTGGACGGGAGCCTGTGCCGGATCCGAATTGATGGCCTGGAGGCCTGGGTGGGTAAGCGCTACTTCCATGTTGGTCTCTTTGCTGGCGGTGGTCTGCCAGTTCAGCTGGCTCACCTGCGTATTGGCGTGAACGGCGGCACTGCTGCAACCGATCATCACTGCCAGCACCATGCTTTTTTGAAACATAGTTATCTCCTTTGTCGGACTGGGCCCTCCTTGGCGAGGGCCTCCTCTTATCGGCGTTTTCCCCGAAAGCTGAACCGCTCTCCCCGGATTCGCCCATGAGTCGGCGGCAGATAAGGGGTATGATCCGCCCCCTGGCGCCATGCCATTGACGGAGGAGAGCCATGCTCGAAAATCAGATGATGTTGTTGGCGGTGTTTGAGCGGGCGGCGCTGATGCTGATGACGCTCTTTCTTCTCACCCGCACCCGGCCGTTCCAGCGACTGTTCCAGAAGCGTGACCACACCCCGGCCGAGCTGGTGCTGGTGGCGGCCATCTTCTGTCTGTTCGCGGTGTTCAGCACCTACACCGGCATTCCGGTGGAGGGGGCCCTCATCAACGTGCGGATCATCGCCATCATCTCGGGCGGCATCCTGTTCGGCCCCTGGGTCGGCATTCCGGCCGGAGTCATCTCGGGGCTGCACCGTTATCTCATCGACATGGATGGCCACACCTCCATTCCCTGTCTCATCACCAGCATCATCGCCGGCCTGCTTGCCACCTGGCTGCACCTGCGCTGTCGCAAGTCGCGGCTCTGGCTCTATGGCATCCTGGCGGGGATGGCCTGCGAGGGGCTGACCATGCTGCTTATCTGGCAACTGACCGAGCCCCATGCGGTAGGTGTGGAGATAGTCAGTCATATTGCCTATCCCATGATCGCCGGGGCGCTCTGTATCGGGCTCATCATCAAGCTGGTGCAGGACCTGGACGACGAGAAGGAGCTGATTGCCGCCAAGCAGGCCAAGCTGGCGCTCGACATCGCCAACAAGACGTTGCCGTTTTTCCAGAACATCGATCGCCACTCCCTGAGCCAGGTGTGCGGCATCATTCGCAGCGAGATCAGCGCCGATGCGGTGGCCATCACCGATACCCGCGACGTGCTGGCCTATGTGGGGGTGGGCAAGGATTACTACGAGCTGGACGAGCACCACGCCATCAGCGACATGACCCACAGAGCGGTGCTGCTGGACCAGATCATCATCAACAACGATCTGCGCCAGTATCACCTCTCCGATTTTCACTCGGTCATCATTATTCCGCTGCGGGAAAACGGCGCCGTCAGCGGCACCCTCAAGATCTACTATCGCCGCACCCACAGCATCACCAGCTCCCTCAAGGAGATGGCGGTGGGTCTCTCCCAGCTCATCTCCACCCAGATGGAGGTGTCGCGCATCGAGCAGCTCAAGGAGATGACCCGCAAGGCGGAGTTCACCGCGCTGCAGAGCAAGATCAACCCCCACTTCCTGTTCAACGCCCTCAATGCCATCTCGTCGCTGATCCGCATCCGTCCCCAGCAGGCACGCCAGCTCATTGCCAATCTGGCGGATTACCTGCGCTACAACCTCAACAAGGGGGACACCCTCATCGACATCCAGGAGGAGCTGCAGCAGGTGCGCGACTACGTGGCCATCGAGCAGGCCCGCTTCGGCGACAAGCTGGAGGTGGTGTTCGAGGTGGACGACGTGCATATCCAGGTGCCGAGCCTGCTGTTGCAGCCGTTGGTGGAAAACGCCATCCTGCACGGCATCCAGCCCCGCAGTGCGCCGGGTCGGGTCACCATCGAGGTGAAGCAGCTGGCGGGCGGCATCCGGGTCGCGGTGCGCGACACAGGCTACGGCATCAGCCAGGCGGTGATCGACGGGGTCGCCGCCGGTCGGGTGGAGAGCCGCAGCATCGGTCTGATGAACGTGCATCAGCGGGTAAAGCTGCTCTATGGCGACGGCCTGCACCTCAAGCGGCTGGAGCCGGGGACCGAAGTCTGTTTCTATCTGCCTGATCAGGAGGCAATGCCATGCTGAAAGCCATCATAGTGGAAGACGAATGTTTGATACGGGAGGAGCTGGCCTCTCCTGTGCTCCTTATGGGGGCAATGTCATGCTGAAAGCGATCATTGTGGAAGATGAGTATCTGGCCCGCGAGGAGCTGGCCTTTCTGGTGGGGCAGCACAGCAACATCGAGATAGTGGCGAGCTTCGAGGACGGGCTGGAGGCGTTCAAGTATCTGCAGGATCACGAGGTGGACGTGGTGTTTCTGGATATCCAGATCCCCGCCATCGACGGCCTGCTGCTGGCCAAGAACCTGCACAAGTCCAGTCACCCGCCCCACATCGTCTTCGTCACCGCCTACAAGGAGTTTGCGGTGGAGGCGTTCGAGCTGGAGGCATTCGACTACATCCTCAAGCCCTACAACGAGCCGCGCCTCATCAATCTGCTGCAGAAGCTCGAACTGGCGGGCAAGTCCCAGCCCCAGGGTGCGGAGTCCGGGACGCCACAGAACCGCACCGTCAATCTGGTGAAGGGGGAGCGCATCATCGTCACCCCCTGCGAGCAGATCTACTACGCGGAAGCCGACGAGAAGCTGACCCATGTCTACACCCGTACCGATCGCTACGTGATGACCATGACCCTCAGCGAGTTCGTCAGTCGGTTGCCTGCCGAGGGGTTCTTCCGCTGCCACCGCTCCTACTGCGTCAACATCAACAAGATCCGCGAGATAGTGCCCTGGTTCAACAGCACCTATCTCATCCGGCTCCATGACCTGCCGTTCGAGGTGCCGGTCAGCCGCAGCAACATCAAGGCATTCCGTCAGCTGATGCGGCTCTGATTGTCATTCATTCCCGCCGATCTGCATTTCATGCCTTAATCGGTCGGCGGGAGTGGCGTCTTGCCTATAGTGGCCCCAGTTTCCTTAAGGCCATTCCTCGAGACGCATCATGACCATCGATCTGAATCGCACCCGCTACCTCACCCTGTTGGGGACCATCATCACCCAGTTCGCGCTGGGATCCGTGTACACCTGGAGCCTGTTCAACGCCCAGCTTTCCGACAAGCTGGACGAGCCGGTGAGCCAGGTCGCCTTCGCCTTTGGCCTGCTCAGCCTCTCCCTGGCGGTGGCCTCCTCCCTGGCGGGCAAGCTGCAGGAGCGCTTCGGGGTGCGCAACGTCACCCTGGGCGCCGGCGTGCTGCTCGGCATCGGCTTCTTCCTCACCGCTCATGCCAGCAACCTGGCGATGCTCTACCTCTGTGCCGGCATCCTGGTCGGTTTTGCCGACGGTACCGGCTACCTGATGACCCTCTCCAACTGCGTGAAGTGGTTCCCGGAGCGCAAGGGGCTCATCTCCGCCTGCTCCATCGGTGCCTACGGTCTCGGCAGCCTGGGCTTCAAGTACATCAACCTGCTGCTGCTTTCGAGCAACGGGCTTGAGACCACCTTCCAGCTGTGGGGGCTGATCGCCATGTCCATGGTGCTGGTGGGTGGCATGCTGATGAAGGATGCGCCCAAGCAGGCCGCCGCCGTGCAGCAGAGCGAGAGCCGCGACTTCACCCTGGCCGAGGCGATGCGCAAGCCCCAATACTGGATGCTGGCGCTGATGTTCCTCACCGCCTGCATGAGCGGTCTCTACGTCATCGGCGTGGCCAAGGACATCGGCGAGAAGATGGTGGGCCTGCCGGCCGTGGTCGCCGCCAACGCCGTCGCCATCATCGCCATGGCCAACCTGGGCGGCCGGCTGGTGCTGGGCATCCTCTCCGACAAGATGTCCCGTATCCGGGTCATCACCATCGCCCAGTTGATTACCCTGGCGGGCATGGCGCTGCTGCTGTTCGCGCCGCTCAATGCCAACTTGTTCTTCGTGGCAGTGGCCTGTGTAGCGTTCAGCTTCGGCGGTACCATCACCGTCTACCCCTCGCTGGTGAGCGACTTCTTCGGCCTCAACAACCTGACCAAGAACTACGGCGTCATCTATCTGGGCTTTGGTCTGGGCAGCATCATCGGCTCCATCGTGGCCTCCCTGTTCGGCGGCTTCATGGCGACCTTCAACCTGATCCTGGTGTTGCTGGTGGTGGCCCTGGTGCTCTCTCTCACCATCCGCCTGCCGGCTCCCGTTGCGGCTGTCGACAGGGCCTGACCCCTCTCGCTTCTCAAGTCATAAAAAAAGACCCGGGCCTTGGCCCGGGTCTTTGCATGTCAAGGGGTGGACTCAGCGCGGAGGCAGACCCAGCAGGGCGCGCAGCTGGTGCGCGGTGGCCTCGACGGCGGGCCAGTCGCGGCCAGTGACGGTGACGTGGCCCATCTTGCGGCCGGGGCGGGCTTCGCCCTTGCCATAGAGGTGAAGGTGCACCCCGGGCAGGGCCAGGGCGCTAGCCCAGTCCGGCGTGCCGTCTTGCCACAGATCCCCGAGCAGGTTGAGCAGGATGGCGGGCTGCACCTCAGCCTGCGCCGGCAGCGGCAGATCGCACAGGGCGCGCACCTGCAACTCGAACTGGCTGCAACCGGCGTTGTCGATGCTGGGATGACCCGAATTGTGGGGCCGGGGGGCCATCTCGTTGACCAGCAGTTCACCGCCGACTAGGAAGAACTCCACCGTCAGCACACCCACATAGTCGAGGGCGGCGATGATGTGCTCGGCGATGCGCTGGGCCTCGCGCTCCAGGGCGGGCACATTGGCCGGGGAGCGGGTCTGATCCAGGATGCCGCCGCTGTGCCAGTTCTGCACCAGGGGCAGGGCACTGATGGCACCGCTCGGACTGCGGGCCAGGGTGAGGGCAAACTCCCCCTCCAGCGGCAGGCGCTTCTCCAGCACGCAAGGGACACCGCTGGCGGCCAGGGCCGCTGGCAATTCGCCCGCATTGTGGATAGTCCACTGCCCCTTGCCATCGTAGCCTTCGCGGGCGGTCTTGAGGATGGCGGGGAAGAGGTCGCTGGGCAGGGCGGGCAGCGGCTCGCCGGGCAGCAGGGTCAGGTTCGGGGCGACCGGTACGCTGGCGCGGGTCAGGAAGGCTTTCTCTTCCCGGCGATCCTGACAGACACGTACTGCGCTCGCGGCCGGGCGCACCGGCTTGTACTGCTCCAGCAGGGCCAGGGAGGCGGCGGGCACGTTTTCGAACTCGCAGGTGATGGCGTCGCAGCGGCTGGCCAGATCGCGCAGGGCATCGGCATCGTCATAGGCGGCAACGATCTGCTCGTCGGCGGCTGCACCGGCGATGCTGATGGGGTCCGGGTCCAGCACGATCACCTTGTAGCCGAGACGGTGGGCAGACATCACGAAGTAGCGGCCGAGCTGGCCGCCACCGAGCATACCCAAAGTGGCGGGGGGCAGTATCATGCTGGCTCCTCCAGGGTGAGTGCCAGCACCCGGTCGCGCTCCTTGGCGCGGAAGCCGTCGAGCTGCTGGTGATAACGGGGAGCGTCGCCATCCTGGGCGACAGAGAGCAGGGACACGGCGAACAGACCGGCATTGGCGGCACCCGCCTCGCCGATGGCGAAGGTGGCGACCGGCACGCCCTTGGGCATCTGCACGATGGAGAGCAGGGAATCCATCCCCTTGAGCTGGCGGGTGGGGATGGGCACGCCCAGCACCGGGATCGTGGTCTTGGCGGCCAGCATGCCCGGCAGGTGGGCTGCGCCGCCGGCGCCAGCGATGATGGCGCGCAGACCACGATCGCGCGCACTGGCGGCATATTCAAACAGGAGATCCGGGGTGCGATGGGCGGATACGACGCGCGCTTCATAGGGCACGCCGTGCTCCTTGAGGATGCGGGCGGCGGCCTGCATCACGGGCCAGTCAGAGTCGGAGCCCATTACCAGGCCGATCATAGGGGGGGTCGTCATTACGGCTTCCTCGGATGTCAAACGTTTGCCGCATGTTACCAAAAAGCCGTGGGATCTGGCTCAACATTTCTTGTGTTTGACCCGCTCGAATGACGGTCAACGAGCCTCAAGGTACGAGAGGGGGCGAGGATCTGCGCCACTTGGCACCGACTTTGGGTAAAAACGACATTAGAAATCCAGATGGCTATACATCCAAGACAGCTCTGCCTATAATCCCCCCGCTTTGGCGCATCATGCTTAAAAGGGAATCCGGTGAGAATCCGGAGCTGGCGCGCAGCGGTAAGGGGGAACGAAGCGACATCAGGGCACTGCCGTCAGGTGGGAAGCCGTCGCCGTAGGCCATCAGCCCCCAAGCCCGAAGACCTGCCAAAGTTCGTATTTCGGGCCGAGAAAAACCGGCCACGAAGTAGATGCTTACGCGAACTTAAGGATCTCTCATGTCCAAGACATTATTGGCGGCTGCCCTGTTGCCAACGGCGGCCTTTGCCCAACAACTGACCATCCCCGTCAATCCCACCATGGTGGTGACCGCTACCCGTGTCGCCCAGCCTGCCTCCAGTGTGCTGGCTCCCGTCAACGTGGTGACCCGTGACGAGATCGATCGCCTGCAAGCCCAGACCGTGACCGACGTGGTCAAGACCCTGCCCGGCGTGGAAGTGGTCAGCAACGGCGGCCGCGGCCAGCTCAGCTCGCTGCGGGTACGTGGTGGCACCTCTTCCCAGACCCTGGTGCTGGTGGACGGGGTGCGCAGCGCCTCTCTGACCGCCGGGATGACCGAGCTCAACAACCTGCCCCTCAACCAGGTGGAGCGGATCGAATATATCCGCGGTGCGCACGCCACCATTTATGGATCCGATGCCATCGGTGGGGTCATCAATATCATCACTCGCCCGGATCAGGGGACCAATCAACACAAGTTCAACTTGGGTGCGGGCTCCCACAAGCAGCGTCAGGCCGCCTTCAGCAGCGCCAGCCAGGTGGGTGATGCGGGTCAGATCAAGGTCGCTGGTGGTTTCGATGACGAGACCGGCTACAACGTGCACCCCATCGTCGGGGTGAACGATGGCGACAAGCATGGCCACCGGGGCTACAACGCCATGGTGGATTATCAGCAGGCGCTGGCCAGCAACTGGGATCTGTTCGGTACGACCCGTTGGTTCCGCAACATTGCCCAGTACGACAGATCCTCTGCCGCTTCCGCCTGGGGCCCGGCGTTCCATCAACGCAACGAGACCTGGACCGAGAACCAGAGCTACCAGCTCGGCTCCCGCTATCATGACGAGCGCTACCTGAGCGAACTGCGCGGCGCCTTCTCCAAACAGGATGCCTACGACTACCCGGATACCAGCGGCCGCGATCAGTCCGCTGATCGACTCTATACCCGTCAATACACCCTGAACTGGGTCAACAGCGTCAAACTGGACGAGAGCTGGACCCTGGGGGGCGGCGCCGACTGGCAGCGCGACATGCTGGACGATAGTTCCCGCTCCTCTGGCGTCGCCTTCCCGAGTGACGCCGATGAGCGTGACAACACCGGGCTCTATGCCCTGGCCCAGTTTGACAACCAGGTCTGGCAGGCCGAGCTGAGCGGTCGCAGCGATGACAACGAGCAGTTCGGACGTCACAACACCTGGCAAACCGGCGCTGGCTGGCGCTTCGTTGAGGATTATCGCCTCAGTGCCCGCTACGGCACCGGTTTCCGTGCCCCCTCCTTCAACGATCTCTACTACCCGGGGTCCGGCAATCCTGATCTGAAGCCGGAAGAGTCGAAAAGCCACGAGTTGATGCTGGACGGACAGACCGCTGGTGTGGAGTGGCGCTTGACCGGTTATCGCAACGACTTCGAGCAGATGATCCAGTGGGCACCGGACAGCCAGGGCATGTGGACGCCGCAAAACGTCGGCAAGGCGCGGATTGAAGGGGTTGAACTGGAAGGGGAGTTCGAGACCGGCTGGCTGAGCCATCGCGTTTCCGCCGAATACAAGGATCCCAAGGACAAGGTCACCGACAAGCAGTTGCAGCTGATCTCCCGCAAGGGGGCCAAGTGGGTGAGCCAGGCGCAGTGGCAGCAGTTCGATGGCTCCCTGAGCTGGATCTACCAGGGTGAGCGTTATGGTGACGCGGCCAATACCACCCAGCTGGGCGGTTACAGCGTTTGGAACCTGGCGGTGGGCTATCAGGTTGCACCGTCCTGGAAGGTCTCCGGCAAGATCAGCAACCTGCTGGACAAGGAGTACCAGACCTCGGTGGGTTACCCGGCTGACGAGCGTGCCTACTATGTGACGGTGGACTACGCACTCTGATCCCCTTGTCTGGATCTGAAAAATCAGGGGCCCTGCCATTGGCAGGGCCTTTTCTATTGGCGCCGGGCGGGAGTAT
>NZ_CP026228.1:1395000-1437500 GCF_002934285.1 Aeromonas sp. ASNIH1 | reverse complement strand
ATCATTTAAAGAAAGCGTAATAGCTCACTAGTCGAGTCGGCCTGCGCGGAAGATGTAACGGGGCTCAAACCAGGCACCGAAGCCGCGGATTCACGCTAAGCGTGAGTGGTAGGGGAGCGTTCTGTAAGTCTGCGAAGGTGTGTCGAGAGGCATGCTGGAGATATCAGAAGTGCGAATGCTGACGTAAGTAACGATAAAGGGGGTGAAAAGCCTCCTCGCCGGAAGACCAAGGGTTCCTGTCCAACGTTAATCGGGGCAGGGTGAGTCGACCCCTAAGGTGAGGCCGAAAGGCGTAATCGATGGGAAGCAGGTTAATATTCCTGCACGACTTGTAATTGCGATGGGGGGACGGAGAAGGCTAGGTGGGCCAGGCGACGGTTGTCCTGGTGAAAGTGCGTAGGTGGTATCGGTAGGCAAATCCGCTGATACAACACTGAGACACGAGACGAACGCACTACGGTGCGGAAGCCATTGATGCCCTGCTTCCAGGAAAAGCCTCTAAGCTTCAGATTACAAGTCATCGTACCCCAAACCGACACAGGTGGTCGGGTAGAGAATACCAAGGCGCTTGAGAGAACTCGGGTGAAGGAACTAGGCAAAATAGAACCGTAACTTCGGGAGAAGGTTCGCTCTTGATGGTGAAGTCCCTTGCGGATGGAGCTGTCGGGAGTCGCAGTGACCAGATGGCTGGGACTGTTTATCAAAAACACAGCACTCTGCAAACACGAAAGTGGACGTATAGGGTGTGACACCTGCCCGGTGCCGGAAGGTTAATTGATGGGGTTAGCGCAAGCGAAGCTCTTGATCGAAGCCCCGGTAAACGGCGGCCGTAACTATAACGGTCCTAAGGTAGCGAAATTCCTTGTCGGGTAAGTTCCGACCTGCACGAATGGTGTAACCATGGCCATGCTGTCTCCACCCGAGACTCAGTGAAATCGAATTCGCCGTGAAGATGCGGTGTACCCGCGGCTAGACGGAAAGACCCCGTGAACCTTTACTACAGCTTGGCACTGAACATTGAACCTACATGTGTAGGATAGGTGGGAGGCTTTGAAGGCGTGACGCCAGTTGCGCTGGAGCCGTCCTTGAAATACCACCCTTGTATGTTTGATGTTCTAACGCAGGGCCCTGAATCGGGCTCGCGGACAGTGCCTGGTGGGTAGTTTGACTGGGGCGGTCTCCTCCCAAAGAGTAACGGAGGAGCACGAAGGTTGGCTAATCCTGGTCGGACATCAGGAGGTTAGTGCAATGGCATAAGCCAGCTTAACTGCGAGACGGACAGGTCGAGCAGGTACGAAAGTAGGTCATAGTGATCCGGTGGTTCTGAATGGAAGGGCCATCGCTCAACGGATAAAAGGTACTCCGGGGATAACAGGCTGATACCGCCCAAGAGTTCATATCGACGGCGGTGTTTGGCACCTCGATGTCGGCTCATCACATCCTGGGGCTGAAGTCGGTCCCAAGGGTATGGCTGTTCGCCATTTAAAGTGGTACGCGAGCTGGGTTCAGAACGTCGTGAGACAGTTCGGTCCCTATCTGCCGTGGGCGTTGGATGATTGAAGGGAGTTGCTCCTAGTACGAGAGGACCGGAGTGAACGAACCTCTGGTGTTCGGGTTGTCACGCCAGTGGCACTGCCCGGTAGCTAAGTTCGGAATCGATAACCGCTGAAAGCATCTAAGCGGGAAGCGAGCCCTGAGATGAGTCATCCCTGACCCCTTGAGGGTCCTAAAGGGCCGTTGGAGACCACAACGTTGATAGGTGGGGTGTGTAAGCGTAGCGATACGTTGAGCTAACCCATACTAATTACCCGTGAGGCTTAACCATACAACACCCAAGAAGTGTTCAGAGACTTGTAGCAGATACCGAGAACGAATAACTAAATCAGCTTTTTCAGATTGAAGATTTTGCCTGGCGGCAATAGCGCAGTGGAACCACCTGACCCCATGCCGAACTCAGAAGTGAAACGCTGTAGCGCCGATGGTAGTGTGGCATTCGCCATGCGAGAGTAGGACACTGCCAGGCACCCAATTAAACGGTGATGTGAAGAATCACATGACCGGCTGCGAGGATGACACCTCACAACAAGCAGCAAAAGATTTAGCGAAAGCTAACCGAATGCGGAGCGGTAGTTCAGTCGGTTAGAATACCGGCCTGTCACGCCGGGGGTCGCGGGTTCGAGTCCCGTCCGCTCCGCCACTACTCAAGAAGCCCAGTCTAACGACTGGGCTTCTTTTCGTTCCCGAGACAGCACTCATTTCCCCTTACATCAACATCGCCATCATCTGATCATCGCCCCTGACGGCGGTTGCCGCTATAATGGCCGCCCTCAAGCAAGGTGATGGTATGAAAGCAGAGTATCTACAGCGATTCGGGGGCATAGCCCGTCTTTATGGCCAGCGTGCCCTTGGCTCCTTCAGCCAGGCGAAAATCTGCGTGGTCGGGATCGGTGGCGTCGGCTCCTGGGCGGCCGAGGCGCTGGCTCGGGCCGGCATCAACCAGATCACTCTGATCGACATGGATGATATCTGCATCACCAACACCAATCGCCAGATCCATGCCATGCAGGGCACGGTCGGCCGTCTCAAGACGGAGGTGATGGCCGAGCGCATCCGTGCCATCAACCCGGATTGCGAGGTGATCGAGGTGGATGACTTCGTCACCGCCGACAACCTGGGCGAGCATATCAAGCGGGAGTTTGACTATGTGGTGGATGCCATCGACTCGGTCAAGGCCAAGGTGGCGCTGATTGCCTTCTGCAAGCGCAACAAGATCCCGGTGATCGTGGCGGGCGGTGCCGGCGGGCAGATGGACCCGACCCAGATCACCGTGGCCGACCTGGCCAAGACCATTCAGGATCCGCTGGCCGCCAAGGTGCGCTCCGACCTGCGCCGACTGCACAACTTCAGCAAGAATCCGGCGCGCAAATTCGGGGTGGAGTGCGTCTTCTCAACCGAGCAGCTGAGTTATCCGGATGGCAATGGCGGCACTTGCCAGGCCAAGGCGGCCAGCGACGGCAATATGAAGATGGATTGCGCCTCCGGCTTCGGTGCCGTGACGCCGGTGACGGCCACCTTTGGCTTGGTTGCCGCGTCCCGGGTATTGAAGAAGATTGCCGAGCGGGGAGCCCGCGCCGAGAAAGAGGCCGGAAATGAAGGCGCAGGGTCGATTGGCGAAGCCTGATCGACTACTGCACAAGGCGGGTTAGACAGCCTGCTCCCGGATTGCCAACACGATAGCTCTGAGCCCGTTGCCCCGCGACGGGCTCAAATGTTTCTCAAGCCCCAGTTCGCTGAAATAGCCCTCCATGTCGAAGGAGTGGATCGCCGCTGCAGGTTGGTGGTTGAGTGCGGCCAGCACGATGACGATAAGGCCCCGCACGATGCGGGCATCGGAATCACAGGCAAAGTGCCAGTTACCATCCTCACCTTTCTCCCCCTTCAGCCAGGCCTGGCTCTCACACCCCTTGAGGCAAAATGCCTCCTGCTGCCATTCGCCGGGTAGCGTGGGTAACAGCTTGCCGAGCTGGATGATGAGCCGGTACTGGTTCTCCCAGCCGTTTGCTGCCGCAAACTGCTGACGGATGCTATTTGCGTCGGGCTCAAGGCCTATGGGGGTATAGGTTGCGAGGCTGTTCATTGGATTGTCTGCCTTAGAAGAAATCACGGAGTTTGTGCAGGGCGGCCAGCAGGGCGTCGACATCGTCCCGATTGTTGTAGCAGGCCAGCGAGGCGCGCATCGTGCCGCCGACACCGAGCGATTCCATCAGCGGCATGGCGCAGTGATGGCCGACCCGCAGGGCTATGCCCTGCATGTCGAGCAGGGTGGCGGCGTCCTGCGGGTGGATATCCTCCAGCAGGAAGGAGACGGCGCCGGCGCGCTGGCCGGGTTCGCCGACCAGACGCAGCCCCGGCACCTGTTGCAGTCCGGCAACCAGATAGTCGGTCAGCGCTGCTTCATGGCTGGCCAGTGAGTCCCTGTCCTGCTTCATCACAAAGTCGATGGCTGCGGCCAGGCCGATGGCGCCGGCAATATGGGGGGTGCCTGCCTCGAATTTGAAGGGCAGGGTGTTGAAGGTGGTACCGGCAAAGCTGACCCTGTCGATCATCTCGCCTCCCGCTTGCCAGGGCGGCATCCGCTCCAGTAGTTCGGTGCGGCCCCACAACACACCGATGCCGGTCGGGCCATAGAGCTTGTGACCGGAGAAGGCGTAGAAGTCGCAACCTATGGCCTGCACATCTACCTCCAGGTGAGCCACTGCCTGGGCACCGTCGATCAGACTCAGGGACCCGACCGCCTTGGCCGCTGCCACCATCTCTTTGACTGGATTGACGGTGCCAAGGGCATTGGAGACGTGAGCCACGCTTACCAGTCGGGTCCGTGGCCCCAACATGGCGTGATAGGCGGCCAGATCGAGATCGCCCCGCTCATCGAGGGGGATGACCCGGATGACGGCACCGGTACGCTGGGCGACCAGCTGCCAGGGGACGATATTGGCGTGATGCTCCAGGGTGCTGAGCACGATTTCATCCCCCGCCCTCAGCTCGCTCATCCCCCAGCTCTGTGCCACCAGATTGATCGCCTCCGTGGTGCCACGGGTCCATATCACTTCGTGGCTGCGAGAGGCATTGATAAAGCGGGCAACCGTCTCACGGGCATCTTCGAAGGCGCGTGTGGCCCGGCCGCTCAGGGCATGGGCGGCGCGGTGCACGTTGGCATTGTCGGCCCGATAGTAGTGATTGATCGCATCCAGCACGGCTTGCGGTTTCTGGGTGGTGGCGGCGTTGTCCAGATAGACCAGAGGGTGGCCGTTCACCTCCTGCGCCAAGGCCGGAAACTGGCCGCGCAGCCGGGCGTGCTGTTGCTGATTCATGCTCCCCTCATCTCGTCTGGAAAAGTCGGTCATGATCCGGAAAATGGCGGGCAAACACAAGATGAAGTGGCGGGACCCCGTGCCCGGTTTCGGCTGCCCGCGGGATCTCTGCTACAATGCCGCCCCTCATCATAAGCCAAGAGATCCGGCCCATGAAGCTCAACCCCAATCAGAACGAAGCGGTCAAGTATGTCTCCGGCCCTTGCCTGGTGCTGGCGGGTGCCGGATCGGGCAAAACCCGCGTCATCACCAACAAGATTGCCTATCTGGTGCAGCAGTGCGGCTACAACGCACGCAACATAGCGGCGGTCACCTTTACCAACAAGGCGGCGCGGGAGATGAAGGAGCGGGTCGGTCAGACCCTGGGTCGCAAGGAGGCGCGGGGGCTGATGGTCTCCACCTTCCATACCCTGGGGCTCGAGATCATTCGCCGCGAGCACAAGAGCCTGAACCTCAAGGTCAACTTCTCCCTGTTCGACGACACCGATCAGCTGGCGCTGCTCAAGGAGCTGACCGAGGCAGAGCTCGACAACGACAAGGACAAGCTCTCGGCCCTCATCAGCCAGATCTCCAACTGGAAGAACGACCTCATCCTGCCTGCCCGGGCCATGCGCATCGCCCGCGGGCCGGAAGAGGTGCTGATGGCTCAGCTCTATGAGCGTTACCACCGCCAGATGGTGGCCTACAACGCGCTGGATTTCGACGACCTCATCGTGATGCCGACCCTGTTGCTCAAGAGCAACCAGGAGGTGCGCGAGCGCTGGCAGAACAAGATCCGCTACCTGCTGGTCGATGAATACCAGGACACCAATACCAGCCAGTACGAGCTGGTGAAGCAGATCGTCGGCGAGCGGGCCCGCTTCACCGTGGTGGGGGACGACGACCAGTCCATCTACTCCTGGCGCGGTGCCAAGCCGCAGAACCTGGTGCTGCTGAACGAAGATTTCCCCAATCTGCGGCTCATCAAGCTGGAGCAGAACTACCGCTCCAAGCGGCGCATCCTCAAGTGCGCCAACATCCTGATCGCCAACAACCCCCACGTCTATGACAAGGCGCTTTTCTCCGAGCTCGATGAAGGGGTGAAGCTCAAGGTGCTGTTTGCCAAGAATGAGGAGCACGAGGCGGAGCGCATCGCCGCCGAGCTGATGGGCCACAAGTTCATGAACCGCACCCGCTTCAAGGATTACGCCATCCTCTACCGGGGCAACCATCAGTCGCGCATCTTCGAGAAGGCGCTGATGACCAACCGCATTCCCTACCGTATCTCCGGCGGTACCTCATTTTTCTCCCGCACCGAGATCAAGGACATCATGGCCTACCTCAAGCTGCTGGTGAACCCGGACGAGGACACTGCCTTCCTGCGGGTGGTCAACCTGCCGCGCCGCGAGATAGGCCCCACCACCCTCGAAAAACTGGGCCAGTACGCCAACCAGCGCGGCAAGAGCCTGTTTGCCGCCAGCTTCGAGCTGGGGCTGGAGCAACACCTCTCCGGGCGCGGTCTATCCGCCTTGCAGGCCTTCACCAACTGGCTGGTACGGCTCGGCGATCAGGCGCTGCGCGGCAATCCGGTGGAGGCGGTGCGGGACATGATCAAGGAGATCCACTATGAGGAGTGGCTCTATGAGACCTCCCCCAGTCCGAAGGCGGCGGAGATGCGGATGCAAAACGTCTCCACCCTTTATCGCTGGATCAGCGAGATGCTGGAGGGGGATGAGCTGGAGGAGTCGATGACGCTTGCTCAGGTGGTGACTCGCCTCACCCTGCGGGACATGATGGAGCGCAACGAAGGGGAGGATGAGGCGGATCAGGTGCAGCTGATGACATTGCACGCCTCCAAGGGACTGGAGTTTCCCTATGTCTACATGGTGGGAATGGAGGAGGGGTTACTGCCGCACCAGACCAGCATCGACGAGGACAACGTGGAGGAGGAGCGACGCCTCGCCTACGTGGGGATTACCCGGGCCCAGACCGAGCTGACCTTTACCCTCTGCAAGGAGCGTCGCCAGTTTGGCGAGTCGGTGCGGCCGGAGCCGAGCCGCTTCCTGCTGGAGCTGCCCCAGGATGACCTGGAGTGGGAAAACCAGAAGAAGGTGACGGCAGAGGAGCGCCAGCAGAAGGGGCAGGTTGGTGTCGCCAACCTGCGGGCCCTGTTCAAGAAGGATTGAGGCCGGAAGGCTTGGCCTCTCGGGCGGCCTGACCCAGCAGGGGGGGAATATCGGCTCCCGGCAGCGGGGGGGAGATGTGGCGCCCCTGCCCGAGGGCGCAGCCAAGCTCGATGAGCTTTTGCAACTGTTGCTGATTTTCGATCCCCTCGACCACCAGGGTGAAGTCGAGGTCCTGGCAGATGTCCCGCATGGCGCGGATCAGCGCCAGATCCTTGGGTGAGTTCAACATGCGATGGGTGAAGCTGTCGTCCACCTTGATGTAATCCACTGGGAAGTGAAACAGGGCGTTGAGAGAAGAGAAGCCGGTGCCGAAGTCATCCAGGCTGACCTGGATCCCTTTCGCCCTCAGTTCATGCAAGGCTGTGAGGGAGTCGGCACTCTGCCGGGAGAGCTCGCGTTCGTTGAACTCAAAGATGAAACATGCGGGGATGACACCCTCCTCCTCCATGATGGTGAGCAGTTGCATGATCTGCTCGTGGCTGGCCAGGTGCTTGCCGGAGAGGTTGATGGCTATCCTGAAACGACCGACCCCGGAGGCGGGCTGCCAAAGCTTCAGTTGCTGGCAGGTGCGCTTGAGGATCTGGCGGTCCAGATCCTGAATGAGGCCGCACTGTTCCGCCAGAGGAATGAAGTCGAATGCATCCTTGAGCTCCCCTTCCTCCGTTATCCAGCGCGCCATCACCTCCAGTCCGACCAGGCGGCTGTCACACAGCCTGATCACCGGCTGGAAGTAGGGCACAATCCGCCCTTCCCGCAAGGCTCTGAAGAGCCGCTCTTCCGGTGACCCCGCCTGTTCGGTACAGGCCTCCGAATACATGACGATGCGGCTGCGACCGTTGCGCTTGGCCTGGTACATGGCGAGGTCTGCCTGGTGCAGCAGTTCACTGACATCGGCCGTTTGCTCCGTCACGCTGGCGACCCCCAGACTGACGGTGATGGTCAGTTCGTTGCCCTGGATCCGGAACGGATGGCCGATACGGCCAATCAGGCGATTGAGCACGGGGCTGATGTCCTCTTCCCGCTGGCTGTTGTCCAGATAGATGACGAATTCGTCCCCTCCGAGCCTCGCCACCATGTCATTTTGCCGGATGCAGCCTTGCAGCCTGCTGCCCAGCTCCTGCAGCAACTGATCGCCAGCACTGTGGCCCAAGGCGTCATTGACCTGCTTGAAGTGATCCACATCGACGAAGATCAGGGTGAAGCCGGCTGTCTGGTAGCGGCGGTAGCGGGTCATGGCATGATGCAGGTGATTCATCAGCAGCGCCCGGTTTGGCAACTGGGTCAGCGGGTCGTGCAGGGCATTGAACTGGAGCCGCCGCTCCAGCTCCTGATGATGCTTGAGCCGTTTCTGCAACCTCAGGTTGGTTTGGCGCAGCTGTTGGAGGCGCTGGTTGATGGACTCCTCCGAGTTGAGCTCATCGAGTTGCTGTCGCACCCTTTTGAGCTCCAGCAACAGGGTCAGCTGATGGCGCAGGAAATCGAGGAACAGCCTGTCATCGGTTTCCAGAGGCCGGGTCATGTTGAGGATGAGGTGGGCAAAGTATTGCTGCTGCTGGCGCAGGGGCAGGCTGTACCAGTAAAGCCCCTCTTCATGGCGCTCTACGCTGTTGGTGCTGTGGCACATGGCCCGAATGATGTCATCGTCGTATGTCAGGTGTGGTGGATAGAGTCGCTCCAGTCGCTGGTTTTCCAGCCGGATCAGCAACATGTCGCTGACCGAGAGCATCTGGCGCAACACAGCTTCCAACTGGGCAAACAGGGCATGCTGAGGCAGGTTGTGAGCCAGGCGCATCACTCGGCCGATCTTCTCGATTTTCTCCTGCCACTGGGGATCCCGCTGCATGAGAGGGGAGGCCTGCCCCGCCAGCTGAGTACCGGTCTGGGTTTCGTGCAGTCGTTTGGCCAGGCACTCCAACAGCAGCCTCAGGGTGGGTGCCTGATCCGGGGTGCTGCGTGCCAGCAACCACTGCACGTCGATATGCTCCACAGGCTGCACGCACCAGCCCTGACCTTCATCGAGCCGGGTGAGCTGTTCGGTGAGGCGAGGTTCTTCCCGTCCCAATTGTTGCTTGAACACGTCGGGAAGCTGATAGGTGTAGCGCCAGTTCAGCCCCCCGTCGGCCAGCCCCAGCATGGCGAAATGTTGCAGAGGGCAGAGTGTGTCCAGCAGACCGACCAGTCGGGCGTAATCCTCGGGGGAGGCAATGCCGGGGGCGGGGAAATCCATGATGGAGGAGACGACCGCCAGCAAGGAGTGCGAGTCTGGCGGTGTGGTGGGCTGAACTGACATGCAACACTCCCGAAAAAACTTACCTTCAAGCGTAGTCGGAAGTGATGGGATTGAAAGGGCTGCAAGAGGAGCCCTTTCAATTACTTAGAGCTTGTCGATCATGTAGTGAATGGCGTTCTCGATCTCTTCGTCACTGCAGTTGGCGCAGGTCCCCCGCGGTGGCATCATGCCAGCCTTGCCGGTGAAGCCTTCGATGGCGTGTTTGCGCAAGGTGTCGAAGCCCTGGGCGATGCGTGGCTCCCAGGCGGCCTTGTCACCTCGCTTGGGGGCGCCGGCGGCACCGGTATCGTGGCAGGCGAAGCAGGCACCCTTGAACACGGTTTCGCCGTCACGGGGGCCGGAGGAGGCTGCCGCAGGCGCGGCCGCGGCGGTCGCAATGCCTTCCAGATCCTTGGCGGTATAAACCTGGCCAACCGGGGCAATACGCTCGGCGATGGCCTCTGTCGACATGTCATCGGCGGCAAGGACTGCGCCGGACAGAGTGGCGGCCGCCATCCCGGCAGCCAGCAAATAGCTCAGTTTTTTCAACACGCTCATGTACTCCCAGCAGGCTCTTATTATCCCCAGAAAACGACGGGATTATAACCGAATAGTTACAGCCATTTAAACGCTTGTGTGTGAAGTGTTAAGCAATCTGCAAACAAAGTGGTAGAGCGGGAAGGGGTGATCCCACATAAAAAAAACCGGCATGCGCCGGGTTTCGTGAGGCTGAACAAAATAGGGCGCGCTGATTGCCCAGGCGCCCCTCGCGTGTCCTCAATCCCAGTTCAGGATCACCTTGCCGGACTTGCCGGAGCCCATGGCTTCGAAGCCCTGCTGGAAGTCATCGATATGGAAATGGTGGGTGATGATGGGGCTGAGATCCAGGCCAGACTGGATGAGGCTTGCCATCTTGTACCAGGTTTCGAACATTTCGCGGCCGTAGATCCCCTTGATGAAGAGTCCCTTGAAGATCACCTTGCCCCAGTCGATGGCCATGGTGGAGGGAGGAATGCCGAGCATGGCGATTTTGCCGCCGTGGTTCATCTTGTCGATCATGTCCTGGAAGGCGCTGGGCACCCCGGACATCTCCAGCCCCACATCGAACCCTTCGGTCATGCCGAGATCTTCCATGACATCGGAGAGCTTCTCCTTGGCTACGTTGACGGCACGGGTGGCGCCCATCTTGCGGGCCAGTTCCAGCCGGTATTCGTTGACGTCGGTGATCACCACGTGACGGGCGCCAACGTGACGGCAGACGGCAGCGGCCATGATGCCGATGGGGCCTGCGCCGGTGATGAGCACGTCTTCACCCACCAGATCGAAGGAGAGGGCGGTGTGCACGGCGTTGCCGAACGGATCGAAGATGGCGGCCAGCTCATCGGGGATGTTGTCCGGCAGCTTGAAGGCGTTGAAGGCCGGGATCACCAGGTATTCGGCGAAGGAACCCGGGCGGTTCACACCCACACCAATGGTGTTGCGGCACAGGTGGGTGCGACCGGCACGGCAGTTGCGGCAGTGGCCGCAGGTGATGTGGCCTTCGCCGGAGACGCGATCGCCGATGGCGAAGCCGCGCACTTCCTGGCCGACGGCGACCACCTCTCCCACATACTCGTGCCCCACCACCATGGGGACGGGAATGGTCTTCTGGGCCCACTCGTCCCAGTTGTAGATGTGCATGTCGGTGCCGCAGATGGCGGTCTTGCGGATCTTGATGAGCAGATCGTTGTGGCCGAGCTCGGGAGCCGGGACATCAGTCATCCAGATGCCGACTTCGGATTTGAGTTTGGAGAGTGCTTTCATGACAGATTCCTCACGGCGCCATGCCGGGTACAGAGGGTAATAAAATGGGGCCCAACCTTGGCCCCCGTTTTAATCAGCCAGCCATGTGATCAAATCACACCGAGCTCGCGACCGATGCGAATGAAGGCATCGATCGCCTTGTCCAGTTGCTCCCGGGTATGGGCGGCGGACATCTGGGTCCGGATGCGCGCCTGACCCTTGGGTACCACGGGGAAGGAGAAGCCCACCACATAGATACCGGCGTCCAGCATGCGGCTCGCCATCTCGGCGGCCAGTTTGGCATCCCCCAGCATGACCGGAATGATGGCGTGATCGGCACCGGCCAGGGTAAAGCCGGCGGCGCTCATGCGCTCGCGGAAGTAGGCACTGTTCTCCTTGAGGCGGGCACGCAGGTCGTGACCCTCGGCCAGCATGTCGATCACCTTGATGGTGGCCGAGACGATGGAGGGTGCCAGGGAGTTGGAGAAGAGGTAGGGACGGGAGCGCTGACGCAACCAGTCGATCACCTCTTTCTTGCCGGAGGTGTAGCCACCGGACGCGCCACCCAGCGCCTTGCCCAGGGTACCGGTGATGATGTCGACCCGTTCCATCACCTCGCAGTATTCGTGGGTGCCGCGGCCGTTCTCACCGATGAAGCCGACGGCGTGGGAGTCATCCACCATCACCAGCGCATCGTACTTGTCGGCCAGATCGCAGATGGATTTGAGGTCGGCGATGACGCCATCCATGGAGAAGACACCGTCGGTGGCGATCAGTTTGAAGCGGGCGCCGTCGGCATCGGCCTGCTTGAGCTGGGCTTCCAGTTCGGCCATGTCGTTGTTGGCGTAGCGATAGCGCCTGGCCTTGCACAACCGCACCCCATCGATGATGGAGGCATGGTTGAGGGCGTCGGAGATGATGGCGTCTTCGGCACCGAATAGGGTCTCGAACAGACCGCCGTTGGCGTCGAAGCAGGAGGAGTAGAGGATGCTGTCTTCGGTGCCGAGGAAGGCGGACAGCTTCTGCTCCAGCTCCTTGTGCTGGTCCTGGGTACCGCAGATGAAGCGCACGGAGGCCATGCCGAAGCCGTGGCTCTCGAGCCCCTGATGGGCGGCGGCAATCAGGTCGGGGTGGTTGGCCAGCCCCAGGTAGTTGTTGGCACAGAAGTTCAGTACCTGCTCGCCGCCCACCGCAATCTGGGCCTGCTGGGCCGAGGTGATGATGCGCTCCTGCTTGTATAGCCCTTCCGCCTTGACCTGTTCGAGCTGTTCGGTCAGGTGACGATAGAATCCGTTAGACATCCTCGGTCCTCATTGCTGTATCGACTGTGTTATCAGGATCCCGGGCCGTGCAACCCGCATGGTTCGGCGTTGTCACGGTCGCGACGAAACGCCGACAGACCCTAGAATGGGCAACATTTTACTGTAATCCCTGCGTATAAATTCAAATTTTTATGCTGATAATCAACAATTGTGAAACAGATCTCACCCGGCTGGTTGGGCCAGTTGGAGATAATGTTGCTCCAGTTGATGTATCTGGGGGGCCACTTGTGGCTGCACGTAGGGGCGCAGCAAAAACAGCACCCGCAAGACCCCCTGGTAGAGCAGGGGCTTGGTGATGCGGGTGGCCGGGGCCTGGGCGATCTGGAACGGGATCCAGCAGGTGACGACCATCTTGATGGTCTGACCGAGATCCGGCAGGTCTTCATCGCTGACGGCGATGATACCGCCTTCGCGCAGGCTTCTGAGCAGCGTCTCCACGGTGGCACGGAGCTGCTCCTGTGCCTTGAGGTATTTCTGCTGCAGAAGCTCGTCGCGACTCAGGATGTCCGGCAGGTTCGCGTAGAAGAAGCGGAACTGCCACATCAAATAAAAGATGGCATCCAGGTAGCCCATCAGATCCTCCAGCCGGATCTCGCTGCTGCGGATCGGAGTGAAGCTGTCGCTCAGGTGGCGGGCGTACTGATCGAAGATGGAGTGGATGATGTCTTCTTTGTTTCTGAAGTGGTAGTAAAGGTTGCCCGGGCTGATGCCAAGGTGTGCGGCAATGTGGTTGGTGGTGATGTTGCGCTCGCCCTGATCGTTGAACAGCTCGGTGGCGCTGTGGATGATCCTGTCTCTGGTCTTCATCGCTGGTCCCTCTGCCGGGCCCGAAGGGGAAAAGTCATCGAGGTCGAATCCCCTTGCGGCCCGTGATAAACTTTTCGGCAATTTCAAATTGGCCCACTATACACAGCTTTAACAGGCAGTCACACGGGGCCACAACGTACGCGAGGCAAACTCCATGATCGTAGTAACTGGCGGTGCTGGCTTTATCGGCAGCAATCTGGTCAAGCAGCTGAACGCTCAAGGACGGACCGATATCGTGGTCATCGATGACCTGACCGACGGCACCAAGTTCGTCAACCTGGTCGACCTCACCATCGCCGACTACATGGACAAGGACGAGTTCCAGGCGCGGATCGTCTCCGGTGACGAATTCGAGGAGTGGGATGACGGCATCGAGGTGATCTTCCACGAAGGCGCCTGCTCCGCGACCACCGAGTGGAACGGCAAGTTCATCATGGAGGTCAACTACGAGTACTCCAAGGATCTGTTCCACTACTGCATCGAACGGGAAATCCCCTTCATCTACGCCTCTTCCGCCGCGACCTATGGCGGGCGCAACGACAACTTCATCGAAGACCCGAGGTTCGAGCAGCCCCTCAACGTCTACGGCTACTCCAAGCAGCTGTTCGATCAGTACGTGCGTCGCTGGATGCCGGAGATCAACTCCCAGGTGGTGGGTCTCAAGTACTTCAACGTCTATGGTCCCCGCGAGCAGCACAAGGGCTCCATGGCGTCCGTGGCCTTCCACCTCAATACCCAGGTGAAGCAGGGTGACAATCCCAAGCTGTTCGAGGGCTGTGACGGCTTCCCGGATGGCGGCCAGATGCGCGACTTCATCTACGTGGACGACGTCTGCAAGGTGAACCTCTGGTTCTGGCAGAATCCTCAGCACTCCGGCATCTTCAACTGCGGCACCGGCCGGGCTGAGCCGTTCCAGAACGTGGCGGAAGCCGTGATCAGGCATCACCAGAAAGGCGCCATCGAATACATTCCCTTCCCGGATCACCTCAAGGGTCGCTACCAGAGCTTCACCCAGGCGGATCTCACCAAGTTGCGCGGCGTCGGCTATGACGGCGAGTTCAAGACTGTGGCCGAAGGCGTGGCCGATTACATGGCCTGGTTGAACCGGGCTTGATACCCCTCTGGCGGGTGGCTCTGGCCACCCGTCGATCGGATGCGCTTGCATGAACATATTGATGGCTCTCTCCCAGCTCGAAGTGACGGGCGCGGAGGTCTATGCCACCACGGTCGGCAACGAGCTGACCCGCCGTGGCCACCAGGTTTTCTACGTCTCTGACACCCTGACCAAGCCGACTCTGGGGCCGGTCTTTCGGTTGCGCTTCAACAAGCGCAGTATCCTGCGCCGCTTCTGGCACGTCTTCTATCTCATCTATCTGATCCGCAAGCACAGGATCCAGCTTGTGCACGCCCATTCGCGCGCCTCGGGCTGGAGCAGCTACGTCGCCTGCAAGCTGACCAGAACCCCCATGATCACCACGGTGCACGGGCGCCAGCCGGTACACGCCTCCCGCAAGGCATTCCATGCGTTGGGCTATCGGGCGGTGGCGGTGTGCGAGGATATCGCCAGCCAGATCATCGACAACCTGGGGGTGGACCCGGCCATGGTGCAGGTGCTGCGCAACGGCATCGAGACCGACAAGTTCCAGCCCGTGCCGATACCGGACAACGACAAACCGGTGATCGCCATCATAGGCCGGCTGAGCGGTCCCAAGGGGGAGCTCTGCTACCGGCTGCTGGACGAGGTGCTGGATCTGGAAGCCTGTCGGGTGCGCGTCGTCAGCGGCACCCAGGTGCCGGTGCGTTTTGCGCGTTTTCAGGACAAGGTCGACTTCGTCGGTTATGTGGACGATGTGCCCGCCCTGATGGCGGGCTGCGATCTGGTGATCGGTGCCGGTCGGGTGGCGATGGAGGCGCTGCTGTGCGGTCGTCCGGCGTTTGCCATCGGCGAAGCCAGGACCATCGGTCTGGTGACTGAGCAGAATCTGGACGAAGCGCTTGCCAGCAACTTCGGCGACATCGGCCCCAGAGATCTGGCCATCGACTTTGCCGGGCTGAAGGCGCAGATCCCCTCGGCGCTGGCCTCCAAGGTGGTGCCAGACCCAGTGCGCCAGCGGATCCTGCAAGAGTATGACTTGCAAGGCGTCGTGACCGGGCTGGAATCCGTCTATCAGGATGCCGTGGTCGAGACTCTGCGCCGGGAGATGCCGGTCATCATGTATCACCGCTTCATCGAGCACGAGAGCGAAAAGGGAGTGCATGGCACCTGGCTCCCGGTCGCCATGTTCGAGAAGCACCTCAAGCTGATGAAGTGGCTGGGCTACGAGACGCTGACATTTGCCGACCTGGCGGAGAACGGGTTCATCCACCGGCTGCAATACGGCAAGAAGTACCTGATGATCACCGTGGACGACGGCTATCGGGACAACCTCACCCGCATGCTGCCGCTGCTGGAAAAGTATGGCTACAAGGCGGTGGTCTATGTGGTGACCGGTGAGGATCACAATCGCTGGGATGTGGAGCACCCGACCCACCCCGATACCCCGGTGACCCTGATGACCCCGGAGGAGATCAAGGCGCTGGTGGCCTCCGGTCATGTGGAGATCGGGGGCCATACCCTGACTCACCCCCGCCTGAGTACGCTCCCCCCAGAGGAGCAGGCCCACCAGATCCAGGCCAACAAGGCCTGGCTGGAGCAGTTGCTCGGCCATCCCCTGATCTCGTTTGCCTATCCTTACGGGGATCTGAACGACAGTGCAAAAGCCCAGGCCGTTGCCGCCGGTTATCGCTATGCTGTGGCCACCAACAGCGGCCCCAGAGCCATGCACCGGGATCCGTTCCAGATCCGCCGGATCGCCATCTTCCCCCGCACCGACATGTTCGGCCTGTGGCGCAAGATCCGTGGCAACTATGTATTCAGGAAATAAGTATTGATGTCTATTAAGCCTCACGAACTGCTCGATAGAGCAACGACCACTGTTTATGCACTAACCATAATGTTTGCCTTCTGTGGGTTGTTTCTGGTCCCTCCTGGCCAGAGCATCCTCTCCAACTTGCTGGTGGTGTCGGGTCTCTTTGGCCTGTTGAACTACTTTGTTGGAGGAAACAAGGATGTATTCTTTATCGATCGCCGCCTGATCTGGGTCTTCATATTCTACGGTGCCGTGATCATGCTGAATAGAATGATTCATGGTGACCAATACGGAGTCATGCGAAATTTATTATATGTGGCGGTTTTTTCTTTGGTTATGCCGCGCAAGAAAATACTGTTGACTCTGGGGGCTATATCTATCCTGATGGGTGGTGTTGGGTTAGGAGCCTTGAGTGTTTGGCAGCATTTAGATGGTATTGTCAGAGTTGAAGGCTTCACCAATGCAATCCTGTTTTCTCAAGCAGCACTGACATTGGTCATTCTGAATTGGTGCGTATTTGTTAAATCTAGAGGATATCCATTGGTGAAAGTGTTTTCTCTCATTTCACTTGGGTGTTCTATACTTGCACTTTATCTTTCACAAAGTCGTGGTGTCTGGTTGGCATTGGGTGTCGTTATTAGTTACCTTGTACTGTATAAAGCTATTTTCAAACCATGGAAATATAGTGCCATAGCATTACTGTTTATTATGTGTCTTGGTGTGATCTATCATACGAATACACTTGTTCAAGATAGAATTTCTGCTGCAGCATCAGATATAAATCAAATGAGCGTGGGTTCTTACGGGTCTTCGTGGGGACTGCGCGTTGTGGCTTGGAAGAGTGCCTGGTTAGGTTTTTTGGATGCACCACTGATAGGTGTGGGCTCGGATGGGTTCAGATCCGTCAAAGAACAGCAGGTGTCGCAAGGACTGATCTCACCCCTAGTATTGGATTCTGCATTGGCTCATGCTCATAACCAGTATATGCAGAATCTGATTATTCGAGGAATTGTGGGTCTATTGGCACTGATTATTTTCATATTCTACCCAATGAAAATTATCATAGAAAGAAAAGGATGGGGAACTCCATACGCAGTGATTCCTCTATCCTTTGCCATCAGTGCATTAAGTGATGTGCCTTTTGAACATCAGAACACGTTGTATATATATGTGCTGAGTTTGGTGTTCTGCTGGTGTGCGATAGAAATAAAGTATGATAGGGAAAATAAAATATCATGATTCCAGTTTTCGTGATCAGTTTGGCCAGGAGCCATGATCGACGCGCCTTTATTGAGAAGCACATGAGCAGCCGTGCTGTCGATTTTGTTTTCTTTGATGCCGTTGATGGTAAAAAACTCTCAGAAGATGAGTTGAAAAACGTGGACTTCCTCATGGCCAGACAGTTTTGTGGTCACGATCTGAGTTTGGGTGAGGTTGGCTGTGCCATGAGCCATATCCGCATATATGAGATGATGGTTGCCAAGAATATAGAGCACTGTGTCGTGCTGGAGGATGACATCTATCTGCACAGCCACTTCAAGGCCATAGTGTCGAAGGCCATGTCTGCTTGCCAGTCAGATATTATTTTCTTGTACCATGGCAAGGTGAAGTCTTGGCCATGGATGAAGAAGATGCCGGAAGGGTATCGTCTTGCCAAATATATCTCCCCGAGCCGGAACTCCAAGCGAGGCATCATATCGACGGCAGGATATATCTTGACTCTGTCTGGCGCCAAGAAACTGCTGAGCAAGGCCTACCCCATTCGGATGCCATCCGATTATCTGACAGGCCGCTTGCAACTCAACGGTCTGACGGCCTCGGGTGTTGAGCCTTGCTGCATGGATGTCGGTCTGTTCGATACCACGATCGATGATCGTAACTATGGTCCTCATGTGACCGATGACGAGGTTCGATAGTGATCGGTTATTTACAGCTATTACGTGATCGGGTGCGCAGAGCCCTGGGTATTCTCTTGTTTGACAAGAAGATGCCACTCGGCATCCAGGGGGATATCAAGCATATTTTGGTGGTTCGCTGGGATGCCAAGCTGGGGGATTCCTTTATCTCCTCCTTTTTCTTCCGGGAGCTAAAAAAACTGCCGGGCAACAAGAAAGTGACGGTTATCACGACCCCAGCCCTGGCCAGCCTGTATCGGGATTGTTTCGGGGTTGATGAGGTCATCGAGATCAACAAGCGACCCGGCTACGGTGCTATTGGCAAGATGGTGTCAGCCATTCCCCATGTCGATCTGGTGATACATCTCACCGAGGGGATGAAGATGAAGGATCTATATCTCCTGCACAAACTCTCGTCGACCAATGTTGCCTCCCTCGACGACAGTATCGGACGTGTCAATGTGAAGTTGTCCGAGGCGACGGCGGGCATGCTGTTCCAGGATAAATATCGCTATCTGCTGTCACTGCTGGGTGCGAAAGAAGTAGATCAGAAGTACATGATCCCAGTGGCAGAGAAGGGGAATGTGACCTCGGCCTGTGATGACCTCATCCTCATCAACCCCTTCGGCAGCACTCAGTACAAGTCGTTCTCGCACGCCAAGATGGTTGAGTTGTTGAAGACCTTGGCAACCGAGTTCGCTGCCTATCGCTTCGGAGTGCTCTCTTCACCCGCAACTTATGCTGCGGCGGAGGCCATGCTCAGAGCTAGCGCGGCTAGCAATGTTATGCTGCTGGATGGCGTAAAAACCATAGATGATGCTATTTATTGTGTTCAGCAGTGCATGGCTGTGCTGTCGGTGGACACCGCCATAGTGCATATCGCCGTCGGATTGGAGAAGCCGCTGGTGGCTATCTATCCGCGCCATGGTGAGACGTTCAACCAGTGGTTGCCGACCAGCACGCCGCGGGTCCGGATCCTGTTTAGCGACTCCCCTGGCCTGAATGCCGACATGAACAATGTCGATGACCGGGCCGTCTGCGAGGCGCTAGCTAGTCTGCTGTCCGTGACTGAGCAAGCAGAGCCGCTAGCCGCTGAATAACCAGCTCAGGTGTAATTGAGCGGAACAGGGCTTCATCGAAGAAGTCCTTCTCCTGGGTCGGCAACTGATAATCCGCCCCCTTGGCGTCGAAGATATCGATGGCCTGATACCGGGGGTGGTTCACCGGGTTGGCGATGATCTTGTCGCCGCCTGGGGCCACTATGGTCAGCAGCGGCAGATCGATGGCCTGCGCCATGTGCCGTGGGCCAGTGTCGTTGCCGACAAACAGCTGGCAATGGGCGAAGAGCCCCACCAGTTCCCGTACCGAGCGGGTCTGAACATGGTCAAACACGCTGGCCTGCAGCGCTGCTGGCAGTAACGGCTTCAGGCTGCGGTTGTACTCCTCTTCCCCCGGCCCGCAGTAGATCAGGATCTGGGCGTCGTGCTGCTCGATCAGCCAGCGCGCCACCTCGGCGAAGCAGTCGATGGGCCAGCGCTTGTAGTGACCGAGGGAGTTGACCCCCATGGCGATGAGTGGCCGGGTCGGGTCGACGCCAGCGGCCAGCAGGGTCTCGCGCCCCCGTTGTCTCTCCCCGTCGCTGAGCCAGAGGTAGTAGTTGCGATCTTCGCTGGCCAGCTTGAGCGGCTTGAGCAGTGAAAACCGGTCGTCCACCAGGGTGCTGTTGCCCTGATGCTCGGTGTCATGGCGAAAGCGCACGATGCGGTTGTGGCCCAGGCGCCATGGGAAAGAGTCGAAGCCGATCCGCAGGCGGGCGCCGGAGAAGAGGCAGGTCAGCAGGCCTATCATCTGGCCCTGGCTGTTGATCACCACATCGTAGCGCTCGCGGCGAATGCCCAGCAGCAAATCCTTCATGTAGCGCCACTCGTTGCGGCGCGCCTTCTCGATGACGATCAATCGATCGATGTTGGGGTTTCCCTCTGCCATGCCCGCGCAGTAATCCATGACCAGATAGTGAACTTCCCCGGCAGGGTCGTGCTGCTTGAGGTTGTTGCACAGTGCGGTGGAGATCAGCACATCTCCTATCTGTTTGGTTTGTACTACCAGGTATTTCATGGAAAGGGCCTCGAGCGAGGTCGGGTTGAACGTCAGCGCATCAGCATATCGTACTCCCCTGTCAGATGCTGCCGCTATGGGGTGAAAATCCGATCCAACGCACTGTGTTTGCACATATTTTCGACGTTGTTTGGGCTGGTGGGGCCCGGCTGGCAGTACGGGAGGATGAGCGGGGGCATGGCACCGTCGGCCATGCCCCCGATGGGCAAGAGTGATCAGCGTACGATGAGGCCGAGCAGGATCCCCACCACGCCGAAGTCGGCATCGCTGAAGGTGGTGTTGGCAAAGCCGAGATCCCCCAGTACCGGCAGCAGGAACACCGGCAGGAAGGTGATCAGCAGGCCGTTGGCGAAGGCTCCCAGCAGGGCGCCGCGACGACCGCCGGTGGCATTGCCGAACACCCCGGCCGCCGCGCCGACGAAGAAGTGCGGTACCACCCCCGGAATGATGACGGTGAGCCCCAGTAGATAGAGCAGCACCATGCCCACCAGACCGGCGGCAAAGCTCGACAGGAAGCCGATCAGCACCGCATTGGGGGCGTAGGGGAAGACGATGGGGCAGTCCAGCGCCGGCTTGGCGTTGGGCACCAGCTTGTCGGAGATCCCCTTGAAGGCCGGCACGATTTCGGCGATGACCATCCGTACCCCCTGCAGGATCACGTAGACCCCGGCGGCGAAGGTGATGGACTGCATCAGGGAGAACATGAACCAGTGCTTGCCCTTGGCGACGCTGGCGACGAACTCGGGCCCGGCGAAGGCGGAGGTGATGAGGAAGATGATGCCCATGGTGAAGGAGATGGCCACCGGGGTATCGCGCAGGAACAGCAGGCTCTTGGGCACCTGCACCTCTTCGCTGCTGTGGGCCTTGTTGCCGAACTTGGCGCCGATCCAGCCGGCCAGCACGTAGGAGCAGGTGGAGAAGTGGCCGAGTGCCACATCGTCGGAGCCGGTGATCTGCTTCATGTAAGGGTGGGCGAGGGCCGGGAACAGCACCATGGTCACGCCGACCACCAGGCTGCCCACCGCGATGAGCGGAATGCCGCTCATGCCGCCGGCGGAGAGGATGGCCGCCACCATCATCGACATGAACAGGGTGTGGTGACCGGTCAGGAAGATGAACTTCCACGGGGTGAGCCGGGCGATCAGGATGTTCATCAGCATGGCGAAGAACATGATCATCGCCATCTCTTTGCCGAACGACTGCTGGGCGATGGAGACGATGGCCTCGTTGTTGGGGACCACCCCCTTGATGCCGAAGGCGTGCTGGAAGATGGTGGCGAAGTCGCCCAGCGAGTTCACCACCAGGGTGGCGCCGGCCCCCAGGATGACGAAGCCCATGATGGTCTTGACCGTGCCCTTGATGCACTCGGTCACAGGTTTCTTCTGGGCGATCAGGCCGATGAGGGCGATGAGGCCAACCAGCACGGCCGGCTCCGACAGCACGTCAAACATCAGAAAATTGAAAAATTCCATGGTCAGCTCCAAGCAGATGGAAGCGGCGGCTCACCGGCCGCCCAGACAGTCGCAAAGGGGTTAGAGTGCGCCCAGCTCGCGCAGGGCGATGGCGAGTTTTTCTTTCATGGCGGCCTTGTCGACCATGTTGTCCAGGGATACCAGCCGGCCGTCGACCCCCATGCTGACCAGCTGTTCGGCAATGTCGCGGGTGGCGACAAAGATCTCGGCGCGCTCGCTGCCGGCGGAGGCGAGATCCCGGTGATCCACCTCGGCCGTCACGGCCAGCTCCTTGAGAATGCTCTTGATGCTCATCTCCATCATCAGGCTGGTGCCCAGGCCGTGTCCGCATACAACCAGAATCTTCATGTTCTCTTCCTCTGTCGGGCGCAGGGCGCCACTCAATAACGCGCCAGGATGCGCAAGATGTCGTCTTTGCTGGTGGCCGCCATGATGGCCGCCACGTCTTCTTCATTCATGAACAGCTCGGCCAGCCGGGCGATGGTCTCCACGTGGGAGTTGCTGTCGCTGGCGGCCAGGGTGACCAGCAGCCGCACCGGGTCGTTGCCCTCGGAGCCGAAGTTGACCCCCTCCTTCAGCACGGTCAGCGCCAGTCCCAACCGGTTGACGCCGTCTTCCGGGCGGGCGTGGGGCATGGCCAGGCCCGGTCCCAGCACGTAGTAGGGGCCGAGCTCCTCGTGGGAGCGATAGAGCGCCGCCACATAGGAGGGCTCTATGGTGCCGTTGGCCAGCAGGGGGGCGGTGGCCAGCTCGATGGCGTGGCGCCAGTCGCGGGCGCCCGCTTCGATGGAAATGACCTCCTCGGTCAGCAATTGGGTCAGCATGGCAGTGTCCGGGCTGGATAGGATGGCGCCAATCTAGCGATCTTGCCTTTTGATAACTGTGAGCTTGATCCCGAAAGTTAGCGCTACCAGATAGCGCTAACATTGATCTGTGATAGCGCTATCATTTCTCTCACAGAAGGGATTCATCCTGCCCCTTATCGGCCTCAAAGAAGGTAAAATCCGGTTTGAGCAAATAGTCAGTGCCCCGCTTTTGCCTTAAAGTGAATGCCCGCATGCCGAGGAAGGGAAAGGATGTCAGAAGCGAAAAAACGCCGCAGCACGGGTCGGGTGACCCTCAACGACGTGGCCCAGTTGGCTGGGGTGGGAGCCATGACGGTGTCGCGCGCTCTGCGCACCCCCGAGCTGGTGTCCGACAAGATGCGAGAGCGCATCGAGGCGGCGGTGGATGAACTCGGCTATATCCCCAATCGGGCGGCGGGGGCGCTGGCTTCCGCCACTTCCCAGACCATAGTGGTCATCGTCCCCAGCCTGGCGGAGCGCGCCTGCGGTGACATGATTGCCGGGCTGCAGCAGACCCTGCTCGCCGAGGGCTACCAGATCATGCTGGGGGATGCCCAGCACCTGAAGCAGCAGGAGGCCAGCCTGCTCAGCAATTTCCTGCAGCACAATCCGGCCGCCGTGGTGTTGTTTGGGGGGGATCCCGGGGAGGTCATCCGGCAGCGCCTGCAGGCGGCCCGCTTGCCGGTGGTGGAGGTGGGAGCCATGGCGCGCCATCCCATCGACATGAACGTCGGGGTCTCCAACTTCGATGCCGGCTACCAGCTGACCCGCCACCTCATCGAGCGCGGCTACCGCAACATCGGCTTTCTCTGTGCCCGCCAGGAGCAGTGGATGCTGCAGCAGCGCATGCAGGGCTGGCAGAAGGCGCTGCTGGACAACTACCTCTCCCCGGACGCCATCATCAACACCTCTGAGCTGCCGAGTTTTAGCACGGGGGCGGCCATGCTGGGGGAGTTTCTGCTGCGCTGGCCCGAACTGGATGCGCTGATCTGCGTCAACGACGAGCTGGCGGCCGGGGTGCTGTTCGAATGCCAGCGCCGCCATCTGAGCGTGCCGGGCAAGCTCGCCATCGCCGGTTTCGACGATCTGGATGTGGCGCGCGCCTGTCATCCTGCGCTGACTTCGGTCAGGATCCCCTATCACCAGATGGGCAGGGAGGCGGCGGAGCTGATCCTGCGCCAACTGGCGGGAGAGGAGGTGGCCGGCATGAGCCTCGCCCTGGATTTTCAATTGCAAAAGCGTCAGAGCACCTGAGGAGCGATGCCACGACAGGGCGAGGCAAGCATGTTCAAGGCGTTGTGACCGAAGACCAGGTCGGTGCCCCGTCGCCCTGCGCGGGAACTGCCAGCCGACGTGTTCGCCCGGTCTGTCACCGGGTTGGAGCAGAGCGTGGATGTCACCGGAGCCATGACTCCAGGTGGCTGGCTGCACCCTGGTGAAGCTCTGATCGGAACCACTGGCGAGCCCCATTATTCTGGATAGACTTTGTAGGCCGGTGCACTATCCAAGGAGAATGAGCATGGGTACGCAGACGCCTGATTTCGATCTCGATGATGACTGGGAGCCGGAATCCTGGGAAGACGAGCTGGAGGAGCTGGATGACGAGAGCTGGCAGGACTATGACCCTCTCGACGATCAGTGACTCCCTGTAACGCCTGAGGGCGGGCCTGGTGCCCGCCCGATTTTTTGTGTGGCGAGGGGGGCAGCCCTTGGTGAGAACGGGGCGGGCTGGTTAGAATGAACTGCTCAAATGACGCTGTACGAGGCAGGCAGCGGCTCAACAACGATTCCAACGACGCCAAGGATGAATATGCGCTCACTCGTCATCATGTTTTGTGCCGCCCTGCTCGGGGGCTGTGTTTCCAACTCCGACGACCCTTGCGAGAAGGTGTGGAGCGACGTGGGAGAGGCGGACGGCAAGCTCGGTTTTGCTGGCCATCGGGTGGCTTTTCACCAGACCCAGTGCGGGGAAAAAGTGGACGTTGCCCTTTGGGAGCTGGGTCGCCAGAAGGGGCTGGCCTGGTATTGCCGACCCGAGCATCTCTATCTGGCAGGACGGTCGGGAGAGGAGTATCGCGGCGTCTGTCCCAACGACGTGCAGGCCCGTCGCCTGTTTGAACAGGGTCGCCATGGCTGGACTGATCAATAAATCAGCCTTCCTCTCTCTTCTGAAATATTGCGTGAACCTCTTCGTGAGAAGAGGTACCTACCCTTCTTTATGCTTCAGCCGCAGCGGCTGGCACAGGTAATCCTTGTCATTGGCGCTGCGGGCACACTTGCCACACACGAATTTGGGTTTGCGCACAATCTTGCGCAGCGTCTTGAGATCGGCGGGGATCTCGTGACGGCGCCACTCACACAGCGTCTTGTGACCCATGACGTCCTCGACAGTGAATGCAACGGGTGAGAGGGGCAGGACCCCTCCCGGTGTGGTTACTGGTACAGGTATTTGGTGAAGATGAGCTCGCGGACCGCCTTCTTGCCCGTCTCCTTGACCAGCAGTTCGTTGACCTTGGCCTCACACTCCTTGCGCAGCTCTTCCCGGTTCACCAGGGACTTGATCTGTGCGCCCGTCTTGCTGCCAATCAGCCGGATGATGGCGTCGCGGATCAGGGGGTCGTGCTGCTCCAGCAACTTGAGGTCGGCAGCGTCCGTGGCCATCAGCTCTACCGTCACCCGTACATAGCCGAGGGTTTTGCCGTCGCCAAGGTAGTTGGTGATGATGTCCGGATCCAGTGCGTGATAGGCGAATCCCGGCTGGACGGCGGAGGAGGCGGGATCGGTGGCCTCTTCCTCATTGGCGAAGGCCTGTGTATTCAAGAGGGTACACCCCAGGGACAGCAGCAGAATTCTGAAGATCTTCATCTGGATGGCTCGGCAGCGACGGATGCCCCATTTTTGATGCTGCCATCGGGGCCGTCAAGCACGGATGTTCTTACAATTCGCCATTGATTTACGGATAATAAACCGGTTTTTAACCTGACAACGGAAATCTCCGGATGGTGAAGCTGTGAAGTCCGAGTTGACTGTTCCCCTCGTCCAGCTCGTCCCGTGGCGGGCGCCTGCAGAGTGCGAACCGCCCGAGGCGCTGCGTCCCTGGTTGCTGGAGACCGATTCCATGACCCGGCGCCTGCGTCGTTACAATCATCACCTCTCGGTGCAACTGCTCGGCAATCGCGCCGTGTCGCTGACGGTGGACGAGCAGGCGCTGGTGGCGGTGTCGGCCCCCGTGGGCATGTGCCGCGAGGTGATCCTGCACGGTGATGGCGGGCCTGCCATCCTGGGTTGGACCCTGTTTGCCGAAGCGGCCTTGCAGGGGGGCGGTTTGCAGGATCTGGGAGAGCAGCCGCTGGGAGAGCGCATTTTCGGTGAGGCACCGGCGCGGCGGGATCACCTGCAACTGGCCTGTTTCGAGATAGCGAGCAATCCCTGGTGTCCGGCCGCCACCGTCTGGGGGCGTCGTTCCTGCCTGTTTCTGGGGCAATGGCCACTGCTGGTCCATGAACTTTTCCTGCCCTCGCTATCGTCTCATTCGTTGCCATCGGATAAGGAGCTGGAGTGAAGCTGTTAACCAAGGAGCGGGGACTGGCCTATGCGCAGTTGGCCCGCATCGACAAGCCCATCGGTACCCTGCTGCTGCTGTGGCCGACCCTGTGGGCGCTATGTCTGGCGGCTGGTGGCCTGCCTGACCCCTGGATCCTGACCGTGTTCGTGGTGGGCGTTTTTCTGATGCGCTCCGCCGGCTGTGTCATCAATGACTATGCGGATCGCAACTTCGACGGTCATGTGAAACGCACCGCCGGGCGACCGCTGCCCATGGGGCGGGTCGCCGAGCGGGAAGTGCTGGTGCTGTTCGCCGTGCTGGCGCTTCTCTCGTTCGCCCTGGTGCTGACGTTGAACCCACTCACCATCAGCCTGTCCTTTGCCGGTCTGCTGCTGGCGGTCTGCTACCCCTTCATGAAGCGCTTCATCCCCATCCCCCAGCTGGTGCTCGGCATGGCCTTCTCCTGGTCCATTCCCATGGCCTACGCGGCTCAGGCCAATGCCCTGCCGCCGGAAGCCTGGCTGTTGTTTCTTGCCAACCTGCTGTGGACTATCGCTTATGACACCGAGTACGCCATGGTGGACAGGGATGACGACCTCAAGCTCGGCCTGAAATCGAGCGCCATCCTGTTCGGCCGTCACGACAAGCGGATCATCGGCGCGCTGCAACTGGCGACCCTGCTGATCCTGCTGGGGGTCGGGCAGCTGATGGGGTTGGGGTCAGGTTATTACTGGGGACTGCTGGGGGCGGCGGCGCTGTTCGTCTACCAACAGCGACTGATCCGTGAGCGGCAGCGGGAAGCCTGCTTCCAGGCCTTCCTCAACAACAACTACGTGGGGGCGCTGGTGCTGCTCGGGGTGATGGTTCACTACCTCTAACCCGCCCCCTTCCTTGATGAAAAAAGGCCGCATGATGCGGCCTTTTTATTGGGTGTCGACGCCTCAGAGCCGGTTGCCCGCCTGGATGGTGCGGCGGATCTTGTTGCTAAGCAGCGGCACTATGTTGTCGGCCAATGCCTGGAAGCGGCCGAGATCCGGTTTGCAGCCCGGATCCAGATAGCCTTCGCTGCGCAGGGTGTGGATCAGGGTGCTGAACAGCTTCTGGTCGAAGAACTCGGGGGCGTTGATGCCGTGCAGGGTGCCGAGGCGCTCCGCCATCATCAGGCCGTCCGCTTCCAGCTGCTCCGCCTCGATGTGGGGCTGGGCCAGCATGCGGGTCAGCACGATGGCGTAGCGTTGCAGGGTTTCCTGAATGCTTTCGGCCAAGAGCAGCAGGCGCATCTGGTTGCCGGGGTTGACCCAGTAGCCGCCGTCGCGTGCCTCGACCAGTTGCTGGCGTAACAGCTCGGCCAGCAGGGCATCGATCAGTTCAGGCAGCTCCTCCTCTTCATAGCGCAGGAAGAGTTCGGTCTTGAGCAGGGGGTAGATGTCGACACAGCGGGCGACGATCTCGCTGCGGGAGATCCCCTCGCACCGCTCGATCAGAGCCGCCACCAGGGAGGGCATGGCGAACAGGTGCAGTATGTTGTTGCGGTAGTAGGTGAGCAGGATCGCCTGATAGCGGTCCAGGCTGATGATCTGGCCCAACTTGTCCTCGCTCACCTCGAACTTGTTGAGCTCCATCGCCTGCTCCAGCAGGGTCCTGGCGTCCTCGTCCGGCATGGTGCTGTGCGGGCTGTAGGGCACCTGCTTGAGCAGGTCCAGATAGGTGTTGAGCTGGGCCTGGAGTTCGTCCCGGGTCAGGGCGTGGCGCTCGGCGGCCAGCAGGGCCAGGGCACTCAGGGTCAGGCCGTTGACGGCGGCGGCATCGTTGATGCGGGTCATCAGCAGCTCGGCCAATTGGTTGACGGTGGAGGCCATCCATTCGGGACGCTCCTCCTCACCGATGTGATCCTTCCAGCTGGGCACGTGCTCGTTGAGGTAATTGTTGAGGGTCAGCGGCTCACCGAAGTTGACGAAGCCGCGGCCATAGTTGCGCAGCTTGCGCAGGATGCCGAGCACCTGCAGGAAGCTCTCCTTCTCCTTACGGCTCCCCTTGAGTTCGTTGTGGTAGGTGTTCACCTCCATCACGTGCTCGTAGCCGAGGTAGACGGGGACCAGGGTCACCGGCCTGTCCAGCCCGCGCATCATGGCCTGCAGGGTCATCGCCAGCATGCCGGTCTTGGGGGGCAGCAGGCGACCGGTACGCGAACGCCCGCCCTCGGTGAAGAACTCCACCGAGTAGCCCTTGGCAAACAGCAGGTTGAGGTACTCCCGGAATACCGTGCTGTAGAGCGGATTGCCCTTGAAGGTGCGGCGGATGAAGAAGGCGCCGCCGTGGCGGAAGATGGGGCCCGCCGGCCAGAAGTTGAGGTTGATGCCCGCCGCGATGTGGGGCGGCACCATGCCCTGGTGGTAGATGACGTAGGAGAGCAGCAGGTAATCCATGTGGCTGCGATGGCAGGGGACGTAGACGATCTCGTGCCCTTCCTGGGCGAGCTGGCGCACCTGCTCTGCTCCGTTGACCGAGAGGCCGCGATAGAGCTTGTTCCACAGCCAGCCGAGGAAACTCTCCCCGAGGCGGATCAACCGATAGGAGAAATTGGAGGCGATCTCGTCCATGTAGCCGTGGGCACGCTTTTGCGCCTTCTCCAGGCTGATCCCTTCCCGTCTGGCCTCCTCCTCGATGGCCTGCTGGATCACGCTCGAATCCAGCAGTTGCTTGAACAGCAGGTTGCGGTTCGGCAGCTTGGGCCCGGTGGCGGCCAGCTGCTGGCGGCTGAAGTGGGTACGGGCCACCCGCGCCAGCTTGTGGGCGATGGCCTCGTCGGTGCCGTGCTTGTCCGCCATGTAGCGCAGGGAGAGGGGCGGGGAGAAGCGCACCAGGTTCTCGCGCCCTTTCAGGATCACGATCAGCGCCTTCTTCAGGCGGTTTGGCGCCAGGCTGCTGATGATGTTCCAGCCGGAGGCCTCCTCGCCTTCCCGGCCCGGTGCGCGGCCCCAGAACAGGGTGACGGGTACTACCTGGATGTCCAGCGCCGGATCCTGCTTGTGCAGGTCCAGCAACTGGTGGAACTCCTGCAGGAAGGGGAGTGGCTTGTTGCGTGTGCCGAACAGGGGAGGCGGACGATCCAGACAGACGTAGCGTGGCAGCAGTTGACCGTTCAGCTCCAGCGGCGTGAAGGGGCCGGGCAGGCCGAGATCCTCGCAGCACTGTTGCAGGGTCATCAGGTCGGTGATCGAGCTGGTCTTCAGGGCATAGACGATGGGTCTGGCCGGATCCAGCTTGAGCTCGGTGATGGGGTTTTCCGGCAGGCTCTTGTGATTGACCAAGCCGCTGACCGGCCATTGCAGGATGGCTCTGGAAATCTTCTGTCCAAGGGACATGTGCGTCTGCTCTCCAAAAAAATGCGGCGTGAGCATAGCAAATCACCGACTGCTTGTCGCCGAGAGGTACGATGAGTCGGTACTTCAGAGCGGGGGGAGGGGCAAATGTGCGTCGGGTCGCGACAAATGCCAGTTGCGCCTTGCCTTGGCCCCAGCACTGTATATACTGCCAGTGTGCTGTATAAAAAGACAGGTGCCCATGCTATGAAACCCCTTACCCCTCGCCAGGCTGAAGTACTCGAGCTCATCAAGGCGAACATGAACGAGACCGGCATGCCGCCGACTCGCGCCGAGATTGCCCAGAAGCTTGGCTTCAAGTCGGCCAACGCGGCCGAAGAACATCTGAAGGCCCTGGCCAAAAAAGGGGTCATCGAGATCATGCCGGGCACGTCCCGCGGCATTCGTCTACTGCTCGAAGAAGAGGACGTGCAGCCTGAAGAAAACGGCCTGCCACTGATCGGCAAGGTGGCGGCCGGGGAACCCATCCTGGCTCAGGAACACATCGAGAGCCACTACCAGGTGGATCCCGCCCTGTTCCACCCGCGGGCAGACTTCCTGCTGCGGGTGCAGGGCATGAGCATGAAGAACATCGGCATCATGGACGGGGACCTGCTGGCGGTACACAAGACCCAGGAGGTACGCAACGGCCAGGTCGTTGTGGCACGGCTCGACGAGGACGTCACCGTCAAGCGCTTCCAGCGCAAGGGCAGCCAGGTGTGGCTGCTGCCGGAAAACGAAGAGCTCTCCCCCATCGAGGTGGATCTCGCCAGTCAGCACCTCACCATAGAGGGCCTGGCGGTCGGCGTGATCCGCAACGCCGACTGGATGTAAGCATCCGATGCGATGAAGAGGCCTCCTGCGGGAGGCCTCTTCATTTTCATCTGCCGATGGCATCTCCCTCCCCACCTTTTCGCTTCTCCTTCCTGTGCACATAGTCTCGCCGCACGACATGCATTTCGGATATATCCTTTGATAAGGCCCCTGTCATGGTCGGTGATCAGGGAAGGGGGAGTCGCACCGGGCAGTACGCCATGGCAGGGATGCATGATCGCCGGGTCGGTGCGCAGAAGGGAGAGTCACCTCAGACTGGGGACTCGTACAGTCAGTACGCTGCCGTGGTTGGTTCGTCGTTGGGGACAAAGAGACCCGTCAGCGTGACCTGTTGAGCAAGGAGGACAGGTATGGCTTCAAGCTCGCCGTGGGATCCGGTGCCGGCCGCAGCGCCCGCATCTTCCATCACCCGATTCATCAAGGGCAGTCGGATGACATGGTTCTATGCGCTCTGGGTCTATCACAAGGGAGATGGTTGGACCATCTGGCTTGGGTGCCCCAAAGACAAGATTGTCCGCCTGGTTCGTCTGTTTCGCCGTCATCACGACATCGGATTGCCGGATGAGCCCTGGACTGCCCCCGTCATCCCGCTGCGCGTCCCCCTGAGACGTGCCCAGCCGCAGCACAGGCTGCGGCCCTGATCCCTCTCCTGTACAAACAAGAGCCCCGCCAGAGCGGGGCTCTTGTTTTGGCGCCGATGCGGCTTATCCATGGCACAGACGCTTTCCCGCCGGGATGCAAGACTAGCCATCGGCGGGGGCAGGCGGGTTACAATGACCCCTACCGGTTTTGCCCCCCTGGGCTTCTAACATAAGCAAGGCTTTGTTTTATATGGTTAAACCACGCTTTTACCTGCTGCTGTTGCTGTTCATCGGCGCCATTGCGGCGGCTTATTACTGGAGTCAGCCCGCGGTGCCGGAACAGGCCGATTACTACCCGGCGGGGCGAGACATCAACCCGTTTACCCTCACGGATGCGGATGCACAGCCCTTTACCCCTGCCAACCTGACGGGACACTGGAGCTTTTTGTTCATCGGCTACACCTACTGCCCGGATGTCTGTCCGACCACGCTGGCGGATCTGCGCAGCGTCTATCCGGCGTTGAAGAAGATAGCCCCCACTAGCCAGGTGGTATTCATCTCGGCGGATCCCCAGCGGGATGACAGCGCCCGCCTGAAGAGCTATACCGCCTTCTTCGAGCCCGAGTTCAAGGCGGCGACAGCACCTCACAGTGCCCTCTTTCCTCTGGTCCGCAATCTGGGGCTGGTCTATTCCATCGTGGAAGGGGATCGCAAGGACTACCTGATCGACCACTCCGCCTCCATCGTGCTGATCAACCCCGAGGGGAAGCTGGTGGCCACCTTCCGACCCAAAGTGGCACCGGGTGAGGTGCCCCACGTGGACATGCAGACCATGGTGGCCGACTTCGCGCGCATCGTGCGGCTGGCTGGCGAGTGATCCCGGCGCGCACCATGCTGATTCCCGCCTGGTTGAAGGATCCTCGCCGCCACCGAGCCGTCTTCGCCCTGGCCCTGCCCATGGTGTTCTCCAACGTCACCACGCCCTTGCTGGGGTTGGTGGACACCTGGGTGATCGGTCATCTTGGCCAGGCCTGGTTTCTCGGCGGCGTGTCGGTCGGTGCGACCTTCATCAATCTGCTGTTCTGGCTGCTTGGCTTCCTGCGCATGTCCACCACAGGGCTGACTGCCCAGGCTCAGGGTGCAGCCCATGCCGAAGGGCAGCTCGACACCCTGGCGCGGGCCCTGGGCTTGGCGATCGGACTGGGCATGGCGCTGTTGCTCCTGTTGCTGCCGTTCCTGCCTGCCATCATCGCCCTCGGCGGCGGCTCTTCCGAGGTACAGACCTATGCCGGTCAATATGTGTCGGTGCGGGTCTGGAGCGCCCCGGCGGCCTTGTGCAATCTGGTCATCATGGGGTGGTTGCTGGGCATGCAGGATGCACGCAGCCCCATGCTGCTGCTGATCCTGGGCAATCTCGTCAACATGGTGCTGGATGCCTGGTTCGTGCTGGGATTGGGCTGGCAGGTGAAAGGGGTGGCCGCAGCTTCCCTGCTGGCGGATTACAGCACGCTCGGGGTGGGGGTCTGGCTGGTGAGCCGGCATCTGCGCCGACTTGATCCCGGGGTGTGGCACAACGCCTGGCAGCGCTGGCGCCAGTGGCCGGCCCTGCTGCGGCTGCTCGCCCTGAACCGGGATATTTTCATCCGCTCCCTCTGCCTGCAACTCTGCTTCGTGTTCATGACTCTGCAGGGGGCCAGGCTGGGGGATGTGGCGGTGGCCGCCAATGCGGTGCTGCTCAATTTCCTGATGCTGATTTCCTACGGGCTGGATGGATTTGCCTATGCGGTGGAAGCCATGGTAGGGCGCGCCATCGGGCGGCGCGATCGGCCGCTGCTGCGGGAGGCCATCGTCCTCAATCTGGGCTGGGCGCTGCTGATCTCCCTGGCATTCACCCTCTCGTTTGCCCTGGGGGGCCACTGGCTCATCCGCCACATTACCGACATACCGGCGGTGATCGCCGAGGCGCAACGTCAGCTCCCCTGGCTGGTGGCCATGCCGCTGCTGGCGGTCTGGTGCTTCCTGCTGGACGGGGTCTTTATCGGCGCCACCCGGGCCCGGGAAATGCGCAACAGCATGCTGGTGGCGGTGTTTGCCGGCTTCTTTCCCATCTGGTGGCTCTGCCAGGGATGGGGTGTGGCGGCCCTGTGGGCCGCCATGAGTGCCCTGATGGCCGGTCGTGGCCTGACGCTGGGCTGGCTCTGCTGGCGACTGGAGCGTGATGGACGGCTGCTGGCGGGGCAGGGGACGGCGCAGTCAGTCTGAATCCTGGCCGCCTTGCCAATATCGTCAGCGGTCAGAGCGAGCCTGAATAGTCGAACTGTCGCCAGCTCTCGTAGACGAACACCGCGACGGCGTTGGCCAGATTCATGCTGCGGCTCTGGGGCAGCATGGGAATGCGCAGCCGCTGCTCGAATGGCAGGCTCTCGATGATCTCCATGGGCAGGCCTCGGCTCTCGGGCCCGAACAGCAGGGCGTCACCGGGGGCAAACCGGGCCGCCGAGTGGGCGGTGCGTCCCTTGGTGGTGCAGGCAAAGACCCGTTGGGGGGCGACGGCCGCCAGAAACGCCTCATAGTCAGGCCAGCGCTTGATGTCGGCAAACTCGTGATAGTCGAGCCCGGCCCGCTTGACCCGTTTGTCATCCCACTCGAACCCCAGAGGCTCTATCAGGTGCAACCGGTAGCCGGTATTGGCGCAGAGGCGAATGATGTTGCCGGTGTTGGGGGGGATTTCCGGTTGGTAGAGCACGATATCGAGCATGGAAGGATCCTGGGCTGGTGCGAAACGGGCGCCAGCATACCCAGCACCCGTGCCGATGAAAAGGGGGAGGTCAGGGCATGGGCAGACGGATGGTGATGACCAGTCCGGTCGGCTGATTGCTGCTGGCCCGGATGGTCCCCCCATGACGCTGGATCGCCTCGGCGGCGATGGCAAGGCCGAGACCAGTGCCCCCGGTCTTGGCGTTGCGGGCATCGTCCACCCGAAAGAAGGGCAGGAACAACCGGGGCTGCTGCTCCACCGGCACGCCAGGGCCGTCATCCCGTATGGTCATCACCCATTCCCGTCCCTCCCGGTACCAGTCCACCTTGATGAACTCGCGGGCATACTTGAGGGCGTTGCGCAGGGGATTTTCCAGGGCGCGGGCCAACAGTTCTGGCCACATGGTGAGGGATTCGGCGGGCAGGGAAGGGAGTCTGAGCTGTTTGCCGTTCTGGTTTGCCTCGAACATGGCATCGTCCAGGATGGGCTCCAGCAGCTCCGCCAGGGGCAGCGTCACCGGCGCCTCCACATGTTGCTGCACCCGCGACAGATCCAGCAGATCCCCTATCAGCTTGTCGAGCCGGGCTATCTCCCCTTCGATGCGCGCCAGCTCGGCGCTGTCCCCCTGCTTGCGGCGGATCAGCGCCTGTGCGAGCTGGATGCGGGTCAGGGGGCTGCGCAGCTCGTGGGAGATGTCGGAGAGCAACTGCTTCTGCTTCTGGATCATGTCCTTGAGGGTATCGACCATGCGACTGACATGTTCGGCCAGCTGGCCTATCTCGTCGCGCCGCCCCAGGTTGGGGATCTGTATTTCCAGGTTGCCCTGGGCGAGTTGGGAGACCGACTGCTGCAACTGCAGTATGGGGCGGGTCAGGCGCCAGGCGAGCAACAGACAGAGCGGGGTGCTGACCAGCATGGCGATGCCCAGGATCTGGATGGGGTGATCCAGGATCTGGATGAAGAGGAACAGGTAGGAGTTTTCGACATTCAGACCGAAATAGACGTGATAGGTCTGGCCGTGATGGACCATCTGGAAGGGGCCGGCGATGGCGCGCTGGTGTTCGCTGCCCAGCATGGGCTTGGCCGGGTTGTCCGAGTCGAGCATGAAACGGATCACGAACTTGCTCAGCCGGGTGCTGGACTGCATCTGCCCCTTGGCATCGCGTAGATAGATGTTGTCCACCGGCAAGAGGCCCGCGGCATCGATGGCCTTGGCCAGATCGAAATCCTGCTCGGGATCCGCGCCCCGTTGCAGCGCCGCCAGGTTGTTGTTGAGACGGGTGATCTCGTGGGCCGGCAGCGGGATGATGTTGCGGGGGTCCAGGGTGGGGAGGATTACCACCGCGGCCACGACCAGCAGCAGGATGAACCAGAACCAGAGGAAGATCTGGGTGGAAAGACCGTTGAAGGTGCGGGCCGATTTCATGCCTGCTCCAGCCACAGGTAGCCTCGTCCCCGCACCGTCTTGAAGCGGGGCTGGCCGTCGGCCCGCTCCGGCAGCTTCTTGCGCAGGTTGCTCAGGTGCATGTCGATGGCCCGATCGAAAGGTTCGAGCTTCTTGCCCAGCACCTGCTCGGAGAGCAGGCCCTTGCTGACGATCTGGCCCGGATTGCGCAGCAGGCACTCCAGCAGGCCGAACTCGGTGGCGGTGAGTTCCAGCAACTGATCGTCGCAGCGAGCCTGTTGCAGGCCGGGCTGCAGCACCAGATCCATGAAGCGCACCTCTTCCGAGCTGCCGCCGCGCTGGGGAGCCTGGCTCTGGGTTCGACGCAGGATGGCGCGCACCCGGGCCAGCAGTTCCCTGTCGTCGAACGGCTTGGCGAGATAGTCGTCGGCACCGGCCTCCAGCCCGTTGACCCGATCCTGGCTGTCGCCACGGGCGGTCAGCATCAACACCGGGGTGTCGTGGGTCTTGCGCAGCCGGGTCAGCATCGCGAAACCGTTGAGTCTGGGCATCATGACGTCCAGCAGCACCAGGTCGAATGCCTGTTCTGCCAGTCGCTGCAATCCCTCTTCCCCATCCTCGGCGACGGTGACCTCAAACCCCTCCAGGGTCAGGATTTCGGTGAGCAGCTGGGTCAGCTCGAGATCGTCGTCGACCAGGAGTATTTTGTTCATCTGGGAGTCACTCTGTTGATTTTGCACGCCAAACTGACGTCCGGGTCAGGGTATAATAAGTTTTTACGCGTCGGAGGAAAGCCGGTTTTGAGCCACCAACACTATTCCCGCTGGGTCACCCTGGCCAGCATGGCCGCTGTGACCACCGCCACCCTGCTCATCCTGGGCAAACTGATCGCCTGGCTGATGACGGATTCATCCAGCCTGCTGGCATCCCTGACCGATTCCTTCATGGACATCAGCGCCTCTCTCATCAATCTGCTGGCCATCCGTTATGCGCTGGCCCCTGCCGACGAAGAGCATCGCTTCGGCCACGGCAAGGCGGAGTCCCTGGCGGGTCTGGTGCAGTCGGCCTTCATCTCGGGGTCCGCCCTGCTGCTGGTGATGCACGGCATCTCGTCGATGCTGAATCAGGTGCCCGTGGTGCGCCTGGAGGCGGGGATCTGGGTCAGCGTCGGCTCCATCGTGCTGACTCTGCTGCTGGTGAGCTTCCAGAGCTTTGTCATCCGCAAGACCAACAGTGTGGCCATCAAGGCCGACATGCTGCACTACCGTTCCGACCTACTGCTCAATGGCGGCGTGCTGGTGGCACTGGTGCTGGCGGGGCAGGGGTGGTACTGGGCCGACGGCCTGTTTGCCATTCTGATCGGTCTGTTCCTGGTGTGGGGGGCTGTCCATATCGGCTACGAATCGGTGCAGGCCCTGCTCGATCGTCAGTTGCCAGAGGAGGAACAAGCGAGAATAATGGCCCTCTGCTGCGCCGTAGAGGGGGTGCATGGCGTACATGACCTGCGTACCCGCCAATCCGGGCCGACCCGTTTCGTGCAGTTGCATCTGGAACTCGATGATCAACTGCCTCTGGTCAGGGCCCATCAGATAGCCGACGAGGCTGAACTGGCCGTCCGCCAGGCCTTCGAGCGGATGGATGTGATCATTCACATGGACCCCATCTCGGTGCTGACAAAAGAACGACAAAGCACTCACCCTGAACAACAGTAGGCTGCAACATGGATGATCTGGTTGCCAGAACCTGGCAAAAAATTCAGCAGGAAGCGCAGAGCATGGCGGCCCAGGAGCCCATGCTGGCCAGCTTCTTTCATTCCACCATTCTCAATCACCGGGATTTGCGCTCGGCGCTGAGCTTCCAGCTCGCCAACAAGCTCGACAGCACCACCATGCCTGCCATCGCCTTGCGGGAAGTGATCGAGCTGGCCCTGCGCAGCGAGCCCGAGCTGCTGGCCGCAGTGGCCGCCGACATCTGCGCGGTGCAGGATCGCGACCCGGCGGTCGACCTCTTCTCCACCCCGCTGCTCTACCTCAAGGGATTCCATGCTCTTCAGGGGTATCGGGTGGCCAACTGGCTGTGGCGTCAGGGACGCCGTGCCCTGGCGCTCTATCTGCAAAACCAGATCTCCGTGGTGTTCGGCGTGGATGTACACCCGGCCGCCCGCATCGGCAAGGGCATTATGTTTGACCATGCCACCGGTATCGTGGTCGGCGAAACCGCCGTCATCGAGAACGACGTCTCCATCCTGCAGAGTGTGACTCTGGGGGGGACCGGCAAGGAGAGTGGTGATCGTCACCCCAAAATCCGGGAAGGGGTGATGATAGGGGCGGGGGCCAAGGTGCTCGGCAACATCGAGGTGGGCGTCGGCGCCAAGATCGGTGCCGGCAGCGTGGTGATCAACCCGGTGCCGCCTCACACCACGGTCGCTGGCGTGCCTGCCAGGATTGTGGGCCGCCCCGAGTGCGACAAACCTTCCCTGGACATGGATCAGTGCCTCTGATCCCCTGACCGAGGCCGTTGTATGGTCAAGCGCTGGTCAGGCTTTCTGATCCTGGGGATGTGGCTGCTCAACCTGCTGCACCTTTATCTGGACTTCTCCCCCTGGCCCGCCGCCATCGCGGCCTGGGCCGCTTCCCTGCTCACCTGGCCCTGGCTGGTGGGTGCCGCACGGCGCCAGGCGCTGGCCCTCTACGGCGCGGCGCTCCTGCTGCTGCTCTTTTCCTGGTGGCGGGGGGCCAGCCTCAGCCCAGGTGACTGGCTCTTGCCGAACATCAACATGCTGACCATGTTTGCCGCAGTGAGCACCCTCAATCTGGCTACCTCCGGCCTCTTGACCGGCACCGCCTCCTGGTCCGGTCGCAAGGGGCTGTGGAGCACCATGGCCAGCCTCAATCTGCTGGGGGCCGTCATCAATCTTTCGGTGCTCTTCATCATCGGCGATCGGCTGGAGCGCAACGGGACGCTGGAGCGGCGTCAGGTCATGGTGCTGAGCCGGATCTTCTGTGCGGCTGCATTTTGGTCCCCCTTCTTCGTCGCCATGGCAGTGGCCCTCACCTATGCACCGGGTCTGCAATTGGGCAGCATACTGCCTTTTGGCATACTGGCGGCCTTGCTGGCCATGGGGCTGACGGCCTGGCAGGTAGAGCGGCTCGGCGTGGAGACCTTTGAAGGTTATCCGCTGCGGCTCCAGACCTTGGGGCTACCGGTGACCCTGGCACTGCTGGTGCTGGTGATCCACCGTTTCTGGCCCGGACTCAGCATTTTGGCGGTGATCGCCCTGGTGGCGCCCTTGCTGGCCTTGCTGTTCATGCCGCAAGCGGGGCGAGGGGCTGCTCTCAAGCGCCAGGTGGTGGAGCGCTTCCCGGCCATCGGTGGCCAGCTTGTGCTGTTTCTGGGGGCCGGCCTGCTGGCGGCTGGCATCAACAGCGCGCTGTCAGTACTGGACTTTGGCAGTGGCCACGGCCTGCCGCTGTTCAACCACTTCGGCTGGCTGGAAGCCTGTCTGACCCTGCTGCTGATCTTCCTGGTGGCCATAGTGGGCGTGCATCCTCTCATCAGCATCTCGGGGGTGGCGCCGCTGCTCTGGCCGCTGGCACCGGATCCCAGCCTGCTTGGCATGTGCTTCCTCATGGGGTGGGGGCTGGCGACCGGGACGAGCCCGCTCTCCGGCTCCAATCTGGCGCTGGCGTCCCGCTACAACCTGAGCGCCGGGCTGCTGCTGCGCTGGAACCTGCTCTACGGCCTGTTGATGTACGCCGTGGCCTGTCTGATGATGGGGGGCTTCATCGCCTTGCATGGCTGATGGCGGCATCGGCAGGAGGGCGGGTTGTGCCACGGCGGACGCCCGGGATCGAGGTTCCTGCTGCCTGCGAGAAAAACCGACGCATATTTAAGCAATACCGGGCCGCAGGGCGCATTTTGCAACGTGCTGGCTTGTTTGTGCCGAGCGCATCAGGGTATGCTGGCTCCACGCGCTTGAATCGCCCTCTGTGGGGCATCGCAATTGAACATACAGGTATGCATATGTCACTAGAAGTCCTTGAGCAACTCGAATCCAAAGTACAATCCGCCGTCGACAACATCTCCTTGCTGAAGATGGAGCTGGACGAGCTGAAAGAGCAGAACAGCAAGCTGCAAGACGAAAACCACCAACTGCGCAACGAGCACGTTGCCTGGCAAGAGCGTCTGCGTGCCCTGCTGGGCAAGATGGACCAGATGGGCGATGCCATCTGATCTCGTCTAGACTGACCGGAATGAAAGCGGGCCGCTCCTTGAGCGGCCCGCTTGTTTTGGTCTGCCGGGCAATCAGAGTGCCAGCAGCTGTTTGACGGTCTTCTCGATGCCGTCCGCCGCCTCCACAATATTGTTGGCCAGCATGTAGGCAGGGGTGGAGATGACCTTGCGCTCCTGATCCACCACGAATTCGCTCACCGGGCAGTCGAGATGACTGCCACCCATGGCTTCGATGGCGTTGGCGGCGCCCTCGTCGTTGCCAATGGTGGCCAGGGTGCCTGCCCCATAGATGAGCGGGATCATGGCCGGTGCGATACAGATGTAGGCGGCCGGTTTGCCTGCTCTGGCAAAGCTCTGGCAGGCCTTCAGCACATCCGGCTGGATGCGGCATTCTGCGCCCTTGATGGCGAAGTCACACAGGTTCTTGGCGGCGCCGAAGCCGCCCGGCACCAGCAGGGCGTCGAAGTCAGCTGCATCCAGTTCAGCCACATCCCTGATCTGGCCGCGGCAGATGCGGGCCGCCTCGACCAGCACGTTGCGGCTCTCTCCCTCGTTGACCTCGCCGGTCAGGTGATTGATGACATGAAGCTGAGGGACATTGGGGGCGAAGCATTGAACGGATGCTCCCTGACGGGCCAGCGCCAGCAGGCTGATGACGGCCTCGTGGATTTCGGCGCCGTCAAACACGCCACAACCACTCAAGATCACGGCCACTTTTTTCATGACAGACTCCTCGTTGTTGAAAATGTGAGCCAGGGTAGATTGTTGTACTTTTGTATGGTTATCGTTCGACCTCCGCTGGTCAAGTCATCTCCCTGTGCTAGGATTGTTTCGTTTTGGATCCTGCCTCAGTACCCCCCTTGAATTTTTTTCCACATTGATCGAGATCATGATGAGTGTGTCATGTTGAGTTTTCATGTTCTCAACACAATGTTTTAAAATATATTTTTTGTTTTAATCCACAGCTTTGTCACGGCAGTGATGCAATGGTGCCATTTTTGAGCACAGAGTTATCCACAGCAATATGCCCCACCGGTGCGCCGGGGTGATGGTGGGAGTCCCCTTGGTGTGGTGCGGGCCCTGTGGCATCCTAGCGGCTGTTTATTCTTGGCAGGACGATTTTCATGGCCTCTAGCAATCCTCTTATTCTGGTCGACGGCTCTTCATATCTTTACCGCGCCTTCTTTGCCTCGCAGCAGGCCGATCTGCGCACCTCGACCGGCTTGCCGAGCGGCGCCGTCCGTGTCATGGCCAACATGATGCGCAGCCTTCGCAAGCAGTACCCTGACTGCCACGTGGCCGTGGTGTTCGACGCCAAGGGCAAGACCTTCCGTGACGACATCTATCCCGAATACAAGGCAACACGCGCCAGCATGCCGGACGATCTGCGCAGCCAGGTCGCCCCTATTCACCAGATGATCAAGGCAATGGGTTTCCCCTTCCTGATGGTCGAAGGGGTGGAGGCTGACGACGTGATCGGCACCCTGGCCCGTCAGGCGACCGAGAAACAGCTGCCTGTGCTCATCAGCACCGGCGACAAGGACATGGCGCAGCTGGTCTCCGACCATGTCACCCTGATCGACACCATGAAAGATGTGAAGACCGATCGGGAAGGGGTGATCGAGAAGTTCGGCGTACCGCCCGAGCTCATCATCGACTACCTGGCGCTGATGGGGGACAAGGTGGACAACATTCCCGGCATGACCGGCGTCGGCGAGAAGACCGCGCTGGCCCTGCTGCAGGGGATCGGCAGCATCGACGAGATCGCCGCCAACCTCGACAAGGTGGCTACGCTCGGCTTCCGTGGCTCCAAGGCGTTCGCCGACAAGTTCCGCGAGCAGGAAGAGCAGGTGCGCCTCTCCTACGTGCTGGCCACCATCAAGACCGATGTGGCGCTGGAGCAGAGCCTGGAAGAGCTGCAGCTCGGCCCCATCGACAAGGAGGCTCTGCTGGCGGTCTATCGCGAGTACGAGCTGCGCAACCTGATCAAAGAGTTGGAGTCCGGCGGCGCCGAGGAGAGCGAAGCAGAAGGTGATGAGGAAGGCGCCGCCCCGGCAGCCGCCATCGAAACCGACTATCGCTGCATTCTGGATGAGGCCGAATTCGACGAGTGGCTGGCACGGTTGCAGGCGGCGCCGCTGTTTGCCTTCGACACCGAGACCACCAGTCTCGACTATATGGAAGCGCGCGTCGTTGGCGTCTCCTTTGCTATCGAACCGGGCAAGGCGGCCTACGTGCCCTTCGGCCACGACTATCTGGGGGCGCCGGTGCAGCTGACCGAGGCCGTGGTACTCGGCAAGCTCAAACCGCTGCTGGAAGATCCGGCCCGTCTCAAGGTGGGGCAGAACCTCAAGTACGACCGCAATGTGCTGCTCAACCACGGCATCGAGCTGCAGGGTATCGCCTACGACACCATGCTCGAATCCTATGTGCTCAACTCTACCGCCAGCCGCCACGACATGGATTCCCTGGCCCGCAGGTATCTGAACGTCGAGACCATCTCGTTCGAGGACATTGCCGGCAAGGGGGTCAAGCAGCTCACCTTCAACCAGATCGAACTGGAGCAGGCGGCTCCTTACGCGGCGGAAGATGCCGACATCACCCTGCGTCTGCATCAGGCGCTGTGGGGCAAGCTCTCTGCCGAGCCGGGACTTGCCAAGGTATTCAGAGAGATCGAATTGCCGCTGCTGCCGGTTCTGGCGCGGATGGAGCGACTCGGTACCACCATCGAGCCCAAGCTGCTGCATCAGCAGAGCCAGGAGATCGAAGTGCGTCTGGCAGAGCTGGAGAAGCAGGCCCACGAGCTGGCCGGGCAGGAGTTCAATCTCTCCTCGCCCAAGCAGCTGGGTGAAATCCTCTTCACCAAGCTGGGGCTGCCTATCATCAAAAAGACCCCCAAGGGAGCGCCATCCACTGCGGAAGAGGTGCTGGCCGAGCTGGCGGAGACCTATGAGCTGCCGCAACTGCTGATGGAGCACCGTGGGCTGGCCAAGCTCAAGTCCACCTACACCGACAAGCTGCCGCTGATGATCAAGCCGCAGACCGGGCGGGTGCACACCTCCTATCATCAGGCGGTGGCGGCGACCGGTCGGCTCTCGTCCACCGATCCCAACCTGCAGAACATTCCGGTACGCAACGAACAGGGGCGCCGCATTCGGCAGGCCTTCATTCCGTGCGCCGGTTACAAGCTGGTGGCGGCGGACTACTCCCAGATCGAGCTGCGCATCATGGCCCACCTCTCCGGTGACAAGGGGTTGCTGACCGCCTTCGCCGAGGGCAAGGACATCCACAAGGCGACCGCCGCCGAGGTGTTCGGGGTCGCGCTCGATGC
>NZ_CP026228.1:1267500-1390000 GCF_002934285.1 Aeromonas sp. ASNIH1 | reverse complement strand
ATCGATGGGAAGCAGGTTAATATTCCTGCACGACTTGTAATTGCGATGGGGGGACGGAGAAGGCTAGGTGGGCCAGGCGACGGTTGTCCTGGTGAAAGTGCGTAGGTGGTATCGGTAGGCAAATCCGCTGATACAACACTGAGACACGAGACGAACGCACTACGGTGCGGAAGCCATTGATGCCCTGCTTCCAGGAAAAGCCTCTAAGCTTCAGATTACAAGTCATCGTACCCCAAACCGACACAGGTGGTCGGGTAGAGAATACCAAGGCGCTTGAGAGAACTCGGGTGAAGGAACTAGGCAAAATAGAACCGTAACTTCGGGAGAAGGTTCGCTCTTGATGGTGAAGTCCCTTGCGGATGGAGCTGTCGGGAGTCGCAGTGACCAGATGGCTGGGACTGTTTATCAAAAACACAGCACTCTGCAAACACGAAAGTGGACGTATAGGGTGTGACACCTGCCCGGTGCCGGAAGGTTAATTGATGGGGTTAGCGCAAGCGAAGCTCTTGATCGAAGCCCCGGTAAACGGCGGCCGTAACTATAACGGTCCTAAGGTAGCGAAATTCCTTGTCGGGTAAGTTCCGACCTGCACGAATGGTGTAACCATGGCCATGCTGTCTCCACCCGAGACTCAGTGAAATCGAATTCGCCGTGAAGATGCGGTGTACCCGCGGCTAGACGGAAAGACCCCGTGAACCTTTACTACAGCTTGGCACTGAACATTGAACCTACATGTGTAGGATAGGTGGGAGGCTTTGAAGGCGTGACGCCAGTTGCGCTGGAGCCGTCCTTGAAATACCACCCTTGTATGTTTGATGTTCTAACGCAGGGCCCTGAATCGGGCTCGCGGACAGTGCCTGGTGGGTAGTTTGACTGGGGCGGTCTCCTCCCAAAGAGTAACGGAGGAGCACGAAGGTTGGCTAATCCTGGTCGGACATCAGGAGGTTAGTGCAATGGCATAAGCCAGCTTAACTGCGAGACGGACAGGTCGAGCAGGTACGAAAGTAGGTCATAGTGATCCGGTGGTTCTGAATGGAAGGGCCATCGCTCAACGGATAAAAGGTACTCCGGGGATAACAGGCTGATACCGCCCAAGAGTTCATATCGACGGCGGTGTTTGGCACCTCGATGTCGGCTCATCACATCCTGGGGCTGAAGTCGGTCCCAAGGGTATGGCTGTTCGCCATTTAAAGTGGTACGCGAGCTGGGTTCAGAACGTCGTGAGACAGTTCGGTCCCTATCTGCCGTGGGCGTTGGATGATTGAAGGGAGTTGCTCCTAGTACGAGAGGACCGGAGTGAACGAACCTCTGGTGTTCGGGTTGTCACGCCAGTGGCACTGCCCGGTAGCTAAGTTCGGAATCGATAACCGCTGAAAGCATCTAAGCGGGAAGCGAGCCCTGAGATGAGTCATCCCTGACCCCTTGAGGGTCCTAAAGGGCCGTTGGAGACCACAACGTTGATAGGTGGGGTGTGTAAGCGTAGCGATACGTTGAGCTAACCCATACTAATTACCCGTGAGGCTTAACCATACAACACCCAAGAAGTGTTCAGAGACTTGTAGCAGATACCGAGAACGAATAACTAAATCAGCTTTTTCAGATTGAAGATTTTGCCTGGCGGCAATAGCGCAGTGGAACCACCTGACCCCATGCCGAACTCAGAAGTGAAACGCTGTAGCGCCGATGGTAGTGTGGCATTCGCCATGCGAGAGTAGGACACTGCTAGGCACCCAATTTTAGATTACGCATTGAGCGTGGTCTTTACCGGTTAGTGTGCTGATATGGCTCAGTCGGTAGAGCGCATCCTTGGTAAGGATGAGGTCCCCAGTTCGATTCTGGGTATCAGCACCATTTTCAAGCAGTACAGCTTTTGCCTGACGGCAATAGCGCCGTGGAACCACCTGATCCCATGCCGAACTCAGAAGTGAAACGCGGTAGCGCCGATGGTAGTGTGGCATTCGCCATGCGAGAGTAGGACACTGTCAGGCACCTATTCAGAAGAGGCCTCCCATACGGGAGGCCTTTTTTCATTTCTGTCCTCCCGCCTCAATTCCCTGCTTCTATTTCAGTAAAAATGCTGGGCTATCAAGGGATTGCTCGTTACTCTTTAGCCGTTGCCCGATGAACACGTGATGCTGCCTGCGAGGTATTGATGGCTACGTTGAAGGAAATTGCACAGGAGGCGGGGGTATCGCTTGCTACCGTATCCCGTGTGCTGAACGAGGATCCCAGCCTGAGCGTCAAGGACGAGACCAGGCAGAAGATCTTCGAGATTGCTGAGCGGCTGGAGTACAAGACCAGCAGCGCCCGCAAAGGGGTGCACAAGAGCAAGCTGCAGCTCCTGGCTGTCTACGCCTATCCCCAGAGCACCGAGGTCAACGATCCCTACTATCTGGCCATCCGCTACGGTATCGAGACCCAGTGCACCCGCCTCAACATCGAGCTGGCCCACTGCTACAACGGTGCCGAGGGGCGTGAGCTCTCTGCCGTCGATGGCATCCTGGTCATCGGCCATCTGCCGGAAGAACGGCTGGCCGTGCTGCGCGGCCTGTCTGCCCAGCTGGTGTTCGTGGATTGCCGCTCTCAGGGCGATTTTGACTCGATTGACGTGGATCTGGCACTCATCAGCCAGCAGGTAGTGGACTTCTTCATCGCCGAGGGCCATCAGCGCATCGGCTATATCGGTGGCCAGGATGATGGCCCGGATCTGCGGGAACTCGCCTTTCGCGATTATGGCCAGCGGCTTGGGGTGGTGCAGGAGAGCGACCTCTATCGCGGAGACTTCTCCAGCGCTTCCGGCTACAAGCTGGCGAAGGAGATGCTGGCTGGCGACTGGCCCAGGGCACTGTTTGTCGCCTCCGACTCCATCGCCATCGGCGTGCTGCGTGCCATCCACGAGAAGGGATTGGCGATTCCCCAGCAGATCGAGCTTATCAGCGTCAACGATATTCCGACCGCCAAGTTCACCTTCCCGCCGCTCTCAACGGTGCGGATCCACTCCGAGTTGATGGGCTCCCAGGGGGTCAACCTGCTGGTTGAACGGCTGCGTGACGAGCGGGATATCCCGCTGCGGGTGCTGGTACCGAGCAAATTGACTCTGCGCGGTACTACACGATAATTTTAGTAAAACATCTATGTTTTTAGTCGCGCCATCTTGCGGTGGTGCGACACATCTCCCAAGCAAATCTCTTTCCCATCTCTTCCAGCAAACTCATATCATATTGTTTTATAATTAATTTCATTACAGTTCAGCCCACTGCTATCAACATCCATGCCACTCATTCATATCTTGCTCTCCTTTATCTCCCGCTTCTGATCTCGCTCACAAAACCATCTGTTCATTGTGATCAGGTTAAAACTTTACCTATTCAGAACTGATATTTAGTAAATGTTTATCTAGAGTTTACCCAGTTAACGTTGCCTTGTTCCGGGAGGACATGTGAATAACTGGGAAAACGTCCAATTCGTTGGTGAAAACAGGCTGGCTCCGCGCGCCTACTTCTTCTCTTATGCCGACCACGCGCTGGCGGCCACCATGCAGCGGGAGCTGAGCCGCCGTTTTCTGAGCCTGAGCGGTCAGTGGCAGTTCCACTACTTCGACCACCCCTTGCAGGTGCCGGAGGCCTTCTATCACAGCCCCATGAGCGAGTGGGGCCAGATCACCGTGCCCAACATGTGGCAGATGGAAGGGCATGGCCAGCTGCAGTACACCGACGAAGGTTTTCCCTTCCCCATCGATGTGCCCTTCGTGCCGACCAACAACCCCACCGGCGCCTATCAGCGCAGCTTCACGCTGAGCCCTGCCTGGGACGGCGAGCAGGTGATCATCAAGTTTGACGGGGTGGAGACCTACTTCGAGGTCTATGTGAACGGCCACTACGTCGGCTTCAGCAAGGGGAGTCGTCTCACCGCCGAGTTCGATATAAGCGCCTACGCCAAGGTTGGCGAGAACCTGCTGTCGGTGCGGGTGATGCAGTGGGCTGACTCCACCTATATCGAAGATCAGGACATGTGGTGGATGGCGGGGATCTTCCGCGACGTCTATCTGGTGGGCAAACCGGCCGCCCATGTGCAGGACTTCTTCATCCGCACCGCGCTGGCCGATGACAATCAGAGCGCTACCCTGAGCTGCGATATCCAGCTCGAGAACCTGGGGGCGGCCGCCCGTGATCACCGTCTGGTTTGGTCCCTGCTGGATCAGGGCAGCGAGATCGCCAGCGGCTCCCTCGACCATCTCGCCATCGACGGCAAGTGTGATTGCCGCTTCACGCTGGATCTGGCCAATCCCCATCTGTGGAGCGCCGAAGATCCTTACCTCTACCAGCTGCAACTCTCCCTCTACAACGGTCGGGGTGAGCTGCTGGAAGTGATCCCGCAGCGGGTCGGGGTGCGTGAGATCAAGGTCAAGGATGGCCTCTTTTACGTCAATGGCCACTACCTCAAGTTGCACGGGGTGAACCGCCACGACAACGACCACCTCAAGAGCCGTGCGGTCGGCATGGATCGTGTTGAACGCGATATCGTGCTGATGAAGCAGCACAACCTCAACTCGGTACGTACCGCCCACTACCCGAACGATCCTCGCTTCTACGAGCTGTGCGACCAGTACGGTCTGTTCGTGATGGCGGAGACCGACGTGGAGACTCACGGTTTTGCCAACGTCGGCGATCTCAGCCGCATCACCGACGATCCCTTCTGGGAGCCGGTGTTCGTGGATCGCATAGAGCGCCACGTACACGCCCAGAAAAACCACCCCTCCATCATCATCTGGTCGCTCGGCAACGAGTCCGGCTACGGCTGCAACATCAGATCCATGTACCAGCGCTGCAAGGGGATCGACCCGACCCGGCTGGTGCACTACGAAGAGGATCGCGATGCCGAGGTGGTGGATGTGGTGAGCACCATGTATTCCCGTGTCTCCCAGATGAACTGCTTCGGCGAGTTCCCGATGGCGAAGCCGCGCATCCTCTGCGAATACGCCCACGCCATGGGCAACGGCCCGGGTGGCCTCAGCGAATATCAGCAGGTGTTCGACCGTCATCCCCACATTCAAGGCCACTACATCTGGGAGTGGTGCGATCACGGCATTCTGGATCAGGACGAGCAGGGGCGCCCCGTTTACAAGTACGGCGGTGACTATGGTGATTACCCCAACAACTACAACTTCTGCATGGATGGCCTCATCTATCCGGATCAGACCCCAGGGCCTGGCCTGCGCGAATACAAGCAGGTGATCTGTCCGGTCAAGGTGCGGGCGCTGGATCTGGCGAGCGGCAAGCTGGCGGTGGAAAACCGCTACTGGTTCTCCACTCTCGACGATATCCGCCTGCTGGTCGAAGTGAAGGCCGAGGGCGAGCTGCTGGCCAGCCAGCAAATCCGGCTGGAAGGGGTTGCTCCCGGTGCCACCACTGAGCTGCAACTCGAGCTGCCATCCCTTGATGGGCGGGAAACCTTCGTCCAGCTGCGGGTCATCAAGGCCACTGCCACCCGTTACAGCGCGGCGGAGCACGAACTGGGTCAGTACCAGTTCCAGCTGAAAGAGTCGACTCGTCAGTTGCAGCCCTTTGCCAATCCCAATGCCACCCCATTGCAGATTGCCGACGAGCGGCTCGCGCTGACCTTGAGCGGCAGCGGCTTCGCCCTGCGCTTCTCACGCCTCGACGGCAAGCTGGTGAGCTGGCAGCAGGATGGTAATGAGCTTATCGAGCGAGCCCCGCGCCTCACCTTCTTCAAGCCGATGATCGACAACCACAAGCAGGAGTACGAGAGCCTGTGGCACCCGAACCACCTGCAGATCATGCAGGAGCACTTCCGCACCTTAAGCTGGCGTCAGCTGGGCGAGGCGGTCGAGGTGACGGTCGAGAGCCTGATCGCGCCGCCGGTGTTCGACTTCGGTATGCGCTGCCGCTACGTCTACACCCTGAGCCCGAACGGTCAGCTGCACGTGGCACTGTCCGGTCAGCCCTACGGCGGTTATGACGACATCATTCCCAAGATCGGCTTCGAGCTGGGCATTCGTCAGGATCTCGACCGGGTGCACTACTACGGTATGGGGCCGGACGAGAACTATCAGGACAGCCGCCAGAGCAACTGGATCGACAGCTTCCAGAGCACAGTCGGCGAGATGTGGGAGCACTACCCCTTCCCACAGGATAACGGCAACCGCCAGCAGGTGCGCTGGGCGACCCTAACCAACCGTCACGGCGCCGGTCTCTACGTGCGACCCGATGCCCCCATCAACCTGAGCGTCTGGCCCTACAGCTGGGAGCATATCCACGCGGCGCAGCACATCAATGAGCTGGAGCCGAGTGGTTATCTCACCCTCAATCTGGATCACAAGGTACTGGGGCTCGGCTCCAACTCCTGGGGATCCGAGGTACTGGACTCCTGGCGGGTGCGCTTCGAGCCGTTCAGCTTCGGTTTGACCCTGCTGCCCATCTCCCGTGGCAACCTCAATCCGGCTGCGCTGGCCGGGCTCGATCTCACCATCAACGGCGGGAGGAACCTCGCATGATCACCCTGGACAACCTGACCCTGTTCAAAAACATCTACCGAGAGGGCAAGAAGTGGGGCCGCTGCGTGGAGGCCATCAACAACCTGCCGAACCTCAAGCCCGGAATCTGCCACTCCATCGGTGACTCCCTCACCTACCGCTTGCAGGAGGGGGCCAGCCCGGCCACCTCGTTGTTCGAGGGGCAGCGCCGCTACTTCGACGTTCACTACTACCTGGAAGGAGCAGAGACGGTGGAGTGGGCCCTCAAGTCGGAGCTGGCGGTCGAGCAGGCCTATGACGACACCACAGACCGCGAGTGGCTGGCAGGCGAGGTGCGTGAGCGCCAGCAGGTCGGCAACGGGCAGGTGGTGATCTTCGAGAACGACGAGGCTTACCGGTTCGCAGGCGACAGCCCGGTGCACAAGGTGATCATCAAGGTCACCGTCGAAGGCGGCTACTTCAAAAACAAATAACAAGCCGCCGGTTCTGCACTGACAAAAGCCGGAAGGGCGGGGCTCGCCCTACACATCATGCCCCGCCCATTCGCGAGATAACTACAGGTCTGGAGATGCACCATGTCTGATTCCAAACGCAATACGATAGGCAAGTTTGGTCTGCTGTCGCTCACCTTCGCGGCGGTATTCAGCTTCAACAACGTCATCAACAACAACATCGAGATCGGTCTGGCCTCGGCCCCGATGTTCTTTCTGGCCACCATTTTTTACTTCATTCCGTTTTGCCTGATCATTGCGGAGTTTGTGTCACTGAACAAAAACTCCGAAGCGGGGGTGTATGCCTGGGTGAAGAGCTCCCTCGGCGGGCGCTGGGCCTTTATCTCCGCCTACACCTACTGGTTCGTGAACCTCTTCTTCTTTACCTCCTTGCTGCCGCGGGTCATCGCCTACGCCTCCTATGCCTTCCTCGGCTACGAGTACATTCTCACTCCGGTGGCGACCACGGCCTTGAGCATGGTGCTGTTTGCCTTTGCCACCTACGTCTCCACCAACGGCGCCAAGATGCTGGGCCCCATCACCTCGGTGACCTCGTCCCTGATGCTGCTGCTGACCCTCTCCTACATTCTGCTGGCAGGTGCGGCACTGGCGGGCGGCGTGCAGTCAGCCGACCCCATCACGGTGGAGGCCATGGTCCCCGATTTCAGCTGGGCCTTCCTCGGCATCACCACCTGGATCTTTATGGCAGCCGGTGGCGCCGAGTCGGTGGCGGTCTACGTCAATGACGTGAAAGGGGGCTCCAAGTCCTTCGTCAAGGTGATCATCGTCGCCGGGATCTTTATCGGGGTGCTCTACTCCATCGCATCGCTTTTGATCAACGTCTTCGTCCATAGCGATACCCTGAAATATACCGGCGGCTCGGTGCAGGTGTTCGAGGGGCTGGCGGCCTACTTCGGCCTGCCGGAGATCCTGATGAACCGCTTCGTCGGGCTGGTCTCCTTCACCGCCATGTTCGGCTCCCTGCTGATGTGGACGGCGACCCCGGTGAAGATCTTCTTCTCCGAGATCCCGGCCGGCATCTTCGGCAAGAAGACGGTCGAGCTGAACGAGCACGGCGTGCCCGCCCGCGCAGCCTGGATCCAGTACCTCATCGTGCTGCCGCTGATGGTGATCCCGACCCTGGGCTCCAACACAGCGCAGGATCTGATGAACACCGTCATCAACATGACCGCTGCCGCCTCCATGCTGCCGCCGCTGTTCATCATGCTGGCCTACCTCAATCTGCGGCTGAAGCTCGACCACCTGCCGCGGGAGTTCAGGATGGGTTCGCGCACCACCGGCATCGCCGTGGTCTCGGTGCTGATCGTCCTCTTCTCGGTGGGCTTCCTCGCCTCCACCTTCCCGACCGGCGCCGACATCATGACCATCATCTTCTACAACGTCGGCGGGATCGTGATCTTCCTCGGCTTCGCCTGGTGGAAATACAACCGATACGAGGCCTCCCTCAGCGCCGAAGCGCGCGCGAAAGAGGCCGAGCCAGCGGCGCAGGTCGTCATCCAGCCGTCATGACCCCGTCAAACCGGGTGGCCGTTGGCCACCCGCAAACCGTTGAACCAGAAAAGGAAAAGTGCATGAGCGAGACGATCGAGTTTGCCGAATTCAAGCGGGTCGAGATGAAGGTGGGCAAGGTGCTGGAGGTGGTGCGTCACCCCGGGGCCGACAAACTCTACATCGTCCAGATCGACGTGGGGGGCGAGCGGCCGCTGCAGACCGTCACCAGTCTGGTGCCTTACTACAGCGAAGAGGAGCTGATGGGCAGCGAGGTGGTGGTGCTGACCAACTTGAAACCCACCAGGATGCGCGGCGAGCGCTCCGAGTGCATGTTGCTCTGCGCCGAGACCCCGGACGAGAGCCAGAGCGTGCTGTTGCAGCCTCGGGTGCCGATGGCGCCGGGCACTCCGATCGTCTGAATGGTATTGCGAGCTGGTGCGGTGAGATTGCACCGGTTCACCAACGAGGCCGCCCACGCGGCCCGATCACAACAAGAGAGTAGCGGGCGGGGCCGACTGACCCTTGCCAAACACATCACAGAGTCACAGCGTTACCCGCAGGGAGCGCGAGTCCACTGGAGGACACCATGTCTGAATCCGTACGCGGCACCATAGGCAAGTTTGCCCTGTTGTCGATGACCTTTGCCGCCGTGTTCAACGTGCGCAACATCGTCAACAACAACATCGAGCTGGGGCTCAGCTCCGCCCCCATCTTCCTGCTGGCGACCCTCGTCTACTTCATCCCGTTCGTCTTCATCATCGCCGAGTTCGTTTCGGCCAACAAAAACTCCGAGTCGGGGATGTACGACTGGCTCAAGAAGCCGCTCGGCACCCGGCTGGCCTATCTGGGCTCGTTTCTCTACTGGTTCGTGAACCTGTTCTGGTTCGTCTCCCTGCTGCCCAACGTCATCGCCTACGCCTCCTACGCCATGCTGGGCTATGAGTACAGCTTCTCGCCCATGGTCACCTCGGTCATCTCCATCGTGCTGTTTGCGGCGGCGACCCACATCTCCACCAAGGGGGCGAGCTGGCTCGGCAAGATTGCCGAAATAGTGGCCTACGGGGTATTTGCCCTGTTCGCCATCTATGTGCTGGGCGCCCTGATGGCTTTGAGTGGCGATCATGTGCCGGCCCAGCCCATTACCCTGGAGGCGATGACTCCCACCGTCAACTGGGCGACCCTCGGCATCATGTGCTGGATCTTCCAGGCGGCGGGCGGTGCCGAGACCGCGGCGGCCTACCTCAATGACGTCAAAGGGGGCCAGAAGTCCTTTATCAAGGTGATCATCAGCGCGGGTATCGTCATCGGTGCCATGTATGCGGTCGGTTCCCTGCTGGTGAACGTGTTCGTGCCGCGCGAGAGCCTCACCTATGCTGGCGGCATGGTGGAGATCTTCACCGGCATGGCGCAGTATTTCGGGCTCTCCGAGGCGCTGGTGGGCCGCTTCGTCGGCGTGGTGCTGTTTATCGCCATGTTCGGCTCCATGATGATGTGGACCTCGGCGCCGGTGAAGATCCACTTCTCCGAGATCCCCCAGGGGGTTTACGGCGAGAAAACCACCCAGCTGAACGAGCACGGCGTGCCAGTGCGCGCCGCCTGGTGGCAGTTTGTCTTCGTATTCGTGATGCTGGTGGTCAACGGCTTCGGCTCGGAATCGGTGCAGCAGATGATGAACACCGCCATCAACCTCACCGCCGGTACCGCCATGCTGCCGCCGATCTTCATCATGGTGGCCTACTTCGTGTTTCGCTGGAAACATGACGATACCCCCCGTGACTTCCGCATGGGATCGCGCACCTTCGGGATGGCGGTGGTGTCGGTGCTGATCGCCATCTTCGTGGTGAGCATGAGCGCCTCCGCCTTCCCGGCCGGGGTGGATCTGGTGCGCGCCTTCTTCATCAACGTCTTCATGACGGCGGTCTTCTCGGCGCTGGCCTACTGGTGGATCTCCCGTTTCGAGAAGCGGCAGGCCAGCAAGTCAGGTGGCAACGAGAAAAAAGCGGGCAGCGGCCCCCTGGCCAGCCAGCGCTGACCGGCATGTGGCAAACAGGAGACGGGCGGCCTTGGTCGCCCGTTTTTTGTTGGCCGGATCCGGGGCCGGAGGGGCAAACTCGTTTAGTTTTGCTGTGAGAATGTGCGTTATCGTTTAACAAAATGAAACAAATGAGGCTGCCGCTCAACTTTGCACCACAGGGTGTTCGGGGTAAGCTTGTCCCTTCGTATCCGGGGTCGCAGTCTGATGACGCCTTCCCCGTGCCCTGTCGTCCCCATCCCGTGCGGGACGCGCTTTCTCTGGAGACTCCCCGTGCGTCTGGATCCCTTTACCTCTGTACTGATTGTGGTGGTCGCGCTGGCCTCCTTCTTCCCCTGCGAGGGGCAGGTGGCCGTCTGGTTTGGTCTGCTGACCAAGCTGGCGGTGGCGCTGCTCTTCTTCATGCATGGTGCCAAGCTGTCGCGCCAGAACCTGATGGCGGGCCTCGGCCACTGGCGGCTGCACCTGGTGGTGATGGCGAGCACCTTCCTGCTCTTCCCGCTGCTGGGGCTGCTGCTCACGCCCCTGGTGCCCCAGTGGCTGAGCCCGGCCATCTATCTCGGCTTCCTCTACCTGTGCGCCCTGCCCGCCACCGTGCAATCGGCCATTGCCTTCACCTCCATGGCGGGGGGCAATGTGTCGGCGGCGGTGTGCAGCGCCTCGGCCTCCAGCATCCTCGGCATCTTCCTCTCGCCGGTGTTGGTAGGGCTGATGATCAATGTGCAGGGGGAGGGGGTCGATACCTGGCACTCCATTCAGGCCATCATGGTGCAGCTGATGCTGCCCTTCGTGGTGGGCCACCTGTCACGCCCCCTCATCGGTCGCTGGGTCGACAGCCATCGCCCGCTCATCGGCAAGCTGGACCAGAGCTCCATCCTGCTGGTGGTCTATGTGGCCTTCAGCGAGGCGGTGGTGCAGGGGATCTGGCACCAGGTCGGCTGGTATGATTTGGCCAGTATCGTGCTGCTGAGCTGCGTGCTGCTGGCACTGGTGCTGGGGTGGAACGTCTGGATCAGCCGTCGCCTCGGTTTCAACAGGGCGGACGAGATCACCATCGTCTTCTGTGGCTCCAAGAAGAGCCTGGCCAACGGGGTGCCCATGGCCAACGTCATGTTCCCCGCCGCCAGCGTCGGTGTCATGGTGCTGCCGCTGATGATCTTCCACCAGATCCAGCTGATGGTGTGCGCCGTGCTGGCCCGCCGCTACCGCGAGCAGGAGGCCCTGCCCCAGGTACAGGAGGGGTAAGCGGTCCGGATAAAGAAGAGGGAGGCCATGGGCCTCCCTCTTTCGTTTGCCGCGTCGTCAGCGTTTGCGCCAGACGGTGAGCTGAGCCACCGTGTGCTGGTACTTGCGGGCGGTCTCGCGGATGACGAAGGGGACGTCCCTCGGGGGCATGTGCTCCTCGAACTCCTCCGCCAGCAGCCGTTGCAGCGCCTGATAGGTGCCGAGGGCCTCGCCGTTTTCCCGGATGCCGCCGAGCCAGTTGGCCTTGGGGGTGTAGTCGGTCAGCCAGGTGTAGGGGCTGGTGAGCACCAGCAGGCCGCCGCTGCGAAGGCGCGGCGCAATGTCCCGCAGGAAGCGGGCGGGCTCCCGCAGTCGGTCGATGAGGTTGGAGGCGAGCACCAGATCGTAGTCGCCGTACTTGGGCTTGAGGTTGCAGGCATCCCCCTGGCTGAAGTGGACCCGCTCGCTCTGCTCGCGACCAAGCTCGTGGCGGGAGAGGCGCGCCTCGCAATATTCCACCAGATCCCCTTCCACCGGCACCGCATAGCGGAAGCTGTCCTGTCTTGCCAGGGTCAGGGCCACGTCGATGAAGCGGGCCGAGTAGTCCACCCCGTCCACGTGGGCGAAGCGGCGAGCCAGTTCGAAGCTGGCGCGGCCGGTGGCGCAGCCGATATCCAGCGCCCGCTCATGGCGGCCGCAGAGCTCGCTGGCAAGACCGGCCAGAGCCTCGGCGTAGTTGGCGACCCCGAAGTGGCTCGGGCCGTACTGGAAGTCGAGGTACTGAGCGACGAGCGTGTCGGTTTCATAAGGATTCACGATGACGGGCTCCTGATGGCGTGAGACCAGGTAGCGGAAGCCCGCGTGCTGGAAGAAGTGGCGACGGAAGGCGTAGCGGGAGGACTTGAGCGCCTCGTTGCCGGTGCTGATCCAGCTCCCGCCCTTGATGAGGGTGTGCTTGCCGTCGAAGGTGGGGGTGGAGAAGTCGTCGTAGAGGGGGTGCACCTTGAACCCCTCGAAGCCGTCGATGGCGGTGCTGGTCCACTGCCAGACGTTGCCCACCAGATCGAAGAAGCTGCCCTGGGGGCAGGCATCCACCGGGCAGGAGGAGGCGAAGCGTGCCAGGTTGATGTTGCCGGGGGCCTCCATCCAGTCCGGCTGATCGCCGGCCAGTTGCTCCCGCAGCAGCATCCACTCCCCCTCGCTTGGCAACTGGACGGGCAGGCCGGTCTGATCCGCCTTCCAGCGGCAGAAGGCGGCGGCCTCCAGCTGGTTCACCTCCACCGGCCAGTCCCAGGGCATGGGGACCTGCTCGGTCATCAGCCGCAGTTGCAACTGCTCGGGTTCATTGGGATCGCCGACCCAGAAGGTGGGCATGCGGGCGTTGGCATACTGGCGCCAGCCCCGGCCCTCGTCGTCCCACCAGGCGGGCGCTTCATATCCGCCCGCCTGCACGAAGGCCAGGTATTCGGCGTTGCTCACCAGCATGCGGCTGGCCTGGAAGGGGGCCAGCTCGATGTGGCGCTCGCCGTATTCGTTGTCCCAGCCGTAGGTGGCATCCTGTTTGCCGAGACGCACCTGGCCGCCGGCCACCGGCAGCAGGGTGTTGACGGGGACGGCGGCGAGATCGTGGCGCGCCTCGGGGCAGACCGGCCACTGGGGCTGGCTGCGCACCCAGGCCAGGGGCAGCTGGCGGATCAGCACGCTGGAGGTCTCGAGGTGGATGCGCTCGTGCTCTATGCCCATCAGGATGACCCAGGCCGGGCTTTGCCAATGGATGGGCAGCTCGATCGGCATTCGCTCGATGAAATCACACACCAGATCCCGCACCCGGCCGCGGTAGGCGCGCAGTTCGGCCACAGTGGGCCAGTCGTAGTGGGTTTCGTCCAGATCGTCCCAGCTCATCTCGTCCACCCCGATGGCGACCAGGGCCTCGATGCGGGGGTCGATCCGACCCTCGATGAGACGGGCCGCCAGCAGCTTGTTGACGAAGAAGGCGGCGGTATGGCCGTAGTAGAAGATGAGCGGGTGGCGTAGGGGGATCGCCTTGTTGAACCAGGCCCGCTCGTCGGCCAGGCAGTCGAACAGCGAGTCGTAGAGATCGAAGGTCTGGCAGAAGTAGGCGAGGAGCTCGCGGCGCTTGTGGTCGGGATCGTCGCCGGTCAGCAGCGGGGTGCGGGTGGGGGCAGGCAGGCCCGGATGAACGAATGAGTGGCTGGCTTGGGTCACGCTCTGACTCCTTGTTGATTCTGGCGGGTGAAGCAGCGATGGAGTGCTCTATACGCACCAGGTATCACTATTGGCTCAACGAACCGGGGCGGCAACCAAAAAAATGGGTCAACGCCCTCCTTCGGGTGTGGTCAGATTGACCAGATTGTGGTCTGAATGACTCTTTGTTATGGACCCTTCGAGCCTCGAAATATTGAAATGGATAGATAAATCATGATGTTAGCCATATGGCACAGGGTTTGCTTATTGCCACTCACCTGCCGCGCCGTGCGGCAAAGAGGAAACGAGGAGTAGCGGGATGAAATGGATGCTGGGAGTGGTGCTGGCCCTGGGACTGACCGGATGCAGCTGGCAGGATGACGTCAAGGTGCGCGGGGAGGGGGCCGTGGTGGAGCAGCAGCATCCCCTTGGGCATGCGGTGACCCGGGTGTTGGCGGGCGTGCCCGCCAACCTGTACCTGGTGGCGGGAGAGAGCCACACCCTCAAGGTCAAGGGGGAGGCCAACCTGCTGCCCTATCTGGTACTCACCGAGAAGGGGGAGAAGCTGGAGATCGAGGTCAAGGATGGCTACCGGCTCGACCCCACCCAGCCGCTGGAGATCACCATCACCCTGCCGACGCTGCACGAGTTGGCACTGGCGGGGGTTGGCAACGGCGCCTTGCGCGACTTCAAGGGGGATGATCTGGTGCTCTCCCTGGCGGGCACGGGGGACATCGTCGCCAGCGGGCTGACGCTGGATCGGCTGGAGGGCAACATCGCCGGGCTGGGCAACCTGGATCTGGGGCAGGGCTCCGCCCGGGTGATGACGCTGAACATTGCCGGCGCTGGTGGCGTCAAGGGGGCCGGGCTCACCAGCGAGGAGGTCGAGGTGAGCATCGCCGGTAGTGGCGAGGTCGAGGTGCGGGCCCAGTCGCAGCTCAAGATAGAGATCGCCGGTGCCGGTGCGGTCAACTACTGGGGCAGCCCAGCGCTGACCAGCGAGATCGCGGGTTCGGGTCAGGTGAGCCGGTTGGGGAGCTGATCCCATCACCGCAACAATGAAAAAGGCCCCTCGGGGCCTTTTTTGCAGGATACGACACTGTTGAGCGACGCCTCACTCGAGGGGGAGTGCGAGGCCCAGATCGGCGTTCAGGCGCATCAGCAGCCACTGCATGCCGGCGAGGTGCTGGTGGTCATGGCTGACGAGCAGGCGCACCAGACCGTCCAGGGTCACCTCCCCATAGCCGCCATAGCGGGCGCGGCGCTGCCAGGCGTCGGACGGCACCTTCTTCAGCCATTCGACGGTCTGCAGGCGGGCGGTGCGAAACCGGTCGAGCTGCCTGGCGGTATCCTGCCGGGGGTAATCATGGTCCAGCGCCAGCTGATAGCCATCGAGGGAGGCGAGTTCCGGCAGGCTTTCCGCCAGGGTGCGACGAAACCGCACCTGATAGCCCAGCACTTCGATGTCCAGCAGGTGGCAGAGGTGCCCCCTGGCACTGAAACGCTCGGAGGGGATCCCGGCCCAGTTGGCGGGTTCCCAGTCCAGACGGTCGGTGGGGACCTGTGCCAGCAGCCGCTCGAACTGGTCCGGCATGGCCAGCAATGTGGTGAAGAGAGGCATCCTTGTCTCCTGTTTCCGGGTGAATGGCCGCCCGCTGACGGGTCGGACACGAGCGGGTCAGCCTCAGGCCGGTTCGCCCAGATGGCGGGCGTGGAAGCGCAGGTGCGCCTCGATGAAGCTCGCCACGAAGTAGTAGCTGTGGTCGTAGCCGGGGTGACGGTTGAGCTCGAGGGGCCAGCCCTTGGTACCGGCCACCTCGGCCAGGGTATCGATGCCGAGCTGCTCCGCCAGGAAGGGGTCGTCCAGCCCCACGTCCACCAGGGTCGGCAGGGGCGGGCTGTCGTGATGGCGCAGCAGCTGGCAGGCATCCCACTCCTGCCACAGCAAGGGGTTGTTGCCGAGGTAGGCGCCGAGCGCCTTTTGGCCCCAGGGGCAGCGGCTCGGGTGGCTGATGGGGCTGAAGGCCGACACCGAGCGGTAGCGACCGGGCTCGCGCAGGGCGGCGATCAGCGCACCGTGGCCCCCCATGGAGTGGCCGCTGATGGCGCGCTTCGTCGAGACCGGGAAGTGGGTCTCGATGAGATCGGGCAGCTCCCGGGTGACGTAATCGTACATCTGGTAGTGGTCGCGCCAGGGGTGCTGGGTGGCGTTGACGTAGAAGCCAGCCCCCATGCCGAGGTCGTAGCCGGGATCGTCCGCCACCCCCTCGCCGCGGGGGCTGGTGTCCGGTGCCACCAGGGCGATGCCGAGCTCGGCGGCGATGCGCTGGGCTCCCGCCTTCTGCATGAAGTTCTCGTCGGTGCAGGTGAGGCCGGAGAGCCAGTAGAGCACGGGCACCTTCTGGCCGGTGAGGGCTCGGGGTGGCAGATAGATGGCGAAGCGCATCTCGCAATCGAGCACATTGGAGCGGTGGCGATACTGCTTGTGCCAGCCGTCGAAGCTCTTGTTGCTGCTGATGATGTCCAGATTCATCGAAGGACTCCTTCCCCCGCCCATGTATCGATGGGCGGGGCGCTCATGGGATCAGTAGTGGATAACGGTGCGGATGCTCTTGCCTTCGTGCATCAGATCGAACGCCTCGTTGATCTGCTCGAGGGGCATGGTGTGGGTGATGAAGTCGTCCAGCTTGAACTCACCCTGCATGTAGCGCTGCACGTAGCTCGGCAGCTCGCTGCGACCGCGCACGCCGCCGAAGGCGCTGCCGCGCCACACCCGGCCGGTGACCAGCTGGAACGGGCGGGTGCTGATCTCCTGGCCCGCACCGGCCACGCCGATGATGACGGATTCGCCCCAGCCCTTGTGGCAGCACTCCAGCGCCGCGCGCATCACCTTGACGTTGCCGATGCACTCGAAGGAGAAGTCGACGCCGCCGTCGGTCATCTCGACGATCACCTCCTGGATAGGCTTGTCGAACGTGTTCGGGTTGATGCAGTCGGTGGCGCCCAGCTTGCGGGCCAGCTCGAACTTGCTCTCGTTGATGTCGATGGCGATGATGCGGCCGGCCTTGGCCAGGCGCGCGCCTATGATGGCGGAGAGGCCGATGCCCCCCAGCCCGAAGATGGCGACGCTCTCACCCTCTTTCACCTTGGCGGTGTTCATCACTGCGCCGATGCCGGTGGTGACGCCACAGCCCAGCAGGCAGACCTCTTCCAGGGGGGCGGCCGGGTCCACCTTGGCGATGGAGATCTCGGGCAGTACCGTGTATTCGCTGAAGGTGGAGGTGCCCATGTAGTGGTAGATGGGCTGGCCATCCTTGGAGAAGCGGGTGGTGCCGTCCGGCATCAGCCCCTTGCCCTGGGTGGCGCGGATCTTCTGGCACAGGTTGGTCTTGCCGGACTTGCAGAACTTGCACTCGCCGCACTCGGGGGTGTAGAGCGGGATCACGTGATCGCCCACCTTGACGCTGGTGACGCCCTCGCCGACGGATTCGACGATGCCGCCACCCTCGTGGCCCAGGATGCAGGGGAAGACTCCTTCCGGATCTTCACCGGAGAGGGTGAAGGCATCGGTGTGGCAGACGCCGGTCGCGACGATCCGCACCCGCACCTCGCCAGCCTGGGGCGGCATGACCTCGACCTCTTCGATGGAGAGGGGCTGACCCGGTCCCCAGGCGATGGCGGCTTTACACTTGATGCTCTGAACCTGTGCCATGAATGACGTCCTCGTAGTGGTTGGATGAACGGAAATGAGTTCGGAGATCCAGTGTAGTTTCCCGCCGATTTGGTGATAATAACGCTAAGTATCAAATCACTTTTACACACAGGTAATAATGTTCGGCTGGGAAGGGGTCTGTGAATTTGTCAGCGTGGCGGAGCAGGGGGGCTTTACCCCGGCCGCGCGCAAGCTCGGGGTGTCGGTGGCCCAGGTGAGCCGCCAGGTGGCGCAGCTCGAAGACAGGCTGCAGGCCAAGCTGCTGTTGCGCACCACCCGCCAGGTGCGTCTCACCGAACTCGGGGAGATCTATTTTCGCCACTGCCGCCAGCTGCTGGACAACCTCTACGAGGCGGAGCTGGCGGTGGGACGCCATCAGGCGGTGCCCCAGGGCTCCTTGCGCATCACGGCCCCGGTCTCCTACGGCGAGAGCCGCATCGCCCCCCTGGTGAACGACTTCATGGTGCGCTTCCCCCAGCTGGAGGTGACCCTCAACCTCACCAACCAGTTGCTGGATCTGGTGCACGAGGGGTTCGATCTGGCGATCCGCCTCGGCCACCTCAAGGATTCGACCCTGGTGGCCCGCAAGCTGGCGCAGCGGGTTCCCTATGTGTGCGCCTCCCCCGCCTACACCGCCCGCCACGGCATGCCCAACAGTCTCTCGGAGCTGGCCCGTCACACCTGCCTGGTGGGCAACGGGGACGAGTGGCACTTCACCCTGAACGGTAAACCCCACAGCGTGCGGGTACGCGGTCTGCTTCAGTGCAACAGCGGCCACGCCCTGCTGGATGCGGCCATCAAGGGGATCGGCATCATCCAGCTGCCGGACTACTACGTGAGCGACCACCTCGCCCGGGGGGAGCTCATCGAGCTGCTGCCGGAGCTGCGGGCCCCCGAGGAGGGGATCTGGGCCCTTTATCCCCACAACCGCCACCTCTCCCCCAAGGTGCGGCTGCTGGTGGACTATCTGGCCGAGCGCCTCAGCGATCCCCACCAACCCGCCCTGGTACGGCCCATCGGCTGATAGGGGCGATACAGGTATAAGAAAGAGGCTTGAATGGGTTGGTAGAATACTAGTATTCATAAATGAATTTTTGTTTCAAATGAGCCTTTGTTGTTGTAGCCTGTCAAACGCAATAGACCTGCTCATACCGGGTCTTTATCCTCTTATTGCTAAAGGACAGATAATAATGAAAGGCACGGTTATTGATTTTAATGAATCAGCTCGTACTGGTTTGATTTCTGGGGATGATAGTAATAGATATCAGTTTGACATTATTGAATGGAAAGGGAATCAGCTCCCGAAGAGTGGCTTGAAAGTTGATTTTTCTATTGAAGGCGAGCATGCAAAAGCCATCTATGCCATAGCCTCTAATGCTGGTTCTTCCAAGAAGGTCGCAGCTGCGCTGTTTGCATTTTTCCTGGGCGCTTTCGGTGCTCACAAGTTCTACCTGGGTTACACCAAACAAGGTGTGATCATGCTGCTGATATTTCTGCTTGGTTTCATTCTGCTTGGTTTGCCGTCGGTTGTTATCGGGATCATTGCCTTCATCGAATTTGTTGTTTATATCTCCAAGTCAGATGAAGAATTTGAGCAGACCTATATTATCAATAAGAAAGTATGGTTCTAGCCGATAAATTACCCGGCTAATTACAGGTTTATTGATATGTTGTGCTGATGAAGGAATAACCCGTTCTTTGACAAGGCCGGGTTATTTTTCTATTCAGCCAAGAACATCCTGGATATCTCAAAGAAAAGGCCCGCATGTGCGGGCCTTTTGCATGGCATGAAGGGCGGGGCTATTCCCGCTCCTTGACGTAGGGGGTGCCGAGGGCCTTGGGGGCCACCGCCTTGCCGATGAAACCGGCCAGCAGGAAGACCGTCAGGATGTAGGGCAGCGCCTCGATGGCCTGCACCGGGATCGGGAAATCGCCGATGCTGACCCCTTGCAGCCGGATGGCGACCGCGTCGAGGAAGCCGAACAGCAGACAGGCCGCCATGGCGTTCCAGGGGCGCCACTTGCCGAACACCAGGGCCGCCAGCGCCATGAAGCCCTTGCCCGCGCTCATGTTGGGGATGAACTGGGCGGTCTGGGCCACTGCCAGGTAGGTGCCGCCAATGCCGGCCAGCAGGCCGCCGATGATGAGGGCGGTATAGCGCATCCGCACCACGGAGATACCGGCGGTATCCACCGCCGCCGGTGCCTCGCCCACCGCCCGCAGCCGCAGGCCGAAGCGGGTGCGGAACAGCACCCACCAGGCCAGGGGCACGGCGGCGAACGCCACGTACTCCAGCAGGGAGTGACCGCTCAAGAGCTCGCTGTAGAGCTGGCCGATGACGGGCACGTCATAGAGCTCCTTGGCATAGGGCAGGTCGATGGGGGCAAAGCGCGCCGCGCCGGAGAGCGCCGGGGTCTGGCCCCCCTGATCGAACCAGTAGCGCCCCAGGGTCACGGTGAGACCGGCCGCCAGGATGTTGATGGCCATGCCGCTCACCACCTGATCACCCCGGTGGGTGATGGTGGCGAAGCCGTGCAGCAGGGCGAACAGGATGGAGATCCCCACCCCGACCCCCAGCCCAATCCAGGCGGAACCGGTGACGGCGGCGGCCGCCGCACTGGCGAAGGCGGAGGCCAGCAGCTTGCCCTCCAGGGCGATGTTGACCACCCCGGAGCGTTCACAAAACATCCCGGCCATGGCCGCCAGGATGAGCGGAGGCGCGGTACGAATGGTCGCGTCCAGCATCAGGATCAGCATTTCAAACATGGCTTGGACTCCCTTCGGCTCGCAAAACATCCCCGTCATCCATGGCCGCCAGGATCAGTGGCGGTGCGGTGCGGATGGTCGCATCCAGCATCAGGATCAGCATTTCGAACATGATCAGGCTCCTTTCACTTGGGCGGCCGGGCGGTTGGCAAAGGTCAGATAGGCCTGCTCGATGCGCGGGCGCAGCATGTGCTCCAGGGCGCCACAGAACAGGATCACCAGACCCTGCAGCACCACGACGATGTTGCGGTCCACCCCGAACTCGAAGCTGAGCTCGGCGCCGCCCTGGTAGAGGAAGCCGAACAGCAGGCTGGCTATGATGACGCCGACCGGGTGGTTACGCCCCATCAGCGCCACCGCGATACCGGTGAAGCCGAAGCCCTCCACGAAGTTGAGCTTGATCTGGTGCAGCTCACCCTGCAGCACGTTGAGGGCGAAGAAGCCCGCCAGCATGCCGGAGATCACCATGGCCAGGATCACCACCTTGGGGTAGGAGATGCCCGCATAGGCGGAGGCACTCTGGCTTGCGCCCACGGAGCGGATCTCGTAGCCCCAGCGGGTATGCCAGATGAAGACCCACACCAGGGCCGCACAGATCAGCGCCCAGAAGAAGCTGATGTTGAGGGGGCTGTTGGGCATGGCGATGCCGAAACCGGCCGCCAGCTCGCTCATCTTCGGCAGCCAGCTCGCCACGGCGAACACCTTGCTCTCGGTGGCCATGGATCCTGGCGGCTTGAAGACGTCGACCAAGAGGTAGGCCATCAGGGAGGCGGCGATGAAGTTGAACATGATGGTGGTGATGACGATGTGGCTGCCCCGCTTGGCTTGCAGCCAGGCCGGGATGAAGGCCCAGGCCGCGCCGAACAGGCCGCCGGCGATGATGGCGAGCGGCAGTAAGAGGGCGAACGGCAGCACGTCCCCGAGCAGCAGACAGACCAGACCGACCCCGAGGCCACCGATATAGGCCTGTCCCTCACCGCCGATGTTGAACAGGCCGGCGTGGAAGGCCACCGCCACCGCCAGACCGGTGAAGATGAAACCGGTGGCGTAATAGAGGGTGAAGCCTATCCCCTCGCCGGTGCCGAAGGCGCCGTACCACATGATTTCGGCTGCCTCGATGGGACTGATGTCGAGGTAATAGAACAGGATGGCCGACACCAGGAAGGCCAGCAGGATATTGACTGCGGGCAGCACGCCCACGGATATCCAGGCAGGAACACGTGCTTGGCTCATGAATGGGCCTCCTTGATATCGTCGGGGACTATGTTCGCCATCATCAGGCCGAATCCGTTACAAGTGGTTGTGACCTTCATGATGTGGCTCCTTGTGATTGGCTTGCCGCCACGTCGTCAGGAACTATGTTCGCCATCATCAGGCCTATGGTGCGTTCATCCGCCCTGGCGCCGTCCAGCTCGCCGACGATGCGGCCATCGGCGATGACCAGAATGCGGTCGGAGAGGCTCATGATCTCGTCCAGCTCCACCGACACCAGCAGCACCGCCTTGCCCTTGTCACGCATGGTGATGATCTGCTGGTGGATGTACTCGATGGCGCCGATATCGACGCCCCGGGTCGGCTGGCCGACCAGCAGCACATCCGGGTCCTGCTCCACTTCCCGGGCGATCACCAGCTTCTGCTGGTTGCCGCCGGAGAAGTTGGCGGTCTTGTGCTCCGGGCTCGGCGGGCGCACGTCCCACTTCTCCATCTTGGCCTGGCAATCCTGGCGGATCGCCTCCTTGTCCTGCAGCCAGCCCTTGTTGTACTGGGCACGGCGGTGATAGCCGAGGATAAAGGCCTCTTTCGCCTCGAAGCGGTTGATGAGCCCCATCTTGTGCCTGTCTTCCGGGATGTGGCCGAGGCCGAAGTTGCGCACCTGCTCCGGATCGGCCGGGTGGCTCTGGCTCACCTCGTGGCGCTGCGCCCCGGCGATGGTGAAGCCGCCCTTGCTGGGCTTGAGGATGCCGCCGAGCATGCTGAGCAGCTCGGACTGGCCGTTGCCGGAGACCCCGGCGATGCCGACTACTTCCCCCGCCCGCACCTCGAAGCTGACGGATTTGACCCGTTCCACCCCGGCGTCATCGACGTAAGAGAGGCCCTCGACCTTGAGCTTGGCCTCGCCCGGCTGGGCGGTGCCCTTGTCGACCTTGAGGCGCACCTTGCGGCCCACCATCAGCTCGGCGAGCTGCTCCTTGTCGGTGTCTTTGGTGGCGACATGGGCCACCATCTCCCCCCGGCGCATGATGGAGACCTGATCCGTGATGGCCAGGATCTCCCGCAGCTTGTGGGTGATGAGGATGACGGTCGCCCCCTGATCCCGCAGCTTTTTCAGCACCTCGAACAGGTGATCCGCCTCTTGCGGGGTCAGCACCCCGGTGGGCTCGTCGAGGATCAGGATGCGGGCACCGCGATAGAGCGCCTTGAGGATCTCGACCCGCTGTTGCAGGCCCACCGGCAGATCCTCGACCTTCTCGTGCAGCGGCACCTCGAGACCATAGTCCCGTGCCAGCTCGCCCAGCAGCTTCTCGGCGGCCGCCAGGCTCTTGCCCAGGCGCCAGCCGTTCTCGGCCCCCAGGATGACGTTTTCCAATACGGTAAAGTTGTTCACCAGCATGAAGTGCTGGTGCACCATGCCCACCCCGGCGGCAATCGCATCTTGGGAGCCATGGGGTTTGAACGGATTCCCGTCGATCAGCATCTCGCCTTTGTCGGCGTGGTAGAAACCGTAAATGATGCTCATCAGGGTCGACTTGCCGGCGCCATTTTCGCCGACGATGCCGTGAATGCTGCCTTTACGAACCTGAAGGTCGATCTGCTTGTTGGCGTACACGTCGCCGAACCGCTTATCGATACCCCTTAATTCGATGGCATAGCGATCTGTCTGGTCCATGATGCAGTCCTTGCGGGTCATGAAGTAGAGACTAAAAACCGGCCCGTGCGGGCCGGTCATCACTGGTTGAGAGTCGTAGCAGTGACTCGGTATTTGCAGGATCAGTACTTACAGGAGTTGTCGCTCATGTAGTCGTGCACCTTGATCTTGCCGGCGATGATGTCGGCCTTGATGCTCTCGACCTTGGCTTTCATTTCCGGGGTGATCAGCTTGGCGTTGTTCTCGTCCAGCGCCCAGTCAACCCCGCCTTCGGCCAGACCCAGGGACTGGATGCCCGGCTTCCAGCTGCCCTTGGCGGCGTCATCCCAGCTTTTGTACGCGGCCAGACCCACGGACTTGACCATGGAGGTCAGCATGGTGCCCGGTTGCAGGTGGTTCTGGTTGGAATCCACACCGATGGCCAGCTTGCCTTCGTCCTTGGCAGCCTGATAGACACCGATACCGGTGCCACCGGCGGCGGCATAGACCACGTCGGCGCCCTTGGCGAACTGGGACTTGGCCAGTTCTGCACCCTTGGCGGGGTCAGCAAAGGCTGCCGGGGTGGAGCCGGTCATGTTCTGATAGACGTCGATCTTCGGATTGATGTACTTGGCGCCTTGCTCATAGCCGCACTGGAACTTGCGGATCAGCGGGATGTCCATGCCGCCCACGAAGCCGACCTTGCCGGTCTTGGAGGCGATGGCTGCCAGGGCACCCACTAGGAAGGAACCTTCATGCTCCTTGAAGATGAGGGACTGGACGTTCGGCTTGTCGACCACCATGTCGATGATGGTGAACTGGGTGTTCGGGAACTCGGTGGCAACCTTCTCTACCGCGGAACCCATGTTGAAGCCGACGGCGACGATGGGGCCGTTGCCACGGCTGGCCAGACGACGCAGACCCTGCTCACGCTGGGCTTCGTTCTGGGGCTCGAACTCCTTGACCTTGACGCCTTTGTCCTTGTTGTAGACTTCGACGCCGTTGCGGAACACGGCTTCGTTGAAGGACTTGTCGAATTTGCCTGCGGTGTCATAGATGACGGCGGGCTCGGAGGCTGCCTGGGCGGACAGGGCAGCGAGGGTGAGGGCGGCCACGGTGGCCAGCTTGAGCACTTTAGTCACGATCGTATCCTTGATTGTTATGTGAGGGTCCACAACCTGTCTTGGCAGGTCATAAAGCACGCTGGCTAACTGTAAGTGAGCCAGCCCGTTGGTCAAGGGGATCATAGAGGAAAAACGTTTGCGTTAACGGTTTGAAATATAAGCAAATTGCCTTATAAGTGTTTGTTTTATGGTGTTTTTGCAGAATTAAATTCCGGGATTAATAGGGCTCGATCGACATTTGTGTTTGGATTCATGACGTTAGGCGCAACCGTTTTCCTCCCCTGATGAAAAAACTGGCTTCCATCGGCACCAGCCCTGCGGCCTCATCGACGCCACGTTGGCGGGCGGGCTGGCCCCCGGCTGCTCACGGCTTGGTCTCTGGCGGCTCAGGCCGTATAATCCCCGCCTGTATAAATAAACAGGAGTGGTGATGGACGTTTCAACCCTGCTCGACGGGCTCAATGACAAGCAAAGAGACGCGGTGGCGGCCCCCCGTTGCAACCTGCTGGTGCTGGCCGGTGCCGGTTCGGGCAAGACCCGGGTGCTGGTGCACCGTATCGCCTGGCTGATGCAGGTGGAACGCTGTTCACCCTTCTCCATCATCGCGGTCACCTTTACCAACAAGGCGGCGGCCGAGATGCGCGGCCGGGTCGAAAAAGTGATCGGCGACGGCGTGCGCGGCATGTGGATCGGCACCTTCCACGGCATCGCCCACCGACTGCTGCGGGCCCACCATCTGGATGCAGGGCTGCCGCAGGATTTCCAGATCCTCGACTCCGACGACCAGTACCGCCTCATTCGACGGGTGCTCAAGGCGCTCAACCTCGACGAGAAGCACTGGGCCCCCCGCGCCGTGATGGGCTACATCAACGGCAAGAAGGACGAGGGGTTGCGCCCCGGCGACATCGATCTCTACGGCGACCCCGTCACCCGCACCTATCAGCAGATCTACAAGACCTATCAGGAGACCTGCGATCGCTCCGGGCTGGTGGACTTCGCAGAACTCCTGCTGCGCGCCCACGAGCTGTGGCTGAACAAGCCCCACATCCTCGAGCACTACCGGGATCGCTTCCAGAACATCCTGGTGGACGAGTTCCAGGACACCAACGGCATCCAGTACGCCTGGCTGCGGATGCTGGCCGGCGACACCGGCAAGGTGATGATCGTCGGCGACGATGACCAGTCCATCTACGGCTGGCGCGGCGCCAAGATTGAGAACATCCAGCGCTTCCTGACCGACTATCAGGGCGCCGAGACCATTCGCCTCGAGCAGAACTACCGCTCCACCGCCAACATCCTCAAAGCCGCCAACAGCGTCATCGCCAACAACTCGGAGCGCCTTGGCAAGGAGCTGTGGACCGAGGGCGCCGAGGGGGAGCCGATTTCGCTCTATGCCGCCTTCAACGAGGTGGACGAGGCCCGCTTCGTGGTTGGCCGCCTCAAGGATTGGAAAGAGAAGGGGGGTCTGCTCGCCGACTGCGCCATCCTCTATCGCTCCAACGCCCAGTCCCGGGTGCTGGAAGAGGCGCTGATGCAGGACGCCATGCCCTATCGCATCTATGGCGGCCTGCGCTTCTTCGAGCGCCAGGAAATCAAGGACGCCATGGCCTATCTGCGGCTCATCAACAACCGTGGTGACGACGCCAGCTTCGAGCGGGTGGTCAACACCCCGACCCGGGGCATCGGCGATCGCACCCTGGAGATATTGCGCAATAACGCCCGGGATCAGGGCCAGAACCTGTGGCAATCGGCCAAGGCACTGCTCAATGACAAGGTGCTGACCGGTCGCGCCGGCAATGCGGTGCGCGGCTTCGTCGATCTCATCGACGCGCTGGAGGAACAGGTCTCCCTGCTGCCACTGCACCAGCAGGCGGATATCGTCATCCAGCACTCCGGCCTCAAGGCGATGTATCTGGCGGAGAGGGGCGAGAAATCCCAGGCGCGGGTAGAGAACCTGGACGAACTGGTTACCGCCTGCCGCCAGTACCAGCGCCCGGACGAGCTGGAGGACATGAGCGATCTCTCCGCCTTCCTCGCCCACGCGGCGCTGGAATCCGGCGAGAATCAGGCGGACGAATATGCCGACGCGGTGCAACTCATGACATTGCACAGCGCCAAGGGGCTGGAATATCCCCTGGTGCTGCTGGTCGGTGTGGAAGAGGGCATGTTCCCCAGCCAGCAATCCACAGAGGAGTCGGGGCGGCTGGAGGAGGAGCGTCGCCTCTGTTACGTCGGTATGACCCGCGCCATGGAGAAGCTCTACATCTGTTATGCGGAGAGCCGCCGCATCTATGGCCGCGAGATGTTCCACAAGCCGAGCCGCTTTATCCGCGAGATGCCCGCCGAGTGTCTGGAGGAGATCCGGCTGCGCACCCAGGTCAGCAGACCCACCCAGTACGGCCGCTTCAGCCAGAACGAGGTGCAGCAGAGCTTCGACGCCAGCGGCATCAAGCTCGGCCAGCGGGTGCTCCATCCGAAATTCGGCGAAGGAATCGTGCTCAACTTCGAAGGGGTCGGCCAGCAGAGCCGGGTGCAGATCCAGTTCGACGACGTCGGCGCCAAGTGGCTGGTGACGGCGTATGCCAGATTGGAAGCGCTCTGATTTTTTCCGCTTTTTGAAACAACCAACCCGGCTTAGGCCGGGTTGATTTTTATATTCGTTATCGCGACAACGTTAAATACGCGATTGTCCGAATACGCTTCGCTATTCGAACCTACAGCTGTGTTTAAGCTGTGGAAGAACAATATTTTCCCCATATTGGACAAGGTATATTCAACTTAAGTTTGCTATTAAAAAAGCACCCTTTTCGCAAGCAAAAAAAGTTATTTAAATTTTCCATCCTTGATCGGGAGACTTGTATTTAGCGGAGCGGACGAATGAAAGCCCGCTCAGTGTGAGTGGATACTAACAGACAGAGTGGGACTCACAATTTATCCACAGCGCGCCAGTTATCCACACATTGCAACTATGTCTCTGCACCATTATCTTGTGTTACGAAGCAACAGGAGCACCACATATAGTGGTTTTACATCAACTGAGGAGCAACTCATGGTGATAAACGAAGTATCAAAATCCATTCCGGGCAAAACTGTGCTCATCCCATGGCAAATGATGGAGGTTATCCATGCCAAAAAGACCACGACGTTCACGTCGTTCAACACCAAAGGCTACAAATGATAAAGCCACCCTTCCAAAATGGATCAGGTGGCTCATATCAGGGTTCCTAGACGCTTTAAGACAAAAGCTTGTAGGATTTGTGTTTTTACTTCTGCTTAGTGTAGTCCCGCACGATTTCAACGATTACTTTTGGTCTCGCACACCAGAAGCAACCAAAGTGCAGTATTACCAGATCTAACCAGGGGCCTTCGGGCCCTTTTTTACACCCTTAACTTACAATTTGTGAGTCAAATGTGTAACCGGAATCATGGACAATCATGACCTAGCCGTCAATGAAAATATATCACTATTTGTGATATCCCAACGTTCAGTGAAGCACAAAACTATAATACATTCATATGGTTAAATGACACTGACTTGATCTTGAGTTCTGCGTTTATCAAGGGACCGTAGGTTCGATTAGCGAAGCGTAATCGAACGATCGCGTAATCGGACGTTTAACCCTTGAGAGGTTTACTCCAATCCCCCTAACAGCCCATCCACCGACCCACACCAATCCGGCGGATAGGCGCCACTCGCCACGTAACGATGGAAGGTGGAGTAGGGCCAATCGGCCACCCGCGTAACATGACCATGCTTGAGCGGGTTGATATGGACGTAATCCATATGGCGGCGGTAATCCTGCTCATCCCGGATCAGGTGTTCCCAATAATGGCGTTGCCAGATGCCCCGCTCCCCGTGGCGTAACCGGGTCTGACTGCGCCGTTCGATCATCGGCAAAGCTCGAGAAAAGTGGCTTTTGATCAGCCGCCAACGCAGGGGGAAATCGGTGTCCCCCTCCGGCAAAGAGAGAATGCAGTGGAGATGGTCGGGCAGCACCACCCAGGCGTGAATGGTGAAGGGGTGAGCCTGTTGCACCTTGGCAACGCTGTGGCGCAGCAGGTCAATCTGCTCCACCAGCAGTCGGTTGTTGCGCCGCTCCAGCAGGTTGACGGTAAAGAACCAGGTTCCTCCGGGCCACCATGCCCGCCGCCAGTTGGCCATCCTCTTTCCCTTGTTGAGACCGAAAAGCCAAGCATAGCCTTGCCGCCCGGCGAGCCGCTCGTGGGCCCCATCGCGCGGTTGTCAGATGATGGGATGGACCGGTGACGCGATCGTTCGATTGTCCGATGACGCGATCGTCCGATTACGCTTTGCTAATCGAACCTACACGCCGCATAAGATGGGTTATCGGTATCGTGGCCGAGAGGCACAAACCCCAAGCTCCCGCCTGTCTGACTTACCTCGGCTGAAACGCCTTGACGAGAAATTCGATAAAGAGCCGCACGTTGCGGGACTGCTCCTTGTGGAAGGGGTAGACGGCGAACAGGGCGTGGGGGTCGGGTTGCCAGTCGGGGAGCAATCTGACTAGGGTGCCGTCCGACAGGTCGTTCGACACGAATTCATCCGGTACCAGGATCACCCCGAGCCCCTGCACCGCCGCCTGTTTCAGGGCGATGCCGTTGTTGGCGCAGAAGCTGGCGGGGGGCAGCTCCACCGCCACGCTCTCCGCGTCCCGGGTGAAGAACCACTTGTTGGGGGAGGAGGAGAGGCTGTAGCGCAGGCAGTTGTGGCCCTTGAGATCCGCCGGGTGGGCGGGTTGGCCCGCCTCCTTCAGGTAATCGGGGGCGGCGCAGAGCACCCGCTGCACCTCGCACAGGGGTTTGGCGCGCAGGGTGGAGTCCTCCAGGGTGCCTGCCCCCCGGATCACCACATCCAGCCCCTGATCCACCAGATCCATGTAGGCGTCGCTCAGGATCACCTCGATGCCGATTTCCGGATAGCGGCGCTGGAATTCGCAGACAAGGGGGTTGAGCCGGATCAGCCCGTAGGACATGGGCATGCCGATCCTCAGCCTGCCCCTGGGGGTGAAGGAGGCGGCCATGATGGACTGGTCGGCGGCCTCCAGGCTGTCCAGCACGGCGCATATCTGGCCGTAATAGGCCATGCCCGATTCGGTGACGCTCAGCCGCCGGGTGGTGCGGTTGATCAGCGCAATGCCGAGAAAGGCTTCCAGCTCGTTGATGTTCTTGCTGACCGCCGCCTGGGAGAGGCGCAGGTCGTCCGCCGCCGCCCTGAAGGTGCCCATTTCCACCACCCGGCGAAAGACGTTCAGCGCCGTGATCTTGTTCATCCTGCCCCCGTTAATTCACTACTGGTAAATGATGGCGCCATCATTGCGCACTTTTATCACAATAGTGCGGATCCCCGGGGTGTCCACCCCCCATCCCCCCCAGACAGAGAGTGGCCCGTGGCAGACCGGCCCGGATCATGGCCCTCCGGGCGTGGCGGGTCCGGCAGAGACGCAGACGAAAGAGAGGCGATGAGCCCCGGGCCCCGCCGCCAGATGGCACGCACCGGCTTACTGCACCTTGCCGGGGGCGGGGGGCAGGGTGATGCCGACATCGGCCCAGGGGTTGGTGCCGAGCAGCTGCGCGTGGGGCACATCCGCCTGGTAGCGCATGGTGAATGCCCTGGGGCCGTGGGCGAAGGCCACCAACAGCCCCTGTTTTGCATCCATCAACCCGGCGTGCATGCCGAGCCCGTGATAGCTGATCCGCACGGCCTTGTCCTCCAGGCCCACCTTGTCTATCTGGAAGCGGGCGATGCTGCCGTCTTTGAGGGTAAAGCCCCAGCGGAACGGGCCGCCGCTGACCACCGTCATCACCTCGTCGATGTCGGTGCCGTCCTCGGCGGAGTTGACGTGCATGCGGCCATATTTGCCGAGCACGGCGCTGCGGGTGCGCTCGTCCAGCGCCATCAGGTCATAGACCTTGGGGTAGGGGCCGACGCCGGTCTCCTCGGTGGCGACGCCGCCCCCTTGCACCGCAGGCTCGCGCCCTGCGAGCCTGGCCTGCTCCAGCAGCTCCCCCTGACTCAGGTTGAAGGCCGCAATCAGGGCGCCGTGCTCCGCTTTGGTCAACGCGCGGCGGTGGGAGGCTTCAAGCAGCGGCCTGGCGGCCTCGGGAATGTCGACGGTGACCACGTTGACGCCGATGGGGTTGAGTGCGTTGTTGACCGCCTCGACCCCGGTCACGGCGGGGCGGCCATCGCTGAACTGCACCGAGACCAGGTCACCGGCGAAGGTGTTGAAAGAGAAGGCCGAGGCGAGGGTGCCGGCCAGCAACGGGATATGGGTGAGTTTCATACAAGACTCCTCGTTAAGGTTCGAGAAGCAGTCTAGGGCGGTGATGTGTTCACTGAAATGACACTCGGATGATATGAAAATTCACTGATAGTAATGAATCGTGGGGATCAGGGTCGTCGGCCCGCCCCGGGGGAGAGCACCCTCTGCCAGAGGGTGTGAGCCCGGTTGACGCAACGGGGCCCGGGTTGTGGTATGACTCGGGGCGTCATCAAACAGAACCTGTCGGAGGACGAGACAATGCTGGCGTTGATCACCACGGCGCACCACACCTGCTACCCCAATCCCATCGCCTTTCGGGCCGGAGAGCGGGTGCGCATCGGCCACGAGGACGACGAGTTTCCGGGCTGGGTGCGCACCTTTACCGCAGACGGCAACGAGGGGTGGGCGCCCCTGTCCCTGCTGACCCCGATCGGCGCCGGGGAGGCGCAGGCGCGCCAGGACTATACCGCCCGGGAGCTGGATGTGGCGGTGGGGGAGCGGGTACGGGTGGATCGGGAGCTGGCAGGCTGGCTCTGGGTTCACAACGAAGCGGGGCAATCAGGCTGGATACCGGCAAGCTGCATCGCCTCGCCCTCATAAGGTGGCAGCGGCTCGGAGAAGGAGTAGAGCGGAGAGAGAAACCCGGCCAGCGACGGGGCGTGCGGCCGGGTGAATTGTAAAGAGTAGGGTGACGGAAAACGGGATCAGCCTAGTCTAATCAACTCGATGGGGGCGTAGCGCTCCTGGCTGTTCGTCAGCAGCACGCACTTCTCATGTTCCGCCTCATAGGGGGTCAGGTTGTCGGTGTGCGCCTCCTTGAGGGTGTCGACCGCGCCGGTGGCGGCAATCATTACCCGTTGGCCCAGGGTCAGCACATTGCGGTTTCGATCGTAGATCTTCATGGCATTCTCCTTGTGGGATGGGTGCCCCGGCCCGTGCCGGGGCAACGGGCTCCAGACTACGCCCCTCGAAAAACGAGATGCCTGTCACAGATCAAAAAAAGGGGAAAGAGGGACTCGGGGCGGCGACGGGGCGCGGCGTTCTGGTCTCGCTGCCCGCCGGTGATCGCCACTGCCTGTCGCAGGGCAAGGAGGACGCCCTCGCTTTTCATCCCCTCGGGCTCGAACTGCAAGGGGGATGCGCTATAGTGGAGCCGCTCGTTTTACTGCCTTCAACCAACCGAGAGTGCATTATGAATCGTGATATCGCAGCCCAGTTCATCAAGATGCTGACCAACCTGGACCAGTGTCTGGCCAAGGCCGAGGCCCACGCCGAGGCAAAGAAATTCAACGTGGACAACTTCTTCAATGAGCGCCTCATCGTCGACATGCTGCCCCTGAGCAAGCAGGTGCTGATCTGCTGTGACAGCGCCCGCGCCGTGGTGGCCACCGCCAGCCTGAGCGAGCCGCCGGTGCTGGGGGATGATCCCAAGACCATGGCGGATCTGCGCGCCCACGTGGCCAAGACCATCGCCTACCTGCAAGGCAAGCTGGAGGCGGATTTCAGCCAGTATGCGAGCGGCCACTACTACCCCTACTGGGCCGGTGGCAAGGGGATGGACGGCCATAGCTGCGTGCATGAGTACGGCATCCCGAACTTCTACTTCCACCTCACCATGACCTATGCCCTGCTGCGCCAGGCCGGGGTGGATCTGGGCAAGCGGGATTACCTGGGCGGTCTGAACCTGCAATAAACCGCGCTTCAGCGACAACAAAGCCTGCCCCCTGGCAGGCTTTGTCGTTTTCGGCCCGGCTCAGCGCCCCAGGTTGTCGGCCAGTTGTTTGGCGCGGCTTGCGGCCCACTGATCGATCATTTTCTCCATCTCCAGGGCGGTGATGGGGGAATCCTTGTGGGTGGTGTCCGGGCTCTCGCGAGCGTCCATCACCCGCACCAGCAGCTTGCCGCTCTGGGCGTCGAGCAACTGTGCCATGCTGCCCACCTTGAGCAGATAGGGCTCCTTGCCTATTACCTCGCGGGTGACGTTGATGGCGATCTTGGCGGGCAGCAGATCCCGCAGCTTGGGGTCGGGCCGGGTCAGGTCGAAGTTGGTGATGGCCGCCTGCACCCGCCCAGCAGGGCGGCGGCCATGGTCATCATCAAGACTCGTTTCATGGGGGCTCCTGGCGGTGGATGGTCGCTGCAAGAGCGCAGCCCGCCCTGCCCACAGAGATACCTGATCAGGCCCCTCTCTCACAAGGGGTATCTATGTGGGGGCCACCGGGGGAGCCCCCGTGTCGGGTCACTCGGCGGGGATCTCGGGCTCCACCAGGGTGGCGAGCTGCATCAGGGACTCCTGCCAGCCGAGGTAGCACATCTCCACCGGGATGACCGCCGGTATACCCGCCTGTTCGATGGCGAGATCGGTGCCGCACAGCACCTGGGTGAGGGTGATGGTGACCTGCATCTCCCCCGGCAGGTTGGGGTCGTCGAAGCGGTCGGTGTAGCGGATGCGCTTGCCCGGCTCCAGCGCGAGATACTCGCCGCCGAAGGCGTGGGTGTGGCCGCTGGCGAAGTGGGTGAACGACATCCTGAACTGGCCGCCGACCCTGGCATCCAGCGCCGCCACCTTGCAGGTGAAGCCATGGGGGGGCAGCCATTTGGCCAGGGCGTCCGGCTCGATAAAGGCCTGGTAAACCCGCTGTGGCGGGGCCTTGAGCACGCGATGCAGGGTGACTGTGTTCATGGGGGACTCCTCTTGGTGGCAACAGGGACGGGTCGCAGCAAGGATAGCCGTCATCCCCGTGGCCTGCGGGGGGGCGTCGCCTCCTTTCGCCTGCAGAGAGGATTTTTCGTTTTCTCTTCAAGGAGTTGATCAAGATAGAGGTTATTGTCACCGTTCGCTCATATAATCGCCGCCATGCAAGCGACTCGGAAGGATTCGATGACACAGCTGATGGCGGCCCTGCTGGGGCTGTTTTACGCCAGCCTGATCTGGGCGGCGCCCGTCCCCTTCGTGACGGCCCCCGGCCCCCATGCCACGCAGGGGAGGCTGGAGCCCCTGCTCTCCTGGTTCTCGGGGGAGTTTTCCAGCCAGGAGCAGGCCACCTTCGATGCCCGCTTCACCAGTGCCGAGCTGCGGCTGGTGGAGATCTGGCCCGGGGAGGGCCCCTTCCGCTGGGTCTATGCGGAGCAGTTTCTGACCGAGCGGGCGCAGCGGCCGTTTCGCCAGCGCATCTACCGCTTCTCCTCCCTGCCCGATGGCCGCATCCTGATGGCCGAACTGACCATGCCGAGGGCCACGGATTTTGCCGGCGCCTGGCGTCGGCCCGAGCTGCTCGACTCCCTCACCCCGCAGCAACTCTCCCTGCGCGAAGGGTGCGAGATCTGGCTGACCCGCCAGCCGGGCGGGGAGTACAAAGGACAGACCCGGGTCGGGCATTGCGCCACCGATTTTGGCGGTGCCACCACCCTGGTGCAGTACCTCTGGATCGGCCCGGACAGTGTCCGACTGCTGGACAGGGCCTATGACAACGGCGCCCATCAGCGCTGGGGCAGCCCGGGGGAGGGTTACGTCTACCTGCGCAAGGGGATGCGGCGCGGGGAGTAGTCGCGCCGTCCGTCAAGGCCCCTCCCTGCTTGCCGCCAACAAGGACGTGCCGGTCAGGCCGCTGGCCAGTGCCCCTGCAGATCCACCAGGATGGAGAGGCTGACCGCGCCAAACAGCAGGCCCGTCATCAGGTTGAGCGGGCGCTGGATGCGGCCGAGCAGGTGCTGGGCGCGGGGAGTGGAGAGGCTCCAGGCCAGGGCGCTGAACCAGACGAGGGAGAGCAGGAACAGCTCCAGGATCAGCAATCCCCGGGTCAGGCCATCCACCTGGGGCGTCACCATGGCGGCCAGCAGCCCCATGAAGAACAGCATCGCCTTGGGGTTGAGCAGATTGGTGGCCAGCCCGCTCTTCACCCCCTTGCGCCAGCCCGGCCGCTCGCCTCCGGCGCGCAGCGCCAGATCCCCGCTTCCCTGCCAGGCCGCTTTCAGCGCCCCCCAGCCCAGCCAGCCCAGATAGAGGGCACCCACCAGTTTCACGGCGAGAAAGAGCCAGGGCTGGCTTGCGATCAGCAGGCTGATGCCGGTCAGGCTCAGGGTGGCGTGGAGCAGGATGGCGAGGGCGATGCCAAGGGCCGCTCCGAGGGCGGTGGGCCTGTGCAGGCTGGTGCGCAGGATGAGCGCGAAATCCGGGCCCGGGCTCGCCAGGGCGACGAGGTGGACGAGACCCAGGGTCAGAAACAGGCTGGTGAACATAAAAGACCTCCGACAGCGGTATGGAGGTGACAGCATGGGGCAGGACGGGGGACGGGAGATTGTAAAAGATTGCAGCGGCGACGATTCAGGCGGGCAGCATCTGCTGGCGATACTCCGCCGGGGTGAGCCCGAAGGCCTGACGAAAACCGTGGTGGAAGTGGCTCTGATCGAAGAAGCCCACCGCCAGTGCCACCTCGCTCACCGGCAGACCGCTGCCGAGCAGGCGCTTGCCCTGTTCGAGGCGCAGCCGCTTGAGCCAGGCATAGGGGGTCATGCCGGTCTTCTTCTTGAACTGACGGAGGAAGGCGAAGCGATCCAGCCCGAACAGGGCGGCCAGGTCCTCCAGGGTGTGGCGCTCGTCCAGCCGGGCCAGCAGATGGTCGCGCAGGAACCTGAGCTGGGGATCCGCCAGGGCGTGGCGCTCGGGGGCGAGCCGGAACAGTTCGCCCAGCAGGGCCAGCAACTGGCTCTCCGCCAGCAGGCCGTCGGGGGCGGGGCCGTCCAGGTGCATGTGCAGGCGGGCAAAGCCCTGGTAGAGGTCGGGGCGGCTCTGCAATCCCTGGTGGAAAAAGGGCTCGGGGTGTTCCGGCAGCCAGCGGGCCAGCTGCTCGGGGGCGATGGAGAAGACCCGCACCTCGTACCCTTCCGGCAGCAGGCTGAGGCCGTCGTGCATTTCGTCCGGGTTGACGGTGGAGAGTTCGCCGCGCACCAGGTTGTGGCTGTTCCCCTTGTGGATGAACTTCTGGCCGCCCCGCTGCACCAGACCGATGTGGTAGTCCAGATGCACGTGGCGGCCATAGCTGAACTCCCTGTGGTGGGAGTGGGAGAGTTCAACCCCCGGCAGCAGCCGGGATTGCCAGTAGTGGATGCGGGATTGGGGTGCGTTCATCCCCTATTGATACCCCGAAAGCGGCCCCTTGGCTTGTAGATTATTGCGCCGGCGCCTCAGCCGGCCTCCTGGCGCCGCTTGCCGCTGCGCAGGCCATCCAGGCTGAACAGCACCAGGGCGCTCCAGATGCAGCCGAAGGTGATCATCTTGTCCAGCGCCAGCGCCTCGCCATAAAGGGTCACCGCCAGGATGAACATCAGGCTGGGGCCTATGTACTGGAAGAAGCCCAGGGTGGAGAGCTTGAGCCGGGTGGCCGCTGCGGTGAAGCAGAGCAGGGGGGCCGTGGTGACGGCGCCCGCGGCGATGAGCAGCAGGTTCAGGTGCCAGTCATTCTGGGTGAGGTGGCTGGTGGGGCTGTCGGCGATGCCCCACAGATAGAAGGCGGCTGGCGGCAGCATGATCAGGGTCTCGATGAGCAGGCCGGTGAGGGCGTCCAGGGCCAGTTTCTTGCGAATGAGGCCGTAGATGGCGAAGCTCGAGGCCAGCACCAGGGCTATCCAGGGCAGGGAGCCGAAGGCGATGAGCTGGACGGCGACACCGACAAAGGCGAGCCCTACCGCCCACCACTGCAGGCGGCGCAGCTTCTCGCTCAGAAACACCATGCCGAGCAGCACGTTGAACAGGGGGTTGATGTAGTAGCCCAGGCTCGCATCCAGCATGTGGCCGTTGTTGATGGCCCAGATGAACAGCAGCCAGTTGCCGCCGACGGTGACGGAGGTGAAGGCCAGAGTGAGCAGCACCTTGGGATGGCGCAGCACCGCCTGCACCTTGTGCCACTGGCGTCCGAGCAGCACCAGCACCATCAGCAGGGCGCAGGACCAGATCATGCGGTGGGTCAGGATCTCGGCGGCCGGCACGGCGGAGAGGGACTTGAAGTAGATGGGTGCCAGGCCCCAAAGGGTGTAGGCGCCGAGGGCATAGAGGACGCCCTGGCGCTGGATCTGTTGTTGCATGCGGATAACCTTCACTGGAGTGCGGATGTCGGGAAACATCGCAAAAAGTCAGTGTAGCGATCCTTTTGCAGGGAAAGAAGACAATAAATGGGTCTGACGGGATTTTAACAGCAGGAGCAACTTCAGCGACCGCCCCCGCGGCGGATCTTCTCCACGTCCATCAGCAGCCACAGCATGAGGGCGATGGCGGAGATCCAGGGGCCCCAGGTGACATAGGCTTCCCCCTGACCCAGCACGAAGAACAACAGCGGCAGTCCCACCACCAGAAACAGTACACTTCCCAGAAAAAACAGCATTTTTATCTTTAAATTTAATGGCTTGCTATTTGACGATTATATCGATTGAGCGAGGGGATAAAAGAGTAAAAATGAGAAAGGGGGATTTCTCCCCCCTGTTTTGTTGATAAGCGTCATTTATGACGTTATTCGAGCTGGATCCAGGTGCTTTTCAGCTCGGTGTACTTCTCCAGGGCGTGCAGGGACTTGTCGCGCCCGTTGCCGGACTGCTTGAAGCCGCCAAACGGCATGGTCATGTCGCCGCCATCCCAGTTGTTGACGAAGACGGTGCCGGCGCGCAGGGCGCGCGACCCTTTCACCGCCTGGTTGAGATCCGCCGTCCAGATGGCGGCCGCCAGGCCGTAGTCGGTGTCGTTGCCAAGGGCGATGGCCTCTTCCAGGGTGTCGAAGCCGGTCACCGCCAGCACGGGGCCGAAGATCTCCTCGCGGAAGATGCGCATCGTCGGGGTCACGTCGTCAAAGATGGTGGGTTCGATGTAGTAGCCGCCCTCCTCGGGCTGGGTGCGCTTGCCCCCCAGCAGCAGCTTGGCGCCCTCCTGCTGGCCGATGGCGATGTAGTTGAGGACCTGCTCCATCTGGATGTGGTCCACCATGGCGCCGATGCGGGTGGTGGGGTCGAGCGGGTTGGCCGAGATCCATTCGCGGGCGTGGGCCAGCAGCCGCTCCATGAACTGGGGCTTGATGCTGTTTTGCACCAGCAGGCGGGAGGCGGCGGTGCACACTTCCCCCTGGTTGTAGAAGATGGCGCCGACGGCGCTGCGGGCGGCGGCGTCCAGATCCGGTGCATCCGCCAGCACGATGTTGGGGCTCTTGCCGCCGCACTCCATAAAGGCGCGTTTCAGATTGGATTTCCCGGAGCACTGCACCAGGTGCTTGCCGATCTTGGTGGAGCCGGTGAAGGTGATGCAGTCGACGTCCATGTGCATGGCCAGCGCCTCGCCCACGGTGTGACCAAAGCCCGGCAGCACGTTGAACACGCCGTCGGGGATGCCCGCCTCCTTCGCCAGACCCGCGATGCGCAGGGCGGTGAGGGGGGATTTCTCGGAGGGTTTGAGGATCACCGAGTTGCCGGTGGCGAGCGCCGGGCCCAGCTTCCAGCAGGCCATCACCAGGGGGAAGTTCCAGGGCACGATGGCAGCCACGACACCGAGGGGCTCGCGGGTCACCAGGGCCAGGGCGGACTCTTCCACCGGGGCGACTTGATCGTAGATCTTGTCTATCGCCTCGGCGTTCCAGGCGATGCAGTTCGCGGCGGCGGGGGCGTCATACCCCATGGCGTCGCCGATGGGCTTGCCCATATCCAGCGACTCCAGCAGTGCCAGCTCCACCAGGTTCAGGCGCATCAGCTCGGCGAAGCGCTGCATGATGAGCTTGCGCTGCTTGGGAGAGAGGCCGCACCAGCGCTTGTCGTCGAAGGCGGCACGGGCCGCCTTGACCGCCAGCTCGGCATCGGCGGCGTCGCAGGAGGCGACCCTGGTCAGCAGTTGGCCGTTGGCCGGGTTGATGCAATCGAAGGTGGCGCCGTTGACGGCATCCCGGTAGGTGCCGTCGATAAAGGCTTGCGAGGGCAGGGTCAGATGGGCGGCCTTGTGTTGCCACTGGGCCAGGGTCAGGTCACTCATGTTCACTCCTTGAACCGGCAGAAAGTCAGTCTCCGCGTATCAATATGCTAAACATCCTGCCGCTTGTAAATCCATCTTGTAACAATTCATTAAACACTGACCCCGAACAACCCGGGCCAACGGCGGGGCAAACCGGGCGCCCTGGCCTGTGGTGTCTGGGGTCGCGCGGCGGGGCGGGAGCCCGTGTCGCTGGCCTGATCCCTGGGCTAGGCAGGGGGGATCCCGGCGGGCTGTTCCGGGAGAAGGCCCGTCAGAAGCTGGCGGGCGTGTTGGCCGAGATCAGCACGCACTCCTGATCCCCCACGTTGCGAAAACGGTGGGGAGTGCGGCTGTCGAAGTAGTAGCCATCCCCCGGTGCCAGCAGGTGAACCTGCTCGCCCACGGTGACTTCCACCTGACCCCGGATGACGATGCCGCACTCTTCCCCTTCGTGACTCAGCATGTCGTCACCGGTGTCGGCGCCCGGGGGCAGTATCTCCTGCATCATGCCGATGGCGCGGTTGGCGCGGCTGTGACCCACCAGACGGTAGCTGATGGGGTGGGTGCCGAGATCCGGCATGTCGTCCGCACGGAAGATCACCTCGGAATCCATCTCCGTCTCGTCGGTGAAGAAGCTGGCCAATGACATGGGGATGCCTTCCAGCACTTTGCGCAGGGAGGCCACCGAGGGGCTCACCTGATTTTTCTCGATCTGGGAGATAAAGCCGTTGGTCACACCGGAGCGTTTTGCCAGCTCGCGCTGGGAGAGGGCCGCCTTGGTGCGAACCGCCTTGAGGCGGTGACCGATATCCATCGATAGACACTCCTTGACTGTTTACTATTATTAAAATTGTGTTAAATATCTTATACCACCCCTGAGGGGTGACACCAAGCCGGGCGATAAAAGCCCTTTTTTATGGATTCAGGTGTTTAATTTAATAGGCATGAGCCGGGTATTACTAAACGCCTTAAGGATGAGGTGACCATGAAACCTGTCAGCGACATCAATACCCCCGACATGTCCGCATTCTGGATGCCGTTCACCGCCAACCAGCAGTTCAAGGCGGCGCCGCGCATCCTGAAGTCGGCAGAGGGGATGTATTATCACTCAGAGGATGGCCGCAAGATACTGGATGGCACTGCCGGACTCTGGTGTTGCAACGCAGGCCATGGTCGGCGCGAGATCGCCGAGGCGGTCTCCCAGCAGATCTCCCACCTCGATTTTGCCCCCACCTTCCAGATGGGCCACCCCCTGCCGTTCGAGCTGGCCAACCAGCTGGTGGAGATCGCCCCCAAGGGATTCGGTCACGTCTTCTATACCAACTCCGGATCGGAGTCCGTGGACACCGCGCTCAAGATTGCGCTGGCCTGGCAGCGGGCTCGCGGTCAGGGGACCCGTACCCGGCTCATCGGCCGCGAGCGCGGCTACCACGGGGTGGGTTTTGGCGGCATCTCGGTGGGGGGCATTCCCGGCAACCGCAAGTGGTTCGGCTCCCTGCTGACCGGGGTGGATCATCTGCCCCACACCCTCAACATAGGGAAAAATGCGTTCACCAAGGGATTGCCAGCAGAAGACCTCACCCTGGCCGATGAACTGGAGAAGATTGTCTTCCTGCACGACGCCAGCAACATCGCGGCGGTCATCGTCGAGCCCATCGCCGGCAGCACCGGGGTCATCATGCCCCCCAAGGGCTATCTCAAGCGGCTGCGGGAGATCTGTACCAAACACGGCATCCTGCTGATTTTTGACGAGGTGATCACCGGTTTCGGCCGCCTCGGCTCCCCCTTCGCCGCCCAGGAGTTCGACGTCATCCCCGACATGATCACCTGCGCCAAGGGGCTCACCAACGGCGCCATCCCCATGGGGGCCGTGCTGGTGCAAAACCACATCTATGACGACATGATGGCGGCGGGCAAGGGGGCCATCGAGCTGTTCCACGGCTACACCTACTCGGGTCACCCGGTGGCGGCGGCGGCGGGTCTGGCGACCCTCGAGATCTATCGCAACGAGAACCTGCTCAGCCGCGCCGCCGATCTGGCAGGCTACTGGGAGGAGGCGGCCCATTCCCTCAAGGGCTGCAAGCACGTGAAGGACGTGCGCAACTACGGCCTGGTGGCGGGCATCGAACTCGAATCCATGCCGGATGCACCGGGCAAGCGGGCCTACGAGGTGTTCGTGCGCTGTTTCGAGAAGGGGGCGCTTATCCGGGTGACCGGCGACATCATCGCCCTGTCGCCTCCCCTCATCATCGAGCGCAGCCAGATCGACGATCTCTTCACCCTGCTGCAGGACGCCCTGCAGGCCCAGGACTGACCCCCACATCACACAGGATGGCGCTCGTCCCGGGCGTCATCCCCCTGTGCTGCCCCGGCGCGGCGAGGGGAGGACGGATGACCCATCACGGAGGATTTATGAGTTACAGGATCGACAACTTCATCGACGGCGAGACGACCGAGAGTCGCAGCGAGCGTTTCGGTGCCATCTTCAATCCGGCCACCGGCCAGCAGCAAGGCTCCGTCGTTCTCAGCACGGCCGACGAGTGTGCCGAGGCGATTGCCTGCGCCGAGCGCGCCTTTGGGGAGTGGTCCCAGACCCCGCCCCTGGTGCGGGCCCGGGTGCTGTTTCGCTTCAAGGAGCTGATGGAGCAGCACAGGGACGAGCTGGCCCAGCTCATCAGCCGCGAGCACGGCAAGGTCTTCTCCGACGCCCAGGGGGAGCTGACCCGGGGGCTGGAGGTGGTGGAGTTTGCCTGCGGCATTCCCCATCTGCTCAAGGGGGAGCACTCTCTCAACGTGGGCCGCGGGGTGGACAGTCACTCCATGATGCAGCCGGTGGGGGTCTGTGCCGGCATCACCCCGTTCAACTTCCCTGCCATGGTGCCGCTCTGGATGTTCCCGGTGGCCCTGGCCTGCGGCAACACCTTCATCCTCAAGCCCTCGGAGAAGGATCCGTCCCTCTCCCTGCGCATGGCCGAACTGCTCAAGCAGGCGGGCCTGCCGGATGGGGTGCTCAACGTGGTCAACGGCGACAAGGAGGTGGTGGACGTGCTGCTGACCGACCCGAGGGTCGGTGCCGTGTCGTTTGTCGGCTCCACCCCCATCGCCCAGTACATCTATGCCACCGCCTCGGCCCACGGCAAGCGGGTGCAGGCCCTGGGCGGCGCCAAGAACCACATGGTGGTCATGCCGGATGCCAATCTGGATCAGGCGGTTTCCGCCCTGATGGGGGCCGCCTATGGTGCGGCGGGCGAGCGTTGCATGGCGATCTCGGTGGCCGTGGTGGTGGGTGACGAGACAGCCGATGCCCTGGTGGCGAAGCTCTCTCCCCTGGTGGCGGCCCTGCGGGTCGGCCCCGGCCTCGGTCAGAGTCCGGAGAACGAGATGGGGCCCCTCATCAGCCGGGAACACCTGGCCAAGGTGCGCGGCTACGTGGATCAGGGGGTGGCCGAGGGGGCCGAGCTGGTGGTGGATGGCCGGGGTCTGAGCCATGGCGAGGGCTACTTCATCGGGGGCAGCCTGTTCGATCGGGTCGGCCCCGAGATGCGCATCTACCGGGAGGAGATCTTCGGCCCCGTGCTCGCCATCGTGCGGTCCCTGGACTACGAGACGGCCCTGCGCCTCATCAACGAACACGAGTACGGCAACGGCACCGCCATCTTCACCGGTGACGGAGATACCGCAAGGGACTTCACCACGCGGGTTCAGGTCGGTATGGTAGGGGTGAACGTTCCCATTCCGGTGCCCATGGCGTTTCACAGCTTCGGTGGCTGGAAACGGTCCATCTTCGGGCCGCTCAACATGCACGGGCCGGATGGGGTGCGCTTCTACACCCGGATGAAGACGGTGACCGCCCGCTGGCCCCAGAGCCTGCGCGCCGGCGCCGAGTTCTCCATGCCGACCATGAAGTGAGCCGCCGGCTCGCTGCCATGGCTTTAATCTCTTGCCCCCGCAGGCCGCCGGTCTGCGGGGGCGCTTCTGTCAAGGAGTAACAGATGCGACTGGGTATTCTCGATTGTGACCGGCTGGACCCCGATTTGGTGGGGGATTTTGGTCCCGTTTACTCCGAGATGTTTATCAAGGGTTTCCGGGCGTTGGCCCCCGAGCTGGAATTTCGGGTCTGGTCCGCCCTCGACGGCGATCTGCCCCTGGATCTGACCGAATGCGATGCCTGGCTCATCACCGGCTCGCGTCACGATGCCTACAGTGACATCCCCTGGATCCTGGCGCTGCGCGACTGGATCCGCCGGGCCCACGATGCCAACGTCAAGCTGGCCGGGGTCTGCTTCGGCCATCAGGTGATCGCCCAGGCGCTGGGAGGGGAGGTAATGAAGTCCACCAAGGGATGGGGGCTGGGGGTGTCTGTCCATGCCATGCAGATGACAAAACCCTGGATGGCGCCGGGGCTGGACACCATCCGCATCCTGGCAAGCCACCAGGATCAGGTGGAGCAGCTTCCGCCGGGGGCGACCCTGCTCGCGGGCAACGACTTCTGCCCCAACTTCATGTTCCTGCAGGGGGATCACATCGTCGCCATCCAGGGGCACCCGGAATTCTCGGTGGCGTACAACCGGGCCCTGATCGAGCGGCGACGGGACAGGCTGCCCGATGCACATTACCAGAGCAGTCTCTCTTCCCTGGAAGGGGAGGTGGATTCCGCCACCATGATGCAGTGGCTGCTGCAGTTCCTCGGCATCCTGCCGATCGGGGCCGACGCGCGCTGAACCCCGTTTGTCATATCCACCGCGCTGATGCTAGATTTTGTAGCAAAATGAAGGATCAAGCGGCGATATGCCCAGTCCGGATGATACACTGGCCGCCATTTTTGGCGGCCTAGTCCATCGACGAGCGCCGCGTCAGTCTGTGAGGGGGCAACCTTGAAACTACAGCAGTTGAAGTATCTGATCGCGGTGCGGGACCACAATCTCAACGTCTCCGTTGCCTCCGATGCGCTCTATACCAGCCAGCCTGGGGTGAGCAAGCAGATCGGCTTGCTGGAGAGCGAGCTGGGGGTGCGCATCTTCGAGCGCCGCGGCAAGCACCTGCACCGGATCACCCCGGTGGGGGAGGAGATCATCAAGTGTGCCGAGGCCATGCTCAATATCGAGAGCAAGATCAAGGCCATCTCCCGGGAGTACCTGGATCCGACCGTGGGCACCCTCAACATCCACACCACCCACACCATCGCCCGTTACCTGTTGCCGAAAAGCGTCACCTACTTCACCAAGAAGTACCCCAAGATCTCGTTCCACCTGCACCCCGTGATGTCCGCCACCAAGGAGCAGATCAGCAAGGGATACTCGGATTTTTCCATCGTGGCCCACGAGATAGGCTTCGACAAGGAGCTGATCGCGCTGCCCGCCTACCTTTGGACCCTCTCCCTGGTGGTGCCGCAGGATCACCCCCTGGCCAAGGTGAAGAAGCCGACCCTGGAGCAGCTCTGCCAGTACCCCATCCTCAGCTACGAGAGCGGTGCCACCGGGCGCCAGGTGCAGGACAAGGTGTTTCAGGCGGCCGGCCTCACCCCCAACTACTACATGACGGTGATGGATGCCGGTGTCATCAAGCGCTACGTGGAGCTAGGCTTTGGCATCGGTATCATCTCCTCCCTGGTTGCCAACGATAGCGATGCCCCCGGCCTCGTGGCCATCAATCTGGAGCACCTGTTCGAGCCCTGCCCGGCCCAGATCTGCTTCAGCAAGAGCATCCTCTTGCAGAACTACATGTATGACTTCATCAGCTCCTTCTCCCCCCATCTCACCAAGGAGATGATCCAAAACGTGATGCAGCAGCCGACCCAGGCGCGCATCGACGAGCTGCTGTCAGGGGTGGAGCTGCCCGTCTACTGATCCCGCTTCCGTTTCTGTGCCGGCACCCCGGGGTGCCGGCCTCCTCCCGCCGAGGTTTCCATGTCCCGCATCCTGCTGCTCGCCAATCTCAACTGTGATCATGTGCTCTCCCTGGCCGAACCCCTGGTGGCGGGGGCGCGGCTGCAATACGTGGATCAGGGGCGCAGACTCGGCGGCGGCGCCGCCAATACCGGCATCGGACTGGTGTGGGCGGGGCACGAGGTGATCATCGCCTCCCGGGTCGGGCTGGACGACACCGGTGACTGGCTGCTGGAGCAGGCGGCCTCATACGGCCTGGATTGCAGCCATGTGGAACGCTTTGGCGGCGAGACCGGCGAGCTGCTGGTGCTGGTGGACGCCACCGGTGAGCGCACCATCCTCAGGCGCCCACGTCGTCCGGATCTGCCGGGGGATCTGCCGACCGAAGGGGTGGACTGCCTCTATGTGAACTATCCGGGTACCGCCATCGTGGGCTACATGCGCCAGATGCTCGCCAAGAGTTTCGTGGTGGCCCAATATCCCAAGGGGGGGCAGGCCCGCCGCCCTTGCCACGTGCTGGTGGCCTCCCGCACCGATCTCGGCGAGGTGAGCGACCCCTGGCAGCATGCCCGCCAGCTCGCGGGGGATCAGCTCGAATGGCTGGTGCTGACCGAGGGCAAGGCGGGCGCCGTGGCCATTCACGGGGAGGAGCAGGTCAGGGTGGCGGCGCGACCGGTCTCCGTGGTGGATACCACGGGGGCGGGGGATGCCTTCGCGGGCGGCCTCATCCACGGTCTTGCGCGGGGCATGGCCATGGCCGATGCGTTGCAGTGCGCCGTGGACTGGGGCGCCTTCGCGGTGGCCTCCGAGAGCTCCATCCCCTCCCAGGCGCTGCGCAACTGGCTGAAACAGCCCCACTGAACTCGCCGGACAACGGCTCCGGCGATGGCAGAGGAGGTGGGGGTTTGTCGACGGAAACCGCCAAAACCCCTCGCTGAGGCGGCAAGTTTGCGATCAATCAAAGAAAGTGTCGATTTATGTACATCTTCGTCGACACCCGCCCGGGCTGCTCTTACCCTTGTGACTTCACGACTCGGTCGAAGAAGCCCATCCCGTGCGCACGCATGTGCAGACCCCCTCTTTGGCCACCGGCTGTCGTCCTGATTTCTGGCTTGTAGTAAGAGGCAAGTGCGACCATGCAACTGACACGATTTACCGACTACGCCCTGCGTACCCTGACCTTCCTGGCCATCCAGCCCGGTGATCGCCTGTCGACCATCACGGAAGTGGCCGACACCTTCGCCATCTCCCGCAATCACGTGGTCAAGATAGTGCATCAGCTCGGCATCAAAGGTTACATCGAGACGGTGCGTGGCAAGCATGGGGGCATACGCCTCGGCCGTGCCGCCGTCTCCATCAACCTGCGCGATGTGGTGATGGACATGGAGCACGTGCTCTGCCCGGTGGACTGCAAGCGCGAAAACTGCCGTCTCTCCGGGGGCTGCCGCATCCAGGGCATTCTGCGCCGCGCCATGCACGCCTTCCTCGAGGTACTGGGGGAGTACACTTTAGCGGATGCGGTGCGGGATCCCACTCGTCTGTGCCACCTTCTCGGCATAGAGCAGGATAATATTCTGACCATGGCATGATGCCACGGTGAATGACAGAGGGGCCTGCGGGCCCCTCTGTCATTGCCAGCGATCAGAGCTGGGGCACAAGGGTGATGGCACCGTGCAGACAGGCGAGGCCGCAAGCGCCGCAGCCATCGCAGGCGGCCATGTTGACGGTTACTCCCTCGTTGCCGACCTTGATCGCCTGCTGGGGGCAGGCATCTTCACACAGCAGGCAGTAGTAGCCCTGACGGGCCTGGCAGCTCGCCTCTATCCTGACCCGGGTCTGCACCTGGCGGCCGAGGCAGAGATCCAGCCGTCATTCCGCACCTGATTTTGCTATTTTCAGTGCTTGACGGCGATCGGCCGTTCTGATCTATTACTCTCTTTTGCAGGTAGATCATCATGGCCGCACCCGCTATCTCGATCCGTAACCTCGATCACCTTGGTTTGGTCGCCGCACTCTGCCAGGAACTGGGCATTGCCCGCATGATCGATGCCTTGCTCCCCAAAACCCCGCCTTTCAAGGTCTCACATGGTGAAGCCTTGGTCGCCATGATAGTGAACGGCCTCGGCTTTCACAGCAGCACCCTGCACATGTTCCCGCAATTCTTCGCTAACAAGCCGGTTGAGCGCCTGATTGGCCCCGGGATCTGTGCTGATGACCTCAATGATGATGTGCTCGGTCGCTGTCTCGATGCCCTCTTTGAGGCCGATGTCAGCGCCTTGTATCAGGTGATGGCGGCGCAAGTTGTCGAGCGGCTGGGGCTCAAAAGCACCGCAGTGCACCTCGATATTACCAGCTTCCACGTCGATGGCGCCTATGACTGTGCCGATGGGGATCTGGTCGGTAAGCTGCAACTGGTGCGTGGTTATAGTCGTGATCACCGGCCAGAGCTGAATCAAGTGATCCTTGAGCTCATCTGTGAAAATCAGGCCGGCCTACCTGTCTATATGCAGGCCCTGAGCGGCAATAGTAATGACACCAAAGCCTTTGCCCAGACCGTTCGTCGCCATTTGAGCAGTCTCAAGGCCGCGCAGGAGTGCCGTTATCTGGTCGGCGATGCCGCACTGTACTGCGCCGATACCTTGCAATTACTGGCGCAACAGCAGCAACTATTTGTGACCCGGGTGCCCGTCACTCTCAATGAGGCAAAGCAGGCCGTGGCAACCATAGGTGCACAACCGCTGACCGCTCTGGGCAATGGCTATCATGGCCGTTGGCAACACGCGAATTATGCCGGGGTCGCGCAACGTTGGTTGCTGGTGCGCAGCGAACAAGCCAGCCACCGCGAGCAGCAGACATTGGCCAAAAACCTGCTCAAAGACAGTACCCGCGAGCTCAAAGCCTTCGCCAAATTGTGTGCCCGACGCTTTGCTTGTGAGGCGGATGCCCAAGCTGAGTTGAGCTGTTTTACCGCCAGCTTGATGCTGCTGCAACTGGATGCCGAAGTGGTAGGTGAACCCGTTTATACAGGACGTGGCAGACCCAAGCGTGGCGAAGAGCCAATTGGCCATCAGTTTCAAATCACTGGGTTGGCGGCAACTAGCCTGGCTTGCGTTGAAGAGGCCCACAACCAGACCGGGGTGTTCATCCTGGCGACCAATGACCACAGCGATACGCTGACCATGGCCGAACTTTTGGCCACCTATAAAGCGCAGCAGAATGTCGAACGGGGCTTTCGTTTTCTCAAGAGCCCGGAGTTTTTAACCTCCTCACTGTACCTGAAAAAGCCGGAGCGGATTGAAGCGTTGCTCATGGTGATGACCTGTAGCCTGATGATTTACGCAGCGTTGGAGCACCGGATCCGGCAGGGATTAGTGGAGCAGAATCGCAGTGTGGCGGATATGAAAAAGAAACCGACCCAGCAGCCGACGGCCCGTTGGATCTTTTTGCGCTTTGGTGGCATCCATGAATATCGACTGGGAGAAGCTCCGCCACAAGTAACGGAGCTAACAGGAGACCAGCAGATCATTTTGGAGGTATTGGGTGAGCGCTATCGGCAAATTTATTCCTAAATCAGGTGCGGAATGTCGGATCCAGTGCGCCCGTGGGGCAGGCTCTGGCGCAGCTGCCGCAATAGCTGCACTGGCCACAGGCGAGATCCAGCACTGGGGTACCGGCGATGGGGCTGCCGTCATATTCGGGGCGATCGGCGGGCTTGATGAGGCCGTTGGGACACGCCTTGAAGCAGTCGCCACAACGGGTGCAGAGGGTGAGGAACTGGGACTCGTCGATGGCCCAGGGCGGGCGTGCCTCATGGCAGACCACCTCGGGTCTGCGGGGGCTCCCCCATGCGTGTGCCAGCCAGCGACAGAAAAAATGCGTCATGCCCACCTCTATACCTATTAGGGGTTAATTTTATCCAGTTTTGGGCCGGCAAGCCAGAGAATAGCGGCGGGCAGGATCGCAAGCCGGGTTGCCCTTGTGTAAGCTAGGCGGGTCTTTTTGCGGGATTGAATGAACTCATGTGGCTATTTCTGTGGCGTGCTTCTCTGCTCTATGTCTTCCCCCTGCTGATGTGGGCCTACTGCCATCTCAAGGGTATCGAGTTCAGTGAACTGGATACCGGGGTCAACAGCCACAAGTGGGTGGTGCTGGCGGCCTATCTGCTCTATGTGCTGATCTGGTTGCTGCTCAACCGCTATCTCGAACTCTTCCTGCGCCAGCGGGGGCGCCGATGACCCCGCTGCTGACCTGGTGGCCTGCCATGCTGGTTGGCGGGCTGGCGCTGCTGTTCGGCTGGTGGTGGGGGCGACGCAGCGGCCGTGAAGAGGCGCTGCTGCTGGAGGAGCGTCATCAGGGGTTGCAGGATCGCTGGGACGCGCTGCAGGACGAGAAGATGCTGGCTCAGCAGAAGCTGGATCAGCAGCAGACCCTGCTGCTCAAGCTCACCGCCCGTCTCAAGGAAGCCGAGGCGACCCTGCGCAGCGAGCGCATCGCCAGCGCCGAGAAGCTGCAACTGCAACAAGAGGCTGAACAGCGCCTCAGCCAGCAGTTCGAGAACCTCGCCAATCGTATCTTTGAACAAAATGCTGGAAACTTCCGCGAACTGAATCAGAACAGCATGGATCTCCTGCTGACTCCACTCAAGGAGCAGCTCGAGGGTTTTCGCCGCCAGGTGGGAGAGACCCACGCCCAGGAGACGGCCCAACGCCACAACCTCAAGTTCGAGCTGGAGCGCCTTGCCGAGCTCAACGCCCGCATGACCGAAGAGGCGGCGGCGCTGACCCGGGCCCTCAAGGGCGACAGCAAGCAGCAGGGCAACTGGGGGGAGGTGGTGCTGGCGCGGATCCTCTCCGAGTGCGGCCTGCGCGAGGGGCATGAGTACCACACCCAGGTCAACATCGAGGTGAACAAGGGCAAGCGCTACCAGCCCGACGTCATCGTCCACCTGCCCCAGGAAAAGGACATCATCATCGACGCCAAGGTGTCGCTGACCGCCTATGAGCGCTGGTACAACGCCGCTGACGATCTGGAGAAGGCGGTGGCGCTCAAGGAGCACGTCGCCTCGGTGCGCAACCATATCCGCGAGCTGGGCCGCAAGGATTACCAGCAGTTGCCCGGGGTGCGCACCCTGGACTATGTGCTGATGTTCGTGGCGGTGGAGCCTGCCTTCCTCGCTGCCCTGGAAGCAGACCCTTCCCTGGTGCGCTACGGGCTGGAACACAACATCCTGCTGGTGAGCCCTACCAACCTGATGGTGGCGCTGCGCACCATAGAGAACCTGTGGCGCTACGAGCGGCAGAACCAGAACTCGCGCCAGATAGCGGAGCGGGCCGGCCGCCTCTACGAGAAGCTGCGGCTGTTCGTGGAGGAGATGCAGCAGATGGGGGGCAGCCTGCACAAGGCGCAGGAGAGCTACGACAAGGCGATGGGCCGGCTGGTCAACGGTCGTGGCAACCTGATCGCCCAGGCCGAGCGCTTTCGCGAGCTGGGGGTCGAGGTGACCAAGCCCTTGCCGGACGCGCTGGTGGACCGGGCGTTGGAGCGGGAGGAGTCGGCGGACTGAGGGGAATCGTCATTCGCCGGGACAACGAAAAGGGCAGCCATTGGCTGCCCTTTTCGTTTCATGCAACAGCCTGGACGGCTGCTTATTGCTTCCAGAAGGAGGGGAAGAAGAGCACCGCCACCGTCAGGATCTCGAGGCGTCCCAGCAGCATGCCGAACGACAGTATCCACTTGGCCGCATCCGGCAGACTGGCGAAGTTGGTGCTGGGACCGATGACAGGCCCCATGCCCGGGCCCACGTTGGCCACGGCGGTGATGGAGCCCGAGATGGCGGTCAGGGGGTCCAGCCCGATGGCGGCGAGCAGGGCGGCGATGAGCAGGATGATGGCGAAGTAGACCAGCACGAAGGAGATCAGGGAGCGGATGATGGCGTCGTTGACCGGACGGCCGTTGTACTTCTGGGGAAACACGGCGGAGGGGTGCATCAGCTGGCGCATCTGTTTCTTGAACAGGGCGAAGGCCACCTGGACCCGGAAGATCTTGAGCCCGCCCGAGGTGGAGCCGGAGCAGGCGCCGAGTGCCAGCAGGATGATGAAGATAATGGTGGTGAGCGGGCCCCAGGTGCCGAAGTCGCCGAGTCCGAAACCCGTGGTGGTGAGCACGGAGACGATATTGAAGCTGCTGATGCGCAAGGCATCCATGAAGCCGTAGATGTCTCTCACCCAGAGATAGAAGGTGACGACCAGGGTCACCCAGACGATCAGCCAGAAGAAGCCCTGCACCTGGGCATCCTTGAACAGGCTGTTGTCACGGCGGGAGAGAGCCTGCACATAGAGCAGGAAGGGCAGACCGCCGAGGAACATGAAGAGGGTGCCTATCCAGTGCGCCGCGTGGGAGAAGTGGGACATGGATTGATCGGAGGTGGAGTAGCCGCCGGTGCTGAGGGTCGTCATGGCGTGGTTGACCGCTTCGAACAGGTTCATGCCACTCACCCAGTAGGCGAGGAAGCAGAGCATGGAGAGCACCAGATAGACCAGCACTATGTTGTTGGCCACCGTTTTGGCGCGGGGGGCGCTCTTGTCGGACCAATCGGAGCTCTCGGTCTGGAACAGCTTCATGCCACCGACGTTGAGGTAGGGCAGCACCGCCACCGCCATCACGATGAAGCCGACCCCGCCCAGCCACTGCAGGATGGATCGCCACAGCAGGATGCTGTGGGCCATGCCGTCCAGCCCCGACAGCACGGTGGATCCCGTGGTGGTGACCCCCGACATGGTCTCGAAGTAGGCGTCGGCAAAGTCGATATGGGTGATGAAGACGAAGGGCAGGGCCCCGAAGACGCAGGCGACCACCCAGACCGAGGTGGTGAGCAGGAACATCTCCCGCACGCCGAGGTGAAACTCTGCCTTGCGACCGTAATGGAGGCAGAGCAGGGCGGCACCATGGGTGATCAAGACCGACTTGAGAAATTCGACGAAACCTTCCGAACCGGTCAGCAGGGCCAGCAGGGTGGGCAGCCACATGAAGAGCGCCAGCTTGGAGAGCACCAGCCCGAGCGTGAAGACGATGGGATGCAGCTTGATCATGCAAGAAAACCTGGTCGTTGATTGAAAAAAGACCCGGACCTTTCCTGAGAAAAGGGGCCGGGTCCGGATACCGTTGCCAGAGACATGGCCGGCTTACAGGAAGAAGGGACTGGGCTGGAACAGACGCTCCACTTCCGGGATGTACTTCTTGTCCACCAGGAACATCACCACGTGGTCATCCTGCTGTATCTGGGTGCGATCGTGGGCGATCAGCACCTCATCACCGCGCACCACTGCGCCTATGGTGGTGCCCGGGGGCAGCTTGAGCTCGCCCACTGTCTTGCCCACCACCTTGGAGGTGTTCTCGTCCCCGTGGGCGATCGCCTCGATGGCTTCGGCCGCCCCGCGGCGCAGGCTGTAGACGTTGGCGATGTCGGCACGGCGCACATGGGTCAGCAGGGCCGAGATGGTGGCCTGCTGGGGGGAGATGGCGATGTCGATGGAGCCGCCCTGTACCAGGTCCACGTAGGCGCCGCGCTGGATCAGCACCATGGTCTTCTTGGCCCCCATCTTCTTGGCGAGCAGGGCCGACATGATGTTGGCCTCATCCTCGTTGGTCACCGCGATGAAGACGTCGATCTGGTCGATGTGCTCCTCCGCCAGCAGCTCCTGATCCGCCGCATCGCCGCAGAAGACGATGGTGTGTTCCAGGTGTTCTGAGAGCTGCTCCGCCCGCTTCTGGTTGCGCTCGATGAGCTTGACGCTGTAGCGCTTCTCTAGCTGGCGGGCAAGGCCGGCGCCGATGTTGCCGCCGCCGACGATCATGATGCGCCGGTAGGGGCTCTCGAGGCGTTGCAGCTCCGACATCACGGCGCGGATATGGCCCGCCGCGGCCACGAAGAACACCTCGTCATCGGCTTCGATGATGGTGGTGCCCTGGGGGCGGATGGAGCGCCCCTGGCGGAAGATGGCGGCGACCCGGGTTTCGATGTTGGGCATGTGTTCCCGCAGGGTGGAGAGCGCATTGCCCACCAGGGGGCCGCCGTAATAGGCCTTGACCGCCACCAGGCCCACCTTGCCGTCGGCAAAATCCACCACCTGCAACGCCCCCGGATACTCGATCAGGCGACGCACGTAGTCGGTCACCAGCTGCTCGGGGGCGATCAGGTGATCCACGGGGACGGATTCGGGCAGGAACAGGCGATCCCGCTCCACCAGATAGGCGGGGGACCGAATGCGCGCCACCTTATTTGGGGTGTTGAACAGGGAGTAGGCGACCTGGCAGGCGACCATGTTGGTCTCGTCGCTGTTGGTGACGGCGACCAGCATGTCGGCATCCTGGGCGCCGGCTTCGCGCAGCACCCTGGGATGGGCGCCGTGGCCGTTCACCACCCGCAGGTCGAATTTGTCCTGCAGTTCGCGCAGGCGCTCGCTGTCGGTGTCGACGATGGTGATGTCGTTGTTCTCGCCGGCGAGGTTCTCGGCCAGGGTGCCACCCACCTGACCTGCGCCCAGAATGATGATTTTCATAAGGCCATCTTACTCAAGGTTGTTGCTTCGTAATGAGGCGGCCCGTCACCGGGCCTGCCATCCGCCGGTTTGGCCTACAGCTTGATGAGCTTGGCATAGTAGAAGCCGTCCATCTCCGCCTCGCCGGGCAGGAACTGGCGACCCGGACAGGCCGGGGTGTCTTCTGCATGCAACGGTACCAGGCGGGCATTCGGGGTATCGGCCAGGAAGGCGCGGATTTGCTCCCGGTTCTCTTCCGGCAACACGGAGCAGGTGGCGTAGAGCAGGGTGCCGCCCTGCTTCAGCTTGCCCCAGAGGGCATCGAGAATGCGGCGTTGCAGCTCGGCCAGTTCGCGGATGTCCTGATCCCGGCGCAACCACTTGATGTCGGGGTGACGACGGATGACGCCGGTGGCGGAGCAGGGGGCATCCAGCAGGATGCGGTCGAACTGCCCCTGTGGCCACCACAGATCCGGCGTGCTGGCATCACCGTGGATCACTTGGGCCTGAAGGCCGATGCGATCCAGGTTCTCCTGCACCCGCTTGAGGCGGTTGTCGTCGGCGTCGACGGCAACCACGCCGGCAAGGGCCGGCTGGCGTTCCAGCAAATGGGCGGTTTTGCCGCCGGGGGCGGCGCAGGCGTCCAGCACCCACTCGCCTGGCTGGGGATCGAGCAGGGCGGCGGCCTGCTGGGCGGCACCGTCCTGCACCGAGCAGTCACCCTGCTCGAAGCCGGGCAGCTTTGTCACGTCGCAGGGGCGCTCCAGCAGGATGCAATCTTCCCCTTCCACACCGGCCATGGCCGGGATGCCCGCCTCGCTCATGCGGGCCAGCATGGCCTCGCGGCTCTGGCGCTGGCTGTTGTTGCGGATCCACATGGGCGGGCGCTGGTTGTTGGCCTCCATGATGAACTCCCAGTCATCGGGATAGGCCTGACGCAGGCGCTTGGTGAGCCATTCGGGGTGGCCGAGGCGGACGCTGGGAACGCGGTCGATGCGCAGCAGGATCACTTCGGCGCTGCGCTGGAAGTTGCGCAGTACGCCGTTGATGAGGCCGCGCAGAGAAGAACCCTTGAGCAGCTTGACGGCGTTGACGGTCTCGGCCACGGCGGCGTGAGCCGGAATGCGGGTATAGATGAGCTGGTAGAGGCCGACCAGGATGAGGTAGTGGAAGATGCGGCTCTTGTTCTTGAGCGGCTTGTCCATCATCTCGCTGACCGCCGCATCGAGACGGGGCAGCCAGCGCAGGGTGCCGTAGCAGAGTTCTTGCAGGAGGGCGCGATCGCGAGGGGCGACCTTCTCCTGGGCAGCAGGCAGAACGGCGGAGAGAGATTGACCCTGATCCAGCACCTGTTGAATGACGAGAGCAGCCTGTGCGCGTGTTTTCATAGCGTTACCTTAGATGCACAAGTCGGGGCCAGGGCCCCGCTTGTGTCAATTCAATCCAGATCAAATCAGTTGCGTGCCAGGTTCAAACCAGTCGCGGCGAGAGTTGAGCAGATCCGAAACGGACATGGCCTTCTTGCCGGGAGGTTGCAGGGTCAGCAGGCGCAGCACGCCCTGACCGGTGGCAACCTCGATCCCCTGCTTGTCGGCCTTGAGCAGGGTGCCGACTGCCTGGCCGTGATCTTGTGCGACGACCTCGGCCTGCCACACCTTGACGGTCTGGCCGGCGACTTCAAACCAGCTGATGGGCCAGGGGTTGAAGGCACGGATGCAGCGTTCGATGGCAACGGCGTCCATCGACCAGTCGATGCGGGCCTCTTCCTTGGAGAGCTTCTCGGCGTAGTTGGCCAGCGCATCGTCCTGGGGCTCGGCAGCGGTGTCGCCGGCAGCCATGGCGTCCAGGGTATCGACCAGTGCCTGCGGGCCCAGACCGGCCAGCTTGTCATAGAGGCTGGCAGAGGTCTCATCACTGGCGATGGGGCAGGTTACCTTGCGGATCATGGCGCCGGTGTCCAGCCCCACGTCCATCTGCATGATGGTGACGCCGGTTTCGGCATCCCCTGCCCAGATGGAGCGTTGAATCGGGGCGGCACCGCGCCAGCGCGGCAGCAGGGATCCGTGCACGTTGATGCAACCCAGACGCGGCGTATCGAGCACCGCCTTGGGGAGGATGAGGCCATAAGCCACGACGACCATCAGATCGGCACCCAGAGCAGCCAGTTCGGCCTGCGCCGCTTCATTGCGCAGGGAGGCAGGTTGATAGACCGGCAGATCGTGGGCCAGCGCCAGCTCCTTGACCGGGCTGGCGGTGAGCTTCTGGCCGCGACCGGCGGGCTTGTCCGGCTGGGTATAAACGGCGACGACCTCGTGGCCGGAAGACAACAACGCCGCCAGATGACGGGCGGCGAAGTCGGGGGTACCGGCAAAAATCAGTTTCAGCTTGTTCAATGGAGCGGATCCTCAGAGGACTTTGCGATCTTCACGGGCCATCTTTTCCAGCTTCTGACGAATGCGCTGGCGCTTGAGCGGGGACAAGTAATCCACAAACAGCTTGCCGACCAGATGATCCATCTCATGTTGTATGCAGATGGCGAGCAGATCGTCCGCTTCCAGCTCGAAGGTGTTGCCGTGACGATCTTGCGCCCTGACCTTGACCCACTCGGCGCGCGGAACCAGAGCACGGTTGCCGGGCACGGAGAGGCAGCCCTCTTCGATGCCGGTGCTGCCGGACTGCTCCAGGATCTCTGGGTTGATCAACACCAGCTGTTCTTCGCGGTTCTCGGAGACATCGATGACGATGATGCGCTGATGAATGTCGACCTGGGTCGCGGCCAGGCCGATGCCTTCCTCCGCGTACATGGTTTCGAACATATCATCTACAATGTGTTGTAACTCGGGTGTAAAGGCTTCGACAGGGGCCGCGACTGTGCGCAGACGCTCATCGGGGAAACGCAATACATCTAGAATGGCCATAATTTTTTCTTTAGTTTCATATAAACGCAGTCAATATTGACGTAATTCTAGTCATTTACGCCGACAAAAAACAGCAACACTTTGCGTGCAGAAGTAACAGGGAGTGTTATGTATCTGAAGCAAATCGTCGTCGCCTGCCTGGCGACAGCCCTGGCCGGTGGCGCCATGGCACAGCAGTTGACGCTCAAATCCGGTTACCCCGAGACTTATGTGGTGCAAAAAGGGGACACCCTCTGGGATATCTCGGGCCAGTATCTGGCCGAACCCTGGCTCTGGCCACGCCTCTGGAACATCAATCCGCAGATCGCCAATCCCCACTGGATCTATCCCGGTGACGTGCTGCACCTGAGCTGGGTCAATGGTGAGCCTCGGCTCGGCAAAGCCAATCAGGGGGGCAAGCAGGTCATCCGTCTCTCACCCAAGAACCGCTATGAAAACAAGGCCAATCCCATACCGACCCTGCCTCTGAGCGAGATAGCGCCCTTCCTGCAGACCGACCACATTCTGGCCAACAGCCAGCAGAGCAAGGACCTGCCCTATGTGCTCGGCAACAATGACAAGCATGTCGGGATGCTGGAGGGCGACATTCTCTATGTGAAAGGAGCCCTGAACCCGGGCCAGAGTTATGGCCTCTATCGCCCGGGGGTGGCATACAAGGACAAGCATACCGGCGAGTCGCTCGGTCAGGAGGCAATTTTTGTCGGCACGGTGCGGGCAGAGGAGTACCTTGCCCACGACACCACCAAAGTGACGCTGACCCATAACCGGCGTGAGGTGTATCAGGGCGACAAGGTGATGCCGCTGCCGTCGCAGGAGAGCATCTCTGCCGTGTTCATGCCAAAGGCGGCACCTTCCATTTCCCCCGGCTATGTGATCGAGCTGCCGAGCAAGGTACATGGTGGGGGCAAGTTTGATGTGGTACTCATCAACAAGGGGGAGCGTGATCAGGTGGCCCCGGGCGATGTGCTCGAGATCCTGCGCCCGGGAGCCGAGATGGTGGACAAGAATGGCAAGGTGTCATACCGGGAATATTCATCCGTCTATGACAAGGCGTTCTATTCTGCCGGCAAGTCATCGCTGCCTGCCGAGGCTGTTGCCAGAGTCATGCTGTTCAAGGTCTACGACAAATTGAGTTACGGTCTTATCCTGCAGAGCCAGGATCTGGTCGGATCTGGTTATCAGGTCAGTAATTTCTGACGTGTCCTTGCCACTGGAGCGGTTGTCGCTATGGCTGACGCTGGATGCCGTTACAGGCATAGGCCCGGTCACCGCCGCTCGCCTGTTGGCTCATGTGGGTGGTGACATCACAACTCTGTTTGACTCAGACGATGGCGCCCTGCGAGCTCTTGGTCTGCAGAGTGTCCAGATTCAGCAGATGAGATGGCCTCTTCCTGTCGTGGAGCAGGGATTGAGCTGGGCCGCCGAGCCCGGCAATCACCTCCTCTGTCCCGATGACCCCGCATATCCTGCCCTGCTCAAAGAGATCCCCGGCGCCCCGCTCTTGCTTTACTGCCGCGGGAACGTCTCATCCCTCTCCCTGCCACAGTTGGCGATGGTGGGTACCCGCCACCCCACCTATGCCGGCAAAGACAATGCGACACGCTTGTGTGCCGAGTTGGTGGGCTGTGGTCTGGCGATCACCTCCGGCCTCGCGTTGGGCATCGATGGCGTCTGCCATCAGCAGGCGCTGGCATCGGGCGGAATCACCCTGGCGGTGCTGGGATCCGGTCTGGATTGTCTCTACCCCAAGCGTCATCAGGGGTTGGCGATGCAGATCCTCGAGCAGGAAGGTCTGCTTGTTTCCGAGTTGGCGCCCCAGCAAGGCCCCCTGGCTGAACACTTCCCTCGCCGCAACCGTATCATCAGTGGTCTGTCGCTGGGGACACTGGTGGTGGAAGCGGCAGAACAGAGTGGTTCGCTCATCACGGCCCGTTATGCGCTGGAGCAGGGCCGCGAGGTCTTTGCCGTTCCCGGCGCCCCGCAAAATGCACAGGCAGCAGGGTGCAACCGTCTGCTTCAACAGGGTGCCAAGCTGGTCTTGAATGCCGCCGATATCCTGGAAGAGTTTCCAAGGCTGGTCTTGCCCCCCGGACCCGCCAACGGTTCTTCCGAGGCGCAGCATAATAGCGAATTGCCTTATGCCGATTTGTTGGATAACGTAGATTATGAGACCACGAGCGTGGATACCGTTGCCGAACGGGCCCGGCTTCCTGTCGATGTCGTACTGGGCAGGTTGGTAGAGCTGGAGCTGGTTGGTGCAGTGATGGCGGTAGCCGGTGGATACGTCAGAGCGAGGAGGGCGAATCATGTTTGATGTATTGATGTACCTTTTCGAGACCTACATCCACAGCGATGCAGATGTGATGGTCGAGCAGGATGAACTCACCGACGAACTGAGCCGGGCCGGTTTCGACAAGGACGAGATCGAGAAAGCGCTCAACTGGCTGGAGCGACTGGCCAACCTGCACGACAGCGAGCGGGAAGTCTATGTCACCGCAAGCCAGCAGGGCTCTATGCGGATCTATGCGCCGCAGGAGCTGGTTCGCCTCAGTACTGAATGTCGCGGTTTTCTGCTGTTCCTGGAGCAGGCGCAAGTGCTGAATGCCGAAACCCGTGAAATCTGCATCGAACGGTTGCTCGAGCTGGACAAGCCGGACATCGAGCTGGACGATCTGAAGTGGGTCGTCATGATGGTGCTGTTCAATGTGCCAGGCAGTGAAAACGCCTACCAGCAGATGGAAGAGCTGGTGTTTGACGAGTCGGACGGCGTCATCCACTGACAGCCCGGTGCCGCGCTGGTAGAATTCAGGCCATCTGGATTTCAAGGCGCGGCCTATGTCAAAGATCGATCACCACCTCTTCTCTGCCCACGAACATGCCTTCGAGCGCGAGCCGTGTCCGCAGTGTGGTGCTGAACTGGTGATCCGCCAGGGCAAGCACGGTCCCTTCCTTGGTTGTTCAGCCTATCCCGCTTGCGATTACATTCGCTCCCTCACCCCCTCTGGCCGCGATATAGAGAAAGTGCTCGAGGGGTCGTCCTGTCCGGATTGTGGCCATCCACTTGCCATCAAGAAGGGTCGTTACGGTCTGTTTGTGGGATGTACCCAGTACCCGGCCTGTCAGCATATCGAGTCCCTTCAGGAGAGTGACGATACCCAAATCCTCTGCCCGGAGTGTGGCAAAGGTCATCTGGTGAGCCGCACGTCCCGTTATGGCAAACAGTTCTACTCGTGTGACGCCTATCCTCACTGCAAGTATGTGGTGAATGACAAGCCGGTTCCCATGCCCTGTCCCGAGTGTGGCTGGGGCATCATGATCGAGAAGAAGGTGCGGGGGAACCTGCGCTGGGTCTGCCCGCAAAAGAAATGCTCCCACCAGATTGAGCGGGTATAATCTCGCCGCCCATGATCAGGCAGGCGGATTGCTGGTCAGCGTGAGGTTGTGAGCCGATGCACATCGCCCAACTTGCCCTGATCCTGACCTGATCGCCATCTCAAGCTCCCTGCGGTTGCTCGGTTCACTGATGCACTCAAGCGTCTGAGCCGAAATGCATGACTGAAGAGGAGCAGGGATATAGCCCATATCGTAGCAGTGATGGCCCCGATGCCGTCATGTCGGTTCAACATACAATCCAGTGATGAGAGGCGGCAGCGTGGCTGTCGCATGTGCCTATGCCAAATGAATTTGAACAAGCGGTTGCCGCCCTTCAAGGAGAAGGGGTTATCGCCTATGCCACCGAAGCCGTGTTTGGTCTGGGGTGTGATCCTGATTCCGAAGCCGCCGTGCAGCGGCTGCTGGCCATCAAGCAGCGGCCGGTGGAGAAGGGATTGATCCTGATCGCGGCAGATCTGGCGCAATTGCAGGACTACATCGACCTGAGCCAGCTCAGCGATGAGCAGCTTGCTCGCGTGCAGGCGAGCTGGCCTGGTCCCTTCACCTGGATCATGCCCGCTCGCGCGACGACGCCGTCCTGGTTGACCGGTCAGTTCGAGACCCTGGCGGTGCGGGTCACAGGCCATCCCCAGGTGCAAGGGCTTTGCCGGGCATTTGGCAAACCGCTGGTGTCCACCAGTGCCAATCTAACCGGTGAGGATCCCGCTCGCCGGGTGGCTGATATTGGCGATCTGCTGGCAAGCCAGCTGGCTTACATTCTGCCCGGCGAAGTCGGGGGGCAAGCCAACCCGTCCGAAATCAAGGACGCCCGCACCGGGGCCATCATTCGCCCATCCTGAGTTGGGCACGGCCCGGTTTCATGCAGGCTGTGCGATGAGGTCATGACAATACGAGAAGTGCAGGCAGTGCATGCATGATGCCTGTCTGACAGGAGATAAAATGAGCAAACCGGATGTGGCCCAGGTAAAAGCCTTCCTGCTGCAATTGCAGGATGATATCTGCCGTGGCCTGGAGCAGGCCGATGGATACGGGCGCTTTGTGGAAGATGCCTGGAGTCGCGAAGGTGGTGGTGGCGGTATTACACGGGTGCTGCGCCAGGGGGCGGTGATCGAGCAAGGTGGGGTCAACTTCTCCCATGTCTATGGCGATGCCATGCCGGCATCCGCGACCGCACATCGTCCCGAACTGGCTGGCCGCAGGTTTGAGGCCATGGGGGTATCGCTGGTGATCCACCCGCATAATCCCTATGTACCGACCAGCCATGCGAATGTGCGGTTCTTCATCGCCGAGAAAGAGGGGGAGGAGCCGATCTGGTGGTTTGGTGGCGGCTTCGACCTGACGCCCTTCTATCCGTTCGAAGAGGACGTGAGGCATTGGCACCAGGTCTCCCATGAGCTCTGTCAGCCGTTCGGCACCGACATTTATCCCGAGTTCAAATCCTGGTGCGATCGTTACTTCTTCCTCAAGCATCGGGGCGAGACGCGCGGGGTGGGTGGCCTGTTCTTCGATGACCTGAACCGCTGGCCCTTTGCCGACTGCTTTGCCTTCATGCGTGCAGTGGGTGAGGGTTACCTGGCGGCCTACTTGCCGATTGTCGAGCGACGCAAGGAGCTTGCTTATGGGGAGCGGGAACGGGCGTTCCAGCTTTATCGCCGTGGCCGCTACGTGGAGTTCAATCTGGTCTACGACCGCGGGACCCTGTTCGGACTGCAGACGGGGGGGCGTACCGAATCCATCCTGATGTCGATGCCGCCGCTGGCGCGCTGGGAGTACGACTGGCAGCCGGAGGCTGGTAGCCCGGAGGCATTGCTCTACAGCGACTACCTCAAACCGCGCGAGTGGTTGTGACCAGAGGGGCCATGATGGCCTCTTCTTATTGGCCGATATTCGGCTTGTTCCTTCATGAGAAAACCCGTTAAATCGGGATATTGCTCTCAAAAGGAACGCCTTGATGGATCGTTATCTGGTTTTTGGCCACCCCGTGCGCCACAGCAAATCTCCCTTCATTCATACCCTGTTTGCCAGGCAGACCCAGCAAGAGCTGGAGTATGGTCTGGCAGAACCTGCCGTCGATGAGTTTGCCAGCGCTCTGAACCACTTCTTCGCCGAAGGAGGGAAGGGGTGCAACGTGACCGTACCTTTCAAGGAGCAAGCCTTCGGGCTGGTGGAGCGGCTGAGCCCCAGGGCCAAGCGGGCGGGAGCGGTCAACACCATCAAACTGACTGATGATGGTGTGCTGCTGGGTGACAATACCGATGGCGCCGGGCTGGTCGCAGATCTCAAGGCTCACGGAGTGAACCTTGCCGGTAGCAGGATCCTGCTTCTGGGGGCCGGTGGCGCAGCTCGTGGCGCCCTGGCCCCCCTGCTGGCGGAAGCGCCGGGCGAGATCGTCGTGGTCAACCGTACCCATGCCAAGGCGGAACAGCTGGCTGTGGAGTTCAGGGATCTGGGCAGCATCACTGCTCAATCCTATGAACAGCTGGTGGGGCCGTTCGATCTCATCATCAATTCCACCTCAGCGAGTCTGCAAGGTGAGTTGCCACCTTTGGCGCCAACCCTCATCCACTCGGACATCGCGATCTACGACATGATGTATGGCGCAACGGATACAGCCTTCATCGGCTGGGCCAAGCAACATGGCGCGCGCCATACCATGGATGGATTGGGCATGCTGGTCGAGCAGGCTGCTGAGGCCTTTACCGTATGGCGAGGGATCCGGCCCGGCACCAAGCAGGTATTGAGAGAGTTGCAGCGCAATCTGGGCGTCGTGTGAACCAGCTAGTGCGCTCTATTGGGCGGTCGGCAGATCTGATGTAGAGATTTTGCATCGCTGGATAAGGGCATCCCTCGTGATGCGGCACGGCACGTGTGATGTGAAACGGTCGTTCTGCGGTGGGTGTGTGGCAGAACAGGTGCCATTTTTATAAAACCATTGCGTAACAATAAGTTACTTTTACTTTGCCGTCACTCGCAGAATTTTTTGAGTTTTTTCTCAAAGCAGCGGAACTTCTGTAACGGACTGCTGACTAACTGGATAGTTGAGGAAGTGCTAGCTAGTCACCTTTATAACTCCCCGGTATTCGTACTGGGGATTTTTTTATCTGCATGAAAATTATGAATATTTTTTCTTTTTCCTACCATTGAAACTAAATTACATAAATTACTTTCACTTTCTGCTGCTTTGCTGTACAGTTGTCGGCGTAGGGTACAGAGGTAAGATGTTCTATCTTTCAGACCTTTTATTTCACGTAATTGAATGTGGCTGAATAGCAGCCCCGATGAGTCATCGTCGGGGCGTTTTTTTATGCACAACATTTAGAGTAAATGCTTTAATTGTTGCCGTTCTTTGTTAGAATGAAGGCGTTTCTTGAGGAAAACCAATCGTCTTTGTTCTCGAGAACTCGCTTTTTCCCAAATTTTTGAACTCATTTCTTCAGGCCGGTTTGCAATGGCAAGACCGGCCTCATTTTTATCCCTATATTGCCTCACCGTGTAATTAAATTTCAGTTTCGTTTGTTACAGCCTTCCATTCTGATTTTTTACTCGATATCCATGAAAACGGTATCAGGTTGATGATTAGTTAATTCTTTTCGCGTCTAAACATGCTATCAGTATGATTTAAATATATTTTTTGAGGTTTTTCTTCAGAGGTGGCGAAGGCGGGGAGGGAGGGCTCGGAGATGGGGGGATCATGAAAGCCTTTCAATCAGCGGAGGTCCAACTCCGCCAATTGCAGCCAGGGAGAGGAGTCGTTTACTCCTCGTTCTGATTATCTTCGTCGTCTACCTGGGCGTTGTCTGCTTCGGACAGGTACCAGCCGCTCAGGGTCTGGGCCAGCTTCTCGACGCCGATATTGGTCAGAGAAGAGAATGCTTCAACCTGGATCTGCGGGCCCAGTTCTGCCACCGCCTGACGAACCTTGATCACCTGGTTGTTGCGGGGCCCCGGGCTTAACTTGTCCGCCTTGGTCAGCAACAGCATCACCGGCAGTTCACGGTGTGAACTCCATTCCAGCATGTTCATGTCGGTTTCCTTGAGCGGATGGCGGATGTCCATCAGGATCACCAGCCCTTTCAGGGACTCCCGTCGTTGCAGGTATTCAGCCAGTGACTTTTGCCACTTGAGCTTCATTTCCAACGGAACCTGGGCATATCCATAGCCGGGCAAGTCGACCAGGCGTTTGCCCGGTTCCAGCTCAAACAGGTTGATCAGCTGAGTACGGCCAGGGGTCTTACTGGTACGTGCCAGGTTCTTGTGTTTGGTCAAGGTATTCAATGCAGACGACTTGCCAGCGTTGGAACGACCGGCAAACGCAATCTCGACACCCCCATCATTTGGCAGGTGGCGGATGTCGGGTGCGCTGGTCACAAAATGCACCTTATTGAAATTCAGAGTTTGTGTATCCAACGTAAATTCCCCATAGAGATAGAGGGTTATAGAGTTACTTTTTTGTGAAATAGTGTAAAATGGCGTCGCTTGAACGCGTTTATTTTAACATGCCTTCAGCGGCATGGGATCTGGAAGCCTAATAACGAGAAAGTTGGAACGCCATGAAGAACCTAGTCATTACACTTGCTCTGATGGTTGGCGTAACTGGGATGGCACAAGCCAAGGGCGATGCCGCTGCGGGACAAACCAAGGCTGCCGTCTGTGCGGCCTGTCATGGACCGGACGGCAACAGCCCAGTCGACATGTATCCCAAGATTGCTGGTCAGCACGCATCATATATCAAAAAACAATTAGTTGAACTGAAGGCTGCAGCTTCTGGCCAAACTGGTCGGGTTGCGCCCGTCATGGGACCTATGGCGTTGCCGTTGTCCGAGCAGGATATGGACGATCTTGCCGCCTATTTCTCCAGCCAGAAGGTGACGCCGGTTGCCGTGCCCGATGATGTGGTTGCCGCAGGCAAGGCGCTTTATATGGGGGGGGACATGGAGCGAGGCCTGGCCGCCTGTACCGCCTGTCATGGCCCACGGGGTTCCGGCGTCGAGCAAGCGAAGTATCCCAGCCTGTCAGGGCAGCATCCCGCCTATATCAAGGCCCAGCTCAGCGCTTTTCGTTCGGCGACCCGCGACAACGATCCCAATGGCATGATGCGGGATGTGGCCAAGAAGCTGACGGATCAGGACATCGAGGCGCTCTCCAAGTATGTGGCGGGGCTTCACTGATATAGCCTGTTAGTTATCTTGTTGAAAAGAACAGGGAACCATTGTGTTCCCTGTTCTTTTTTGAGGTTGTAGCGATCGCCCGTAAACAGCCTGCATTGCTGTAAGAGATCTTCTATATACGGGGCTGGTCGTGTCTGAAAGATTGCTCATGTATATTTAATTATTTTTTGTTTTTCAATGAATTAAGAAATAAAAAATCACTTTGTACCAGTTCGAAATGTGCTTTGGTTGATTGAGTCATCCAGCGAAGAAGTTACAGTAGGCAGCAAGGATTGGCCGGAGAGAGGGTGCAAGACCCGTCTTCGGTTTGACAGGATGTCGGCTCGGAGCATGCGATGAGCAATAGATGCAAAAAGCCAGGATGGTGACCGCCAGGGATGAGCGGGGCTGCGGGAGGCAACCACCCCGATGGGAGGCAGGATGTCGCCGGTTTGGGTTAGACAAACAAACACACGCACACTCAGGACTGGTCAATAAGGATCAGGATGATCCAACGAAATGATGCGCCGTGGTTCGCCCAGGGATAAGGCGATTGGCTTCCAGGGAATGGAACTCGCATGATGGAAAAAGGCAGCTTCGGCTGCCTTTTTTCTATTGGGTCATTAACCCGCCAAGACATTCTGTGTCAAAATACCAGCAACATGCCCAGAGGATGCCGATCCTGCGGTGTTTAGCGACCCAGAGTGGTCGAATTGGTGCGGGATCCCACTCTTGTTCCATATTTACTGTTCCCCGCTTCAGCATCCTCCCCGGACGACACGCTCCGGGGGTTTCCATTCAGTTATTTGTCGGAGTCATTCATGTCGGCCAAACAACCCAACCGCAAGCCTACCGGCAAGCGCAAAGAATCAGATGCCAGTGCTCAGGAAGGTCGTGAGCGCAAGCGCGCCGCCAAGCGCAAGGGCCTGAAGGCGGGCTCCCGCCAACAGGTCGAGCAGGCGGGCAAAAAGAGCGGCTCCAAGCAGGCCAAGGATCCACGCATCGGCTCTCGCAAGCCCATCGCGCTGATTGCCGACGAGAAGGGCAGCAAGCCGGTGGCGACCAAGCCTGCGAAAGAGAAGCGGGTGGTGATGACCCCCGAGCAGGAGCTGGCGTCCATCGAGAATGATGATCGCCTCAATGCCTTGCTGGATCGTCTGGATGCCGGTGAAACCCTGGAGGCCGCAGAGCAGGCATGGGTCGATCAGCGGGTTGACCGTTATCAGGAGCTGATGGACGAGCTCGGCATCATCGACAACGACGATGACGAAGATGGCGACATGGATTTTGATGATGCCGATTTTGATGAGCCGAGTCAGCCTGCCTCCGAAGAGGAGCTGTGGGAGCGTTTCTCTCAGGCGGACTACCAGCCTGAAGCCAAACCCGAGCCGAAGAAAAAGTGATGAGTGGATGGATGCTGGCCGCCCTGTTGGGTGGCCTGATTTTGCTGGGGCTTGCCGTCTATGCCGGCACCCTGATGGCGCGTCTCAAACGCCAGCAAGAGATGCAGCAGCACGCCATTGCGGCCCGCAACGAGCGGATTCTGGAGAGTGTCAGGGTGATCGCCCACGCGGTACGAGATGGTCAGTGCGACTACTCAGAAGGCGCCATCCGGCTGACCAATCTGCTGGATGCCTTGCAAATAAAGGGGGGCCGCGCCTTTGTCACCGAGTTCCCGGGGCTCTACGGCCTCTATGAGAAGGTGAAGGAGATGCCGACCCATGAGGCGAGGCGGGCACTCAAGCGCAATGAAGTGATGAAGATGGATCTCGAACGCAGCGGCTACGAGGCCGAGCTGGAGGCGCAGATCCTTGAGGATGTCGCCAGACTGAAGGATTTTCAGTTAAGCCGGTGAGCCCATGACAAAGACAGAGGAAGCAAGCGTGCAAGCAGAACAGATTGTGTGGGATCAGGCCCTGATCGAAAAATACAACTACAGTGGTCCGCGTTATACCTCCTATCCCACTGCGCTGGAGTTCAACGAGGGGTTCGGCTATCCGGACTTTGTCCAGGCAGCGGGCCAGTATCCTGCACGCAATCTGTCGCTCTACGTGCACATCCCCTTCTGTCACAAGCTCTGCTACTACTGCGGCTGCAACAAGGTCATTACCCGGCACCAGCACAAGGCAGATCAATACCTCGACTACCTCGAACAGGAGATCAAGGCCCAGGCCCCCCTGTTCAAGGAGAGACTGGTCACCCAGCTGCACTGGGGTGGCGGTACACCCACCTATCTGAGCGACCCCCAGACTCGTCGCCTGATGGCCATGTTGCGGGAGCACTTCCACTTCGCCGAGGAGGGGGAGATCAGCATCGAGGTGGATCCCCGCGAGATCGAATTGTCCATGCTGGATGTGCTGCGGGAGCTCGGTTTCAACCGCATCAGCCTCGGCGTTCAGGACTTCAACAAGACGGTCCAGGTCGCGGTCAATCGGGAGCAGGACAACGACTTCATCCGCGCCATGCTGGTCCGTGCCCGCGAGCTGGGGTTCCGCTCCACCAATCTGGATCTCATCTACGGTCTGCCGCACCAGAACCGGGAGAGCTTCCATCACACCCTGGAAGAGGTGCTCAAGACCGACCCGGCCCGCCTCTCCATCTTCAACTATGCCCACTTGCCGAGCCGTTTTGCCGCCCAGCACAAGCTGAAAGAAGCGGACATGCCGGCGCCGCAGGAGAAGCTGGCCATGCTGCAGGACACCATTGCCTTCCTGACCGGCCAGGGTTATCAGTTCATCGGCATGGACCACTTTGCCAAGCCCGATGACGAGCTGGCCGTCGCCCAGCGCGAGGGCAAGCTGCATCGCAACTTCCAGGGCTATACCACCCAGGGGGATTGCGATCTGCTGGGGCTGGGGGTCTCTTCCATCAGCATGATGGGGGATGCCTATTCCCAGAACCAGAAGGATCTCAAAACCTACTACGCCCAGGTCGAGTCACTGGGCCATGCCCAGTGGAAGGGGTGCTCCCTCAATCGGGACGATCTGATCCGTCGTGAGGTGATCAAGCGCCTCATCTGCGATTTTTCCCTGAACTTCGCCGCTGTGGAGCAGGCCCACGGCCTGGTGTTCAAGGAGTATTTTGCCGAGGATCTCAAGCTGTTGCAGACCTTCATCGACGACGGTCTGGTGCGCATGACCGAAGAGGGGCTGGAGGTGGTCTCCACCGGTCAGCTGCTGATCCGCAACATCTGCATGTGCTTCGATGTCTACCTGCGCAGCAAGGCGCGCCAGCAGCAGTTCTCCCGGGTGATCTAGGCCGGGCAATGTCGTGGGACAATAAAAAAACCGCCTTTCGGCGGTTTTTTTATTGGGTTTTACCCCTGCTCAGCGTTGAGCCGCACGGGCACTCAGCTCGGCCTTCTCGGCTTCGCTCAGGAAGGCCAGGATCAGGCCGTTCTGCTGGGCGGTGCGGATTTCGCTCACCGTCATGCCGGCAGCGGGGGCAGCCACCTCGTATTCGTGAGGCAGGTCGATCCCCTCCACCGCCGGATCGTCGGTATTGAGGCAGGCCAGCACGCCGGCCGCCAGGAACTGGCGGATCGGGTGATCGGCCAGACTCGCCACCGTGGTGGTCTGGAGGTTGGAGGTGAGGCAGGACTCGATGCCGATGCGGTGTTCGGCCAGATAGGCCATCAGGGCCGGATCCTGGATGGCCTTGACGCCGTGGCCGATGCGCTCGGCTCCCAGCTCGCGAATGGCCTGCCACATGCTCTCGGGACCGGCGGCTTCACCGGCGTGCACGGTGACCCGCATGCCTGCATCCCGCACCCGGCGGAAGTGGTCGGTGAAGAGATCGCCCGGGAAGCCCAGTTCGTCGCCGGCCAGATCGATGGCGACCAGGCGATCGCGATGAGCCAGACAGGCATCCAGCTCCTGCTTGCACTGCTCGGTGCCGAAGGTACGGCTCATGATGCCGATGAGATTGGTCTTGATGCCAAAGTCACGGCTGCCTGCGGCCACGCCGTCGATGATGGCTTCGACCACGCCCTGCGGGTGCAGTTTGTGGGTCATCGCCATGTAGGCCGGGCTGAAGCGCAGCTCGGCATAGTCGATCCCGGCACGCAGCAGATCTTCCACGTTTTCGTAGGCGACCCGGCGGCAGGCATCGTAGTCGGCCAGCACGGCAACGCCCCAGTCCAGTTTCTTAAGGAAGGCCACCAGACTCGGCTCGTTCTCGACGATCTGCACGTGCGGGCGCAGAGCTTCCAGCTCATCGGCCGGCAGTCGGAAGTTGTGCTGACGTCCCAGCTCGAGAATGGTCTGCGGGCGGATGTTGCCATCCAGATGGCGATGCAGGTCGGTCAGGGGGAGGGATCTGTCAATCATGGGGCACCTTCTGCGAGTCGGGTTGGAAAGCATGCCATTCTAGGCGGGACGCCTGAAAAAGATACCCCGTTTGCAAGCAAACGGGGTGTGATTGGTCAGGCTTTCCCTCAAGGCGTGATGGGAATCGTTTTTCCCGCAGGCTCAGGGAATGTCGAGCTCCTTGAGCTTGCGGGTCAGGGTATTGCGGCCCCAGCCGAGCAGGCGGGCAGCCTCCTGCTTGTGACCGTGGGTGTGATCCAGTGCCGTCTCCAGCATGATCCGTTCGAACTGGGGCATGGCATCCGCGAGGATATCGGTCTCCCCCAGGGCCAGCTTGGCGGCCACCCAGTCCTGCAACTGCTGCTGCCAGCCACCGGTCAGGGCGGGCTGGCCCGGCTCGGCGGTGCTAGTGATGGGAGTCAGCAGCTCGGTGGGCAGATCGCCTACCAGCACCTCCTGGCCCGAGGCCATCACCGTCAGCCAGCGGCAGACGTTCTCCAGCTGGCGCACGTTGCCCGGCCAGGGCAGGCGGCTGATGTAGGTCTGGGTATCCGGGTGCAGGCTCTTGGCCTCCACGTTCAGCTCCTTGGCGGCTCGCAGCAGGAAGTGCTGGGCCAGCTGGGGGATGTCCTCCCGGCGCTCCTTGAGGGCCGGAATATGGATGCGGATGACGTTGAGGCGGTGGAACAGGTCTTCCCGAAACTCGCCGTCGGCGACCCGTTTCTCCAGATTCTGGTGGGTGGCGGCAATGATCCGCACATCCACCTGCACCGGTTGGTGGCCACCAACCCGGTAGAACTGCCCGTCCGCCAGAACCCGCAGCAACCGGGTCTGCACGTCCAGCGGCATGTCGCCTATTTCGTCGAGAAACAGGGTGCCACCATCGGCCTGTTCGAAGCGGCCGTGACGAATGTTGTTGGCGCCGGTGAAGGCTCCCTTCTCATGACCGAACAGCTCGGATTCGATGAGATCTTTCGGGATGGCCGCCATGTTGAGGGCGATGAAGTTCTTGTGGGCCCGGGGGCTGTGCTTGTGCAGGGCATGGGCAACCAGCTCCTTGCCGGTACCGCTTTGACCGTTGATGAGCACCGAGATGCTGGAGCGCGACAGCCGGCCGATGGCGCGGAACACCTCCTGCATGGCAGGGGCTTCGCCGATGATCTCCGGGGTGGTGGTGGCTTCCTGTTGGCGAGCCTTGCGCTTGGTCCGCTGCTCCTTGAGGTGGTTCTCGGCCCGGCGTACCAGGGTGACCGCTTCGTCGATGTCGAACGGCTTGGGCAGGTATTCGAAGGCACCTCGCTGGTAGGCGTTGACTGCGGAGTCGAGGTCCGAGTGGGCCGTCATGATGATGATGGGCAGATCGGCTTGGCGGCGATGGATCTGCTCCAGCAGGCTCAGGCCGTCGATGCCCGGCATGCGAATATCCGAGAGGATCACGTCCGGTGAGCGCATCTCCAGTGAACTCAGCAGGGCTTCGCCGTCGGCGAAACTTTCGCATTCGAAGCCTTCGCTGCCAAGGGTGCGCTCCAGAACCCACCGGATGGAGCTGTCGTCATCGACGATCCACACTTTTGCTGTCATGAGGTTCCCTTACTTGCGAAGTGGTAAATAAATGGTGAATTCGGTGTGGCCCGGCCAGCTGATGCAGTCGATGCGCCCCTTGTGCTGATCGATCAGGTTCTGGGCGATGGAGAGGCCCAGGCCTGTTCCCCCGTCCTTGCCGGTGATCATGGGATAGAAGAGGGTGTCGCGAATGGCGTCGGGAATGCCGGGGCCGTTGTCGATGATCTTGATTTCGGCCGCCAGGCGATAGCGCTGGCCATGGATGGTGATCTGGAAGGCGGTGCGCGTCTTGATGCGGATGAGGCCGTCCTGATCCCCAAGGGCCTCGGCGGCGTTGCGCACTATGTTCAGGAACGCCTGTTGCAGCTGGTCCGATTCCATCTCGAATTCGGGGATGCTGGGGTCGTAGTCCCGCTCGATGCGGATCTGCGGCGGCAGCTCCAGGTCCACCAGACGGCGCACCTGCTCCAGCACGGAGTGAACGTTGTGCATCTGGTGACGGCCGGGACGCTGGGGACCGAGCAACCTGTCGACCAGCACCCGCAGGCGATCGGCCTGCTCGATGATGATGCCGGTGTATTCACGCAAGGCCGGGTCGGGCAACTCCTTTTGCAGCAGTTGGGCCGCGCCGCGCAATCCCCCCAGGGGGTTCTTGATCTCGTGCGCCAGGCCGCGCACCAGCTCCTTGGCGGCCTGCTGCTGGGCGTGTTGCTGCAGCTCCTGGCTGATCTTCTTCTGCTGATCGATCTTGCGCAGTTCTACCACCATCAGTCGCTGTTCATGATCGGCCATGGGGCTGACGCTGATCTCTACCAGCCTGGGCTCCCCCTCCACCACCAGGGTGACTTCGCTGTCGGTGAAGCCCTGCCCCGAAATGAGGCACTGTTTGAAACGCTGCAGATCGAGAGAGATGTGCTCCAGCAGGTGGGGCAGTTCGATGCCGATCAGTCGTCGTTCGCTGAGGGAAAGCAGCTGCTCTGCCGCCGGGTTGACGAATTGAATGCAGAGACGTTCATCCATGAGAATGACGGCGGTCAGCAGATTGTCCAAGAGTGTCTTGGCGTTGTCCGAGCGGGTTGGCACAGGTTTCTCCCTAAAACGGTGCTGTACACCTAGAATGCACCAATATAGTGCATCAAGTTTACCCGCATCGGTGCGTCACATCACCCCTAATTGGCCTTGGGGGCGGCTCTGGGAGCCTGATTCACCGACGCCCTGTGCAGGTAAAAGGTGGTTGGCTTAGATTTAGCAAGGATCGTACCGTCTTTGGCGAGCAACTCGAGCCGTGCCTCGTAAGCGCCCCTATCGAGGTTTTCCACCCTTATGGCCAGGCTGTTGTGAACCAGGGGCACCGCCTTGCCGTTCAGGATCAGGCGCACATCGTATTGCACCGGGACCTGGGGAGAGATCTCGCCCTGGAAGACGATGTTGCCGGTATTGTCGCGCAATGTGCTGCCCGGTTCCGGAGAGATGAGGTCGATCTCCAGGGGAGCCGCTTCCAGGGCTTTCCTGGCATCGACACCGGTCAGGCTGTTGAAGTTGTCCACCTGGACCGAGTGGGGGGCTGTGCCGATGAGCGGCGAGACCCGCAGGTCCACCTCTTTTGCGCTCTTGCCGGGAGGGGGGGCATCGGTGTAGTGGGTCACCCCCTGGGGATCGACCCAGGAGTAGACGCGGGCGGCCTGTGCGGAACAGGAGGCCATCAGCAGGAGGCTCAGCAGCCAGGGTACAGTGTTCATCCATCTCTCCTTGACGGGGTTCACCTTAATCCTATCAGAGAAAAACCACGGGGTCGGGGTGTGAACAGCCGAGGGTGGTACGGCTCCGTGAACGGGATCATCTTTCTGCATGATCGTGCCCGTTCGGCGGTATTTCCGTTGCCAGAATGAAAAAAACCCGCCAGATGGCGGGTTTGTCATGGGAAAGCGGATTAGACGGAGTAGTACAGCTCGAACTCCAGCGGGTGCGGAGTCATGCGCACGCGGTCAACATCCTGCTGTTTCAGTTCCAGGTAGGAGTTGATGAAGTCATCGCTGAACACGCCACCACGGGTCAGGAACTCACGGTCTGCATCCAGTGCGGACAGCGCTTCGTCCAGGGAACCGGCAACGGTCGGGACTTCGGCGGCTTCTTCCGGCGGCAGATCGTACAGGTTCTTGTCCATGGCATCGCCCGGATGGATCTTGTTGATGATACCGTCCAGACCGGCCATCAGCTGGGCAGCGAAGGCCAGGTAGGGGTTGGCAGCCGGATCCGGGAAGCGTACTTCGATGCGGCGGGCTTTCGGGCTCGGCACGACCGGGATACGGATGGAGGCAGAGCGGTTGCGGGCGGAGTAGGCCAGCATGACCGGTGCTTCATAGCCCGGCACCAGACGCTTGTAGGAGTTGGTGGTCGGGTTGGCGAAGGCGTTGATGGCCTTGGCGTGCTTGATGATGCCGCCGATGTAGTGCAGCGCCATCTCGGACAGACCACCGTACAGGTCGCCTGCGAACAGGTTGACGCCGTCTTTGGCCAGGGACTGGTGGCAGTGCATGCCGGAGCCGTTGTCACCGAACATGGGTTTCGGCATGAAGGTGACGGTCTTGTTGTAGGCGTGGGCCACGTTGTGGATCACGTACTTCAGGACCTGTACTTCGTCAGCCTTCAGGGTGAGGGTGTTGAAGCGGGTTGCGATCTCGTTCTGACCGGCGGTCGCCACTTCGTGGTGGTGAGCTTCGACGACCTGGCCCATCTCTTCCAACACCAGGCACATGGCGGCACGGATGTCCTGGGAGGAGTCAACCGGGGCAACCGGGAAGTAACCCCCCTTGACGAACGGACGGTGACCCTTGTTGCCGTGCTCGTAGTCGGTACCGGAGTTCCAGGCAGCTTCTTCGGATTCGATCTTCACGAAGCTGTGGCCCATGGTGTTGGAGAAGGTGATGTTGTCGAACATGAAGAATTCCGGCTCCGGCCCGAACAGCACGGTGTCAGCGATGCCGCTGGACTTCAGGAAATCTTCGGCACGCTTGGCGATGGAGCGCGGATCACGGTCATAGCCTTGCATGGTGGCGGGTTCAAGCACGTCACAGACGATGTTCAGAGTGGTCTCTTCGGTGAACGGGTCCAGTTTGGCGGAAGCCGGGTCCGGCATCAGCACCATGTCAGACTCGTTGATGCCCTTCCAGCCGCCGATGGAGGAACCATCGAACATCTTGCCGTCTTCGAAGAAGTCTTCGTCAACCTGGTGGGAAGGGATGGATACGTGCTGCTCTTTACCCTTGGTGTCGGTAAAACGCAGATCAACAAACTTGACTTCGTGTTCCTGGATCAGGGCCAAAACGTTCTGGGCTGACATGCTAAGTAACCTCCGGTGTTAAAACTCTTTGGGTGAATGCGTCGTCACATTCACATAAGCCAGTATCGTGCCAAGTTTGTGACAGCTTGATTTCAGGGCACTTGCACCGTTTCAGGCTGTCGAGAAACCCGTTCTCATGCCGGTTGCTGCATTGAAATGGTGCAACCTTGGATCGTTTTGGTGCGCCGAGATGGTGCGCCAGCGTATCCAGGCCATCTAAGCAGCCTTTTGCTGCGGGGTCCATGATCCTGATCCTTTGTTGTGTGTGAATGTGTTGCAATTCTGCTAGGCAGATCACAAAGGCGAGAGTACAATTAGCGCCCAATTTTACCCGGTGATTTGAGGCGAGAATGTTAGAGAATTTACGCAATATTGCGATTATTGCGCACGTTGACCACGGCAAAACGACTCTGGTTGATAAGCTGCTGCAGCAATCCGGCACTCTGGATCGCACCAGCGAAGGTCAGGAACGGATCATGGACTCCAATGATCTGGAACGGGAACGTGGCATCACCATTCTCGCCAAGAACACTGCGATCCGTTGGAACGACTACCGCATCAACATCGTGGATACCCCGGGTCACGCCGACTTCGGTGGTGAAGTTGAGCGCGTGCTCTCCATGGTTGACTCCGTGCTGCTGCTGGTCGACGCCGTTGACGGCCCGATGCCGCAGACCCGTTTCGTGACCCAGAAGGCGTTCGCCCAGGGTCTGAAGCCCATCGTGGTCATCAACAAGATCGACCGTCCGGGTGCTCGTCCTGACTGGGTAATGGATCAGGTCTTCGATCTGTTCGACAACCTGGGTGCCACCGATGAGCAACTGGACTTCAAGGTTGTTTACGCCTCTGCACTGAACGGTTGGGCCACCCTGGATCAGGGCGTCCCGTCCGAGAACATGGAACCCCTGTTCCAGGCCATCGTCGACAACGTGGAAGCCCCGAAGGGCGACGTTGACGGTGCCTTCCAGATGCAAATCTCCCAGCTGGACTACAACTCCTACGTGGGCGTCATCGGTATCGGCCGCATCACCCGTGGTCGCGTCAAGACCAACCAGCAGGTCACCATCGTCGGTGCCAACGGCAAACCGCGTACCGGCAAGGTCGGTCAGGTGCTGGGCTACCTGGGCCTGTCCCGTACCGAAGTGACCGACGCGCAAGCGGGCGACATCATCGCCATCACCGGTCTGGGCGAGCTGAAGATCTCCGACACCATCTGTGACAACAGTGCCGTCGAAGCCCTGCCGCCGCTCTCCGTTGACGAGCCGACCGTGAACATGACCTTCCAGGTCAACACCTCGCCGTTCGCCGGTAAAGAAGGCAAGTTCGTCACCTCCCGCAACATTCTGGAGCGTCTGAACCAGGAGCTGGTCCACAACGTGGCCCTGCGCGTGGAAGAGACCGAAGATCCGGACAAGTTCCGCGTCTCCGGCCGTGGTGAACTGCACCTCTCCATCCTGATCGAAAACATGCGCCGCGAAGGTTACGAACTGGCGGTATCCCGTCCGGAAGTTATCCTGCGTACCGTGGATGGCGAACTGCAAGAACCGTTCGAAACCGTCACTGTGGACGTGGAAGAAGCGCATCAGGGTTCCGTGATGGAGCAGCTCGGCCTGCGTAAAGGCGAGATGACCAACATGACCCCGGATGGCAAGGGTCGCGTCCGTCTGGACTTCATCATCCCGAGCCGTGGTCTGATCGGCTTCCAGACCGAGTTCCTGACCATGACCTCTGGTACCGGTCTGCTGTACCACACCTTCGACCACTACGGTCCGCACAAGGGTGGCAGCATCGGTGAGCGTCAGAACGGCGTGCTGATTTCCAACGCCACCGGCAAGGCCCTGACCTTCGCCCTGTTCGGTCTGCAAGATCGTGGTCGTCTGTTCATCGGTCACGCGACCGAAGTGTACGAAGGCCAGGTGATCGGGATCCACTCCCGCTCCAACGACCTGACCGTCAACTGCCTGAAAGGCAAGCAGCTGACCAACATGCGTGCCTCCGGTACCGACGAAGCCCAGGTGCTGACTCCGCCGATCCGCATGACCCTGGAGCAGGCTCTCGAGTTCATCGACAACGATGAGCTGGTGGAGATCACCCCCAAGGCCATCCGTATCCGTAAAAAGCTGCTGACCGAACTGGATCGCAAGCGCGCCGGTCGTGCTTGATCGATAGCTGTTCATCGACAGACCAAAGAGAGGCCTTATGGCCTCTTTTTTTATGGGCTCGACATGAGGGCGCATGGGGCCTGAGCTCGATGGAGGCGCATCCGGCCGGTCTGCGGGTGGCCAAATGACCACCCTATCTGACACAATGTCTGCATGATCACGCTTACGAGAAACAAGATGCAGCAGCAGATCCGCGGCCGTCTGGCCCATGCACTCTCCTTCTTGCGCCACGATGGTGCCCACTTCGCCCAGTTTGTCTGGGGCCGCTTCCAGCAGGACAGATTGACGGTGACCGCCGGTTACCTGGCCTATGTCACCCTGCTCTCCCTGGTGCCCATGATCGCCGTGGTGTTCGGCATGATGTCGGCCTTTCCGGTGTTCCAGAGCCTGAAGCAGGCGATGGAGCAGTTCGTCTATCACAACTTCGTCCCCACCGCAGGGGAGATGCTCAAGGAGTACATCGACGGCTTCGTGGCCAACGCCACCAACACCACGGCCGTCGGTATCGGTGCCCTGATCGTGGTGGCCCTGATGCTCATCTCGGCCATCGACAAGAACCTCAACTACATCTGGCGGTCCACCCGAAGCCGGCCCTTGGCCCAGGCATTCGCCATGTACTGGATGATCCTGACCCTGGGCCCCGTGCTCATCGGTGCCAGCATCGCCATCTCCTCCTACATTCTCTCGCTCAGGTTGTTCGCGGCTGACAGCCTGTTCGGTATCGGCTATCTGCTGCTGCGCAGCCTGCCGTTCCTCTTCTCCGTGCTCACCTTCCTGCTGATCTATACCGTGGTGCCCAACTGCCGCGTGCGGCTGACCCACGCCTTCATCGGTGCCCTGGTGGCGGCCACCCTGTTCGAGCTGGCCAAGCGCGGCTTTGCCATCTACATCACCAACTTCCCCTCCTACCAGGCCATCTATGGCGCCCTGGCGACCATTCCCATCCTGTTCGTCTGGGTGTATCTGAGCTGGCTGGTGGTGTTGCTGGGGGCCGAGACCACCGCCTGCCTAGGGGAGTACGAGAAGCCCGGTGCAGAGGAGCTGGCCTGACGCTGGCCGGCCATCACACCGGATCCCGACACAAAGGCGTTGGCCCGGGCAGGGCATTTATTGGTAGTATCGACGACCGCTCATCCCGCAGGATGGGTGGTCGTGCTGTTTTGAGAGGAGAGGGATGTGATTGCACTGATTCAGCGGGTCAGCGAGGCCAGCGTAACGGTAGAGGGAGAGGTGACCGGGGCCATCGGCCAGGGGTTGCTGGTGCTGCTCGGGGTGGAGCAGGGGGATGACGAGGCCAAGGCGGACAAGCTGCTGCACAAGGTGAGCGGTTATCGCATCTTCTCGGACGAGAACGGCAAGATGAACCTCAACGTCAGCCAGGTGGGTGGCAGCCTGCTGGTGGTCTCCCAGTTCACCCTGGCGGCGGATACCGGCAAGGGGATGAGACCCAGCTTCTCCGGTGGCGCCCATCCCGCAGATGCCGAGCGACTCTATGAGTACTTCGTGGCCCGCGCCAGGGAGAGCGGCGTGCCGACCGAAACCGGCCGCTTCGCCGCCGACATGAAGGTCAGGTTGCTCAACGACGGCCCCGTCACCTTCTGGCTGCAGGTATAAGGGTGGCAGGCAGGGCAGGACGCGATGCCTGCACACTTCGCAGGTTCTTCACCCTGCCGGTGCTCGCCCGCCCTGGCCATGCTGACGGGTCGCGTGCAGGATGACGTTGCGGTAGCCGGGCACGTCGTGGACGTGGGTCGGGCCTATCCACTCCTCTGCCAGTCGCAGAGCCTGTGCCTGTTCGAGCCGGGTGCGGGGCAGCAGATTGATGATGAGGGTGCCGCTCAGGCGTTTAGCCAGCGCCTGATAGAGCGGAGCCTGGAACAGCAGCAGGGGGTTGCCGTCCTGGCTGAACAAATCCAGCAGCACCAGATCGTAGCTCTCCTGGCTCTGGTGCAGGAAATGCAGCGCATCGGCGTGATGCAGCCGAGGCGAGCCCCCTGACGAGGGGAGGAAGAACTGCTGGAACAGGGTGAGGATCTCGGCATCCAGATCCACGCAGTCGTGGTGGGCATCGGGCCAGCGTGCCGCCAGGTGACGGGTGAGATCCCCTCCGCCCAGCCCCAGCCCCAGCTCCAGGATCCTGCTTGCCTGCTTTGGCAACTGCTCCGCGATGCTCCGTTGATGAGGCAGACAGAGGCGGGCCGGCTGGTGGAGGCTCATGGCGGATTGCACCACGCCGTCCATTTCCAGCCAGCGATGACGGGCATTTTCAAGCACCGAAACGCGGCGTTCGGGTTTGGCACTGAGGTGCAATAAGTGATCGGCTTGGTACGCTTGCAGATTGAAGTCCATGAATTTGCACGGCAAGATGGCTTTCGACCAGTGTAACTCAAGGATGTTGTTATGTACCGGGTGGTCACCCCCCAAACGGCAGCCGAGCTGGATACCTACTACAGGCTGCGCCGGGAGAAATGGTTGCGTCAGTCCTTCCATCTGCCAGTCGGCGCACACTCAAGGATCGCTTTATGTACCGGGTAGTCACCCCAGAAACACCAGCGGAGCTGGATGCTTACTATCAGTTGCGCTGGGAACTACTGCGCAAACCCTTCAATCTGCCCCTTGGCTCCGAGCGTGACGAGTACGATACCGTCGCCATTCACCGGCTGATGCTCTCACCCGACGGAACGCCCATCGCCGTGGGTCGCCTCTTTGTGGGCGGCGATGAAGCCCAAATCCGCTTTATGGCGCTGCGACCCGAATTTCGCGGCCAGGGGCTGGGCGCCCGCATGGTGGAAGATCTCGAGCAGCTTGCCCGCGACGAGAAGGTAAAACGGCTGGTGATGAACGCCCGCCAGGAGGCGGTGGAGTTCTATCGCCGCTGCGGCTTCCTCGAGGTAGGGGAAGGCCCCGTCTCCTTCGGCCGCATCCCTCACCGCCAGATGATCAAGTCCCTGAGTCCCATGCAGACCATCCAGTACCGTCCGGAGTGGTGCCAGGATCTCACCACCCGCTGGTCGCGGGGCATTCCCATCAGCGAGAAGATGGGGGTGCACATCACCCACTACGATGGCCAGACCTTCCACCTCAAGGCCAACCTGGCGGCCAATCTCAACGTCCACGACACCATGTTCGCCGGCAGCATCTACAGCCAGTGCGTGCTGGCGGGCTGGGGTCTCATCTGGTTGCAGCTCAAGGAGGCAGGGCTGGGAGGGGATACCGTGCTGGCCGAGGGCAACATCAAGTATTACCGGCCGGTGAGCGAAGAACCGGAGGCGCGGGTGGCCCGGGAGGGCATGCCCGCCGTGCTCGAGCCGCTGAGGGGCGGAGAGTCCGCCAAATTCAGCCTGCGGGTGCAGCTGTTCAGCGGCCGCAAGCTGGCGGTGGAGTTTGTCGGTCAGTACGTGGTACTGCCCATCAAGCGCGGCGCACGCTGATCCCTGATGTTCACAGCAACAAGGCCTCTTCGCGAGGCCTTGTTCGTTATTGGGCGGCCGGTGGCCGTGGGCGCCAGAGCGGGCCGCTTCGTCCCTGGGCGGGGTAGCGCACACCCGCCTCCCAGCCACAGGCGTCCTGTCCCGTGGGGAAACTCCAGCCCAGGTCGGGCGCATTGAGGGGGCCGCGCCAGCGGGCGAGCAGCTCGGCGCAGCGCCCCTTGTTCAGGACCCCGAGGTCGAGCTGCCACTGGTCTGCGGCCAGGTCGACACCCCCTTGCAGTGCCAGCAGGTGGGTGATGGTGGAGGCACCGCCTTGCTCGATCCGCACCTTGCCCTGCTCCGCCCTGGCATCCAGCCTGATCTGATAGAAGGGGGTGTCTCCGCGCTGCATCGCCTGCCACAGCGTCTGCGGTGTCAGATCGGGGGGGGTCTGCTCCCTGAACCAGTCATCCAGCAGGGGGTCGATGCCGACCTTGTCCCAGAAGGGATCCTTGCTCTCCAGGCTCAGGCTGCCCTGAAGGGTCCGGCGCCAGTTGGCCGTCTGCTCGCCGGGCTGCCCGTTGAGGTCGGCTTGCAGATCTGCCGCCAGATCCACCTTGCCCGCGAAGGAGACGGGGGAGTGCAGCAACTTGCCCCACTGCTCCAGATCCAGCTGCTTGCCTTGCAACTGCAGGCGGCTCTCCTGCCCGGGCGTCCTGCCCCACTGGCCGCTCAGGTTGAGGGAGCCCTCGTCGGGCAGGGAGGTGGTGAGGGTGTTGAGCTGCCAGGAGCTGGGGGTCAGCTCGCCATCCAGGGTGCCGTTGCGAGCACTGAGACCGTCCCACACCAGCTCGAACCACTTGCTCTCGATGCGGGCACGTCCCAGCAGGGGGCCTGGCTGGTTGCCCCGCAGGGCGAGATCGTTCAGGTAGAGTTGCCAGCCGGTCAGGGAGAGGGGCAGGGTGTCGTCGAAAGAGAGCACCTTGAGCTTGTCGAAGGCCAGTTTGCGGATGTCGATCTGTTGCGGGCGCCAGCCCTGCCAATCCTGCCACCACCCCTGGGGCAAGCTGATGTCCATGCCGCTCAGGGCCAGATCCTTCAGGGTGAGCTTCTGCTGCTGGGTGTCGAGGGCCAGCTCGACGTTGAACTCCCCTTCGTATGCCTTGCCCCGCAGCTCGGCATCCAGCTGCCGGGGGGAGAAGGCAAGCTTGCCCTCGACGGCCTCAAGCTGGAACAGGCCGCGGCCCATGTCGCCCAGGGTGCCCGCCAGATAGCCGCTGGGCTGGCTGCCCGCCTGCCAGTCGAAGGCGGTGAGCTGGCCGTTGAAGTTGTTGAGGGAGAGCTCCTGATCGATGGCATTGATGCTCACCTGGGCAAGTTGACCCCTGTCCAGGGTGATGCGGCGCAGGGGGAACTCGCCAGGGGGTATGTCACCAAGCTCGAGGCGCATGGCGCGGGCCTTGAGATCGTGCAGTTGCAGGCTGCGCTCTGGCCAGTTCAGCACCATGCCGGTCTCGAGCAGGCCGTCGAACAGGTTGGTGGTCAGTCTGTCGGTGCTGAGCACCTGCCCCTCCAGCCGCCCCTTGAGGCTGAGACGGGCCAGGGTGAACATGGGGGTCTCCAGCTGGTTGATGCCCAGGGTGAGGTTGGCCTGGGGCTGGCGTCTTGGGTCGATCAGTTCCCAGTCACTCAGGGACGCACTGAGGCCGCGCAGGGTCAGGGCCTCGCTCTGCAGGCTCAGGTTGTCGATGGTGCTGTCGCTGATGGTGAGGGAGTGAACCGGCAGGCTTGGCAACTGGTTGGGGAGCGGCAGCTTGATGACGGGACGGATGAGGTCCAGGTGGGCGATGCGCACATCCCGGTTCAACCAGTCGATGTGCTCGATCTCCAGATAGAGTTTTTCCAGCTGTACCGCATCCCCATAGCGCACCTGCTCCGCCAGCAGGGTGTAGGGGTGCAGCGGATTGAACACCAGTCGGCCTATGGTGACGGGCACCCCGGTCTGCTGGCTGAGCCAGTTGGCGATGGGGCCTTTGGCGCGCTCGGCATCGAACAGGCCGAGACCGACCCAGACAAAGAGCAGCAGGAAGGCAAAGGTGTAGAGCAGGCCGCGGAGCCAGGAATTCATCAGTGCTTTCCTCCTGTTTCTGTTGCTTGGTCAGGCATTCGAGTAGTGATCCCGTAGACCGAGCCAGCATCGTATCAAGGGTTCGACATGGCTCGGGTGTTTATTCATCAGGCAAGGTGACCCTCTTCTGCATCTGCCTTGGTCAAGCATTGGAGTAGTGGTCCCGCAGGCCCAGCCAGCGGCGGATCAGGGGCTCGACATGAGCCGGGTGTTTGTCCATCAGGCAAGGTGACCCTCTTCTGCATCTGCCTTGGTCAAGCATTGGAGTAGTGGTCTCGCAGGCCCAGCCAGCGGCGGATCAGGGGCTCGACATGAGCCGGGTGTTTGTCCATCAGGAAGCGCGCCATCTTCTGCACCTGAGGGATGAGCGGCTGGTCGCGCACCAGATCGGCGATCTTGAGATCGGCCAGGCCGGTCTGGCGGGTACCGAGCAGCTCGCCTGGGCCGCGCAGTTCCAGATCCCGCTGGGCGATGAGAAAGCCGTCATTGGTCTCCCGCAGTACCCCGAGGCGGCTCTGGGCGGTCTTGGACAAGGGGGCATGATAGAGCAGCACGCAGTGAGAGGCCACCGACCCCCGCCCGACCCGGCCGCGCAGCTGGTGCAACTGGGCCAGCCCCAGTCGCTCCGGGTTTTCGATGATCATCAGGCTGGCATTGGGCACGTCCACCCCCACCTCGATGACGGTGGTGGCGACCAGCAGTTGCAGTATGCCCGCCTTGAACTCCTCCATCACCCGCTGTTTCTCGACGGGGCGCATCCGGCCGTGTACCAGGCCGATGTGCAGGCCGGGCAGCAGGGTTTGCAGCTCGGCGGCGGTGTCTTCGGCGGCCTGGCACTCCAGCACCTCCGACTCCTCGATCAGGGTGCAGACCCAGTAGGCTTGTTTGCCCTCCTCGCAGGCGAGCCTCACCCGCTCGATCACGTCCTGGCGGCGACTGTCCGGCAGGGCGACCGTGGTAATGGGAGTGCGGCCCGGCGGCAGCTCGTCGATGATGGAGGTGTCGAGGTCGGCATAGGCGGTCATCGCCAGGGTGCGGGGGATGGGAGTGGCGGTCATGATGAGCTGATGGGGATGCACCCCTTCCCGCTCTCCTTTTTCTCGCAGGGCGAGACGCTGATGCACGCCGAACCTGTGCTGTTCATCAATGATGACCAGGGCGAGGCGCTGGAATACCACCTGCTCCTGGAAGATGGCATGGGTGCCCACCACCATCTTGACGCTGCCGTCCGCGATGGCGGCCAGCGCCTCTTCCCGCGCCTTGCCCTTCTGCTTGCCCGCCAGCCAGCCCACCTTGATGCCGAGCGGATCCAGCCACCTGGCGAAGTTGATGGCGTGCTGTTCGGCCAGCAGCTCGGTCGGCGCCATCAGCCCCACCTGGCAGCCGTTGCCGATGGCCTGCAGGGCGGCCAGCGCCGCGACCAGCGTTTTACCTGAGCCCACGTCCCCCTGCACCAGCCGCATCATGGGGTGGCCCTGCTGCAGATCCCGGCCGATCTCCGCCACCACCCGGCTCTGGGCGCCGGTGGGGGTGAACGGCAGGGCGCCGAGCAGCTGCCGGACCAGCTCGGGAGCGGGTTTGAGGGCACGGGCCAGCTGGGTCTGTGCCTGGGCGCGCACCTTCAAGACCGAGAGGTTGTGGGCCAGCAGCTCTTCCAGTACCAGCCGCTGCTGTGCCGGGTGCTGGCCGCTCTCGAGCAGGGCCAGCGCCACCGAGGGAGGCGGGCGGTGCAGCAGCTTCAGGGCGGCGGCAAGATCGATCTGCTGGGGATAGAGGCCGGCAGGCAGCAGCTCCTCGACCCCGTAGAGGTCGAGCTGGGCCAGGGCCTGATCCGTGAGGCTGCGCAGGGTGAGCTGGCGCAGCCCCTCTGTGGTGGGGTAGACGGGGGTGAGGGCCTCTTCGGTCTGGCCGGCCTGCTCCTCGCCGAGCAGCTTGTACTCGGGGTGGGCCATCTCCAGGCCGTACTTGCCGGGACGGGTCTCGCCGAAGCAGCGGATAAGGCGGCCCTGGGCCAGGCTGTTTTTCTGGGCGGCGGTGAAATTGAAGAAGCGAAGGGTCAGGCTGCCGGTGCCGTCGCTGATACGGCACACCAGCATGCGGCGGCGCCCCATCACCAGCTGGGTGTCCTGGATCTCGCCCTCGACGGCACCGTGCAGGCCGGGCGGCAGATCGCCGATGGGCCACACCTGGGTGCGGTCCTCGTAGCGCAGGGGGAGGTGGAACAGCAGATCCTGTACCGTGGCCAGCCCCAGCCGCTCGAGCTTCTCCAGCATCTTGCTGCCGACACCCTTGAGGCTGTCGAGAGAGATTTTATCCAATTTCATCAATTAGATGCCCGAAAACACTGTAAATATGTCCAGATGATAGGGGTTGTTGCGGCCTCGATGCAAGCCGCGTTGTGCCGTTCCGGGCTGGTGGGCAAGGGAGCGGGGGGAGGGCCATCCATGAAAAAGGCCTGCCGGAAACGGCAGGCCTTTTCACTGACGGGGCGCCCTGGCGGTCAGATGATGCGCTTGAGCAGGAGGTGAGCCTTGACCCTGTGGATCCGGGCCAGCAGCTTGCGCACCTGATCCGGGTAATCCTTGATCTGCTCTATCTGGTCGAAGTGACTGATGCGGCGGGTGTGGGCCAGGATGTTCTCCCGCTCCGCACTGAACTGCTCGCGCAGGTGATGGTGCTGGTCGTGTACCAGCAGGCCGTTCTCCAGATCCAGCGCCCAGGCTCGGGGATTGAGGTTGTTGCCGGTGAGCAGGGCCCACTCCTCATCCACGAAGATCCCCTTGAGGTGATAGGAGTTCTTCTCGCAGCACCAGAGCATGAGGTTGAGCCGGCCGTTGTCGATGTAGTGCTGGTTGCGCTCGGCAAACTTGCGCAGATTGGTCTCGTAGAGATAGGGCAGGCCGCCTATGGTGGAGAACTTCTCCTCCGGCGGGATGAAGAAGTCGTTGGCGGTCTTGTCGCCCACGACGATGGTCACCTTGCAGCCGCGTCTGAGCAGCCCTTCCACGTCCTTGTTCAACTCCTTGGGGGGGTTGAAGTAGGGGGTGCAGATGAAGATCTCCCGCTCGGTAGCCCGCACCAGGTTGCGGATCATCCGGTTGAGCTGGTTGCCTCGCTTGCCCAGGCCCACCATGGGGGTCACGGCGACCTCCCGGGCGTTGGCAGGGATGCTCTCGAAGCGGTACTGGCTGGTGCGCAGGCGCTGCTTGAAGCGGCGGATCTGCCCTTTGAGCTGCTTGGCGCCAGGGATGCCGGTGCGATCCAGCCGTTGGACGGCCTCGCTGCCGAGGAAGACGTCATCCACGTAGTTGACCATGCTGCGGGTCAGCGCCGGGCTGTGGATCTGGTGATAGCGATCAAAGCGGTAGCGCTCCTGCTGGTGCAGGTAGATGTCGTTGAGGCTGGCGCCGGAGTAGAGCAGGGTGTCGTCGAAGATGAAGCCCTTGAGGTGCAGCACCCCGAGCAGCTCGCGGCCCTTGACCGGCACGCCGTAGATCTCGATCTGGTGTTGGTGGCTGGCGGCCATGGCCTGGTACATCAGGTGGTTGCCTCCCTGCTTGCCCTTGCCGATCAGGCCGCGCTGGGCGCGGTGGAAGTCGACGAATACCTTGATGTCGAGGGCGGGGTTGCGCTGCTTGGCGGCATAGAGGGCGGAGAGGATCTCCCGTCCCGCCTCGTCATCCTGCAGGTAGAGGGCGATCAGGTAGATGCGCTGGGTCGCATGGGCGATGAGCGACAGGATCCGGCTCTTGAAGTCCTTGGCGCTGCTGAGCACCTGAAACTGATCCGCGGCGACCGCGATCTGGGGTAAGCGGGTCAGCAACTGTCGATAATGTGCCGATGAATGCATAGAGAAGCCTGAAATCACGGGATGAAGCGTTCCACTCGGGGCGAAGAATAGGCAATTCTAGCAATCTGTGGCGATGGGCCCAAGCAAGAATCCGTAAAAAGTCGGTGCAGAGTCACATCGGGGCCGACGGATGCGGCCCCGATGTGTTTCCGTCAGAGGATGGCGCTGGCCGTGGCCACGATGAGGAAGGCGATGGTGCCGAGCAGCGTCTCCATCACGGTCCAGGTCTTGAGGGTGGTCTTCTCGTCCATGTTCAGGAAGCGGCTGACCAGCCAGAAACCGGAGTCGTTGAAGTGGGAGAGTACGGTCGCGCCCCCGGCGATGGCGATGACGATGAAGGTCAGGTCCAGCTCGCTCAGGCCGGTGGTGGCGGCCACGGTCGGCGCCATCAGGGCGGCGGTAGTGGTCAGGGCCACGGTGGCGGAACCCTGGGCGACCCGCAGCGCGGCGGACACCAGGAAGGCTGCCAGGATCACCGGCATGCCGGTATCGGAGAGGACGTCGGCCAGCGCGGTGCCGATGCCGCTCGCCCGCAATACGCCGCCGAACATGCCGCCGGCACCGGTGACCAGGATGACGGCGCAGACCGGGGCCAGGGCGTCGTTGCAGAACTTCTCGAGCTGCACCTTGCCCTGGCTCTGGCGGAACATCCAGAGGGCGTACAGCACAGTGATGAGCAGGGCGACCGGGGTCTTGCCGACCATGCGCAGCACGTTGACCCAGTCCGCACCCTTGTCGATGACGCCCATGACGCTCAGGGTATTGAGGCCGGTATCCATGAAGATGAGCACCAGCGGCAGCAGCAGGATGGAGATCACCTGGCCGAAGCTCGGCGCCTTGTCGGAGAGCTGCTCGGCACTGGCAGTGAAGCTCGGGGGCAGGGGCAGCTCAAACTTCTTGCCGGACCAGAGCCCGAACAGGTAAGCACCCAGATACCAGGTGGGCAGCGCGACCAGCAGGCCCACGATGGTGAGCAGACCGATGTTGGCACCCAGCAGCTCGCTGGCGGCCACCGGGCCCGGGTGGGGCGGCAGGAAGGCGTGCATCACCGCAAAGGCACCGGCGGAGGGCAGGGCATACTTGAGGACGGAGCCGCCGAACTGCTTCGCCACGCTGAAGATGATGGGCAGCATGACGATGAGACCGGCGTCGAAGAAGATCGGGAAGCCGAACAGCAGGGAGGCCACACCCAGCGCGAAGGGGGCGCGGTGGGAGCCGAAGCGGTTGATCAGGGTATCGGCCAGTACCTTGGCGCCCCCCGTCATCTCCAGGATCCGGCCTATCATGGCGCCGAGGCCGACCAGCAGCGCGACCGAGGCCAGGGTGCCGCCGAAACCGGTCAGCATGGTGGGGATCACCTGGTCATAGGTGACCCCGGTGGCCAGGGCCGTCAGCATGCTGACCAGGGTCAATGCCACGAAGGCATGTACCTTGAATCGCATGATCAGCACCAGCAACATGACAATGGCTCCGCCCGCTACCGAGAGCAGATAGGCGACATCGGGTGTGTTCATTGCTCCGTCCATAAAATTGTCCTCAAATGGTTCTAGTTGTTGTTCTGCACATTTCTGTGCTGCACTTCACATTGCGAAACGTTACCGGTAACATGTTACCGGTAACGTGGTAGCTTAGAACCCATCAGGCGAACGTTTTTTGAAAAGTGAGAGAGAGGTCAAATAATGGCGGGCAAGTGCATTATCGTGATGGGTGTGTGTGGCAGCGGCAAGTCCAGCATCGGCCTCAAGGTGGCCAATGCCCTGGGGGCCAAGTTCATCGACGGCGATGATCTGCACCCTCGCGCGAACATCCAGAAGATGGCGGCGGGCAACCCGCTCAACGATGAAGACAGAGCCCCCTGGCTGGAGCGGATCCGCGATGCGGCCTACAGCCTGGAGCGTAAGAACGAGCTCGGTGTCATCGTCTGCTCGGCCCTCAAGAAGCAGTACCGCGACCAGATCCGCGAGGGCAACGACTCGGTGAGTTTCCTGTTTCTGGATGGCAGCCAGTCCCTCATTCTCGAACGGATGCGGGCACGGCAGGGCCATTTCATGCGCGAAGCCATGGTACAAAGCCAGTTTGATACCCTGGAGCGACCGGATGGCGAGCCCGGCGTGTTTCGCATCGATATCGACGGGACCTTCGAACAGGTGGTCGACCGTGCCGTCACCGCGCTGACGCAGGCGCAATGAGCCATGTCGCGCGCCCGGCTGAGGCCGACCGCGCCCGTATATAGAGTTGGAGAGAAAGCTATGACCCATCCCGTGATCACCCAGGTGACCAACCGCATCCGCGAGCGCAGCACCGCCCGCCGTGCCCGCTTCCTGGCCCGCATCCAGCGCCAGGCCGATCAGGGCAAGACCCGCGCCTCCCTCTCCTGCGGCAACCTGGCCCACGCCGTGGCCGCCTCGAGCTGTGACGAGAAGGGGCGGATCCTCGACATGACCCGCGCCAACGTGGCCATCGTCACCGCCTACAACGACATGCTGAGTGCCCATCAGCCCTATCAGGGCTACCCGGACATCATCAAGGGCGCCCTGGCGGAGCTCGGCCACAGTGCCCAGGTTGCCGGCGGCGTACCCGCCATGTGCGACGGCGTGACCCAGGGTCAGCCGGGGATGGACATGTCCCTCTTCTCCCGGGATCTCATCGCCCAGGCCACCGCGGTCTCCCTCTCCCACAACACCTTCGACGCCACCCTGCTGCTCGGTATCTGCGACAAGATTGCCCCGGGCCAGATCATGGGGGCGCTTTCCCACGCCCACCTGCCCACCGCCTTCGTGCCTGCCGGCCCCATGGCGAGCGGCATCAGCAACGACGAGAAGGTGAAGGTGCGCCAGCAGTACGCTGCCGGTGAAGTGGGCCGCGACGCCCTGCTCAAGATGGAGTGCGGCGCCTACCACGCGGCGGGCACCTGCACCTTCTACGGCACCGCCAACACCAACCAGCTGGTGTTCGAAGCCATGGGCCTGATGCTGCCGGGCTCCGCCTTCGTACATCCGCACAGCGAGCTGCGCCACGCCCTCACCGAGGAAGCGGCCCGCCGCATCAGCGCCATGATCCCGGGCTCCCCGGCCTATCGCCCCCTGAGTGCGGTGATCGACGAGCGCGCCCTGGTCAACGGCCTGGTGGCCCTGCTCGCCTCCGGCGGCAGCACCAACCACAGCATTCACATGGTGGCGCTGGCCCGCGCCGCCGGGCTGGAGCTGACCTGGGACGACCTGAGCGATCTCTCCGACGTGGTGCCGCTCCTGGTGCGCATGTACCCGAACGGCCCGGCGGACGTCAACGCCTTCGAACAGGCGGGGGGCGTGCCCGGCCTGATGCGTCGTCTGGCCGAAGAGGGGCTGATCCACATGGATGCAACCCCGGTCTTCGGCGAGATGCAGGACTACCTCAGCCGTCCGGCACTGGTGGATGGCAAGCTGGTGTGGCAACCGGTGGGCGAGAGCGCGGATCCGAGCGTGCTCTCCCCCTCTGGCAGCGAGTTCCAGGCCACCGGCGGCACCAAGCTGCTGGCGGGCAACCTGGGCCGCGCCGTGGTCAAGGTTTCCGCCGTCGCGCCCGAGTATCGGGTCATCGAGGCCCCGGCCCGGGTCTTCTCCTCCCAGCATGCGGTGGAGGCGGCCTACAAGGCTGGTGAGTTGAACCAGGACGCCGTCATCGTGGTGCGCCACAACGGCCCGGCCGCCAACGGCATGCCGGAGCTGCACAAGCTGATGCCGGTGCTTGGCAACCTGCAGAAGGCGGGTCACAAGGTGGCCCTGGTCACCGACGGCCGCCTCTCCGGCGCCTCCGGCAAGATCCCGGCCGCCATCCACGTCACCCCGGAAGCCCTGCACGGCGGGGCCATCGGCCTGCTCGCCGATGGCGACCTGCTGCGGGTGGATGCCGAGTCTGGCCGCCTCGACTGCCTGACCGATTTGAGCGGCCGTACCCAGGCCGAGATCGACCTCACCCTGGAACAAGAGGGGTGGGGCCGTGAACTGTTCAGCGTGATGCGTCGCGCGGTATCGAGCGCCGAGTGCGGCGCCACCATCTTTGACTAAGGAAGAGCTATGCAGAACTGGAAAGTGACCCCTGCCGAGGTGTTTGCCGCCTCCCCCCTGGTACCCGTGATGGTCATCAACGACCTGGAGCAGGCCCTGCCGATGGCCAAGGCCCTGCTGGATGGCGGCATCTCGGTGTTCGAGATCACCCTGCGCACCCCGGTGGCGCTGGACGCCATCGCCCTCATCGCCAAGGCGATGCCGGATGCCATGGTCGGTGCCGGTACCGTGCTCAACTGCGCGCAGTTTGATGCCGCCGTCGCTGCCGGTGCCCGCTTCGTCATCTCCCCGGGCATGACCCCGGCCCTGCTGGCCCACGCGGCCAAGAGCACGGCGCCGCTGATCCCGGGCGTGGCCACCCCGTCCGAGGTGATGCAGGCGCTGGAAGCGGGCTACGACCACCTCAAATTCTTCCCGGCCGAGGCGAACGGCGGCACCAAGGCACTCTCCGCCATCGCGGCGCCCCTGCCCCAGGTGAAATTCTGCCCCACCGGCGGCATCGGCCCGAAAAACGTGGCCGACTACCTGGCGCTGAAATGTGTGGCCACCGTCGGCGGCTCCTGGATGCTGCCGGCAGACGCCGTCAAGAGCGGCAACTGGGAGGAGGTGACCCGCCTCTCCCGGGAAGCGGTTGAATTGGTTAAACGCTAAGCAAATATCGTTTAGAAAAATTAAACAGGCCACCCCCGGGTGGCCTGCTGTTTTTCCGCCCCCGGAGGGGGTGGGCCGTTTGCTTCCGGCCTCGCCCTGGCTTAAGGTCGGGGGCCGCCCCTCTCCCCTGGAGCCTTCATGTCCTGTCTGCATCCATCCTACCCGCAAGGGCACTTCACCGCGCTGCACTGCCACCCCCATGCCCAATACTGCTATCTGCACGACGGGGGCGGCATCATCACGGGGCGAGGGGAGGGAGAACTGCTGGTGGCGGGCCAGATCTGCTTTATTCCGGCGGGGTGGGAGCACGAGTTTCGCGTGCTGCGCCGCTCCCGACTCTCCCTCCTCTATGTGCCGACACCGGCCCGTACCGCCTTCGGCCCCTTGCAGGCCAGCCCGCTGCTGGCGGGCCTCTTCGCCCGCCTGTCCGAGCTGGCCGAGGAGGAGGTGAAAGGGGCCTATCTGACGGTGCTTGGCCAGGAGCTGGAGCGCGCCGACCCGCTCGCGGCGCGCATTCCCCTCGCCGGGGCGCTGGACCCGCGCCTGCTGCGGGTGCTGGACAGGGTGTGCCAGGCACCCGCCATCCATCTGACGCTGACGGCGCTGGCGGCAGATTGCGGCGCCTCGGTGCGTACCCTCAACCGGCTCTTCCTCCAGCAGCTGGGGTGCAGCTTTCGCCAGTGGCGGGAGCAGGTGGTGCTGGGACGGGCGCGCCAGTTGCAGCACCGGGGGCTCACGCTGGCCCAGATCGCCGATCGGCTCGGCTACGAGGATCCCGGCGCCTTGTCCCGCGCCCTCCAGCGCCTTGCCCGGCGCGAACCGGCGGCCTGAGGGCGCATTATCTGCCTTCCTGCCCGCCATGGCGGTGTCTGCGGGTTGCCGGCAGTCAGCGCCGCGAGCCGATATCCGCATCCTCCTTGCTGCCTGCCAGCAGACAGGTCACCTCGTCGGTGTGGCAGATCCGATCGCCGCGAAAGGTGAAGAGGCCGCTCACCTTGCAGACCAGGGTGCCGCCGTCCTGGCGGGTGGCCCGCACCACATGGGTCGAGTGCACCCGCTCCCCCTGCGCCAGGGTGGCGACAAACTCGATGCTCGCCCCGGCCAGATGGCGGCGCAGTGTGGCGATGTGCTGGTGAAACGCCGGGTAGTCGAGCCGCTCGCCGTTCACCTCCTGGCAGTAGTCGGGGGTGAACCAGGCGTTGAGCTCCGCCAGGGGGAAGGCGGGATCGCAGATGACGCGCTGCAGGCAGGCTTTCAATCGTTCGGTGTGGTGCATGGTCTGCTCCTGACAGGGTGGATGGAGGAGCCAGCATAGGCCAGGGGAGGCGAGGGGAGAGGGGAGAAGGCGCCATCATGGCGGTCGAACGCGCCATGATGGCCGGGGATCAGCCGAGGCTTTCCCCCTCATAGAGGGAGAAGCCGATGTCCTTGCACCTGGTCGCCAGCGGCTGGCCGCCGAGGCGGGCTAGCAGCATGATGGCGGCTTCGCGACCTATGGTCTCGCGGGGGGTGACGATACTGGCGAGCTTGGGGGTCATGGCGTGGCCGATGTCGAGGGCGTTGCTGCCGGCAATGGCCACCTGCTGGGGCACCGGGATCCACCTGGCCTGGCATTGCAGCAGGGCCCCCACCGCCAGGTCGTCGTTGGTGCAGAACAGGCCGTCGAGGTCGGGGAAGCGCGCCATGGCCTGGGCCAGTAGCTCTCCCCCCAGGGTGAAGCTGGAGGATTGCTCCGTCAGCAGGTGCTGGCCGGTCAGACCGAAATCGGCCATCGCCTGGTAGTAGCCTTCCATTCGCAGCTGGGTGCGCACGTCGAGCCGGGCGCCGAGGTAGATCACCTTGCGCCGTCCCCGGCGCAGCATCTCTGTTACCATGGCCCGGGCGGCGGCCCGGTGATCCATGCCCACCACCATGTCGATGGGGGAGAGGGGCAGATCCATGGTCTCCACCACCGGGATGCCGGCGGTGGCGATCATCTTGCGGGTGCGCTCGGTGTGCTGGGTGTCCGAGAGGATGAGCCCGTCCACGTTGTAGGAGAGGAGGGAGGCGACCTGCTCCTCCTCCCGCTCCGGGCTGTAGCCGTAGTGGGCGAGCAGGGTCTGGTAGCCGGCGGGCCGGGTCACCGCCTCAATGCCGTGGATCACCGCTGAGAAGACCTGGTTGGAGAGGGAGGGGATCAGGATGCCGATCGCCTTGCTGGTGGCGTTCGACAGCATGTCCGGCGCCCGGTTCGGGATGTAGCCGAGCTCCTCCACCGCGGCGGCGATGCGCTCGCGGGTCCCTTCGGCCACGGCGGACGGGTCGCGCAGGTAGCGGCTGACGGTCATCTTGGTGACACCGGTCAGGTCGGCAATGTCCTGCAGGGTAGGGCGGCGCTTGCGGGTGTCGTTCATCTGGGGATCCGGCAAAAAATGTTACACGTAACATTACCGTTTTTGCACGGCAATGTCAGCATATGACGCCATCAACAGGGGCCAGGGGATGATCAAGGGCAGGTGTTTCGAGGGGGTCCACTTCGAGCAGCAGGAGGTGGAGGGGGAGCAGTTCCAGGGGTGCCGCTTCATCGGCTGTCACTTCTCCTGGCTCGATCTCGGGGAGAGCCGCTTCGTCGACTGCAGCTTCTATGACAGGGAACGGGAGCTGGGCTGCCTGTTTCAGGGCTGCGATCTGAGGGAGGCGAGCTTCCTGCGCTGCGATCTCACCCTGGCGGACTTCGGCCGCAGCCAGTGTCTTGGGCTGGAGATGCGCAACTGCCAGGCCATGGGGATCAACTTCGCCCATGCCAGCTTCGCCAACCGGATCACTGCCAAAAGCTACTTCTGCGAGGCCCACCTCACCGGCAACAACTTCAGCTACGCCAACTTCGAAAGCTGCCTGCTGGAGCGGTGCGAGCTTGCCGGAAACCGCTGGCAGGGGGCCAACCTGCTGGGCGCCTCCCTGGCGGGCTCGGATCTCAGCGGCTCCGAGTTCGGGCAAATCGACTGGACCAGCTTCAACCTGCAAGGCTGCGATCTGCGCCAGTGCGATCTGCCCGGTCTGGATCTGCGCCGGGTCAACCTCGCCGGGGTGCAGATCAATGAAGATCAGCAGCAGGGGCTGCTGGAGCAGATCGGGCTGGTGGTCTTCCCCTGAGCGGGGTGGAAAAGAGGTAAGTTTTCATCATCGGGGCGGGCGGTGCCCCCCCTGGCAAGCAAAAGTCTGCGCGATGCAGACTTTTTGTCAGGTGAAGTGGTAAACGACGCGGTGTTGCTGTCTTTTGCTCCCTGCCCCCCTCGCGGGAGAAGGGCTGGGGATGAGGTAGCGGACTCCACTCGGGCACCGCCAAGGCGGGCTTAGCGTCTGGCCAGCCACTTGGTCGGGTTGATGGCCTCGCCCTGATAGCGGATCTCGAAGTAGAGGCCGGAGCGCTCCTGTCCGCCGCTGTCGCCGACCAGGGCCACGGGCTCACCCTGCTCCACCTTTTGTCCCACCTGGCGCAGCAGCGACTGGTTGTGGCCGTAGAGGCTCATGTAGCCCTTGCCGTGGTCGATGACCAGCAGCATGCCGAATCCGTCGAGCCAGTCGGCGTAGACCACCTGTCCCGGTGCCACCGCCTTGACCTGGGTCCCTTCGCTGGCGCCGATCAGGGTGCCCTTCCACTTCAGCTCGGCGGTACGTGGCGAGCCGTAGGAGATGAGGATGGGGCCCTGCACCGGCCAGCGCAGGTTGCCACCCGTGCTCAGACCGCCGTAGCCGTTGCTGCTTGCCTTGGCGCTGTTGCGGGCGGCCGCTTGCTGCTGCGCCACCTTGGCCTGCTGTTCGGCGACGCGTTGCTGCTGGGCCGCCAGCCGCTGCTGTTCGCCGACCTGGCGCTGCTGGGCCGCGATCCGCTGCTGCTCCTCAATGCGTTTCTGTTCGGCTGCCAGGCGCTGGGCCTCCAGACGGCGCTGGCGCTCCTGCTCGGCCTTGATCTTGGCAAGGCGCTCCCGCTCGGCCCGTTCGCGGCGTTCCTTTTCTTCCTGCTGACGACGCAGCTCTTCCAGCCGCGCCTTGAGCGCCTTCTCCGCCTTGACCAGCTTGTCGAGCTTCTGCTCGTCGGCCTGCACCGATTGCTGCAACTGGTTGCGCACCTTGGCACGGCTCTGCTGGCTGGCCAGCAGGCTCTGGTGATGTTCCTGCTGCTCGCCGAGCAGGGTCTGGAGGCGGTTCTCGGTCTCTCTGGTGGCCTGCTGGTTCTTGGCCAGCTTGTCACGGGTGGCGCGCAGGGCTTCAATGGCCTCGATGCGGGCCTTGTTGAGGTAGTCGAAGTAGTCGAGGGCGCGGCTCAGCTTGGCCGGATCCTGCTGGTTGAGCAGCAGTTTGAGGTAATCGTGGTTGCCCGCCTGGAAGGCGCTTTCCGCCTGCTTGGCCAGCAACTGTTTCTGATGTTTTGCTTGTTGCTCCAGTGCCAGCTTGTCCTGCTGCAGGGACGCCAGCTTCTGCTGGTTCTGCCGGAGTTGCTGTCTGGTCTGCTCGAGTTTGGCGGCGGCAGCCGAAATGGCCTGCTCGTCAGCCTTGAGCTGGGTGTTGAGCTTGGCAAGCTCCTGCTTGCTGAGCTTGAGGGTCTGTTGCTGTTCCTTGATCTGGGACTGCATGGCCCCCAACTGCTGGTTCGCAGCCTGGGCTGTGCCGGTACCGCCGATCAGGCAAAAAAACAGCGCGCCGGCCAACAGGCCGACGCGACTGGTTTTCTGTGAAATAATTTCGCATCCCCGCATGGGGCAGGATTATTTCAGAATCATCAGGGGCTTGCCAGTCATTTCCGGCGGCACCGGCAGACCCATCAGGGTCAGCATGGTGGGGGCCAGATCGGACAGTTTGCCACCTTCGGCGACCTCGGCTTTACGACCGAAGTAGATGAGGGGAACCGGCAGATTGGTGTGGGCGGTGTGGGCCTGACCAGTCTCTTCGTCCATCATCTTCTCGGCGTTGCCATGGTCGGCGGTGATGAGGCACTCGCCGCCCACTTCCGCCAGGGCGTCGGTGACGCGACCGATGCAGTGGTCGACCGCTTCACAGGCTTTGACGGCCGCATCGAACACGCCGGTGTGGCCGACCATGTCGCCGTTCGGGTAGTTGCAGATGATGACGTCGTACTTGCCGCTCTTGATGGCCGCAACCAGCTTGTCGGTCAGCTCTTCGGAGCTCATCTCCGGCTGCAGGTCATAGGTAGCCACTTTCGGGCTCGCTACGATTTCGCGATCTTCGCCAGTGAAGCAGGCCTCTTCGCCACCGTTGAAGAAGAAGGTGACGTGGGCGTACTTCTCGGTCTCGGAGATGCGCAGCTGGGTCTTGCCCTGCTTGGCCAGCCACTCACCCAGGGTATTGACCAGGGCGGTGGGCGGATAGGCGCAGGCGGTTTTGATGTCGGCCGCGTATTCGGTCAGCATCACGAAGTGCAGGGCCGGGGTGGCGGTGCGGGCGAAGCCGGTGAAGTCGGTATCGACGAAGGCGCGGGTGATTTCGCGGGCGCGGTCGGCGCGGAAGTTCATGAAGATCAGCGCATCGCCGTCGATCATCGGTACAGCGTCGCCGATGCGGGTGGCTTTGACGAACTCGTCGTTCTCGTCGCGGGCATAGGCGGCGGCCAGCGCGTCGGTGGCGTTGTCGGCGGTGAATTCGCCCTTGCCCTGGGTCATCAGGTCATAGGCCTGCTGCACGCGATCCCAGCGGTTGTCGCGGTCCATGGCGTAGTAACGACCGATCATGGAGGCGAAACGACCCTTGCCCAGTCGGGCAAACAGGGCGTCGAACAGCTCGATGGAGGACTGGGCACTGCGCGGCGGGACGTCGCGGCCATCCAGGAAGGCGTGGAAGTAGATCTGCTCGGCGCCACGCTTGGCGGCCATCTCGATCATGCCCATGATGTGCTCTTCGTGGCTGTGTACGCCACCCGGGGACATCAGACCCATGATGTGCACGGCCTTGCCCTTGGTCACGGCAGCGTCGACAGCCTTGGCCAGCTCGACGTTCTGGAAGAAGTCGCCGTCCTGGATGTCCTTGGAGATGCGGGTCAGCTCCTGATAGACGACGCGACCGGCACCGATGTTGGTGTGGCCCACTTCGGAGTTGCCCATCTGGCCGTCCGGCAGACCCACGTCCAGGCCGGAGCCGGAGATCAGGGTGCTGGTGTAGTCACGGGCCAGGCGATCCAGGTTGGGGGTCTTGGCAGCAGCAACGGCGTTGTACTCTTGCTTGGTGCTGTAGCCCCAACCGTCCATGATGACCAGAACCAGCGGTTTCTTAGCTGTTGACATAAGGCTATGTCCTCTCGGATAGGAATGAATTGCGGGAAGTGAAACTAGCGTAATATTACTACATCTGCCGAAATAGTCACCTGATAGCCAAGTCCCTCTCCAGCCTCGCTTTTTAACTGTTATCCCGCTGTTTTAGGCATGTTGCCGGCTTGTCTGCCTCGGCGGGTTTTCCTCTGTTTTCCCCCTCTTTTCGGCATGGCGCATCCTCTCGTTCGGCCCGGTTGGAGGAGGAAGAATCGGCAGCCATCCCTGATGGGAGCTTGCTCTCGCTTTGCCGCCAAGATGGCTGATCTTATGCAGGGCCCCATGTATACTCGGGCCCTTGTCTTGGTCCCTGGATAGTAGAAGATGCAAGAGTATTTGGATTTCGCGGCCCGCAATCCGCTGCTGACCGCAGCCTGGTTGGGCTTGGCAGGCACTCTGGTGTATACCACTGTGCGTGCTCGTTTTTCTCCGGTGAAGGCGGTCAACAACCACGCCGCTACCCTGCTTATCAACCGTGAAAATGCCACCGTCGTGGACATTCGCAGTCAGGATGAATTTGCCAAGGGCCATCTGGCCGGGGCCCATCACCTGCCGCTCGCCCAGATCCAGGCGAATAATCTGGGCCCTGTTGAAAAGCACAAGGATGCCCCCATCATAGTGGTGTGCGAGTCGGGGATGACCGCTGGTGGCGCGGGTCGCCAACTGAGCAAGGCCGGTTTCAAGCAGGTGTATGTGCTCAGCGGTGGCATGGCCCAATGGCGTGCAGACAATCTGCCGGTGACCAAAAAACGCTGATTTAAGGGCCTGCGCCCACTCATTATCTTAAAAAGGAATCAAACGAAATGGCTGACGAAATCAACAACCAGGAAGTGCAACCGGAATTCCACATCCAGCGTGTCTACACCAAGGATGTCTCCTTCGAAGCCCCGAATACCCCGCACATCTTCCAGAAAGAGTGGCAGCCGGACGTCAAGCTGGACATGGACACCAAGACCAATGTCCTGGCCGACAGCGTTTATGAAGTGGTGCTGACCCTGACTGTCACCTGCAAGCTGGAAACCGAGACCGCCTTCCTGTGCGAAGTGCAGCAAGCCGGCATCTTCACCATCGGCAACCTGCCTGAGCCGCAACTGGCCCACTGCCTGGCGGCCTTCTGCCCGAACATCCTGTTCCCGTATGCCCGCGAAGCGGTGTCCAACCTGGTGAGCAAGGGTTCCTTCCCGCAGCTGAACCTGGCACCGGTCAACTTCGACGCCCTGTTCGCCCAGCACATGGCGCAGGTACAGGCCCAGCAGGCGACTGCGGAAGCCTGATAATGGCCGACCAGATCGCAATCTCGGTCCTGGGGGCGGGGTCTTATGGCTCCGCCCTTGCCATTTCTCTGGCGCGCAATGGTCATCCGACCCTGCTGTGGGGTCACGACCCTGCCCATGTCGCCGAGCTGGAACAGGATCGCTGCAACAAGGCATTCTTGCCGGATGTCCCCTTCCCGGCCGATCTGCAACTGACGTCGGATCTGCAGGCGGCGGTGCAAGCCGCTCCCGTGCTGCTGCTGGTGGTGCCGAGCCATGTGTTCGGCCAGGTACTGGCCCGGGTCAAACCCTTCCTGCGCCCGGATACCCGGATCGCCTGGGCCACCAAGGGGCTGGAGCCGGACAGCGGCCGTCTGCTGCAAGAGGTGGCGCGGGAGGTGCTGGGGGATGCCATTCCACTGGCGGTCATCTCGGGCCCGACCTTCGCCCGCGAGCTGGCTGCCGGTCTGCCGACCGCCATCTCGGTGGCCTCGACCCACGACGACTTTGCCGACGATCTCTCCCACCTGCTGCACTGCGGCCGCTCGTTCCGGGTCTATACCAATCCGGACTTCATCGGTCTGCAGCTGGGCGGGGCGGTCAAGAACGTCATCGCCATCGGTGCCGGTCTCTCTGACGGACTCGGCTTTGGCGCCAACGCCAGAACCGCGCTCATCACTCGGGGTCTGGTGGAGATGCAGCGCCTCGGCGCCGCCCTCGGGGCCGATGCCAAGACCTTCATGGGGATGGCGGGGCTCGGGGATCTGGTGTTGACCTGTACCGACAACCAGTCGCGCAACCGCCGTTTCGGTCTGGCGCTGGGAGCGGGCAAGTCGGTTGACACCGCCATGGCCGAGATAGGCCAGGTGGTGGAAGGCTATCGCAACACCAAGGAGGTGCATCTGCTGGCGGCCCGCTGTGGCGTCGAGATGCCCATCTGCGAACAGATCTTCAAGGTGCTCTACGAGGGCAAGAACCCGAAAGAGGCGGCCATCGCCCTGCTGTCGCGAGACAAGAAGGACGAGTGATCTGCCAGCCGCAGAATGCAAAAGGCCCCGCCAGCTGGCGGGGCCTTTTCTTTGCCGCAAGGGGGCAAATCAGTAGTAGGAGTGGTCGCCGCGCTGGTGCTCGGTGGCATCCTTGACGCCGTTGAGCTCGCCCGGGAATTTCTCCAGCAACTGCTTCTCGATCCCCTCTTTCAGGGTGTAGTCGACCATGGAGCAACCGTTGCAACCGCCGCCAAACTGCAGGATGGCCAGTTTGTCGTCGGTCAGCTCGACCAGGGTGACCTTGCCGCCGTGACCGGCCAGCATGGGGTTCACCTCGGACATCAACACGTACTCGATGCGGTCGATCAGCGGGGCGTCGTCGGCCACCTTGCGCATCTTGGCGTTGGGGGCTTTCAGGGTGAGCTGAGAGCCCATCTGATCGGTGACGAAGTCGATGGTGGCATCCACCAGGAAGGGGGCGCTCAGGGGATCGACCAGGCAGTCGAAGCCGCTGAAGGGCAGGTGCTGATCTTCCGGATCGACCGCGTCGGGTGGGCAATAGGATACGCCGCACTCGGCATTCTGGGTTCCCGGATTGACCACAAACACCCGGATGTTGGTGCCATCAGGCTGCTTCTCCAGCAACTTGCGGAAGTGGGCCTGGGCGGTGTCGGAAATGCTGATCATCACTATCCTCATAAACCTGAGTGTACGACTAGGGTATTCATGATAACTCGCTTGGCGGGGCTTGGGTAGCGTGCCGATGGCGAGCCTGTGAGCCCGGGCGTATCGGAATCATGCCGCCAGCGGCCTCCCGGGCCGGATCCCTGCCCGGTTATTTCAGGTGTCGGAGGGTACGGCAGATGGCCCACACCTCTACCGTGGTGACGCCGTGCTCATGAAGCAACCGGGTGAGCTGACCTGCGGTGGCGCCCGTGGTGACCACATCATCGAGCAGTGCCACATGCCGGTAGTGGTGAGGTTCTATTTCGAAGGCGCCACGCAGATTGCGTCGCCGCTGGCCGGCACTGAGCCGGGTCTGTTGCGGGGTCGACCTTGTCCGGCGCAGTACGCGGGTGTCGCAAGGAATGCCGGTGAGTGCGCTCAGGGCCTGGCCGATTTCTTCTGCCTGATTGAAGCCGCGCCACCACTGGCGCCACCAGTGCAGGGGAACCGGAATGATGACCTGCGGCGGATTGGCGAGGTCCAGATGGTCTGCCAGCAGGCGGGCAAGCAGCGGCGCGAGCAGGATCTGACCGGAATACTTCAGCCGGGGGATGAGTTGGGCATAAGGTGCCTGATAATCGCCGATCACCTGCAAACGCTCCCAGGGAGCGGGTCTGCGCTGGCAGCGTCCGCACAGCAGTTCGCTCTCGCGATGTTGCTCCGGCAGCGGTGCTGCACACATCAGGCATCGTCTGTCGTGTTGGCGCTGGGCGTGGCGGCACCAGGAGCACAACAAAGGCGTCTCGTCACAGGGTTGGCGACAGAGCAGGCACAGACCGAGCCAGTCGGACTGGGTGCCAAGGATCGGACTTGCTTTGGCGAGCAGCCGCTTTAACATGCAGGCTCCAAGCAGATAAACAGGGATCTTGAGTCTAGATGAGCGTATCGGTTGAGCGGTTTGGCCAGGGCCCGGACCTGGTGTTGTTGCATGGCTGGGGCATGAACGGGGCCGTCTGGCACGTTATTGCCCAAGAACTGGCTGCCCACTATCGGCTGCATCTGGTGGACCTGCCCGGCTTTGGCAACAGCCCCCTGCAAGCAGGAACAGACTACACCCTGCCCTGGCTGGCAGAGCAGGTGGCGGCCATATTGCCTGAAAAATGCCATCTGCTCGGCTGGTCCCTCGGTGGTCTGGTGGCGAGTCAGTTGGCGCTGACCATGCCTGAACGCCTTCACTCTCTCATTACCGTAGCCAGTTCTCCCTGCTTCATGGCCCGCGACGAGTGGCCCGGGATTGCCCCCAAGGTGCTGGCGGGGTTCAACCAGATGCTGGCCGGCGACTTCATGCAGACCATAGAGCGCTTCCTCGCGATCCAGGCCATGGGCAGCGAGCACGCCAGAAACGACATTCGCCAGTTGCGTCACTGGCTGGCGGAGCGACCCGCTCCCCGGCTTGCGGCCCTGGAGGCAGGTCTGGGTCTGCTGGCCGAGGTCGATCTGCGGGATGAACTGATCGGCCTGGATCTGCCCTGGCTGCGTCTTTACGGCAGGCTGGATACCCTGGTGCCGAAGGCCGCCATTCCCTTGCTGGATGCGCGCTACCCTGCCAGCCACAGTCTGGTGCTGGAGAAGGCATCCCATGCTCCCTTCATCTCCCATCCAGAGCAGTTCATCACCCTCCTGCGGCGGTTCATTGACTGAGATTTGAGCGGCAGGCTTCAATAACTCGTCAGGTTGATGGATAATTAGCCAACCCTACAGAGGAGTGTGCCAATGCGTATCGAATCAGCCATGACGGCAGGCGTGCAGGGGTTCCAACGGGCCGAGCAGTTGGCGGGCCAGGCTTCCAGCCAGATCGCCCGTCTCAATACGCCAGCGGGTGATCAGGTGCAGTTGCCGGATGAACTGGTGAATCTCAAGGTGGCCGAGCTGCATGCCGGGGCATCCGCCAAGGTGATCCAGACGGCCAGCAACATGCTGGGCACCCTGATCGATATCCGGGTGTGACATGAACATCAACGTCAGTCTGCCGACCATCATCCCGAATCAACTGCAGCCGCAGACGGAATCGGCACAGACTGACAACCGCCGCGCAGAACTGGTGCCCCCCAGCCGCCAGAGCGAAGCGTCCAACGCCGAGTCCGGCGTCGGTTCCCAGAAAGAGAGATCCCGGACCGCCCAGGCCAATCCCGCCGCCCCATCCTCGTCCACGAAAGAGAACGGCCAGACCGGCCCCGTGATGGTGGCGCACCGTTTTGTCGAGGCAACGGGGGAGGAGGGGGAGCGTCGACAACGTCAGGAGGGTGAACAGCAGGAGCAGCAAAAGCAGCAGCAGCGTCAGGTGGCTGCGCTGGTCGAACGGGATCTCGAAGTTCGCAAGCATGAGCAGGCTCACCAGGCCGCCGGCGGCGAGCATGCGGGGAGCCCTACCTACCAGTTTTCCCGTGGGCCGGATGGCAAGCGTTATGCCACCGGGGGGGAGGTGGTCATCGACATGGGGACCATTCCCGGGGATCCCGCCGCGACCATCGCCAAGATGCAGCAGGTGCGTGCCGCTGCGCTGGCTCCCGATGAACCATCGTCACAAGACATGAGTGTGGCCCGTGCCGCCTCTGGCAAGGAGGCACAGGCCCGCAAGGATCTGATGACCCTCAGGCAGGAAACCACAGGCCCGCTCGGTGCTTATATGGACAATCGAAACCAGGTGATTGCCAGGCACTATCAGCAAGCGGTGAGGCCAGCCTCCCCGCATAGCCTGAGTCAGGACGTTTGATCCCGCTCAGTACAGGCATGAAAAAGCCCCTTTCGGGGCTTTTTTGCATTCTGGGGGCTTATTTCTTCAGTTTCGACAGGGCAGCCGCGAAGGCGTTGCCCATGGCACCCTCGGTCGGAGCGCTCTGACGGGGCGCCTGTTTCGGTCGGGCGTTGCCAGTGTGACGCGGCTCGGCCGTTTTGCGTGCAGGCTGGCCGGCTTTTTCATCCAGACGCATGGTCAGACTGATGCGTTTGCGCGGTACGTCGACTTCCAGCACCTTGACCCGGACGATGTCACCGGCCTTGACCACCTCGCGGGGATCCTTGACGAAGCGATCGGTGAGGGAAGAAATGTGCACCAGCCCGTCCTGATGGACGCCGATGTCGACGAAGGCACCAAAGTTGGTGACGTTGGTGACCACCCCCTCCAGCACCATCTCGGGTACCAGATCGCTGATTTTCTCCACCCCTTCCTTGAAGGTGGCGGTCTTGAACTCGGGGCGCGGGTCGCGGCCGGGCTTGTCCAGCTCGCCGATGATGTCGGTGACGGTGGGCACCCCGAACTGCTCATCGGTGTAGTCGGTGGGCTTGAGGGTGCGCAGCAGGCTGCTGTTGCCGAGCAGGCTGTCCACGGTCTGCTCCAGCTTGGCGAGGATCCGCTCCACCACCGGGTAGGATTCCGGGTGCACCGCCGAGCCGTCCAGCGGGTTGCTGCCGCCCCGAATGCGCAGGAAGCCAGCGCATTGCTCGAATGCCTTGGGTCCGAGTCGGCCAACTTTCAGCAACTGCTGACGACTCTTGAAGGCGCCGTTCTCGTCGCGGTAGGCGACGATGTTCTGGGCCAGGGTCTGGGAGAGGCCGGAAACCCGGTTGAGCAGGGCGACCGAGGCGGTATTCACATCCACCCCCACCGCGTTCACGCAATCCTCGACCACCGCGTCGAGGCGGCGGGCCAGCTGGCTCTGGCCGACATCGTGCTGGTACTGGCCCACACCGATGCTCTTGGGATCGATCTTGACCAGCTCGGCCAGGGGATCCTGCAACCGGCGGGCGATGGAGACGGCGCCGCGAATGGAGACGTCGAGATCCGGGAATTCCTGGGAGGCGAGCTCGGAGGCGGAGTAGACCGATGCCCCCGCTTCACTCACTACTATCTTCTGTGCCTTGGCGGCCGGGTAGCGCTCGAACAGATCGCTCACTAGGCGGTCGGTTTCCCGCGAGGCGGTGCCGTTGCCGATGCTGATGAGCTCGACCTTGTGCTTCTGGCACAGCTCGCTCAGGGTCTTGAGACTCTGGTCAACCTGGCGCTTGGGTTCGAACGGATAGATGGTCGCGTGATCGACCAGCTTGCCGGTGGCATCCACCACCGCCACCTTGACCCCGGTGCGGATGCCGGGATCCAGCCCCATGGTGCAGCGCATGCCGGCCGGTGCCGCCATCAGCAGATCCTTGAGGTTCATGGCGAACACCTTGATCGCCTCCTCCTCTGCTGACTCGCGGATGCGGCCGATCAGCTCGGTTTCCATCTGCAGGGAGAGCTTGATCTTCCAGGTCCAGCTCACCACCCCCTGCAGCCACTTGTCGGCCGGGCGACTTTGCAGGTTGAGTCTGAGGTGATGGGCGATGATACCCTCGCAGGGGCTGGTACCCTCATCCTCGCCGGTGACCAGCGCCAGGTTGAGGATCCCCTCGTTGCGGCCGCGCAACATGGCCAGCACCCGGTGGGAGGGGGCCTTGTGCAGGGGTTCGTCGTGTTCGAAGTAGTCCTTGAACTTGGCCCCTTCCTGCTCCTTGCCTGCCACCACGCGGGCACGCAGGGTGGCGTTCTGCCACAGGTAGTCCCGCAGCTTCTCAAGGAGATCGGCCTGCTCGGCGAAACGCTCCATCAGGATGTAGCGGGCACTGTCGAGGGCAGCCTTGCCGTCGGTGATCCCCTGCTCGGCATTGAGGAAGCGAACCGCCTCCTGTTCGGGATCCTTCATGGGGTCACCCAGCAGCAAATCCGCCAGTGGCTCCAGCCCCGCCTCGATGGCCATCTGCCCCTTGGTGCGCCGCTTGGGCTTGTAGGGGAGGTAGAGGTCTTCCAGCCGGGTCTTGCTGTCGGCCTCGTTCAGCTCGCGGGCCAGTTCGGGGGTCAGTTTGCCCTGCTCTTCGATGGAGCGCAGGATCGCCTGGCGGCGATCCGCCAGTTCACGCAGGTAGCCGAGGCGGCTCTCCAGGGTACGCAGCTGGCTGTCGTCCAGACCGCCGGTCACCTCTTTGCGGTAACGGGCGATGAAGGGAACGGTCGCGCCTTCGTCCAGCAGGCGAACGGCTGCCTGCACCTGTTCCGGGCGGGCATTCAGCTCACCGGCGATCTGATGTTCTATTACGTGGCTTTGCATCGAGGGTCTCTTGGTCGGGTCCTGTCTAACTGGCCAGCGTGGGGCTATGTCGCCGAACAGGGGGTCTGTCCTGGCGATACTTTAGATACCTGCCAGGCCACTGCCGCGCGGGCCGGTTGGCGCCGCAAGGCGCCGGGTGTGAGCACTATATGGGGTCGGGCAGCGGGATGCCACCCCGGCAGAAATGACGTTTCTCATACCCGGTGGGCGGACATGCTCGGTCTCTCCTGGCCTTGTCAGCCGATTTGGCAGTGAGGGTCGGCCTGGCTTATTTGGGATAGCTGATCTCATTGATGTACCAGCAGGCGTCACCCACTGGCGTTTGCACCATGGCTTCATCGCCCACCTCTTTCTTGAGCAGGGCGCGGGCCATGGGGGAATCGATGGAGATGTAATCCTTGCGGCCGAAGATCTCGTCATAGCCGACGATGCGAAAGCGCTTGGTCTCACCCTCGTCGTTTTCCACCTCGACCCAGGCGCCGAAGAAGACCTTGCCCTCCTGGGAGGGTGAGTAGTCGACTATGGTCAGCTCTTCCAGGCACTTGCGCAGGTAGCGAACCCGGCGGTCGATCTCCCGCAGGCGTTTCTTGTTGTACTGGTAATCGGCATTCTCGCTGCGATCACCCAGGCTCGCCGCCCAGGCCACTTTTTTGGTGACATCGGGCCTCTCCTCCCGCCAGAGCATGTCGTGCTCCTGCCGGAGCCTGGTGTAGCCTTCACGGGTAATGAGTTTGGTTTTCATGGAGTTATCACTCCCTCGCCAATTGCATCCGGTTGCTCGGGATCTTAGTCATTGTCGCCGCGCTGTCGAGCAAAAAGCAGAGCTGGCCATCCATCCTTCCCGGCTCCGGGGCCGAATGAGGGCAATAACCGGTAACATATTTATGCTTTGTGGTTGCAGGGGGCGGCTCTAGTATGAGGGGAGACATAAAAGAGAGGTGGCAATGAGTCAGCAATACAAGGTCCTGGTGGTGGACGACGATCTGAAACTGCGTTCCTTGCTGGAGCGCTACCTCACCGAGCAGGGGTTTGTAGTGCGAGGTGTCGCCAACGGGGAGCAGGCCGATCGCCTGCTGACGCGTGAAAACTTCAGCCTGATGGTGCTTGATCTGATGCTGCCGGGGGAAGACGGCCTCTCCATCTGCCGCCGCCTGCGCGAGGCCGGCAACCAGATCCCTGTCTTGATGCTCACCGCCAAGGGGGACGAAGTGGATCGCATCGTCGGTCTGGAGATGGGGGCCGACGATTATCTGCCCAAGCCGTTCAACCCCCGTGAGCTGCTGGCCCGGATCCGCGCCGTGCTGCGCCGCCATACCGTGGAGCTGCCCGGCGCCCCTTCCGCGGCGGAGAAGATGGTGAGTTTCGGGGCCTACCAGCTCAATCTGGCGACCCGTGAACTGAGCCGTGATGGCGAACCGGTTGCCCTGACCAGCGGGGAGTTCGCCGTGCTCAAGGTGCTGGTGAGTCATCCTCGCGAACCGCTCTCCCGTGACAAGCTGATGAACCTGGCCCGTGGTCGCGAGTACACGGCCACCGAGCGCAGCATCGATGTGCAGGTCTCCCGCCTGCGCCGCCTGCTGGAACAGGACCCGGCCCAGCCTCGCTATCTGCAGACCGTCTGGGGTCTGGGGTATGTGTTCGTACCGGACGGCGAGAACGCATGAAGAAAGTGGGCAGCATGTTCTCCCGTATGCTCTGGTTTCTGGCTGCCGTGCTGGTGGTCTATCAAGTCGTCTCCTACGTTACCTTCTACAACTACCTGCTGGCGCCGACCGTCAAGCAGATCAGCCACCTGCTGGCAAACCAGGTCAAACTCATCTTTCCGGTGGACAACAACCAGCTGGCGCTCAGTGAAGATGCCGAGGCGCTGGTCTATGTGACCACTGGCAGCGACATCTATACCCAGAGCGAGGCGGAGCAGCACGGGCTGAATGATTCCAAGCCCTACCCCTATCTGGAGCAGAGCATCAGCCGCGAATTGAAAGGGGATACCAGGGTCAGAGTTGAAATCCAGGATCACTACATCATCTGGATCCAGCCTCCCCAGGCCAGCCAGATGTGGGTGCGCATTCCCCTGACGGAAATTGAAGATGACGACATCGAACCGCTCATCCTCTATATGAGCGTCTTGCTGGTGGTGACCCTGTTTGCAGCCTGGCGTTTTGCCCGTCAGCTGGTGCGACCGCTGGAGGATCTGGAAGCGGGGGCCGTGGCGGTGGCGCGCGGCAACTTTCCCGATGCCCTGGGGGAGCAGGGCTCGCGGGAGGTGCGCCGCCTGACCCGCACCTTCAACCACATGTCGAGCTCCATCAAGGGGCTGATCGAGGAGCGCAACCTGATGATGGCCGGGGTATCCCACGATTTGCGCACCCCTCTCACCCGCATTCGTCTCGCAACCGAGATGATGTCCTCGGGGGATGAGTACCTCAAGGAGAGCATCAATGCGGACATCGATGAGTCGAACGGCATCATTGATCAGTTCATCGATTACATTCGCCCGAACGAGGGGCTCGATGCCCGGCCCGTCGACCTGACCCAGCTCATTCACGATGCGTTGCTGATGCAGACCGATCAGGGACTGGAAGTGGAGCTGCTCCTGCCGGAGGAGGCGGTGCGTGTGGCCTGCCATCCCATCAGCATTCGCCGTATCCTCAACAATCTGTCGGGCAACTCCCTGCGCTATGGCGCGACCCGGTTGCAGGCCGAGCTCAGGGATGATGGCCACTGGGTGCGGCTGCGACTCTCCGACAATGGCCCGGGGATCGCAGAAGAGGACTACTCCCGGGTGCTCAAGCCCTTCACCCAGGGCAATGTGGCGCGCACCGGTGGCGGGAGTGGGCTGGGGCTGGCCATCGTTGCCAAGATAGTCTCCCAGCATCACGGCACCATCAGGCTGGGGCGCTCCGAACTGGGGGGCTTGCAGGTGGAGATCCGGCTACCCAAGAACCAGCCGCTGGAGTGGATGGATTGAAAGCAGGGCGTATCGAGGGATACGCCCTTTGTCTGTCAGGGGTGGGGGTCGCTCACCTTGCGGTAGCGCTTGCCATATTTGAGTTGCTGGATAAGCAGGGCGGCGACGATGAGAACCAGCCCGATGGGGGTTGCCGGGTGAATGGTTTCGCCGATCAACAGGTTGAGCAGCACCAGAGAGGCAAACGGCGAGATGAAGATAAGGTTGCTGATGGGGGCCGTGTTGGTGGCGTGGCGCAGGGCCATCAGCCAGAGCACGAAACCGAAACCCATCTCGAACAGCCCCACATAGATGGCGCCAGCCCATCCCTGCCAGGCAGTCATGGCAAAGTCCGAGAGCAACCAGGTCGCCACGATGATGAAGGGCAGGCTGATGAGGAAGCCGAGCAGCAGGCTGACGACGGGATCCCCCTGATTGCGGGTGTTGAGGATCCAGTAACCGGCCCAGATCAGGGTCGACACCAGCGCCAGCGTGACGCCGAGCGGACTGTCGAACTGCAGACCGAACACGTTCCCCCTGGTGGCGATCACCAGGGCGCCGAAATAGCCGAGCACGATGGCGACGCCATCGCGGCGGCGCAGCTTTTGACCGAGGAAGGGAACGGCCAGCAGGCTGAGGGTGATGGCCCAGGTGTAGTTGAGAGTCTGCGCCTGCTGGGCGGGCAGCAGATCATATGCCTTGAACAGCAGCAGGTAATAAAGAAAGGGGTTCAGGACCCCGAGAGCGAGGTAGTAGAGGGGGCGACTCTTGATGTAGTCGAGCAGTAGCGGCAGTTTGCCCTGACAGGCCACGATGCACCCCAGGGTCAGGGTCGAGGTGCAGGCCGCGACCAGCAGCAGCTGTACCGGTTCAAAGTAGGCGAGGGAGATCTTGAAGGCGCTGGCCACCGTGGACCAGAGGGCGACGGCACAGAGCCCGTACTGGTAGGCTTTCTTCTGATTCTTGAGCATGGGATGGGTTCCGCAGACAGGGGCGAGGGCGCAGTCTATCAGCCTGTTTGCAACATTGTCGTTACCCCTGCCAGGTAAGGGCTTGCCCAGCCGTTGGCGAGATCCATCTGTCACATAAAATTGCGCACAATCTGTCCGCCTTCACTTGCGTGAGTGGAAAAAATCCGTATAATCCTCTCCGCTTGCCCATGAGGCAGCCAGACGATATGTCTGCTTGCTGAGCTTCCCGTTTACGAGTTGCCAGCCATACAGTCCTCCCGATATGGGAGGAAACGTGAAAAATCACACCTCTGGCGGGAGTAATCCCGGTCGGGCGGTGTTGATTTATGTTCTTTTATCTATTGGAGCTCTGTCAATGCAGAACCAAAGAATCCGTATCCGCCTGAAGGCTTTTGATCATCGCCTGATCGATCAATCCACTGCGGAAATCGTTGAAACTGCTAAGCGCACTGGCGCGCAGGTTCGCGGTCCTATCCCGCTGCCGACTCGCAAAGAGCGTTTCACCGTTCTGATCTCCCCGCACGTCAACAAAGACGCGCGTGATCAGTACGAGATCCGCACTCACAAGCGTCTGGTAGACATCGTTGAACCGACTGACAAGACCGTTGACGCTCTGATGCGTCTGGATCTGGCAGCTGGTGTAGACGTCCAGATCAGCCTGGGTTAATTACGGAAAGAGGTTGATAACAATGACAATCGGTCTTGTAGGTCGCAAAGTGGGTATGACTCGCATCTTCACTGAAGATGGCGTTTCTATCCCGGTGACTGTTATCGAAGTTGAAGCTAACCGTGTAACTCAGGTCAAATCTGTAGAAACCGACGGCTACAACGCTATTCAGGTTACCACTGGCGCCAAGAAAGCCAGCCGCGTAACCAAGCCGGAAGCTGGCCACTTCGCCAAAGCTGGTGTAGAAGCCGGTCGCGGTCTGTGGGAATTCCGCCTGAACAACGGTGAAACTTTCACTGTTGGTAGCGAGCTGAAAGTAGATCTTCTCGCTGACGTTAAGCTGGTAGACGTTACCGGCACATCTAAGGGTAAAGGTTTTGCCGGTACTGTTAAGCGCTGGAACTTCCGTACCCAGGATATGACCCACGGTAACTCCCTGTCCCACCGTGTACCTGGCTCCATCGGTCAAAACCAGACCCCGGGCCGTGTATTCAAGGGCAAGAAGATGGCTGGTCACATGGGTGCTGAGCGTGTAACGACTCAGAACCTGGAACTGGTTCGTGTTGACGCTGAACGCAACCTGCTGCTCATCAAAGGCGCAGTACCGGGTGCAACCAACGGCAACGTGATCGTCAAACCTGCCGTCAAAGCGTAACGTCTGAGGAGATAGTAATGGAATTGGTAATGAAAGACGCCAAGAGCGCTCTTGAAGTTTCCGAGACTACCTTCGGGCGCGAATTCAACGAAGCTCTGGTTCACCAGGTTGTCGTTGCATATGCCGCTGGTGCCCGTCAGGGTACTCGTGCGCAGCTGACTCGCTCTGAAGTGTCTGGTGGCGGCAAAAAGCCGTGGCGTCAGAAGGGTACTGGTCGTGCCCGTGCTGGCTCCATCCGTTCGCCCATCTGGCGTTCCGGTGGTGTGACCTTTGCTGCTAAGCCGCAAGATCACAGCCAGAAAGTAAACAAGAAGATGTACCGCGGCGCTATCCGTAGCATCCTGTCCGAGCTGGTACGTCAAGAGCGCCTGATCGTTGTTGAGAAGTTCGGCATCGAAGCGCCGAAGACCAAAGAACTGATCGCCAAGCTGAAAGAAATGGAACTGACTGACGTTCTGATCGTGACTGCTGAAGTCGATGAGAACCTGTTCCTGGCTGCTCGTAACCTGTACAAAGTTGACGTGCGTGACGTTGCCGGTATCGACCCGGTCAGCCTGATCGCTTTCGACAAGGTTCTGATGACTGCTGACGCAGTTAAGCAAATCGAGGAGATGCTGGCATGATCCGTGAAGAGCGTCTGCTGAAAGTTCTGAAGGCTCCGCACATCTCTGAAAAGAGCACCATGGTCGCAGAAAAGCAGAACACTATCGTGTTCAAAGTTGCTGTTGATGCCACCAAGGCGGAAGTCAAAGCTGCAGTTGCGAAACTGTTCGAGGTCGAAGTTGAGACCGTCCGTACCCTGAACATGAAGGGTAAGACCAAGCGCGCAGGTGCACGCGTAGGCCGTCGTTCCGATTGGAAAAAGGCTTATGTGACCCTGAAAGCTGGTCAGGACATCGACTTCATGGGCGCAGCCGAGTAAGAGGAGTTCTGAAAAATGGCAATCGTTAAGTGCAAGCCTACTTCTCCGGGCCGCCGCCACGTCGTCAAGATCGTCAACCAAGAGCTGTACAAGGGCAAGCCCTTCGCCGCTCTGCTGGACAGCAAAAGCAAGTCCGGTGGCCGTAACAACAACGGTCGTATCACCACTCGTCACATCGGTGGTGGTCACAAGCAACACTACCGTCTGATCGACTTCAAGCGCGACAAAGACGGCATTCCGGCCAAAGTTGAGCGTCTGGAATACGATCCTAACCGTACCGCAAACATCGCCCTGGTGCTGTATGCAGACGGTGAGCGTCGTTACATCCTGGCTCCGAAAGGCCTGAAAGCTGGTGATGCAATCGCCTCTGGTGCTGATGCTGCCATCAAGGTAGGTAACACCCTGCCGATGCGCAACATCCCGGTCGGTTCTACCGTTCACGCCGTTGAGATGAAGCCTGGTAAAGGTGCCCAGCTGGCTCGTTCCGCTGGTACTTTCATCCAGATCCTGGCTCGTGAAGGTAACTATGTAACTCTGCGTCTGCGTTCCGGCGAAGTACGTAAAGTTCTGGCCGAGTGCCGCGCTACCATCGGTGAAGTGGGTAACTCCGAGCACATGCTGCGTCAACTGGGTAAAGCCGGTGCTAACCGCTGGCGTGGTATTCGTCCGACCGTTCGCGGTATGGCGATGAACCCGGTTGATCACCCGCACGGTGGTGGTGAGGGTCGTAACAAGGGCATGCAGCCTGTGTCCCCATGGGGCCAGAAGGCTAAGGGCTTCAAGACCCGTAAGAACAAGCGTACCGACAAGTACATCGTACGTCGTCGTAACAAGTAATTGTTAACATAGAGGAATCACCATGCCACGTTCTCTCAAGAAGGGTCCATTTATCGACCTGCACTTGCTGAAGAAGGTAGAGAAAGCGGTGGAAAGCGGGGATAAAAAGCCGGTTAAGACCTGGTCCCGTCGTTCAATGATCATCCCGAACATGATCGGTTTGACCATCGCTGTCCATAATGGTCGTCAGCACGTTCCGGTTTTCGTTACCGAAGAAATGATCGGTCACAAACTGGGTGAATTCGCACCGACTCGTACTTATCGCGGCCATGCTGCTGATAAGAAGGCTAAGAAGCGCTAAGGGATAAATGATGGAAGCTATCGCTAAACACCGTTATGCCCGTACTTCTGCCCAGAAAGCTCGTCTGGTAGCCGATCAAGTACGTGGTCTGTCCGTAGACAAGGCTCTGAACATCCTGACCTTCAGCCCGAAAAAGGCTGCTGTTCTGGTGAAGAAAGTGCTGGAATCTGCCATTGCCAACGCTGAGCACAACGAAGGTGCCGATATCGACACCCTGCGTGTTGCCACCATCATGGTAGACGAAGGTCCCTCCATGAAGCGCATCCGCCCGCGTGCCAAAGGTCGCGCGGATCGTATCCTCAAGCGTACCGCTCACATCACTGTAGTGGTATCCGACGCTAAGGCTGGGAGATAAGCAATGGGTCAGAAAGTACATCCTAATGGCATTCGCCTGGGTATTACCAAGCCTTGGAATTCTACCTGGTTCGCGAACACCAAAGACTTCGCTGACAACCTGTACAGCGATTTCCAAGTACGCCAGTTCCTGACCAAGGAGCTGAAAAACGCTTCCTTGTCCAAGATCACTATCGAGCGTCCGGCCAAGAGCATCCGTGTGACCATTCACACCGCTCGTCCGGGTGTCGTGATCGGCAAGAAAGGCGAAGACGTTGAAAAACTGCGCAAAGCTGTAGCCGCAATCGCTGGCGTGCCTGCTCAGATCAACATTTCCGAAGTCCGCAAGCCGGAGCTGGATGGCAAACTGGTTGCCGACAGCATCACTTCCCAGCTGGAGCGTCGCGTAATGTTCCGTCGTGCTATGAAGCGCGCCGTACAGAACGCCATGCGCCTGGGTGCCAAGGGCATCAAAGTGGAAGTTTCCGGCCGTCTGGGCGGCGCTGAAATCGCGCGTACCGAATGGTACCGTGAAGGTCGTGTGCCCCTGCACACCCTGCGCGCCGACATCGACTACGCAACTTCTGAAGCCCACACCACTTACGGTGTGATCGGCGTTAAAGTTTGGATCTTCAAGGGCGAAGTTCTGGGCGGTCTGGCTGCAGTCAATGCTGCCGCTGCTCAAGAGCAAGCTCCTGCGAAGCCCAAGCGTGACAACAAGCGCCGCGCTGCCAAGTAAGGAGATTCGGTAAATGTTGCAACCTAAGCGTACTAAATTCCGCAAGACCCACAAGGGTCGTAACCGCGGTCTGGCCAATGCCGGTAACGAAGTATCCTTCGGTACCTTTGGCCTGAAGGCGACATCTCGTGGTCAACTGACTGCTCGTCAAATCGAAGCAGCCCGTCGTGCCATGACCCGTCACGTTAAGCGTCAAGGCAAGATCTGGATCCGTGTGTTCCCGGACAAGCCCATCACCGAAAAGCCCCTCGAAGTTCGTATGGGTAAAGGTAAGGGTAACGTGGAATACTGGGTTTGCCCGATCCAGCCTGGCAAGGTTCTGTACGAGATGGATGGTGTACCTGAGGCTCTGGCGCGTGAAGCGTTTGCCCTGGCCGCAGCTAAGCTGTCTGTTCAGACCACTTTCGTAATTAAGACGGTGATGTGATGAAAGCCCAAGATCTGCGTCAAAAGAGCGTCGAAGAACTGAACCAGGAGCTGCTGGGTCTGCTGCGTGAGCAATTCAACATGCGCATGCAAGCTTCCACCGGCCAGCTGGCTCAGACTCACACTCTGAAACAAGTGCGTCGTGACGTCGCACGTATCAAGACTGTACTGACTGAGAAGGCAGGTGCGTAATGACTGACAAGATCCGTACTCTGCAAGGTCGTGTAATCAGCGACAAGATGGACAAGTCCATCACCGTCGCTATCGAGCGCAAGGTAAAGCACCCGATCTACGGTAAGATCATCAAGCGTACTACCAAGCTGCACGTGCATGACGAGAACAACGAGTGCAAGGCTGGCGATCTCGTGGAAATCCGCGAGTGCCGCCCGCTGTCCAAGACCAAGTCCTGGACCCTGGTTGCTGTCGTAGAAAAGGCCTAATTCGGTACTTTTTAGCCCAAACGGCCCCCCATCGGGGCCGTTTGTTTTTTAGGCTACCTTTTCAAAAATAGCTGTGTTATAGTTTCGCGCCTTTTGAAGGCAGCCAGATCCCATCAGGGATAAGAAGTAAACAAAGCGGAGCACTAAGATGATCCAGATGCAAAGTATGCTGGGTGTTGCCGACAACTCCGGCGCTCGCAGTGTAATGTGTATTAAGGTTCTGGGTGGTTCGCACCGCCGTTATGCCGGCATCGGCGACATCATCAAGGTTTCCATCAAGGAAGCCATTCCTCGCGGTAAAGTGAAGAAAGGTGATGTGTATAACGCGGTGGTCGTACGCACCCGTAAAGGCGTTCGTCGTCCGGACGGCTCTGTCATCCGTTTCGACAACAATGCGGCTGTGTTGCTTAACAACAACCAACAGCCAATCGGTACTCGTATTTTTGGCCCGGTGACCCGTGAACTCCGTAACGAGAAGTTCATGAAGATTGTGTCCCTGGCACCCGAAGTACTGTAAGGAGTCGAACGATGGCAGCTAAAATCCGTCGCGAAGACGAAGTAATTGTTCTTACCGGCAAAGACAAGGGCAAGCGTGGCAAAGTCACTCAAGTCCTGATTGCAAAAGGTAAGGTAATCGTGGAAGGCATCAACCAGGTGAAGAAACACCAAAAGCCGGTACCCGCACTGGGTCAGGCTGGCGGCATCGTCACCAAAGAAGCCCCCATCGATGTATCTAACGTCGCGCTGTTCAACTCTGCCACTGGCAAGGCTGACCGCGTTGGTTTCCGGATTGAAGACGGCAAGAAAGTCCGTTTCTTCAAATCCACCGGCGAACTTGTGAAGTAATTGGAGTTTAACGATGGCGAAACTGCATGATTACTACAAATCCGATGTAGTAAATGAACTGTCCAAGCAGTTCGGTTACAAGACTATCATGCAAGTCCCTCGGATCGAGAAAATCACCCTGAACATGGGTGTTGGTGAAGCGATCTCTGACAAGAAGTTGCTGGAAAATGCTGCTGCCGATATGGCTGCCATTTCCGGTCAGAAGCCGCTGATCACCAAAGCACGCAAATCTGTTGCGGGCTTCAAGATTCGTGAAGGCTACCCGATAGGTTGTAAAGTAACCCTGCGTGGCGAGCGTATGTGGGAGTTCCTGGAACGGCTGATTTGCATCTCCGTACCGCGTATCCGTGACTTCCGTGGTCTGAACGCCAAGGCGTTCGATGGCCGTGGTAACTACTCCATGGGCGTGCGTGAGCAAATCATCTTCCCGGAAATCGACTATGACAAGGTCGATCGCGTCCGTGGTCTGGATATCACCATCACCACTTCCGCGAATACCGACGAAGAAGGCCGTGCTCTGCTGGCTGCCTTTAACTTCCCATTCCGCAAGTAAGGTTAGGGTTATGGCTAAAACATCCATGAAAGCACGTGAAGCAAAGCGTGCGAAGCTGGCAGCCAAGTTCGCGACCAAGCGTACCGAGCTGAAAGCTATCATCGTTGATATGAACGCTTCTGAAGAAGCGCGTTGGGATGCTGTCTTGCAACTGCAACAGCTGCCCCGTGATTCCAGTCCGTCCCGCCAGCGTAACCGTTGCAACATCACTGGTCGTCCGCACGGTTTCCTGCGGAAGTTTGGCCTCTCTCGCATCAAGGTGCGTGAGCATGCCATGAAGGGCGAAATTCCGGGCCTCAAAAAGGCCTCTTGGTAAGAATCTCGGGAGTTAGACTATGAGCATGCAAGATCCGATCGCGGATATGCTGACCCGCATCCGTAACGGTCAGGCGGCGAGCAAAGTTGCGGTTTCCATGCCTTCTTCCAAGCTGAAAGTGGCTATCGCCAAAGTGCTGAAAGAAGAAGGTTACATCGCTGGCTACAACGTAGCTGGTGACGTGAAACCGGAACTGGAAATCGAACTGAAGTATTTCCAGGGCAAGCCGGTTGTAGAACTGATCCAACGCGTGAGCCGTCCCGGCCTGCGTATTTACAAGCGCACTACTGATCTGCCGAAAGTCATGGGCGGTCTCGGTGTTGCTATCGTGTCCACGTCTAAAGGTGTGATGACCGACCGTGCTGCCCGCAAGGCAAGCATGGGTGGTGAGATCATCTGCTACGTCGCTTAATAGGAGGTCGGAAATGTCTCGCGTTGCTAAGGCACCCGTCACTATTCCTGCTGGCGTAGAGGTGACTCTGAACGGCCAAGAACTGTCCATCAAAGGTGGCAAGGGTTCCCTGGTTCGTTCCATCCACGCCGGTGTAGAAGTGACCAAAGAAGACAATGTACTGAAGTTCGCCCCGCGCGATGGCATCGCTGGTGCTGACGCTCAGGCCGGTACTGCCCGTGCATTGGTCAACAACATGGTAGTCGGTGTTACCCAAGGCTTCGAGCGCAAGCTGCAGCTGGTTGGTGTAGGTTACAAAGCCTCCATCAAGGGCAATGCTGTTGCGCTGGCACTGGGCTTCTCTCACCCGGTAGAGCATGCGCTGCCGGCTGGTGTCACCGCTGAATGTCCGTCCGCCACCGAGATCGTTCTGCGTGGTGTGGACAAGCAGCTGGTTGGCCAAGTCGCCGCCGATATCCGTGCTTACCGCGCTCCGGAGCCCTACAAGGGCAAGGGTGTACGCTATGCCAACGAGCAAGTGCGTACTAAAGAAGCTAAGAAGAAGTAAGGTAACACTATGGACAAGAAAGCAGCTCGTCTCCGTCGTGCTACTCGTGCTCGGAAAAAGATGCAGGAACTGGGAGCTACCCGTCTGGTTGTTCACCGTACCCCGCGTCATATCTATGCGCAGGTTATTGCAGCCAACGGTTCCGAAGTTCTGGCCTCTGCTTCCACAGTAGAGAAAGCCATCAGTGAAGCTCTGAAATACACCGGTAACGCAGATGCTGCTACCGCTGTAGGTAAGGCTATCGCTGAGCGTGCTATTGCCAAAGGCGTTCAGAACGTATCTTTCGATCGTTCCGGTTTCAAGTATCACGGTCGTGTAGCCGCTCTGGCTGCCGCTGCTCGTGACGCTGGTCTTCAGTTCTAAGCTAGGAGTCGAAGATGGCTAAAGTCGAATCTCAAGCCGGCGAACTGCAAGAAAAGCTCATTGCAGTAAACCGTGTTTCGAAAACTGTTAAAGGTGGTCGTATCATGTCCTTCACCGCGTTGACCGTGGTGGGTGATGGTAACGGCCGTGTAGGTTACGGTTACGGTAAGGCCCGTGAAGTTCCGGCCGCCATTCAAAAGGCGATGGAACAGGCTAAGCGTAACCTGAACAAGGTTGAGCTGAACAACGGCACCCTGCACCACCCGGTGCGTGGCGTTCACTCTGGTTCCACCGTGTTCATGAAGCCGGCCTCCCAAGGTACTGGTATCATTGCAGGCGGCGCCATGCGTGCCGTACTGGAAGTTGCTGGTATCCACAACGTGCTGGCCAAGACCTACGGTTCCACCAACCCAATCAACGTTGTTCGCGCAACTGTCGACGCTCTGGTTCACGGTCAATCACCGGAACAGATCGCGGCCAAGCGTGGTCTGCGCGTTGAAGAAATTCTGGGGTAATGCGACATGGCTAACACTGTAAAAGTAACTCAAACTCGCAGCTCTATCGGCCGTCTGCCAAAGCACAAGGCGACTCTGCGTGGTCTGGGTCTGCGTCGCATTGGTCACACCGTTGAGCTGGAAGATACTCCCTGCGTACGCGGCATGATCAACCAGGTTTATTACATGGTTAAGGTGGAGGGCTAAGCATGCGTCTGAATACTCTGTCTCCGGCCGCTGGCTCCAAGCGCGTCAAGCACCGTCCGGGCCGTGGTATCGGTTCTGGTCTGGGCAAGACCGGTGGTCGTGGTGTTAAAGGTCAGACCTCTCGTTCCGGTGGCGGCAAGGTCCGCAACGGTTTCGAAGGCGGCCAGATGCCTTTGAAAATCCGTCTGCCGAAGTTCGGTTTCTTCTCTCGCAAATCTTTGGTTTCTGCCGAAGTGCGCCTGAACGAAATCGCCCTGGTAGAAGGTGATGTGGTCGACGTGAGCACTCTGAAGCAAGCCGGTGTTATTACCAAAAACATCGTGTTCGCTAAAGTTGTTCTGTCTGGCAACATTGACCGTGCTGTGACCGTTCGTGGTCTGTCCGTCACCAAGGGTGCACGTGCAGCCATCGAGGCCGCTGGCGGTAAAATCGAGGAATAATCAGTACAATGGCTAAGAAACCAGGATTGGATGTTAAAGCACAAGGTGGTCTGAGCGAACTGAAGAGCCGTCTGCTCTTCGTTCTCGGGGCAATTATCGTGTTCCGTGCAGGCTCTTATGTGCCGATCCCTGGTATTGACGCCGCCGTACTGGCCGAGTTGTTCCAACAACAGAAGGGCACCATCATTGAGATGTTCAACATGTTCAGTGGTGGTGCACTCTCGCGTGCTTCTATTCTTGCACTGGGGATCATGCCGTACATTTCGGCGTCGATTATTATCCAGCTGCTGACTGTGGTTCACCCTGCTCTTGCTGAACTCAAGAAAGAAGGTGAATCCGGCCGTCGCAAGATTAGCCAATATACCCGTTGGGGCACGCTGGTTTTGGGAACGTTCCAGGCCATTGGTATTGCAACAGGTCTGCCGAATATGATGCAAGGACTCGTGACTCATCCGGGTTTGGGCTTCTATTTCACAGCCGTTGTGAGTCTGGTCACCGGTACCATGTTCTTGATGTGGTTGGGTGAACAGATTACCGAGCGTGGGATTGGTAATGGTATCTCGTTGATTATCTTCACAGGTATCGTCGCCGGTCTGCCTCATGCCATTGGCGCTACGGCCGAACAGGCACGTCAAGGGGAATTGCACATCCTGCTGTTGTTGTTGCTGGGCTTGATTGTTTTCGCTGTGACTTACTTTGTGGTGTTCGTGGAGCGTGGTCAGCGTCGTATCGTCGTTAACTATGCCAAGCGTCAACAAGGCCGCCAGGTATTCGCTGCGCAAAGCACACACCTGCCGTTGAAAGTGAATATGGCCGGTGTGATTCCTGCGATTTTCGCATCCAGCATCATCCTCTTCCCGGGTACCATTACCTCCTGGTTTGGTCAGGGCGAGGGCAAGATCGCTGACATTCTGCAACAGGTCTCTATGGTCCTGCAGCCGGGTCAGCCCTTGTACGAGATGCTCTATGCAGCAGCCATTATCTTCTTCTGCTTCTTCTATACCGCGCTGGTGTTCAACCCCCGCGAGACAGCAGATAACCTGAAGAAGAGTGGAGCCTTTATCCCGGGGATCCGCCCGGGCGAGCAGACAGCACGTTACATCGATAAGGTTATGACTCGCCTGACATTGGCAGGTGCGCTCTATATTACCTTTATCTGTCTGGTACCCCAGTTCCTGATGACTGCCTGGAACGTACAGTTCTACTTCGGTGGCACCTCGCTGCTGATTATCGTGGTAGTTATCATGGACTTCATGGCTCAGGTTCAGACCCATATGATGTCTCATCAATATGGCGACGTCCTGAGGAAGGCCAACCTGAAGGGCTACGGCCGCTAAAGGTCGGCGTAGTTACGGAGTTAAGCAATGAAAGTTCGTGCTTCCGTTAAGGCAATCTGCCGTAACTGCAAAATCATCAAGCGTCACGGTGTGGTGCGTGTGATTTGCAGCGAGCCAAAGCATAAACAGCGCCAAGGCTAATTTTTTACGGTTAGTACTTGCAACAAATAGTTGTGCTGGCTAATATAGCCAGCCAACTTTTGTTGTGTATTGGTTGACCGCCACGTATCCGCTCACGGGCTTTGTGGTGGTCGTTATCTACTATATGTAGGAGTGAATAGTGGCCCGTATCGCTGGCATTAACATTCCTGACCATAAACATGCAGTCATTGCGTTGACTGCTATTTATGGCGTCGGTCGTACCCGCTCCAAGGCCATCTGTGCCGCAGCCGGTATCGCTGAGAATGTGAAAATTAAAGACCTGGACGAAGCTCAGATCGAGAGTCTGCGTGAACAAGTAGGTAAATTCACCGTCGAAGGTGACCTGCGTCGTCAGATTTCCATGAACATCAAGCGATTGATGGATCTGGGTTGCTACCGTGGTTTGCGTCACCGTCGTAGCCTGCCTGTTCGTGGTCAACGTACCAAGACCAACGCTCGTACCCGTAAGGGTCCGCGCAAGGCTATCAAGAAGTAACGGGAAGGTAGAAAATGGCTAAAACTCCGACTCGTGCTCGCAAGCGCGTTAAAAAGCAAGTGAGCGACGGTATTGCGCACGTTCATGCATCTTTCAACAACACAATCGTGACCATTACTGACCGTCAGGGCAATGCTCTGTCTTGGGCTACCTCTGGTGGCTCCGGTTTCCGTGGTTCCCGTAAGTCCACTCCGTTTGCTGCCCAGGTAGCTGCTGAGCGTGCTGGTGAGATCGCCAAAGAATACGGCGTGAAGAACCTGGAAGTCATGGTCAAAGGTCCGGGTCCCGGTCGTGAGTCTTCCATCCGCGCTCTGAACGCGGCTGGTTTCCGCATCACTAACATTACTGATGTGACTCCGATCCCGCACAACGGTTGTCGTCCTCCCAAGAAGCGCCGCGTGTAACGCTGTAGCTACTTGGTCTAGGATTGTTGGAGAAAGAAGATGGCAAGATATATCGGTCCTAAGCTTAAGCTTAGCCGTCGTGAGGGCACCGACCTCTTCCTGAAGTCTGGTGTTCGTGCGATTGATTCTAAGTGCAAGATTGACACCGTTCCTGGTCAACACGGTGCGCGTAAAGCGCGTCTGTCCGACTACGGTGTGCAACTGCGCGAGAAACAAAAAGTACGTCGTATCTACGGCGTATTGGAAAAACAGTTCCGCAACTACTACCGCGACGCTGCCCGTCAAAAGGGTAACACCGGTGAAAACCTGTTGCAGCTGCTGGAAGGTCGTCTGGACAACGTCGTCTACCGCATGGGCTTCGGCGCCACTCGTGCTGAATCTCGTCAGCTGGTGAGCCACAAAGCCATCATGGTAAACGGCCGCGTTGTGAATGTTCCTTCTTTCCAGGTATCCCCTGAGGACGTGATCTGCGTTCGCGAGAAGGCTAAGAAGCAAGCGCGTATCAAAGCTTCCCTGGAAGTTGCTGGTCAGCGCGAGAAGCCGACTTGGGTAGAGGTTGACGCTGCTAAGATGGAAGGTGCCTTCAAGCGCCTGCCGGAGCGTTCCGACCTGTCTGCCGACATTAACGAACAGCTGATCGTCGAGCTTTACTCCAAGTAAAGCTAGCTTCTAAAGAGAGGACACAATGCTGGGTTCTGTAACAGATTTTCTTAAACCGCGGCTAGTTGACATCGAGCAAGTTAGCCCGACTCACGCGAAAGTGACTCTCGAGCCGCTTGAGCGTGGCTTTGGCCACACGTTGGGCAATGCCCTGCGTCGTATTTTGCTGTCATCTATGCCCGGTTGTGCGGTTACTGAAGTCGAGATCGACGGAGTACTGCACGAGTACAGCAGCAAAGAAGGTGTACAGGAAGACATTCTTGAAATCCTGCTCAACCTGAAAGGTATCGCTGTGAAGCTGGAAGGCAAGGACGAGGTAACTCTGTCCCTGACCAAGTCTGGAACAGGCCCCGTTACCGCTGGTGATATCACTCACGGTGATGAAGTCGAGATCGTAAACCCGGAGCACGTAATCTGCCACCTGACTGGTGCAAATGCTGAGATCAGCATGCGCCTGAAAGTTCAGCGCGGTCGTGGTTATGTGCCTGCTTCTGCTCGTGTTCACAACGATGATGAAGAGCGTCCTATCGGTCGCCTGCTGCTGGACTCCGCGTTCAGCCCCATCGTTCGCATCGCCTACAATGTCGAGGCGGCACGTGTGGAACAGCGCACCGACTTGGACAAGCTGGTTATCGACATGGAGACCAATGGTACTCTGGATCCGGAAGAAGCCATCCGTCGTTCAGCCACTATTCTGGCAGAGCAACTGGAAGCCTTCGTGGATCTGCGCGATGTCAGCGTGCCCGAGAAGAAAGAAGAGAAACCCGAGTTTGATCCGATTCTGCTGCGTCCTGTCGATGATTTGGAGCTGACAGTTCGTTCAGCGAACTGTCTGAAGGCAGAAGCTATCCACTATATTGGTGATCTGGTACAGCGTACCGAAGTTGAGTTGCTTAAGACTCCTAACCTCGGTAAGAAGTCCCTGACTGAGATCAAGGACGTGTTGGCCTCCCGTGGTCTGTCTCTTGGCATGCGCCTTGAGAACTGGCCGCCCGCCAGCATCGCTGACGAGTAATCCAGATTACGGGTTTCACAGATTTAGTTAGAAGGATAAGGTCATGCGCCATCGTTTGAGTGGTCGTCAACTGAACCGGAACAGCAGCCATCGTCAGGCTATGTTCCGCAACATGGCCAGCTCCCTGGTTCGTCATGAGATCATCAAGACGACTCTGCCTAAGGCAAAAGAGCTGCGTCGTGTAGTTGAACCGCTGATCACCCTTGCCAAGACTGATAGCGTTGCTAATCGTCGCCTGGCATTTGCCCGTACTCGCGATAACGCGATCGTGGCTAAGCTGTTCAATGAACTGGGCCCGCGCTACCTGGAGCGCGCCGGCGGTTATACTCGCATTCTGAAATGCGGTTTCCGTGCTGGCGACAACGCTCCTATGGCTTACATTGAGCTGGTAGACCGCCCGGCCGCTGCTGAAGCAGCTGCTGAGTGATAAAAGAAAAAGCCGGGCTTGTCCCGGCTTTTCTTTTAGTGGATTCTGATACTGCCTCTACTGCCTCTACTGCCTCTACTGCCTCTACTGCCTCTACTGCCTCTACTGCCTCTACTGCCTCTACTGCCTCTACTGCCTCTACTGCCTCTACTGCCTCTACTGCCTCTACTGCCTCTACTGCCTCTACTGCCTCTACTGCCTCTACTGCCTCTACTGCCTCTACTGCCTCTACTGCCTCTACTGCCTCTACTGC
>NZ_CP026228.1:845000-1262500 GCF_002934285.1 Aeromonas sp. ASNIH1 | reverse complement strand
GAGCAGGTACGAAAGTAGGTCATAGTGATCCGGTGGTTCTGAATGGAAGGGCCATCGCTCAACGGATAAAAGGTACTCCGGGGATAACAGGCTGATACCGCCCAAGAGTTCATATCGACGGCGGTGTTTGGCACCTCGATGTCGGCTCATCACATCCTGGGGCTGAAGTCGGTCCCAAGGGTATGGCTGTTCGCCATTTAAAGTGGTACGCGAGCTGGGTTCAGAACGTCGTGAGACAGTTCGGTCCCTATCTGCCGTGGGCGTTGGATGATTGAAGGGAGTTGCTCCTAGTACGAGAGGACCGGAGTGAACGAACCTCTGGTGTTCGGGTTGTCACGCCAGTGGCACTGCCCGGTAGCTAAGTTCGGAATCGATAACCGCTGAAAGCATCTAAGCGGGAAGCGAGCCCTGAGATGAGTCATCCCTGACCCCTTGAGGGTCCTAAAGGGCCGTTGGAGACCACAACGTTGATAGGTGGGGTGTGTAAGCGTAGCGATACGTTGAGCTAACCCATACTAATTACCCGTGAGGCTTAACCATACAACACCCAAGAAGTGTTCAGAGACTTGTAGCAGATACCGAGAACGAATAACTAAATCAGCTTTTTCAGATTGAAGATTTTGCCTGGCGGCAATAGCGCAGTGGAACCACCTGACCCCATGCCGAACTCAGAAGTGAAACGCTGTAGCGCCGATGGTAGTGTGGCATTCGCCATGCGAGAGTAGGACACTGCCAGGCACCCAATTAAACGGTGATGTGAAGAATCACATGACCGGCTGCGAGGATGACACCTCACAACAAGCAGCAAAAGATTTAGCGAAAGCTAACCGAATGCGGAGCGGTAGTTCAGTCGGTTAGAATACCGGCCTGTCACGCCGGGGGTCGCGGGTTCGAGTCCCGTCCGCTCCGCCACTAAATTGAAAGGCCTTCCCTGACGGGAAGGCCTTTTTGCTTTCTGACATTTACCCAATCCCTCATCCTCAGTGCCAGGTGGCTTGGCCGGGTTATCCTCATTTCCCTACACGACCATCTCCGCCTTGCCGAATGGCATCCACGCTTCATTCGTGGTCACACATATAGACAGTTCAGGGATGACTCAACAATCTGCCTGGCGGAGCAGAAGCCAGTGGCCATTGTTACCTGGAATCAGTCGCCAGGATTACTCTGGCTGGTTGGCCGCGGCTGATCTGCTGCGCTCTGGGGGCCTAGTGGATATCGCTGAGTATAGATGAGGGAGGGCGGAGGAAAGGCAAGGAACGCTACTGTGGCTGCCTCTGGTGGGTATACAAACAGGTTATCCGTGATGCAGATGGCGTGATGTGGGCAGGATCGCTCAGGCTGATTCCATTCTCTGATGTGTGGCCGCACAAAAGAAAAGGGGACAGCATCTGCTGTCCCCTCAAGTCATTTCGTCCATTCCCTGAACTGCCATGCTCCCTGCAATCCTTGACGCTATCCTTTCCTTTGGAAATTCCCCTTCCCAATCCGTTGGGGTGTCCTATGGCCTTCCTAGCCTGGCAATCTGTCCTGATTGCTTCACCCTCTCCTTCCTGGAGGAGTCCATTACCACATCCCGTGGTGTTCCTGCGTCATCCTGACTGATAACCATCCTGGCTATCACGCGTCATCTTGAAGCTGTTCCTGACCGCGTCTTGCGGTGTCCTTTCATCCTTGATGAGCGACAATCCGTGCCACTCAACCTCATCCCGAGGTATCCAACTACCGCATCCTGCGGTTGTCCTGTCGATCCTTGTGATAACCATCCTAGCTATCAACCCCATCCCGAGGTGTTCCTTGCCCACATCCTGCAGGCTATTCCTTGTTTATGCGCTGTTTCCGCATCCTGCCGAATCAGCTCGTCCTTGTGAGACCCATACTAAGGCAATTACGGGCTCGAACAAGGTGTGCATTCGGCTTGGGTTCCGTGACATGCGGTGCAGAAATGGGCTTGTGTGGAATATTATCTACGTTTATCAGTTACTTAGATAGTTTCCATGGAAAGCATACCCAGTGCGGGATGGCTTCACGTACGGTTCAACACTGAGGGGTCTTACAGGGGGAATGGCAGATCTCTTACAAGCAGAAATCGGTAGGAAAACGATGGTACAGCCGCTTCAATCAGGGGTGTAAGAGTTCAAAATTAATTGAATACTTATGCTTTAAAAGTAGACAAAAGCCGAGATAAATCTCGGCTTTGTATTGTCTGCTGGTTTCTTTAGCTGACCCTTGTCCCAGGAGTCGGGTAGGCCTTGCGCAGTGATTCGGGTGCAAGTACCTCCAGGTTGCCGCTCATGTTGTTCAGCCAGGAGCGGAACTCGGGCGTATCCTGCACTTCGGTCTCCACCACCACGCTGCGCTTGTCGTAACGGGTCATGCGCGGGTTATGCCCCGGGATTTGTCCATCGATCAGGGTCGGGCAGTTGGCATCGATGCGCCCGACGAAGCGGATCGGACCGCTGACGTCCTGATAACCCTGGTCGCGGATCAGCTTCTGGATATTGAAGTCCTTCGGCTGGGTCGCGCTGAAGTTGGTCAACTCCACGTTCTTGATGTGATCGAACGGGATGCCGTAGACCTTGGGATCCAGCTCGGAGAGGGTACAGAGCAGGATGGGGCCATCGGGTTGGTTCAGGATGCCGAGGGGATTGATGCGGTCATAGCAGAGCCAGACAGTACGCTCCTTGATGACACGCTGGATCTCGGCGCTGAATTTGCGACCACGCCAGAGGGCGTCGCGGATCAGGGTGCTGCGGCGGATCTCCGGATTGCCGGCGAAGGGGCGAGTTGACTGGTGCACGCTCTCCAGCCAGCGCTCGGCCAGTTCGCTCTGGCTGTCGCGGATCACCTGACCAGCCTTGTCGATCAGCGGGTTCAATTCGGTCAGCACGCTTGCCGGCAACAGTTGGCTTGCCTGGTCGCTCCAGGTTTTCAGGGCCACTGCCAGCGAGAGCGGCATGATGTTGGCAAAGTCATTGAGACCATGGCGCTCGAAGCACCAGCCATGAGGCTTGCTGCGCTCATCGGAGGTGAGGTCGAACAGTCCCATGCCGGACATCTCTTCCAGGTCCCGTTGCACGGTACGGAGACTGACGTGAATGCCTTCCTCTTCCAGTTTTACCTGGAGTTGGCTGGCGGTCAGCTTGTAAGGGCGGTGCGGGATGCAACGCGCCAAGGTCAGTTGTCGTAACAGCTTCTTACTCATGGTGCATGCCTTCACTGGTTTAGCGTTGAGTGTATCCTAGCCATGGACTGCGACAGTCTATGTCGCAAGTTTTGCTGCGACAACTGTCGCCATTTTCATACATGAAGAATCAAGCCATTGATAAATAAAACAAAACAACAAGCAAAAGGGGTTGTTTGAGCCCTTTTTTTATTGAAAACAAGCCTTGCGAGAATGCTTGCGACCAGGGTGACTGGAAGGAAATGGAAGCAATATGGAGGGGGAGGTGGGAAGGAGGTGAGGGACGGGCCCCCACCTCGACACGTCGTTATGCCAGCCAGGACCAGGCTGATTTGGTGATGGCTGCGCCCACCATGTAGCCGAATACTGCGAGAGCGGCCACTCCGGCCACCAGCTTCTGACCGCGGGTAGGGCGCTTGAGCGCCATGACGCCCAGGCCGATGTAGATCACCAGGGCAATCAGCTTGGCCATCAACCAGGGCTGCTGGCCAGGGCTCATCTGCAGGGCCACCGCCAGCAGCACGCCAAACAGCAGCAGGAAGGTGTCGTTGATGTGGGGCAGCACCTTCAACCATTTCTGTTGCAGCCGCCCGCTGCCCGCCAGCGCCAGGCTCCAGCGGTAGAGGAAGAGCAGCAGGCTGACCAGGGCCAGGGTCATGTGAAGGTGTTTGAGCATGGGGTAATAGGCAATCATGTTGCTTCCTTGTCGTTGTCGGGCAGACCGCTGTTCCATTGATGGGCGTGGGTACGCTCCTGTCCTTCCTGATCGTCTTGCAGCAGGTCGGAGAGGATGTCGCGGTATTGCAGGCTCTTGTTGATATAGGTGTGCTCGTCGTCCAGGTAGTTGACCTGTTCCCGCAGCAGCCGGTTGTCATACTGCTTGAACATCTGCCCCGCACGCCAGGCCTGATTGGCCCTGAATCCCAAGAGGGTGAGTGCTTCTACCCCAAGATCCACGGCCGACCCCAGGGTTTCGCGGTGCACGCTGTCTATCCCGTGGCGCAGGATCTCGTGGGCATGGGGTCTGTCCTGGGCACGGGCCAGTATTCTGAGGTGCGGGAAGTGCTTTTTCACCATCTCGATCACTTCGAGGGAGGTGGCCGGGTCATTGAGGGAGAGCACCAGCAGTTTGGCCTTGTGGGCGCCGGCCGCGTGCAGCAGGTCGAGTCGGCTGGCATCCCCATAAAACACCTGGTAGCCGTACTTTCTCAGCATCTCTATCTGGCTGGCATCCTGCTCTAGGATGGTGGTGCCAATACCATGGCCGTGGAGCAGGCGCCCCACTATCTGACCGAAGCGACCGAAGCCGGCGATGATGACCGGGTGTTCCACCAGCTCGGGCTGTTCATGTTCGGGGGTGTCACTCTGGTTGCGGTAGTCGAACCAGGGCTGGATCACCCGATCGTTGAGGATAAGCAGCAGCGGTGTCAGCGCCATGGAGAGGGCGACGACCAGAGTCAGCAGTGAGATGGTGCTGCCCGGCAGTACCTTGTTCTGGGCGGCGAACGAGAACAGCACGAAGGCGAACTCCCCGCCCTGGGCAAGGGCCAGGGCGAAGGTCCAGCGCTGGTTCGGGGAGAGGCGAATGACAAAGCCGAGCCCCATCAGCACCAGCCACTTGAGCACCATCAGACCGATCACCAGTGACGGGATCAACAGGGGATGGGCGGCAAAGAGGCTGAAGTCGATGCCGGCACCCACCGACATGAAGAAGAGGCCGAGCAGCAGCCCCTTGAACGGCTCAATGTCCGCTTCCAGCTCGTGGCGGTATTCGCTGTCCGCCAGTACCACGCCGGCGAGGAAGGAGCCGAGGGCGGGGGAGAGGCCGACGGATTCCATGAGCACGGCGATGGCGATCACCAGCAGCAGGGCGGCAGCGACGAAGATCTCCCGCATGTGGGACTGGGCGATGGCGCGAAACACCGGCCGCATCAGGTAATGGCCACCCAGCACGATGCCGGCGATGGCGGCCACCACCAGCAGGCCGTGCTGCCAGCCTGCCAGCTCCGAACTGCCGCTGCTGGCGACCGGCGCGATGGCCAGCAGCGGCAGGATCGCCAGGATGGGGATGACGGCGATGTCCTGGAACAGCAGCACGGCGAAAGCGGAGCGGCCGCTCTCGCTCTGCATCAGTTTGCGCTCCTGCAGGCTCTGCAGCACGATGGCGGTGGAGGAGAGCGCAAGAATGAGACCGATGGCGAGCCCCTGCTGCCAGGGCAGACCCAAAAGATAACCCACCCCGGTCAGGGCGACACTGGTGAGCAGCACCTGCAGACCACCGGTGCCGAGGATGGGCCCTTTCAGTTGCCACAACAGGGCCGGGCGCAGCTCCAGACCGACCAGAAACAGCATCAGCACCACCCCGAACTCGGCGAAGTGCATCACGTCTTTCTGCTCGCCCACCAGACCAAGCAGGAAGGGACCTATGATGATCCCCGCCAGCAGGTAGCCAAGGACGGAGCCCAGCCCCCACCGCTTGGCCAGCGGGACGGCGATCACCGCCGCCGAGAGGTAGATCAGGGCATCAAACAGCAATCCATGTCCCATCAGCGGCTCCTCCTTAACATGATGAATGCCGGTGAGGGCTGGCCGGGCCTGCGCCCGGATCGAGTGTGTGTCATGGGAGTACTCCCAGCAGATCGCGCAGATAGGGGCTCTCGGCCAGCTGGGCCGGGGTCAGCTGCTCGTCCCGCAGGGCGCACAGCAGTTGGCGATAGTCCTGGCCGCAGCGGCGCAGCGCCTCGGGATCCTCGATCTTGTGGAAAGAGTGCAGCACGAAAGGGGGCAGCCAGCGCATGCCGCACAGCTGTGCGGTCTGCTGGAAGGGGAGCAGGAAGTCGAGCAGCGGGCGCTGGTTGTAGCCGGCGCGGCAGTAGGACTCCGGGCCGCCCCCCGTGGTGATGGCGCTGAGCCACTGCTTGCCGTTGAGGGCGTGGGCCTCGGGGCCGTAGGCATAGCCGTACTCCAGCACCAGGTCCATCCACTCTTTCATGATGGCCGGGCAGGAGTACCAGTAGAAGGGGTGCTGGAAGACGATGATGTCGTGCTCCGCCAGCAGGGCCTGTTCCCGTTTCACGTTGATGAACATGTCCGGATAGCGTTGGCAGAGATCGTGCAGGGTGATCCCCTCCAGCCCCTCGATGGCGTGCAGCAGTTGCTTGTTGGCCCGGGAACTCTGCAGCGCCGGGTGTGAAAAGATGACCAGAATGCGTTTCATGGGGTTCCTGAAGAGGGTCTGCTGCCGGCACATGCGACAGATTGTGAGCTGAAACGTTATCAAGAAGCTCCCTGGCCCGCCAGTTCCGGGATCAGTGCGCGCAGCGCCGGATTCAGGGTCTGGTGGGCGGGGTAGCAGAGGCCGATTCGGCGGAACATCCGGGGGCCGCTCACGGGCAGGGTGCACAGGCCCGCTTCGTCCTCCACCAGCCCGTCGGGCAGGAAGCTGATGCCCACCCCGGCCAGCACCAGCGCCATCACCAGCCCCTTGCTCTCGGCCTTGGCCACCAGATTGAGGGTGAGCCGGTCACAGGCCAGCAGGCCTATGGTTTGCTGATGGGCTTCGCAGGGTGGGCACTCAATAAAATCATAATGTTGCAACTCAGCCAGCTCGATACGCGCCCTGCCCGTAAAAGGGTGTCCCCTGGGAACGCACAGCACGTACTCCTCTTCCCAGAGCGGCAGGAAGATCTCGTCCTCCCGGCGCAGGGCATCCAGGGTCAGTCGGCAGTCGGCCGGAGTGCCGTAATCGGAGAGGGTGAGATCCAACTCGGGCAGCACCCCCTGCACCCGCCGAAGCAATCCCGCCAGCCGACGTCGGCTGAGGTCGGCTGAGGTCGGGCATGATGGCCATGTTGAGTCTCGCACGCGTCGCCTTCTGGCGAAACAGGGTCGGCAGGCGACGCGCCTCTTCCACCAGCTTGACGGCGTGGGGATAGAGATAGTGGGCCGGATCCTTCGCTTCCACCCCCTTCTTGCCCCGGATGAAGAGGCTGTCCCCCAGGCTCTCTTCGAGCTGGCGAAGGCCGGCGGAGAGGGAGGGTTGGCTCACGTGGCAGCGGGCTGCCGCCGCCGTGATGTTCTTCTCTTCATAGATGGCGATGAAGAAGCGCAGCAATCTCAGGTCCAGCATGGGGATACCATAGTTAATTCAGATGATAACCAGCGGAAAACTATATTTATCGCCGATGGATGTAGCGACTATAGTGACTGGGTCCCGTGCTGGCCAGCCCTTGTTTGACGCCCATTTCAACGCATCAGAAGGAAAACTCCATGTCCAAGTCCCTCGTGGTGATCACCGGCGCGTCCGCCGGGATCGGTGCCGCCATTGCCCGCGCCTTCTCCGCCGCCGGCCATCCGCTGCTGTTGCTGGCCCGCCGGGTCGAGCCCATGCAGGCGCTGAACCTGCCCGATACCCTCTGCATCGGGGTCGATGTCACCGACACCGCCGCCATGAAGGCCGCCGTGGCGCAGGCGGAGGCGCAATTCGGCCCGGTGGGATGTCTGGTCAACAATGCCGGCGTCATGCTGCTGGGACAGGCCGACGTGCAGGATCCCGCCGAGTGGCAGCAGATGCTCAACATCAACGTGATGGGGGTTCTGAATGGCGTGCATGCGGTACTGGCCGGCATGAAGGCCCGCCGCAGCGGAACCATCATCAACATCAGCTCCATCGCCGGTCGCAAGACCTTCCCGAACCATGCCGCTTACTGCGCCACCAAGTTCGCCGTTCACGCCCTGACCGAGAATATCCGGGAAGAGGTGGCCGATGTGGGCGTGCGGATGGTGACCATCACTCCGGGCGCGGTGGAGACCGAGCTGCTCAGCCACACCACGGACGAGCGCATCAAGGCGGGCTATCACGACTGGAAGGATCGGATGGGAGGCGTCATTGCACCGGAGGTGATCGCCGACGCCGTGCTCTACGCCTGGCACCAGCCGGCCAACGTCTGCGTGCGGGAGATCGTGCTGGCAGCCACCCGCCAGCAACCCTGATGCAGACGGGGGAGGGGTTGACCCTCCCCCTGGGCCAAGGGTTACCATAGGCCCTCTTTCGTCATTGAGTCGTCTCATGGTCCTGACCCGTCGCCAACTCGCTCGCGCCCGCCGCTGGCTCCCACTGTGGAGTCTGGTGCTGGTGCTGATGTCGTTTGGCAGCCGTGCGGCCACCGATCTCTGTACCCTGACGCCCCATTGCAGCCAGAGCGAGCGTACCCTGGAAAAAGCCATGCCCTGCGGCAGCTTCACCTCGGCGCTCGCCATGACGGTGCTCACCAGCGACAGCCTGACGGTTGCCCGGCTTGAGCCCGACAGGCCGACATACCTCTCTCCCTCTCTGTTCATGCCGGAGGCGCCCCTGAAGCGTCTCGAGCGTCCGCCCCGTCACCACGGCTGAGTCGAGTTTCCCTTTCCGGGCATTTCTTCTTAACCGAGGTGAGATATGTACAAGTCCCTTTTACTGGCCGTGCTGGCCGGTACCGTCAGTTTTTCTGCTCTGGCAACCGGGCAGATGACCGTCTACAAGTCCCAGTATTGCGGTTGCTGCAAGACCTGGATCAAGCACATGGAAGAGAACGGCTTTGAGGTCAAGGTCGTGGAAACCGAGCAGCTTGACCCGATCAAGCAGCAGCATGGCATCACTCCGCAGCTGGCCTCCTGCCACACCGGGGTGGTGAATGGCTATGTGGTGGAGGGGCATGTGCCTGCTGCCGACGTGCAGAAGCTGCTCAAGGAAAAACCGGCGATCCGCGGTCTGACCATTCCGGGGATGCCCCAGAGTGCGCCGGGCATGGATATTCCGGGTCAGCCCTATCAGGTGCTGAGCATCAGTGACGAGGGCGCGACCAAAGTCTGGTCGAGCTACCCCGGCTGATGGATGCTGACCGTGAGCAGACACACTTCCATCATGTGAGGCACACCTGAGCGAACCCGTGTCGCCCACGGTCAGGGAGGAGGGCCGCCATCGCGAGATGGCGGCCCTTTTTCGTCGATTTGGGGGGGAATGTCCGGGGAGCCCTTGCAACCCCGGGCGACAAGGGGCAGATTGATCGCCAATTTTTATTTTCTCAGGGACGCTTTTCCCGCTGCCTGCCGGTGTGCCGTCTGGATGCGTGCAGCACCAGCGGGAGGGGCGGCCCTGTGACAGCGCAAAGGATGCGACATGTTCACCTTTTCCCGGGGGTTGCTGCTGGCTTGCCTGCTTGCTGCGCCCTGTTCCCATGCCAACGAAGAGTCCGCCATGCCTACAAGCGATACTTCCACCCAGCCTGTCATTGTCCCCCCGGTGGCTGCCAAGCACCCCCATACCCTGAAAAAACACGGGGACACGCGCGTCGACAACTACTACTGGCTGCGTGACGACGAGCGGCAGAAGCCCGAGGTGCTGGACTATCTCAAGGCCGAGAATGCCTACACCGAGGCCATGCTCGCACCGATCAAGCCGCTGCGCGAGCAGCTCTACAAGGAGATGGTGGCCCGCATTCCCCAGCAGGACGAGTCTGTCCCCTACGTGAAGAACGGCTACCGTTATCAGACCCGTTACGAGCCGGGCAAGGAGTACGCCATCTACTCCCGCAGCAAGGTGGAAGGGGACGGGGCCTCCGCCCTGCTGCTGGATGGCAACCAGCGCGCCGAAGGCCACGAGTTCTATGCCCTGGGGGCGCTCGAGGTGAGCCGCAACAACCGCTGGCTGGCGGTGGCGGAAGATTATCTCTCCCGCCGTCAATACAGGATCCAGTTCCTCGATCTGGAGAGCGGCGCCTGGGCTGCCGACACCCTCGAGAACACCTCCGGCAACCTGGTGTGGGCCAACGACAGCAAGACGGTCTTCTACGTGCGCAAGCACCCCAAGACCCTGCTGCCCTACCAGGTCTATCGCCACGAGCTGGGCACGGATCCCGCGAAGGACACCCTGGTCTACGAGGAGAAGGACGACTCCTTCTATGTGAGCCTCTACGCCACCACCTCGGAAGATTTCATCGTCATCTCCCTCTCCAGCACCACCACCAGCGAGGCGCGCTTCATCGATGCCAATGTGCCGAGTCAGACGCCACGCCTGTTCCTGCCCCGCCAGGTGGATCACGAATACAGCCTGGATCACTACCGCGGCCGCTTCTATGTGCGCTCCAACAAGGACGGCAAGAACTTCGGCCTCTATGAGACCAAGGAGAGCCCGGTGGATCGCTGGAAGGCGGTGATCGCCCCCAATCCGGACGTGCTGCTGGAGAGCTATGCCCTGTTCAGGGACTGGCTGGTGCTGGAGGAGCGCAGCCAGGGGTTGACCCGGTTGCGTCAGGTCAACTGGCAGAGCGGTGAGCAGAAGGAGATCGCCTTCGACGATCCCGCCTATGTCACCTGGCTTGCCTACAACCCGGAGCCGGACACCAGCGCCCTGCGCTATGGCTACTCCTCCATGACCACGCCGTCCTCCACCTATGAGCTCGACATGGACAGCGGCAAGCGAACTCTGCTCAAGCAGCAGCCGGTGGCGGGCTTCGTGCCTGCGCAATATGCCAGCGAGCGGCTCTGGATCACCGCCCGTGACGGCGTGGCCGTGCCGGTGTCGCTGGTCTATCGCAAGGACAAGTTCAAGAAGGCAGGGGGTGGTGCAGGCACCAATCCCCTGCTGGTCTACGGCTATGGCTCCTACGGCGCCAGCATGGACCCGGACTTCAGCAGCTCACGCCTGAGCCTGCTGGACCGGGGCTTCGTCTACGCCATCGCCCATATCCGGGGTGGCGAGGAGCTGGGCCGCACCTGGTATGAAGAGGGCAAGCTGCTCAAGAAGCAGAACACCTTCAACGACTTCATCGACGTGACCGAGGCGTTGGTGGCGCAAGGCTACGGCGCCAGGGATCAGGTCTATGCCATGGGAGGCAGCGCCGGCGGCCTGCTGATGGGGGCCGTCATCAACCAGGCGCCTCAGCTCTATCGCGGCGTGGTGGCCCAGGTGCCCTTCGTCGATGTGGTCACCACCATGCTGGACGAGTCCATTCCCCTCACCACAGGGGAGTATGACGAGTGGGGCAACCCGAACCAGAAGCGCTACTACGACTACATGAAGGCCTACAGCCCCTACGATCAGGTCAAGGCCCAGGCCTACCCGAATCTGCTGGTGACCACGGGGTTGCACGACTCCCAGGTGCAATACTGGGAGCCAGCCAAGTGGGTGGCCAAGCTGCGTGAGTTGAAAACTGACGACAACCAGTTGCTGCTCAGTACCGACATGGAGGCCGGTCACGGCGGCAAGTCGGGCCGTTTCAAGGCCTATGAGGACATCGCCTTGGAGTTCGCCTTCATTCTGGAGCTGGCTGGCAGCAAGGCGTGATGGCCGGGCCCAAATGAAATCAGCTTGTTACCAAACCCCGTTCCGGCAGCCCCGGATCGGGGTTTTTGCATCTTGGCGACAAAAGCGTCATTAACGTCGTCTTTATGCTGTTCAGTATGCATTTCGCAATATAACGGACCAGGTTTCTAATCCTTGCCAGTCAAGGGTTGCGAAAGAATCTGGGCGTGCTTTTTATTGCTTCCCTTTGATAGTTCATGTAATTAATCTGCCCTTGAGAAATGAATGATCCGCTTCAAACTTCTCGCTATTTAAATCCGCCATTTTGCTGTTTTGTTTGATTTATGTTGGTGTTATGTGCTTAATCGGAGCGTTAATGCTTTTGAACTGACCCGTTTCTGGTCAGATCACCTCCGATCGGCATGACGCTGATTATCTCACCGCAGGATGATGGTGGCTTCTGGAAGGGCGCGTGCCGCTCGACCATTTCCTCGTACGAGGTCGTATAGGCGAACCCAGTCTTGGTGCGGGTCTGTCTCATATTCTCCCGGGAAACGGGTGAAATAAATCAATGAAAAGGATGAAGAACATGAAAGGATTATCCTTGGCGTGCGCCTTGTCGGCGGCTCTGGTCGGTGTGTCGTTTGGTGGTCCGGTGCAAGCGCAGGAGCGCTTCGTGACCATAGGCACCGGCGGTCAGACCGGCGTCTACTACGTGGCGGGCCAGTCCATCTGCCGCTTCCTCAACCGCGGCGCCGCCGATCACCAGATCAAGTGCAACGCCCCGGCCAGTGGCGGTGGTGTTGCCAACGTCAACGGCATCCGCTCCGGCGAATTCAACTTCGGCATCATGCAGTCCGACCACCAGTACAAGGCGATGAAGGGCGTCGAGCCGTTCAAGGCCGAAGGTCCGATGGATGACATCCGCGCCGTCTTCTCCCTGCAGAGCGAAGTGTTCACCATCCTGGCCCGCAAGGACGCCAAGGTAGCCAGCTTCGACGACCTGAAGGGCAAGCGCGTCAACATCGGCAACCCGGGTTCCGGTCAGCGTGACACCTTTGAAGAGATCATGACCGTGAAGGGCTGGGACAAATCCGCGTTCAGCCTGGTCTCCGAACTGAAACCCGCCGAGCAGGCCTCTGCCCTGGGTGACAACAACATCGACGCCATGAGCTACTTCGTCGGCCACCCGAATGGCGCCATCCAGGAAGCCTCCACCACCACGGACACCGTGCTGGTACCGGTCACCGGCCCCGAGATCGACAAGCTGCTGGCCGAGAAGAGCTACTACAGCAAGGCCGAGATCCCGGGTGGTCTCTACAAGGGCAGCCCGAACCCGACCCCGTCCATCGGTGGCAAGGCGGTGCTCTCCACCAGCGCCAAGGCTGACCCGGAAGTGGTCTACCAGCTGGTCAAGTCCGTGTTCGACAACCTGGACCGCTTCAAGCGCCTGCACCCGGCCTTCGCGGATCTGAAGGAAGCCGACATGATCAAGGTGGGTCTCTCCGCTCCGCTGCATGAAGGCGCTGTGCGTTACTACAAGGAACGTGGCTGGATGTAATCCGGCTGCGTCTTCGGATGTGCCCCGGACTCGCTCCTCCTTCGGGGGAGCGAGTCTCATTTATTGCAGTACCTACAGAGTCACACTATGCAGCAAACACAACAACAAGAGGCGTTCTCGGCCGAGGAGCTGATCGCCCAGGACGTCGGCGCCAGGCTGCCCGTCGGCCCCATGAGCTGGATCATCGCGGGTCTTGCGCTGATCTGGTCCCTGTTCCAGCTCTGGATTGCCTCGCCGCTGCCCTTCTCCCTCGGCATCGGCGTCCTCAACGACACTGAAACACGCTCGATTCACCTGGCCTTCGCCATCCTGCTCGCCTACCTGGTGTTCCCCGCCATGCGCAGCTCACCGCGAGATAGGGTTCCCCTTGCCGACATCGCCCTCGGCCTCGTCGGTGCCGCCGTCGCCAGCTATCTGTTCGTGATGTACCAGGAGCTTGCCCAGCGTCCCGGCAACCTGACCACCATGGACTTCGCGGTGGCCTGCGTCGGCATCCCGCTCCTGCTGGAAGCGGCCCGCCGCGCCCTGGGCCCGGCCCTGGCGGTCATCGCCATCGTCTTCCTGGCCTACAGCCTGGCCGGTCCCTGGATGCCTTCCCTGCTGGCCCACCGCGGGGTGAGCCTGCATGCGCTGGCCAACCACCAGTGGATCACCACCGAAGGGGTGTTCGGCATCGCCCTTGGGGTCTCCACCAGCTTCGTCTTCCTGTTCGTGCTGTTTGGCGCCCTGCTCGAGCGTGCCGGTGCGGGCCACTACTTCATCCAGCTCGCCTTCAGCCTGCTGGGTCACCTGCGCGGCGGCCCGGCCAAGGCGGCCGTGGTCGCCTCGGCACTGACCGGCGTCATCTCCGGCTCCTCCATCGCCAACGTGGTGACCACGGGCACCTTCACCATCCCCATGATGAAACGGGTCGGTTTCTCCAAGGAGAAGGCCGGCGCGGTGGAAGTGGCCTCTTCGGTCAACGGCCAGATCATGCCGCCGGTCATGGGGGCTGCTGCCTTCCTGATGGTGGAGTACGTGGGCATCCCCTATGTGGAGATCATCAAGCACGCCTTCCTGCCGGCGGCCATCTCCTACATCGCCCTGCTCTACATCGTGCACCTCGAGGCGCTCAAGCTCGGGATGCAACCCATCGGCAACCGTCAGCCGCGCCCCTGGCTGCGTCGCCTGACCGGCTTCGCCTTCGGTGCCGCCCTCATCAGCGGCCTCTCCATGGCGGTCTACTACGGTCTGGGCTGGCTCAAGCCGGTACTGGGTGACTATGCCCTGCCGGGGATCAGCGTGCTGCTGGCCGTCGCCTACCTGGGACTGCTGAAGATCGCCGCGAGCAACGCGCCGCTGCCGGCGGAAGACCCGGACAAGCCACTGGACGAGCTGCCCGAGACCCGCGCCGTGCTGCTCTCCGGCCTGCACTTCCTGCTGCCCGTGGTGGTGCTGGTGTGGTGTCTGATGGTGGAGCGCCTCTCCCCCGGCCTGTCGGCCTTCTGGGGTTCGGTGATGCTCATCATCATCCTGCTGACCCAGCGACCGCTGCTGAACTGGCTGCGCACCGACGGCAAGCATGACTACGGCTCCTTCACCGATGGCGTGGTGGACCTGCGCGAGGGGCTGATTGCCGGTGCCCGCAACATGATCGGCATCGGCATTGCCACCGCCACTGCCGGCATCATCGTCGGGGCTGTCTCCCAGACCGGCGTCGGTCTGGTACTGGCGGATCTGGTGGAGTTCCTCTCCATGGGCAACCTGCTGCTCATGCTGATCCTCACCGCGCTGCTGAGCCTCATCCTCGGCATGGGGCTGCCGACCACTGCCAACTACATCGTGGTATCGAGCCTGCTGGCGCCGGTGATCGTCACCCTGGGTCAGCAGAACGGCCTCATCGTGCCGCTCATCGCGGTGCACCTGTTCGTCTTCTACTTCGGCATCATGGCGGACGTGACCCCGCCGGTGGGGCTGGCCTCGTTCGCCGCGGCCGCCGTCTCCAAGGGCGACCCCATCAAGACAGGGATCACGGCGTTCTACTACAGCCTGCGTACCGCGGCGCTGCCGTTCCTGTTCATCTTCAACACCGATCTGCTGCTCATCAACGTGGACTTCGCCCACGGCGTACTGATCTTCTTCGTGGCCACCATCGCCATGCTGATCTTCGCTGCCGCCACCCAGGGCTTCTTCCTGGTGAAGAGCCGCTGGTACGAGAGCGTGCTGCTGCTGCTGGTGGCCTTCACCCTGTTCCGTCCTGGCTTCTGGATGGATCTGCTGCACGACCCGTATCGCGACACCGCGCCGGCCGAGCTGGCCCAGACCATGGGTCAGGTGGAGGCCGAGAGCACCCTGCGCCTGCGGATGGAAGGGGAAGATGCGGTGGGCAAGTTGCGCCGCTTCACCGTGTTGCTGCCGGTGCCGGATGGTGCGAGCGGTGAGGATCGTCTGACCAAGCTGGGGATCCAGACCTATGAGCAGGACGGCAAGATCCTGATCGACACCGTCACCTTCGGTAGCCAGGCGGCCGATCTGGGGCTGGAGATGGATCAGCAGATCCTGAGCGTCAAGGCGCCCACCGAGCGCTGGCCCAAGGAGCTGATGTGGCTGCCGGGCTTCCTGCTGTTCGGGGCCGTGGTCTGGCTGCAACGCCGCCGGGTCGCTCGACCCTGATCATCACCCAATAAAAAACGGCGCCTTCGGGCGCCGTTTTTTATGCTGGACTGTGATGCCGGCCGCTTCGGGCCATCAGTCCAGGGCATCAGTTGGACTGGGTCTGCTTCTGTTTTTGCAGTTGGTCGAGGGTCTGCTGCTCCTGCGGGCTGAGGCCAAGCTGCTCGCAGGCCTGTTCAAAGCTGATGCCAAGATGGCACATCATGATGTCGATAGCGGGCAGGTAGTTGGTCATAGCGTCTTCCATGGTGATCCTCCAGAGCTGTCTCTTATGCCCGAGGGCGGAGATGGGGGCAATTAGACTTTAGGTGTAGGGAGCCATCTGCTTCAGCCTCTGCCACTGGCCGGGGGAATTTGCTACTCTTGCGGGCACTAAAGAGGTTGCCGCCCCAGGGTGAGCAGCCGGTGAGGAGCAGGGCATGTTATTGAGTTTCTTGATCATCGCATCGGGCTGGTGGCACATCCGCGCGGCTTACGGCTCAGACTCCCGTCAGTTCTACATCAGCAAGCCCCTGACCATGCTGTTCATCATCGCCCTGGCGTTTGGCTACCAGGGCGACGATCACAACGGCTCCCACGCCTGGATCCTGCTCGGTCTCTGCCTGTCGCTGGCGGGGGACGTGCTGCTGATGCTGCCACGGGATCGCTTCATCCAGGGGCTGGCGGCATTTTTTGTCGCTCACCTCTGCTACATCGTCGGTTTCGCCCAGGGGCCCCTGGTGCTCAAGCTGGTGGACGGCCTGCTGCTGCTGCTGGTGGCTGGTATGGTGTTCGGGCTCCTGTGGGGCCAGCTCGGTGAGATGAGGATCCCCGTCTTCTGCTACATGCTGGTGATCATCGCCATGGCCTGGGTGGCTGCCGGTGCCTGGCATGCCTCTCTCACTGCCGGCAGCGCCGCCGCCCTGGTGGGGGCGCTGATGTTCCTCTTCTCCGACAGCATGCTGGCACTGGACAGATTCCGCCGCCCCTTCCCCCATGCCACGGCCTGGATCATGAGCAGCTACTTCGCGGCACAGTTCCTGATCGCAGCCTCCCTGGCGGGCTGACCGGCGGACAGCCATGAAAAACGGGCCTTCTGGCCCGTTTTGCTATGTGATCCCCACCTTTCACGCCTCGACCGGTTCTGCGTCAGGGGCCCTCGGGGCCGGCTGCTTGAGCAGCAGCATCAGGGCGCTGGCGATCAGCAGGAAGATACCCATCACGTAGAACACCTGGTTGTAGGCCATGATGGCCGCCTCGCGGCTGATGGTGTTCGACAGCATGGCCCGGGCCTGCAACTGGGCCTGCTCCGGCCCGGCTCCCTGGGCCATCATGTTCTGGGCCAGCTGCATCAGATAGGCCTGCCCCTCGATGCTGGTGGCGGCCAGGGTGCTGCCGATCTGGCTGACATGAGTCCGGGTGTCGTTGTCGATCAGGGTGGCGATGATGGCGATGCCGAAGGCGCCCCCCAGGTTGCGCAGCACGTTGAGCAGGGTCGAGGAGGAGGGGATCTCGTCCGGCGTCAGGCTGGCGGTCGCCACCAGGGAGAGGGGCACCATGATGAAGGGCTGCCCCAGGGCCCGCACGATGAGGGACTGGATCAGCTGGGGCCCGGCGTAGTCGGCGTTCATGTTCACGTTCATGAAGCAACTGATGGCGAAGACCAGAAAACCGAAGCTCACCAGATAGCGCGGATCTATCTTGTGGGTCAGCTTGGGCACCAGGGGGAGCACCAGCAACTGGGGCAACCCCATCCACATCAGCACTTCACCGATTTCCAGGGCGTTGTAATTGTGGATCTGGGTCATGTAGAGGGGCAGCACATAGATGGAGCCCATCAACCCCATGCCGAGCACCAGGTAGGCGAAGCAGGCCAGGGCGAAGCGCGGGTTGTGCAGCAGCCGCAGGTTGACCAGGGGGTGGCGGCGCAGCAACTGGCTGATGACGAAGAACACCAGGGCCACCACCGAGATGACGGTGAGCCGCACGATGAAGCTCGAGCCGAACCAGTCCTCCCGGTTGCCCTCCTCCAGCACCACCTCCAGGAGGCCGAGACCCACAGCCATGGTGAGGATACCGATGAGATCCACCCGCTTGATCACCTCCCAGTCCACCGGCTTCCTGTCCAGCCCGTGGGCCAGCATGGCCATCACCAGCAGGCCGGGCGGCACGTTCAGATAGAAGATGTAGTGCCAGGACATCTGCTCCGTCAGCCAGCCCCCCAGGGTCGGGCCGATGGCGGGGGCGAAGGTGGCGCACAGGCCGAACAGCGCCATGCCGGTGGCTCGCTTGTGCAGCGGCAGCAGGCTGACGATGAGGGAGAAGGCCATGGGGATCAGGGCCCCGCCGGTAAAGCCCTGCAGCGCCCGAAAGACGATCATGCTGGTGAGGTTCCAGCTGAACGAGCAGAGCACGGAGGCGACGATGAAGGCGCCCGTGGTCCACAGCAGGTAGCGCCGCACGCTCAGTCCCCGGCTCAGCCAGCCGCTCAGCGGAATGGCGATCATCTCCGCCACCAGATAGGAGGTGGAGATCCAGGAGCTCTCGCTCAGGGTGGCCGAGAGTGCCCCCTGAATGTCTTTCAGGGAGGCGTTGGTGATCTGGATGTCGAGGATGGCCATGAAGGCGCCGATGAGGCCCCCCATGACCGCGATCCAGTTGCGGCGTGGTATGGCGTCCATCAGTGGGCGGCCACCACGGGATCAGGGGTGCGGGTGTCGACGATCACCTCGGTGGAGAGGCCGGGCAGCAGCTTGCCCGCCAGGGCGCCCGGATCCGGGATACGGATCTTGACCGGCACCCGCTGCACGATTTTGGTGAAGTTGCCGGTGGCGTTCTCCGGCGGCAGCAGGGCGAACTTGGCGCCGGTGGCCGGAGAGAGGCTGTCGATGATCCCCTCGACCGGTTGATCCGGATAGGCATCCAGGATCACCTCCACCTTCTGGCCCGGCTGCATGTGCTGCAACTGGGTCTCTTTGAAGTTGGCCTCGACCCACACCTGGCTCAGGGGCACCAGGCTGGCCACCTGCATACCGGACTGGACGTAGAGCCCCGCCCGCAGGCTGCGCTTGCCGATGATGCCGTCAGCCGGGGCTCGCAGCTCGGTGTAGCCGAGTTCCAGCCTGGCTTGTTCAAGCTGGGCCTCGCTCAATGCCAGCCTGGCCTGGTTCTGCTTGGCTTCGGCATCCAGCACCAACAGCCGCTCGCGGGCGGCCTGCAGGGCTGCCTTGGCCTCCAGTGCCTGGGCCTGGTTGACCTGCAAGCCGGCGCGGACCTCGTCCAGGCTGTCCTGGGAGCTGTAGTGGCGCTCATTGAGCTGGCTGACCCGGCGCACCTGCTGCTGGGCCCGGACCTGCTCGGCATTGGCCGAGCTGACTTTTGCCTCGGCCTGGCGGATGAGGCTCAACTGCTGGATACGGGTGGCGGCGAGGTTATCCGCCGTCGCCTGGTTGAGGTGCAGATCGGCCTCGGCCTCCGCCACCTTGGTCCTGTATTCGCGGTCGTCGAGCCGGGCGATGAGCTGGCCGGCCTTCACCGCCTGGTTGTCGGTCACCAGTACTTCGCTGATGTAGCCGGAGAGCTTGGAACCGATGCCGGTCACCTCGCTTTGCAGGTAGGCGTTGTCGGTGCTCTCGAAGTAGCGGCCATGCAGATACCAGTAACCGGCAAACAGCAGGCCGAGCAGGGCCAGCACCAGGGCGGCCAGCAGGGGGATCTTCTTGTGTTGACTCATGATATTGGTTTTCCTGAACTGTGGCGGGCAGGCTAACATCGTGCAACTGTTTCGATTAGTATCCATTCATGAGATATACAGTTTCACTGGTGAAACAATGGACCTGAATGCTGCCTTAATCCTCGTTCGTATCGTCGACAAGGGCTCCTTTACCGCCGCTGCCCAGGAGCTGGGCATGACCAAGGCGACGGTGAGCCGCCGCATCGCCGAGCTGGAGCAGCGTCTCGGCGCGCGGCTGCTCTATCGCTCCACCCGGCAGCTCACCCTGACGGAAGCCGGTGAACAATATTATCTACGCTGCAGCAAGGCGGTGGAGGAGCTGGCCCAGGCCGAGCTGATGCTCAGTGCCAGCCAGCAGGAGGTGACAGGGACCCTCAAGCTGGCGGTGCCCATCGAGACGGGACAACTGGTGGTGGGCAGGCTGGTGGCGAACTTCCTGCAAGCCTATCCAGGCATGAAGGTGGAGCTGGAGCTGACCAACCGCATCGTGGATCCCATCAGCGAGGGGCTGGATGCCATCGTGCGGGTCGGCGACATGAGCGACTCCAACCTGGCGGCGCGGCGTCTCTGGAGCACCGAGCGGCTGCTGTGCGCCAGCCCGGACTATCTGGCGCGCCACCCGGTGATCCAGAGGCCCGCCGATCTGGTGCATCACGAGAGGATCGCGGTCAGCACGGGGTTCCTCGCCTCGCACTGGTGTTTCGAGCTGGATGATCGCGAAGTGCTGGTGGATCCCCCGTCCCGCTTCCAGGTCAACAACATCACCTGTGCCAGGGAGGCGGCGAAGGCGGGGCTGGGGCTGGCTTCCCTGCCCGCCATGCTGTGCCATGATGAGCTGGCGAACGGGACGCTGGTCTCCTTGCTGCCGGAGTGGCAGCAACCCAGGGTACCCATCTACCTGCTGTTTCCCGAGCGGCGCCTGATGCCGCGCAAGCTGAGGGCATTCATCGATTTTCTGGTGGCCAACGGCCCGGCTTACGGTATCGACAAGCTGCTGTAAGGGTTTCGAGGACAACGTATGGAGCGGTGGATGAATCTGTATCGGGCATCTCGCTCCCGGAAGATGCTCGCCCTGAAATAATGATGGTAGTGCTGGTGATGACGGCACTGGCAAGGGTTTCGAGGACAACGTATGGAGCGGTGGATGAATCTGTATCGGGCATCTCGCTCCCGGAAGATGCTCGCCCTGGAATGATGGTAGTGCTGGTGATGACGGCACTGGCAAGGGTTTCGAGGACAACGTATGGATCAGTGGATGAATCTGTATCGGGCATCTCACTCCCGGAAGATGCTCGCCCTGGAATGATGGTAGTGCTGGTGATGACGGCACTGGCAAGGGTTTCGAGGACAACGTATGGATCAGTGGATGAATCTGTATCGGGCATCTCACTCCCGGAAGATGCTCGCCCTGGAATGATGGTAGTGCTGGTGATGACGGCACTGGCAAGGGTTTCGAGGACAACGTATGGATCAGTGGATGAATCTGTATCGGGCATCTCACTCCCGGAAGATGCTCGCCCTGGAATGATGGTAGTGCTGGTGATGACGGCACTGGCAAGGGTTTCGAGGACAACGTATGGATCAGTGGATTAACTTGTATCGCGCCTCTCACTCCCTGGAGGCGCATGCCCTGAAAGGGGCCTTGGAGGTAGAGGGAGTCAGGGTGCGCCTCAGCGGCGAAGGACTCTCCGGCGCGCTCGGGGAGCTGCCGGTGGATCTGCTGCAAGTGACCCTGATGGTGAACGAGCGGGATCGTCAGCGGGCGGGCCGGATCATCGAGCGCTACCAGCAGCGCCAGGGCAACGGCTGGCTGTGCGGCCAGTGCGGGGAGGAGAACGGCGCCAACTTCGATATCTGCTGGCGCTGCCATCACGATCCCCAGGATCATTGAGCGCCCCTCGCGCCCTCAGCGCAGGGTGAAGTCGATGTCATCCCCCGCATGGGCATCGTGGTAGGTGGCGAGATCCAGCTCCTTCTCGCTGCGGGCGATGAGCACGGAGACCAGGATGTCGCCGGAGACGTTGACCGTGGTGCGCGCCATGTCGAGGATCCGGTCTATGCCGGCGATGAGCGCCACCCCTTCCAGCGGCAGTCCCACGGCAGTGAGGGTCAGGGTCAGCAGCATCAGCCCGGTACCGGGTGTGCCCGCCGTGCCGATGCTGGCCAGCGTGACGATGCTGATGAGGGTCAGGTAGTCCACCAGATGCAGATCCACCCCGAAGGCCTGGGCCACGAACAGGGCGGTGACTCCCTGATAGAGGGCGGTGCCATCCATGTTGATGGTGGCGCCGATGGGCAGCACCTTGGCGGTGATGGCGGGGGAGACCCCGAGCCTGCGTTCGGCGCAGGCCAGGCTAATGGGCAGGGTGCTGCTGCTTGAACTGCTGGTGAAGGCCACCGCCTGGGCATCGACGATGCTCTTGAAGTAGTGCAACGGGTTGAGGCGCGCCATCAGGAGCAGCAGGCTGCTGTAGACGCCGAGCACGTGGAGCAGGCAGCCGAGGTAGACGGCGCCGATCACCTTGAGCAGCGGCAACAGCAGGCTGACGCCGTACTTGCCGGTCATCCAGGCCATCAGGGCGCAGACGCCATAGGGGGCCAGGGCCATCACCATCTGGGTCAGCTTGAACATTCCCTCCGCCAGGGAGGTAAAGAACAGGATGGCGGGGCGGCCACGTCGTCCGGTGGCGTTGAGGGCGAGAGCGAGGGCCACGGCGAACACGATCACCTGCAATATCTTGCCATCGCCCATGGCCTGCACCGGGTTGCGCGGCACCAGGTGGCTCAGCACGCTGGCCAGGGTAGGTTGCTGCGCCATGGCGCCCCGTTCATAAGGACCCATGTTGGCGCCCATGCCCGGTTCCAGCAGCCAGCCCATCATCAGGCCGATACAGATGGCGACGGCGGTGGAGCAGAGATAGAAGCCGATGGCCTTGCCGGCGATGCGGTCGAGCCGCTTGCCCTTGAGCAGGGCGGTGAGGCCTGCCAGGACGGAACAGAAGATGAGGGGCACCATCAGCATCTGGATGGTGTTGACGAACAGGACGCCGATGGGCTTGAGCAGCAGGGCCTGCTCGCTGAAGCAGAGCCCCAGACCTATCCCGGTCAGCATGCCGAGCAGAGTCTTCAACCAGAGCGGGCGACGGGTCCAGATCCGCCAGGGTTTGAAGACCAATCCATGGAACAGCATGACGCCAATGTCCTTATTTTCTGTCTGCGGTGGCAAAAAGGGGCGACAGTGTAGCCATCCCCCCGTCAGGTTGCCACATTATCGACAAAGCGGCGCTCACGACCAGCCCGCTGGCGTTAAAAAAGGCGTTTTGTTGGCCTATATCAAGAACCCTCTCCGGGCTTCGGGCTTTAATTGTCATCTGACATGATGATTAAAGAGGTTCGAGATGTCCCAATCGATACACGGTCACGAAGTGATGGAGATGATGCTGGAGCAGGAGAGTCCGTTTACCCGGGCCAGCCTCAGGGCGGCGATCGCCTCGCGCTTCGGTGCCGAGGCCCGGTTCCACACCTGCAGCGCCAGCGAGATGGATGCTGACGCCCTGATCGACTTCCTGGCCAGGCGCGGCAAGTTCATCGACTCGGAGTCAGGGTTCCAGACCCGCGCCGACAAGATCTGCAACCACGGATGATCGCCAGCGGCGAGCGCGGTGGGGCGCTCGCCGAATCCCGCCACCTTTGTTATATTTCGCCCTCCTTCCCCTCTTGTTGAAAGGTTCTGCCCGGGCGCTCTATGGACACATTCTCCGCTGCCGTCATGCTGTTTCTGATCATGGATCCGCTGGGCAACCTGCCGGTCTTCCTCTCCATCCTGCGCCATGTCGACCCCAAGCGTCGACGCAAGGTAATGCTGCGGGAGCTGTTGTTTTCACTGGTGATCATGATGGGCTTCCTGTTCGCCGGTCAGCAGATCCTGAGCTTCCTCAACCTGCGTCAGGAGGCGGTCAGCATCGCGGGGGGCATCATCCTCTTCCTCATCGCCATCAAGATGATCTTCCCGAGCCCCGGTGGCGTGACCGGGCTGGCGGCGGGGGAGGAGCCCTTCCTGGTGCCCATGGCCATCCCCATGATTGCGGGCCCCTCCATCCTGGCTTCCCTGCTGCTTCTGGCCAACCAGGAGCCGACCCGGATGGTGGACTGGTCATTGGCCCTGCTGATGGCCTGGGGGGCCAGCGCCGTGATACTGATGTTCTACGAGCTGTTCAACAAGCTGCTGGGTGAGCGAGGACTCACCGCGGTGGAGCGGCTGATGGGCATGCTGCTGGTGATGATCTCGGTGCAGATGCTGCTGGACGGGGTACACCACTATCTGGCGGTGACGGGTCAGAACTGACGGGGCGAATGCTGACGTCAATGTGAAACGGGGCTTCTTGAGCCCCGCTTTTTTTGCGCGTCAGGCGGCAGCGGCCGGGCCATCCGCCGAGGTTTCCAGCTTGCCCATGATGAGGGTGAGCAGGGTCTCCCGCAGCCAGCGATGGCCCGGATCCTCCTCGTGGCGCTGATGCCAGATGAGCAGGTGGGAGATGCTGTCCAGGGCGATGGGCAGCGGCAGCGGCACCAGGGGATAGACCTGGGTGGCGTGGCGGGCATAGAGCCTGGAGAGGGTCACTATCATGTCCGAGTGCATGCCCATGCGCAGGGCCGCCTCGAAGGAGGGCACGGTCGCCTCGATCCGGCGATAGAGATCCTGCTCCGCCAGCTTGTGATCCAGCATCCAGCGATCCCGCCCCTCGCAGTAGGTCTGCACATGGGGGTAGGCGAGGTAGCGGGCGAGATCCCACTCGGGCTCCTGCAAGGCAGGGTGATCCCGTTGCACCAGGCAGGTGAGATCGTCGATGGTGAGCAACCGCTGGCAGATGGCGTTGGGCAGGGTGTCGAGGCGAAAATCCGAATTGATGCAGTTCTCCCGCACCGTGAAGGCGATATCCACCTGGCCCTGGCTCATCTCGGTCAGGCTGTGCTCGGTCCACTCCTCGTAGCGCAGGCGGATGCCGGGGGCCTGACGCTTCAGTTCGCTCAGGTAGAGGGGGGCAAACAGGGTGAAGGCGCTGTCCATGCTGGCGATGACGAACTCCCGCTCCGTGCTGGCGGGATCGAAGTCCGGCGGCTGGATCAGGTTGTCCAGGGAGAGCAGTATGGGCTGCAGTTGCTGCTGGAGATCCAGGGCGCGGGGAGTGGGATCCATCCCGTAGGCCGAGCGCACGAACAGGGGATCGTCAAAGGTCTCCCGCAACCGCCCGAGGGCCTTGCTGACGGCGGACTGGCTCAGGTGCAAACGGCGTGCAGCCCGGCTGCCGTTGCGCTCTTCCAGCAAGACTTGCAGGATTATCAACAAATTAAGGTCTATGCGTGCAAGCTGTTCCAGCAACATGATATGAATCCTCTTCAATTCCTAGATGAATATATACCATTTGTTTTCATATCTTGGCGATCCTATGCTCGACGGGTCTCTCGCCCTGGTGGCGGCTGGTACAGGATGTAGCGGTTGAGGGGACAAGTAGCACCGACTCATACGGCGGCCCATGGTCGCCGTATTTTTTTGCGCCTCGTCGCCGTTTTTGCGCGATTTTTTCGCCAACTTGCACCTGCCTTGATTTTGCCCAACAATCGATACGCTTTCTTTTGATACAACCTCCAGGTATCTAACAGTCAGGAGTCTCCCTATGGGACTGGGTGGCATTCATATCTGGCATCTGCTGATCCTGCTCGTGGTCGTCGTCGTGGTGTTTGGCAGCAAACGCCTGGCTGGCGCCGGTGAGGATCTGGGCACTGCCATCAGGGATTTTCGCAACGCCTTGCGCGACGATGACAATATCCGGAATAAGTAGGAGTGAACGTATGTCTGTAGACGAGAAAGTGGAACTGAACGAGACCTGTGACAGTTGCGGCTGTTTCGCCGAAATTGGCACCATCATCGGCGAAGGTGACGACGTTATGGAGCTGGTGATCGAGGCCGCTGCAGAAGCCGACGCCCGCGAGAAATTTGCAGCTTACGAGGCGCTGGCCAAGCAGGTCACTGCCGAAGCCAAAAGCAGCAGCGAGCTGAGCCGGGGCCCGGATGGCGTGATCCTGAAGGCCCGCCTGCAATTCACCTGCACCGCCGAGAAGCTGATCTTCGAGATGCGCGCCCGCTCCCTCTGAGATCGTGATGACACGGCAGGCTTGCCTGCCGTCTTGCTCTGCCCCTCGCTTTTTCCCTCCCTTTGCGTTGTATAGTGAGTTATCCCACGGACGATCCGTTTTCCGTCCGGCATGTGCCGATCGGCAGAAGATCCCGCGACGCCCCATGACTTGGCGCAGGCGCCTTCTCTGACAGACCCGACGGTGCGCACCGGCCCACAGCGAGGTGGTTAAATCATGATGCGGCGATGGATCTGGGCCCTGCTGGCTCTCTGCTCTCTCCCTCTGCTGGCGGCGGATCTCAAGCCGCAGTTGCTGCCCCAGGCCGGTGATCTCGAACACATCCTGCAAAAAAAAGAGCTCAGGGCCCTGGTGGTCTATGAGCGGGGGTTTTTCTTTTTCGACAAGGGAGCCCAGTACGGCATCCTGGTCAATCAGCTTCAGGGATTCGAGCGCTGGTTGAACCAGACCTACCTGGCCAAGGAGAAGCTCAAGCTCAAGATCATTTATATCCCGGTGCGCCAGGACAAGCTGCTGGACTATCTGGCCGAGGGGCGCGGGGATCTGGTGGCCGCCAACCTGACGGTCACCCCCACCCGGCGCGAGCAGGTGACCTTCTCCCAGCCGCTGATCGCCCCCATTGAGGAGTGGGTGGTGAGCCAGCGGGAGCTCCCTGCCTTCAATCGCATCACCCAGCTGTCCGGCCGGCGGATCTGGGTGCGAGCCAGCTCCAGTTATTTCGAGAGCCTGCACCAGCTCAACTGGCTGTTTCGGGAGCTGGGGTTGCCCCCGGTCTACATCGAGACGGTTCCCGAATACCTGCAGGACGGGGACCTGTTGGAGATGGTGTCAGCTGGGATCATTCCGCTGACGGTCACCGACAGCTTCAAGGGGCGGATCTGGCTCGACATGATTGGCGGCCTCAAGGCCCACAGGCTGATACCGCTGCGGGACAAGGGGCGCAGCGCCTGGGCCCTGCGCAACAACAGCCCGGAGCTGCTCAAGGCGGTGAACGCCTACATCTCGGAGTCGAGCAAGCGGACCCTCTACAGTGACATGACATTGCGCCGCCTGCTGGCGCAGAGCGATCGCATGAGCAACATACTGGCGCCGGACCCGCTGGGGCGCCTGTCGACCATTCGCAAGGTACTGGAGGCCCAGGCGGACAAGTATCAGCTGGACTGGCTGATGCTGGCCGCGCTGGCTTACAAGGAGTCGGGGCTCAATCCCAATGTCGGCTCTCACCGGGGGGCCGTCGGCATCATGCAATTGCTGCCGAGCACCGGCAAGGAGGTGGGGATCCGAGGCGCCAGACTCACCAGTCTGGAGGGCAATGTGGAAGCTGCCTGTCGCTACATGCGGCTCATCCTGGACACCTACTTCAATGATCCCGGGATGGACAGGCTCAATCGCCATCTGTTCGCCCTGGCCGCCTACAATGCGGGTCCGAACCGGGTCCATGCATTGCAGGCCAAGGCGGCCGACAAGGGGCTGGATCCGAACGTCTGGTTCGGCAATGTGGAGCAGCTGGTGGCCAACGACGTGGGCCAGGGGCCCATCAACTACGTTGGCACCATCTACAAATACTACGTGGCCTACCGTTTCAGCCTGCCCCAGCTGGAGGGCAAGTCAGAGGCCATCGAGGCGGTGCAGCCCTGAGCCTGTCAATGCTGGCCGGGGAGGGGATCCTCGTGATGCTGCGCAAGGGGTTCCCAGCCCAGATCCCGGTGCTGCTGGTACCAGGGCATCAACAGCCTGGCCGGGGTGGGATCCGGTTGGCTGGCATGAGGTCTCTGACTGAGGGAGGGGTGGTCGCGCAGTTCCATCATCGGCTCCTTGACACTGGGCTATCGGGGCGGTTGTCTGGGTTATGCCACCACCAGATGACAGGGAGATGACCCTTGATCCCCGCCGAGTTTGCCTTGCTCGCCGATCCCGGCGCCGCCCTGAAAGCCCGATGCCAGTTGATCCGCCAGGCTCGCCACCGGATCCTCGCCCAGTATTACAGCTGGGAAGAGGACGGCAGCGGCAAGCTGCTGCTGGCGGAGCTGGTGCGGGCGGCCCGGCGCGGAGTGGTGGTGCAACTGCTCATCGACGATCTCTACGGCGGGGAGAACCGCTTTCTGGAGGCGGTGGCGGCGGAACCGGGCATCGAGGTACGCCTGTTCAACCCCTTCTGGTTGCGGGGCTGGCGTCCCCTTACCTTGCTGCTGGAAGGGGTGCTGAGCTTTCGCCGCATCAATCACCGGATGCACAACAAGCTGCTGCTGGTGGATGGCAGCCAGGCGGTGATCGGCGGGCGCAATATTGGTGATCGTTACTTCGGGCTGGGGATGCCGCCTCACTTCATCGACCTGGATCTGGTCTGCCGCGGCCCCCTCTGTCAGCAGGCCGAGCAGGGGTTCGCGCTGTTCTGGCACAGTCGCTGGAGCCACCCGGTCCGTCGCCTGTTGAGACGCCCCTTGCTGCCAGCCGAAACCCGGGCCCTGAACGATTTCCTGCTGACCCTGACCGACCCCGCCATGGCGGCCGCCTATGATCTGCCGGCCACTCTGTTTGATGAGTGCCCCGTTCCCCTTTGCTGGCATCCCGGGCGAGGGCAGTGCTGGTTCGATCGCCCCGGCAAGGGGCTGGTCGCCCGGCCGACCACGGCGCCCCTGCTGGGACGCATGCTGGCGAGCAATCAGGGGGCCCTGAGGTTGGTAAGCCCTTACCTGATCCTGACACGGGGGCTGCGTCGCCGGCTCAAGGGGCAGCGACGGCAGGGGGTCGACATCGAGATCCTGACCAACTCCCTAGCCAGCACGGACGTGCCCCTGGTCTATGGCGCCTATCGACGTCACCGCCCCTGGCTCGAGCGTCAGGGGGTCACCCTGTTCGAGCTGACGACGGAGGCGTTCAGTCTGCATGCCAAGCTGATCCTGATGGGGAAGGAGGAGGCGCTGCTCGGCAGTTTCAACCTGGATCCCCGCTCCCTGATGCTCAACACCGAGTTGATGCTGCACCTCCATAGCCCGAGGTTGTGCGACGAGTTGCAGCAACTCATCGATGGCTGGTTGCAGCAGGCCGTGCACCCGGTGGCGGCGTCCCCCTCTGCATGGCGGCGCCTGCTGGCGCAATTGAGCGATTGGTTACCTTTGCATCGTTGGTTGTGAGTGGGATCCGCCTTGTGCGAGATCTCGCAAAGCCTTGTGCGCCTTCGAGGATAACGTTTGCCATCCAAAAACGGGACTGGATTGCATCGTATTGTTTTTAATCGATTTATATTGATAGCGCAGTAACAATCCAGGGGCCTCGACTGCATAGAGGTGCGTGTAGAACGGTTTTTTATTTTATTTAACTGCGTAGTATCTCGAGTGCAAGGACAAACACGGCGGCTGGTCTGCCGTGTGGGTGACGGCAACAGGGGAAATGGGCCAACCGGATTGCTCCGGCAGGCGAGGCGGATCGGGAGCGGAAACCCGTGATGCCAGACAGACCCCCGTGGTTGCGGGAGCCCAATATGGAACATGCTATTTGCGAGGGGGTGACATGCGAATGTTGCCCCATTTTTTTATGCCCGCCGTCTGCTTGTCCAATCAAAAAGACCGCCTGCTGGCGGTCTTTTGCGTGATGTCTCGGCGATCAGGCGAGGCCCGCCAGCAGACGACTCCAGTTGCGTTTGGCAACGAGGAAACCGTCTCGCAACGTGCGGTACTCCAGTTGCAGCCTGAGCCTGTCGTAGCGTGCGAGGGCTGTGCGCTTGCGCTGCTCCAGCAGTGACTTGCGGCTGGCATAGTAGTGCTGGATCTGCAGGCTCAGCTTGTCGTACTCCTCCTGCAGCAGTGCCTGCCAGCGTTCCCTGTCATCCTGCTTGTGCACTCTGGCCTGGGCGCGCTTGAGTTGCATCTCCAGCCTGGCCTGCTCGATGCGTTCCTCCGGGCAGGATCTCAGGTCTTTGGCGAGCCCGCACCAGGCGGCGGTGCGGATCAGCCACTTGGTGGGATCGAACTGCCACCACTGAATGCCGTTGCGGTAGTCGTTCTCGAACAGGTGATGGAAGTTGTGATAGCCCTCGCCAAAGGTGAAGAAGGCCAGGATGCCGTTGTCCCGGGCGCTGTTGCGATCCGTGAACGGCTGGCTGCCCCAGATGTGGGCCAGGGAGTTGATGAAGAAGGTGGTGTGATGGGTCATCACCATGCGCAGCACCCCGGCCAACAGCATCATGCCGAGCAAATCCCCGTGCAGGAGGCCGAGCAGCAGCGGAATGCCGATGTTGGTGACCAGAGCCAGGGCGAGATAGTGCCTGTGCTGGAAGGCGACCACGGGGTTGTTTTGCAGGTCGCGCACATTGCTGTAGTCGTGGTAGGTATCGCGCTGGTATTCCCGCAGCATCCAGCCGATGTGGGAGTACCAGAAGCCGCGACCCGCACTGTAGGGATCCTTCTGGTTGTCATCCACGTGGCGGTGGTGGCGGCGATGATCCGAGGACCAGTGCAGCGCCGAGTTTTGCAGGGCGAGCGCGCCTCCGATGGCGAAGATCCATTGCAGGGCCGGGTGCGCCTTGTAGGACTTGTGGGACCAGAGCCTGTGGTAGCCGGCGGTGATGGAGATGCCGCAATAGCAGAACAGCAGCAGGAAGCAGAGCCACTGCCAGAGGTCGTAGCCCTGGCTCAGTCCATACCAGGGGACCGCTATCAGTGCCGTGAGCCCGGAGAGGGCGAACAGCAGGGTGTTGGTCATGATGATCGGGGGGCGGTCCATTTCACTCGGCTCCTTTCAGCGAACAGCTGTTCACTATTCTCCATTGAGCCGGAATGCGGGTCAATGGTAAAAAAGTCGGAGACAAACCTGATCCCGGCCCCGCCTTCGGGTTATCATCTGGCCTCGCTAATCTCAAGGTGACTGTTTTCGTGGGTATTCGCGCGCAACAAAAAGAAAAAACCCGGCGTACGCTGATCGAGGCGGCGTTCAGTCAACTCTGCGCCAACCGCAGTTTCTCCAACCTCAGCCTGCGGGAAGTGGCCAGAGAGGCGGGCATAGCGCCGACCTCCTTCTATCGCCACTTTCGGGACATGGAAGAGCTGGGGCTGACGCTGGTGGACGAGGGAGGGCTGACCCTGCGCCAACTGATGCGCCAGGCGCGCCAGCGCATTGCCGGTGGTGGCAGCGTCATCAGCACCTCGGTGCAGACCTTCATGGAATTCGTCGAAAACAACCCGAACATCTTCCGGCTGCTGCTGCGCGAGCGCTCCGGCACCTCGGCTGCATTCCGTCAGGCGGTGGCCCGGGAGATCCAGCACTTCATCGCCGAGCTGACCGATTATCTGGAAGCCACCACGCAGGCGCCACGGGAAGAGGCCTATATCCAGGCCGAGGCCATGGTGACCATCGTCTTCAGCGCCGGTGCAGACGCCCTCGACATGACTCCGGAAGAGTGCAAGGCACTGTCGGAGCGCACCATCAGCCAGTTGCGGATGATCGCCATGGGCGCCGAGGTGCAGAACCGCAAGCGCCACGAATCTCTCACATAACGCAAGGATGGACAGCCTCATGCATGAACCGAACGCGATTCCGAAGAAGCCCCTGGTGCTGGCCCTGCTGATCGGTATCTGTGGCGATGCCTTCCTGTCGGCCTTGACGGAGTCGGTCGTCCCCTTCTCCTTCTACCCCCTCATCGCCCTGTTGCTGGCGGCCAGCCAGCTCTATCAGCACTATCGCCATGAGCCCATGGTGGGCAACACACCCAGCTGCATTCTGCTCTGCTTCTTTATCGGCGTGTTCGGCCATTCTGCCCTGGTCAAGGTGCAGTACCCCGAGCTTGGCAGCAACTTCTTCTCCCTCATTGCCATGCTGCTGCTGCTCGCCGCTCTCTCCATCAAGCTGGGAATCAGCCTCGGAAAAACGCAAAAGGAGTGACGAATCACTCCTTCTGGTCGGGCCGGGGGTGGCCTAGTCGGCCCTGGGGGGAGTCTCTCCCTTCTTCCTGGCGTCTATGATGGCCTGCAGCTTGGTGCGGATATCCATCATGCCGAACACCCCGAAGATCAGCACCTGGGTGAATTCGAGACGAGTGACCGCGAAGTAGGGTTTGCAGGCCGCCTTGATCATGCTGGCCTGTACCCAGTGCATCAATATCACGATGACGCCGCACACCGGCAGAAAGCCGTTCAGTTTGCCCGGCAGGGTGCCCAGCAGGGCGAGTGCCACACCGAACCAGAAGAACAGCAGCACCCCCATCGCCAACAGATTAAACACCCGCTTCATCGTTTACCTCCCGTACATAGAGTTGATAGCAGGCCTGATGTGATCGACCTGCTTGTCCTTGAGCCGTTGTCCAAATTGACGGAGAAGGGGACTGTGCCCATCTCCCCTTTAAACAGCAGCGTCATGCTTGGTGTCCCGCAGATAGAGCTGATAGCAGACCTGACCAGCCTGCTTGTCCTTGAGTAGTGTCCAGCTGGCGGGCAGCGTCAGATCGGCCATCTCTTTTTCCCGCTCCAGATAGATGAGGGCATCGGATGCCAGCCAGCCGCGTTGCTCCAGCAGCTCGCACACCTGGGGCAGCAGCTCGCGACGAAACGGTGGGTCCAGAAAGACCAGATCGAAGGGGGTGGCCGGGCCTTGCAGCCAGCTCACGGCATCGGCCTGGATCACCTGCCCCTGGCTGCTGCCCAGGGTCGTCAGGTTCTTCTTGAGCTGGTCGGCGGCGCCTCTGTCCATCTCGATCAGGGTGACCTGTTCGGCATAGCGGGACAAGGCTTCCAGCCCCAGCCCGCCGCTGCCGGCGAACAGATCCAGGCAGCGGGTACCGCGCACGTGGGGAGCCAGCCAGTTGAAGATGGTCTCCTTGACGCGATCCGTGGTGGGCCTGAGCCCTTCCACATCCCTGACGGGGAGTTTGCGCCCCTTCCATTGGCCGCTGATGATTCGTACCACGCCCGCTCGCCCCTGGGGGGCCGGGCTCTTGCTCGGGCTGTTACGGCTGGATTTCACTCTGGGCATCGCGTTTCGTCGTCAGAAAATAAAGTGATAGTATAAGGCGGTTCATTTTTATGCCGACCCGCCGAGGGACGGCTATCTTAGCAGTCAGCCTTTGATGTGAGTATTTTTAGATGGCAAAAGGTTTGTTTTCCTGGCTGGGTTTCGGCCGCAAGAAAGAAGAGGCTGAGGCCGTTCCATCGCAGGCGCCCGACGCTACCCCGGCGGTCGTCGAGTCGGAGGCCGCCGCTGTTCCCGCGCCTGTCGCCGATGTTGCCCCGGCTGATGCCCCTACCGCCAAGCCCGAAGCGCCGCTGAGCGGCCCTGACGAAGGCCCCCTGGTTGTGGAAGAGCCGGAGGGCGAGCTTGAGCCCGTCATCGTCAATGAGGCCTTGATCTCAACCGAAGCTCAGGTCGCAGAAGAAGCCCGTATTGCCGCCGAAGCTCGCGCCACAGAAGAAGCCCGTATTGCCGCCGAGGCTCGTGCCGCAGAAGAAGCCCGTATTGCCGCCGAGGCCCGCGCTGCGGAAGAGGATCGCATCGCCGCCGAAGCCCGCGCCGCAGAAGAAGCCCGTGTTGCCGCCGAGGATCGCGCCGCAGAAGAAGCCCGTATTGCCGCCGAAGCCCGAGCCGCAGAAGAGGTCCGTGTTGCCGCCGAAGCCCGTGCCGCGGAAGAGGCTCGTGTTGCCGCCGAGGCTCGCGCTGTAGAAGAGGCTCGCATCGCCGCCGAGACTCGCGCCGCAGAAGAGGTCCGTGTTGCCGCCGAAGCCCGCGCCGCAGAAGAGGCTCGTCTTGCCGCCGAAGCCCGTGCAGCAGAAGAAGCTCGTATTGCCGCCGAAGCTCGCGCTGCGGAAGAGGCTCGTATTGCCGCCGAAGCTCAGGCTGCCGAGGAAGCTCGTGTCGCCAAAGAGGCCCAGCGAGCGGAAGATTTGCGTCTGGTCGCCGCGATGGAGGCTGAGGCCGCCGCTCTGGCCGCTCTGCCACTTGCCGCCAAGGTGGACGACGACACTCAGGAGAAGCCGCAGCGGGAGGGCTTCTTTGCCCGCCTCAAGCGCAGCCTGGTGCGTACCAGGGAGAATATCGGTTCCGGTTTCTTCGGCCTGTTCAGCGGCAAGAAGATCGATGACGATCTGTTCGAAGAGCTGGAGACCCAGCTGCTGACCGCCGATCTTGGCGTCGACACCACCACCCGCATCATCGAGGGGCTGGTACAGCACGCGGACCGCAAGCAGCTCAAGGACGCCGAGGCGCTCTACGGTCTGCTCAAACAGGACATGGGCGAGATGCTGGCCAAGGTCGAGCAGCCCCTGGTGATCGACACCAGCAAGAAGCCTTACGTCATCCTGATGGTCGGCGTGAACGGCGTCGGCAAAACCACCACCATCGGCAAACTGGCCAAACAGTTCCAGGCCGAGGGCAAGAGCGTGATGCTGGCCGCTGGCGATACCTTCCGTGCTGCGGCGGTCGAGCAGCTGCAGGTGTGGGGTCAGCGCAACAACATTCCGGTGATTGCCCAGCACACTGGTGCCGACTCCGCCTCCGTCATCTATGACGCCATCGAGGCAGCCCGCTCCCGCGGGGCTGACGTGCTGATCGCTGATACCGCCGGCCGCCTGCAGAACAAGAGCAACCTGATGGAGGAGCTCAAGAAGGTGGTGCGGGTGATGAAGAAGCTGGACGATGCGGCACCCCACGAGATCATGCTGACTCTGGACGCAGGCACCGGCCAGAACGCATTGAGCCAGGCCAAGCTGTTCAGCGAGGCGGTGGGCCTGACCGGCATCACCCTCACCAAGCTGGACGGTACCGCCAAGGGTGGCGTCATCTTCGCGGTGGCCGACAAGTTCCAGATCCCGATCCGTTACATCGGGGTGGGCGAGGGGATCGACGATCTGCGCCCGTTCGTCGCCAACGACTTTATCGAGGCGCTCTTCAGCCGCGAAGAATAAATCCGGCTGACATGAGCCGCCCCGGCCGTGACAAGCATGTGTTCCATACCCCGACTCCGGTCGGGGTATGTCACTATGAGGGCGCAGGCATGGCTCATCCGGACAAGGATGACATGTGGCATGCTTGTGACCGGTGTTGTCATCCAGGTGTTGTGCCGGTACGGGGGAGTGAGCGCCCCATGCTTTATCCCGGTCGGGGTTTGTCAATCTCAGGGAACCGTTATGATTCGTTTTGACAAGGTCAGCAAGGTCTACAGTGGCGGTCATCAAGCGCTGCAAAAGGTCAGTTTTCACCTGCGCAAGGGGGAGATGGCCTTCCTGACCGGCCATTCGGGGGCGGGCAAGAGTACCCTCCTCAAGCTCATCAGCGTGATGGAACGGCCGACCGACGGCCGCGTCTTCTTCCACGGCGATGACGTCAGCCACATCCAGCGCAGTCAGATCCCCTACGTGCGCCGCCAGATCGGCATGATCTTCCAGGATCACCGCCTGTTGATGGATCGTACCGTGTTCGACAACGTCGCACTGCCCCTGGTGATCGATGGCTACAGCCATGGGGACATCAACAAGCGGGTGGCGGCGGCGCTGGACAAGGTCGGGCTGCTCGGCAAGGAGCGCTACCAGCCGCGCATGCTCTCCGGTGGTGAGCAGCAACGGGTCGGCATCGCCCGCGCCATCGTCAACAAGCCGCCCCTGCTGCTGGCGGACGAGCCGACCGGCAACCTGGATCCCCAGCTTTCCATGGACATCATGCGCCTGTTCGAGGAGTTCAACCGCTTCGGCGTCTCCGTGCTGATTGCCACTCACGATCTGGGGCTGATCGCCCGGATGCGCTACCGCACCCTGACCCTCAAGGCGGGTCGCATGTATTCGTCCGGGGAGGATCGCTGATGGCTATTGTTCGTCATAAACAGCCGCCGTTACGTCGTTTGATGATGTATGGGGTGGATCATGTGCGTCAGGCCTTTGCCAGCCTGGGTGAGCTGTGGCGCAACCCGCTCGCCTCCCTGATGACCCTGGCAGTGCTTGGCGTGAGTCTGGCGCTGCCTTCCTGTTTCCACGTATTGCTGAAGAATGCCGAAGTGGTAGAGGGGAGCTGGCAGACCAGCTCCCAGATCTCCCTCTATCTGCGCAAGGATCTGCCGGAGCAGAGCATCCTCGATATGAAGCAGCGGATCCTGCTCTATCCGGAAGTGGAGTCTGTCACTTATATGAACCGTGACGAGGCGCTCAGGGAATTTCGGGAGATCTCCGGTTTCGGTGATGCCCTGGATTATCTGGACAGCAACCCGCTGCCGCCGGTGCTGAGCGTGATCCCGGATCCGCGCTGGCAGAATCCGGAAGGGGCCGCCGAGCTGCTCGCCAAGCTGGAGAACGAGCCCGGTATCGAGCAGGGCAAGCTGGATCTGCAGTGGTTGACCCGGTTGCAGGGGATCATGAACCTGCTGCGCCACACCATTACAGGTATCGCGGTGTTGCTGCTCTCCGCCGTGTTGCTGATCGTGGGCAACACCCTGCGCCTGAATATCCTGAACCAGCGTTCCGAGATTGAAGTGCTCAAGCTGGTGGGAGCGACCGATGCCTTCATCCACCGTCCCTTCCTCTATACGGGCATCTGGTTCGGGGTCATTGGCGGCATGCTGGCCTGGTGGCTGACCGAGGTGATGGTGATCTGGAGCGAGGGGGTGGTGAAGGAGCTGGCGGGGCTCTACAACAGCAACTTCCGTCTGGTGGGGATGGGGGCGTTCGACGGCTTCAATCTCATACTGCTGGGCGCCCTGCTGGGGTTGATCGCCTCCTGGTTCTCGGTGCACAGGCACATTCGCGACATAGAACCGTCCTGATTAATTTGTCAGCATTTTAAAGCGCTGGATTTTGCGAACTGGATCAAGTAAAAGAGTGGCCCGTTTCTGGCACGGGCCACTTTCTCAGAGTAATCTGAATGGTGTCTGCGCCGAGGATCATATGTGGATCCTCTGAACCTTTTGATTTATCAATGGTCTATTGACTGCAGCAGAATGAATACGGGTATGGCCCCTATGCCTTGCTCGTCTGACTTGGCAAGCATGTGAAGGTTGCGAGCTCCGCAACAATGGACTTAGCATGCTACTTTTCAGGGGTCCTTTACTGTGACCCCTTTTTTTTGACTGTTCATTTATGATTCATGCCGTCAGCCTAAGATAGGCCGGGTTCATGCTGGGGTGATGTATGATGCAGCACGCAGAATGATACCTGGTCGGTAGACACGTCTTCTCAGGGTGTTAGACTGATTCGATTGAAAAGTAAGAGGTAGAACATGGGAACTTCATTGCAACGCACTATGGCTCTGATTCCGCAAGGTAGTCTGGAAGGCTATATCCAGGCCGTCAACTCGATCCCTGTGCTGAGCGCAGAGGAAGAGCGCGAACTGGCGATGCGTCTGCAGCAGGATGGTGATCTCGAAGCTGCACGCCAGCTCGTTATGTCGCACCTGCGTTTTGTCGTTCACGTGGCCAAGAGCTACTCCGGCTATGGCCTGCCTCAGGCCGATCTGGTGCAGGAAGGCAACATCGGCCTGATGAAAGCCGTCAAACGCTTCGACCCGAGCGTGGGCGTGCGTCTGGTCTCCTTCGCCGTACACTGGATCAAGGCCGAAATCCACGAATATGTGTTGCGCAACTGGCGCATGGTCAAGGTGGCGACCACCAAGGCCCAGCGCAAGCTGTTCTTCAACCTGCGCAAGTCCAAGAAGCGTCTGGGCTGGCTGAACCACGAAGAGGTGCAGGCCGTGGCTGCCGACCTCGGGGTATCCGCTGCCGACGTCACCGAGATGGAAGCGCGCATGAGCAATTACGATCAGGCCTTCGACCTGGTCGGTGACGATGAAGACGAGGGTGGCTTCGCGCCGGTGCACTATCTGGAAGACAAGTCTTCCGATCTCGCCGCGAACATCGAGAACGACAACTGGGACAGCCATGCCACCCGTCGCCTGAGTGCGGCCATGGCGACCCTGGACGAGCGCAGCCAGCACATCATCCGTGCCCGCTGGCTCGATGACGAGAGCAAGACCACCCTGCAGGAGCTGGCCGATACTTACGGCGTCTCGGCCGAGCGGGTGCGCCAGCTTGAGAAAAACGCGCTGAAGAAGCTGAAAGATGCCATGGATGCCTGACGGCCTCCTCCGGTAAGAAGCAGGGCCTGATGGCCCTGTTTTTGTTTTGCGGGGATCTGGTCGGCCTTGCCTTGGTTACCCTTGTGTATGGTATGTTGCCGCCACTGCCACAGTAGGGAGAGCAGAAGTGAAACTGTTGAACGACTTGTTTACCAACAACCGCGAGTGGGCGGAACGGATCAAGGCCGAGGATCCCAATTTCTTCGCTACCCTGTCCGCCCAGCAGGCACCCGAGTACCTCTGGATCGGCTGTTCCGACAGCCGGGTTCCAGCCAACCAGCTGATGGGGCTCTTGCCGGGGGACGTCTTTGTCCACCGCAACGTCGCCAACCTGGTGGTGCACACCGATTTCAACTGCCTCTCGGTGCTGCAATACGCGGTGGAGGTGCTCAAGGTGAAGCACATCATCGTCTGCGGCCACTATGGCTGCGGTGGCGTCAAGGCTGCGATGCAGAACCAGGAGCTGGGTCTCATCGACAACTGGCTGCGCAACATCAAGGACGTCTACTTCAAATACGGCGAACAGCTCGAAGCCATCGAGGATGAGCACGAGCGCTTCGACTACCTGTGCGAGCTGAACGTGGCCGAGCAGGTCGCCAACGTCTGCCACACCACCATCATCCAGAATGCCTGGCGCAAGGGGCAGGAGCTGGCGGTGCACGGCTGGATCTACGGCATCAAGGATGGCCTGCTGCATGATCTCGATCTCTGCATCAGCGGCCCTGACCAGATCCCGGACGTCTATCGCGCCTGGCCGGACATGCGTCCACCCCACCGTCGCCGCTGAGGACCATCCGGTGGCTCCTGCGCTCTACCTTCAGATAAAGCAGCACATCCTGGACGGGATCCGCGAACGCCACTATCAGGCGGGCGACCGGATCCCGACCGAGGCCGCCCTGTGCGAGCAGTTTGCCGTGAGCCGCATGACGGTGAACAAGGCGCTGCGTGAGCTGGTGGCCGAAGGCTGGCTGGTGCGCACCGCCGGATCCGGCAGTTTCGTGGCCGACAGGCGTACCGAGTCGCCGCTCCTGGCGATTCGCAATATTGCAGACGAGATCGCCGAGCGGGGCAGCGAGTACAGCGCGCGGGTGATCCGGCTGCAACGTCAGGCCGCCGACGAGAAAGTAGCGGTACGTCTGGGCCTGCGGGTCGGGGCGCCCACCTTTCACAGCCTCATCGTCCATCAGGCCGATGGGGAGCCGCTGCAACTGGAGGAGCGCTTCGTCGATGCCGAGCGACTGCCCGGTTATGGCGAGCAGGATTTCACCCAGCAGACGCCAAACAGCTATCTGATGGAGATCTGCCCCCTCTCCGAGATGGAGCACGTGGTAGAAGCCGTGTTGCCGAGTGCTGGTGAAGCCGGACTGCTGCAAGTGAGGGTCGACACCCCCTGCCTGCTGCTGCACCGGCGCACCTGGTCAGACGGCTGTCTGGTCTCCTATGCCAGATTGTTGTCGCCGGGTTCCCGCTACAAGCTGAGCTCCAAGACGCGTCTCGCATAATTGTATATACAAATTAAACATTTAAAAGCCCACCTCTCGGTGGGCTTTTTTGTGCTTACACTCTAATAAAGCCGCTGTTATCAAGATGTGAACTTGATCCTTCCTTTCTTTTCAGAGATCGGCTATAAATTATTGTATATACATTTAGAGGTCGGTATGAACAAGGAACTGTTGAACTGCGAGCGGGTCTGGCTCAACGTGACACCCGCCACCCTGCGCCCCGATCTGGCGGACTACGGCCTGCTGGAGCCCCATGCCCTTGGCGTGCGGGATGGCAAGATCCACGCTCTGGTCCCCATGCAGGATCTCAAGGGCCCCTATGCCGCCTCCTGGCAGGACATGAAGGGGAAGCTGGTCACCCCCGGTCTCATCGATTGCCACACCCACCTCATCTTCGCCGGCAGCCGCGCCGAAGAGTTCGAGCTGCGCCAGAAGGGAGTCCCCTATGCGGAGATCGCCCGCAAGGGGGGCGGTATCATCAGCACGGTGCGCGCCACCCGGGCAGCCAGCGAGGAGCGACTCTATGAGCTGGCGTTGCCGCGGATCAAGTCCCTGATCCGGGAAGGGGTCACCACAGTCGAAATCAAGTCCGGCTACGGCCTCACCCTGGAAGACGAGCTCAAGATGTTGCGGGTGGCCCGTCGTCTGGGAGAGGCGCAACCCATCCGGGTCAAGACCACGCTGCTGGCAGCCCATGCGGTGCCGCCGGAGTATCGCGACGATCCCGACTCCTGGGTCGAGACCATCTGCCAGGAGATCATCCCGGCGGCGGCCGAGGCAGGTCTCGCGGATGCGGTGGATGTCTTCTGCGAGCACATCGGCTTCTCCCTTGCCCAGACCGAGCAGGTCTATCTGGCGGCGGATCAGTACAACCTCGCGGTGAAAGGGCACATGGATCAGCTCTCCAACCTGGGGGGCAGCACGCTCGCCGCCCACTTCGGCGCCCTCTCGGTGGATCATCTGGAATATCTGGATCAGGACGGGATCCAGGCGCTGGCCCACCGTGGCGTGGTCGCCACCCTGCTGCCCACTGCTTTCTATTTCCTCAAGGAGACCAAGCTGCCCCCGATCGCCGCCTTGCGCAAGGCGGGGGTACCCATGGCTGTCTCTTCCGACATCAACCCAGGCACGGCCCCCATCGTCTCCCTGCGCATGGCCATGAACATGGCCTGCACCCTGTTTGGCCTGACCCCGGTGGAGGCCATGGCCGGGGTGACCCGCCACGCCGCCAGGGCGCTTGGCGAGCAGGAACGGCTGGGGCAGCTCAAGGTCGGCATGCTGGCGGATTTCCTTGTCTGGAACTGCGGCCATCCGGCCGAGCTCAGCTACCTCATCGGTGTCGATCAGCTGGTGAGCCGTGTGGTCAATGGGGAGGAAACCCTTCATGGATAAGTTCAACGGGATCGACATGTCGGTCTGGCAGGGGCGTCAGGATCCCGAAGACGGCGAGCTGGCCCTGCGCTGGCACGATAGGGTGCAACCCTGGCAGGGGAATCGCGAACCCGGCGTGGTGCTGCTCGGCTTTGCCTGTGACGAAGGGGTGCGCCGCAACAAGGGGCGGGTCGGTGCGGCCGGTGCACCGCTGGCGGTGCGCAAGCTGCTGGCCAACACGGCCTGGCATCTGGGCGCCCCCGTGTATGACGGCGGGGATCTGGCCTGTGAGGACGGCGATCTCGATGCCGCCCACGGGCGCTTGGCCGATCGGGTGGCGAGTGCGCTGGATCAGGGGCACTTCCCCCTGGTGCTGGGAGGCGGCCACGAGGTGGCGTTCGGCAGCTGGAGCGGCCTGAATCGTCATCTTGGCGGCGAAGGGCGGGTCGGGATCATCAATTTCGACGCCCACTTCGATCTGCGCATGAAACAGGAGCAGGCGAGCTCGGGCACCCCCTTCTTCCAGATTGCCGAGCAGTGCGCTGCCCAGGGCACCCCCTTTCACTATGCCTGTCTCGGGGTGGCCGAAACCGCCAATACCGCGGCGCTCTTTGCCCGCGCCGAGGCGCTGGGAGTCTGGCACGTGCTGGACGAGGCGATGACGCCGACCGAGCTGCCAGCCTTGCTCTGCGGGCTGGATGCCTTCATCGCCCGTTGCGACCACCTCTATCTCACCATCGATCTCGACGTGCTGCCGGCGGCAGTGATGCCGGGAGTGAGCGCTCCCGCCGCTCGCGGCGTGGAGCTGGCGGTCATCGAACCGCTCATCGCCCATATCCGGGCCAGCGGCAAGCTCAGGCTCGCCGATCTGGCCGAGTACAACCCGAACCTGGATCAGGACAACCGCAGTGCCCGCGTGACCGCGCGCCTGGTTCACCAGTTGACCAAGTAGTGGCGCACCGCGCCGCCTGACTGCATCGCTAAACAAGGAGTGTCTATGTCTGTACAACACCAGGATCCCCGCCACGATCCGAGCCGCGTGATCCGTGCTCCCCACGGCACCCAGCTGACCGCCAAGAGCTGGCTCACCGAAGCGCCACTGCGGATGCTGATGAACAACCTGGATCCGGATGTTGCCGAGCATCCCCAGTCCCTGGTGGTGTACGGCGGCATCGGCCGCGCCGCCCGCAACTGGGCCTGCTATGACAAGATCGTCGAGGTGCTGACCCGGCTCGAGGACGATCAGACCCTGCTGGTGCAATCCGGCAAGCCGGTCGGGGTGTTCCAGACCCACAAGGATGCGCCGCGGGTGCTCATCGCCAACTCCAACCTGGTGCCCCACTGGGCCAACTGGGAGCACTTCAACGAGCTCGACAAGAAGGGTTTGATGATGTACGGCCAGATGACCGCCGGCTCCTGGATCTACATCGGCACCCAGGGGATAGTGCAGGGCACCTACGAGACCTTCTTCGCGGTGGCCAACCAGCACTTCAATGGCGAGCCCAAAGGGCGATGGATCCTGACCGGCGGGCTCGGCGGCATGGGCGGCGCCCAGCCTCTGGCCGCCACCATGGCCGGTTTCTCCATGATCGCCGTGGAGTGCGACGAGACCCGTATCGATTTTCGTCTGCGTACCCGCTACGTCGACAAGAAGGCCCACAGCCTGGATGAGGCGCTGGCCATGGTCGAGGAGGCCAAACGCAGCGGTACCGCCGTCTCCGTCGGCCTGCTCGGCAACGCCGCCGACGTCTTCGCCGAGCTGGTGGCTCGCGGCATCACGCCGGACGTGGTGACCGACCAGACCTCCGCCCATGACCCGGTACACGGCTACCTGCCCCAGGGCTGGAGCGTGGCCCAATGGCGCGATCTGCAAAAGAGCGCACCGGACGAGGTCAACGTGGCGGCTCGCCGCTCCATGGCCCGTCAGGTCGAAGCCATGCTGACCCTGCAATCCCGCGGCGCCGCCACGCTCGATTACGGCAACAACATCCGCCAGATGGCGCTGGAAGAGGGGGTCAAGAATGCCTTCGACTTCCCGGGCTTCGTGCCGGCCTACATCCGCCCGCTGTTCTGCGAGGGCATTGGCCCGTTCCGCTGGGTGGCGCTCTCCGGCGACCCGGAAGACATCTACAAGACAGATCAGAAAGTGAAAGAGCTGATCCCGGACGATCCCCACCTGCACAACTGGCTCGACATGGCCCGCGAGCGCATCGCCTTCCAGGGCCTGCCGGCGCGGATCTGCTGGGTCGGTGTCAAGGATCGGGTGCGCCTGGGCCTGGCCTTCAACGAGATGGTGAAGAATGGCGAGCTGAAGGCACCGGTCGTCATCGGCCGTGACCACCTGGACTCCGGCTCGGTGGCGAGCCCGAACCGCGAGACCGAGTCGATGATGGATGGCTCCGACGCCGTTTCCGACTGGCCGCTGCTCAACGCCCTGCTCAACACCGCCGGCGGCGCGACCTGGGTCTCCCTGCACCACGGTGGCGGGGTCGGCATGGGCTTCTCCCAGCACTCCGGCGTGGTGATCGTCTGTGACGGCACCGACGATGCCGCCAAGCGGGTCGGCCGCGTGCTGCGCAATGACCCGGCCACCGGGGTGATGCGTCACGCCGACGCCGGCTACGAGATTGCCATCAACTGTGCCGTTGATGCGAAACTGGATCTGCCGATGATAGACGCCACCGGCAAAGGGGTGAAATAAGATGTTCGAACTCAATCTGCAACCGGGCAAACTCTGCCTCGCCACCCTGCGTCGTGTCAGCCGTGAGCCGGTACACGTCAGCCTGGATCCGGCTGCCCTGGCGGGGATCCACGCCTCCGCCGCCGTGGTCACCAAGGTGATCGAGCAAAACCGGGTGGTGTACGGCATCAACACCGGCTTTGGCCTGCTGGCCAACACCCGCATTCCGGTGGAGCAGCTGGACGAGCTGCAGCGCTCCATCGTGCTCTCTCATGCGGCGGGGATTGGCGAGTACATGGATGATGCCACCGTGCGGCTGATGATGGTGCTCAAGCTCAACTCGCTGGCGCGCGGCTTCTCCGGCATCCGGCTGACGGTGCTGGAGGCCCTGATGCGGCTCATCAACGCCGAAGTCTATCCGGTGGTGCCGAAGAAGGGCTCCGTCGGCGCCTCCGGCGATCTGGCGCCCCTGGCCCACATGAGCTGCCTGCTGATCGGTGAAGGCAAGGCCCGTCACAAGGGCGAGTTGATCGACGCCGCCACTGCCCTGGAGATTGCCGGGCTGGAGCCCATTGCCCTGGCGCCGAAAGAGGGGCTGGCCCTGCTCAACGGCACCCAGGCGAGCACCGCCTTCGCGCTGGAAGGGCTGTTCCATGCCGAGGATCTCTACGCCGGCGCCATCACCATCGGTGCCATGAGCGTTGAAGCGGCGCTGGGCAGCCGCCGGCCGTTCGATGCCCGCATCCACGAGGTGCGCGGCCAGCGCGGCCAGATCGATGCGGCCGCCTGCTACCGCCACCTGCTGGTGGACGGCAGCGAGATCGGCATGTCCCACCACAACTGCGAGAAGGTGCAGGATCCTTACTCCCTGCGCTGTCAGCCCCAGGTGATGGGTGCCTGCCTGACCCAGATCCGCCAGGCCGCCGAGGTGCTGGTGTGCGAGGCGAATGCGGTCTCCGACAACCCCCTGGTGTTTGCCGAGGATGAGGAGATCATCTCCGGCGGCAACTTCCACGCAGAACCCGTGGCCTTTGCAGCCGACAACCTGGCCCTGGCCATCGCCGAGATCGGGTCGCTGTCCGAGCGGCGTATGGCGCTGCTGATCGACTCACGCATGTCCGGCCTGCCGGCCTTCCTGGTGAACAACGGCGGGGTGAACTCCGGTTTCATGATCGCCCAGGTCACCTCGGCGGCGCTCGCCTCAGAGAACAAGACCCTGGCCCATCCGGCCTCGGTGGACAGCCTGCCCACCTCGGCCAACCAGGAGGACCACGTCTCCATGGCCACCTTCGCCGGTCGCCGGCTGGCGGACATGGCCGAGAACACCCGTGGTATCCTGGCGGTGGAATTGCTGGCAGCGGCCCAGGGGCTCGACTTCCGCGCTCCCCTGCGCTCCACCGAGCTCATCGAGCTGGCCAAGGGCCGTCTGCGGGAAGAGGTCAGCTTCTATGACAAGGACAGGTACTTTGCACCGGACATCGAGGCGGCCGCCGCCCTGCTGGGCCGTGCCAGCTACAACGACCTGATCCCGGCCGGGACCCTGCCCAGCCTCTGAATTGGAGCCTGAGCAACCATAAAAAAGACCGCCCATGGGGCGGTCTTTTCATTTCCGTCTCCCGCGCCTCGCGTCGGGGCTATCGGAAGCGCGCTGCGCAGAGTGGCAGCAGGCAGGTGGTGGCTGCCTTATCCGTGTTCAAACATCCGGAACAGATAAACCACGAACAGCACTGGGGTGAGTGCCGGCAGCCTTATCCGTGTTCAAACATCAGGAACAGGTAAACGACAAACAGCACAAGATGGGTGGCGCCGTGCAGGGCGTGGGTGCGGCCGCTGCTGAAGGTCACTTTACAGACCATGAGGGTGGTGATGAGCAGCACCATGTCGGCAGGGGAGAGGCCCAGGCGCACTTCCTGCCCCATCAGGGAGCCGATGAAAAGCACGGAGGGTACCGTGAGGGCGATGGTGGCCAGCACGGAGCCGAAGTAGAGATTCATGGCCCGCTGCAACTGGTTGTTGAAGGCCGCCTTGATGGCACCGACCGCTTCGGGAGCCAGCACGATACAAGCGACGATGAAGCCACCCAGTGCCATCGGGGCTTCCATCACGTGTACCCCGTAGTTGATGGGGATGGCCAGGGTCTTGGCCAGCAGGATCACCACCACCAGGTAGGCGAGCAGCAAGAGGGTGTGATAGACGTTGCTCTGCAGCGGGCCGTGGTGATCCTCGAGATCCTCGTGATCGCTGTCGACGAAGAAGTGGCTGTGGCTGCGGGTCTGGATCAGCAGGAAGACACCATAGAGCAGGATGGAGATGATGATCAGCATCCATGACATGGCCTTGGAGAGGCTGCCCAGAGTGCCGCCCTGGGTGAAGTTCGGCAGGACCAGACAGAGCAGTGCCAGGGGAATGATGGCCACCAGATAGGATTTGACCCCGTCCAGATTGAAGTTCTGGGTGTGATAGCGCCAGCCGCCAAACAGCAGGGTGAAGCCCACCAGACCGTTGGTGACCAGCATCACCACCGCGAACATGGTGTCGCGGGCCATGGTGGGATTGGGATCGCCGGTCAGCATGACGGAGGAGATCATCACCACTTCCAGGGAGATGACCGAGAGGGTCAGGATCAGGGTACCGAAGGGTTCCCCGAGCTTGATGGCGAGGGCGTCAGAGTGACGCACGACGGAGAAGATGGCCCAGGTCACGATGGCAAGCAGGGCCAGCGACACCGGCAGGTAGACCGCAAGGGGGGTTGTCTCTGCCAGCAGGTCGCTCCCCAGGGTTTTGAAGAAGAGCAGGGTCAGCAGACCGGCAGGCAGAGCAATCTCTTGTCGGATAAAAGACTTCATAGGCAGTGGTTCTCATCTCGGGGCGGCCTCGGCCGACGGGGTATGGAGCGACTTGGTGCACCCAAGGTGCACAGACCCATGATAAGGGGAGATGCTCCTCATGCGGAGCATCATTTTGTTGCAAAGGGTGAGAGGCGGGGCAGATACCGCCTCAGTGCGGGTTGGAGGGGCTGGTTGTCTCGCCCTCTTGCCATGCCATCAGCCAGATCTTCAGTTTGCTCAGGGGCATGGGCTTGGCATAGACGTAGCCCTGGATCAGATGGACTCCGTGGCGATACAGATAATCCACCTGCTCCTGGGTTTCGACCCCTTCGGCGATCATCTCCATGTCCGATTTGAGGCCGAAGGCGATGGTGGCGTCCAGCACGCTGCGCTTGAGGTCGTCCGTGCCTATGGTATCCACGAACATCTTGTCGATCTTGATCTGGCGAATGCCGAGCCGTTGCAGGTAGGCAAAGCCGCCATAGCCGGTGCCGAAGTCATCCAGCTTGAAGTGATAGCCCCTCTCCTGCAGGGCTGCGATCTCCGCCATGGCCCCCTGGATGTGCTTGATGGGATCCCGCTCGGTGAGTTCGAAGGTGAGGCGGGCCGGCGAGGGCCAGCCATGGCGCTGCAACTGGGTGCGCAGACGAGGCTGCTCGATATGGCCCGCCACCAGATTGACGCTGACCCACTGGTGCGGGGCCAGGACGGGGAGATCCGCCAGGATGCGCTCCAGCAGTTGATCCGTCATCGGCAGGATCAGCCCCTGCTCCTCCGCATAGGCGATGAAGGTGCCTGGCGACACCAGATCCCGTCCTCGCTGCCAGCGCAGCAAGGCCTCGAATCCCACCACCCTTCGGTTTCTGCTGTCCACTATGGGCTGATAGAAGGGGATAAACTCCCGCCGAGCCAGCCCTCTTTGCAGCAATCCTTTGAGGGATCGCCGGTAGTTTCTAAGGCTCCAGTAGAGGGCAGCCAGCAGCGCCCCCAGCGCCCCGGCCGACCAGAGGCCATCGCGGTGTATCTGTGAGCGGACGTAGCGTTTCAGTGCCTCGCCAGCCCAGAGGGTCTGCTCCACCTGATGCTAGGGGTCGAAACTGAGCAGCCGCATCGGGTTTGCCTCTTCTCGAATGTGCTTGTTGCCACGGGGGAAAAAGAGCCCGGACTGGGTCGGGTGCTTGTGGTTGAACTCCAGATAGAAACAGTCGTTGCAGGGGGTGCGCAGCAGCTCATGGCTCCAGCTGCTGTCGAGCACCCAATAGGCCAGATTGCCGTTGCGTCTCGCATAGACCAGGGTTTCGCGTTCGGTATCGAACATGGGGGCCGTGCTGGATATATGAAAGTCGGGGGAGACCGGTATGCCGGCGTCGGCAAGCTGGGGCAGGGCGGGGCCCAGGGTGGAGCAGCCGCTCCCGTTGGCAAGCTGCAGGCCGGCCAGGCGAATATGGCGGTTGTAATACTGGGGTGAGCGCAGCAGCGCCATGTCTTTGGGGCCGCAATCGAAGGCAAAGTGGGCGAGTTGAGCGGGGACATCGTGATCCAGGAGCTGGTTGCGCTCCTGCTGGTAGTCGAGCAGAGCCCTTTCCTTTGTCTGCAACAGGTGGTGAGCCAGCTTGTCGCTCAACAGGGGGGTGAGCAACAGCATCAGCAGCGGGGGCACACAGAAGAGGGCCAGAGGAATCCATAGCGGAGATCGTGCTGACATGGTGAGCATCCTTCTTCCCTGAAATGAAACAACCCGATTGAGACTCAAGCATCATAGCATTAGCTGCATCGATTTGAGCCAAGTTGGTCACACTTGGAACAAAAACGATAATTAATTGATAAATAAAGGATATGGCTACACACCTGAACAAGATTCAATCGCTGACCTGTCATAAATGACAATTGTCCAGCTTATCTGAAGTGGCTAAAGTAGCGGTGCGGTTTGACTCACCGTGTGTTCAATACTCCTGTATCTATTTTTGTCAGTAGCACAGAGTGTTAGTTTTGATATGAGTGTTTCTTTTGGTCCCCGTTGTGGGACCATTTTTCTGTCCGCTCCTCAGCCTGTGTCCCCTCGCTCTCTCCCTTGATGCCTCTCTCTTTTGCGACCTGCACTACGGCGCCGCATGACGCAGCCGCCCGCTTATTTGCAGAAGCGGGATCTTCATCCATAGGCGGCGTTTGGTCTGGGCTGATACCATGATGCCCTATGGATGCTGTCGGCTACGGAAAGGTACATGAAACTGACCACTCAACTCGTCTCTTTTATTACGCTGTGCGTGATCTCGGCCATGGCCATGGTGATGCTCGGCGGGGTCTTCAGTTTTCGCCAGATGGGAATGGAGCTGCAGCAGAACCGGGTCGACTCCCTGGTGGAGATCATCGACAAGCAACTGGGGGTGACCGATGACCAGCAAGCCCTTGCCCGGTGGCTGCCCTCCCTGTTGCGGGCCTCCCATGTGGTGGAGCTGGAGATCCGTCAGGACAAGCAGCGGGTCTACTGGTTTCGCGATGTGCAGCAGCAGACGGACGAGAGCCTGCTGATCGCCTACAGCGAGGCGATCCCCAATCAGGCCGGGATGCGGGCCGACTTCAAGCTGGACAGGCCGTTCAAGGAGTTCGAGTACTCCATGAAGGCGATGTTCGGCATCTCTCTGGGTATCTTCATCGTGGTGTTCGGGCTCTGGTACTCCATCCGCTGGCTGCGTCTGCAGTTGCGCGGTGCCGAGCTGCTGGCGGAGCGTGCCCAGCTGATCCTGGATGGCAAGCTGACCAAGCTGGCCCATGACCCTGCCGAAGAGTGGCCTGTTTCGGCCAGTCAGGCCCTCACCCATCTGCTGACCGAGCTGGCCGACGCCCGCAAGGAGCGCAGCCGCTTCGACAACTTCATCCGCAGCAACGCCTTCGTTGACAAGACAACGGGCATCGGCAACCGCCTCTTCTTCGACAACCGGCTGGAGAGCGCCATCATGGAAGCAAGCGTGATCAGCGGCGGTGTGCTGCTGATCGAGCTGGCCGGTCTGGAGGAGCTGGATCCCGAGCTGAGCGGGCGCCCGAGCCAGGAACTCCTGATGGAGGCGAGCGCCACCATCGCCGCCTTCGTGCGAAAGCACAGCGGAGCCCTGCAGGCGCGCTATGCCGGTCAGGTCTTTGCCGTGCTGCTGCCTAACATGTCAGAGAGCGAGATGGTGGACGGTGCCAGCCAGTTGCTCAAGAGTCTGCAGCGGCTGCAATGGCCCGAAGCGGTCAATGCCGACACCGCCGTCTATCTCGGTGCGGTCTGCTACCAGGCACAGGATTCCCTGCTCAAGGTGCAGGAAGAGGCAGAGCTGGCGCTCAAGAGCGCACGCCTGCAAGGACACAGCGGCTGGTTCCTGTTCGAGAAATCCCTCAACGAGGAGGCGAGCAGCAAGGGAACGGTGCGCTGGCGCACCCTGATCAGCCGTCGCATCGAGGAGCAGGGCATCGACTTCTACGTCCAGCCTGTGCAGCAGGAGCGGGATCAGGTGGTGTTGCAGCAGGAGCTGCTCATCCGCCTTCACGACGAGCAGGGCCGGGAGCTGCAGGCGGGGGTCTTCATGCCCATGGCGGAGAAGGCCGGTCTGCTGCTGCCGCTGGACAGACTGGTGGTGGCCCGAGCCTTGCGACTGCTGCGCCAGCGACCGGCATCGAGCTGCCCTATCAGCCTCTCTCTGTGCGCCCAGAACCTGCTCACCCGCGAGTTCCAGCGCGAGCTCTTCTTCGAGCTGTTCCAGTTGCCGCGCAGTACCAACGAGGGGTTGATCCTGCAGTTGTCGGAGTCCCAGGTGACCCGCCACTACGAGGCCCTCAAGCGGCCGCTTCGGGCGATGCGCATGCTGGGGTGCAGGCTTGCCATCGATCATGCGGGCCAGGACGTGGTGAGCACCCAGTACATCAAGGAGTTCGAGATCCACTTCCTCAAGCTGCACCCCAGCCTGGTGCGGGAGATCCACCTGCGCCAGGTCAACCAGATGGCGGTACGCAGTCTGGTGGGGGGCTGTGCCAATACCCAGACCCGGGTCATCGCGGTGGGGGTGGAGAGTGGCGACGAGTGGAAGATGTTGCGACACCTGGGCGTGCATGCCGGTCAAGGTCCCTGGTTTGCCGACCCCGAGCCCCTCAACCTGCCTGACTAGCGCCCCGGCCGGGGTGACAGGCGGCCCTGCTCCTGCAGGCCCGCCAGCCCCTGCAAGCCACCGGTGTGGATGAAGATGATCTTGCTGCCGCGCGCAATGCGGCCTGCCGCCAGTTCGCGAAACAGCCCCCACATCGCCTTGCCACTGTAGATGGGTTCCAGCGGCAAGCCGGTTTCGGCACTGAATGCCTGCACCCATTGCCAGAGTGCCGGACTGAACCTGGCATAGCCGCCGTCGTGGTGATCCAGCGCAATGCGCCAGCCCGGAGTAGTGGCCGCTGCCGGATGCAACCGGCATACCTCGCCGGTGATGAAGTCGGCCCCCTTGAGCACCGCGATGGCCAGGATCTGCTCCTGCGCCCGCTTGCCCGCGATGAGCCCCGCCAGGGTGCCGCCGCTGGCGCAGGGCAGCACCCAGAGATCCGGCGAGAAGGGCACCTCGTCGACAAGCTCGGCCACTCCGGGGATGGCCAGCGGGCTGCTGCCTCCTTCCGGTACCAGCAGGGTGTCGTCATCCTCGAACCGGGCAAGCCATTCGGGATCCTGGCGCCGGCGATAGTCCTGCCGGTCGACAAAAACGAGATCCATGCCCCAGCCTTTCGCCGCTTTCAGGGTGGGATTGCTGACGGTATCCCCTTCACCGCGTATGATGCCCGTGGTGCGCAGTCCTAGTCTGAGTCCTGCTGCGGCCAGGGCGTGAATGTGATTGGAGTAGGCGCCGCCAAAGGAGAGGATGTGGCCCTTGCCCAGCATCTGTGCCTGTTGCAGATGGTATTTGAGCTTTCGCCACTTGTTGCCGGAGAGGGTCGGGTGGATCAGATCGTCCCGCTTGCACCAGAGCGTGACGTCATGGGCTGCCAGCAGAGGATGTCGGATCCGGTGCAGGGGGGAGGGGAGCTGAAGGGGGGCCATGGGATCGTCTCCCGTGGGTGCCAGCGTGGCCGTCGATGCGTCGTTTGTCATAAAGTTGGAGGCTAATAGCCTGTTTATGTTAAGGTTTAGTCCGTTTTACGCGGCCAGGTGAAGATCCAGATGAAGTCACTGTTCAGGCGTTCTCCCTCCAGCCATCAGGTCGGGATCCTGCTGGCCAGCGATGGCATTCTGCTGGCCTGCGTGGACCCGGTTCCCGTGTTTGCCAGCCAGCCTGTCAACGGCCCCCACGACTGGCCCAAGGCCCTGGCCGAGCTGTTTTCCCGGTACGGTCTGGCCAAGTCTAAGGTGCGGGTGGCCCTCGCGGCCAGCCTTTATCAGCAGATCCAGATCGACAAGCCCGCCGTCCCCGATGCCGAGATGGCGGGGGCCCTGCCCTGGGCCATCAAGGATTTCGTCAACGAGCCGGTGTTGCAGCTCGCCATGGATTATGTGGACCTGCCGACGCCCCCTGCCGGGCGTCCGCGCATCAACGTTGTCTGCATGCCCAAGAGCCGGGTGCAGCAGGTGGCGGATGCGGTCAACGGCGCGGCGACCCTGGAGGCCATCGTCAGTGACGAGCTGGCCATGACGGCCCTCTACGAGGCGGACCAGATGGTGCGCATGCTGCTCTGGCAACCCCGGGGGCAGGAGCTGCAACTGCTGGTCTTCCATCGGGGCGGACTCTGCTTCTCCCGCCAGTTGCGCGGATTTGCGAGCCTCACCGGCAGCCATGAGCCAGATGCCGACCAGCTCGACGCGCTGGCGCTGGAGATCCAGCGATCCATCGATTATCTGGCTGGCCATCTCAAGCTGCCCGAGCCCGGCCAGTTGCAACTGGCCATCGCCTCCTCCGCCATGGGGGTACTGGTGCGTCACCTGGAGCAGACATTCGGTTTCCCGGTGTCAGCCATGGCAAACAAGGCGGTACTGGCAGGAGTCGAATATCTCTCGGCCTATGCTGCCGCCCTGGGAGGTGAGCAATGAGCGCGCTTGCCATGTCGGCTGCCATGGCCAACAAGTCCGAATTACTGTCTGGCGTGGAATATCTCTCGGCCTATGCAGCGGCTCTGGGGGAGGATGCCTGATGAAGCGTCAGATCAACCTCTATGGCGCCGAGTTTCGGCCCAGACGGCAGTGGGCCAGTCTCAACCAGATGGCGCTGGTGTGGGGCGTTTGCGTGCTGGTGCTGCTGTGCGCCGCCGCCGTCATCGGCTGGCAGCAGCACGGGGTCGAGCGCGAGCTGGCCCAGCTGCGGGCTGAACTGGAGGTCAAACGCGGCGAGGCGCAGCGGCTGGATGCCGAGCTGGCCCGCCACCAGGCCGATGGCCTGCTGCAGCAACAGCTTGTCACCAGGCAGGAGGAGCTGACCGCCAAGCAGGGACTGATCAGGCAGCTGGGCAGCCTGGCGCTGCAAAAATCCAGGGGCTATGCCGGGCTGATGGCCGATCTCTCCCGCATCCGGGATCCGCAGCTCTCCTTGCAGCGGATCGAGATCGCCGACGGGCGTGTCAACCTGTCCGGTTTCGCCGGCCGCAGCCAGGACGTGCCGGCCTGGGTCAACCGTTTCAAGCAGACCCCCAGTCTGGCGGGCAAGCAGTTTGGTGAATTGACCTTGAGCCGCGACAAGGAGGGCCGGCTGGCCTTCCAGCTCAGCGGCATCGAACGGGAGAAGCCCTGATGAGCCTGAAAGCGCAGTGGCAGGTCTGGGCGGACAAGCTGGCCGCCCTCAGCCAGCGTGAGCGGGTGCTGATCATGCTGACCGGCGTGGTGCTGGTCGGCTCTATCGCCACCTATGGCTGGCTGGATGCCGCCGTCGTGCGGTTGGAGCAGGATCGGCTGGCGCTGAGTTCTGCCCAGCGGGATCTGGAGATCATGGATCTCGAGAACCAGGGCAAGCAGGCCAGGCTGGCGCGGGATCCGGATCAAAACGTGCGCACCCAGCTGGCTGGCGTGGATGAGGAGATCGGCAAGCTGGATGCGGCGCTCAAGGCCCAGACGGTGGATCTGATCCAGGCCCACGAGATGCCTGAGGTGCTGGAGGCGCTGCTGTCGCGCTCCGCCAATCTGCACATGGTGGCGCTCACTTCGCTGGCGCCCGAGCCGCTGATGGCCGGGGAGCAGAAGGTGAACCTGTTCAGGCACGGCATCCGGCTTCAGCTGGAGGGCGGCTATTTCGATGTTTACCAGTACCTGAAAGCGCTCGAAGCCCTGCCTCGCCACTTCTACTGGAAGGGCTTTGACTACCGGGTGGTCGAGCATCCCAAGGCGGCGGTAGCGATGGAGATCTACACCCTCAGCACCAGCAAGGAGTTCATCCGTGGTTAAGCGGCATGTCGGCGGGACGGGATCCCGCATTTTTGCCTTCCCATCCTGGCGCTGGCTGGCCCTGTGGGGGAGCCTGCTCGCGCTGCAGGCCCAGGCCGAGGTGCTGCAGGATCCCACCTTGCCCCTGGCGGGATCCGGCTCGGCGGCGAGTGTCGCCAAGGAGGCCGGTCTGCCCAGGTTGCAGAGCGTCATCCTGGGGAGCGGGCCCGCCCTGGCGGTGCTCGACGGTCAAAGCTACCGGGTCGGCCAGCAGGTCAACGGATTCCGGCTGGTGGGGATCAGCGCCGACAGCGTGGTGCTGGAAAAAGCGGGCGAACGCCAGACACTGACCCTGTTTGGCAGCAAGATCCGGATGTGAAGTGGGTGTCGCACGGATGGTGCGGGCCAGGTTTGTCGAGTTTCTTAGCGAGTCAGGTGCACGAATAACATGAAAAAACACCCTTTTTGTCTGCTTCCCCTCGCGCTGGCGGTGGCGGGTTGCACTACCTATCGTCACCCCGAGCCGGTACAGGCCAAAGATGCACTCAAGCAGGCGATGAGCGAGCAGAGCCCGACCGCCCCCCTGACTTCCCTGCCGCCCTCGGTGCAGAGCGAGCTGTTGCAGCTCAATCGTCCCCAGCAGCCGATGACCATTCCCGAGAAGCGGATGCGCATCGCGGCCCATGACGTGGACGCGGTGGAGTTCTTCGGCTCCCTGTTCAAGGGCTCCCGCTACAGCGTGGCGGTCCATCCCGGTGTGGCGGGCGTCATTTCGGTAGAGCTCAAGGACGTGACCTTGCAGGAGGCGCTGGCGACCGTCGGCGACATGTACGGCTTCGACGTACAGCGCAAGGGCAACGTGTTCCACGTCTATCCCGCCGGTCTGCGCACCGAGACCATTCCGGTCAACTACCTGATGATGGCCCGGCGCGGTCTCTCCCGTACCTCGGTGAGCACAGGCGGGGTGACGGCCAACGACAACAACAATGGCAATAACAACAACTTCGACAACGGCCTGAACAACAGCGGCAACAACAACAGCCAGGGCAACACCGCCAGCGGTGACAACAACACCAACAGCAACGGCACCCGCATCGAGACGGACAGCAACAACGACTACTGGACCGATCTGCGGGATGCCCTGCAGACCCTGATCGGCACAGGGGAAGGGCGGGCCGTCATCACCAGTCCCCAGGCGGGCCTGGTCACGGTGCGTGCCTATCCCAAGGAGCTCAAGGCGGTGCGCGAGTTCCTGGACCAGTCCGGCGAACACCTCAAGCGCCAGGTGGTGCTGGAAGCGCGGATCCTGGAAGTGTCCCTCAACGAGGGTTACGAGCAGGGGGTGGACTGGAGCGGCCTCTCCGCAAGCTGGGACGGCGGCAAGGGCATCACGGGGGGCGGCTCCCTGCTGGACAGCCCCATCGCTTCGACCCCCAACCAGATCTTCCGGGCTCTGGGGGGCGGCGCCGGCTTCACCATCTCTGATGGCAACTTCAACGTCGCGGTCAGCCTGCTCAAGACCCAGGGGGATGTGAACACCCTCTCCAGCCCGCGCGTGACGGCCACCAACAACCAGAAAGCGGTGATCAAGGTGGGGACGGACGAATACTTCGTCACCAACGCCTCGACCACCACCACCACCTCGGGGACTTCGGCCCCCATCGTCACCCCGAACGTGGAGCTGACCCCCTTCTTCTCGGGGATAGCCCTGGACGTGACGCCCCAGATCGACGAGCAGGGCAAGGTATTGCTGCATATCCACCCCTCCGTCATCGATACCGAGGAGCAGAGCAAGACCATCAACGTCGGCACCGCCGATCCCCTGGTGTTGCCGCTGGCCAAGAGCTCCATCCGCGAGTCCGATACCGTGGTGCAGGCCAACAATGGGGACATCATCGTCATCGGTGGTCTGATGAAGACCGACAGGCAGGAGATTGTCAGCAAGGTGCCCCTGCTGGGTGACATCCCCTGGGTCGGCGAGGCCTTCACCAACCGCCGGGAGAGCAACCGCAAGGTGGAGCTGGTGATCCTGCTCAAGCCCACCGTGGTGGAAAAGGACACCTGGCAGAAAGAGCTGCAACGCTCCTCCGAGCTGCTCGACAAATGGTATCCCCCCAAGGGCTGATCCGGGATGACGCGCCTGTTGAGCACTCCTTCTCCCATGTGGCGGCGCCTCCCGGCTGCCGCCACTCTGCCCTGCCCGACGGCGGTGGCGCCATGTCGCTGATCCGGGGCTGTCTGCGGCTGCGCACCCGGGACTCTGGCCGGGAGGATGCATGTATCTGAGTCACTTCGGACTGCGGGAGGCCCCCTTCGGCCTGACCCCGAACACCGGTTTCTATTACGGCCTGCCCCCCCACGAGGAGGCCATGCAGGTGCTCAACTGGGCGCTCTCCCAGGGGGAGGGGTTCATCAAGGTGACCGGCGAGGTCGGCACCGGCAAGACCCTGCTCTGTCGCAAACTGCTGAGCGAGCTCGGCTCCGAGGCCTGCCCGGTGCGCCTGGCCTGGCTGCCCAACCCCCATCTCACTCCGGGGGAGCTGCGCACGGCCCTGGCCCTGGAGCTGGGGTTGACGCTGGCGGGGGAGAGCGAGCTGGATCTCACGGATCGTATTCACCGCCATCTGATCTCCCTGCATCGGCAGGGGAGTCGGGTGGTGGTGCTGATCGACGAGGCGCAGGCCCTGCCCGACGAGACTCTGGAGGCGATCCGGCTGTTTGGCAACCTGGAGACCGAATCCAGCAAGCTGCTGCAGATCGTGCTGTTCGGCCAGCCGGAGCTGGATAACCGACTCGGCAAACCCGTCTGCGCCAGCTGCGCCAGCGCATCGGCTTCTCCTACCGTTTGCGGCCGCTGCGGCTCGACGAGACCCGGGCCTATCTGGAGTACCGGCTGCAGGTGTCCGGCTATCGCGGGGCCGCCCTGTTCGATGGCCGCGCCCTGCGCAGGCTGTGGCGCGCATCCCGCGGCATTCCCCGCCTCATCAACATACTGGCGCAGAAGTGCCTGATGCTGGCCTATGGTCGCGGTGTGCGGCGGATCGACAGCGCCCTGGTCCGGCTCGCCATCCGGGATACCGATGATGTCCGCCGTGGCCGTCTCACCCTCTGGTGGCCCCTGTTGTTGTTGTTGGGCACCGCCCTGGCGTATGGAGTCTGGTCATGAGCGTGATCAATCAGATGCTGAAAGATCTGGATAGGCGTCAGCAAGAGGCCGAGGGAGCCGCCGTCTATGTGGCGCCGGTGCGCCAGCAAGGCTGGTGGATGCTGGTGCTGACCCTGCTGTGTACCCTGGCCCTGGGGATCCTCGGCTGGCGCACCTGGATCTTCTGGCAGCAGAGCCTGCGAGCCTCCCTGCCAGCGGCGCAGGTCGAGGCCCCCCGCACCGCCCCTGCGGTGGCGCCATCCGCGCCCCTGGCGGTGGTGGCCACCACGCAGGCGGTCTCCTCTGCTGCGCCAGTGGCAAAGGTGCCCGCCGCCAGTGCCGAGTCGACCGCCGCGAGAGTGGCCCCCTCCGCAGCCGAGCAGGCTCCGGCCGATGAGGCCGTGCTCGCCGATGAGGGCAATCCGGAGGAAGCGCTGGGGGACGAGACGATCCCGAGCGACGAGGAGCTGCAGCCGGACCTCTATGCCGAGCTGGCCGCGGAGCAGAGCGCCGAAGAGGCGCCTGCACCCGCCGCGCCGCGCAAACCCGGGATCCTGAAGATCGAGACGGTGGAACTCTCCGACGCCGAGCTGGCCACCCTGGCCGAGCGCAAGGCGACCACGGCCATGGCCAAGGGACGGATGCAGGAGGCGCAGGATGGCTACTACGAGGTGCTGGCCCACGATCCCCACAACCAGGGGGCGCGGGAACAGCTGGCGGGCCTGCTCTATGGCGCCGGACGGCTGACCGAGGCCGCCCAGGTGCTGGAAGAGGGGCTGAGGCTGGATCCCGCGCAGGCGGACCTGCGTCTGCTGCTGGCCCGTGTGGCCATCAGCGTAGGGGATCGGCAGAAGGCGCTGGATTGGCTCACCGGCTATCAGCCCGATATTGCCAGCAATCTGGATTATTACGCCACCTGGGCCGGCCTTGCCCAGGAGCTGGGGCAGCCTGTCCAGGCGTCCGAGATGTACGTCAGGCTGTTGCGCCAGCAGCCAGATCAGGGGCGCTGGTGGCTGGGACTGGGGGTGGCGGAGGATGGTCAGGGACACCGTCAGCGGGCACTGGATGCCTATCGCAATGCCCAGTTGCACGGCAATCTGGGGGAGGCCTCCACCCAATGGCTCGAACAACGAATTGGCCAACTGACCCATTGATTAAAGCGGCAGTTCGATGAGCCCATGCCATCGGACCAGGCAGCGGGCGTGAAGCAACAGAGATCGGAGCAACAATGGCACAACCCAGACTGAAAATGCGCCTAGGCGACCTGCTGGTACAGGAACAGATCATCTCGGATGATCAGCTGCAGCTCGCCCTGCAGCAGCAGCGCCAGACCGGCCGCAAGCTGGGGACCACCCTCATCGATCTCGGCTTCATCAGCGAGGTGCAACTGCTGACCTTCCTCGCCCGTCAGCTGGATGTGCCCTTCTTCGATCTCAACAACCTCACCATCGACGTCTCGGCCGTGGCGCTGTTGCCCGAGGTACAGGCGCGCCGCTACCGGGCGCTGGCCGTCAACCTGAGCGACGACAAGGTCACCGTGGTGATGTCGGATCCGGCGGATCTGAGCGCCCTCGACGCCATCGCTGCCCTGCTCAGCCCGCGGGAGCTGGTGCTGGCCGTGGCCCGTGAAGGCCAGCTGCTGGAGTATTTCGACCGCCTCTATCGCCGCACCCGGGAGATAGAGAACTTCGCGGTGCAACTGCACGAAGAGCACCAGGAGACCGGCTTCGAGCTGGGGGCCGGCAGCCTCAATGCCGCAGCCGACGAGGGGGAGGCGACGGTGGCCAAGCTGCTGCGCTCCCTGTTCGAGGACGCGGTACAGGTGGGGGCCTCCGACATCCATATCGAACCGGACGAGAAGGTGCTGCGCATTCGCCAGCGTATCGACGGCGTGCTGCACGAGAACATCCTCAACGAGGTGCGCATCGCCCAGGCGCTGGTGCTGCGCCTCAAGCTGGTGGCCGGGCTCGACATCTCCGAGAAGCGTCTGCCCCAGGATGGCCGCTTCAACATGAAGGTGCGCGGCCGCGATGTGGATGTGCGGATGTCCACCATGCCGGTGCAGTATGGCGAGTCCGTGGTGATGCGGCTGCTGGATCAATCCTCCGGCATCTTGTCGCTCGCCGAGACCGGGATGCCACCCGCCATCCTGACCCGCTTCCGCCGTCAGCTCAAACGCCCTCACGGCATGATCCTGGTGACGGGCCCGACCGGCAGCGGCAAGACCACGACGCTCTACGGCGCCCTCTCCGAGCTCAACCAGGCCAGCCACAAGATCATCACGGTGGAAGACCCGGTGGAGTACCGTCTGCCCCGCATCAGCCAGGTGCAGGTCAATCCCAAGATAGGGCTCACCTTCTCCCAGGTGCTGCGCTCCACCCTACGCCAGGATCCGGACATCCTGCTGGTGGGGGAGATGCGGGACAACGAGACGGTGGAGATCGGCCTGCGCGGCGCCATCACGGGTCACCTGGTGCTGACCACCTTGCACACCAACGACGCCGTGACCAGTGCTCTGCGTCTCATCGACATGGGGGCGCCCGGCTATCTGGTGGCGAGCGCCCTGCGGGCCGTGGTGGCCCAGCGCCTGGTGCGGCGGGTGTGTGAACACTGCGCCTGCGAGACGGCGCCGGACGAGGGGCAGGCCACCTGGCTCTCGGTGCTCTCCGGTGAAGCGCCGGGCCAGCATCGCTATCACAAGGGGCGGGGCTGCCAGAGCTGCAACTTCACCGGCTATGCGGGCCGGATCGGGGTCTACGAGCTGCTGGAGCTGGATCAATCCATGATGGATGCCCTGCGCCGCAACGATGCCGAGGGGTTTGCCCGGGCGGCACGGGCGCACGAGCACTACCGCCCCCTGGCCCTGACGGCGCTCGACTATGCCCGCGAGGGGATCACCTCGGTGGACGAGGTGCTTCGGCTGGCCGAGGACCTGGGGTAACGCATGAGGCATCTGGATCGTACTGAATCACTCTGCCGGGGTCGCCCATGAACCGTTTTGCCTACAAGGGGCGTGACAGCCAGGGCCAGGCCGTCAGCGGTGTGGTGGAAGCGGTGAGCGAGCTGGCCGCCGCCGAGCAGCTGATGCGCCGCGGGGTGATGCCCACCGAGCTGAAGGCCGGCAAGGCCAGGTCTGCCAGCATCGACTGGTCGCTGCTGCTGGAAGGGAGCGTCAAGCTGGAAGAGCTGGTGGTCTTCAGCCGCCAGATGTATGCCCTGACCCGGGCAGGCATTCCCATCCTGCGCGCCATCGCGGGGCTGGAGGAGAGCGCCCACAGCAAGCCCCTCAAGCGGGCGCTTCACGCCCTGGGGGAGGATCTGGCCAACGGCCGGCCGCTGTCGAGCGCGATGCAGTCGCACCCGAAGGTATTCAGCAGCCTCTTCGTGGCCATCATCCACGTAGGGGAGAACACGGGTCAGCTGGAGGAGGCCTTCCTGCAGCTCGCCAACTATTTCGATCTGGAGCTGGAGACCCGCAAGCGGATCAAGACCGCCATGCGCTACCCCACCTTCGTGCTGATTGCCATCGCCGTCGCCATGGTGATCCTTAATATCATGGTGATCCCCGTCTTTGCCGGGATGTTTGCCAAGTTCGGGGTGGAGCTGCCGCTGGCGACCCGGATCCTGCTGGCCACCTCCCACTTCTTCGTTCACTACTGGTGGCTGCTGCTCGCCATCCTGGTGGGCGCCGTCGTCGGCTGGCGACGCTGGGTCGCCACCACCAAAGGCAGGCTGACCTGGCACAGATGGCAGCTGCGGCTGCCCATCGTCGGCTCCATCATAGAGCGCTCCCTGCTTGCCCGTTTTGCCCGCAGCTTCTCCATGATGCTCAAGGCCGGCGTGCCGCTCAACACGGCGCTGACCCTGGTGGCCGATGCGGTCGACAATGCCTGGATGGCGGGGCAGATCCGCGACATGCGGGGCGGCATCGAGCGGGGGGAGAGCCTGCTGCGCACCGCCGGCACCAGCGGCCTCTTCACCCCTCTGGTGATGCAGATGATCGCGGTGGGGGAGGAGACCGGTCAAGTGGACGAGCTGCTGCACGAAGCGGCCGAGTATTACGAGCGTGAAGTGGATTATGACCTCAAGAGCCTCACCGCCCGCATCGAACCCATCCTCATCGGCATAGTGGCGGTCATGGTACTGGTGCTGGCGCTGGGTATCTTCACTCCCATGTGGGACATGATGAGAGCGGTGCGCGGCCAGTAGGCAGTATCTTCACGGTCATCCGGATGCCGCCCGTGCCGGGCACAGAGAACAAGGTATGAAAGAGCATGAGCAGACAGTCCGAGCAGGATGAGCGCTGGCTGGGAGGCTACAGGCGGTTGATCGCCTGCATCCTGCTGCTGGTAATCCTTGCCACCCTGGCCCTGAGCTATCGCAATCACAGGGAAGAGGCGCTGGCCATCAGCGCCAGCCTGCTCGGTGAGCAGTTTGCACAGCGGGCCCAGCGCCTGCACGGACGCTGGCTCGACGAGCGGCGTCCGTCGGTGCTCCATGCCGAGGGCACAGCCTGGCAGTTCGATGAGCGGGGCTGGCCTCTGGCGGTGTTGCCGCGCCAGTCGCCATCGGCCGATTGCCGTCAGCTCTGGCTCGCCCTGCTGGGGCACGATGAGGGGCTTTCGTCCTGGCAGGCCCTTGCCAGCGAAGGGGGCGGCGGGTGTGAATTCGGCCAGGAAGGGCACTGGCTGCACTACAGCTTCACCAATGGCCGGGTGGTGGCCCTCCCCTGATTGGGTGCTTCAAGTATTTCATTGACATGATTTTTTTCTATCCGCATGAAATAATGCGGACCATTACGGAGGCAGCATGGCAGCAAAGAGAGTGAGACCCGTTCGGGCGCTTGGCCGGATGGCCGGTTTTTCCCTGATTGAGCTGGTGATCGTCATCGTGATCCTGGGGATCCTGGCCGTCACCGCCTTGCCCCGTTTTCTCGATGTGACCGACGAGGCGAAGAAGGCGAGCGTGGAAGGGGTGTCCGGCGGTTTTGCCACCGGGGTGTCCCTGGTGCGGGCCCAGTGGGAGGCCGAAGGGCGTGCCAGGCAGGATGGGCTCAACACCGTGCTCTATGACGGCTCGCGTTTCTATCTGACCACGCCGACCGACAGCCAGGTCAGCAATGGCGAGCTCTCTCCCGGGTATCCCATGGACACGGCGGCGAGCGGCGCTCCCGATGTGGACCCGGCCAATCTGACGGCGGCCCGCTGTCTCAATATTTGGGAGGGCTTGTTGCAGAATCCTCCCAAGGCGACCGCCAACTTTGACGAGGTACGCGGTAGCGGCAATGACCTGAAGTTCTATGCCACGGTGAGCAACAATGGACTGGATTCGGTCTGCCGTTACTATCTGGTCAACAGCCTGAGCAAGGGAAGTGATGGGCGCTATCAGGACCCGCAAGGGAGCACGGATGAGTTCATGAGTTTCAGTTACCGCCCGGCCTCCGGCCAGGTGACTACCAATATCAATTGATAAACAGAGGAAAACGTAATGAAGAAGCAAGCGGGTTTTACCCTGATCGAACTGGTGATCGTGATCATCATCCTGGGCATTCTGGCGGTCACCGCCGCGCCCAAGTTCCTGAATCTGCAGGATGATGCCAAGGCGGCTGCGGCACAGGGTGTACAAGCTGCACTGCAAAGTGCTTCTGGTCTGGTGTACAGCAAGGCTGCCTTGGAAGGTGTTGAGGCATCCTCTACCGTTAAGAATGTCTCTGTTGCTGGCGGTACTGTCACCACTCTGTTTGGTTACCCGACTGCAAATGCTGACGGTATTGTGAAAGCGGTCAGCCTGGACGGTTGGGCGATCAGTGGCGCGGGTTCTACCGACGCTGGTGGTATCGCAAAGTTCTATCCGACAAATACCAAGGGTGATGGTTGCTATGTTGTCTATACCGCAGCCACCTCCACCTCTACAGCGACTGCCGCTGTGTCAGGTTCTTTGGCAACCTGTAAATAACGTCTAAATGAACGGGGCATCTTAAGTTGCCCCGTTCATTTTTCATTTAATAGGGTCTTTATGCAGAAGGGTTTCACCCTGATTGAACTGGTGATCGTGATCCTGTTGCTCGGGATTCTGGCCGCCTTTGCCGTGCCGAAATGGCTGGGCAAAGGCGGCTTTGAAACCCATACCCTGCGTGACGAGCTGGTGGCCCGGCTGCGGCTGGTGCAGACCATGAACATGCAGGAAGGGGACGCGCGCTGCACCCAGCTGGTGCTGGAGGCGGGGCGCTTTGGCCATCTGACCGGGGCGAGCTGTGCGCCTGCCCCCATTTCAGGCTGGCGTGGGAATGAGCAGAGTCGCGGGCGCCTGGTTCAGGCGTCCGGCAACCTGCAATTCTCTCCTCAGGGGACATTCCATTTCGACAAGCGCAGCGGCAGGCCCCTGTGGCCAGGCTGCATCAACGGCTGCGAACTGGCTGTCAGCAGCGGCCAGGAGAGTGCCCGGCTGCGCATCGAGCCGGAAGGCTATATCCATGCGCTCCCCTAAGGCGCGTCGCGGCTTCACCCTGGTCGAGTTCGTGGTCGGCATCGTGCTGCTGGCCGTGGCGCTCACCGGCATCCTGGGGCTGCTTATCAATCAGGCTCCCCAGGCGGTGGATCCGGTGCAGCAGGTACGCGCCGCCCAGCTCGCCCAGCGCATCCTCGGCGAGATGCTGGAAAAGTCTTTCGACGAGCATTCCGATCACAACGGCGGCCGTTTTCGCTGTGGCGAGACGGCCGGTGTGCCCGCCTTTACCTATCCCCCCTGCACGGCGAGCGCCGACTATGGCCCCGATGGTGGCGAGACCCGCCCCTACACGTTCAACGACGTGGACGATTTCGACACGGCAGGCCGCTGGGTGGACGCCAGCTACTTTACCCAGGCCTCGGCCGCGAGCAGCGAGGAGGAGTATCGGCGCTACCAGGTGAAGATCGTGGTGGTGCCGGATACCCTCTTTGGCAGCGCGGGGGAGGGGGCCGAGTCCATCGGCAAGCGCATCACCTTGACCGTGCGCCTGCCGGACGGGAGCGAGCTGGTCTTCGGCCTCTATCGGGGGAACTACTGATGGGCAAGCCACATTCCCGTGATGCCGCGTGGGAACACCCATGTGCCAGACTCGCCTGTTACCGCGTCCGACCCGGGCGTGAGGGGGGCTTCACCCTGGTGGAGCTGGTGATGGTGATCCTGCTGCTCGGGGTGATGGCGACATTTTCCAGCCAGTTTATCGGCATCGGCACCCAGATCTACGGAGATGCCAGCCGCCGCGAGCAGCTGATGAGCGATGCCCGTTTCGCCCTGGAGCGGCTCAATCGCGAGGTGCGTGACGCCGTCCCCGGTTCGGTGCGGGTCGAGGACGAAGGGGGCGGTGCCCAGGAGCAGGGGGCCTGTCTGCGGTTCTGGCCCATCGCTACCGCTGGCCGCTACCTGGAGACGGCGAGCAGCACCGTGCTTCGCATCGTCGAGCCTGTCACCATGCCGGCAAAGGAAGATACGGCCATCATCTATCCGCTGCCTGACACGACCTCTGGCAGTACCATCACGCTGGACAAGGGGTGTGTGCAGGGGAGTTGCACTGCCAGAGTGACCGAGGTAGGAACTCCCGTCTCCGGGGCCGTGCCGCTGACCCTGGCTGGTGCGCTCGCCAAGGACTCGCCGGGCCAGCGCATCTATTTTGCGAATCAGCAGGTGCTCTATTGCGTGAGAGGGGGCAACCTCTGGCGCATGGCCAAGTCCCTCGACGACACCCTGAGCAGCAGCGAGACCACCCGGTTGATGGCCGAGCATATCCGCCCCGCGCGCTATTACTTCTATCGGGAACCAGCCGCCTTCAACCAGAGCGAGGTGGGGCTGCGGCTGGAGTTCGAGCAGCGCGACGAGCGCGTCGTCTTCCACCACAAGCTGGAAACCCTCAATGCGCCCTGACACTCCCACCATGGTGAGGTCCCAGCGGGGCAGCGCCATCCTGATCGCGCTCTTTGTCATCGTCATCATGGCCCTGCTGGCGGCGGCCATGGGGCGTTTCCTGGTGGACAGCAGCGAGAAGCATACGGTGGAGGTGCGCGGCGTGCGTGCCCTGATGGCGGCCCAGAGCGGTCTGGAAGTTGCACTGTACCGACTCTATCCCAATGGGGAGTGGCAGGGGCAGGCCAGCCGGTGCGTCCCCGTGGCGCTCGACTTCACCGAGCCCGGGCTTGCCGGGTGTCAGGCCAGCATCACCTGCAACAGGGTGACGGTGAGTGCGGCCGGCGGGACCCAAACTGGATACCGATTCAGCAGTGAAGGGCGCTGTGGCCAGCCCGATGCCGGCAGTGGCCCGAACCCCGATTTTGCCGTCAGCCGCACCCTGGTGGCGGAAGCCTTTGATGGAGCGACGCCATGAGCCCCCTGCCAAGGAGCCAGACCCCATGAAGTCCAGCCAGCCTCTTCGCGGCGCCCTGTTGTGGATCTTGCTGGGATCCACCTCGGTGCAGGCCGCCAGCCAGTGTACCGAAGCCTTCCTCTTCCCGGTGCAGAGCCACGCCTCCCCCGGCGTGCTGAGCATGAACAATGAAAGCAAGATCATCAGCACCACTGTGGGGGCCAGTTACCCCTTCCTGACCAAAAACATCCAGCCCAACGCCAACTGCAACAACGGTGGTTTCTGGAACAACGGCACCTGGGTCTCCAATTGCAACGTCAGCGGCGCCCTTGCCAGCCCGCTCAAGGATGTGACCTTCATCAGCGACCCCGACGCGTTTCCGGCCAACCCGGGGGGCTTCCCCTCCTACAGCGGGAAAAATGATCTCGCTTGCGACGGGGCCATCTCTCCTGCTGCCGGTGACTACAAGAACGCCTCGTGGGGGGGCAACAGCTGCGTGGCGACCCTGAAATCGGGCCAGACCTATCGCTTCGATACCTTGTCTATCAGCGAAGGGGCGATGATCAACCTCAACGGTGCGACCGTCTATGCCCAGAAGATGACCATCAAGAATGGTTACAACAGTGGCGTCACCGGGTCGGGAGACCTTCATGTGAACGATCTGACGGTGACTGGTCAGGGCAAGCTCAATGACGCCAGGGTCACCGTCTACAGCACCCTTGAGGTCTCGGGCAATGGCAATACCGGGACTGCCGTCTTCCAGCCGCACTACCTGGACAAGGTCACCATGGAGGTCTCAGCCAGTGGCCAGAGCGTGCTCATGGGGGCAGGGGACTGGTTCATCAAAAGCCTGGGGATGAAGAGCAACAGTGCCATGACCTTCCAGGGGCAGAGCTCTCTGGCCGTCTATGGGCTCAAGATGGAAAACGAGAGCCGGATCTCCGCCGCAGGGAGTCGCAGCGACCTGACGCTCCTGCTTCACCAGACCCTGGAGGTGAGTGGCAACGGCACCCTCAACGGGTATCTGCAGGCCAGCTACCTCAAGACGTTCAAACACCAGAGCACCTCCAACATCAATTTCTACTTCCGTGGCGGCAACCACTGGATAGACAAGATGGAGCTCGGCCAGAACGACAAGCTGATCTTTGACAGCGGCAGTGCCGCGAGGTTGTACATCAAGAGCGATCTGGCCCTGAGCGACCAGATGGAGGTCAATGCCGGGGGCAAGGCCAACGACCTGATGATGTATCACTTCGGCAAGGTCACCATGAGCGGCAATACCAAGCTCAACGCCATTATCTATGTGAACGCCGGGGATCTGGCCATGAGTGGCCAGGCCGTGCTGACCGGCGCCGTGTCGGCGGTGAACGTCTCCATGACCAACAACAGCAAGGTGATCCACGAGCCCTTCAACGGCGACTGGCCGGGCATGTGTGAAGACCCACTGACCTGTTTCAGCGACGACTTCTCCGCCAGCACCCTTGGCAGCGACTGGGTGGTGGCTCAACGCAATGGCAGCACCTTGCCCTCTTTGCAAAACGGTCGCCTGCGGCTGACCCAGAATACGACCAACCAGGCCACCTCTGCGACCTTCCAGCGCCTCTTCCCGGGGGCCAGCAATCTGGTGACTATCGAGTTCGATCAGTATGCCTACAAGACCTCCGGCTCGAGCGGGGCGGACGGGATGGCGGTGGTGCTCTCCGATGCGACGATCACGCCCCAGCCCGGCGCCTTCGGTGGCCCGCTGGGTTATGGCTTCAAGACCGGGATCAGCGGTTTTGCCGGTGGCTGGATGGGGGTCGGTATCGACGAATACGGCAACTATGCCAACGAGGGGGGCTCCTATAATCCCGGGTCTCGTCCTCAGGCCGTTTCCATTCGTGGCTCCGGTGCCAGTTCGGGGACCTCGGGCTATCGCTATCTGGCGGGAACGGCGAGCAACCTGAGCCCGGCAGTGGACAGCGGAACCAATGGCAACCGCCCCCATCGTTACCGCATCACCATTGACTCGCGCACTGCCGGCAGTTCACTTGCGTCGGTTGAGCGGAACACGGGTTCGGGTTACACCATGCTGGTGGGGCCCATCAATATGGTGAACCAGACGGGGCAGGCGGCGGTGCCCGCCAACTTCCTGCTGTCGCTCACCGGCTCCACCGGTTCTGTGACGAACTACCACGAGCTCGACAACGTCCGGATCTGCGCCCTCAAATCCAATCCGGTGGGGACCCAGATCGATCACTTCGAGTTCGATCACTCCGGTCAGGCCCTGACCTGCAACCCCGAGACTCTGACCATTCGGGCCTGCGCCAACGCCAGTTGCAGCCAGCTGTTCACGGACCCGGTGAGCGCCATCCTGACCCCCCTGAAGAATGGCAGCAACGGCTGGATAGCCGGCAGCCAGGTGAGCTACAACGGCAACACCGCCACCGTCAATTTCAGCGGCGGCACGACCACCTTGCAGATACGCAACAATCTGGCGACGGCCATCACAGTGGGAGTGAGCGGCTCGACGCCGTCCACCAAACCCCTGAGCACCACCCTGTGCCGCGCCGGCAGTGGTGCCCTGAGCGCCGCCGCCTGTACCTTGAGCTTCGCCGACAGCGGCTTCGTGTTCGATGTGCTGGATACCCTGGCCAACAGGCCCCAAGATGTAGTGATCAGTGCCGTCAAAAAGGACAATGCGACCCAGCAGTGTGTCCCCGGTTTTACCGGTGAGCGTTCGGTCGGCTTCTGGGGAACGTATGTCACCCCGAATGACAATTCGGCCGGGAGTCAGATGGCGATAGATGGCAAGACGATTTCGACTTATGCCGCCAATGTAGTCTCGCCAGCGGCGACAACCCTCAATTTGACCTTCGATGGTCAAGGCAAGGCGACGTTGAAGAGTGTTCGCTATCCGGATGCGGGTCAGATGCGGCTTAATGCCCGCCACGATGGCAGCGGTGATACCGCAGGACTGGTGATGACAGGGTCGGATCTCTTCGTCAGCCGCCCGGTGGGGCTCTGCATCACGCCCACCCAGGGGGCCTGCGCGGCAGGTGATATCACCTGCCCTGTGTTCAAGAGGACGGGAGACAGCTTCTCGCTCAATATCCAGGCCATGGCGTGGCAGAGCGACAGCGATAGGGATATCTGCACCGGCAATGGCACCACCCCCAACTTCGTGTTGTCCGACATCGCCCTGACCAGCGAGCTGGTGGCCCCTCAGGGGGGCGTGGCCGCCCAGGTCACTCCGACCAAGTACAGCCACGTTGCAGCCAGTGCCGGCCTCAATACCCCCGCCCTCAGTCTCAACGAGGTCGGGGTCTTCAGGATCAAGGCGACGCCACCGGTGGCAACGTCGCCAGAGGGAAGCACAGTATCAACGGGCTATTTCGGTTACACCATCCCTCCCGCCACCAGCGTGCCGCTGGGGCGCTTCGTACCCTGGGACTTCAACATGACGAGCGGCATCGTCACCCCGGCCTGCGGCGGTTTCAGCTATATGAGCCAGCCATTCGGGGTACAGACGGTGGTGGAGGCGCGCAACAAGGAAGGGAGTGTCACGAGGAACTACCGTGATGCCTTTGCCAGGGGGGCCCTCACCCTGGTGGCCGCCAACAATCAGGACGGGGTGGACAGATCCAATCGGCTGGCGCCGCTGGCCGCCAGCTGGACCGAAGGAACAGGCAAGCAGTCAGGTCAAACCCGCTTTATGCGGCTGCGCGAACTGACCCCTAGCCTGACCGCACCGGAAGAGCCCTTGCCGCTCCTGCGACTAGGGCTCAGAGTAACGGACGGTGAGACTCCTGAGACCAGCTTCCTCAGCGGACGGAACATGAATCCGTCCGTCAGCGGCACTTGCCAGAGCGGGGTGAACTGCACCGCCAAACAGCTCTCCATTCCGAAGGGATCGGACGATACCATGATCGCCTACTACGGCCGGCTGCTCGCCAGCACCCGTCAGGGGGTCGATAGCGCCCCGCTGGCGCTGCCCCTGCAGGTGCAATATTTCGAAGGGGGCCTGTGGCGAGCCAATTCGCAAGATATCTGTACCCAGATCTCCCTGGCGGGAGGTGGTATCGTCTTTACCGATGCGGAGCAACGCTATGACTCCGCGACGGGGGATCTGATCCTCAAAGACGGTACCCGCATTCGCCTTGGTCTCGGCAATGTGGCTCCGGGCGGTACTCAGGTCGGTTTCGATGCAGGCGAGACCTGGTTCCACTTCGCGCCACCCAATCAGGCGGTGCGCATTCCCTATCGGATCGTGCTGGAGCAACAGCCATCCCAACCCGTCTGGTTGGCGGATCCCGCCACGGCGGATCACCTGTTGGGAGAGGCCATTTTTGGCCGGGATCGGGGTAATGACAGAATTATTTATCGCCGCGAAGTGATGCCCTGACACCCGGGCCGACACGGGGAGATAGACGCATTGCTGTACAGTGGCGTCTTATCTCCTTGTTTCGTAGTGTTTGTCGGCCTGAGCGGGTGAGTGATGACTCGCATTTTTGTCGCGCCTGATTGATTGGCGACAGTTTGAGCGCTTGCCCATTGGGGTGGGCATTGGTAAAGTTAGCCGGTTTTCTGCACCTCAAAATTCTTAGGATTTCCCGTAGCCATGTTCAAAAAGCTCAGAGGCGTCTTTTCCAACGATCTGTCGATCGACTTGGGAACTGCCAACACCCTGATCTATGTAAAAGATCAAGGGATCGTCCTTAACGAACCCTCAGTTGTCGCCATTCGCCAAGAGCGCGGGAACGCCAAATCGGTCGCTGCTGTCGGTCATGCCGCCAAGCAGATGCTGGGTCGTACCCCGGGTAACATCTCCGCCATTCGCCCGATGAAAGACGGCGTGATAGCCGATTTCTACGTGACCGAGAAGATGCTGCAGCACTTCATCAAACAGGTTCACGACAACAACTATTTCCGCCCCAGCCCGCGCGTGCTGGTGTGCGTGCCCTGCGGCTCCACCCAGGTGGAACGTCGCGCCATCAAGGAATCCGCTCTGGGCGCCGGCGCCCGCGAGGTTTACCTGATAGATGAACCCATGGCTGCCGCCATCGGTGCCGGCCTGCCGGTCTCCGAAGCGACCGGTTCCATGGTGGTGGACATCGGTGGCGGTACCACCGAAGTGGCCATCATCTCCCTGAACGGCGTGGTCTACTCCCAGTCCGTCCGTATCGGTGGCGACAAGTTCGACGAAGCCATCATCAGCTACGTCCGTCGCAACTACGGCAGTCTGATCGGGGAAGCCACCGCCGAGCGCATCAAGCACGAGATCGGCTCCGCCTATCCGGGCGAAGAGGTGCGCGAGATCGAAGTGCGCGGTCGCAACCTGGCCGAGGGTGTGCCCCGCAGCTTCACCCTGAACTCCAACGAGATCCTGGAAGCGCTGCAAGAGCCGCTCTCCGGCATCGTCTCCGCCGTCATGGTGGCCCTGGAGCAATCCCCGCCCGAGCTGGCGTCCGACATCTCCGAGCGCGGCATGGTGCTGACCGGTGGTGGTGCCCTGCTCAAGGACATCGACCGTCTGCTGATGGAAGAGACCGGCATCCCGGTCGTCGTGGCTGAAGATCCCCTCACCTGTGTCGCCCGTGGCGGTGGCAAGGCGCTGGAGCTGATCGATATGCACGGTGGCGATCTGTTCCACTACGAATAAGACCCAAAGCCGGCCGAGCGCCGGCTCTTTTTTGACGACTCATGAAACCCATCTTCGGTAGAGGCCCTTCGCTTCAGTTACGGTTGTTTCTCGCCGTCATCATCTCCGTCGCTGCCATCGTCGCGGATTCCCGCTTCGGTGTGTTCAGCCATGTCCGCGTTTATCTGAGCTCCCTGGTGAGCCCGCTGCAATACATCGCCAACGCCCCCGGCACCCTGCTCGACACCATGTCGACCCAGGTGCAGACCCGCGCCGATCTCATCGAGCAGACCAAGCAGCAGGAGCAGCAACTGTTCACCCTGCGCTCGCGCCTGCTCAAGATGGATCAGCTGGAGCACGAGAACCAGCGTCTGCGCGAGCTGCTGGGGTCGCCGGTACACAAGGAGTCCCGCAAGATGGTGGCCGAGCTGCTGTCGGTGGATTCCGACCCCTTCAGCCATCAGGTGCTGATCAACAAGGGGGCGCTGGATGGCGTCTACAACGGCCAGCCGGTGATCAACGATCAGGGGGTGGTCGGTCAGGTGCTCCACGTGGGCTCCACCACCAGTCGCGTCCTGCTCATCACCGACTCCAGCCACGGCATCCCGGTGCGGGTGCTGCGCAACGACTTGCGCGCCATCGCCTCCGGCAGCGGCGAGCTGGACAAGCTGGAGCTGCGCAACCTGCCCCGCAACACCGACGTCCAGGTCGGCGATCTGCTGGTCACCTCGGGCCTGGGCGGCCGCTTCCCGGAAGGTTATCCGGTGGCGACCGTGACCCGCTCCGACTACGTGGAGGGCAAGCCCTTCGCCCAGATCGAGGCCAAGCCGCTGGTGGCGCTGGATCGTCTGCGCTACCTGCTGCTGCTGTGGACCGACAAGAAACCGGAAGTACACGACAAGGATGCCCTTGAGCCTGCGGCGAGCGCCTCGGCGGCCACGGCAACCTCGGCGGCGGGGGCGACGCGCTGATGCTGCAACCCGCCAGCGGCAGGATCTGGATCTGGTGTTCGATCCTGCTGGCCCTGTGCCTCTCCATCCTGCCGCTTCCCTTTCAATTCGAACCCTTCCGTCCGGACTGGCTCGCCATGGTGCTCATCTACTGGGCGCTGGCGCTGCCGCACCGGACCAACGTCGGCACCGCCTGGGTGGCGGGCCTGCTGCTGGACGTGCTGCTCGGCAGCACCCTCGGCGTGCGGGCCATGGCCATGGCCATCACCACCTACCTGGCGGCATTCCAGTTCCAGAAGATCCGCAACTTCTCCCTCTGGCAGCAGGCGCTGATCATCGGTCTGCTCTCCCTGGTGGGGAAGATCACCGTGTTCTGGGCGGAGCATCTGTTCAGCCGGGCCAGCCTCAACTTCGCCTACTTTTGGTCGACGTTGACGACGATGTTAATATGGCCCTGGATTTTTATGGTCTTGCGCAAGGTGCGGCGTCGCTTCAATATCAAGTGAATGTGAATAAAAACAACGCATTGTAACTGCGCATCGTCTCATTGAGTGAAGTATGAACAAGCACAACGAACTGCAACTCTATCTCGCCTCGGGCTCCCCCCGCCGGCACGAGCTTCTGACCCGCCTGGGCTACCGTTTCGAGGTCCTCAAGCTGGATGTGCCGGAGCTGCGCTACGACGGTGAGAAGCCCCAGGATTACGTCTGCCGGCTGGCCCGCGACAAGGCCATGGCCGGTGTGGCCGCGGCGCCCACGGCGCTGCCTGTGCTGGGGGCCGACACCATAGTGGTGCTGGGGGAGCGGGTGCTGGAGAAACCCTCCGACCTGCTGGACGCCAAGGACATGCTGGAAGCCCTCTCCGGGCGGGTACACCAGGTGATGACGGCGGTGGCCCTGGCCACCCCGGAGCGGTGCGATGTGCGGCTGGTCACCACCAACGTGGCGTTTCGCAAACTGGACGAGGCCGAGATCGAAGCCTACTGGCGCACCGGCGAGCCGTGCGACAAGGCGGGCGCCTATGCTATCCAGGGCATTGCCGGCAAATTCGTCAGTCGCCTCGAGGGGAGCTACAGTGCCGTGGTCGGCCTGCCCCTGCTGGAGACGGACCTGTTGATCAAGCAGCACCTCGAGCAGACCCGGTAATCCTCTCGTCAGCAGTGCGCTGCTGAGTTACCCGTTGTTCGTCGTGCCAGAATTCAAAACTAGAAAGGCAAGGTAACTTATGTCGGTAGAACTGCTGGTAAACGTCACCCCCTCCGAAACCCGGGTCGCCCTGGTCGAGAACGGTCTGCTGCAGGAAGTGCATGTGGAGCGTCAGGCCAAGCGCGGCATCGTGGGCAACATCTACAAGGGCAAGATCAGCCGCGTGCTGCCCGGCATGCAGGCCGCCTTCGTCGACATCGGCATGGACAAGGCCGCCTTTCTGCACGCCTCCGACATCGTCCCCCATACCGAGTGCGTGGCGATCAAGGAGAAGGAGCAGTTCCAGGCCGGCAACATCGCCGAACTGGTGCGCCAGGGGCAGGACATCATGGTACAGGTGGTCAAAGACCCGCTCGGTACCAAGGGAGCCCGCCTCACCACCGACATCACCCTGCCATCCCGTTATCTGGTCTTCATGCCGGGCAGTGCCCACGTGGGGGTCTCCCAGCGCATCGAATCCGAGGCGGAGCGCGAGCGCCTCAAGCGCACCGTGGCCGGTTATGTGGACGAACTGGGCGGCTACATCATCCGCACCGCCGCCGAAGGGGTGGGGGAGCAGGAGCTGGAACAGGACGCCGCCTTCTTGAAGCGCCTGTGGCGCAAGATCCTCGAGCGCAAGCAGAAGTACCCCCCCTGCAAGATCCTCTATGAGGATCCCAGCCTGGCGTTTAGGGTGGTGCGTGACTTCGTCGGTGCCGAGCTCGACAAGATCCGGGTCGACTCGCGCCAGAGCTTCGATCAGCTCAAGCGCTTCACCGAGGAGTACGTGCCCGAGCTTGCCAACAAGCTGGAGTACTACACCGGCGAGTCGCCGATCTTCGATCTCTACGACGTGGAGAACGAGATCCAGCGGGCCCTGGAGCGCAAGGTGGAGCTCAAATCCGGCGGCTACCTCATCATCGACCAGACCGAAGCCATGACCACGGTGGACATCAACACCGGGGCCTTCGTCGGCCATCGCAATCTGGAAGAGACCATCTTCAACACCAACGTCGAGGCCACCGCCGCTATCGCCCGTCACCTGCGCCTGCGCAACCTCGGCGGCATCATCATCATCGACTTCATCGACATGCAGTCCGAGGATCACCGTCGCCGGGTGCTGCACAGCCTGGAGCTGGCGCTGGCCAAGGACAGGGCCAAGACCAACGTCAACGGTTTCTCCCAGCTCGGGCTGGTGGAGATGACCCGCAAGCGCACCCGGGAGAGCCTTGAGCACGTGCTCTGCGCCGAGTGCCCCGAGTGCAAGGGGCGCGGCCGGGTCAAGACGGTGGAGTCGGTCTGCTTCGAGATCCTGCGGGAGATCATCCGGGTCAACCGCGCCTACGACGCGGATCAGTTCACCGTCTATGCGGCCCCCTCGGTGGCCGATTACCTGCGGGGGGAGGAGTCCCACAGTCTGGCGGAGCTGGAAGTCTTCATCGGCAAGCAGGTCAGGGTGGTCTCCGAGCCGCTCTGTGGGCAGGAACAGTTCGATGTGGTGATGATGTAATTGGTCTATCGCTGGCTGAGTCGGGGCTGGTTGGCCCTCGGAGTCTTCTTCGTGCTGCTGGCCGTTCTGGTCAGCGTGGTACGACTGGGCGGCCCTTTGCTCAACCAGCACCGGGCGGCCGTGATAGGGACCCTGCTCGGGGAGAGTCAGCTCGAGGTGAGCGTGGATCACGTCGGGCTGGAGTGGACTCCCCGCGGCCCGGCCATCGGGCTGGAAGGACTGGCCATCGCCCCCGATTCGGGGCGTTTCTCCCTGTGCCTTGGCAAGGTGTGGGCCCACCTCGACTTCTGGCGCTCCCTCAACGAACTCAGACCGGTGTTTGGCCAGTTGATCCTGAGCGACGGCAACATCGCGCTGGACATGACCCAGCCCGCCACCCCTGTCAGCGGGAAGAGCGCGAACCAGCAGGAGGCCCTGCTGCGCTTCCTGCTGACCCAGCTCTCCACCTTCGACATTCACGACACTCGCCTGAGCCTCACCACGGCACTGGGGGAGGTGCGCGCCCTCGACATCGCCCAGCTGCGCTGGCAGAACCGCGGCAAGCGGCATCAGGGGGTCGGCAAGGCCTATCTCATCAACGGGGTGGGGGAGAGCACCCTGGACCTCATCATCGATGTGGATGCCCCCGAGGTGCGGCTCGACCGCCTCAAGGGCCAGCTCTATCTGGGGGCCAGCGAGCTGGACATCAGCCCCATGCTGGCCCGGATCCACGCCGGCGCGCCGCCGGTGAGCGGCCAGCTCGACTTCCAGCTCTGGAGCGAGTTCGAGAAGGGCAGGCTCGGCAACTCCCTGCTGGCCTTTGGCAACAACCACCTGATCTGGAAGGACGAGATCAAGGGAGAGCCGCACCGCCTCGACTTGCAGGGGGGCAAGATCCAGCTGCGCCGGGACGGCGAGGCGTGGCAGCTCGCCAGCCACGACGTCATCTTCAAGCTCGATGGCGCCACCTGGCTGCACAGCCGCCTGCAGCTCGAGCGCATCGGCTCGCGCATCCAGGGCTATGTGCCCGCCATCGATCTCGACCAGATTGCCAACTTGAGCCAGCTGGTCTCCGGCCTCTATCCCGAGCTGACCGAGACCCTCAAGCGCACCCGGCCAAGGGGCCAGTTGCAGGAGCTGGTCCTGCAGGCCGACGGGGACTGGCAGGGGCTCTCTTTGCAGGGGCAACTGCGCGGCTTCGGGACCCGGGCCTGGCACGATGTGCCCGGTCTGCAAAAGCTGGACGGCGACTTCTGGCTGACCCCGAACGGGGGGCGTGCCCGCCTGACCCTGGGCAAGGGCAAGGTGGATCCGGCCCGCCACTTCAAGGAACCCATCTCGGTGGACAGCCTGAGTGCGGCCCTCGACTGGTGGCGGGCGCCGCAAGGCTGGGTGCTCTATGGTCAGGACATTGCCCTGGACAACCCGGATCTGCGCCTCGCCAGCCGGTTTCGCCTCGAGCTGTTCGAGCACCCCTTCCTCGCCCTGACCGGGCGGATCGACGTCAAGAACGCGGCCCATGCGGATCGCTACTACCCCCTGGCGGTGATGGATGAGGGGCTGGTGAGCTACCTGAGCGGCGCCATCAAGGGGGGTAAGGCCAAGGGGGCCGACCTGCTCTGGTACGGCGAATTCCGTGACTTCCCCTACGACAACGGCAAGGGCGTCTTCCAGGTGGCGGTGCCGCTGCAACAGGCCACCTACGAGTTTTTCCCGGGCTGGCAGCCGCTGACCGACCTGCAGATCGATCTGCTGTTCCAGAACGCCAGCCTCGACATGAACAGCCGCGCCACCCAGCTCGGCAAGGCCAGCTCCGACTCGGTGCACGCCTGGATCCCGGACCTCTATCCGGGGGCTCACCTCTACGTGGATGCCAAGGTTGAGGGTGAGGGCAAGGCCATCAGCGACTATTTGCAGGACTCGCCGCTGGGGGGATCCGTCGGTCAGGCGCTGCGGGAGGTGGAGATCCGCGGCCCCATGAAGGGTACGGTGAAGCTCGACATACCGCTGGATGGCGAGGGGGAGGTCAAGGCCAGCGGGGAAGCCAGCTTCAAGGACAACAAGGTGAGGATCGCCTCCCTGGATCTGCCCCTCGACGGGGTCGCAGGGACGCTCGAGTATGACAACGAGCAGACGCGCATTCACAACCTCAAGGCCAGCCTGTGGAACCAGCCGCTGACCCTGGATTATCAGGGGCGGCAACTGCCCCACGGCTATCAGGCCGATCTCAAGTTCCAGGGGCAGTGGGACAGCCGCCGCCAGCGCCGGGACATACCGGCCCTCGAGATGCTCCAGGGGCGCAGCAACTGGTCGGGTACCCTGGGGCTGACCCTGCCCGAGAACAAGGCGTTCAGCTTCCAGCTGGCGCTGGACTCCAACCTGCAGGGCATGGGGCTGGATCTGCCTGTGCCCCTGACCAAGGCGGCGGGTACCCGGCTGCCCCTCAAGGTGACGGCCCGTGGGCGGGATGGCAGCGCCGACATCCGCGCCGTGCTGGGGGCGGACATCGACATGCAGAGCCGCCTGGTGTACGGCGACGGCGTCCCCTACCTCAGCCGGGTGCGGGTCAACATCGGCCAGCCCGGGGCGCGGGTGATGCAGGACAAGCCCATGCTGCTCGCCATCAACCAGCAGCAGGCGGACGTGGCCGGCTGGCTGGCTCGTCTCAAGCAGTGGCTGCCGGCCGGTTCGGCGCCGAGTGACAATGCGGTGGTGGGCCCCTCTTTCTTGCCCCAGGAGTGGTGGGTAGATGGCCAGCTGGCCCGTGCCGACATCGGCAGTGCCAGCCTCAAGGCGGTGCACTTCACCCTGGGGCCGGTGAACCAGGCCACCGAGGTGATGATCGACAGCCCCGACGTGATGGGGGTGGTGCGGGTGCCGGTGGCCGATGGGCGCCCCATCGATGCCAAGTTTGCCCGCATCTACTGGTCCGGCAAGGGGACCGATCTCAGCCCGGATCCCGATGAGCACCAGGACAGGGCCATCATGGACGCCATTCCCTGGCTCACCTTCAGTTGCGTGGATTGCCGCTTCGGCGAGCTGCCCCTGGGGGAGGTGAAGGGGGAGCTGCTGCCCGGGGCCAACCGGCTGGATCTCAAGGGACTGGAGATGCGCCTGGCGGGCAGCACCCTGCGCGGCAGCGCCGAGTGGCTGGCCCGTGGCAGCCAGATGCAGACCCGTGCCAGGGTGAACCTCGAGACCCGCAACAGCGAGCTGCTGCTCAAGCGGCTTGGCTACACCTCGCCCATCGGGGATGCCCCGGGCAAGCTGGCTCTGGATCTGAACTGGCGTGACGTGCCCTACCGCCTGAGCCTGCCGACTCTGGCGGGCAGCGCCGACTACCAACTGGAGGGAGGCACCCTGCGGGAGGTCAACGACAAGGGGGCCCGACTGCTCTCCCTGCTGAGCCTCGACTCCCTGATGCGCAAGCTGCGCCTCGATTTTCGCGACGTCTTCGACAAGGGCTTCTATTTTGAGTCCATGTCCGCCTCCGCCAAGGTCAATCAGGGGGTGGTGGAGAACAACGACTTCTACATGAAGGGGGCGGCGGGCAACCTGCGGGGCAAGGGCATCGCGGATCTGGTGCGCTGGCGGCTCGACTTTGATCTGAGCTTCTCCCCGAACCTGGGGGGCACCCTGCCCGTGGTGGCGGCCTTCTCTCTGACCCCCATCACCGGGCTCTATGTGCTGGCCCTCTCCAAGCTGTTGGAGCCCGTGGTGGACGTGGTGACCCGCATCGATTTTCGGGTCTCCGGCCCGCTGGACGCCCCCAGGCTGGTGGAGGCGGGGCGGGATCGCGCCCGCATCAAGCTCAACCAGCAGCAGAAGGAGGCGGTGGATGCGGTGGCGCCCGGCTTGCCCGCCAAGGAGGTCACCCCCTTCCTGCTCAATCCCAAGCACCAGGGCTCGGGTCAGAGCTGAGGGCATGCACCGGGCTGGGGGACTTTCCCCCGGCCGCCAAACCCCTCATAGTGCAGATATTGCCCCGCGAGCCGAGGAGGCCTCCTGTCACCGGTCACCGGCTCGCCCAACAGAAGAGTGCGGATATTGCCCTGCGAGCCGAGAAGGCCTTCTGTCACCGGTCACCGGCTCGCCCAACAGAAGAGTGCGGATATTGCCCTGCGAGCCGAGGAGGCCTTGTGCCATCGGCTCGCCCAACAGAAGGAGCGCGTCATGTGGCTAGCCGCCATGCAGTTGATATCGGGTCGTACCTGGCAGGATAACCGGGAGCGGATCGCCGCCGAGCTGGCGAGTCTGCCCAGGGAGCGCCCCTTGCTGGTGCTGCTGCCGGAAAACTTCGCCCTCTTTGGCGAGCGGCAGGGGTATCTGGACGGGGCAGAGCCATTGGGAAATGGCCCAATCCAGCAGCAACTCTCTGATTGGGCCAAATCCCACGGCATCTGGCTGGTGGCCGGGGCCATGCCCACCGCCATCGCCGGTGCCGACCACATCCACACCAGCACCCTGGTGTTCGATCCCGACGGCGAGCTCAAGGGGCACTACCACAAGATCCACCTGTTTGACGTGGACGTGGCGGACAATCACGGCCGCTACCGGGAGTCGGAGACCTTCAGCCCGGGTGATCAGCCTGTGCTGGTGGACTCCCCCTTTGGTCCCCTCGGCCTTTCTATCTGTTATGATCTGCGCTTTCCCGAGCTGTACCGCCAGTTGGCCCGGGCCGGTGCCCGGGTGCTGCTGGTGCCTGCCGCCTTCACCGCCGTCACCGGCGAGGCGCACTGGGAGCCCCTGTTGCGGGCCCGTGCCATCGAGAACCAGTGCTACGTGGTGGCCGCCAACCAGGGGGGCACCCACGAGACGGGGCGCAAGACCTGGGGCCACAGCATGGTGATCGACCCCTGGGGCCGGGTGCTGGCCTGTCGGGCGTCGGGGCAGGGCACTGTGCTGGCGCCGCTGGATGGGGCCTTGATCGATGAATTGAAACGCACCATGCCGGTGCTGCAACACGCCCGCCTGCTGTGAGCCCGCGGCCGTGGATTTAACCGTTACGACATCTCGCATGAGAGTGGAGAGAAAGATTTGAGTCTATTGAGCCAGGTTAGTGCCTCCCTGTTGGCCCCGAACGATCTCGACGAAGGGCGGCTGCAACAGCTGCTCGGCAGCCTGATGAGCCATCAGGTGGAGTTCGGCGACCTCTATTTCCAGCGCAGCTGGCACGAGTCCTGGATGCTGGAGGACGGCATCGTCAAGGATGGCAGCTACAACATCGATCAGGGGGTGGGGGTGCGCGCCGTCAGCGGCGAGAAGACCGGTTTCGCCTACTCGGACGAGCTGAGCCTGCTGGCGCTGCAACAGTCGGTGACTGCCGCTCGCGGCATCGCCGCCGCCGGTGCGCAGGGCAAGGTAAAAGCATGGGCTCGCACCGAAGCAAACCTGCTCTACCCGGCGCTGGATCCCCTGCAGACCCTCGACAAGCAGCAGAAAATTGCCCTGCTGGAGCAGATGGACAAGTTCGCCAGAAGTCTGGATCCCGCCATCAATCAGGTGATGGCCTCCATCAGCGGGGTCTATGAAGAGATCCTGGTGGCCGCCACCGATGGCACCCTGGCCGCCGACGTGCGTCCGCTGGTGCGCCTCTCGGTGACCGTCATCGCCGAGAAGGGGGATCGCCGTGAACGCGGCAGCGCCGGTGGCGGTGGCCGCTTCGGTTACGACCATTTCCTCGAGCTGGACGGGCTCGAGAGCCGGGCGTTTGGCTATGTGCGTGAAGCGGTGCGCCAGGCCCTGGTCAACCTGGAGGCCATCGACGCCCCGGCCGGCACCATGCCGGTGGTGCTCGGTGCCGGCTGGCCCGGCGTGCTGCTGCACGAGGCGGTGGGTCACGGTCTGGAGGGGGACTTCAACCGCAAGGGCTCCTCCGCCTTTGCCGGGCGCATCGGCGAGCAGGTGGCTTCCAAACACTGCACCATCGTCGATGACGGCACCCTGCCGGGTCGGCGCGGCTCCGTCTCCATCGACGACGAGGGGACGCCGGGGGGCTACAACGTGCTGATCGAGAACGGCATTCTCAAGGGTTACCTGCAGGACAAGCAGAACGCCCGTCTGATGGGGGTGTCGCTCACCGGCAACGGCCGCCGCGAATCCTACGCCGCCCTGCCGATGCCGCGCATGACCAACACCTACATGCTGGCGGGTCAGTACGATCCAGCGGAGATCATCGCCTCGGTGAAGAAGGGCATTTATGCCCCCAACTTCGGTGGCGGCCAGGTGGACATCACCTCCGGCAAGTTCGTCTTCTCCGCCTCCGAGGCCTACCTCATCGAGGATGGCAGGATCACCGCGCCCATCAAGGGGGCGACCCTGATCGGCAACGGCCCCGAGGCGATGAGCCAGGTTTCCATGGTGGGCCGTGACCTCGCGCTGGATCGCGGGGTCGGGGTCTGCGGCAAGGAGGGGCAGAGCGTGCCGGTCGGCGTCGGCCAGCCCACCCTCAAGCTGGATCAGCTCACCGTGGGCGGCACCCAGTAAGGTCACACACCTTTGTAAACCCCGGCCCGGCGCCGGGGTTTTTATTGGAACGCGCAAGCAATAAAAAGCCCCGGCAGGCGCCGGGGCTGGGAAAGGGGTCGGGTCAGTTGACCGAAATGGCGCGGGCGTCGATGAAGAAGCGGGCGTGGCCGTGGTCATCCACCCTTATCTGGGCGAGCAGGCGATCCTTTCGCTTGAACTCCCATCCTGTCTTGATCCGGGTCAGCGCGGGGCTGGCGGCACCGACCACGTTCAGATACTCATGAAACAGGCTGTAGCTTCCAATCTCGGTCAGCATCTTTTCCATTTGCATATCTCCTCAAGTGATGGGGTCAGCACATGCCACGCTAGCGGCAACCTTCTGAACCCTGCCTGTACAAAAACCAGACTACCCCATCAAGATGAAGGCAATATGATCAGGCGCAAGATCAGGAGGGATTTGCACGAAAAATGATACCGTTTTCAATCAGGGCTGGCGCGGCACGGCGAGATGATCGAGGGTGGTAGGTCCGGCATGGGACGGCAAGGCGGCAGCGGGTTGTTCCATCACCTGACCATGGAAGACGGGATCCTGCGCCACCTCCTTGACGCCGTTGATGCAGAACTGCATACCCATGCACACCAGCAGGAAACCCATGATGCGGGTCATGGCGTCGATGCCGGTGGCTCCCAGGATCTTGCACACGGGATCTGCCAGCTTGAGCACACCCCAGCTGATCAGGCTCATCAGGGCGAAGGCGGTGACCATGGCGGCATAGATGACGACGCGATCGGCCTCGGCCGGCAGCTCGGCGATCTGGGCCGCGCCGCTGATCACCAGCGCCATGGTGCCGGGTCCGCACATGCTGGGCATGGTCAGGGGCACGAAGGCGATATTCTGGTTGGCCTCGACCCCGGCAGACTGGTTTGGCGAGGGGAACAGCATGCGAAAGCCGATGAAGGCGATGATGAGGCCACCGGCCAGGCGCAGGCCGGGAATGGAGATCCCGAACAGATCCAGGATGGAGGATCCGATGAAGAAGCTGACGCACAGGGTGGCGAACAGATAGAGGGCGGCCATGTTGATCTGGCGGCGAATGTGCTCGCGGGACATGCCCTTGCTCAATCCCAGCAGCAGGGTGGCCGTGGTGGGCGGGTTGACCATGGGCAGCAGGGCCAGCAAGGCGAGAAAGACGACCTGGAAGAACATAGTGGACCTCGGGCAGATGGACGGATTGGGGTGAGCTGGCAGGTCCGCAGCGGACCGCCACCCGGTCGATGATATCCGCAAAGAACAAGCCCCGACAGTGCGGGGCTTGCTTGGGAAGGATCAGGCGGCCTGCGGGGTGGCCTGGCGTTGGCCCCGCTGGCGCAGCCAGAGCCAGATGCCGAGCACGAAACCGAGGGCGGCCAGGCTGACCACATAGTGGGAGGGGGCCAGCACGTCCTCCTTCATCCAGAGGGTGACCAGCATGGGGGTGAGGCCGCCGAAGATGGCGTAGGCCACGTTGTAGGAGAACGACAGCCCGGAGAAGCGCACCACCGGCGGGAAGGCATTGACCATGACGTAGGGCACGGCGCCGACGATCCCCACCGCAAAGCCCGCCAGCATGTAGAGGGGCACCAGCTGATCCGTGCCGGCTGCCAGGCTGTGGTAGAAGGTATAAGTGGCGCCGGCCAGCAGCAGGGAGCCCAGGATGAAGGTAGGACCGCTGCCGATGGCATCGATCAGGCGACCATAGACGATGCAGCCCAGGGTGAGGGCGACGATGGCCAGGGAGTTGGCGGTCAGGGCATCGGCCGGGCTGATGCCGTGGACCTTCTGCAGATAGGTCGGGGTCATCAGGATCACCACCACTATGCCGGCGGAGAGCAGCCAGGTCAGCAGCATGGAGACGACGACGCTGCCCTTGTGTTCACGCAGCACCGTCTTGAGGGGCAGCTCCTCGGCCAGGGACTTGTTGGCCTGCATCTCGGCGAAGACCGGAGTCTCGTGCAGCCAGCGGCGCAGGTACATGGCGACGATGCCGAACACGCCGCCGAGCACGAAGGCCAGACGCCAGCCCCAGTCGCTCACATCGCCCGGGCTCATGCCACGGTTGATGGCGGTCGCCACCAGGGAGCCGAGCAGGATGCCGGCCGTCAACCCCGCGGTGAGGGTGCCGCAGGCGACACCGACCCGGCGGGCGGGCACGTGCTCGGCCACGAAGACCCAGGCACCGGGGACTTCCCCGCCGATGGCGGCCCCTTGCAGGATCCGCAGCAGCAGCAACAGCAGGGGGGCGGCGATGCCGAGCACGGCGTAGGTGGGCAGCAGGCCGATCAGCAAGGTCGGCAAGGCCATCAGGATGATGCTGAGGGTGAACATCCGCTTGCGGCCGATGAGATCGCCAAAGTGGGCCATGATGATGCCCCCCAGGGGGCGGGCCAGGTAGCCGGCGGCGAAGATGCCGAAGGTCTGGAACTGGCGCAACCACTCGGGAATGTCGGCCGGGAAGAAGAGCTCGCCGATGACCACGGCGAAGAAGACGAAGATGATGAAGTCGTAGAATTCGAGGGCGCCGCCCAGCGCCGCCAGGCTCAGGGTCTTGTAATCCTGTCGATTGAGGGGGCGACCGTGGTCGTGCGATGTGCTGACTTTACTCATATCCTTATGTTTCCCATCGTTTTTTTAGTTATTCTCCCCGGTGTGCTGCGGGGATACGCTCACCCACGAGGGTATGCTTTTGTGTCCCGCAATGTAAATCGCACAATTCGCAACACTGTCTTGCAGCACGGTGCGGCAAGAAGCTGGAGAGGTCATGACGAAGAAAAAGATACTGCTCTCCTGGAGCAGCGGAAAAGACAGCGCCTGGGCCTTGCATCGCCTGCGCGAGGATCCGGCCATCGAGGTGGTGGGGCTGTTCACCACCCTCAACCAGGCGTTCGAGCGGGTGGCCATGCACGGGGGGCGCAAGCAGTTGCTGCTGGCACAGGCTGAGTGCGTGGGCTTGCCGCTGATCACCATCGACCTGCCCTGGCCCTGCAGCAACGAGGAGTATGGGCGCATCATGACGGGCTTCATCGCCGATGTGCAGGCCAAGGGCATTCACCACATGGCATTCGGGGATCTCTTTCTTGAGGATGTGCGCGCCTATCGGGAGCGGCAACTGGCGGGGACCGGCATCACGCCGCTCTTCCCGCTCTGGGGCAGCGACACGACCGAGCTGGCGCAGGCGATGATCGACGCCGGGCTCAAGGCCAGGGTCTGCACCCTGGATCCGGGCAAGCTGGACGCCGGGTTAGGTGGTCATGAATTTGGTCCGGCCTTGCTGGCTGCCCTGCCCGCCGGGGTGGATCCCTGCGGCGAGAACGGGGAGTTTCACACCCTGGCCTGGGACGGCCCCATGTTCCTGCATCCCCTGCCCATCCGGGTGGGGGAAACGGTGCTGCGAGACGGCTTCGTCTTCACCGATCTGCTGGCGGAGGATCCCGAATGAGGGAAGACCCCCTCGGGTGAGAAAGGAAAGGGGCCGGCTCCGTGAGGAATCGGCCCCTTTGCGTTTGTCCCCTTCAGCGGGCGGCGAAGGTGTCGCAACTGGCGGGCTTGCCGCTGTCAAAACCGCGTTTGAACCAGGCGAGGCGCTGGGCCGAGGTGCCGTGGGTGAAGCTGTCGGGAACGACCCGGCCCTGACCTTGCTGCTGCAACCTGTCGTCGCCTATGGCCTGGGCGGCATTGAGCGCCTCTTCCAGATCGCCACGCTCCAGCACCTGCTCTTTTTCCATGTAGTGGCCCCAGACCCCGGCGAAGCAGTCCGCCTGCAGTTCGAGCTTGACCGACAACCGGTTCTGGGCGACCTGGCTCAGCCCCTGTTGCTGCTGGCGCACCTTGGTGGAGATGCCGAGCAGGTTCTGCACGTGGTGGCCTACCTCGTGGGCGATCACATAGCCCTGGGCGAAGTCGCCGTCGGCCCCCAGCTTGTCGCGCATGTCCTGATAGAAGGAGAGATCGATGTAGACGGTGCTGTCGGCCGGACAGTAGAAGGGCCCCATCACCGACTGCCCCTGGCCGCAGCCGGTGCGGGTCGCACCGCGATAGAGCACCAGTCTGGGGGCCTGATAGTGGTTGCCGCTTTGCTGGAACATCTCACCCCAGGCGTCCTCCGTGGAGGCGAGCATCACCGAGGTGAAGCGGGCGAGGGGATCGTTTGCAGCCTGGGACGAGTTCTGACGCTGGGGCTGGCTCTGCGGGGCCGGATCCTGCAGCAGGGGGCCGAGGTCCACGCCGTAGTACCCCGCCACCATGATCACCACCAGCAGGATCAGACGCCCCTTGCCACCGATGGGCAGGCCGCCGCCCCCGTTGCCGCCGCTTTGCTGGCGTCGGTCTTCCACATTGTTGCTCTCACGGCGATCTTGCCAGCGCATATCCCCATACTCCCGTCATCTTTGGTGGCAGTAATGATAATGGCTGGCGCCGGGGCTTGCCTAATCGGCCCGGGTCATTCGGCCCAGGGCATCTCGGGCAGGCTGTCGAGAAACTCGCCGTAACGGACGAGGTTGAAGGGGCCCTGTTCGGCTTCCATGGCCATGAGTTCGGCGCCCAGGGCGCAGGCGATGTATTGCAGCGCCTCTTCCCGCGGGGTGCCCTTCATCACCAGGCGCATCAGGGTCGCTTTCACCTGGAGGGGATGGCCGTCGGCGAGCTGGTTCTCCACCATCTCCAGCAGTGTCTCTTCATCAAAAAATTCGGGGGTATCGGTCATGGCCGTTCTCCTGCCTGTTCCATGGGGTGGGCAGTATAGCGGGGACGCGGCTCCCGGGGGCGAAAATATCCTCCGGGTCTTGCCAAGGAAGCGGGGCGGGAGCAGTCTTGGACACTCTCTACTGCCGAACGAGCCCATGTCATGATCCTCTCCGAGCGCCTGGAACTGCGCGAACTGACCGTTGTCGATGCCCCCTTCATTCTCGAACTGCTCAACGATGGTGATTTTCACCGCTACATCGGCGATCGCGGGGTGCGTACCCTGGCGGATGCCGAAAACTACATCCAGCAGGGGCCTGCGGTCAGTTATGCCCGCCACGGTCACGGACTCTATCTGGTGGTGCGGCGGGAAGACGGGGCCAGGCTCGGCATCTGCGGTCTGATCAAGCGCGATACCCTGCCCTGTGAAGACATCGGCTATGCTTTCCTGCCCGCCTGGCGTGGTCAGGGCTATGCCATCGAAGCCGCGCGGGCGGCCATGGCAGATGGCCGCGAACGGCTCGGCATCGAGCGGGTGGTCGCCATCGTCACCCCGGGCAATGAGCGCTCGGTCCGGCTACTCGCCAAGCTGGGGCTGAGTCAGGGCAAACGGGTCAGGTTGGGGGCCGGCGAGGAGGAGTGCCTGCTGCTGGAGGCGCCGGACAAGGAGACTTGCGGGGTCTAGCCACTGCTCTGGGAGCGGGGCCATGCAGACTATGACGTCAGGCAAGGAGGCCGCCGTGAGTTGCGGCCTGTCTGCATCGGGCGCTGCCGGTGGGCAGGCAAAGTCAGTTGAGCTCTTCGATGGAGAACTCGCCGGCGATACCATCACAGGAGATGGCGAAGCCGCCGCTGAAGCGGGTGCTGAACTGGATCAGGAACGCATCGTCGTCGTGCTCTTGCACGGGCAGGTTGATGGGTTTGCTGCGACGCAGGGGTTTGCGGATCTGTACGTGTTTCATCATGGTATTTCTCTATATAAATTAAGTGTTTGCTCCTTGTATTGGCAAATGTCAGGTCAATGGGCGCGGTCAGCACGATGGCGGACGAGCGCGCAGGAATACCCAGCCCGGTTCAGGGGCGTCTGCACTTTCAAGGAAGGCGCCAAGGACCATGCGGATGCATGATGCTACTTGGGAGTGGGCAGATCGGGTCTGCACCGTGAGAGCCGGGCAACGCAGGCAGACAGCCTGAACGGTTCTCAAGGCGAGTAAATCAGAAGAAGGTTATGCGGGTACTGGCAGGATTCATCGTGAGGTGAAGCATTGCGAACATAATCAGGGCTGATTAACTAGCCGGCGCGCATTCTCTCCTCGAAATGTGTAAAAAGCAAACACTAATTGTGCGTTCACCCAGTCATTCCCTGTTTTTCACTGCCACGGGGGTGACAAAAGGGCTCCCGAGGGAGCCCTTTTCATTGCCGGTCAGGGACGGGCTCAGGCGTCGCCGCAGGCCTTCTTGGCGGCGGTGATCATGGGGGTAATGGTCATGCCCTGTACCACGATGGAGAACATCACCACCGAGTAGGTCATCACCAGGATCACCTGGCGCAGATCGACGTTGTGTTCCGGGATCATCATGACACCGGATGGCAGTGCCAGGGCCATGGCCATGGCCAGACCGCCACGCAGGCCGCCCCAGGTGAGGATGCGCACCGAGAAGGTGTTGTAGCTGCGGAACTTGCGGAACGCCACATAGGGCATGGAGACGCTGATGAAGCGTGCGGCTAGGCAGAGCGGCACCGCGATGACCAGCAGGATCCAGTCGCGCCAGTCGAGGTCCAGCAGCACCAGTGCCAGACCGATCAGCAGGAACAGCAGGGCGTTGAGGAACTGATCCATCAACTCCCAGAAGTGATCCAGGTGGTGCTGGCTCTGCTCGGAGAAGCCGGAATGACGGGTCCAGTTGCCGATCATGATGCCGGTCACTACCATGGCCAGGGCGCCGGAGACGCCGATCATGTTGGCGAAGGCGAAGCCCGCGGTCGGGATGCAGAGGGTCAGCAGCAGCTCCAGGGAGCCGTCGTCGGTGGCGCTGATCATCACGTGGGCGATGAGACCCAGCACGGCCCCGAACAGGATGCCGCCGAGAGCCTCATGCAGGAACAGACCGGCCACGCTGCCGAAGGTGGGTTCCACGCCGCCAAAGGCCACGGCAAACACGGTGGCGAAGATGACCAGACCGACACCGTCGTTGAACAGGGATTCCCCCTCGATCTGGATGGCGATCTGGGGTGGCGCCTTCATCTTCTTGACGATGGCCAGTACGGCGATGGGGTCGGTGGGGGAGATCAGGGCACCGAACAACATGCAGTAGACCAGCGGCACATCCCAGCCCAGCAGCTTGGCGATGAACCAGAAGCCGTAGCCGATGAGGAAGGTGGAGAGCAGGGTGGCGGCTATGGCCAGAATGGTGATTTCCCACTTCTGGCTACGCAACGCCTTGAGGTTGATGCCAAGGCCGCCGGCGAACAGCAGGAAGCCCAGGATCCCCTTCAACAGGAAGTTCTGGAAGTCGATGCTCTCCATGGTCTTGATGGCGAGAGGCTCCAGATTGAACCAACCCAGTTTGCCAAACAGCACCAGCAGCGCGGAGATCAGCATGGAGCCCGCAGTGATGGCGATGGTGGTCTGGATCTTCACAACATACTGGTTGGCAAAGGCGATGAAGATCGCCAACGCTGCCAGGAAGCAGAGTGTGTAGTAGACGCTCATAGTTATTTTTCTCTTTGGTAAACAGCAAGCACGTATCCCTCTTGAGGACGGGCATAGGGTACTCCCGGGTTAGATCATGCTCATTACCTATTTATGGTTATATTTAATCGTCGTCACGGACAGATAGACGGCTAGATTTCCATTTAATTTGATTGCTGCTAGGATGGGCATCACGCAGTTGCATGGATGTAAGGGGTACGAGCGGTGTCGAGCAGAGAGTCGAACAAGAAAGCGGATGTCACAACCAGGCTGGAAGCCTGTCTCAAGGAGCGGATCCTGATCATCGACGGGGCCATGGGCACCATGATCCAGGGTTACAAACTCGGTGAGGCGGACTATCGGGGGGAGCGGTTTGCCGACTGGCATACCGACATCAAGGGCAACAACGACCTGCTGGTGTTGAGCCGTCCAGCCGTCATTCGCGAGATCCACGACCAGTATTGTGCCGCCGGGGCCGACATCCTCGAGACCAACACCTTCAACGCCACCCGCATCGCCATGGCGGACTACGAGATGGAAGCGCTCTCGGCCGAGATAAACCGGGAGGCGGCCCGCCTGGCCCGCGCCGTGGCGGACGAGTGGACCGCCAAGGACCCGGCGAAACCGCGCTTTGTGGCAGGGGTGCTGGGCCCCACCAACCGTACCGCCTCCATCTCGCCGGACGTGAACGACCCGGGCAAGCGCAACGTCACCTATGACGAGCTGGTGGCCGCCTACACCGAATCGACCCACGCCCTGATCGAGGGCGGTGCCGACATCATCCTGATCGAGACCATCTTCGACACCCTCAACGCCAAGGCGGCCGCCTTCGCGGTGGACCTGGTGTTCGAGGAGCTGGGTTACAGCCTGCCGGTGATGATCTCCGGCACCATCACGGACGCCTCCGGTCGTACCCTCTCGGGCCAGACCACCGAGGCCTTCTACCACTCCCTTCGCCACGTCAAACCGGTCTCCTTCGGCCTCAACTGTGCGCTGGGGCCGGACGAGCTGCGCCAGTACGTGGAGGAGCTGTCCCGCATCAGCGAGACCCATGTCAGCGCCCACCCCAACGCCGGTCTGCCCAATGCGTTTGGCGAGTACGATCTGGACGCGGTCGAGATGGCGGAGCATATCCGCGAGTGGGCCCAAAGCGGCTTCCTCAACCTGGTGGGCGGCTGCTGCGGCACCACCCCGACCCACATCCGCGCCATGGCGGACGCCGTGGCGGGCATCAAGCCCCGCGCCCTGCCGGATCTGCCGGTGGCCTGCCGGTTGTCGGGCCTGGAGCCTCTCATCATCACGGCGGACTCCATGTTCGTGAACGTGGGTGAGCGGACCAACGTCACCGGCTCGGCCAAGTTCAAGCGCTTGATAAAAGAGGGGCTCTACGACGAGGCCCTCGACGTCGCCAAGCAGCAGGTGGAAAACGGCGCCCAGATTATCGACATCAACATGGATGAGGGGATGCTGGATGCCGAGGCGGCCATGGTGCGCTTCCTGAACCTCATCGCCGGGGAACCGGACATCGCCCGGGTGCCGGTGATGATCGACTCCTCCAAGTGGGAGGTGCTGGAGGCGGGCCTCAAGTGCGTGCAGGGCAAGCCGGTGGTCAACTCCATCTCCATGAAGGAGGGGGAGGACAAATTCATCGAGCAGGCGAAACTGCTGCGTCGCTACGGCGCCGCCGTCATCGTCATGGCGTTCGACGAGGTGGGCCAGGCCGATACCCGTGCCCGCAAGTTCGAGATCTGCCAGCGCGCCTACCGCATTCTGGTGGACCGCGTCGGCTTCCCGCCGGAAGACATCATCTTCGACCCCAACATCTTCGCGGTGGCGACCGGCATCGACGAGCACAATAACTACGCGGTGGACTTCATCGAAGCGGTGAAGGACATCAAAACACACCTGCCCCACGCCATGATCTCCGGCGGTGTCTCCAACGTCTCCTTCTCCTTCCGTGGCAACGAGCCGGTGCGCGAAGCCATCCACGCTGTCTTCCTCTACCACGCCATCAGGAACGGCATGGACATGGGGATCGTCAACGCGGGCCAGCTTGCCATCTACGAAGACATCCCGGCCGAGCTCAAAGAGAAGGTCGAGGCGGTGGTGCTGAACCTCAACGACAACGCCACCGAGGCGCTGCTGGCCATCGCCGAGAAGTATCGCGGCGCGGGTGCCCAGGCGGAGGATCCGCGGGATCAGGAGTGGCGCAGCTGGCCGGTGGGCAAGCGGCTCGAACACGCCCTGGTCAAGGGGATCACCGACTTTATCGAGGAGGACACCGAGGAGGCGCGCGCCCAGGCCGAGAAGCCGCTGCACGTCATCGAGGGGCCGCTGATGGATGGCATGAACGTGGTGGGCGATCTGTTCGGCGCCGGCAAGATGTTCCTGCCCCAGGTGGTGAAGTCGGCCCGGGTGATGAAGCGGGCGGTGGCCTACCTGCAACCCTACATCGAGGCGGAGAAGTCCGGCGGTTCCAGCAACGGCAAAATCGTGCTGGCCACCGTCAAGGGCGACGTGCACGACATCGGCAAGAACATCGTCGGGGTGGTGCTCCAGTGCAACAACTTCGAGATCGTGGATCTCGGGGTCATGGTCTCCTGCGAGACCATCCTCAAGACGGCCCGGGAAGTGAACGCCGACATCATCGGCCTGTCGGGCCTCATCACTCCGTCCCTGGACGAGATGGTGCACGTAGCAAAAGAGATGGAGCGTCAGGGGTTCAAGCTGCCGCTGCTCATCGGCGGTGCCACCACTTCCAAGGCCCACACCGCGGTGAAGATAGAGCAGAACTACTCCGAGCCGGTGGTCTATGTTTCCAACGCCTCCCGCGCCGTGGGGGTGGCCCAGAGCCTGCTGAGCCCGGAGCTCAAGCCCGCCTTCGTGGCCCGCATCGACAAGGAGTACGAGATTGCCCGGGATCAGCACGCCCGCAAGCAGCCGCGCTCCAAGCCGGTTTCCCTGGCCCATGCCCGGGCCAACCGCCATCAGCTGGACTGGGTCGGTTATGAGCCCCCCGCGCCCCGGGAGCCCGGCGTGCAGACCTTCGAAAACGTGCCCATCTCTGTGCTGCGCCCCTACATCGACTGGACGCCGTTTTTCCTGAGCTGGGAGCTGGCGGGCAAGTTCCCCCGCATCCTGGAAGATGAGGTGGTGGGGGAGGAGGCGACGCGCCTCTACGCCGACGCCAACGCCATGCTGGATCAGCTGGAGAAGGATCAGAGCGTGCGCTGCGCCGGTATCGTCGGCCTGTTCCCCGCCAACGCCGTGGGGGACAGCATCGAGGTCTACACCGACGAGACCCGCACCCAGGTGCGCAAGGTGCTGCACCACCTGCGCCAGCAGAGCGAGAAGCAGGGCTTCCCCAACTACTGTCTGGCGGACTATGTGGCGCCGAAGGAGAGCGGCAAGCCCGACTGGATCGGCGCCTTCGCGGTGACCGGCGGCATCGGCGAGGAGGCCATCGCCAAGGCCTACAAGGCGGACCACGACGACTACAACGCCATTCTCATCCAGGCGGTGTGCGATCGCCTCGCCGAGGCCTTTGCCGAATACCTCCACGAGCAGGTGCGCAAAGTGCACTGGGGCTATGCCCCGGACGAGGCGCTCAGCAACGAAGAGCTTATCCGCGAAAATTACCAGGGGATACGTCCGGCGCCGGGCTACCCGGCCTGCCCGGAGCACACCGAGAAGGGGAGCATCTGGGAGCTGCTGGGGGTGGAGCAGGCCATCGGTATGCAGCTCACCGAGTCCTACGCCATGTGGCCGGGGGCGGCGGTATCCGGCTGGTACTTCTCCCACCCCGAGAGCAAATACTTCGCCGTGGCCCAGATCCAGCAGGATCAGGTGGAAGACTACGCCATGCGCAAGGGGATGACCCTGGCAGAGGCCGAACGCTGGCTGGGGCCCAACCTGCATTGATCCCCGTCTGCCCCGCTTCACGCAGTGCGGGGCAGACGCCGGGTACGCACGCCATATCGAGGTTGCCATGAAGATTGGATTTGTCGGTCTGGGGGCCGTGGTGCAGACAGCCTATCTGCCTGCACTCGCCGCACTGGCGGAAAATCCCAAGATATGGGGTTTTGATCCCGCCATCACCCTGCCCGGCGTCATGTCCGCCTCGACCCTGGAAGCCCTGCTGGCCGAACCCCTGGATCGGCTGGTGATCGCCACGCCTTCCCTGCTGCATCTGCCCGTGTTGGAGCAGGCACTGGCCAGCGCCATTCCCCTCATCCTGGTGGAGAAACCCGTGGTGGCCACCCTGGCCCAGCACGATCGTCTGCACGCCCTGCTGGCGGACCCCGAGGTCGCAGCCAGGGTGCTGGCACTGGATCACTGGATGGCCCGCAATGCCGTCCAGCAGTTGCTGCTGAGCGGCAAACTGGATGAAGGCTGGCAGCCTCGGGAACCAGAGGGCGCCGGGGTCGGGCTGGCCACCCTCGCCGATATCAGCGCGGTGGAGGGCTTTTTGCTGGAACCCTGCGGCCTGGACGAGGCGGGGGAGCCCTATGCCCTCAACTTCGCCACCGGGGAGCCGGATCGGCGGGTCCTGCGCCATCCAGACGGGGTGATCCTCGACATCGGCACCCATCTGCTGGCGATGATCCGGGAGCTGCTGGTGGCCCTGGGTGGGGACGACCGCCTGCACCTGATCGCGGAGGGCGTCTGCGACCGGCTGGGGCAGCCCATCCGGCGCGGGGATCTGGAGACCGCCGAGGGGCGAGCCTGCCTGCGCGGCGAGGCGGCAGGGGTGCCCCTGACCCTCTGGCTCGACAAGTATGCCGGTCCCGGGGTTGAGAAAAAGGGGCTTTGCCTGCACTTCAAAGACGGGCGGCGCATCGAGCTGCTTCGCCGCGGCAACCTGGAGTGGCTGCACCATCACGACGTCGACGGGATGCGGGGCTGGCAACATGAGGGGCCCCTCTATCGCCACTGCATCGCCCAGACCCTGCTGGCCCCTGTGCCGTTGGGAGGCTGGGCCGACACCACGGCGCGCCGTTTGCAGGAGGTCGCCCTGCTGCTTGAGTTGCAGCAAGGGCTGCGCGGCCCCCATAGGGCTGGTGGCTGGCGCTGTCTTGCAGAACGGTCTCTGGCTTTGGTCCGTCTTGAGTGCGGCACTCTCGGTTTTTGCCCGTTCTTGCAGAACCGCGCATGGTGAGGGGAAAGGATTGGCGTTGCCAGTCGTTCATGGCACCTTATACTCTCCAGTCCGATTATCAGGTCTGCCATTTCCATGAATATTGCCATTTTATCCCGTGAGCCCAACAACTACTCCACCCGCCGTCTGGTCGAGGTGGCCCGGGCCCGTGGGCATCAGGTCGAGGTGCTCGACACCCTGCGCTGCTACATGAACATCGCCTCCCACAGCCCCTCCATCCATTACGAAGGACGGGAGCTGGAGAGCTATGACGCAGTGATCCCGCGCATCGGTGCCAGCATCACCTTCTATGGCACCGCCGTGCTGCGCCAGTTCGAGATGATGAGCACCATGGCCCTCAACAGCTCGGTGGCCATCTCCCGCTCCCGGGACAAGCTGCGCGCCATGCAGTTGCTCTCCCGCCACGGCATCGGCCTGCCGGTGACCGGCTATGCCCACAGCACCCACGACGTACCGGATCTCATCACCATGGTGGGGGGCGCCCCCCTGGTGGTGAAGCTGCTGGAGGGCACACAGGGGATTGGCGTGGTGCTGTGTGAGACCCAGAAGGCCGCGGAGAGCGTCATCGAGGCCTTTATCCAGACCAACAACAATATCCTGGTGCAGGAGTACATCCGCGAGGCCAACGGCGCCGATATCCGCTGCCTGGTGGTCAACGGCAAGGTGGTGGCCGCCATGCGCCGCCAGGCCCAGCCGGGGGAGTTTCGCTCCAACCTGCACCGGGGCGGCACCGCCGAAGCCATCAAGATCACGCCGGAAGAGCGTGCCACCGCCGTGCAGGCCGCCAAGATCATGGGGCTGGATGTGGCCGGGGTGGATATTCTGCGTAGCGCCCGCGGCCCGCTGGTGCTGGAGGTGAACTCCTCCCCCGGCCTGCAGGGGGTGGAAGCCGCCTCCGGCAAGGACGTGGCGGGCAAGATCATCGAGTTCCTCGAGCTCAAGGCGAGCCGCAAGCACAAGCCGGCGGAATGAGTCCCAAACGAGTGTCAGACAGGTAAACACAGGGCGCCCTCGGGCGCCTTGTTGCTATCTGGGGGGTGGGCTGGAAGGCAGCGGGCTTGCCGGGAAGTGTCTCCCTTCTCCCACTGTGTTGAACAGCCGGGAAGAAGGGCCGGGAATGAGGGGGTTATGCCGCCCCGGGGGCGCCGGGGATCATCACCAGCCGGGCGCTGAAGACCCCCTCCACCAGATGGGTCTCAATCTGCCAGCCCAGCTTCTCGCAGATGCGCTGGATGATGGTGAGACCGCAGCCGTAGCCGAGGATCTGATCCGGCGCGGCGGCGGTGGGGTTGCTGATGGTGAGCACCTGCTCGTGCAGGGTGATCTCGATGTGCCCCTCGGCGTAGCTCAGGGCGTTTTTCAAGAGGTTGCCGAGGGCGATGGCGAGCAGGGAGAGGGGAGCCTGCACCTCGCTCTCCTCGTCCAGTTGCAGGCGAATGTCCAGCGTCTCCCGTTGCAGCAGGGGGGCGAGGCGGGTCAGTTCCCGGCGAATGAGCGGCGCCACCTGCTGGGGCGGGCGCTCCACGGCCTCCTTGCGTCCCAGCAGCAGGAAGGTTTCGGTGAGCAGGGCCATCTCGTCGGCGGCGGCGCGGATGCGGCTGACGGCGCGGGCTGCCGGGGCGGGCAGGTCATTCACCTTGCCGAGCAGGGCCGCGGATCCCTGGATCACCATGTTGGGGGTGCGCAGCTCGTGGCTGGCAAAGCGGCTGAACTCCTGTTCACGGGCAAACACGGCGGCTACCTCGTGCTTGCCCGCCAGCAGCGCCTGCTCTATCTCTCGCAGCTCCTGCCAGGGGGCATCGGGCACGAAGTCCCCCCGATCCGGGGTCAGGTGGGCGACTCGCTGGCGCAGCCGCTCCAGCGGCCTGGTGATGTGACGCACCAGCCAGATGCCGAAGGCGAGGCTCCCCAGCAGCAGGGCCAGACCGATGAGGCGGGTCACCAGATGCAGCTTGGCTTCGTAAGGGTCGAGGTAGTCGTCCGCATCGTCGTTGAACACCAGATAGAGCAGCCCCTGACCCGAGGGGTGGGCGCGTACCAGGAAGTGCTTGTCCTCCCGGCCCAGCTGATGCTCGAAGAAGCCGGGGCTCTGGTAGGCCTTGAGCCAGGCGGGCAGGCGGCCCGCCTCTGTCCAGTAGCTGGAGAACTGGCGCGGGCTGGGGGCGGGGGCAGCCATGCCGAGGCGCAACCAGTCGTCGTCATAGCGGGTTGCCTCCGCCTCCAGCCAGTGGCGCAGGCTCAGCTCCTCCATCTTGTTCTCGGCCACCACCATCAGCAGGCTCAGGATCACCAGCAGCAGCAGACCGGCCCCTCCCAGCGCCAGCACCAGGCGCCGGCGCAGGCTCGGCAGGCCGGAGGCAAGGGGCGGCGTCGGGTTCGTCATGGGGTCACCAGCCGATAGCCCTGGCCGTGCAGGGTCTCCAGCATGGGGGTGGGGAAGGGCTTGTCGAGGGCGCTGCGCAGGGCATAGATGTGGCTGCGCAGGGCGTCGGAGTCGGGCTCCTCGTCGCCCCAGACGGTGTCGAGCACCTCCTGGCGCGTCACCAGCTGGGGGGCGCGCCTCACCAGCAGGGTGAGGATCTGGAACGGGATCTTGCCGAGTTTGAGCTCGACCCCGGCGCGGGTGGCGCGGCCGCTGGCGGGATCCACCGTCAGATCGCCAAAGCAGAGCACGCCCATGTCCCCTCTGGGGCCACGCAGGCTGAGGGCCTCCAGGCGCACCTCCAGCTCCTCCATGGCGAACGGCTTGACCAGATAGTCGTCGCCCCCCGCCCGAAAGCCTGCCAGCTTGTCCTCCAGGCTGTCACGGGCGGTGAGAAAGAGCACCGGGGTCGCGATGCCGTCCGCACGCAGCCGCTCCACGGTACGCAGGCCGTCGAGGCGCGGCATCATGACGTCCATGATGATGACGTCGAAGCGCTCCTGGGCCAGCAGTTGCAGCGCGGCCTGGCCATGATAGGCGCAATCCACCCTGTGCCCGGCCAGCGCCAGATAGTCCATGATGGTCTCCGCCACCTGGGGACTGTCTTCCACCACCAGTATTTTCATGCTCTGATCTCCTGGTCTGTGCCGCTATTTCACGGCCATTTCACACCGGATGGGTCATCCTGTGTGCCAGTGTAACCCCGAGGATCCCCGATGAAGAAGTCTCTCTGCGCCTTCTGGTTATTGATTCTATTGCCTTTTGGTCTGGTGCAGGCGGCCGAGTTCAAGCTCACGGGCCGCACCACCTGGCAGCTTGGCCAGTTGATGGTCAACGGCATTCCCTTCGTGATCGATGAGCGCACCCGCTTCAAGGATGGCCTGGATGAGGACGATCTCGGCGGGACCTGGGTCGATCTGGAAGGGGTCGTGCAGGAGACGGCGGCAGGGGCGCGGCGGCTCGTTCGCGAGGTGGAGGCGCTGGAAGAGGAGGACGAGATGGAACTGGAAGGGCCGGTGGAAGGGGGACGGATCTGGGGTTATGTCACCTCGGATGGGAGCCTCTCCCCGTTCGAGGGACGCTGGCTGGAGCTGGAGTGCAAGTTTGACGGCATGCGCCTGAGCCAGTGCCGGGAGGATGACTGACCGGTCAGGGCGGACCGGGAAAAATTGCCCGTCCGGGGCCATAGTTAAACCTCACCCCGTGACCCCGGACCGCCTGCCATGACCCGAACCGCACTCTGCCTGCTGCTGTTGCCCTTCTGCACCCTTGCCGACGACGCCGAGCTCTGGCTGGTGGAGCTGGAGCACAACGACGGGGTGCGCCTGCAATTCCAGGGGGCTGAGCTGGAGCTCGGCAGTGCCGAACTGCACGGCGTGGCGCTGCCGGACGGGCTCGTGCCCGGCATGCACCTCGCGATCCAGAGCCGCTACGGCGTCGCCGAGACGATCCGGGTGCTCGACGGGGCGCCGGATCCGGCACTCGGGGCCAGCTGGCGGCGGGCGGAGGATCGACTGCTCACCCATAATCAGCAGGCATTGCTGCTACAGGATCTCGGCGTGCTGGTGTTTGATGCTGACACTCGCTGGATCAACGGCAGCGCCGCCGATCTGCAACCGGGTCGCCGCCTGGTGCTGAGCCGGGATGAAGAGGGCCGCCTCACCGATATCCTCATTCCTGACCCCGAGGATCCCCTCGACGCCGAAGAGTGAGACCTCTCTCCCTTTCCCCTTGTTAATGGCTTGTACTTTAAATTTCCCCACTTATACTGGCGCACATCTTGTCGGAGTGCTGACCGTCGAACGACGCTAAGCTGAGACCGTTAATTCGGGATCCGTGGAACCTGATCAGGTTAAGACCTGCGAAGGGAAACAAGGGTAACTTGCGGGTTACCGCGCCGGGGAAGGTACACCTTCCCGTCAGCTGGAGGCAGACCGCCTCTGGCTGGCACAGGCGCACAGGGGGAGGTTGTCCTGTCCGGTTGTCCTTAGGGCGCCGGGTTTCCAGACTAGGAAAACACCGGGACGGCAGAGCAGGGAAGATCCATGCCCGACTCACTCCCCCGAGCACACCCCGCCGAAAGTTCATCTTCTCCTCGAACTCCAGACAAGCAAACACCCATAACTTCAACCAGTTAATGTGAGTTTTGCTATGTCTACCAATGTATCTGATACCACCAAATCCAGCCGCCGCGAGCAGCGCTCCAGCGCCCAGACCTTTATCGACAACTTGAAAGGGATGGCTCACCCCAACTCCCGCCGCATCTTTATCGAAGGCTCCCGCGCCGATATCCGGGTGCCTCTGCGGGAGATCCAGCTGGCCGACACCTTCGTCGGCGGCACCAAGGAAGCTCCCCAGTTCGAGCCCAACGAGCCGGTGCCGGTTTACGATACCTCGGGCCCCTATGGGGAAGAGGCCGCCCCCATCGACGTGCGCCGCGGTCTGCCGCGCCTGCGCGAAGCCTGGGTGCTGGAGCGTGCTGACACCGACGCGCTGGACGGGCTGAGCTCCACCTTCACTCAGGAGCGGCTGGCGGACGAGGGGCTGGATCACCTGCGCTTCGAACATCTGCCGAGCGCCCGCCGTGCCAAGCCGGGCCGCCGGGTCACCCAGCTGCACTATGCCCGCCAAGGCATCGTCACCCCCGAGATGGAATTTATCGCCCTGCGCGAGAACATGGGCCGCGAGCGGGTGCGCTCAGAACTCTTGCGCACCCAGCACCCGGGTCAGGGCTTTGGCGCCAGACTGCCCCAGAACATCACCCCCGAGTTCGTGCGCGATGAGGTGGCCGCCGGTCGCGCCATCATCCCCAGCAACATCAACCACCCGGAAGCGGAGCCCATGATCATCGGCCGCAACTTCCTGGTGAAGATCAACGCCAACATCGGCAACTCGGCGGTCACCTCCAGCATCGAAGAGGAAGTGGAGAAGCTGGTGTGGTCCACCCGCTGGGGCGCCGACACCGTGATGGATCTCTCCACCGGCCGCTACATCCACGAGACCCGCGAGTGGATCCTGCGCAACAGCCCGGTGCCCATCGGTACCGTGCCCATCTATCAGGCGCTGGAGAAGACCAACGGCATCGCCGAAGACCTCACCTGGGAGCTGTTCCGCGACACCCTGCTGGAGCAGGCCGAGCAGGGGGTGGACTACTTCACCATCCACGCCGGCGTCTTGCTGCGCTTCGTGCCGATGACCGCCAAGCGCCTCACCGGCATCGTTTCGCGCGGTGGCAGCATCATGGCCAAGTGGTGCCTGTCGCACCACAAGGAGAACTTCCTCTACGAGCACTTCCGCGAGATCTGCGAGATCTGCGCCGCCTACGACGTGAGCTTGTCGCTGGGTGACGGTCTGCGTCCGGGCTCCGTCTATGACGCCAACGACGAGGCCCAGTTCGCCGAGCTGCGCACCCTGGGCGAGCTCACCAAGATTGCGTGGGAGTACGACGTGCAGGTGATGATCGAGGGCCCCGGCCACGTACCCATGCACATGATCGAGCGCAACATGACCGAGCAGCTGGAGCACTGCCACGAGGCGCCCTTCTATACCCTGGGCCCGCTCACCACCGACATTGCCCCAGGGTACGATCACTTCACCTCCGGCATCGGCGCCGCGCTCATCGGCTGGTACGGCTGCGCCATGCTCTGCTACGTGACCCCCAAGGAGCACCTGGGCCTGCCCAACAAGGAGGACGTGAAGCAGGGGCTGATTACCTACAAGATCGCAGCCCACGCCGCCGATCTGGCCAAAGGCCACCCGGGCGCCCAGATCCGCGACAACGCCATGTCCAAGGCGCGCTTCGAGTTCCGCTGGGAGGATCAGTTCAACCTGGCCCTGGATCCCGACACCGCCCGCGCCTACCACGACGAGACCCTGCCTCAGGAGTCCGGCAAAGTGGCACACTTCTGCTCCATGTGCGGGCCCAAGTTCTGCTCCATGAAGATCACCCAGGACGTGCGCGATTATGCGGCGAAACTGGAAGCCGTGGAGATCAAGCTGGTCGGCATGGACGGTCAGCAGGAGCGGGTGGTGGCCGAGGTGGAGAGCGGCATGGCCCGCATGGCGGAAACCTTCAAGGAGACCGGCGGCGAGATCTACCATCAGGCGGCGACCCTGAAGCAGGCCGCAGGGGAGGAGGCGTGAGCAGCGAGCGCGGGGCTGTCAGCCCCGCCGACCTGTCGCCTGTGACGCAGGCCCGCCCCGTGGTCTGGACCATCGCCGGGTCCGACTCCGGCGGCGGGGCCGGCATTCAGGCCGACTTGCACACGATGCATGACCTCGGCGTGCACGGCTGCTCCGTCATCTCCGCCATCACGGCCCAGAACTCGGTGGCGGTGAAGATGGTCGACCCCGTGCTGATGCAGACCTTCGCCGCCCAGATCGATGCCCTGGGGCTGGATCTGCCACCCGCCGCCATCAAGATAGGCCTGCTGCCGACCCGGCTGCATGTGGAGGTGCTGGCACGCAGGTTGTCGACCGTCGAGGCTCCCTTCGTGGTCTACGACCCGGTGGCCATCGCCAGCACCGGCACCCCCATGGCGGAGCCCGGCATGCTGGTGGCGGTGCGCGAGCACCTGCTGCCGCGCCTCTCCTTGATCACCCCCAATGGTCCCGAGCTGGAAGCCCTGACCGGCCTGCCCGCCACCAGTCCCGAGCTGGTGCGCCTCGCCGCCCGGCGGCTGCGCGAACTCGGCGCTCGCGCCGTGCTGGTCAAGGGGGGCCACCTTGAATGGGGCGGGGATCTCTGCCTCGACTACTACCAGGATGAGACCCGCGAATTCTGGCTCGCCGCGCCGCGCCTCGATACCCGCCACGGCCACGGCACCGGCTGCGCTTACGCCAGCGCCATCGCCGCCGTGGTGGCGCAGGACTATCCGGTGGAGGACGCCATCACCCTGGCGCGTGCCTACCTGCAACAGGGGCTGGCGGCGGCGCAGGGGGTGGGGGCAGGCCCGGGGCCCATCGCCCATCTCGGCTGGCCTGCTGATCTTGCCCACTTCCCCCGTGCCGTGCTGGCGGGCTCACCGCTCGATCGCCGCTTTGGCCTCTTTTCTGTTGAAGGGATGGAAGCGAGCAGCGCCCGTCTGCCGCAGGGCCCCTTTGCGCCGACCGAGCACCACCTCGGCCTCTATCCGGTGGTGGACTCGGTCAAGTGGCTCAAACGCCTGCTGGGGGCCGGGGTCAAGACCATCCAGCTGCGGATCAAGAATCTGCCCGCCACAGAGGTGGCGCCGGCCATTCGTGATGCGGTAGCGCTCGGTCGCCGCCATGGGGCGCGGCTCTTTATCAACGACTACTGGCAGCAAGCCATCGAGGCGGGCGCCTGGGGCGTGCATCTGGGGCAGGAGGATATGGAGACCGCCGATCTCGCCGCCATTCAGGCGGCGGGGCTGCGTCTTGGCATCTCCACCCACGGCTACTTCGAGCTGATGCGGGCCCGCGAGCTGGCCCCCTCCTATATCGCGCTGGGCCATATCTTCCCGACCAACACCAAAGCGATGCCTTCGCGCCCCCAGGGGCTGGCACGGCTGCACCACTACCGCGCCCTGATGTGCGGCTGGCCCACGGTGGCCATCGGTGGCATCAGCGAGGAGCGGGTGGCGGCGGTCAAGGCAAGCGGGGTCGGCAGCATTGCGCTGGTCTCGGCCATCACGGCGAGCGATGACTGGCAGGGGGCGACCGAGCGGCTGCTCGCTGCCGTGGGGGCGGGGGATGAACCGCGCTCGGCCTGCGTGATACGGGAGGCAGAACATGCGCTCTGATGCCGCTTCTCTTAGTGACAAAGAGTATCTGAGATACGGCCGCCAGCTGATGCTGGCGGAAGTGGGGGAAGCCGGTCAGGCGCGGCTCAAGGATAAGTCCGTGCTGATCGTCGGTCTCGGCGGGCTCGGCTCGCCGCTCGCCCTCTATCTCGCCGGGGCCGGGGTGGGCACTTTGTGGCTGGCCGATGGCGATACGGTGGACTCCAGCAATCTGCCGCGCCAGATCCTGTTCGATAGCGAGGCGGTCAACCACTCCAAGGCGGAGCTGGCCCGCGAGCGCTTGTCCTCCCACAACCCGCTGGTGGAGCTGATTGCCATCAATCAGCGACTCGATGCCGCCAGCCTGCCGGCGTTTGTGACCGAGGTGGATCTGGTTGTCGACTGCTGCGACAACCTCGCCACCCGCCAGGCCATCAACGCCGCCTGCGTGGCCCAGGGCAAGCCCTGGGTCTGTGCCGCCGCAGTGGGCTGGCAGGGGCAGCTGATGGTGCGTACCAGCAGCGATCACGCCTGCTACGCCTGCCTCTATCCGCTGGATACCAAGGTGAGTCAGAGCTGCGAGACCAGCGGTGTCACCGGCCCGCTGGTGGGGGTGATGGGCTCTTTGCAGGCGCTGGAGGCACTGAAAATGCTGCTCGGGATGCCGAGCCCGGTGGCGGGCACATTGCGCCGGTTTGATGCCCTGACCCATCAGTGGCAGACCCTCACGCTGGCTCCCGACCCCGATTGCCCGGTCTGCGGCAGCACCTACCCGGCCCAGGAGAATTAACCATGAAGATCCGATTGAACGATATCGAGCTGACGCTGCCCACCGGCCAGCGCCTGACTGAGCTGCTGGCGGTGCAGGAGATTCCCCCTCAGGGGGTAGCGGTGGCCCTCAACGGCGCCGTGCTGCCCCGTGGCCGCTGGGCCGAGACCCGTCTCAATGACGGGGATGAACTCCACCTCTTCACCGCCATCGCGGGAGGCTGATCCATGATGCTCGCAGTCCCATCTTCGCGCGCCCTGCCTTGCGGCGGGGCCTCATCTCTTCTTATCGCAGTGGCCGGAGGCTGACATGCTCAAGATTGCCGATCACACCTTCTCTTCGCGCCTCTTCACCGGCACCGGCAAGTTTGCCCGCCCGGAACTGATGGCCGCCGCCATCGAGGCAAGTGGCTCCCAACTGGTCACCATGGCCATCAAGCGGCTCGAACCGGGCAAGGCCCACGACGATATCCTCACGCCCCTTCGGAAACTCGGGGTCAAGCTGCTGCCCAACACCTCGGGGGCCAAGACCGCCGCCGAGGCGGTATTTGCCGCCCACCTCGCCCGTGAGGCGCTGGGGACGAACTGGCTCAAGCTCGAGATCCACCCCGATCCGCGCTACCTGCTGCCAGACCCCATCGAGACGCTCAAAGCCGCGGAGCAGCTGGTGAAAGAGGGCTTTGTGGTGCTGCCCTACTGCGGTGCCGACCCCGTGCTGTGCAAACGGCTCGAAGAGGTGGGTTGCGCCGCCGTGATGCCGCTCGGCGCCCCCATCGGTTCCAATCAGGGGCTGGTGACCCGGGAGTTTCTCTCCATCATCGTCGAGCAGGCCAATGTGCCCGTGGTGGTGGATGCGGGCATCGGTGCGCCGAGCCATGCGGCCGCCGCCTTTGAACTGGGGGCCGACGCCGTGCTGGTCAACACCGCCATCGCCGTCAGCGGCGACCCGGTCGCCATGGGCCACGCCTTTGCGCTGGCCTGCACTGCCGGGCGCAGCGCCTATGAAGCCGGTCTCGGTGCCCGCGCCCTGCAGGCCCAAGCCTCCAGCCCGCTTACCGATTTTCTGGGGGCGTTATGAGTCAGCATGCCAATGACCCCACCCCGACCCTCCCCTTGCCAGGGGAGGGAGTGTCGACTCCGCCCTCTTGTGAAGTAGGAGATCGGGGGGGCGGATTAACACCTCCCCCTTGTGAAGGGGGAGGCCGGGAGGGGGTTGAGAGAAAGTCGGAGAGTTTTCTCGATAGATGGCAGGAGCTGGAGTGGGACGATATCGGCATGCAGATCCGCGCCAAAACTGCCGCCGATGTGGCACGCGCCCTGAGTGCCCCGCGCCGCACCCTGAGCGATTTTATGGCGCTGATCTCCCCGGCCGCCGAGGCGTATTTGCCGCAGATGGCGGCCGAGGCCGAGCGCCTCACCCGCCAGCGCTTTGGCAACACCATCGGCTTCTATGTGCCCCTCTATCTGTCGAACCTGTGCGCCAACGACTGCACCTACTGCGGCTTCTCCATGAGCAACCGCCTCAAGCGCAAGACCTTGAATAGCGAGGAGATTGAGCGCGAGTGTCTGGCCATCAAGGCGCGCGGTTTTGACAGCGTGCTGCTGGTGACCGGTGAGCACGAGCACAAGGTGGGGCTCGCCTATTTTCGGCAGGTGTTGCCCATCATCCGCCGTCACTTCAGCACGGTGGGGATGGAGGTGCAGCCCCTCTCGCAAGCCGAATACGCCGAGCTGAAAACCCTCGGCCTCGATTCGGTCATGGTCTATCAGGAGACCTACCACGCCCCCACCTATGCCCGCCATCACCTGCGCGGCAACAAGCAGGACATCGCATGGCGCCTCGCCACGCCGGATCGGCTCGGCCGCGCCGGTATCGACAAGATAGGGCTGGGGGCGCTCATCGGTCTCTCTGCGGACTGGCGTGCCGACAGCTACTTCGTCGCCGAGCACCTCGCCTGGCTTGAGCGCCACCACTGGCAGAGCCGCTACTCGCTCTCCTTCCCGCGCCTGCGCCCCTGCACCGGTGGGCTGGAGCCTGCCGTGGTCATGTCGGATCGCCAACTGGCCCAGCTTATCTGCGCATGGCGTCTCTTCTCGCCCACGCTGGATTTGTCCCTCTCCACCCGCGAGTCCGCCACCTTTCGCAACGGCGCGGTGCGTCTTGGCATCACCCAGATGTCGGCCGAGTCGCGTACCCAGCCGGGTGGCTATGCCGAGGGGGATAAAGAGGAGCTGGAGCAGTTCGCCATCCACGACGACCGCCCGGTGGGGGAGGTGGCCGCCGCCGTGCGGCAGGCGGGTTTGCAGCCGGTGTTCAAGGACTGGGAACCCTTCCTGGGCCGATAGGGGCGGCCACGCCCCCCTTTGCCGGTGGCATCCCGGCATGGTTGGGCGGTGTTCGGCCACACACCTTGTTGGTGGCGACGATTTGGCTCCCTCCCCTGCGAAGGGGAGGGCTGGGGAGGGGTCTTGATGCGATATTTCATTGCCATCGTAGGGTCGATTAGCCGTCAGGCGTAATCGTCCGAGGGGATAGTTGATGGCACGGCTTCGCCGTGCAGGACGCGAGGCCGCTGGCCTCGAAGGGTTTTCGCCCGCCCTTCGGGCTGGGGCGAGTAACTTTTCTTTGCGTGGCCAAAGAAAAGTCACCAAAAGAAAGGCCACCCCCGCCAATCCGACCGCTACGCGGTTTCCCTCGGGTCAGGGGCAAGGTTGGACGGACCGCCGCAGACGGCACTTTGGCCTTCGTCATCCCTGGCTTCGGCCAAAGTCCGCTTCGAACATCCCTGTTCTCGCGCCAAATCGGGTCGAGCTGCGCTCGCCCTCTCCCGATTTGGCCCCTGTGCTGGCTGCGTCTGCGCCATCATCCCTGATGGCGCTCCTGACCTTGCCCCTTCCCCTCGGCGGATTGGAGGGAAAATTAAAACCGTGCCCGCCTGTGAGAAAAGTTACCCTGTCATATTGCTTTTATTTACTACAAGATTATTTAGCTTTTGTGGCTGATACAGTCATCATGTAGCGTCAGGAAGAATATGGAGCTTACTATTGAAGTTCTGAACAACTTTTAGGGAAGGTGCGAACAAGTCCCTGATATGAGATCATGTTTGTCATCTGGAGCCATGAAAAAGGGTTCATCATGAGTCATCAGCTCACCTTCGCCGACAGTGAATTCAGCAGTAAGCGCCGTCAGACCAGAAAAGAGATTTTCTTGTCCCGCATGGAGCAGATTCTGCCATGGCAAAACATGGTGGAAGTCATCGAGCCGTTTTATCCCAAGGCTGGTAATGGCCGGCGACCTTATCCGCTGGAAACCATGCTACGCATTCACTGCATGCAGCATTGGTACAACCTGAGCGATGGCGCGATGGAAGATGCTCTGTACGAAATCGCCTCCATGCGTCTGTTTGCCCGGTTATCCCTGGATAGCGCCTTGCCGGACCGCACCACCATCATGAATTTCCGCCACCTGCTGGAGCAGCATCAACTGGCCCGCCAATTGTTCAAGACCATCAATCGCTGGCTGGCCGAAGCAGGCGTCATGATGACTCAAGGCACCTTGGTCGATGCCACCATCATTGAGGCACCCAGCTCGACCAAGAACAAAGAGCAGCAACGCGATCCGCAGATGCATCAGACCAAGAAAGGCAATCAGTGGCACTTTGGCATGAAGGCCCACATTGGTGTCGATGCCAAGAGTGGCCTGACCCACAGCCTAGTCACCACCGCGGCCAACGAGCATGACCTCAATCAGCTGGGTAATCTGCTGCATGGAGAGGAGCAATTTGTCTCAGCCGATGCCGGCTACCAAGGGGCGCCACAGCGCGAGGAGCTGGCCGAGGTGGATGTGGACTGGCTGATCGCCGAGCGCCCCGGCAAGGTAAGAACCTTGAAACAGCATCCACGCAAGAACAAAACGGCCATCAACATCGAATACATGAAAGCCAGCATCCGGGCCAAGGTGGAGCACCCGTTTCGCATCATCAAGCGACAGTTCGGCTTCGTGAAAGCCAGATACAAGGGGTTGCTGAAAAACGATAACCAACTGGCGATGTTATTCACGCTGGCCAACCTGTTTCGGGCGGACCAAATGATACGTCAGTGGGAGAGATCTCACTAAAAACTGGGAATAACGCCTTAAATGGCGAAGAAACGGTCTAAATAGGCTGATTCAAGGCATTTACGGGAGAAAAGATCGGCTCAAACTGAAAAAATGAAATGACTGAGTCAGCCGAGAAGAATTTCCCCGCTTATTCGCACCTTCCCTAGGTGTAGCGGGCTGATGGTTGGCTGTGGCAGAAGATGCGTTTTCTTGCCCGGCACTCAAAGGTGGCCCCGGCGGCGATGGCGACGGCTTCGCTGGCGCTGTTGCCAATTCCCATCACGATCTCCAGCCGAAATAGTCCCAACTGCCGAAAGCCAAAATCACGGAGCAGGGCGACCGCCTGTCGGGCGATGCCGAGGCCTTGGCGGGATTGGCGTACCCAATAGCCGATATTGCCCTAGCGATGATGGGGCGACAGCTGGTTGACACCTGCGCCACCCAGCAGTTGGGCGGTGGTGGCGCAGAAGATGCCCATGTCAAAGGCGCGTCCCGCCGCACAATCCTGCTCGCAGCTGGCAAACCACGCCAGCGCGCTCTCCCGAGTAAATGAACGTGAGCACCAGCTCATCCATTGGCCGACAGTCTCGATCGATTGGTGGGCCGCGCGGACAAACTCGTCGGCATCGGCCGGTTCGAAGGGGCGGATCACGATCTGGGTGTTGGCAAGGGGGGTGAGCTGCATAGGGCCTCCTGCTTGAGGGTGGCTATGGGGCGGCGCTACCCAGTTGCTTGAGGTAAGCGGTTAGTGAGAATGGCTGAGCAAATTCCTTCATCCCGGCCAATTTATCCAGCTCTGCCTGGCCGACTTGCTGTAACTGAGCTTGCTGGGCGGGAGTGAGCGTGGTGGTTCTCGCCTTGATCAGGGTGTCGAGAAAACTGCGGTCTCCCGCTACGGCTTGATGGAAAGCCTTGAGCGCCAGCGCATCAACCTCTGCTGCGGTGCAGCGCTCCATGCTTTTCTCATGAAGATAGATAAGCACGGTCACTTGTTGTTCCCTCTCCAGTGACCAGAAGGGGTCGCTTTTCGTGGGCAGAGTGGTGCCGTGTTGCGACTTGATGGCTTCGCACCGCTCAAATGCCGGGTCCAGATCGTGCAGTGACAGCGCCATGGCGCCTTGGCAGGCGAAGAGCAGCAGAAGGGCAAATTTACTTGTTGTATGAGGCATGGACACATTTCCAGAACTGGGATTCTTTACCTGCTGAAGACCATGCCATGGGTTCAACAACCTGATTCAGTTTGTGGCGCAGGATATTGGGGATACCTTCCATCGCCTGGCCATACAACTCCCAATCGTAATCACTGATGTTGTAGGCAACGTCCTTGGCACTTCTCGGGTCGCTGAAAATCGTATAAAGCGGTGTGGCGGAAACGGCGACAGCCAGTTGATTGGCGCTGTCTACAAGCTGGTCCATTTGCTCCAGGGCATCGATTGAACGGGAGCTCAATGTCAGTCCTTTGATCGGACATGTAGCTATCCCCATGATACTCTCCTGCTTTATCGGACATGAATGAGGCCAAATTGGATATCATTAATGCAACCGATGATCAAATTAAAAGCTGAAAAATGAGAGTCATATCGCCCTGTGTCGCGTGATGCCGAGCATGAAGAGATAGGCATTGATCATGATGTTATTGGTTGTTGGGCTTGTTGCAGGTAGCTACCTCTTGTCGGGTTGGGGGCGCTTTGCAGAGAGGCGTTTTGTATGTGGGTCATTCTTGATGCTCCTGTATCTTGCCCTCTATTACCTTTTTCCTTCTGATCTCGTCGGTAGCTCCATCCATCAAGGGCGTCTGGGGCAATATCTGCCGGTCTTGTCCTACGCCGCCATCTTGTTTGGTGAAGCCATTTTTCCCTTCGACAAGGGAAGGTATATCCCTTGGGTAGGTGTTGGTGGGTTGATCGCCGCCTCTCTCTATCACCTGGTGTTCTTCGCTATTCAGTAGCGCAATATGGTCACAACGGCGGTGTTGCGCTCAGGCCTCATTTGATTCGAGGCATTCTCTGGCACTGTCTGTTCGCCAGTCTCTGTCGCCCCCTGACCATGTGCGCATCGACCCGGGGCGGGTTTGTCTCTAGCATGGAGGGGCGGCGGAGTCTGGCTCCGTCAAAATGGATGATGGACGAAGTGCGCCTTGCACACTTCTGGCGGAGAGAAAAGATGAAGCTGCGTTCCTTGTTGATGGTGGGTGCCCTGCTGCTGGGCGGATGTGCGGTCAATCCCTATGGGGGGACGCCTGCGCCGGTCGGCGAGCCGGACAAGCCGGTGACCAAACCAGAGAAACCCGTGGCCGAGCCTGACAAGGCCGAGCCGGTGCCTGCTCCCAAACCCGTGGCACCGACGGGGCTGGCGGTCGCCCTGGCCGATGACTTCCTGAAGGCCGCCGATGTGCAGGCACTGGCGGGCAGCAGCCCGGTACTGCTGCTGATGGCGCCCCAGAACGGTACAGGTGAGCCCTTCAGCACCCAGCCCCTGGCGGTGGCCATGATCCAGCGCATTCAGGCCAATAGCGGCTTTCGTTTCGCAGACCCGGGCCAGGTGGCGGCCATCACGGGTCAGCTCGAATACCAGCAGGGGGGCATGAACCCCGCCTCCCTGGTGCGCCTGGGTCGCCAGACCGGGGCGGGTTACATGCTCTACGGGGATCTCCTCTCTGAAGGGGGCCGCTACCGGCTCGCCATGAGCCTGATGGATCTCAAGAGCGGCGAACTGCTCTGGAACGCCAGTCGATCCGCTGCCCGCTGATGCCGGCTCGCCGGATCCCTATTGACCGGGATCCGGCCTTGCCCCCCTTGTCCGGGGGCGGGAATGCCCCTGTGGCGCTCCTGACGTCACAGGGGTTGAGATGTCGCACTGCCTGAGGGCAAAAAACCTTCCTGACTGTCTGACAACCCTGGTTCTGACAGCATCCCCGATTGCTACCATTCACTTTGCCGGAGGCTTGTCCGGTGAACACGTCACCGACCGCATCCTTCCCGCCCTGCAGGCAACTTTCTGCCCCTGTGCGATACTCCATGAGTCTTGTATAACAGGAGTACAGGGACCCACTCCCACGGATAGCAAGGAGCTCGGATGGCGCTCTCAGTGGCACAACTCTACGAAGTGATGGCCCAGTTGCCGGATCCCGTTTTCATCCTCAGCGAAGATGGCTACTACATCGAGTACATCGGCGGGATGGAGCAGCAGTCCTACCAGAACGGCAACCCGCTGATCGGCAGACAACTGCTGGACGTGCTGCCCGAGGACAAGGCGCAGTGGGTGATGGCGCAGGTGGCTCAGGCCCTCGCCAGCGGCCAGGTGCAGGTGGTGGAGTACGACCTCTCCCCCGCCGAGGTGGACGGCATCGACGCCGACGCCGGGCCCCAGGGAATGCAGCGTTTCGAGGGCAAGATAGCGCCCTTGCCCTCTTTATATGAGGGGAAGCGGGCGGTGGCCTGGGTGACCCGCAGCATCACCCGCCAGTACGAGCTGCAACAGCGGCTCAAGCGGCTCGGGGAGACGGATCAGCTCACCGGCCTCTACAACCGCCACTTTTTCTTCGACCAGTATCACCACAGGGTACAGGGGCAGCATCTCACCGGCCTCATCATGCTGGATCTCGATCACTTCAAGCAGATCAACGATCGCTTCGGCCACCAGACCGGTGACAAGGTCCTGTGCCGGGTCTGCGAGTGCGTCTCCGCCCAGTTGCGGGGGGAGGATCTCTTCGTGCGCAGCGGTGGCGAGGAGTTTCTGATCCTGCTGCCGCAGATAGACGAGGGGATATTGCTGAAGGTGGCGGAGCGGATCCGCGCCGCAGTGGCGGCCATGGCGCCGGATCCCGCCCCCGTGACCGTGAGCCTGGGCACCACCCTGATCCGGCCGGGAGAGGATCTTGGCACCGTGCTGGCCCGGGCGGACGAGTGGCTCTATCGGGCCAAGCGGGGCGGGCGCAACCGGGTGGCCCACGATGGGGCACCCTGAGGGGCGCAGTGAACAGGAAAGAGGGCGACCCGGGGTCGCCCTCTTTCATTTGGCCTGGCCAGATCAGCCAAACAGGGTCGAGATATTCTGCCCCGCCATCAGCAGGCCGATGGCCAGGGAGCTGAACCAGACCAGGGTGGCGGCGACCAGAGCATAGCCGAGGGCGACGAAGAGACCGTCCCGCTGCAGCATGCCGACGGCCAGCAGCAGGATGGCCCAGGCGGGCATGGCGTTGGTGAAGGGAATGGCGCCCAGCGGCAGCATCAGCAGCAGGGCCGCCAGCATGATCAGCAGGCCGTTGCAGCGATTGATGGCGTAACTGCCGGTCAGGATCAGCAGGCGCGGCCGGATCAGGCGATCGATGCGGGCCAGCAGGTCGGCCCCCTTGTGCAGGGCCGGCTTGATGTGCTCGGCGGCGAAGCGGCGCTCCATCAGGACGGCGGGCAGCCAGGGCACCCGGTTGAGGGTGATGCCGGTGCCGATGAAGAGGATCAGCAGGCCAAAGGGCGTGCTGACGCCGGGGATGGAGACCGGCAGCAGGAAGGGCACGGTGAGCAGCACGCAAAACAGCAGCATGCCCTGCTCGCCCACCAGGGCCAGCATCTGGCGCAGGCTGATGTGGCTCTCCTCGATGGCGTGGGCGGTGGCCCTCAGGGTATCGGAGAGCGTGCTTTTGGGGTCGTTGAGTTGCGCGGCAACCATTCCTGAGATCCTCGTCTGTTGATGCCACCGCTGTGGCGCCGTCAGCTTACGGGGGCGAGGTTAATCCCGGATGAATAACCCCGGGGATCACAGATTTTTCCATCGGGAGCGGGGCAACGGGGCTGGTACAGCCCCCGTCCAGTGTGGGAGACGGGCGCTCTGATATGCTTTGCGCAGGTCTTTTCACCAAAGGATGAGCACATGAGAGGAGCGATGGGGATGGTGCCGGGGTTGCTGCTGCCCCTGGCGGGCTGGGCAGCCGAGCCCCCGGCGACGGGCTGGCAGCTGACTCCCTTTGCGGGATACAGCTCGGCCATCGACTTTCGGGCCATGGACGAGCCGGCCCCCACGCCGCACGGGAGCGACATCGACACCCTGCAAGGGGAGCGCTCCGGCAGCTGGGGGCTCTTCATCAGCAGGGAGGTGGATGACCCCGGCATGGTGGAGCTGCTCTACAGCCACCAGTCGACCCGGGTGTCCCCCGAACTACCCGACAGGCTGACGGTGGACACCCTGCAGTTTGCCGGGGCCCTGACCCTCTCTGACCACCTGATGGCCCCCTATATCGGTGCCGGGATCGGGGTCACCCGCTTCGATGCCTACGACAGCGAGACGGCCCCTTCCATGTCCCTGGCCCTCGGGGTGCAGCCGCGCCTGACCGAACATCTGGCTGTGCGGGCCGAGGTGCGCGGTTATGGTGCCCTGGTCAACGACGACAGCCAGTTTCTCTGCAACCCCGAGATCTGCGCCTTTCGGGTGCGAGGGGAGCTGATCACCCAGTGGCAGGCCAATATCGGCTTGACCCTGAGGTTCTGAGCCCCGCTCGGACTAGGCGATGCCCTTGGTGACGCGGCTGAGGGGCTCGTTGACGTCGAACACCTTGTACTGCACCGCGCTGGCGCCCATGGCGAGCACCCGCTGCTCATGCATGGTGGCGTAGGCGAGGGCGCTCCCCTCATCCTCGAACAGATAGATGCCGCCCGCCTCGCCGGTGCGCGGGTTCTCGGTCCAGATCTTGGAGATGAAGCCGGGCTCCCGGGTGATGGAGTCGGCCAGCGGCATGGCCGCAGCAGTGAGGGCCGGTCCCATCATCTGGGCGGGGAAGTTGAAATGGATCTGCAGCAGGCTGGGCATGATAAACCTCTCGTGGGCGTTGATTGGCGGAATCCGCATCATAGGAAGCCCGCATCTTGGCTGCAAGAAGGCACATTTTCGTGGCATAGTTACCGCAAAGTAACCACTCACGAGCCATACCGTGCCCTCACTGCCCTGTCCCGCCTATCAGGTATTGCGCCTGCTGACCGGCAAATGGAAGCCGGCCATTCTGTTTCATCTGCGCGAACAGACCCTGCGTTTTGGCGACCTGCGCCGCTGCCTGCCCGAGGTGAGCCAGAAGGTGCTCACCGCCCAGCTCAAGGAGCTGGAGAGCGACGGTGTCATCATCCGCACCCTCTACCCCGACGTACCGCCCAGGGTGGAGTACAGCCTGAGCCCCCTTGGCGTCGCCCTGATCCCCCTGCTTCAACAGATGCACGATTTTGCGCTGAACCACGTTGATCTGCTGGCTGGTCAGGGTCCTGTTTCTAGCGAGCCCGCAGCAACCAGCGGCTGAGGGCGGTGGCCGCCAGCAGTCGGTAGCCGAGCAGAGTGAGCGCCAGCAGCGCGGGTACCTTGAGGAGTTCCCACCACACCTGCTTGCCCTGGGGGCCGAAGATCATCAGCCACACCACCAGCATCATGTGCAGACAGTAGAGGCCGAGCACCTTGGGGGCCTGGCGCTCGAGCCAGCTGCCCTGGCCCCAGCCGGGGTTGGCCAGCAGCAGGCCGAACAGCCCCAGCGCCCAGGGAAGCGAACCCAGCAGGTAGTCGTGGCGATTGAGGGGCACGGCGGCAGCGCGCAGCAGCCCTGCGGCCTCCAGGGCGTAGAGCCCCATCCCCGCCATCATCATCAGGGCGCAGCGCCTGGCGTCCGGCTGCCAGGCACGCAGGCGCAGCTCGGCGCCAAGCGCCACGAACAGCAGGGAGAAGAAGGGGCCGTTGCGGGTCAGCAGGGCCCACTCGCCCCCCCGGCAGCAGCGGGCCATAGGAGCCGCCGATCAGGGCCAGGGCGTAGAGCAGGGCCCCCAGCAGCAGGGCCAGCCTCGGCAGGCGGACCTGCTGGCATAGCCCCAGGATCAGCACTGCCACCATCAGGGCGGGCAGGAACCAGAGGTGGATCATGCCGCCCACCCACCAGACGTTGAGCGGATCCCCGAGCTGCATCTGCCACTGGCCTGCCATGGCGGGCAGGTAGCCCTCGCTCACCGCCGCGAGCGGGTTGAAGGGTATCAGCACGTAGAGCAGGCTCCACGCCAGCCAGAGCCCCAGCAGGGGTCGGCAGTAGCGCAGTGCGACCGTCAGCGGGTGGCCTGCGGTGAGGGCGGGCTGCAAGAAGTAACCGGCGCACAGGAAGAACAGCGGCACCGCGAAGCGGCAGAGCTGGTTGATGACGGCCCCGACCAGAGGGTAGGGCGTGCCGTCCCACAGGGCGGGGTCGAAGGGGTTGCTGAAAGGGGAGAGATGGATGGTCATCACGGCCAGGATGGCCACCACTCGCCCGCATTCGATGCTGGAGATGCGCATGATTCCTCGTGGCGTTCGGGAGCTGGGCGCACCCTATCAGCCGCAGGTGCTCCCTATCCAGCCGCCTGGTCGCCAATTGTGACCCCCATCGGAGGCCGGTTACCCTTTGTTACCCCAGGTGCGGGCAAGGTTACCGCCGCCGGGAGCAGGATCCCGTTTTGGTGTCGGTAAAAGGGCTAGAGCAGGGCCACCAGCACGGTGACCAGGGCGCCCAGCAGCAGCAGGGCGATGCCGCGACCGGCGGGGCCGTGCAGCTTGTTCCACATCAGCAGGCTGGTGAGGGCCAGCAGCAGCATGGCCAGGGCCGCCAGATCGCCCACCAGTTGCCAGGGCAGGCCGGTGCCCATGCCACGGTGCAGCCGGTTGAGGCTGGCAGCGAAGTTGGCCTGCTGCAGCTCGGTGCGCACCAGCAGAGTGCCTTCCACATAGCTGGCGGCCACGCTCTGGCTGAGGGTGACACCGCGCAGCTCCCAGCGGGCCGGCAGGGTGAGGGCGCCGGATGGTGTGGGCAGGGTCTGGGGCGGGGTGATCTGGGGTCGCCCCTCCTCGAACATGTCTGCATAACGCTGTTGCAGCAGGGCTTTCAATTCATCCGGGCTGGCCAGCGGCGTGCTCAGTACTATCTCTTCGCTCGATTTGGCGGTGTGGGGACCGGGCAGGGGCAGCACGGCCCTGTGTTGCAGCCAGAGGCCGGTGAGGCCGTAGAGCAGCATCAGGGTGAGGGTGGCAAAGCCGGCCCAGGCGTGGATGCGGCGCACCCACTTGTTGTTGTGCAGGGGGAGTTTTCTGCGTGTCATCGTTCGGTGCTTCATAACAATCTGGCCAGCGAACGCTGGCCAGAGGGGTCGGTAAACAGGGAGGATCAGAAGCGGTAGGCGGCGGTCAGGTGCAGCTGACGGGGCGTGCCCGGCATGATCTGGGCCGCGCTGGTGGCGCTGACGAAGTAGTCGTGATCGGTCAGGTTCTCCACGCTCAGCTGGGCTTCCCACTGGAGCCAGCGGTAGCCGGCACGGGCGTCGAAGCGGGCGTAACCGGGCAAGGTGGTGGTGTTGGCGTTGTCGGCGAAGCGATCCCCCACCGCCGTCATCCCGGTCTCGCCGAACCAGCCCTGCTTGCCGCTCTGGTAGCCGGCGAACAGCTGGCCGTTCTGGCGGGAGACGTTCATCGGTCGCTTGCCTTGCAGGTCCGCGTCTGCCTTGACCTGCTCGGCATCCTGGATGGCGACGCCGCCGCGCAGATAGATCTCGTCGGTCAGCTGGGCACGGGCGCTCAGCTCGATGCCGTCGGTGCGCTGCAGACCGGTGAGGATCACCTTAGTGGGATCCAGCGGATCCTTGCTGCGCTTGTTGTACATCTCCAGTCGGTAGAGGGAGAGGGTGGTGGCGAGGCGGCCGTTCAGCCAGTCGCTCTTCACGCCCCCTTCATAGAGCCGGGTGTGCTGGGGATCCAGGTTGTTGTTCTTGTCCCCCGGGGTGATGCCGATAAGCTCACCGCCCACCGGGGTGAAGGTCTTGCTGTAGGAGGTGTAGAAGGCATGCTCCTCGATGGGGTTCCACACCAGGCCTAGGCGCGGACTCAGGCTGGTGACCGAGAGGATCTCTTCCTTGTCGAGGTCGTTGCGGCGGCTGGTGACGGTGAAGTCGTCGCGGCGCAGGCCTGCCAGCAGGTGCCAGTCGCCCAGGCTGAGTTGATCCTGCACATAGAGGCCGACACCGCGCACCCTGTGATGGGCGTCGCTGGAGAGTTTCATGGCGCCGTCGTAGGTGGGCAGGGAGCCCGGATCATAGAGGTTGCCTGCCGGGATCGGGCTGGCGTTCTGGTAGAGCTTGGGGGTGCGATCCTGCCAGCCCTGCTCCAGGCCCACCAGCAGACGATGGGCGATGGGACCGGTTTGCAGCTGGCCTTCCGCCTCGGTGTTGCTGGTGAGGCTGCTGGCCTTGAGATCCTGCTGCCAGCGGGCGCGGGTCACCTTGTCACCCTTGACGCTGGTGACATAGGTATTGTCGAACTGGCTGTCGAGGGTGGTGTAGCCGAGCTGCTGGCGCAGTTGCCACTGATCGTTGATGTCCCAAGTGAAGCGGGAGCGGGTGGACTGGGCCACATCGTCGATGAAGTCGCGGCGGGTGTCGCTGTAGACGCTCTCGATGGGGACATCCGCCGGACGACCATCGACGCCGGGAATGCCGCGATCCGGGGTGCGATCGTGCTCGTTGCGCTCGTATTGCACCAGCCAGTTCAGGGTGTCGGTGATCTCCCAGTTGACGGAGGGGGCCAGCAGGGTGCGCTTGCTGGTCACGTCGTCGCGAAAGCTGTCTTTGTCTTCCTGGGCCAGGTTCAGGCGCACCTGTACCCGCTCTCCTGCCTCGCCGTTGAGGTCGGCGGCGAAGCGCCGGCTGTCGAAGCTGCCGACCTGGGCGCTGACGCTGGAGGCCTGCCCTTTCTGGGGAACCTTGCTGACCCGGTTGACGATGCCGCCCGTGCTGCCACGGCCGTAGAGCACGGCGGCGGGGCCCTTGAGCACTTCGACCCGTTCGATGTTGCCAAGGTCGCGGGTGTATTGCATGTCGTCGCGCAGGCCGTCGAGGTAGAAGTCGTTGCTGGCGCTGAAACCGCGGATGGTGACGCCGTCAAAGCGGGTGTCGCCGCTGGCGTTGACGCCGGGGATGCCGGTCAGGGCTTCACTCAGGGTGGGCTGGCCGAAGGCGGTCAGCTCGCTTGCCTTGACGCTCTCGATGCTCTGGGGCACCAGCTTGGCCGGGGTGGCGGTACGGGTCGCGGTGGCGACCTCTTCATGTTGGCTGCGTTTGCCGACCACGGTCAGGGTTTCGTCTTCGGCACGGGGGCTGGTGCAAACCGCCAGCAAGGCGACGCCCAGCAAGGCGCGCGGGGGGATGGAATGGTTCATCTGGGTGTGACTCTTTGTCGACCAATCGGCCTGAACTTGTTGATTTATTTGTAATTATTGATTTCTCTCATTGCGAGAGGTTGCTAATGATATTGATTTTCATTTGCCTTGCAAGGAGAAGATGCAAGAAAAAGAGATCATTGGCGGGCAGGCATTGAGGGGGCTGGAACCTCGGGGAAAAGGCCGGGGGAACCTTGGTTCGGTTCGGAGGGGACGCTACCATGGTGGCCTCGCGCCTTGGCGCACCATCCGGAACACACAGGGAGAGAAACATGGTCGAGATCATCAGGGCGGATCTGCACAACCCTCGCCACGGCGAGGCGCTGATCGCGATGCTGGACGAATACGCCAGGGACGAGATGGGGGGCGGCAGTGCACTGGCGGACGAGGTGAAGGCGAATCTGGCCGAAGCCCTGGCCGCGCGACCCGGTGCTCATGTGCTGCTGGCCTGGGTCGATGGGGAGCCCGCTGGCGTTGCCACCTGCTTCGAGGGTTTTTCGACCTTCGCCTGTCAGCCGCTGCTCAATATCCACGACGTGGCGGTGCACCCTGCCCATCGCGGCCAGGGCATCGGCAAGCAGCTGTTGGCGGAGGCGGAGCGGCTCGCCCGGGAGCTCGGTTGCTGCAAGCTGACCCTGGAGGTGCTGGAGGGGAACAAGGTGGCCCAGGCTGCCTATCGCGCCAGCGGCTTTGCGGGTTATGAGCTCGATCCCGAGGTGGGCCGGGCTATGTTCTGGCAGAAGAAGCTGGGGTGAGAGAGTCGGCAAACATGATCTGCCGGGCTTGCCTCTGAGACTCCTGTCCCCTAGAGTGGCACCAGATTTTTCAATGTGTTGATGGAACCGGCCCGGCCGGGTGAGTGACATGACCCTTTATGCTTCGGATCAGCGAGTGACCCGAATGAACTCCGTACAGATGCGCACGATGAAGCATTGTCCGGAGCCGGTGGAGGCCCAGACCTCCCATCCATTCATCGTGCAGTGACGACCGGATCTCGCTACCTCGCGGGAGCCGTGACCTTGCCGCACGACTGAACCAAGGCCATAGACGTTGCCTCGTCTATGGCCTTTTTTGTTGTCCCGCAGCCAGGCTGCGGGTGCGAGACAGAGCAGAGGCCCGCCCGGGTCTCTGCTTTTTTTATGGTCTGTCATGACCGACGGGTATGCTTGGCAAGGGCCGGGTCGTCGGCCAGAGAGGCTGACCATCTTCAAGAGGAAACAGTGCAATGTCACAAAATATCTATGACGAACCAGGGTTTTTTGAGGGCTATGCCCAACTGCCACGCTCCCTCCACGGGCTGGCGGGGGCGCCGGAGTGGCCGGCGCTGCACGCCATGCTGCCGGATCTTGCCGGCAAGCGGGTGCTGGATCTGGGCTGCGGTTATGGCTGGTTCTGCCGGGCAGCCAGAGATCTCGGGGCTGCCGATGTGGTCGGTATCGATCTCTCCGCGAAGATGCTGGTCCGTGCCGCCGAGCTGACCCGGGATGAGGCCATCCGCTATCGGCAGGGGGATCTGGACGGTCTTGCGCTGTCCGATGAGCCTTTCGATCTCATTTACAGCTCCTTGGCGCTGCACTACCTGCCCGAGGTGGCGCCGCTGTTTGCGGAGATCCACCGTGCGCTGGTGGCTGGCGGCAGCCTGGTGTTCTCGGTGGAGCACCCCATCTTCACCTGCCCGCAGCCGCAGGGCTGGCTGGTGGATGCAGAGGGACGCCGCTCCTGGCCCATCAACGGCTATCAGGCGGAGGGCAAGCGGGTCAGCAACTGGCTGGCGGAGGGGGTGATCAAGTATCACCGCACCCTGGGCACCTACCTCAATGCCCTTGTCGCCGCCGGGTTCCAGATCCGCCGCGTGGAGGAGTGGGGGCCGACGGCGGCGCAGATTGCGGCCAACCCGGCCCTGGCGGAGGAGGCGGAGCGCCCCATGCTGTTGCTGGTGTCGGCGTACAAACCCCTGGCCTGACGCAATAAAAAACGGCGCGCAGAGTGCTCTGCGCGCCGTGTCGTCAGGTGGTTGCCGACTTAGAAGTCGTAGCGGGCCGCCAGCTGGAAGTCATCCTTGGTGTTGAGCTTGCCGCTGTCATGGCTGTCGAGGTTGTTGATGCGGTACTCGCCGATGACGCGCAGGTTCTTGTTGAACTTGTACTGGGCACCCAGGGTGTAGTAGTCGATGGAGTCGTAGTCAGACTTGCCAGCCTGCTCCACCTTCTGCTTGTTCCACAGGGCCATCAGGCCGAAGCCGCTCTCGAAGTTGTAACCCAGCGCCCCTTCCCAGCCGGTGTGATCCTTGCCGGTGGCCAGGAAGTCGCTGCCGTCGGCATAGCTCAGGGCGGCGTAGAGGGCCTTGTTGTCGTACTTGGCGGAGAGCAGCCACAGCTTGGCATCCTCTTCACCGCTCTTGTCGCGGATGCCCACGTTGTAGGCGGTCCCCAGGGAGAGGTTGAACGGGAAGGTGTAGGCCACGGCGGCACCGTAGGCGGCATCGCTGTCCTTGCTGGAGGTCTCTTCGGTGTCACCGCCATCGAACTTGTAGCTGGTATCTACCTGGAAACCGTTGAACAGGCCGGAGTACTTCAGCACGGAGCCGGCGCGGTTGGTGGCGAAGGTGTCGGTCTTGGCGCCCAGTGCCTCGTTGCCGTAACCATCGGAGAGGGAGACATCAGTCCAGTCCGCCAGGAAGCCAGGAGCCCCCTTCTGGCGACCGAAGGTGACGGTTCCCCAGTTGGCGCCGACACCGGCGAACGCCAGACGGGTACGCAGGTTGTCGGAGTTCTCGCTGACGGTCTTCTCGCTGTCGTTGATGTACATCTGCAGTTCGTACTGGGCCAGCGCCTTGAGACCCGGGTTGATCTCGCTCTCTACCTTGGCGCCCAGACGGACAAACTGGTTGGCCCCCTGCTTGTCGCTGTATTCGTTTTTGATGTCACCGTTGGCGTCCAGCTCTTTCTTCTCGCCGAAGAACTGGCCGGCGTAGATGCGGCCGTAGAGGTCGAGCAGGGTGCTCTCGTTTTTGTACACTTCAACGGCTTGAGCCTGGAAGGCGGCGGTAAGAGCCAATGCTACTACTGTCAGCTTTTTCATCATGATCCCTTGTGTTGCAAGCTTTTGTTTTAAAAGACGGGGCCATGCTAGAAGTGACAGATGACAGTCGGGTGACCGTGCAATGAACAAACCGTGTCGGTTCCATGTCAGCGGGATGAAAACCGGGATTTATGTGGCTGGTCGCCACTTTTACGCGCAAAGGTTTGCCCTTGTGGTAGAATGCCGCCCGTTTTCGAGCTCCTAAGGTTGGATATGCGATGAGACGTGAACTGGCAATCGAATTTTCCCGAGTGACGGAAGCGGCTGCACTGGCTGGCTACAAGTGGCTCGGACGTGGTGACAAGAATATCGCCGATGGCGCGGCCGTGGCGGCCATGCGTCACATCCTCAATCAGATCCAGATCGATGGCGAGATTGTGATCGGCGAAGGGGAGATCGACGAAGCCCCCATGCTCTACATCGGCGAGAAGGTGGGCACGGGTCAGGGCGACGCCGTGGACATCGCGGTCGACCCCATCGAGGGGACCCGCATGACTGCCATGGGTCAGGCCAATGCTCTGGCCGTGCTGGCGGTGGGCGACAAGGGATCCTTCCTCAAGGCCCCCGACATGTACATGGAAAAGCTGATCGTGGGCCCCAAGGCGAGAGGCGCCATCGATCTCGATCAGGCCCTGGAGCTGAACCTCAAGGCCGTGGCCAAGGCGCTCGGCAAGCCCCTCTCCCGTCTGACCGTCATCACCCTGGCCAAGCCGCGTCATGACAAGGCGATCAAGGAGATGCAGGGCCTGGGAGTGCGGGTGTTCGCCATTCCCGACGGCGACGTGGCCGCCTCCATCCTCACCTGTCTGCCGGACAGCGAAGTGGACATGCTCTACGGCATCGGTGGCGCGCCGGAAGGGGTGATCTCCGCCGCGGTGATCCGCGCCCTGGACGGCGACATGCAGGCTCGCCTGATCCCCCGCCACCAGGTCAAGGGTGACAGCCCCGAGGTTCGCGCCCTGGGTGAACAGGAGATCGCGCGCTGCGAGGAGCTGGGCATCGACGTGAGCAAGGTGCTCAAGCTCGAAGATCTGGCCAAGAATGACAACGTCATCTTCTCGGCCACCGGCATCACCAAGGGTGATCTGCTGGAAGGGATCACCAGCGACGGCGTCATGGCGACCACCGAGACCCTGCTGATCCGCGGTAAATCGCGCACCATCCGTCGTATCAAGTCGATCCACTTCCTGGATCGCAAAGACAGCGTGGTACGCGACATCATCCTGTAAGCAGGAGGATGGCGGTGGCGGCAAGTCACGTACTCTCATGCCGTCGTATCAAGTCGATCCACTTCCTGGATCGCAAAGACAGCGTGGTACGGGACATCATCCTGTGATGTGCTGACTCCCGCAGCAAAAAGCCCGGCACTGCCGGGCTTTTTGCGCTCTGCAGGGCGCCAGGATGCCCGGGCAGGGATAAGGCTTAGGAGAAACCGGACTCCTTGCTACACTGCGGTGCCCCACAGAGGAAAAATCACATGGAATGTCGTCAGGGATGCGGTGCCTGCTGCATCGCCCCCAGCATCAGCAGTGCCATTCCCGGCATGCCGGACGGCAAGCCCGCCGGTGTGCCCTGTGTGCAGCTCGATGCGCACCTGGGGTGCAAGATCTTCGGCCAGCCGGAGCGCCCGGCGGTGTGCGGCGGCTTTCGCCCCATGGCGGACGTGTGCGGCTCCCATCGCCAGGAGGCCATCTGGCTTATCGGCGAGCTGGAGCGGCTGACCGTCTGAGCCCTTGACCCTCTCCCTCGGGGAAAGGGTGTCTGCTTGTCCTCCTCATCCCCGCCCCCTTCTCCCGCAAGGGGAGAAGAGAGCCACCATTCGGAACAATGGCAATAAACAATCCCAATAAAAAGAGGCCGCAATTGCGGCCTCTTTTTATTTCGCGACGAACGGGCGTCAGATGTCGGCCAGCTGCAATGCCTGGCGGTAGTACTCGTTGGCCTTGTTGGTCAGGCGGCGCTTGTCCATCACCTGGCCGAGGGCGTGGTAGAGGGCGGCATCCGGCGCCTTCGCCACTTCCTGCTCCAGCAGCCGCTGGGCGTCGTCCAGTTGACCGGCCAGCAGGCAGACCCGGGCCAGCGCCGCTTCGGCGCCCGGTTGATCCTGGATCTTTCTGAGCAGGGTCAGCATGGGCTGGTAGTCGTCCAGTTTGAGCTTGGGCAGGCGGGCGAACAGCTCGGGGGAGGGATCCTTGCGCAGGGCCTCCAGCCAGAGATCGGCGGCTTCGGCATCGGCCCCCAATCGGCGCAGGCGATCCCCGTAACTGGCCAGCAGCACGGGATCCTGGCGCTGTTTGCGGGGCAGACCCTGCCAGACCGTGCGCAGGGTGTCGAGGGAGCCGCTGGCGGCCTCCAGACGACCGCACCACGCCTGGTGCAGCAGGGTCTCTTCCTGCTGAGCGGTCAGCTTGCCCACCTTGCGCAGGGCAGGGGCGAGATCGATGAGGGCCGCCCAGTCTTCACGGGCCAGATACACCTGACGCAGCTGATCCAGCACCATGGGGTGGCGCGGGTTGAGGGCATAGATGGACTCGAGGCGACCGAGGGCGCTGTCGTACTGGCCCTGCTCAATCTGCAACTGGGTCTGGATCAGGGTCAGTGCCAGCTCTGCCTTGGGGTTCTCTTCCTGAGCTTTCTGCAGGTAGTGATCCCGGCGCACGTCATCGCCCCGGGCCTGGGCCACCCGGGCGGCGCTCAGGTAGTTGAGCAGCGGGGTGTCGCTGTTGTCTGCGCCCTTGATGAGGAGCTTCTCGGCCTGGTTGTAGTGCCCCTCTGCCATGGCCAGGGTGGCATTGACGGTTTGCAGGTTGGCCTTGCGGCGGCGGCGGGAACCGAACCAGCCCTGGGTCTTGCGGCGCAGGCCGAACAGGCGGGCCAGCACCCATTCCACGATGAGCAGGGCGCCGTAGAACAGCACCGCCAGGATCACCGCGCTGGTGACTGAGGATTCCACCGTGTAGTTGCCCAGCGAGATGAGCACATAGCCCTTGTTGCCGGAGGCTTCGGGCCCGAAGATGAGGCCCGCCACCATCACGGCGACTATGACGATCAGACGAATCATGGTCTCCTCCTCAGTTGCCGGCCAGGATGCGTTGCAGGCGTTCGGTCAGCACCTGTTCCAGCATGGTCTGGGTCTTGAACTGATCCGGGTAGTCAAACTGGATCTGCTCGCCTTTGAGCTTGTCGAGCTCGGACTGCATGTACTGGGTGGCGCTGTTGTCGGCATCGAAATACTGGGTCAGCCAGCGCTGGGCCTTCTCCAGGCTGTCGACATAGAGGGACTGCTGTTCACGATAGACGGCGAGCTGGGCCTGCAGCAGCTTGGTCTTGAGGTTCTCCCGCAGGAAGATCTCCTGCTGTGGGGAGAGCAGGGCTTCCACGGCGCCATCGCGGCGACGGATGGTGATGAAGTTTTCGGTGAACTTGACCCAGTTCTTCTTCAGGTTGCTCTGCCACTCGTCCGGGTTGGTGCTGACGGTCTGGTCGGGCTCGCTCTTGGCTTCCGGCATGCTGACGGTGGAGAGGGGCAGCAGCTCGATCTGGTCCGAGAGGGCGGCCAGCTTCAGGGTCAACCCTTCGCGATCGACCCGCGGCATCCCCTTGAGCTTGGCGATGTCTTCCGCCAGCGCCTTGCGAATGGGCATCAGGCTGGGGTCGTTGAGCGCCTTGATGCGCTCGTCGGCGTTGCCGAGCAATGTGATGGCGGAGACGATGTCGTGTTCGAGCCACAGCTTGCGGCCCGCCATGCGCACCAGGTATTCGGATTCGGCCAACATCCAGTCATTGGGGCGCTTGTCGTCCAGATCCAGCACCTTGGTCTGCAAGGCGTCCAGCGCCTCCTGCAACTGCTGCTGGCTCTTGCCGAGGGCACCGATCTGTTCGGCATCCTTGCTGCTGCCCTGCTCAATCCTGGTCATGGCGTCGGCCAGTTGCTGCTTGAGGGCTACCAGTTCGGCCTGCTGGGCAACGGCGTTCTGGTGTCCGTGCACATAGAGACCACCGGCCAGCCCCAGGGCCAGCAGGATGGCGATGCCGCCAAGCACGGTGCCAGAGCTGCCCTTCTTGCTCCCTGTCGTTCCGGGAGTGGGCTTGTTGTTGTCGGCCACGGTGGCCGCGGCACTCGGCTGGACTTCTTGCTGTTCAGTCATTCCATCTTCCTCAGTTCCAGGGCGGCCACCAGAGCCTGGTTGGATGCACCTTGGGCAATCACGATACGGGTAAAACCAGCCCCTTCTGCCATCTCGGCCACCCGGGGACTGGGCACCACCAGCAGGCGGTCATAAAGCCAGGGGTGCTGCGGGCCGGGCACCAGGGCCAGCAACCGCTGCAACAATTCGCCACTGGTGATGAGCAGGCTGTCGAGCCCGGCTGCCTGCCAGTGGCGGGTCAATGCGTCCCCGTCAAGATCGGGGTAGTGGCGCTCATAGGTGGCACAATAGTGCACCAGTGCGCCCCGTGAGGCCAGCGTCCGGGCGATGAGATCCCGCCCGTCGTTGCCGCGCAGGATCAGCACCCGGCGGCCACTCACCCCTTGCAGCGCCGGCAGGGCCAGCAGCCCTTCACTGCGGGGATCGGCCGGGCACAGGGCCTGGATGCCCGCCTCGGCGAAGGCATCCGCACTCGCCTGACCGACTGCAAAGTAATCAATATGTGGCCAGGTCTGACCAGTTTGCAACAGAAAATGATGTGCAAAATGAACGGCATGCATGCTGACGGCGATAACGAGGTCCGCCTCCCGCAGCATGTCACCCAGGTGAGGGAGGTCGCATCCCGGCCGGGTTTCCAGCAACGGACAGCAGAGCGGTGCATGACCCAGCTGGTGCAGCATCTGCACCAGCTGGTTGGCCTGGGCGGCCGGGCGCACCACCAGGGGGACCATCAGGCGGCGCTCCGGGCAGATGACCGCGAACCGGTCCGTACTGCACTCATGCCCGGTAGACCTCGGCCAGGATAACGTCGGCGCCGGCGGCCAGCAGGCGCTGGGCCAGGGTGTGGCCCAGTGCCTCGCCCTCTGCCAGGGGGCCGCGGATCTCGTCGCGAATGACGCGGGCACCGTCCGGGCTGCCCACCAGGCCACGCAGCCATACTTCTTCTCCCTGTACCAGGGCATAGGCCCCGATGGGCACCTGACAGCCCCCTTGCAGGGCGCGGTTCATGGCGCGCTCGGTCAGCACCCGGATGCGGGTCTCGGGGTGTTCGAGCGGCGCCAGCAGGGCGTGCAGCTCGTGATCGTCGAGGCGGCATTCGATGCCGACCGCCCCCTGGCCGTTGGCGGGCAGGCTCTGCTCGGGCTCGATGAAGGCGGCGATGCGATGGGCCATCTCCAGTCGTTTCAGGCCGGCGGCGGCCAGGATGATGGCGTCATAATCACCGGCATCCAGCTTGGCGAGGCGGGTGTTGACGTTGCCCCGCAGGTCGCGGATCACGAGATCAGGGCGCGCAGCGCGCAGCTGGCACTGACGGCGCAGGCTGGAGGTGCCGACCACGGCCCCTTGAGGCAGCTCGTCTATCTGGTTGAAATAGTTGGAAACAAAGGCATCACGCGGGTCTTCGCGCTCACAGATGGTGTGCAGGCCGAGTCCGTCGGGGAACTCCACAGGTACGTCTTTCATGGAGTGGACAGCGATGTCGGCACGCCCTTCCAGCATGGCAGTCTCCAGTTCCTTGACGAACAACCCCTTGCCGCCGACCTTGGCGAGGGGGGTGTCGAGGATCTTGTCACCCTGGGTGCTCATGGGCACCAGTTCGACCTGCAGATCCGGATGGAGTGCCTCCAGCCGATCTTTCACAAAATTGGCCTGCCACAGGGCCAGTGGGCTCTTTCGAGTGGCAATTCTCAGGGTTCGGGCTGCCATATCAATCAGTTGTTTCATCTTTTGAGAGGAAAACGATCTTACCACCCTTTGCAGGGGCTTTCATGGCGCAGCCGGCGATGTTGATCAAATCAGAGGGGGGACAGCCTGTCCCCAGGCGGTTCGCCTCGCTTAATTGATGGGCTGCCGAACAGGCATACCAAGGCCAATGACCTTGTTCATGACTTTGACTCCGGCCAGGATTTCCCCCACTTGGGCGTTGTAATCCCGCAGGCTCAGTTTCGGTCCGATGAGCTGCTTGAAGCGATACATGGCGGTTTCGGCCTTCGAACGCTGATGATAGCCGGAGTCCTTTTTCCATTGTTCCAGCTCACCGGCTTTCAGCGCTTTGACGGCTTCGTTGCGGGGATGACCTTCCTCCCACAGCGCGGCGTTCTTTCTCGGCGGGATGGTGGCCTTGGCTCCCTTCTTCTTCAGCAGGGCGTGACACTCTTTGGTGTCATAAGCGCCGTCGGCACTGATTTGTTCGATCTTGCGCCGCAAGGGATTGAGCAATGTCGGCAGCACCTCGTTATCGGCCACCGTGTCGAGGCTGACTTCGGCCGCGACGATGGCATGGCTGGCAGCATCCACGGCCAGATGGAGTTTGCGCCAAAGGCGCCGTTTCTCCTTGCCGTGCTTGTGAATTTTCCATTCGCCTTCGCCGTAGACCTTGAGGCCGGTGGCATCAATCACCAAGTGAGCAACCGGGCCTTGGCTGGGCAGGCGGTACTTGATCTCTACCGTCTTGGCGCGCTTGCTGATGCAACTGTAGTCCGGCGACTGCAAGGGAACCTGCATCAGTTTGAACAGCGAGTTAATGAACCCCTCCAAGGCGCGCAGTGGCAGCTTGAACACGCCCTTGAGCATCAGCGCGGTCTCGATGGCGCTATCGCTGTAGTGAAAGCCACGTCCCCGGCGGCCATGATGGGTCTGGCAATGCCAGTGCTTGATGGCTTGCTCAGTCATCCAGATGGTTAGCGAACCGCGTTGCACCAAGGCTTGGTTGTACTGTTTCCAGTTACTGATCTTGTGCTTGGACTTGCCCATCTGACGCTCCCTGCAGTTGACCTAAGAGATCAGATCACCGAGTGGCCGGATAGTTCCCGGATTTAGGAAACAACGCCGGCGCAGCCCGCAAAAGCGGGGCCAAGCTCAAAAACGGGGGCTGAAAATTATTTTCACTCAGCCAGTAATTGATTTTAAGTTATTGAAAATAAGCAATTTTATTGCTTTCCGCTGATACCGTTACGAACGGGGTCAGAAATAATCCGGTGATTGTGTGCGGGCTTGTTTACCACTGCTGTTTGCATTGTTAACATGATCACACTTTTTTGACGTCTCCCCGTTTTGGTGCGTCATTTATCTTCCCCATAGGTAGGGCATTGCTGGTTAAACTCGACACGCTGGTGGCGCGCTACGACGAACTCAATCGTCTCAAGACGCAACGAGCGCTGGATCTCATGAGTCGCTACGGGCAGCAGGTTTTCCACTTGCTGCCTGTCATGCTGCACTTCAATCACCCCCTGTTGCCCGGTTATGTGGCAGGGGATGTGCCTCATGGTATCTGGAGTTTTGTCGCCAACGAGGCCCAGCAGGCCTTCATCCAGGATCTCTGCCAGAACGCCAACTGCCAGGGCGGTCTCAGTACCCACGACAAGTCCATTCAGGGCCTCTACTCCATGGGGAGCACCTCCTCCATCGGTCAGTGCTGCCACTCGGATCTCGACATCTGGGTCTGTCATGTGGCTGGTCTGTCGAGCGAGCGCCTCGCCCTGCTGGAACAGAAGTGCCAGCACCTCTCCATGTGGGCGGAGCAGCGGGGGGTCGATCTCAACTTCTTCCTGATCCCCGAAGACAAGTTCCGTCAGCGCAACGATGCCCAGATGCAGGGGGAGAGCTGCGGCAGCGCCCAGCACCTGCTGCTGCTCGACGAGTTCTACCGCAGCGCCATGCACATCGCCGGCAAGCGGCTGCTCTGGTATCTGGTGCCGGCCGAATATGACGATCACTACGACGACTACGTCAACGGCCTGTTTGCCCACGGCAAGTTGAGCCAGGATGACTGGCTCGATCTGGGGGGCTTTGATCGCATTCCTGCCGAGGAGTATTTCGGCTCCGCCCTGTGGCAGCTCTACAAGGGGATCGACTCCCCCTACAAGGCGGTGCTCAAGTCGGTGCTGATGGAGGCCTACTCCCACGAGTATCCCAACACCCGGCTGCTGTCGGTGACCAGTCGCGACTGGTTCCAGCACAACGAGGGGATGCACTACCGCCTCGACAACTACTGCCTGATGCTGGACAAGGTGACCAACTACCTCAAGTCCATCGGCGACATGCAGCGCCTCGATCTGGTGCGTCGCTGCTTCTATCTGAAGGTGTGCGACGGGCTGAGCCATCCCAAGGAAGATCACTCCCCGGACTGGCGCCGGGAGCAGATGGCCCAGCTGGTAGCCTACTGGGGCTGGAGTCCGGAGCGCCTTTACCACCTTGATCACCGCCAGGAGTGGAAGGTCGAGGACGTCAAGGTGGCCTACGCCGAGTTGCTGGAGGCTCTGATGCAGAGCTACCGCAATCTCATCCAGTTCGCCCGGCGCAACAACATCAGCGAGTCCATCAACCCGGAAGACATCGGCATCCTGTCGCGCAAGCTCTATGCCGCATTCGAGAGCCTGCCGGGCAAGGTGCAGCGCATCAACCTCAAGATTGCGCCGGATCTCGGCGAGCCGGATCTCAGCCTGGTACAGGTACCCCACGGCCGCCTGAATCGCGCCGGCTGGTATCTCTACAAGCATTCCCTCGAACCCGCCGACATCATTGGCCGGGCGCCGCTCGAATATAACGGCTACATCAGCAAGCTGGTGGCCTGGGCCTATTTCAACGGCCTGCTGACGCCCCAGTCCCGGGTGCACCTGTTCAACCAGGGCTCGGATCTGCACATCGACAACCTGCATCAGTTCTGTCGCGATCTCTCCGGCACCTTCCCGGTCAAGTATCCCCGCGCGACCAACCTGGCCCTGAGCCGGCCGTGCGAGATCCGCCAGCTCTCTATCTTCCTGAACCTGGAGACGGACCCGTCCAGCCACTGGGTGGGGCAGGTGATCGAGTTCGATGCCAACGCCGCCGATGTCTTCTCGTTCGGTCGCAACCAGGAGTGTCTGGTGGGATCCGTGGATCTCGTCTATCGCAACTCCTGGAGCGAGATCCGCACCCTGCACTTCGAGGGGGAGGAAGCCGTGGTGGACGCCCTCACCACCATCCTCGGCAAGATGCACCAGGACGCTGCGGCCCCCGAGATGATCGAGGTGTTCTGCTACAGCCAGCACTTCCGCTCCCTGGTGCGCACCCGCTTCCAGCAGCTTGTGGCTGAATGCATCGAGTTGCGCCTGGCCCGGGACAAGCAGCAGCTGGTCAAGACGCTGGCGCTCGGCAAGGAGAAGTACGGCATCTTCTTCGAGCGGCGCGGGGTGTCGGTCAAGAAGCTGGAAAACGCCATCGACTTCTACCGCCACATCTCCCACAACAAGCTGGATCACCTGCCGCTGCGCCTCGACAAGACTCACAGCCAGCACCTGCCCGGCATCGTCGACGCCTACGCCAGCGAAGGGCTGGTGCAGTTCTTCTTCGATACCCGGGATGCAGGCACCAACATCTATATCCTGGACGAGGCGAATCGGGTGGAGATCTACCAGCACTTCGCCGGCAACAAGGACGAACTGGTACAGGGGGTGAACCGGTTCTACACCTCGGGTCACGAGCGATTCAGCAATGCGGGTCAGTTCAGCAACTTCAACCTGCCCCAGTACTACGAAATCGTGCAGGTGGGTGACAAACTCGATGTGATCCCCTACCGCAGCCAGAGCCCGCAGCGGGACACCCCAGGAGCGGCGCGGGAGGTAGGATGATACGCTAATAACCGCACCGGCAAGATGGCAAACGGCCTGCATGATGCAGGCCGTTGTCGTATCCGTGGTGCGGGAATCTGGTGTGGAGGGGGCCGCGGCCAGTGGGGGATGCCGTCGAGCATCGCCGTCAGGGATGAAAGCAAACGGCCTGCTGATGCAGGCCGTTGTCTTACCCGTGATCCGACAATCAGGCACCGAGGCGGGCCAGCAACCAGCTGCGAATGTCGCCCAGCTGGGGGCGGCAGATCTCGTGGCGCATGGGGTATTCGTGCCACTCGGGGCTGAGTCCCGCTGCTTCCAGCCGATTCTTGGCGTCCCAGCCCATGGAGAGGTTCACCACGTCGTCATAGATGCCGTGCATGTAGCAGATGGGCAGGGCGCGGGCCGCCTCGCTCATCTCGCCGGGCAGGGTGTTGGGCGCAGCCAGGTAGGTGGACATGCAGAGCAGGCCTGCCAGTGGCACCGGATGGCGCAGGGCGGTGAAAGAGGCGATGACGCCCCCCTGGGAGAAGCCGGCCAGCACGATACGCTCGGGGGCGAAACCCTCGGCCACCAACTGTTCGATCAGCGAGGCGATACGGGCCGCTGACTCCCTGACATGGGACTCTACGGCGCGATCCGCCGGATCCTCGAAGCTCTTGATGTCGTACCAGCCGCGCATCCTGTAGCCCATGTTGATGGTGATGGGGCGCTCGGGCGCATCGGGCAGCAGATGGCGGACGGGCAGGTCGGCGGGCAGGGCCAGTGCCTCCACCAGGGGGGCAAGGCCGGCGCCGGAGTCCCCCAGCCCGTGCAGCCAGATCACCGCATGGCGGGCACCTTCGGGATGCAGATCCGTCATGAGAAGACCACGGGCTCGCCGGCCTGGGTGGTGCAGGCCCGGGTCAGCAGGGCCTTGAGCTCGTCGCCGAAGCGGTTGTCGATCCAGCTGTCACCGCGCAGCTCGAAGTGGAAGCCGTTCTCCCGGGTGGCGACCCAGATCTGGTGCAGGGGCTCCTGCTTGTTGATGATGACCTTGGTCTTGTTCTCGAAGCTCAAGGTCAGCACCCCGCCGGCGCGTTCGCAGTCGATATCCGGATACCCCTCGTCGATGGTGTCTTCCACATACTGGAAAAAGGCGTCGGTCAGGGCGTGATACTCGTGATCCTTCATCGGTTTATCCTGTTGCTTTTAACAATGTGAGTGCGATTATAGAGGGCCAAAAATTTTTTCGCAGCGAACCATTATGATTACCCAGTTCACCAAGTGCCTGTTTGCCGCGTCGCTGTCGCTCGGGTTGGCCGCCTGTGGCCTGACGGGGCCGCTCTACATGCCGCCGGCCGAACAGCCCGCACCTGCAGAGCAGACACAGCCCAAGACAGAGAGTACACCGCGAGCCGCCTCGCCTGCGACCGCTACACCGGCCTCAGAGGCCGCGCCGCAATAATCTAGGAAGGAACCGCCCCCTTGGATCACTTTAACTACGACGCAGACGGTCAGCTTCAGGCCGAACAGCTTCCCCTGCAACAGCTTGCCGACCAGTACGGCACTCCGCTCTATGTCTACTCCCGCGCCACCCTGGAACGCCACTGGCATGCCTTCGACCAGGCGGCTGGCGACATTCCCCACCTGATCTGCTACGCGGTCAAGGCCAACTCCAACCTGGCCCTGCTCAATCTGCTGGCACGCCTTGGTTCGGGCTTTGACATCGTCTCCGGCGGCGAGCTGTCCCGGGTGCTGGCGGCGGGCGGTGATCCGGCCAAGGTGGTCTTCTCCGGCGTCGCCAAGAGCGAAGCCGAGATGCGCCTTGCGCTGGAAAAAGAGATCCTCTGCTTCAACCTGGAGTCCGAAGCCGAGCTGGAGCGCCTGAACCGGGTCGCAGGCAGCATGGGCAAAAAGGCGCGGGTCTCGGTGCGGGTCAACCCGGACATCGACGCGGGCACGCACCCCTATATCTCCACCGGCCTCAAGCAGAACAAGTTCGGCATCCCCATCGAACAGGCGCCCGCCATCTACCGCAAGGCGGCGGCCATGGCCCACATCGAGATCAAGGGGGTGGATTGCCACATCGGCTCGCAACTCACTGAATTGAATCCCTTTATGGAGGCGGCGGACAAGCTGCTCAAGCTCATCGACGAGCTGGCGGCGGAAGGCATCCACATCCATCACCTGGACGTGGGCGGCGGTCTGGGGGTCAACTACGGCGCCGAGCAGCCGCCGCACCCAACCGAGTATGCCGAGGCGCTCAAGCAGAAGCTGGCGGGCCGGGATCTGACCCTCTTGTTCGAACCGGGCCGCGCCATCGTCGCCAACGCCGGTGTGCTGTTGACCCGGGTCGAGTTCCTCAAACCCGGCGAGACCCGCAACTTCGCCCTGATCGACGCCGGCATGAACGATCTGCTGCGCCCCTCCCTCTACGGCGCCTGGATGAACATCATCGAGGTGGACAGCCGCGCGACCCACGAGAAGGCACTCTATGACGTGGTGGGCCCGGTGTGCGAGACCGGCGACTTCCTCGGCAAGGAGCGTACCCTGGCGATTGCCGAGGGCTCCCTGCTGGCGGTGCGCTCCGCCGGGGCCTACGGCTTTACCATGTCCTCCAACTACAACACCCGACCCCGTGCGGCCGAGGTGCTGGTGGACGGCAACCAGGCCCACCTCATCCGTGAGCGGGAGCAGTTGGCGGATCTCTGGCGTGGCGAGCACCTGCTGCCGTGATGGATGGATTTTCAGCGTTCCTCCATGTGAGAGCGTGATTAACGGTGAGACAGGAACGCGCGATGTTGATTGAGTTTTCCAAAATGCACGGCCTCGGTAACGACTTCATGGTGGTGGATGGTGTCACCCAGAAGGTGTTCTTCAGCAACGACATCATCAAGAAGCTGGCGGATCGTCACTTCGGTATCGGCTTCGACCAGCTGTTGCTGGTGGAGCCGCCCTATGACCCCGAGCTCGACTTCCATTACCGCATCTTCAATGCCGACGGCAGCGAGGTGGAACAGTGCGGCAACGGGGCCCGTTGCTTCGCCCGTTTCGTGCGTCTCAAGGGGCTGGTCAACCGGGATCGCATCGCGGTCAGCACCGCCCGAGGCCGCATCACTCTGCAGCTGGAAGGGGAGAACCAGGTCACGGTCAACATGGGGGTGCCCCAGTTCGAGCCGGGCAAGATCCCGTTCCGTGCCCAGAAGGCGGAGAAGACGTATCTGCTGCGGGCCCAGGATCACACCGTGATGTGCGGTGCCGTCTCCATGGGCAACCCTCACTGCGTCATCGAGGTGCCCTCGGTGGCCGATGCGCCGGTGGAGACCCTGGGACCCATCATGGAGCGCCACGAGCGCTTCCCCGAGCGGGTCAACGTCGGCTTCATGGAGATGGTCAACGCCAGCGAGATCAAGCTGCGGGTCTTCGAGCGCGGGGTGGGGGAGACCCTGGCCTGCGGGACCGGGGCCTGTGCGGCCGTGGTGATAGGCATCAGCCAGGGCAAGCTCAAGGAGCGGGTCACCGTCACCCTGCCGGGTGGCAAGCTGACCATCGCCTGGAAGGGACCGGGTCAGCCCGTCTACATGACGGGGCCGGCCGAGCACGTCTTTGACGGCCAGATAGAGTTGTAGACAAGGAGCGGGTGATCCCGCTCCATCAACGGATCATATCGGGGCCCTTGGCCCCTTTTTCGGATGGATCAACCAAGTTATGAGCGAACTCAAACGGCAGGAATCACTGGTGGATGAAGCCACAGTGCTGGAGTACCTGGCCCGTTATCCCGAGTTTTTCCTGCGTCACGGGGCCATGCTGGACAAGATCCGCATTCCCCATGGGCAAAAGGGCACCATCTCCCTGGTGGAGCGCCAGCTGGACAGACAGCGGGAGCGCATCGAGCAGCTGGAGCAGGAGATCACCGAACTGATGGGGGTCGCCAGCGAGAACGAGCGGATCTTCCGGGTCTATGCGGATCTCTACGGGGAGATCTACGGCTGCCAGACCCTGTTCGAGCTGAGCGCCGTGATGGGCAAGGCCTTCGTCCAGCGGCTGCGACTCACCGGCCTGCGGCTCTGGCTCAACCCCAGGCATTTCCAGCTGAGCGGCCCCGAGCAGCGTTTCCTGGCGCAGGGCAAACAGCTCGAACAACTGCTGGGCCAGCGCCTGCCCGGCACGGACTACTATTTCGGTCGCCTCAACCAGAGCGAGAAGCAGGCGCTGTTTGGCAATGATGTGCTGGTCAACTCGGTGGCCCTGATGCGGCTCGGGGAGCTCGGCGTGCTGGCCTTCGCGAGCTCGGATCCCAGCCACTTCACCCCCCACAACGACACCCTGCTGCTGGGTCAGCTGGGGCGTCTGCTGCAACTGCGTCTGCCCGAGCTGGCCCGTGGCTAAGGCAACGACCCGATCCCCTGCCAGGACGCCCCCTGCCGCCGACCCCCTGCCGGTCGCACTGGCGGAGGAGCTGGACGCCTTTATCGAATACCTGCGGGTCGAGCGCCAGCTCAGCCCCCACACCCGTAGCAACTATCAGGCCCACCTGGAAGCCATGACCGCCGAGCTGGTGAAGCTCGGGGTCGACGACTGGGCCCGGCTCGAGGCGAGCCAGGTGCGCAGTCTGGTGACCCGGATGCACAAGGGGGGGCTGGCGCCCCGTTCCCTTGCCACCAAGGTGTCGGCCCTGCGCAGCTTCTGCGACTGGCAGGTGCGCCAGGGGCGGCTCACCGCCAACCCGGCGCGGGGCATCGTCACCCCCAAGCAGGGGCGGCCCCTGCCCAAGAACCTGGACGTGGACGAGATGTATCAGCTGCTCAACATCACCGACGAGCAGGATCCGCTGGCGGTGCGGGATCGCGCCATCATGGAGCTGATGTACTCCTCCGGCCTGCGCCTTGCCGAGCTGGTGGGGCTCAACCTCGCGGACGTGAAGCTCGAGGAGCGCCAGCTCAGGGTGATCGGCAAGGGCTCGCGGGAGCGGGTGCTGCCCATCGGGCGGATGGCGGTGGAGTGGTTGCACAAGTGGCTCAAGGTACGCCCCCTGCTGGCCGGTGACGAGGGGGAGGCATTGTTCGTCTCCAAGCGCAGGCAGCGGCTCTCGGCCCGCTCGGTACAGGAGCGGCTCGACGGCTGGGGCAACAAGCAGGCTCTCAATGCCCACGTGCACCCCCACAAGCTGCGCCACAGCTTCGCCACCCACATGCTGGAATCCTCCGGCGACCTGCGGGCGGTGCAGGAGCTGCTGGGGCATGCGGATCTCTCCACCACCCAGATCTATACCCACCTCGACTTCCAGCATCTGGCCAAGGTATATGACAGTGCCCACCCGCGGGCGAAGCGGGATCCGGAAACGCCGGAGGATGAGTGATGTGGTGTGCGATCTGCGGGGATGACAATCTCCACGTCGCCCCGGTCAGGCGGGAGCTCGCAACGCCAGAGGATGAGGAGTAAAGAGGAACAGCCATGCAGTTTTACCGTCGCTGGCAGCCGGTGGCCGCCATCTCGTTCGATCTGGACGACACCCTCTATGACAACGGCCCCGCCATCGCGCGGGCGGAACAGTGGATGCTGGACCACCTGCGCAGCGAATACCTGGCTACCGCCATGCTGGACAAGCCGCGCTGGCTCGCGCTCAAGCGCCAGTTGCTGCTGGACCACCCGGCGCTGAGCCACGACGTCAGCCTGACGCGCCAGCGTGGCATTCGCGAGGCCCTGGTGCAGGGGGGCATGGAGCCCAGGCTGGCGGAGCAGCAGGCCCGGGCGGTGTTCACCGGCTTCATGGCCGAGCGCTCGAAGATAGAGGTGAGCGAGGCGACTCACGCCCTGCTGGCTCGTCTGGCGGCGCGCTACCCGCTGGCGGTGATCACCAACGGCAACCTGGATCTGGAGCAGGCGGGTCTGGCTGGCTACTTCACCCTGGTCTGCAAGGCGGGAGCGGGAGCCAGAATGAAACCGGCGCCCGACATGTTCGTGCAGGTGCAAGAGGCCCTGGGGCTGACCCCCGGCCGCATCCTTCATGTGGGGGATCACCCGGTGACCGACGTGCTGGGTGCCAGGCTGCACGGCTTTCGGGCCGCCTGGCTCAACGAGAGCGGTCAGTCCTGGCAGTCGCTGTCGCTGCTGCCGGATGTGGAGCTGGGGCAGTTGCAGGATCTGGCCACCCTGCTGCTCTGAGCTGGGGATGAGGGACAGATTCCGTGATCTATATCTGGCAATAACAACAAGGGAGCAAGGGGGTGAAGGGAATGAAGGGTGTCATCTGGCTGGCGATCCCCGTGATGCTGGCGGGATGCGATCTGGTGCAAGACCGTTACCGGATGGAGTTCAGGGACGGATCCTGGCGGGAGATCGCCATCTCCCCGTTTTCCGACGAGGCGCGCTGGCGCGAGGGGTGTGCCACCGGCGAGATCCAGGTGGACATGACCCTGCCCCTGAAACGGGGCAAGGTGGTGAATGGCCGGGAGCAACTGCTCATCGGCGGCGAGCTGTTCGAGCTGGAGGATGCCCGTCTCTATCGCGGTAACGGCATGGTGCTCGGGCAGGCCCCGGACCATATCCAGCGGGGCCTCAAGGGGCTGGATGTCTGCCGAACCCTGCGTCCTGATCGCGGGGCTCTGCCCAAGCTCAAGGGCAAGGGATTTGGCGACTAGCCCGTCTGCTGCCTGAATGGGCAGGAGGCGTCGCCGAAGGCAGTGGGCAGCTTGATGGCGTGGGGGGGTCACAGGCCCGTCACGTCGGATGCCTCCGGGCAGCCCCCGATGTACGAGGCCCTGCCCAGGCTCAAGGGCAAGGGGTCGGCGACTAGCCGACCTGCTGCCTGAACCGGCGGCAGGCGTCGCCAAAGGCGGTGAAGAGCTTGATGGAGTGGGGGTTCTCGCTGGCCTTCCACTCCGGGTGCCACTGCACCGCCAGCAGGAAGGGGGAGAGGGCGGGAGCGTGGATCGCCTCGATCAGCCCGTCTTCGGCATGGGCCAGGGGGGCCAGCCCCTTGGCCAGCGTCTTGATCCCCTGCCCGTGGAGGGAGTTGACCGGAATCGACGGCTGCCCCATCAGCTCGGCCAGCCAGGTACCGGGCACCAGCTCGACCTGATGGCTCTCGCCATACTGCTCGTCCACCGGGTCATCCGCATCCTCCCGATGATCGTCATAACCTGGCTCGCAATAGACCTTCTGGTGAATGTCGCCTCCCAGGGCCACGTTGATCTCCTGCATGCCGCGGCAGATCCCGAGGATCGGCAGGCCACGGTCGAGGGCGGCGCGCACCAGGGGAATATCGAACAGATCCCTGTCCCTGTCCTGGGGCTTCTCCGGGGTGAGGTTCTCCTGGCCATAGAGGGCAGGATCGATGTTGGATCCGGCACCGCTCAGATAGACCCCGTCGGCGAGGTCCAGATACTGCTCCAGATCCTCGGTGCCACAGCAGGTGGGCACCAGCAGCGGCACGCAGCCGCTGATCTCCACCAGAGGCTTGATGTATTTGTGGGTCATGACCTGGTAGGCGTGGCCACTGCGGGCCTGGGCCCCCATGGTCATCAGCACGACGGGTTTGTTATGGGAACTGGGGTTGGGCATAGGTCACCTTGGCTATCCTTGGCGGTCTCATCCTGCGCCTTGGGAAGGCCCTTGCCGCCTCGGCTCGCAAGGGCATGCCTCAAGGCATGGTCGTGGGATCAGGGTCGCGCCAGCGTGCCAGAATCGTCGGTCAGCCTTGGCAACGACAGCCTGGATCCTGCTTCCAGTCTGCCAAGGCCGTTCAATATGTCAAACAAAATGATGCAATTATGTTAACCGTTGATGCCGGGATACGGCTCTGAGTCCTATTTAAAGGGGATTGAGGGGGAATGCTTGGCGCGGCGAGCGATTTGATGGTGGATATATTAAACATCTGGCCGGGCGGCCGGATAGCAGAAGGGGCCCACAGGGCCCCTTGTCGACTCAGGCGTTCAGGATGAAACGCTCGATCACCTGGGCGACCCCGTCTTCATCGTTGCGCCCCGTGGTGTGCTGTGCCAGCGCCTTGATCTCGTCGGTGGCGTTGCCCATGGCGACCCCGAGTCCGGCGTAGGCGATCATGTGGTGATCGTTGCCCGCATCCCCCACCGCGATCACCTGGGAGGCATCCAGCCCCAGGTGCTCGGCCAGGGCGGCGACGCCGGTGCCCTTGTTGCTGCGCTTGTTCATGAACTCGAGGAAGTAGGGGGCGCTGCGCACCACGGTATAGCGCTCGTGGAGTTCGGCGGGCAGCTGGGCGATGGCACGGGAGAGCAGGGGCTCTGGGTCAATCATCATCACCTTCATGATCTGCTCGTCGTCGGGCAGGGTGGCGAAGTCCACCAGGTTGATGGGTTGACCGATGAGGCGGGATTCGTGCTCGGTGTAGGGGCTGAGCCTTGGGCTGATGAGCCCCTGGCGGACGGAGAAGCCGTGGATGTTCACCCCCAGCTCACAGGCCAGGTGGGCGATGGCACGGGCATCGCTGCCGGTCAGCAACTGGCTGCGGATGATGCGTTGCTCGGACACCTGCTGCACCAGGGCGCCGTTGTAGCAGATGACGTAGTCATCCTGGCCGGTGAGGCCCAGCTCGGTCAGGGCGGCGGTCATGCCTTCCAGCGGGCGGCCGGAGGCCAGCACCACGGTCACGCCCTTGGCGCGGGCTGCCGCGATGGCGGCCTGGGTGCGGGGGGAGATTCGGCCCTCTGGGGTCAGCAGGGTGCCATCCATATCCAATGCGATCAGCTTGTACATCTTCTCACTACCTGAGTCTGGCCGGCCCGCCCGATGGGGCCATGGGGAGGCCGAGTGTAGCGAAAATCGCCGCCGGGATCACGCCGCCTGCCGACGCGGGGGCACGTTGCCCCTCAGCGCTGGCCCTGGTAGGGGGTCAGTTGCAGCTGATCTTCCCGGATGGCGAAGTGGATGGGGCCGTGCTCGATGTCGACCCTGTTGTGGTGATGGGCCATCTCCACCTCGACGCCGGGGAAGAGGCGCTGGGTGGCGATGATGTCCATGTTGGCCATGAGCGCCTGCAGCTCCCGCTGCGCCTCGGCGAGCTGCTCGTCCAGGCTCTTGCTCTCGTCGAACTGGCGGGTGCGCAGCGCCTTGATCTTCTGCAGGGTCTCGGGATTGCGCTTGTCACGGGGCAGTTGCAGCAGCCGCAGGATGAGATCCTGCAGCTTGTCTATCTGCTCGGCGCAGGTCTGTTTGCGCTGGCGCAGCGCCAGCTCCTGCTCCTTCTGGCTGAAATAGCCACCGAGGATCTGCAACCGGGTCCGATTGGCCGCCGAGGCTCCGAGCACCGGTGCCATGATGAGCCGGTTGGCGATGTTGATGCCGCCGATGAGGTGCCCCTTGCGCATGGCGCTGTCCCCCACCTTGAGATCCTGGCCGCTGCGGCAATAGCAGTGGCTGAGCTGGCTCAGGATATGGATGTCGCCATCGGCCTCCAGCCTGGCGTACTGGGCATAGCTGGCGTGGATCTCCCCCCCGGCGTTGAGGTGGCAGAGGTATTCGTCGTCCGCCAGCTTGCGCCCTATGATGCCGTTGCGCACCGTGATGGTGCCGCCGGATTCGATGTAGCCGCCCTCGACGAAGCCGCCGATCACCACGTCCCCGCTGGTCTTGACGCGCATGCCGGGCATGACGTCCCCGGTGACCAGCAGGGATCCCTCGAACTCGACGTGGCCGTGGCGGATGTCGACCTGCTTGACGTTGAGCACCTCGTCGACCCGCATCCCGGCACGCTCCTGACAGGGGAGCCCCGGGCGTGTCGCCAGCAGCAGGTCCGGATCCTCGGGGGAGAGGCAGGTGCCGTCACCCGGCGTCATGGCGCTCTCCTTGCCGTGGCGGGCGGTCAGGGTCTGGCCCGTCACGGTGAAGCCGTCGATGCCCTGGGTGGCGGGGTGCCTGCGCATCAGCAACGCCCCCGCCTTGACGGTGAGCAGGGTGCCGAGGTCGCGCATGTCCACCTTGCCGTGATCCCGCTCCTGGGGTTTGAGGATCCGCTCGGCTGCGGTCTCCACCAGCCGCTCCAGGCGGGTATCCAGGCCGTGCCTGGCGGCCTTGCCGAGGGCGATGACGGGATTGAGCTGGGCACCGGGGGCCGCCTCACCCGCCGCCTGGATGGCGGCGGTAAGCAGTCGCTCGCTCACCCCCTGCTTGACCGTGCTGGCCGCCAGGGCCTCCTGCAACCGGGCCAGGGTCAGGGGCTGGCCGCCCCAGTCCGCGGTGATCTGCGCCCTGGCGCTCATCTGGTCCTTGTCCACCTGGATGAGCAGCCTGGCATCCTGGCGCCGGGCAATGGGGACTGGCGGATGCGCGGGGGCATCCGGCTCTGCGATGAGGGCGTTGAGCAGGGTGACGGCTTCGCGGATCCCCTCGCCGAGGGGTTCGTAGCGCCGACAGTTGGAGAGTCGCAGCAGGGCCAGGACGTCGCTTTCCTGGATGGGCTCGGTGAGGCCCGGGGTGATGCGCAGGCAGACATAGCTCATGTCGGCCGACAGCTGAAACCACGCTTTGCTTAACACCGGGCCCTCCTTCGTTGTCCCTGTCCGGTTTGCCCCATGCCGGGGCCTCTCCTTGCCGGCATCCAATGCCGCCGGGGCGGATCCAACGCGCAGTATTCGGGTATTTTTCCTTCCGGGTCAACGATCTGAATGCAAATGGGTGAGCCGGGTTGAGGAAATTTCGGCTGACGGGAGAGGGGCAGAGCCGGCCATGTCGTGGGTTCCATTGCAGTTTTTTAGCGCAATATGCTGACGTTTTATGCTTTCGCTATCCAGAGTGTCCATCACGTTGAGGGAGGCGATGCAAATCACCTTGCCAGGCAGGAAGAGAAGGATTTTAATCTGCCGCCGCCTCAGGGCGAGGACCCTGGCGCCATCGATCAGCCCCTTTTTCTGTCCAACCGAACGAGCCCCATGACCGCCCAAGGCCACCTGCTGTTTTCCGTCACCTGCGTCCTGCTTGCCCACAAGGTTGAACTGACTCCGGCCCTGGCCGATGCCAGCCTGTGGCATATCGTTCCCATGGCCCTGGCGAGCGCCCTGCTGCCGGATCTCGATCACCCCCGCTCCCTGCTCGGGCGGCAACTGCCCTGGATCTCGGGGCCGCTCTCCCGGCTGTTCGGCCATCGCGGCTTCACCCACAGCCTGCTGGCGGTGGGGATGGGGGTCTGGGGGCTGGCCCAGGTGGAAGCCCCCTGGTTGCTGTCGGGGGCGGTGAAGGATGCCCTCATCGTGGGCTATCTCAGCCATCTGCTGGGGGACTGGCTCACCCCCATGGGCATTCCCCTGCTCTGGCCCTGGCGTCGGCGCTTTCGCCTGCCCGGCCTGCCCCTCAAGAGCGGCGGGGGTTACGAGAGGGCCTTCTGCCTGCTGACCCTGGCGCTCGCCGGGTACTGGGTCCATGGCGGCGCAGGTTTGGCTCACTTCTAGCCCCGGGCGCCCTCCTGGCATGTGGCCGTTCGGGTCAGGGTGAGGTAATCGGCGAGCACCGGCAGCCCCAGCAGGTGGCGGCGCAGCATGTCGAGGGCGGCGAAGGCGAGGATCCGGCGACCGCTCGCGGGATCCGGGTGGCTGACCCTGAGCGTCTGGCCGTGCAGTTGCCCGTCGGCGCAGAGCAGCAGCGGCACGCCGTCCGGCCCGGCACGGCCTATGGTGAGGCTCAGGGGGGCGGCGGGCACCGCCAGTTGAGTCAGATCGTCGCTCAGGGTGTGGCTGAAGCCGGCGGTCAGGGCCGGGTGCCCGTGACACATGGTCAGCAGGGCGCCCCGGCTCTCCCCTTCCTGCAGGTGCAGCGACCGCTCCCCCAGCAGGGCCAGGATCTGGCTGGCAGGCGCCTCGTTGCCACGTCCCACCAGCCAGGGGGCGATGGCCGCAAGCAGCCTCGCCTCGGCGGCGTCCATGTCGGCGGTGCTGGCACCGTGGCCGATGAGCTTGAGCTCGATGAGGGGCATGGAGGAGCGGTAGCCCAGCTCGATGCCGGCAGGCCAGGGGGCCGCATCCAGCATGTCGCTGAGGGCGGACTCCGAGACGCCGAAGGTGTAGAAACGGCGCAGCTCGGTGTCCGTCTCTTCCCCGGCCAGCACCTTGAGGCGGGGCATGATCTGTTCACGCACCATCTGCTTGAACTCGAACGGCACGCCCGGGGTGAAGAAGAGCCGGCTCTGGCCGTGGCTGGCCGGGTGGCGGACCACAAAGCCGCAGGCGGTGCCCACCGGGTTGTCGAGGATCTCGCAGTCCCGGGGCAGCCAGGCCTGCTTGGTGTTGCTCCGGGCCATGGTGCGGCCCCGGCTGGCATAGCGTTCGGCCATGGTGGCGAGCCAGTCCGGGAACAGGGTCAGGGGCTGGTCAAACGCCTCGGCCGCGGCCTGGGCGGTGAGGTCGTCTGCCGTGGGGCCGAGCCCTCCGCACACCAGTACCACCTCGGCGCGGTTGGCGCTCTCCTGCAGCACGGCTGTCAGATCCGCGAGGTTGTCCCCCACGGTGGCGCGGCGGCGCACCTGCCAGCCCTGCTCCAGCAAGAGGGCGCTGAGCCAGGCGGCATTGGTGTCCACCACCAGGCCGGTCACTATCTCGTCGCCTGTGCTGATGATCTCGATGCGCATGGGGACTCCTTGGGTGGGGCCAGCCCTCTCAGGGCTTGCCGTGTTCGAAGTAGTAGCTGATCCGGGTGCGGGGGTTGAGGTATTCGAACACCGCCGGGGGCAGGCGTTTGGGCTGGATCACCTTGGCGATGGTCAGCCCGGCCGCGTCGAGGTCGATGATGGCCGCCTCCTGGCGCGGAATGCGGGGGTCGTATACCAGCACGGCGGGGTAGAGCAGGCGGGAGGCGTTGACCGACATCACCAGCCCCACCTGGCCGTTGGAAAGCTGCACCACGCTACCCGGGGGGTAGACCCCCATCAGTCGGATCAGCATGCCGAGGTGATCGGCGTTGAACTGGGACTTGCGCTGCTTGTAGAGGCTGCCGAGGGCCGCGTAGGGCACCTTGGCCTCCAGGTGGCAGAGGTTGTCGTACTCGTTGATGAGGGAGACGATCTGGGTGAGGGGATCGAGCTGATCGCCCTTGAGCCCCTGGGGGCCGGTGCCGTCCAGGTACTCGTGGTGGTTCTGCACTATCTGCTTGGCCGCTTCCGGAAAATCGCTGACCAGCCCCAGCAGTTCCAGGCCGTAGCGGGGATGCTGGGCCATCAGGTTCTGCTCCGGCTTGGTCAGCGGCTCCGTCTTGCGCAGGATCTGGCTCGGGATCCTCAGCTTGCCGATGTCGTGGAACAGGGCCCCCATGCCGACCTGGCGGATCGCCTCGGCCGGCAACTTGCACTCCCGGGCGAGCAGCATGCTGAGCACGCTGACGTTGAGGGAGTGAAACTGCAGGCTGTTGCCATCATCGCTGTCGGAGACCAGGTGCAGCACCATCTCGTCCACCGAGAGGAGCTGCTCCGTCATGGCGTTGATCAGCTCCTGGGCCTCGCTGATGGCGTTGAGGGGGCGGGACTGGATCTTGCCCATGAGGTTGCGCACCTGGGCCAGGGATTGGCGGAACTGTTTCTCGCACTGCTGCAGGTCGCGGCGATAGCGCTGCAACTGCTCGATGCGCCGCAGTTTCTCCTGCTGCATCTCCTCCTGGCGGGCGACAAGACCCTCTCCTTCAACCTCATCCGCCTGGGACTGGGTCTGTCCGAGGGGCTTGGGCGGCGTGTCGCTCTTGTCGGGAATGATGGTCACCAGCTTGAGGCCAAGGCGACGAATGAGCTCGATCTCCTCCTCGCTCTTGAGCTTGAAGCTGGAGAACAGAAACGGGTGCTCACGCCATCCCAAAGGCAGGGAGACATAATTGCCGACTTGCAGCCGTTCTACGGAGATCTTGATTCCTGTCATGGGGTTGGGCACGAGGGACACACTGAGCCGTATGCTAGTCAAAGGGCGGGGTGAATACAAAAGGTATCTGATGACAGCGGGAGCGCTTTATTATAGGCTTCTAGATGTCCAGACATATTTACCGATGCAGTACAGGGAGTCAGCATGCCGATCAAGATCCCGGACCAGTTGCCCGCCGCCGAAGTGCTGGGGCAGGAGAACATCTTCGTGATGACGGAATCCCGGGCCGTCACCCAGAACATCCGCCCGCTGCGGGTGCTCATCCTCAATCTGATGCCCAAGAAGATAGAAACCGAGATCCAGCTGATGCGGATGCTCTCCAACTCGCCCTTGCAGGTGGACGTGGATCTGTTGCGCATCGACGATCGGGAGTCGAAAAACACGCCCCAGGCGCACCTGGAGAATTTCTATCACGACTTCGAACAGGTGAGAGGCAACAACTACGACGGCATGATCATCACGGGGGCGCCGCTCGGGCTGGTGGAGTTCGAGGAGGTGGTCTATTGGCCCCGCATCGTCGAGATCATCGAGTGGTCCCATCAGCATGTCACCTCCACCCTCTTCCTCTGCTGGGCGGTGCAGGCTGCGCTGAAAGCCTTGTACGGCATGGAGAAGCAGACCCACGGCGAGAAGCTCTCCGGGGTCTATCGCCACCACCGCCTCGACGAGCACGAGGCGCTGCTGCGCGGCTTCGATGATGAATTCGTGGCGCCCCACTCCCGCTATGCGGCCTTCGACGGGGATCTCATCCGCGCCCACACCGATCTGCAGATCTTCGCCGAGTCGGAAGAGGCGGGCGTCTATCTGGCCGCCACCAAGGATTGTCGCCAGGTGTTCGTCACCGGCCATCCGGAATATGACGCCCTGACCCTGGATGGGGAATACCGGCGGGATCTGGCGGCCGGGCTCACCCCCGTCATTCCGGTCAACTATTACCCGAACAACGACCCAAGCCAGACCCCGCGCGCCACCTGGCGAAGCCACGGTCACCTGCTGTTTTCCAACTGGCTCAACTATTACGTCTACCAGTTGACCAGCTACAAGGTGGAAGACATCGGCAAGGTGTTTACCTACCAGCAGCCCAAGGGATAGAGCCCATCAGTCCGCCCCGGCCAGCTGCCGTCCACGGGTATCGAGCCAGTGACGGTGGCAGGCCAGGGTGAAGGCCCGTGGCCGTCTGGCCCGGATGAGGGTCATGGCCTCCTGCTGGGGCAGCCCCTGGGTCATCAGCAGCAGGGCGGCCGCCAGCCCGGTACGCCCGCTTCCGCCGTGGCAGTGAATGGCAAGGTGCCGTCCCTCGCGCAGCAGGGCGAGCAGTCGGGGTTGCACCCCGGGCCAGGCCTGTTCGAAGGCTGCATCCGGTGCCTCGTCATCCGCAATGGGCAGATGGAACCAGCTCATGCCTCTGGCCTGCACCAGCTGCCCGAGAGAGAGGGGCCCGCACAGGGCCAGCTCCTCCACCGTCATCAGGGTCAGCACCCCGCCGGCACCGGCCAGCTGCAACTGGGCAAGGGCGTCGGCCATGGGGACCTGCTGGCTGCCGGGGCAGGGGGTGAGCAGGAGCTGGCCGTCGAGCCGTGGAACGTCCAGGCTCCAGAAGGGATGGGCACTGAGCATGGGGTTCCTCGTGGTGGTCGGGATCAACGGGATGGGCATCCCGCGGGTGCGGCACAGCATAGAGGGGCCGGAGGCGATGTCAATCTGCGTTGTGTTCGGCCCGGTTTACGGGCAGAGTCTAAAAAAATCGAGCGATGCAAGGAGTAAAGATGAGAAACCTGGATCAACTGGACTTGGACATCCTGGCCCATCTGTTTCGCGATGCGGGCATGACCAACAAGGATTTGGCGGCCCTGGTCGGGGTGGCGCCGTCCACCTGTCTGGAGCGGGTGCGCAAGCTGCAGCAGGATGGCGTGCTCAAGGGGGCGCACTGCGAGGTGGATTACCAGGCTCTGGGCGGTCACATCCAGGCCATGGTCTCCCTGCAACTGGCCCGTCACAGCCGCCAGATCATCGATGCGTTTCGCGACGCCATCCTGGCCCTGCCCGAGGTGATCAGCCTGTTCCACATGGGCGGCAAGGATGATTTCCTGGTGCACCTGTGCGTCTCCGATACCGAACACCTGCGCAATTTCGTCTTCGATCACTTCACCTCCCGGGAAGAGGTGGTGCACCTCGAGACCTCCCTGGTGTTCGAGCACAGGTTCAGCCGCTCGCTTCCCTGCTTCCCCCACCCCTGACGGGGCTAGCCGCAAGAAAAAACCGCCCGAGGGCGGTTTTTTTGTGGGCGGTTCCTCAGTTGAGAGCCAGCCGGCTGTCCTGCGCCGTCCGGTAGAGCCCCTGCTGATAGGCCAGGCTGCCCCACAGGACCAGCCCCAGGGCGGCATCCTTCATGGTGTCCGGCTGCTGCGCCGGGGTGAGCGTTTCGGTCGCATCCTCGTAGATGAAGCCTTCCGGCGCCCGCTCGGGCTGCAGGATCACCACATCCTTGCCACGCATCAGGGCGAAGTTCTTGTCGTACTGCATGATGGCGCGCCCAGGCCAGTCGGCGGGCATGCGGGTGAGATCCTTGCCCAGCATGGGGTAGTCGGCACTGATGCCCATGAGGGAGAGCAGGGTCGGGGCCATGTCGATCTGGCTGACGATGCGGGGGTCCTTTCTCGGTGCTATGCCGTCCCCCAGGATGACCCCCGGGATGTGGAAGCGGGGGATGGGCACCAGGCTGGCTCCCCCGACCCGGCTGTCGTGATCGGCGATGACCAGGAACAGGGTGTCCTTCCAGTAGTCCGATGCCCTGGCCTTCTTGAAGAACTCGCCGACGGCGTAGTCCGCGTACTTGGCGGCGTTGTTGCGGGTCTGCTTGGGCTGCTCGTACAGGGCGATGCGGTTGTCGGGGAACTCGAAGGGATCGTGGTTGCTGGAGCTGAACACCAGGCTGAAGAAGGGTTTGCCCTCCTTGTGCAGCGCCGCGAAGGTCTCGTTGGCCTTGGCCATCAGATCTTCATCCGAGGCGCCCCAGGATCCCTCGAACACCGGGTTCTTGAAGTCCTTCTGCTCGACGATGGTGGTGAAGCCGTTGCCGAGGAAGAAGCTGCGCATGTTGTCGAAGTGGCTCTCGCCGCCATAGATGAAGCTGGTGTCATAGCCTCGCTGCTTGAGCAGGTCGGCGATGGTGAAGAAGTTGGTCTGGCTCTTGCCGAGCTTGACCACGGCCTGGGCCGGGGTCGGCGTGAAGCCGGTGAGCACCGCCTCGATGCCGCGTACCGAACGGGTACCGGTGGCGTAGAGCTGCTCGAACGCCCAACCCTCTTTCGACAAGGCATCGATGTTCGGGGTGAGCGGCAGGCCGCCGAGGGAGCCGACGAACTGGGCCCCCAGGCTCTCTTGCAGCAGGATCACCAGGTTTTTGGGCTTGCCCTGGTAGCTGGCCGTGTTGAAAGTCTGGCTCGGCAGATCGGCAGAGGTGAAATCGCCGAGAGGGCGGCCGCTCTCCTCGCGGACTATGTCGAGTACCTGATGGTCAGCCATCTTGCCGTAAAACTGGCTGGCGTCCTCCTCGGCCCCCATCTGCTTGATGGCAAAGAAGAGGGAGTAGGCGGAGTTGACGGTGAGGGCGTTGACCAGGGGATCGTCGGCAAAAGCCACCATGGCCGGATTCAGGGCGCGATGGCCGAGACTGGAGCGGGCGCCGAGGAAGCCGACGGCGAGGATCAGCAGGGCGAAGGCGGGGCGCCAGTACCAGCGGGGGAAGCTTAGGTCACGCACCAGGCGGCCGCTCAGCCACCAGCCACCGCCCAGCACGGCGCCGCTGAAGATCACGGCCAGCAGCAGCTCGCCCTTGCGGCCAGCCCACAGCATGGAGAGCACCTCCTTCGGATAGATGAGGTACTCCACATAGAGGCGGTTGGGGCGCACCCCGTATTCGGTGACGAAGGCGGGAGTGGAGATCTCGAGAAAGAGCATCAGCCAGAGCCCCAAGGTGAGCCAGATCCGGATAAGCTGCATCCAGAGCCGCCCCGGTGCGTGGGGCCCGGCCAGCAACTGGGTCAAGACGGCGGGTACGCCCCAGACCCAGCAGAGGGTGGCGACGTCGACGCGAATGCCTTGCAGCAGCATCTCCTGCCAGCCAGAGACGGCATCCACCCGTTCCAGTTGCCAGAGGCCCAGGCCAAGGCGGCTGACGGTCAGTGAGATGAGCGCGATCAATGAAAAGACGGCGATGGGCCAAACCGGTCCCAGCCATTGTTTGATGGTGGTCATATTGTTCCTGCAAACCTGTTTGCGCCCAGTCCCCGGACGCATTGTTGTTATGGTGCAGGAGTATGACAGTGGCGCCTGGCAAAGGTTGCATGGGGGTGAGGTATAAATGGAGAAGCTGGCACGTTTTATGATTTTTTGTGACGGGATGCAGGGTTCGAAGAGAGCATAAAACGCTGGGGAAACTGTGATCCTGCTGGCACATCGAGACAATGGTCGTGCCTATAATGGCGCCGGATTTCTCAATCGGAGCCGAAGGGATGCCGGTCTTCATCGATGTGGAATATATGCAGGGCTGGTCTTTGTTCGTGGTGCTCTCCGACGGCACCACAGGCGTGCTGGATCTCACCCCCTGGCGCGGCCAGCCGCTGTTTGCGGCCATGGAGACCGAGCGTCGCTTCGCCCGTGTCTTCATCGATCATCGCCATCAACTGGCGTGGCCCTCGGGCTTCACCCTGACGGCCCACGAGGTCTACCACATGATCCTGCCCATCGACGAGCGCGCCGCCTTCCCCGATCGCAACATGCATCGCTTCTGACATGCTAACTCGTTGAGTCAGGTAACGTTTTCAGTCACAGACCCGCGTCGGTCAGGTCGTTATCATGACCCCAGTGCGGCGCTTTGGGCGCCCATCCACCACAGCGGGAACATAACAATGAAACAAGGAACGTTGCGTCGTGGCGGCCTCATCGGGGCCGCCCTGTTACTGACGGCTTGCGGCAGCGGGGGAGGCGGTGGCAGCAGTGACCCCCAGCCCCCGGTGGTCAATCCGCCCCCCGCGTCGGCCAGCCGCGCCTGCTACGGCAATGATCAGCCAGCCTGCAACCTGCGCACCTACCAGGTGATGGTGGAGTCCTTCGTTGACGGCGACGGCAGCGCCAACTACGGCGTCGGTTACGGCCCCTCCCGGCACAACGGCGATCTGCAGGGGATCATCGACAGCCTCGACCACATCAAGAGCCTCAACGTCAACGCCATCTGGCTGACGCCGGTGTTTGACTCCTGCGCCGGCCAGGCCGGGGACGACCGGCTGGATGCCACCGGCTACTTCGCCTGCGACTTCTTCAACGTGGATCCCAACTTCGGCAGCAACGCCCAGCTTAAAAAACTGGTGGACGGGGCGCACCAGCGCGGGCTCTATGTCTTCCTCGACGGGGTGTTCGGCCACGTCAACAAGGTGGGGGTGAGCAAGCCTTCACCAGAGGGGCGGCTGCCTGCCCTCAAGAGCGGCGGCGCAGGCTACCCGGGTCAGCTGGTGGATTACGGCCAGCCCGAGAGTCTGGCCTACTTCAAGGAGGTGGCCCGTTACTGGGTCGAGCAGTACGGCATCGACGGCTGGCGCCTCGATCAGGCTTATCAGTTGGGGCTGGATGACTGGCGCGCCATTCGCAGCGAGGTGGCCCAGGCCAGCGCGGCGCGCAAGGCCGCCGGCCAGCAGTGGGGCACCCTCGGCTACATGGTGGGGGAAGTGTGGAAGGGCGCCGACGAGATCCGCGCCCAGGCCTATGGCCCGAGCGACAACCCGGCGCTCTCTTCGGCGTTCGACTTCCCCCTGCGCTACGGCCTGGTACAGGCGCTGGCGGTGGAAGAGTCCGGCAAGGGCGGACAGGGGGCCAGCGTGCTCGACGCCAGCTGGAACAAGGTGGAGAACTACCCGAATCACGCCATGCCCAACCTGATGCTGGGCAACCACGATCTGGTGCGCTTCGGCGATCTGCTGGAGCGCGGCAACTTCAATGGGGCGGACTACTGGCAGCGCCACAAGGCGGCCTTCAGCTTCATGGCCGCCCGCTCCGGTCCCATTACCTTCTACTATGGCGAGGAGTTTGGCGACGAGGTGCCTGGCTTTGCCAGTCAGGTGGGGGGCGACTGTGCGGCCCAGGGGCTCTGCGATGATCACGTGGCTCGCAGCGATGGCAAGGTTCCCGGTGTCACCGGTTTCGTGCCGAGCAGCGAGCAGGCCGAGCTCAAGCAGTGGCTGAGCGATCTGCTGGCCTTGCGCGCTGGGCACCCGGCTCTCTATCAGGGGGAGCGGGTCAAGCTGGTGGCCGAGGGGAGCGTCTATGGCGACATCAAGCAGACGGCGGGCGAGCAAGTAGTCTACCTGCTCAATGTCTCCACCACGCCTCAGAGCTACGCCGTGCCGGTCGGCAAGCTGCGCAGCGGCAGCGCCCTGGTGGATCTGCAGAGCGGCGAGAACCTGGCCATCGGTGGCAGCAGCGTGACGGTGGACTTGCCGCCCCTCACCGGCCGCTTCCTGCTGGTGCGCTGAGGGAGGCAGACAACAGAAAGGGCTCCATAGTGGAGCCCTTTTTCATGGTGGCGGCTTACTTCTCGATGCCGCTGCCCAGATCGTCCCGGCGGGAAGAGACCGAGGGCTCGGCCCCGTGGCGCCAGTGTTCCAGCCGATTGTGCACCCCGCGGCGCAGGCTCTTGAAGCTGGCTTCCAAGTAGTCCACCCCCACCAGGATGGAGAGGGTGACGCCGGTGAGCAGCAGCGCCTGATGCAGCATGTCCATGCCGATGAGGGCGCCGAGGGCGGCCAGCATCCAGATGGCGGCGGCGGAGGTCACCCCCAGCACCTGACCATCCCGGGTCATCATGACCCCGGCCCCGAGAAAGCCGACCCCGGTGATGAGCTGACCCAGCACCCGCGCCTGATCGGCGCCCTGAGGACTGACGGCGGCGCCGATGGCGAGAAAACAGTAGGTGCCGAGCACGATGAGGGAAGAGGTGCGGATCCCCACCGGCTTGCCGCGAAGCTGCCGCTCCAGCCCCACCAGGGTGCCACACACCAGACAGACCAGGATGTTCTCCCAGCCAAGGGGCGCGATGTCCCACCACTGCATTGTCATCATATCCACCTCTGCTCGCGATGCTTGTTATCCTGTCGCGCTCTGCCCCCGGTTCTCCAGCCGCTGGCGGAAGGCCCGGGCGAGGCGCTCGTAGAGGTCCTTTGCCTCCCTGTCTTCAATATCGCCACGTATCCAGGGGTTGTCGATGATTTCCAGCAACACGCAGCCCTGACCCTGCTGGCGCAGATCCACCCCGAACAGGCCGTTGCCGAGCTGGTGCACGGCGCGGCGGGCGGTTTGCAGCACCCGCTCCGGCACGTCGCTGAGGGGCAGCGCCTCGATGCGGCTCATGTCGAGGGGGTGTTTGCGGCGACGGATGCGGTTGCCGGGTTCGGGTCGGTAGCGGCGGCAGGCGAACAGCGGCGAGCCGTCGAGAAAGCCGATGCGCCAGTCGAACTCGGCAGGGATCCGGCTCTGGACCAGCAGCAGGGCGGAGCGGGCCAGCCCCTCGTCCAGCAGGCGGGCGAGCTGGATGTCATCGCTGGCCATGGCGAGGTCGCGCCCCTGGGCGCCGTCGGGGATCTTCACCATCAGCGGCAGACCGAGGCGCTGCACCAGTTCGTCCACATGCTGGCGGCCGCGGCGGGTCACGACGGTGGTGGGGGGCATGGGCACGCCGCTGCGCACCATCAGCTCGTAGAGATAGAGCTTGTTGCTGCAGGCGAGGATGGCACGGGAGCTGTCGATGACCGGCATCTTGAGCTGCTCGGCACGGCGGGCAAATTCGAAGGTGTAGTGGCCGACCGCGGTCTCGGCGCGCAGCCAGAGGGTGTCGAACTCCGGCAACCGCTCGATGGCCGAGGGAGGCAGGATCTCGGCCTGGATCCCCTGGGCAGCGGCCGCCTTGATGAAACGCTCCAGCGCCAGGGCATCGCTGCTGGCGCGGCCGTCGTTGGGGTCGACCAGGATGGCGAGCTGGTAGCGTGGCGCCGTCTGCTCCTCGTCCCCCGTGCCCACCAGCGCCTGGGCGTGCTGCACCATCAGCGCCTTCTCGCTCGGGCTCAGCGCCAGCGGTGACAGGCTCTCCTGCTGGCGCACCGACCAGCCGTGGCGACCGCGCTTGAGGGTCAGCTCCTGCAGCGGCAACTGGCTCAGGCCGTAGTAATAGCGGGCGAGCCCCGCCAGCTCGCTCTGTTCGCACTGGCCGAAGATGGCGCGCACCCGGATCCTGTCTTCGCTCTGCTGGGCCAGCCAGCCCTGCAATTTGCGCCACAGCTTGGCGGGAGGCTGCTGGGGCTGCAGCCGGCTGATGGCCTGCAATCCCGGCAGGCAGTGGTGGCCGCGGGCCTGGGCCAGCAGGGAGCAGTAATAACCGGCCCCCAGGTGTTCCAGGCTGCGGCAGAGGTTGATGATGCGCGGACGCCCCCCTGTGGTGGGCAGACCGTGTTGCAGGTAGGTGCGGGCGGTCAGCAGATAGTCGGCATGGCAGGGCCAGTCGCCCGGCTCCTCGACGATGACATAGGTACTCATATTTTCAGGCTCCACAGAAAGGACTGCCATAAACGGCAGGATCCCCAGTGGGCTTCGATGCACCGACAAGCACGACAATGGCGCGAGGGGAAACAAGAGGTTACAGTGCCTAATATTCTGCCTTGGTAACTTGTGATACAAGTCGCATTTCTGGTGCTGAGGATAAATAACCGAACAAGGACTCCCCGTGTTGACCGTGCGCGCCGCCCGAGCTGATGATTTGGGCGCCATCGTGAAGCTGGAACGCTACTGTTTTCCCCCCGAGGTCGCCTTCGGCCGCAGCCGCTGGCACTATCTGCTCAATCAGGCCAAGGGGCGCACCCTGCTGCTGCAAGACGAGAAGGCGCAGGTGATGGGCTATTTGAGCGTGCTGGAGCACAAAGGCTGGGATCGTCTCATCATCCAGACCCTCGCCATCCGCTGGACCGTCCGCCGTCAGGGGTGGGCACGCCGCCTGCTGGAGCAGGTGATCCGGGAAGGGCGCGAGGCCGGCTGGGGGGCGATTCGCCTCGAGGTCGCCGACGCCAACCCAGAAGCCAGGACCCTCTATCAGGGGCTGGGGTTTCGCCCCGGGGTACGGCTGCCCGATTATTACGGGCCCGGACAGCATGCCCACCGCCTGGTGCTGGCGCTGGGGGATGAGCGGCAGGCGCCATCATGAGTTGCGAGGATTGCCTGGCCACCGCCATCAGGGCCAAGCTCGGGCGCTGCCCGGTCTGCGCCGCCCAGACCTTTCTCATCGGGGCCGTCGGCTGGCTGGTCTGGTGGTGGTGCGGCGCCGATACCTCGGTCAACGCCCTGACCGGCCTGCTGTTTGCGCTGGGGGGCTCGGGTCTCTTCCTGCTGCATCTGGCGGTGTTCGCATGGCGAAAGCTGGGCAAACGCGACATATAACGTGCTGATTTTTCAAGAAGACAAATAACAATGGAGGTTCACATGATTGCAATGGTAACGGGCGCCTCGTCCGGCTTTGGTGAGGCCATCAGCCGCCTGCTGGTGAGCGCTGGCCACCGGGTGATCGGCACTGGGCGTCGCGCCGAACGGCTGGCCGCCCTGTCCGAGGAGCTGGGCGAGCAGTTCCTGCCTCTGGTGTTCGACGTCCAGGACAAGGCTGCCACCCGCGCCGCCATCGAGGGGCTGCCGACCGAATGGCAACAGGTGGATCTTTTGGTCAACAACGCCGGCCTGGCACTGGGGCTGGAGCCTGCCCACAAGGCGGATCTGGAAGACTGGGAGCAGATGATCGCCACCAACATCAGCGGCCTGACCCTGATCACCCGGTTGCTGCTGCCGGGCATGGTGGCGCGCAACCGCGGCCACGTCATCAACATCGGCTCCATCGCAGGGACCTATCCCTATCCGGGCGGCAACGTCTACGGCGCGACCAAGGCGTTCGTGAAGCAGTTCAGCCTCAACCTGCGTGCGGATCTGGCGGGCACGGCGGTGCGTGTCACCAACGTGGAGCCCGGCCTGTGTGGCGGCACCGAGTTCTCCAACGTGCGCTTCCACGGCGACGACGCCAAGGCGGCCACCGTCTATCAGGGGGTGCAGGCCATCCTGCCGGAAGACATCGCCAATACCGTACTCTGGATCAGCGAGCAGCCTGCCCACGTCAACATCAACAGCATCGAGATCATGCCGGTGGCCCAGACCTTCGGTCCGCTCCACATCAGCCGTCGCTGATGTCATGACGAGCCGACTTCTGTCCACAAGAGGCGCCTTTGGGCGCCTTTTTTTGATGGGTCTGGTCGCACTCGTCATGGAGTGCAGAAGGAGGCGTGTTGCAACCCCGTGCTGAAACGTCGAAAGAGGGGGGTACTCAAGTTGGCCTGCATTTTGCTGTCTCCGGCCCATGGCGGGGAAACCATCCCCGGAGCCGGCGAGGCCGGCAGTGAGCGTGGAGCCTTCATGGATATCAAACCCTATGGTCATCAACTCGCCCAGAGCGCGTCCCAGAACCGAGCCCTGGCGACCCTCAGCGACAGCGACGACAAGCAGAGTGGCTGGTCTCAGCAGGTCAGCCTCTCCAGTCAGGTGCTGACCGGCAAGGCGCAGCAGGCACTGACCTACGAGCATCTGGCCAGGAACGGCAAGAACACAGTCCTGACCGGTGGCGTCAAGGATGCGCGGGTGCAGCAGATGGTGGACAAGGCCCTGGGCTTTGATCGCAAAAAATTTGACGATCTCGAGCGTCAGCTCAAGGGGATAGCGGATGACAAGACGCTCTCTGCCAAGGAGCGCGAAACGCAGAGCAAGGACCTGGCCGCGCAGCGCGATGCCATGCTCAAGGAGGCCATGGATCGCCTCACCGGCAAATCCGCCTCCCAGGCATGATGTGATTCAAACGGAAATCATTGGGCGTTAAAGGCAAGGGGTTGCCCCCTTGCCACGGGGCTGGCAGGCCGTGGTCAGGGCTCAGGGACTCTGGGGGGCGATCCCGATGGCGATGGCGGTGGTCTGTACGGCTTTGATCTGGTCCCCCTTGGCGATGAGGGCGAACTGGGCCGGATCCTGCACCTTGAGGGTCAGGGTATGGTCGACCCCCTTGACCCGGATGGTCTGGTGCGCCTTGTCCACGTCGATGACGTCGGCATAGATGGTTACCTGCATGCCAGCGCCGGCAGCGGGTTTCTCCCCGGCGGCCGCCTTGCCCCCTTCCACTTCCACCACCCGTTTTCTCACCCCGGCGGTGCCCTTGAGCAGGGTCAGGTCCAGCAGTTGCAGATATCTCAAGGCCACGACATCTCCCACCTTGAGCTGGGGAAGGTTGGTCACCTCCTCCCCGGCGATCAGATCCAGGGTCTGCCCTTCGGCATTTTTCAGGCTGACCTTGCGGGTGGCCAGGTCGATGGCGGTGACGGTTGCCCTGGCCGTCAGTTCTTCGGCGAGACTGGCTTGTCCGGGGGCCACGGCCACATGGGTGGTGACCTCGGCGGCATAGAGCAGGGGAGGGGCACAGAGGGTGAGGGCACCCGCAATCCAGGCGTGCTTCAGTTTCATGATAGAGACCCTGTGAGTGGGAAAGGGACCCCGGGAGGGGCTTGAGGGGGCGACGAACTCGTCTTCCCGCTATCACCATAGCAAAGCCGGGCAGGAGCGCCCGGCATCGGCAGGCTGGCATCGTATTTTTGACGACAGGCTCCCGTTTTTGACCTGATGGCACGGCAGGCGCACAATTCCCCGGCATGCAATCAACCGAGGGCTCTGCCGTGTACAACTTCCAATATGCCAATCCCACCCGCATCTGTTTTGGTGAAGGCCAGATCGCCAGGCTGCCCGAGCTGATCCCGGCCGGCAGCCGTCTGCTGGTGCTCTACGGGGGTGGCAGCATCAAGCAGAACGGGGTCTATGAGCAGTTGACCCAGGCGCTGGCGGGCCGGGAGTGGCTGGAGTTTCCCGGCATCGGCGCCAACCCCCAGTACGATCAGCTGATGGAGGCGGTGGCCCTGGTCAAGCGCGAGCGCATCGATTTCCTGCTGGCGGTGGGTGGCGGTTCCGTGGTGGATGGCACCAAGTTCGTGGCCGCCGCGGCCTGCTTCGAGGAGGGCGACTCCTGGGAGATCCTGCGGGACAAGGCCTCCATCAAGGGGGCGCTGCCGCTCGGCTGTGTGCTGACCCTGCCGGCCACCGGTTCGGAGAGCAACCCCGCCGCCGTGGTGAGCCGGGGGGAGGCCAAGCTCTCCTTCTACAATCCGCTGGTGCAACCGGTGTTTGCGGTGCTGGATCCCGCCACTACCTACAGCCTGCCGCCGCGCCAGGTGGGCAATGGCGTGGTGGATGCCTTCGTCCACATCCTCGAGCAGTACCTCACCTTCCCGGTGGGGGGCGAGGTGCAGGACCGGCTGGCGGAGGGGCTGCTGCAGGTGCTGGTGGACAACGGTCCGCGGGCGCTGGCGGAGCCCACCAACTACCAGGTGCGCGCCAACCTGATGTGGGCGGCCAGCCTGGCGCTCAACGGCCTCATCGGTCGTGGCGTGCCCCAGGACTGGTCCACCCACGCCATCGGTCACCAGCTCACCGCCCTGCACGGGCTGGATCATGCCCAGAGCCTGGCGGTGGTGTTGCCCTCCCTGCTGCGGGAGCAATCGGCCCAGAAGCAGGAGAAGCTGGCCCAGTTCGCCGAGCGAGTATGGCACTCCAGCCGCGAGGACAAGGCACTGCGGATCGAGGAGGCCATCATCCGCACCGAGCAGTTCTTCCAGCAGATGGGGGTGGGCACCCGGCTTGCCGACTACGGGCTGAGCGAGAGCTGCATCCCCGGTATCTGCTCCAACCTCAAGCGTTTCGGGCTGACCGCCCTCGGGGAGCAGCAGGACATTGATCCCGACAAGGTAGCGCGGATCCTTTCTCACGCCCTCTAGGCCTGAGGCCCTTGGTCAAGGGGCGATCTGGACAATAAGTGCGGCCAGGATCCTTTCCCACGCGCTTTGATCATCTGGCTGACGGCCGGAAAAGAGAACGCCCCGATCATCGGGGCGTTTTGCAGGGTGTCACCGGGGCACCGCCGTTTATTCGGCGCTGCGGTCCAGCTCGCGCTCCAGGGCTGCCGCCTTCTGGCGGGCCGGGTGAGTGTTGAGTCGCTGCCAGTAGGCCTGCAGATGCGGGAACTGGGCCAGCTGGCCGCTCTGGGCCAGCAGATCCACCAGGAAGGAGTTCAGGATGTCGGCGCCGGTGAGGCGATCGGCCACCAGGTAACGGCGGCTTGCCAGCACCTCATCGAGATAACCCAGCACCTTGGAGCACTCGGCTTTGGCGTAGTCCGGCAGGAAGCGCATCGGGCTGCCATCCTTGCGCACGAACATGTCGAGCAGCAGCGGCAGAATGCCGGAGCTCTCGGCGAAGTGGAGCCACTGCAGGTATTCGGGATACTCCGGGCTGTCGGTGGCCGGTGCCAGCCGGTCCGGGGCGTGGCGGGCAATCAGGTACTCTGTGATGGCACCGGATTCCGCCAGCACCCGCCCGTCAAACTCGATGACCGGCGACTTGCCGAGAGGGTGGACGGCCTTGAGCTCGGGCGGCGCCAGAAAGGTAGCGGCATCGCGCTGGTAGGCCTTGATCTCATAGGGCAGGCCCAGCTCTTCAAGCAGCCAGATGATGCGCTGGGAGCGGGATTTGTTCAGGTGGTGCAGGACTATCATGGAAACCTCGACGCAGTGACGGAAGGCGGTGATACGCAGCGCCCCGGCAGCAGGTTCACTTATGGATGAAAAAGAGCGGGCGTGGTGCCCGCTCCTTCGTCGATTGACTCAGGCCTCCAGCGCCTGATCCAGATCCGCCAGTATGTCCTCGATGGCTTCGATCCCCACCGACAGCCGGATCATCTCAGGTTTCACTCCAGCCTTGGCCTGCTCCTCTTCGCTCAACTGGCGATGGGTGGTAGAGGCGGGGTGGCAGGCCAGGGACTTGGCGTCGCCGATGTTGACCAGCCGCTTGAAGATCTTGAGGGCATCGTAGAAGCGCACGCCCGCCTCGTAGCCCTCCTTCAGACCGAAGGAGAGGATGGCTGAGGGGCGACCGGCCATGTACTTCTCCGCCAGCGGGTAGTGGGGGTGACCCGGCAGACCGGCGTAGCTGACCCAGGCCACCTTGGGGTGGTGCTTGAGGTGGTGGGCCACCCGCAGAGCGTTGTCCACGTGGCGCTCCATGCGCAGGCTCAGGGTTTCCAGCCCTTGCAGCAGCAGGAAGGCGTTCATCGGCGCCAGCGCCGCCCCGGTATTGCGCAGCGGCACGGTGCGCACCCGGCCGATGAAGGCCGCCGGGCCGAAGGCCTCGGTGTAGACCACCCCGTGATAAGAAGGCTCGGGTTGGGTCAGCTGGGGGAAGCGCTCGGCGTGATCCGCCCAGGGGAACTTGCCCGAGTCGACGATGACGCCCCCCAGGGAGTTGCCGTGGCCGCCGACATATTTGGTCAGGCTGTGCACCACGATATCGGCGCCGTGTTCGATGGGTTTGCACAAGACCGGGGTGGCGACCGTGTTGTCGACGATGAGCGGCACGCCGCGGGCGTGGGCCACCTTGGCCAGGGCGGCGATGTCGACGATGTTGCCCGCCGGGTTGCCGATGCTCTCGCAGTAGACCGCCTTGGTCTTGTCGTCGATGAGGGCGGCGATGGCCTCGGCGCTGTCATCCTTGGCGAAGCGCACCTCGACCCCGAAGCTCGGCAGCATGTGGGCGAACAGGGTGTAGGTGCCGCCATAGAGCTGGGGGGTGGAGACGATGTTGTCACCGGCGGCGGTCAGCGCCTGGATGGCGTAGGTGATGGCGGCGGAACCCGCCGAGACCACCAGGCCGGCGATGCCCCCTTCCAGCGCGGCCATCCGTTGCTCCAGCACATCGTTGGTGGGGTTCATGATGCGGGTGTAGATGTTGCCTGGCACCGCCAGATTGAACAGATCCGCCCCGTGCTGGGCGCTCTCGAACTCGTAGGCCACCGTCTGGTAGATGGGCACGGCAACGGCCTTGGTGGCGGGATCGCTGGAAAAGCCGTGGTGCAGGGCCAGGGTCGCATCTTTCATCACACACTCCTTGTTGGATGTCACCATTATGGATGGATAGACGTCCAATCTAGCAGGCCCAGCGCCGATGTAAACCACCCATTCCGGCAAAGCAATGCCGGGGGATGGCGGTGACCGGATGGCGTCGGTGACGGCGACCTCAGAGACGGCGGCGATACTCCCTGTCGTCTATCTGGTGCATGTCCCACTGCATCAGGCGGTTGAGCTGCACCATGGGATCTTCGACCAGCGTCAGAGGGCGGGGCAGGATCCTCAGGAAGTAGCGACGGAGGGTTTGCTGGATCCGGTTCGGTTTGAGGGGGGTGGCATGGCTCATGATGGTGCTCCTGTGCTGTGGTTCTCACGTTCGCCAGCAGTATTGAGCTAAAATGCGGAAGTAAAAACTGATGACTTTCAGCTACAGGATTTCCTCTTTTATGCCTACCACCCGCCTTTATCAGCAATTTCAACGGCTCGCCCAGCAGCTTGGCTGCGACGAGCGGGAGATCAGCCTCGCCGAGGTGGCGGATCTGCTCTGCTGCACCCCCCGCAATGCCCGCCTGCTGCTGCGCCGCATGGAAGGGCAGGGCTGGCTGTGCTGGACGGCGGAGGCAGGGCGGGGGCGGCGCTCCCGCCTCACCCTGCTCGACAACCAGGAGAGCCTGACCCGGCGCCGATTGCGGGATCTGCTGAGCCAGGGCCAGCTGGCGCAGGCGGTACGGCTGGCCGAAGATCGCCTCGATCTGCTCACCCCGCTGCTCATCGAGCAGCTCGGCCAGGCCACCCGGGAGGGGCGCCAGATCCTGAGGGTGCCCTACTACCGGCCCCTGCCCGGTCTGCTGCCCACAGCGCCCTTGCGCCGCTCCGAAATTCACCTGAGCCGCCAGATCTTCAACGGTCTGACCCGGCGAAACGAGGAAAATGGGGAAATAGAGGGGGATCTCGCCCACTACTGGGAGTGTCTGGCCTCCTGTCACTGGCGCTTCTATCTGCGCCCCGTGGTGCGCTTTCACCATGGCCGCGAACTGGTGGTGGAGGATGTGATGGAGAGCCTGCAGGCCTTGCGGGATCGCCCGCTGTTCGCCCATCTGGCACGGCTGGAGAGCCGCTGGCCGCGCACCCTGGACATCCATCTCGACAGCCCGGATCCTCTGCTGCCGCACCTGCTGGCCGAGCCGGTGGCGGCCATCCTGCCGCGGGAGCTCAAGGGGGAGGCGAAATTCGCCCTGCAGCCGGTGGGCACCGGCCCCTATCGGGTGAGCGCCAACGACCCGCTGCACCTGTGCCTCGAAGCATTTGACGACTATTTCGGGCTGCGGGCCCTGCTCGACGAGATCGACATCTGGATGCTGCCGGAGCTGGCGGAGCGGCTGGAGAGCCACGTCAGGCTGGGCAGCGACACCCCGGAGCTTGGCTCCATGCGCGGGGAGTCAGAACTGGAATCCGGTTGCTACTTCCTGCTGCAGGACGACAGATCGGCCCCCCTGCAGGACCCGGCCCTGCGCCAGTGGCTGACCCGGCTGCTCAACCCCATCGCCCTGATGGCCCGGGTGGCCCCCGAGCTGCAGCGGGGCTGGACCAGCGCATTGGGCCTCCTGCCCCACTGGCGCGAGAGCCTGTCTCTTCCCGAGCCCGGCCCGGTCAGCCTGCCAGCGCGGCTGGTACTGGCCTGCTTCAACCAGCATCTGGAGTTCAACGAGTGCGCCAGCGCCATGAGCAGCCTGCTGGCAGAGCAGGGGATCCAGCTCGAGGTGCGTACCCTGGACTACGGGCGCTGGGTGAGCGGAGAGGATGAAGATGTGGATCTCTGGTTCGGCACCCTCAACCTGGAGCATGAGCATGCCTTCGCCCCTTACGCCTGGCTTCAGGGTACCCCCTTGCTGCGCCGGGTGTGGGGCGGCCAGCAGGCCCTGTGGCAGGGATTGACGCAGTGGCGCGCCCATGGTGAAGAGCCCGGCCCCCGCGCCCTGCTGGCCGAGGTTCAGCGCCAGAGCTGGTTTGTGCCGCTGTTTCACCACTGGCTGGAGCTGGAGAGCCGGGTCGGCGTGCACGGTGTGCGCATGACGGCCCTCGGCTGGTTCGATTTTCGCAGCGCCTGGTTAAAGCCCGAGCAGGTGGCGCAGGAGCCGGAAACCGGCGGTGGCTCTCACCCCCAGGCAGGGACGCTTGAGTCGGACGGGTTGGCGCGCTAGCCTGTGCGCGGTCCTACGACAAGGAGTCGACATCCATGCTGGAAATGCAGATCCAACCCCGTTTTCAAGAGACGGACGCCCTCGGTCACATCAACAACACGGTGCCGGCGGTCTGGTTTGAATCGGCCCGTGATCCCCTGTTTCGCCTCTTCTCGCCCGATCTGGATGTGCATGACTGGCATCTGATCATCGCGGGCTACACGGTGCAATTCAAACGGGAGTTGTTCTATGGCCAGATGGTGTCGATCAAGACCGGCGTGCGGCGTATCGGCACCAGCTCCTTCACGCTCTGGCAGGAAGCCTGGCAGGGCGGCGAGCTGGCGGTGACCGCCGAGACGACCCTGATCCATTTTGACTACCGGACCCGGCAGTCCATCCCTTTGAGCGAGGCTCACCGGGAGGGACTGAGGGTCTGGCTGGTAGAGAGTTAATCCGGCCTTCGGGCCCACCACAGGACACTTATGCGCACAACCGCGATCGCCCTGAGCCTCGGCTTGGGACTGGGACTCTGCTCCCTGCCTTCATTCGCCGCCTCCCTGGCCGAGCAGTTCACCCTGATGGAGAAGGGGGCTGACAGCGCCCTCGATACCCGCTTGTTCAGCCACAATGGCGTCGACATCAAGGCCTGGGTCGACGGCACGCCCGTCATCATCGCCGTGCCCATCCTGAACGAGCAGGGCAAACAGGAAGGGGAGAGCCGTTACTACTTCAAGGGCGGCAAGCTGTTCGGGGTGAAGGAGCCCGCCGCCCAGTTCGTCTTCGATGACAGTGGCAAGCTGACCCAGTGGCTGGACGACAAGGGGCAGCCTGCAGAGTTTGTCAGCAAGATGAGCATGCAGCAGCGGGAAGCCTGGCTGACCAGACGGGCGGCCGAGCTGGGCGGGTTGTTTGCACCGAGCACCGCCGAGGAGAAGGCTGACAAGGGGGGCGTCAAGCTCAAGGGGGCCGAGCTCGCCCAGTGGCTCTGCAATGGCAAGCTGATGGCGCTTGCCGGAGGTGACAAGGTGACCTTCGAGCCGGCCAAACTCAAGAGGAGTGCAGAGGGCATCAAGGGAGAAGTTTCCCTGCGCCAGGAGAAGGGGTGGCAGGATCTCTGCCTCACCTGCGAGGTGCAGGGCAATCGGGTGACTCGCCTCACCTGGCAGCCGCTGCCGGGTGCCAACAAGCCGCAGTAAGGGCGGCAGCGTCAAAGAATGGGGGCCCACTTGCGGGCCCCTTTTTCATGCCGGTTACTGCTCGCCCAGGGTGAGCCGGGTGAGGGCCTCCACCCGTCGCCACTGACCGGGCTCGAACCAGCGTGCCAGGATCTCTGGCTGCTGGCTGGCACGGGCCTCGGCAGGCAGGGGCCTGATCTCTGCCAGATAGCCGGCCAGCTGCTGCTCGAACCCCTGCTGGCTCTCTGCCAGCTGGAGCAACCGGTCTGCCGCCTCCGGTCCCAACTGTTCGCGCAGTGCGGCGTCACGCCCGGCTGCGGGGAGTTGCTCCAGAGCCTGCAGATCGCCGAGCAGGCGGCTGTTGGCCTCCGCCTCCCGAAACCACTGGGGCTGCTCCGCCAGCCAGAGCTCCAGCTCACTCGCCAGCAGCGGCTTGTCGGCATCGCTGGCCTCCGCCAGCGCCTTGCGGCGCAGGGTCCACTGCTCCATCAGCCTGTCCTCGGCAAACAGCTGCTCCTGCTCGGCCGGGGTGAAGCGCTGCCTGCGCAACTGCTCGCGCTCGTCGAACAGCTTTTGCAAGCTGGCGAGGCCCGGATCCGCCGGCACCGTCAGGCTGCCCTCAGCCGCGAGAAAGGCTTCATGGCGGGCCTGCAGCGAGCCCTTGTCCGACGGCGGTGCAGCCTGCCTGACCAGAGGGGAAGCGGGCCCGGCATGTTGTGGCGAAGGGGCGGTTGCGTCAGCGGAGGGCCAATATTGCCAGCCCCCCAGCAGCAGGGCCGCCCCCAGCGGAGCAGCCATCAGCCATGCCCTGTTCATAGTCCCAGCCTCTGCAGGCGGTTGGCGTGCTGGCGATAGAGGTTGACCGGGTCGGTCTCGAACAGGTGGCGAATGCCGAACGACTGGTTCACCTCGTCCAGATGGTTCATGCGGTAGTGGGTGCCGATCACCTTGCCAAGGTGGCTGCTGCACACCCCGACCAGGCCGTCACTGGGCTCCTTGAAGAAGCTGCCGGTCAGCGCCAGCGCCGGATCCACCGGATCCAGGATGTTGGTCATGTTGCCGCGCCCGCTCCAGGAGAAGTAGTAGACCCCGTTGGCGGCCTGCATGGGCCCTTCGCCGCAATGCTGGCTCGGCAGCCCTTCCGGATAGCGTTGGTTGAAGCGTTGGGCGCCGGTGCTGGTGAGGGCGTCGAGGGCGGCGAGGGGATCCTGCGGCAGCTGGCTGCCCCCGGAGAGCAGCGAGATGACCCCGGACAGGGCCGAGGCGGCGGCCACCGCCAGACCTTCGGCCGCCGAGCCCGGCGTCACCTTGGCCCGCACCAGGTCGGCGATCTCCGAGCCATGGTTGACCCCGCCCGAGCTGGTGGCGGAAGCGACCAGCTCGGGGGCGACCGAAGCGACGTAGCGAATGGTGGGGCCACCGTGAGAGTGGCCGATGAGGTTCACCTTCTCCGCCCCCGTGATGGCGAGCACCTGCTGCACCTGCTTGAGCAGCTGTTCACCGCGCAGCTCCGAGCTCTGGGTGGCGGAGACTTGGGCCACGTAAACCTTGGCGCCATCCCGGGTCAGGGCCTGGGGGATGCCGTAGAAGTAATCGACCCCGAGCAGCTTGTCGAAACCGAACAGACCGTGCACCAGCACTATGGGGTAGCGGGTCTGGGTATAACCGGCCCCCTGACCCAGCATGGGCAGGGCGCACAACAGCATCAATAGCCATCTTTTCATCTTCACCGTCCTTGTGAAAAAACCGGCTGCATTCTGGTCGTCACCGGGGGTCGTCACCGGGGCAGCCACCGGCCTCATGCCAGTACCGGCAGCATGGTAGCTGAACTCAAATGTATCTGTGGGTGGGATCACTAAACCGGGGATTGCAGAAAAACCCTACCCATATGGGCAAAAAAGGCGGCACCAACTATTCCTTGTGTCTGCTCATCAAATAAGTTAAATAATAATTATTATCATTTGAGTGGTCGAGTCATGACGGGAACCTGGGTGAAGGGGTGGGTCGGTACCACCGGAGCGGACAGCAGCATGGCGCACTGGAAGGCGCAGACCCTGAGTGGCAACCGCCATTTCGATGCGGGGGAGTACGCCAGGGCGCTCGACTGCTATCAGCAGGCGCTGTGGCTTGCCCGCCAGCAGTTTGCCGACTGGCACGATGCCGACGAAGCGGTGGCGGCCCTGGTGGTGGCCCATCACAACCTGGCGGATCTGCTGGTGGCCATGACCCTGCCGGATCGGGCCGCCGACCTGCTGTGTCACATCCATGATTGCCTGCTGGCCACCAGCCAGTCCCCCACCAGTTCCGCTGCCCTGCGGGAGGCGGCTGTTCGCCACGCCCGCAGCACCCGTACCGAGCTGCTCGCCTTTCTGGGCAAACACGGTCATCACGACGGCATCCAGCGCAGCCTGGGTCAATGTCTGTGTCAGACCGGCTCTGCCCATCAACTGCATTGAGCCCAACAGGAGAGACAATGAACATGAGCCATACCTTGCCAGCCCTTCCTTACGCTTATGACGCGCTGGAACCCCATATCGATGCAAAGACCATGGAGATCCATCACAGCCGTCACCATCAGACCTACATCAACAACCTCAATGCCGCCCTGGCCGATCTGCCGGAGCTGGCTGCCCTGCCGCTGGAGGCATTGCTTGCCCGTATCGATAGCCTGCCGGCCCAGGTGCAGGGGGCGGTGCGCAATCACGGCGGCGGTCACGCCAACCACAGCCTGTTCTGGCAGGTGATGAGTCCGCAGGGCGGCGGCGAGCCGGACGGCGAGCTGGCCGCAGCGATCGAGCGGGATCTGGGTGGGCTGGAATCCTTCAGACAGGCCTTTACCCAGGCGGCGTTGAGCCGTTTTGGCAGCGGCTGGGCCTGGCTGGTGGTCGATGGGCGCGGCAAGTTGCAGGTGGTGAGCAGCGCGAACCAGGACAGCCCCCTGATGGAGGGGCTCACCCCCATACTCGGGCTGGATGTGTGGGAGCATGCCTACTACCTCAAGTACCAGAACAAGCGTCCCGACTACATAGCCGCGTTTTACAACGTGATCGACTGGGACGAGGTGGCACGGCGTTACGTGGCGGCGCTGGCCTGACGCCCCATTTCACCTGATGAAAGAGACCCGCCTGTTGGCGGGTCTCTGCTATTGAGGGGTCGGCGCGCTGCTGGCAGCCGGATTATCCACGGGTGTTGCTTCGCTCGGCACGGCTGCGCTGGTGGCTGGTGCACCGCTGGTTGCAGCCGCTGCACTGGTGGCTGTTGCCGCGCTCACGGCCGTTGCCTGCTTGGCCTTCGGCTGATGAGGGGGCGGTGCAATGGGCAGGCAGGGCTGGCTCGCCCCTATGGTGCTCAACGCCTGGCAGGGGACCGGGCCGCCGATGACGATGGGCTCGCCGAGGAACTTGGGCCCCTTGTCCAGCACGTAGAGGTCCAGCAGCCCCATCAGGCGGGCGAACACCTCGCGCACCCGGGTCTTGATGCCCTGATAGGCGCTGGGATCCACGGCGTTGAAGCCGACCGCCTCGATGCCGAAATGGCGGGCGATGAAGATGGCGCGCTCGTTGTGAAAGGCCTGGGAGACCACGGTGAAGTGGGCCTGACCGAACACCTCCTTGGCACGCACGATGGAATCCAGGGTCCGAAAGCCTGCGTAGTCGCTGTAGATGGCGCTGGCCGGAATGCCGGCCTGGATCAGGGCCCGCCGCATCTGGCGCGGTTCGTTGTACTGCACGGTGGCGTTGTCGCCGGAGACCAGGATGTAGTCCACCTTGCCGTTGTTGTAGAGCTCGGCGGCGGCCTTGATCCGGTATTTGAAGTAGTGGTTCGGGCTGCCGCCAATCAGGTATTTGGAGGTGCCGAGCACCAGGGCGACCCGGTTGTAGGGCACCGCGTTGACGTCGTCATAGGTGTAGTGACGGGCGTCCGAGACGGTCCACTCGCTGTAGCCAAGCAGGGCGGCGATGGAGGCCAGCAACAGGCAGAGGCAGGCGAGCAGGATCTTGGCAAACTTCTTCATGCGCGGTGCGGTTCGGGTCTGAAGTAAGAGAAGACAGGGGGCCATTCTATTACAAGTTGTTGTGGCGCGTCAGGTTTGATGGCGGCGCAGGGTCTCACTCGGGCAGAGGTTGTCGCAGCGCGCGCCAGGATCCCGGGCTTATCAAACGGCGCCATAAACAAGGGGCGACCATGGCCGCCCCTTGTCATAGCCGTCTCGTCCTCAGTGGGAGGAGTCGTTGGCCTTGCACTCGTCGGAGTCCTTGTTGGCTTCCCACCAAGGCAGCAGCTCGCGGCCGAGCCACTGCTGGTAGGCCTCGCTGTCATTGGTAATCAGCTGGTCCAGCTCGGCTTCGAAGGCGCTCATGGCCTGCTGCTGATCCGGGTTGCGCAGGGCCTGGGCCATGGCCAGCCAGCTGGCGCCGCGACCGGTTTCGTTCAGGAAGCGGTGTACCGTGTAGGACCAGGAGTAGACCATCTCGCCGCCCTTGTCGTAATCCAGGTGCAGGATGTCGGCCAGGGCCGGACGATCGCTGGCAGGACGGCCGGCGACGTTGTCCAGACCGCGGGCGAAGCACTGGCCGTGGGCGATGAACTCCGCCAGCCCTTCCGACCACCAGGTGGTGCGGTTGAGGGGGTAGTGGCCGAAGCTGCCGTACTGGTTGAAGCGGCCGTCCAGGTAGTGCACGTACTCGTGGCGCAGGTTCCACACCTGGAAGGCGGGGCGCTTCCACTCCGCCTCGTAGGCGAAGAAGCGGGCCTGGTTGCCGGGGCGAGCCGGATCCCCTTCGAGGTAGATGCCGCCGTTGTCGGTGGAGACGCCGCCGAACAGGGCACTGCCGTAGCGTTTCCAGTCGGCGGAGGAGTCGAAGACCACCAGCTCCAGCGCCTCGTTGTGATCGTCCGCCACCGGCTGCCAGCCGGTTTCCATCTGCTGGTGGAACCGCTGCTCTTCGGCGCCCAGTTCACGGCAGATCCCCTCGGCCTGATCCAGGGTCAGATCCTGGGCGCGCAGGCGCAGGGTCGGCGAGCAGGTGTGCTCGAACGGCAGCACGTCTTCCACCCGGATCGGGGTGCAGAGCCCGGCGAAGTCGCCGCTGATGCAGGCTTCGCCGGTGCGGTCCGTGTAGGTCAGGTAGTAGGTGGAGAGGGTCAGCGACATGTCTTCCAGCAGATCCTGGCTCTGCTGACCACCGGGGATCAGGTCGTGGTGGCGAACGAGTGCGATGACGGAGTCATCCAGCAGTTTGCGGTAGCCGTCGAGCTCGTCCGGGCGGGTATAGCGGGCGACCCGGTAGAGGCGGGTGTAGGCATCCAGCACGTTGTTGAGCAGGAACAGATCCTTGCCATCCCTTCCTTGCCACAGCGCGAGCTCGCTCATGCCGAGGGCGTGCAGCTGCTTGCGCAGCTCGCCATCCTGCTGGCGGAAGTCGTTGGCGAAGGGGTCGCTATGGTCGCTGGCGAAGTCGAGAAAGTTGAGCAGATCGAACAGGCCGGTCGCCCAGGGGTGCCGGCCGTTGATCTCGCTGGCATGGCGGGTGGCGTAGGCCAGCATCTGGTTGAACTCGCCGAGCAGGGTGCCAAAGCGGCTCTGCACTGCCGGGCTCTTGAACTGGCCGTGCAGGGCGATGCTCCAGGCACCCATGACGGCGCCTACCTCGTCGCTGGCCTGCTCCGGGAAGAGCAGCGGATGGGCGCCGAGTGCGGTCAATGCCTCGGCCAGTGCCTCGGCGGCGGCCGGGCCGTCTTCCTTGTGCTTGCCGTAGTTGTGGTAGTTGTGGGCACGCACGTATTCCAGCAGCAGCTTCATGGCCGGATGGGCCGGCTGATTGGCCGCCAGCAGGCTCTGGATGCCGCGCGACACGGCCAGCAGCTTGGTGTCATCGTGACCATAGTTCTCCTGCCAGACCGGCGCGGGCTGGCCACTGGCATCCTGCACTATCCTGGCCGCTTCGGCATCCAGCAGCTCGGTGCCCGGCAGATCCGGCTCGGAGCAGGCGCGGCCGTCGGCACGGCGACAGTCGAGCTGCTCTTCCTTGCTGGCCAGCACCATGGGGCGGTTGAGTACCCGGCTCTCCTGCCACTCGGTTGTCTCCGGCAGGGTCTGCCATTCGCTGCCCCCCACCGGGTATTGATAGCCGGTGTCCTTCAAGACCACCTGCACCTCGCTGCCGGCTGGCAGGGTCTGACGGCACACCCGGTAGCTGATGGTCTTGTCCCCTTCCTGACGGGTCTGGGGTTCATCGCACTCCTGCCGGGCCTTGATCTCGTCCAGCAACCAGGTGTACTGGCGCCAGACGTGCAGCTCGTTCACCTGACGGGCGGCCTGGCTGCCCGCAACCGGCTGCAGGCGGAAGAAGATCTGCTCGAGGCGGCCATCCCGTTCGTTGGGGGTCTCTTCCAGTACCTTCAATTGCTGCCAGTTTTGCGGCTGGTACTGCCATGCCTGCTCGGCGCAGCGACCTTCGGCGTTGAGCTCGCAGCGATCCAGCTCCTGCTCGCTGTGACCCAGGATGACCCGCTCCGCCAGCGGCAGACGATCCTGACGCGGCGCGGTCGGGGTGCCCGCCAGCGGCTCCCAGCGGCCCTGCTTCATGCCGTAGCCATAGTCATAGCTGCTGGCCGGGACGGCCTTGCCGGCCGGTACCACCTCTTCACAGCTGAGGTAGCGGATCTGCCAGCCCTGCTCGATCTTGAGTTGCGGCTCGCCGCACTGCTGCTCTGCCAGCGTGGCCAGGTTGGCATCGCGCCAGTCGAAGCGGCGATACACCCTCAACTGCTGATAAGGGGCGTCGCCGCTGCGGGCGCTCAGCTCGTAGGTCACTTCGGTGAGACGATCCCCCAGCTGACGGCTGGATTCGCCTTTGAGTTGATACTGTTGCCAGTCGGAGGAGTAGTCGGCCAGCGCCGAAGTGGCGAGCAGGCTTGGGGCTGCCAGGAGCAGCAGCCGGGGAGAGATGTGCTTCATCATGATCCCTTTGGTGGATGGAGAGGCGTGGGGACCAGACAGGGTATTGGGCTCCAAAGGAATATCAATCGACCAGATGGCGCAGCGAAATGATGCATTCGGGAGTAAACAACATAAAAACAGCCCCAAAGGGGGCTGTGTTGATAGCAAGGACTCCGCCCCATATGGGGGAGGCGTCACTCCTCTTGTCGCAAGCTGCGGGCGAGCAGGGTGCGGGAGGGTTTCAGATTGCCGCCGAGATCCGGCCAGGGATGCCACTGGTCCGGCACCATGAAGCCGGGTAACGACACCCTGATCCAGGCGGCCAGTTCGGCAGGGGGGGCCGGTTCGCCGTGCCAGTCGATGAAGGCGGCGGGCCTATGCCCCCACTCGTCGCTCGGCACCGGCACCACCAGGGCCTGGGCCACGGCGGGGTGATCCACCAGCCGCTGCTCTATGGTCTCGGGCTGGATGTTCTCCCCCCCCGAGATGAAGAGGTTGTCGAGCCGACCCTCCACCACCAGCTCGCCCTCGGCGGTGAGGCGTCCCTTGTCCCGGGTATGGAACCAGCCCGCCTCGTCCAGCGGTCGCACCAGCTCGCCCTCCTGGAAATAGCCCGCAAACAGGGTGTCGCCGCGCACGCAGATCTCCCCCTGGCGGATGCAGATCTCCCGCCCCGGCAGCGGACGGCCCACCACGCCGGCGGCGCAGGGCTGGCCGGTACAGACCTGGCTGCCCATCTCGGAGAGTCCATAGCTCACCTTGGGCACCAGCCCCATGGCGGTCAGCCGGCTCACCAGGGGGGCCGGGATGGCGGCGCCGCCGAGCAGCAGTTCGCGCACCCGGGTGCGCGATGGCTCGAACCCCGCCGCCAGCAGCCGCCAGAGCTGGGTCGGCACCAGGGAGAGGTGGGTGATGGGCTGATCCTCGAGCCGCGCCTTGAGGGACCGGGTGCGATCGTCCAGCACCAGGGCGGCTCCCGCCAGGAAGACCCGAAACAGGATAGCGTAACCGCCGACGTGAAACAGTGGCAGGGAGAGCAGCCAGCCACAGGCTTCGTCCAGGGGGATCAGGGTGGCGGAACCCCGAGCCGAGGTGAGGTGGTTGGCGAGGCGGTGGACCACCGCCTTGGGGGTACCGCTGGATCCCGAGGTGAGGATCATGTTGTTCGGCTGGTCGGGTACCAGCGGGGACTCCCCATCTGCGGCCAGCTCGCCCGTGAAGTCGAGGCTGAGGGCTTGCCAGTCGCCCGCCGGGATCTCGCCTGCCGACCAGAATGCCCGGGCCTCGAGCTGGCTCGCCAGTTCGCTGTGTCTGGTTGCCGGAAAGGCGGGATTGAGGGGGCAGAAGACGATGCCGCTGCGCACGCAGGCCCAGGCCAGCAACACATCCTCCAGGGCGCCGCGCACCACGGCGGCGAGATGATCTCCTCGTTCCAGCCCGGCCCGGGCGAGCTGATTGCACAGGTTGTTGAGGCGCAGGTCGAGGCGCTGGTAGCTAAGAGGCTCCCCGCTGTGGATGGCAATGCGATGAGGGGCCAGTGTCGCCCAGCGTCGTACCGGGCAGGTTTCCTGCCGTGGGATCTGACGGGTCACCATGGGTCAGTCACGGTGAAACAGGGGGTCCATCCTGCCCGGATCGGGTTGCCCTTGCTTGTCCAGCAGATCCCTGGCCAGCCAGCGGCGGGTATCGAGGCCAGGGGCCTGATCCGGCGCCCACTCCCCTGCGAGGCGGGCGAGCTGGCCGAGGCCGAGACCGGACTCGAAACAGGAAGAGACGATCACCTTGAGCTTCAGTTCGCGAGCGCGGGCTACCAGGGCCTCGCTGTTGGCGAGGGCGCCGAGCAGGGTCGGCTTGAGCACCAGGGCGCGCAGTTGCGGGATGGGCTCCCAGGGTTTGCCCTGAGCCAGCAGTTCGTCCAGCGCCACCGGCATGCCGGTGTGGCTGGCGACGAAGGCGATGTCCTCGAAGTCGGCGCACAGATCTTCGAGGTATTCGATGCGATTAGGATCCAGGTGGCCGCAGAAGGCCCAGGCCTCCTCGCGGGTCCAGCCCTGGTTGGCGTCCAGGACCAGCTTGAGGTTGGGGCGCCGATCGAGCAGCAGCCGGATCAGCGCCAGCTCGTCGCGCATGGGGTAGCGGGCTACCTTCAGCTTGGCCTTGAGGGGTGTCTCGTGCAGCCACTGCTTCCAGTTCTTGAGCAGCTCCTGGGGGGAGCCCTGGATCAGCGGATAGGGCTCGGGCAGGGGGGCACCCTGCTCGGGCCAGCTACGACGGGCGCAGTCGAGCCCGAACTGCACCGAGGGCAGCTGTGGCGTCGGGGTCTGTCCCCGCGCCAGCTGCGCCAGACAGTCGAGGGCCTCGGCCTGGGCGTCGGCCAGGGTCTCTTTGGAAAATCCTGGCAGGGGGGCTATCTCCCCCCAGCCATCGTCGATGCGTACCAGCAGGCCCTCGCGCGCTACCTGCAACTGACCGTGAAAGGCCAGGGGCTGGGTAAAGGGCAGTTGGTAGCGGTAGAGGGCGAGTGTCATCAGGGATTCCGCTTGTATTTGGAGAAGTCGGGACGGCGTTTCTCGTTGAATGCGTTGCGCCCTTCCTGACCCTCTTCGGTCATGTAGAACAGCATGGTGGCATTGCCTGCCAGCTCCTGCAAACCGGCCTGGCCGTCGCAGTCGGCGTTGAGGGCCGCCTTCAGGCAGCGCAGAGCCATGGGGCTGTGTTGCAGCATCTCGCGGCACCAGCGCACGGTTTCACGCTCCAGCTCGGCCAGGGGCACGACGGTGTTGACCAGCCCCATGTCGAGGGCCTGTTTGGCGTCGTAGAGGCGGCAGAGGAACCAGATCTCCCGAGCCTTCTTCTGGCCGACGATGCGGGCCATGTAGGAGGCGCCCCAGCCGCCGTCGAAGGAGCCCACCTTGGGGCCGGTCTGGCCGAACTGGGCGTTGTCGGCGGCGATGGTCAGGTCGCACATCATGTGCAGCACGTGGCCGCCACCGACGGCGTAGCCAGCCACCATGGCCACCACGGGTTTGGGGCAGGTACGGATGTCACGCTGGAAGTCGAGCACGTTGAGGTGATGGGTGCCTTCATCGTCCTGGTAGCCACCGTAGTCGCCGCGGATCTTCTGGTCGCCGCCGGCGCAGAAGGCCTTCTCGCCGAAGCCGGTGAGGATGATGGAGCCGACCTTGTCGTCGTAGCGGGCATCGGCCAGGGCTTGCAGCATCTCTTTCACGGTACGGGGGCGGAAGGCGTTGCGCACCTGGGGACGGTTGATGGTGATCTTGGCAATGCCCTCTGGGGACTTGTGATAGAGGATGTCCTCGTAACCGGCGGAGCAGTCGTGCCACTCGACAGGGGCATAGAGCTCGGCTTCCGTCATTGCTTCAATCATGGATCTTCTCTTCTGGTTGGTGAGCCCACTCCCGCAGGAGCCGGGCAAAGGTATCGGGCTGGCTTGTGTGCAGATTGTGTCCGCCATCCAGAGCCAAGTGTTTGATATTGCAGCCTTGCTTTACCAACTGGCAAGCGAGGGCATGGAATTTGTGATCCCGGTTGCCGGAGACCCACTGCACCGGCAGCCGGGTATCCCGAAGCCAGGGGGCGAGATCCGGCTGCCGCCCCAGGGACGTGGCCCTCAGCATGGCGGCCACGGCCTTGCCGTCGTTGCCAAGGCGGCGTGCGGCCTGGCGGATGCGGGCATCGTCGTCCAGGTCGGCGAAGACGCCCTGGCGGTACCAGTCGGCAAGCACCCGGGTCAGGGGCTCGCACTCGAAACGCCGGGCCCAGGCTTCATCGTGAGCGATGCGGGCCGGACGCTCACCGGCAGGCAGCCCGGGGTGGCAGTTCTCCAGCAGCAGGGCCTGCAACCCCGCCGGGGTGTGGCTGGCGTGATGAAGCGCGAGCCGCCCCCCCAGCGAATACCCCACCAGCCGGTAGTGGGCGATATCCCGTGCGGCCAGCTCGTCGCAGAGCCAGCGATGGGCCTCGTCAAAGCCGCTCACCCGCAGTGCCCGGTTGCGGCCGTGGCCCGGCAGATCCAGGGCATGGCACGGGACGTCGGGCAGGGTCTGGATGACAGGTCGCCAGTCGTCGGCGTCCCCCAGCAGGCCGTGCAGCAGCACCAGCGGCGCGGCGGGATCAGAGACCACGGATAGCGGCTCCCAGTGCTTTGAGATCCTCGGCGACTTCACTGCTCGGTACCTTGATTTCAATCAGGGTTACCCCGTTTTTCAGGGCTGCGGCATAGTCCTGCTCAAATGCGTCGAGGGTGGTGGGGGCCCGGTAGTGCAGGCCAAACATGGCGGCGGCGTGCTCGAAGTGCAGGCCGTGGGGCAGGCAGTAGTAGGTCTCCAGCAGGGCGTCCTGGGTGGGCACAGGCAGCATGCGGAAGATGCTGCCGCCGTCGTTGTTGAGCAGGATCACCACCAGGGGGCGGCTCCCCTTGCCGAGCAGCGCCAGGCTGTTGAGATCGTGCAGGGCGCTGAGATCCCCGAGCAGCAGGGTGGTGGGCTCGCGACTGTCAGGCGGGACCGACTGTGCGAAGCCGTATGCGGTGGCGATAAGGCCATCGATGCCGGAGGCGCCGCGGTTGGTCATCACCCGGCTGGGGCCCTTGCCCACCTCGCCCAGCATGTCCATCAGCCGGGCCGGCATGCTGTTGCCGACGAACAACTGACCCTGGATCAGCTGATTCAGGCGATGGCACACCCCGAGCTCCGAGAAGCGATCACAGGCGGTGCGGATCTGCTGGCTGATGGCCTGCTGGCGCGCGGCCAACTGGTGCCAGGGCTGCTGCGAATGGGGGATTGGATGGGCGGCCGCAAAGGCGGCGGGGTCGCACACCAGGCGACGTCGCAGCCGGTAGTCGGGGTCGAGGCGTGCCGGCTGCGGGTCCACCAGCCAGTAATCTTGCCAGGGGTGTTGTTTGATGAACTGGCCGAGGCGCTTGGAGATGAGGCGGGCGCCGAATTGCAGCACTACCTCGGCGCGGGTCAGCTCGGCCACGAAGTCGCTGTGTTGCAGGGCGAGATCCGTGTGGACGAGGTTGCGATCATCGAAGCGGATCTGGCTTTGCAGATCCGCCAGCAGGGGCCAGCCGAGGCGGTCTGCCAGCTCGGCCACCGCCTTGCCTTGCACCGGATCCTGGATGCGTCCGGCGACGATGACACCGCGCTTGCCCTTCAGCTCCTCCCAGTCCGGCTGGGCGGGGCAGCCAGGCTCGCCCACCAGCCAGGGGCTCCAGGGCTTGGCCGAGTGCAGCCAGTCGCCGAGGGGCGCCAGGTAATCGGAAAAGTCCAGATAGTGGTCGCCGGGGTAGAGGGGCTCGGGGTACATGCAGTTGAAGTGCACCGGCCCCGGGGTGTGCGCCTGTCGGGCCAGGGCCTGATCCACCGAGCTCAACACGAAGGCCGCCGGAATGGTGGGAGTGGGGCTCGGCAGATTTTGCTGATAGACGGGGTAGCGACCGAAGATCCCCGGCTGATCGATGGCCTGGTTGGCCCCGTTGTCGATGAGCTCGGGTGGCCTGTCGGCAGAGAGAATGATGAGCGGGACCCCGGTGAGCTGGGCTTCTGCCACCGCGGGCCAGAGGTTGGCCACCGCGGTGCCCGAGGTCATGATGACCGCCACCGGGCGGCCGCTCCCCTTGGCCAGCCCCAGCGCCATGAAGCCCAGACCCCGCTCGTCGAAGTGCAGGTGGCGGCGAAAGCCCGGGTGGGCTGCGGCGGCCATGGTGAGCGGCGCCGAGCGGGAGCCGGAGGCCAGGGCGATGTCACGCACGCCGAGGCGAAAGAGCTCTTCCAGCAAGAGGGAGGACCAGACATGGTTGAAGGTGGCGTGATGGCTGGCAAAGGCGTGATGCGCGGACACGTGGCTGGCGGACATGAAGCTCTCGCAGTGAGGAGTCGGTAAGAAACGCTATCCCAGCAGGGAGAGCACGTTGGCGATCTTGTTGTCGAGTTCGGCCCACTCGGCGGCGGGCTCCGATCCCGCCACTATGCCGGCACCGGCGAACAGGCTGATGCGCGGGCCCCTGATCCGGGCGCTGCGAATGGCGACGGAGAACTCCGAGGTCTCCCGGCTCAGCATGCCACAGGCACCGGCATACCAGCCGCGATCATGGGGCTCGCATTCACGGATGAAGGCGAGCGCCGCCTCGCGGGGGGCGCCCCCCACGGCGGGGGTGGGGTGCAGGGCAGCCAGCAGTTGCCAGTCGCAGACGCCGGGTTTGAGCTCGGCCTCGATGTCGCACTTGAGGTGTTGCAGCAGCCGCAATTTCAGAATGCGCGGCTCGGTCAGGGTGGCATCGGTCGTGAGGGGTGCCAGGCAGCTGAGAATGTCGGCGTGAACCAGCCGGTTCTCCAGCCGGTTCTTGCTGTCGGCCAGCAGCTCGGCGGCCAGGGCCGCGTCGGTCGCCTCATCCCCGGAACGGCGAATGGTGCCTGCCAGCGCCTCGGTAAAGAGGTGGCCCTTCTCCCGGCGGTAGAGGCGCTCGGGGGAGCAGGAGATGAAGCTCTGCTCGGGGGAGAACTGGAAGCCGAAGTGGAAGCACTCCTGGGCGTGGCGGGCCCACTGTGTCAGCAGGGACCAGGGGCAGAGGGGCGCATCGTGCGCCTCGCTCTGGAGCAGGCTCTCCCGCGACAGCACCACCTTGGGGGTGCGGGCCTGGAAGTCGGGGGCCGTGACCTGCTCCACCAGGGTCTGCCACTGGGCAGGGCCCGGCAGGTCCTGGCGCTGCCATGGCCGCTTTTGCAGGGCGGGCAGAGGGGCCTCGGGTTGCAGGGCATCGAGCGCCGCCTCGGCGGCGCAGAGTTCGGCTTCGAATGCGTGACCCTCTTCCCGAGCGGGCAGCCAGAGATTGAGGCAGAGGCTGGTGCACTCCCCCCGGCGTACCAGTTCGATACGGGGCAGCACGAAGCGGCAGGGGCCAAAACCCTGCCAGCCGGGCAGATCCGGGTCGAACGCCAGGCCACCGTAGTAGCGAGGGCTGTCTTCACTGGCCGTGCCGGCAAGGTCGCAGACCCGCTGGATATCCTCCGGCCGCGTCAGCTCGTGGATGGCGCCAAGCGCCACGTACTCCGGGCTCTGTTGCCCTCTGGCGTGCCAATAGATGCGGGGGTAGAGCGTCTGGGCCGCCAACCAGCCGGGAAAGACGTCGACGTGAGCGGCCACGCGCAGTCGCACGAAACCGCTGACAGTGCTGTGACGCAGGGCGTCCAGTTGTTGCTTGAGGTGGGTCTGAGCCAACATGGATGTCTAGTCTGAGCCGGATAATCGCGATCGCTCCGGGGGAGGATGGCGCAGGTTGATGCCAAAGGGCGACGATTTCCTATATATTATCTGCCCATTCGTCCATGTAAATTGCCCGGGGGAGCCGACGCCCCCGCGCAGCCAAGTATACCTAAATCCGGTTCGATAACCCTTAACACGATCAATATCTGATTGTTTGGCCATCACAATATGACAAATACCTTCTCTGTTTGGTTGCTGGCGGCGCGTTTGCGAACACTGCCCCTGGCGTGCTCCTCCATCTTGCTGGGCTCGGGGCTGGCAGCCAGCCGGGGAGCGTTCGACGGCACCATCATGGGGCTCTCCCTGCTGACCGCCATCCTGCTGCAAATTCTCTCCAATCTGGCCAACGACTATGGCGATGCCGTCTCCGGTGCCGACAACGGGGAGCGGATCGGTCCCCAGCGCGCCGTGGTTTCCGGCCTCATCACCCGGCACCAGATGTGTGTGGCCATGGGGCTGACCGCCCTGGCGGCCGTGGTGAGCGGCCTCTCCCTGCTGATCTGCGCCTTCGGGGAGGCGTGGCAGCAGATCCTGACGTTCATCCTGCTGGGGGGAGCGGCCATCGTCGCGGCCATCACCTACACGGTGGGCAAGAGCCCCTACGGCTATCGCGGCTTCGGGGACATCTCGGTATTCCTGTTCTTCGGCCTGCTGGGGGTGCTCGGCTCCTACTACCTCTTCACCCATCGCCTGGAGTGGGACCTGTTGCTGCCCGCCACCGCCTGCGGCCTGCTGGCGACTGCCGTGCTCAACATCAACAACGTGCGGGACATCGAGACGGATGCCGCCAGCGGCAAGATCACCCTGGCGGTGCGCCTTGGCCGCAACCGGGCCATCGCCTATCACTGGGTCTTGCTGGGGGCGGCGCTGCTGGCGACCATCGCCTTCCTGCTGACCCAGCCTGCGAGCCTCTGGCCCTGGATCTTCCTGCCCGCTATGAAGCCCCTCACCGATGCCGCCCGCACCCTGCGAGAGAGTTTCGATGGCGAGGTGCTGACCGGCGCCCTCAAGAAGACTGCCATCAGCGCATTTCTGTTCAGCCTGCTGCTCTCCGCCGGGTTGGCGCTCACCTGAGGCCGACGTGTTTGGCAATGAAAAGGGCTCCCGAACGGGAGCCCTTTTTGCTTATGTGTCGATGCGCTGTTGTTTCATCAGACCGATGTGATGATCGCCAGGGGAGGAGCATGCCGCCAGGCCAAGGATGATGCCAGGTGATGCAGACGACGAGGGCCCCCGACAGGGAGCCCTCGTGTGCATGAGGTGGGCTTGCCCCTGGGTCAGCTTGCCTGGGCCACGGCCGTGCGGCGAGAGAAGAAGAGACTGTCCAGCAGCCAGATGGCAACCATGGAGGCCCCCACCAGCGGGAAGCAGATCCCGAGCACGACCAGCACCGCGATGGCACCGCCCATGGGAGGCAACTTGGCGGGCAGGGGCGGGGCGGCGAGGCGACCACTGGGACGGCGGCTCCACCAGATCCAGAGCCCGCTCACCGAGCTTGCCAGAATCATCAGGCAGATGAGCAGCATGACGAGCTGGTGCGGCCAGCCGTAGAGCTTGCCCATGTGCAGCATGACGCCGGTTTCCACCGCCTTGGCGACCGGGCCGTAATCCTGCCAACGCACGTCGACCAGCACCTTGCCGCTGTATTGGTCGATGTGCAGGGTGGCGTCGTTGCGGGGATCATCGGCAAAGATGGCGATGGTATAGACGCCGGTTTCACCGACCGGGGGGGTGATGCTGTAACCCGGGCTGACCCCACGCTCGCTGGCGATGTCGACCACCTGTTGCAGCGGAATGCGATGGCTGGCCATGACCATGCCCTCGTGTCCGCCGCCATGGGTCATGGCGCTGTGATCATGGCTCTCTGCCGTGGGTTGGGAGCTCGGCATGGGCAGGGTCTCGGCCCCCCAGGAGACGGTCTGTTCGTGAGCCTGGTTGAGGCTGCGGGTGAGGGGGGCCGACTTGGGCACCTCGTTCCACATGGCCGCAGGGAAGCGGTTCCAGACATCGGCGAACTGGCCGCCCCAGAAACCGGTCCAGGTCATGCCCGTCAGCAGCAGCAGCAGCAGGAAACCTGCGCCCCAGAAGCCGACCACGGCGTGCAGATCACGCCACCAGAGACGGCCGCGCTGGTGCATTCTCGGCCAGAGGATGCCCCCCACACCCGGTCCCTTGCGGGGCCACCAGAGATAGAGTCCGCTGACGAGGAGCACGATTCCCCAGCCTGCGGCCAGCTCGATCAGGCGATCTCCCGTGGTGCCAAGCATCAGCTCCGCATGGAGAGCACGCGCCACCGCCTGCAGGTTCCACTTGTTGTCCATGGTGCCGAGCAGGGCGCCGTTCGCGGGATCCATGAAGAGGGTCAGCTCCTGCCCTTCACGCATCACGACTATCTGGGCGCTCGCGTCCGCTGCCACCGGGGGCAGGTATTTGCGCAGGCTGGCGTCCGGCATGGCGATGGTTGCCTTGGCCAGCAGCTGGTCGGCACTCAGGGTCTGGGTGGCGGGCGTCACCTTCATCAGCTCGGGGTAGAGCAGGTTGTCCAGCTGCGGTTTGAACAGATAGACGATGCCGGTGAGGGAGAGCAGGATCAGGAAGGGGGCGACGAAGAGACCGGCATAGAAATGCCAGCGCCAGATCCGTTGGTAATAACTTGCGTCTTGTTGCTTCATCGTTGATCCCTGGGTGAACGCCAAAAGGTTTCAGTAGGTGGAATGTTTTGAATGGCGCGGATAATAGCAGCAACGTTTTGTTAACTGCAACAGAACATGTCGAGGAAATGTACATTCCGCCACCGGGGTAAAAGCGGGGGTTGAATGGCGCTTTCCGTTCACAATGCGGGGAGCTTCATGGACTTTTCGGGGATAAATTCTTACTTTGTGGCAACACAGGGCATATCAGCCGCAGCGAAGGACTCAAGGCAGGAGGTGAACGTGCAAGCACACGGCCATTTTGAGATGCAGCGACAAGGGCAACTGCTGATCTGTCGGCCGAGCGGCCCTTTCAACCTGGCAGGCGCCATGGCCTATGAGGGCAAGTTCAGCCAGCAGATAAGCCGTTTGCAGGGAGCCCCCTGGGGCATCGTCGAGGTCGCGACCGAGTTCGAGGCCGCCGGCCCCGAGGTGCTGGCCCGTTTTCGTCGCCAGTTCAACTGGTGCGCCACCCATGGCTGCGCCTTTCTGGCGGTGGTCATGATCGGGGATTTCAAACGTTATCTGGCGGATCACGTTTTCAGCGAGCTTCCCTTTCAGGAGGTGCGCTATTTCGAGGAGGAAGCGCAGGCCATCCACTGGCTGACACAGCGCCTCGAGGGGCTGCAAGGCAAGGAGAGCCACGTCAGCACGGGTTGAACACCCCGGTTACTCCAGCCTGATGAACCACTTGTCCCGCTCGTCGAGGCAGTCGGGCTCCCCCATCTCGAATTCACGGCAGATCAGCGGCCGCACCTCGTAGATGCGACACATCATGGTGTTGCGGTCGAGGGCGGCGCACCAGCCATCTTCCAGTCTGTGCATCACGGGCACTTCTCCTTCCCGCTCCTCGATATAGCGGTCCGGCACGCCGGTGTCGGTGAAGAGCATCACCTCGAGGCGGCAGCAGCAGGCTTCGCAGTTCTGGCAGCTCACATCGCTCTGGATTGCTTGGGTCATGTCACCTGTCTTGCCGCATGGCGGCGAATGATATGAAACAGGCGCCTGTCAGGCGCCTGTGGTCTGGCCGGGCGTGTGAAATACCTTAGCCCAGTTTGCGGGCACGGTAGCTGCGCCCCTTGATCTTGCCCTCCTGCAACCGCTTGAGGGCGGCGCTCGCCACCTGGCGCTTCACCGCCACGTAGGAGTACTGCTCGGAAATCTGGATCTTGCCCACATCGGCCCCGGCAATGCCGCCTTCGCCAGTCAGGGCGCCGAGGATGTCACCGGCACGCACCTTGCTCTTGCGGCCCGCATCGATGGAGAGGGTCACCATCTGCGGTGCGATCGGCTTGATGTCGCGGCCGATCCCGGCCAGGTCGCCCTGGGGAATGGGGGCCTGCTGGTACTCCTCGATGAAGTTGACGCGCTGGGCCTCGTTCGGCTGGTAGAGGCTCAGGGCCAGGCCCTGCTGGCCGGCGCGGCCGGTACGGCCGATGCGGTGCACATGCACCTCGGGGTCGTAGGTGAGCTCGTAGTTGATGACGGCGCCCAGCTCCTTGATGTCGAGGCCGCGGGCCGCCACGTCGGTGGCGACCAGTATGGTGGCGCTGCCGTTGGCGAAGCGCACCAGCACCTGATCCCGCTCACGCTGCTCCAGATCGCCGTTCAGCGCCAGCGCCGAGAAGCCCTTGGCAGCCAGGTGATCGGCCACGTCGTTGCAGGCGCGCTTGGTGTTGCAGAACACCACGCAGGAGCCCGGTTGGTAGTGGCTGAGCAGCCAGGTGAGGGCATCGAGGCGCTGGCCGGCCGGCACTTCATACAGCTTCTGTTCGATGGCGCTCTCTTCGTGCAGGGACTCCACGCTCACCTCCACCGGGTTGCGTTGCACGCCGCGGCTCATCTGGGCGATCCCTTCCGGATAGGTGGCGGAGAAGAGCAGGGTCTGGCGATCCCGCGGGGCGTGGCTGATGACGCGGTTGATGTCTTCGCCAAAGCCCATGTCCAGCATGCGATCCGCTTCGTCCAGCACCAGCGTCTTGAGGTCGTCGAGCTCAAGGGTGCCCTGCTCCAGGTGCTTGAGGATCCGGCCCGGGGTGCCGACGGCGATGTGGGCGCCAAAGCCCAGGGTGGCGGATTGCGGTGCGGTCGGGGTGCCGCCGCACAGGGTCACCAGCTTGACGTTGGGCAGGGTGCGGGCGAGACGGCGGATCTCGGTGGCCACCTGATCCGCCAGCTCGCGGGTCGGACAGAGCACCAGCGCCTGCACGGCCAGCCGGTTGACGTCCAGCTTGGCCAGCAGACCCAGGCCGAAGGCCGCGGTCTTGCCGCTGCCGGTTTTCGCCTTGGCGATCAAATCTTTGCCGTCGAGCACCAGGGGCAGGCTCTGGGCCTGGATCGGGGTCATCTGCAGATAGCCCAGGCTGGCGAGGTTGTCCTGCAGGGCGGAGGAGAGGTTCAGGCTGCTAAATTCGCTGTTGTTCACAAAAGGACTCTATGTCGGAAAATCAGAAATGGGGGTGCGCGGTGCGCAAGGGGGCGCATCATACCAGAATGTGCCGCCGGATGCGGTGAATATTTGAACGGTTGGTGTCATGGGTTGCCGATGGAGGCTTCTGTCTGCGTTGGCGGGCTTGCGGTATGTAAAAAGAGCACAATGGAACAGGGTGGTCATGGCCAGATCATGATGAATGGCGAGAAAACGTTTTTAATTAAACATGTCCTGGTGATGATGAGTCATCGGAGGATGCCATATGGGATATAGCCGTTATGAAATATATATACGAATGAGGAATAAAATTAATGAAAGAGCATAACTTATTGTTTTTGATTTATTTTTAAGCTTTCTCAATGACGATTAATAATCATGTGTCTTGGCAATTAATTTAAAAACGTTTGTATTATTCCGCATGCATATTTTTACCGCGGATTGTGATGATTCTCTGATTTTTAAATATGCAGTTCTTTATGATGGCGCCGGTCAAAAATAACAATTCAATGGGTGCTACTGGTATGGAATACGTTCATTTCGTGCTCGGACTCGTGATGGTCCTGGCATTGGCGTTGCTGGCAAACCGCCGCAACTGGAAACAGATCAAGCTGCGTTACATCGGCCAGCTGCTGGTGGTGGAACTGGCGCTCGCCTGGTTCATGCTCAACTCCGAAGTGGGTCTGGCGGTGGTGGGTGGCTTTGCCGCCGGCTTCACCAAGCTGATGGAGTTTGCCAAGCAGGGGACCGACTTCGTGTTCGGCGGTCTAGTCAACGAAGGGGCCTTCTCCTTCTTCCTGATGGTGCTGATGCCCATCGTCTTCATCTCCGTGTTGATCGGCATTTTGCAGTACATCCGTCTGCTGCCCATCGTCATTCGTGGCATCGGCACCGTGCTGGCCAGGATCAACGGCATGGGCAAGCTGGAGTCCTTCAACGCCATCAGCTCCATGATCGTCGGTCAGTCCGAGAACTTCATCGCCCTCAAGAACATACTGCCGCACCTGAACGAGAAGCAGATGTACACCCTGGCTGCGACGGCCATGTCCACCGTCTCCATGTCCATCGTCGGTGCCTACATGCAGCTGATCGAGCCGCGCTACGTGGTGGCCGCGCTGGTGCTCAACATGTTCAGCACCTTTGTGGTGCTTTCCCTCATCAACCCCTACGAGCCCGACAACACCGTGACCGATGCCAAGGCGCTGGCCGAGGGTGACGAGCACCATACGCCGAAGAAGGAGAACTTCTTCGAGATGCTGGGGGAATACATCATGGCCGGTTTCACCGTGGCGGTCATCGTGGGCGCCATGTTGGTCGGCTTCATTGCCCTGATCGCCCTCATCAACTACCTGTTCGAGGCGGCGTTCGGCGTCAACTTCCAGCACGTCATGGGCTACATCTTCTATCCCGTTGCCTGGATCCTGGGCATCCCGGGCAGTGAAGCGCTGCAGGCCGGCTCCATCATGGCGACCAAGCTGGTGACCAACGAGTTCGTGGCTATGATGGATCTGGGCAAGATTGCCGCCGAGCTCTCCCCGCGCACCGTCGGCATCCTCTCCATCTTCATGGTGTCGTTCGCCAACTTCAGCTCCATCGGCATCATTGCCGGTGCGGTGAAGGCGCTCAACGAAGAGAAGGGCAACATGGTTTCCCGCTTCGGTTTGAAGCTGGTCTATGGATCCACCCTGGTGAGCCTGCTCTCCGCCGTTATCGCCGGTGTGATGATCTAGGTCTTCCCCCCGCGCTGATCATGACGACCCCCTGCCTTGGCAGGGGGTCTTTTTTTGGGCAGATGAGCGGGTGAACAGAGGAGGGGACTGGTCGGCAGCCCGGCCATCAAGCGCGGGGGTCTTCCACCTTGATGTTGGCGGGGACCCGCTTTTTGCCCAGCACCATGGCGCGGACCAAATCGCTGCGGGTGAGGCGATCGGTCAGGAGTACCACGGCCGCATGGATGCTAACGGCGGCCATCAGGGTGTTGGCGATGATGCCGTGCAGCTCCTCCAGCCACTCCTCGCCCCAGAAGGCATCCCAGGTGGTGAGCCAGCCGGTGACGACGGTCCCGACCAGGGACAGCAGCAGCAACCAGATCATCAGGGAGCCGACCGGATTGTGGCCGAGGTAGTAGGGGTGGCGCCCCTGGGCGAGCTGGCGCAGGTAGTAGCGGACCCGGGCAGGGGTTGGCCACCACTGGCCGAAGCGGGCGTAATGGGGGCCGACCAGTCCCCACAGCAGGCGGATGATGAGCAGGATGCCCACCGCGTAGCCAGCATATCTGTGGGGTTTGCTGCCCTCTTCCAGCACGAAGAAGTTGAGCAGGCAGAGGGTGACGGTCGCCCAGTGAAATACCCGGATGAGGGGATCCCAGACTTTCACTTCAGAGGCAGGTGTCATGGCAAGGCTCCATGGTGGGGGCCGGGGGAAGACCGGCCCGGGGCGGCGTTACTCGTCGATCTCTTCTTTCACCTTTTTCAGGTCAGTCGGGTCGAAGTAGATCTCAACCTTGCGCTTCTCCTTGTCCCAGCCGTAGATCTCGTAGCAGCCGGTCTTGGTGGCCTTGAACTTCTTGATGTCGTAGCCCATCGCCTTGATCTGCTGCTGGGCGTCGGCTTCGCTCATCCACTTGCTCTTGTCGGCCTGGGTGCATTGGGGGTCGGCCAGGGCTGCGCCGCTCAACAGGGGGATCAGTAACAACAGGGGGGTCAGTTTCATTGCTTGCTCCTTGCGGGTGGTTGGGTCAACAGTCGCAAGGCTAATCAAGGAGCATTAAGGAAGAATTAAGGGAAAAGGGAAATGAATGGCTCTCCCCGGCAGGGGGCCGGGGAGAGGGTGATCAGCTCAGCTTGCCCCTGACCAGCCACTTGTCCAGCGCATTGGCGAAGCGCTGCTTGTCGGCGGCGTTGAAGGGCGCAGGGCCACCGGTCTGGACGCCGGCAGAGCGCAGCTCCTCCATGAAGTTGCGCATCCCGAGCCGTGCCTGGATGGTCTCCCGGGTGTAGATCTCGCCCCGGGGATTGAGCGCCTCGCCCCCGGCGTCGATGACCCAGGAGGCGAGGGGAATGTCGCCGGTGATCACCAGGTCGCCGGGCTTGACCTGCTGGGCGATGACATGATCTGCCACATCGAAGCCCTTCTCCACCTGCTGGGTCTTGATGAAGGGGGAGGGGGGGACTCTGAGCCCCTGGTTGGCCACTAGCGTGGTCACCACCTGGGCGCGGTGAGCGGCGCGGTAGAGGATCTCCTTGACCGGGATGGGGCAGGCATCGGCATCAACCCAGATGGGCATGGCATGGCTTCCTGTGTCTGGAACGGGTGGCGCATCTTAGCATGGCTGGCGCGGGGCGGCTGCCCCGGGGCTGAGTCGTCCCCGCCTTTGGTGTAAGCTGGGGCCTGCACATGAAACGAGAAGGAGACGAGATGGATCGGGTGCCCGGTGACGTGATTTATGGCCTGACCCTGGACGGCAAGGGGGGCATGACCCCGCTGGCCGAAGGTAGCGAGATCCCCTGTGCCCAGCCCGGCTGGCTGCATCTGGACTACGGCAACCCGGAGTCGGCGCGCTGGCTGCTGCAGACGCCGCTGCTGGGGGAGGCGGCCCGGGAGGCCCTGCTCGGCCAGAGCAATCGTCCCAAGCTGGTGCGGATGGGAGAGACGGTGCTGCTGATCCTGCGCGGCATCAACCACAACAAGGATCACAGGCCTGAAGAAATGGTGGCCCTGCGGATCTTCATCACGCCGGATCTCATCATCAGTAGCCGACGTCGTCCGCTGCTCTCCGAGAAAGATGTGTTCGAGCAGCTGTCGTTGGGGGGCGGTGCCGACACACCCGCCGACTGGCTGGTGGAGATATGCGACGCCCTGACCGACCGGGCCGGGGAGTTCGTCGAGGAGCTGCACGACCAGATCCTGGATCTGGAGGAGATGGTGCTGATGCGCGACCTGCCCGCCAACGGTCGGCTTGCGCGCATCCGCAAGCAGCTCATCATGATCCGTCGCTACCTCTCCCCTCAGCGGGATCTGGTGGCGCGCCTGGCCAACGAGAAGATCAGCTGGCTGGACGAAGATGACAGGCGACGCCTGCTCGACATCGCCGACCGCTTGCGGCGCTGGCTCGACGATCTGGATGCCGGGGTGGCGCGCACCGCCGTGCTGGCGGACGAGATCAACAACCTGATGGCGGAGGCGACCAACCGCCGTGCCTACCAGATGTCGGTGATGGCGCTGCTGTTCCTGCCCGCCAGCTTCCTGACCGGCCTGTTCGGCATCAACCTGGGGGGGATCCCCGGGGCCGAGAGTCCGACCGCCTTCTGGGTGTTCTGTGGCTTCCTGCTGGTGCTGGCGACCGGACTGGCGGTCTGGCTCAAGCACAGGCGCTGGTGGTAAGGAGTGAACATGACGACATGGGAATCTTTTGGCGTGACCCTGCTGCTGTTGCTGGGGCACACCCTGGTGCGCGGCCTCATTCACAAGAGCCTGATGGCCCTTGGCCAGAGCCGGCAGGTGAGCGAGAACCGGGTACTCTACGTGGAGCACGTATTCCACTTCCTGCTGGGCTGCGCCACCCTGCTGATCCTGGCCGGGGTCTGGGGGCTCGACTTCTCCCGGCTGGTGGTGCTCGCCTCCTCCTTCTTCGCGGTACTGGGGGTCGCCATGGTGGCCCAGTGGTCGATCCTCTCCAACATCACCGCCAGCATCACCATCTTCTTCGCCTTCCCCTACAAGATTGGCGATCGCATCCGCATCCTCGACAAGGATGACTCCGTCACCGGCATCATCACCGAGATCGGCCTCTTCTACGTGCGGGTGCGGGATGACAACGGCGATCTGGTCACCTATCCGGCGAACCTTATTCTGCAAAAGCCGGTGAGGCGGCTGGAGGGAAAGGAGGCTGAGTCCACGCAGCCGGAATGAGAAAAGGCTCCCTCGGGAGCCTTTTTCGATGGCTGTTCAGCGTTCGAAGAAGCGGTAGAGGTGCTCGACCTGGACGGGGCAGTCGGCCACCAGGTGGATGTGGTCCCGTGCCTCCTCGGTGGACGAGAAGCTCATGGGGCACCCCAGGGTGTCCGTCATCACGTAGAGGTGGCCGTCTTGCCCCCTGAACTCCACGATCCAGCCGGGGGAGACGATGTCGTGCATGATCTCCGCCTCCTTGAACCTGTGCTGCTGGTGAAGCGCGCGCAATTCACTGACTGTCATGACATCCTCCTATGACTCATGGCGCCACCCTCAAGTCTAGTTCTCCTTCCCGGTGGCGCCGTCATCGGATCAGGGCCCCGTCGCCCCCTCACGGGGCGGTTGCAGGGCGATCAGCAGCTCCCCGGGCAGCGGCGTGACAGGGCCGGTGACCACCCTGGGTCTGGCCTTGGCATCCAGCACGAACAGAGGAATGGCGCCGGGATTAGCCTCCTGATACTGGTCCCAGTCGAAGGTGTCGCTCAGGCGGGTCGCCTTGATCTGCCCGCCCCGGCTCAGCAGGCCGCTCAGCCTGGCGAAGTTGATGTCGGCGCCGAACAGGTTCTGGCGGGCACGGAAGGTGGCGCTCTCCCGGTTGGCCTTGCCGTGCTGTTCGCTGGAACGCAGGGAGTGGACCTTCTCCTCCCCGTAGAGGTGGGCGAAGTGCAGTACCCCGAGGGCGTTGTTGTGGCGGCTGGGAGAGAGCGCCAGCACGGTGCTGATGCTGGTGAGGGGCAGGTGCCGCTCGGCGTGCTCCGACTGGGGATTGCCGAAGTAGCAGGGCAGGCCGCTCATGCGGGCCAGCTTGCAGTGCTCTCAGGCAGGATCGGAGAGCTGCACCGGGATCCCCTGATCCGCCAGCGCCTTGCCGATGGCCCGGGCCACCGAGTTGGCGCCGATGAGCAGCCAGACATTGGGGGCGCTCTGGCGCATGTCGAGCAATCTGGCCAATGGCGTGGCCGTCAGGCTCTGCAGCACCACGGTGAAGATGATGACCGCAAACACCAGGGGCACCAGCTTGTCGGCATCCTCGATGCCGGCCTCGTGCATGCTGATGGCGAAGGAGGCGCTGACCGCCGCCGCCACTATGCCCCGGGGGGCTATCCAGGCGAGCAGGGCGCGGGCGCGCCAGGGCAGGTCCGACCCCCGGGTCGAGACCAGGATGCAGAGCGGGCGGGCCACGAACTGCACCACGCACAGCAGGGCCAGCACCATGGGGCCGAGCTGCCAGAGCTGGGCCAGATCGAGGCGGGCCGCCAGCAGGATGAAGAGGGAGGAGATGAGAATGACGGCGAGATCCTCCTTGAAGGCCAGCACCTCCTCCAGATCCAGCCCCTCCTGGTTGGCGAGCCAGATGCCGAACACGGTCACCGCCAGCAGGCCGGATTCGTGACTGAGCCAGTCAGACAGAGTGAAGGTCACCAGCACCAGCGCCAGTACCCCGAACTTGTGCAGGCTGACCGGCAGCCAGTCCTTGCGGATGAGCAGGGTGGTGAGCCAGCCGGCACCGACCCCGATGAGCGACCCCACTCCCACCGTCTTGGCCAGGGCCAGCAGGGTATGACCGACCAGATCCCCCTGGCTGCCGAGGCGCACCGCCTCGAACACCAGTACCGCGAACAGGGCGCCGATGGGGTCGATGACGATCCCCTCCCAGCGCAGGATCTTGTCCACCTCCCGGACCGGGCGGATCACGTTGAGCATGGGGGCGATCACCGTGGGGCCGGTCACCACCAGCACGGCGCCGAGCACCATGGCGACCCGCCAGTCCAGCCCAAGCAGGAAGTAGCTGGCGGCGCCGATGACGGCAAAGCTGGTCACCATGCCGGTGGAGCAGAGGTTGCGTACCACCTTGCCGATCCCCTTGAGTTCGGTCAGGTGCAGGGTCAGCGCTCCTTCAAACAGGATGATGGCGACCGAGAGGGAAACCAGGGGAAACAGCAGATCCCCCAGCAACTGATCGGGATCGAGCAGACCGGTCACCGGGCCGAGCAAGAGGCCGCTCAGCAGCAGGAACAAAATGGCGGGAACGCGCACGGACCAGGCAAGCCATTGGGCGAGCAGGGAGATGAGGGCTATTCCGGCGAGGGAGAGAGCAATCATGCCAACCTCGTACAGGTGATGGGGTTGGACCTAGTGTAGCGGGGAAGGGGGGCAAGATGACACCCGCCAGGCGTGCAGGGGAGAGCCACTCAGATCAGATGGGGCTCTCTTTGTGGAGTTCGGTGACGCAATCGGTCACCGCCAGCACCAGGGCGGAGCGCACCATCTGATCGAGCCGGTTGAGCTGCATCTGGTAGAGGGGCCAGTCCTCCTCGTTGGCCGGGGGATCCTGCGGCATCATGCTGCCCTGCTGGATGGCATTCAGGCGCTCGAGCAGATCGCGGACCGGCTTGTCGCTGAAGCGGTAATCCTTGGGGTCGCGTACCAGAAAGTCGCGGATCTTCAGGTATGCCTCGAGATCCTGATAGCGCTCGAGGGAGATGAGGCCGAGGGCGAAGATGAGCTTGAGGCGCACCTCCAGCTGGCCGAGGGGTCCGCTCTGGTTGAGCAGGGGTTCGATGGCGTATTTGACGGCATACTCCTCCTGACGAAAGGCTCGCCGCATCAGGGAGTCGACCGCCTCTTCCAGGATGGTCACGACCTCGAGAAAGAAGCCGCGGGGGCCATCCTGCTCGTTCAGTCGCTCCAGTACTTCATCTTCCTGGTGTGTGGTCATAAGTGCTTCGGGTCCGGCTGACAGGGGGAGAGCAGGCCCTCCCCCGGTTTGTATCGTATGGGGTCCGTCACGGGCGGTGTGACGCCACCCCATCAGGTCACTTCAAGTTGTTGTAACGGGCGACGATGGTGCGTACCACATCGCTGTGCTCATCCAGGCCGGTGACGCGGGCCAGTGTCCGTGCCGGACCAAGTTCCGCCAGCATGGCCTGCAGCTCCACCGCCTGGGGATCGTCCTCATTGCGGTAATGCAGTGCGGCGGCGATGCCCTCCTGCAGGTGATCGCTCGGCAGGCTGTACTCCAGGGTGCCGAGCAGCGGCTTCACCAGTCTGTCCCCCGCCGCCAGCTTGCGCAGCGGCTGGCGACCGACCCGGTCAATCTCGTCCACCAGATAGGGGTTGGCGAAGCGGGAGAGGATCTTCTCGATGTAGGCGGCGTGCAGGCGCGGGTCGAAGCCGTAACGTTTCACCAGCACGGCCCCGCTCTCCTCCATGGCGCGGCGCACCTTGCTGCGGATCAGCGGATCCTCGATCGCCTCGCGCACGGTGTGATAGCCCCTGAGCTTGCCGAGGTAGGCGGTGACGATGTGGCCGGTGTTGAGGGTGAACAGCTTGCGCTCGACGAAGGCCATCAGGTTGTCGGTGGGCTCCATGCCTGCCACCTGGGGCAGCTCCCCCTTGAACTGGGTCCGATCGACGATCCACTCGCTGAAGCTCTCCACCGTCACCTCCAGGGGATCGTCGTTCGCCGCGGCGGGCGGAACGATGCGATCCACCGCCGAGTCGACGAAGCCGACGCACTGCTCGAGGGTGGCATGATACGCGACCGGCAGGTACTTGAGTACCTCCTCCTTGAGGTGGCTGGTGCCGCGCACCATGTTCTCGCAGGCGATGACGTTGAGGGGAGTCAGGTTGCCGGCATCGAAGCGGGCCTGCAGCCCCTTGGCCAGGGTGCTGGCAATCTTGTCCAGGATGTTGGGGCCGACCGCCGTGGTGACCAGATCGGCGGTGATGATACGGGCGATCACCTCGTGTCCGGCCGAGCTGACGGCGGCAACGTTGCGCACCACGTCCAGCTTCTGATCCGTGCCCACCACGTGCACCTTGTACTCCTGGCGGTGGTTGAGCTGGTCGATCAGGGTCTCGTTGACGTCGGCGAAGGTGACCTGATGGCTGGCGTCAGCCAGCAGTTTGCCGATGAAGCCCCGACCGATGTTGCCGGCACCAAAATGCAATGTTTTCATGATATTAACCTCTACAACCAAAGACGATGACGGATGATTACGCGGCCTGCTCGGCCCCCAGCAGATCCAGGAACTCCTGGGGATCCTGGGTGCTGGCCAGACGGTCGACGAGACCGGGCTCATCCAGTGCATTGGTCAGGCGGGTTATGACCTGTATGTGTTCATCGTTGCGGGCGGCAATGCCGATGACCAGGCGCGCCACTTCATCGGCGCCCTCGCCGAAGGCGACTCCGGCCGGGTACTGGCAGATGACGATGCCGGTACGCTTCACGTGCTCCTTGGCGGCGATGGTGCCGTGGGGCACGGCGATGGATTCGCCGAGGTAGGTGGAGACCAGCTGTTCGCGCTCCAGCATGGCGTCGACGTAGTCCGGTGCCACATAGCCTCGCTCGGCCAGCAGCTTGCCGGCGGTCACGATGGCCGCTTCCTTGCTCTCGGCCTTGAGGCCCAGGTGCACGTCCTGCAGGCTCAGGGTGAAAACTTCCGGCTCCTGCGGCTCGTAGCTGTCGTCGTTGGCCGCCACCAGCAGTTGCGGGTTGGCGATGTCATCGTTGGCCGCGTTGGCCAGGCTGAGGTTCTGCACCAGCTCCTGATAGAGGGCGTTGTCGAGGAAGTTGGTCAGCGAAATGTGCTGTGCATGCGGCGCATGGCGACGGGCACGGTCGGTGAGATCCTTGTGGGTGATGACCAGATCCACCTGATCGTCCAGGTTGTTGATGGCACGGTTGGTCACGCTGATGTCGAGACCGGCGGCCTGCACCCGCTTGCGCAGCATGCCGGCGCCCATGGCGCTGGAGCCCATGCCCGCATCGCAGGCGACGACGATGTTGCGCACTGCGGTCAGCTCGGTTTCCGGCTTCTTGGCGGCGGTGGTCTCGGGCTTGGCACCCTTCATGGCTTTCATCTTGCGGGTGGCTTCACCCAGGGCATCGGCCTCGTCGGCTTCCGGCTGCTGGGCACGGACGAACACGGCGGCGACCAGGAAGGAGACGGTGGCGGAGGCGACGATAGAGAGCAGCACCCCGATGAGGGAGGCTTTCGGTGTCATCAGCAGCACGGCGAAGATGGAGCCCGGGGAGGCGGGGGAGACCAGACCGGCGTTGAACAGGGTCAGGGTGAAGACCCCGGTCATGCCGCCTGCGATCACCGCCAGGATGAGGCGCGGGTTCATCAGCACGTACGGGAAGTAGATTTCGTGGATGCCGCCGAAGAAGTGGATGATGGACGCACCGGCTGCGGACTGCTTGGCGGCGCCACGGCCGAACACCATGTAGGCCAGCAACACGCCCATGCCCGGACCCGGGTTCGCTTCGATCAGGAAGAAGATGGAGCGGCCCTGTTCGGTGGCTTGCTGGATCCCGAGCGGCGAGAAGATGCCGTGGTTGATGGCGTTGTTCAGGAACAGGATCTTGGCCGGCTCGACGAAGATGGAGGTGAGGGGCAGCATGTGGTTGTCCACCAGGAAGCCGACACCGCTCGCCAGCACGCCGGAGAGCACCTTGACGAAGGGACCGATGACGAAGAAGGCGAGAATGGCGAGCAACATGCCGATGATGCCGGCGGAGAAGTTGTTCACCAGCATCTCGAAGCCGCTCTTGACGCGACCTTCCATCGCCTTGTCGAAGCGCTTGATGGCCCAGCCACCCAGCGGGCCGACCATCATGGCGCCCATGAACATGGGGATGTCGGTCCCCACGATGACGCCCATGGTGGTGATGGCACCGACCACGGCCCCCCGGTCACCCCCGATCAGCTTGCCGCCGGTATAGCCGATGAGCAGCGGCAGCAGGTAGGTGATCATGGGACCGACCAGCTTGGCCAAGGTTTCATTGGGCAGCCAGCCGGTGGGGATGAAGAGGGCGGTGATGAAGCCCCAGGCGATGAAGGCGCCTATGTTGGGCATGACCATATTGGACAGGAAGCGTCCAAAATTCTGTATCTTGACTTTGGTATCCGGTGATAACATGTCGGGACCCCGTTTTAAGCCTGTGTGATTAAAAGTGGTAGTCGGGATGACGAGTTTTGCCGAACTCCCATCCCAGTCGTCTAAGCAACTTCAATCTACCAGCTTGTGATCAAATTAGGCTGAAAACGGGGTGTCTTGTGACCTGGATCTCAAATACCCCGACCTCCCCCCTCCCGACATAGTGATGACGATCACAGTCAGTCGCTGTATTTCGGCTACATTTCGATCTTTTCGCCTCTGGGTGTCAATTTTTTGTGATTGATGTCTCGTTTTGTGGTTTGCGCAAACACGGTGTCAACGTGACTGTTGTCACAAAATCAAATTTTGCACTCAAATGAGTCATGATTTGTCGCCTCGTATTCGCAAGTAATGACGATGGATATGCCGTAGTTCATCGTTAATCACCAATGAATCATTTATTTTGTAACCCACTTTCAGTTTTTCCCCCGAGAGGATCGGTTCCGACAAGGCCTCTTGTGACGCTCGGGTGGCGGATCCTGAGCCGATCCCGTCTCACTCCTCCCTGCCGGTAGCGACGCAGGCAGGGGCCTGCGAGCGGGTCTCCCATCCCGCCTGCCCGCGGAGCGCAGCCATAAAAAAAGCCCGCAGGATGCGGGCTTTTGCAGAGCAGACAAGCAGGGGATCACTGCGCCTTGGGGGCCTCGTCGGCAGGCGCGGCATCGGCCTCGCTGGTCGGGGCCACCGGCGCCGGACCCGGCACCAGATCCACCGCCGGCTTGGCGATGAGGGAGCGGGTCTCTTCCACCGCCTCGGTCAGCTTCACCTCGATGATCTGGCCGAGCTCGTAGACCACCTCGGTCTTGTCCAGATAGACGCGACCGTTGTCCCAGTTGCACTCCAGCCGATCCTTGTTGTCGAGGATATGGCGGGCGGGCATGAACACCACGGCGCCGTTCTCCTGCAGACGCAGCTTGAGGCCGGCGCGCATCACGTCGATGATCTCGGCGTTGAACACCTTGTCGGTGCCCGCATCGGCCTTGAGGTAGCGCACATAGAGCCAGTCGCCGATGTCGCGCTCCACCATGCGGTGCAGGCGGCGGCAGGCGGTCAGGTGCTCGGTCAGCTCCAGGCTGGGGCGCTCACCCGGGGTCTTGCCGGCGATGACCGCCTTGAGCAGGCGATGGTTGACCATGTCGCCGTATTTGCGGATGGGGGAGGTCCAGGTGGCGTAGGCATCCAGACCCAGGCCGTAGTGGGCTCCCGGTTCGGCGGACATCAGGGCATAGCTCTGGAAGCGGCGGATCTTGCCGTCCAGCCAGCGGGTGTCCAGGTTGTCTATCCAGCGGCGCAGGGCGCAGAAGCCGGAGAGGCTCGCGATATCTTCCTTCTCGAACGGGGCCTCGGCGGTCTTGAGCAGCTCGATGGCGCCGTCCAGGGACTCCTCGTCAAAGCCGGTGTGGACGTTGAAGATGCCGTAGCCGACCTCTTTGCCCAGCACGCGGCCGGCGCAGATGTTGGCGGCGATCATCGACTCTTCCACCATGCGGTTGGCGATGCGGCGCGGCTCCACGTGGATGGCCAGCACTTCGCCGTCTTCACCCAGCTCGAAGTCGTAGTCGGGTCTGTCCGGGAACACCAGGGCGTGCTCGGTACGCCACTTGATGCGGGCCTCCGTCATCGCCTTCATCAGGGGCAGCTGGGCCAGGACGCCGGCGTCGATATCCAGCGCTTTGCCGTGCTCGGCCCAGTCGGAGACGTCGTCATAGCTGAGACGGGCATGGGAGACGATGCGGGCAGCGAAGAACTCGGTCTCCTCCAGCAGCAGGCCGTCCTCGGCGATGAGCAGACGGGCGCACAGGGTGTTGCGCTCCTCGCCCTCTTTCAGGGAGCAGAGCTCGTCGGAGAGGGTGCGCGGGATCATGGGCACGTTGCGTCCCGGCATGTAGACGGTGAAGGCGCGCTGGGCGGCCTCCTTGTCCAGCTCGCTCCCCTCGGCCACATAGGCGGTCGGGTCGGCGATGGCCACCAGCAGCTCCCAGCCGTTCTCCAGCTTGGTGATGGCCAGGGCATCGTCCATGTCCTTGGTCTTGGCACCGTCGATGGTGAAGAAGGGAACCTGGGTCAGATCCCGGCGGGGCAGCTCTTCCTCTTCGATCACCTTCCACTCCGGCAGGTCCGCCGGTTCAATCTGGGCCAGGTTGTGGCGTGCCAGCACCACCCACCAGGGCACGTTGTGATCTTCCTGGGTGGCGATGAGCTGGGTGATCTCGGCGGAGAAGTTGCCGTCCACCAGGGCATGGCGCTTGAGGGTGGCAACCACCCAGTCCCCTTCCTTGAAGGATTTCTCGTCCAGACCCTTCTTGGCGCGGGCCTTGATGGCGTCCTTGATGAGGGGGTGGTCGGGCACCACGTTGAGGCGGTCGCGGAACATCTTGACGCGGCCGACGAAGCGGGTGACGGCCTGCTCCAGCAGGGCATCCGGCTCGGCCACCTCTTTCTCTTTTTCAGTGCGGATCAGGGCGCTCACCCGGTCACCGTGCATCACCTTCTTCATGTAGGGAGGCGGCACGAAATAGCTGGTCTTCTCATCGACCTCCAGGAAGCCGAAGCCCCGATCGGAGGCGCGGATCACACCCTCTTTCTTGGGGATGTTTTCGCGGATTTGTTGCTTGAGCTGGGCCAGCAGCGGATTGTCTTGGAACATAAATGGGGAACCTGAGTGGAGACCTGATGGTTAATCGCCCAGCACTATACGTTTTTACCCCCCCAAAGCCAAGGTGAATGGCCCCCTCAACGGGGTTGCAGTGCCCGTCGCCCCTGCTGGATCAGGCGCTGGGATATCTGCTTGTGCAGCCCCCGCTCCAGCACCCAGCGGTGCCAGTAGAGCTGCTCGACCAGGTGGTGATCCGGGTTGAGATCGAGCAGGCGCCCCTCTTCCAGTTGCTGGCGGATCTGCAATTCCGGGATGAGGCAGCAGGCCAGCCCCTGCTCCGCCATGGCGACGAAGGCCTCGGAGGATCGCACCGTGTGGCAGGGGTAGCCACCGGGGGGGAGGGCGAAATGACGGGCCATGTAGCTGATGTGCATGTCGTCGCGCTGGTCGAAGGCCACCGCCGGCGCCTTGGCCAGGGCCGCCGCCGTGAGGCCGCTCGGGAAGTGGCGGGCGACGAAGGCGGGGCTGGCGGTGAGCAGATAGCGCATCTCGCCGAGTTCGTCGACGCAGCAGCCCGCCAGCGGCTGGGGTTGCAGGCTGACGGCGCCGAACGCCTGCCCCTCGCGCACCCGGTCCAGGGTGCGGCTCTCGTCATCCACCAGCAGGTTCAGCTCGATGGGGTATTGCTCCAGCAGTGGCGCCAGGGCGGGCAGGAACCAGGTGGCCAGGCTGTCGGCATTGACGGCGATGCTGACCCGGATGGGGGCCCTGGGCTCGTCGGGGGAGAGCTCGCCGGCCAGCTCCAGCTCCAGCTGGCGCACCTGGCGATAGTGGGCCAGCAGCTTCTGGCCGAGCCCCGTGGCCTGCAGCGGCTGGCTGCGGATGATGAGCGGCTCCGCAAACTGCTGCTCCAGCTGCTTGATGCGCTGGGAGATGGCGGACTGGGTGATGTGCAGGCGCTGGGCGGCACGCTCGAAGTTTTGCTCCCGGATCACCGCGTCCAGGGCCAGCAGCAGCTTGTAGTCCAGCGTCTTCATCAGCATTCCTTATGAAAAAAGGGAGTTCAGCAAGAATGCTACTCAAGGGAGCGCCAGAGGACAACCTGACCGCCCCCATGGAGGGGGCCGGTGCCCGGGGCCGCCCCTGTGAGATGTGACAGTAGTCCTGACATGAGATTCATAAGATACTCACCCGGTCCGTTTTTGCATGGGGTGGAAACGGACCATAGCGAGCGTCTTGAATCCCGGGCCGGTCCCGGGACTTTTTTTGCTCAGATGACGGCGAGCAGAGCATCCCCCGCCGGCCGGTAATGGCCCTGCAGGGGGCGATGGACGGCGCGGTCGAAACGCTCGTCCAGGTGGAAGCGGATGCCGACCCCGCGCACGGCCCCCAGATCCACCGCCTGGCGATGGCCGAGGCGCTCGATGGGCAGGCCGAGGCGGCGGAAGATGCGCTCCACCGGCAGGCTGACCACGGCCACCAGCTCGCGGATCCCCTGCTCCCTGGCGAAGGCCAGCACCTCGCGGAAGATGACGCAGGTGAGTTCGCTGATGCCGTTCTCCAGGCGAGGGGCCCGGTCGGCGTCGATGGCGAGGCGGGTCAGCTCCCACACGTCGTTGCCGCGCGGCGGGGCTTCGCCAGCGAGGGCGGTGGGGAAGATGCTGGGCAGCATGTAATCCTGGGCGCAGCTGAGCAGGCGGATGCAGCCGCACAGCCCCTGCTTGTCTTCAATCAGCACCCAGTGGGTGTCGGGCTTGTCGAAGTTGTCCCGCTCCAGGCCACGGCGGGATTCCACGTCCCAACCGAGTCGATCGGAGAAGACGCGGTTGCGAAATCGGTAGAGCTCGTTTTCGACCTCCCATCTGGGGTGTTCTTTCAATTTTCCTTTGAAAACAAGCATTCATGTCTCTCCATTTCATGGTTAGGCGCTATAATCCAAGGCCTTGGCCAGGGGAGGCTTGCCCATGACACGCGACCAACTGCTTGAGTACCTGGAACATTTCACGCTGGTGACCGATGGCAACCGGTTGTCCGAGCTCATCGGCCGCTTCACCCTGGGAATGGGTTACGACTACTACCGCTTCGCCCTCATCCTGCCCATGTCGATGCAAAGGCCCAAGGTGGTGCTGTTCAACCAGTGCCCCGACTCCTGGGTACAGGCCTACACCCTGAACAACATGCTGGCCTGCGATCCCATCATCCAGCTCGCCCGCAGGCAGACCCTGCCCATCTACTGGAACCGGCTGGACGAGAAGGCGCGCTTCCTGCAAGAGGGGAGCATGGATGTGATGGGGCTGGCGGCGGAATTCGGGTTGCGCAACGGCATCTCGTTCCCGCTGCACGGGGCGGCGGGGGAGAACGGCATACTCTCTTTCATCACCCGGGAGCGGGCGTCGAGCGATCTGATGCTGGAGTCCTCGCCCATCCTCTCCTGGATGTCCAACTACATCTTCGAGGCGGCGATCCGGATCGTGCGCCAGAGCATGAGGGAGGACGATCCCCAGGAGCCCCTGACGGAGCGGGAGACCGAGTGCCTGTTCTGGGCCAGCGAAGGGAAGACATCGGGGGAGATCGCCTGCATCCTCGGCATCACGGAGCGCACCGTGAACTACCACCTCAATCAGGTCACCCGCAAGACGGGGTCGATGAACCGCTACCAGGCCATCGCCAAGGGGGTGAGCAGCGGCATCCTGCTGCCGAACCTGGAGCAGGTGGTGGTCACCAACTTCCCCTCCCTGCTGCAGTGAATACAGGCCCGGCGGCACCGGCTCGTCGCCTGGCATCCCCTCTGTCGCCATCACCGCTGTCCTGCGCCGTCCCATCCTGCCGCCGATTCTCGGGGCGGGGCTGTGACCCCACAATTGTCAGATCCTGCAATTGACAACCTTCTTTGTGTGGTTTCGGCCCGGTTTTCATCAGTTTTATGAATGCATCAGAAAATGAATGAATTTCTCTGATTACCCGCGCCCCCTTATAGTGCGTTTCTCTCTTTCACAGGAACGCATCTCCATGTTCGCCACCACCCTGCAAGGCTTTACCCTCGGCCTTGCCATGATCATCCCCATCGGGGCCCAGAATGCCTTCGTGCTGAGCCGGGGCATTCACCGCAATCACCACCTGCTGACGGCGACCCTCTGCTGCCTGTGCGATCTCGTGCTGATCGGCATCGGGGTGTTCGGCGGGGCCAACCTGCTGGCGGCCAGCCCGATCGGCCTGGCCCTGCTGACCTGGGGCGGCGTGCTCTTCCTCGGCTGGTTCGGTATCCGTTCCCTGCGCAGTGCCTGGCGCGGCCAGGAGGCGGCCCTGGCGGACTCGCCCCGGTTGATGGGGGTCAAGAGCGTGCTGGCCATGACCCTCGGAGTCACTCTGCTCAATCCCCACGTCTATCTGGATACCCTGATGCTGCTTGGCTCCTTCGGCAGCCAGTTTGCCGAGGAGCTCAGACCCGCCTTCGCGGCGGGGGCCATGCTGGCTTCCCTGGTCTGGTTCTACGGACTGGCGTTCGGGGCGGCGGCACTATCCCCCTGGCTTGCCCGGGGCAGGGTGCAGCAAGCCATTGATCTTGTTGTAGGTCTCATCATGCTGGTGCTGGCGGCCAAGCTGGCATTGGGTGCCATACCGGCCTCATGAGGCTATTTTTGTGCCGGGCTTCATAAAAATGAGTCCCGGTGCCATCTGCTGACATATTCGTCTGTTAAATTCCCGGCGCTGGTAAAGCGTTACTCCATAATAAAAGGGAAAAAACAGTGAATAACACCATGAAGCTGGGGGCTATTGCCGCCATCGTGCTGCTGTCTGCCTGCAGCAACGAGAATGACAGCAAGGCGCAGCCGGGGACCGTCTCCCTGCGCCTGATCCAGACCTCCGACATCCACTCCAACGTGCTGGGGTACGACTACTACCAGAACAAGGAGGATCGCAAGTTCGGCCTCTCCCGCACCGCCCTGCTGATCCGCGCCGCCCGCGCCGAGAACCCCAACAACCTGCTGCTCGACAATGGCGACCTCATTCAGGGCACGCCGCTGGCGGACTACATCTTCGAGCAGTCCGGTGCCGGCTACCTCGAGAAGCAGGCGCACCCGGTGTTCAAGGCGATGAACGAGCTGGGCTACGACGCGGGCAACCTGGGCAACCACGAGTTCAACTACGGCCTGGACTACCTCGGCAAGGTGCTGGCGGGAGCCGACTTCCCCTATGTGAATGCCAACGTGTTCGAGGCGGGGGCCTTCAAGCGCGATGCCAAGGGACAGATTGACTGGAGCGGCAACAAGTTCACCCCCTATCTGCTGCTGGAGCGCGAGGTGACCGATGACAAGGGCCAGCGCCAGCGCGTCAAGGTGGGCATCCTGGGTCTGACCCCGCCCCAGGTGCTGCAGTGGGACAAGCGTCATCTGGAGGGCAAGGTGGTGGTGGCCGACATGGTCGAGACCGCCAATCACTATGTGCCCGAGCTGCGCGCCAAGGGCGCCGACATCGTGGTGGTGGTGGCTCACACCGGCATCAATGCCAGCAGCTACGAGGCCATGATGGAGAACTCCGCCTGGCATCTGGCCAAGGTGAAGGGGGTGGATGCCCTGATGCTGGGCCACGCCCACAAGAACTTCCCGGGTGACTTCCCGGATCTGCCGGAGGTGGACAATAAGGCCGGTACCTTGAGCGGCATTCCCACCGTGATGCCCGGCTACTGGGGCAACCACCTCGGCATCATCGACCTCAAGCTGGAGCAGGTGGACGGCAAGTGGCAGGTGAAGCAGAGCCAGGCCAGCCTGCGCAAGATAGACGCCAGCGAGGGCAGTGCGGTGGATCAGCGGGTGGTGGACCTGGTGCAGGCGGATCACGACGCCACCAACCAGTGGCTGGACGAGCCGCTCGGCAAGATCACCTCCCCCATCCACAGCTTCTTCGCCCTGGTGCAGGACGACCCCTCGGTGCAGCTGGTGAGCGATGCCCAGCGCCGCCACGCGGAGCAGTTGCAACAAGACGGCCTGCTCAAGGAGTCCTATCCGATCCTCTCGGTGGCGGCCCCCTTCCGTGGCGGTCGCAACGGCATCAACGACTTCACTTACGTGGCCCAGGGTGACATCTCCCTGCGCAACGTCTCTGACCTCTACATCTATCCGAACACCCTGCAGGTGGTCGAGGTGAACGGGGCCACCGTCAAGGAGTGGCTGGAGATGAGCGCCGGCCAGTTCAACCAGATCGACACCGGCAAGACCGGGGTGCAGTGGCTGGTGAACGAGAGCTTCCCCACCTACAACTTCGATGTGATTGACGGGGTCAACTACGAGGTGGACATCACCCAGCCGGCCCGCTACAGCAAGGATGGGGTCAAGGTGAGCGACGGCCAGCGCATCAGCGGCCTCACCTTCAACGGCCAGCCCGTGGACCCGGCCCAGAAGTTCTACGTGGTGACCAACAACTACCGCGCCAGCGGCGGCGGCCACTTCCCGGGCATCGACGGCAGCAACATCGTCCATGAAGATCCCTTCGAGACGCGGGAGATCATCGCCCAGTACCTGAAGGCCCAGTCTGCGGACAACCCGGCTGGCTTCAGCCCGGCGGCCAACAACAACTGGCACATGAAGGCCCTGCCCGCCAACGTGGACGTGCGCCTCTACTCCTCGCCGACCGACGAGGCCAAGGCCCTGGCGGGGGCGGATCTGTCGTACCAGTCCACCCTGCCGATGGATGACGCCAAGCACCCCGGCTACGCCATCTACCGCCTGATCCGCCAGTAAGGCAGACGCTGGCAGCCAACAAAAAAGCCCTCGCAGTGCGAGGGCTTTTTCATGGGGCGCGGTGCCATCCTGTCCTGTCGTCTGGACTTGCCCGGTCGACGGGGCGGGAGGGCATCAGTAGTAGCCGGGATCGTCCGGATTGGGGCGGGTCTTGAAGCGGCGGTGCAGCCACATGTACTGCTCCGGCGCCTTGCGCACGGCGGCTTCAATCTCGCGGTTGGCGCGGCTGGCATCCGCCATGTCGTCACCGCTTGGGTAGTCCGCGAGCGGGGCCCCGATATGCAGGGTGTAGCCCTCCCGGGTGCGGATGTTGTAGCAGGGCAGGGTGACGGTGTTCTTCACCCGGGCCAGGGTGGCGGTCCCCGTGATGGTGGCGGCCTGCTCCACCGCGAAGTAGGGCACGAAGACGCTGGCATGGCTGCCGTAGTCGTGATCCGGTGCATACCAGAGGGCGTCGCCGTTGCGCAGCGCCTTGATCATCCCCTTCACGTCCATCCGGTCCACCAGGTATTTGTTGGAGGTGCAGCGACCGTGGTACTGGGCGTACTCCAGCACCGGATTGGTGTTGGGGCGATAGACGCCGACCCCGGGGCGCACCAGGCCGAAGCAGCGGGCATTGAGCTCAAGGGTGAGGAAGTGGCAGGAGAGCAGCAGCATCCCCTGGCCCTTCTCCATGGCGTTGATGACGTGCTCTTCCCCTTCCACCTTCATCAGGCGGCGCATCCGCCAGTCTGGCCAGAACCAGGCCATGCCCACCTCGAAGATGGCGCAGCCCACGCTCTCGAAGTTCTGCACCAGGAGGGCTTCGCGCTCATCCCGACTGAGCTCGGGCATCGCCAGCTCCAGGTTGCGTCGGGCAATCTTGACGCGGGATTTCAGCAGCTTGCGGGCCAGGGTGCCGAGCTGGCGGCCCAGCCACATCTGGCTGCGCCAGGGCAGCAACACCAGCAGCCAGAGCAGGGAGAGGCCCAGCCAGCTCCCCCAGTAACGGGGATGGAACAGACGGGGTTCGAGGCGGGGAGCGTGTTCTTGGGCCATGAAGAGTCTCTTGTTCGCAAAGGCAAAGGGGGGAGTCCGACCGAACCGGGGGGCCTGTGTGGGGTGGCCCGGCGCGGATGCGGTCACTCGCATGTCGAGGATTCTATCCGAAAAGCGGGGGCGGGCGCGAATCGCCGTCATCTGGTCAGAGGGGGCGTCAGGGGGCAGGGCCGTGCTTTTTTCACGCCCCGGAAAAGAGTGTGATAAAATCGGCCGCTGAATTTTTCAGGTTTTGAGAGCCGATACAGATGAAAATCACCCTGCCCGAGTTTGAAAAAGCCCGCATCCTGGTCGTTGGCGATGTCATGTTGGATCGCTACTGGCATGGCCCTACCGGCCGGATCTCCCCCGAGGCACCGGTCCCCGTGGTCAAGGTCGAGCACATCGAGGAGCGCCCGGGTGGCGCCGCCAACGTGGCGCTCAACTCCGCCGCCCTCGGCGCCCAGGCCGTGCTGCTGGGCCTGACCGGTCAGGATGAAGCCGCCGATGCCCTCGCCAGCCAGATGGCCGGTGTCAAGGTGGCCTGTGATTTCGTGCGCCTGACCGACTATCCGACCATCACCAAGCTGCGGGTGCTGTCCCGCAACCAGCAACTGCTGCGCCTCGACTTCGAAGAGGCCTTCCACGACGTGGATGCCAGCCTGCTGATGGGCAAGGTGGAGCAGGCGCTGCCCCAGGCGGACGTGATGATCCTCTCCGACTACGGCAAGGGCGCCCTCAACGATGTGCCCGGCATGATCCGGCGTGCCCGCGCCGCCGGCATCCCCGTGCTGGTCGACCCCAAGGGGACCGATTTCGAGAAGTACCGTGGTGCCACCCTGCTGACCCCCAACATGTCCGAGTTCGAGGCCGTGGTGGGTAAGGTGAAGGGGGAGGAAGACCTGGTCGCCAGGGGGCTGGAGCTGGTCAAGCGCTTCGAGCTGGACGCCCTGCTGGTCACCCGTTCCGAGAACGGCATGACCCTGATCCGCGAAGGGCAGCCCGAGCTGCACCTGCCGGCCCAGGCCCACGAGGTCTATGACGTCACCGGTGCCGGTGACACCGTCATCTCCACCCTGGCGACTTCCCTTGCCGCAGGCAAGAGTCTGGATGAGGCCTGCGCCCTGGCCAACACCGCCGCCGGCATCGTGGTCGGCAAGCTGGGGACCTCCACCGTGAGCCCGGTGGAACTGGCCAACGCCCTCTACACTGAGCAGGAGACCGGCTTTGGCGTCATGTCCGAGGCCCAGCTCAAGGTGGCCGTCCAGGCCGCCCGTCTGCGCGGCGAGAAGGTGGTGATGACCAACGGCTGCTTCGACATTCTGCACGCGGGTCATGTCTCCTATCTGGCCAATGCGGGCAAGCTGGGGGACCGCCTGATCGTGGCGGTGAACACCGACGAGTCCGTGCGTCGCCTCAAGGGGCCGGGTCGCCCGGTCAACCCGACCGAGCGCCGTATGACTGTGCTGGCGGCCCTGGGTGCCGTGGACTGGGTGGTCCCCTTCAGCGAAGACACTCCCCAGCGTCTGATCGCCGAGATCCTGCCAGACCTCCTGGTCAAGGGGGGCGACTACAAGCCCGAAGAGATCGCCGGTTACGCCGAGGTGACCGCCAATGGCGGCGAGGTGCGAGTGCTGAACTTCGAGGACGGCTGCTCCACCACCGACATCATCAAGACCATCCGCGAACGCGGATAAGCGTAAAACCCGGCCAAGGCCGGGTTTTTTGATGGGGCTGCCGGGTCGGTGACATGGCCGCTGCCTGGCAGGCCCCGACCAACGCACTTCCAGCGGCGAACAGAGATGAAAAAGGCGACCCCGGGGTCGCCTTTTCTCATGGTGTGCGCATGGCTCAGGACTTCTTGGTGACCTGGGCGGCGGGCATCAGACCCTGGTTCACCTCTTCCAGATCCTTCTGCTCCAGGATGCCGGCGGCCTGTTTGAGGGAGAGGATGCTGAGGATGTAGTTGTAGCGGGCCTCGGAGAGCTTCTGCTTGGCCTGATACAGCTTGCGGGTGGAGTCCAGCACGTCGACGATGGTGCGGGTACCCACCTCGTAACCGGCCTCGGTCGCTTTCAGGGCGCTGTCGGCGGAGATGACGGACTGGCTGTAGGCGCGGACCGAGCCGATGCTGGCGTTCACGTTGTTGTAGGAGGAGCGGACCGTGCTCTGCACCGAGCGGAAGCTGCGCTCGAGCTGTTCGCTGGCGGCCACGTAGTTGAACTGTGCCTGCTTGACCTGGGAGGTGGTGGCCCCGCCGGTGTAGATGGGCAGCTTGAAGTTCAGGCCGATGTTGCCCTGATTGCTGTTGCTCTCGGGGTTGCGGATCTCGTCCTTGTAATCGTTGTAACCGGCGTTCAGGCCGGCGCCCAGATCCAGGGTCGGTTCATGACCGGTCTTGGCCAGATCGATCTGCTCCTTGGCGATGTCCTTGCCGATGCGGGCGCTGTGCAGCTCCAGGTTCTTGTCCAGGGCCAGCTCCAGCCACTTGTCGGAGTTGAACGCGGTCTTCTGCGGGCTGAAGCGATCGGTGTTGAGCACGTCCAGTTGACGGTGGTCGATACCGGTCAGCTCGCGCAGGCTCTCGTAGCTGTTGTCCAGGGTGTTCTCGGCATTGATCTCGTCCGCCAGCGCCTGATCGCGCTCGGCCTCGGCTTCGTGTACGTCGGTGATGGCGGTCAGGCCCACTTCGAAGCGCTGCTGAGTCTGTTCAAGCTGACGCTCGACCGCGGTCTTGTTGGCACGCACGAATTCCAGGGTATCCATGGCCTTGAGCACGTCGAAGTAGGCCTGGGCGGTACGCAGCATCAGGTTCTGGTACTCGAGGTTGTAGGCCACGTCGGACTGGGTGGCGCTCTTCTCGGTCAGATCCAGGTTGACCCAGTTGCTGCGACGGTAGATGGATTGATCCAGGGTCACGGAGCCGGTAGCGCCCGTGTTGGTCATGGTGTCGTTCTTGTTTTGCAGGTAGTTCAGGCCGGCGCCCAGGTTGATCTGGGGCAGCAGGGCTGCACGGGATTCGTTGATCTTCTCGAAGGCCTGGTCCCGCTTGGCCTTGGATTCCAGCAGCTGGGTGTCCTTGATCTGGGCCTGTTGGTAAATATCGAGCAGGTTTTCGGCATGAGCGGCGCCGCTCACACCCAGCATCACCATGACTGACAAGAGTGTTCTTTTCATATGATAGTTTTAACCTTTTGTATCAACCCAAAGCTGTCCGCTGGATGAAGGGGGGATTGTCACCGACCAAGCTTGATTTCAGCTTAACCACTCTACTATAAGCAGATTTCATTGCGAACTGTCTCTTTTCCAGCTGCGGAAACGTCAAGGTCCGGGGCGAGTTTTCTCGGCAACGCGCCTAGCCAAATGCCCTGTGGCTGCTAAAATCCTTCCCTCATCGTCGGCGAGAGCGAGTGAATGAATGTTCATTCATGCCCCCGAATATTATGGTCAAACCAAGCCAAGTCAAGCTGGCAGGAGTCTCGAATGTCACAGCAAGCCTTGCCTCAAACCTGCCACTACTCCAGCGATGATGTGAAAATCATTGAAAAATCAGCTGGATATAATGGCTTCTTCAAGGTGAATGTCTACCGCCTGCAACACAGGCTGTTTGCCGGTGGCTGGAACGCCCCCATCGTCCGGGAGCTGTTCGAACGTGGCCATGCCGCCGCCCTGCTGCCTTATGATCCGGTGCGGGACGAGATCGTGCTGGTGGAGCAGTTTCGCATCGGCGCCATGGAGACCAGCGCCACCCCCTGGCTGCTGGAGCTGGTGACCGGCATCATCGATGAAGGGGAGACCGCCGAGGCAGTGGTGCGGCGCGAAGCGGTGGAAGAGGCAGGGATCGAGGTGGGACGCTGCGAACACGCCATCAGCTATCTGGTGAGCCCGGGTGGCAGCACCGAGCGCATCGAGGTGTTCGTGGGCGAGGTGGATGCCAGTCAGGCCAAGGGGATCCACGGTCTGGCGGAAGAGGGGGAAGACATCCGGGTCCACGTGGTGAGCCGCGAGCAGGCCTATGCCTGGCTCAAAGAGGGGCGCATCGACAATGCCGCCTCCGTCATCGCCCTGCAGTGGCTGGCCCTGAATCACGGCGAGCTGCGGGCACGCTGGCTGGCGGGGCGCTGAGGTGACGCTCGTTCAGACCCGGGTCAGGTGCCCTGTGTCCGACTGGAACACTGTGCAGTGGGTCCACCCTTCATGGACCCTGATTGAGGGAGCCGCGACATGTCATTAGTCCAGAGCCCGATGAAGCGCTATGTGCCTGATTTGATGTCCTTGCAGCGTACCTGCGAGGTCAATTACATGGCGCTGATGAAACTGTTGCCGCCCGGCGGCAGCGTGGGTGCCGAGCGCCGCTATCAGGTCGGCAACGGCCTGCAGTTCCAGCTCACGGTGACCGAGGAGAGCCGCTTCACCAGCCAGGTGATCCTGGCCCAGCACAACCCCGAATTGCCGAGCTACTTGCAAGCTCGGATAGAGATTCGTTTGTATCATGATGTGCGAATGGCGGAAGTGTGTGCGGCGCAACAGATTTCAATGTTGCAACCACGTTATGATTATCCCAATCAAAAAATGCATCACAGGGATGAAAAGGAGCAGGTAAATCTATTCTTGGCCGATTGGTTGAGATTTTGTCTCAAACACGGCACCAGCCTGATTAACATCCTCTAGTCGAACCCATAAAAAAGAAGCGTGATTTTGGAAACAGAGCTACCTCAGGCGCCGGACGGCAGTGTGCGCCTGTTACAGATTACCGATACCCATCTCTTCGCCAGTGCCGAGGGGCGGCTGCTGGCCGTGCCCACGGCGCAGAGTCTGGCCGCCGTGCTGGAGCGGGTGCAGGCCAACGAGCACCCGTTCGATCTCATCCTCGCCACCGGGGATCTTTCCCAGGATCACAGCCCGGAGTCCTACCAGCGCTTCGCCTCCATGATGGCGCCCCTGGCTCGCCCCATCTACTGGTTGCCCGGCAACCACGACGACGGCCCCCTGATGACCGAATACCTCCATGCGGCCGGCATCAGCGAGGCCAAGCAGCTGGTGGGGGATCACTGGCAGGTGATCCTGCTGGATACCCAGGTGCGCGGCAAACCCCACGGGGTGCTGGGGGATCACCAGCTGGCGGCCCTGGATCAGGCCCTGCGCCAGCATCCCGAGCGCCATGCCCTCATCGCCCTGCACCATCAGGCGGTGCCGGTGGGCTGCGCCTGGCTGGATCAGCACAACCTCAAGAATGCCGACGACCTGTTCGCCGTGCTGGCCCGCCACCCGCAGCAGAAGACCATCCTGTTCGGCCACGTCCATCAGGAGTTTGACGAGGTGCACCACGGAGTGCGGCTCATCGCCAGCCCCTCTACCTGCATCCAGTTCAAGCCGCTCTCCGACAGTTTCGCACTGGACGAATCCGGCCCGGGCTGGCGCTATCTCACCCTGCACCCGGATGGCCGGGTGGCGAGTCAGGTGTGGCGCCTGCCGCTGGGGCAGTTCGTGCCCGACCCCAATGCCACCGGATACTGAGGGGTTGCCATGAAGCCCGTACTCCTCTACCTGCACGGTTTCAACTCCTCTCCCGGCGCGGCCAAGGCGCAGCCAATGGGGAGGCAGGCATGAAGCCCGTCCTGCTCTATCTGCACGGTTTCAATTCATCCCCCGGCTCGGCCAAGGCGCAGCAGATGGCGGCCTGGGTGGCAGAGAACAGGCCCGATATCGAGGTAGTGATCCCGGCCCAGCCCAACACCCCGGCGGCCGCCTGGGCAGCCATCGAGCAGGCCATTGCCGACCTGAAGGCCCGCCACGGCAGCGCCCTGCGACTGGGCGCCGTGGGCAGCTCCCTCGGTGGCTTCATGGCCACGAGAGTGAGCGAGATGTACGGTTGCCGCGCCGCCCTCATCAACCCGGCGGTTCGCCCCCACGAGCTGCTCTGCGACTACCTCGGCCCCCAGACCAACCCCTACAGCGGCGAACGCTATGAACTGCTGCCTGTGCACATGGACGAGCTGAGAGCGCTGGCGGTGCCGGTGACTGCTCCCGAGCGGCTCTGGGTGCTGCAACAGCAGGAGGACGAGGTGCTCGACTATCGCAAGGCGCTGGACGAATACCGCTTTGCCCGTCTCTCCCTGGAGTGCGGCGGCGATCACGCCTTCACAGGCTTCGAGCGCTACCCCGCCCAGATCGTCCGTTTCCTCGGGCTCTAGCCGTGCAGCCGCCGTTGGCCGCCTTCCTCGAACAGGTGCTGGCCACGGCCCAGGCGGGGCTCACCTATTCCCGCGATCCCTTCGACATCGCCCGCTTCGAGGCGCTGCGAGCGGCCACGGTGACGCTCATCGCCAGCCAGAGCGAGCTGGCCCCCGACACCATCGGCGACTGGATTGCCCTCGACAGCGGCTATCCCACCCCCAAGCTCGATGTGCGGGCCTTCATTCAGAACGACGCGGGCCATGTCCTGCTGGTGCAGGAGCGCAGTGACGGGCGCTGGACCCTGCCGGGGGGCTGGTGCGACATCGGCGATTCGCCTGCGGACGCCGTGGTGCGGGAAGTGTGCGAGGAGACCGGCCTCGCCTGTCGGGCGGTGCAGCTGCTGGCCCTGTTCGACAAGCTCAAGCATCCCCATCCCCCGCAGCTGCCCCACGCCCACAAGGCCTTCTTCCTGTGCGAGGTGACGGGCGGCGCTCTGCTTACCGACACCGATGAAACCAAAGGGGCGGGGTACTTCCCCATCGACGCCTTGCCCGAACTCTCCCGCCACCGGGTGGTTGCGTCCCAGTTGCGCACCCTGCATGACCATCTGTCGCAGGGGCGGCGGGATACCCTGTTCGATTAACCGGTTCGCAGCCTGACACTTCGGCAAGGAGGCAGCATGATCACACGCATCGGCAATACCCCCATCCAGAAGAAACACAAGGCGAGCTGCCACTGCGGCGCCGTGGTGCTGGAGCTGACCCTGCCGGATGGCGTGGTGGATCCGCGCCGCTGCGACTGCTCCTTCTGTCGGCGGCGTGGGGCCATCGTCGCCTCGGTGCCGCTCTCCGGCATCCGCATCCTGCAAGGGGAGGCGGCGCTTCGCTGCTACCAGTTCAACACCCGCACCGCGAAACACTACTTCTGCAGCGTCTGCGGCATCTACACCCATCACCAGCGCCGATCCAATCCGGCGGAATATGGCTACAACCTCGCCTGTCTGGAGGGGGTCAACCCGTTCGATCTGGGAGAGGTGCCGACCCGCGACGGGGTGCATCACCCGGCAGATACCGTAGCCGATTGAACGCGAGGTGACTGCCCCGACGGGTGGCGGGGAGGACGGGCGAGGCGTTGTCGTGCCACTCCCGTGACGACACCTCAGGGGGTCATCTGCCTGTGTAGCCCCCGCCATGGCTGTGTTAACCTTGCCCTGTCCGTCTCCCGGCGGACCCCGGCCTCTCTCTTCATTCCATCTCTGCCAACAGGGGGCACACCCGTGACGACTGCTTCAGCGCTGCCGGATCTGATCCTCGGGGCCTCGCTCTACTTTCCGCCCCTGTTCAAGGCCGTGCTGCTCGGCCTGCTGGGCTGGCTGCCGCTGCACCATCTGCTGCGGGACTGGCTCTACGGCGGCGAGGTCTGGCACCCCCTGCTGATGGATCTCTCCCTCTTCATCCTCGCCGTCAGCGGCGCCCTATGGATATTGCTACATGGCTAAATCACCCCTTGCGACCCTCAAATACTTCTCCACCCTGCTGGTCTTTGCCCTGGCGCTGGTGTCGCTCTGGTGGCTGTGGAACGACTACATGCAGGGGCCCTGGACCCGGGATGGCAAGGTGCGGGCCGAGCTGGTCAGCATCACGCCCCAGGTGTCGGGCAAGATCGTCAGGATAGGGGTCAAGGACAACCAGCTGGTGAAGGCGGGGGAGCTGCTCTTCACCCTGGATCCCGAGCCCTATCGCATCGCGCTGGACAACGCCAGCGCGGCCCTGGCCAAGGCCAGGTCGGATTTCGACAAGGCGGAGCACGAGGCGAACCGTCGCCAGAGCCTCTCCCGCACCGTCATCTCCGCCGAGGCGGTGGATGAGTCCAGGCTCAATGCCCAGGCGATGAAGGCGGCCTATGAGGTGGCCCAGGCCAATCTGGAGCAGGCCAGATGGTCCCTTGCCCGGACCGAGGTCCATGCCGCGAGCGACGGCTACATCACCAATCTGCAGGCCAGGGTCGGCAACTACGCCACCGCCGGGGTGCCCCTGGTGGCCCTGATAGACACCCACTCCTTCTATGTGCAGGGCTATTTCGAAGAGACCAAGCTCAGGCACATCGCCCCCGGCAAACCGGCCGAGGTGGTGCTCTACAGCGGGGATCGGGTACTCAGGGGGGAGGTGGAAAGCATAGGGCGCGCCATTCACGATCAGAGCCTGGAAGGCAGTGAGGGGCTGCTGCTCGACGTCAAGCCGAACGTGCCCTGGGTGCGTCTGGCCCAGCGGGTGCCAGTGCGGATCAGGCTGCTGGCGATTCCCCCGGATCTGGTCTTGATCGCGGGCACGACCTGCACCATCACCATAGGGGACTAGAGTGATCCCCTCGCTCTGGCGCCAGACCCCCTGGGGCAAGGCCAACGGCGGCCAGTGGCGTTATGCCCTGCGCAATGCCCTTGCCATGTGCCTGTCGCTCTGGCTGGCGTTCGTGCTGCAACTCGACTCTCCCTACTGGGCCATGACCTCCGCCGCCGTGGTGAGCTTTCCCACCGTGGGGGGCGTCATCAGCAAGAGCCTGGGGCGGGTGGTGGGCAGCCTCATCGGCGCCATGGCGGCGGTGATGATCACCGGCCTTGGCATCGGTGATCCCTGGCTCTTCAGCCTGCTTATCGCCCTCTGGTTGGGGGGGTGCACCTACATCTCCAACCACCATCAGAACAACGTCTCCTACGGTTTCGCCCTGGCGGGCTATACCGCCGCCATCATCGCCTTCTCCTGCGTCAACCTGACCGACCCGCAACGTATCTTCGACATCGCCCAGGCCCGGGTGAGCGAGGTGATCGTCGGCATCCTCTGCGGCGGCCTGATGATGATGATCCTGCCGAGTTTCTCCGATGGCGAGACCCTGCTGGACTCCCTTGGCAAGAGCCAGACCCGGCTGCTGGAACATGCCCAGCTGCTCTGGCTCGGGGAGACGGGCGCCGATGTGCGCACCGCCCACGAGGGGGTGATCGGTCAGATCCTCACCCTGAACGTGCTGCGCATCCAGGCCGTCTGGAGCCACCACCGCCTGCGTCGCCACAACCAGTTGCTGAACTATCTGCTCCATCGCCAGCTGAGGATGGTCAGCCTCATCTCGGGGCTGCGCCGCATGCTGCAACACTGGCCAGAGGACGCAGTCGACCCGGCCCCCATGCTGGCCGCCGTGCTGCGGGAGCTGGGGCAGGGGGGCTGCGACAAGCTGCGCATCGCCCGCCTGATGGCGCCCTTCGTGGCCCGTTCGGGGGACGATTATCGCTGTCAGGCCTTCTGGCTGCGGCTGCGCCACTTCTGCTGGAGCTACCTAGAGTGTCAGCGCTGGCTGGAAAGGCTGGCCCGCCACGATGGTCAGGAGTGGCCGGCGCCGCCGCGCCACAGCTCTCTGACCAGCCACACCGACGGCCTGGAGGCGGCCTACAACGGGGGGCGTACCTTCCTCTGCGTGATGCTGGGTTGCACCTTCTGGATCCACACCCAGTGGGATGCGGGCGCCGCGGCCCTGACCCTGCTCGCCATCTGCTGCGTGCTCTATTCCGCCACCCCGGCCCCGGCCAAGGGGGCCCAGACCATGCTCAAGGCCATCGTGCTGCTCAGCTTTATCTGCTTCGGGGTCAAGTTCGGGCTGATGATCCGCATCGACGACTTCTGGATCTTCTGCGCCCTGCTGTTCCCCGCCCTCATCACCCTGCAACTGCTGAAATTGCAGCGCCCCCAGGGGGCGACGCTCTGGGGCCAGCTCATCGTGCTGCTCGGCTCCTTCCTCGCCATCACCAATCCGCCGAGCTACGACTACCTCGCCTTCGTCAACAGCAGCCTCGCGCAGGCATTGGGGGTGATGAGCGCCGGACTGGCGTTCCAGCTCCTGAGGCCCAGCTCGGATCGGCGCAAGAGCCGCCGCCTGATGCATCGTCTGCGGCGGGATTTCGTGGACCAGCTGGCCCCGGCCCCGCATCAGAGCGAGGGGGAGTTTGAATCCCGGGTCTATCACGCGGTGAGCCAGCTCAGCCAGAGTCAGGATCAGGGGGCCCGGCTCTGGGTGCTGCGCTGGGGCGTGGTGCTGCTCAATTGCAGCCATATCGTCTGGCAGCTCAGGCTCTGGCGCAGCCGGGATCCGGCCCTCTATCTGGTGCGGGACGGCTGTCTGCGCTGCCTGAAAGGCATTCTGACCGAAGGGGGCGTGCAGCACGAGACCCTGGGGCGTACCCTGGCGGAGCTGGACCGCATCAGCCAGGGGCTAGGGGAACATGCAGACCCGGCGGCCCGGGCTCTGGCGGGGCTGGTGTGGCGACTCCACTGCTCCCTCTCCCAGCTTGTGCAGGCCCCGCCCGGGGAACCCGCCTGATCCCGGGCGGGGAGGTGGGAGCCCCTCTGGATCACCCTTTGCGAGCGCCCCATTTGTCCCGGGCCCTCCCAGCGAGTAAGATTCCCCCCAAACGTCAATTCGCAAGGCCCTCCATGTCCACTCAATACAATGCGGATGCCATTGAGGTCCTCAATGGCCTTGAACCGGTGCGTCGCCGCCCCGGCATGTACACCGACACCACCCGGCCCAATCATCTCGGCCAGGAGGTCATCGACAACAGCGTCGACGAGGCGCTGGCGGGTCACGCCCGCAATCTGGAGGTGATCCTGCACGAGGATCAGTCCCTCGAGGTGATCGACGACGGTCGCGGCATGCCGGTGGACATCCACCCAGAGGAAGGGGTCTCCGGCGTGGAGCTGATCCTCTGCAAGCTGCACGCGGGGGGCAAGTTCTCCAACAAGAACTATCAGTTCTCCGGCGGCTTGCACGGGGTAGGGATCTCCGTGGTGAACGCCCTCTCCGATCGGGTCGAGGTGACGGTGCGCCGGGACGGCCAGGTCTATGACATCGCCTTCGAGCGGGGCGAGAAAGTGCAGGAGCTGACCATCACCGGCACCTGCGGACGCCGCAACACCGGCACCCGGGTGCGCTTCTGGCCAGAGGCGCGCTACTTCGATTCGCCGCGCTTCTCGGTCTCCAAGCTCGAGCACCTGCTCAAAGCCAAGGCCGTGCTCTGCCCGGGCCTCACCATCAAGTTCCTCGACAAGAACACCGGCATCAAGTTGGAGTGGTGCTACGAAGACGGCCTCAAGGATTACCTTATCGATGCGGTCAAGCAGTTCACCTGCCTGCCGGAGCAGCCCTTCGTCGGCTCTTTCAGCTCCGAGCAGTCGGCGGTGGACTGGGCCCTGTGCTGGTTGCCGGAAGGGGGCGAGTGCCTCGCCGAATCCTATGTGAACCTCATTCCCACCGCGCTCGGTGGCACCCATGTCAACGGCCTGCGCCAGGGGCTGCTCGATGCCATGCGCGAGTTCTGCGAGTTCCGCAACCTCTTGCCCCGCGGGGTCAAGCTGACCCCGGAAGACATCTGGGATCGCTGCGCCTACATCCTCTCCATCAAGATGCAGGACCCGCAGTTTGCAGGGCAGACCAAGGAGCGACTGTCGTCCCGCCAGAGCTCGGCCTTCGTGTCGGGCGTGGTGAAGGATGCCTTCAGCCTTTACTTGAACAGCAACACCGAGCTGGCCGAACAGCTGGCGGAGCTCTGCATCTCCAGCGCCCAGCGCCGGATGCGCGCCGCCAAGACGGTGGTGCGCAAGAAGATAACGCAAGGCCCGGCCCTGCCCGGCAAACTGACCGACTGCGGCTGCGCCGATCCCATGCAGGGGGAGCTCTTCCTGGTGGAGGGTGACTCCGCGGGCGGCAGTGCCAAGCAGGCGCGGGATCGCGAATTCCAGGCCATCATGCCCCTGCGCGGCAAGATCCTGAACACCTGGGAGGTGGAGGCCGGTCAGGTGCTCGCCTCGCAAGAAGTGCACGACATCTCGGTGGCGATCGGGCTCGACCCCGACTCCGACGACCTCTCCGGCCTGCGCTATGGCAAGGTGTGCATCCTCGCGGATGCGGACTCGGACGGTCTGCACATCGCCACCCTGCTCTGCGCCCTCTTTGTGAAGCACTTCCGCACGCTGGTGGAGAAGGGCCATGTCTATGTGGCCATGCCGCCCCTCTATCGTATCGACATCGGCAAGGAGGTCTTCTACGCCCTCGACGAGGACGAGAAGAACGGCGTGCTGCAACGGGTCGAAGCCGAGAAGAAGAAGGGCAAGGTGATGGTGACCCGATTCAAGGGGCTGGGTGAGATGAACCCCAAGCAGTTGCGAGAAACCACCATGGATCCCAACACCCGCCGTCTGGTGCAGCTCACCATGGGCGCGGAAGGGGGGGCAGAAGGGGAAGATGGGGACGAGACCCTGCAACTGATGGACATGCTGCTGGCCAAGAAGCGCGCCGGTGATCGCCGCGAATGGCTGGAAGAGAAGGGCAACCTCGCCATCATCTAAAGCGAGTCGCAAGTACCCCACCCCGGCCCTCCCCTTCGCAAGGGGAGGGGGCCAAGCCTCTCCTCCCACTCATGGAGGGGGAGGTTGGGAGGGGGTCTTGTGATTCACCGTCGGCCCCCTGCCGACCCGCATTTCCGGCGTGCCCTCTGAGGGCGTGCCATAGCAAGAGAACAACCTTATGAGTTATGCTATCGAGCTCAGTCTGTTGGATGAAGTAGAGCGCCAACCAGCTCCCGAACCGAAAGAGATAATCACATGAGTGATGCCATCGAGCTCAGTCTGGACGGGGTAGAGCGCCAGCCAATGCGCACCTTTACCGAACAGGCTTACTTGAACTACTCCATGTACGTCATCATGGATCGGGCCCTGCCGCATATCGGCGACGGCCTCAAGCCCGTGCAGCGGCGCATCATCTACGCCATGAGCGAGCTGGGTCTGTCGGCGCTGTCCAAGCACAAGAAGTCCGCCCGTACCGTGGGTGACGTGCTGGGTAAATATCACCCCCACGGCGACATCGCCTGTTACGAAGCCATGGTGCTGATGGCCCAGCCCTTCTCCTACCGCTACCCGCTGGTGGACGGTCAGGGCAACTGGGGGGCGCCGGACGATCCCAAATCCTTCGCCGCCATGCGTTATACCGAGGCGCGCCTGTCGCGCTTCTCCGAACTGCTGCTCTCCGAGCTCGGCCAGGGCACGGTGGAGTGGACGCCCAACTTCGACGGCACCATGAAGGAGCCCGTGGTGCTGCCCGCCCGCCTGCCGCACATCCTGCTCAACGGGGTGACCGGCATCGCGGTGGGGATGGCGACCGATATCCCGCCCCACAACGCGCGGGAAGTGGCCCACGCCTGCGTGGAGCTGCTGGATAACCCCAATGCCGGCCTGGATGCGCTGATGGCCCATGTGCAGGGGCCGGACTACCCGACCAATGCCGAGATCATCACGCCCCGCGACGACATCCGCAAAATCTACGAGACCGGCAAGGGCTCCATCAAGCAGCGAGCGGTGTGGAGCGAAGAGGATGGCGACATTGTCATCACCGCGCTGCCCCATCAGGCCTCAGGCGCCAAGATCATGGAGCAGATCGCCGCCCAGATGGTGGCCAAGAAGCTGCCCATGGTGACCGATCTGCGCGATGAATCGGACCACGAGAACCCGACCCGTCTGGTGATCGTGCCGCGCTCCAACCGGGTGGATGTGGAGGGGCTGATGGCCCACCTGTTCGCCACCACGGATCTGGAGAAGAACTACCGGGTCAACCTCAACATCCTGGGTCTGGACAACCGGCCCCAGGTGAAAGACCTCAAGACCATCCTCACCGAGTGGCTGAGCTTTCGCCGTGAGACGGTGCGCCGCCGCCTGCAGTATCGCCTCGACAAGGTGCTGGCCCGCCTGCACATCCTCGAAGGCTTGCTGATCGCCTATCTCAACATCGACGAGGTGATCGAGATCATCCGCACCGAGGAGGAGCCGGGCCGGGTGATGATGGAGCGCTTCAACATCAGCGAAACCCAGGCCGAGGCGATCCTCGAGCTCAAACTGCGCCACCTGGCCAAGCTCGAAGAGTTCAAGCTGCGCGCCGAGCAGAATGAACTGGCGGAAGAGCGCGACAAGCTGGAACTGATCCTGGGTTCCGAGCGCCGTCTCAGCACCCTGCTCAAGAAAGAGATCCTGGCGGACGCCGAGAAGTACGGCGACGATCGCCGCACCCCGCTGGTGGAGCGCGCCACCGCCGTGGCCCTGACCGAGAAGGAGCTCACCCCGAGCGAGCCGGTGACCGTGATCCTCTCCGACAAGGGCTGGGTACGCGCCGCCAAGGGCCACGACGTGGATGTGGAGGGCCTCTCCTACAAGGCGGGGGACGGTTATCTGGCCCACGCCTATGGCCGCAGCAACCAGCAGGCGGTGTTCCTCTCCACCCTGGGACGTACCTACTCGCTGGAGGCTCACACTCTGCCCTCCGCCCGCAGTCAGGGCGAGCCGCTCACCGGCCGCTTCGCGCTGGGGGCCGGTGAAGAGGTGCGCCATCTGGTGATGGGCAACGAAGGCGAGCCGTACCTCATCTGTTCCGATGCCGGTTACGGCTTCGTCTGCAAGTACGATGACCTGATCGGTAAGAACAAGAACGGCAAGGCGCTGCTGACCGTGCCGGAAGGGGGCATCGTCATGGCGCCCCAGAGGATAGGCGCGCCCGACACCGATCTCTGCATGGCCATCTCCAACGAGGGGCGCATGTTGCTGTTCCCGCTCAATACCCTGCCGGTGCTCGGCAAGGGCAAGGGCAACAAGCTCATCAGCATCCCCTCTGCTCGCGTGAAGGCGCGGGAGGAGTTTGTGGTGATGGCCGCCGTCATCCCGCAAGGCCAGTCGGTGACCCTGTTTGCCGGCAAGCGCAAGCTCACCCTCAAGCCGTCTGATCTCGACTACTACCGCGGCGAGCGCGGCCGCCGTGGTGCCAAACTGCCTCGTGGTCTGCAGCGGGTCGATCGCATCGAGATTGAAACCGTCGCCGGCGCAGAATCGGTAGCCGGGGAAAATCAGGAAGGGTAATTAATAAAAGGGAGCGAATTGGTTGCTCCCTTATTATTAATTTTAACCATTGAAGTTTAATTGATTTTTGTGATATGTGATGAATATTTAAGTTCGCAATGTCAGGCCTAATCTGTGATTTTGCTTACGCATGGTCCTATATTAAGTTTTTTATCTCTTGAATATTGGAATAGCCACGTGATTTTAGTTCTTGTAAGGCTGCGCCAGATTTTAATGGTGAACTACCTCGTTCGTTTATGAATATACGAGCTAGTTCTCGATCACTCTTCATGGGCATTTCTTCTCTGTACTGCCTAGACCGTTCAAGAGCTCCTTGCCCTTCTTCTAAGGCTGCCTTACCTACTTTTTTGGCTATATCCCCTGCAGATTCCCAGAACCCCATGCTACCTCCACCTTATGGTTAACTTAACCGATTGGACTCGATGCCACTTTACGGCTACGGCATTTCGGGCAGTAGTCAGGTGTGCCATAACCTGCTCTACTTGTCCATTCATGCTTGCAGTCTAAGCACTTTGCTCTATAAATTGTTGCCATTAATATCAACCCTCATGATTATTATAAAAATGTATAGTGCACTATACATGGGATTCGTATGAAAAATGTGTGATGCGGATTACAGAATCATGTCGAACTGGGACCTATAGCTGATTAGTACGGTGTAGTTAGGGAAGGTGCGAACAAGTCCCTGATATGAGATCATGTTTGTCATCTGGAGCCATGAAAAAGGGTTCATCATGAGTCATCAGCTCACCTTCGCCGACAGTGAATTCAGCAGTAAGCGCCGTCAGACCAGAAAAGAGATTTTCTTGTCCCGCATGGAGCAGATTCTGCCATGGCAAAACATGGTGGAAGTCATCGAGCCGTTTTATCCCAAGGCTGGTAATGGCCGGCGACCTTATCCGCTGGAAACCATGCTACGCATTCACTGCATGCAGCATTGGTACAACCTGAGCGATGGCGCGATGGAAGATGCTCTGTACGAAATCGCCTCCATGCGTCTGTTTGCCCGGTTATCCCTGGATAGCGCCTTGCCGGACCGCACCACCATCATGAATTTCCGCCACCTGCTGGAGCAGCATCAACTGGCCCGCCAATTGTTCAAGACCATCAATCGCTGGCTGGCCGAAGCAGGCGTCATGATGACTCAAGGCACCTTGGTCGATGCCACCATCATTGAGGCACCCAGCTCGACCAAGAACAAAGAGCAGCAACGCGATCCGCAGATGCATCAGACCAAGAAAGGCAATCAGTGGCACTTTGGCATGAAGGCCCACATTGGTGTCGATGCCAAGAGTGGCCTGACCCACAGCCTAGTCACCACCGCGGCCAACGAGCATGACCTCAATCAGCTGGGTAATCTGCTGCATGGAGAGGAGCAATTTGTCTCAGCCGATGCCGGCTACCAAGGGGCGCCACAGCGCGAGGAGCTGGCCGAGGTGGATGTGGACTGGCTGATCGCCGAGCGCCCCGGCAAGGTAAGAACCTTGAAACAGCATCCACGCAAGAACAAAACGGCCATCAACATCGAATACATGAAAGCCAGCATCCGGGCCAAGGTGGAGCACCCGTTTCGCATCATCAAGCGACAGTTCGGCTTCGTGAAAGCCAGATACAAGGGGTTGCTGAAAAACGATAACCAACTGGCGATGTTATTCACGCTGGCCAACCTGTTTCGGGCGGACCAAATGATACGTCAGTGGGAGAGATCTCACTAAAAACTGGGAATAACGCCTTAAATGGCGAAGAAACGGTCTAAATAGGCTGATTCAAGGCATTTACGGGAGAAAAGATCGGCTCAAACTGAAAAAATGAAATGACTGAGTCAGCCGAGAAGAATTTCCCCGCTTATTCGCACCTTCCTTAGACGATTCGTGAAAATCGGTTATTATTGTCCTGCTCTTACCAGCCCCCTCTTATTTGCCCTTTTTACCTATCTACACAGTGCTGATGGAGCGGATGTTCAGACCCCGCTAGTCGCCCCTGCTCGCTAAGCTTAAAGGGAGCAGCACAGTGCCAGGAGGCCAATCATGGAGATCGACAAAGCCATCGGACTGATCGAGGCCCACGGGGTCTTTCACGGGGATCACTACAGCTTCAACAGCGGCGAGTTCGTACAGTGGTGCCAGGAAGATGCCCACCAGACCCTCAGCCTGGAGCAGGCCAATCACGATCTGGCGCCCTTCTGCATCCGGGTCGGCTACGCCGAGCCGGTCCGGTCGTGGCGTTACTATCTCACCTGAACTACCTCACCTGAGGAGTGACGCAGAGGGCGGGACGAGCCGCGCGATGCGGTGAGTCAGTGAAAAAGGAGCCGGCAAGGCTCCTTTCTTGTGGTGGGCAGGGCCGGGGCCCTAGTTGTCGAAGTTCCACGCAATGGGCAGTTCAAGGTCGAAGACAAGCTGATCTCCGTCGAGATGAAAGGCCACGCTGGTCTGGTGCTGGTCATATTCGTCGATAAGCCGGCAGCTCTCGGCGAAGTTGGATTCGTAGTGGAGGCGGGCAGTGCCGCCGGTGTTAGCCTCGTCGAGTTCCACCCCCAGCACCTGCAGCGGCTCTTTTTGACTGAGCTTGACCCGGCTGTCACCCACATCCACCAGCCGCTCCAGCAGGGGGAAGAAGTCCTGCTTGTTGGCCTCGATGGCCTGGGCGATGGCTTGCTCCAGCTCGGTGGCGCTGGCAAGGGCGGGATCCAGCGTGTAGCGGGTCTGGATGCTTTCCTGAGTCATATTGTGCTCCTTGGGGCAATGAACCTGAGTCGGCCATCAGCACGATAGGCGGTGAACAAGGTGTACCTAGCCATTAAATAAGGTGGTGATTCAATCTGGTGGATAAAACCATCACAAAAAACCGATGAAGGCAGCATATTGCTTCTCATCAGGCGGGAATGCGGCCATTGCGCACCAGGGCCCGGCGGATATTCTTGCACATCTTGCCGAAGCGGTTGAGCTCGTCGAAGCTGGGCGGGATGCCGCGATCGATCTGATATTGCCAGTAGCAGAGGTCCGTATCCACCAGCTCCATCAGCTTCTTGGGGCAGCCGATGCAGGTGTTGTCCGGCCCGCATTTGAAGGTATCCGGTTGGTAGAGCGGAAATTCCGCCTTCACGGCGTCGATGATCTGCTGCATGGCGGTCATGCGGTCCGGCTTTCTGCTCACGGCTCGTTCCCCGGCGGCTTGTATGGGGGAGTCATTATATCCCTGACAAAATGTGGGCCAATGACGCTTAGGAGGTAGTCCGCCTTGCATGCACGCCACCGCGCACCGGATCCTGCGCCTGCTTCCCCCTGGTGGCCTCTTCTGTCTGGCGCCGTTTCGGGTCATGATGAAAGCCCCGAACGAACCACTTTTTGACTGACCCCTCTGGAGGTGTGATGAGACCCTGTGCCCTGCTGTTGCTTTTCCCCCTGGTGTGCCAGGCCGAGGCCAGTCCGAGTGAACCCGTGCAGGAAGGTACCCTGGCCAATCAGCAGCTGATCCGGGATGCCATGGTGGGGGTCGCATCCTGGGTGGCCACCAAGGGGTGTGACGCGCCGGAGCGCTTCGTGCCCGTGGTGCTGCAACTTCCCGAGGGGGAGCCGGGCAGTCGCCACTGGCAGGAGCGCTGGACGGTGACGGGCTGTGGCAACGACTATCCCGTGGTGATCGATTTTCGGGAGACCGGGATGCAGAGCGCCATGTGGACCATTGCCCGATAGGGTCGGCGCCGCCATCTGCGAGCTGCAAAGATGACAACGCCCGGCAAGCCGGGCGTTGGGACAGGGTGAAGGGGAAAGCCCGTCATCAGAAGTCGTGGTAGAGGGGCCAGCCGAGCAGGGGGTGGCGGATCCCGGCGCGCATCTCCATGTTGTCGAGCTTCTCCGGCGAGGCGTCCTCTTTTTGCAACTGCTGGTACTGACGCACAAACCCCAGGGTATGGAGGAGGTTGGGCACAAAGCCAGGGCTCAGCTCCTGGCGCAGGGCGGCGGCCATGTCGGCGGGGAGCGCGCTCAGCATCAGGGCGAGCTGAGCGGCGAGGTAGTCGGTGTCGTACCAGTCCTCGTCGAGCTCAATCTCCCGCGCCAGCTTGCGCTTGAGATCCTGCTTCACCTTGAGGGGGGCTGCACCGCTGCCCTTGCCGCAGAGGATGCGGTAGAGCAGCGCCTCGGCCAGCTTGTCCTCCATGGTGGGGTGGTCGCTCTCGCAGGCGAAGAAGTGCTGGTCGATGAGCTCCATCAGGCGGCTCTTGTTGTGCTCGGTCAGCGCCTTCTCGTACTCCTGCCACCCTTGCCACTCCTCCACATCGGGGGGGCTCGAGATCTTGTCCAGCAGGCGCGCATCCACGTCACCGTAGAGGCTGTTGCCAGCCTGCTTGGGGCTGACGGTGATGAGCATGGACCAGCCCTTCTGGAACGGCTTGATGGGGCCTTCCGGCGCCTGCAACAGGGCCAGTGCCTTGGCCGGATCCCGTTGGGAGAGCTCCTGCAGGCCGAGGCTCACCACGCCGATGACGTCGTGGGCGGCCTGCTCCAGCAGGTGCATCTTGTACTTGTTGTAGTACTTGTCGGCGAATTTCAGGCTCATCAGCACCGCCTTGCCCTTGATGGCGGCCAGCTGCTGCTGACTCAAGAGTTCGTTGTCGCGGCCAAAGCGCAGCACCTGGGTCAGAAAGGGGCCCTGGTTGGCATCGCGAATGACTAACTGCATGAATGGGCTCCTTAATCCAGAAAGCTGAACATGTCGTCGACGTCGCCGTACTCGTCTTCCTCGACCTTGTTCTTCTCTTTGGCCTGCATCACCAGCTCGGCGGCAAACTTGTTGATGATGCCGTCCCAAGTGGAGTGCTCGTTGCGCAGCAGCGCCTTGATGGCTTTCTCTACCTCGGGGGCCAGCTCGCGAATGAGCATCAAGAGGCTGCGCGGGTCATCCAGCGCGTAGTCGTGGACATCCTCGCTCTGTTGGCGCTCGCTGTAGCGCAGGGACTCTTCGAGATCTTCCTCTTCGGCGTGCAGCACGTCGCGATAGCCTTCGTCCTCTTCATAGCGATCGCCGCGATAGAACTCGATAAAGGGGATGGCGAGGTAGAAGAGACCGGCCGGATCTTCGGCCACGCACTCGAGGATCTCGCGCTGCTTGGCTTCGCTATCCTGGGTGCGGATCAGGTAGTTGAGGAAGTCGAAGGTGTGCTGTTGCAGCTCGTCGGCGTTGTTCTTGATCGCCTCTTCCCAATAGAGCGGCTGCTGGCAGACGATGTCGCGGATCCGCTCCGGGGTCATCAGCTCGGAGATGATGGAGGGGAAGGAGATGTCGTGCTGGCCGTTAATCTGGGTCAGGGTAACGATATCAATGTTTTCAATCACTTCTGCCAGCTGGTCGTCAGACATGGTCTTGGCGATCAGCTCGAACTTCTCGCTGGCCTGCTTCGGCTCGATAACGGCCAGCTCTTTGATCTCGATGGCGGTAATTTCTATCAGACTGTTGCTCATGCCTTGCCCCAATTAGAAACGGACTTCGTCGTACATATCCTGATCGCCGTCGTCATCACCATAGCGGTTGCTGCCGCCATGGTAGTCGGCGTCGGCATCTTCCCCGTCTTCCTCTTCTTCGTCCCGCAGCTCGTAATCGTCATCAGCGCGGTGGCTGCCGCGGGGCAGCGGGTTGTCCAGGAGGAACAGCACGGCGCAGGCTTCCATCAGCTGATCTTCGCTCTGGGCCCGCACCGCCTTGACCAGTGGCAGGATGGCGTTGTTGAAGCCGACGCTCACCTTGAACTCGTCCCAGGAGGGCTGCTCGCCGCTGGCGAGCCACTTGTTCCACTGCGACTTGGCCTTGGCCGGGAACTGCACCCGGCCATAGAGGGCGAGCGGCAGGTATTCGGGCATGAACTCCAGCATGCTCATGTCGGCCAGCAGCAGGGCCTTCATCTGGTCGGTGAACTGCTCGAGCCCCTTGGGGTCATCCTGATCCCGGTAGGATTCGATGTTCTCGCTGGCATCGCTTTGCAGGGCCTTGAGCCGTGCCTGGTCCCATTTTTTTTGCATAGTCGCTCTTCTTGCCTGGTGGCTCAGGGGTAGAACTGGTCCCACATCTCCTGCATGGCAGCAGCGGGATCGGTCACGATGACGTTGTTGAAATCCTTGATAAAGGCGGCCCGCTGTTTCGGATCGGACAGCACTTCATAAGCCTGCTTTACCTGGTGCAGCCGGGCGGCTGCCTGCTCTTTCTCTTCTTCGCTCGCCCCGTGCAGTTTGTCGGGGTGGTACTGGTTCGACAGCCGTCGATAGGCTTTTTTGATGTCGTTTTCACTGGCGTTGGACTTGACGCCCAACACCCGGAAGTAGTTGTTCATGACGGATCCTGCCTCACTGGCATGGTGGAATTCATCCTGTGTCGACCTGGTGGCGCAACGTCGGCAAACCAGGCTCGGCAAAAACCGGAGATTTTAACGGAAAGCCGGCGCCTCTGCCATGAAAGTGCGGTCTTTCTGTACGAAAAGAGCGGGCGGTGCGAGATGGCGGCGGGGCTACACTGGCAGAGGGGGGCGGCAGGCCCCGGCGTTGCCCGACCCCCTCTTGTCCGAACCATCCGGATTCTGCCGTCACAAGGAGTCATCGCCATGGTCAAGTCCGCGTTTTTCGTGCTCGCGCTGGCAGGCAGTGCCGCCTCTGCCAGCGACATATTGCCCGTCTCGCCGCTGATGGGGGATGTCACCAGGGCCCAGTTCATGGAGCGCGCCGCCCAGCGCTTCGCCTTGCAGGACAAAAACGGTGACGGCGTGCTGTCGGTTGCCGAGAAAGAGGCCAACCTGGCAAAGCTGGCTGGCGTGATGCAGCAGGCAGGCAAGCCGGTCCCGGAGCGGATGAGCCAGCTCAAGCCGTCGCGGGAGACCACCAGGGCCCAGTTCATGGCGCGGCAGGAGGCGCTCTTCTCTCGCCTGGACAAAAACGGTGACGGGGTGATCGGGGAGTCTGAGCGTCTCGACATCAAGGCCAATCTGGAGAAGCGGGCGATGGAGGCCGCCCAATAGGGCGGGTTGTCAGCCCTCTGATGAAAAAGAGCCCGGTAGCGATACCGGGCTCTTTGCATCTCTGGCATGAAGGGGACTACCAGCTTGCCCAGAGCAGCCGCAACCTGAGCCCCCAGGCGCTGCTCCAGCCGGTGGTGCTGCTCACCAGAGCCCCATCCTTGATGACGAGGAAGGTCGGTGTCACCCCCACCTGCCAGCGGGCGGCCAGATCCCCGGACTCGTCGTTGTGGGTGGGGAAGGTCAGCCCCTTCTTCGCCATCCCGGCGCGCAACGGCTCATCGCTGCCGGAGCGCAGGGCCACCGTCAGCACATTTTCGCCCTCCTGCCAGAGCTGCTCCACCGTGGGAGTGGTGAAGCGGCACACCCCGCACCAGCTGGCCCAGTAGTAAACCAGCAGGGGCTTGCCGCGGCTCTGCTCGGCCAGCGTGGTGGTGGTGCCGTCCTGCAGGGTGAAGGGAGCCTCCATGGCCCCCGCCGGCAGGGTGGGGCTGCGCCACAGATCCACCAGGATGGTGATGACGAGCGCCATCAGCAGCAGCCAGAGCGCCTCCTTGCCCCAGCGGCGCCAGCGGGGGGCCTTTATGCCTGCATCCTCGGCCATGGCTTAGCTCCGCTTGGCCAGCTCGGCTTTCACCAGCTGCTCCAGCTCGTCATAGGGAATGGCACCCGGCACCAGCTGGTTGCCGATAAGGGTCGCCGGGGTGCCTTGCACGCCGAGCAGGGTGCCGATGCGCAGGCTGTTGCGCAGCTCTTCGGTGGCCTTGCCTGCGGGCTTGAGGGTCAGGTTGTCGGTGGCGGCCAGCGCCTTGTTGATGTCCGTCTCGGTCAGCATCCCCTGCTTGCTCATGAGCTTGTCGTGCAGGGGGAGGAAGCGGGCAGGATCCTGTTGCCACAGGGTCAGGCTGTACTGGGCCGCCTTGGCGGAGGTCTGCCCCTTGAACGGCAGCAGCTTGATCACCAGCCCCAGATCGTCCGGATAGGCCGCGAGCAGCTTGGCGACTGCCGGGTCGAACTGCTTGCAGTAGGGGCAGTTGTAGTCGGTGAAAAGCACCAGGGTCAGCTTGGGATGCTTGGCACCGAGGCGCGGGCTGGTGGGGCTGTTGAACAGCACATCCTGGTTGCCCTTGATGAAGTCAGCCATCTGGGCCTGCTGGGTCGCGGCGTTCTGCTTCTCCCAGGATTCGGCTGCCTCGTCGAGGATCCCGGGGTTGGCGATCAGGGTCTCGCGAATGAGCTCCTTGATGCGGGCCTCCTGCTCCGGGGTGAAGGGGGCGGCGTGCAGCGTGGGGGTGCCCAGGGTGGCGGCGACCAGGGCGGTGCAGAGGGTCAGGGTTCGCAGTCTCATGGCATTCTCCTTAGAAATGGGTGGCATCGGCCTGAACGAGGCCGGCCTTGTGCAAGCTGTCGAGCAAGTCGGCCTTGTCCAGCAGGGGAGAGAGGATCTCCCCTTCCGGCAGGCCGGGCCCGTAGATCTGGTTGAAGGGAACGGCGGCGGCGCCACGCTGGCGCAGGAAGGCGGAAATGGCATCGCTCGGCCGGCTCCAGTCGCCGCGAAGGGCCACCACGTCCGGGGCCGACAGGGCGCGCTGCACCTCGTCACGCAGCAGCACGTTGTATTTGTTGGCCTTGCAGGTGACGCACCAGTCGGCGGTCACATCCACGAAGATCCGCTTGTTCTGGGCCAGGGCGTCGGCGATGGCCTGTTCGGAGAGGGGCTGCCAGGCGATGCGATCGACGCTGCCACTCCCTTTCACCGTGAGGGCGCCCCCCAGCAGCAGGGCGCCGCCGATGAGTGCCGAGAGAGAGAGGGCCAGGGTGAAACTGCGCAGGCCATAGCGCCAGAGGATGCCCATCAGCAGCGCCAGCACCATGGCGGCCATCAGCCAGCCGGTGGCCGTGGTGCCCAGATGGTTGCCAAGCAGGCTCGCCAGCCAGAGGCTGGAGCCCAGCATCATCAGCCCGAGCAGGATGCGCAGTCGCCCCATCCAGCGGCCCGGTTTGGGCAGCCAGAGGGCGAGGCGCGGCAGGGCCGCCACCAGCAGCCAGGGCAGGCTCATGCCAAGGCCGAGGGCCGTGAAGATGAGCCAGAGCTGGCCGAGGGGCGCCGCCAGGGCAAAGGCCACCGCGGTGCCGAGGAAGGGGGCCGAGCAGGGGGTCGCGAGCAGGGTGGCGAAGCTCCCTTGCAGGAAGTGGCCGCCGAGCCCCTCGCCGCCGCGGGTGGCGAGGCGAGTGCTGAGATTGCTGGGCAACCTTATCTCGAACAGTCCCAGCAGGTTGGCGCAAAACAGCAGGGTCACCGCCACCATGAAGCCGATGAAACCAGCGCTCTGGAACTGGATCCCCCAACCTACGGCCCCTTGTGTGGCGCGCAGCAGGCTGCTCATGGCTGCCAGCACCCAGAATGAGGCAATGATCCCGGCGCTGGCGGCGAGGAACTGCTTGCGCACGCCTCCTTGTTCGCGCTCCTGCTGCTGCAACACTGTGCCGAGTTTCAGGGCCAGCACCGGCAGCACGCAGGGCATCAGGTTGAGGATGAGGCCGCCGAGCAGCGCCGCCCCCAGCAGCCAGAGAAGTGGCTGCCCTGGTGCCGGCAGGGCGAGGGGATCGGCGATGGTGGCGCGGGTCTGCCAGGCCTGATCGCCGCTACCGAGCAGCAGGCCGAGGGATTGACCGCGCAAGTCAGGGGCATCCCCCTGCCAGCCGTCGCTGACCGGCACCCGGGCGATCAGGGTGGTGCCGCTTACCTCGAGCGCGGGCTTGCCGAACTCGGCCCCCTCCAGCGCATCGATGAAGAGCGCAGGTTCCTGCCAGCCTTCTGCCCGCTCGGCCCGCAGTTGCAGCAGGTTGTGCTGGTAGCCGAGCTCGACCCGGGTGTCGGCGGGCAGCGTCTGTGGCAGGGTGCTCATGGCCCGGGCCCAGGCGAAGTCAAAGCCGGCCGGCGCCTGCCCATCCGCCGCCAGGGTGAAGGGGTAGTCGGTCAGGATGCAGACATTGCTGCAGGTGGAGAGGCGCAAGGTGCCCTTGAGCGGCTGTCCGGCCGGGTAGCCCAGGCTCAGGGGGAAGCGTACCTGCTCCTGATAGCCCTGGGTGCTGAGCCCGGCGACCTCGAAGGGGCGCGGAGTGGGCCAGTGCCACTGGAAGTCGCCGACCGGCTCATCCCACAGGATCTGGGGCGCTATGCCCCCTTCACCCGGGCTGTGCCAGTAGGTCTTCCAGCCTGACTCCAGCTGGACATCGAGCAGGATGCGGGTCTGATCCGGGACGCTGCGGTCGGCTTGCAGCCTGACCTTGGCGTGACTGTTCTGGGGGCGGGTGAGCCACCCCGTATCGCTGGCCAATCCGCTGGATTGCCACAGCAGGCTGCCCAGTAGCAGGGCCGCCTTGAAGAGATTCGACATGTGTTGGGTCTCGCAAAAAAATGAGTGACAGCAGGCTGAAAAAGCGCGGCTGAACTCATTCCCGCCAGACGCAGAGGGTGAGGTGCAGTCGCCGCTCCGGCGGCGAGACATTGATGGGGGGAGGCAGTGCCGGCGCGCGCCGTGACAGGGGCACCAGCAGGGCAATCACGAAGGCGATGGCGAAGAAGAGTTGCTCCACGCACAGCAGACTGGCGGCGCTCAGCCACTTGCCGTTGAGCTGGCAGCTGTTGGGCTGCACACTGGCGGGCGTGCCCTTGTCGGCCTGGTCGTCGGCTGAGGCAAACTGGGGCAGGGTCTGGCAACTCACTGCGTGATCGAGCAGGGCGAGGCGGGCCAGCGGCTGGGCCGCGCAATTGAGCACCAGCAGGCAGACCAGCAGCAGGAGTCGTGTCGCCGCGCGTTGTTGCAAAATCATGCTCGCCCCGTTCATCAAGATGGCCACATCCTAGCGGGCAATGGCGGGTGGGGCAAGCCGGGGTGACCGGTGACGTCCGGGGCTGGTCGGTTCTGTCTGGCGAACGCTTGTTCGCTAAAAGGGGGACCAGTATACTGCGCCGAGTCAAATTCCGAGGTGTTCGATGCTCAAACTTGCCCGTGTGCTGCTGCTGGCACTGCTGCTCGTCTTCTGGTTCCTGTTCGGCCTGTTGCTTTGTCTGGTGCGCCCGCGCCACCCGAACAACGTCTATGTCTTCGCCCGCATGTATCATGCGGTCTGCCCGCTGATCGGCCTCAAGGTCCGGGTGACGGTGGCCGACGAGGTCAAATCGGTGGGACCGGCGGTCTACGTCTGCAATCACCAGAGCAACTACGACATCTTCACCGTGACCGGCGCCGTGCAGCCCGGCGTGGTGGCGGTGGGCAAGAAGAGCCTGCTGTGGCTCCCCTTCTTCGGCCTCATCTTCTGGCTTTCCGGCAACGTGCTGATCGACCGCTCCAACCGCTCCCGCGCCATCGGCACCATCGGCCAGGTGGTGGATCGCATCAAGCATCGCGGCACCTCCATCTGGATGTTCCCGGAGGGGACCCGCTCCCAGGGGCGCGGTCTGCTGCCGTTCAAGGCGGGGGCCTTCCACACTGCCGTCCAGGCCGAGGTGCCCGTGGTGCCCATCGTCTGCTCCAGCTACTTCGGTCAGGTCGATCTCAACCGCTGGGACAACGGCGAGGTGCTGCTGGAGGTGATGGCCCCGGTGTGCAGCAAGGAGCACGGCGCCGCTGGCATTCGCGAGCTCTCCGACACCTGCCGGGAGAAGATGGAAGCCAAGCTGGCGGAGCTGGATGGCAAGCTCGGCCATCGACCGGCGGCCTGAGCCCGGTTGCAGAGAAGAGAGGGAGCCGCTGGCTCCCTTTTTTATTGGTGAAAATCACCATCTTGTTGGTTTTTTTCACCACGTTGTATCCGGTGAACATCCATCGTTAACTTTCATCTAATTGTAAATAAAGGCAAAAACATTCTGGCACGGCTCTTGTAATGTCATGGGAAGAGAGTGACACCCCATCAACAAGGAGCCAGACCATGAGCGTATTCAGCCGCCTGACCGACGTGATCAATGCCAACCTGCACAGCCTGCTCGACAAGAGCGAAGAGCCGGAGAAGATGCTGCGGCTGATGATCGAGGAGATGGAGCAGGTCCAGGTCGAGATGAGAACCCAGGCCGCCCGCGTCATCGCCGAACAGAAACAGCTGGAGCGCCATCAGCAGGCGCTGCGCAACCAGATCCAGGAGTGGGCAGCCAAGGCCGAACTCGCCATCCAGAAGGGCCGCGAAGATCTGGCCCGTGCCGCCCTCACCGAGAAGCTGGCGGAGATGAAGCAGTGCGAGCGGCTGGAAGAGGACAAGGCGCGGGTGGCCGAGGTGCTGGCCCAGCTCACCGCCGACAGCGAGCGACTGGCGGCCAAGCTGACCGAGGCGCGGGAGAAGCAGAAGATGCTGACCCTGCGCGAGCAGACCGCCCACAGCCGCATCCGCGCCCGTGCCCAGGTGGACAACCAGCGCATGCACGAGCTGGTGGCCCGCTTCGACGGCTTCCAGAACCGGGTCGATCAGCTGGAGGCCCAGCTGGAGGCGGCGACCCTGGGGCAGAATCCGTCCCTCGAGGCCCAGTTCCGCGAGTTGGAGCTGAACGACGAGATTGAGCGGGAGCTGGCCCGGCTCAAAGGTCAGAAGGTGGAGGCATAACCATGACACCCTGGCCCAAGGATCTCGCCCATCGCAAGCTGACCGGGGTCTGCGCCGGTCTTGCCAGAGGGCTGGGGGTGTCCAGAGTGACGGTGCGGGTGGTGGCCCTGCTCGCCCTGATCCTGATGCCGCCGCTGGCCCTGGCGCTCTATCTGGTGGGGGTGCTCGTCATGCCTCCCCGCCGTGAACTTCAACGCTGGCTGGGGTGATCTCCGGATCGCCCCGTCGGCAAGTGCAAGCCCGTGAGGAGCACAACATGCTGGAATTTATCGTCTTGATCCTGGTGCTGATCGGCATGGCGCTGACCGGATTCACCGTGCTGGCCATGCTGCTGGTGAGCGGGGTCTTCGTGCTGTTTGGCGCCCTGGCCGGCATGTTTGCCCTCATCATCAAGCTGGCGCCCTGGTTGCTGGTGGTGCTGGTGGTGTGCTGGCTCCTCAGCAACAGGCGCAAGCAGTCGAACACCTACCGTTAAGCCTCCCTGATTTCGCATCCTTCCTTGGCCACTGCTTGCAGTGGCCCTTTTTATGGGGGCGACACAGGGTCGGTGTGCGGGGTGGCAAGCCAGGAAAGGCTCCAGCCGTGCCACAACGCCGGCTCGTGCACCAGGCGCTCCTTGAACGCCTTGCTCTGCTGCTTGAGGCGGTACTCGAGGCGCAGCGCCTCGCGTTTGCCGGGGACCTCCTGCTGCCATACCAGGGAGAGGGGGCCCTTGCCGCGCAGGGCTCTGGCACCCTTGCCGCTCTGGTGCTGACGCAGTCGCCGCTCGGGATCCGTGCTGATCCCCGCATAGAGTGCTCCGGTGCCGGTGCGCACCAGATAGACAAACCAGCGGGAGGGAGTGGGGGTGGCGAGGGTCACGAGGTACGCCACCTGGCCCGCTGGCGCCCAAGCCGGTGCAGGGGCAGCAGGCTCACCAGCAGGCCGGCCCAGACGAAGGCAAAGCCCACGGATTTCACCGGATCCGGGATCTCGCCAAACCAGAAGAGGGCGAGCAGGAAGGCGAGGCTCGGCTCTATGTATTGCAGCAGCCCCACCGTGCTCATGGGCGTGCGCGCCACCGCATAGCAGAACAGCCCCACCGGCAGCAGGGTGGCGGGGGCACTGCCCATCAGCAGCAGGCGCTCGGTCCAGTCACCGGCCATAAACTGGCTGGTGCCCTGCAAGGTCAGCCAGCCGATGATTATGAGGGCGACGGGCAGTTGTACCAGGGACTCCAGGTAGAGGCTGGTGCCGGCATCCAGTTTCACCTTCTTCTTGATGAGGCCGTAGAGGGCGAAGTTGGCCCCCATCACAAGGGAGAACCAGGGCAGCTGGCCGTAGGAGAAGAGCATGTAGGCGAGCCCCGCCAGGGCGAGCGCCACCGCCAGGTGTTTTTGCGGGGTGAGCTTCTCTTTGAGGAAGAGCACCGCAAAAGCGATGTTGAACAGCGGGGTCATGAAGAAGGCGAGGCTGGTGGCCAGCACCTGGCCCGTGGTCAGGCACCAGGTGAACATGCACCAGCTGATGGACATCACGGGGCCCGCCAGCAGCACGAGGCCGAGCTGCCGGGGATCGCCGCGCAGGGCCCCCCAGGGTACCCGCTGGCCGAGGAGCAGAAGCAGGCCTCCCAGCAGCACCACGGACCAGAGCACCCGGTGGGAAAGCAGTTCCCACATGTTGATCTCGGGCATGAACTGGTAATAGAGGGGCAGCATGCCCCACAGCACGAATGAGAGGGCCGCGCTGCCGGTGCCCATCCAGTTCTTCATCTCTCTCCGTTTATTAAACTAAACAATGGCGGCTGCATGATAAGTATCCGCCGCCCCTTTCACAAGCGGGAGCGGGGAGAAAACTCTGGTACTATCGGGCCCATGAACCGACTCGACCCCCTGTTTGAACAGATCCGGGCCTGCCGCCTGTGCGAGGCCCACCTGCCGCTCGGCCCAAGGCCGGTGATCCGCGGCAACGAGCGCGCCCGTCTGCTCATGATCGGCCAGGCCCCCGGCACCCGGGTACACGCCAGCGGCATCCCCTGGGACGATCCCTCCGGCGATCGGCTGCGCTTGTGGCTCGGGGTGGACAAGGCCACCTTTTACGATGAATCCCGCATCGCCATCATGCCCATGGGGCTCTGTTACCCCGGCAGGGGCAAGTCGGGGGATCTGCCGCCGCGTCCGGAATGTGCCCCCACCTGGCACGACAAGGTACTGATGCTGCTGCCCAACATCGAGCTGACCCTGCTCATCGGCCAGTATGCGCAGGCTTACTACCTGAGGGCGGCGGCGAAAGGATCGCTCACCGAGACGGTGCGACACTGGGCGGACTATGGCCCGGCCTGGTTGCCGCTGCCGCACCCGTCCCCGCGCAACACCCTCTGGCTCAGGAAGAACCCCTGGTTCGAGCAGGCGGTGATCCCCCATCTGCAGCAGCGGGTCGCCCCCCTGCTTGACCCGGCAGGCTAGAGCGCCGGCTCGGCCTGGGGCTTGGGCTTGCTGCGGGCCATGGCGACCAGCGGCAGTATGATGCACAGGCACCCCAGCAGCAGCGGCAGCCCCGGCTGTTCGTCAAACAGCCAGACCCCGATGGCGACCGCCATCAGCAGCCCGGTGTACTCCGCCGAGGCGATCTTGCTCGCCTCCGCCTTGCGATAGGCCATCACGCACAGCCCCGCGTAGACCATGATGAGCGCCGAGGAGCCGAAGGCGGGCCACCACATCTGCCATTGCCACTCGCCCCCCTCCCACCAGGCCAGCGCCAGGATGAAGGGCATGCTCAGGACATTGGTGAAAAACAGGGTCTGGGCGATGGGCTGCTGGAGCGGGATGCGCTTGATCAGCAGGTTGTTGACCGCCAGGGAGAGCGCCACCCCGAGCGCCGCCAGGGCGGCCCAGTTTACCTCGGTCGGGCGCAGCACGATGAGCACCCCGACGAAGCCGAGCAGCGCCGTCAGCACCTTCTGGCGCGAGAGTGCCTCCCCCGCCAGCCAGACCGCGAGCGGCACCATCAGCAGCGGGGCGGCATAGAAGAGGGCGTTGGCGGTGGCGAGCGGCAGCCGGGTGAGGGCGACCACCATCAGGCAGACGCCGACGGCCCAGATGTGGGCCCGCAGCAGGTGCCACTTGAGGGCTACCGGCGGGTTGCGCCGCCAGGACCAGAGCAGCCAGGGGGCGAGCAGCAGGGCCGCGGAGAGCTGGCGGAAAAAGACAAACTGGAAAATGGGCTGGTCCGGCTCCAGCACCTTGACCAGGGCATCGGAGAAGACCGCCACCATGTTGCCGAGCACCAGATAGAGGATGCCTATTCCGACTGCATTCATACCACCTCCAGATTCAGATGAGGGGAGGGTAGCCCGCGGTCTGTTATCCAGTAAAATGATAAAAAATCATCACGCATGAGAAATTTGGATAATGAAGCTGCCCCCCCTGCGCGCCGTTCAATATTTCGAGGTGGTTGCCCGCCTGCTGAGTTTTTCCCGCGCCGCCCTGGAGCTCAATGTCAGCCAGAGTGCGGTCAGTCACCAGATCCGTCTGCTGGAGGATTTTCTGGGGGAGCGGCTGCTGCTGCGCCAGGGGCGACTGCTCTCCCTGACGCCCCAGGGGGAGATCTATTTCGAGGGGATCGCCGCCGGGCTGGTCCAGATTGCCCAGAGCAGCGAGCAGTTGCGCGGTGGAGGCGAGATGCGGGTGCGGCTCGCGGTCTACAGCTCCTTTGCGGTGAAGTGGCTGATCCCGCGCCTGGCCGGGCTGCGCCAGCTCTATCCCGAGCTGGATCTCAGCCTGGAGATGGTGGCGGAAGATCCCGAGCTTTCCGACAGGGTGGCGGACGGTTTCATCACCGTCTCCCCCGAAGGGCCGGGCTACATGCACGATCTGCTCTATCGGGAGCGGCTGATGCCGGTGTGCAGTCGCCGGATGTGGCAGCAGGTGGAAGGGGAGTGGCCCGCCACCCTGTGGCAGTTGCCGCTGCTCTCCATCCAGGCTATCTACCGCGAGAAGGGGGAAGATTGGCGGCGCTGGGCCGAAATGGGGGGGATGACCATTCCCCCCGAGGCGAGGGTGCACCATTTCAGCCATATCCTGCTCGCGCTGGAGGCGGCGAACTGGGACCAGGGAATGGCGCTCATCAATGACTACATGTTGCAGCCGGAGGATCCGCGTCTGGTGCGGTTGCCCCTGCACGCCCTCGAGACCGGCGACAACTTCTATTTCGTCTTCAAGTGCTCACGCGCCCATGAACCCGCCATCAGCCGGTTGCGTCAGTGGCTGTGGCAGGAGTCGCAGGCGAGCCTGAGACCCGGGGAAAACGAGCCTCTCAGACGCGTCTGAACGGGCTGGGGGCCCTATGCAGAATGGACGGCGCAGCCCACGACGCAGGAGTCTGATTCGGGAGGCCTGATGGCACTGGCGAGACCAGGGCCATCAGGAGCGGGTCAGGTGCGCTTGAACTGGCTCAGTACAAAGAGGGTGGTGGCGCAGACTACGACCGAAGGACCGGCCGGGGTGTCCTGATACCAGGAGAGGGCAAGGCCCCCCAGCACGGCGAGACAGCCTGTCAGGGCGGCAAAGCCGGCCATCTGCTCCGGGGTCTGGCTGAAGCGGCGGGCGGTGGCGGCGGGAATGATCAGCAAGGAGGTGATGATGAGCGCCCCGACGAACTTCATGGCCACGGCGATGACCAGGCCTATCAGCAACATCAGCACGCAGCGCAGCACATCCACCCGCACCCCTTCCACCCGGGCCAGCTCTTCCGAGATGGTCATGGAGAGCAGGGGATCCCAGAGCCGCCACAGGGTGAGCAGCACCAGGGCGCCGCCGCCGTAGATCCAGAGCAGGTCCATGGGCTGCACCGAGAGCAGGTCTCCAAACAGGTAGGCCATCAGATCCACCCGCACGTTGTCCATGAAGCTCAGGGTGACCAGACCCAGCGACAGGGCGCTGTGGGCCAGAATGCCGAGCAGGGTGTCGGTGGCCACCTGCTGGTTGCGGCTCATGATGACCAGCAGCATCGCCATGGCGAGGCAGCAGACCACGACCGCCAGGGTGAGGTCCACCTGCAGCAGGATGCCGAGGGCGATGCCGAAGAGGCAGGCATGGGAGAGGGTGTCGCCAAAATAGGCCATCTTGCGCCACACCACGAAGCTGCCAAGCGGCCCGGCCAGCAGGGCGATGCCGAGCCCGGCCGCGAGGGCGTATAACAGAAAGCTGTCCACGTGAAGCTCCTAGTTGTTGCGAGAGGGCAGGCGGATGACGGGAGCCTGCGGTTCATGATGATGGTGTTCGCCATCGCAGTGGTGATGGTGGGTATAGACCGCCAGCACCTCCCGCTCCGGCCGCCCGAACAGGCGGGCAAATTCCGGGTGGCGGGCCACGCTCTGTGGCTCGCCGTGGCAGCAGACGTGGCGATTGAGGCAGATCACCTCGTGAGTGCTGGCCATCACCAGGTGCAGATCGTGGGAGACCATCAGCACGGCGCAGTGGAACTCGGCGGCCAGCTGGCTGATGAGGGCATAGAGCTCGATCTGGCCCGTGATATCTACCCCTTGCACCGGTTCGTCCAGCACCAGCAGCTCGGGCTTGACCAGCAGGGCGCGGGCTAGCAGTACCCGCTGCATCTCGCCACCGGAGAGCTTTTGCATCCGGTTGTCCAGCAGATCCTGGGCACCGACCCGATTGAGGGCCTCCTCGATGGAGAGGCGGCTGTTCTTGCCAAGCTGCAGGAAGCGGCGCACCGTCAGGGGGAGGGTGGGGTCCAGATAGAGGCGCTGGGGTACATAGCCGACCCGCAGATCGCGGCGGCGGACGATGTCCCCCGAATCTGGGCGGAGCAAGCCCAGCACCAGCTTGCTCAGAGTGCTCTTGCCCGCCCCGTTGGGGCCGACCAGGGTGGTGATTTTGCCTTTGTTCAGGGTAAAGGAGACCTTGTCGAGCACGAGTCGTCCGTCAAATGAGAGACAGACCTCTTTCAGCTCCACCAGTTGGGTCATGACAGCTCCGGGGTTTACAGCCTGTGAGAGTTATAATATAACAGCGACGTTGGTTTGTTATATTATCACACACATATTCCCTGACGAGACCTCTATGCGAATTCTTGCTCTGATCACTGCCCTGATGGCGGTGAGTCTGCCTGTCCGTGCCCTCGAGGTGCTGACCACCATCAAACCCCTGGGCTTCATCGCGGCGGCGATCACCGATGGCGTGAGCGAGCCCGGGGTGCTGCTGCCCACCGGCGCGTCTCCCCACGATTTTTCCCTGCGCCCTTCCGATATTCGCAGCATCAACGAGGCCGATCTGGTTGTGTGGGTCGGTCCGGAACTGGAAGGCTTCATGGCCAAACCCCTTGCCCGGCATCCTCATGTATTGACCCTGACCCAGGTTCCCGGCATGCCGCTGTACAACTATGCGACCCAGGGGGAGCATGACGAGCATCACCATGATGACAAGGATCATGACCATGCCGCCCACGACCACGGCTCGCACGACGAGGGCCATGAAGGGCACCACCACGAAGGGGTGGATCCCCACATCTGGCTGGGTCCAACCCAGGCCAAGGTGATTGCCAAGGCGATTGCGACCGAACTGGGCAAGCTGGACCCTGCCAACCAGGCGCGCTATGCCGCCAATCTCGCGGCCTTCGAGGGCAAGGTTGACGCCCTGGACAAGGTGATCGCCGTGCAGATGAAGGCGGTGGATCAGAAGGGCTACTTCGTGTTCCACGAAGCCTATGGATACTGGGAGCGCCACTACGGCATGAGCTCCAAGGGACACTTCACCGTGAGCCCGGAGCGTCGCCCGGGAGCCAAGACGCTGATTGACATCCGCAAGGCGCTGGAAGAGAAAAAGGCGAGCTGCATCTACGCCGAGCCGCAGTTCTCCCCGGCGGTGATCGAGTCGGTTGCCCGCAATACCGAGGCCAAGGTGCTGCTGCTGGACGAAGTCGGCGAGCAGGTGCCTCTCGGTCCGGACGGTTATCCGCAATTCATGCAGCAGTTGGCGGACGCCTTCGCCCAGTGCCGCTAGGCCTTGCCCGACATTGACGATAGAGGCGGCGCGGCCAACTATACTGACCTCCAGCATCTGATATGGAGTGTCAGTCATGAAATGGTTGCTCGTCTCTGCCTGCACGCTGACCCTGCTGGGATCCGGCATACAGGCATCCGGTCTTTCCGAACACATCGCCAGCCCGGAACTCAGGGCAAAAATGCAGGCGGTCTATGGCGCCAGAGCGATCCAGCGGTCCGAGGCCTTCTCTCGGCTGCTGACGCCAAGGGCCGGAACCACGGACCAGCAGAAGCTGGAGTTGGTGAACAACTACTTCAACAACCTGACCTATAGCGAGGATCCCAGACTGTGGGGGGATGATGATTATTGGGCCAATCCGCTGGAGTTCATCGGGGCGAGAGGGGGGGATTGCGAGGACTACAGCATAGCCAAGTACTACACCCTGATGGAGCTGGGGGTCGACGAGAAGAAACTGCGGCTGGCCTATGTGAAGGCACTCCGTTACAACCAGTTCCACATGGTGACGTTGTACTTCTCGACCATCAAGTCAGATCCCTTGGTGCTGGACAACATCAATGGCCGCATCCTGCCGGGGAGCAAGCGCAATGATCTGCAGCCGGTTTACAGTTTCGATGCCAAAAGCATCTGGATCATGAAATCCCGCCGCGAAGGAACCCTGGCGGGGAGCGCCGATCGCCTGGCCCAGTGGACCTCGATGCAGAGCCGCTTCTCCAGCGAGCATTTTCGCTCCCCCCGTCGCCAGCTATAACTTGCCCGCCGTCTTCAACTCCTCGAAATATTTTGCCGCGCCCGGATGCTGTTCGACACTCAGCACCGGGCCTATCTTGTTGCGCGCCTTGTGAAACAGGTTCGCATAGCCATAGGTCTGTTCGTTGAAACTGGTTTGCTGGCTCAGCATGGCCCGGGTCAGCCGATAGACCTCCTCATCCGGGGTGGCGGCATTGGTCACCAGGGTGGCCGCGATGGCGAAGGTCGGGGTTGCCTTGAGGTTGCCCGGGTAGATGCGTGCCGGCACCTGGCTGCGCTGGTAATACCTGACTCCTTTGAGCAGCTGGTCCCTGACGGGCCCCTCGATCGCCAGGAAGCGCACGTCGCAGCGCTTGGCGGTGTCGAGCACGATACGGTTGGGATGACCCATGACGAGGCCATAGGCATCGATCTGTTTACTGCACAGTGCTTCGGAGAGATTGGCGACGCTCTTCAAATCAAGATCCTGCTCCTTTGCACCCAGAGCATTGAACAGGGCCAATGCCGTTTGACGAGTCCCTGAACTCTTCAGGCCCATGTCGATGGGGGCCAGCTTGAGCTGCTCCAGGGTGGTGATATCCCCATCGGCTCGCACCACTATGGTGAAAGGTTCGGCGTGGGTGGCAAAGATAGCCCTCAGCTCGCGTTGTGGTTGGGCAACGAAAGGCCCCGTGCCCTGGCGGGCCTGATAGAGCCAGTCTGACTGGACGAGGGCATAGGGGACCTCTCCCGCTTTCAGCTGGCGGAGATTTTCGATGGACCCGGAGCTGGCCTGCAGTTTGCAGGGCATCGTGGGGTCACTTTTTTTGGCCAGTCTGCAGAACTCCTTGATGACCTGGTAATAGATGCCTTGCTCCCCCCCGGTGCCTATGGTCATGGTGGTCGCGTGCAGGGTCGGTTGCCACAGCAGGGCAAGCAGCAGCAGCGGGATCCTCATGATGCATTCTCCTGAGTGGCATAACCATCGATGCCCCAACTGCGCAGCATGTCTACATCGCTCACGTCGCCGGCTTCCGCCAGCAAGGTGTAGCCGGAAGCATGGAGGCATTGGGAGAGCAGGTTCCAATAAAGGGGGGACTGGGTGAGCTGGCAACTGATGAAGACGGGTCTGATGGGGTCGAGCCTGGCCAGATTGTCGTTGTTCATCGGGATATTGCTGAACGCCAGCTCAATCCCCTGGGACTGGAGTGCAGTCAGTCGCTCCTCGGCCAGGGGAGGGAAGATAGCCAGATCCCAGCGCCAGTCCAGTGTCTTGCCACGAGCGCTGGCCAGCACGGGGGCAAACTGCGCCCAGTCTGGATGGCCGAGCAGGCTGAGAGGTAGCTGGAGCCCTTCCGCCTTCTGGGTCAGCCAGTCGTTGAGCAGCGCCCGAATTTCATCCGGCGAGCTGTCCGTGGTGGGGGGGGGCTTGGGTAGCAGGCGGCTGTAGAGCCTGATACTCCCCTGAGTGGAGAAGAAATGCTGCTGATAGGTGTTGCCATCGGTGTCGACCAGACCAACGAGCTTCTGGTGGGTCGGGAGGGCGTCGTGCTTGCCAAGCTGGGTGATCTTCAGCCGTTGTTGCAGCAGGTCCCGTTTGCGTTCGGAGACCAACTGGTTGATGGAGACGACGACTTCCTGCAATTCGCGAAGCCACGGGGTTGGCAGGTTGCCGCTGAACTGGCGTTTGCGGATCCGGGTTAGCTGCAGACTGACTTGTTCGAGGGGGTGCATCAGGCGGCGGCACACCCAGGTGATCACCAGGCTGAACACCAGCAGGCCGACGAGCAACGCGAGCCCGGTACGACTGATGGCGTTCCACAGATGCTGGTAGGCGTAACCCTTGTGCCCCTCGAGCGTGAGGGTACCGAGAATACGCCAGCCGTCGGTCAACTCCTGCTCAATTTTGACCGGCGGCATGTCGATAACAGAGGGGAGCCAGCCTGGAATATTTTGCTGTGCGGTGTGGAACACCTTCTGGAACAGCACCTGGCCATCCGGATCCAGCAGGACGACGGAGTTGACGAAACCTCCGTCGAACATGGCGTTCACTATGGTCTCGGCAAGGACCTTGTCATCGTTGAGCAGAGTGCCCTGCAGCACCAGCCCCAGTGCGGTGATGGCGGTTTCAAGGTTGGCCGACATCTGGTCGAGAATAGACTGTCGTACCGTCGTGATCTCCAGCACGAGCAGCAGCGCGGCGCCGATGGTGAAGAGGATTAGGATGATTACATTTAACAATTTTGCCAATGACATACCCACTCCATGGAGATGTTTTTGCAACATTTTCTGGGCCGGAGAGCACCACAACCGGACTTGGTTCTTAAAAATAGAAAAAAATGGCTGAAAATGACGATCATTTCTGCCTATGCTGGAAGGTTATGCATAAAATGTGAGTTTCGTGCATGGAGCTATGAACTTTTTGTAAGTATTTAGGTCTAAAAGCCAGATATTCGGTTTTCATAATAAAAACTCATAAAAACAGACCCACAACCACCACCCTTAGATCTAATAACAGGATAGCGGATGAAACGTCTCCGTCCCTTGGTAGCCCAGGCTGCCAATTGGGAACCCCCGGTTCCCCGCAAGCATTTCTATGCCATGCTATTGCTCACGGCCATGACGCTGTCAGCGGTAGCCGTATTGCCAGCTCCCGGTGACATCCTGGAGCGGCCACTGCGTCTGGAGTTGCCGATCGCCACCACGGGCACCGCAACCAACGAAGACAACACCGACTTCAACGACATTCCGGATCACGAGCTGGTCGAGTCAGCCGCTCCCGAAGACGACATCCCGGCGGATGCCACGCCTCAATGGCAAGATTACCGGGTTCGCAATGGCGAGAACCTGACCACCATCTTCAACAACCTGGGGCTGTCCACCACCACCCTCTACAAGGTGCTGGATGCGGATGCCAAGAACAACCTGGCGCGTCTCAAACCCGGTCAGACCATCGAGTTGCTGATCGATCAGGACAACATTCTGCAGCAGTTGAAGATCCGCCTGAACATCAAGCAGACCCTGGTGCTGGAGCGTACCGACGACACCTATAGCGCCAACATGCTCAATGAAGAGGTAGAGTGGCAGCAGAAGAGCTATGACGGTGTCATCAACGGCAGCTTCTACGTCAGCGCCCGCAATGCCGGTATCCCGGCCAACCACATCCAGAAGATTGCCAACCTGTTCCAGTGGCGCCTCAACTTCGCCAAGGATTTGAAAAAAGGTGACAAGTTCAAGGTGCTGGTCCGTCAGGAGACGGTCGACGGTAAGAGTACGGGCAATACCCAGTTGCTGGGGGTCGAGGTGTTCAGCCAGGGCAAGGCCGTGTCAGCCTGGTTGTCGGAAGATGGCAACTATTATGACGGTCAGGCAAACAGCCTGGAGCGCGGCTTCCGCCGTTATCCGACTCACAGCCGTTACCGGGTCAGCTCCAGTTTCAACCCGAATCGCCGTCATCCCATTACCGGGCAGGTCCGGCCCCATGAGGGGACCGACTTTGCCCTGCCGGTAGGCACGCCCATCATGGCGACCGGTGATGGTGTGGTCCTCAAGGCAACCAGCCACCCGCTGGCAGGCACCTATGTTGTGATCAAGCACGGCCGTACCCTGATGACCCGTTATCTGCACCTGAGCAAGCTGCTGGTCAAGCCGGGTCAGAAGGTGAAGATGGGTGACAAGATTGCCCTCTCCGGCAACACGGGCCGCTCCACCGGTGCTCACCTGCACTACGAGGTGCGCATCAACAACCGCCCGGTGGATCCCATGAAGATCAAGCTGCCGATGGCGGAGCCGCTCTCCGGTAAGGACAAGCGTCAGTTCCTCGCCAAGGTGAAGAGCTACCGCAAAGAGATGGAGGCGGGCTGAACGGCTCCCTCCTGACGAAAAAGGCCCCGCAAACTGGCGGGGCCTTTTCATTGCAGAACGGCTTCAATAACCCTTGTCAAAGTCGATCCTGCCGTCCAGCTGCTGACCATCGATGAAGCGGATGTAGTTGCGGATGAAGATCTGGGCCACATCTTCCGGGAAGCTGTAGGCGCTGTTGTGGGGCGTCACGATGAGATTGGGCTGGTGCCAGAGCGGGCTGTCAGCGGGCAGGGGTTCCTGCTCGAACACATCGAGCACCGCCATGGCGGGCTTGCCGGCTTGCAGTGCCGCCAGCAGATCCCCCTCATGGACGGCATTGCCCCTGCCGACGTTGAAGAAGATGGCGCCCGGTTTGCAGTGGCCGAAGCGTTCGGCGGTGAAGAGATGGCGTGTCTCGCGGGTGGCGGGCAGCACGCTGACGATGACATCGGCCTGGGCCAGCATCTTGTTGAGTGCCGGCAATTGGTACACCTGATCGAACCCGGCACGCTCACGGCCACTGTGGCTGATGCCGAGCACCCTCATGCCAAAATGTTTGCCGGTGTGGGCGATATGCTGCCCTATGCTGCCGGTGCCGAGCAGCAGCAGCGTCTTTCCCTTCAAGCCCTGATAGGGATGGCTCTGCCAGACGCCCTGTTGCTGCTGCTCGCGATAGAGTGGCAACTGGCGGGTCAGGCTGAGCAGATGGCCGAACACATACTCGCTCATCAAGGGGCCGAAGATGCCGCGGACATTGGTGAGCAGGTAGTCGCGGCGGCAACTGGCGTCCAGCAGCACGTCGACCCCGGCATAAGTGGACTGGAGCCAGCTGAGCTTGCCGGCCTTGGCCAGCAGCGGCTTGGCCCGGGCAGGCTCGGCCATCAGGATATGAGCGTCACCGATAAGCTGTTCGGCCTCGGCCTGATTGTCGGCCCGAAGAATGTGCAGATGGGGAAGATGGGCCGCCTTGAGCAGGCGTTCATAGTGGCTGTTGTCCTGACTCAACAGCAGCAGGGTACGTTGGCTCATACTCTTGTTCCTTATCGTGTTTATGGCAAGGCGAGAGGGATGCTGTCTCCATCTTACCCCAGTTGATCGGGCAAGATAGTCGAGCAGGGCGCTTTTTCATTTTTAGACGGGGCCCTCGTGGGCTACAATCTGCCCCACATTTTGCAAAGGATCCGACTCCAGTGTTTGGTGACAAGTTTTATAAGCGACTGGCCGAGCTGCAGCCCTGGCAGCAAACCGTCTATACCCTGGCGCTGGCAGAGCGCATGTACCCCAACTATGTGCTCTTTACCCAGGCCTCCGGTTCCGGGGATGCGAGGGCATTCCGTCACGCGCTGGATCAGATGTGGAACTACCTGACGGTCAAGGGATCCCGCGTCAATCTTGGTGCCATTCTGGAAGCGTTTGAAGTCTACATTCCCGATCCCCGCAAGTTTGAATCCTACGGCGCCTATCCGGCACTGGACGCCTGCGTGGCGCTGGGTTGTGCCTACAACTCGGTGATCTGCCGGGTGGGGGAAGAAGCCAACGACGCCAGCCATGCGTCTGTCGGCACGGTCGCCGGCTTCATCGAGATGCTGGAAGAGCGGGACCTCAGCGATGATGAGCTCTATGAGCACGAGTACATGGAGGCGGAGCTGGAGTTCCAGGTCGAACTGCTCAAACGGGTGGCCCATGAACGGGACAGCGACCGCATCCTTGCCATCCGCGCCTTCGCGGCCCAGGACGGCGTCTCCAACATCGGCATCAGCCTGGAGGCGTAACGCCATCGCGTACTGCCCATAGAAAAAGCTCCCGGTCGGGAGCTTTTTTTATGGCTGCGGTTCAGGCCCGCTCTTCAGTCAGGGGGCTGACACTCAGCACGGGGGCGGCATCGATGCCGTCGGCATTCATCATGGCGGAGATGCGTTGCAGGGATGAGAGCAACAACCCCTGCTCCCAGTTCTCCAGTGCCTGAAAGCGTTGAATGAAACTCTCCTGCAAGGGGGTCGGAGCCTGGGCAAGCAGGGCGCGTCCCGCGTCAGTGAGCGTCGCATGCACCTTGCGTTTGTCGGTTTCGCTGCGAATGCGCTGCACCAGCTGGCGGCTCTCCAGCCGGTCCATGATGGTGGTGGCGGTGGCCTGGCTCATGTTGGTGTGATCCGCCAGCTGGCGCATGGAGATCTGGCCAAGCTCGTCGATCCCCTTGAGCAGCAGGAGCTGGGGCGAGGTCAGGCCGGCCTCCTTGATCAAGCGCTTGGAGTGCATGTCGATGGCACGGATGATCTGGCGCAGGGCGATCAGCACTTCATCATGTTTTTCCATGGGGTCTAGGTCATCGCAGAGCTGTGGAGAGGCGCGAAATTCTCCGCCTAATCCATAACAAGGTCAATATGGTTTTTGATGTAATGGTTTTAGCTCTAATGAATATTGTGTTAGGTTATCGGACAATTGCCCCATTCCAACCCGATATTTGAGGAGTGAAATCATGCATGACGACCTGGATATCAAGTCCCTGGTTGCCGACCTGCGTGTGGTCAGAGTTCGCTATGAACTGCCGGATACCGCGGCATTTGTGCGTTATCAACCTGCTTATGACGAGGACCCCAACAACCTCAAGGTACACCACTACGATGGCGAGCTGCCGCTCTCTTGCAGCAACACAGGTTCTTTTAGTCTAAAGGAGTTGGTCAATGAGTTGCGCTATGCCTATGTGCTGGTTCACCTCTTCCCCGACGAGAGTGCCATGAACTTTTATCTGGCGGGTCTGGACAATGGACTGGCACAGCTGGAGTTCATCGGTGGCTCCTATGACTTCAACCGCCTCTGGATCACCAGCGGTGTCTCCAATCTGGGGGTGCCCATGGCGATCTTCCTTGGCAAACGCCACGCAGTGAACGGTCAGCCGTCGGTGACCCTGGTGGATCACCGTGAGCAGGTGGCAGGTCGTCTGGCCTATCGCGCCATCGGCGGTGCCGGCGATCACGTGGGTGAAGACTTTTTCAACAACGACTAAGGAGGCCCGATGCGAGCAACCAAAGGGCTTTTGAAAGGCCTCAATCCCACCATGGCCATGACGGCCCTCACCATCGTGACCCTCTTCCTGCTGTTCGGCGTCTTTGATCCGGATACCGCAGGCACCTGGTTTACCGGGGCCAAGGACACCATCATTGCTGGCTTCAAGTGGTATTACATCCTGGTGGTCGCCCTGTTCCTGTTCTTCGCCGTCTACCTGATGTTCAGCCGCTTTGGCAGCATCCGGCTGGGCGACGACGACCAGGTACCGGAGTTTGGCTACTTTGCCTGGTTCTCCATGCTGTTCAGCGCAGGCATGGGCATAGGCCTGGTGTTCTGGAGCATCGCCGAGCCCATGTATCACCTGCAGGGCAACCCCTTCATCACCGAAGGCATGACGCCAGAAGCGGCCCAGATCGCCATGCGCCTCACCTTCTTCCACTGGGGTCTGCACCCCTGGGCCATCTATGTGATCGTCGGCCTGTCGCTGGCCTTCTTCAGCTACCGGCGCAAGTTGCCGCTGGCCATCCGCTCCGTGCTCTATCCCATTCTTGGCGATCGCATCTACGGCTTCTGGGGCCATGCCGCCGACGTGCTGGCGGTGTTCGGTACCGTGTTCGGGGTGGCGACCTCCCTTGGGCTGGGCGTCTCCCAGATGAACACCGGCCTCAACCAGATGTTCGGCATGGGCGTGTCACAAGCGAACCAGCTCTGGCTCATCGGTGGCATCAGCCTGATTGCCACCCTGTCGGCCATCTCCGGTGTCGGGCGCGGGGTGAAGATCCTCTCCGAACTCAATATCTGGTTGAGCGTGTTCGTGCTTGGCCTCTTCCTGGTGCTGGGGCCGACCACCTACATCCTCAACGCCTATGTGCAGAACATCGGTGATTACCTGCAGAACATCGTCAAGCTGAGCTTCTGGACCAATACCGAAGCCAACGGTACCTCGTCCTGGCAGTCTAGCTGGACCGCGTTCTACTGGGGCTGGTGGATTGCGTGGGCACCCTTTGTCGGCATGTTCATCGCTCGCATCTCCAAGGGGCGCACGATCCGTGAATTCGTGCTCGGTGTTCTGCTAGTGCCCTCTCTGCTCGGCATGCTCTGGCTCACCGTGTTCGGCGGGACTGCCATGAACCTGGAGCTGTTCGGTGGCGGCGGCGTAGTGGAAGCGGTCAATCAGGATGTCACCATGGCGCTCTACAAGACGGTGGAACTGCTGCACTGGGAGACCTTCGGCTGGATTGCCAAGGGGGTGCTGACCCTGCTTATCTGCACCTACTTCATCACCTCCAGCGACTCGGGCACGCTCGTGATTACGACGCTGCTCTCCATCGGCGACCAGGATCCCCCGGTGCTGCACCGCGCCATCTGGGGACTGGGGCAGGGGCTGGTCGCGGCCATTCTGCTGGTCTCCGGCGGGCTTGCCGCCCTGCAGGCCGCCAGCATCATCGCCGCGCTGCCCTTCTCGGTCATCATGCTGGCCATGTGCTACTCCCTGATGCAGGGGCTCAAACAGGAGAGCCAGCACCAGTTCGAATACAGGCAGAAGCTCAAGCGCCATCCGGGGTCGGTCAATCTGAGCCTGATGGATCGCATCGGTCCGGGCTGATGACATAACAGGTTCGGTCAAACGAAAGGGGAACCTCGCGGTTCCCCTTTTTCATGCCTGTTCGGCGGTCGGTAGCTACAGCATCTGCTTGAGTCGATAGAGCAGGTCAAGGGCCTGTCGCGGGGTCAGCTCGTCCGGGCGTACTGCTGCCAGCTCCTCCACCACAGGATGGGGTTGCGGGGCGAGAGTGACCGGAGCCGGACGGCTTTCGCCGGCGGCCACCGGAGTTGCACTCTCCAGCTCGTGCAGCTTGTGGCGGGCCTGGTGGATCACCGATTTCGGCACCCCGGCCAGCGCCGCTACCTGCAGGCCGTAGGAGCGGCTGGCCGCACCTTCCTGCACCGCGTGCATGAAGGCGATGGTGTCGCCGTGCTCCACCGCATCTAGGTGGACGTTGGCCAGCCCGCTCATCAGCTCGGGCAGGCGGGTCAGCTCAAAGTAGTGGGTGGCAAACAGGGTGTAGGCGCCAATCTTGCTTGCCAGCTGCTCGGCGCAGGCCCAGGCCAGGGAGAGGCCGTCGTAGGTGCTGGTGCCGCGGCCAATTTCGTCCATCAGCACCAGACTGCGGGCGGTGGCGTTGTTGAGGATATTGGCGGTTTCGGTCATCTCCACCATAAAGGTGGAGCGGCCGGAGGCGAGATCATCCGACGCTCCGATGCGGGTGAAGATGCGGTCGATGGGGCCGATGCGGGCGCTGTCGGCGGGCACGAATGCGCCGATATGGGCCAGCAGCACGATGAGTGCGGTCTGGCGCATGTAAGTGGATTTACCGCCCATGTTGGGGCCGGTGATGATCAGCATCCGCCGCTCCCGCTCCAGCCGTATCGGGTTGGCGATGAAGGGGTCGGTCATCACCTGCTCCACCACCGGATGGCGGCCCGCCTCGATGAGGATCTGATCCTCGTCGATGAGGGTGGGGCAGCGATAGTCGAGGGTCTCTGCCCGCTCGGCCAGGTTGGCCAGCACGTCCAGCTCCGCCAGTGCGGCAGCAGACTCCTGCAGATCGCCGAGGTGGGGCAGCAGGGCGTCGAGCAGCTCTTCGTAGAGACGTTTTTCCAGCGCCAGCGCCTGGGCCTGGGCGGTGAGCACCTTGTCCTCGTACTTCTTCAGCTCATCGATGATGTAGCGCTCGTTGTTTTTCAGCGTCTGGCGGCGGATGTAGTGGGCCGGCACCAGGTGGCTGTTGGCGCGGCTCACCTCGATATAGAAGCCGTGCACCTTGTTGTAGCCCACCTTGAGGGTGTTGATGCCGGTGAGCGCCTTCTCCCGCTCCTCGATGCGGGCCAGGCTGGCGGTGGCGCCATTGGCCAGATCCCGCAGCTCGTCCAGCTCCTGATTGAACCCTTCACGGATGACGCCGCCATCGCGGATGAGCACCGGCGGCACCTCCATCACGGCACGCTCCAGCAGGTCGAACAGCTCGGGGAAGGTGCTCGCCCGCTCGCGCAGCTGCTGCACCGCCTCGTGCTCGCTCTCCGCCAGCAGACGCTGCAACTCGGGCAGCTGAGCGAAAGCCTGCCGCAGCCGGGTCAGATCGCGCGGGCGGGCACTGCGCAGGGCGAGACGCGCCAGCACCCGCTCCACGTCGCCGACCTGGCGCAGCAGGCTCCCCAGCTCGTCATAGAGGTTCTGCTCGATGAGCTCCTTGATGGTGCTCTGGCGACCTTTGAGGATCACCCGATCGCGGATCGGCTGGTGGATCCAGCGCTTGAGCAGGCGGCTGCCCATCGGCGTGGCGGTGCAATCGAGCACGGCGGAGAGGGTGTTGTCGTGACCGCCGGCCAGATTCTGGGTCAGCTCCAGATTGCGGCGGGTGGCGGCATCCATGATGACCGCATGATCGGGCTGCTCCAGGCGCACGCTGCGAATGTGGGGCAGGGCGGTGCGCTGGGTGTCTTTCACGTACTGCATCAGGCAGCCGGCGGCGCACAGGGCGGTCTCGCTCTGCTCGACCCCAAAGCCCACCAGATCCTGGGTGCCGAACTGCTGGCACAAGAGCTTGCGGGCGGTGCCGAGCTCGAACTCCCACTCCGGGCGGCGGCGCAGACCGCGGCGACCCTCGACATGGTGCAGGAAGGCGAACGATTCGGGGTAGAGCAGCTCCGCCGGATTGGTGCGTTGCAGCTCCGCCAGCAGGGTCTCTTCTTTCTCGAACTGGTTGATGAAGAAGCGGCCGGAGCCGATGTCCATGGTGCCGTAACCGAAGCGGCGGCCATCGTGGTAGACGGCGGCGATCAGGTTGTCCTGCCGCTCGCTGAGCAGCGCCTCGTCGGAGACGGTACCTGGGGTGATGATGCGAATGACCTTGCGCTCCACCGGCCCCTTGCTGGTGGCGGGGTCCCCCACCTGCTCGCAGATGGCGGCCGATTCGCCGAGCTGTACCAGCTTGGCGAGATACCCCTCGATGGCGTGATAGGGCACCCCGGCCATCGGGATGGGGCTGCCGGCCGACTGGCCGCGCTTGGTCAGGGAGATGTCGAGCAGCTGGGAGGCCTTGCGGGCGTCGTCGTAGAAGAGCTCGTAGAAGTCACCCATGCGATAAAACAGCAGGATCTCCGGGTTCTCGGCCTTGAGGGTCAGATACTGCTGCATCATTGGTGTGTGATTGTGGAGATTCTCTATTGCTGACATGTAGTTATCTCTCTTTACATGCTTATATTACAATGGCTTATGGTGTTTTCGTGGTCTCTTGTTTGCTCTGAGAGTCTCACTCGATCTCACCCAATCGCAGGCGAAAATGTAGGTTGAAGTGTAGGTTTTGATTTTGTAGCCTACAGTGACATTAAGCCCTATGCATGCGGCCAAGCTAGGAGAGCGTATGCATCAGCCATAGGAGGTCGGTTATGCCAGCGGACAAGGGTAACAAAGCACTGTCCTTTAGAGCAATTGAAGTCATGAAGCCAACGGATAGCGATAAGGCTGACAATGGGGTCAACAGAGGGCTTCGTGTTACTTGTGGGAAGACAGGTAAAAAGACATTTTTCTATCGTTATACGAGCCCAGTAACAAATAAGTTAATTCAGATCTCACTTGGCGTATTTCCAGCCGTATCCTTAGAGCAGGCCCGTATAAAGCTAAGGGAGCTTAAGCTCATCAGGCAACAAGGCCGATGTCCGGCTACCGAGGCGAGAGCTGCCGCGCTTGAGCTTAAACAGCAAATCAAGAATGAAAGCGAACTCGGGATGTTCACCCTTCAAGCGATGATCGAGCTTTATCTACAAAACCATATAGAAGATCAACGTTTACCTAATGGTACGATAAAGAGTGGGGCAAGGAAAAAGAAAGGTCAGGCTGAGGCTAGGCGCACTCTGTATGGCGATGCGGTTCCAATGCTTGGTGAGCGATTGGCTCGTGATGTGAGTAGACAAGATATTATTGATCTTGTTATGTCCATCGTGAATCGAGGCGCTAATGTTCAGGCTGGAAATGTATTGCGCGAAATTCTAGCCGCTTACGATTATTCAATGGGGATGGGAAAGTTTGACGATCAATTTATCAACCCTGCGCTTCAAGCAAAAGTGAGTTTGGTTCGAACAAAGGTGAAGCTGACATCAAAAAAAGGTAGTCGCTTTTTGAATGACGATGAAATTAAGCTGTTTCTCGCTTGGTTGCCTAGCTCAAAATTCACTGAAGTGCAAAAGAACATATTTCGAATGACGTTATGGACAGGATGCCGGACAGGTGAGATATGTGAGGCTACTTGGCGAAACATAGACCTTAATGAGGGAGTGTTCCATATCAGAGAGTCAAAGACTGGTGTCGCAAGAGAGATTCAACTCCCTCGTCAATGCATCCATTTTCTCAGAATAAATAAGATAGGAAATGAAGTTTACTTGTTCCCATCCCAGAGGACGGGAAAGCCAATTAAACAGAAGCAGTTAACTGAAAGTGCTTGGGTAATGAGAGAAGCAGACTTGATGTTAGATATTCCTCGATGGACTCCCCACGATCTCCGTCGAACGGTTAGAACAGGACTGTCTCGTTTGCAATGTCCTTCTGAAGTAGCAGAAGCCATTCTCGGGCATACCAAGAAAGGTTTGATCGGCACATATGATCTTCATAGATACACAGAGCAAAGCCGAGAGTGGTTGGGTAATCCCCCCATTTTTTGGAGCACTCAAAAGTAGAGGTCATGCGGCCTGTGCCAAGCGCTGTTTCGGCGTGTAGCCGCCCAGCGCCATATTGGGCCGCTCATGGTTATAAACCCACAGCCAGTTCGTGGCAAATTCCTGTAACTCATTCAGTGACTCAAACAGGTAATGGCCCAACCAGTCGTAACGCACAGTGCGGTTAAATCGCTCTATGTAGGCATTCTGCTGCGGGTTGCCTGGCTGGATATACCTCAGCGCAATCCTCTTCTGCTGCGCCCATTGCTTGAGCTCTTCGCTGATGTATTCCGGACCATTATCACAGCGGATTGCGGCTGGTTTGCCCCGCCACTCGATGACCTGCTCCAGCACCCGTTTGACTCGCGAGGCAGGCAAGGAAAAATCCACCTCGATGCACAGTGCTTCGCGATTGAAGTCATCGATCACATTAAACAACCGCACCGAACGACCATCGCTGAGCTGGTCATGCATAAAGTCCATCGACCAACAGTGATTCGGTTGGTCAGGGACTGCCAACGGCTCCGGCTTGGCGCGTACTAGCCGCTTCTTGGGTTTTATCCGCAGATTGAGCTCTAGCGCCCGATAGATCCGGTAGACCCGCTTGTGGTTCCAGCCAAAGCCTTTGACGTTACGCAGGTACAGGAAGCACAGTCCGAAACCCCAGTTGCGCTGGTTGGCGGTGAGGCGCAGTAGCCAGTCGGCAATCTCCTGGTTTTCATCAGCCAGCACGGGCTGATAACGGTAGCAACCCTCGCTCACCTTGAACACCTGGCAAGCCAGACGGATAGAAATGGCGTAATGAGCCACAGCCTTGGTCGCCATCTCCCTGCGGGCAGATGGCGTCACCACTTTTTTGCCATCGCCTCGGAGATGATCTCAGCCTTTAGGCGCTCCTCGGCATACATCTTCTTAAGGCGACGATTTTCCTCTTCCAGCTCTTTGAGGCGCGCCATGAGAGAGGCATCCATGCCACCGAATTTGGAGCGCCACTTGTAGAAGGTGGCGGAGCTGATGCCATGCTCACGGCAGAGCTCAGGGACGGGTGAACCAGACTCGGCCTGCTTGAGGATGGCGATGATCTGTGCATCGCTAAAGCGTGATGTTTTCATGTAGAACCTCCTGCGTTCAAGATACGAGAAAATTCTACTTATGAGCACCTCAGTTTTTCGGGGGGATTACCGTTGCAGCGTTGGGCAGACTATCTGGATACGTTGATGACTTCATCGTAGTGTGGACGAACTAGATTTGAAATCAAGAATCTGGTTGGTATACATCTGCAACGTTATCTCTGTTTGCTGATACTGCGGTAGCAAGTGAGCGGAGCGAGACTGGAGGTTCATCGATGTGATGATACCATCCGACGCGTAGTGACACTTGAATGGCTACTAGTGCATCAAGGAGGTATCGATGGAGTGGTTGTATCGAAAGTCGTGTCATCCACATCGGTCATGGTGGGTTGTCGCGACAGTTCATCATCATATGTTAGGGCAGACCAGAGAGATCACTGAATGGAGTGTTTGCTCCCTAACGTTGTAAACCAGACCATTTGTGCTGTCCTAGAATTGCGAAGGTTTCAGATTTTCATGTTTCTACACATTGAAAAATAATCATGTTTTTCATGCTGTTACGTTGTGTTTTTTGCTCGTACGTTGCAACGGATTACAACGACGTTGTAATCCGGAAGGCATTCGGCCTTGAAACGTCTGCTCTCCTTCCCTAGCTCTGAGAGCTCCTGAGGCAGGTGGTTAACCATGCCACTGAACCACACGCTCAACAGTTTCAACCATCTATCGAGCCACCATGACCGGTATGTTTCACGGCTCGCTCCTTGTCGTCCTCACAGGGTTTCTCTGTACGTGGTAACCATGAATGGCTCTAAAGCTGAAGCCTGCTCAAGATGGGACATTAGGCATATGACCCCATGGTGGTGGCACATTCAACGTGTTTCAGTACGTTCTGCAACGACATTGAGGAGAAGAGAATGCGTCACGCCGCTCCTGTTTTCGAAATCTGTAAATGACCTTCGACCATTACGAGGAGTCATTTATGAAACATGAAACACGTTTGCTGAACCTGGCCGAAGTTATCGAATGTTGCACCATCTCTCGCGCTACGATCTATCGTCTGATAAAGAAGGGAGACTTTCCAAGTTCAGTTCAGCAGAAGGGTTGCCGTCGAGTGATGTGGCGTTCTTCTGATATACAAGGCTGGATGAATGCCCTGCAATATACCAAACCAGAGTGAGTCCAGCATATGAGCAACTAAGTTGCTGTGCTTGATAGTCCATTTCACATTCTCAACCTTTATCGAACCCTCTAGTTAAGTTCACCGTTTCACGACAGACCGCTTGTTTCTGTTAGAGCATGTAGTTGTGTTGGCACAGGGGCAGATTATGGCTTTGAGAACGTACACCACGAATCATCAGGTATTCATAATGAACAAGTTCATGAATGCAAGGGTAAGCGAACTTATTGATGTTGATTCTTTGCTGCCAAAGTTTGAGACACTCAAAGCATGTTGGAAGGAGAAGGATGTACGAATAAATAAACTTTTAAGATCTCGTGATGATGAGGCGAGGTCACTTGCTGAAAAGCTATCGGAATGTAATGAGGAGGAGCCTTGCTATAGTCTTGCATGCCCTGAATGTGTAAGGCGGTTGCGACTAAGGAAGATAAGTCAATTGACACGTTTCTGTGAGGACTATACAGAGTGGAAAGCTGCAACCTTCATCTATTATGATGAGATGGCTCGCGAGTTAAAACGCCAAGATATTGTTCGTTTGAAAGATAGGTTACGCAAACAACTAGATCGCGCAGGTGTAAAGGACATTGTGATAGGCTTCTTTGAAGTGGATTATCAATCAGAGTATCAACGTTGGATGCCCCATTTCCACCTCTTGGTCAGATGCAAAGACTCCCATTCTCCACAGTGGGAGAGACTTCGTAAAGTGTTTGCTAACCAGAGTCCACCAATCAACGTCAACGTTCGAAAACGTAGGCCTGTTCTGTTTCAAAAGTTCAAGGATCCATTACAGCAAATTGCGTATATCTGTAAGTTCATGTGGCAGCGAGTGGAAGCTCGGTACAATGAAGAAGGCAACAGGCTAACAAAGAAGTATCGGTTATCAAATGGCAAGTTTGTTGATTCATTACTGATGCTGGATTCGTTGAAATTAGCTGATTTGGAGTTCATGTATGAGGTACGGCAATATGGAGCAACGTTGCAGGAGTCTGTCCGTGGTAAAAGATGACTCTTTGGTACTCTATGTGCTTGGATTGACCAAACAGTGCTATGGAACTGTCTATTCACTTTATTAGTTGGCCAACACTAAATAGCTGTTCCGAATAGTAGATCACCGGAGGAAGGGAACTCAGTCCAGTTTGTGCGATCTGATTAGTCGCTAAACAAAACAAGCCACACCCAAAGGACTGAGTTGATGCCTATCCTACCACCTCTGCCACGACCACAACGGCGCCGCATTCACAAAATCATCCATGCCACCCGTGATAAAGGACATGCTCGTCGCTTGATGGCCATCTTGCTGTTACATGAAGGACGCACGATCACCGATGTTCATCACCTTACCGGCGCTGCGCGCTCGACCATCGGTCGTTGGCTTCGGTGGTATCGAGATGAAGGCATAGATGCGCTAGAAGCCTTACCGGCTGGCCGTGCCCCAGTCTTACCTATCGCCAAGATTGTCACCCTACTGGTGCTGCTCATGCAGTTTTCTCCGCAAGATTTTGGTTATCAGCGCAGCCGTTGGTGTACTGAACTATTGGCTATAAAAATCAATCGGTTAACAGGGCTCAATGTGGCAGCCTCCACGCTCCGCCGATGGTTACCTCGTATGGGCATTGTCTGGCGCAGGCCCGTGCCGACCTTGCGGATAAAAGACCCAGCCTATCAGGAAAAAATGGCGAATATCGACGCCGCGCTGGCCCGCTGTGATGCCGATAATCCGGTGTTTTATGAGGATGAAGTCGATATAGACCTCAATCCCAAATTAGGAGCCGACTGGATGTTCAGAGCGCAGCAAAAGCGGGTTGTCACACCGGGGCAGAATGCCAAGCATTATCTGGCAGGCGTTCTCCACGCAGGCAACGGAAGGGTACTTTACGTCAGCGGGATCAAGAAAAACTCATCGCTGTTTATTGCCATGCTGGAAAAGCTGCGCCACCACTACCGACGAGCCAAAACCATCACGTTGATCCTCGATAACTACATCATTCACAAAAGCAAACAGACCGAGCGATGGTTGAAGAAGAATCCCAAGTTCTGCCTGGTGTTCCAGCCAGTTTACAGCCCTTGGGTTAATCACATAGAACGGCTATGGCACAAGTTACATGAAACCATCACGCGCAATCATCAATGCAGAGGGATGGCAAACCTGCTGGCCCGAGTGAAACACTTCATGGATACCGTGTCTCCTTTCCCGGGGAATGGCTATGGCACAGCGAAGGTGTAGCACTATTGGGATCAGTTATTTAGTCATCAGGCAGCTCAGGTTGGATTCGCAGGATCGGCGCTGCTTGCACTGACCGATTCGGTTTGGGTGAACTGCGCATTCGATGGTGGATCGTAGCCGCATACTCAGTCGATACCGTGAATGGCGGCATCGGACTGGCGTTGCTTGCACAGTAGGGGCAGGATTGTGTATCTGGCGGGCTAAGTAGGTAACATGCCGTGCATTCGACAGCGTTGCCTCCCCACTCACGGGCCGCACGAAGTACCTGACTCACGAGCAGTTCTGAACGTTGCAGGCATGCATCTTGGTTCATGGCACGTTGGGCCTCAACAGCCGCCGACTGTAGCTTCCTTTGCGCCGCAAGTGCTTTGGCGGCTGCTACAAACTTGGCCTCGTGTTCTGCTCGTCGGGCCTCTTCCAGTGCCCGATAGCGAGCCCTTTCCTGCTCCCATCGGGCATTGTCGGTTGCAACTTCAGCGGCCATCTTCTCTGCTGCTCGTTCCCCTAACCTCTCCCCTCGCAGAGAACGGATCCAGGATCTGTTGTCGGGATTGGATAGGACCGCATACTCGAATGTTGCTGGGTCATTGATCAGCTCAAGTGTCAGTCGACTGAGATCGATCTCTATCGCTGAGGCCCCAATGCTGGCAAGGCGCTGGTGCCGTTCGTGTTGGGTACGAGATGATACCTTTATCCATACCAGCAGTTGACGTTCTGCCTTGGTAACCACCGCATGTGCCCTTACCGCCCCGAGATCCACGAACCGTACAACGTTGTCGGCGAGGATGACCTCTGAGGGGAAGGTGACATCGCTTCGCAAGGTGGATCCGGAGTGGGTCGTGGCGTTGATCTGGTGGTAGTAGGCCGGGAGTGTAAGGCGTTGCTGGGTTGCAATCAGGGCGACAGCTGCACGTCGAACACCTTCCTTATAGCCTCGGGAACAATCTTCGGCTTGGGCATGCCGGAAGTGAGGGATAACCTTCAATCCCCCGTTGGCGGCAACCAACGGTTTCCGGCATCCAGGACAGATACAGTTGCATGCGAGCCCGTTTGCAACCTCGAAGGCACGCAGCAGAACATCGTCACGTTCACCGAAGGGAATCTTGGTTCCTTGCATGGTTCTTACCTATCAGCATGCAGCCTGTGTCGCAGGTTGATACCATGCACCAACTGTTGGGCTCATTACAAATGCCCAGTAGCAGTTCGGAGTGCGCAGTACGAGCCTGTTACTGTAATGCCCTGATGTGACTCACCCCCATGTTACTATCAGGTTCATTTGTATAGACTCGATACCCTGTTAGCGATGGGCCGCAACGTTGCCGTTTCGGTGCGCTTCTATGCTTCGTCCGTCCACCTGTTTCGTTGTCTGTGCCCATCGGGCGCGGCCATTGCCGGAGTAACACATGTTCGACCCCCAGACACTCTCCACCGCCCTGCTGGCCGCCGTCCCCGAGGATGGCAGCAGCATCGGCAACCAGTCCCTGCTGGAAACACTCAAGGGGCAGTTCGGTGAGCTGACCGAAGAGCAGTTCACGGCGGCCCGTGACGCCCTGATAGAGGCTGGAAAGCTGCGCAAAGGACGGGGTCGTGGTGGCTCGGTGCTACGAGCCGAAGGCGTTGCAGTGAGTGCGGATGGTACTGCGCCAGCGGCCAAGCCCGCCAAGAGCAAGCCAGCCAAGCAAGCCAAAGAGGCCGCCCCGGCCGAGAGCGGTATCGACGGCATCAAGCGCACCCTCTGGGCCTCGGCCGACAAGCTGCGCGCCAACATGGACGCCGCCGAGTACAAGCACATCGTGCTGGGCCTCATCTTCATCAAGTACGTCTCCGACACCTTCCAGGCGCGCCGGACAGAGCTTGAGCGCCGCTTCACCGACGAGAGCGACGATTACTACCTGCACGACGCCGATGCCGAGTTTCTGGCCGAGGAGCTGGAAGAGCGCGACTACTACCGCGAGGTCAACGTGTTTTGGGTGCCCGAAGGGGGGCGCTGGGAGGCGCTGCGGGCGAGTGCCAAGCAGGCCGACATTGGCAAGCGCATCGACGACGCGCTGGTGTTGATCGAGCAGGAGAACCCCCGCCTCAAGGGCATCCTCGACAAGCGCTTCGCACGCGCCCAGCTGCCCGATGGCAAGCTCGGCGAGCTGGTGGACCTGGTCTCCACCATCGGCTTCGGCGACGAGCCGGGCGCCGCCCGCGACGTGCTGGGCCAGGTGTACGAGTACTTCCTCGGCGAGTTCGCCAACGCCGAGGGCAAGAAGGGCGGCCAGTTCTATACCCCCGCCAGCATCGTGCAGACCCTGGTGGCGGTGCTCGCCCCGCACCATGGCCAGGTCTACGACCCCTGCTGCGGCTCGGGCGGCATGTTCGTGCAGTCCGAGCGGTTCATCGAGTCCCACGGCGGCAAGCTGGGGGATGTCTCCATCTACGGCCAGGAGTCCAACCCCACCACCTGGCGCCTGGCGGCCATGAACCTCGCCATTCGCGGCATGGACTACAACCTCGGCAAGGAACCCGGTGACACCTTCACCCGCAACCAGCACCCTGATCTGCGCGCCGACTTCGTGCTGGCCAACCCGCCGTTCAACATCAGCGACTGGTGGCACGGCAGCCTCGATGGCGACCCGCGCTGGGTCTATGGCACCCCGCCCGCAGGCAACGCCAACTACGCCTGGTTGCAACACATGCTCTATCACCTCAAGCCCGGTGGCCGCGCCGGTATCGTGCTGGCCAACGGCTCCATGAGCTCGAGCCAGAGCGGCGAAGGGGAGATCCGCGCCCGCATGGTGGAGGCGGACGTGGTGGAGTGCATGGTAGCCCTGCCGGGCCAGCTGTTCTTCAACACCCAGATCCCCGCCAGCCTCTGGTTCCTCGCCAAGAGCAAGCGCAGCCGCCCCGGCGAGGTGCTATTTATCGACGCCCGCAAGCTCGGCACCATGGTGAGTCGGGTGCAGTGCGAGCTGGATGCGGCCACCATCGCCAAGATTGCCGATACCTTCCACGCCTGGAAGTCAGACGGCGAGACCGAACTGGTTTACGAGGATGTGCCGGGCTTCTGCCGCAGCGTGACCCTGGCAGAGATCGCCGAGCACGGTCATGTGCTCACACCGGGCCGTTACGTCGGTGCCGAGGAGGTGGAGGAGGACGATGAAGCCTTTGCCGACAAGATGCAGAAGCTCACGGAGAAGCTGGGCGAGCAGATGAGCAAGGGCGCAGAACTGGATCAGGTCATTCGCCAGAAGCTGGGGGGGCTGGGATATGAGTTCTGATACCTGCAAACTCTCGGATATCGCAGAGGTACAGGGAGGCTTTGCATTCAAGAGCGCGGACTTTTCAGATACAGGGGTGGCTGTTGTCAAAATAGCAAACATTCAGCCGCCTAGTGTTTCGCTGGCAAACGTGGATCGCATCGCTCCCGATAAGCTAAAAGGGCTTGAACGGTTTGAGCTGTTAGATGGTGACATCCTAATGGCCATGACGGGGGCTACAGTCGGAAAGGCAGGCCGGTTTCGTCTTACTGAACCTGCATACCTTAATCAACGAGTGGCAAGGATCTCTGCGAAGAAAGGACATCTATTTGATGATTTTGTTTATGCGGTTGTTTCACTTCCAGGTTTCGACAACCTCATTGAGGGGGCATCAGCGGGAAGTGCCCAAGCAAACATCAGTGCTGCGGGTATCGGTTCAGTCGTAATTCCTAAGCTTTCAGACAGCGAGCAGATCCAAATAGGCGGTATCGCCAGGATGCTCGACGACCGCATAGCCTTGCTGCGCGAGACCAACGCCACGCTGGAAGCCATCGCCCAGGCGCTGTTCAAGTCGTGGTTTGTCGACTTCGACCCGGTCCATGCCCGCGCCCTTGGCGAGGAGCCCGCCGGTCTTTCTCCCGAGGTTGCAGCCCTGTTCCCCGCCAGCTTCGAAGAGTCCGAGCTCGGCATAGTGCCAAAGGGGTGGCGGGTTGGCACGTTGGCAGACTTGTCCGACCTGAACCCTGAGTCCTGGACTTCCAGAACACATCCAGAATCGGTGCGCTATGTCGATTTGGCCAATACCAAGGACAACGTGATCGCAGAGGTGACTGAGTTCAGTTTTGAAGAAGCACCGAGCCGCGCCCGGCGGGTTCTTCGAGATGGCGACACTATCGTCGGCACTGTACGGCCCGGAAACCGCTCCTTTGCCTTCATCAGCAACGCTAGCGCCAACCTCACGGGTAGCACTGGTTTCGCAGTGCTTCGACCACGGCATGATCGCAACACTGAATTTGTTTTTCTGGCGGCGACGTCTGACAACAGCATCGACCATCTGGCGCATGTGGCCGATGGCGGTGCCTACCCGGCAGTGCGATCTGAGGTAGTAAGCGGCTTGTCATGTGTGGTGCCTGATGGTGACGTGCTGTGCGCGTTCCATGAAGTTGCCCAACCAATCTTCAATAAGGTTGCGGCCAATCATCAACAAGCCCAAACCCTCGCCACTCTGCGCGACACCCTGCTGCCCCGCCTAATCTCCGGCCAACTGCGGCTGCCAGAGGTAGAGGCCATGGTAGAGGAGGTAAGCTGAATTGGTGGATCTAAAGGAATGGCGGGAGTTACATGCTGATTACAGTGACACGCTGATCGTTGGGAATGGTGGCAGTATCGCTGTAGAGCCCCATTTTCGTTATAACAGCTTGTATGAGTATGGTTGTGCTCACGGGCTTATCAGCGTTGCCGCACAGCAGGTATTTGAGCAATTCACCAAAGATAGCCGTGATTTTGAAGGGGTGTTATATCGCTTGTGGCAGGCTGACTTTATTAATCAAAAATTTGAGCTTGCCAAAATCGAGAGTCAGAAAGTTCGCAAGGCATATACAGACGTGCGACGCGCACTTATCAATACAGTAAAAGGAATTCATCCAGACAAGGTCATATGTGATAAACAAGGGCTCGTGCAAATTGGCAGGTTTATGGCGGGTTTTTCGACAGTATTCAGCCTCAACTACGACTTGATCATCTACTGGGCGTTACTCGGCAATAATCAAGTAAATAACAGGCGTTTTAACGATGGGTTTGTGTCTAAGAATCTGCACTTGTCATCCAAGAAACTTCAAAAACTATTTTTCAATACTCAGCTTTCTGTTGAGCCTGAACAGGGGATGACTAAGGTGTTTTATCCCCATGGTAATCTAGCCCTGTACCAAACCAAGGGCAGCGAAGAAAGTAAGCTGGTTGCCGACAGCGATGGTCTGTTGAACAGCATAACCAAACGCTGGCGTAAAAATGATGGTCAACCTCTGTTTGTGTGTGAGGGCTCGGCGACAGAAAAGGTAGCCGCTATCAGCAAATCTCAATATCTGTCACACGTGTTTCAGCAGGCATTACCTAGCCCCAAAGATAGCATCACTATTTATGGCTGGAGCATAGGCAAACAGGATACTCATATCCTTCATCAACTGGCGTTATCAAAATGCCCCCGTGCCGCAGTGTCTGTGTTTGTTGGTAACAAGACTGAAGACGAGATTAAGTCTGAAATATCACAGATGAGAAAAATGCTTAAAGAGTACGCAGGTATCGAGAGTGTAGAGTTTTTTGATGCAGCAAGCGCAGGGTGTTGGAATCATGCTGGCTAAAAGAAACACAACCTTGCTACCCCGTCTGATTTCGGGTCAACTGAGGCTCTCTAACGCACAAAAGGAGCTGAGCGATGCAATCCAATAACCTGAAGATTGAGCTTGTACGGCAAGCAGAAGAAGCACTAACGGCATATACGTTGGTGCAATCTCAACAATCGGTGGATCTGATGCGACACGTAGTTGGTCAGTGGCTTGATACCATCACCCCAGCGGGCGATCCTGCCGTGCGAGAATTCTTCAACAAGCTCAGAGAGCAGTCTCTAGATAAGCAGATGGCGCCTGAAGAGATGAGGCTGTTTCTAGTTGGAGTGCTCGTTGCTAGCTAAATATCAAACACTCTTGAGCCTGGCCACAGTCATTCCTTGTGGCCGAGGTGACCACCAAAGCAAATTTGGTCTGGCACTACCCGGTTATTTTCGATTTATTGGTTCGGTGATGCCGGGCCACTGTTCTGATAGAGGCCAAATATGCTGAAAAGCCTATCACTCACCGGGGTCGGCCCCGCCGATACCTTCGGACCGGTCGACTTTGCCCCAAGGCTCAACTTTATCACCGGCGATAATGGCCTGGGCAAGAGCTTCCTGCTCGATATCGCCTGGTGGACGCTGACCCGCACTTGGGCACGGGGTATCGCGGTAATCCCCCCCAAGGGCAAGGCGAAGAGCACCATTAGCTACGCCTACAGCAAGTCCACACCGGGCGATTTTGCCGAAACCAGCAGTTTCAAGCGCAGTGAGCAGCTGTGGCCCACCAAGCAGGGGCGTCCCGCTATTCCGGGGGTGGTGATCTATGCCGGGGTTGATGGCAGCTTTTCGGCCTGGGATCCGGCACGCAACTACTGGCAGGGCGATGGAAAAGAGGAGAGCGCCGAGCGGGCACGAGCTTTCAACTTTACGCCGGAACAGGTGTGGAACGGACTGGAAGGGCCAGGTGGCATTCGTTATTGCAATGGTCTCATCCACGATTGGGTGCTGTGGCAGAAGGGGCAGGATCCAGCCTTTGCCGACCTCTGCAAGGTGCTGGAGGCGCTGTCTGCCTCGGACGACGAGCAACTTGTGCCGGGGCAGCCGGTTCGCCTCGGTCTGGACGTCAAGGACTACCCCTCCCTGCGCATGCCCTATGGCCAAGACGTGGCCTTGGTGCACGCCTCGGCTGGCATGCGGCGCATCGCGGCACTGGCCTATCTGTTGGTCTGGACCTGGCGCGAGCATCAGTTGGCTTGTGAGCAGACTGGTCGCAAGCAGGCCAAGGAGATCATCTTTCTGGTCGATGAAATAGAGTGTCACCTGCATCCGCAATGGCAGCGGCGGGTCGTGCCTGCACTGCTGAGGGTGATGCAGGCTCTGACCGGTAAGAAGGTGCCGGTGCAGTTGATCGTGGCGACCCATTCCCCCTTGGTGCTGGCGTCGGTAGAGCCGGAGTTTGATGTAGACAAGGATGCCGTGTTCAACATCCAGTTGGACGGTGGACAGGCCAAAGTGACGAAGGAGCTCTGGGCCAAGCAGGGTGATGTGGTGAACTGGCTGGTATCCGATGCCTTCGGTCTGCGCCAGGCACGATCTATCGATGCCGAGCGAGCCATTGAGGCGGCGGAAGCCTGGATGCGAGGCGACAAGTCGCCCCTGCCCAGCAATCTCAAGACCCAGGCGGCCATCCATAAGGAGCTGCTGCGGGTACTGGCCGGGCACGATGATTTCTGGCCGCGCTGGCTGGTTGAGACACAGCAGATCCCCGGTAGCAAACCGAAGGGCGGCGCATGATCGAGATCGACAAGACGAGGCTGACCGAGCCCGCCGAGTTTGACGCGAGGTGCCGCCAGACAGGGCAGCAATGGTTACAGGCTAATCCCAAGGCGGATCGCAAGCCCGGTCAGCGTCCCCGAGATTACTGGAGTCCGTTCAAACCGCAGCTGGCCGATGGATTTCGTCAACTGTGTGCCTATGGTGCCATGTATGAGCCGGTGGGTACGGTGGATCACTTCCTACCTATCGATGCCGACGAATCCCTGGCCTATGAATGGGCCAATTACCGGTTTGCGGCTGGTTGGATCAATAGCAGCAAAAACAAAGCGGTAGGAATTCTTGACCCGCTGGATGTGCGTTCAGGGTGGTTTGAGGTGCTGTTGCCCTCACTGCAACTGGTACTGGTGCCGGAGCGGGTGCCCGAGCCATTGCACGGGTTAGCAGAGCAGACCCTGATCCGCTTGCATCTGCGCGATGATGAACGGGTACTGCAGCAACGCCGAGCTTGGTATCAGATGTATCAGGCAGGCAAACTGACGCTGGAGGGCCTGCATGAGGTAGCCCCTCTGATCGCGATGGCGGTGGAAAAGCAGATCGCGGTGTAAGTGGCCGCCATGGAGCCCGATCTCAGACTCCCCATTACAAGACAGAGCCAACGAACGATGACCGAAGACCAACTAGAACAAGAGGTGATGGGGTGGCTGGCCGAGGTGGGTTATCGCACCGTCTGCGGCTACGACGTAGCCCCGGATTCGGATAACCCCTGGCGCAGCGATTTTCGTCAGGTGGTGCTGGAAGACGCGCTGCGCGAGGCGATACAACGGCTCAACCCCAAGGTGCCAGCCGGGGCGCGCGAGGATGCCGTGCGCCAGGTGCTCAACCTTGACACCCCGGCCCAGCTGATGGCTAACCGCGCCTTCCATCGTCTGCTGGTGGGTGGGGTCAGGGTCGAGTATCAGCGCGGCGGGGAGACAGTGGGCGACTTTGTGCGCCTCGCCGACTTTGCCGATCCGGCCGCCAACGACTGGCTCGCCCTCAACCAGTTCTCCATCAAGGGCCCCCACCACACCCGCCGCCCCGACATCATCCTGTTCCTCAACGGCCTGCCGCTGGTGGTGCTGGAGCTCAAGAACCCCGCCGACGAGCAGGCCGACATCTGGAAGGCGTTCGAGCAGTTGCAGACCTACAAGGCGCAGATCCCGGACCTGTTCCAGTACAACGAGATCCTGGTCATCTCCGATGGCAGCGAGGCGCGCATGGGGTCGCTGTCGGCCAATGCAGAGCGCTTCATGCAGTGGCGCACGGTGGACGGGGTTACCCTCGATCCATTCGGTCCCTTCGGCGAGCTGGAGACCCTGGTGCGCGGCATACTCACGCCCGCCCTGCTGCTCGACTACGTGCGCTTCTTCGTGCTGTTCGAGGAGGACGGCGTCCTGGTCAAGAAGATCGCCGGTTACCACCAGTACCACGCGGTGCGCTCGGCCATCGCTCAGGTGGTGCAGGCGTCGCGGCCAGAGGGCACCCGCAAGGGGGGCGTGGTGTGGCACACCCAGGGCAGCGGCAAGAGCATCACCATGACCTGCTTCGCGGCGCGGGTGATGCAAGAGACGGCGATGGATAACCCGACCATCGTGGTCATCACCGATCGCAACGACCTCGATGGCCAGCTGTTTGGTGTCTTCTCGCTGTCGCAGGATCTGCTGCGTGAGCAGCCGGTGCAGGTCGGCACGCGCGGGGATCTGCGCGCCAAGCTCGGCAACCGCCCCTCCGGTGGCATCGTCTTCACCACCATCCAGAAGTTCATGCCGGGGGAGGACGAGGATCTGTTCCCGGTATTGTCAGAGCGTCACAACATCGTGGTGATCGCCGACGAGGCGCACCGCACCCAGTACGGCTTCGGTGCCACCCTCAAGGTCGCTCAGGCGGGCGTGGCAGAAGGCGCGTCGCGCTATCAGGTGGGCTATGCCCAGCACCTGCGCGATGCGTTGCCCAATGCCACCTTCGTGGCCTTCACCGGCACCCCGGTCTCTGGTGAGGATCGGGACACCCGCGCGGTGTTTGGCGACTACATCCACGTCTACGACATGCAGCAGGCCAAGGAGGACGGGGCGACGGTCGCTATCTACTACGAGTCGCGGCTGGTCAAGCTCTCCCTCAAGCAGGAGGAGCTGCCCCACATCGACGACGAGGTGGAGGAGCTGGCCGAAGACGAGGAGGAGGGCGAGCAGGCCAAGCTCAAATCGCGCTGGGCGGCGCTGGAGAAGGTGGTGGGCAGCACGCCACGCATCAGGCAGGTGGCCGCCGATCTGGTCGCCCACTTCGAGGAGCGCGGCCAGGCGCAGGATGGCAAGGCGATGGTGGTGGCCATGAGCCGCGAGATCTGCGTCCACCTCTACGATGCCATCGTGGCGCTGCGCCCCAACTGGCACGATCCCGACCCCGAGCAGGGCGCCATCAAGATCGTGATGACCGGCAGTGCCTCGGACAAGCAGCTGCTGCGTCCTCACATCCATCCGGGCAAGGTCAAGAAGCGGCTCGAGGCGCGCTTCAAGGACCCTGCCGACCCGCTCAAGCTGGTGATCGTGCGCGACATGTGGCTGACCGGCTTCGATGCCCCATGTATGCACACCCTCTACGTCGACAAGCCGATGAAGGGGCACAACCTGATGCAGGCGATAGCGCGGGTCAACCGGGTGTTTCGTGACAAGCAGGGTGGGCTGGTGGTCGATTACATCGGCATCGCCAACGAGCTCAAGGCGGCCATCAAGGAGTACACCAGCAGTAAGGGGCGCGGGCAGCCAACGGTGGATGCCCACGAGGCCTATGCGGTGCTGGAGGAGAAGCTCGACGTGCTGCGGGCCCTGCTGCATGGCTTTGACTACGGCGACTACCTGACCGGTGGCCACAAGCTGCTGGCCGGTGCCGCCAACCATGTGCTGGGGCAGGAGGACGGCAAGAAGCGCTTCGCCGACCATGCCTTGGCCATGAGCAAGGCGTTCAGCCTCTGTTGCACGCTGGACGAGGCTAGGGCGGTACGCGACGAGGTGGCCTTCCTACAGGCCGTCAAGGTGATCCTCACCAAGAAGGAGCTCACGGCGAAGAAGAAGACCGACGAGGAGCGGGAGCTGGCCATCCGCCAGATCATCGGCAACGCCGTAGTGTCTGGCGAGGTGGTGGATGTGTTCGAGGCGGTGGGGCTCGACAAGCCCAACATCGGCCTGCTCGATGAGGACTTCCTCGCCGAGGTGCGCAACCTGCCCGAACGCAACCTGGCGGTGGAGCTGCTCGAGCGCCTGCTGGAGGGGGAGATCAAGAGCCGCCTCTCGACCAACCTGGCCCAGGAGAAGAAGTTCTCCGAGCTGCTCGGCAAGGTGATCCAGCGTTACCAGAACCGCTCCATCGAGACCGCCCAGGTCATCGAGGAGCTGATCGAGATGGCCAAGAAGTTTGCCAGCGCCTGTGGCCGTGGCCAGCAGCTCGGGCTCAACGACGACGAGCTGGCCTTCTACGATGCGCTGGCCAACAACGAGGCCTCGGTCAGGGCGCTTGGGGACGAGATCCTGGCCAAGATCGCCCATGAACTGACGGCGAGCCTACGTAGCAGCGTGACGGTGGACTGGAGCAGCAGGGAGAGCGTGCGTGCCAAGCTGCGGCTGCTGGTCAAGCGAATCCTGCGCAAGTACAAGTACCCGCCCGACAGCCAGGAGGAGGCCACCCAGCTGGTGCTGGCCCAGGCCGAGGCGCTGTGCGAGGCATGGGCGTGAGATCTGTCGGGAAGATTAGGGAGGCTTGATGCCTCCCCTTTAGGGATCAAATATCACCCAAGGATGGTGTACTTACATGAAGACCTTGCACGCAGAGTCTGGCCAGATATCTGGTAATGCAACGTTCCATGCCGAATCACCTTCGTTGCTACAACGATGTGATAACCGTTTGATGAGCTTGTGCCAGCGGTTGTGTTATTGGCTCGGGCGGTTTCTGCTGCTGGGCCTTGGGGGAGGCTACGTTGTGACGTTCTTTTCGGCCATCTTCGAATATGGCGAGGGGATAGCTGATATGGACATTGTTGAGAAGGGAACGTTGCTGTTACTGATCTTTTTGCTGTGGCGTCATTGGCGGTACTGCCAGTATTGTTCAACGCCCTACAGGCAGAGATTGTTGCGACCATTGCAATATTGGGGGTGGGTATACGTGGTCGAGCTTGCAACAGTAGGCATCATATTTGTTGCTGATGCAACGTTGCTTGTAGGCGATGTTCATGTACAGGACCTTAAGCGTTGAGTCCCTTTAAAACTCCTTCCAAGGTCCTGTTCTGTATCGATTTTCTCTGCTTGGTTCGGCAAGCGTTATTGGCCAAATAATCAGCTGCCCATTCCAGTCTTTCCCTTATTTCTGTCAGCGCTCTATGGGCCACTGCTTCCAATAGCGGCAACCACCATGTCGTACTGTTCTTTGACGCTTTCAACATCGATAGCTTCCCTGTCATCACACTCTGCGCGACCCGCCTTTTCATCACCAGCGACAGCAAACTCGTCCACACCAATCCCTCGGCGATGGCTTTCTCCCCCGTCACAAACCCCTTGAGCCGGTTGTGCGATTTCCACTCTTTAAATAACAACTCCACCTGCCAACGGCAGCGATACAGGCTCATCACCTGCTCTGCTGACCATGCCGCTCGCGGCAGGTTGGTCATCCACAAGCAGAACCGCTTTTCCTCGGCAAACCAGCGTCGGATCAAGCGGTACTCGACCTTGCCGGACTTCACCACCATATCCAGCACCTCGGCCCGACAGCGCCGCCGTCCTGCCTCTTTCAGTGACAGTCCCGCCAGTTTTGGCACTTCCCGTCCATCACCGCGCCAGGCCTGGATTATCTTGGGGTTCAGGCTTTGCGTTCCTCGCACCAGATAAAATCCGCCAGCGTCGTTCACCTGCTCAAACCAGGCCCTGTCAATGTAACCCGCGTCAGCCAGCAGCAGGCAGTTGGCCAGCTTGTGAGCCTCAGGGAGAAATTGCCGCTCCCCTGCGGTATCGGCAGACACACTCATGCACAGTGGGCTCTGCTCCGACAGAGACATGGTCATATGGCACTCGATAGCCGCCGGACTGATGGTCTTGAACCGGCCGGGAAAGTCAGCCGCCAGACGCCGGTGCACCGCGAAGGAGGTGCCATCGTGCAATAACACCTGCTTGAACGCGCCGAGGGAGGCCGCTTTGAGTTGATGGTCGATACGCAAGGCGATGGCCCGTTCGACCAGCGCTTTCATAAACAGGGCAAAGCTCTCTTTACGCAGCTGATTGTGAAACGGTTTGTAAGAAACCTGATGCTCTTTCGTCAGCTGCAAGGCATTGAAATGACGGTGTAAGCTGGCAATGTCATTGACCTGGTCGCCCCCCATGGCCCGCAACAGTGCAGGTACGAGCATGGCAGGGGTAATGGCGCGCTGACGCAGACAAAACTTGCAGAGCCGAGCAATGCGCTCGAGTGCGGCGGGAGCCAGGAGTTGCTCCAGATAGTGATTAGCATTAATAATGGTCATAGGCTTCGCGCGTGTTGATTTTGTTTGGCGATAAAATTAGATCACAAACGAAGCCTTTTTTATATCTATTTCAATTGGTTGGCGCTAAAGATCCTGTACATGAGGCGATGTTAGCGAGTATCACGGCGATGCAATCTATGAACGTTTAGATTGTTTGTTGTTACTGGTAGCGCTCTATCTGGCAGCTCCTCGTTTTCAATCCCTTCGTTCTACCCCAACCGTTGAGCAAGCGCGATGATGCTACGTTATGTCCCAATGTTACTCATCCTGATGTTGCCCAAGATGGTGATGGCTGAGACTAATCGGACAACTTTGATTGAAGGTTGCGTTGAAGCTATCCAGATCTATGAGAACAATCAGCAGTACACGTTCAAAGCTGCCTTGATAACGTCACTTTCTGAAGCATTACGTGCTGGTTATTGCAAGGGCGTGATCGATGAATATGACCGTGGTCATGATTGTAAGGGGGACTGGTTAAAGCGGGCACGGTACGTTGCAGGTTACAAAGATGAGAAGAGCTTGCCGCCATCAACCGAGTCGTTGTTACGGGGAGCTTGTCAATCATGAGTTCGCACACCTTGGCAGATGCAGTAAGGGACCTGTTTGGGATTAAGTTGACGAGCTACCCCAAGCTCAAAGATCAGTTGAACAGCTTGGTTCGCAATGAACTGATACATATGGATGTTCAACGTATCTCTCACCGAAATCACAGAAGCTTACCAACGTGCGAGCTAACAACATTGTTCAATGCAACGTTGTTGCTGGCGATCTTCCCTGATCCCGCCAAGGTTAAGCTGATCTTTGATGATGTAGAGGTGCGGCAGAGAGCAGCCAAGCTTGCTGGCCTGATTGTGATGAATCGGCAATCGTTGCTGGAGCTTGTCCATCTGAACGTGAATGCGGCAACATTCGTTCATAAACTTGCGACACCTGATCTAGATCTCCGAAAACACAGGTTGGATAACCCATTTGAGGTGTTACCTCAGATCTTATTGAAGGGGGATATGGGGCTTCTGGACTGCAATGTTGCTCGTAGTGCCAGCCTTGCCAAGGCTGATCCCATGCTACGTTGCTACTTGGATGGTGAACTGGATGTTGCAGCGCAACATGCGGTTCGTGTCACCTTGGCTGCTGAAAATGGGCCAATTGAACTGGTCAAACTCGCTCAACATATCGAGGCAGAATTTGGCGCTGCAAAAGAATTCTCTGCAACAGTAGACTTTTTGTTTGGAAGGGCTTTTTAGTGCATTGCACTGATTGATGATGAGTCTTGTCAGCGCAACGTTGCACTGACGACCATCAACGTTCAAGGAGTCTTCTATGTCAAAGCAATCCCCCATCAAACCAGCTGATAACAGTGCCAACATGCAGAATCCGAATCGTGGCACTCCTGGCACTAATCGTCAGTACGATCAAACTCAGGGCAACAATGGTAAAAACTTGAATCCAAATCGCAAGTAATAACCGTGACTAGCTTGGTTCACTGCGAAGCATAACAAGGGCTTTGCCGTGTGATGTTCTGGAGGCTGTGATGTCAAAAAAAGATGATGATGACAACCGTTCCCGTCAGTTAAACCCTGAGCATGATGCTTACTGGCAGAGCCGGGGGTATGACGAGCATCCAGAGGATGAGGACGAATGATGTGTACGCAGTGGGGGCCAAGGAGCCCCCATTTTCTTTGCTTTTTGCTAAGCGGTTCTGATTGAGGATGTTGGCTGTTGGTGACGTCCTAACCCTGAAACAATGCCATCTATAGAGTAGCTGCTACAAATATAGGTTAAAGTGTAGGTTGTTATTATTAACCTATAAATATCCTTGTAAATCAACAAGCAAACACCCATGCATCATGGGGGTGTGGGCGCTCAAGTTGGCGCCTGGCGCTTGGTATTGTGCTGTCATGTGCTATTCCAGAAGGTGCTCTTGCGGGCAAACGTCTGCCGTCATGGGTCTGAATCTGGGGGCCATTCTACATGCTCGAGGCAAGATGGTGAGGAGGAATCTCCGTCTTGGGGGCAAAGCCGGCGTCCCGTTGCGTATTCCGGCGAAGTTGAACAGCCATTCCGGCCAACGTGAACACCCTGATCCTTAACGCGCTCACGTCATCCCGTTTCTAACTCGACTGTTCAGATTGGGTCAACTCACTTCTCCTCTTTCTCATCGATTCTCCCTTCAGTGACAGCCGGTGAGCGTTGTGCATCAGCCGGTCCAGGATCGCATCTGCCAGGGTGTTGTCCCCCAAGCTCGCGTACCACTCTTCCGTTGGCAACTGACTGACCACGACCGTCGAGTATTTCCCATACCGATCATCCATGATCTCCAGCAGTGCGTTGCGTTGCTCGGCATTCACCGCTTCCAGTCCCCAGTCATCAAGGACCAGTAGCTCTATCCTTGCCAGTTGACCCAGCAGTCTGGCGTAACTGCCATCTACCTTGGCCTGGCTCAGTTCAAGCAGCAGACGTGGCAGCCGGTAGTAACGAGTGCTATGCCCTTGCTGACAGGCTTGGTAGCCCAGCGCACAAGCCAGGTAGGTTTTTCCACAGCCACAGGGGCCGGTAATGAGCAGGTTCTGGCCTCGGCGCAGCCACTCTCCTTGGGCCAGGTTTGCAACCTGTGACCGCTCCAGGTTGCGTGCAGACTGGTAGTCCACCTCTTGCACCGTGGCTTGGAGTTTGAGCCGCGCCTGCTTGACTAGCCGAGCTTGTTTACGTTGCTCCCGGCTCAGTTGTTCGTGTTCGACCAGCAGGCTTAGACGCTCGATGAAGGGCAGCCCTTCGTAGGTACTGGCCTGTTCCAGTTGTTGTTGCACTGCATCCGCCATGCCGGTCAGTTTCAGGTTTCTCAGGCGGGTCAGGGTTTGTTGGGTCATGGGGCGTATCCTCTTTAGTGGAAGCTCTGGGGGCCACGGATGTTCTCGTGCTCTTGCGATAACTCTGGGTAGCTCAGCGGGCTTGCGGGCAGTTTGTCGCGGCCACTGCTCAGCACCGACTTGAGCTGTTTGAGTCGCACCAGTCCTTCCCGATTAGCCAACTGGCAGCAGGCCTCGACCCGTGATGGCGGATACTCCCGGCTAAGACTCAGTAGCCCCAGGCAGAGTCGGTATGCCTGCTCGGCATGGGCTTTCTCTTCCAGCCGTTCGCTAACCCAGCACAAGGTGCCCGGTCCGATGTCAGCAGCCCATTGCTTGAGACGGCCTGGCGTCCAGCGTTGCTGTTTGCTGTGGCGTTCCGGCATATGTTCCGGGAGCGTGCTCATCCCCGGGATGGTTTTACGCGGATGGCTCGCGACCAGATGTTGCTGGTGATAGACCTGAAGCAAAGTGTCGCCAGCATGGAGCTCCAGTTGCTGGCCCACATACTGGTGTGGCACCGAGTAGTGGTGCTGCTCATAGCTGACGTGATAGTCGATGTTGACCTTGACCGTTTTGATGGCGACATAGCGATAGGGATGCACCGGCAGTGGTCCCAGCGCCGGGCGGTCCAACTGCTCAAACGCCTCGCGCCGGTTACCGGGCAGTTGCTTGAACGGGCGCTCGTTGAGTTCGTCCAGCAAGGCCCGGATGCACTGGTTGAGCTCGGCCAGCGAGAAAAAGGTCTGGTGGCGCAAGCGGGCGAGGATCCAGCGCTCGACGATCTGCACACCCACCTCAGCCTTGGCTTTATCCTTGGGCTTGTAAGGGCGAGCTGGCATCACTGCCACCTGATAGTGCTCGGCCAACTGCTGGTAGCTGGGGTTGAGCTCGGGATCGTATCGGCAAGCCTTGCTGACACCGCTTTTGAGGTTGTCGGGGATCAGCAGTGCCGGTGTACCGCCGAAAAACTCAAAGGCACGGACATGGCTTTGCAACCAGTCCGGCAGTGACTGTGACCAGGTAGCCTCGGCAAAGGTGTAGTTGGACGCACCAAGCACGGCGACAAAGATCTGGGCCTGACGGACCTCCCCCGTGGAGGGCGAGGCGATGGGCACCGTGGGCCCGCAGTAGTCGATAAAGAGCTTTTCCCCCGCCTTGTGGATCTGGCGCATGGAGCGCTTTTGCAACTGACACCAGGATTTGTAACGGTCGCAGAACTGGGAGTAGCTGTAACAGCTGTTGGGATAGCGCTGGGTGTACTCCTCCCAGAGCAGTTGTTTGGAGACCCCCTTACGCTTGAGCTCCTGATGGACAGAGGGCCAATCCGGTACAACATGGCGGGCCGAGATGGTGGTATCGGCCTGCGGATAGAACAGGGCCGCCAGTTGGCCATCATCAAGCTGGCTAGGTAAGGGCCAGGTCAGGCCGAGCGTCTGGGCACTTTTGAGGAGTTTCTGGATGGAGCCAACGCTGACCTTGGTGCAGCAACTTATCTGGCGAACAGAGAGGTCAGCTTCCAGCCGCAGTCGCAGCACTTCACGAATTTTACGCATTGCAATCCTCTTGGCAGACATAGGCTCTTCCCTGGCAAAAGGGAGAGCGTATCAAAGGTTGTTAAATCAATGCGTTAAGGATGATTCCGGTGAATGTGAACAGTGATTCCGGGATGTTGAACACTGTTTCCGGAAAGGAGGAGCAAAGTGTTCAGGTTGAGCCGGAATGAGCGTTCACATTGGTCCGGAAATGGTGTTCACGTTGAACCGGAATCGGTGTTCATGATCGGCCGGAATATGCACCCGTCGCGGATCTGTGCATCCGGCTGATGCTGACCAGAGTGGCCTGGGGGGAGCCTGGCCGAGAAGAGGCATGGGGGAGGAGAAATAGCATCCCCGTACGGATGCGGGGATGGGAGAGACGGGGAGAGTGTCGCCCTCAGTACATGGCTTCGTCGCCGCTCAGCATCTCGTGCAGTTTGGCTTTCTGCTCGGGCGTCAGCACCCGGCTCACCTCGAACAGGTAGTGGGCGCGATGGTAGCGGGCCTCGGCCTGTACGTCGCTGATGGTCTGCAACTGCTTTCTCGCCGCCACTTCATCCCATTTGCCGGACTTGATCATGTTGACGATGACGTCCTGGCCGATTGCGTCGAGCTTGATTGAGCCCAGCTCCCTGGTGGCCTGCTCGCGCAGCCCCTTGATCTGCTCCACCTGCGCGCTGGAGAGGTTCAGCTCCTGGGCCAGGGTGGTCTCGCTCTGCAGCTCGGCGGTACCCTCGGTGGCAAAGGCATGGGTGGCGATACACATTGCGAGGGCTGTCATGGCGACGTTGAACGGATGCTTCATCCGGCTTTCTCCTTGGTCTGATGGGATGGAAACCGCATGCATGGCGGTGTTGGAACATGATAACGAGCAGCCATGTACTGGAGCTTAAGCGACGACAACTTGCTGACGCAGTGGCCCCGGGGTCGGTTGCCCGAGGGGCGGGGCAACTGCATAATGAGCGCCATATTTCGCCTGGAAGAGGCCGGAAGAGGACGCGATGATGGGACTTGAAGCAGAGATCTCCCGCTTATCCCGGGAATTGGGCGAGGCACTGCTGGCCAGAGGCTGGCTGGCCGCCACGGCGGAATCCTGCACCGGCGGCGGGGTTGCCACTGCCATCACGGATACTGCCGGCAGCTCTGCCTGGTTCGATCGCGGTTTCGTGACCTACACCAACGAAGCCAAACAGCAGATGCTCGGCGTCAGCATCGACAGCCTGTTGCGCCACGGCGCCGTCAGCGAACCCGTGGTGCTGGAGATGACCCGGGGCTGCCTGGCCCGCTCCGATGCGGGTATCTGCGTGGCCATCAGCGGTATCGCCGGGCCTGGTGGTGGCAGCGAGGAGAAACCGGTCGGCACTGTCTGGTTTGCCTGGGCAGATCGTACCGGTCGTCACCACTCCCTGCTTGCCCGTTTCGATGGGGATCGCCATCAGGTGCGCCAGCAGGCGGTCAGACAGGCCTTGTCCGGACTCCTGGCACTGCTCAAATAAATTGGGCTTGATACTGTATGCATAAACAGTATACTTAGCCCAACTTCACTTCTTACTCACGATTCCCAGCGGAGATTGGCATGGATCAGAACAAACAGAAGGCACTGGCGGCTGCGCTGGGCCAGATCGAAAAGCAGTTTGGCAAAGGCTCCATCATGCGTCTGGGCGACAGCAAGACCATGGATATCGAAGCCATCTCCACCGGCTCTCTCTCTCTGGACGTGGCGCTGGGGATCGGTGGTCTGCCGTGCGGTCGTATCGTCGAGATCTACGGTCCGGAATCCTCCGGTAAAACTACGCTGACCCTGCAGGTGATCGCCGAAGCCCAGAAGAAGGGCAAGACCTGTGCCTTCGTCGATGCGGAGCACGCACTGGATCCTATCTATGCCGCCAAGCTGGGCGTCAACGTTGACGACCTGCTCATCTCCCAGCCGGATACCGGTGAACAGGCACTGGAGATTTGCGACATGCTGGTGCGCTCCAATGCCGTCGACGTCATCATCGTCGATTCCGTGGCGGCCCTGACCCCGAAAGCGGAAATCGAAGGCGAAATGGGTGACTCCCACGTCGGCCTGCAGGCTCGTCTGATGTCCCAGGCGCTGCGTAAATTGACCGCCAACATCAAGAACGCCAACTGCCTGTGTATCTTCATCAACCAGATCCGGATGAAGATTGGCGTCATGTTCGGCAGCCCGGAGACCACCACCGGTGGTAACGCGCTCAAGTTCTACGCCTCCGTGCGCCTGGACATCCGTCGTACCGGCGCCATCAAGGAGGGTGACGAAGTGGTCGGTAACGAGACCCGCGTCAAGGTCGTCAAGAACAAGGTGGCGCCACCCTTCAAGCAGGCTGAGTTCCAGATCTTCTATGGTGCCGGCATCTCCAAGGAGGGCGAGCTGGTGGATCTCGGCGTCAAGCACAAGCTGATCGACAAGGCGGGTGCCTGGTACAGCTACAACGGCGAGAAGATCGGCCAGGGCAAAGCCAACGTGATGAAGCTCTTCTCCGAAAACAAGGCACTGGCTGCCGAGGTGGAAGTGAAGCTGCGCGAGCTGCTGCTCTCTGGCGCCGCGCCGGTGGAAGAGAAGGCCACGGCTGCCGAATACGACGAGTTTGAAGCTGAAAACGAACAAGAGTTCGAATAAGGAATGAGGAAAGGCCGGGTTGATACCCGGCCTTGTTGTTTATGGCGGATGAATCTGTGAACGGAACGGGCGAGCCCGTCGAATTGACCTTTGAAGAGCAGCTGGCGGCCGCCCGTGCCTACGCCATGCGCAGCCTGGCCCGTCGCGAGAGTGCCGAGTCGGAGCTGGCCAGACGCCTGCGTCAGAAGGGATTCGAGGAGGAGGTGGTTGCCGTTGTACTCGACCATTGCCGTGGCTATGGCTGGGTCAATGATGAGCGTTACGGTGCCATGGCGGTGCGTGCTGGTGCGGCCAAAGGCCATGGTCCGCTCAGGATCCGCTTCGACCTGCGCCGCAAGGGGCTGGATGACACCCAGATCGAGGCTGCCCTGGATCAACCCGAGCTCGACTGGTTCGAACTGGCGCTTGCGTTGTTGTCGCGTCGGGCAAAGGCGACCGACCTTGCCGACTTCAAACTGCGCATGAAGTGGCTCAAATATCTGATGGGGCGTGGTTTTACCCAGGAACAAGCCCGTTACGCCCTCTCAGCCATGCAAGGTGAGCAATAGTGGCGCGCCGAGGTTGAACACCTATAGCAACTGGCGTGCGGTGCGGCTGGTGGGGAATATCAGCCCTTCGCCGGGTCTGTCGATGGCGGCCCTGTGGTCGAGCGAGGCATCCCGAAGCCCCCCTGTTGTGACGTCCTTGCGGGTGCTGCTGTCAAACGCTGGCCCCTTGGGGGCTATTTCACCCGTCAAGGGTCCCCACGTTTTACTTTACCCTGCAGAAAACTTACATTAATGCGGTTAAAAGTCCGTATTCGAATCAAGCAGGATTTTCCATGTACATGTCCACGTCAGAGATTCGCGCTGCGTTTCTCGAGTATTTCCGCACCCAGGGACACCAGGTTGTCTCTTCCAGCTCGCTGGTACCGCACAACGATCCGACCCTGCTGTTCACCAACGCAGGGATGAACCAGTTCAAGGACGTGTTCCTTGGCGCCGACAAGCGTGCCTATCACCGTGCCACCACGGCCCAGCGTTGCGTGCGGGCTGGCGGCAAGCACAATGACCTGGAAAACGTCGGCTATACCGCCCGTCACCACACCTTCTTCGAGATGCTGGGCAACTTCAGCTTCGGTGACTACTTCAAACAGGACGCCATCCGGTTTGCATGGGAATTCCTGACCGGTACCCTCAAGCTGCCCAAAGAGCGCCTGCTGGTGACCGTCTACGCGACTGACGACGAAGCCTTCGACATCTGGGAAAAAGAGGTCGGCGTGCCGGCCGATCGCATCGTGCGCATCGGTGACAACAAGGGTGCTCCTTATGCATCCGACAACTTCTGGGCCATGGGCGATACCGGCCCATGCGGTCCTTGCACAGAGATCTTCTACGACCACGGCGATCACATCTGGGGTGGCCCTCCCGGTTCACCGGAAGAGGATGGTGACCGCTTCATCGAGATCTGGAACGTGGTCTTCATGCAGTTCAACCGTCAGGCTGACGGCACCATGGAGCCGCTGCCCCGTCCGTCCGTGGATACCGGCATGGGTCTGGAGCGGATCTCCGCCATCATGCAGGGGGTGCACTCCAACTATGAGATCGACATCTTCCAGGCGTTGATCAAGAAGGCGGCCGAGATTGTCGGCACCACGGATCTGAGCAACCAGTCCCTGCGCGTCATCGCGGACCACATCCGTTCCTGCGCCTTCCTGGTGGCTGACGGAGTCATGCCCTCCAATGAAGGTCGCGGCTACGTGCTGCGCCGCATCATCCGCCGCGCCGTGCGTCACGGCCGCAAGCTGGGTGCTACCGACGTCTTCTTCTACAAGCTGGCTGCCGAGCTGGCCGTGCAGATGAAGGATGTGGCGGCAGAACTGATCGCTCAGCTGCCGCTGGTCGAGCGAGTGTTGCGCATCGAGGAGGAGCAATTCGTCCGCACGTTGGACAGAGGTCTGCTGCTGCTGGAAGACGTCCTGGCCAACCTCGGTGATGCCAAGGTTATCCCGGGTGAAGTGGTGTTCAAGCTCTATGACACTTACGGCTTCCCGGCCGACCTGACCGCCGATGTGGTGCGCGAGCGCGAGATCGGCATCGACGAAGAGGGCTTCAAGGCCGAGATGGAGAAGCAGCGCGCCCGCGCGAAAGAGGCTTCCAGTTTCGGCGTGAACTACAACGACGTGCTGAAGCTCGATTTCGAGACCCCCTTTACCGGTTACAAGCAGCTGAGCCAGAACACCCAGGTGGTCGGTATCTACAAGGATGGTGTCGAGGTCAATGGCCTCATCGCCGGTGAAGAGGCAGTGATCGTGCTGGCGGAGACCCCCTTCTATGCGGAGTCCGGCGGTCAGGTGGGTGACAGCGGCATCCTCAAGGTGGATGACGGCATCTTCGCCGTCACCGACACCCAGAAAGCGGGCAAGGCGATCATCCACAAGGGCTATCTGGAACTGGGTACCCTGGAGAAGGGAGCCGAGGTCGAGGCCGTGGTCGATGGCGACCGTCGTCAGGCCATCGCCCTTAACCACTCCGTGACTCACCTGCTGCACGCGGCCTTGCGCCAGGCGCTGGGTGAGCATGTGACCCAGAAAGGATCCCTGGTGGGCGCCGAGCGCATGCGCTTCGACTTCTCCCACTTCGAAGGGCTGACCATGGCGACCATTCGCCGGATCGAGGAGCTCGTCAACGCCCAGATCCGTGCCAACCACGAGGTGGCCACCCAGCTGATGGGGCTGGAAGAGGCCAAGTCAGCCGGTGCCATGGCGCTGTTTGGCGAGAAATATGAAGACGATGTGCGCGTGGTACGCATGGGCGACTACTCCACCGAGCTGTGTGGCGGTACTCACGCCAAGCGCACCGGTGATATCGGCTTCTTCAAGATCATCGCCGAGAGCGGCATCGCGGCTGGCGTGCGCCGTATCGAAGCGGTCACCGGCAAGAGCGCCATCGATCTGATGCACCAGCTGGGTGAACAGATCGAAGAGGCCGCCGCGCTGGTGAAGGGCGATCAGTTCTCCATCGCCGACAAGGTTCGCCAGGTACTGGACAAGGCCAAGATGATGGAGCGCGAGCTGGAACAGCTCAAGGCCAAGCTGGCGGCGCAGGCGGGTAACGACCTGCTGAGCCAGGTCATCGACATCAATGGCCAGAAGGTGCTGGTTGCCGCCCTGGAAGGGGTCGACCCCAAATCCCTGCGCGGCATGCTGGACGAGCTGAAGAACCAGATGAAATCCGGTGTCGTGCTGCTGGCAACCAGCAGTGATGGCAAGGTCAACCTGATCGCGGGCGTGACCAATGACCTGACCGGCAAGGTCAAAGCTGGTGAGCTGGTCAATCTGGTGGCCCAGCAGGTGGGTGGCAAGGGCGGTGGTCGTCCCGACATGGCACAGGCGGGTGGTACCCAGCCTGAGGCGGTGCCGGCGGCGCTGCAATCCGTTCACTCCTGGCTGGAAGAGCGCCTGTAAGCGGGCGAGGTGATCTGTGGCACTCTATGTACAGAAGTACGGTGGCACCTCGGTCGGCACGCTGGAGCGGATCGAAGCAGTTGCTGAGCGGGTTCAACTGACCCGTGCCCAGGGACATGACGTGGTGGTGGTGGTCTCCGCCATGTCGGGCGAAACCAACCGGTTGCTGGGCATGGCCCAGCAGCTGGACCAGGATGCCAACCGGCGCGAGATGGATGTGCTGATCTCCACCGGTGAGCAGGTCACTATTGCACTGCTGGCGATTGCGCTCAACAAGCGCGGTTGCCCCGCAGTCTCGATGACCGGTGATCAGGTCCGCATCCACACCGATTCCGCCTATGGCAAGGCGCGCATCACCCGTATCGACACCGAGCAGGTGGAAGCCGCACTCGGTGCCGGCAAGGTGGTAGTGATTGCCGGTTTCCAGGGGCGCGATGAGCATAATGCCATCACTACCCTGGGCCGAGGTGGTTCGGATACCACCGCGGTGGCCGTGGCTGCGGCCATCAAGGCCGATGAGTGCCAGATCTTTACCGATGTGGACGGGGTGTATACCACGGATCCGCGCATCGAACCCAAGGCGCGTCGCCTCGATACCATCACCTTCGAGGAGATGCTCGAGATGGCGAGCCTCGGTGCCAAGGTGTTGCAGATCCGCTCGGTCGAGTTCGCGGGCAAGTACCGTGTGCCGCTAAGGGTGCTGTCGAGTTTCGTCGACGGAGAGGGAACCTTAATCACATATGGAGGTGAGAGGATGGAAGCACCCCTGGTATCCGGCATTGCGTTCAATCGCAACGAGGCCAGCCTGACCATTCTGGGTGTGCCGGACAGGCCGACCGTGGCCGCGCAGATCCTGAATCCGATCAGCGACGCCAACATAGATGTCGACATGATAGTGCAGAACACCATGGGGGATGGTACCGCCGATTTCACCTTCACGGTGAATCGTGATGATTATCGCCGGGCCCGCGCCTTGCTGGAGGAGACCGCCAGCGAGCTGGGGGCCGCCTGCGTGCAGGGCAACGGAGAGATCGCCAAGGTCTCCATCGTCGGGGTCGGCATGTGGAATCATCCTGGTGTAGCGCGCACCATGTTCAAGGTATTGGGTGAGGAAGGGATCAACATGCAGCTGATCTCCACCTCTGAAATCAAGATATCCGTGGTGATTGACGAGAAGTACCTGGAGTTGGCCGTGCGTTCGTTGCACTCGGCGTTCGGGTTGGATCAAGAGCCTCATGAGCAGCCCTTGGGAAACAATCCCTGATTGATTTAGTTTCAACCATTTACCATATCGGTATCTTTGTAAGATAATGGCGCATATCGATATAAATACAAAACAGGATACAGGAGCAAGCGAATGCTTATTTTGACTCGTCGTGTAGGGGAAACCCTGATGATTGGTGACGAAGTAACCGTTACCGTACTGGGCGTAAAAGGGAACCAGGTTCGTATCGGTGTGAATGCACCGAAAGAGGTTTCCGTACACCGCGAAGAGATCTACATGCGGATACAGGCCGAGAAAGTCCCGGGCCAACCGAATTTCTAAGCCATTTCATGGCTGCCTGAAGGCGACATCCCGGATGTCGCCTTTTGTTTTTCAGGGGCCTGCAAATCGGCCTGCAGAGCGCGAAACTACTGGGTAAGTGTCGATATTGCTTGAATATTCCACTCTTTGGCCAAATGCTGAGCGAACGCTCTGTTTTCTCCAAAAAAGTGTTTGACTAAAAATCCCTGTGAAGTATTATCAGCCCCGCAAACGGAGAGGTGGCCGAGAGGCTGAAGGCGCTCCCCTGCTAAGGGAGTATGCGGCTTATACCCGCATCGGGGGTTCGAATCCCCCCTTCTCCGCCATTTTGCGCCCGTAGCTCAGCTGGATAGAGTACCTGGCTACGAACCAGGTGGTCAGAGGTTCGAATCCTCTCGGGCGCACCATATTTGACTCTTGGAGTCATGTGTTGACCATCAGCAAGTCGGCACTAAAGAAGGCTTACTGTTGAGTAAGCTTTTTTTATCGTTTGAAAACAGAGCGCCCGTAGCTCAGCTGGATAGAGTACCTGGCTACGAACCAGGTGGTCAGAGGTTCGAATCCTCTCGGGCGCACCATTTCAAGCAATACAATGATTTATGAGCGCCCGTAGCTCAGCTGGATAGAGTACCTGGCTACGAACCAGGTGGTCAGAGGTTCGAATCCTCTCGGGCGCACCATGTTTCAAGCAGTGCAACAATTTATGAGCGCCCGTAGCTCAGCTGGATAGAGTACCTGGCTACGAACCAGGTGGTCAGAGGTTCGAATCCTCTCGGGCGCACCATATTTCAAGCAGTGCAACAAGTTGTGAGCGCCCGTAGCTCAGCTGGATAGAGTACCTGGCTACGAACCAGGTGGTCAGAGGTTCGAATCCTCTCGGGCGCACCATACAGACAGCCTCGACGTCAGTCGGGGCTGTTTTTTTATGGGCGATATCCTCCTCCCCATCATGGGGTTGTCTCTCTCGTGTCCTTCTCCCTGACGCTCACACGGGGGACGGTTCCCCCTGGCTGCACGTGCCCCTGGGTAACCACTCTCGACGTATCTTGCCTGGCAGGCTGCTGATGCATCCCGTGGCCGTGCCTGTGGCGACCTGGGTGCCCGCACCATGCGCATCTATGCTGTGCGGGGCTGGCGCCCTCTGGCGGCCTGCTGAGGCATTTGGCGGGCAATAAAAAAGGATGCCGCGGCATCCTTTCATGTCTTCGTGGAGAGAATCAGCTTTTCAGCCACTTGCGGATGCGGTTGGCATCCCCGACAGGGGTGCGTTTGCCCACCGAGTTGAGCAGTACGATGGCGAGCTCCTGACGATCCGGTTTGGCACGCATCAGCAGGCAGCGGCCCGCTTCGTCGGTATAGCCTGTCTTGGAGAGGCGTACATCCCAGTCCGGGTTCTTCACCAGCGGGTTGGTATTGTTGAACATCAGGCTGTAGGCCGGCTTGTGAAAGCGCATCTCCCTGCTGGTGTCCTGGGTGAATTCACGGATCAGCGGCTGTCGATAGGCCGCAGAGAGGAGCTTGGCCAGATCCTGGGCGGTGGAGACGTTGCGGGTGGAGAGACCGGTGGAGTCATAGTAGCGGGTGTTGCGCATGCCGAGCTGTCTGGCCTTGTTGTTCATGGCGCGGATGAAGGCCTGGCGACCCCCCGGGTAGTGGCGGGCAAGCGCCGAGGCCATGCGGTTCTCGGAGGACATCAGCGCCAGATGCAGGGCGTCGCGGCGGCTGACCTGGGTGCCCATACGCACCCGTGAATAGGTGTGCTTGATGTTGTCCCTGTCGTTCTGATCGATGGTCAGGGTCTGATTGAGGTTCTGGCGGGCATCCAGCACCACCAGCGCCGTCATCAGCTTGGTGAGAGAGGCGATGGGGCGCACCCGGGTGGGGTTTTTCTGATACAGGGTCTTGCCGGTGTTGACGTCCATCACCAGGGCACTGCCCGATTTGAGCTGCAGCTTGGCCGGGTCGGGGGTCGCCAGGGCTGTCTGCGAACCCAGCAGTCCCATCAATCCACCTACCAGCGCGATTGCGCGAATCCAACACCCCATACAACCAACTCCATCCACAGCGAAAAAAGGCGCTAGATTCACTCATTTTTGCCCCTGCTTTACAAGAGCGGGCAGGGGGAATTCGCCACTATTTTCCATAAAAAAGGGCCGCCTGTGGGCGACCCTGTGGTTTGTCTCACTCTCTGGAGACGCCGGGCTTGCGTCTGCTCCACCAGCGCCAGACCAGAGCGATGAGGCCGCCCACCAGCAGCACGACCGGCAGGTAGAGAATGACGCTGAGAAATTGGGACTCATACTGCGCGGCCAGCTTGGTGTGGCTCAGGTAGTAACCCAGCCCGACCAGGGGGCAGATCCACATGATGGAGCTGATCAGGTTGACCACCAGGAAGCGCCCCTGGGGGATCTCGTTGGCGCCGACGATATAGGGGTAGGCGGTACGCACGAAGGCGATGTAGCGGGCGGTGATCAGGGTGATGATGCCGTACTTGTTGAGCAGGTAGTGCACCTTCTCCTTGTGCTTGTCATCGAGATGGGACATCAGCCTGTGATACATCCGGGTGTGGCCGAGGAAACGCCCCTGCATGTAGCCAAGCCAGGTACCGACGAAGGTCGCCATGATCAGCAGCGGGACCACCGCCATCGGCAACACCCCCTGATAGATCAGCACGCCGGTCAGGATCAGCAGGGTATCCCCTGGCAGGAAGGCGGTGGGGATAAAGCCATTCTCGAGCACCAGGAAGGTCAGCAGGACGACATAGACCATGAAGACCATCTTGGGATCAGAGAGTGTCGCCAGATCCTGATGCATAAAGGCGTGAGCCAGGTGGTAAAACTGCTCCATACATGCAAACTCCGCAGGTTAGCTGGGTTGGTCGGTCAAGGGCATGGCAAGCACCTTGTCGATGCGCAGGCCGTCCATATCCACGATTTCCAGTTGCCACTGTTCCAGGGTGACCAGGTCTCCGGTCTGGGGAAGGCGGCCAAGGAGCAGCATGATAAGCCCTCCAAGGGTGTGATAGTGATGTTTTTCTTCTTCCGGCAGACGAACCAGCTCCAGACAGTCCTTCAATTCTGGCAGTGGAATGAGGCCGTCGAGCAGCCAGCTGCCGTCGGCGCGCTGGAAGGCCCAGTTGTCCTCCCCATCTTCCTGCTGGAAGTCGCCGGCCAGGGTTTCCAGCAGATCCTGCTGGGTGACCAGCCCCTGCAGCTCGCCATATTCGTCCACCACCAGCACCATGTGCTCGGAGTGGGTACGGAAGTGGTTGAGCAGCTCCAGGCCGTTAAGGGTCTCCGGCAGCAGGCTGCCGTCCTGGGTCAGCGCCGCCAGAACGATGGGTTCTCCCTTGATGTAGGCGTGCAGCACCTTGCTGACGTTGAGGATGCCGACGAGATCCGACAGGCTGCCGTCACAGACAGGGAAGAAGCTGTGGCGATACTCCACCAGACGTTGGAGGTTCACTTCCAGCGGCAGTGACAGGTCCAGATAGCGGATGTCGCTGCGCGGCACCATCAGGGAGGCCAGGCTGCGTTCGTCGAGGCGGAACACGTTGCGCAACATAGTGTGCTCATGGTCCTCGATCACCCCCGCTTCGGAGCCCTCCACCAGCATGGCGTGGATCTCCTCCTGAGTGACGTTGTTGCTGCTGCGCTGATCGACCCGCAGCAGCCGCAGGCTGGCGTTGGTGGAGGCGGAGAGCAACCAGACGAAGGGACGGGTCAGGGTCGCCAGCCAGAGCATGGGGCGGGCTACCAGACAGGCAATGCGCTCGGCGCTGAGCTGTCCGAGGCGTTTGGGCACGAGCTCCCCTACCACGATGGAGAGATAGGTGACCAGCACGACCACGATGACGGTGGCGAGCAGGCTGCTGCTCTTGGGGGAGAGCCCCCACTCCTGCAGCCAGAGGGCGAAGGGCTGGGCCAGCAGGGACTCGCCATAGATACCGTTGAGCAGGCCGATGCTGGTGATGCCGATCTGTACGGCGGAGAGGAAATGGGTCGGATCTTCCCCGAGCTTGAGGGCGATGGCGGCGGAGCGGCTCCCTTCGCTCGCCATTTTGGCGAGGCGTGCCTTGCGTGCCGTCACGATGGCGATTTCCGACATGGCGAAGACGCCATTGAGCAAAATCAATCCAAACAGGATCAATATTTCCATACTGCAGCAGCACTCCCGATAGAAAAGACCGCTGGCAGTGTAATGAATTTGCGGGCTCTGCGCTTGTGAAAGGAGGTGATTTGGCTCGTGAATTTTTGAATATCGTCCCGGCGGGAGGGATAAAACTGCGGGGCAGGAGAGGGAGAACTGAACCCCTGACATGAAAAAGCCCCCGATAAACGGGGGCTTGTCATGTTGCGCTGTGGCTTAGAGCGCGGCGATCTCGGCCTGCTGGGCTTCCAGCTTGGTCAGCTGGAGACGGTAATCTTCCAGCTTCTCGCGCTCCTTGATGATGACCGCTTCCGGCGCCTTGGCGACGAAGGCTTCGTTGCCGAGCTTGCCTTCGATGCGGCCGCACTCGCCCACCAGACGGGCCACCTCTTTGGCCAGACGGGCCAGCTCGGCTTCCTTGTCGATGAGACCGGCCATGGGGATCATCAGCTCGGTGGCACCGATCAATTTCTTGACCGACAGCGGGGCGGTTTCACCGGCCGCCAGTACGCGGATGGATTCCAGACGGGCCAGCGACTTGAGGAAGGCCTCGTTGTCAGCGGCGCGCTGGGCATCCTTGGCATCGCACTGGAGCAGCACGTTGAGGGGCACGCTCGGGGCCACGTTCATCTCGGCGCGGATGTTGCGGATGCTGACGATGAACTCCTTCACCCACTCCTGATCCGCCATCGCGGCGTCGTCCACCTTGGCGGCGTCGAATTCCGGGAAAGCCTGAATCATGATGGTGTCGGCGTGTACGCCGGCCAGCGGGGCGACCGATTTCCAGATGGTTTCGGTGATGAACGGGATGATCGGGTGTGCCAGGCGCAGCAGGGTCTCGAGGACACTGACGAGGGTGTGGCGGGCAGCGCGCTGCTCGGCCTCGGAGCCCTTGGTCAGTACCGGCTTGGTCAGCTCCAGATACCAGTCACAGAACTGGTTCCAGATAAATTCGTACAACACGCCTGCAGCGATGTCGAAGCGGTAGGTATCGAGGGCGGTGCGGAAGTCACGGATGGCCACTTGCAGCTGGGACTGGATCCAGCGATCCGCCAGGCTGAACTGCATCTCGCCACCGGCAAAGCCGCAATCCTGATCTTCGGTGTTCATCAGCACATAGCGGGAGGCGTTCCACAGCTTGTTGCAGAAGTTGTTGTAGCCATCCAGGCGCTTCATGTCCCAGTTGATGTCACGACCGGTGGAGGCGAGCGCCGCCAGGGTGAAGCGCAGGGCGTCGGTGCCGTGGGCATTGATCCCTTCCGGGAACTGCTTGGCGGTGCGCTTGGCGATCTTCTCGGCCATCTGCGGCTGCATCATGTTGCCGGTGCGCTTCTCCAGCAGGTCTTCCAGGGAGATGCCATCGATCATGTCGAGGGGGTCCAGCACGTTGCCCTTGGACTTGGACATCTTCTGGCCTTCTTCGTCACGGATGAGGCCGGTGATATAGACGGTCTTGAACGGGACTTGCGGCTGGCCGTTCTCGTCCTTGATGAAGTGCATGGTCATCATGATCATCCGGGCAATCCAGAAGAAGATGATGTCGAAGCCGCTCATCAGCACGTCGGTCGGGTGGAAGGTCTTGAGCGCCTCGGTGTTGTTCGGCCAGCCCAGGGTGGAGAAGGTCCACAGGGCGGAGCTGAACCAGGTGTCGAGCACGTCTTCGTCCTGACGCAGCACGGTCACGGACGGGATGCTGTGCTTGGCGCGCACTTCCTCTTCGTTGCGGCCCACGTAGACGTTGCCGGCATCGTCATACCAGGCCGGGATGCGGTGACCCCACCACAGCTGACGGGAGACGCACCAGTCCTGAATGTCGCGCATCCAGGAGAAGTACATGTTTTCGTACTGCTTCGGCACGAACTGGATGCGGCCATCTTCCACCGCCTCGATGGCGGTCTTGGCCATGGGGGCCACGCGCACGTACCACTGGTCGGTCAGCATGGGCTCGATGGGCACGCCGCCGCGATCGCCGTAAGGCTGTTGCAGCACGTGATCCTTGATCTCGGCCAGGAGGCCCAGCTCGTCCAGCTTGGCGACGATGGCCTTGCGGGCGGCGAAGCGCTCCATCCCGGCGAACTCGGTCGGCAGGGCGGCGTCATAGGCGGTGCTGGGGTTGCCATTGGTATCGACCACTTCGGCCTCGGCACGCACGTGGGCGTCCAGGGTGAAGATGTTGATCATCGGCAGGTTGTGGCGCTTGCCCACTTCGTTGTCGTTGAAGTCGTGGGCCGGGGTGATTTTCACGCAGCCGGTGCCCTTCTCCATGTCGGCGTGTTCGTCGGCAACGATGGGTATCAGACGGTTCACCAGCGGCAGCAGGATGTGCTGGCCGATCAGCGCCTTGTAGCGCGGGTCTTCCGGGTTCACGGCCACGGCGGTATCGCCCAGCATGGTTTCCGGACGGGTGGTGGCGACGATCAGGTGATCCTGGCCTTCGGCGGTCTTGGCGCCGTTGGCCAGCGGGTAGCGAAGGTGCCACATGTGGCCCTTGATCTCGCGGTTTTCCACTTCCAGGTCGGAGATGGCGGTGTTGAGCTTGGGATCCCAGTTCACCAGACGCTTGCCGCGGTACATCAGGCCGTCTTCGTACAGGCGCACGAACACTTCCTGGACGGCGGCGGAGAGACCCTCATCCATGGTGAAGCGCTCGCGCTCCCAATCCACGGAGTCACCCAGACGGCGCATCTGACGGGTGATGGTGCCACCGGACTCTTCCTTCCACTGCCAGATCTTGTCGATGAAGGCTTCCCGGCCGTAATCGTGGCGAGTCTTGCCCTCTTCTGCGGCGATCTTGCGCTCAACCACCATCTGGGTGGCGATACCGGCGTGGTCGGTACCCGCCTGCCACAGGGTGTTCTTGCCCTGCATGCGGTTGTAGCGGATCAGGGTGTCCATCAGGGTCTGCTGGAAGGCGTGACCCATGTGCAGGCTGCCGGTGACGTTCGGCGGCGGGATCATGATGCAGAAGGAGTCTTTGCTGGTGTCGCCGTGGGGCTTGAAGTAGCCCTGGGCTTCCCAGTGCTGGTAGAGCGCCTGTTCGATGGCGTTGTGATTAAAAGTCTTTTCCATGGTCTCGCCGTATTCTGGATGGATGGAGTCTGTTGTTGATTCGTCGTGGATCGAGGGTGGCACAGTCAGGGCTGAGCCGGATCCGGTGCGGCAAGGACGGGCTGATCCCTCATCTCGAGGGTATGGCCCGCCTGGCGATAGTGCTTGTAGCGCTCGCGGGCTTGCTGCTTTTGCGTTTCGTCAGTGGGGACAAAATCTACCACTTGAGCGAAGTGTCCTGCAAACAAAGGTGTCTGCCGGGCCAGGTTGATGAGGCAGGCATAGCGCCGCCGTGGCGGCTGATGGCCTATCTCCACTGGAGCCTGACCGCTCTCCCCCTGCAACTGGTGCGGCACGAAGCGATCGGGCGGCAACTGCCACAACAGCTCGTCCAGACGCAGGGCCTGGGCCTCGTCCTCGCACAGCAGATAGAGGTGGCCTGCGCTCCAGCCATCGGCCGCAAGCTGGCAGGCGAGGCGCTCGACGGCGGAGGCATCCGCATCATCGGGCTGGCTCATCAGGTAAAAGGTCACTTGGCTCATCAGGTCGGTCCCGTTTGGCTGTGACGGACAGCGATTGGCCGTCTTCGGGAGCCGCGTCTGGCACGGACTTCCCGGATTCTCTCAATGAAACAAGGAAGAGGCAGGCCTCTTCCTTGTGATACAGGGTAACGCCTTCTCGCATCGCTTTTCGAGTCGATGGGGAAGGGGATCACTCCTTGTCTTCGACGTCCGCCACGCCGGCCCGGTTGAGCAGGAACTGGGTCAGCAGGGGCACAGGACGGCCGGTGGAACCCTTCTCCTTGCCGCTCTTCCAGGCGGTCCCTGCGATATCCAGGTGGGCCCAGTTGTACTTCTTGGTGAAGCGCGACAGGAAGGCGGCGGCAGTGATGGTACCGGCCGGACGGCCACCGATGTTGGCCATGTCCGCGAACGGGCTTTCCAGCTGCTCCTGATACTCGTCGAACAGGGGCAGTCGCCAGGCGCGATCGCCGGCCTGTTCGGAGGCGTTGAGCAGCTCGTGGGCCAGGGGGTTGTGGTTCGCCAAGAGGCCAGAGGTATGGTGGCCAAGGGCGATGATGCAGGCACCGGTCAGGGTCGCTACGTCGATCACGGTCTCGGGATCGTAGCGGTCCACATAGGTGAGGGCATCGCACAACACCAGGCGGCCTTCGGCGTCGGTGTTGAGCACCTCGACGGTCTGGCCGGACATGGTAGTGAGGATGTCACCGGGGCGGTAGGCGTTGCCCCCCGGCATGTTCTCGCAGCCCGCCAGCACGCCGATGACGTTGATGGGCAGCTGCAACTGGGCCAGGGCGTGCATGGTGCCGAGCACGGAGGCTGCGCCACCCATGTCGTACTTCATCTCGTCCATGCCGTCTGCCGGCTTGATGGAGATGCCGCCGGAGTCGAAGGTCAGCCCCTTGCCCACCAGCACGATGGGCTTGGCGTCGGCGTTGCCCTTGTACTCGATGATGGCCATCATGGCTTCGTTCTCGGAGCCACGGGCCACCGCCAGGTAGGAGTTCATGCCGAGCTCGGCCATCTCCTGCTCCCCCACCACCCTGGTGGTGATGTTGTCATAGGCATCCGCCAGACGGCGGGCCTGGGAGGCGAGGTAGGCGGGATTGCAGACGTTGGGCGGCATGTTCGCCACGTCGCGGCAGATGCGCACCCCTTTCGCCACGGCCAGGCCGTGATTGATGGCGCGCTCGCCTATGGTCAGTTCCCGACGCGTCGGCACGTTGAAGACCAGCTTGCGCAGCGGACGGCGCGGTTCGGCCTTGTTGGTCTTGAACTGATCGAAGCTGTAGAGGCCCGCCTTGGTGGTTTCCACCGCCTGACGCACCTTCCAGTAGGTATCCCGACCCTTGACGTGCAGCTCGGTCAGGAAGCAGACCGCTTCCATGGAGCCGGTTTCGTTCAGGGTGGTGATGGTCTTGTTGATGATCTGCTTGTACTGGCGCTCGTCGAGTTCGCGCTCCTTGCCGCACCCGACCAGCAGTACGCGCTCGCTGAGCACACCCGGTACTTGATGCAGCAGCAGCATCTGGCCCGGTTTCCCTTCCAGGTCGCCACGGCGCAGCAGCGAGCTGAGGTAGCCGTCGCTGATCTTGTCCAGCTGTTCGGCAACCGGAGAGAGGCGGCGGGGCTCAAAAACGCCGACCACGACGCAGGCACTGCGTTGCTTCTCAGGACTGCCACTCTTTACACTGAACTCCATGGAATCTCCTACATCCTAAAGACAAAAGGCACCATTTATTGAATAATGCGGTGCTTGTTGGGGTATCAGAGGCGGAGCGAACAGTCACAGGCTCCGCAGTTCAAACTGGTAAAAATCCAATATAGGGCCCTATTTTTCAGGCATTCGACTAAAAACACAAGTTTACTTGGGAATGACTGTGATCGTTTTCCGATATTTGTTCAGGGAGACCCTGAAAACCCAGCTGGCGGTGCTGTTCGTGCTGCTGCTTATCTTCGTCAGCCAGCAATTTATCCAGATCATTGGCGATGCCGCCGATGGTGAGGTGCCGACGCGCCTGGTATCCACCCTCCTGCTGCTCAACCTGCCGAATATGGCGTTGTTGATGCTGCCTATCAGTCTGTTTTTAGCCATTCTGTTTGCTCACGGCCGTTTGTACGCGGAAAGCGAAATGACGGTGATGCACGCGGTGGGTTTCAGTCACCGTTTCATCATGGGCAGCGCCCTGGTGCTGGCCTTGCTGACCGCCGCCGTCGCGGCGTTCAACACCGGCTGGGTCGCCCCCCAGGCCAAGGAGCGGGAGTACCAGGTGATCGACGAGTTCAAGGCCGATCCCGGTATCTCTTTCCTGCAGGCCGGCCGCTTCATGGAGCTCGACAAGGGGCGCCTGGTGGCCTACATCCAGGATCTGAACGACAAGGGGTCGGAGTTGCAGAAAATCTTCGTGCTGCAACGGGCCGAGGGTGGCTCACCCCCGTCAGTGGTGGTGGCCAACGAGGGGCAGGTGACCGCCGACAGCAACGGCTTGCAGTGGCTGACCCTGAAGGATGGTTCGCGCTACGAGGGGCATTTCACCGGCAAGCAGTTCCAGGTCTCGGAGTTCCGTGAATACAGCCTGGTGATCCGCCAGCAGGAGATGGAGCGATCCAACCGCAAGGCGGCGGCCAAGCCGACCCTGGCATTGCTCGGCACCCAGGACAACCAGCTGATGGCCGAATTGCAGTGGCGCCTGTCGCTGCCCCTCTCCATTCTGGTGCTCACCTTCCTGGTGGTGCCGATGGCGCGGGTCAATCCCCGTCAGGGGCGTTACGCCAAGCTGCTGCCGGCCATCCTGCTCTATCTTTCCTATTTCCTGCTGCTCAGTGCCGCCCGGTCGGCCATCGACAGCGGGCGTCTGCCCCACTGGCCCGGGATGTTCCTGGTGCCCCTGGTCTATCTGCTGCTGATAGGGTTGCCTCTCAACCTGCAGGGCACCAGCTGGTGGAACGGGGTCAAAGGGCAATTGTTCAAGAGAAAGTCAGCATGATGCTGCAACCTGGGAGTCTCTGCTGATGTTCGGCATTCTCGATAGATACATAGGCAGGGTCATCTTCATGTCGATCCTGCTGTGCGAGCTGACCCTGGTCGGGCTGGCCGCGCTCATCAAGTACGTGGAGCAGTTGAAGGCGGTCGGGGAAGGCAACTACGACATGCTCAACGCCCTCTACTACGTGCTGCTCTCCATGCCCAAGGAGGCGGTGCTCTTCTTCCCCCTGGCGGCCCTGCTCGGTGGCCTCATCGGTCTGGGCCAGCTCGCGACCAGCTCCGAGCTGGTGGTGATGCAGGCGGCGGGACGCTCCAAGATCAGCATCGTCATGGCGGCGCTCAAGACCGCCATTCCCCTGATGCTGCTGGTGGGGCTGATGGGAGAGTACGTCGCACCGGCCGCCAAGCGGATGGCGGATGACATCAAGGCGGGGGCCATGTCGGAAGGGCGGCTCACGGTCTCGGCCTACGGGGTCTGGGCACGGGATGGCAACAACTTCGTCAACATCAACGGGGTGCGCAACGATGGCGCCCTGACCGGTATCACCCTCTACCGCTTCACTCCGTCCCGCAACCTGATCGACGTGGTGCAGGCGAAGGAGGGGGTGTTCGAGGATCACCACTGGCTGCTGAAACAGGTGCACATCACCCGGTTTGACGATCCCACCCGGATCCAGGACGAAGAGCATGCCCAGATGGCCTGGCAATCCGAGCTGACTCCCAAGCAGCTCGGGGTGGTCAGCATCGATCCCGAGAACCTGCCCATCTCGGGGCTGCGGGACTACATCGGTTATCTGGATGCCAACAAGCAGGATGCCGGACGCTACAAGCTGGAGATGTGGCGTAAGCTGCTCTCACCGCTCTCCGTGGTGGCCATGATACTGCTCGCCTCCTCCTTCATCTTCGGCCCGCTGCGTTCGGTGAGCATGGGGGCGCGGATGCTGATGGGGATCATGACCGGCTTCGCGGTCTATGTGAGCGACAGGGTGTTCGGCCCGGTCAGCCTGGTCTATGCGGTCCCGCCCATCCTCGCGGCCATCGCACCCAGCCTGCTGTTTGGCGGCATCTCCTTCTATATCCTGAGCCGCAAGCAGTAGCGGCCTGAAGGGCGGCGGGCTGCTGACAAAAGGCGGCCATTGCTCTCGATGCACCGTTTCCGTCAAGGTTCTGGGCTGCAAGCCGTCAGTTCTGGTCAGCAAAAAGGGCACCTCGGGGTGCCCTTTTTCGTTGCCGTCTTGGGATCAGCGATTGAGCTGCTCCAGGTTTTCCGTCTTGCCAAGCACCACCACCTCGCACTCGGCCCAGATGTCCTGGAAGGCGCGGGGGCGGGCGCGATTGAACACACACAGCAGGTTGCCCAGGCCAAAGGCCGAGGTGGCGAGCCGGATCAGGGCCTGGGTGACGCGAATGTTGCTGCCGTCCAGGTTCTGGATGCGCAGGCGCCAGGCCCGCATGCCGATGGTCTGGCCGGCGCGGACCCAGAACCAGGTGTAGAAACCGCAGATGACGAAGGCCAGCCAGGCGCTGTAGAGGGGGCTGGTGAGCAGCCAGGCGGCATCCTTGCCCTCGGGAACGTGCGCCATGCCGGTGGCCAGCAGCAGGTGGGCCACCCCCATGCCGATGAAGCCGGCGATGATCAGCAGGGCAATCACCACCAGATAGTCATAGAGCAGGGCGCCGAGACGGCGCAGCAGACCGGCGGACGGATGCCGGGGAGCAGGCTGAAGAGGGGAGGGGGTCTTGCGCTTGGCCATGATGATTATTCCATTAATATGATGCGGGCATTTTATGTAACTGGCCTGGCATCGGCAAGGCGTTGAATAAATGAGCAAACAACGGTGGGCGCAAGAAAAACACCTTGCATGGCCAAGCGCCATTCGTATAATCCCTCGCAGCTGCCCGGGTGGCGAAATCGGTAGACGCAGCGGATTCAAAATCCGCCGTAGCAATACGTGTCGGTTCGAGTCCGACCCCGGGCACCATCAGATTCCATGACAAAAGGCCATCCTCGCGGATGGCCTTTTGTTTTTCCGGGCGGTGCGAAGAGGTGTACCCTCAGCCCCTCAGCCCCTCAGCCCCTCAGCCCTTCAGACCCACAGGCTGTCAGGCCATCAACCTCTCGGACTGCCATCCCCTCAGTCGATATTCTGCGCGATGCGCCACAGCACGCCGGCGGGATCGTACAGACAGAATTCCTTCATGCGCCACGGCTGGGTGACGAGCTCTGTGACCCGGACACTGTAGCGGGCGGCGATCTGGCTCGCCTCCACTTGGGCCCGCCAAGCGGCCACGTCCTCCACCAGGAGGTGCATCATGAGCTGCTCGGCCAGCCCCGGGGGGTTGCCATCCTGCAGCAGGAAGCTTGCGTTGCCGAGATGAAAATAGGCCACGCCGTCGCCATCGGAGGCCAGGGTAAAGCCGAGATCCTGATAGAACTGCTTTGACAGCGTGAAATCCCGGGCAGGCACGAAGGCCTTGATTTCGGTCACGTTGAGATTGGGCATGGGCTCCTCGCGGCGCTGGGAACAGGGGAAGATGGCTTGCCAGTATGACCGGGCATTTCGGGGCAAGCCAGACGAATGGCGCGCGTTTGCACTCTTAAAGTGCTTGTGCCCCTCGGGTGGGGGGATATTGGCCGTCAGCCTCATTTAATTTCACCATGGTATGGCCCATTTCATTTATTTCATAAATACCTTAGCGGGATAGATAAGCCTGCCAGGGTGACATCACCAGGGGTTCGCCCCGTCATTGTGAGGTGGTTGGGTCATCCTGGTGCATTTTCCCGGCAATGCACAGCCAAAGTGCGATTTTCCCCCTGTAACCGGGCATCGTGCGCCAAGATGGTGCGCGTTGAATGTGATAAAAACATAACGGCATGAAATAAAAGGATTATTTTTCTTGGCCTGCTTTATGCTTTCCCCATCTCATGTCGCCATGATGTCTCCGTGAGCCACACAGGTGCGGTGGGCAGGTGGCCAGGTTGGAAATGCATATCAGGAAATGGACCCGGATGCCGGGACGACAAGGAGAGGGCTGTATGTTCAAGAGACTCGTAATGACTGGCCTGCTGGCGCTGGCCGCCACCATGGCCGCCCCGGGCTGGGCCGAAGATGTGGCCGCGCAGGCCGATGTGGTACAGGCGGCCGCGACCGTGACCATCAACAAGGGGGACAATACCTGGCTGATGGTGGCGGCGGCCCTGGTGATCCTGATGTCCGTGCCGGGCCTCGCCCTCTTCTACGGCGGCCTGGTGCGCGCCAAGAACATGCTGAGCGTGCTGATGCAGGTGTTCACCTTGTTCTGCCTCATCACCGTCCTCTGGGTGGTCTACGGCTACTCCCTGGCCTTCACCGAGGGCGGCGCCTTCTACGGTTCCTTCGACAAGGTGCTGCTGATGGGGGTGACGCCGGATTCCATCGCCGCCACCTTCAGCAAGGGGGTCGGGATCAGCGAGTTCATCTACGTGGTGTTCCAGGGCGCCTTTGCCGCCATCACCTGCGGGCTCATCGTCGGCGGCTTTGCCGAGCGGATGAAGTTCTCGGCGGTGCTGCTGTTCGCGGTGATCTGGTTCACCTTCGCCTATATCCCGATGGCGCACATGGTGTGGTACTGGGCGGGTCCGGATGCCTACACGGATGCGGCCGCCGCCGAAGCGGCCGGTGCCACCGCAGGCTATCTGTTCCAGCACGGCGCTCTGGACTTCGCCGGTGGCACCGTGGTGCACATCAACGCCGCGGTGGCCGGTCTGGTAGGGGCCTTCATGGTGGGCAAACGGGTTGGCTATGGCCGTGACCCCATGACCCCCCACAGCCTGACCATGACCATGATCGGTGCCGCCCTGCTGTGGTTCGGCTGGTTCGGCTTCAACGCTGGCTCCTCCCTCGAAGCCAACGGCACGGCGGCCCTGGCCTTCGCCAACACCTGGATCGCACCTGCCGCTGCCGCCCTCTCCTGGACCTTCGCCGAGTGGGCGATGAAGGGCCGTCCCTCCCTGCTTGGCGCTGTCTCCGGTGCGGTGGCGGGCCTGGTCGCCATCACCCCTGCCGCCGGTTTCGTCGGTGTGGGGGGCGCCCTCATCATCGGCCTGCTCAGCGGCGTTGCCGGTTTGTGGGGCGTGCACGGTCTCAAGCGTCTGCTGGGGGCCGATGACAGCCTGGACGTGTTCGGCCTGCACGGGGTGTGCGGGATCCTGGGGGCCGTGCTGACCGGGGTGTTCGCCAGCCCGGATCTGGGCGGCACCGGGGTGTGGGACTATGTGACCAACCAGGTGGCCGAGGGATACTCCATCCTGGCCCAGGTCAAGGTACAGGTCATCGGCGTGGGGGTGACCGTGGTCTGGACCGCCCTGGTCTCGGCCGTGGCCTACAAGCTGGTGGACCTGCTGATCGGTCTGCGGGTGAAGGAAGATGCCGAGCGCGAAGGGCTGGACGTGACCAGCCACGGCGAGAAAGCCTACAGCCATTGATCCTGCTGCCATGAATGTCATACCGCCGGCCCCGTCCGGCGGTTTTTTATTGGGGCGGGCTGGCCAGGCTGCCCGGACCGGGCCGCTGGTGGCCGGGGTCGCTATTTGTGTTTGCAGGGTCTTTTATGCCTGCATTTTGGGCGGATCTCCGCTAAACTCTGCCACCCTTTATTCGGGGTCGCCGGGTCTGCCCCGTCGTCACCCTCTCTTTCATGCCTTCGGAGCCGCTCATGCCGTTAGTGGGACACCAACATCAGATCGATATTCTGGAACTGACCGACAAGGGGGATGGCAAGGGTCGCCTGTTCGATCGCCCCCTGTTTGTCGAGGGTCTGCTGCCCGGTGAGCAGGCTCTGGTCGAGTTGACCGAGGTCAAACCGAACTACCTGCACGGCAAGCTGGTCGAGCTGACCCAGCCCTCCGTCGATCGGGTGGCCGATTTTTGCCCCAACACCGAGTGCGGTGGCTGCCAGGTGCGCCCGCTGGCCTATCCGGCCCAGCTTGCCCTCAAGCAGAGCCTGGTGCAGAGCGCACTGGAGCAGGTCGGGCTGGGTGAGGCCGTGGTCAACCCCATCCTCGGCATGGAGACGCCGTTTGCCTATCGCAACAAGGCCCAGTACGCGGTGCGTGGCAGCGAGGCGGGCGCCGAGATCGGCTTCTACCGCAAGCACTCCCATGACCTCATCACCGCCGATGATTGCGCGGTGCAGGATTCGCTGCACGTGGAGCTCAATGCCCGGGTACGCAACTGGATGCGCGAGCACGACATCGCGGCCTATGACGAGGTGGCCCACACCGGCTGCGTGCGCAACCTGATGACCCGCAAGGGCTTCAAGAGCGGCGAGCTGATGGTGGTGCTGGTGACCCTGGGCGAAGCGCTGCCGTTCGAAGCCGAGCTGCTGGCGGCCCTGGCGGATCTGCCGGTCACTACTCTGGTGCAGAACATCAACGAGGCGCGTACCAACCGCATCCTGGGTGACAAGAACCGGGTGCTGCTGGGCAGCGGGGTGATCCGCGACAAGATCCACGAGCTCGAATTCGAGATCTCGCCCCTCTCCTTCTTCCAGAACAACCCGAGCCAGACCGACGTGCTCTACTCCAAGGCGCTGGAGTATTGCGAGCTGACCGGCAGCGAGACGGTGTTCGACATCTATTGCGGCATCGGCACCATCTCCCTGTTCCTGGCAGGCAAGGCCGCCAAGGTGGTGGGGATCGAGTCGGTGGAGAGCGCCATCAGCGACGCCCGCCGCAATGCGGCCCTCAACGGCATCGAGCAGACCGAGTTCCACGTGGGCAAGGCGGAGCAGCTGATGCCTGCCCTGCATGCCGACGGGGTGAGTGCCGACGTGGTGGTGATGGATCCGCCCCGCAAGGGCTGTGACAAGGCGGTATTGCAGACCCTGGTGGCCATGGCGCCGCGCCGTCTGGTCTATGTCTCCTGCAACCCCCAGACCCTGGCCCGGGATCTCGCCTGGCTGGTCAAACAGGGCTTCGTGCTGGACGAGGTGCAGCCGGTGGACATGTTCCCGCACTCCATGCACGTGGAAGCGGTTGCTCGCCTGAGCCTGCCAGCGAAAGCCTGATCGGGCCGAGGGCGTGGCGTTAGCCAGATGGCTCTGATAAAAACGACTCCTGAGGGAGTCGTTTTTTATGGTCGTGGTCGGCAGAACCACCAGGCAGGGAGGTCGGCGTGATGATTCGTATGGCAGGGGTGGAGGATGCGGCGGCGCTGGACAGCTTCTTCGGGCAACTGGACAGGGAGACCCGCTTCATGCTGTATGAAGCGGGAGAGCGCCCCTCGGACATCGCGGGGCAGCGCAGGCGGCTCGAGGCCATGGCCGCGTCCCCCAACCAGGCCATGTGGCTGCTGGAGCTGGCGGGGGAGGTGCAAGGGTTTGCCGCGCTCCTTGGTGGCGGCCTGGCACGCAACCGCCACTGCGCCCTGGTGGTGATGGGGCTGCGTTCGGGGGCGCGCGGGCAGGGATGGGGTGAACGGTTGCTGCGTACCCTGATCGCGGCCGCGAGGGATCTCGGTATCCACCGGCTGGAGCTGGGAGTGATGGCCCACAACGAGGTGGCCCACGCCTTGTATCGCAAGTGCGGGTTCGTGGAGGAAGGGGTGAGACGGCAGGCCTATCGGCTGGACGAGGGCTATGTGGACGAGATTTCCATGGGGCTGCTGCTGCCGCTGGACAGGCCATGACGCCGCTGGCCCCGAGATGCTGGTCTGGGGAGTTGGATTGGGGCAGGCTTGTGGGGAAACCATCAAGACAAGGAGGCGCCCATGAAGGGGATATTGCTGCGTTGGCTGGCTCGCTACGATGCCTGGTGCCAGGAGTGGGGACTCACACCGGAGAACCGGCGCTGCTGCGCGCCGGTACGCCATGATGAAGAGGAGAAGCGCCCGGAGAAGGGCGACGACCTCACTGGAACTGGCGGGTCACGGCGCCAGTGACGCTGTTGTAGTCGAACGAGAGCCCGTCGGGGTATGCCGGGAAGCGGCCAACGGAGCTGCGCAGGGTATAGCGGCAGTTGTCGTGACGAAGGGCGCCGTCAGCCTGAGCGTCTGCCGGGATGAGCCGGGAGATGTAGTCACTGTCTGAATCCTGGTGCAACTCATCGGCCACCGTCAGATCGGTATCGAGCAGGGCGCCAAACAGGCTCTCGCAGTCGTCCCGGCTGCTGACGGAGATCTGATCGCTGTCGCCACCGGGGAAGACGGTATCGGGCCCCTGACCTCCCTGGTGCCAACCGGCCAGCCATGGCTGTTGATGTCGAGATCCTGCCTGCCCATGCCGCTAAAGTTGTAGAGTGCCAGAGGCTCCCCCTTAACCTTGACCGCCCAGCCGGCGTGGGCGAGCCGGGCGGCACTGGCAAAGCTGCCCGCCGTGGCCGAGACGCTGCTCTTGAGCCCGTCGTCCTGGATGTTGATGAAGCGGGGCAGGGCGGTCACGGCCAGGATCCCCAGCACGATGATGACCAGCACCAGTTCTATCAGGGTAAAGCCTCGGGAAACGTGTGTTGGCATGGAATGAACCCATTGAGTACGACAGACAGGTAAGCGCGACATGGAATTGATAGACACCCACTGCCACCTCGATTTTCCGGTCTTTGACGCCGATAGGGAGGCGCTGCTGACCCGGTGGCGCCAGCTGGGGGTGGGCGAGTATATCATCCCCGCCGTGGGAGAGGAAAACTGGGGGCGGGTGGTGGCGCTGGCAGGGCGCCACGACGACATCCGCTATGGCCTGGGGATCCATCCCTGGTATGTGGGCAAGCAGCCCCGGGATGCACTGACCCGGCTGGAGACCCTGCTGGCGAGTCGGCCCCGTGGGCTGGTGGCCGTGGGGGAGTGCGGGCTGGATCTGCGCTCCCATGTGCCGCAGGAGGGGCAGGTCGAGATGTTCGAGGCGCAGGTGCGGCTGGCCATGGCGCATGAGCTGCCCCTCATCGTCCACTCGGTGCGTGCCAACGACACGGTCGCCAAGATCCTGCGGCGCTGCACTCCGCCACAAGGGGGGGTCATTCATGCCTTCAGCGGCTCCCTGCATCAGGCGGAGGTGTTCTGGCAACTGGGTTTCAGGCTGGGGATCGGGGGGGTCATCAGCTATGAGCGGGCCAACAAGACCCGGGAGGCGATACGCCAGATGCCGCTGGAGGCCTTGCTGCTGGAAACCGACGCTCCCGACATGCCGCTGCAAGGCCAGCAGGGGGAGGTGAACACGCCGGCCAGCCTGCCGACCATAGCCCGCTTGTTGGCACAATTGCGGCAGCAACCGCTGGAGGATGTTATTTCGGTGTTACATGACTCCACCCGGCGGCTGTTCCCCCCAGGAAATCATGAAATTAACATTTGATTATCAAATGATGACCGAGTGATAAAAAACAGGGCCCATAAAAATCGTTTGCGGTCTAATTAAACGATGTTCAGGCCATTTGTGGCTTATAAAATGTGACCAGTATTCTATTTTGTCGCACCGTAATTAGTATAATGCGCACCCTTGATTAGCGGCTTCAATACACAAATCGTTAACAAGCTGGCAGGTGCTACTAAAGAGGAAGTGTTAATAATGAATCTGATAATGGGTCTGGTAGGGATGGCGACGCTCGTCCTGATTGCGGTGCTGTTCTCCAGCAACCGCAAGGCAATCAAAATTCGTACCGTAGGTGGCGCCTTTGCCATCCAGGCCGGTCTGGGGGCCTTCGTGCTCTACGTGCCGGTCGGTCGTGACATCCTGGTAGGCGTGTCCGACGCCGTCTCCAGCGTCATCGGTTATGGCCAGAACGGCATCGAATTCCTGTTCGGTGGTCTGGTTGGCAACAAGATGTTCGAAGTGTTCGGTGGCGGTGGCTTCGTCTTCGCCTTCCGCGTCCTGCCCGTCATCATCTTCTTCTCTTCCCTGATCGCGGTACTCTACTACCTCGGCATCATGCAGTGGGTGATCAAGCTGCTGGGCGGCGGTCTGCAGAAGGTGCTGGGCACCTCTCGTACCGAATCCCTCTCCGCCACTGCCAACATCTTCGTCGGTCAGACCGAAGCCCCGCTGGTGGTACGTCCCTTCATCTCCAAGATGACCGACTCCGAGCTGTTCGCCGTCATGTGTGGTGGTCTGGCTTCCGTTGCCGGCTCCGTACTGGCCGGTTACGCCTCCATGGGCGTCAAGATGGAATACCTGATCGCCGCCTCCTTCATGGCTGCCCCGGGTGGTCTGCTGTTCGCCAAGCTGCTGGTACCGGAAACCGAGACCCCGAGCTACGACGAGAACACCGCAGAAGGTGAGCTGGACGACAAGCCGGCCAACGTGATCGACGCCGCTGCCGCCGGTGCCTCCGCCGGTCTGCAACTGGCCCTGAACGTGGGTGCCATGCTGCTGGCCTTCATCGGCCTCATCGCCATGATCAACGGCATCTTCTCCGGTGTGGGCGGCTGGTTCGGTTACCCGCAACTCTCCCTGGAGCTGCTGCTGGGCTGGCTGTTCTCCCCGCTGGCCTTCCTGATCGGTGTGCCCTGGAGCGAAGCGGTCGTGGCCGGTTCCTTCATCGGTCAGAAGCTGGTGGTCAACGAGTTCGTGGCTTACCTGAACTTCGCCCCCTACCTGAAGGATGAAGTACTGATCAACGGTGTGGCCATGTCCGAGCACACCAAGGCGATCATCTCCTTCGCCCTGTGCGGCTTCGCCAACCTGTCCTCCGTCGCCATCCTGCTGGGTGGTCTGGGCTCCATGGCACCGAACCGTCGCGGCACCATCGCCAAGTTCGGTCTGAAGGCCGTGCTGGCAGGTTCCCTGTCCAACCTGATGTCTGCGACCATCGCAGGCTTCTTCCTGGCGCTGTCCGGCATGTAACATCGCCTGACTGACAGGATAAAGACGAACGCCACAGCGATTTGCTGTGGCGTTCTCGTTTGGGGTGGTGACAACCGTTTTCCTGTCAAGACTAATAATAAAGTGAGTCAAATCGGAGGTTCTATGAATGAAGTGCTACTGGCTATGGCGGCTGGCTTTATCGTTGGGGTGTTGTTTTCTTTCCTCAAGTTGCCGATACCGGCGCCGCCCGTCCTCTCCGGCGTCATGGGGATCGTGGGGGTCTATCTGGGGGGCATTGCCTACTCCTGGATCCTGACCCGCTTCTTCTCTTAAGCGCCTTCCAGCGCTGGATTTGCCGGGTGTGAGGTACCTCTGAAATTGGCAAATCCGGCTTGCAAACACGGGGTATCTCGGCTGAAATAGGCGATGCCAGCAGGGTGCTGGCATTGACTAATGCCCGGTGAATCCGGGTGTTGGCGGTCAAATGGAATTGATTGGGAAGTCGGGTCTGCGTAGTCGGCCTTTCTCAAGTCTTCATGGAACCAAGTCCGCACTTTTGTAAGAAAGTGACAGGGCTCTTGCCTTATTTGCAGCCGTATTGCCTGTGCATTTGCGCTGCAATTCCATATCCCGTTGCTCCGGGAACGTCTCTGCCGACCCTTGGTGTTCGGTGAAGCCGCTCGCGGGTGATGGGGCTTAACAAGACTTTGGAGACATAGCATGACTGATCTGAAAGTGGCCGCCCAACGCGCCCTGAACCTGATGGACCTGACCACTCTGAACGATGACGACACCGATCAGAAGGTGATCGACCTGTGCCGCAAGGCCAAGTCACCGGCTGGTCTGACCGCCGCCGTCTGCATCTATCCCCGTTTCATCCCCATCGCTCGCAAGACCCTGCGTGAAATCGGCGCCGCCGACGTGCGCATCGCGACCGTGACCAACTTCCCGCACGGCAACGATGACATCGAGATCGCCGTAGCCGAAACCCGCGCTGCCGTGGCCTACGGTGCCGACGAAGTGGACGTGGTGTTCCCGTACCGCGCCTTCATGGCCGGCAATGAACAGGTCGGCTTCGATCTGGTCAAAGCTTGTAAGGAAGCCTGTGGTAGCCAAGCCCTGCTGAAAGTGATCATCGAAACCGGTGAACTGAAAGAAGAGGCGCTGATCCGCCGCGCTTCCGAAATCTGTATCGATGCCGGTGCCGACTTCATCAAGACCTCCACCGGCAAGGTGCCGGTCAATGCGACCCCGGAAGCGGCGCGCATCATGATGGAAGTGATCAAGGCCAAGAACCCGAAAGTGGGCTTCAAGCCGGCCGGTGGCGTGAAAGACGCCGCCGTGGCGGGTCAGTACCTGGCCATGGCCGAAGAGATCCTGGGCAAAGACTGGGTATCCGCCCGCACCTTCCGCTTTGGTGCCTCCAGCCTGCTGGCCAGCCTGCTGGCCACACTGGGGCATGGCGACAAGCCGGCCAACACCAGCGGTTACTAATAGGTCGATGAGAGGGCGGACCTGGTCCGCCCTGTTTCGCCCCCACCATGCGGTGTGTGGGCAAGGATTCAGGCTTGTGTAACGCCAGCAATGGCGGAGGGAATGAAAGATGTTTTTGCCTCAAGAAATTATTCGCAAGAAGCGCAACGGTGAAGCGCTCAGTACCCAAGAGATTCAATTCTTCGTTCAGGGCATTACCAACAACACCATCGGTGAGGGCCAGATTGCGGCGCTGGCGATGGCGGTCTACTTCAAAGACATGACCATGGATGAGCGGGTTGCCCTGACCTGCGCCATGCGCGACTCCGGCATGGTATTGACCTGGGATCACCTCAATCTGGGCGGCCCCATCGTCGACAAGCACTCCACCGGCGGCGTGGGTGACGTCGTCTCCCTGATGCTGGGCCCCATGGTCGCCGCCTGTGGCGGTTTCGTGCCCATGATCTCCGGCCGTGGTCTCGGCCATACCGGCGGTACCCTGGACAAGCTGGATGCCATCCCCGGCTACCAGACCTCGGTCGACAACGACCGCTTCCTGAAAGTGGTGAAAGAGGCGGGGGTCGCCATCATCGGCCAGACCGGCGATCTCGCCCCGGCCGACAAGCGTATCTATGCGGTACGGGACATCACCGCCACCGTTGAATCCATTGCCATGATCACCGGCTCCATCCTCTCCAAGAAGCTTGCCTCCGGGCTGGAAGCGCTGGTGATGGACGTGAAGGTGGGCTCCGGCGCCTTTATGCCGACCTTTGAAGCCTCTGAAGAGCTTGCCAGGAGCATCGTCGCCGTGGCCAACGGTGCCAGCTGCCGCACCTCTGCACTCCTGACCGACATGAACCAGGTGCTGGCCTCCAGCGCCGGCAACGCCGTGGAAGTGCGCGAAGCGGTGCGCTACCTGACCGGTGAGTATCGCAACCAGCGCATCCACGAAGTGACCATGGCCCTGTGCGCCGAGATGCTGATCTCCGCCGGTCTTGCCAGCGATGACGGCGATGCCCGCACCAGGTTGCAAGCGGTGCTGGACAACGGCAAGGCAGCCGAGATCTTCGGGTGCATGGTGACCGGCCTCGGTGGTCCCGCCGACTTCATGGAGCGCTACGACGCCTACCTGCCCAAAGCCGCCATCGTGCGCCCCGTCTACGCGGCCCACAGCGGATTCGTCACCGCGATGGATACCCGTGAACTGGGTCTGGCCGTGGTGGCCATGGGGGGCGGTCGCCGCGCCGCCGCCGACAAACTCGATTATGCGGTCGGTCTGACCGACTTTATCCGCCTGGGTCAGAGCGTCGATGCTGACAAGCCGCTTGCCCTGATCCACGCTCAGACAGAAGCTCAATTTGCCGAGGCAGCCCGCATGGTGCAGGCTGCCGTGAAGATCGGCGACACCCAACCGGAGGCGCTGCCCGAGGTTTACCGTCGCATCGGTCTGGCTGATTTGTAACAAGGGGAAGTCCCATGAAACGTACCTTTATTCTGATGATGGACTCTTTCGGTATTGGTGCTGCCGCCGATGCCGACAAGTTCGGCGACGTGGGTGCCAATACCCTTGGCCATATCGCCAAGGCGTGCGCCGCCGGTGAGATCGAGGGCCGTGGCGCTCTCAACCTGCCAAACCTCAGCAAGCTGGGTCTGGGCCACGCGGGCGAACTCGCCAGCGGCACCTTCCCGGCCGGACTGAACAAGGATGTCGAGGTGATCGGTGCCTACGGCTTTGCCCAGGAGCTCTCCTCCGGCAAGGACACCCCGTCCGGTCACTGGGAGATTGCCGGCGTGCCCGTCTTGTTCGAGTGGGGTTATTTCCACGACTATCACAACAGCTTCCCGCAGGAGCTGCTGGATGCCATCGTCGAGAAGGCCGGTCTGCCCGGGTATCTGGGCAACTGCCACGCCTCCGGCACCCAGGTGCTGGACGATCTGGGCGAAGAGCACATGCGCACCGGCAAGCCGATCCTCTACACCTCTGCCGACTCCGTGTTCCAGATCGCCTGCCACGAAGAGACCTATGGCCTCGAGAAGCTCTATGAGCTGTGCCACATCGTGCGCGAGCTGCTGGAGCCCTACAACATCGGCCGCGTCATCGCGCGTCCGTTCGTGGGCAGCGGCAAGGGCAACTTCAAGCGCACCGGCAACCGCCACGACTACTCCGTGCTGCCGCCGGCGCCGACCGTGCTGGACTACATGAAGGAAGCGGGTGGCCAGGTGGTCTCCATCGGCAAGATCGCCGACATCTATGCCCAGCAGGGCATCACCAAGCAGGTGAAGGGGACCGGTCTGACCGAGCTGTGGGACAGGACTCTGGAAGAGGTGAAAGCGGCCGGTGACCAGACCATCGTCTTCACCAACTTCGTCGACTTCGACTCCTCCTACGGTCACCGCCGTGACGTCAAGGGCTACGCCGATGCGCTGGAGTACTTCGACTCCCGCCTGCCGGAGCTGTTCGACCTGCTGCAGGATGGCGACGTGGTGGTGCTGACCGCCGACCACGGCTGTGACCCGACCTGGAGCGGTACCGACCACACCCGCGAATACATTCCGGTACTGTTCTACGGCAAGCCGGTCAAGGCGGGCTCCGTCGGTCGTCGCGAGACCTTCGCCGACATCGGCCAGAGCATCGCGGCCTACCACGGCCTGCCCAAGCTGCAATACGGTACCAGCTTCCTGTGATGGTGACCCCGGGCCGGTTCGCCTGCCCGGGGTGCCACAGGGCCCTGGTTTCCTGTAATGTACCGCCGCCGCGCAGGCAGCGGACAATCCATAAAGACAATAAAACTCAACCTAGTGTGAAGGAATAAAGAGAATGGCAACTCCTCATATCAATGCGAAAGATGGCGCCTTTGCTGATACCGTGCTGATGCCGGGCGACCCCCTGCGTGCCAAGTACATCGCCGAAACCTTCCTGGAGAACGTCGAGCAGGTGTGCGACGTGCGCAACATGTTCGGTTTCACCGGCACCTACAAGGGTCGTCGCATCTCCGTCATGGGTCACGGCATGGGCATCCCGTCCTGCTCCATCTACGCAAAAGAGCTGATCACCGACTACGGCGTGAAGACCCTGATCCGCGTGGGCTCCTGCGGTGCCGTGCGTGAAGACGTGAAACTGCGTGACGTGGTGATCGGCATGGGTGCCTGCACCGATTCCAAAGTGAACCGTCTGCGCTTCAAGGACCACGACTTCGCCGCCATCGCCGACTTCGATCTGGTGGCCAATGCCGTTCAGGCTGCCAAGAACAAGGGCGTGGCCGTGCGCGTGGGCAACATCTTCTCCGCCGATCTGTTCTACACCCCGGACCCCTCCATGTTCGACGTCATGGAAAAATACGGCATCCTGGGTGTCGAGATGGAAGCCGCCGGTATCTATGGCGTGGCCGCCGAGTACGGTGCCAAGGCGCTGACCATCTGCACCGTCTCCGACCATATCCGTACCGGTGAGCAGACCACCTCCGAAGAGCGTCAGCTGACCTTCAACGACATGATCGAAATCGCGCTGGACTCCGTCCTGCTGGGTGACAACTGATCCCCCTCGCGCATAAAAAAACGGCGGCCCTCGGGCCGCCGTTTTGCATTTTTGCGAAGCACGGTCAGAGATCGAGGGCGAAGCGCCCCTTGCCCGACTGCTTGGCCTGGTACATGGCGGCATCGGCCCGGTGCAGCAGATCGTCGATGTGACAATACTGGCCCGAGTGGCAGAGGGCGCCCCCTATGCTGCCGGCAAGGGGCAGCTGATGACCAGCCACGTCCCCAGGAACCGCCATGGCCGCCAGCAGCCGCTCGCACAGGGCAGGCAGCTCCTGCGCGGGTTGGCGCAGGGCAGGCAGTATGATGGTGAACTCGTCACCTGCCAGGCGCGCCACCATGTCCCCCGGGCGCACCTCGGCACTCAGCACCTGGGCGAAGCGTTGCAACAGGGCATCGCCGACGTGGTGTCCCAGCCTGTCGTTGATCCCCTTGAAGCCGTCGAGATCGAGGAACAGCAGGCCCAGGGGTTCGGCATTCTGGCGCACCCGCTCCAGCTCCCGGGAGAGGCGCAGGGTGAAGGCGCGCCGATTGGGCAGGCCGGTGAGGGGGTCGTGAGCCGCCTCGTGTTCCAGCTGGCTTTGCAGCGCCTTGAACTCGGTGATGTCGCTGCCGAGGATGTAGACCCCGGGCTCGTCGCCCCGGCTCGGGATCATGGTGATCCTGAGGTCACGCTGACCTATGGGCAGATCGAAGCGGCGCTCGAAACTCACCTGTTCACCGGCGAGGGCCTTTGCCACATAGGCCATGGCCCTGCCGTCGGCCTCCTCGCCGATGACGTCCCGCACGCTCATTTCCCGCATCTGTTCGGTATCGAGCCCGAAGTAGCGGCAATAGGCCTGGTTGGCGAAGAGGTAACGCCCCTCGGGCGACACCATGCTGATGGTGACCGGCAGGCCATCGGTGATGGCCCGCAGTCGGGCACGGCCACGCTCGATCTCCGCGAGCACCTGGCGGCGGGCCGTGATGTCGTGCAAAAACAGGGCGATGCGCACCTTGCCGTCGAACTGGTAACGCTCGGCGATCACCTCGACCGGGATGTGCCGGCCTGCGCGGGTGATGATGTCGCACTCCAGCCGCCGTGGCGGACTCTGCGGGTTGCCTGACAGGCTCAGCAGGGGATGCTCGGCGCCGAGCAGCCCGAAGAGGGGACGGCCCAGCATCTCGTCGGCGTGCCAGCCGAGCAGGGTGGTGGAGGCCGGGTTCCAGCCTGTGATGATGAAATCGGCATCGAGCTCGAGGAAGGCATTGCTGGTGTGCTCCAGCATGTGCTGCAAGCGGCGCTGCTCCTGCCACAGCTGCTGCTGCATGGCGCCGCGCTCGCGCATCTCCTGATGCAGCTGTTCCACCGTGCGGGAGAGCTCCCGGGTCCGTGACTGCACCTGCTGCTCGAGCCCTTGCTGCAGCCGCACGAGTTCGGCTTCGGCCTGTTTGCGCTCGGTGAGGTCGGCAAACACGGCGATCATGTGGGGGGCCATGGTGCGGCTCTGGCAGAGGGTCACGCTGAGCTGGACCCAGCACTGGGTGCCATCGGCCCGGATCATCCGCTTCTCCAGCCGGTAATCCTGCCGTTGCCCCGCGATCAGGGCATCGAACAGGGGCTGCTCCCGTTGCAGATCTTCGGGATGGGTCATGGCGAGCCAGGTCCGGCTCAGCATCTCGTGCTCGCTGTAACCGAGCAGCCGCTCCAGCCCCGGGTTGGCTCTCAGCCATTTCCCCTCGAGGGAGGAGAGGGCCATGCCCACCGACGACTGGTTGAAGGTGAGGGTGAAGAGGTGCTCCTTGTCTTCCAGCACCTGGTTGAGGGTGCGCACCTGGTGGCGCCGCTCCAGATCGTGCAGGGTGTTCTCCACCAGGCGGCCGAAGTCGTCGAGATCCCGGCAGGCCTCTTCATCGAGATGGCGCGGCACATGGTCCACCAGGCAGAGGGTGCCGAGCACCACGCCATCAAGGGCGCGCAGGGGGCGGCCGGCGTAGAAGACCACGCCGGGATCATCGGTCACCAGCGGATTGTCGGCAAAGCGGAGATCCCGTCTGGCATCCGGTACCTGCATGATGTCGGGGCGCAAAATGGCATGACCGCAGAAGGAGTGCTCCCGGTTGATCTCGCACATATCGACCCCGGTGCGGGCGAGAAACCACTGCCTGTTCACGTCGGTCAGGGAGACCATGGCGATGGGGAGTGCGAAATGCCGGGTGATGAGCCGGGTGAGGCGATCAAGCTGATGGATGGGCTCGTGGTCGAGCAGGCCGAGGATGCGCAGTCGTTCCAGTCGACTGTGTTCATCCAGCGGCAAGGGGGGGCAATCATGTGGCTCTCCTGCCAGTGATCTTGCCAGTGTTATATACAAGCCGGAGGATGTGATCCACTCCCGCTTATTGCGGAGCGGCGGGTTTGCTCTGTTTCTTGTGCTTGCGCACCCGCATGTAGTTGCGACGCACCCCGTAGGAGATGAGCAGGCCGGCCAGCAGCATCACCAGCAGCATCAGGCGCTGTTTCTCCTGGTTGACCTTGAGATGGGTATCTTGTGCGGCCAGCAGTTTCTGCTCTTCCAGGGTGATCCTCAGATAGCCCAGGGTCAGGTTTCCGTCCTGGATCTCCTGGACGAACTGGATGCGCCCCTTGCCCTGCTCCGGCAGGGATTTGTTGTCGCTGCCGATGGGCAGCAGACTGTCCAGCGGCAGGGCGTTGTCCGACTGGGCGAGGGGAATGCCGCGGGCGTCATAGAGGGTGACATCCAGAATGTCAGGCTCGGCGGCCAGATCCTGCGCCAGTCTCTCCAGTTCGCTCTCCTTATCCTCCTTGATCCAGCGGCGCATGTCCCGGGCGGCATAGGCGACCAGCGCCTGTGCCCTGTCCCGTGCCGCCGCGTGCAGGGCGGCCTGGCTCTCTCCCTGCATGTGGATGAGCAGCACCAGCACCCAGAGACCGAGCAGGACTCCCGCCGCCAGGCTGACAACACGTTTGATGGGAAGATGACGCACAGAACCGGGCCTCTGGTAATGGATGAGCGGGGCTGGCTGGTGCCCCGGTGCCGCGAAGCGGGAAACAGGGTGGTCTGTTTCCATGTCTGCCCGCACCGCAGGCGGGATCTTGGCGCTTGCCTGTACAAAAAGCAATACGCTACTCTGGGCCCGCATGATGAACCCCATGATTTCCAAGGAAGGCGTCTCTCTTATGTTGTTGTCCCAACTTCCCCGCTCCCTGCACGACTGGTCCGGGGCCCTGAGCTGTGCCCCCTGCTGGCAGCTCACCAACGAAGCCCTGCTGCCCGCGGCCAACGCCCACGACAGCGCCTGGATTGTCCTGTTTGGCAAGGGGCTGGAGGCCGGTCATCTGGCCCGCCTGGCCCAGCAGCTGGATGCCCTGGGGCTTGAGTCAAGCCTCTATCCCGCAGGGGAGCAGGCCGGTATTCCGCTGCTGCTGCTTGGCACCAACCGCTTTTCCCCCGAGCTGGTGCAGGCGCTCAAAGCCCAGGAGTGGGACATCGACCTGTGTCATCTGGCCGCCCTGCCTACCCTGAGTGAGCCCGGTCTGCTGGTGATGGACATGGATTCCACCGCGATCAGGATAGAGTGCATCGACGAAATCGCGCGGCTGGCCGGGGTCGGTGAGCAAGTGGCGGCCGTTACCGCGGCGGCCATGCAGGGCAAGCTGGAGTTTGCCGACAGTCTGCGTGCCCGGGTGGCGCTGCTGGAAGGGGCGCCGGTCACCATCCTCGACGAGGTGGCGGCCGACATGCCCTGGATGCCGGGCCTGCCACTCATGGTCGATGCCCTCAAGCAGGCTGGCTGGAAGGTGGCGATCGCCTCCGGTGGCTTCACCCGCTTTGCCGGCGAGTTGCAGCGTGCTCTGGGTCTGGATGCCATTTTCGCCAACGAGCTGGCGGTGGAAGGGGGCTTGCTGACCGGCAAGGTGAGCGGCCCCATCGTCGATGCCGCCGCCAAGGCCGAAGCACTGCAACAGCTGGCCTCGGAGTACGGGGTGGTTGCATCCCAGACGGTTGCGGTCGGCGATGGTGCCAACGATCTCAAGATGATGGCGGTGGCGGGGCTTGGCATTGCCATTCATGCCAAACCCCTGGTACGTGCCCAGGCGGCGGCGACCCTCAATCACCACGATCTGGAAGGGGTGCTCTGCCTGCTCGGCGCCCTGGCTTGTCGCGACCGACGCTGGTGCTGATCCCGCTCAAGGAGGAGCCGATCACGAGATGGAACTGTTACAGCAATCCCTGTTTGTCCCCTGCGGTGAGCATCGACTCCATGTGCGCCATATCCAGCCCGGTGTCGCGGTGCATGCCGACCCCATCCTGATGGTGCACGGGGCCATCGAGAACGGCCGCATCTTCTACACCGAATCGGGCAAGGGGCTTGCCTGCTTTCTGGCTCGCCACGGGTATCAGGTCTATGTGGCGGATCTGCGTGGTCGGGGTCTGAGCACACCGACCATCGCCGAGCGGGCCGGCCACGGCCAGCATGAGCTGATCACCGAGGATCTGCCCGCCCTGCAGCGCTGGGTATCGGCCCGCCATGCCGGTGCCCGGGTGCACTGGATGGCCCACTCCTGGGGCGGCGTCATCATGGCCTCGACCCTGGTGCGCTTCCCCGAGCTGGCGGAGCAGGTTGCCAGCCTGGTGTTCTTCGGCACCAAGCGGGGGGTCTCGGTGCAGAACCCGGAGCGCTGGTTGAAGGTGGATCTGATCTGGAACCGGCTCGCCCCCTGGCTGGCGCGCCGCCGGGGGTTTCTGGCCGCCCGCCGGTTGAAGATAGGGGCCGATGATGAGCCCCTGCGCTACTTGCAGGAGACCATCCCCTGGGTCAAGTGCGGGCCCTGGTTGGACCCCTTTGACGGCTTCGCCTATGACGAGGCGGCGAGCCGGGTCAACTGGCCCCCGCTCTGGATGATCTCCGCCAAGGCGGACAAGGTACTTGGCCACCCCGTCGACGTGCGCCGCTTCAGCGACGAGATGGGCTCGGCCGCCCGCCACACCCGCCTTGGGCGGGACAACGGCAACCGCCTCGATTACGACCACATCAACATGCTGACGGCCCCCCAGGCACAGGAGGATCACTTCCCCGACATCCTCGCCTGGCTGCGTAACCCCCAGGCTGCCTGATAGACAAAAAACGGGCACTTGCGTGCCCGTTTTTTGTTGTCTCCCGGCCCTGCTGGCTAGCGGGGCCCGGATGGTATGCCAAGGCGGAACAGGGTCGCCTCGGTGGTATCGGTCAGTTCACCCACGCCCACGACACTCCAGAGCTCCTCTTCCAGCTTCTTGGCCTTGTGAATGGCGAACTTGGCGATGTAGTCCAGTTCACCCGCGATGAAGCTGGTGTCCGGGCGGCCGGTGCGCGAAATACCCACCAGTACCGAATAGAACTCTCCCTGTTGCCGGGCCAGTTCGATGAAACGGCGCTTTTGATCCGGTGAGCTGAAGCTGCTGGCCAGGTGGCTGCGAAACAGGGGGGTTCCCCCCTGGGAATGGAGGGCGGCGATGTAGACCTCCTCCTCTTCCGGCTTGTCTTCCCGCTCGATGGCGCGCAGGGGATTGAGCAGCAGGGCCTTGAGCAGTGCCCCCTGGAACAGGGGATACAGGTTCAACTGCTGATCCTGCTCGGCACAGATGCGCAGCAGACGGGAAAGGCTGCGTGGCTGTGGCGAGAGGCCGGCCGCGGCCAGTTTCGGGGCGGCCTTGAGCTTGTTCACATAGACGGGGGTGTTGAACAGGTGGTGGGTGTAGAGGTTGCGCAGCGCCCTGGCCATGCCGCGATAGCGATTGAACTCCCGGGTGGTCTTGAGCTTGTTCTGGTTGCTTTCGATAAGCAGGCTGAAGAACTGGTGGCCGGTATGGCGCTCAGCCGTCCCCTCGATGCACAGATGCAGCACGGTTCTGCTCAGGTTGAGGCTGACCAGCCGATAGGGCAGGCGTTGCAGGTCCATGTTCCTGGCGAGCTCCTGCAAGCGGGGCAGAGCCACAGTGATGATGTCTCCCTTCTCCCCGTCGAACGGCTCCTCCAGCTCGATTTGCATGCCGTGGGCAGAGATGTCTCGGGTCCAGCCGACCCAGGATCGCTCCTTGTGATGCAAGACGATGGCCGTCTTGTGCATGTAGCGCGCCTCCTTGCGCAGTTGCACATAGTGCAGCGTCTCTATCTCGAAGGGGGCGGCATGGATGTCATGGCCAAAGCGCTGCAAGGCGTTGGCGTTGAGCGGCTCCTGACCCGTCTCTCGCTGGAACTCGTCGCGCTGGTTGTCCAGGTTTATCTCCTGCAGCATGCCCACGTATCCGAGCTGGGCCAGGCGCTCGCGCAGCAGCCTGTCCTGCAACTGGCTCGCCCCGCCCTGGGGGTTGTCGAGGTCGGCCTCCCGCAGGGTGCAGGCTTCCATGCTGAACTTGTACACCCGCCAGCTGGGGCGGCGGGCGCCGATCTGGAAGAAGAGCGCGGTCAGTCCGCTCTGTTCCAGCTCCTCCCGGGTCGCGGAGAAGAAGTAGAGGTGGCTGCGTACCGCATGGGTAAAGCTGTAGATCAGCGTCTCGCGCAGCCCCTCTTTGCCTGGGAGCAACGAGGGCATGCGGGCCGCAGTGAAGAGGCTGGCGAGCATGTCGCGGTTCTTGGCGTCGCGCCAGTATTCGAGAATGTGCTGGTTGTTCTCGGTGCGCAGGGCGATCTCGAGGGCGGGGACGCTGCCCTTGCCGAAATAGAGGGGCATGCCGGTCATGCGCGGCAGATAGAACTGCTCATACCCCTTGATGACGGCGGCGGAGAGCAGGTAGTCGACGCTGACGCGATAGCGGCTGCGGTTGCGCTCGATGAAGTCGCGCAGGAACTCGTCGAACACCGGATGCTCGCCGTTCTTGAGCAGCCTGAGCCAGAATTTGTCCTCTTTTCTCTCCTCCCCCAGGATCTGGTAGCTGACCGGGTCACGCAGCAGGGGATGGGGATGATCGCGTTCCAGTCCGGTGAAGAAGACGGCTATCAGGTCGCCTGTCTGGTAGTCGGGCAGATAGGGCACGGATACCCGGATGCCGCCGAGGGAGATGTCGGAGCTCTTGGCGAGGATCTTCTCGCCGTTGGCGAGCTGGAGCACCATGGGAGAGCTGAAGTGCATGCGCTCTTCCTGTCGCCCGTAATGGCTGGCGAAGGGGATGGCGCTGACATCGAACGGACGAAACGGGCTGATGGGCAGCGCCAGATTGTCGCTGCGCCCCTGGTTGAGTTTGTACCAGGCTTGCAGCGCCTCGTAGACCCCCAGGGTGTAGCTGTCCCGGTAGAGGTAGCACTGGGATTGAAACAGCTCGATGGCCTCGGCGGGCATGAAGTGGGTCACCCCGTCGAACTCATGCACCTGACAGAGGGCGCCCAGCTCGTTGCGCATGTCGATGACGCGCCGGCAGGGGGTGCACTTGCGCTTGAGTTCCATCTTCAGCAGGAACCGGCTGTTCGTATTTTCGTTCTGGGTTAGACGGTTGAAGATTTCGTCGAAGTCCTTTTCCCGGAGCAGGGGGACAAGTTGTTCTATCAGATGTAGTGGTTGTTCTGAATCCATGTATTCCTGCCGCGGAAAGTCACTTTTCCGATTCTGGGTTTGATCTGCCGGTCGCAAACAAGTATATCAAGCAGGAATTCATCCTGTCCCCGAGTTATCCATGGCCAAAAACAAAACCGCCTATGTTTGTTCCGAATGTGGAGCCGACTTCACCCGCTGGCAAGGCCAGTGCAGCGAGTGCAAGGAATGGAACACCATCACCGAGGTGCGACTGGGGGTGACGACACCCGGCAAGAGCGCTCGCTATACCGGTTATGCGGGCGCCGTCGGCAGCCAGGTGCAGACCCTGGCGGAGATCGCGACCACGGAGATCCCCCGTTTCAGCTCGGGCTTCAAGGAGCTGGACCGCGTACTCGGTGGCGGCGTGGTCCCTGGTTCGGCCATTCTCATCGGCGGCAACCCCGGGGCCGGCAAGTCGACCCTGTTGCTGCAGACCATGTGCGGCCTGGCGCAGCGCATGAAGACCCTCTATGTGACCGGTGAGGAATCACTGCAACAGGTGGCGATGCGGGCCGGTCGGCTGGGTCTGCCCACGGACAAGCTGCGCATGTTGTCCGAGACCAGTGTCGAGCAGATCTGCCTCATCGCTCAGCAGGAGCAGCCTCAGATCATGGTCATCGACTCCATCCAGGTGATGCACGTGGCGGATGTGCAGTCTGCGCCGGGGTCCGTCTCTCAGGTGCGGGAGTCGGCGGCGCTGCTGACACGCTATGCCAAGCAGAATCATGTGGCCATCTTCATGGTGGGCCACGTCACCAAAGACGGCACCTTGGCGGGTCCCAAGGTGCTGGAGCACTGCATCGACTGCTCCGTGCTGCTGGATGGCGGGCACGACTCGCGTTTTCGCACCCTGCGCTCCCACAAGAACCGCTTCGGTGCGGTCAACGAACTGGGGGTCTTCGCCATGACCGGGCAGGGAATGAAGGAGGTGAGCAACCCTTCCGCGATTTTCCTCAGCCGCGGGGAGGAGCAGGCTCCGGGCTCCATCGTCATGGTGATCTGGGAAGGCACGCGCCCCCTGCTGGTGGAGTTGCAGGCGCTGGTGGATTACTCCCAGCTCTCCAATCCGCGCCGGGTGGCGGTGGGGATGGACCACAACCGCCTCGCCATGCTGCTGGCGGTGCTGCATCGTCACGGCGGGTTGCAGATGGCGGATCAGGATGTGTTCATCAACGTGGTGGGTGGCGTCAAAGTCGAGGAGACCAGTGCGGATCTGGCGCTGCTGCTGGCCATGGTGTCGAGCTTCCGGGATCAGGCCCTGCCCAAGGATCTGGTGGTCTTTGGTGAGGTGGGACTCTCCGGCGAGATACGGCCCGTGCCCTCGGGTCAGGAGCGACTGCAGGAGGCGGCCAAGCACGGTTTCCGCCGAGCCATCGTCCCGCATGCCAATGCGCCCAAACATCCCATCGAGGGGATGGAGGTGGTGCCGGTGAAGAAACTCTCAGATGCCCTCGAGGCCCTGTAACCGACCATGAAAAAGGAGCGTATGGACGCTCCTTTTTTTTCTGCCTGCCCGCTCAGGATTCGGGGGGGACGTGGTCTCGGTGCTCTTGCAGCAACTGCTCCAGCTCGCGATGGAGCAGTTGCTCCTCTCCGATGTTCAGCTCGATCATCCGCTTGAGGTGCGTGGCGCTGTCGATGTCGATGTGGTGGCAGTAAAACCCCAGCTTCTTGCTGGCTTCGTGGGTCAGCTCGACCTGCATCTTGATCTCGATGTCGCTGCCCCCGAGCACGAAGCAGATTTCGTACTCCTTGTCCTCGCTGGCGACCCAATCCTCGGGTCTGAGCAGCAGGGCTCCCTGCAGGGAGACATCGACCAGCTGGGTGCGCCACTGGTGTTCACCCTGGGTGAGCTTGGCGGCGGTCAAATAGAAAATCCGAGTAAAGTGGCGGCGCTCGGCCATGGTCGTCTCCGGTCTGCGTGCGAGCAAGATGCTCATTCTTCATGTTGCAGAGTGTAATCCAGCTGGCACGCCAGGATATTGAACTGGCTCCGATATTGAATATCAGACCTGCTGATGGCTGAGGGATTCCACCACCTGCAGCGCCTTGACCAGCCGATCCTCCTGTTTGAACCTGTCCTCCAGCACGGGGCCGAGCTGGTTCAGATCCTCGTCCAGTTGCAGCAACTGGGCTTCGTCGGCGTTGCTGTACTTGTCGTTGAACTCCAGCGCGAATTCGGTACAGGCACGGATATGGGGGTAGATGCGCTTGGCCAGCTCCAGTTTGTCGCCGCTGGCTTGCTCAAAGGCGGTGACGACATGGTTGTAGATCTCGAAATGGCCTGCGCTGACGTAGTCGACCAGTTGTTCGCAAAAACGTTGCAGTTCTACATGGCCTGGGAGGGTGCGTTGCTTGCACTTGGCGGGCATGAGGCCTGCCAGTCGCATGTACTCGACCAGCAACGCCTGTCTGGCATCCAGCCAGTCATCTATTGCTCTGTGCTTGCCTGCCAGTGCGCGCTTGGTTTTTTCCAGTTCAGTTAACATAGTCCCTCCATGGGCATGACATGCGGCTCTCGGGTCGCATGCCTCCGGTCATTCTCATCGACTGACGACACTCCTATAACTAGGGAAAATCCAGTTGACCGTCAATAGGAGTGTAGGGATATTGTTACATCAGGCGGGGATTTGCATGCCTCTCCCCGCCGGTACTTCGCATCCTGTCGCCCATCCAGGGGACAAGGGGGCGATATATGTGACTATTTCCGCAGATCTTGATGAAAACCCCAGCATTCAAGCCAATCCGGCTGATAAAGCCTTTGCCTGAGTGTTTTTTTTTGAATAGAGTGGCCCGGTGCTAAATGCCCGATCATAAAGGAAATGTTATGAACAAAGCTCAACTTGTCGATGCAATTGCCGCCAAAGCAGACCTCAGCAAAGCTCAGGCCAAAGTCGCTCTGGAAGAGATCATCAATGGTATTACCCAGAGCCTGAAAGAGGGCGATGCCGTTCAGTTGGTGGGTTTTGGTACCTTCAAGGTCAACCATCGCGCGGGCCGTACCGGTCGCAACCCGCAAACCGGCAAAGAGATCCAGATTGCAGCTGCCAATGTGCCGTCCTTCGTGGCTGGCAAGGCGCTGAAAGACGCCGTCAAATAAGGTCGTCTTGTAATCAAATGAAGCCCGGCTTGTGCCGGGTTTTTTCTTGCCATCTTCGTCAAAATTTGTTTCAGATACACTCAGGATATGGCATGCGCTGTAGCGAGGTGGATATGGAACAGAAAAATGCCATTCGGCAGGTAGCCGTCCCCTGGGCTCCCTCTCGTCAACTCCCTCCCGGCCTGGTCGTGGCCGAACTGCATCAGGATATCTGGAGCGACACCCTGACCGTCATGCTGGGGCGTGCTCGCAGCATCGATCTGCCTCCGTTGCCCCTGTGCCGGGTGAGTTTTCGCCACATCTTCGCGGTGCGGGTGATGGAGGATTGCGATCTGGCGGAGGGGCGGGACAGCCACGTCATCGAGGAGCAGATCCAGCTCATCACCCCGTCCCGTTTCGCCAGCTGGTTCCATCAGGAATCCGATGGACTGCACCTGGATGAAGATTTGCAGCACTACCGCATCTCGACCTGGGATTACTGCGCCGATGTGCTGACCTCTTCTCCCCCTGAACTCCAGTTCATGGTTCAGGAGGAGTAAGCCAGACTGTCGGGCCGCCTCCGTGGTGACAAAAAAGCCGGCGCAGGGGCGCCGGCTTTTTCTTGTTCGAGAGAGGTGGCGTTCAGCCCAGGAGTTGGTCCCGGTGCAGCCCCAGCACGATCAGCAGCCCGATGAAATAGAAGGCGCTGAGCTTGATGCCGAGAATGGTGAGCAGGCCGGCGCACAGACGCACCAGGGCCTTGTGCAGCCAGGATCCTGTGAAGCGGTACATGATCACTCCACCGCGTCGGCTGGCGCGAACTCCGGCACCTTGGCCATGGCGTCCAGCACCACTTGAATGTCGGCCCCCGGCTTGCAGGCATTCTCGCTCAGATGGCGACGCCAGGCGCGCGCCCCCTGCATGTTCTGGAACAACCCCAGCATGTGGCGGGTCATGTGGGAGAGGTAGTTGCCCTTGGCCAGCTCTTGTTCGATATAAGGCAGCATCATCCGCACCACCTCGTGGCGGCTCGGCACGGCACGGTTCTCGCCGAACACCAGATTGTCCACCTGGGCCAGAATGTAGGGGTTCTGGTAGGCTTCGCGGCCCATCATGACCCCGTCGAGGTGCTGCAGATGTTCAAGAGTCTGCTCCAGACTGGTCACCCCGCCGTTGATGGCAATGGTCAGATCCGGGTAATCCTGCTTGACCCGGTAGACGCGAGGATAATCGAGGGGCGGGATCTCGCGGTTCTCTTTCGGACTCAGACCGCTCAGCCAGGCCTTGCGGGCATGGACGATGAAGGTATCGCAACCGGCGTCCCTTACCTGCTCGATGAAGGCCTGCAAGAACTCGTAGGAGTCTTGCTCGTCGATGCCGATACGGGTCTTCACGGTGACCGGAATGTCGACTACGTCGCGCATCGCCTTGACGCAATCAGCCACCAGCGCGGGTTCGCCCATGAGGCAGGCGCCGAAGCGGCCGTTTTGCACCCGATCGGAAGGGCAGCCGACGTTGAGGTTGACCTCGTCATACCCGCGCTCCTCGGCGAGCCTGGCGCAGCGGGCCAGGTCTGCCGGGTTGCTGCCACCCAGTTGCAGGGCGAGAGGGTGTTCCTGCTCGCTGTAACCCAGATAGTCGCCCTTGCCGTGGATGATGGCGCCCGTGGTCACCATCTCGGTATAGAGCAGGGTCTGGCGGGTCATCAGACGGTGGAAATAACGGCAATGCCGATCGGTCCAGTCCAGCATGGGGGCGATGGAAAAGCGCTGCGCCTGCATAAAAATCATCCGGGTTGGCCAAACAAGGGGCGGGATTCTATCACAACGTGAGACAGCCCCAGAAAATGAATTTTGTCGCCGCGCACTGGGGGCCCTGTGATAGTATCCGGCTAATTGACAGGGTATCTGCGTGAACATGAATCAAGACCAACTTCTACAACGAGCGGAACGCCTCTGCGAGCAGCGCGGGATCCGTTTCACCCCGACACGGCGCCAGGTGCTCCGGCTGCTTGCCGCCCACGGCAATGCCATCAGTGCCTATGATTTGCTGGCCCAGTTGCAGCAGACCGAGGCTCATGCCAAACCACCTACCGTCTATCGGGCGCTCGACTTCCTGCTCGAACAGGGCTTTGCCCACAAGGTGGAGTCGCTCAACGCCTTCATCTTCTGCTGCCACTTCGACCATGCCCACCCGATGCAACTGCTGATCTGCGATCGTTGCGGTGAGGTAGTGGAGCTGCACGATCCCGCCATCGACGGCGCCTTTTCCGAGCAGGCTCATCAGCATGGTTTTACTATTACCAACAAGACCATAGAAGCCCATGGTCAATGTGCCCGCTGTTCCGCTACCGTAGGAAGTCAAGATGAAGGCTGATTTTGTAAACCCGTTCCTGCTCTCCCTGCTCAACGTGCTCTCCACCATGGCACAGCTGGAACTCAAACCGGGCGCGCCCAAGCGCAAGACGGACGAGCTGGCTCGGGGAGATGTCTCCGGCCTGATTGGCATGGTGGGTCCGCAGACCCGGGGTTCCCTCTCCATCAGCTTCGAGAAGGGGCTGGCATTGGAGATCATGCGTCGCATGCTGGGGGAGGCGCCGGCCACCATCAACGAGGAAGTGACCGACATGGTGGGCGAGATCACCAACATGGTGACGGGCGGCGCCAAACGCATGCTGGGGGAGAAGGGCTATGAGTTCGACATGGCGACCCCGGTCATCGTCTCCGGTCCCAATCACACCATTACTCACCGGGCCGACGGCGCCAAGATCATGATGCCGTTCGAATCGGAGTATGGCCGTGCCACCATCGAGATCTGCTTCGAGTAATCGCCATGTGGAAGATGCTGAAATGGAGTGTCATCGGTGGGGTGGTGCTGCTTATCCTGTCGGATATCGAGATCAGCACCTCTCTCTACAAGTACGAAGACAACCGCGTGGAGATCAACTTCCCGCGCTGGCAGGCTGACCAGCCCTGGGGCACCCTGCGCTGGCATGCGGGCCGGTTTGAGCATCACTGGTACGGTCTTGCAGGCAAACCCAAGCCCGCAACCGTACTCTGAGGAGCGCTCTCCACAACGGATGGACCAGATTGCACCAACAAAAAAGAGGCCAGCGAATGCTGGCCTCTTTATTTGGTCAAGATCTGTTATCAGGCTGCTTCTGCTGCCAGCTTGCCATTGCCACGCACCATGACACCGAGGCCACAGGCCAGCAGGGTCGGCAGCAACCAGGCCAGGCCCTTGTCAAACAGCGGCAGGAAGGCGAACGCATCCATCTTCATGCCGGCGGCGCCCAGGCCGTCCAGGCAGCCGAACAGGAAGGCGACCAGCAGCACGGAGCGGAACACCAGGCGGGGGCGACCGAAGTAACCCTTCAGGAAGGTGACCAGCACCAGCGCCACGGCAACCGGGTAGATGGCGACCAGCACCGGAATGGAGAGGCTGATGAGCTGGCTCAGGCCCACGTTGGCCACGACGCCGCAGATGACACCCAGCAGCACGACCAGCTTCTTGTAGCTCATGCCGGTCAGGTTGTGGAAGAAGTCGGAGCAGGCGGAGATGAGGCCGACGGCCGTGGTGAAGCAGGCCAGGGTGATGATGGCAGCCAGGATGAACTGACCCGGTTGGCCGAACAGGCTCAGCACGTAGGCGTTGACGATGGCACCGCCGTTGCTCACGTCGGTGGCGACGCCGGCAGCGGTGTTACCCAGCTGGAACAGGGAGACATAGACCACGGAGAGACCGATGGCGGAGATGATGCCCGCGATGGCCAGGTACTTGAACTGGCTCTGGTAGTCATGGATGCCTTTCTGGCGCAGCAGGTCGACGATCAGGGCGCCGAACATCAGGGACGCCAGGGTGTCCATAGTGTTGTAGCCTTCCAGAATGCCCTTCACGAAGGGGGTGCTCTGGTAGTCACCGGATGCGGCAGGCATGCCTCCTTGCGGTGCGACGAAGACACCGATGGCCAGGGTCAGCAGCAGCAGCATCAGCAGCGGGGTCAGGTACTTGCCGATGGCATCCATCAGCTTGCCCTGGTTCAGGGAGACCAGGATGGCCACGCCGAAGAACAGTACTGTGTAGGCAGCCAGACCGGATGGTCCCATGTCGCCAAGGAAGGGCTTGAGGCCCATCTCGTAGGCCACCAGGCCGGTACGGGGGGCGGCGAAGGCCGGGCCGATGATGATGTAGATGGCGACGGCCAGTGCGGTGGCCACGCCGGTCGGCAGCAGCTTGGTCATGCCGGCCCAGCCGTTGCCAGCCTTGGCGACGGCGATGATGGTGATGAGGGGCAGGCCCACGGCGGTGACCAGGAAGCCCAGCATGGCCAGGGAGAGGTGCTCACCCGCCATGAAGCCGGCCAGGGGCGGGAAGATGATGTTGCCTGCGCCCAGATAGAACGCAAAGGTCATGAAGCCCAATCCGAGTACATCGGACAATGTGAGTGATTTCGTCAAGTTCAACCTCGTCTGTCTTGTAAACTATTGCTTGTTATAGTTTTTTATTTGTCATTGACCGGCACTTTCCGGGGGTAAAAAAAAGAGCCCCGCTGGTTTTTTCATCGCGACCAGTGGTTTGAACTGGTCTTGAGCGGGCGCTCATTTAGCAGTCAGCATAATGATGTGAAAAAATAGTTCAAGGCAAAATTTACATCTTCAAATAGAAGGGGTTGGTTAGTTGGATATATCTGTCGGAATAGCCTCCCGTGGCAGAATGGATCACAATTTCACCCCTCTCACACTTATTTAATCCTCTGCCAAGCAGCAATAAAACACGATTTGCCTCTTTCCCCTCTCTGGTAGTAACAGCCAGATAACAACGCTCATACAGATCATAACTCGACGAAATGCATAAAATTTCATCCGCCATCGCCGTGGGCAGCACCAGGGCCAGTTGCCCGGTACGGCTCAGCAGGCGATCGCTGGCGGCCAGCAATCCCCTGGGGGCGAGCCCCCCGGTATGACGGGCCAGAGCCCTGGCCGGATCGCGGAGTGTCTGGCCTGCCGGGAAATAGGGCGGGTTGGAGACGATGAGATCGTAAGGGGGGGCGAGGTGATCCTGAATGGCGCTCTCTATGATGGTGACCCGCTCACGCCAGGGGGAGGCCGCCACATTCTCCTGGGCCTGCATGGCTGCATCCTTATCCAGCTCCACCCCGTCTATGTGGCAGCCGTTCGTACTGCGCTGGGCCAGCATCAGGGCGATGAGGCCGCTGCCGGTGCCGATGTCCAGCACCCGGCGGGCGTTGTCGACCGGCGCCCAGGCTCCCAGCAAAATGCCGTCCGTACCGACCTTCATGGCGCAGCGGTCGTGATCGATGTGAAATTGCTTGAACGTGAAACCGTTGTTGCGCCCCATTCGGCCCTCCTCCTGTGCCTGCCCGCGGAAAATGGCCGGCGATTATAGCGGCTAAGCCACAGTCACCATAGGAGCCGGCGGCATAATCGCCTATAATCTGCCGCTTCCTTAATGACCGAGTATTGCCATGAGCCAGTCCTTTGATGATTTCGACCTGAATCCAGCCCTCAGTCGGGCCTTGGCCGAGATGGGTTTCACCCGCCCCACCACCATCCAGCAGATGGTGCTGGAGCCAGCCCTGGACGGCCGCGATATTCTGGCCTCTGCGCCGACCGGAACCGGCAAGACCGCCGCCTTCCTGCTGCCCGCGATGCAGCACCTGCTGGACTTCCCGCGCCGCAAGCCGGGTCCGTGCCGCATGCTGATCCTGACTCCGACCCGCGAGCTCGCGCTGCAGGTGAGTGCTCACGCCAAGGCCCTGGCGGTGCACACCCATCTCAGCATCGAGACCATCATCGGTGGTGTCAGCCATGAAGAGCAGCTGCCTGCCCTGACCAAGACCACCGACATCGTGGTGGCCACCCCTGGTCGTCTGCTCGAGTACATCGAGAAAGAGGAGTTCGAGAGCCACGACATCGAGGTGCTGGTGCTGGATGAAGCGGACCGGATGCTGGACATGGGCTTCATCAAGGACGTGAACCGCATCGTGGAAGAGGCGCGCTACCGCAAGCACACCATGCTCTTCTCCGCCACCCTGGAAGGGGCCGGCCTCGAGAAGTTTGCGAGCGAGATCCTCAAAGACCCGGTTGAGCTGCACGCCGAGCCGCCCCGCAGCGAGCGCCGCCCCATCACCCAGTGGATCCACCTGGCCGATGATGCCGCCCACAAGTTGGCTCTGCTGGTGCACATCCTGAAAAACCCGGAGACCCAGAAGGCCATCATCTTCGTCAAGACCCGTGAGCGACTGGCGGAGCTTTCCGGCCAGTTGCAGGCGGCAGGCGTGCCCTGCGCCTGGATCCGTGGCGAGATGGAGCAGGCCAAGCGCATCGAGTCTATCCGCAAGTTCCACGAAGGGGAGGTGCCCTTCCTCATCGCCACCGACGTGGCCGCCCGCGGCATCGACCTGCCGAACGTCAGTCATGTCATCAACTACGACATGCCCTACGGTGCGGATGTCTATGTGCACCGCATCGGTCGTACCGGTCGTGCCGGCAACCGTGGCTGCGCCATCAGCCTGGTGGAAGCTCACGACATGGCCATGGTCGCCAAGATCGAACGCTACACCGAGGAGCGCCTCAAGCGCCGGGTGATCGATGAGCTGCGCCCCAGACACAAGGAAGCGCGGGTGCCGGTGAAGAAGAAAAAGCCGAAGGATGCCAAGAAGTCGGCAAAGAAGAAAAAGAAGTAATGCCCCCGAGCACAGTTGAAACGGCCATCCCAGGATGGCCGTTTTGCTGTCTGCTGCCTGGGGAGTGGCCTGAGAGAGGCGCAGAAAAAAGCCGACGCAAGGACGTCGGCCAACAAAAAGTGCTTACAACAGAGGATTCACAGAGTCAGACCCGAGGATCTCCGACTTGGTTCCCTTGAATGTGTAATTAATTTTCAGCGCGCTTGAACATCAGGGTATTGGCGTCGGACTCTTCCGGTACGAAGTAGTAGCCGTCGGCATTGAAACCGGTCAGCTGTTCCACCCGGGTGAGCCGATGCTTGATGATGTGGCGTGCCATCATGCCGCGGGCCTTCTTGGCGTAGAAGCTGATGATCTTGAACTGGCCGTTCTTCTCGTTCTTGAAGACCGGGGTGATGATGCGCCCCTGCAGGGCTTTCGGGCGCACCGACTTGAAATACTCGTCGGAGGCGAGGTTGATCAGTACGTCGTCCCCCTGGGCCGCCAGCGCCTTGTTCAGGTGCTCAGTGATGATGTCGCCCCAGAACTGGTAGAGGTCCTTGCCGCGCGGGTTCTCCAGCCTAATCCCCATCTCCAGGCGGTAGGGCATCATGAGGTCAAGCGGCCGCAGTACGCCATAAAGGCCGGAGAGCATGCGCAGGTGGGCCTGGGCAAAGTCGAGGTCGGCCTCGCTGAAATCTTCTACGGCCAGACCGGTGTAGACGTCCCCCTTGAAGGCCAGCAGCGCCTGGCGGGCGTTGGCCGGCGTGAAGTCAGGCTGCCACTCGGCAAAGCGGGCGGCGTTGAGGCCGGCGAGCTTGTCGCTGATCTTCATCAGGCTGGCGATCTGGTCCGGGCTCAGTTGACGAGCCCGGGTGATCAGTGCTGCGGAGTGGTCCAGCAGTTCGGGTTGGGTGAAACGGGAGGTCACCAGGGGTGACTCGTAATCCAGCGTCTTGGCCGGGGAAACCACAATCAGCATAACTGTCCTTTACTAGCGGTGACGCACGCCCCTCATTCATCCAGGGTCACGTTGTCGAGAGTGCCTGCGCCCAGCTGCTCGCGACCCGACAGCTTGATGAGCAGTCGCAGGTCGTTGGCGGAGTCGGCATGGGCAAGGGCCTCACTGTAGCCAATTTGGCCGGCGCAGAACAGGGTGAACAGCGCCTGATCGAAGGTCTGCATGCCGAGCTCGCCGGATTTGGTCATCACCTCCTTGAGTCTGTGCATCTCTCCCTTGCGGATGATGTCGGTGACGAGCGGGGTGTTGAGCAGGATCTCGAAGGCGGCGACCCGGCGCTGCCCATGAGCGGAGGGGAGCAGCTGCTGGGCGACGATGGCGCGCAGGTTGAAGGAGAGATCGAACAGGAACTGGCGGTGCTTCTCCTGGGGGACCAGATGCAGGATGCGATCCAGCGCCTGGTTGGCATTGTTGGCGTGCAAGGTGGCGAGGCAGAGGTGCCCCGTCTCGGCGAACTGGATGGCGAACTCCATGGTCTCCTGGGAGCGGATTTCACCGATGAGGATGACATCCGGGGCCTGGCGCAGGGAGTTTTTGAGGGCGACATCGAAGGATGCGGTGTCGATCCCCACCTCCCGCTGGGTCACCAGACAGCGATCGTGCTGATGGACGAACTCCACCGGATCCTCCACCGTCAGGATGTGGCCGTCACCGTGCTGGTTGCGAAAGCCGATCATGGCCGCCTGGGTGGTGGACTTGCCGGCACCGGTGGCGCCGACGAAAAGCACCAGCCCGCGTTTGGCCATGGCGACCTCCTGCAGGATGGGAGGCAGCACCAGCTCGTCAAAGGTGGGGATGCGGGTCTCGATGCGGCGCAGCACCATGCCCGGCATATCCTGTTGCCAGAAGGCGCTGACCCGAAAGCGCCCCAGCGAGCCTCGCTGGATGGCGTAGTTGGCCTCGCGGGTGTGCAGGAAGCGCTCGAAGTGGGTCTCGTCCAGGCTCTCCCTGATCAACGCCAGCGCCGTCGTCTTGTCGAGGGGGGCTGGTCCGAGCGACACCAGACGCCCGTTGACCTTGAGGGTCGGGGGAGCATCGACCGTGATGAAGAGATCCGAGCCCTTTTGTTCAACCAGTGCGGCGAGCAGAACATCCATGTTCATGGCGACTCCTTGGGTGTGCGAGCTTAAATGGTATTGGGATCGACCGCCTTGGCCTTGGCATCGAGGGAGGCGACGACCCCCCGGTTGACCAGCTGCTTGAGGCTCTGGTCCATGGTCTGCATGCCGTGGGTCATCCCGGTCTGGATGACGGAATAGAGCTGGGCCACCTTGTCTTCCCGGATGAGGTTTCGCACCGCCGGGATCCCCAGCATGATCTCGTGGGCCGCCACCCGGCCGCCACCGATACGCTTGAGCAGGGTCTGGGAGATGACCGCCCGCAGGGATTCGGAGAGCATGGATCGCACCATGTCCTTCTCCGAGCCGGGGAAGACGTCGATGATACGGTCGATGGTCTTGGCAGCCGAGGAGGTGTGCAGGGTGCCAAACACCAGGTGACCGGTTTCGGCGGCGGTCATGGCGAGACGGATGGTTTCGAGGTCCCGCATTTCACCTACCAGGATGATATCCGGGTCTTCCCGCAGGGCCGAGCGCAGGGCGTTGCTGAAGCTCTTGGTGTCGCGGTGTACTTCCCGCTGGTTCACCAGGCAGCGCTTGTTCTCGTGCACGAATTCGATGGGATCCTCGATGGTGAGGATGTGGTGGTGGAAGTTGTCATTGATGTAATCGACCATGGCGGCCAGGGTGGTGGATTTGCCCGAGCCGGTGGGCCCAGTCACCAGCACCAGGCCGCGAGGGTACTCCGCTATCTTGCGAAATATCTCCGGCGCCCCCAGATCGTCCAGGGTCAGAACGGTGCTCGGGATGGTACGAAACACGGCGCCCGAGCCGCGCGCCTGCTGGAAGGCGTTGACCCGAAAGCGTGCCATGCCGGGCACTTCGAAGGAGAAGTCCACCTCGAAGTTCTCCTCCAGCTCCTTGCGCTGGTGGTCATTCATGATGTCGTAAATGAGAGCATGGACTTCCCGGTGATCCAGGGCGGGCAAATTGATCTTGCGAACCTCCCCATCAACCCTGATCATCGGGGGGACCCCGGCCGAGAGGTGTAGATCCGAGGCCTTATGCTTTACACTGAATGCCAATAACTCTGTGATATCCATAGATTTGTTATTCTCCCATCACAAGATTACGAACGAAATATGAGCCAGATTGCCCAGCACCTGCTTCAGGTAAAGGAACGTATTGTAGAGGCTGCCCGGCGTGTTGGCCGCAGCCCAGATCACATCCAGTTGCTTGCTGTCAGCAAAACCAAGCCGCTGGGGGACATTCAGGCTGCCTATGCCGCCGGTCAGCGGCGCTTTGGCGAATCCTACGCCCAGGAGGCCGCGCTCAAGATTGATGCCTTGCGCGAACAGAACGCCTGTACAGACATAGAGTGGCACTTTATCGGCCCGCTGCAATCGAACAAGTCCAAGCTGGTGGCGGAGCGGTTCGACTGGGTTCAAAGTGTCGATCGCGACAAGCTCATCGAACGCCTCAACAATCAGAGACCGGGTGGGCTCGCGCCGCTAAATATCTGTCTGCAAATCAATATTAGCGGAGAGAGCAGCAAATCCGGTACGTCGGAGCAAGAGATTTTCCGCCTGGCCTCCCTGGTAGCCCAAAGCGAGCGGCTGCGGTTGCGCGGTCTGATGGCCATCCCCGAGCATACCCGCGACGAGGGGGTGCTGGCGGCCCAGATGGCGCGCATGCAGGCTCTGTTCACCGAGCTTGCGCAACAATACCCGAGCGTCGACACCCTTTCGATGGGAATGACCGAGGATCTCGAGCCTGCCATTGCCCATGGCAGCACCATGGTGCGGGTCGGGACCGCCATCTTCGGGGCCCGTGACTATTCATGAGCAAGAGCCGGGGCGAGAAACACCCCGGTCGTGCTTTTTTCAGGTAAACAGGCGCGTGTGATGCTGTCAGCCCGCACAGGCTGGGTCGGCATCCGCTGCGATGTCAGTAACAGGAGTGTTTGATGCAGCAGAGAACCCTCGCCTTCATCGGGGCAGGCAACATGAGCCGCAGTATCATTGCCGGCCTCATCCAGGCGGGTTACCCGGCAGAGCGTATCATCGCCGCCAATCCCAGCCGCCCCAAGCTGGACGAACTGGCCAGCCAGTTCGGCATCCGTATCACCCAGGACAACGCCGAGGCGGCCCGGGAGGCCGAGGTGATCGTGCTGGCGGTCAAGCCCCAGCTGATGGCGGGCATGCTGACGGCGCTGGTGGCCGAGCTTGGCTCGCTGGATGGCAAGTTGCTCATCTCCATCGCCGCCGGCATTCGCGTCGCGCGCTTGCAGGAGATGGCAGGCGGTCACGATCGCATCATTCGCACCATGCCCAACACCCCCTCCTTGCTGGGGCTGGGGATGACCGGGCTCTATGCACCGCCCGCCATCGGGCAGGCCGATCGGGCGGTGGCCGAACAGATGATGCAATCCGTGGGCAAGACCCTCTGGGTGGATGAGGAGGCCGGCATCAACGGCGTCATTGCGGCGGCGGGCAGTGCCCCGGCCTACTTCTTCCTGTTCATGCAGGCGATTGCCGAGGAGGCCGAGGCCATGGGCTTTACGCCGGAGCAGGCCCGCCTGCTGGTGCAGCAAACCGCCCTGGGAGCGGCCGCCATGGTGGAGCAGAATCCCGAGCTGTCGCTGCAGACCCTGCGCGAGCAGGTGACCAGCAAGGGCGGGACCACGGCCGAGGCCGTCAAGACATTCCAGGAGCAGGGGCTGATGCCGCTGACCGCAAGAGCCATGCAGGCGGCCGTTACCCGGGCCGGCGAAATGGAAACCCTTTTCTGAATCCCTTTTAGCAAGGAGCCCGGATGAACACGGCTTACTTTTTGATTAACACTGTCTTTGATCTCTACCTCATGGTGGTGCTGCTGCGGGTCTGGCTGCAGTGGGCGCGGGCCGACTTCTACAACCCCATGAGCCAGATGGTGGTCAAGCTGACCAACCCGCTGGTGGTGCCCCTGCGCCGCGTCATCCCGGGTTTTGGCGGGCTGGACATGGCCTCTGTGCTGCTGGCGCTGCTGATCGCCTTTGGCAAATTGGTCCTGCTCAAGAGCATGAATGTGCTGCAGGCGGACTGGCTCACTCTCTGTCTGTTTGCGACGCTCACCGTGCTGAAGAAAGCGGGTTCCATGATCTTCTGGATCCTGCTTATCCGCGCCATCCTGAGCTGGGTCAGCCAGGGTCGCAACCCCATTGAATACGTGATGCACCAGCTCACTGAACCCTTCCTGGCCCCCATTCGCCGCATCCTGCCTGCACTGGGCGGGCTGGATCTCTCCGTGCTGGTCGCCTTCATCGCGCTGCAGGCCATCAACTACCTGATGGGGGATCTGTTCGGCCAGTTGTGGTGGATGATCTGATGCCCGCCGTCCTGCTGGAAGGGGACGAGCTGGTGTTGCATCTGATGATCCAGCCCAAGGCGAGCCGGGATCAGATCATCGGATTGCACGGTGACGAGTTGAAAGTGGCCATCACGGCACCGCCGGTGGATGGTCAGGCCAACAGTCACCTGATCAAGTACCTGGCCAAGCAGTGCAAGGTGGCCAAGGGGCAGGTTCGCATCCTGCGGGGGGAGCTGGGTCGGCACAAGACGGTCGCCATCGACGCGCCAAAGCAGATCCCCGCCGAGATAGCCGCTCTGCTCGATAATCAGGGTTGATACGAGAGGGATGACATCATGAAAACAGCCTGGATGAGTTGCCTGCTGGCACTCCTGATGACGCTGCCGCTGCGGGCTGAGCAGATGCAGGAGCTGGGCCCCTGGAAAGTGCACTACAGCGCGTTCAACTCCAGCTTCCTCACCCCCGAGGTAGCCAGGACCTATGGCCTGGAGCGCAGCCGCTATAACGGCATCGTCAATATCGCGGTGCAGAACAAGCAGGGGGTGGCACAGGCGGTGGGGATCAGCGGCGAAGCCCGCAATCTGACCGGCACCCTTCGCACCCTGAATTTTCAGGAGGTGAAAGAGGGGAATGCCATCTATTACCTGGCTGTGCTGCCCTATCGCAATGAGGACACCTATCAGTTCACCCTGAAGATCATGGGGGAGGGGCAGCAGCAGACGCTGACCTTCCAGCAGACCTTCTACGTCGACTAGATTGCAGGGGGAATGCAGATGCCCTGCCCCCACGGGGGCGGGGCATTTTTTTGCCCGGTGAATCGGTGCTCGACGTCAGTGGCTGGCCAGGGGATAGGTAAACAGGGCCAGGTGGGCGAAGTTGAACAGGAAGTGGAGCAGGATGGCGATACTGAGGCGCCCGCTCAGCTGGAACGCCAGGCCATAGCAGGCCCCCGCCAGCGCGGCGAACAACACCAGCAACGGGCCCCCGGCAAGATGGGCTGCGCCGAACAGCAGGCTGGCGACCAGGAGACCTGCCCAGGGCGTGCTTCGGCTTGCCACCCCTTGCTGGATGCATCCCCGGAACAGCGCTTCTTCCGCCACACAGGTGAACAGCAGGTTGTTGAATGCGAACAGCCACCACCAGTGGGGCAGTCCCGCTTCGGGTTTGAGGGCGCCCAGTTGCCAGGCGGTGATGAGCAGGGCCGCGAGCGGCAGGATGAGCAGGGCCAGCGGCCGCCAGCGCATCGTTCCACCCGGGCCGAGCAGGCCGGGGACGGCCAGCAGCAGGGCGAAGAAAATGAGCGGCTTGTCCAGATTGAGGTAGAGGGTGAAGGGCACGCTGGCCGGGCCCGCCTGTACCTTGTCGAGCACCCTGAGATTGTCAAAGCCGGGCACCAGATGCAGCGTCAGGGCGAGGGACCACAGCAGGATCAGCGTCAGTGCGACGCCACGCCAGGGTGGGGGCAGGGTGGGGGTACGCCAGGCCAGCAGCAGACCGGCGAGGCTGACAAGAGCGGCGAGGGGCGCGAGTCGCTCAAGCCAGAGGGCGGTGAGCAGGGCTAGTCCCAGCAGGAGCATGCCGGGCCTGGTCCGGCGGGCGAGGCAGCAGAGTACGGCGAGCCCCAGGACGAGCCAGATGAGGATATCGGGGAGTGGTAACATCGAGTCTCCTTGTATGAATGAAGGGCGCACCTTAACGATCCCCATGGTCTGGTTCAAGGAAAAGGGACTGGCCGGCAGAAGACGCGCAATGAAAAGCCGGAGCTGGGCTCCGGCTTGGGCGGCGGCAAGATGTCACCGAGAGAGGCGATGGTCTTCCCGTATCAGCGACCGGACTCGGCGATGACCCGGGCGATGATGTCGGCGCGTTTGCTGGCTTCCAGCTCGCCCAGGGCGATGAGACCGGCCTTGAAGATGACGTTCTTCGGCAGACTGACGTCATCCAGAGTGGTGATGGCCTCGACGTGCATGCCGTTCAGGCGGCTGGCATCGCGCGGGCTCAGGTTGACCTGGGTGTTCAGCACCTGCTTGCCCTTCTTCTTGGGCTGGGCGGGTTTCTTCGGTTGATCCAGCTCGTCTTCCGGCAGTTCGTCATCAAAATCGTAAATGGACATAGTCAATCCTGTTGGGTTGCAAGGGGCATGCTCGCCCGAATGGGGGTAATCAGCCCATATCCTCGTTGCGGATAAAGGCGCGCCAGGAGCCGAGTACCTGGGCAAAATCTTCCAGCCCGCACATGGCCAGCTGTTCATCATCGTAGTAGGCGAGATCGTCGAGATCCTCGTCCTGCTCGATATTGAGGACATTGGCCTTCACCTCGGCTTCCTCGTGGGTCAGCAGCAGGGAGTAGTCGCCCCCCAGCAGCCGGTATTCGGTGCGGGCCCGGCTGGAGAGCTGGTCGATGATGGCGAACAGCTCGTCGAGCTTCTCCTCGTCCTTGCCCACCTCGTCGATCAACCACTGGCCGATGGCTTCATGGCCCATGGAGAACCGGGCGCGATAGCCACCGAACGGGTCGCGGCGAAATTCATAATCCATAGCGGAGTCCATATCGGAGGGTGAAACCACCACGGCGCAAAGCGGCATGATGCCGGATCCTTGATCCATGGTGGGGCACTGATAGCGTAAAGTGGCCTATTCTAGCGATCCCCCCCGCGCTTGTCTTGATGATGTGGGATCTTTAACGGGTGATCCCGGTGATGGCGCATGCCGGGGACCCTGTCAACGAATGGTATGGAGAGGCAATGCAGCTCAACGACGCGCTCGCGCATCAGATAGTCAGCCGGGCGATGAAGATCCTCTCGTTCTCGGTCAATGTCATGGATGAGCGGGGACTCATCATTGCGTCCGGCAATCCGGAGCGGCTGCACCAGCGCCACGAGGGGGCCGTGCTGGCCCTGACCGAGAACCGGGTGGTGGAGATAAGCGAGGCCACCGCCCGGGAGCTCAAGGGGGTGAGGCCTGGCATCAACCTGCCCATCGCCTATCAGGGGGAGCTGCTCGGCGTCATCGGCATCTCTGGGGATCCGGACATCGTGCGTGCTTACGCCGAGCTGGTGCGCATGACCGCCGAGCTCATCCTGGAACAGGCGGCACTCACCGAGCAGTTGCAGTGGGACAAGCGCCACAAGGAGGAGCTGGTGTTGCAGCTCATTCGCGGCGAAGGGCGGGCCGATCAACTGCAACAGGTGGCCCGCTTCCTCGAGCTGGATCTCGCCCAGCCCCGGGTGGTGGCCGTGCTGGCGCTGGAGGAGGCCGAGCCCGCCCAGGTGAGGGAGCTGGTTCACCTGCTGGAAAACCCGGAGCGGGACAACCTGGTGGCCATCAACGGCCTGGACGAGATAGTGGTGCTCAAACCCGCCCAGCTCAGCGACGGCGTCTGGCAGTCGGCGCAGGAGCGCAGCCGGATCCGGCAGCTGCTCTCCCGTATTCCCCATTTCAAGGTTCGCATCGGGGTGGGTGATTACTTCGCCGGCATCCCCGGGCTGGCGCTCTCCTACCAGACGGCGCGAGACACCTTGCGCCGTGGCATGCGCCAGTCGCCCCGCAAGCAGGTCTATTTCTTCGAGGATTACCGGCTTTCAGTGCTGCTCGGCACCCTGGCGGACTCCTGGCAGGCGGATCAGCTGCGGGCTCCGCTGCAAAAGCTGGCGCAGGAGGACACAAAGGGAACGCTGCAAAAGACGCTGCGCCAATATTTCTTGCAGGATTGTGATCTGCATCCCTGTGCCGAAGCCCTGTTCATTCACCCCAACACCCTGCGTTATCGACTGACCCGGATAGAGCAGATAACTGGCTTGAATTTCAGCAAGTTAGATGACAAGTTTCTGCTCTATCTCGGGCTCAGTCTCGATAGCTGACTTGTCTTTTCCAACAAAAATACAAGGCCGGTAAATGCTTTTTTTGGTTTTATGGCCAAAGCATTCCTGGCGGGGATCCCCATAATGGCGCCACTCATTACAACAACAAGGTGCCCGTCATGATCCCAGTCTCCGCGCTCGGCGCGCTCGCCGCGCTTTCCATCGCCATCTTCCTCATCCTGAAGAAGGTGCCGCCCGCTTACGGCATGATCGTCGGTGCCCTGGCCGGTGGCCTGATCGGTGGCGCTGACCTGACCCAGACCGTCGCCCTGATGATCGGCGGCGCCCAGGGGATCACCACGGCGGTGATGCGGATCCTGGCGGCGGGTGTGCTGGCCGGGGTGCTCATCGAATCGGGCGCCGCCACCACCATCGCCGAGACCATCGTCAAGAAACTCGGCGAAACCCGCGCCCTGCTGGCCCTGGCGCTGGCCACCCTGATCCTGACCGCGGTCGGCGTCTTCGTGGACGTGGCCGTCATCACGGTCGCCCCCATTGCGCTGGCCATCGCCCGCCGTGCCGATCTCTCCAAGGCGGCCATCCTGCTGGCGATGATAGGCGGTGGCAAGGCGGGCAACGTCATGTCTCCCAACCCCAACGCCATCGCGGCAGCCGACGCCTTCCACCTGCCTCTCACCTCGGTGATGGCGGCGGGCATCATTCCCGGCCTGTTCGGTCTGGTGATGGCCTACTGGCTCGCCAAGCGCCTCAACAACCGGGGCAGCAAGGTGGCGGCCGACGAGGTAGTGAGCTTTGACGGTGCCAAGTTGCCCGGCTTTGCCGCCGCCATCAGTGCGCCCCTGGTCGCCATCCTGCTGCTGGCCCTGCGTCCCATCGCCGGCATCGTGGTGGACCCGCTCATTGCGCTGCCCCTCGGCGGCCTGGTGGGGGCCCTGATGATGGGCAAGTTCACCAAGGTGAACCAGTTTGCCGTCTCGGGCCTGGCCCGCATGGCGCCGGTGGCCATCATGCTGCTGGGGACGGGGACCCTGGCGGGTATCATCGCCAACTCCGGCCTGAAAGATGTGCTCATCAGCGGCCTGACCGCCTCCGGTCTGCCCTCCTATCTGCTGGCCCCCATCTCCGGTGCCCTGATGTCGCTGGCGACCGCCTCGACCACGGCCGGGACCGTGGTGGCCTCCAACGTGTTCAGCGCCACTCTGATTGAACTGGGGATCAGCAGCCTGGCAGGGGCCGCCATGATCCACGCCGGCGCCACCGTGTTTGACCACATGCCCCACGGCTCCTTCTTCCATGCCACCGGCGGCAGCGTCCACATGGGCGTCGGCGAGCGACTCAAGCTCATCCCCTACGAAACCGCGGTCGGTCTGACCATCGCCGTTGTCTCCACCCTGATGTTTGGCGTGTTTGGCCTCGCCTAAGGAACTGATATGAAAATTGTGATCGCCCCCGATTCATTCAAGGAGAGCCTGAGCGCCATGGCGGTGGCCGATGCCATCGAGGCCGGTTTCAAGCAGGTGCTGCCGGATGCCACCTACGTCAAGCTGCCCATGGCCGATGGCGGCGAGGGGACGGTGCAGTCTCTGGTGGATGCCACCGGTGGTCGCATCCTGCCGGTCGAGGTGACCGCCCCCCTCGGTAACAGGGTGCAGGGCTTCGTGGGCCTGCTGGGGGATGGCAAGCGCGCCGTCATCGAGATGGCGGCGGCCTCCGGCCTCCATCTGGTGGCGCCCGAGCTGCGCAATCCGCGGCTCACCTCCAGTGTCGGCACCGGGGAGTTGATCCTGGCCGCGCTGGAGATGGGGGTGAACCACCTCATCCTCGGCATCGGCGGCAGCGCCACCAATGACGGCGGTGCCGGCATGATCCAGGCACTCGGCGGCAAGCTCCTGAAAGCAGATGGTACCCCCATCGCGCCGGGCGGTGCCGGTCTGGCCGAGCTGGCCACCATCGACCTGAGCGGGCTGGATCCACGTCTGAGCGGACTCACCATCGAGGTGGCCTGCGACGTGGACAATCCGCTGTGCGGCCCCAAAGGGGCGTCCGCCGTGTTCGGTCCGCAGAAGGGGGCAACTCCCGAGATGGTGGCCGAGCTGGATGCCAATCTGGCCCGTTACGCGGACTGCATCGAGCAGGCGCTTGGCAAGCAGGTGAAGGAGATCCCGGGAACGGGGGCCGCAGGCGGCATGGGGGCAGCCCTGGTGGGGCTGCTCGGCGCCGAGCTCAAACCCGGCATCCGGATCGTCATTGAGGCGCTGAACCTGGCCGAGGCGGTGGCCGATGCGGATCTGGTCATCACCGGCGAGGGCCGCATCGACAGCCAGACCATCCACGGCAAGACGCCCATCGGGGTGGCTCGCTGTGCCAAGCAGTTCGGCAAGCCGGTGATCGGCATCGCCGGATGCCTCACCGATGACTGCGGCGTGGTGCATGAGCACGGGCTGGATGCGGTGTTCGCCGTGGTCAATCGGGCCATGTCCCTGCCGGAGGCGCTGGCCACCGCCACCACCAACCTGCAGCTCACGGCCCGCAACGTGGCGGCTCTCTACCTGCTGCGCAAATGACCCTTTCTCCTGGCCGATGCGGTGCATCGGCCTGACCCTGCCCCGTGCAGCAGAGTGAGCGGCCCGGCGTGGCACCTCTGACGCACTTGCCGATCCTTGGGTCGGCTTTTTTTTATTATCCTGCTGTCTTTCATATGGTTTTTGTATTCTGACAAGGGGCTTTGCGGCATAGTGATCTCCCGACAGTGAGGGAGCCACGAGAAACAAGGCCCGCCTGAGGGAGGGCTTCCCATTCCGGGGGGCAATATGCGAGGTGCGAGCCATGATCCTGCTGACCCTGGGGGTGGTGTTGTTCACCCTGACCCATCTTTACCCCTGTTTCGCGGCACAGCACCGCGCCCGTCTGCGGGATCGGCTGGGGGAGAACCGCTACAAGGGGCTCTTCTCGCTGCTGGTGTTCGTCGCCATCGGCTGCATCCTCGCAGGCTGGCGCAGTGCCAGTCCCATGCCCCTCTATTTTCTGCCTGTCTGGGGGCCCACCCTGGTGATGGGGATCATGCCGATCGCCCTTGTCCTGCTGTGTGCGGGGCAGGGGGCGAACCATTTCCGTCGTTGGCTGGTGCATCCCCAGCTGCTCGGGGTGCTGCTCTGGTCGGGGGCCCATCTGGCGGTGAACAGCGAGGCGCGTTCTCTGGTGCTGTTTGGCGGGCTCGGTCTCTGGGCTCTCATCAGCATCGTCTGGATTTCGATGCGGGAGTGGGGTCGTCACCCTCGTGCCGCCGCCACCTGGCAGGGGACGGGGATCAGTCTGGGGGCGGGGCTGGCCCTCACGGCTCTGCTTATCTTCTGGGGACACGGCTGGCTGACCGGGATCCCCCTGCACTGATCCCTGAACCAGATTCCGGGGTCTTGCGTATGATGGACAAAACAATGGGAGTCATGTCGATGAAATGGTTCACCCTGCTGCTGATGCTCGGCTCGGGCGCGGTCTCTGCCGCCTGCCCCGATTACTTCAACGTGGAGATGCGGGAGCTCAACAGCACCCAGCGCCACAACCTCTGCCAGTTGACCGAGGGCAAGGTGGTGCTGGTGGTCAACACCGCCTCCTACTGCGGTTACAGCGGTCAGTTCCGGGATCTGGAAGCCCTCTATCAGGGCTACAAGGAGAAGGGACTGATGGTGTTGGGCTTCCCCTCCAACGATTTCTGGCAGGAGGCGGGCAACGAGAACAAAACCGCCGAGGTGTGCCGCCGGGACTACGGGGTGACCTTCCCCATGTTCAACCGGGTGGCGGTGCGGGGTTCGGATGCAGTGCCGCTGTTCAAGGGGCTGGCCGCGGCTGCCGACGGTGATGCGCCCAACTGGAACTTCCACAAGTACCTGGTCGGGCGGGACGGCAAGCTGATTGCGAGCTATGGCGCCAACCAGAATCCGTCGGATGATCCTCTCAAACAGCAGATCATCGATGCCCTGGGGCACTGACCCTACCCCATGGCGGGCCACTCTGGAATAATGCAGCCCCGCCATCCACTCCGGTGACACCGTGCTGCAACGTCTTCCCCAAATGGTGATCTTCGATGCCCTGGTTCGTGAACAGGGCATCTCGGCGGCTGCGCGCCGCCTCGGGGTCTCCAAATCCCACATCAGCAAGCAGCTCGCCCTGCTGGAAACCGCGCTCGGCGCCCAGCTGGTACAGCGCACTACCCGCCGTTTCGGGCTCACCGAACTGGGTCAGGAGTATGCCCGCCACTGCCGCGCTCTGGTAGCGGTGGCACTGGAGGCGGAGTCCATGGTGGCGGAGCGCCGTGGCAAGGTGAGCGGCGTGCTCCATCTGGGGGTTGGTCAATCCTTCGGGCGATTGCACGTGATCCCGCGCCTCAAGGCGTTTCAGGCACGTTATCCGGATCTGGAGCTGGAGGTGTCCCTGTTCGATCACCGCACCAATCTGGTGGATGAGGGGCTGGATCTCTGGATCACCACCTACGAGGACAAACCCGAGTCCCTGGTCGGGCAGCGACTCGCAGACATCGGTTTCGTGCTGGTGGCCTCGCCGGATTATCTGCTGAGTCACGGCACGCCACTGCACCCCAGGGATCTGGCCCATCACAATTGCATCACCTACCAGAGCCGGGAGCGTCGCTACCACGAGTGGTCATTTCGCCAGGGCAAGGAGCGCCAGAAGGTGCAGGTGGCGGGCAACTATCGGGTGGATCTGGCGGAAGCGGTGCGGGACGCCGCCCTGGCCGGGCTCGGCATCGCCTATGTGGCCAACTACCTGCTGGACAAGGAGCTGCAATCTGGTCAGCTCATCCCTCTGCTGCCCCAGTGGCAACCGAACCAGAAGATGGCGGTGCACGCCGTCTATGCCAGGCGAGAGCATCTGGATCCCAAGATCCGGCTGTTCATCGACTTCCTCAAGGAGAGCTTCGGACCCGGGCCCTACTGGGCGCAGCGACTCGCACCCTGGCTCGGGGGGAAATTGTCCGGCACCGAGGAATAATCGTTTCCATACAAGAACACTGGCGTGAGTGCGGTTTCAAAGTTGTGTCAAATCAGTCAGTTGGCGCAACCGATATCGTGCAAACGTTTTTGCTAACAGGGTTGTAACCCGGCAGGGTTGCGGCGGTGAGGGGAGGGGAGCAGAATCCGCGCCCATCTTCAGCCTCACTGGATGGAATCCCCATGATTGCCCTGCTTGGTATCCTGAGCATCCTGGCCCTGGCCGCACTCTGCTCTGATAATCGTCGTCGTATCCCGTTGCGAACAGTGGGCTTTGCCCTCTGCCTGCAAGTGCTCTTCGCCGCCCTGGTGCTCTGGCTGCCCGCCGGTCAGCAGGTCTTGAACGGTGTCAGCGAGAGCGTCAGCAGCGTCATCGGCTACGGCCAGGAGGGGATTGCCTTCCTGTTCGGGGATCTGGCCAAGTTCAAACTCGGTTTCATCTTCGCCTTCAACGTGCTGCCGGTGATCATCTTCTTCTCCGCGCTGATCGCCATCCTCTATCACATCGGCCTGATGCCCAAAGTGATCGCCCTGCTCGGCGGCGGCCTGCAGAAATTGCTGGGCACCGGCCGCGCCGAGAGCCTCTCTGCCACCGCCAACATCTTCGTCGGCATGGTGGAAGCGCCGCTGGTGGTCAAACCCTATCTCTCCAGGATGTCCGATTCCCAGTTCTTTGCGGTGATGAGCTGCGGGCTGGCCTCGGTAGCCGGCGGCACCCTGGTGGGCTACGCCAGCATCGGGGTCGAGCTGAAATACCTGATTGCGGCGGCCTTCATGTCCGCCCCTGCCGGGCTTGCCATGGCCAAGATCCTGGTGCCGCCCGCCGCGCAAGAGGAAGATCACCACGAAGACGTGGAGATCCCCCGCGCCACCAACGTCATTGAAGCGGCAGCCGATGGCGCCATGGCGGGTCTCAACATCGCCGTCGCCGTGGGGGCGACCCTGCTGGCCTTCGTCGGCGTGATCGCCCTGCTCAACGGCCTGCTGGGCTGGGCCGGCGACCTGGTGGGGCTGGAGCTGAGCTTCCAGATCATCCTGGGCTGGCTGTTTGCCCCCGTCTCCTGGCTCATCGGCGTCCCCTGGGATCAGGCCCAGGCGGCCGGTGCCCTGATCGGCACCAAGATCGTCATCAACGAGTTCGTCGCCTTCATTGCCCTGGTGCAGGATCAGACCTTGAACGAGTCGAGCAAGGCCATCGTCACCTTCGCCCTGTGCGGTTTCGCCAACATCTCTTCCATGGCGATCCTCATCGGCGGCCTGGGGGCCATGGTGCCGGAGCGCAAGTCCTTCATCGCCCGCTACGGCATGCGCGCCATCCTGGCGGGGGTGCTGGCAAACCTGATGAGCGCCTCCCTGGCAGGCTTGTTCCTCGCCCTCTGATAGACCCTGGAAGTCAGCACCTTCCGGTCATTGCCCGCTTCGGCGGGCTTTTTTGCACCCGCTTGCAGGCAAAAAAAGCGCCTCTGGGGAGGCGCGGGGAAAAGACAGATTGGAAGCGTCACATGGGTGCCACCTGAATGAGGGATGAGCCGTCCCATCCAAGTGTGAAGCCATGATGCCTGATGCTCTCTGAAGCGCTTCTGAGGCGATTCTTCATACTGTGTTCATTTTCGAAATGCTGCGGTAATGTGATTTTTAAATGTTTGATGCTGAAATAAAATAAATAATCAGCGATTTATTTTGTTGTGCGGCTCAAAGGAAAGATGAATCGGGGCGGTGGGCATGCTCCTGCCATGGGGCGGATCCGGCGGCAGATTATCCCGTTGATGGCTCAACACATCACGCAACCATACTGCCAGATGGCAAGCAACTAGCATGTAATTGTGGTGTTACCCGTCATGGGTAGTGCAACGCCGCCTTCGGTCTGCTGTTGGGACCAGCAACTCGTATGTGATGGAGATGCCGCTCGTCAGAGGATCCGCGCGAGTGGCCTGTGGTCTGTGGTGCCTGCACCCGCAACCCGCATTTGACAGGAGGCGCGCCCTTTCATGGGGTCAGCGCGAAGTGGTCTGCGGTTTCCTGCTCCAGTGCCAGCAACCAGCGCTTGATGGGGATGCCTCCCCCGTAGCCGGTCAGTTCACCGCTGCGCCCTATGACCCTGTGGCAGGGCACTATGATGCTGAGGGGATTGCGGCCGTTGGCGGCGCCCACCGCCCGCACGGCCCTGGGGTTGCCGATGGCCTCTGCAATCTGGAGGTAGCTGACGGTCTCGCCGTAGGGAATGTCGCACAACGCCCGCCACACGGCCTGCTGGAATGGTGTGCCCGTGGCGGCCAGGGGGAGATCGAAGCGCCGCAGGCGGCCGGCAAAGTAGGCGGCAAACTGCTCGATGAAGGGGGCCAGGGCGGCATCATCCCGCTGCCACTCCGGTTGCGGCAGGACGGGGCGCTCCCCTTGCATGAATTCCACGTGGCGCAGCCCGGCCCCATCGATGGCGATGAGCAGGGGCCCCTTGGCGCATTCACAAAAGCTGTACTGCATTCTCTTGTCCTCGGGCTTGTGGCAGGTCACTCCAGCACGGGCTTGCCGCGGGTGGATTTGATCTCTCCCTTGCGTTTCTTGGCATCGACCCGCTTGCGTTGGGAGCTGCGGGTCGGCTTGGTGGCGTGGCGGGCCTTGGGGCGCCAGGCGGCTTTTTTCAGCAGCTCGGTCAGGCGGCTCATGGCCTCCTTGCGATTCATGTCCTGGCTGCGATGGGTCTCGACCCTGATCTGGATGAAGCCGTCGTGAACCCGGCTGTCGCTGAGCCGCTCCAGTCCCTCCTTGTAGAGCGGCGGCAGGCTGGGGGAGTCGCGATAATCGAAGCGCAGCCAGACGGCGGAGTCGGTCTTGTTGACGTGCTGGCCGCCATTGCCCTGGGCCCGCATGGTCTGGAATTGCAGTTCATGCCAGGGGATGATCACGCTGTTGGAGATGACTAACATGGGGTGATGCTCTCATTTGGTGCATCAAGGGAGTCTGGTGCAGCTTGGTGCCTCATTATGGGGCGAGATGCGCTTCCTTGGTGATCCTGAGCCTTTCTGGCTCAGAGTGTCATATCTATCTATATGAAAATAAACGATAAAAATAATTGGCACAAGAATTGATGACCCATTCGTGACATACCATGGATTGGGAGCAACCAGATGAAGCTGATTACTGCGATTATCAAACCTTTCAAGTTGGACGACGTGCGCGAGGCCATCGCCAACCTGGGGGTGGAAGGCCTGACCGTCTCCGAAGTGAAGGGTTTTGGTCGCCAGAAGGGGCACACCGAATTATACCGGGGGGCCGAGTACCAGGTCGACTTTCTGCCGAAGGTGAAGCTGGAGATCGCCACCGCAGACGAGAACGTCGAAGGGGTGATCGAGGCCATCTGCAAGGCGGCCTATACCGGCAAGATCGGTGACGGCAAGATTTTCGTCTATGACCTGCTGCAAGCGGTGCGCATTCGTACTGGCGAGAGCGACGACGAGGCGCTCTGAGTACGCTCCTTTGCCCAGCCGGGTCGGGCAAAGGTCCGGGCAGGTTCTGCCGACAGTGTGAATGGGTGGTCGTCGAAAGACCGGATGGGATTCCATCCGGTCTTTTTGTTTGGCCGCTGATTAAATAGATCGTTCCAACCCAGCAAACCGCCTTGATCCTCTCCTCCCGATTCATGCAGAATGCAAACGAAAATGGTTATCACTCTTTACGCAGACAAGGAACGGATGATGAAAATGAAGATGTTGGCACTGGCTTTCTCCACGCTTGTCGCCCAGTCGGCGTTCGCCGCCCAGGAGGTAAACGTCTACTCGAACCGTCAGGATGAGCTGATCAAGCCCATCATCCAGCAGTTCGAGAAGGAGACCGGGATCAAGGTCAATGTGGTGTTTGCCAAAGAGGGGCTGAACGAGCGTCTGGAACGGGAAGGCAAGCTCTCTCCGGCCGATCTGATGCTGACCGTGGACATCAGCCGTCTGACCGAGCTGGTGGACAAGGACCTGGTGCAGCCGGTGGACAGCAAGACGCTGCAGGAGAACATCCCCTCCATCTATCGCGATCCGGACAACCGCTGGTTCGCCCTGACCACCCGGGTGCGTGCCATCTACTCCAGCAAGGAGCGTCTCGGCAAGCTCGACACCATCCGCTACGAAGATCTGGTCAAGCCTGAATTCAAAGGAAAAATTTGTACCCGTAGCGGCAAGCACGAGTACAATGTGGCGCTGGTTTCGTCCATGATTGCCCATCACGGCATGGCGGATACCAAGACCTGGCTGGAAGGGGTCAAGGCCAACCTGGCGCGCAAGCCCCAGGGCAACGACCGTGATCAGGTCAAGGCGATCAAGGACGGCATCTGTGATGTCTCCCTGGGCAACAGCTACTACCTGGGTGCCATGTTGAAGGATCCGGCGCAGAAGTCCTGGGCCGACGCGGTGGAAATCAACTTCCCGAACCAGGGTGATCGCGGTGCCCACGTCAACGTGAGCGGCGTGGCCATGACCAAGTATGCCAAGAACAAGGATGCAGCACAGAAGCTGATGGAGTTCCTCTCCGGGGATACCGCCCAGCACATGTATGCGGATGTGAATGCCGAGTACCCGGTCAAGGCGGGGGTCGAGCCTTCTGCCATGGTCAAGTCCTGGGGCACGTTCAAGTCTGACCCCATGCCGGTCAGCGATTATGCCAAGCACCGCAAGGACGCCTTGCAACTGCTGGATGAAGTGAAATTCGACTTGTAATCAGATGGGGCCAACGGCCCCATCAACTTCTGTGGACTCATGAAACATTTTGGATGGATTGCCGGCAGCTGGGCCACCGCCCTGCTGCTGGGTTTGCCGGTACTCGCCCTGGTCTTCTCCGCCTTCTCGGCTGATGGGGAACTGTTTGCCCACCTCGCCGATACCGTACTGCCCGACTATCTGCGAAACACGTCCGGTCTGGTGCTGGGGGTGGTCTGCCTCAGCCTGCTGTTCGGAGTGCCCACCGCCTGGCTGGTTGCCATGTGCGAGGTGCCGGGGCGCCGCGCCCTGCAATGGGCGCTGATGCTGCCCATGGCGATGCCCTCCTATATCGTTGCCTACGTCTATACCGACCTGCTCGACTACTCGGGCCCGCTGCAGGCGGGGCTGCGTGCCCTGTTTGGCTGGCAGGGACCGACCGACTACTGGTTCCCGGCCATTCGCTCCCTCGGGGGCGCCGCCTGGGTGCTGGCGCTGGTGCTCTTCCCCTATGTCTATCTGCTGGCACGGGCCTCCTTCCTGGAGCAGTCGGTCAGCCTCATTCACTCCAGCCGTCTGCTCGGCTGCACCCCCTGGCAGAGCTTTCGCCGCCTGAGCCTCCCCCTGGCCCGCCCGGCCATCATGGTGGGGGCATCTCTGGTCGCGATGGAAACTCTGGCGGACTTTGCCACCGTCCACTTCTTTGCCATCAATACCCTGACCACCGCCATCTACGACACCTGGCTAGGCTACGGCAGCCTGGCGACCGCCGCCAAGCTCTCCTGTCTGATGCTGCTGGCGGTGGTGCTGCTCATCGCGCTGGAGCGCCGCTCCCGCCAGCGCCAGCAGGTGTTCCAGAAGTCCATGGGCTTCGAGCAGCCCCTGCGTTACCCCCTCGGGGGCCTGAGGGGCGTGCTGGCCGGGCTCTGGTGCTGGGGCCTGGTGCTGGCGGGGTTCGCCCTGCCGTTCGTCATCCTGTTCGATTACGGGGTGCGTTACTTCGCGCTGTCGTGGACGCCCGAATTCGTGCGCTTTGCGGGCAACAGCCTTGCCATCTCGGCCCTGACCGCCCTGCTGGCCATGGCCATTGCCCTGCTGCTCGGCTTCTTCCGTCGCCTCGATGGGGGGACTCGCAGCCTGCTGCCCCTGCGCCTCGCCGCCATGGGCTATGCCATGCCGGGGACCGTGCTGGCCATCGGCGTGCTGGTGCCGCTCACGGCCCTTGATTTTGGCATCAACGATCTGGCCGAGTGGCTCGGGATGCCGGGCCCCGGTCTGCTCCTGACCGGCACCCTCACCGCCATCGTGTTCGGTTATCTGGTGCGCTTCGTGGCCATCGCCATCGGGTCGGTGGAGAGCAGCATGAGCAAGATCTCCCCCAGCCTCGACATGGCGGCCCGCTCTCTGGGGCAGGGGGCGGGCGGCATGCTGCGTCGCATTCACCTGCCGCTGGTACGGCGCGGCCTCTTTGCCGGCGCCATGCTGGTGTTCATCGAATCCATGAAGGAGCTGCCCGCCGCCCTGCTGCTGCGGCCGTTCAACTTCGAAACCCTGGCGACCCACGTCTATCAGTTCGTCTCGGACGAGATGCTGGAGCGGGGGGCGCTCGGTGCCATCGTCATCGTGCTGGTGGGGCTGATTCCCCTGCTGTGGATCAACCGTACCCTGGATGGTCCAGGCCATTGAGCGGCCCCGTCCGGCATCACTACGCGAGAGGAAAAGAACCTTGTCCTGCCTGAATATCGAGAAGGTCAGCTGTCACTACAATGGCCGCCCCGTGCTGGAGCAGCTCTCCCTGCAGGTGGCCGACAACGAGATCGTCTGTCTGCTGGGGGCCAGCGGCTGTGGCAAGACCACGCTGCTCAAGGCGGTGGCCGGTCTGCTGCCCCTGGCCCAGGGGGAGATCCGGCTGGGAGAGACCCTGCTCGATGCCCCCGGAGTGAGTGTGCCGCCGGAGGCCCGCCATATCGGCATGATCTTCCAGGATTACGCTCTCTTTCCTCACCTGACGGTGGCCGAGAACGTCGGCTTCGGCCTGACCGGGCAGGATCGCGGCAGCCGCCAGCAGCAGGTGGAAGAGGCGCTGGCGCTGGTCAACCTGCAGGGATTGGGGGAGCGCTATCCCCACCAGCTCTCCGGCGGCCAGCAGCAGCGGGTGGCCATCGCCCGCGCCCTGGTGTGCAAGCCGCGCCTGATGCTGCTGGACGAGCCCTTCTCCAACATCGACACCCAGGTGCGGATGAAACTGATCCTCGAGATCCGCGCCCTGCTCAAACAGCAAGGCATTGGTGCCATCTTCGTCAGCCACAGCAAGGAAGAGGCCTTCGCCTTCGCCGACCGGCTGGCTCTGTTTCGCGCCGGTCGCATCGAACAGGTGGGGGAGCCGGAGCAGCTCTATCGCCGCCCCGGGAACCGCTTCGTGGCGGAGTTTCTCGGCGGGGTCAACTATCTGGCGGCCGAGGTGGTGGACAGCCACTGCGTGCAGACCCTCCTTGGAACCATCTGCGGTCAGGAGCCCCATGGCCGCGCGGTGGGGGAGCGGTTGCAGCTCATGCTCAGACCCCAGCAGTTGGCGCTGACGGCGGCGGATGACGGTGAGATCCGGGTGCGTGAGCAACAGTTCCTGGGCCATCACTGTCGGGTACTGGTGGAGTGTGGCGGCCAGCAACTGGAAGCCAGCATCGGTGAGCCCCTGGAAGGGGAGCGCGCGCGGGTGACCGTGGCTCCTCATGCCCTGGTGTTGTTTGACCCCTTGCCATGAGTGCGTGGTATTGTCGTGAAATCAATGAACTGGAAGCGCGCTGGTTTATAATCGCGCCACGCCCATAGCCAACGCACTTGGAGAGAGACATGAAAGCCCAAGCCGGGATCTGCGCAGAGCCGAATCTGCACGCCCTCTATCTGATGTTCAATCGCACCGGTGACGCCGCTGCCCTGACCTCCCGCCTGGCCAGCCTGCCAGCACTCTGGGAGGCGGTGAGCGCCGACTTCCCCGATGCGGCCTTCAGCGGTCTGGTCGCCGTCGGGGCCGACGCCTGGGATGATCTCTATCCTGCCGCCCGGCCGCCCCAGTTCCGCGGTTTCATGGCGCAATCCGCCAACGGTCAGGAGGCCCCCAATACCCCGTTCGATCTGTTCGTGCAGTTGCGTGCTGATCGGGTGGACGTGCTGCATCATGCCGGTCATCGCGTCATGGCCCTGCTGGCCGGGCTTGTTGAATTGGCCGAGGAAGTCCGCGGTTTTCGCAACCAGGATTGCCGGGATCTGACCGGTTTCGTCGACGGCACCGAGAACCCGCAGGATGAGCACCGCGCCGTGGTGGCGTTGCTGGACGGCGGCGAGTTCGCCGGTGGCTCCTACATCCACGTGCAGCGCTGGGTCCACGCCATGAGCGACTGGGAGAAGCTGGCCCTGAAGGAGCAGGAAGACATCATAGGCCGCACCAAAGTCGACAACATCGAATACGAGTTCGCCGACAAGCCGCTCACTTCCCACATCAAGCGGGTCAACCTCAAGACCCCGAAGGGGGAGTCCATGGAGATCCTGCGCCAGAGCATGCCCTGGGGCACCATGAGCGAGCAGGGGCTCTACTTCATCTCCTGCTGCCGCACGCCGCTGCACTTCAACGCCATGCTGGCCAGCATGTACAAAGGGGAAGGCAGCCACTTCGACCACCTGCTGCGCTTCACCCGGGCGGTGACCGGCGCGGCCTTCTTCGCCCCTTCCGTCGATTTTCTGGTGGCCGAGGGCAAATAAGCCCGGCCTGCCGACCGCTCAAAACAAAAAATCCCGGCCAAGGCCGGGATTTTTGTGCGGATTGCCCAAGGCGACCGGATCAGGGCGTCTGCTCGAACAGCTCGAGGGCGGAGAGGTAGAGCTCCTCGATGTCGGTATCGCTGGTCGGGGTGATGAAGATGGTGTCATCACCGGCGATGGTGCCGAGGATCCCTTCGGCCTTGCCGAGGGAGTCAAGCAGGCGGGCGATCAGCTGGGCTGCGCCGGGGCTGGTGTGGATCACCACCAGAGCGCCGTTGTGGTCGACATCCAGCACCAGGTTCTTGAGGGGGCTGGAGGTGGTGGGCACGCCCAGCTCCACCGGCAGACAGTAGACCATCTCCATCTTGGCATTGCGGGTGCGAACGGCGCCGAAGCGGCTCAGCATGCGCGAGACCTTGGATTGGTTGATGTTCTCGAAGCCCATCTCTTGCAGGGCAGTCACTATCTCTGCCTGGGAGCCGAAACGCTCCTCTTTCAGCAAGGCTTTAAAGGCCTTGGCCAGTTTTTCTTGCTTGTCGTTATGTTTCATCTTGGACTCACGAATGAGGGGAGTGACCGCCTGTCACGCTCAGGCGGCAGATACGAACAGCGCTGCTATTTTGCATTCATATGCCTGTTTTGGCAAGGAAGCGGCGCTTGTTCTGCATATTGATTCAAATATAGCTTGCATCAACTTATGCTGGCGCTAGAATCAGGACGAAATTTTGAAAACTTATTCAATTGGGCTGTATGGGTATCGAATTAATCGGCATCGAAAAATCCTGGCACAAGGTGCCGGTACTGCAGCAGGTGAGCTTTCGGACTGCTCCCGGCGAGACCTTGGTATTGCTGGGCCCGAGCGGGGCAGGCAAGAGCTCTCTGCTGCGCATGATGAACTTGCTGGACACGCCGGATGCCGGTGTGTTGCGCATCGCAGACTGTGAATTTTCTTTCCCGTCCAGCCTCTCTACTGCCGAATTCAACCGTCAGGCACAGGCGCTGCGCCGCAAGGTGGGCATGGTGTTCCAGCAGTACAATCTGTGGCCGCACCTCACCGTGATGGAGAATCTGATTGAAGCGCCCGTCAAGGTGCTCGGCATGAGCCGCGACGCGGCCATCGAGAAAGGGGCCTATTTGCTGGCCCAGCTGCAACTGGCCGACAAACGGGACGCCTGGCCCGCACGGCTTTCCGGTGGCCAGCAGCAGCGGGTCGCCATTGCCCGGACCCTGATGATGGATCCCCAGGTGCTGCTGTTTGACGAACCGACGGCTGCCCTGGATCCCGAAATTACCAAAGAGGTGGCGGAGATCATCCGCACCCTGAGCCAGACCGGCATCACCCAGGTGGTGGTGACCCACGAGGTGGAGTTCGCCCGCAAGGTGGCCAGTCAGGTGATCTATCTGGAGAAGGGGCGGATCATCGAATCCGGCACCGCCGCCATCTTCCAGTCCCCGCAAACCAGCCGGTTTGCCGAATTCTTGATGCATTGATATTGAGTCGATAAGGAAGCTGTCATGAAAAAGAGTCTGTTGCTGATCGCCGCCATGGGTCTGCTGAGCACTTCTGTGCTGGCCAAAGAGATCAAGTTCGCCACCGAGGCAACCTATGCGCCGTTCGAATACCTGGATGACAAGAACGAGTTCCAGGGCTTTGACATCGATCTGGCCCGCGCTGTCTGCGAGCAGGCCAAGCTGGAGTGCAGCTTCCACAACCAGGCCTTCGACAGCCTGATCCCCAGCCTCAAGTTCCGTCGCTATGATGCCGTCATCGCCGCCATGGACGTGACGCCGGAGCGGGCCGCCCAGGTCGACTTCTCCGACATCTATTACGAGAACTCCGCGGTGTTCGTCGCCAAGAAAGAGACCTTCAAGGGGCCGGACGATCTGGTGGACAAGACAGTCGGCGTGCAGAACGGCACTTCTCACCAGTCCTATCTGGTGGACAACTGGGTGAGCAAGGGTCTGCTGACCGTGCCCTACGCCAGCTACCAGAGCGCCTTCCTGGACATGATGAATGGCCGTACTGACGGCGTGTTTGCCGATACGGCGGTGGCCGCCGACTGGCTCAAGCAGCACAAGGAATACGCCGTGGTCGGTACCCCGGTGACCGACGCCAAGTACTTCGGTACCGGTTTTGGCATCGCGGTGGCCAAGGGCAACCAGGAACTGCTGACCCAGCTGAACAAGGGGCTGGCCGAGATCAAGGCCAACGGCACCTATCAGAAGATCTATGACAAGTACTTCGCGCAGTAAGCCATGTTGAGCCTGTTGTTGGATGCAGCCTGGATGACCCTCGGGCTGGCCCTGGCATCCCTGGTCGGTGGCATGGTGCTGGCACTGGCATTCAGTGCGGCTGAGTTGAGCAAGCAGCGTTGGCTGGTGTGGCCCGTGGCCACCCTGACCACCTTGATCCGTGGTCTGCCCGAGTTGCTGGTGGTGCTCTTCATCTACTTCGGCTCGACCCAGGTGCTGTTCCTCATCACCGGGGAGTATGTGGAGTTCAGCCCGTTCGCCTGCGGTGTGCTGGCGCTCTCCCTGCTGTTTGCGAGCTACGCCACCCAGACCCTGCGTGCCGCCCTCAATGCGGTGCCCCCTGGGCAGCGGCTGGCGGCGCAGGCGCTCGGCCTGGGCAAGGGGCACACCTTCTTTCGCATCGTGCTGCCCCAGGCCTGGCGTCACGCCCTGCCCGGGCTCGGCAACCAGTGGCTGGTGCTACTGAAAGACACCGCTCTGGTCTCCCTCATCGGGGTGAACGAGATGATGCGTCAGGCACAGATGGCTTCGGCCAGCACCTATCAACCCTTCACCTGGTACGCCGCTGCCGCCCTCATCTATCTGGCTATTAGTCTGGTGAGTGAATTCGGTTTGAAGCAGGCGTCCCGCTATACCCGCCGTTACGGAGGCTGACCATGCAGGATTACCTGATGACCCTGCTGGGAGGGCTGGCGATCACCCTGCAGCTCACCGCGTTCAGCTTGTTGCTGGGCGTGCTGATGGCGGCCGGCATGACCTGGGTGCTGGAGCGTCGCATTCCGGTGGCGACCCAGCTGGTGCAGCTCTGGGTACTGGTCTTTACCGGTACGCCGCTGCTCATCCAGATCTTCCTCATCTACTACGGGCCTGGCCAGTTTGAATGGCTCAAGGCGGGGCCGCTCTGGCCGCTGCTCAAGCAACCCTGGTTCTGCGCCGTGCTGGCGCTCGGTTTCAATACCGCAGCCTACTCCACCCGGCTGTTCAAAGGGGCGCTCGACGCCATCCCCGCCGGTGAAGTGGAGGCCTGCCGTGCGCTCGGCTTCTCGGCCGGACAGACCCTGTGGATGAAGACCCGCCATGCCGCCCGTCGGCTGGTCCCCGCCTATTCCAACGAGGTGATCCTGGTGCTCAAGGGGAGTTCGCTCGCCAGTACCATCACCATCATGGACATCATGGGGCTGGCCCAGCGTCTCAATGCCCAGACCTATGACACCCTGGCGGTGTTCACCGTGGCCGGAGCGCTCTATCTGACCATGAATGGATTGTTAACAATTGGTTTCCGCTGGTGTGAGCGTCGGGCACTGGCTTTCCAGTCCTGAAGCAGTCACATTTACCTCTTAATGGTGAGGGGAGCACAGGAAATCTGTGTCTTTCCTCCCATTTATCGCATATTCCTCTCCGCTTTCATCGCCGCTTGTTCCCTGGCTCACAGAACCCGTGATTACAACTGTTATCAGATTGTTTTTTAGGAGGGGATCCTTTAAGGTGAGGCGCACAATAAGAATCAGCGTTAACCCAACTAGAAACAACCTTAAACCTACGCTTAGACATGGAGTTGATCATGAAAGTTGCCGTTCTGGGTGCCGCCGGTGGCATCGGCCAAGCCCTCGCTCTGCTGTTGAAAAACCGCCTGCCTGCCGGTTCCGAACTGAGCCTGTATGACATTGCCCCGGTCACTCCGGGCGTGGCGGCGGACCTGAGCCACATCCCGACTGACGTGAAAGTAAAAGGTTTCTGCGGTGAAGATCCGAGCCCGGCTCTGGTCGGCGCCGATGTCGTGCTGATCTCTGCCGGCGTAGCGCGCAAGCCCGGCATGGACCGTTCCGACCTGTTCAACATCAACGCCGGTATCGTCAAGAACCTGGTGGAAAAGTGTGCCGCTTCCTGCCCGAAAGCACTGTTCGGCATCATCACCAACCCGGTCAACACCACGGTCGCCATCGCCGCCGAAGTGCTGAAGAAAGCCGGTGTCTATGACAAGCGTCGCCTGTTCGGCGTGACCACCCTGGATGTGATCCGCGGCGAGACCTTCGTGGCCGAAGCCAAGGGCCTGAACGTTGACAAGGTACGTGTCAACGTGATCGGCGGTCACAGTGGCGTGACCATTCTGCCGCTGCTCTCCCAGGTTGAAGGCGCCAGCTTCACCGCTGAGGAAGTGGCTGCCATGACCAAGCGCATTCAGAATGCCGGTACCGAAGTGGTGGAAGCCAAGGCCGGTGGCGGTTCCGCCACTCTCTCCATGGGTCAGGCAGCCTGCCGTTTCGGTCTGTCGCTCATCAAGGGTCTGCAAGGGGAAGCCAACGTCATCGAGTGTGCCTATGTGGAAGGCAACGGAGAGCACGCCACCTTCTTCGCGCAGCCGGTGCTGCTCGGCAAGAACGGTGTCGAAACCGTGCTGGACTACGGCAAGCTGAGCGCCTTCGAGCAGGAAGCGATGGACAGCATGCTGGCCACCCTGAAGGCCGACATCCAGCTGGGCGTCGACTTCGTCAAGTAAGTTGCTACGTCGACCGCAAGGGGAGCCCAGGCTCCCCTTTGTTATTTTCGGTATTGGGTGTGGCGGCTAAGGAGATGGCCCTGGCTGCCGATAACAGAAGGCAGCAGGAGATCCCTATGATAAAACCAAGAACCCTCATCGCCATTATCGGTGTGTGCAGCTTCCCCTTGCAGGGGGCGGAGCCCACCTCGGCCGCCGCGCCCACCCAGGCGGTGGCGGTTGCTGCCGCGCCGCCATCCGCGGCGTTTGCACCCTTGTCACCGGCCTCGTCATCGGCCCAGCCAGCCCTGACGCCAGCCTCTTCTGTCGCCACGTCATCCCTCCCTGTGTCAGCTGCGCCAGCCCAGGCGCCATCCGCATCCGCACCTGTACCGTCCGCACCGGCAGCTGCGCCGCTGCCCAGGGCGACGACACAGGCATCCGCTGCTGCGGGAGAGTTGCAGGCCGTGCCGCTCTATCGCCAGGACGAACTGCTCAACTGGATAGAGCAGGGGCGCCATCTGGCCCGGGTGAAGCAGGACAGGTGCCAGCTCACCCAGGATATCGAGGCGCGGGCCTCGGTGATGAAGATCCCTGCCTATCAGTTCCTCTGGGGAGACATGCTGGCCTGGGGGGTTTGCACCAAGCCGGACGCCCAGATCGGAGTGCAGTACATGTGGGAGGCCGCCAACCAGGGGCTGGCGCCGGCGCTGGAACAGCTTGGCCGCTATTACTGGAAGGGGATCCTGGTTCAGAAGGATCTGGTGAGGGCCGAGACCCTGATGCGGGAAGCCGCGAGCCTGGGCTTCTTGCGGGCACAGATGGAGTGGGTGGAGATGTTGCTGCAGGGCATGGGGAGTCCCCTGGATTACGAGGAGGCGTATCACTGGCTGCACGGCGCCGTCATCGGCGACAAGGCCATGCACCAGAAGGCGGCGAGCCTGCTCAGCCGGCTCGGCAACCGGATGCCCGCCAATGCCATCGCCCGTGCCAAGGCGATGCACTGAGTTCTGGTAGCCCGCTTTGATATTACAAGGCCCACGAAGCTGTGCTTGTGGGCCTTGTGCATTTTCCCGGTCAGGGGAGGGATCAGAGGCCCTGATGGGGGCCGAAGACCTCGTAGTGCATCCGCTCGGCAGGCACGCCCACATTCTCCAGCTGAGCTTTGACTGCTTTCATGAACGGGACAGGGCCGCAGAAATAGTAGTGGGCGTTGGCCGGAATGAGGTCGGTGACCTGCTCCAGCGCCAGAGTGCCGCTGAAGTCGTAATCCTCTCCTTTGACATCCTGCTCCCTCGGCTCCCGATACCAGATCCGGCTCTCCAGTTTCCCGTGTTGCCTGCTCTTTGCCCGGATCTCGTCCCTGAACGCGTGGTGGGCGCCGTGTTCGCAGGCGTGAAGCCAGCGAATATCCATATCCGGGCCCTCGGCCAGCAAGTGGTTGAGCATGCTCAGCATGGGGGTGAGGCCGACCCCGGCGGAGATCAGCACCACGGGCGTGTCTGTCACCTCTTGCAGGAAGAAGTCGCCGGCCGGCGGCATGATGTCGACCGTGTCACCGATGTGAAGATGATCATGCAACAGGTTGGAGGCCTGACCCCTGGGTTCGCGCTTGACGCTGATGCGGTAGTCGCGGCCATTGGGGGCGTCCGAGAGGGAGTACTGGCGGATCTCCTGATGCTCGAGGGCGGGATGAACCAGCTTGATACTGAGATATTGCCCCGGTTTGAAACGCAACACGGGGTTGCCATCGAGGGGGGCCAGGACGAAAGAGGTGATGAGTTCACTCTCCTGACGCTTCTCCTTGATGATGAAAGGGCGGGTTCCCTGCCAACCACCGTCCTGGCTTGCCTTCTCCCGATAGAGCTCGCTCTCCCGGCCGATAAAGATGTCGGCCAGCACACCGTACGCCTTGCCCCAGGCGGTAAGTACCTCCTCCGTGACAGCGTTGCCACCCATTTCTTTGAGCGTGGCCAAGAGATGACTACCCACAATGTGATATTGTTCCGGCTGGATCAGGAAACCCGTGTGTTTGTGGGCGATGCGTTCAACGGCTCCGGCCAGGGCCCCCAGATTGTCAATGTTCCTGGCATAGGCCGCCACCGCACTGAACAGTGCCAAGGGCTGTCCCCCGCTACGCTGGTGAGCCAGGTTGAAGAGATCCTTCAACTCGGGATTGTGGCTGAACATGCGCTGATAAAAGTGCCGTGTGAGGTCAGGGCCCGCCGATTCGAGCAAAGGAATGGTGCTCTTGATGACGGCGATGGTGGCTTGGTCTAACATAGGAGGTCCTTTCTAATTGAACATCTGGAATGTCACTTATTAAGTTGCATCCTAAATGTTTAATTGATCTGGATCAATCATCAATTCTTCGCGCTAGGCGCTACAGGCACTATGAGACTAACGAGCTATACCGATTTTGGATTGAGAGCCTTGCTCTATCTGGCCACCCTGCCGGAGGGGGAACTGTCGAGCGTGGCCAAGGTATCCGCCTTGTACGACGTATCCCGCAACCACATGGTGAAGGTGGTGAACCAGTTGGTAAAACTGGGCTATCTGCAGTCACAACGCGGCAAGAATGGTGGCATCCGCATGGCGCGCTCCCCCGACGAGATCAATATCGGACAAGTGATCCGGGCGTTGGAAGGCAATCTGGACGGGATCGACTGCAGCTCCCCGGTCTGCCATATCGTCTCCGTCTGTCTGCTCAAGAGTGCCTTGAAGGAGGCGATGAACGCCTTCCTCGCGGTGATGGATGGTTATACGCTGCAGGATTTGCTGGCAAACCGTGACGAGTTGCAGCAGGTGTTCGGTGAGCTCATCCCCACTCTGGTGCTGGAGCCGGATGACGAGAGCGAGTGAAACAAAAAGGCTGCCATTGGCAGCCTTTTTTCAATCCTCGTACCCTGAATCGTCCCGGTACAGGTGCGGCATGATCCTCGCCATCTTCACCATGTTGTTCTCCACTTCGAGAATCTCGATAGGGTAGCCCGCCAGCCTGACACTGATGTTGGGTTGGGGGATCTCCTCAAGGTACTCCAGGATGGCGCCATTGAGGGTCCGTGGGCCGTCCATGGGCAGGTGCCAGTCCATCTCCTTGTTCAGCTCGCGGATGCTGGCGGAGCCTTCGACCAGGAAGGAGCCGTCCGGCTGGGGATGGATCTCGTCACTCGGGGTCGGTGTCATGGAGGTGGTGAAGTCACCGACAATCTCTTCCAGGATGTCGTCCAGGGTGATCAGCCCCTGAATATCGCCATATTCGTCGACGATAAGGCCAATTCGCTCCTTGTTGCGCTGGAACTTGGCCAACTGCACGTTGAGGGGGGTCCCCTGGGGGATGAAATAGATGGGGTCGACTTCCCGCAGCAGGCTGGACTTGCTGAACTGATCCCGGGCGACCAGTCTCAGGGCGTCCCGTGAGTGCAGGAAGCCGACGACGTCATCGATGTTGTCGCGATAGAGCAGGATCTTGGTGTGGGCGCAGTGGGCCAGCTGGCGCAGTATGATCTTCCAGTCGTCATTGATGTCGATGGCGGAGATCTCGCTGCGCGGGACCATGATGTTCTCCACCGTCATCTTGTCGAGATCCAGAATGCTTATCAGCATCTCCTGGTGGTGCTTGGGAATGAGATTGCCCGCCTCATTGACGATGGTGCGCAGCTCTTCGGAATTGAGGGAGTCATCCTTGTTGTGCTCGAGACGCAAGAGTTTCAGCAGCAGGTTCGTGATGCTGTTGATGAGCCAGACAAGGGGGGCGAACGGCACCATCAGCCCCTTGAGGATCCAGGAGGCAGGGTAGGCTATCCGCTCGGGGAACATGGCCGCCAGTGTCTTGGGGGTGACTTCCCCGAATACCAGTACCACCAGGGTCAGCCCGAAGGTGGCAATGGCGACGCCGAGATCCCCGAACAGCCGGATGCAGACGATGGTCGCGATGGCGGAGGCCAGGATGTTGACCAGATTGTTGCCGATGAGAATGAGGCCAAGCAGGCGGTCCGGCCTGGCCAGCAGCTTCTCGACCCGGCGGGCAGCCTTGTGTTTGGTCTGGGCCAGATGCCGCAGCTTGTAGCGGTTGAGCGACATCAAACCGGTTTCGGAACTGGAGAAGAAGGCTGACAAAAGGATCAAGATAACGAGAACAATCAGCAATGTACTCGTTGAGATACTGTCCAAGAAGGGCTCCTGTAAGGATGGTTGGGGAATGTTCGTGTGTCAGCTAAGCAGCACTTCCTTGACGAAACGGCTGCCAAAATAGGCCAGTGTCAGGATGAGGCTGCCGATGAGGCTCAGCATGATGACCTTGCGGCCGCGCCAGCCACGGGTATGGTGACCCCAGAGCAGCAGAGCGTAGACGCACCAGGCCAGGATAGAGAGGATGGCCTTGTGGGACTTGCCCTGGGCAAACATGTCTTCCAGGAAGAACAGGCCGGATGCGATGGAGAGGGTCAGCAGCAGCAGACCTGCGGAAATGAGCTGAAACAGGCGCTTCTCCACCGTCATCAGGGGTGGCATGGCTGGCAGGTGGCTGATCTTTCTGGATTTTAGTTGCCTGTCCAGGCAGGCAAGCTGGAGGGCAAACAAGCAGGCGATCATCAGTACCGAATAGGCCATCAGCGCGAGGCCTATGTGCAGCAGCAACTGGGGGTGCGCTTCCAGATGGGTGATGTAGCGCCCGGGAATGAGCGCGCTGGCTGCCAGCAGCAGGGCTGAAAAACTGTAGACGACGGGCAGCAGGATCCAGCCGTTGAAGCGTCGGGTGACGCAGGTCATAAAGCAACTGATGATAAGGCTGACCAGGGACGCCACGTTCAACATGCTGAGATTCTGGCCGGAATGGGTGGCCAGCACTTCGCTGCCCACCGCCATGCCATGGGCGGTCAGGGCCAGGCCGACACAGGCGAACAGCGATACTTGCCCGACGGGCTTGGCGCTGAGCAGCAGGTGCAGCGAGGCGATGATGGCCAGCAGGTAAAACGCCAGGGCCAGAACAGAGATCACGATCATAACCAGGTCGTTGTCAAACAAGCTTTATGGATAAGAGGGGCAGTATACCTTGCACAAGATATGCTCGCCAGTTGTGCCAGAGGCTAACTGCCCACATATAAGTAGGCGTTGATGGTCACCCTGCGGCGAATAATCGTCCTCCGGCGTTGACTGGGGTATACTGCCCTCCATTTGTTGACCTGCCCGTTCGATGGCAGGCCGCCGCGGCAAGCGGCGAGTAATCGTCCCTAGAGTGCTGACCGGGGTATAATGCCCCCAGTGTCACGCCAAGAACCGGAAAGCGTCATGTTTGAGAATTTGACTGAACGACTCTCGCGCACCCTGCGCAATGTCAGCGGCCGCGGCCGCCTGACCGAAGAGAACATCAAGGATACCCTGCGCGAAGTCCGCATGGCGTTGCTCGAGGCGGACGTCGCCCTGCCGGTGGTGCGCGATTTCGTGGCGCGCGTCAAGGAACGAGCCGTGGGCCAGGAAGTGGCCAAATCCCTGAGCCCGGGCCAGGCCTTCATCAAGATAGTCCATGGCGAACTGGTCACCGTAATGGGGGAGGCCAACGAACAGCTCAACCTGGCTGCCCAGCCGCCGGCCATCATCCTGATGGCAGGTCTTCAGGGGGCCGGTAAGACCACTACGGTCGGCAAACTGGCCAAACTGCTCAAGGAGCGCAGCAAGAAAAAGGTGCTGGTGGTCAGTGCGGACGTCTACCGTCCGGCGGCGATCAAGCAGCTTGAGACCCTTGCGGGCGACATCGGTGTCGACTTCTTCCCGAGTGATGCCAGCCAGAAACCGATCGCCATTGCCACTGCCGCCATCGATCAGGCGCGCAAGAAGTTCTATGACGTGGTGATCGTCGATACTGCCGGTCGTCTGCACGTCGATGGCGAAATGATGGCGGAGATCCAGGATCTGCACGCCACCATCAAGCCGGTCGAAACCCTGTTCGTGGTGGATGCCATGACAGGCCAGGATGCTGCCAATACCGCCAAGGCCTTCAACGAAGCGCTGCCGCTCACCGGTGTGATCCTTACCAAGGCAGACGGTGATGCCCGCGGTGGTGCCGCACTGTCGGTTCGCCATATCACCGGCAAGCCGGTCAAGTTCATCGGTATGGGTGAGAAGACCGACGCGCTGGAGCCGTTCCATCCGGATCGTCTCGCCTCCCGCATCCTCGGCATGGGGGATGTGCTCTCTCTCATCGAAGAGGTGGAGCGCAACGTCGATAAAGAGAAGGCGGCCAAGCTGGCCAGCAAGGTCAAGAGCGGCAAGGGCTTCGACCTGGAAGACTTCCGTGAGCAGCTGGCCCAGATGCGCAACATGGGTGGCATGATGGGGATGCTCGACAAGCTGCCCGGCATGTCCGGCCTGCCGGACAACATCAAGGATCAGATGGATGACAAGCTCACCGTGCGGATGGAGGCCATCATCAGCTCCATGACGCCGAAAGAGCGTGCCCATCCCGATCTCATCAAGGGCTCCCGCAAGCGCCGCATCGCTGCGGGCTCCGGCATGCAGGTCCAGGATGTGAACAAGCTGCTCAAGCAGTTCACCGAGATGCAGCGCATGATGAAGAAGATGTCCGGCAAGGGCGGCATGCGCAAGATGATGGGCCAGATGAAGAACATGCTGCCCCCCGGATTCGGTGGTGGCGGTCGCGGTCCGTTCTGATTTTCCTGCTGGTCAGGCAGAAAGGCTCACCCTTGTGAGCCTTTTTCATGCCAATCCCTGCGCAAAAAATAGCTGGCTTGGTTGCAATTATTACGAATCCAAGTAGAATTACGCGGCTTATTTTAAGCTAGGGTCTGCGTATTTGCAGGCCTTGTTCATTAGATGTTTATGAGGACGATATGGTAACCATTCGTTTACAACGTGGTGGCGCGAAAAAGCGTCCGTTCTACCAGGTAGTAGTTGCTGACAGCCGTAACGCCCGTGACGGTCGTTTCATCGAGCGCGTCGGTTTCTTCAACCCGGTTGCTGCTGGTAACGCTGAAAAGCTGAACCTGGACCTGGCTCGTATCGAGCATTGGGTTGCTACTGGTGCCGCTGTTTCTGACCGCGTTGCCAAGCTGATCAAAGACGCTGCCAAAGCTGCTTAATCAGCCAAACGGTAGGGAGTTAAGGTGGAAAAACCTGTAGTTCTGGGCACCCTGGGGACCGTTTACGGGATCAAGGGCTGGCTTAAAGTGAACTCCTTCACCGATGTTGCCGAAGCGATTTTCGATTACAACCCCTGGCTGATCAATCAGAACGGGGCGTGGCGTGAAATCCGGGTGTCATCCTGGAAGCGTCACAACAAGGGTCTGATCTGCAAACTCGATGGTATCGATGTGCGTGAGGATGCCCTGGCATTGACCAACGTCGAGATTGGCGTCCCCGCCGATCTGTTGCCTGCGTTGCCCGAAGGGGAGTTCTACTGGCGTGACCTCATTGGTTGCTCCGTGGTAACCACCAAGGGATACGACCTGGGCAAGGTGACCGAATTGATGGAAACCGGCTCCAACGATGTGTTGGTGGTTGAGGCCAATGTAAAAGATGCCTTTGGTGCAAAGGAGCGGTTGATACCGTTCCTGGAAGAGCAGGTGATCAAGAATATTGATCTGACTGCTCGAACAATCGAAGTTGATTGGGATCCTGGTTTCTAGTTTCCCGCGCTAACACGGGTGCCGGAGGTTTCTTATGTGGATTGGGGTCATTAGCCTCTTCCCGGAAATGTTCCGAGCCATTACCGAGCACGGGGTAACGGGTCGGGCCGTCAAGAGTGGCCTGCTGCAGATTGAGTGCTGGAACCCTCGGGACTTCACCCACGACAAACACCGTACGGTCGATGATCGTCCTTATGGTGGTGGGCCCGGCATGTTGATGATGGTTCAGCCGCTGCGTGATGCCATTCATGCAGCCAAGCAAGCGGCGGGAGACGGGGCGAAAGTCATCTATCTCTCTCCTCAGGGACGCAAGCTGACTCAAGCGGGCGTGACCGAGTTGGCGACGAATCAGAAACTGATTCTGGTCGCCGGTCGATACGAAGGTATCGATGAGCGCGTGATACAAACCGAAGTCGACGAAGAGTGGTCTATCGGAGATTACGTGTTAAGTGGCGGCGAGTTGCCTGCCATGACCCTGATCGATGCGGTTTCGCGTCTGGTCCCGGGGGTCTTGGGTGATCAGGCCAGTGCCGAGCAGGACTCCTTCACGGATGGGCTGCTGGATCATCCCCACTATACTCGGCCGGAGGTGTTGGATGGGCTGACGGTGCCCGAGGCGCTGACAAGCGGCAATCACGAAGTGATTCGGCGCTGGCGACTCAAGCAATCGCTCGGACGAACCTGGCAGAGAAGGCCGGAACTTATTAACAACCTAGCTCTGACTGACGAGCAAGAATCACTTCTTGCCGAGTATGTCCGCGAAGTGCGTGACAGCGTTAAGTAGAGTTTTCAGTTTATCCTAGGTAAGGAAAGACAATGAGCAAGATTATTCAGCAGCTTGAACAAGAGCAACTGCGTACCGACATCCCGGCTTTTGCCCAGGGCGACACCGTACGTGTTCAAGTTCGTGTTAAAGAAGGTGGTAAAGAGCGTCTGCAGGCTTTCGAAGGCATCGTGATTGCCAAGCGTAACCGCGGTCTGCACTCTGCTTTCACCGTTCGCAAGATCTCCAACGGCGAAGGTGTTGAGCGTGTATTCCAGACTCACTCTCCGCTGATCCACAGTGTAGAACTGAAGCGTCGTGGTGATGTTCGCCGCGCCAAACTGTACTACCTGCGCAACCTGTCCGGCAAAGCTGCTCGTATCAAAGAGAAGCTCAACTAATTCGATTCGAATTGGTGTCGGTATGTCGGCGAAAAGCTCGACAGGTAGTGAAAAGGCTCGCCAATGGCGAGCCTTTTTTGTATCCGTGTGCGGGGTATTGGCTCAACTGGGCTGGCTGACCCGCACCACAGAGTTGTCACGCCCGAAGGGGCCAGGCACGTAGTCGTCCGCCTCCCAGTCGTTGTCATAAAGGGTTTCACCATCGGGTTGCACTAGCTGATAGCAATACTCGAAATGGCTGGGGCCATCGGTCGGCAGGTTGAGTGTCGCCTTGAACTCCCCGTTTTTCATCCTCTTCAGTTCAATGGGCTGCCACTGGCTGAATTCACCCAGCAGCAAGACCTGCTCGGCATCACCGGCGGCCTCCTTTTCGACGGCAAAGGTCACCTTGACCTCGGGACGGGATTTGAGGAATTGCTTGTTGATCGGCATATGGACTCCTTGTCACTGGCTGCGAAGAAAGTAGTGCTGGTTATTTTTATATCACTTTATGACAAGGATGTTGATAAACAGGATCAAAGGGGGAGGGCAAAATGGCGCTTCAGGAGCTGATGGGTGAACTCGATCTTGAGGTAGAAGCCCCGTGGTAGCGTCATGATGGGTTGGCCATTGCGGCCGATGGCGCGGGTCAGCGCCTTGCTGTTGGCCGCCTTGGGGCGCAGCTGCAATACCAGGCCGTGGCGGGCGCTGATCTGCTCCACTTCCCCCAGCACTATCATGTCCATCAGCTCTTCCCAGTCCTGGCGCAGCAGTCCTTCTTCCTCTTCATTCGGGCTCCATAGCAGCGGCATGCCGACGCGACGGTCGCCGACAGGGATGTCGCGGCTGCCTTCCACCGGGATCCAGAGCACCCGCGACAGCTTGTTGCGCACGTTCGACTCCTCCCAGCGCTGGCCGCTGACCCCGATGAGGGGGGCCACGCAGACAAAGGTGGTTTCCAGCGGGCGCCCTTGAGGATCGACGGGGATCGTCTTGAGCTCGATACCGAGATCCGGAAAATCCTGCTCGGGACGGCTACCTGCACTGGCCCCCAGCTGCCACTCGATCAACTGCCCTGTCCAGCCCTTGTCACGTCTGAGATCCCGCGGTACGGGGATGCCCGCCGTTGCGGCAAGCTGGGCCAGAGTGAAGCCAGCCATGGCGTAGGCTCGACTGAGCAGCTCTTGTTCTGACTGGGGATTGGCAGGCATGAGGGCTCCTCTGGAGATAATAGACATCGCAATACGGATCCTTGCATGGTATCGCTGATTTTATAACCGATCCTCGCCCGACTATACACAGGGAGATATGGGTGACAGAATTCAACATATCTAAATGATTTTAAAGGGTTTTACTTTATTTATCCAGTATGTTGGCCCGCCGGTTCCCCGCATAAACGAGTTGTCCAAGGGTTTGTGCGAGCTGTTGCACACAGTTATCCACAGAAATCTTGGATAACTGGCGTAAAGTGGTGAAAGGAAGCGTGGCACCAGAAATAAATGTGAGAGTACGCCGATTTTCAGCGCCATTTCGGTGCAGATAATGCGCCATATCTGTGGATAAATCCGTCTTGGTGGATCTTTGAGCAGTCGAACTTGTTCACAATTGACAGGCTGGATCCTCTTAGGCAAAAGACATGGATCTTGATCCAGCAATTAAACTATAACCTTATGTATTTAAATGTATATTTTGTTTTTAAGTGAATCGGGTATGATATGCTTCCGTGCAATGCCACAGTATAAAACTACTGTATATACCTGCTTGATCACAGGTTTATGCACAGTCTGGGTGGGCAACTTGCCTAGCATGAACCTTCAATTTGTTTATAACTTTGCTTGAAATGCCAAGTTATTCATGAATGGAAGATGACAGTCCCTGTTTGCCGCCACGGGGTGAATGTGGAACAATCTCGTTATAGATTCAGCCTTTATAAGGTGATCACGTGATAGATGGTGACGGATTTCGTCCCAATGTCGGCATCGTGATCTGTAACCGTGACGGACAAGTATTGTGGGCTAAGCGCTATGGGCAGCACTCCTGGCAGTTTCCGCAGGGGGGGGTTGATGATGGTGAATCGCCGGAACAGGCCATGTATCGTGAGCTGTATGAGGAGATAGGCCTCAAGCAGGACGATGTGACCATACTGGCGACCAGTCGCAACTGGCTGAAGTATCGCTTACCCAAACGACTCGTCCGCTGGGACAGTTCACCGGTCTGTATTGGCCAGAAGCAGAAATGGTTTTTGTTGCAGCTCGATCCTGGCAAAGAGGCCAGGATCCAGTTTGGCTGTCATGGTCACCCGGAATTTGATGATTGGCGTTGGGTCAGCTTCTGGTACCCGGTTCGTCAGGTCGTCTCCTTCAAGCGGGAGGTTTACCGCCGGGTGATGAAGGAGTTTGCCCCGCTGGCCATGCCAGTCCCCGTGGTGCAGGCTAACCGAAAAGATGGGCGGCGCAACCGCTCGCGTTAAGGAGCACAACTAGTTGCTGACGGAACTCAGACGCATCGTGGAAAGCATGGCCGAGGCCAACACCCTCGAACAGGCCTTGCAAGCATTGGTGAGCCAGACCCGGCTCGCCATGACGGTGGACTGCTGCTCCGTCTATGTGGCCGAGCCCGACATGCGCCGCTATCGACTGGCTGCGACCGATGGTCTGGCCGAATCGGCCGTGGGCAAGGCCACCCTGCCGTTCGAGCAGGGTATCGTCGGCCTGGTGGGTCAGCGTGAAGAGCTGATCAACCTGGCCGATGCCCCCTCTCACCCCAGTTTCAAGTTCCTGCCCGATGTGGCGGAAGAGGCGTTTCGCTCCTTCCTCGGCGCTCCCATCATGCATCAGCGTCAGGTGGTGGGGATTCTGGTCGTGCAGCAGAAGGAGAGCCGCCTCTTCGATGAGGGGGAGGAGTCCTTCATGGTCACCCTGGCGGCTCAGCTGGCTGCCCGCATCGCCCAGGCCCAGGCCAAGGGGTGGCTGCAGAAGACCGACTGGAGCAAGCCGCTGCGCGGTATTGCCGGGGCGAGTGGCATCGCCATCGCCAAGGCCTGGGTGTGGCGTCCGCGCAAGGCGCTCAATACCATCACGCCGCGCAAGGATGAAGATCATGCCAAGCAGCTTGCCCGTCTCGAGCTGGCGGTAGAGGAAGTGCGCCATGATCTGGAGAGCCTGGCACTGCGCTTTCGCGAGAGCTACAGCCAGGACTCGGTCGCCATCTTCGACATCTATCTGCACCTGCTTAACGATCCCGGCTACATCAAGCCCATCCGCAACAAGGTCAGCAAGGAACACTGGACGGCGATCTCGGCGGTCAAACTCATCAGCGATCGGCTGATAGAGCAGTTCAAGGGGATGAAGGATCCCTATCTGCGGGAGCGCTCCACCGATGTGAAAGACATCGCCCAGCGGCTCATCAGCCGGCTGGTGCAGGACGAACCCGAGCAGCTTACCATCGGCGAACCCGTGGTGCTGGTCGCCGATGAAGTGACGGCCACCATCCTTGCGGAGATCCCGAGGGAATTTCTGAGCGGTGTGGTGTCGCTCAAGGGCGGGACCAACTCCCATGCCGCCATCCTGGCCCGTGCCATGGGGGTGGCGGCCATCATGGGGGTGGATCTGCCCCTCGGTGACATCGGCGGTCGCACTCTGGTCATCGATGGCTACAGCGGCGATCTCTTCATCGAACCCAACCAGGTGATCCTGACCGAGTACCGGCAACTGCTGAGTGAGGAGCGGGCACTCGACACCCTAGTGCGTAGCGTCGACAGCCAGCCCTCCGAGACTGCCGACGGCACCAAGGTCTCTCTGCTGCTCAACGCAGGGCTGAGTGCGGATACCGAGATCTCCCTCAATCATCTGGCGGACGGGGTCGGGCTCTATCGCACCGAGATCCCCTTCATGCTGCAGGACTGCTTCCCTTCGGAGTGGGAGCAGACTGCCCGCTATCGCGGGATCCTGGAAACCTATCGGGATCGCCCGGTTTGCATGCGGACTCTGGACGTGGGGGGGGACAAGCAACTGCCCTATTTCCCCATCGTGGAGGAAAATCCCTTCCTTGGTTGGCGGGGGATCCGGCTCACCCTGGATCACCCCGAACTCTTCCTGGTTCAGCTCAAGGCCATGTTGCGGGCCAGCGAAGGGCTGGACAATCTGGCCATCATGCTGCCGATGATCAGCAGCGTCAGTGAAATCAAGGCCTCCCGTCGTCTGCTGGATCAGGCGTGGCGCGAGGTGTCGGAAGAAGCGGCCAGCCGCGATGCGGTGATCCGCTACCCCAGTCTCGGGGTGATGATCGAAGTCCCCTCCGCGCTGTACATCCTGCCGGAGATGGCGCCGCTCATCGACTTCTGGTCGGTGGGCAGCAACGACCTGACCCAGTACCTGCTGGCGGTGGATCGCAACAATGCCCGTGTCGCCAGCATCTACGATGCCTTCCATCCCGCGGTGATCCGCGCTTTGCAACTGTTGGTCGATGCCTCCCGGCGCTATCACAAGCCGGTCTCTGTTTGTGGCGAGCTGGCTGGCGATCCGGTCGGAGTGCTGCTGCTGCTGGCCATGGGCTATCGTCGTTTCAGCATGAATACCCACAACATCTCCCGTATCAAATACGTGCTGCGGCAATCCGACCTTGGCGAGTTGAAGGCGCTGATGGCGGATGGTCTCAAGCATGACAATCCTCACGTGCTGCGCGGCCTGTTTGCCCGCTATCTGGAAGAGCACGGTCTGGGAGGCTTGCTGCGGGCTGGGCACAAGGTCAGGCTGCCCGATTGATATTCCACCTTGTTACTGCGTAAGAATGATCGGAGAATGCGGCTTTTCTTATGATTGGGGCCGCCTATGCAGCACGACGGATATTGGGTTTTCTCGCAGATTGATCCCGTAGCATTCAGTTTGGGACCATTATCGGTACGCTGGTATGGTCTCATGTACCTGTTCGGTTTTGCCTTCGCCATGTGGCTGGCAGGTCGCCGCGCCGATGCACCCAATAGCGGCTGGACCCGCAACGAGGTATCCGACCTGCTGTTTTATGGCTTTCTCGGGGTGATCCTGGGTGGCCGTATCGGCTATGTGCTGTTCTACAACTTCGATCTCTTCCTCGCCGACCCGACCTATCTGTTCAAGATATGGACCGGTGGCATGTCGTTCCACGGCGGCCTCATCGGGGTGATCACCGCCATGATCTGGTTTGCCCACAAAACCCAACGCCACTTCTTCACCGTGGCGGATTTCGTGGCGCCGCTGATTCCGTTTGGCCTCGGTGTTGGCCGCATCGGCAACTTCATGAACGGCGAGTTGTGGGGTCGGGTGACCGATGTCCCCTGGGCCATCATCTTCCCCGAGGCTGGCCCCGAGCCGCGTCACCCGTCCCAGCTCTATCAGTTCGCGCTGGAAGGGGTGGTGCTCTTCATCATCCTGAACCTGTTCTGGCGCAAGCACCCGCCCCGTGGCGCCATCTCCGGCATGTTCCTGCTCTTCTACGGTCTGTTCCGCTTCCTGGTGGAGTTTGTTCGTCAGCCTGACAGCCAGCTGGGTCTCTACTTCAACGAGATCAGCATGGGCCAGATCCTCTCTACCCCGATGATAGTGGCGGGTGCGCTCATGGTCTGGGCCGCCTACAAGCAGCCCCGTCTGTTCGGCAATGCACCCAAGGAGGCGAAATAATGCGTGCCTATCTCGACCTGATGCAGAAAATTCTGGATGAAGGGACCGTCAAATCCGATCGTACCGGGACCGGGACCGTCTCCCTGTTCGGTCATCAGATGCGCTTCAATCTGGCGGAAGGATTCCCGCTGGTGACCACCAAGAAGTGCCACCTGCGCTCCATCATTCACGAGCTGCTCTGGTTCCTCAACGGCGATACCAACACCGCCTATCTGAAAGAGCACGGTGTCAGCATCTGGGACGAGTGGGCCGACGAGCACGGTGATCTGGGGCCTGTCTATGGTGCCCAGTGGCGCTCCTGGCCGGCGGCCGATGGGTCTGTCATCGACCAGATCCAGAAGGCGGTGGATGACATCCAGCACAACCCGGATTCCCGCCGCATCATCGTCTCCGCCTGGAACGTGGGCGAGCTGGACAAAATGGCGTTGGCACCCTGCCACGCCTTCTTCCAGTTCTATGTGGCGGATGGCAAGCTCTCCTGCCAGCTCTACCAGCGCAGTTGTGATGTCTTCCTTGGCCTGCCGTTCAACATTGCCAGCTATGCGCTGCTGACCCACATGATGGCGCAGCAGTGCGATCTGGAAGTGGGGGACTTTGTCTGGACCGGCGGCGACGTGCACCTCTACTCCAACCACATGGAGCAGACGGCACTGCAACTCACCCGCGAGCCGCGCCCTTTGCCGCAACTGGTGATCAAGCGCAAACCTGACTCCATCTTCGATTACAGATTCGAGGATTTCGAGATCCAGGGCTATGATCCCCATCCTGGGATCAAGGCGCCTGTCGCCATTTGAGTAGGTTATGAGTACGGGGCGAGCCCCGTCTCTCAGGTGACGATGAATCTACACTCAGCTATTAGAGGCGCCTGCTGGCGCCTTTTTGCATTTTTGTGAATTAATATGCAATTTTCGGGCTGGGAGGCGGCTCCTGAAAAGGGGGAGATAACCTGCTTATAGCAGGCATTATTCGTTTTGCTTTCGGTTTTTTCGTTGTTATCAGCCGTAAGAAACGATTTTTCATTGAGCTACTCGAGCCCTAGACTGAAAAGATGCAATTTTATGGGTAGTTAGATATGAGCGATGTATTCAAGCGTTTTCTCAAACTGGAGTCCGCTTCCGGGATCATTCTGATCCTGGCCGCCCTGCTTGCCATCGGCCTGGCCAATTCGGCGCTGGCGCAACACTATCAGAGCTTCCTCAATACCGAGGTGCAGGTTCGCATCGCGGCCCTCGACATCAACAAGCCGCTGCTGCTCTGGATCAATGATGGCTTCATGGCGATCTTCTTCCTGCTGGTGGGTCTCGAGGTGAAGCGAGAGATGCTGGAGGGAGCTCTTTCCTCCCGGGTGCAGGCAACCTTCCCGGCCATTGCTGCCGTGGGGGGTATGTTGGCACCGGCCCTCATCTATAGCTTCTTCAACTACGGAGACGAGGCTACCCGTGCTGGCTGGGCAATTCCGGCCGCCACCGACATCGCCTTCGCTCTCGGGGTCATGGCGCTGCTGGGCAAGCGGGTACCGACCAGCCTCAAGGTCTTCTTGCTGGCGCTGGCTATCATGGACGATCTGGGGGTCATCATCATCATTGCCCTCTTCTACACCCAGCAACTGTCGCTGACTGCGCTGGCGATAGGTGTGGTGGCCACCCTGGCCTTGCTCTGGATGAATCGTCGTGGTGAGGACAGGATTGGACTCTATATGCTGGTCGGCCTGGTGCTCTGGGTTGCCGTGCTCAAGTCCGGTGTCCATGCGACCCTGGCGGGGGTCATCGTGGGCTTCATGATCCCCCTCAACGGCAAGCGTTACGCATCGCCACTCAAGCATCTGGAGCATGTGCTGCACCCCTGGAGCGCCTTCCTGATCCTGCCACTGTTCGCTTTCGCCAACGCCGGGGTATCGCTGGAGGGGATCTACTTCTCGGCTCTGCTCAATCCGCTCCCCATGGGGATCATACTGGGGCTCTTCGTCGGCAAGCCGCTCGGGATTTTCACCATCAGCTGGCTGGCAGTGAAATCAGGCATTGCCCAACTGCCGCAAGGAGTGAACTTCAGACAGATCTTTGCCGTCAGCATTCTGTGTGGCATCGGCTTTACCATGTCGATGTTTATCGCATCGCTGGCATTCGAGCATGGCGGACTGGACTACGGCAGCTACTCGCGCCTCGGGATCCTGGCAGGTTCCACACTCGCGGCTGTGATCGGTTACATCGCCCTGCGGATATCGCTGCCCAATCGGGAGGCGAATCAAAGTACGGAGGGGTTATGAGAAAACTAGGATGGTTAGTCATGCTGGCTAGCCCTGCAATCTGGGCGAATAGCCTGGTTGATTGTCAGCGGGATGCCACCTCGGCAAGTTGTTCTGCCTATCTCAACGGGGTGGTCGACAGCGCACTCATGCTGGGGGACTCACAGGTAAAAGCCCGGTTCGGAGAGACCTTCGCCGAACGGGCACTGAGCAGTCGTGCCGGCGAGCGAGTCAAGCTGTCCAACAAGCGCTATTGTACCGAGCGAATGCCGGATGCCGGTCGTCTCAAGGCCCATCTGCAGGCACAGTTCGACGCGAACAAGGTTGACTCGATCAGCGACATGTATGACATTCTGGCGGTTGAACTCAGCTGCTACCGGAGCCCGCCTGGCGCGGGAACCCCATCGGATGTCACACCTTAACTACAACCATCTCTACTATTTTTGGATGACTCAGAAGAAGGGCTCCGTCACGCAGGCGGCGGAAGCCCTCTTTTTGACCCCACAGACCGTGACCGGTCAGATCAAACTGCTTGAGCAGCGTCTTGGCGGCAAGTTGCTGATCAGAAAGGGGCGCTCCCTTGAGGCCACCGAGCTTGGCCAACTGGTATTTCGCTATGCGGACAAGATGTTCAGCCTCTCCTACGAGATGCTGGATATCGTCAACTACCGCAAGGAGAGCCAGATCCTGTTCGACGTGGGCATCGCCGATGCACTCTCCAAGCGTCTCGCCAGCCGGGTACTGCTCTCCGTGATCCCCAATGACGGTTCCATTCACCTGCGCTGCTTCGAGTCGACCCATGAACTGCTCCTGGAGCAGTTGAGCGAGCACAAGCTCGACATGATCCTCTCTGACTGCCCGGTGGACTCCAGCCAGCATGCCGGGTTGCTGTCCAAGCGCCTGGGGGGATGCGGCGTCAGTTTCTTCTGCAAGGCGCCTCTGCCCTCCCAGCCTTTCCCTGCTTGCCTGGAAGAGCGCAAGCTGCTCATCCCGGGCCGCCGTACCGCCATGGGTCGTCAACTGACCCAGTGGTTCGAGCAGCAGGGGATTTCCCCCAGTATTCTGGGAGAATTCGATGATGCGGCGCTGATGAAGGCGTTCGGCTTCTTCAACCAGGGCATCTTCATGGCTCCGACCATCTATCGGGAAGAGATCCTGGAGGGGGAGGAGGTGATGCTGCTAGGTGAAACCCAGGATCTGATGGAGGAGTATTACGTCATCTTTGCCGAGCGGATGATCCAACATCCTGCGGTCAAGCGAGTATGCGAGAGTGATTTCTCCTTCCTCTTTGCGGGGCAGGAGGATTTCACGGCCATTCAGCCGGCAAGCCTCTCGTTTTAAATCGACGGTGACGGCGCTATGATGCCAGTCTTGGAAGAGGAGGGTGAGATGCAATTGGAAGAGATGGAAGCGAATGCCGGGCGTGCCGTCACCCTGCTCAAGGCATTGGCCAATGAACGGCGGCTGTTTATCTTGTGCCAGTTGCTGGATAGGGAGCTGTCGGTCGGCGAGCTGAACGAGGTATTGGGATTGAGCCAGTCAGCCATGTCGCAGCATCTGGCGGTGTTGCGCCGGGATGAGCTGGTGGCGACGAGGAAGGAAGCCCAGACGGTCTATTATTCCCTGCGCAGCCATGAAGTGCGTGAGATGATCGGACTGTTGCACAGACTGTACTGTAGCGACCCCAAATAAAAAACCGGCACTAGGCCGGTTTTTTCAGCTTTCATCAGCGGATGCTGATTAAGCCATGGCTTTGATCTGGGCAGACAGGCGGCTCTTGTGACGAGCAGCTTTGTTCTTGTGGATCAGGCCTTTGGTCGCCATACGATCCATGATCGGCTGAGCAACAGCGAAAGCGGCAGTGGCAGCAGCCTTGTCACCAGAGGCGATGGCAGCGATCACTTTCTTCAGGTAGGTACGGGTCATGGAACGACGGCTGGCGTTGTGCTGACGACGTTTCTCTGACTGAAGAGCACGCTTCTTAGCAGATTTGATGTTAGCCAAGGTAAAACTCCTAAAACTGTCTTAGCGAGTGTATTGAAAAGGCCCGGAAATATGCCTTCCCAACCACATATTGTCAAATGATTTGTGCAAATAAACACCGCCCCCCGGTGGTGTGTCAGATGGGAGACGGTTAAACTGTCGGCCGATTCTAACAGCATTCTTTTCTTTCCGACAGTTCCAGAGGCCTCGTCTTGAGTAAGAAATTGATCAAATCCGGCATGATAGTGTCCGGAATGACGCTGGCATCCCGTGTGATGGGCTTGGTGCGCGATGTGGTCATCGCCAATTTGCTCGGTGCCGGGGTGGCCGCAGACGTCTTCTTCTTCGCCAATCGCATTCCCAACTTCTTGCGCCGTCTTTTTGCCGAAGGGGCATTCAACCAGGCCTTCGTGCCCGTGATGACGGAGTACAAGAAAAACGGTGACGAGCAGGCGGTTCGCGAGTTGCTGGCGGCGGTGGCGGGCACCCTGGGTGGCATCGTCACCGTGGTCACCTTGCTCGGGGTGCTGGGTTCCGGTGTCCTGACGGCCCTCTTTGGCTGGGGCTGGTTCTGGGACTGGCTGCACGGCGGACCGGCGGCGGAGAAGTTCGAGTTGGCCAGTCTGATGCTCAAGATCACCTTCCCCTATCTCTGGTTCATCACCTTCACCGCCATGGCGGGGGCCATTCTCAATACCTTTGGCCGTTTTGCCGTGTCCTCCTTCACGCCGGTGTTCCTCAACATCACCATGATTGCGGCGGCCTGGTGGATAGCGCCCTTGATGGAGCGCCCCGAGATCTCCCTGGCGATCGGTGTCTTCCTCGGCGGTCTGGTCCAGTTTTTGTTCCAGTACCCTTTTCTGCGCCAGCTCAACATGCTGGTCTGGCCCAAGTGGGGTTGGCACCATCCCGGGGTCGTGAAGATCCGTACCCTGATGATCCCGGCCCTGTTCGGCGTGTCGGTCAGCCAGATCAACCTGCTGATCAACACCATGCTGGCCTCGTTTCTGGCCACCGGTGCCATCAGCTATCTCTACTACTCTGACAGGTTGCTGGAGTTTCCCCTCGGCCTCTTTGCGGTGGCCATCAGCACGGTGATCCTGCCTGCCCTGGCCAGAAAACACGTGGATGCGGATCCGGCTGATTTCTCTCGCACCATGGATTGGGGGGTGCGCATGGTGATGCTGCTCGGCTTGCCAGCCATGGTCGGCATCGCCGTACTGCGCGAGCCCATACTGCGGGTACTTTTCATGCGCGGTGAGTTCGGTCTGCACGAGGTGAGCATGTCCAGTGCCAGCCTGCTGGCCTCCACTACGGGGCTGCTCTCCTTGATGCTCATCAAGGTGCTGGCCCCCGGTTATTACGCCCGCCAGGATACCAGGACGCCGGTGCGTATCGGCATCATGGCCATGGTAGCCAACATGGTGTGCAACCTCATCTTCATCTATCCGCTCGGCTACGTGGGGCTGGCTCTCGCCACCGCCTGTTCCGGCACCCTGAACGCCGCACTGCTGTTCAAGGGGCTCTATCAGCAGGATGTTTATCGCCCTTCCCGCAACACCGGGCTGTTCTGCCTCAAGCTCTTGGCGGCAACGGTCTTGATGGGGGGGCTTCTGGCCTATCTGTCACCGGATCTCGCCCAATGGGGGGCCTGGAGCATGGGCAAGGCCAGCCTGGAGTTGACCCTGCTGCTCTGCCTGGGCGGAGCGCTGTATGGCATTGTCCTCTTGGCATTGGGGATCCGGCCACGGCACCTGAGAGCCGATCAGCAATAACGAACCAGCGGCAGGGCCGGGGGACAGCACAAGGGAGATGGGAGCGGTCTCAGGGGCTGTCGGGTTGACCCGCCAATGAGGTGCGATGCTCCTGGCCGAGTCCGAGAAGTGGGCGGGATGGCTAAATCGGCTCAACGGCAGGGCTGACCCTGCCTGCTGCCTGATATATAATCCGCCGATTTCCATGGCAGCAACGCACAAGGCACTGATGGAGCTTATTCGCGGCATTCACAATATCAAGCCCCGTCACCGGGGCTGTGTATTGACCATAGGCAACTTCGATGGGGTTCATCAGGGGCACCACGCGGTGTTGGCCCGCTTGCAGGAGAAGGCCGCCCAACTTGGCCTGCCCGCCTGTGTCATGTTGTTCGAACCCCAGCCGCTGGAGCTGTTTGCGGGCAGTGCCGCGCCCGCCCGCCTCAGCCGCTGGCGGGAGAAGTACGAAGCCCTCAAGGGAATGCAGATCGATCGCATGCTCTGCGTGCGTTTCACCCATCGTTTTGCCGAGCAGGCAGCCAGCACCTTCATCGAGCAACTGCTGGTGGAGAAACTCGGTGTGCACTATCTGGTGGTCGGCGACGATTTTCGCTTCGGCAAGGGGCGGGAAGGGGACTTCCACCTGCTGGAGGAGGCCGGTCGGCGCTTCGGGTTCGAGGTGATCAGCACCCAGAGTTTCCAGCTTTCCCGCCAGCGGGTCAGCAGCACCCTGGTGCGCGAGGCCCTCAAAGCGGGTCGCATGGCGGAGGTGGAGTTGATGCTCGGTCGCCCCTATGCCATCAGCGGCCGGGTGGCCCATGGCGACAAGCTGGGGCGCACCATAGGTTTTCCCACCGCGAATCTGGCCCTCAAACGCCAGGTTGTCCCGGTCGGTGGCGTGTTTGCGGTGGAAGTGATATGTTCCGGCAAGACTTTCCCCGGTGTCGCCAATGTGGGTGTACGCCCGACCTTGAGCGGTACACAAGCCAGATTGGAAGTACATCTATTTGATTTTTCTGGTGATCTATATGGTCAGCAGGTCAAGGTGCTGCTTCGCCACAAGCTGCGCGAAGAGCAGAAATTTGACTCTTTCACCGCCTTGAAAGAGCAGATCGAACGAGATGCCCTGGCGGCCCGAGCCTGGTTCGGGCTGCCACAATTTCATTTACCCAGCACTCTTTTAGAAAAGAAGGGAACCCAGGACTGATGAGCGACTATAAACACACCCTGAATCTGCCGGAAACCGAGTTTCCGATGCGTGGCGATCTGGCCAAACGCGAACCCAACATGTTGAAACGTTGGTACGATCAGGATCTTTACGGCGCCATTCGCCGCGCCAAAGCGGGCAAGCCTTCTTTCATTCTGCACGATGGCCCCCCCTATGCGAACGGCAGCATTCACATCGGTCACTCGGTCAACAAGATCCTCAAAGACATCATCATCAAGTCCAAAGGCCTTTCTGGCTTCGATTCCCCCTATGTACCGGGCTGGGATTGCCACGGTCTGCCTATCGAGTTGAAAGTGGAAGGCATGGTCGGCAAGCCGGGCGAGAAGGTTTCCGCCGCCGAGTTCCGCGCCGAGTGCCGCAAATACGCCAAAACCCAGATCGAAGCGCAGAAGACCGACTTCATCCGTCTGGGCGTGCTGGGTGACTGGGAACACCCCTACCTGACCATGGATTTTGGGACCGAAGCCAACATCATCCGCTCCATGGCCAAGATCGTTGAAAACGGCCACCTGCACAAAGGATCCAAGCCGGTGCACTGGTGTACCGATTGCGGCTCCGCGCTGGCTGAAGCGGAAGTGGAGTACTACGACAAGAACTCCCCCTCCATCGACGTGCGCTTCAAGGCCGTCGACGAGGCTGCCGTTGCCGCCAAGTTTGATTGCGCCGAAGGCCACACCGGCAAGGGCGCGCTCTCTGCCGTGATCTGGACCACTACCCCGTGGACCCTGCCGGCCAACCGCGCCATCGCCATGCACGCCGATCTCGACTACGCACTGGTGCAGGTTGAGGGCGACAATCCCGAGCGTCTGATCCTGGCCGCTGAGCTGGTGAAGGATGTGATGGATCGCGCAGGCATCGAGCACTTCCACAACCTGGGTTACGCCAAGGGTGCCGCACTCGAGCTGCTGCGCTTCAACCACCCCTTCTACAGCTTCGACGTACCTGTGGTGCTGGGTGACCACGTTACCCTGGACGCCGGTACCGGCGCGGTGCACACCGCCCCTGGTCACGGTCAGGAAGACTTCGTGGTCGGTCAGAAGTACGGTCTGGAAGTCGCCAACCCGGTTGGCAGCAACGGCGTCTATCTGCCGGATACCGAACTGTTTGCCGGCCAGCACGTGTTCAAGGCCAACGCCTCCGTGGTCGAGGTGCTGACCGAGCGCGGTGCCCTGCTGCATCACAAGGTATTCAACCACTCCTACCCGCACTGCTGGCGTCACAAGACCCCGATCATCTTCCGTGCCACCCCCCAGTGGTTCATCAGCATGGAGCAGAAGGGTCTGCGCAAGCGTGCCCTGGAAGAGATCGAGCGTATCGAGACTCAGGGCATTGCCGAACACGGCCAGAGCGGCTGGGTCCCGGCCTGGGGCAAGAATCGCATCCAGGCGATGGTCGAGAACCGTCCTGACTGGTGTATCTCCCGTCAGCGTACCTGGGGCGTGCCCATCTCCCTGTTCGTTCACAAGGATACCCAGGCGCTGCACCCGGAATCCGTGCGCCTGATGGAAGAGGTGGCCAAGCGGGTCGAGCAGTCCGGCATCCAGGCCTGGTGGGATCTGGACAAGGCCGAACTGCTGGGCGCCGATGCCGACAACTACGAGAAGGTGCCCGACACCCTGGACGTCTGGTTTGACTCCGGTTCTACCCACGCCTCCGTGGTCGACGCCCGTCCCGAGTTCAACGGCAAGCCGGCCGACATGTATCTGGAAGGCTCTGACCAGCACCGTGGCTGGTTCATGTCATCGCTCATGATCGGCGTGGCGATGAAAGACAAGGCTCCCTACAACCAGGTGCTGACTCACGGCTTCACCGTGGATGGTCAGGGCCGCAAGATGTCCAAGTCCATCGGCAACGTGGTGAGCCCGCAAGATGTAATGAACAAGCTGGGTGCCGACATCCTGCGTCTGTGGGTAGCGAGCACTGACTACACCGGTGAGATGACCGTCTCCGACGAGATCCTCAAGCGCTCCGCCGACGCCTATCGTCGTATCCGCAACACTGCCCGTTTCCTCTTGGCCAACCTGAACGGCTTCAATCCGGCGACCGACATGGTGGCGCCTGCCGACATGGTGGTGGTGGATCGCTGGGCAGTGGGCCGTGCCAAAGCGGTACAGGCCGAGATCGTGGCCGCGTTCGACGAGTACAACTTCCACGGCGTGACCCAGAAGCTGATGCAGTTCTGTTCCATCGAGATGGGTTCCTTCTATCTGGACGTCATCAAGGATCGTCAGTACACAGCCAAGGCTGACAGCCTGGCCCGTCGCTCCTGCCAGACCGCCCTCTATCACATCGCCGAGGCCATGGTGCGCTGGATGGCGCCCATCATGAGCTTCACCGCCGACGAGATCTGGGCCCTGCTGCCGGGCGAGCGCGGCGAGTTCGTGTTCACCGAGGAGTGGTACGACGGCCTGTTCGGGCTGGAAGCGGGCGAAGTGCTGAACGACGAGTTCTGGGCCGAGATCCTCACCGTGCGCGGTGAAGTGAACAAGGCGCTGGAAGTGGCCCGTGGCGAGAAGCGCATCGGCGGTTCTCTGCAGGCCGAGCTGACCCTGTTCGCCAAGCCGGAGCTGGCCGCGCGTCTGAACGCCCTGGCCGATGAGCTGCGCTTCGTGCTGCTCACCTCCAAGGCCAAGGTGGTCAGCGTCGATGCTGCACCGGCAGAGGCCGTGGCAACCGAGCGCGATGACCTGTGGCTCTGCGTGGCCCAGTCTGCCGCCGCCAAGTGCGACCGCTGCTGGCACCATGTGGAAGACGTGGGCACCATTACGGGTCATGAAGAGATCTGTGGCCGCTGCGTCACCAACGTCGAGGGTGACGGCGAAACGCGTCAATTTGCCTGATGAACATGACTCAACATAAAAGTGGCCTGCGTTGGCTGTGGCTGGCGGTGCTGGCCTTCGTACTGGACCAGGCGAGCAAGCTCGCCGTGGTCAAGCTGCTGCCGTTTGGCTACCCGGGGGTGGAGATCACCCCCTTCTTCAACCTGGTCCACGTCTACAACAAGGGGGCGGCTTTCAGCTTCCTGGCAGATCAGGGAGGCTGGCAGCGCTGGTTCTTCGCTGTTCTGGCGTTCGCCATCTGTGGCCTGCTGATCCACTGGCTGCGCAAGCAGTCGGTCACCCAGCGCTGGAGCGGTATCGCCTACAGCCTGATCATCGGCGGGGCGCTCGGCAACGTGTTTGACCGACTGGTGCTGGGCCATGTGGTCGACTTCCTCGACTTTTACTGGCAGCGCGCCCATTGGCCGGCGTTCAATCTGGCCGACAGCTTCATCTTCATCGGTGCCGCCATGATCGTGCTGGATGGCTTTCGTGGCGAGAAAAAACAGGACGCGACCTCATGAGCCAGCTGATTGCTGCGGACAGCAGCGTGCTGTTCCATTTCTCTATCAAACTGGAAGATGGCTCGGTGGCCGACAGCACGGCGCTGCACGGCAAGCCTGCCCGTCTGCGGATGGGAGACGGCAGTCTGACGCCGAGCTTCGAGCAATGCCTGCTGGGGCTGCGCGAAGGGGAGAGCAAGAGCTTTACCCTGGCGCCGGAAGAGGCGTTTGGCCTTTCCAATCCCGACAACATCTACCATCTCGATCGCGCCAAATTCGGTAACGAAGTTGAGCCCAAGGTGGGTACCATCATTCTGTTCGACCAGCCCAACGGCAGTGAACTGCCCGGGATCATCCGGGCGGTGGAAGGGATGTCGGTCACGGTCGATTTCAACCACCCCCTGGCCGGTCACACCGTCACCTTCGAGGTGGAGATCCTGGGGGTTGATGACGAGGAGAAGGTGCACTGATGGATATTCTGCTGGCTAACCCCCGTGGCTTCTGTGCCGGTGTCGACCGGGCCATCAGCATCGTCGAGAGCGCGCTGGAGAAGTTCGGTGCCCCGATCTATGTCCGTCACGAAGTGGTGCACAACCGCTACGTGGTGAACAAGCTCAAGGAGGCGGGTGCCGTTTTCGTCGAAGAGCTGGACGAGGTGCCGGATGACAGCATCGTCATCTTCTCCGCTCACGGTGTCGCCAAGGTCGTGCGCGAGATGGCCAAATCCCGCGCCCTCAAGGTGTTCGATGCCACCTGTCCGCTGGTGACCAAGGTGCACATGGAGGTCCATCGCGCCAGTCGCAAGGGCTCCGAAGCCGTGCTCATCGGCCATGCCGGCCACCCCGAGGTGATCGGCACCATGGGACAGTACGAGAACAGTGAGGGTGGCATGTATCTGGTGGAGACGCCGGAAGATGTGGCCAAACTCAAGGTGAAGAACCCGGACGACCTCTGTTTCGTCACCCAGACGACACTCAGCGTGGATGAGACGTCAGACGTCATCGATGCCTTGCGTGCGCACTTCCCCAAGATCCAGGGGCCGCGCAAGGATGACATCTGCTATGCCACCCAGAACCGCCAGGATGCGGTGCGGGAGATGGCCGGGCTGGTGGACGCCATGCTGGTGGTGGGGTCGCGCAACTCTTCCAACTCCAACCGTCTGCGGGAGCTGGCCGAGAAGGTGGGCGCCAAGGCCTACCTTATCGACGATGCCTCCATGATTGAGCCGCAATGGCTGGACGGAGTTGCCCGTATCGGGGTCACGGCGGGTGCGTCAGCCCCCGATGTGCTGGTTCAGAATGTCATTGCTCGTCTGCGCGAGTTGGGAGGCAAGATAGTGACCGAGCATCCTGGCCGAGAAGAGAATGTGGTGTTTGAAGTGCCGCCCGAGCTTAGAATTATTTGAATGTGGCCAGGATGGCCTGAGAATAAAGAGTTATGTTCCTGATGCCGGATTTGTCGTTGCGACCTATCCGGCATTAGACTATATGAACCGCCAGTCACCAAGGATGGGTTATGATTGGGTTCTATCGAGGCTTTTCTCTCATTGAATTGATGATTGTCGTCGCAATCGTGGCGATTCTTGGCACTATTGCCTATCCCTCCTATCAGCGTTACCTGCTGTCCAGCCACCGAATTGATGCCAAAAAAATGCTGTTGGACGCCGCCAACAGACAAGAAACCTATTTTATGGACTTCAATCGGTATACCTCATCTGCAGCCGACTTGAATATCTCGGAGAACTCCGAATCCGGCTTCTATCACCTGGTCATCTCGGCCGGGGTCAATACATACATCTTGTTTGCCACGGCCTCTGGTGCGCAGGGGTCAGACAGCGACTGCATCATTTTCTCCATCGACCAGGATGGCACCCGGAGTGCCACCCGGCTCGGAGATACCGTCAACAATGCTTGCTGGGACTAGGCGATGAAACCACTGCACCATCGACACACGAGGGGATTCAGCCTGCTGGAGGTGATGATTGCGGCCGTGGTGCTCTCCTTCGGCTTGCTGGGATTGGTTGCCATGCAGGTCACCGCCAAGTTTTCCAGCTACGAAGCGCGTCAGCGCACCATCGCCAACTGGCTAGCCAATGATCTGGTGGAACGCGCCAGGATCAACAAAGACAGCTGGGCTGGTCAGGGAACGACAGTGGTATCCGGCAACGCGATCCTGGATATGCCGAGCTGTGCCAACAACAATGGCACCATGTCGGATTGCAGCAGGACAGAGCGGCAGGCACTGGACCTCTTCTACTGGCAGCAGTCCCTGCTGGGAGCCGCGGTATCCGGTGCCGCGTCACCTCTGCAATCTCCGGTCGGCTGCGTGATTCGTGGCGCCAACAACAGTTTGACCATAGGGATCTTCTGGCAGGGGCGGGAGTCTTTGTCCGATGGTGCCGTTGCAGTGGCCGCGGTGCGCAACAGTTGTGGGTTGGGTAATGCGGCAGACAGACAGAGGCGTCAGTTCGTACTGACGACCACACTATGAATGCCCGTGGCTTCACCCTGATTGAATGGCTGATTGCCATGTTGATCGGCGTATTTCTGGTCGGCGGCGGCTTGAGCATCTTCGTGGCTTCCCGCGCCACAACGGAAGATGCTTTCGATCAGAGCGAGTTGCAGGAGAATGGACGTATTGCGATGCGTTTGGTAACCCAGGACCTGAAGTGGGCGGGCTTCTGGGGGGACTACACCGGTTCCCCCATGGCAACGGGGCAAGGCGTGACTCTCAGCAGCGGGTCTGCGGTGCTTTCGGCGAACGATTGTCTGGACAATTTGGGGCGTGGCAGCTTGCCACCCAGCGTGGGAACAAATCGGGGGGTCTGGGTCGCTCGGGTGGACAATAACAGGGCGATTAACGGGGGGGCTTTTGCCTGTATTCCCGTGACGTCACGTATTGCCAATACGGATGTCATCAGCATCAAGCGATTGATTGGGCAGCCCCTGGCCGATGCCGCAGCTACTGATAATCGCTTCTATCTTGCTACTACGACGCAAGCGGCGCTGATGTTCAAAGGGGGAGAAACAGTGCCCACGATGACAGATATGCCGGCTCGTCAGCTCTGGGAATACCAGCACTTTATCTATTATCTCGCTCCCAATGCCGCAGGCAACCCGGAACTGAGAAAGCGTTACTTGACTGCCAATGGGGGCTCGGTTCTGATAGGAGGCCCCATGGCGGAAGGGATTGAGCGCATGACGGTGCTGTTTGGTGTTGACGACACTCCTGTTGCCGATGGGGTCATTGATCGCTATGTCGCGTCTACAAACGTGACCGAGCAGGAATGGAGCGAAGGGCGTGTCGTTGCTGCCCGTGTTTTTATTCTGGTGCGATCGTCGCAAGCATCCAGCAGCTATGTGAACAACAACATCTATCAGGTAGGTAGTACCAGCGTATCAGGCAATGGGGATGGGTTTCGTCGCTTGCTGCTGGAGAGCAGCGTGTCGCTGCGCAACCCGGTGGTCATGACTGGAGGTGGTTCATGAGGTCTCAGCATGGCGTAGCCCTGATCGTCGCGCTGATCATTCTGGTACCTCTGACGCTGATCGCCGTGGTGGTGATGCAGTCCTCCGGGCAGGATCTCAAGATGGCAGGCTCTGCGGCCAATTTCAGGCAGGCAGAACACAGACTGGAAGGCATCATCGAAGCGGCGGTACAGAGCAATAACATATCGACGGTGATTGCAAACATAGGTTCTGCGCAGGGGGCGAGTGCTGCCATCAGTGTCAATAGCAGCAATAATTCAGCCAATGTGGCCCTCACCAATCGCACGGAAACTGTCTGCAAACGCAAGGTGGATGCCAGCAGCAGCAATGTGATTCCTGTATGCAAATATGTCGAGCTACAGGCCGGTGTCAATTATGGAAAATATTCTCGCCCGCTGACCTGGACTGCGGGTGTGGAACAGCCACTGCTCACAAAATAGGAGCGAAGGATATGTGGTTACAACGATTCGGTTCAATTTTATGCTGGTGCAGTCTTGTTTTTGGCATGACGTCAACACGAGCCGATGACACCGAGCTTTTTATATACGACTTTAATAAGGCTGGTGATTTCAGACCTAAAGTGCTGTTGATATTTGATAACTCCGGCAGTATGGCTGACACCATGGAACAGATAAAGGAAGCTTATAATCCAGCGACTGTCTATCCAGCCTTGAGCAATGATCCCGACAAAAGCAATACTAAACGATATATCTATTTTTCAACCGATGGGAGCATTCCCGCTATTAATAGCAACAAGCGTTTCTCTGACAAACTGAACGCTTGTGCCACCTCCAAGGGGCCTCTTGCAAGTATCGGTTATTTTCAGTCGCAAGTCTGGACTTATGAAGTGACAAGTGGCAACCCTCCGGGGAGAGGGAGGGGAAGCTGGTATTCAATTAGTGGTTATCAGGAAAACAACATCGAGTTGGTCGATTGCAAGCAGGATGTGACCGCAAATAACCCTGCCAACCCATACACAGGTACTTGGAGTGTTGGCACCGGGTATCCGGTCAATAAAACCAGCAATAATCAAGGCTCATGGTTTTATACAGCGGCAACAAGAGACTCTGTTAATGCCAGCAATACGGCCGTGGTGCTTTATTCTGCCAACTATATCAGGTGGTATTACGGGCCTACGGGTTACTCTATAGAATCCCGGCTGCGTATTGCCAAAGATGCAGTCAAAGGATTGATATCATCTGCCCCCGGGGTTGATTTTGGTCTGGCTATTTTCAACAGGAATGACAGTAGCAGTACCAATGGCGGCAGAGTTGTCCGGGATATTCTGGGTAGCGAGGTCACGTTGTCGAATGGCAAGACCGGAGAACAAGACCTGCTCGACAGGGTCGAAGGACTGACTGCCAGTACCAACACACCATTATGCGAGACGTTGAGTGAGGCGTATCGCTTCTTCGGGGGACGAAGCGTTGTTTATGGCTTGCAAGGAGGCACGAGAGATACGACCGCCGAAAGCCCGACAGGTACCTATCAAGCCCCCTATGACAACTGCTCAAACAACGGCTACGTCATATACATCACCGATGGGGAGCCGACTCAGGACGGGGATGCCAATACCTTTGTCCAGGGATTGGTAAATACATTGTCCAGCGATGAAAAAGCGGCTTATGGCACTACCGTTTCTTATGGTTCGGGGAACAGGTCCAGCAGTTATCTGGCCGCATTGGCGGGCTATATGAAACACAAGGATGTGAATGCCGTTTCTCCTGGTACCCAGACAGTCACGACCTTTACCGTCGGGTTTGGTGACGAGGCGATCAGCGGGGCCGGTAATTTGCTTGCTGAAACCGCCCGTCGTGGTGGCGGTGTTTATTATCCGGCAACCAACGCCTCTGCCCTGAGTGATGCGTTGAAGGCGTCGCTGCTGGCGATCCTGCGGATCAATACCTCGCTGGTGTCCCCCGCCATTGCCAGCAACAACTTTGACCGGACACGCAGTCTCAACAACATCTATTACGCCATGTTTGAGCCGGATGATGGTCCCAGATGGCGGGGCAATCTGAAAAAACTGATCTTTTCTCCTGATGGTTATGTGGCTGACAGCCGGGGACTGCCTGCTATCAAGTTTGATGGCACCATCATCGACAGTGCCCAGACTTTCTGGTCATCCGGCCGTGACGGGAACGTTGTGGCCGAAGGTGGGGCGCAAGAGATGTTGGCGGGGAAAAGCAACCGCAGCCTCTATGTCATCAACAATGCCCAGAACCGTCTCGATCAGCTGACCAAGGCAAATCTGGTAACGCAGGCTGGCAGTGAAGCCGCGCTCATGACCTTCATGCAGGCAGTTACGACGACTGAACTCGATTCCCTGATCAACTGGACCAAGGGGTTGGATGTCGACGATGAGGACTTTGATACATCAACCCTGATCCGCGCCCATATCATGGGTGACCCCCTGCACTCACGTCCCCTGGTGCTGAACTATGGCCCGCAATCCGGTAACCCGACGGATGCACCGGACTTGCGTATTCTGTTTGGGACCAATGCCGGTTTCCTGCATATGTTCAAGGACATGGGGAGCACCATAGACGAAAGCTGGGCGGCGATACCTTATGAGTTCATGGCCAATCAGAAGGCGCTGCGTCTCAATGCGGAATCAGCCGAACATATCTACGGTGTTGACTCTTCTCCGGTGGCCCTTATCAAAGATGCCAATCGCAACGGGGTGCTGAAATCCTCGGAAAGCGATTTTGTCTGGGTATTCACCGGCTTGAGGAGCGGCGGCAAAGCCTATTATGCATTCAACGTTTCCAGCCCGGATACGCCGACACTGAAATGGCGTCTGAACAGTCTGACGACTGGTTTTGGTGAGTTGGGGCTGACCTGGTCGGTGCCGGAAGTCGCGTTTGTGCCGGGAGTCAGTGATCCCGTGCTTATTTTTGCTGGCGGTTATGACGTGAACAAGAGCGTGCTGGGATTGGGAACCAGTGACAGCATGGGCAGAGGTATCTACATCGTCAATGCCGATACAGGGGCGCTGATATTCAGTGCGACCCCAGCAGCGACTTCAACCAGCAACCTCAGGGTCACGGAGATGACCGACAGCATGCCCGGATCGGTAGCTACGCTTGACAGCGATGGTGATGGCAAAGTCGATCGCATCTATGTGGGTGATACGGGGGGCAATATCTGGCGCATGGATCTCCCTGGCACCAACAAATCTGACTGGCGCGTCTTCAAATTTGCCAGCCTGGGGTCGGATGTCACTCAAGCCGATGATCGCCGTTTCTTCACCCAGCCTATCGTGGTGCGTACCATCAACAAGCAGGTCACTCGCACCGTTGTGGGAGGGAATGTGGTCTATTCCTATCAGGATCGTCCCTTTGATGCAGTGCTGATTGGGAGTGGAGACCGCAATCGCCCCTCATCGGAAGCGACCGTCCGCAATGGCTATTTCATGTTGCGTGATTATGATGTCGTGCCGCGTGCCGCCAATGCGCAGGCAAGAAGCCCCATCTTGATTACTGACCTTTATGATGTGACCTCTGATCCTTTGTCTGCCCAGACAAACACGGATGGAATATTGGCGACCAAGGCGGGAATTACCACTGCCAAAGGGTGGGTCAATTGGTTGAACGAACCGGGTGAGAAATCCATGGGGGCCGGGGTCGTACTTCAGGGCAAGCTTTACTTCACCTCGTTCCTGCCGCAAGTGCAGTCGTTCCAGCAATGCACCATTCAATCCATCGGGGCTGCACGGCAATACATGGTAGACATGCATTATGGCAGTTCCTTCCGTTATGTGGTTGATCTTGAAGGCAACCAGACACCTGAGCGTTATGTCGAAGTACAGAACAAGGTTGCCGACGATTTGGTGGTGCATGCAGGAGACGATGCCAAGATCCGCATTATTGGAGGCGGTGTCGGGGAAGAGGTCATCCTGAAAGATGAAGGGGATGGTGAGCCTGAGCGTTGTACCGGAGCGGGAGAGTGCAACCAGGGGGCAGAGGAGGCTGAGATGGATATGTCGCCCAAGAAAATTTACCTCTACGAAGGAGAGGCGCAATGAAAACACGCAGCGGGGTGTTGGGTTTGTGCCTCTTGTTATCCGGGTCCGTCTTGGCAGATGACATAAAATGTTATGTCGAGTTGGTTAACGGCCAGAAGGTTGTCCTGCACGGTACTGTGGCAGACAACACGCCAAAGGCGGTGCAGGATAAATTCAAACAAAGAGGATACGAGGTGGATGGTGCGGTACAGCCTGTGAAGAAAATCCTGGAATGCCGCACTGCGGAGGAAAATTTCCAGTCTAAAGAGGGTCAGCAACAGGATGCCCGTCAACTGCGATAGCGAAGGACTTCATTCAGAGGCAGATATTTGCCTGGGTAGATTGGGTGGTGCGGCCGGAGGGAGAGATGACCAGATTTATCTGGGCATTTCCTGAACGACACAGCGTGATAGTGGCATTGGTACCCAGGCTGGTGCCATCAGGGCTGAAGGTAGTGGAAGTTCGATTGTTTGCAGCAGTCAGCGAGTCAGATAGCTGAGGGCTTCTTGCCAGAATCTGCTCACCGTTATTGAAAATGTCATTGCCATTACCGTCGACGAACACGAGGAATTGGGTCGGATTGGCGGTGACACAATTGTCACTGGCATTGGCAAGGCACACAGTGACAGATTGCTGGTTGTCGATGGCTTGGCTACGAGCAAAACGCAGATATTTCAAGAGTGTGCGAGATTCAAATTTCAAGGCATTCTCATTGAGCAGGCTCGACATGGCCGGTGCACCAATACCAAGCAAGATGACCCCCAGACTGACGGCGATCATCAGTTCCAGCAGGGTGAATCCTTTCTCGTCCTTGATCATGTCAATATCTCCCTCGATTAGTTACATCTTATCTCCAGACAGCCAGAACACCAGCGCAAAGCCCAAGTGTTGAGCTGGCACAGCCAGCGCCTTTTCTTTATCATTCCCCATCATTTTCGAATTCAAGATGCATCGCCATGGCAAAAGCCCTCTCTCTGATGCTTGCCCAGTTAAATCTGACGGTAGGCGCCATCGAAGATAACTGTGACAAGGTACTGGCGGCAGCAGCCCATGCCGATCAGCAAGGGGCCGATCTGCTGGTTTGCTCCGAGCTGGCCCTGACAGGATACCCGCCTGAGGATCTGCTGCTGCGCGCCGACCTGATGGTCCGGGTCGAGGCCGCTCTGTCCCGCATCGCGGCATGGCAGGGCCAATGTGCCATTCTGGTGGGCCATCCCTGGCGCGAAGAGGGGGCGCTTTACAATACGGCGTCTCTCTATGAGCGCGGGCAACTGCGGGCACGTTATTTCAAACAGGACTTGCCCAACTACGGGGTGTTCGACGAGAAGCGCTACTTCACTGCGGCGACCGATACCTGTGTGGTGCCGTTCCGTGGCCATCAGCTGGGTTTGCTCATCTGCGAAGATCTCTGGCAGCCGGGTCCGGCGCTGGCCGCCAAGGCGGCGGGGGCCGAGCTGCTGCTCACCATCAATGCCTCTCCTTATGATCAGGAAAAACCCTGGGTCCGCCGCGAGCTGATGGCGGAACGCTGCGATCAGACCGGCCTGCCGCTCATCTACCTCAACCAGGTATGCGGCCAGGACGAGCTGATCTTCGACGGCTGCTCCAAAGTGTTCAACAGCCAGGGCGAGCTGACCCACAAGCTTGCTCCATTTGCCGAAGAGCTGGCGCTGGTGCGCTTTGCCGATGGTCAGCCGGTGAAGGAGCGGGAACCCGCCGCACCGCTGGAGCCGTTGGCCGAGATCTATCAGGCCCTGGTGCTGGCGGTGCGCGACTATGTCACCAAGAACGGTTTTCACGGCGCCGTGCTGGGTCTCTCCGGCGGCATCGACTCGGCGCTGACCCTGGCCATTGCGGCCGATGCCATCGGGGCGGACAAGGTGCAGGCGGTGATGATGCCGTTCCGCTACACCGCCCAGATGAGCGTGGAGGATGCCAAGGAGCAGGCCGAGCGGATGGGGGTGGAGTTCAACATCATCTCCATCGAACCCATGTTCGAAGGCTTCATGACCCAGCTGGCGCCTCTGTTTGAAGGGACTGCCCGCGACACCACCGAAGAGAACCTGCAGGCCCGCTGCCGCGGCGTGCTCTTGATGGCGCTGTCCAACAAGCGCCGCCGTATCGTGCTGACCACTGGCAACAAGAGCGAGATGGCCGTGGGATATGCCACGCTGTACGGCGATATGGCGGGTGGCTTTGATGTGCTCAAGGATGTCCCCAAGACCCTGGTCTTCAAGTTGTGCGAATATCGCAACAGCGTGGAGTACGTGATCCCGCAGCGGGTCATCGATCGTCCCCCGTCGGCCGAACTGGCACCGGATCAGGTGGACCAGGACAGCCTACCCCCCTATGACATTCTGGATGCCATCCTCAAGCGCTACGTGGAAGAGGATGCGTCTGTCGCCGACATGGTGGCGGAAGGCTTCGAGGAAGCGGTGGTGCGCAAGGTGATCCGGCTGGTGGATCTCAACGAATACAAGCGCCGTCAGGCGGCGGTCGGGCCCCGCATTACGGCTCGCAACTTTGGTAAGGATCGCCGTTACCCCATTACATCCGGGTTCGGCAAACAGAACTGGTAAGGAGTCACCATGAAGAAGATTGAAGCCATCATCAAACCGTTCAAGCTGGACGATGTGCGCGAGGCCCTGGCCGAGATCGGCATCAACGGCATGACCGTATCCGAAGTCAAAGGCTTCGGCCGCCAGAAGGGCCATACCGAGCTCTATCGCGGCGCCGAATATATGGTCGACTTCCTGCCGAAAGTGAAGGTGGAGCTGGTGGTGCAGGACGAGGATCTCGATGCCTGCCTGGAAGCCATCCAGAACACAGCGCGTACCGGCAAGATCGGTGATGGCAAGATCTTCGTCTGCGAGGTGGAGCGCGTCATTCGTATTCGTACTGGTGAAGAGAACGAAGACGCGATCTGATGTGGTGGATGTGCCCTGTGATGAACAGCAAGAGTCTGTCGCTCTGATGTCGTTTTACCGTATCGGGGTCGTGGCGGCGTGCTTGATGGCACTCACCGCGTGCAGCACCCGGCCGCCGGCCCAGCCGGAAAACCTGTGCCAGATCTTTCGGGAGAAACCCGAATGGCACGAGGCGGCGCTCAAGATGAACGAGAAGTGGGGGACACCTGTCCAGGTAGTGATGGCCATGATGTACCAGGAGTCCTCCTTCGTGCATGATGCCCAGCCGCCGATGCAGTATTTCCTCTTCATCCCCACCGGGCGGGCCAGTTCAGCCTACGGCTATGCCCAGGTGAAAGACGAAACCTGGGCCGACTATCAGCGGGAAACCGGCAACGGCTGGAGCGATCGCGACGACTTTGCCGACGCCATCGATTTCATGGGCTGGTACACTCACAAGGCACAGCGGCTCAACGGCACGTCCAAGTGGGATGCCTATGGCCAGTATCTCAATTATCACGAAGGCTGGGGGGGCTACCGACGTGGCAGCTACCGCAGCAAGGGATGGCTGCTGAAGGTCTCCCGCAAGGTGGAGGCCCGTGCCCAGCGCTACGGTGCCCAGTATCGACAATGCAAGGATCAGCTCTCCAGCGGGGGCTGGTTCTGGTAACCAAATCAGGAGTCAGAAATGCCGTTATTGGACAGTTTTACCGTCGACCATACCCGCATGGCCGCCCCGGCAGTGCGAGTGGCGAAGACCATGCAGACCCCGAACAAGGACACCATCACCGTGTTCGACCTGCGTTTCTGCGTGCCGAACGAGGAGATCCTCTCCGAGCGCGGCATCCATACCCTGGAGCATCTTTTTGCCGGCTTCATGCGTGATCATCTCAATGGGAATGGGGTGGAGATCATCGACATCTCTCCCATGGGTTGCCGCACCGGCTTCTACATGAGCCTGATCGGTGCGCCGGATGAAGCCCGTGTTGGCGCTGCCTGGCAGGCCGCCATGAGCGACGTGCTGACCGTGCAGGATCAGGGCAAGATCCCCGAGCTGAACGAATACCAGTGCGGTACTTACAGAATGCATTCGCTGGAAGAGGCCCATGCCATCGCCCGCCATGTGCTGGAGCGCGGTATCGGTGTCAACCACAATGACGAGCTGGCCCTGCCGGAAGAGAAGCTGAAAAGCCTCTGATCCCGAGAAGGGAAGCATGAAAAAGGCCGGTCAATGACCGGCCTTTTTGCATCTGGTGGGATCAGGAGGGCAGTGGCATCACCCGATTGCGCCCCAGCTCCTTGGCCTTGTAGAGCAGCTTGTCGGTTCGCTCGATCAGGGTGTCTGCCGTCTCCTGAGAGATGTATTCCCCCACGCCGAACGAGGCGGTGATGTGATCGATGCGTCGCCCGGATTTGCGATCCAGAATCGACATCCGCTCGATGACGCGACGCAGGCTCTCGGCCATCTGGCGGGTCAGCGCCAGGGCGCGGTTTGGCACCAAGAGGGCAAACTCCTCACCCCCCAGGCGATAGGCGGTTATGCCCTCCTTGCTGGCCTCTCGCAGCCGCTTGCCGACGATGCGCAGCACCTGGTCCCCCAGCAGATGTCCGTATTCGTCGTTGAAGTTCTTGAAGCGATCGATATCGGTCAGGATCAGCGAGAAGGGCTGCTTGCTGCGAATGAGGCTGTCCATCTCGAGATCGAAGGCGCGTCGATTGAGCAGAGACGTGAGCGGGTCCTCGGTGGCCAGCTTTCTCGTCTCGTTCAGGGCCTGTTTCAGCTCCTTTATCTCTTTCTCGGCGCTGCTGAGCTGGTTGCGAAAGTGGAGGGTGGACATGCGTACGTCACGTGACTCGCGCACGAGATCCCGCAGGATCCCCATGGTGTCTTCCAGGCTGAGCCCCTCGTCGTCTATCTTGCTCAGCTTGTCGAAACTCTTGTCGAGCATCTCCTGAAACAGCCCGGTATCGGAGATGGCATCCTGCATCGAGTGACTCAGCTCGCTGGCCATGGCCGCCAGGTTGAGTTTCATCGCCTCCATCTGCTGCTCGTCCTGGGCCGCAAGGTGCTGGTGGTAGAGACGCTCGCAGGTGGTCAGGGAGAAGGTTCCCTGCTGCTTTATCGCCTGATCGACGGCATGGTTGAGTTCGGGCATGTCGCCGGAGACGTAGCTGTACCAAAGGTGATAGTTGTTCGGCGTGGTGGGAATTTGATACTTGATCATCAGGGGAACCGCCTGTTTCAAATAGGCGGCAGATTGGGCGAACGAGTCCTTGCTCATGAGTTCCGAGTCTCACATACCTGCAAACTGTGTCCAGTATGACAGAGAGAATGGCCAAAAGGCAGTCGATGGATGCCATTAGCTCCCCCCTCCGATATAATGTCTGCGTTATTACCTACCCTAAGGCCTGCTTATGTCTCAAAAAGATCCTTTCCTCCAACGCGAGGCCGAAAAATACGAAAACCCCATCGCCAGTCGCGAGATGCTGCTGGAGCTCATCAAGGGCCATGAGAAACCCATGTCCCGGGAAGAGCTGGCCAAGGTCCTCAAGCTGACCGATGAAGAGCCGTTGGAAGCCTTGCGACGTCGTCTGCGCGCCATGGAGCGAGACGGGCAGCTCGTGTTCACCCGCAACCAATGTTACGCCCTGCCGGATCGCCTGAATCTGGTCAAAGGCTATGTGCTTGGCCACAAAGATGGATTCGGTTTTCTGCGCCCCGAGGGTGGTGGAGCGGATCTCTTCCTGAACAACCGCGAGATGCAGCGCCTGATGCATGGCGACTATGCCCTGGTGCAGCCGACCGAGATCGATCGCAAGGGTCGTCAGGAAGCGCGTCTGGTGCGCCTGCTCAAATCCCGCGAGGCGGACATCGTCGGTCGTTACTTCGTCGAGAACGGCGTCGGTTTTGTGGTACCCGATGACAGCCGCATCGGCCAGGACATCATCATCCCGGAAGGGGAGAACAAGGGGGCTCGCCAGAGCCAGGTCGTGGTCGTGCGCATCAACCAGCGCGCCACTGCCCGCTTCAATGCGGTCGGTACCGTCTTGGAAGTTCTGGGTGAGAACATGGCGCCCGGTATGGAGATCGAGATCGCCCTGCGTACCCACGGCATTCCGCACACCTGGCCGGAAGAGGTGACCAAGGAGGTCGCCGGTCTGGGCGAGCAGGTGCCGGAGAAGGCCAAAGAGGGTCGCATCGACCTGCGCGCCCTGCCGCTGGTGACCATCGACGGGGAAGACGCCCGCGACTTCGATGACGCTGTCTTCTGTGAAGCCAAGCGTGGAGGCGGCTGGCGCCTGTGGGTCGCCATCGCGGACGTTTCTGCCTATGTGAAACCGGGCACGGCCCTCGACACCGAAGCCTATCAGCGCGGCAACTCGGTCTATTTCCCCGAGTTCGTGGTGCCCATGCTGCCGGAGGTGCTCTCCAACGGTCTGTGTTCCCTGAACCCGCAGGTCGACCGGCTCTGCATGGTGTGCGAGATGACCATCTCCGCCGCCGGCCGCATGTCCGGCTACAAGTTCTACGAAGCGGTAATGAACTCCCACGCTCGCCTGACCTACACCAAGGTAGCGGCGATCCTGGACGGGGATCCCAAGCTGCGTCAGCAGTATGATCCGCTGGTGGGCCACATCGAGGAGCTGAGCAACCTCTACAAGGCGCTCAAGCATGCCCGTCATCAACGCGGTGCGGTGGAGTTCGAAAGCGAGGAGACCCGCTTCATCTTCAACGCCCAGCGCAAGATCGACCGTATCGTACCGCTGGTGCGCAATGACGCCCACAAGATCATCGAAGAGTGCATGATCCAGGCGAACGTGGCAGCCGCCCGCTACATCGAGAAGAACGAGGCCGCCGCCCTGTTCCGGGTGCACGACCGCCCGGGCGAGGAGCGTCTCACCGGCTTCCGCGACTTCCTGGCCGAACTGGGTCTGGAGCTCAAGGGGGGCCTGGAGCCCGAGCCGAAGGACTTTGCCGACCTGGCCGCCAAATTCGAAGGGCGCCCGGATGCGGAATTGCTCTCCACCATGCTGCTGCGCTCCATGCGTCAGGCCATCTATCAGGCCGACAACATCGGTCACTTCGGTCTGGCCCTGAAGTCCTATGCGCACTTCACCTCGCCGATCCGTCGCTACCCGGATCTCATCCTGCACCGGGCGATCAAGTACCAGACCGCCAAGGAGCAGCAGGCCAACCTGCGCCACAAGTGGACCCCGAGCGGTGGCTACCACTACCAGCTGGAAGAAGTGGACCCGATGGGCGAGCACTGCTCCATGACGGAGCGCCGTGCCGATGATGCCACCCGCGACGTGGCAGACTGGCTCAAGTGCGAGTACATGCTGGATCACGTGGGTGACGAGTTTGACGGCGTCATCGCCAGCGTCACCGGTTTTGGCTTCTTCGTGCGTCTGGCGGAGATCCACATCGACGGTCTGGTGCACGTCAGCACCCTCACCAACGACTACTACCAGTTCGACCCGCTGCACCAGCAGCTGATCGGCGAGAACTTCCGCCGTCGCTACCGTCTGGGTGACAAGGTGCGGGTCAAGGTGATGGGCGTGAACCTGGACGATCGCAAGATCGACTTCGTGATGGTGGAAGAGCCCCTCAAGGCCACCGGCAAGAACGCCAAGGAGATGGCGCGCAAGCAGGCCGAGATCAAGAAAGAGAAGGCCAAGAGCGCCCAGCGCCACGAGAAACGCAAAGAGGGCAAGGAGAGCGGCAAATCCGACAAGGGTGGCCGTGCCAAGCCCAGCAACAGACGACCGAGCAAAAAGGCTCGCGACAAGGCCAAGAGCACTAAATGAGTACTGAACTGATCTACGGCATTCACGCCGTCTCCGCGCTGCTCGAGCGCACCCCCGAGCGCTTCATCGAGGTGTGGGCTCTCAAGGGCCGCGATGACGAGCGGCTGCATCCCCTGCTGGCCGAGCTGGAGTCCCTCGGTATCAGGGTGCAGAGCGTGAATCGCAAGACGCTGGATGACAAGGCGGAAGGTAACAATCACCAGGGCATCATGGCCAAGGTGATTGAAGCGCCCAAGCTGGCCGAGCACGACCTGGCCAGTCTGCTGGACGGTCTGGCGGCGCAAGAGACAGCGCCCTTCCTGCTGGTACTGGACGGGGTGACCGACCCGCACAATCTCGGCGCCTGTCTGCGCAGTGCCGATGCGGCCGGGGTACATGCGGTGATCGTGCCGCGGGACAAGGCCACAGGCCTCACGTCCGTGGTGCGCAAGGTCGCCTGTGGCGCCGCCGAAGTGGTGCCGCTCATCCAGGTCACCAACCTGGCCCGCAGCCTGCGCGAGCTGCAGGAGCGCGGCGTCTGGATCGTGGGTACCGCCGGCGAGGCGGATCACGATCTTTATCAGGCCAAACTCACCGGCCCCATGGCGCTGGTGATGGGGGCCGAAGGCAAGGGCATGCGCCGTCTGACCCGCGAGCACTGCGACGAGCTGGTGAGCATCCCCATGGCGGGGGCGGTATCCAGCCTCAACGTCTCGGTGGCGAGCGGTGTTTGCCTGTTCGAAGCCGTGCGCCAGCGCCGCGTCTGACAAGACGATGACCGACAGACCCCCCTTTGTCTGGGAACGGGTTGCAGATGAGCAGGAGGCCGAGCGCCTCCTCTCTTTTGTCCGCTCCCTGACCTTGCCCCCTCGCACCTGCCTCTGGCATGCCGGTGACAGTCCGGCGCTGCTGGTCAGGGTGGAGGAGGGGTTGCTGCGGGCCAGGGTGGTGCTGGCGGATGGCCGCGAGTACATCAAGGAGTTCTATTGGGAGGGGGACGAGTTTATCGACTTCCACCACCTGCTCAGTGGTGAGCCCGCCCGCTACAGTGTGGAGGCGCTGGAGCCTTGCCGACTGCAGCTTCTTCCGCTGGCGGATCTGCGCCGACTCCCTTGCTGGCCCGCCTGGTATCACCATCTCCTTGAAGTGCAACTGCGCATCAAGGAGGAGAAAGAGCTGTTGCTGCTGACCGGGGGCCCAGAGGCGCGCTATCAGCATTTTCTGCGCAGCTTCCCCGCGCTGGATGCCAGGGTTCCGGATCACCAGATTGCCGCCTATCTGGGGATCACCCCCATCAGCCTGAGCCGCATCCGCAGGCGGCTGAAAACGCGCGATCAGGGTTGAGCCAGAAGGGATTGCCGATGAACCTGGGCAGAGAGCGGCTCTTTGTCGACCATGTCCGCATTGGATGAGAAGGGGGCCAACTTAACCAAGGTTAATGCCCCTCGTCGGGAGCAAGATTATGCTGTCAGACCCCATTAAACAGGAGTCATTCATGAACTGGAGTATGAAATCCTGGTCCGAGCTGACCACGGATGAATTGTATGAGCTGCTTGCCCTGCGCGCCGAGGTGTTCGTGGTGGAGCAGACCTGTCCCTTCCAGGATCTGGACGGGCTGGATCGCCGTGACGGCGTGCTGCATCTGCTCGGTCGTGAGGGTGCTCACCTGGCGGCCTATGCCCGCATCATGGCGCCCGGCATTGGTGATGACTGCGGCGCAGCCATCGGCCGCGTGGTCACCTCTCCCACGTCGCGGGGGGGCGGACTGGGTCACCGCCTGCTGGCGCAAGCGGTCAGAGAGTGCGAGGCACGCTGGCCTGCACACAGCATCTGGCTCGGTGCACAGGCCCACCTGCAAGGTTTTTACGGCCAGCATGGTTTCGTGGCCGAAGGGGAAGGGTATCTGGAAGATGACATCCCTCACATGGGGATGCGAAGGGAGCCTGCCTGACATCGTCAGGCGCCAGGAAAGGGGCAAGTGGCCCCTCATCCGTGGTGCATCTCATGGTTTTTTGCTACCCCGTGGCCGTGTGGTCGTCAGCCCGGGATTAGATACCGCCGCGCTGATCTGCCTGCGGGCCTCTCTGTCGGGGCACCGCCCCGGTCAGGGCGGTGCGGCATCAGGAGGGCTGGGGTGGTTCAGGGAGTGACCCGGGTGGTGAGGGTTAATCCCTCTTCACTGGAGGCCAGCGTCACCTGAACCTGGCCCAACTCGGTCAGACTGCCCACATGGGTGCCGCCACAGGGAATGGTGATCTCCCGACCCTCCAGCATGCCATGCCAGTAGCGGGAATCGATGATGGCCTCACCGGCCCGGCTGCGGCGGATCTCGCCTCCCTCTTTGAGCCAGCGCATCAGCTGCTCGTTGACCTGGAGCGCTATCCTGTCGAGGTCGGCCAGCAGTGCCTCGCTGTTAATTCCCTTTTTTCGAAGGCTCTTGCCGATCCGGTACTGCTCCTTTGATCCTCTGGGCTCGACCCGGGAGAGCTGGATGGCGAGGCGGTCGAAATCCGGCTGCCCGAGAGCGTCAAGCTCGCTTGTCTCCTTTCGCCAATAGGGCGTGAGCGCCCGATTGAGGGCCAGTGCCACCAGGTGGCAGGCGCTGTGGCCCAGGCTCAGGGCATGGCGTGCCTCGGCATCCACTGTCAGTTCCACAGGCGAGCCAATGGCAAGGTGATGGGAACCGGCGAGGGGATGCACCACCACGAAAGCCCACCCATCCGCACCCCGCTTGACCGGAATCTCCGTATCCACGAACAGCTCGCCCTCGGGACTGATGGCTCCCATGCGGCAGGGGCCCACGGCCGCTTCCCCCCCTTCCCAGCGCACAGTGCCCACGTCACCGGGTTGATCGGGCCAGAGGTGGCTCTGGGGATGAAAGGGGGTGAGGTCGGTGACCAGCAGGGTCGGATCCCCCTGTTTGCAACAGACAACGCTGGCCTGTTCCTGATGGTGGCCCAGTACGAAGCTGGCTCGGGTATGTTCCATGGCAGGGCTCCCGCAACGAGATGATGAGAAGGGAAAGGGGCAGCATACGCGAAAGTGCGAAGAGGCTCATCAACCCGGGTCAATGAGCCTCAAGATGGCGTTAGAGGGTGGTGACCAGCAGATAGGCATTGAGGCCGATCACCAGGGCGACGATGAGGCGCCCCACGGCCTGGGTGACGGGGTGATTGCGATGTGCCCCCATCAGGGCGCGATCACCGGTCAGGATCAGCAGCGGAATAAGAGCGAGGGCGATGCCGAAGCTCAGCACTACCTGGCTCAGTACCAGAATTTCCGTGGTGTTGAGGCCCATGGCGATCACCACGAAGGCGGGAGCCATGGTGATGGCTCGGCGCAGCCAGAGCGGAATGGTGAAGCGCACGAAGCCCTGCATCACCACTTGCCCCGCCAGCGTTCCCACCACGGTGGAGGAGATGCCGGAGGCGACCAGGGAGAGGCCGAACAGGGTGGCGGCTGCCGGGCCCAGCAGGGGCGTGAGGGTCTGGTAGGCCGTTTCCAGCTCGGCCACCTGCTGATTGCCGGAGCTGTGGAAGGCGGCAGCCGCCATGGCCATCATGGCCAGGTTGACGAAGCCGGCGATGGTCATGGCGATGGCCACGTCGACCCGGGTGCTGTGCAGTCGCTGGGTCACCGTGCCCTGCTCCTGGGTATGCTGGGTCAGGGCCGAGTGGAGATAGATGACATGGGGCATCACGGTGGCACCAAGCACGCCGGCGGCAAGATAGACAGCATCACCATTGGGGAGGCCGGGGAAGAGTGCCCCTTCCAGCAGACTCGGCAGGTGGGGGCGCGAGAACACCAGCTCGACGATGTAGGCGGCGGCCACGAACAGCAGCAGGCCCCCCACCACGAACTCCAGCGGCTTCTGGCCGCGGGATTGCAGCATCAGGATCCCCCAGGTGACCACGGCGGTGATGCAGGCCCCTTCCAGCAGGGTGATGCCGAGCAGCAGTTTGAAGCCGACCGCAGCGCCGATGAACTCGGCGAGATCGGTGGCCATGGCGATGATCTCGGCCTGCACCCAATAGGCCCAGACTGCGGGCCTGGGCAGACGATCACGAATGTGTTCCGCCAGGTTCTTGCCAGTGACGATACCGAGCTTGGCCGAGAGGGTCTGCACCAGCATGGCCATCAGGTTGGCCCACACCACTACCCACAGCAGTTGATAGCCGAAGGTGGAGCCGGCCTGGATATTGGTCGCAAAATTGCCCGGGTCGATATAACCGATGGCGGCGATGAAGGCGGGGCCGAGCAGGGTCAGCTTGAATTTGCGGGCCGGTATGGCCGTGGTGAGCGCAGGTTGCATACTGTCATCCTCCGTGGGGATATGAGGAGAGTATGGATCTAAATGATAATTGTTATCAATTAAAGTTTTGTATCGGGCTCATCGAGAAAAACATCTTGCTTCGCCAGTTGCAGTGGGAGAGGTGATTTCGTACAATACGCCGCCCTAGAAAGCAGCGTCTAAACATCACTATGTTCCTTGCCTCCGAGGTCTGGCTGCACCTGGGCGGAGGCTGAATTAATCCGTAAGGAGCTAAAATGCGTCATTACGAAATCGTCTTCATGGTTCATCCGGACCAGAGCGAGCAAGTACCTGGCATGATCGAGCGTTACACCGGCGCTATCACCACCGCTGGTGGTACCATTCATCGCCTGGAAGATTGGGGCCGTCGTCAACTGGCTTACCCGATCGACAAGCTGCACAAGGCTCACTACGTTCTGATGAACGTAGAAGCTGAACAGGCCGTTATCGATGAGCTGGAAACCAACTTCCGCTTCAACGATGCCGTTATCCGCAACATGATCATGCGCACCAAGCACGCCGTGACTGAAGTTTCTCCGATGGCCAAGGCCAAGGAAGAGCGCTTCACCCGTCGTGACGACGAGCGTCGCGAAGATGCTGTTGAAGCGTCTTCCGAAGAGTAATTCTTAGATCACCGCATTAGAGGATAAAGGCCATGGCACGTTATTTCCGTCGTCGTAAGTTCTGCCGCTTCACCGCCGAGAACGTTACCGAGATCGACTACAAAGATATCGTTACTCTGAAAAACTACGTCACTGAATCTGGCAAGATCGTACCGAGCCGTATCACCGGTACCCGCGCCAAGTATCAGCGTCAGCTGGCACGCGCCATCAAGCGTGCTCGTTACCTGGCTCTGCTGCCGTACACCGATCTGCACAACAAGTAAGAATCGGCCCGGCGCTTACGCCTAACTCAACGAAATTTATAGAGGAAAGGTAATGCAAGTTATCCTGCTCGATAAGATCGCCAAACTGGGCGGTCTGGGTGACCAAGTTTCCGTAAAAGCTGGTTATGCCCGTAACTACCTGATCCCGCAAGGCAAAGCTGTTATGGCCACCAAGGCCAACATCGAAGCCTTCGGTGCTCGTCGCGCTGAGCTGGAAGCCAAACTGGCTGCCAACAAGGCTGCTGCCGAAGAGCGCGCTGCCAAGCTGGGTGAGCTGGCTGCCGTTGTCATCGCCTCCAAGTCTGGCGACGAAGGCAAGCTGTTCGGTTCCATCGGTACCCGTGACGTGGCTGAAGCCATCACGGCTGCCGGCGTAGCCGTTGCCAAGAGCGAAGTCCGCATGGGCAACGTTCTGCGTAACACTGGTGAGTACGAAGTTGTTGTTCAGCTGCACGCTGACGTCAAAGCAACCGTACAAATCCAGGTTGTTGCTCTGTAATAGCGTTCCGCTCTTGCAGAAAAACCCGCGCACATGCGCGGGTTTTTTATTTTCAGATCAAGGGGTAAAGTGAAGGTCTGTTCCTCTGGAGGAGAACCTTTATGGCTGCCTGGGTTGAAGGTCGGGTCATCGAGCGCATCGAGTGGACTCCCACCCTGCTCTCCCTGCGTGTGGAGGCGGAACTTGCCCCCTACAAGGCGGGTCAATTCACCAAGCTGGCTCTGGAGCAGGGCGAGCGTCGCGTCCAGCGTGCCTATTCCTTCGTCAATCCTCCCGGCACGCCCTATCACGAATTCTATCTGGTGGAGATCCCCGGCGGTGAACTGAGCCCCTCTCTCGGTTCCCTGCAGGTGGGCGACAGCCTGCTGGTGCAGTCCCAGGCCACCGGTTTCCTGACCCTGGATGAGATTCCCCCGGGACGGGACCTCTGGCTGCTCTCAACCGGCACCGCCATCGGCCCCTTCCTCGCCATGCTGGCAGAAGGACAGGTCTTCGACCGCTTCGAGCATCTGGTGCTGGTACACGGGGTGAGAAAAGGGGAAGAGCTCAGCTACCAGCCGCTTATCGCCAGTTTTGCCGAGCAGCATGGCGAGCGTTTTCGCTATGTTCCCTTCGTCAGTCGTGAGACCTGGCCGGGGGCGATGGCAGGGCGCATCCCGGCAGCCATCGTCGATGGCAGCTTGCAGGCGAGGGTGGGGCTGAACTTCTCCCCCGAGTTGAGCCAGGTGATGATCTGCGGGAACCCCGCCATGGTGAAAGAGACTCAGCAGACCCTTCTCGGGCTGGGGCTTGCCAAGAACCTGCGTCGCGCCCCCGGCAATATCAGCATGGAAAACTACTGGTAGGGGAGATGACTCCAGGGGCCACAGGCCCCTCAACCATGTCCATGGGCATGCTGGTCAGTGTTTCTGGTGGCCGTTGCCGCCGTGCTTGTTTCCGGGCTTGTCATGGCCCTGACCCGGGTTGTTGCCACTGTGAATGCTGCGGTTGTAATGGTCGCGGTATTTGCCATCCACGTTGTCGCAGTTGAGCTGGATACGGCTGGTCCGGGTGCTGACATCCAGGCAGTTGTGCTGCCACCACTCGTACTCCTTGTCGTCCCAATCCAGGCTTACCCGGCCCCGGTCGGTGGAGATCCGGATGTCGTCATCGTGTTTGGAAGGGGGGGGGCAGCAAAGGCCATTCCCTGAACCAGAAGCAGGGAGAGCAGCAGTGCGCCGCGGGAAGTCATGGTCATGTGGGTCATCGCATCAAGGCTCCTGTCAGGGGGATCATTGATCCGGTTGCGTGCTGATCTGGTTGGTGCTGGGGGGCTGGTTGCGCTGCGTCTCATCCTCCAGATTGAGGTTGATCCTCTTGCAGTCGGCGGCGGCCGTGTCACCGCTCCCGAGATCGAAGCAGTTGCTCTGGGACCAGTCAAACTGCGTGTCATTCCAGTCCAGATTGAAGGTCAGCGCATCCACGGAGAAGGTCTGGCTCCCTTCGTCCTGTGCCAGAGCGCTACCAGTGATCAGAAAAAGAGAGAGCAACAAAGCCGTCGTTCTGTTCATGATGTCCTCGAGTCGTGTTCGGTGGAAATGAGTGTAATGCGGCGGGCTTAACCCGAGCATAACCGCAGATGTCCTTCAGGTACGGGGTCGATTGTAGTGTTTTTCTGCTGCCGATTTGCACGTTTTGGTCGCACTCTGGGCAGCTGATCGTCCATGGGCGGGAATTCGGGGATTTGCCCTTCTCTCCGGGGGAGTGGCGACTATAATCGGCAGCCAACTTTTCCTGCAGACGGTTCCCGCTTCATCATGACTACACAGGCTTGCGCCGCATTGCGCTACCCCAAGGGATGGTTCGCCCTCACGACTGTCTACAGTTTTACCGGGCTGGCCATTCTGGCTTCCATCGTCTTCTCCCTGCTGCTGTTTCTCTCCATCGACGAAAACCCCCTGATGAAGTGGCTGTTCGGCGGGCTGGCCATCATCTTCGAGCTGGGCAAGTTCTACGTCTGGTACGAGTACGGCGAGTGCAAGGCGAGGCGGGATCTGGGCGGCGCCTTCTGGTCGCTGCTGTTCTACAGCGTGCTGGCCGCCATCTCCATCGGGGGCAGTATCGGCGGCATCAACAGCGCCACCAACACCATCCTGAGTCAGCAGGCGCGTCACGAGCGGGAGATAGCCCGTTTCGACGAGCAGATAGCCAGCATAGAGCGGCAGATCCAGCTCAACGAAGAAGCGGCCCGCAAATACATCGAGATGGCGCGTATCTCGAGCGGCGTCAGCGGTCTGCAGCAGGCCAACACCAAGCTCAGGCTGCGTCAGGACGAGCTGCGCCAGGAGCGGGACGCCAAGCCGCTGGGGGAGCAGTCCTCCATGCTGGGGCTGATGAGCAGTCTGGCGGACGGGGTGGGCATGAGCATCGGCCAGGTGCAGTTCCTGCTGGTCTGCTTCCTGTCTATCCTGCTCGATGCGTTTGGTGCTTTTTTCGTCAGCCTGATCGGTGAGGAGAACCGCTTCCGCCGTCAATGGATGTGGCAACGGGAGAAGGCGCAAGCCGAGGCCAGGGTCGCAGTGCCGACCCCGGAGCCGCCAGCCATCAGCAGACCCGTGCCCGAACCAGCCGTGGTCGCCCAGGTGCGCGGCGCGCTGGAGAGCGGCGAGCTCAAATGCAGCAAACGCAAGGTGGCTGAGGCATTGTCACTGTCTCTGGAGGAGGTGGACCGGGTGTTCCAGCATCTGCTGGCGCAGGGCGTGCTGGGGCAGGGCAGCAATCGTCACTACCATCTTCGTGCCGAGCAGGGATGAATCCGGCTCAGTCGAACCAGATCAGATCCTCATAGGGCTGCTGTCTGAGGGAAGCGAGCCGGCTATCCAGGTTGCCTGCATGGATTTCCAGCCGGTGCCCGTCGGGATCCAGCAGATAGAGTGAATCCCCTTCGCTGCTGTTCTTCTTCCACTCCACGACGCCCGCCGCGCGCAGACGGGCGCAGAAGGCAGGAAACTGTTCAGGCGAGATGCCAAACGCGACATGGCTGTAATCTCTGGCCGGTTGGGGAGGATCGCAGGAGAGACAGAGCCAGAGATCGCCGAGGGTGAGATAGGCTCCCCGTGCCCATCTCACCCTGGGGCGACATCCCAGCAAGTCGACATAAAAGGCAACGCTGCTGTCGAGATCGCCGGTTGCCATCGTGAGATGGTTCAGTCCATGCAGCATCTTCTCTTCTTCCCCCTTGTCCCCGAACCCTAGTGAGTGAGCACCATCATCAGGCAGAGGAAGGCGGCAAGCCCGCCGCCGATGCCGATGATCCAGTAAAAGCCCTTTGCCCCCTGTTTGAGCGGAATGCGGAAGTAGAGCAGAAACGCCCACCACCCCAGGGCCAGCAACAGAGGAATAAGAAACATTCGAGCCATGGTGTCCTCGCTGTTATTCTGTTGACCCTTGATCAATCAACAGGATGGATTGTGCAATGACGCAGCTACAGATTACCGCATTCGGCGACCCCTCGGTACTCAGGCTCAACCCTTCCCTGGACAAGGTGCCAGCCGACGGCGAAGTGCGGGTGCGCATCTGCTTTGCGGGGATCAACCCCATCGATGCCAAGACTCGGGCCGGTCTCGGCTGGGCGGCCGCCCAGAACAAGGACAACCTGCCCTGGACGCCGGGCTATGACGTCTCCGGTGTGGTGGAAAAGGTGGGGCCCGGCGTGACCTCCCTGGCCGAGGGGGATCAGGTGTGCGGCATGGTGGGTTTCCCCATCGCCGCCGGTGCATATGCCGAATCCGTGGTGGCCCGCGAGGAGGAGCTGGTCAAGCTCGATGGGGTGAGCCTCAGGCAGGGAGCGGCCCTGCCGCTGGCGGGACTCACCGCCTGGCAGGGGCTGCTGGAGCACGGTGGCTTGCAGTCGGGGCAACGGGTACTGATCCTGGCCGGTGCCGGTGGCGTCGGCCATCTGGCGGTGCAGTTTGCCGCCGCCTATGGTGCCCACGTGGTTGCCACGGCAAGCGGCGACAATCACAGCTTCCTTCATAGTCTCGGGGCGAGCCGGATGGTGGATTACCACCAGGCCGGGTGGTGCACCGAGGCGATCACCGATGGTCCGTTCGATCTGGTGCTGGATCTGGTGGGGGGCGAGAGCGGCAAGGCGGCGCTGGCCTGCGTCAAGCCGGGCGGCCGTCTGGTGACGGTACCCACCATCACGGCCCAGCAGATCAAGGACACGGGGGCCGAGCTCGGTGTCGAGGTTGTCGGCATGCTGGTCCATCCCGATCGAACGCAGCTGACCCAGATGCTGACGCTGCTTCGCCAGGGGGAAGTGAAGATCACCGTCTCCGGTGAATACACGCTGGCAGAAGGGGCGCTGGCCCATCAGGCCATCGAGCAGGGCCATGTGCGCGGCAAGCTGTTGCTGCGCATGTCCGCCGCAGACGGCCAGCCCGGATGATAGACTTCACCGGGATGGGGCTGGGAGGGCTGTTTCTGAGTGCCTTCACCTCCGCCACCCTGTTGCCCGGCAGCTCGGAAGTGCTGCTGGGCGCCATGGCGGTCAAGGGGGAGTGGAGCATGACCAGCCTGCTTTTCTGGGCGACGCTGGGCAATACCCTGGGTTCCATGACCACCTGGTGGCTCGGCTGGCTCGCCACCCACAAGAAAAAACCGGAAGATTTTCAAGGCCGTGGGGAACAAAAAGCCCTTGGTTGGCTCAAACGTCATGGCCACTGGTGTCTGCTGCTTGCCTGGACGCCTGTGGTCGGCGATGGTCTCTGTCTGCTGGCTGGTTGGCTGCGCCTCTCCTTCTGGCGCTCCCTCATCTTGATCGGGCTCGGCAAATTGCTTCGTTATGCCCTGGTGTTTCTGCTGGCCAGTCAGATCTTCTAGCCCTTTTGTCACTCACGAGGTACCCGTGAACAAACTCATTCCATTAAGCATGCTGCTGGGCTTCTCCCTTCCCGTGCTGGCGGCCCCGACCCTGGTGTCCGAGCAGGTCAAACAAGAGGGCAAGCTCGGCATTCCCTACCAGATGTACAAGCTGGACAACGGTTTGACCGTGATCCTGGCCCCCGACCACTCCGATCCCCTGGTGCATCTGGACGTCACCTATCACGTCGGCTCCTCCCGGGAAACCGTGGGCAAGTCGGGCTTTGCCCACTTCTTCGAGCACATGATGTTCCAGGGCTCCAAGCACGTTGGTGATCAGGAACACATGCGGATCATCAACGAGGCGGGCGGTGACATGAACGGCACCACCAACAAGGACCGCACCAACTACTACGAAACCGTGCCGGCCAACCAGCTGGAGAAGGTGCTCTGGCTGGAGGCGGATCGCATGGGCTTCCTGCTCGATGCGGTGAGCCAGAAGAAGTTCGAGATCCAGCGCGCCACCGTCAAGAACGAACGGGCCCAGCGCATCGACAACCAGCCTTATGGCCTGGTGGGCGAGCGGGTGGGGGAGGCACTCTATCCGCGTACCCACCCCTACTCCTGGCAACCCATCGGTTATGTGGAGGATCTCGACCGGGTCGACGTCAACGACCTCAAGCAGTTCTTCCTGCGCTGGTATGGTCCCAACAACGCGACCCTGACCCTGGGCGGCGACTTTGATACCAAGCAGGCGCTGGCCTGGATTGAGCAGTACTTCGGTTCCATCCCGCGCGGTCCGGATGTGGCAGAACCGACGCCCCAGCCTGCCACCCTGCCGGCAACCCGCTACGTGACGCTGGAAGACAAGGTGCATCTGCCGCTCCTGTATATCAGCTACCCGACCGTCTCCCTGGGTGACCCGCAGGAGCCGGCGCTGGACATCTTTGCCGATGTGCTGGGGGGCTCTGCCAGCTCCATGCTCTACCAGTCCCTGGTGAAAACCGGCAAGGCCATCGAGGCGGGTGCCTCCCACTCCTGCGAAGAGCTGGCCTGTACCCTGACGGTCTATGCCTACCCCAATCCGGCGGCGGATGGCAGCCTCAAGACCCTCAAGGGCGAGGTGGACAAGGTGATCGGCGAGTTCGCCCAGCGCGGCATCAAGCCCGCGGATCTGGAGAAGGCCATCAGCAGCTATCGCGCGTCCGCCATCTGGGGACTCGACAGCATCGAGGGCAAGGTCAGCCAGCTTGCCATGGGGCAGGTGCTGGCCCGGGATCCCGACTATGTGTTCAAGAATCTGGATGCCATCGCCCGGGTCAAGGGGTCTGACGTCAAGGCTGCCTACGACAAGTTCATCCAGAACAAGCCTGCCGTGGTGCTGAGCGTGGTGCCCAAGGGCAAGAGCGACTGGCAGGCCGCGACCCCGAACTTCACTCCCGCCAAGCGGGAGCTGCCGGATTACAGCAAGCATGACAAAGTGCTGGCCGAGCGGCCGGTGAAAGATGACTTCGATCGCAGCGTGCAGCCCAAGGCGGCCGATGCGGTGAGTGTCAAGGTGCCCGCCATCTGGCGTGGCAAGCTCGACAAGGGGATCGAGATCATCGGCACCCACAGCGACGAGATCCCGGCCGTCTCCATCATGATCGCCCTGCCGGGTGGCATCCGGGCCGAAGGCAAGGGAGAACTGGGGCTGGCCAGTCTCACCGCCGCCATGCTGGAGCAGGGGACGACGCGCCTCTCCGAGGCCGAGCTGAGCGACGAGCTGCAAAAACTCGGCGCCAGCATCAGTGTCTCCAGCGCCCAGTACAACAACCTCATCACCATCAGCAGTCTGGCGGACAAGCTGCCCGAAACCCTGGCGCTGGTGCGGGAAGTGCTGCTGCAACCCGGCCTGCGGGAAGCGGACTTCGAGCGGCTCAAGACCCAGATGCTGCAAGGCATGAAGCAGAGCGAGCAGCAACCCGAGTGGCTGGCGGGTCAGGCGTTCCGCGAACTGGTCTATGGCAAGCAGAACCGCCTCGGCCAACCCTCTGACGGGGTGCTGGCGGACGTGGAGAAGCTGACCCTGGCGGATGTGAAGCGCTTCTATGAGGCCTATTACAATCCGGCCAATGCCAAGGTGGTGGTAACAGGTGATGTGACCGCCCAGCAGGTGGAATCCGGTCTCGCCTTCCTGACCCAGTGGCAGGGAGCCGCCCCGACCCTGGGGGATCTCAAGCCCGGGGGAGAGCAGGCCAAGCCAGGCATCTATCTGGTGGACAAGCCGGGGGCCCCCCAGTCGGTGATCCGCATCGGCCGCCGCGCCATGCCGTTTGACACCACGGGAGACTATTTCATCGCCAACCTGATGAACTTCAACCTGGGTGGCAACTTCAACAGCCGCATCAACCTCAACCTGCGGGAAGACAAGGGCTACACCTATGGTGCCAGCTCGGGCTTCCAGGCCAACCGCGAGGCGGGGGTCTTCGCGACCGGCGCCAACGTGCGCACCGATGCGACTGTGGATGCCATCCGCCAGTTCCTCAAGGAGATGGACGGCTACCGGGCGAGCGGGCCCACCCCGGTGGAGCTGGCCTACATGCGCAGCGCCGTCTCCCAGCAGGATGCGCTCTCCTACGAGACCCTGGGGCAGAAGTCTGGCTTCCTGCTGCAGATGATCATGTACGACCTGAAGCCGGACTATGTGCAGGCCCAGAACAACCTGATCAAAACGGTGTCACCCGAGACGCTGAAGGCCAGTGCAGCCCGCTGGCTGGATCCGGCCGAGATGGTGATTGTGGTGGTGGGAGACAAGCAAAAGCTTGAAAAACCCTTGAGCGAGCTTCATCTTCCCATCTATCCACTGCAACTGCCCTGAGGGGCGTCGCAACAATAAGTGCCGCCCCGGGTGGGGCGGCCACACATGAGCCGTGAATATGACTACTACTAGCTTGTCGCTCACCGAGTTGCTGGCTGCGCTGGGCACCCCGGAACGGGTGACCGCCCTCAAGGGGATCCGGCGCGGGATCGAGCGCGAATGTCTGCGCATCACCCCCGAAGGGACCCTGGCCCAGACCGATCACCCCAGAAGCCTGGGGTCGGCCCTGACCCATGCCAACATCACCACCGACTACTCCGAGAGCCTGCTGGAGTTCATCACGCCGGCCACCGACTCCATCGAGAGCCTGATCGAGCAGCTCGGCGACATTCACCGCCACACCATTCATCATCTGGGAGAGGAGCGGATCTGGCCCCTCTCCATGCCCTGCTTCGTCGGTGACGAGGAGAGCATCCGCCTGGCCCAGTACGGCAGTTCCAACATCGGGCGGATGAAGACCCTCTATCGCCAGGGGCTGAAGAACCGCTACGGCAGCCTGATGCAGGTGATCGCCGGGGTGCACTTCAACTTCTCCATGCCGGACAGCTTCTGGTGCGAGTGGCAGGATCTGGTGGGAGAGGGCTGCTGCAGCCAGCGCTTCATCTCCGACAAGTACATGGGGCTTATTCGCAACGTCTACCGCTTCGGTTGGCTGGTGCCCTATCTGTTCGGCGCGTCTCCGGCCATCTGCGACTCCTTCCTCAAGGGGCGCAAGAGCAGCCTGCCGTTCCAGAAGACCGGCAAGGGCACCCTTTACCTGCCCTATGCCACGGCTCTGCGCCTGTCCGATCTCGGTTACACCAACAGCGCCCAGGCGGGGCTCAAGATCAGTCATGACAGCCTGCCCGCCTATGTGAGCAGCCTGCGCCGGGCCATCAACACCCATGATCCCGACTTCGCCAGGATAGGGGTCAAGGTGAACGGCGAGTACCGCCAGCTCAACGACAACGTGCTGCAGCTGGAGAACGAGCTCTACGCGCCGATCCGCCCCAAGCGCACCCCCCGCAGCGGCGAGAAGCCCTCGGATGCGCTGGAGCAGCGCGGCATCGAATACATCGAGCTGCGCACGGTGGACGTCAATCCTTTCACCCCGTTCGGTATCGAGGTGGATCAGATCCGCTTCTTCGATCTCTTCCTGGTCTGGTGCCTGTTGCGCCCGTCCCCCGTGCTCTCGGATGACGAGGTTGCCCGCAACCGCCGCAACCAGAACAAGGTGGTGCTGGAGGGGCGTCGCCCCGGCCTGACGCTTGAAGATGAGCAGGGCAATGCCATCGGCCTCAAGGAGTACGGCCTCAAGCTGTTTGACGAGCTGGCCGAGGTCGCAGCGCTGCTGGATCGCTGCTGCGGTCGCAACCGCTATCGCGAGACGCTGGCGATGCACCGTGAGAAGCTGCTCGACCCCGAGCAGACCTACTCCGCCCGCCTGCTCAAGCAGTTGCTTTCAAGCGGCCAGGACAACGGCTGCTTCGGCGATGCGCTGGCGAGCCGCTACCGGGAAGAGATGCTGGCCGGCGAGCTGCAGTACTGGGACGAGGCCTATTTTGCCGGCGAGGCACGGGACTCCCTGGCCAAGCAGCGGGAGCGGGAACGCAGTGACAGCCTGTCGTTCGACGACTTCCTAGCCGACTATTTCGGTACCCGCCAGACCACGGTCTGAGGATGCTGCAAAGATGACGAAAGCCGCTCCCGGGAGCGGCTTTTTCATGGGAGCCCGGCGGTGGCCTGGCATAAAAAAACGGCCCGTTCGGGCCGTTTTACATGGGGTGGTTCACCGGTCAGAGGATGAGACCACCGAAGAAGAAGCCGAGCGCCACAGCCATGGCGATGGTGGCTACACCCGGGATGAAGAAGGGGTGGTTGAACACGGCCTTGCCGATGCGGGTGGAGCCGGTGTCGTCCATCTCGACCGCGGCCAGCAGGGTCGGGTAGGTCGGCAGCACGAACAGGGCGCTCACGGCGGCGAAGGAGGCGATGGCCGCCAGCGGGCTGACACCCAGTGCCAGGGCGGCAGGCATCAGGGCCTTGGTGGTGGCACCTTGCGAGTAGAGCAGCATGGAGGAGAAGAACAGCACCACGGCCAGCAGCCAGCTGTATTGGCTCAGCAGATCGCCGGCGAACGCCTGGATCTCGACCATGTTGCCCTTCACGAAGACGTTGCCCAGCCAGGCTACGCCCAGCACGCAGATACAGGCGGACATACCGGACTTGAAGGTCGGCATGTTGGTGATCTGGGCCGCGTCCAGTTTGCAGAACAGGACCATCAGGGTGGCGGCGGAGAGCATGATGCCCATGATGGCGCCATCGCGGGGGATCGGCGGATTGCTGATGAGGCCGACATTGCCGGAGATGGCGGTGGCATAGGCCATCACGGCCACGATGGAGGCGACGAAGATGCCGACGGAGAGCTTGGCATAAGGCTTGATCTCAACCTGGCTGGTACCGCGCAGCTTGATGAGTCCCTTGGCTTTGCGCTCCAGATAGACTTCGTCCTGATCCAGCGGCTTGCCCAGCAGGTTGGCGATGAAGGCCCCCAGCAGACAGGCGATGAAGCTGGACGGGATGCAGATGGCCAGCAGGGTCAGGTAGTCGACGCCAAGCGGCTCCAGCATACCGGAGAAGGCGACCACGGCCGCCGAGATGGGGGAGGCGGTGATGGCAATCTGGGAGGCAACGACCGCGATGGAGAGCGGACGGGAGGGGCGAATGCCCTGCTCCTTGGCCACTTCGGCGATCACCGGCAGGGTGGAGAAGGCGGTGTGACCGGTACCGGCCAGCATGGTCATCAGGTAGGTGACGACCGGCGCGGCGAAGGTGATGTGCTTGGGATTCTTGCGCAGGGCTTTTTCGGCCAGGTGCACCAGATAATCCATCCCGCCGGCCAGCTGCATACAGGCAATGGCGCAGATGACGGACGCGATGATCATGATCACGTCCCACGGGAGATAAGTCACCAGCTGATCGCTCGGGATGGGCATGCCCAGCCCCCAGGTCAGCACCAATACCCCCAGACCACCGGCAAAGCCGATACCTATGCTGCCTATCCGGGCCCCCAGATAGATAGCGGCGAGCACGACAAGTAACTCGATTCCAATCATAGCGAACACTCCATTTTCCAGTTTTTTTAGGTTTTATTAGGCTGAAAAGCCAATTCCCGATGGGGCTGTGGGGAGACCGCTCGGGAATTGACTTTAAATGGGCCGGGATAACCCCGGCCCATCTGCTCGCTTATACGGTGGCTTCGCGGGTGTAACGCTTGGCTTTGTATTGCGGGTTCATCAGGTTCTCGATGGAGAGGATCTCGTCCAGCTGTTCGGCGGTCAGCAGGCCGCGTTCCAGCACGACTTCGCGGACGTTCTTGCCGGTCTGGGCACAGATCTTGCCGACGATGTCGCCTTCATGGTGACCGATGAAGGGGTTCAGGTAGGTCACGATGCCGATGGAGTTCAGCACGTGGTTCATGCAGATGTCCGGGTTGGCGGTGATGCCTTCCACGCACTTCTCGCGCAGGGAGATGCAGGCTTTTTCCATCAGGCTCAGGGATTCGAACATGGCCTGACCGATCACCGGCTCCATGACGTTCAGCTGCAGCTGACCGGCCTCGGCAGCGAAGGTGATGGTGACGTCGTTGCCGAATACCTTGAAGCAGGACTGGTTGACCACTTCCGGAATGACCGGGTTGACCTTGGCCGGCATGATGGAGGAGCCAGCCTGCATTTCCGGCAGGTTGATCTCTTTGAGCGCGGTGCGCGGGCCGGAGGAGAGCAGACGCAGGTCATTACAGATCTTGGAGAGCTTCATGGCCAGACGCTTGACCGCACCGTGCAGCATCACATAGGCGCCGCAGTCGGAGGTCGCTTCGATGAGGTCCTCTGCCGGCACGTAGGCACGACCGGTGATCTCGGCCAGACGCTTGATGGCAAGACCGGAGTACTCGGGCGGAGTGTTCAGACCGGTACCGATGGCGGTGGCGCCCAGGTTCACTTCCAGCAGCAGCTCCTGGCAACGCTTGATGGATTTGATCTCTTCACGCAGGGTGACGGCGAAGGCGTGGAACTCCTGACCCAGGGTCATGGGCACGGCGTCCTGCAACTGGGTACGGCCCATTTTCAGGATATGTTTGAATTCCTTGGCTTTGACATCGAAGGCGGCGATGAGGGCTTCCAGAGCGTGCAGGGTGGTGTCGGTGCTGTTGACCACGGCCACGCGGAAACCGGTGGGGTAGGCATCGTTGGTGGACTGGCACTTGTTGACGTGATCGTTGGGGTTGATGACGTCGTAGCGACCCTTTTCAAGTCCCATCAGCTCGAGGGCGATGTTGGCCAGCACTTCGTTGGTGTTCATGTTGACGGAGGTACCGGCGCCGCCCTGATAGACATCGACCGGGAACTGATCGAAGCACTTGCCGGTGTTCAGCATCAGGTCGCAGGCTTCGACAATCTTGTCTGCGATCTCGGGACGGATGGTGCCCAGTTCACCGTTGGCCAGTGCAGCCGCCTTCTTGGTCAGGACCATGCCACGAACAAACTCGGGAACGTCAGAAATCTTCTGAGTGCTGATCTTGAAGTTTTCAACAGCGCGCAGGGTGTGCACGCCGTAGTAGAGGTCGTTGGAAACTTCTTTGGTGCCCAGCAGGTCTTCTTCAATGCGGACGTTCTTGATGTCGCTCATTGTTATGCCTCAGAAATCAAATAAATGGAAACGATCCTCACCGAGTGGTCGCGATTTCCCTACGCACATTTCATCCTGAAGCACCACACATCGGGTGGGGCAGTTGGGAGCCAGTTGCTCCCTGTGCAATGACTGGTGTTGATGTTACCCCAATTGAGGTATCCGGTATTAGACCTGGATCACTAAATTTGAGGCAACCTCAAATTTCTTGTGGTCATTAAACAGATATTGCAATCGGGCGATTAACTTTGACAGAACAACCACCTCAATCCCAGTTGGGCGGACAAATATTTATCCGTATTCCGGGGCCTGCGGCAGGAGAGGCTTGAAAAATGATCAACCAGCCCCATTTTAATGTCAGAAGACCTGAACCCGGCGCGCCAGCATCAGCGATGTGCGGCTGCCGACCGGACACCCCGGGTCCATTCATTCATCGCTCCGAGGTTGCTATGGGCAAGTTGTTACTGTTATTGGTCGGGCTGGTATTGCTGGAGCTCACCGTCATGATCAAGGTGGGCTCCGTGATCGGGGCCTTGCCGACCGTTGGCTTGCTGGTGCTGACCGCCGTGCTGGGATCGTCTCTGGTGCGCAGCGAGGGGATCAAGACCCTGCTCACTGCCCAGCAGAAGATGCAGCTGGGGGAGATGCCCGGCCGCGAGGTGATGGGTGGCATGATGCTGGCGCTGGCGGGCTTGCTGCTGATTATCCCGGGATTTGTGAGCGATATTGTCGGTATCCTGCTGCTGCAGCCCTGGCTGCGCAACATGCTGGCCGACAAGCTGATTGGCAGCAATCAGTTCAGGATGCAGATGGGGGGCTTCCAGGCTCGCCAGCAGCCGTTTGAACCAGGCCCGGGCGATGACAGACCCGGACAATCCCCGCGAGGGGGTGGCAATACCATCGAAGGGGAGTTCGAACGCAAAGAGTAATCGCGAGCCCCGAGCTGTGCAGTCAGGGTTTCCCCTGATGGCACAGCCGCTCGAATCTGTGGCGGGCATACCCCCATGCCAGCAATCCGGCGGCCAGGTTCGCCAGCAGCATCCCCAGATAGATCCCCTGTTCTCCTCCCAGTTTTGCCCCCAGCCAGGCCCCCGGCAGCAAGAAGACAAACAGTCTGATGCCGTTTATCAGCAGTGACACCGCCGATGCCCTGACGCCGTTGAGCGCCGATGCCAGCAGCATCACCATCCCCTGAAAGCCGTAGCCAATAGGGACCAGATGCAGATAGAGCACGATGAGTCGCACCACTTGCGGATGATCGCTGAACAGATCGGCGATGAAGGGTGCGAGAAGCCAGGTCAGCGCGTAGACCCCAAGCTGGAACAGCAGGGCGAAGCGCATGCAGAGCAGCAGGGCGGCCTTGGCTCGGGCCGGATTCCCGGCGCCGCAGTTCTGCGAGATGAAGGGGGCCAGCACGGAAGAGAGCGCCATCATCACGATGAGCAGCAAGGCCTCGACCCGGGATGCCGCGCCGTAGGCGGCGACCACCTCGGTTCCGAGCCCGGCGAAAATGATCATCAACACGGCGTTGGCCAGTGGGTTGAGCATGTTGGTAAACGATGCGGGCACCGCCACATGGAGCAGGGCGCGCCAGTGGGCCAGTAACTGCGTGCGGGGAGAGAGGCGCCAGGTCAGCAGCGTCTCCCGCTTGCGCAGCAGATGGAGGCTGACCAGCATGGCCATCAACCAGGAGAGGGAAGTGGCGATGGCGGCTCCCCGAATGCCCCACTCGGGGAAGGGGCCCGGCCCGAAGATGAGCAGAGGATCCAGCACGCCGTTGACCAGACCGGCGACCCCCATCACCAGACTGGGGGTCTTGGTATCCCCCGTCGTCCGGATAGCCGCATTGCCGACCATGGGCACGACCAGCATGGGGACGGTCAGATACCAGATGAGCATGTAGTCGTGGATGAGGGAGATGAGCTCGGCGCTGGCCCCCAGCAGGGTGAACAGAGGGGTAATGGTCAATGCCCCCAGCCCGGCGAGCAGACTCACCAGGATGACGGCAAGGAACAGACAGTCTGTGGTGATGCGGGCTGCCTCGTCATGGCGACCCTGCCCCAGGGCATGACCGAGCAGGGCGCACAGGCCAGCCCCCAACCCCATGCTCAGGGAGGTGACGACAAAGGTGACCGGGAAGGTGAAACTGATGGCGGCCAGCGCCTGGGTACCCAGCATGCCGATGAAGAAGGTATCGACCAGGTTGAAGGCGAGGATGGCGATGATGCCCAGGATCATGGGGCCCGTCATGCGCAGCAGCATGGGCGTCATGGGAGCGGTCAGCATGGGATTGGGTCGGCTCAAGGCAGAGTCTCTAGGTGCTTTGGGCCTGAATGCTGGCCGTCTCCATCCGCCTTCCTGATTGGGGATGGGTGATCCATCGAAGGTGTTCATAGTACGTGAAAATATTTTTTTTGTATTTGCCCTTGAAGGGCTAGCCCTGTTGCCCCAGATCAGGGGCATGACAAATTTGGCCGATTGCGGCCATTCCTCAAGCAACACAGAGACTCATTTTGGGAGAGTTATCGATGAAAATTCGTCCACTGCACGACCGCGTCATCATCAAGCGCATCGAAGCTGAAGCCAAATCCGCTGGCGGCATCGTCTTGACTGGCACTGCGGCCCAGAAGTCCACCCGTGGTGAAGTTCTTGCCGTGGGGACTGGTCGAATTCTGGACAATGGGGATGTCAAAGCACTGGCCGTCAAGGTGGGTGACAAGGTGATCTTCAACGAAGGCTACGGCGTGAAGACCGAAAAGCTGGATGGCCAGGACGTACTGATCCTGTCCGAGACCGACATCCTGGCGATTGTCGAAGAGTAATCACCCTCCCTCTTTTCCCGAATTGATTTAAGGATTGAAGAACATGGCAGCTAAAGAAGTTAAGTTTGGCAACGAAGCTCGCATCAAAATGCTGGAAGGTGTCAACATCCTGGCCGATGCCGTCAAGGTGACCCTGGGCCCGAAAGGCCGCAACGTGGTGCTGGACAAGTCCTTCGGCGCCCCGACCATCACCAAGGATGGCGTCTCCGTTGCCCGTGAAATCGAACTGGAAGACAAGTTCCAGAATATGGGTGCCCAGATGGTCAAGGAAGTCGCTTCCAAGGCCAATGACGCCGCCGGTGACGGTACCACCACTGCCACCGTGCTGGCTCAAGCCATCGTCAACGAAGGCCTGAAGGCCGTTGCCGCCGGCATGAATCCCATGGATCTGAAGCGTGGTATCGACAAGGCCGTTGTGGCTGCCGTTGCCGAGCTGCAAGCACTGTCCACTCCCTGTGCCGACAACAATGCCATCGCCCAGGTAGGCACCATCTCCGCCAACTCCGACGAGAAGGTCGGCAAGCTGATTGCCGAAGCCATGGACAAGGTCGGCCGTGACGGCGTCATCACCGTGGAAGACGGTCAGGGCCTGGACGACGAGCTGGCGGTGGTAGAAGGCATGCAGTTCGACCGCGGCTACCTCTCCCCTTACTTCGTGAACAAGCCGGAAACCGGCTCCGTCGAGCTGGATGATCCCTTCATCCTGCTGGTGGACAAGAAAGTCTCCAACATCCGCGAAATGCTGCCGGTGCTGGAAGGTGTGGCCAAGGCGGGCAAACCGCTGATCATCGTGGCCGAAGACGTGGAAGGCGAAGCGCTGGCGACCCTGGTGGTCAACACCATGCGTGGCATCGTGAAAGTGGCCGCCGTCAAGGCGCCGGGCTTCGGTGATCGCCGCAAGGCCATGCTGCAGGATATCGCCATCCTGACCGGTGGTACCGTGATCTCCGAAGAAGTGGGCATGGAGCTGGAAAAAGCGACCCTGGAAGATCTGGGCCGTGCCAAGCGCATCGTCATCACCAAAGAGAACACCACCATCATCGATGGCGTGGGTGATGCTGCCCTGATCGAAAGCCGCGTGGCCCAGATCCGTCAGCAGATCGAAGAGACCTCTTCCGATTACGACCGTGAGAAGCTGCAAGAGCGCGTGGCCAAGCTGGCCGGCGGTGTTGCCGTGATCAAGGTGGGTGCTGCCACTGAAGTTGAAATGAAAGAGAAGAAAGCCCGTGTTGACGATGCCCTGCACGCCACTCGCGCAGCCGTGGAAGAAGGCGTGGTTGCCGGTGGTGGTGTAGCGCTGGTGCGCGTTGCTGCCAAGCTGGCCTCCCTGCGTGGTGACAACGAAGACCAGAACGTCGGTATCAAGGTTGCCCTGCGCGCCATGGAAGCGCCGCTGCGTCAAATCGTCATCAACGCCGGCGAAGAAGCCTCTGTCATCGCCAATGCCGTGAAGAACGGTGAAGGCAACTACGGTTACAACGCCTACACCGAACAGTACGGCGACATGCTGGCCATGGGTATCCTGGATCCGACCAAGGTAACCCGTTCTGCCCTGCAGTTCGCCTCGTCCGTTGCTGGCCTGATGATCACCACAGAGTGCATGATCTCCGAGCTGCCGAAGAAAGATGCACCTGCCATGCCTGATATGGGTGGCATGGGCGGTATGGGTATGATGTAATCCCGTCAAGTCATCAAACGGCTCGCTTTTGCGGGCCGTTTTTTTTAGTGCTACTAAGCTGAAGTTGTTGATAGTGAAATGATCTGAGGTGAACATGCGATACTTAGGGCTTCTCCCGTTACTCCTTTCCCTGGCCTTGCCGGGCATGGCGCAGGCGACACCGCAGGGGCCGGTCATTCTCAAGGTGACGGGGAATCTGGACCCTGCCGATCCGGCAGATGGAGAGGTGCTGTTCGATATGGCCATGATCCAGGCGCTGCCGCAGCATGAGGTGGTGACGAGCAATCCCTGGGTGGACAAACCGCACAAATACGTAGGGCCGAAACTGGCGGACGTGCTGACTGAGGTGAAGGCCAACGGCAAGAGCATCACACTCACCGCCCTGAACAGTTTCCAGATCCGGATCAACTGGGATAAGGTCAAGCAATACGATCCTATCCTGGCCTGGCAGGATGACGGGATGACCATGCGGGTACGTGACAAGGGGCCGCTCTGGTTTATCCTGCCACTGGATCAGCATCCCGAACTCAGGCGTTCCGAGTTCACCGACATGATGATCTGGCAACTGAGTGCGATCGACATTCAGCAGTAAAAACGGTGGTTTACGGGAGTACTGGGTGAAAGCGAAGACCAGGGCATGGCCCTTACTCGGCGTTCTTTATCTATCCATTCTGTTGTTCACGGGTAGCACCCTCTATTGCCTGGTGCAGATACAAAATGCGACCCGGGTGATGGAGAAGTACACCTATGACGTCTCCTGGGCATTGATGCAGTTGCAGCTCGAGCTGGGCCGCTTTCTCAATGCAGTCGAGATTTACCACTATGGCGGCATAGACCAGGAAGCCCTGCTGCTCCGCTACGACATTCTCTGGAGTCGTACCCCCATCCTCCTGAGCGGCCAATTGAGAAAAAGCCTCGCGGACAATCCGAAGACGCTGCGGCTGGTGAAACTGACCGAAAGCAGTATCCGCAAGCTGGAGCCTGATTTGGTCAGGCTCAAACCGGGGACGCCGGATTACCAGCAAGTCATGATGACACTGGCGCCCTTGCAGGAACCCCTCTCTTACTCTCTTGCTTCCGTCATGCAGAACAACATCAACGTCTATACGGGCAACGACGCGCGTTTTGGCCAGTTGCGCAATGCCCTGCTGTTCATGGTGTTGGGGCTGGTGGTGTCCGTCATTCTGCTCAGCGGCCTGCTGGTGCGAGAAGCCAGGCGCCATTTCAGGACCGCTAGGATCGATCCCCTCACCGGGCTCGCCAACCGGCTGGCGCTGCTGGAAAAGATGGATGCCTATGTCACCCGTGACACCTCCTTCGGACTGGTGCTGGTCGACATCAACGACTTTCGCGATATCAACAGCAAGTTTGGCTACAACACAGGGGACCTCCTGCTGCAAGAGGTGGCAAAGCGGCTGCGTGCCCTGTGCGAAAACGGGGAGTGGGTGGCGCGTTTGGGGGGAGATCAGCTTGCCATGCTGCAACGGGAGGGGAGCGATCTTCGCCAGGTCAGGGAGCTCGTGGCCAGAGTGCTCCACTCCATCAAGCAAGACATCATCATCGACAACTACCCTTTCCGGCTTGAGGTCGGTATCGGTATCGCCTTCTTCCCGACCGACAGCAACCAGACCCAGGAGTTGCTCAGCCGGGCGGAGCAGGCCCTCTCTCACAGCCGCAAGACCCATGTTCCCTATGTCATCTATGACAGTTCCCTGCTCAACGAGACGGCCAGGCGCAAGCATCTTGCGTCTGACATGGTGATGGCGCTGGAGCACAATGCGCTCGAGCTCTATTACCAGCCCATCGTCAATCTGGAAAGTGGCCGCTGTGAAGCTGTGGAGGCGCTGTTGCGCTGGCGCCATCCCGAGCTTGGCTTTATTCCCCCCAACGAGGTGATCCAGGTGGCGGAAGAGTTTCAGCTGGCCGAGAAACTGGGCGGCTGGGTATTGAATACTGCATGTGAACAACTGCATCAGTGGCAGCACCTGGGTTTAGTGGACTTACAGATGTGCGTGAATATCTCCCCGGGCATGTACCAGCGCAACCTCTTGAAGCTGGTGGCCAGAGCGCTGATGGAGCACCATATCCCTGCGTCCAGCCTGGTGCTGGAGGTGACGGAAGACACCACCATGCGCGAGGTCAAGAACTCGCTGCAGTTGATGCAGGATCTCAGCCAGCAGGGGGTACATCTGGCCCTTGACGACTTCGGCACCGGCTACTCCTCCCTCAGCTATCTGCAGAAGCTGCCGGTGAGCAAGGTGAAGATAGACAGGTCCTTCATTCAGGGTATCGACACCTCCATCGAGGCGGCCGAACTGGTCGCCAACATCTGCCGTATGGGCTCCATGCTTGGCAAGAAACTGGTATGTGAAGGGATCGAGACCCAGGGGCAGCTCGATGTGCTGCGCTCATTGACCGACATACATCTGTATGGGCAGGGATATCTGTTCAGTCGCCCGGAGCATGCTGAAAAGGCCTATCAGACATTGCTGGAGATGGAAGAGCGCTGGTTGGCCCGGCGCTCGCCGGACAAGGCATATCTGCGTTGAACGATATGGCTCATGTCTCATCGGGCCCGGCCGATAGTCTCTTGGCAGGAGGTACACAATGGATATTTCTAGTTCTGCAAATGCGTCGTTCGGTTCTGCACTGATGGTGGCCAGCCTGGCCAAAAAGCAGCAGACCCAAGAAGGCGAATCCGCACTGAAACTGCTGGAAACAGCAGCGCAATCCGCTCCGGCAGCGCCGACATCGGCCAGTGCTTCCCTCGGAAGCAAGATCGATATCCGCGTCTGAGCGATAAAAAAGCCCCCATCTCTCGATGGGGGCTTTCTTTTTATTGGGCTGTTATCTGCCAGGCTCAGACCGGGAAAGGGGCCGGTGCCTCGAAGGTCATCCGCTCGCCGCTTCTGGGGTGGCTGATGGTCAGGCTGGCCGCATGAAGATAAAGGTGCGGTGCAGCCGCCAGCGCATCCGGGTTGGCGTAGAGGTTATCGCCGAGGATGGGGTGACCCAGCTCCAGCATATGGACCCGCAGCTGATGGGAGCGACCGGTAATCGGGGTCAGCTTGATCAGGCTGTTGCCGTTCTCCACCTTCAGCTTCTGCCACAGGGTCAGGGCATGACGCCCCTCCTCAAAATCCACCTTCTGCTTCGGCCGGTTGGGCCAGTCGACGCAGAGCGGCAGATCCACTTCGCCCGCATCCTGTTCCGGTTCACCCCACACCCAGGCGAGGTAGTGCTTCTCGGTCTCCCGCTCGCGGAATTGCTGGCTCAGCTCCCGGTGGGAGTTGGGGGTGAGCGGGATCACCAGCACGCCGGTGGTCGCCATGTCGAGGCGATGGGCAGCCGCCGCTTTGGGGTGCTGCTGCTTGACCCGATGGAGCACGCTGTCTTCATTCTCGGGGCCGCGCCCGGGGACGCTCAGCAGGCCAGTGGGCTTGTTGACTACCATGATGTCCTTGTCCTTGAACAGGATATCGAGCCAGGGTTCCAGGGGCGGGGAGTATACAAACATAGCGTCTCGCATCTTGGGTCAAAGCGGGGGCAAGCCCCCATCAGTTATGGGTAACCACGATAAAAAGTGCATGGCATCCAGCCTGAGTTGGGTCTGGTCGTTAGCAACCAGATGATGCCTGCACCGTTTTATCAGTTATGGGTAACCACAATAAAGCGGATGGCATCCAGCTTGAGTTGGGTCTGGTCGATCAGGTGGTGCAATTCTGCCTGCAAATTGCGCAGATAATCCAGTTCGCTGTCGCGCACATTCGGGTTGACCGCCTTGAGTGCCTCCAGCCTGTCCAGATCCTGTTGCAGGGTCTGCGCCATCTGGGCACGTGCCTTGTCTACAATCCCGGCTTTCAGTTCGTTGGCAATGACCTCGCCCTTGCCAATCAGGCCGTGGATCACCGGCTGGGATGCGGTAACCAGCTTGCTGCCAAGGTGGCGGTTGACCGGTGTCAGCTGGCGGTTGAAGGCATCAAACGCCACTTTCTCGCCCAGATTCTGGCCGTTCTTGTCCATCAGCAGACGGATCGGCGTCGGCGGCATGAAGCGGTAGAGCTGTGGATGAGCTGCGGACTCGGCAACGAAGATCAGCTCAAGCAAGATGGAGCCGACCGGCAGCGCCTTGTTCTTGAGCAGGGCCACCGAGGTGGCACCGATCTCGGAACCCAGGATCAGGTCGATGCCGCCACGCATCATGGGGTGATCCCAGGAGAGCAGCGCCATGTCATCCCGCGACAGGGCGGTGTTGCGATCGAAGGTGATAGTCATACCGTCTTGCGGCAGGCCAGGGAAGCTCGGCACCAGCATGTGATCCCCGGGTGTCAGCACCAGCGCATTTTCACCACGATCATCCTGGTTGACGCCGATCTCGTCGAACATCTTGAGGGCGAAGGAGATCATGCCGGTGTCGTCATCTTCGGCGGCGAGCTTCTCGACCAGCTGCTGGGCGGCGGTGCCACCGCTGGAGTGGATTTCCAGCAGGCGATCGCGACCCTGTTCCAGCCGGGCCTTGAGCGGCTCGTGCAGTTCGCGGGTCTTGACCAGCAGGGCGTCGAGGGGGCCCTGCTCGCCGGTGTTGGCAGCCAGCAGCTCGAACAGCTCGTCACGTACCGCTTCGAACACCGGCCGGGCGGTCGGGCAGGTCTGCTCGAATGCATCCAGACCATCGTGATACCAGAGCTGTAGGGCGCGCTGTGCAGTCCCTTCCAGATAGGGGACGTGGATCTCGACGGTGTTCTGCTGACCGATACGGTCCAGTCGGCCGATACGCTGTTCTAGCAGATCCGGGTTGAGTGGCAGATCGAACAGCACCAGATGGCTGGCAAACTGGAAGTTGCGACCTTCTGAGCCGATCTCGGAGCAGAGCAGCACCTGAGCGCCCCCCTCAGCTTGAGCGAAATAGGCGGAGGCCTTGTCCCGCTCGAGGATCGACATCCCTTCGTGGAACACGGCGCCACGGATCCCTTCACGGGTGCGCAGCGCCTCCTCCAGGGCGATGGCGGTGGCTGCTTCGGAGCAGATCACCAGCACCTTCTGCTGACGGGCTGAGAGCAGCCGTTCCAGCAACCATTCGACGCGCGGGTCGAACTGGGTCCAGGTAGCGTTGTCGCCTTCGAACTGCTGGAAGATCTTCTCGGGATAGAGGTAGCGCAGGGCACGGGTCTGCAGATCGCCGCCATTGCCACCCATCATGCCCATCACCTTGATGGCGGTCTTGTACTGCTCCGGCAGCGGCATGGGGTAGACGTTGAGGTGGCGCTCCGGGAAGCCCTGAATATTGGCGCGGCTGTTACGGAACAGCACCCGGCCGGTGCCATGCTGATCCAGCAGCTTGGCGACCGCTTGCTGACGGGCGGCGCTATCGCTCAAGTCCAGCCCTTCCAGCTGGCTGGAGAGGATTTGTTTGGCTTCATTGCTCAGGGTCTCGCCATTCAGCAGCTCCTGGGCTGCGCTCGCGACCTGACCGTAGGCCTGCTCCTCGGCAAGGAAGGCGTCGTAGTCGTAGAAACGCTCCGGGTCGAGCAGGCGCAGACGAGCAAAGTGACTCTGGTGGCCCAGCTGATCAGGGGTCGCGGTCAGCAGCAGCACGCCCGGTACTTGTTCGGCCAGCGCTTCCACCATTTCGTAGGCGCGGCTGGGGGCCTCCTCACTCCACTCCAGATGGTGCGCTTCGTCGACAACCAGCAGATCCCACTCGGCTTCCAGCACTTGTTCGAAGCGACGACGCTTCTTGCGCAGGAAGTCGAGGCTGCAGATCACCAGCTGTTCGGTCTCGAAGGGGTTCTCCGCATCGGCGAACGCCTCGATGCAGCGCTCCTCGTCAAACAGGGAGAAGTGCAGGTTGAAACGGCGCAGCATCTCGACCAGCCACTGGTGCTGGAGCGTTTCGGGCAGCAGGATCAGCACCCGATGGGCGCGGCCGGAGAGCAACTGCTGGTGAATGATCATGCCTGCTTCGATGGTCTTGCCCAGACCCACCTCGTCTGCCAGCAATACGCGCGGGGCGTAGCGGTGACCCACTTCATGGGCGATGTAGAGCTGGTGCGGGATCAGACTGACTTTCCCGCCAGCCAGGCCGCGAGTCGGGTTGCGGCGACGCTGGTGCTGGTTGACCAGCGCTTCGTAGCGCAGGGTAAAGCGGGACATCCGGTCAATCTGGCCGGCGAACAGGCGATCCTGCGGCTTGTTGAACTTGATGAAGTTGTTGAGAAACACTTCC
>NZ_CP026228.1:682500-840000 GCF_002934285.1 Aeromonas sp. ASNIH1 | reverse complement strand
CGCCGTGAAGATGCGGTGTACCCGCGGCTAGACGGAAAGACCCCGTGAACCTTTACTACAGCTTGGCACTGAACATTGAACCTACATGTGTAGGATAGGTGGGAGGCTTTGAAGGCGTGACGCCAGTTGCGCTGGAGCCGTCCTTGAAATACCACCCTTGTATGTTTGATGTTCTAACGCAGGGCCCTGAATCGGGCTCGCGGACAGTGCCTGGTGGGTAGTTTGACTGGGGCGGTCTCCTCCCAAAGAGTAACGGAGGAGCACGAAGGTTGGCTAATCCTGGTCGGACATCAGGAGGTTAGTGCAATGGCATAAGCCAGCTTAACTGCGAGACGGACAGGTCGAGCAGGTACGAAAGTAGGTCATAGTGATCCGGTGGTTCTGAATGGAAGGGCCATCGCTCAACGGATAAAAGGTACTCCGGGGATAACAGGCTGATACCGCCCAAGAGTTCATATCGACGGCGGTGTTTGGCACCTCGATGTCGGCTCATCACATCCTGGGGCTGAAGTCGGTCCCAAGGGTATGGCTGTTCGCCATTTAAAGTGGTACGCGAGCTGGGTTCAGAACGTCGTGAGACAGTTCGGTCCCTATCTGCCGTGGGCGTTGGATGATTGAAGGGAGTTGCTCCTAGTACGAGAGGACCGGAGTGAACGAACCTCTGGTGTTCGGGTTGTCACGCCAGTGGCACTGCCCGGTAGCTAAGTTCGGAATCGATAACCGCTGAAAGCATCTAAGCGGGAAGCGAGCCCTGAGATGAGTCATCCCTGACCCCTTGAGGGTCCTAAAGGGCCGTTGGAGACCACAACGTTGATAGGTGGGGTGTGTAAGCGTAGCGATACGTTGAGCTAACCCATACTAATTACCCGTGAGGCTTAACCATACAACACCCAAGAAGTGTTTCTGGCCTTGTAGCAAGTGCGAGACTACTTACCTAATTCAGTGATAGTGACAAGCCAAGTGCAACATCACTACTCACGTCAGCTTTCCGAGATTGAAGATTTTTGCCTGGCGGCAATAGCGCAGTGGAACCACCTGACCCCATGCCGAACTCAGAAGTGAAACGCTGTAGCGCCGATGGTAGTGTGGCATTCGCCATGCGAGAGTAGGACACTGCCAGGCACCCAATTAAATGGTGATGTGAAGAATCACATAACCGGCTGCGAGGATGACACCTCACAAACAAGCAGCAAAAGATTTAGCGAAAGCTAACCGAATGCGGAGCGGTAGTTCAGTCGGTTAGAATACCGGCCTGTCACGCCGGGGGTCGCGGGTTCGAGTCCCGTCCGCTCCGCCACTAAATTGAAAGGCCTTCCCTATCGGGAAGGCCTTTTTGCTTTCTGGCGTCTGGATAAGAACTCAGGGAACAAGAGGCAACCGACGGGTCTGCCGCCTGTTACTGACAACCCGCCTCTTCCCCCCTGTGGTGCTTGCGTGTCTGGCATTGTCCCTTTACCCAGGGCTTACCCTTCGCTCTGGTTTGCCTTCGTTCCTCCATCTTTTCCCAACCCGGCCAATCGACCGGGCTTTTTCGTGTCTGGAGATGAGCATCGCAAGCACGCGAATACGCTCTGGCCGAGAGTGCCAGAGGACCATCGGAAGCTCATATGCGGATAAGAGATAAGCAAAGCGCTTTTTCTTTCTTCATGGAATATGCATAAGCGGGCATGCTGTACTCAACCCAACGATATGGAGTATCACCATGAAACTGCGAATGACCGCTCTCACCGTTCTCTCCCTGCTGGCTCTCGGTCAGGTCCAAGCCGCCGAGGTGCGGCTGCTGAATGTCTCCTATGACCCGACGCGGGAGCTGTTCCAGGAGTACAACAGTGCCTTTGCCAAGGAGTGGAAGGCCAAAACCGGCGACGATGTAGTGGTGAGCCAGTCACACGGTGGCTCAGGCAAACAGGCTCGTGCCGTGGTGGACGGACTGGAGGCTGACGTGGTCTCCCTGGCGCTGGCCTATGACGTCGATGCGGTGGCCAAGGCAGGTCTCACCGCCAGCGACTGGGAAGGGCGTTTGGCCAACAATGCCTCTCCCTATACCTCCACCATCGTCTTCCTGGTGCGCAAGGGGAATCCCAAGCAGATCAAGGATTGGGGCGACCTGGTGCGCAAGGATGTCGCCATCATCACCCCCAACCCCAAGACCTCCGGCGGTGCGCGCTGGAATTATCTGGCTGCCTGGGGCTATGCCCTGAAGAAAAGCGGCACTGAAGAGGGCGCGAAACAGTTTGTCAGCGATCTGTTCAAGAATGTGAAGGTGCTGGACTCCGGGGCACGTGGCGCCACCACCAGCTTCATCGAACGCGGGCTCGGGGATGTGTTGCTGGCCTGGGAAAATGAAGCGTTGCTGGTGCTCAATCAGCGGGGCACCAGCGACAAGTTTGAACTGGTGGTGCCCTCGGTCTCCATTCTGGCCGAGCCGCCGGTAGCCGTGGTGGACAAGGTAGCCAAGAAGCATGGTACTGAGGCCGTCTCCAAGGCTTACCTCGAGTATCTCTACTCCGACGAAGGGCAGCGCATCATCGCCAAATACCACTATCGTCCGAGCAATCCGGCGATCCTGAAGGAGACTGCGGCCCAGTTCCCCAACCTGACGCTCTTCACTGTCAAGGATCTGGAAGGAGATTGGGACAAGGCACAGAAGAAGCACTTCGCCCAGGGCGGATCGTTTGACCAGATTTACCAACCGGGCCGCTAAGAGACGAAGGCCCCTGTGACAACAGATAGGAGTACCACGATGAACAAGGTCCTTCTGGTTCCCGGTCTGCACAACAGTGGGCCGGATCATTGGCAGAGCCGCTGGCACCAGCAATTTCCCCAGTGGCAGAGAATGATGGGTCTGCCTTGGGACAAGCCGGATCTCACGGTCTGGAGCGCCAAGCTGGCGAGCAAGCTCAGGAGCCGGCGCAGCCGGGTCCACCTGGTCGCCCACTCCTTCGGCGCTCTGACGGCCATCGCTGCCGCCAGACTGCAACCAGACAAGGTCTCCTCCATCTTCATCGTTGCCCCTGCCGATCCTGCCCGTTTCGGTATCCCGGATGAGGTGTTGGCGGGGTCCATCAAGGTCTCTGCCCAGTTGATCGCCAGCCGCAATGACCCCTGGATGAGTTTCGAGCGGGCAGAGTTCTGGAGCCGGCAGTGGCAGGTGCCGTTGTTCGATGCGGGGGCGGTGGGCCATATCAATGCCCAGTCCGGCCATGGGGAGTGGCACCATGGGCTCGCTTTGCTCGGCACCCTATACCGCCGTGCCGAAATGGTGGTGGAGCCTGCTCCTGCCGAGTGGGGCAAGCAGGCTGCACTCAGTTTTCGATGAGGGCCCCTCGGATTGTCTCGGCACGATTTCCAGACAGGCTGGCAACTTGGCCAGCGTGACTGACTTTGCATGTTCCCGGTTTTACCGCTCCGTCTTTTAGGTCTTTTATTTATATAAAAGACCTTTTTTTATGCTTATCGCTCTAAAAGCCTTGTTCCACCATTGTTAGATAAAAAAGTGCTTAGCAAAGGCATTATTGGTGTTTGTTGTCCCTGGCCGCCGTGAGCAAAATCGTCACATCCAAAGTATTTATAACAAACGGATGTGTTATGCGATTAAGTTCTTATTCCGTCCTGCCAGGCCTGGGGCCAACGCTGGGCTTCAGTCTGCTCTATCTGGGCATACTGGTGCTGCTGCCGCTCTCGGCACTGGTGCTGTTTGCGGTGAACAACCTGAGCGCCGCCGAGTTCTGGCAGGTGATCGGCTCCCCCCGGGTGCTCGCCTCCTTTCGCCTGAGCTTTGGTGCCGCCTTCATTGCCGCCCTGCTCAACAGTCTGTTCGGTCTGATACTGGCCTGGGTACTGGTGCGCTATACCTTCCCCGGCCGCAGACTGGTGGATGCGCTGATCGACCTGCCCTTTGCCATGCCGACTGCCGTCTCCGGCATCGCCCTGTGCGCCATCTTTGCCCCCAACGGCTGGATTGGCCAATGGGTCGCTCCGCTGGGCATCGAGCTTGCCTACAACCCCATAGGAGTGGTCATTGCCCTGACCTTTATCGGGCTGCCCTTTGTGGTGCGTACCCTGCAGCCGGTGTTGCGGGAAGCGGAGAGCGAGCAAGAGGAGGCGGCTGCGAGCCTGGGTGCCAACCGCTGGCAGACCTTCATCCGGGTACTGTGGCCGACCCTGGTACCTGCGCTGCTCACCGGCTTTGCCCTGGCATTTGCTCGCGGCGTGGGGGAGTACGGCTCTGTCATCTTCATTGCCGGCAACCTCCCCATGGTGTCCGAGATTGCCCCCCTGATGATCATGAGTCACCTGGAGGAGTATGACTACGCCGGTGCATCGGCCATTGCGTCCGTCATGCTGTTCATTTCCTTTGTGCTGCTGTTGCTCATCAACAAGTTGCAAGCCTGGAGCTGGGCTCGCATCGGAGGAAGCCGTATATGAACGCCTCTACTGCACATCTCGATCAGGCCCAGGAGTCCGCTTCGGCCACCCCGGCGCGTCATCCCCCGGTGACCCATGAACCGGTCTGGGTCAAATGGCTGCTGGTCACCGTCGGTCTGGGCTGGTTTGCCGCCTTGCTGCTGTTGCCGCTAGCCACCGTCTTCATCCAGGCGCTGAGCCCGGGTCTGGCCTTCTTCTGGCACGCCATCAGCGAGCCGGATGCCCTGAGCGCCCTGGGGCTGACCGCCCTGGTGACGCTCTGCTCGGTGCCCCTGAACCTGCTGTTCGGGCTGGCCGCCGCCTGGGCCATCGCCCGGTTCCGCTTCCCTGGCCGGCAACTGCTTATCACCCTCATCGATCTGCCGTTCTCGGTTTCGCCGGTCATCGCGGGCTTGATGTTCGTGCTGCTGTTCGGCAGTCGCGGCTGGTTCGGCGAGTGGCTCAGCGAGCACGACATCAAGATCATTTTCGCTACCCCGGGGATCATCCTGGCGACCACCTTCATCACTGTGCCCTTCGTGGTGCGCGAGCTGTTGCCCCAGATGGAGGCGCGGGGCCCGGAGGAAGAGGAGGCCGCCATCATGCTGGGGGCGAGCGGGTTGCAGATGTTCTGGCGGGTGACCCTGCCCGGCATTCGCTGGAGCCTGATGTATGGCCTGCTGCTCTGTACCGCCCGGGCGGTGGGGGAGTTTGGCGCTGTCTCCGTGGTTTCCGGCCACATTCGCGGCCAGACCAACACGCTGCCGCTGCACATCGAGATCCTTTACAACGAGTACCAGACCGGTGCCGCCTTCGCGGTGGCCAGCCTGCTGGCGCTGTTCGGGATCTTCACCCTGCTGGGTGAGACCCTGCTGGCCAGGCTGCGCGGCCAACCGACCCAGTCCCATTGATCCCGAATTAACGGTTATAGGAGAGGCATTCATGAGCATTCAGGTTCAAGGGCTCAACAAGCATTTCAATCAGTACGCGGCGCTGGCCGACATCAACCTCGATTTTCACGACGGTGAGCTGGTCGCCCTGCTCGGCCCCTCTGGCTGCGGCAAGACCACCTTGCTGCGGATCATCGCCGGGCTGGAGCAGGCGGACAGTGGCAGCGTCATCATCCGCGGCGAGGATGCCTCGGATCTCCATGTGCGCGAGCGCAACGTTGGCTTCGTGTTCCAGCACTACGCCCTGTTTCGCCACATGACGGTATTCGAGAACGTGGCCTTTGGCCTGAGGGTCAAGCCGCGCAGCGAACGCCCGGACGAGGCGGCCATCCGCACCCGGGTCAAGGAGCTGCTGGATCTGGTGCAGCTCAGCCACGTCGCGGCACGCTACCCGACCCAGCTCTCCGGTGGTCAGCGCCAGCGGGTCGCCCTGGCCCGGGCCCTGGCGGTGCAGCCCAAGGTGCTGCTGCTGGACGAGCCTTTCGGCGCCCTCGATGCCCAGGTGCGCAAGGAGCTGCGCCGCTGGCTGCGTGAGCTTCACGACGAGCTGCATGTCACCAGTCTGTTCGTGACCCATGATCAGGAAGAGGCCCTGGAGGTGGCGGATCGGGTGGTGCTGATGAACGCCGGCAAGGTAGAGCAGATTGGCACCCCTGCCGAAGTGTATGATCAGCCCGCCAGTGCCTTCGTGCACAGCTTCCTTGGCAGCGTGAACCTGTTTCGTGGCAGGGTGGCCGGGCAGGGGCTCGGCATCGGTGAACAGCAACTGGGTGGCCTCATCCCCTCCCATCTGGCAGAAGGGAGTGCGGCCATTGCCTATGTGCGCCCCCACGAGCTGGAGATCCTGCCCTCGGATGCCCCCGGTGGCATTCGCGCCACCATTACCCGCCTGCTGCCCATGGGGCCGCGCATCCGGGTGGAACTGCGTGGCGATGGGGAGACGGGAGGCGCCCACTACGAGGCCGAACTGAGCAAGGAGGCCGCCCGGGCCTTTGCCCCCGGCCAGGGGGTGCGTCTGGTGGCCAGGCAGGCACAGCTCTATCCCGACTACCAGATCTGAGGTCAAGCCGCGAGGTGTGGCCCTCTTTCAGGCTTGCTGCCGGGCTATGATCCCGGCAATCCATAACAAGAGGACGGTGGCACGAGCCACCGCCACTCAGCGCAGGAGGCGATGAGGTGAACTTTCAGCAATTGCGAATCATTCGGGAGGCGGCACGGCGGGATTACAACCTGACCGACGTGGCCAATGCCCTCTTTACGTCCCAGTCCGGGGTCAGCCGCCACATTCGCGAGTTGGAGGAGGAGCTGGGGCTTGCCCTCTTCATTCGCTATGGCAAGCGTCTGCTCGGCATGACCGAGCCGGGCAAGGAGTTGCTGGTGATCGCCGAGCGTATCCTGGGGGATGCCGACAACATCCGCAAACTGGCGAGCACCTTTGCCAATCGCGACTCGGGCCGGCTGCTCATCGCGACCACTCATACCCAGGCCCGTTATGCCCTGCCGAGGGTAGTGAAGGCGTTTCGGGAGCAATTTCCTCTGGTACAGCTGGAGCTGCGTCAGGGGAGCCCGGAGGAGATAGTGCGGCTGGTGCAGACCGGCGAGGTGGACATCGGCATCAGCAGCGAGCAGCTCGACAAGAGCGAAGGGGTGGTGGCCTTTCCCTACTACCGCTGGCACCACAATATCGTCGTGCCGGAGCAGCACCCTCTCACCGCCGAGCGGGAGCTGACCCTGGCCGCTCTGGCCCACTGGCCCATCGTCACCTATCAGGCCGGCCTCACCGGTCGGGCACGGGTGGATGATGCCTTTGCCGAGGCGGGCATAGTGCCGCAGATCCTGCTGACCGCCCAGGACTCCGACGTCATCAAGACCTATGTCGAGCTGGAGATGGGGGTGGGCATACTGGCGGACATGGCGTTCGATTCCCAGCGGGACAAGGGACTGGTGCAACTGGACGGCAGTCGGTTGTTTGCGCCGCACACCGCCTGGATCGGCCTCAAGCAGGGGCAGTTCCAGCACAACTTTGCCTGGCAGTTCATCCAGCTCTGCAACCCCGAGCTGGCGCTGGCGGAGATCCAGGCCCGCGCCATGAGCAACGAGCCCCTGCTCGATTACCAGATTTGAACCGAGGGGTGGATGAAAAACGGGGAGCCATGGGCTCCCCGTTTTGTTGATGGTGTCATGTCGTGCCTGCGGCTCAGTTCACCTGGATCCAGGCATCCTGCCAATTGGTACCTACGCCCGGTTCATACTGGGTTGCCGTGCTCGCCCACTGGCTGCACCAGCCGCTGTAGGGGAAGGGTTTGTACTGATAGACCTTGCCGTTCTTCGGCTGCAGCACCCGGGTTCCGGCGGTGTAGGACTTGAGGCCGTCCGGGAAGGTGAACTGGTAATCGCCCCCGCTTGCCGGATCCTTGAACATGAGGTCCAGGGTCTGCTGCACCGCGTCACCACCGGCCTTGGGTTTGCCCTCGATCACCAGCTGATGGTGGCCTGCACTCAAGCCGGTCAGCGCCATGGAGAAACTCTGGCTGCCGTCCTTGATGTCGGCACTGCTCTGTCCCCTGGCGACACCGCCGTGGTCATAGAGGGTGTTGGTGATGGCGAGATCCCCCTGGGCCGTGACGGTGAAAGTCAGGGTGAGCTTGCCGTTGTCGAGAGGGTAGTCGCTCGCCAAACCGCTCACGCTGATCCCGTTCTCAACCGGGGGCTGCTGTTGCTCAAGCTGGATCTCGACCCGTTGCAGGTTGCTGCCAGCCTTGAGGTAGACCGGGTTCTGGCCATAGACGGGGTTGAACTGGCCGTCCGTACCTTGCTGGCCTGCACGGATCTGGCTCTGCTCGGCGTTGATCTTGCTCGCCAGGGCGTGGGCCCAGTTGTTCTTCTGGCCCTGTCCGGCGCTGGCGATGGTCAGCTCGGTCTGGAGATCGGTGCGCTCGCCATTGGCATCGAACACCCGGGTTCTGGCTTTGTCACCCGCCACCAGGTCGATGGAGGGATAGATGGTCCCTCCCTGGCTCCAGGTCAGCGGGGGCTGGGTGCCATCCTTGAACCGGGCGTCGATCAGGTTGTAGAAGCTGTTGGCGGTATCCCCAATCTCCCACACCCCGAGAATGACCTGATAACCGGTACGCGGGGGCAGGGTGCACTGATGGGTCACCTGTTTGGGGGGCTGCACCATGTTGCCGTCGATGACGCAGAAGGGATTGAGATCGAACGCATCCCGGGTGAGGGGCTGGTTCGGGTTCCAGTCCTGCTTGGTGAGGTAGTAGCGCCAGTTGCGGGTCACGTGGTTGGCAGTGAAGGTCCAGCTGATGGCGAAGGGACCGGCCTGCACTTCACGCTTGGTCCAGCGATCGAGGGTCTGGGTGTTGAGCTCGCCGAATTGGGGGTGACCGGCCGAGGCTATCTGGCCGTCGGCGGGGCCGCCATCAGGGAAGCCGGAGGGGGCTTCCAGGCTCTGGGGTTCCCACTGGATGGCGCCACACTGGCTGTTGCCCCCTGTCTTGCACAGGTAGTTGCGCCCTTCGGGCTGGCTGATGTAGCCGTGAGCGAGCACGCCGCCACTGGCCAGCAGCGCCAGTGCCGCCGCGAGATGGGTGAGTCGGATATTTGCTGCCATACATTCCTCTGTTCGGTGATGTGGGCAGTCACGTTGGCAGGGGAGTTCCCCGAAACACGGTGCTGCAACCCCGCTATCCTGGACAGCTTGTCTTTAGACCGGAGGCTTTGCGTCCTGGCCTTTCAACCAGTTTGCCAAATGACTACAGAAAGGATCATGGTGCCGCCTGTGGCGACCACTCATCATGACTATATTTTGTTAAAAAATTAAGTGTAAAAATTGACAGTGCCATCTCATCGGAGCAGCGCATCAGCGGCAGATCGCTCCCTCGGGATCTGCGCGCTGGTTCAGTGCGAGAGGGTGGCCCGGGAGAGGCTCCCGTGGCCATGACAGGAAAGGAGCCCCTGCAAGCCTGGCAGGGGCTCACGGGGCCACTCAGTGGCGGGGTTGCATGCCTGCTCGGGAAGAGGGCGCCTGGGTCGGTCGCATCATCCTGTCCTGGGCTTGGGCGTTGTCCAGCTTGAACACCGCCAGTCGCTCGTCGAGGCTTCGGGAGAGACCGGCCAGCAGTTCGCTCTCCTGGGCCAACTGGGAGGCCGCCTGGGACATCTCGAGCGCCGAGTCGTTGATGCCGCTGACGTTGCGGTTCATGTCTTCCGCCACCATGCTCTGCTGCTCCGCCGCCGTGGCGATCTGGGTCGCCATGTCGCTCACGTGCTGGATGTGATTGACGATGAGGGAGAGATCCTGCCCCGCCTTCTCGGACTGGTTGACGCTGCTCTCCGCCAGCTTGCGGCTGGCGTCCATGGCGTTGGCGGCGGTGACAGCCCGTTGCTGCAACTGGGTGATGGTACTCTGGATCTCCTCGGTGGAGTGGCGGGTGCGACTGGCCAGCTGGCGCACCTCGTCGGCCACCACGGCGAAGCCACGGCCCTGCTCGCCGGCCCGGGCCGCCTCGATGGCGGCGTTGAGGGCCAGCAGGTTGGTCTGCTCCGAGATGGCGCTGATGACCGCCGTCACCTCGCTTATCTGCATCACTCCCTCCTTGAGCTGGTTGACCTGCGAGGTGGCCTGATCCACCTCGGTGGCCAGCGCCTGGATGCCGTGCACGCTGGCATGGACATCCTGGTTGCCGAGCCCGGCCTCGCTGGTGGCATCCTGGGTGTCACGGGCCGTGTTTTCGGCGTGACCCGCCACGTCGGCGATGGTGGCGCTCATCTCGTTCATGGCGGTGGCGAGCTGGGCGAGCTGATCCCGCTGACTGTTGACCGCCTGGTTGGTCTGTTCGGCGGAGGCGGCGATGCGCAGGGCGGCATCCGCCACGTTGCGGGCCCCCTGGCTCGCCTCCAGCAGGGCGCGGCGGATGGCATCCAGCCCCTGGTTGGTGGAGCTGGCGACGGCGCCGAGCTCATCCCTGCCCAGCACCGGGATGCTGACCACCAGATCGCCGGCCGCGACCCGGGCCATGGCCTTGTTGATCTCGGCCAGGGGATTGACGATGGAGCGGCTGATGGCGAGTCCCAGCAGCCCCATCAATAGGATCACCAGCAAGGTGGCGCCACCCATCCACTCATATTGCGACCACATGGTGGCCTCAATGTCCTGCAACAACACACCGGAGCCCAGGATCCAGCCCCAGGGCTGGTAGCCCGTCACCAGCGACATCTTCTGGGCCGCCTCGCCGGACGGGGAGACCCACTGATACTCCAGCCTGCCCTGGTGGCCGCCCTTGCCGAGATCCACCATGTGCTGCCAGTGGGACTCGGCAGGGTTGTTGCCCATCTGCTGGCCGACCAGCTCGGGTTTGGCGGGATGCACCACCACCCGACGATCTTCATCCAGCACGAACAGGTAGTTGTCCCCGTCAAAGCGCATGCTGTCGAGCATGGCCTTGGCCTGTGCCTTGGCCTGCTCCGGGGGGAGGGTGGCGGCCAGGGCCTGGATCCGGCTCATGGCCAGATCCAGCACCGCCTGCAGCCTGGCTTCTCGTTCACTCATCAGATTGCGGTGCAGGGCACTGGCCGAGATGAGCAGCAGTGCGATGAAGCCGACCAGGGCCAGTGAGAGCAGCAGCATCAGCTTGCGACTCACGGCAATATCACCGAGCTTGAACATAGTCTTATCCTTACTTTCCCATGCGGGTCTGATTGTGGCCGAACTGCCGGCCGGACCTGATTGTTATTATTTTTAACATATCATTAGCTTTCAATGGGTTGCGGTGGAAAACAGCCAATTGAGCAGTTTGACAACCAGTATAGCCAGCAGACAGAAACCCTCGCTTTTGATAGCGTGATGGCGCGCATCCCGGCGCACAATTTGTCTACTCAATTTGCAAGAAGTGTGAATGGGTTGGCATTTCACCAAAAAGGAGTGGGCGCCCCGTGGTCGCCCCATAACAAGAGGGAAGTTATGAGTTCCATTGCCAGGAAGTATCTCAACCAGCTCAATGCCGATTACCTGCAGGTGCACAGACGCAAGGAGGACCTGTTCTGGTCCACCTACATGGGCACCAGCGACGATCAGGCAGGCTTCACCGCGGCCGAACAGGCCTACAAGGCGTTCTGTGCCGATCCTGCCCGCCTGCCGGTGTTGCGGGAGATGCATGCCCAGGCCGAAGAGGCGGATCTCAGGCGTGGTCTGGGGGGCTGGATCGCCTTCTTCGAGTGCAACGTCATCGAAGATCCCGGTGCCTCCGCCCTGATGGACGAGCTGGTGGCCGCCGAGGCGGATCTCTTCGCCCGTCGCAAGGGGTTGAAGCTCACCTTGCTGGACGAGCAGGGCCGCCAAGTGCCTGGCAGTCTGCCCGCCGCCAGCACGGCGCTGGCCGCCAGCAGCGACGAGGCGGTGCGCCAGAGCGCGCTCGCCATGTTCCAGACCCTGGAGCAGTGGGTGGTCGACAACGGCTATCTTGACATCGTCGCGCTGCGCAACCGCTTCGCCCGTGCCATGGGCTATCGCGACTACTTCGACTACAAGGTGCACAAGAACGAGCAGATGAGCCCGGAGCAGCTGTTTGCCATTCTTGACGACTTCATCGCCCGCACCGATGCCCGCTTGCACCAGAGTCTGGCGGAGCTGAAAGCGGCCAAGGGGGAAGCAGCCCTGCTGCCCCACAACCTGCGCTACAGCGTGAGTGGTGACGTGACCCGCCAGCTCGACCCTTACGTGCCCTTCTCCCGGGCGCTGAAGGATTGGGTCGAGAGCTTCCGCCGGCTCGGCATCCAGTACCGCAGTGCCACCCTCACCCTGGATCTGCTGACCCGGGAGGGAAAATACGAGAACGGCTTCTGTCACGGCCCGGTGCCGAGCTTCTGGCAGGATGGGGAGTGGGTGCCGGCGGTGGTCAATTTCACCAGCCTGGCCAATCCGGCCCAGGTGGGCAGCGGTTGGAGCGGGCTCAACACCCTGTTCCACGAGGGAGGCCACGCGGCGCACTTTGCCAACGTCACCGGCAACGCCCCCTGCTTCTCCCAGGAGTTTCCGCCCACCTCCATGGCCTATGCCGAGACCCAGTCCATGTTCTGCGACAGCCTGCTGGACGACGCGGACTGGCTCAAGCGCTACGCCAGAAACGCGGCGGGAGAACCCATCCCCGATGCGCTTATCCAGGCCATGATTGAAGCGCGCCAGCCATTTCGCGCCTTCAACGAGCGCCAGATCGCGCTGGTGGCCTACTTCGAGCGGGATCTCTACGCCATGGCAGATAGCGAGCGCACCCCGGCAGCCGTGCTGGCCCTGGCCCGCAAGTGGGAGCGCCAGATCCTGGGGGTGGATAGCCCGCGCCCGCTGCTGGCCATCCCACACCTTCTGAACCAGGAGTCGGCCTGCGCCTATCACGGCTATCTGCTGGCACTAATGGCGGTGGAGCAGACCCGCGCCTATTTCCTGAGGCGCGACGGCTACCTCACCGACAACCCGCGCATCGGACCGGATCTGGCCGCCCACTACTGGGGACCGGGCAACGGCATGACCCATGACGAGACGCTGCAGAGCCTCACCGGCGAGGGTTTCAGTGCGGTGCCGCTGGCCGAGGCGTGCAACCGGAGTGCCGCCGAGGCGTGGCAACAGGCAAAGACGTGCATGGCGGCGGCGCGGCAGCGCCCACCGGCAGGGGAGGGGACGCCCCTCGACGCCCATATCCGGGTGGTGCACGGGGCCGAGCTTATCGCCGACAACAGCGAGTCCGAGGCGCGCATGCTGGCAGACTTCGAGGCCTGGATCCGGTGCCTCGAGACCGCCGAACCAGTGACCCAGGCCTGAGCCCGGTGTTGCACCGTCAAAAGAGCCCCATCAGGGGCTCTTTTTTGTGGGTTGAGATGGCCTGATCCCATGGTGCCAGCCGGGGATTGGCTGGTGGACAGGCTCAAATGTCACTGGCGGCGGCGCTGCCCGCTGGTTTTTCTCCCTGCGCCATCTTCTAGGCCTTGACGATCAGCGCTGAGGCGCCCGGTTGCGGGCAATAGGCGACGCCCTACCCTTGGCAGGGTGTCTGCATGGCGGGTTGACGGCCATTTCCCCCTGCTGGCCACAGATATGTTTCTCCCGATATATTGAGTATTCACGGCGATCCCATATCATGGCGCTCGCTCGCCACCAGAGGGTGGCGGCATTCAGATGATTTGCTAACAAGAGAGCCCAGAAGGCTCGCAGAGGGATGGATAGTGAGAGCCGTATTGCTGTGTTTGCTGGGGCTGTGGCCCGCGTTGAGTTTTGCCACTCTGTCCGCCGATATGGTGGTGGTGAAGAAGTCGAGTTACAGCCTGACCCTGATGAAGGATGGCAAGGAAGTGAAGCGCTACTGGATTGCCCTGGGCCCGGCTCCCAAGGGACACAAGCAGCGTGAGGGGGATCAGCGTACCCCGGAAGGTCGCTATACCCTGGACTACAAGAAGAGCAACTCCGGCTTCTACAAGGCCATTCACATCAACTACCCGAATCTGGACGACATCAAGCGCGCCAACGAGCTGGGTGTGAACCCAGGCGGCATGATCATGATCCACGGCCAGCGCAACAGCCTGGGGGATCGCAGGGTGCAGCCGTCCAACTGGACCAATGGCTGCATCGCGGTGCTGAACCACGAGATGGACGAGATCTGGAACGCCATCGAGCCAGGCACTCCCATCATCATCGAGCCCTGATCCCGCCTGCCAACGCCCGCTCTCATGCGGGCGTTGCATTTGTTGCAGACCATGGCGTGACACTGTCTCCTGCGCCGTGCTAGTTTTCCCGGTTCGCATTGGCTGTGACAAGGATGATCCCATGATGTCGGAAACCCGCCTCCCTGCGCCCGAGCGCACGGGGGCACTCTGGTGGCGCGCCACCCTGGATATGCTCCCGCTCTCCATTTCCGTCATCCCCTGGGGGATACTGTGCGGCGCCCTGGCGCTTCAGGCGGGTATGAGCCCGCTCCAGGCACAGCTGATGTCGCTGCTGGTCTATGCGGGGGCGGCCCAGCTCTCGGCCACCACCTTGTTCGGGGCGGGGACGCCGCTGCTGCCCATCATGGGCTCCACCATGGTGATCACCTCCCAGCATCTGCTCTATGGCTTCACCTTCCGGCGCGACGTGCTGCCGCTCTCCCTGCGCTGGCGGGCCAGTCTCGCCTTCTTCCTGACCGACGAGATGTTTGCGGTGGCGCTGAAAGACAGGGAGCGCAGCGGCGCCTTCAATCCCGCCTATGCGCTCATCGCGGGCTTTGTCTTCTATCTGTTCTGGAACCTGGCGACCCTGCTCGGCATCGCCGCCGGCCAGTACATTGACGGGCTGGACAAGATGGGGCTGGATTTTGCCATCGCCGCCACCTTTATCGCCATGACGCTCCCCGCCATGAAGAACCTGCCCATGGTGGCGGCCACCCTGGTGAGCGGCGGGACGGCGCTCGTCACCAAGCCGCTGCTGGCGGAGATCCACATCATCGTCTCGGCCCTGGCCGGCATGGTGGTGGGCTATGTGCTGCACCGGATGAGGAGGTGATCATGGGCTGGCTGATGATAGGGCTGCTGGCTCTGATCACTTTCTTCAACCGTTTTGCCTTCTTCTCGCGGTTGACCCGCTATCAGCCGGGGGCCGAAATGGGGGCTTTCCTCAGCTTCTCGGCCCAGTCGGTGCTGACCGCCATCTGGCTGCCCATCGTCTTCAGCTATGAGCCCGGCCGCGGGCTGGACTGGGATCCGGACTACCTGGCCGCCACCCTGCTGGTGACGGTGTTGACCCTGCTGCGCCTGCCTACCCTGGTGGTGGTGGTCGTCGGCATGGGGGGCTTCTTCCTGCTGCGCTGGCTGGGGGGCGTGGCCCTGTTCTGGCCCTGGTGAACGATGTGCCGTGATCCTGCATGGCGGATGTCTTGATGGGATATCCGCCCTGTTGGGAATGTCACTTCAAAAAAGGCCTCTCAAGTGTGAGGATTTTGGTTCCACCCGCCACGGAGTGAACCATGTCCTTCACCGAAACCTGCCGGCGCATCGTGCGCGACCCCCTGCTGTCACCGGCCCAGAAGAGCCACGCCCTGGCGCTCGCCGCCGAAAACGCGTTGCCTTACCCCGAGTTGCCTGCCGCCGTGCAGGATGCCATGGCACAAGGGGTGCTGTGCGACATGTTCGAGGGACACGCTCCCCACAAACCGCGCTATGTGCTGCCGGATTACGAGCGGTTTCTGCGCCAGGGCTCGGCCTGGCTGGAGCTGGCGCCACCCCTGGACTTCGACGAGGCCCTCGATGCCCTGCGCATCCTCTACCATCACGTGCCCTCCGTCACCGGCATGCCGGTCTGGCTGGGGCGCCTCGATCACCTGCTGCTGCCCTTCGTCGGTGAGCTGGATGATGAAACGCTCCATCGCAAGCTGAAGGCCTTCTGGATCTACCTGGATCGAGTGCTGCCGGATGCCTTCATGCACGTCAACATCGGCCCCGATGACAACCGGATCTGCCGGCTGATCCTGCACATCGACAGGGAACTCCAGCAGGTGGCGCCGAATCTCAGCCTGTTCCACGACCCGGTGCAGACCCCGGACAGCCTGTTGCTGCAAGGAGTCGAGAACATCTCGGCCTGCAGCAAGCCCCACATTGTCAACTATCCGCTTCACAGGGACACCTTCGACGAACGCGGCTTTGGCATCGTCAGTTGCTACAACGCTCTGCCCCTGGGGGGCGGTGCCAATACCCTGGTGCGCCTCTCCCTCAAGGGCGTGGCCGGGCAGAGCGCAGGGGTTGAGGATTTCATGGCGCGCACACTGCCTCACTACTGCGAGCAGGCCTCGCGGCTCATCGAGGCGCGCGCCGCTTTCCTGCACCGGGAGTCGGGTTTCTTCGACAGCTTCCTGGTGGAGGAGGGGCTGATAGAGGAGGCGCGTTTCGTCCCCATGTTCGGCATCTTTGGCATGGCGGAGGCGGTGAACCTGCTGATGGAGAAGGGAGGCTTGCCGTGGCGCTATGGCCATGACGATGAGGCCAACCAGCTTGGCTATCGCATCTCGGCTCGCCTCTCCGAATGGGTGGCCAGGAGGGGCCAGACCCATGCCTGGGGCGGCCGCGCCCTGCTCCACTCCCAGGGGGGACTCAGCGTGGACAGGGGCGTGACTCCGGGGGTTCGGATCCCCTATGGCGAGGAGCCGGATCCCGCCAGTCACCTGCTGGCTCTGGCGCCCCACCACGACTTTTATCACTCCGGGATCAGCGAGATCCTGACCCTGGATCCCACCATACGCCAGAACCCTCAGGCGCTGCTGCAGCTCTGCAAGGGGGCCTTCGCCCTCGGCATGCGCGAATTCAGTGCCAACGTGGCGGACAGCGATCTGGTGCGGGTGACCGGCTATATGATCCGCAAGCGCGACGTGGCACGCTTCGCAGAGGAGGGGTCGCGGCTGCAGACCACCAGCCTCGGCGCCGAGGCGAGCGAGCTGACCGGGATCCGCCAGCGGGCACCGCGGGTGGTGGCTATCGAGACCCTCTTGAATGAGCACTGAGAACGGCATGCAGAAGGGGGCCGAGCTCAGGGCGATGGTGAGCCGCTGGTTGCCCTTCTCCTGCGTGGACGGCCCCGGCAACCGGCTGGTGCTGTTTTTGCAGGGCTGCAACTTCCGCTGCCCCGGCTGCCACAACCCCCACACCATGGGGTTGTGCGATCACTGCGGTGACTGCGTGCCCGGTTGCCCGGGCAGAGCCCTGGCGATGCAGGAGGGGCGGGTGAGCTGGCAAGCCGAGCTTTGTACCCACTGCGACCGTTGCCTCGATGTCTGCCCTCGCCACGCCAGCCCCAAGACGCGCCAGATGTCGGTGGCCGAGGTGCTGGCCCTGCTGCGCCGCTATGGCCCGCTGCTCACCGGCGTCACCGTCTCCGGCGGGGAGGCGACCACCCAGTTGCCGTTCGTGATCGCCCTGTTCACGGCCATCAAGGCTGCGCCGGATCTGGCCCGTCTCACCTGCCTGCTCGACAGCAACGGATCCCTGGGAGAAACGGGTTGGCAGCGGCTGTTGCCGGTGCTGGACGGCGCCATGATAGACCTCAAGGGGTGGCGCGAGCCTGTGCATCTGGCCCTGACCGGGTGGGGCCGCGAGCGGGTGCTGGCATCGCTGCAACTGCTGGCGCAGGCGGGCAAGCTGGCGGAGGTGCGGCTGTTGCTGGTGCCGGGGCGGAGCGATTTTCTCGATGCCACCGGCGCGCTGGAGGAGGCGTTGACGACCTTTTTGCTGTCGCTGGGGCCCGTGCCCATCCGCCTCAACGGCTTTCGCCACCACGGGGTGTGAGGGGAGGCGCTGTCATGGCCAGAAGCCGGGTCGGCTGACCTGACAGTGCTGGCCAACGCATTGAAGGCCAAGGGGTTTGGGTCGGTGATGCTGCCTGCGATCTGAGCTCTGCAGCACGTCGGGATGCTGAGACCCGATATGACGCAACTGTGAACTCTGTCTATAGGGGCTGTCCGAGGGGACGGCTAGAATGGGCAAACCGTCCATCACCAACAGATACCCATGAGTGAATCCAACGCCCTTTATCGAGTGCAGTTCATTTGTCACAGCGAGCGTTACGAAGTCTATGTAAGAGAGGTGAATCAGGGCCAGCTGTTCGGCTTCATCGAGATCGCCCACTTCGTGTGGGACAACCACACGGCGCTCATCGTCGACCCCAGCCACGAGAAGCTGAAGAGCGAATTTGCCGACGTCACCCGCACCCTTATTCCCATGCACCACGTGCTGCGGGTCGATCAGGTGCGCAAGCAGGGGGCCGCCCGCATCACCGAACTGGGCAACAACGTCACCTCTTTCCCAGGCCCCATCTATACCAAGAAGCCCTGAGTCCTGCCGCCAGGCATCATTGTGGGGCGTCCAGCTCCCGGGCCAGTTGCAGGATGCGCTGACGGAACCAGCGCAGGGCGGGATCTTCCCCCAGGGGGCCATACCACACCAGGCTGTGGGTCACGGCGCCGTAATCGAAGGGGACAGGGCGGCTCACCAACCCCTGGGTACAAGCCCGGGTAGCCCAGCCCTTCACGGCCGTGAGAATGAGATCGCTCTGGCGCAGCAGGGCGGCGGCGCTGCCAAAATCCGGCAGGGTGGCCCCCAGTCTGCGCCGTACCTGGCGCTGGGCCAGACTCTGCTCGAAGAAGGGATCGGCCAGCTCCTGATCGCGAATGGCGATGTGGCGCCAGCTCAGGTAGGCATCGAGATCCCAGGAGCGCATCAACGCCGGATGATCCGCGCGCATCAGGCAGACCAGCTCGTCCTCCCGCAAGGTTTCCCAGACGAGGCCGGACTGATTGACCCCGGGCTGGCTCTGATCGTGGGGCAGGATCACGAAGTCGAGCTTGCCCGCCGCCAGAGCAGCCAGTCCCTGCTCGTCCTTGTTACGCACGACGGGCATCAGCCCCGGCACCTCCTGCATCAACTGACCCAGTACGGCCCCCATGGGCCAGATCATGCTGCTCTCCCGCATCGCCAGGTTCAGCTCCCCCTGCCAGTTGGCAGGGGCAAATCCTTCCTGGCTGGTGAGGCCGTTGAGCTCCCCCAGCAGGCGGCGCAGCGTCGGGCCGAGGCGCTCGGCAAACGGCGTCAGCAGCAACTGGTTGCCCTGGCGGTAGAGCAGTTGATCCCCCAGCAGTTCGCGCAACTGGTTGAGGGTCTTGCTGACAGTGGAGGGGGTGGTGCAGAGGCGCTCGGCGCTGCGGGTGGCACTGCGGGTGTCGAGCAGCAGATGCAGGGTCACCAGGTGGCGACCGCCGAGGCGGGAGAGGGCAATGAGATCCATCACGGCTCCACGGGCAAGGGGACAAATGAAAAGCCCCGCCTGAGCGGGGCTTGCGGGCTTAGCCCTTGAGCACGGCGGCCATGGCGTCGGCCACGTAGTCGACGTTGCGGCTGTTGAGGCCCGCCACGCACATGCGACCGGAGCGCACCAGGTAGACGGCGAACTCTTCGCGCAGTCTGTCCACCTGCTCCGGCGTGAAGCCGGTGTAGCTGAACATGCCGCGCTGGTTGATGAAGTAACTGAAGTCGCGGCCCGGCACCTTGGCACTCAGCACCTCGAACAGCTTCTGGCGCATGGCCTTGATGCGGGTGCGCATCTCGGTCACCTCACCGACCCACATGGCGTGCAGTTCGGGCTGGCTCATTACCGCCGCAGTGATCTGACCGCCGTGGGTGGGGGGGCTGGAGTAGTTGCGGCGCACGGTGGCCTTCATCTGGCCCAACACCCGGCCCGCCTCTTCGGCATCCTGGCAGATGACCGACAGGCCGCCGCAGCGCTCGCCGTAGAAGGAGAGGTTCTTGGAGAAGGAGTTGCTGACGAAGAAGCTGACACCGGCGGCCACCATGGCGCGGATGGCATAGGCATCCTCTTCCAGCCCGTCACCGAAGCCCTGATAGGCGATGTCCATGAAGGGGATCAGGTTCTTCTCGACCACCAAGGCGATCACCTGGTCCCACTGGGCACGGGAGAGATCCACCCCGGTCGGGTTGTGGCAGCAGGGGTGCAGCAGCACGATGCTTTTCGCAGGCAGGCTGCTCAGGCAGTCGATCATGGCGTCGAACTGCACGCTGCCGGTGGCCGCATCGTAATAGGGGTAGTCGTGCACCTTGATGCCGGCCCCCTCGAACATCGCCTTGTGGTTGTCCCAGGTGGGATTGCTGACCCACACCTCGGAGGTCGGGAAGTAGCGCTTGAGCAGATCGGCACCGATCTTCAGGGCGCCGGAGCCGCCGATGGTCTGGATGGTGGCGATGCGACCCGCCTTGACCGCTTCGTGCTCGGCGCCAAACAGCAGGTGCTGCACCGCAGTGCGGTAGTTGGCGGCGCCTTCCATCGGCTGGTAGGGGCGCGGGGCCGGGGTGGCGGCGCGCTGCGCTTCGGCCTGCTGCACCGACGGCAGCAGCGGAATGCGGCCCTGCTCGTCGTAATAGAGGCCAATCCCCAGGTTCACCTTCTGCTCGCGGGTATCTTTATGGAAGGTCTCGACTAGCGTCAGTATGGGGTCGCCAGCATAGGCATCGACGTGTTCAAACATGGGGGGTCCTTGAAGTTGACTGTCCAATTCGGCCGGCCATCAGCCGGGCCGATATGATGGCGCAATCCAGAGGTGGCCTCAAGTTGTTCGAGATGGCGACAGGGCTGACAAAGTCTGTCGCAGTGGTAAGCGCGGGGCCCTTGCCAGGATCCTGCATCCCGTCTGCACGTTCCCCCCATTTTGTCAGAGAAGGCTGCCTTATCGGGATCGTTTGGATAATATATGGATACATACGGCCCCTCTCATTCCCCTTACACCCATCCGGGGGAGTCAGGTTCAGCGCCACCTGAGACAAATTAATAGTTGCATAATAGTCAGGCTATTCTTTTGATAACCATTGCAGTGTGCCCGGCCCCTTCGGGGGGCCCACGATAACAGGTGACTCATCGCGGATGACCTGACACGTTTCTGATGCCGATTCTCCCTGGCTGGACTGGCATGGCCTGGGTGGCTGGAATGTCTATTTTCTTGCCAAGTTCGCCCTGCTCTGGGGGGGATATCTCAACTTCCACCCCCTGATCAACCTGGTGTTTGCCGCCTTCCTGATCTTTCCCCTGCAAAGGGCCGGGTGGCGCCGTGCGCGGCACTGGCTGGCGTTGCCGGTGGGGGCGGGGATCTTCTATCACGATACCTGGTTGCCGGGGATAGAGAGCATTCGTGCCCAGGGCAGCCAGGTCTTCTCCTTCACCCTGGATTACTGGGCGGAGTTGCTCGGGCGTTTCATCAATTGGGAGATGGTCGGCGCGGGGTTCGTGCTGCTGACACTCTATCTGTTCATCGCCCAGTGGCTGCGCTTCACCCCCTGGATCCTGCTGGCGCTGCTCTGGCTCTGGGTCTCGCCCCAGGTGAGCAATCCCTTCGCGAGCAGCAAGGGGGCGAGCGAGCATGCCCTGAACACGTTCCGGGAGGAGACCCGCTCTTCAGTGCTGCCCATGGAGGAGCAGCTTGACCAGAGTGCCCCGCCGACCAACGAGAACCTCAACGCCTATCTCGATGACTTCTATCGGGAGGAGCAGGAGAGACTGGCGCACTTCACGGAGAGCCTGCCAGCCCAGGCGACCCCCTTCGATGTGCTCATCATCAATGTCTGCTCCCTGGCCTGGCGTGACGTGGAGGCGAGCGGCCTGAGCGGGCATCCGGTCTGGTCCCACTTCGACATTCGCTTCAACCGCTTCAACTCCGCCACCTCCTACAGCGGCCCGAGCTCCATTCGCCTGCTGCGGGCCAGTTGCGGGCAGACCAGCCACCAGGGGCTCTATGTGACGGCGCCGAAGCAATGCCTGCTGTTCGAGAACCTGGCCCAGCTCGGCTTTGCCAAACAGGTGGCCATGGATCACTCGGGGGATTTTGGCAACTACCTGACCGGCCTGCAGCAGTATGCCGGGCTGGATGTGACTCCCATGGACAAGAAGGGGTTGGCCCATGACCTCGCCTCCTTCGATGGCGAGCCCATCTATCGCGGGGATGCCCTGTTCGGCCGTTGGCTGAACGAGCGGACACAGAGTCAGGCGGCACGCAACGTCACCTTCTTCAACCTCATCGCCCTGCACGATGGCAACCGCTATGTGGCGAGCCGCCAGATAGCGCCCTACAAGGCGAGGCTCAAGACCCTGCTGGATCAGCTGGACGACTTCATGACGACGCTGGAGCAATCCGGCCGCAAGGTGGCCGTGGTGATGGTGCCTGAGCACGGCGCAGCTCTCACCGGCGACAAGATGCAGATGGCCGGGCTGCGGGACATTCCCAGTCCGAGCATCACCCAGGTGCCGGTGGGGGTTGCCCTGCTCGGTACCAAGGCGCCCCACGAGGCGACCCGCAACGTGGACACCCCCAGCAGCTTCCTGGCGGTATCAGAACTGGTCTCCAGGCTGGTGGGGAAGGATGTGTTCGGGAGCGAGACCATCGATTGGGATGCCCTGCTGGGCGACCTGCCGCAGACCCCGTCGGTGTCCGAGAACCAGGGCTCGGTGGTGATCGAATATCAGGGCAAGTACCACATCAAGCTGGGGCAGGGGGACTGGGTCCCCTATCCCCAATGAGACCGGAAGTGACGATGCGCAGCGAACGGCAATCAGACATGCAGACCCCCTTCGGCGTCCCGGTGGAGGGCACGGTAATCAATGACGTGGCCATGGTCCAGCAGGCCTTTGGTGTCAGCCTCTCCTATCAGGATATTGCCGCCAGGGAGCGGCTCGCCGCCTTGTGCGCACGCTTCCCCCTGCTGGCGGAGGTGGCAGTGAAAGGGCCCGAGGGGACTGGCGAGGGGAGGTCTGCATGAAGGTGATCGCCCTGCAGGGGATCCGGGGAGGTGTGGGGACCACCGCCATCGTGGCCGGACTGGCCCAGGCAGCCCATGAGCAGGGGGCAAGGGTGTTGGCGGTGGATCTCTGCCCGGACAACCAGCTTGGCATCCACCTTGGCCTGCCCCATGACGATCTGGGAGGCTGGAGCCGGCTGACCCAGCCGGCGCGGGAGTGGCGAGGAGCGCTTCACCGCCGGGAGGAGGGACTGGATCTGCTCTCCCATGGCGGGGGGCAGGGGGCGTCAGCCGAGTGGCTGGCAGGGATCGATGGTTATGATCTGGTGCTGCTGGATCTGCCCCTGGGCATGGCCCCCGTCATCCCCTGCAGGCGCTTGCTGGTGGTCAATGCGGATGCCAACTGCCATGTGCGGCTTCACCGCCACCCCTGGGCGGCCGATGAGCGTCTGCTGGTGACCCAGTTCTCCAGCCAGCGGGCCCTGCAGCAGGGGTTGCTGGATCTCTGGCTGGCAGGGGGGCTCCCTCTGCTCAATCTTCATCTGCACAGGGACGAAGCCATGGCGGAGGCCATGGCCGCCAAGCTGCCGGTCGGCCGCTATGCGCCCACCAGTCTGGTTGCCCACGAGCTGGCCGCCCTGGCGATCTGGTGTCTGGCAGAGGGGGAGGCCCCCCGATGAGAGTGCGGCTGCTGACGCCGGCTGCGGGCCTCTGGTGCTCGCAGCGCTATCGCGCACTGCGTGAGCGGGGGGCTTCCCGCCCGGGGGCGGCCGCATTGACACTGGGCTGGCTGCTGGCCTGGGCTCTCTTCCCCCTCGAGCGTCATGGCTGGCAATGGGTGCTGGGCCATGCCCGGGGACTCTATCCCCAGCTGACGCACCCCCGAGTGGGGGATCCCCTGCGCGTTCTGTTGCAGAGCCTCTGGATGATAGTGCGTCGCCCACAGCCCATCCCTCTGCGCTGGCCTGCCTCCTGGCAACGGCTCTGGCACCGGGGCACCCAGACTCTCGGTGCCTTCCTGGACCGTCAGGAGGAGAAAGGGCTGGCCGCCGCCAGGGCCACGCCCCGCGAGGCACGCTGGAAGAGCGTGCTGCTCTGCGTGGTGGCCGGGAGCCTCTCCCTGCTCTGCGTCACCCAGCCGTTCACCCTGCAGGCGCAACTGGTGTTCGTCCTCTTGCTGGCGGCCATGGCCTTCATCCTGCGGGCCGTGCCGGGCCGTTATCCCATGCTGATGATGATGGTGCTCTCCCTCACCATCTCCTGCCGCTACATCTGGTGGCGCTACACCTCGACCCTCGACTGGTTCGACCCCGTCAGCCTGACCTGCGGCCTGCTGCTGGCCGCCGAGACCTATGCCTGGCTGGTGCTGCTGCTCGGCTACTGGCAGACCGCATGGCCCCTGCACCGCCCCCCGGCACAACTGCCGGCGGATCCGGCCCAGTGGCCCAGCGTGGATCTGATGATCCCCACCTACAACGAGGATCTCGCCATCGTGAAGGGGACTGTCTACGCCGCCATGGGGCTCGACTGGCCCGCCGACAAGCTGACCATCTGGCTGCTTGACGACGGGGGGCGGGCGGCGTTTCGCGACTTCGCCGAGGAGGCCGGGATCCGCTATGTGGCCCGGTCGACCCATGAGCACGCCAAGGCGGGCAACATCAATCACGCCCTCAAGATGGCCACCGGGGATCTGGTCGCCATCTTCGACTGTGACCACCTGCCGACCCGCTCCTTCCTGCAGATGACGGTGGGCTGGTTCTACCGGGATCCCCGTCTGGGCGTGGTCCAGACCCCCCACCACTTCTTCTCCGCCGATCCGTTCGAACACAACCTGCAACGGTTTCGCAAGATGCCGAACGAGGGGGCCCTCTTCTACGGCCTGGTGCAGGATGGCAACGACATGTGGGATGCCAGCTTCTTCTGCGGATCCTGCGCCGTCATCAAGCGCACCGCCCTTGACGAGATCGGCGGCATCGCGGTGGAGACGGTCACCGAGGATGCCCACACCTCCCTGCGGCTGCACCGCCTCGGCTACACCTCGGCCTATATCCGGATCCCGCTGGCGGCGGGGCTGGCCACCGAAAGCCTCTCTGCCCACATCGGTCAGCGCATCCGGTGGGCGCGCGGCATGGTGCAGATCCTGCGTCTGGACAACCCCCTCTTCGGCAAGGGGCTCAAGCTGGGGCAGCGGCTGTGCTACTTCAATGCCATGCTGCACTTTCTCTCGGGCATACCGAGGCTCATCTTCCTGACGGCGCCGCTCGCCTTCCTGATCCTGCACGCCTACATCATCTATGCCCCGGCGGCGGCCATCGCCCTCTACATGTTGCCGCACATCTTCCACAGCGCCCTGACCAACTCCCGGTTGCAGGGCAAGGTGCGCCACTCCTTCTGGGGCGAGGTCTATGAGACGGTGCTGGCCTGGTACATCGCCAGGCCGACCACGGTGGCGCTCTTTGCACCTCACAAGGGGACGTTCAACGTGACTGCCAAGGGGGGGATGACGGAGGAGGTGTTCCTCGATCTGTCGGTCTCCCGCCCCTATCTGCTGCTGATCCTGCTCAATCTGTGCGGGCTGGGGTTCGGCCTCTGGCGCATCGGCACCGGCCCTGCCGACGAGGTGCCGACCCTGATCCTCAGCATGATCTGGACCCTCTACAACATGACCATACTGGGCGGCGCCCTGGCGGTGGCCTTCGAGTCGCGGCAGGTCCGTGCCAACCCCAGGGTGGAGATGGTGATGCCGGCGGCCATCAGGCTGGCGAACGGTCACCTCTACCCCTGTACCGTCAGGGATTACTCCAACGGGGGGGTCGGGGTGCTGCTCGAGGCGCCCCTGCCCCTGGCCGACAAGGAGAGGGTCTGGTTGCTGCTGCGCCATGACCAGCGGGAGCAGGCGTTCGCCGCCAAGGTGCAGCGGGTGTTCGGCTGCAAGCTGGGACTGGAGCTGGAGCCCATGGCGCAGGCACAGCATGTCGAGTTCATCCAGTGCACCTTCGCCCGGGCCGATACCTGGTCCCTGTGGCAGCAGCGTCTGGGCAAGGATCGCCCCCTCCACAGCCTGATCGACATTACCCTGCTCGGCTGGGGAGCTTACTGGCGTCTGGCCCGTACCTCACCCATCGGCTTTGTTTGTATCCTCCTCGAGAAGCTGGCTCGCTGGCTCCTCTCCTTTGTTCCCCGTCGCGTCTCCCCAGATTTCCGGGCCGGGACTCCGACCTCACAGACAGTGAAAGGATGATGAAACCACAACGCTACCTTATTCCTCTCCTGCTGATGGCGCAGGGTGCGACTGCCGCTGAGGCCGTCGGCCCCCTGCCGCCCGTTCCCGCTCCGGTGCGCACCCAGGGAATGAGCTTCGAACAGATGGCGTCATCGCCAGGCACCCTCTCCCTGCGCGGCAATGCGCCAGACGGACTGGCCGACTTCACCGTGCGGCGGGACGAGGTGGTGACCCGGGCCACCCTGGACCTGAACTTCACGCCATCGCCCTCCCTGCTGCCGCTCATCTCCCAGGTCAAGGTCTATCTCAATGACGAGCTGATGGGGGTGACGGCCCTCAACCAGGATCAGATGGGGACGATGACCCATGCCAGCATCGAGCTGGATCCCCGCTATGCCAAGGATTTCAACCGCCTCAAGGTGAGCTTCGTTGGCCACTATCAGAAAGTGTGCGAGAACCCGGCGAGCGATACCCTCTGGCTCAACGTCAACCGGGACAGCAAGCTGACCCTGCAGTTGCAGACCCTGCCGGTGCGCAACGAGCTCTCCTTCTTCCCCATGCCGTTCCTCGATGTGCGGGATAATGGCAAGCTGACTCTGCCCATGGTGTTCACGGGCTCAGTGCCCCCGGAGCAGCAGCAGGCGGCGGCGGTGCTGGCCTCCTGGTTCGGCACCAAGGCCCAGTGGCGGGGCCAGCATTTCCCGGTGCTCATCAACCAGTTGCCGGATCGCAACGCCGTGATCTTTGCCACCAATGACGCGCGCCCCGATTTCCTGGTGGACTATCCCGAGGTGAAGGGGCCCACCATCGACATGATCAGCTCCCCCGACAACCCCTATGTGAAGCTGCTGCTGATCCTGGGGCGGGATCAGCAGGATCTGCTGACGGCGGTGCAGGGGCTGGCGCGAGGCGATGTCATGCTGCGTGGCCAGAGCGTCATGGTGGACGAGGTGAAGCCGCTCTTGCCGCGTCAACCCTACGATGCACCGAACTGGGTGCGACTGGATCGCAAGATGCGTTTTGATGAGCTCACGGAGTACCCGGGTCAGTTGCAGGCAACGGGACGCACGCTGTGGCCCATGAGCCTGACGCTGCGCCTGCCGCCTGATCTCTATCTGCTGGGGGAGAACGGCATCAGGACGGAGCTGAAGTATCACCACACCTCGCCCACCCTGCGCGACGGTTCCCGGCTGGATGTGGGGGTCAACGGCCAGCTCATGAAGTCGTTCACGCTCGAGCCCGGCGAGGTCAAGAGTGAGCGGTTGCTGACCCTGCCGCTCTGGTTTGCCGACGACGGCGACACCATGGCGCTGCGCATGCCCGGGCTCAAGACCACCCAGACCAACAGTCTGAGCTTCTCGTTCGAGTATGCCCAGCAATACATGGGAGGAACGGAGGATGGCCGTTGCGACCTGGTGATGCCGCCAGCCCATCAGGTGCGCATCGACGAGGGCTCCACCATCGACTTCACCGGCTATCGCCACTTCATCGAGATGCCCGACCTCAAGGCGTTCGCCTATGCCGGCTTCCCGTTCAGCCGGATGGCGGATCTCGCCGACACCCAGATTGTCATGCCGGCCAGACCCCATCCCGGGCAGATCACCACCTTGCTCGATGCCGTCGGTGCCATCGGGGCCGAGACCGGGTATCCGGCGCTCTCCCTGCAGGTTCTGGACGACTGGGAGCGAGCGCGCACCGCGGATCGGGATACCCTGCTCATCGGCACCCTGCCGGAGGAGTTTCGAGGGGATCTGGCTCCCGACGCCCTGCTGCAATCCACGCGCAGCTGGGTCAACGAGCCAACCCGCCAGCACAAGGGGGATCTGCTGCACACCATGGCCGATCGCCAGCCCCAGGCCCGGGTGGGCATGACGGGCAACCGGGCCATCGCCGTCATCCTGGGGCTGCAATCGCCGACCCATGATCAGTGCAGCCTGGTGGCCTTGCTGGCGGATGGACCGGCGGGGGTCACATTGCTCAATGATGCCCTGCAGACCCGGACCCTGCGCGATCAGGTGGCAGGCTCGGTGGCCATCATCCGGGAATCCGGGGTGAAGAGCCTGGTGGTGGGGGATCGCTACGAGGTGGGCTACCTGCCGTGGTGGGAGCGTCTCTGGCAACTGTTTGCCCGTTATCCGGTGCGTCTTGCCGGGCTGACCCTGCTCTGCATGCTGGTACTGGGCTGGGGCCTGCGGGTGCTGCTTGCCAGTGCCAGTCGCCGCCGTCTGAAGGAAGATTAAGAGATGACTCAGATGAAAAATGTCTGTGGTGCCCTGCTCCTCTGGGCCCTTTGTTCCCTCCCGGCGCAGGCCGTCTGTCACTGGCCGGAGTGGGATCACTTTCGCCAGCACTACATCAGCGAAGAAGGCAGGGTCATCGACCCTGCCGACGGGCGCCGCATCACCACCTCGGAAGGCCAGAGCTATGCCCTCTTCTTCGCCCTGGTCAACGATGACAGGGAGACCTTTGCCCGCCTGCTCGACTGGACGGAGCGGCAGCTCGCCCGCGGGGATCTGACCGGCTTCCTGCCATCCTGGCTCTGGGGCAGGCAGCAGGACGGCAACTGGGGCGTGCTGGATGCGAACAGCGCGTCCGATTCGGATCTCTGGATAGCCTACAGCCTGCTGGAGGCGGGTCGCCTGTGGGACAACCACAGCTACTCTGCCCTCGGCACCCTGTTGCTGCGCCGCATCGCCCGGGAAGAGGTCGCCACGCTGCCGGGTCTCGGCCCCGTGTTGCTGCCCGGGGCGAAAGGCTATGAGGGGGAGGGACGCTGGACCCTCAACCCCAGCTATCTGCCTCCACAACTGCTGGCCAGATTCGCCTCCTTCAAGGGGCCCTGGGGCGAGATGCGGGCCCTCTTGCCCAAGCTGCTGCAGGAGAGTGCGCCCCGTGGCTTTGCCCCGGACTGGGTGGACTGGCAGGCCGACAAGGGGTGGCAGGTGACGGCGGACAAGGGCGACACCGGTGGCTATGACGCCATCCGCGTCTATCTCTGGCTCGGCATGCTGAGCGAGGAGGATCCCGCCAGGGCTTCCCTGGTGGCCCATTTTGCCCCCATGCTGGCGCAGCTGACCGAATCGGGTCATCTGCCCGAGCGGGTCTCCAGCCAAAGTGGACAGGTTCAGGGCAAGGGGCCGAGCGGCTTTGCCGCCGCCCTCCTGCCCCTGTCACGGGGCTTGCCGGCGCAGGTCACCTTGCGCAAGCAGGTCTCCGATCACGGGCTGGATGCGGATGCCTACTACGGCAGCGTGCTGACCCTGTTCGGCGCAGGCTGGGATCAGGGGCGTTATCGCTTTGCCGCCGACGGTACCCTGCAGCCGGATTGGAGCGAATCATGTCAGGCAGAGTGACCCAGGGGTGCCTGCTCGCCTGCCTGATGAGCGGAGCCCTGGCGCAAGGGACGGTACAGCCGGTGGCCTGGCTGCTGGAGCAGGTCAGGATTGGCGAGGCCCGTGGGCGGGAAGATCTCGTCAGCAACAGCCTCTATTCCCTCTCCCTGGTGGAGCCCGATCATCCGGAGCTGCTGGCAGCCCAGGCCCGTCAGGCCCTGCGCCAGGGCAAGGTCAAGGAGGCCGGGGCACTGCTGGCCCGCCTTGGCAAGCAAGACCCCGACTCTGCGCTCTATCGTCAGGGCATGGCCAACCTGGCCCTGAACGAACCGGCCAGGCGCCAGCAACTGCAACAAGCCAGGCTGCTGACCAGCGCCGGCAGGCTGGAGGAGGCCGAGCGTCTCTATCGCTCCCTGTTCTCCGGTGATTTGCCCCCCAATCTCGACGTGGCGGTGGATTATGCCCTGTTGCAGACACGGATCCCGGCCATGAAGGCAAAGGGGCTGGCGGCCCTGGAGGCACTCAACCGGCAATATCCGGGTGAGCCCAGAGTGCGGGGCGGGCTGGCTCGCCTCTATCTGGCGGAGGGTCGGCGCCAGGGGGCGCAGAACCTGTTGCGCGAGATGGCGCGAGATCCCTACCAGCGGGACGAGGCCGCCGAGATCTGGCTCGCGGACATCGAATCCCTGCCCATCGGGCCCGGGAGCATCGCTGCCTTGCAGGAGTACATGGTGCTCTTTGGCGAAGGGGATACCACCAAGGCGGAACAGCTGCTCGCTACCCAGGAGGAGAAGTGGGCCTCGCCTGCCTATCGCGCACGCCAGTCGGCGCTCGCAAGCACGGCGGGAGGTGGTGCCTCCATCTCCCGCTTGCAGCGTGCCCTGGCTGCCAACCCGGGGGATCCTGAACTCATGGGCGCCCTGGGGCAGGCCTACTCCCGCAACGATCAGCGAGCGCTGGCCATCGCCCAGTTTGAACGGGTGCTGGCACACCCCGAGGTGACCGACAAGGACAAATGGCGCAGCCTGCTGGCCACCAACCGCTACTGGCTGCTGGTGAGCCAGGGGCGCAGCGCCCTGGAACGGGAGCAGTGGGATGAGGCGGCGACCCTGTATCGCCGTGCCATCGCCCAGGATGGGCATGAACCCGAAGCCTGGCTGGGGCTCGGAGACAGCGAGCGTGGCCGTCATCGCGATGCCGACGCGGAGTCCGCCTATCGCAAGGCGCTCGCCATGGGGAGCGCGCGGGAGCGGGCCCTGGCCCGCCTGTTCGATCTCTACAAGGAGCAGGATCCGGCACGTGCCCTGGCCCTGCTGGAGCAGCAGGGCACCCCCGGGATGCAGGTCGAAGGGCGGCGGCTCAAGGCCGGGCTGTTGCAGGAGGAGGCCGATCAGCTTGATCGGGCCGGCAAGGTGGCGGCGGCGCTGCGCCTTCGCGAGCAGGCACTTGCGCTGACCCCGGAAGAGGTGTGGCTGGCCTATCGAGTGGCCGATACCCGGGCCCGCCTCGGGGAGGCTGGCAGCGGGGAGCGGCTCTTGCGAGAACGGCTGGCGGCGCACCCGCAGGATGCCACCCTGCGCTACGCCACCGCCCTCTATCTCTCGGGGCAGGACAAGATGGTGGAGGCGAGAGGGGTGCTGGCCGCCATCCCTAGGTCCGGCTGGACACAGGACATGGATGCGCTGGATCAGCGCCTCGCCCGCGGCGAGGTGCTCGCCAGGGCGTGGGCGCGTCACGAGGCCGGGGATGATGAGGGGGCCGAACGCCTGCTTCAGCCGTTGCAGCCGGATGAAGAGGTAAGCCTGATGCTGGCGGAGTGGGCCACGGATCGGGGGGCCTATGCACTGGCGGAGCAGCGCTATCAGGAGGTGCTTGCCCGCACGCCGCAACAGCCCGAGGCCAGGCTTGGCATGGCCGAACTGGCCCAGGCCAGGGGCGATCTGGCAAAGGCCCGTCACTGGCTGCCCGCCTGGCCGGTCAGCCCGCTGCCCCCGGAGGGTGCCAGCTACTACCGCCGGGTAGCCAATCTCTATCAGGCGCTGGGAGAGGGCGAGACAGCCCGCGCCATCTTCACCGACTACGAACCCCTGGTGGCGATGCAACCGGCCTCCCAGCAGGCGGCGCTGTTCTGGCGCGATGCCGCCCGCCAGCGCTTTGCCGAGCATGATGTGGAGGAGGCCCTGGTGCGGGATCGCAAGGGGCTGGTGGCCGCAGGTCTGGCCCCCCGCGAGGATCTGGAGGGGGGCGAGCTGACCCGGCTGGCCCGCAGTCAGGATGGGGAGGGGTGGCTGGCATCCGGCCTGCGCAGCGATCTCGACAGGCATTACCGGCAGAGCCAGACCACCTTCTCCCTCGACAGCGATTACTGGGGCTCCAGCGGTACCGGGGGCTACTCGGATTTGCGGGCGCTGACCCAGATGGCGCAACTGGATACGCCGCTGGCCGGTGGTACCGCCTTCGGCCGCCTTGAACTGGTCGACATGGATGCCGGAGATCTGCCGGACTCCCCTTACCGGGCGCAGTTCGGTACCTGTGCGGCCAGGGACTGTCGCGGGGACGCGCACCAGCAGAGCCGGGGGACCACCCTGGCGGCAGGCTGGCAGCGGGGGGCCTGGGCGTTCGATCTGGGGACCACGCCCCTCGGTTTCGAGGTGGTGGACTGGGTTGGTGGCGCCACCTTGACCGGTGACTGGCACACACTGGGGTGGGGGATGACCCTCTCGCGTCGGCCCGTCAGCAGCTCGCTGCTCTCCTATGGGGGAACGGTGGATCCGGGCACGGGCATCAGCTGGGGTGGGGTGCGGGCGAACGGGGTCCGCCTCGATCTCAGCCGGGATCTGGGAGGGGCCGTCGGGTTCTGGGGCAGCGCCCAGCAGCACCTGCTGACCGGCAAGAACGTGCCCGACAACTGGCGCACCCGACTCATGGGAGGGGGCTATTACAAGTTCGTCAACGAGACCCATCGCCGTGCCAGCGTGGGGATCAGCACCATGCTGTGGCACTACCAGCAGGATCTGGGGGGCTATACCCTGGGGCAGGGGGGGTATTACAGCCCGCAGGGGTACTTCTCGCTCTCGGTGCCGGTGAGCTACCGGCAGCGAACCCCGGACTGGTCGTGGGAGCTGGGGGGATCGGGATCCTGGTCCTACGCCCGTACCGACGACAGTCGCCGCTACCCGCTGGAAGGCCTGTTGCCAAGCGGTTTGCCAGACAGGAATGCGCCTGTGAAAGGGGGCAGTAGCAGTGGATTCGGCTACACCCTGAATGGCGTGGTGGAACACAGGCTGACGGAGCACTGGCGCATCGGTGGCCGGGTGGACATCCAGCAGGCGGATGACTATGCCCCCAGCCATGTCACCCTGTTCCTGCGCTACACCTTCAAGCCCTGGCAAGGGGATCTCGATATGCCGCCAAGGCCTCTCACTCCCTACGCGGACTTCGACTGACAGGGGCGCCCGTCATCACCGGGCGCCCTTATTTCAGATAGGAACGCAGTACCCTCACCACCTGATCCAGATCCTCCAGCCGCTCGGCATGGGTCGCCTCCTCGGCGCCAAGATGCTCGCGCATGTGCCCCTCCAGTACCTCCAGCATCAGGCCGTTGACGGCGCCGCGGATGGCGGCGATCTGCTGCAGGATGGCGGCGCAGTCTGTTTCCTGTTCCAGAGCGATCTCCAGGGCACCGGTCTGCCCCTTGATGCGCCTGACCCGTGCCAGCAGCTTCTTCTTGTCGTGAACCGTGTGTGACATGCAGGATCCTCTCGATCAATAAAACTATACTGGGGTATAGTATATAGCATCCTCGTTTTCAGGAGAAATCCATGCCATCCCTCGCCTCATCCCACTGCCACCACCCCGTCGTCCACGAAGGGAATCCCCTGGCCGAACAGAAGACCCGCTGGGCCGTGCTGCTCACCGTCGTCATGATGGTGGCGGAGATCGGTGGCGGCTGGTTCTACAACTCCATGGCGCTGCTGGCCGACGGCTGGCACATGAGCTCCCATGCCCTGGCCCTCGGCCTCTCGGTGCTGGCCTATCGCGCGGCCCGCCACTTTGCGCGGGATAACAGGTTCAGCTTCGGTACCTGGAAGATAGAGGTGCTGGGGGGCTTCAGCAGCGCCCTGCTGCTGGTGGGGGTGGCGGGGTTGATGCTGTTCGAGTCGGTGGCCAGGTTGCTGGACCCCAGCCCCATCCATTATCAGCAGGCGATCGGCATTGCCCTGCTGGGCCTGCTGGTGAATCTGGCCTGTGCCTGGCTGCTCAGGGACGATCACGGCCATCACCATGGTCACGACCACCATCACGGTCATCACGACCACTCGCACGATCACCACCACGGCCATCAGGATCTCAACCTGCGCGCCGCCTACCTCCACGTGCTGGCGGACGCGGCCACCTCGGTGCTGGCGATTCTGGCGCTGGTGGGAGGCATGTTGTGGGGGGCGGACTGGCTGGATCCCCTGATGGGCATCGCCGGCGCCGTGCTGGTGGCGGTGTGGGCCAGGGGGCTGCTGCGTGATACCGGGCGCGTCTTGCTGGATGCGGAGATGGATGCGCCCCTGGTGGACGAGATCCGCGAGGTGATTGCCGAGCTGCCTGGCATCGAGATCCGCGATCTGCACGTCTGGCGGGTGGGGCAGATGCAGTATGCCGCCGCGATGTCGTTGCAGATGGCGACCCCGGTCCCGGCACAGGCGATCCGCGAGCGCCTCGCCATCCACGAGGAGCTGGTGCACCTGACCATCGAAGTGTCTGCCGACTGACGCCCCTGGCGGGGGTCAGCGGGGAGGCTCGCTCCCCTGATCCTGCCAGAGGGAGCCCAGCATCAGCCTCAGCAGCAGTCCCGGCGGGTCGTCGAGCAGGCGGCCCGGCTCCAGCAGCAGGTGGCCGTCGGCATGAAAGCCCAGGCTGGCGTGAACCTTGCCTTCCTCGCCACACACCTGGAGGAGGCCGTTCAGGGAACCCCCCTCGCCGGGTTGACAGCGCAGCCGCAGCTCCCGTGGTTCCCCCAGCAGGGTGAAGGCGCGGGCGAGGGGCGGGCTCTCTTCATAATCCGGCCAGTTGAAGAAGTGATAGCGTTCGGCGAGTACGCCGGCCTGCTGGCAGAACTGATCGAACAACTGGGCAATGCCCTGATACTCCTGGTCCAGCCGCCTGGCCTGCTCCTCAATCCGTTTCATCACCCAGCCCCCTCTATCCATTTGATTGGACATTGATTTCGTCACTCGCTCCCCTCTTTCCGCTGGTATGGGCCGAAAGCGGTGCCAGGTCTGTGAGCGCGATCGAGTTTTCGTTATGAAAACGTTATCTTGTTGATGCGGATTGGTTTTTTTTGCCCATCTGCTCACATTTACGGCAATTCCCGCTGATTAATATGACACCGCTCGGCAATGACCGGGTACTCGGATATCGAGACTAACTACAGCGGGAATTATAAAAAAATGGATATGAAAAAGACCAAAGTGGCGCTGGTAACAGCCTCACTGCTCGCGCTTTTGTCAGGCTGTAACGACAACAGTTCTTCTGCTCCTGCCCCTCAGGATGAGCCCGTCGCTCGTCTTCCCAACGTCCAGCCCCCGGCCGAACTGCTGACGGCCGGCCCCGACGAAGCGGTCATCGCCCTGGTGGATACCCAGACCAGCGCGGCGCGCGGTGTCACCGGCCCGTTCGCCAGCCACAACCTGCACCTGTGGAACAACGACGCCTGCAACTCGACCTCGGAGGGCGGCCTCAACACCGGTTGGGATGACAAGAGCAAGACGCCGTCCGCGGCGGACAGTTTTGGTCCGGCCTGGGTCGTGCCGCTCTCCAAGATGGAAGGCTGCATCAACTTCATCGCCCGCAACGGCGATCTCGCGAACCTGACCGGCAGCGACATGAAGGTGGTCTTCAGTGATCACCCGGATCGCACCGTGGCCATCGTCGCCGGCAAGAACGAGATCTTCGGCAGCCGGGCGGAAGCCTTCACCGCCGCCTTCGGCGTGGCGGGGGCCAGTGCCCATCTCATCGACGACAACACCCTGATTTGGCAAGGGGGCAAGGACAAGCCCAATGTGCGCCTCTACTACACAGAGTCAGGCACCATCACCGCAAACAGCGAGGGTGTATTCGATTTTCCCTACCTCAAGCTGACCCCGACCAGCCTGACCGAAGAGCAGCAGGCCAAATACCCGCACCTCAAGGATGCCGCCGCCTTCGCCCTGCCTGCGGGGAAAGATCTCAAGCCCCTGCTCAAGGGTGAGCTGGTCGCCATCGGGACCGATGCGGACGGCATCCTGCAGGGGGCGACCCTAGTGCAGAGTGCCGGTGCCCTCGATGCCCTTTACAGCGAAGCGGCCACCAAGCTGGCCTACGGCGCCGTGGTGGAGGGGGGCAATGTCACCTTCCGGCTCTGGGCGCCGACCGCCAAGTCGGTCAAGCTGGCGCTGTTCGACGAGCAGCACAAGTCGCTTGGCGAGCGCGCCATGACCCTGGACGAGGGCAGCGGCAGCTGGAGCGTGCAGGGGGGCAGCGATCTTGTCGGCAAATACTACCGCTACGATATCCAGGTCTATCACCCGGTCAGCCGCAAGCTGGAATCCTATCAGGTGACCGACCCCTACTCCCTGAGCCTGGCGATGAACTCCGAGTTCAGCCAGGTGGTGGATCTCGACGATCCGGCCCTCAAGCCGGAAGGCTGGGACAGCCTGAAGGCGCCCCACAGCCAGAAGAACCCCGCCGACATCACCATCTATGAGGCCCACGTCCGGGATCTGACCGGCAACGACGAGTCGACGCCGGTGGAGCACCGCGGCAAGTTCCTCGGGCTGACCGACAGCGACAGCGTGCCCGTCACCCACCTGAAATCCCTGGCCAAGAGCGGCGTCAGCCACCTGCACCTGCTGCCGGTGTTCGACATCGCTACCGTCAACGAGGACCCGGCCAAGGTGGCCAACATCGGCGATGACTTCAGCAAGCTGTGCGAGGTCAATCCCGAGGTCAAGAACTCCAGGTTTGCCAGCCACTGTGGTGGCGGCGAGACCATCGAAGCCGTGCTCGGTGATCTGCAAGCCAGCGACAGCAAGGAGAACCCCGTGGTGCAGGAGCTGTACGGCTACCTGCGCGGGGTGGACTCCTTCAACTGGGGCTATGACCCCTACCACTACACCACCCCGGAAGGCTCCTACGCCACCAATGCGGAGGGGACGACCCGGATCAAGGAGTTCCGCGAGATGGTGCAGGCCATCAAGCAGAACATCGGCATGAACGTGGTGATGGACGTGGTCTACAACCACACCAACGAAGCGGGTCTCGGTTCCAAATCCGTGCTCGACAAGATTGTGCCCTGGTACTACCAGCGCCTCAATCCGGAGACCGGTTCGGTGGAAAACTCCACCTGCTGCTCCAACACGGCGCCGGAACACGCCATGTTCGCCAAGCTGATGGATGACTCCCTGGTCACCTGGGCACGGGACTACAAGATCGATGCCTTCCGCTTCGACCTCATGGGCCATCACCCGAAAGATCAGATGGTGCAGGCCCTGGCCGAGGTGAAGAAGGTCAATCCGGACATGTACTTCTACGGCGAGGGTTGGAACTTCGGCGAGGTACAGGATGACAAGCGGTTCGTGCAGGCGACCCAGAAGCATCTGGCCGGTACCGGCATCGGCTCCTTCTCCGACCGGCTGCGTGACGCGGTGCGCGGGGGCAGCCCGTTCGACGGCGGCGAAGCCATTCGCAAGACCCAGGGCTTTGGCAACGGCGCCCTGGTGGATGCCAACGAGCTGGACGGCGTCGATCTCGCCACCGCCCTGCATCAGTCCGATCTGGTGCGCCTCGGCATGGCGGGCAACCTCAAGGAGTTCGTGCTGACCGACAAGGACGGCATTCCGAAGAAAGGCTCCGACATCGACTACAACGGTCAACCGGCGGGCTATGCCCAGGATCCGACTGAAATCCAGAACTATGTCGACAAGCACGACAACCAGACCCTGTTCGACAACCTGGTGTACAAGGCACCCGCCGGGGCCGACCTGGTGCGGATGCAGGGGGTTTCTCTGGCGACCGCCATGCTGGGTCAGGGCATTCCCTTCACCCACGCAGGTGTCGAGCTGCTGCGTTCCAAGTCCATGGAGCGGGACAGCTACGACTCCGGTGACTGGTACAACCGGGTCGACTACGGCTTAAGTGACAATAATTTTGACAAAGGGCTGCCGCGCAAGGACAAGGACGAGGCCAACTACGAGCTGATCGAGCAGGTGCTCGGCCAGCACGCCAAGCCGGGTTCGGCCGAGATGCATCAGATGGTGAACTTCTACCAGGAGCTCTCCGAACTGCGTCAATCCTCTCGTCTGCTGCGTCTTGGCAGCGGCGCCGAGGTGATCAAGCGGGTCGACTTCCGCAACACCGGCCCTGAGCAGATCCCGGGTCTCATCGTGATGAGCGTGGATGACGGGGTGGGCGCCGGTGCGGATCTGGATCCGGCCATCGACGGCCTGGTGGTGATGATCAACGCCACCAATCAGCCCCAGAGCATCGGCGATTTCCGTGACGGCAAGGATCAGCCCATCGATCTGACCGGCATGGTCCTGAGCGGTGCCCACCGTGACTCCGACAGCATCGCCAGCGGGGCGGCCAATGACAGCGGTCAGCTGACCCTTGGTGCCTGGTCGGCGGCGGTGTTCGTCAAGCCGCAGAGCGGTGCCCAGGGCGCGGGGCTGCCGGTGAGCAAGAAGACGGATCTGAGCACCTTGCCTCCGTTCGGTGATACCGAGGTGTTCGTGCGCGGTTTCCTGAATCAGTGGGATCCGGTCAACAAGATGAACTTCAGTGGCAACTTCACCTATGAGTTCACCACCGAGGTGACGGCGGATCAGCTGGGGTCGACCCAGGTGAAGATCGCTGGCAACGAGTGGAGCGGCCCCGTCAATTACGGCAAGTGCAGCGATACCGACCAGCTTGCGACCGGCCAGGTCAATACGCTCTGTGCCAATGGCGGGGATCTGCCGTTCAACGTGGAGAAGGCTGGCACCTACAAGTTTGTCTTCACCGCCATGAACAAGGACAAGCCCACCCTGAGTGTCAGCTACACCGAACCGGCGCAGAGCTGCAAGGTGCTGGATACCGTCGCGGGCAATCCGCTCGGCTTCCCGCTCTATGTGCGCGGCAGTCTGAGCGACTGGAACGCCCAGCCGGCCTACCAGCTGAGCTACAAGGGGATGGAAGGCAACCTCGCCATCTACCAGGCCGCCTTCAACTACGCGGGCAGCTTTGACTTCAAGTTTGCCAACGACGATGTCAACTGGAGCAAGCAGTTCTTCGTGAAGGATGCCGGTGGCACCCTGATCGCACTGGAGCCCGAGCAGGTTTACCCGCTCCAGCACGGCGACGGTGGCATGGGCAACAACAGCATCACACTGGAACAGGGTCTGTGGAGCTTCCTGGTGAAGGTTGACCCGACTCAGACTTCCGGCGAGGTGGGCAGCGTCATCATCCAGGAGTGCAGCGCCAAGTAAGTCTTTCCCATCGAGCCCGGGGTTGGCTCGGCAGCCCCGGGTTGAATTCCGCCTCGCCAAGGGCGGGATAACACCGAGAGAGTAAGCAAAGCGCGACTGCCGACCGGCAGCCGCGCTTTTTCTTTGCTGTGGGCGAGGCAATAAAAAAGCCGCCCCGTTGGGGCGGCTGTTGGTTGTACCGTTAACGGTCGGCCTAGCGTTTTCGCAGCAGGCGCAGGGCGTTGGCGGTGACCAGGGCGGTGGCGCCGGTGTCGGCCAGCACCGCAATCCACAGGCCGGTGATGCCGAGCAGGCTGGTGACCAGGAAGATGGCCTTGAGCCCCAGCGCCAGCGCGATGTTCTGGTGGATGTTGGCCAGCGCCGCGCGGGAGAGCCGGATCATGGCGGCGACCCCGCCGAGCTGGTTGTGGGTCAGCGCCGCATCGGCGGTCTCCAGCGCCACGTCGGTGCCACCTCCCATGGCGATGCCGATGCTGGCCCGCTTCATGGCCGGGGCGTCGTTGATGCCGTCGCCGATCATCGCGACTTTCTGGTTGAGGCCGAGCTTGGCGATCTCATCGACCTTGCCCTCCGGCAGCAGGCCGGCGCGCCAGCCCATGCCGAGCTCGGTGGCGATCGCCTCGGCGGCGCGGGGGTTGTCCCCGGTCAGCATGATGCTCTGCAGGCCGAGCTGGTTGAGCTCTTGCAGCGCCGCAGCCGCCTCCGGCCGGATCTGGTCGCGCAGGGCCAGCAGGGCGGCCGGGGCGACGTCAGGCTGACCGAGCACCACCACTGTCTTGCCTTGCTGCTCCAGGGTGGCGACCCGGGCCTGCATCGCCGCATCCAGGGTGGCGACCCGGCTCGGTGCCAGCAACTGCCAGAGGGTACCGTCGATGCGACCCTCTACCCCCATGCCGGGCAGGGCGCGCAGATCCTGGGCGGCGGCGAGGTTGAGGCCCCGTTCACTGGCCGCCGTCACCACGGCGCGGGCCAGCGGGTGGTGGGAGCCCTGTTCGATGGCGGCCGCCAGTGCCAGCAGGTCGGCCTCAGGCTGGCCATTGAGGCTCACCAGTTCGGTCAGCTGCGGCTTGCCCAGGGTCAGGGTGCCGGTCTTGTCAAAGGCCAGGGTATCAATGTGTGCCAGCCGCTCCAGCGCGGCGCCCCCCTTGATGAGGGCCCCCTGGCGGGTGGCTGCCGCCAGCGCCGAGGTGACCGCCGCCGGGGTGGAGATGACCAGGGCGCAGGGGCAACCGATGAGCAGCAGCGCCAGCCCGCGATAGACCCACTCGTCCCAGCTCTGGCCGAAGGCGAGCGGCGGTACCAGCACCACCAGCAGGGCGACCAGCATCATGGCCGGGGTATACCAGCGGCTGAAGCGGTCGATGAAGCGCTCGATGGGAGCGCGCTGGGTCTCGGCCTCCTCGATGAGGTGCAGGATGCGGTCGATGGCGTTGTTGCCGGGTTCGGACACCACCTCGAGGCGCAGCACCCGATCCGCCGCCAGACTGCCGGCGGGCACCTTGTCACCCCGGCGGCGCTCCACCGGGATGGATTCGCCGGTCAGGGCGCTCTCGTCAAAGGCGCCGAGGGGGTCGAGCAGGCGGGCATCGGCGGCCAGGCGGGCACCCGGGGCGATTTCGATGATGTCACCGGGACGCAGCTGGTCGGCAGCGACTTCTTCCCGTACCTCGCCCTCGGCAGTGGTGCGGATGCGCAGCGCCTTGTCGGGCACCAGCGCCATCAGGGCGGTGACCCCGGCGCGGGCGCGGCCAGCGGCGTAGGCTTCCAGATGTTCCCCCAGCATGAACAGCAGCAGCACCATGGCCGCTTCGGCGGTTTCGCCGAGGAACAGGGCCCCCACGGCGGCGACCGTCATCAGGGTCTCGATGGCGAAGGGAGAGCCGCTTCTGGTCAGTGCCCACGCCTTGCGGGCGACGGGCCACAGCCCCCAGAGGGTGGCCAGGGTAAAGAGCGGCTGACCGATCTGGCTCGGCAGCAGGGCCGCCACCCCCATCAATCCGGCGAGCGACAGGGGCTGCCAATACTTGGCGAGCAGGTTGCTGACTCTCTGTATCAGCGGGCTGCGGCCCGGTTCGCTGCGAGCCGTGTTCTGAGCGCCTCCTTTGAGCTGGAAGCCGGCGGCCAGCACGGCGGCGGTGACGGGATCGGGGGAGAGGCCGGGGGCCAGATCCACCACCAGCTTCTCGGTGGCAAACAGCACCCGAGCCTGTTGTACGCCCTCCACCCGGCTGACGGCGGTCTCTATCTTGCGTGCACAGCTGGGACAATCCATGCCCAGCACCTGCCAGCTATGGCGGCGGCTGTTCTGCTCGGGGGTAGCCAGCGGCGGCTCGGTCGCGGCGGCCGTGTGGGCGTGCCCCTGCTCATGATGATCGTGGTCGTGGGCTGTGTCGGTGGCGCAAGCGCCTCTGGGGGGCTCTTCATCCCCCGGGCCGTCTGCGCCACTTTGCCCCTGATGATCGTGGCGGGTCGGGTTGGCGACACCACTGGCCTGTGCCCCGTTGTCGCAGCAGTGGCTGGTGTGGCTGTGCCCGGCCTGTGGGGTGGCGGCCTTGCTGACGGCCTTGATGGAGGCGGCGGCGTGTTGATGGCTGCAGCAGGATTTGCTCATGATGCGTTCCTCTTGAGGGATCCCGCCCCTGCGGGATCCTGGATGACTGAGCCGAGTGTAAACCTTGGTGTAAAGTCCAAGGTCAAGTCCTCTTCTTCTCTTTGTCCGGGGCCATGACAGTGACCGCTGATCTGCCCCTGGAGTAGGGGGGACGCAAAGGGATGCCAAATCCCTTTCATTAGCGGGTGTTTGTCATCCCGTGGCGGGCCTATACTGGGGACCCTGGATCCCACATCAATCATCAAGGACCTAACATGAGCAATACCGTCACCCTGCAAGGCAACCCCGTCTCCGTCTCCGGCCACTTCCCCGTTGCCGGTGAGCAGGCCAAGCCCTTCTCCCTGGTTGCTGGCGATCTGTCCGATGCGACCCTGGCGACCTTCGCCGGCAAGCGCAAGATCCTGAACATCTTCCCGAGCGTCGACACCCCGACCTGCGCCACTTCCGTGCGCAAGTTCAACGAGCAGGCAAGCGCCCTGAACAACACCGTCGTGCTGTGCATCTCTGCCGACCTGCCGTTCGCCCAGGCCCGTTTCTGCGGCGCCGAGGGTCTGGACAAGGTGGTGAACCTCTCCACCCTGCGCGGTGTCTCCTTCCTGCAGGACTACGGCGTGGCCTTCTCCTCCGGCCCGCTGGTGGGTCTGGCTGCCCGTGCCATCGTGGTACTGGATGAGCACGACAAGGTGCTGCACAGCGAGCTGGTGGCCGAAGTCGCCGACGAGCCGAACTACGCCGCCGCCCTGGCCGTTCTGTAAGTCGCGCCACAGGCTGATTGCCTGACGGCCTGCCCCGTTCACACGGGGCAGGCCGTTTTTATTGCGCTTCCGAACCTTTTACTTATGGGGTGGGTTTGGCTAGACTTCGCCTCCACATCCTCGTTCAGCCTGTATCTGCGATCCCCATGACGTTTGACGAACTCGCCCTTGCCCCCGCCCTGTTGCGCCTGCTGCCCGCCGCGCTGGAAAAACCGACCTCCATTCAGCAGCTAGCCATTCCTGCAGCCTTGTCAGGACGGGATCTGCTTGCCCTGGCCAGGACCGGCAGTGGCAAGACCCTGGCATTCGGCCTGCCGCTGCTGCAGAAGCTGGACGCAGCCAGTGACCGGGTACAGGGATTGGTACTGGTCCCCACCCGGGAGCTGGCAAGCCAGGTGAGCGCCGCCCTGCAGGAGATTGCCGACGGGTTGGGGGTGCGCCTTCTGACCCTGTGTGGCGGGGTGGCCCAGGAGTGGCAGGAGCGGGAACTGGCTCTCGGCCCCCAACTGCTGGTGGCGACCCCCGGACGGTTGCGGGACTTGCTGGCCCAGCAGACGCTGGGACTGGGTGCCCTGCGCATGCTGGTGCTGGATGAGGCGGATCGCCTGCTGGAGATGGGGTTCTGGCCCGATATCCAGTGGCTGATGAAGGCAATGCCGGAGGCGCGGCAGCAGATGCTCTTCTCCGCCACCTTGCCGGTCGAACTGGAGAGCCTGGCCTCGGGCCTGCTGCAGGATCCGGTGCGTATCGAGGCCGAGCCGCTCAACAGCCTGGTGAGCGACATCAAGGAGCGGCTCTATCTGGTCAACAGGAGCAGCAAGGTGCCTGCGCTGATCGCCCTGCTGGAGGCTGGAGAGTGGCCCCAGGTGCTGGTCTTCATCAGTGCCAGGGACGACGCGGACGGGGTGGCTAAGAAACTCGCCAGAACTGGCATGACGGTGGCAGCCCTGCATGGAAACAAGGATCAGGCCGTGCGGGAGCAGGCGCTGGCGGATTTCAAGGAGGGCAGGGTGCGGGTGCTGGTGGCCACGGATCTGATGGCGCGCGGCATCCACGTGGAGGCATTGCCGGTGGTGATCAATCTGGATCTGCCGGAGCATGCGCCCGTCTACGTGCATCGTATCGGTCGTACCGCCCGTGCCGGGCAGAGCGGTCTGGCCATCTCCCTTACCTGCCACGGGGATGGGGAGGCGCTCGAGGGGATCCGGGCCCTGACCGGTCGGCCCCTGCCCCTGGCGGCGCTGGCAGGTTTCCCGGTGACCGACAAACCCGCCAGCGGGCAGAGCAAACGGGCGCCAAGAGACAAGCAGGCGAACCGTCGCACCCAGGGCAAGCGCAGCATCAAGCAGTTCAAGGGCAAATCCTGAGACGGACTTCTTGGCCCCGGCGGGAGCCTGTCGTCGTGAAGGAGAGGAGAGATCGGCAGCGCGCCCGGGGGCGCGCCAAACTACACGGCAAGGGGGTCAGTCGTGGAACTGGTTGATCAGGCGGGAGAGGTTTTGCAACCGCTCCACCAGCAGGGTGATGCCATCGAGGGCCTGACGGCTGTTGTCCGCGGTGTGGCTCGCCAGTTGGTGGATCTGGTGGATCCCCTGATCCAGGGTGCTGGTGACATCCGCCTGCTGGCTCACCGCCTGGGCTATCTCGTCGCTGGTGTGGGTCACCCGGGCCAGCATCCGGTTGATCTGGTCGAGCACCTCGGCGGTGGCCCCCATGTGCTGCTGGCAGAGCACTGATGTCTGGGCCCCCTGCTCCATGCCATCGGACAGTTGCCGGGTGCTCTGTTGCAGCGCCCCTATCATGTCGCTTATCTCGCCGGTGGAGCTGCGGGTCTTCTGGGCCAGGGCCCGTATCTCGTCGGCCACCACCGCAAAGCCGCGCCCCTGTTCACCGGCCCGTGCCGCCTCGATGGCCGCATTGAGGGAGAGCAGGTTGGTCTGATCCGCAATCTGCCCGATCACCTCCAGAATGCCGTTGATCTTCTGGCTGTCCTGGGTCAGGCGCGCCAGCACGCCCTGGCTGGCGTCCAGCTCCTGATGAAGCCTGTCGACCGAATCCCGGGTGGTGGCCAGCGCCTGCTGGCCACTGGCGGACACCTGCTGGACCTCGCCCACCAGCGCATTGGCCTGGTGGGCATTGTCAGCCACATCGCGGATGGACTGGCTCATCTGGGTGATGGCCGCCGCCAGTTGCTCGCTCTGGGCCCGCTGCTGTTGCAGGTGAGTGTCTATGGTCTGGATATGCCCCCTGTCATCCTCCGCCGCCTGCAGGATCTGCTGGTTGGTGTCCGCGCTGCGACCTACCACGGCGCGCAGCTCCGCCTTCTTCATGCGCAGCAGCAGTTCAAGGGCGGCCAGGCTGTCCTGACGCCTGGCATAGAGTACCTGGCAAAGGGCGCTGCCCTGCTCCTCGCCCGCCATGGCCAGCAGCCTGGCTAGCCGCCGTTGCAGATGCCAGCCATGTCTCATCTGGGCCAGCAAGCAGAGCAGAGTGATGACTCCCCAACCCGGCTGGCCGGTGACCAGACTGGCCCCCATGCCGAGCAGGGCGGTGCCAGAGAGCAGCAGACACAGCTGCCCCGGCTCCAGGGTCAGCCGGGTCAGCCAGGGCAGTGCCTTGCCGTCACGGATCCGGGCATAGAGCTGCTCTGCCCAGGCGATGTCGTGATCCTGGGGACGGGTGCGGACAGACTGGTATTCGATGATCTGCTGCTGATCGTTGAGGATCGGCGTGACGTAGGCGTTGACCCAGTAGAACTGACCACTCTTGGCGCGGTTCTTTACCAGCCCCATCCAGCTCTTGCCTTGTTGCAGGCGGCGCCACATGTCGGCGAACGCGGCCTTGGGCATGTCGGGGTGGCGGACCAGATTGTGGGGCTCCCCTTCCATTTCGGTCGCGCTATAGCCCGCCACATCGCAAAAGTGCTGGTTGGCATAAGTGATGTGACTGGCGGGATCCGTGGTCGAGATCAGTGAGATGTGATCGGGGAAACGGATCTCCCCTTCGTGCCGGGTTGTGGTCATGTGCGCATCCTGAATGAGCCAAGTAACTGATAAAATTATTTTTTATTTTTGTGATTGTTACGGCGTCATTGTAGATGCGGACTGTTACACCACCTTGGCTTGGGTCAATAAATCAACACGGGAAAGGCTGAAAAAAGTCGTAGATGGCGGGCTCAGCCGCGGGGAGTGAAGTCGTGGATCTCCCCCGTCCTCGGCTTGAAGCGGGGGTCATTGTCTTCTGCGCTGGCGACCCAGGCCATGGCCTGGCAGAAACTCTCCTGCTTGGCGAAGGCATCCCGGGCCTGATCGATGGCTCGTTCGGCATTGCGCCGCTCCATCTTGCTGGCCTTGCGGTCGCTGAACTGCTTCTGCTGGCTCAACATCCATTCGAGGAAGGCCTGGCGGCATTCGGTTTCATCGGCGGCCTTGGCGGGAAGGGCAACAAACAGGGCAATCAGGAGCAGAGCACGCATGGCAGGATCGGATCACGGGGTTGATGAATGAAAAGAGGCGGCATTTTATGCCGGGAACTTGAACAGGAACAGTGCCAGGAGGGGTCAGATGTCCCGACCCCTCCCCGGACTCAGTGTTTGACGAGGTAGAGCTGACGGCTGTAGGCCACGTCTTCCGGGTTGTTGATGGGATACCCCTTGAGCCAGGGCTTGATGAGCCGGGCATTGGTGTACTGGTAGATGGGGGCGATGGGGGCCTCCTTCTGCAAGATGGCCTCGGCCTCATCGAACAGGTGGGCCCGCTCTGCGGGATCCTGACTGTTGGCCGCCTGCGCCAGCAGCTTGTCGTAAGCCGGGTTGGCGAACCGGGCCATGTTGCCGCTGTGGCCCGATCCCCAGAGCCCGAGGAAGGCGGAGGGGTCGTTGTAATCGGCGACCCAGGAGGAGCGGATCACCTCGAACTGGCCGCTTTGACGGCTGTCGAGATAGGTTTTCCACTCCTGGTTGGTGAGCTCGACCCGGGCCCCTAGCTTCTGTTTCCACAGGTTGGCGATGGCCAGCGCCATCTTCTTGTGAATTTCCGCCGTGTTGTAGAGCAGGGTCAGCCTGAGGGGATTGCTTGGGCCGTAGCCCGCTTCTTTCAGCAGGGCTCTGGCACGCTCGTCCAGCGCTTGCTGACTGCTGGTGGAGAGCAGATTGGGCTTGGGGTCGAAGCCGGCGGTCACGTCCGGGGTGAAGTGGTAGGCCGGTTTCTCCCCGGTGCCCAGCACCTTGTCGGCAATCAGGCCCCTGTCGATGGTATAGGAGAGCGCCTGGCGAACCCGTACATCATTGAGGGGTGGGCGCTGGGTGTTGAAGGCGTAGTAGTAGGTGCCGAGCTGTTCCGGGGTATAGACCTCCCCCGGGATCTGGGCCATCAGGCTCTGGTACTGCTCCTTGGGGAAGGATTCGGTGATGTGCAGATCCCCGGCCAGATAGCGGTGGGTGGCCGCGCTCTCCTGATTGATGGGCACGAAGGTGACGCGGGTCAGTACCGTGTGGGCGCGATCCCAGTAGTAGGGATTGGGCGTCAGCTCCAGTTTCTCGTTCACCACCCGGTGACTCAACACGAAGGCGCCGTTGCCCACCAGCTTGCCGGGCTGGGTCCACTGGTTGCCATATTGCTCCATGCTGGCCCGGTGCAGGGGCGATAGGCTGGGATGGGTCAGCAGGCTCAGGAAATAGGGCACCGGCTGGGAGAGGGTCACCTTCAGGGTATGGTCATCGACGGCCTCCACCCCGAGCGCATCGGGGGCCAGCTTGCCTGCCACTATGTCGTCCACCTTGTCGAAGCGGGCGAGCTGGGCGAACCAGGCGAAAGTGGCGGCTTCCCTGGGGTCAACCAGCTTGCGCCAGCCATAGACGAAGTCGGCGGCGCGCACGGGGTCGCCGTTGGACCAGCGGGCATCCTGCCTCAGATGGAATGTGAACTGCCGGTTGTCCTTGTTCTCCCAGCTCGCGGCCACCCCGGGCAGCACCTTGCCGTCCGGCCCCTGGGTCAGCAGCCCCTCGTAAAGGTCCCTGAGGACCTGCAGCTCCGGCAGTCCCACCAGCTTGAGGGGGCTCAGGCTCGCCGGTTCATCCTTGAGATGACGGACGACGGCCTGTTCAGCGGCGAGTGGGGTACCGGGCGGCACATCGGCGGCCTGGACGCAGGCACAGCCCAGCAGGGCCAGCAGGGGGCTCCATCCTTTCATGGTGAATCCTTCAAAATGTGTGAAGCGGGGAGAAAACTCGGCGAGAATGCATCGCCGGCAGATGGGAAATCATGATATCCCCTTTGCTGGTCAGACCGCCAGCATGAGTCCCATTGATATCCGATGCGGCTGTCAACGAAGGGGCGCCGTGAGCGCCAGGAAAAGGAGAGAATGATGAGAGCATGGATCTTGTTGGCCTGCGTGCTGAGCCAGGGCGCCTGGGCGTTGTCCCCGTGCGAGAAGAGCAGCTCGGTGGGAAGCTGGTGCGAAGTGAACATAGAGGCGCTGCACCCCACCCAGGGCGGCGTCGGTCAGTTGCAGGTGGATACCACAGCCCGGGAGCTGGCGGACAAGAGCGAGAAGCAGCTCGACAAGCTGATGAAAAAGAAAGAGATCCCCATCGTCATCGCGCCGGATGGGGGTTACTGGCTGGTGGACAGGCACCACCTGGCCAAGGCGCTGTGGCAGCAGGGGGTGAAGCAGGTCAGGGTCAAGGTGATTGCACGGTTGCAGGACTGGGCCAATTTCTGGAGCCAGATGCAGAACAACCACTGGGCCTGGCTCAAGGATGAACGGGGTCAACCCCTGACTCCCGAGCAGTTGCCCGGCCATATCGGTGAGTTGCCGGATTATCCCTACCGCACCCTGGCGGGGCTGCTGCAGGATGCGGGCTACTTCAGCAAGAAGGGTCAGGTCTACTTCGTCGAGTTTGCCTGGGCCAGCTGGCTCGGCCAGCAGATGGCCTGGCAGCCGATCGATGAGGTCAACCTCGCGGATCGTCTCGCCGAAGCCAAACGGCTGGCGTGCAGCAGCAAGGCGTCGGATCTGCCTGGTTACCCCGGCAAGCAGTGTCGCGTCAATCAGCCCAGAACGGCGGGTTGAGGGATCCTGCACAAAGGGTCTGGTTGATATTTGTTCTCGATTGGCCATGATACAAACTCCACTCGTGTCGGCAAAGGAGAGGAACATGGAACATCAGAACTGGCAACGTTACATGCTGGAGGCGGAGAATGCCCTTGGCATGGGGGCTCTGGGCACGGCGATCTGCCTCTATCAGCAGGCCCTGGGGGAAGTGTATGAGCTGGCCTCCGGGGATCTGGACGAACTGGCCAGCATGCGGGTCGCCACCTGTCACCGCATGGCCGATTTCTGGCGTGCCATGGAAGAGCCCGCCTATGAACTGCGCTACCTCAAGCTCGCCTCCGAGCTGGTCACCGCCCTGGTGCCCCAGTGCCCCAACCGGGCGTGCGAATCCCTCATCAGTGAGCTGGGCTGCTGCCGCGCCGCCCTGCTCTCCTTCTTGAAGCGCCACCCCAATCCGGAGATTGCCCGGCTTATCCAGGTGCAGGACAGGGTACAGGGCTGCGAGTTGATAGGCCGGTTCCGTCTCAACTGAGTTCAGCGCCGTTTTTGCAGCTTGCTGGCGATGCGGCTTTGCGCCTCTTCCCCTTGCAGGGCCTGGGCGAAGGCGCGCGCTTCCAGGTCGATGACGAAATGCACAGCCTGTTTGAGCTCCTGCTTGAGCAGCGCCTTGCTCTTCTGGAGCGCCATCGGCGGCTTGGCCGCCAGTTTCAGTCCCTGCTCCCGAGCGAAGGGGAGCAGGTCCGCGGGGGCCAGCACCCGGTTGGCGAGCCCGAGACGCAGCGCCTCTTCCCCATCGATGGCCTCTGCCAGCAGCAACAGCTCCGCCGCCTTGAGGTGACCGACGGCGCGTGGCAGCAGCAGGCTGGCGGCAAACTCCGGCACCAGTCCCAGCTCGACGAAAGGCAGCTGCAGCCGGGCGTTGTCACCCAGATAGACCAGGTCGCAGTGCAGCAGCAGGGTAGTGCCTATGCCGACTGCCGGGCCGCCCACGGCGGCGATCACCGGTTTGGGGAAGTCGGCCAGGGTGTGCAGAAATTGCAGGATGGGATCGTCCGGCTCAAGGGCGTGCTTGCCAACAAAGTCGGCCAGATCGTTGCCGGCGGTGAAGCACTCCGCCTGGCCCTGCAACAGCAGCACATGGACCTCTTCGTCCCGGGCGGCCTGGCGCAGTGCGTCGGTCAGCGCCAGATACGTCTCCGTGTTGAGGGCATTGCGCTTTTCCGGTCGATTGAAGGTCAGGGTGAGCAAGCCGTCCTGCTGTTCGGCCAGAATTGTGAGGGCCATATCTGAATCCTTGTTGTCGGGGGCTGTCAAAAGCTTGCCATAGGGGTAAGCTTTGTCTCGTTTAACAACATCATAAAAGGATTTCAACCATGTTTAAACGTGCGTTTTATTCCACCATGGCACTGCTTCTGGCCGCCCCGGCCCTGGCCAAGGTCGACGCAGTCGATGGTTATGTGCGCCTGCTGCCCCCTGGCTCGCCGAACACGGCGGCGTTCATGGTGCTCAGGAACGATGGGGACAAACCGGTGAAACTGGTGGTGGGAGCGTCCCCTGAGGCGGGCCGTGTCGAGCTGCACACCCATTTGCACGAGAACGGCGTCATGAAGATGCGCCAGGTGGAGAGCATCGAGATCCCGGCCAAGGGGGAGGCCGTGCTCAAGCCCGGCAGCCTGCACATCATGTTGTTCGACATCCATACCCTGGCCCAGGGCACGCCCTTCCCGCTGACCCTGACCCTGGACGATGGGCAGACGCTGTCACTGAGCCTGCCCGTGAAGCCGGTCGAACCCATGAAAGGGATGAAGCACTGACATTTATGGACGCTTGTTCAGCTTTTTACTCTAGGTATTCCTTGCCCAGCGGGTAAAATGATGGCCTTTCCAGTCCAAAATGGAGCGAAGTGATGAAGAAGACCCTGATTGCCGGCACTGTGATGGCTCTGCTCAGCCATGGGGCCATGGCCGCCAATGACTGGCGTTTTGCGGCGGGTGCCGATCTGTGGAATGCCCAGGGAAGTGGCCAGGTCAGCAGCGTGGGTGCCGATGGCAGCTACGACGAGAACTACAACTGGAGCGGCTACCTGCAACTGGAGCACGGCATCCTGCTGCTGCCCAACGCCAAGTTTGAAATGTCCGACTTTAGCAGCAGCGGTGGCAGCTTCAACAACGATCTGCTGGCTTACGACCTGAGCCTCTACTATCGCCTGTTCAACAACGATCTGTTCCAGATCGATCTGGGTCTGACCGGTCGTCGCTACGACGGTGATTTCAACACCCAGCACTACTCCTATGACAAGGATGTGCTGATGGCCTACACCGGGGGTGAAGTACGCATCCCGGGGACCGGCTTCGCCGCGTTTGGCGATATGCGGTTGCAGGATGCCGACAACTACGACTACCGTCTGGGCGGCTCCTACAAGTTCTCTTCCGTGCCGCTCAAGATCCGCGCCGGCTGGCGTGAGGCCGAGATGGACTTCGATCGCGTCGATCAGACCATCGACGGCTGGTTCATCGGTGGTGAATTCACCTTCTGATCTCCCTGAGGAGCACACATGGGCCACATCATAGTGACTGGCGCGGGGTCCGGACTGGGCCGCGCCCTGACCATAGGGCTGGTTGAACGCGGCCATCAGGTTTCCATGATGGGTCGCCGTTACCAGAAACTGCAGGAGCAGGAAGAGCTGCTCGGCAAGGCGGTGATCGGCATTGCCGCCGATCTGGCGCACCACGAAGAGGTGGATGTCGCCTTTGCCGCTGCGGTGGAGTGGGGCGGCCTGCCCGACATGGTGATCCACTGTGCCGGTGTCGGCGAGTTCGGCCCGGTGGGTGTCTACACCGCCGAGCAGATCCGCCGGGTGGTGGAGAGCAATCTCATCTCCACCATACTGGTGGCCCAGCAGACGGTGCGCCTCATCGGTGACAAGGGCGGCGTGCTGGCGAATGTGCTCTCCTCTGCCGCCCAGACCGGCAAGGCCAACGAGAGCCTCTATTGCGCCTCCAAATGGGGCATGCGCGGCTTTCTCGAATCCTTGCGGGCCGAGCTGAAGAGTGCTCCCCTGCGACTGGTGAACCTCTATCCGAGCGGGATCCGCAGCGAGTTCTGGGAGAATTCGGATCACGTGGATTCGAGTGGCTTCATGACGCCGGAAGACGCGGCAGCCTACATGCTGGATGCGCTGGCCGCGAGAAGCAGCTGCCATGTGACCGATCTCTTTATCGGTCGCAATAGTTGAGATAGTGGGCTCCGGCCCTTGCCGCCCAGAAGAGCAGAAACAAAAGGCGCGCCATTTGGCGCGCTTTTTCATTGATGTGCAGTGCTAAATTATCTGCTTGCCTGCCTCTCTTTACGCCGGGCCATCATGGATGTGAAGGCGGGGAAATTCAGTGCCGACATGGCGTGGATGATTGATGATGCATGTCGGCACATATTATTTCCGAGTCGCATATTCCCGCAGGAAGGATGGAATCACCTGTTTTGGCTTCTTGCCAAGGGTCAGCAGCCATTCAAAGTCCGGGTCGATAATACCATGTCGACACGCCAGCTCTTCCAACAAGGCAAGCCAGAGGTGGGCCGTCACCTCTGCATCCGCCAGGGCACGGTGAAACACCCCGTCATTGGGCAGGCTCCGGTATTGCACCAGGGTACCCAGCTTGTGATCCGGGGCATCGGGAAACAGGCGCCTCGATAGCAGCAGGGAACAGGCGAACTGGCCGCGGTATTGCGCCGGCAATCGCTCTATTTCCGCATCCAGAAAGCGCTTGTCGAAGGAGGCGTTGTGGGCGACCAGATTGTCATCACCGATAAAGTCGACGAAATCCGCCATCACCACGTTACAGGGGGGAGCCTGTTTCAGCATGGCATTGCTGATCCCGGTATATTGCTCGATGAAGCTGCTCACGTTGAAGCCCGGATTCATCAATGCCGAGAAACGCTCACTGATATGGCCATCCTTGATTCTGACGGCACCGATCTCGATGGCTCTATCCCCTTGTCCGGGTGAAAGCCCTGTGGTCTCGAAGTCGAGCACGACAACGGTATTGGCTGAGGCGATGGACATAACTTCTCGGGCAAGCTGGGTAAAGAGCGCCAGTCTAGGAAATCAGCCGTACCGTGTACAGGGCAATGCAGTTATCTCATTGGTTCACGCTGGAGACGCATTTTTGTGCATCATGGCTGAGAGCCATATAAAAAGCCCCGAATGCCGTGGCACTCGGGGCTTTCCTATGAAAAGCGATAGGCGGTGTCGGCGTTATCAGCGACCCAGCTTGGCCTTGAGCATGGCAACGATCTCGCCGATGGGCACTTCCTGCTTCTCGCCGGAGCGGCGGCACTTGTACTCCACCACGCCGTTGTCCAGACCACGGTCACCGATGACGATGGCGTGGGGCACACCGATCAGCTCCATGTCGGCGAACATCACACCCGGGCGCTCCTTGCGGTCGTCAAACAGCACGTCCACACCGGCGGCTTTGAGCTCGGTGTAGAACTGTTGCGCCTGCTCGGCCACGCGCTCGGATTTGTGCATGTTCATCGGCACGATGGCTACTTCGAACGGGGCGATGGCATCCGGCCAGATGATGCCGTACTGGTCGTTGTTCTGCTCGATGGCCGCAGCCACCAGGCGGGAAACCCCGATACCGTAGCAACCCATCTCCATGGTGACGGACTTGCCGCCTTCGTTCAGCACGCTCGCCTTCATCGCTTCGGAGTACTTGGTGCCCAGCTGGAAGATGTGGCCCACTTCGATACCGCGCTTGAGCAGCAGCTTGCCCTGGCCGCACGGGCTCGGGTCGCCTTCCACCACGTTGCGCAGGTCGGCAACCTCAAAAGAGGCGATGTCGCGATCCCAGTTGGCACCGGTCAGGTGGAAGCCGGTCTCGTTGGCGCCGCAAACAAAATCGCTCAGATGGGCGGCGCTGCGATCGACGATGATGCGACCGGCAAAGCCGACCGGGCCGATGGAGCCTGCGTCGCAACCAGCGGCCGCTTTGATCTGCTCGTCATTGGCGAAGGTCAGCGGGTTAGCCACGCCAGAAAGCTTCTCGGCCTTGATTTCGTTCAGCTCGTGGTCGCCACGCAGTACCAGGGCGATGACGGCCTGTTTGCCGTGCTCGTCTTCCTCGGCCAGTACCAGCAGGGTCTTGGCGATGGCGGTCGGCGCCACGTTCAGGAAAGCGGCTACTTCATCGATGGTGTGGACGGCCGGGGTGGCCACCTTGGTCAGGGCTTTGGTTGCGGCAGCGCGCTCGCCAGCCGGTGCCAGCGCTTCGGCCATCTCGATGTTGGCGGCGTAATCGGATGTATCGGAGAAGGCGATCAAGTCTTCACCGCTCTCAGCCAGCACCTGGAATTCGTGGGAGCCGGTGCCCCCGATGGAGCCGGTATCGGCCTGCACCGGGCGGAAGTTCAGACCCATGCGAGTGAAGGCGGTGCAGTAGGCCGCGTGCATCTTCTCATAGGTATCGACCAGGGAAGCCTTGTCGATGTGGAAGGAGTAGGCATCCTTCATCAGGAATTCGCGGCCGCGCATCACGCCGAAACGGGGGCGCACTTCATCGCGGAACTTGGTCTGGATCTGGTACAGATTCAGCGGCAGTTGCTTGTAGCTGTTCACTTCGTAACGGACCAGCGCGGTGATCACCTCTTCGTGGGTCGGACCCAGCACGAAGGGGCGGTTGTGACGGTCGGTCAGGCGGCACAGCTCGGGGCCGTAGTCATCCCAGCGGCCGGACTCCTGCCACAGCTCGGCGGGCTGTACCACCGGCATGGACACTTCGACGGCACCCGCATTGTTCATCTCTTCGCGGACGATGTTTTCAATCTTCTTCAGGACCCGCAGGCCGGTCGGCAGCCAGGCGTACATGCCGGAAGCGAGTTTGCGGATCATCCCGGCGCGCAGCATCAGCTGGTGGCTGACAACTTCAGCGTCGGAGGGGGTTTCCTTGAGAGTGGAAAGCAGATATTGGCTGGTACGCATCGCGGTAGACCTTCGCTAGTTCGGGCGGCTTGGCCCTGGAAAATTTCAAGTGCGGAATTTTAACAGGCGAAGCCCCCCGGCCCAAGGGCTAAATTCAGCGGCGCTGGGGGGAGGGCGGGGGCCTTGCCTCGCCCGCACTAGACCCGAAATTGCGACAGCAACTGCTGTTGCTGCTGGCTGGCCTGATGGAGGGAGGAGGCCAGTTGCAGGCACTCCTGGGCTTCCTGTTCGCCCGTCTGGGCCTGCAGGCTGATATCCGAAACCTTGCCCGTGGTGTGCCCCAGGGTGTGGGAGAGCTGGCTGGTCGCCTCTGCCACCTGTTGCACCATGTCGGCGAGCTGATCGATGGCCTCTTCTACCTTGAACAGGATCTGTTTGGTGTTGTCGGAGTCCGCCATACCCGATTCCACGGTTTTCAGGTTGCGTTGCATCATCAGATAGGCCTGCTCTGTCTGCTGCTGGATGCTGTTGATCACATCCGTTATCTCGGCGCTGGAGGTGGCGGTGCGATTGGCCAGGGTGCGCACCTCGTCGGCCACCACGGCAAAACCGCGCCCCATCTCGCCCGCCCGGGCGGCTTCGATGGCGGCATTGAGTGCCAGCAGGTTGGTCTGCTCCGAGATATTGCTGATGGTGGAGATGATCTGGCCAATCTGCCCTGCCTGCTCCTTGAGGGCATTGATGGCAGTGGCACATTCACTCACCTCCATGACCACCCGCTGCATGCCGGCGGTGGCGGAAGAGACATACTGGCTGCTTTGCGTGGTGAGCTGGCGCACCTCGTTGGCGTTGTGTGCCGCCAGGTTGCAGTTGTCCGAGATGGTGGTGGCCACCTGCACCATCTGCTCGCTGTCGTGGTGCAGCGCCTGGGCATGCGCTGCGGTCTGGCGGCTGCTCTGGCTGATGGCCTGGACCCGGTTGACCGAGGTGTGCACGTGCTGGTTGATGTGCTGGTTGTTGTCCATGGTGGCGCTGATCATCTTCTGCAGCTTCTCGATGAAGCGATCCACGCTGCCGGCAAGGGAGCCAATCTCGTCGTCGCGTGAGAGGTTGATGCGGGCATTGAGATCCCCTTCCCCGGCGGCGATGCCCTGCATGCGCTTGTCGACCTGGAGTAGCGGGCGAACAATGGTGCGTACCAGCCAGAAGCCGCAGCAGGTGACGATCAGCAGGCTGAGCAGCAAGCCCCCTAGGATGAGTCCCCTGGTGTAGTCGATGATGGCGTTGAGCTGGTGAACCTGATCCTCGACGGTGGCGTCCCCCTGGGCCTCGACCTCGACCAGCGCCAGCCTGAGCTGGTCGGCACTGCCTTCGTAACGGGCCAGCTGGTTCTGATAAGCGCTCAGGGTTGTGGTCCATTCACGGATCAGGCGGGCATTGTCGGCTTGCAGGGCACGATACTGGGTGGAGAGCATTTGGCCTGCAAACTCCCCGTCGCCGGGCACATCGAACTGGCCGGTTGCCAGCATGCCGTCAACCGCGTCCTGATAGAAGCGGGTGGCTTGTGCCAGCTCGGCCTGGATGGCAGGAGTAGGGCCTTCGCTCTGCATCTTCTCCAGCGCATAGAGCTGGCGCAAGAATCCGATGTTGGCCTCCATGCCGCCATCGGCCGCCTGCCAGCGGGTCGCGAGGCCGCCGTTCCAGCTGATGGCCTGCTCCGGTGAGCGGGTGAGGCTCTCGACGGCCTCGTCACCGATCACCTCCAGCCTGGTCGAGAGGCGTGACATGCGTTCAGAACTGGCACGCAGCGCCTCATCGGCGCTCGTGAAGGTGCGATAGAGGGTCAGCAGCTGTGCCTGCTCTTGCTGATAGGTCTGCTCATGCTGCTTCAGCGTGGTGATGGCTGCCGCATCGATGAGCCCGCCTTGCTCCACCCGGCGCAAAGCGTCGCTGGCCGCCTCTTTTGCCCGTTGCAGCTCCGGTGCGTCGAGGGGGATCCCCGAGAGCATCTTCTGGATATAGAGCGACTGGTTGCCGAGTTCGATGGAGCCCTCCATGGCACCATCTGCCGTCTGCTAGGCGGCACCCAGGACGTAGGAGAGCAGATCAGCCAGCCGCTGGCTGCCATACCAGCCGATCGCCCCCATGCCCAGGGTGCAGCCGAGTAGAATGGTGAGTCCGAGGTTGGATGTGGTGACGATTTTCATGACTCAAGCCTTCCCTGGTGCCGAACAAGACCATTTCAGTGTTCAATCAATGACGAAGATGTGCCATCCCCGATGGAAAATAAAGTGACAGACAGTGTTCTGAACGAGGGAAATGGCCGGGTATGAAGAGCGGGTCATCCCATGATCTGCATGGACCTATGCTGGATACTTATCCAGTTATTCTTTATGCTATGACCCAATTTGCGAGAGTCTGCGTGGCGAGGAAAAGAACATGATCGGTCGCTTGAGAGGCGTCATCATCGAGAAGCAACCCCCCGAGGTGTTGCTGGAAGTCGGAGGGGTGGGATATGAGGTTCATATGCCCATGAGCTGCTTCTATGATCTGCCCGAACTCGGGAAGGAGGCCGTCATTCACACCCACTTTGTGGTGCGTGAAGATGCCCAGCTGCTCTACGGCTTCAACCACAAGCAGGAGCGGGCGCTGTTTCGCGAGCTGATCAAGACCAACGGGGTCGGCCCCAAGCTGGCACTGGCCATTCTCTCCGGCATGACGGCCACCCAGTTTGTGATGAGCGTCGAGCGCGAGGAGATAAGCTCACTGGTCAAGTTGCCCGGCGTGGGCAAGAAGACCGCCGAGCGCCTGGTGGTGGAGATGAAAGACCGCCTCAAGGGCTGGGTCAGCCACGATCTCTTCTCCCCGGCCGAAATCACCCTGCCCGCGAAAGAGAGCCCGCTGCGTGCCCCGGATGCGAGCGAGGAGGCGGCCAGTGCACTGGTGGCCCTCGGCTACAAGCCGCAGCAGGCCAGCCAGATCGTCAGCAAGGTGGCCGCCGACGGCATGTCGGTAGAGGAGATCATTCGTGAATCCCTGCGCAGCCTGGTGTGAGGTAGACAATGATTGAAGCGGATCGCCTCATCTCGGCCGGTGCCGCCCGTGAGGACGAGATCATCGATCGGGCCATCCGGCCCAGAAAGCTGGCCGATTATACCGGGCAGGATCACGTCTGCGATCAGATGGAGATCTTCATCGAGGCCGCCCGCCAGCGCGGGGAGGCCCTCGATCATCTGCTGATCTTCGGGCCTCCCGGCCTTGGCAAGACCACGCTGGCCAACATCGTCGCCAACGAGATGGGGGTCAACATCAAGACCACCTCGGGCCCCGTGCTGGAGAAGGCCGGCGATCTGGCGGCGCTCCTCACCAACCTGGAACCGAACGATGTGCTCTTCATCGACGAGATCCACCGTCTCAGCCCGGTGGTGGAGGAGGTGCTCTACCCGGCCATGGAGGATTATCAGCTCGACATCATGATAGGGGAGGGGCCGGCGGCCCGCTCCATCAAGCTCGATCTCCCTCCCTTCACCCTGATCGGTGCCACCACCCGGGCCGGCTCCCTCACCAGCCCCCTGCGGGATCGGTTTGGCATCGTGCAGCGCCTCGAGTTTTACAACGTCAAGGACCTGACCGACATCGTCTCTCGCAGCGCCCGCTGCCTCGGGCTCGACATGACGGAAGACGGCGCTCTCGAGGTAGCCCGTCGCTCCCGGGGGACACCGCGGATTGCTAACCGTTTGTTAAGGCGGGTACGAGATTTTGCCCAGGTGAAGTCTGACGGGGGAATTGACGGACCCATTGCGGCCCGAGCCATGGACATGCTGGACGTGGACAACGAAGGTTTCGACTTCATGGATCGCAAGCTATTGTTGGCCGTCATCGACAAGTTTATGGGGGGGCCAGTCGGGCTCGACAATCTGGCCGCCGCCATCGGTGAGGAGAAGGACACCATAGAAGACGTGCTGGAACCTTATCTGATCCAGCAAGGCTATTTGCAACGTACACCCAGAGGGCGGATCGCAACTCAGAGAGCCTACGCACACTTTGGCCTGGAACGACCGGCAGATCAGTAGACGTTGCGATATGAACCAAAAAGCCGCCCTTGAGGCGGCTTTTTGTTTTGCGGGCAAAAAAAAGCCCACGGCACAGGCGGTGGGAAAAGACAATTCAGGATGGATGTTCACAGACAGTGAGCGCGTCTGCAGACCGGTCGGGAAAAAACAGAGGAGCCGTCGCGAGGCTTCAGAGTCGGTTCATTTGATAGAGTTGAACGAAAGAAAGCTTGTAGTAACGGATGGTCTTGGCAACAAACTTTTTCATCATTAATCCCAACAAACAGGTTCGAAATGTTCATCGAATACGTACCGGGAACCCGGAATGACCGGCCTGTATTCAGAGGTATGCCCTCACTGCGAGGCGCATTGTAGGAGCTCTTTCCGGGTGGGGCAAACAAGAAAATCTATGGGCTTTTGATTAGATAAACTAATGGCTTTGGTGGGGGTGTCAATCCGCATAAACATGTGTTTTTACTGGGTTTAAATTGATTTTTGGATGAGCCTGGCCATTTATTGAAATAATCGAGATGCGAAGGCTTTATTCCCGGGGTTGTGTATTTGTTTAACAGAATTGAAACTATTTTAGTGAGTCATAAAATTGATTTAAATCAATTATTTACGACTTGTTGTTTTTTGTGATGAAGCTCCCATAATTAATGGGGAAAGCCCTATAAGTTACCTTGAAAAAGCATGTATTGAGGGTGGTTTTACATTGATTTCAATCAAATAAAGGTGATATAAAACAGCGATCATTATAGGCGGGAATAGAATCCTGGTTATTGTTTATTAGATGTTAAACATTAGCTTTTTTTGTTCCTGTATATTGCCTTGTTGTTAATGTGGTGGCAGTCGAATCCGGTCAGTCCGCGAGGGGTGACCGACCGTTCGGGGACTTCCAATGGAAGCTTTGTCCTTAAAACTTAAAATAGCCGTGCCAATAATCGGTGAGGAAACATCATGATTGCTGAGCATGTGGTAGACCTATCGCGGTTCCAATTTGCTGCGACGGCCCTTTATCACTTCCTGTTTGTACCCTTGACGCTGGGGATGGCCTTCATCCTGGCGATCATGGAGTCTGTCTATGTGATGACCAACAACACAGTGTACCGGGACATGACCAAGTTCTGGGGCAAGTTGTTCGGTATCAACTTTGCCCTCGGGGTTACCACCGGGCTCACCATGGAGTTTCAGTTCGGTACCAACTGGGCTTACTACTCCCACTATGTCGGCGACATCTTCGGGGCCCCGCTGGCCATCGAAGGCTTGATGGCCTTCTTCCTGGAGTCCACCTTCGTCGGTATGTTCTTCTTCGGTTGGGATCGTCTCAGCAAGCGTCAGCACCTGGCGGCTACCTGGCTGATGGCGCTCGGGACCAACCTCTCCGCACTCTGGATCCTGGTCGCCAACGGCTGGATGCAGAACCCGGTGGGTGCCGAGTTCAACTTCGAATCCATGCGCATGGAGATGGTGAGCTTCGCCGACCTGGTGTTCAACCCGGTTGCACAGGTCAAGTTCGTCCACACCGTGGCGGCAGGCTATACCACGGGCGCCATGTTCGTGCTCGGGATCTCCTCCTATTACCTGCTGAAGAATCGTGATGTGGCGTTCGCTCGTCGCTCCTTCGCCATCGCGGCCGCGTTCGGCATGGCCTCCATCCTCTCCGTGCTGGTGCTGGGTGACGAGTCCGGCTACGAGACCGGGGAAGTGCAGAAGGTGAAACTGGCGGCCATCGAGGCCGAGTGGAACACGGAGCCGGCTCCGGCATCCTTCACCCTGTTCGGGATCCCGAACCAGGAGGAGATGCGCACCGACTACGCCATCAAGATACCCTATGCCCTCGGCATCATCGCCACCCGTTCCCTGGACGGTCAGGTGACTGGTCTCAAGGATCTCAAGAGCGAGCATGAGCTGCGCGTGCGCAACGGCATGACCGCCTACGACCTGCTGACCAAGCTGCAATCCGGTGACAAGTCCGACGATACCCGCGCCCGCTTCGACGAAGTGAAGCAGGATCTGGGCTACGGTCTGCTGCTCAAGCGTTACACCCCCAACGTGACCGACGCCACCGACGAGCAGATCAAGGCTGCCGTGGATGACTCCATCCCGCAGGTACTGCCGCTGTTCTTCGCCTTCCGCATCATGGTCGCCTGCGGCATCCTGATGCTGGTGCTGATCGGTCTGGCCTTCTATGACAGCACCCGCCACAAGATCGGCGAGCGCAAGTGGCTGCTCAAGGCGCTGCTGTACGGCATTCCGCTGCCCTGGATCGCCATCGAGGCAGGCTGGTTTGTCGCTGAATATGGTCGTCAACCCTGGACCATCGCCGAGATGCTGCCGACTTATGTCTCTGCATCCAACATTCCTGCGTCCGAGATCTGGTTCTCTCTGATCGGGATCTTCCTGTTCTACACCGTACTGCTGATCATCGAGATGTACCTGATGTTCAAGTATGCGCGCCTGGGCCCAAGCAGCCTGAAGACGGGCAAGTACCACTTCGAACAGAGCAAGGCATAAGGAGAGTGACCCATGTTTGATTACGAACTGTTGCGTCTGGTCTGGTGGGTGCTGGTCGGCGTGCTGCTGATCGGGTTTGCCATCACCGACGGTTTCGATATGGGGGTGGGCGCCCTGCTCCCCTTCGTCGGCAAGAAGGATGTGGAGCGTCGCGTGATGCTCAACACCATGGGGCCGCACTGGGAAGGCAACCAGGTCTGGCTGGTGACCGCCGGTGGCGCCCTGTTCGCCGCCTGGCCCATGGTCTATGCGGCGGCCTTCTCCGGCTTCTACATTGCCATGATCCTGACCCTGATGGCGCTGTTCTTCCGTCCGGTCGGCTTCAAGTACCGCTCCCTGCAGGAAGATGCCAAGTGGCGCTCCAACTGGGACTGGGCTCTGTTTGCCGGTAGCGCCATTCCCCCTGTCATCTTCGGGGTGGCGTTCGGCAACCTGCTGCAAGGTGTACCGTTCAGCTTCAACCAGTTCCTGATGATGACCTATCACGGCAACTTCTTCGGTCTGCTCAATCCGTTCGGCCTGCTGGCCGGTCTGGTGAGCCTCTTCATGATCATCACCCAGGGTGCAACCTGGCTGATGATGAAGACCGAAGGTGAAGTGCTGGCGCGCTCTCGCACCGCCGCCATGATCTTCTCCCTGCTGACCCTGGTGCTGTTCGCCCTGGCCGGTGTCTGGGTGAGCGGCATGGATGGTTATGTGATTGTGGGCTCCGTCGCCACCGACGCCGTCACCAACCCCCTTCACAAGGAAGTGGTGGTGCAGGCCGGTGCCTGGATGCAGAACTACAACCTCTATCCCTGGATGATTGCCGCACCCGTGCTGGGTCTGGTGATGTGTCTGCTGACCGCCGTGGCGGCCAAGCTGGACAAGGGTTGGGTGGCGTTCCTGTTCTCCTCCCTGGCCATCGCCGGCATCATCCTGACCGCGGGCTTCTCCATGTTCCCGTTCGTGATGCCCTCGAGCCTCGAGCCGTCCCAGAGCCTGACCATGTGGGATTCCACCGCCTCCTTCAACACCCTCAAGGTGATGACGGTAGTCGCAGTCGTCTTCGTGCCGACCGTGCTGGCTTACACCATCTGGACCTACATCAAGATGTTCGGCCGGGTGAGTAACAAGCACATCGAAGACAACCAACAATCGCTCTACTAAGAAGGTGCCCTGATATGTGGTATTTCACCTGGATCCTGGGGCTGCTGCTGGCCTGTGCGTTTGGGATTATCAATGCGCTCTGGCTGGAGCACACCGAGAACCTGGATCGTCAGATTGATGAAGACAAGTGACAGGCTCGCCCGGCTGGCCGCTCCTCTGGAGCGCCAGCCATGGCAAGGTCTGATGCTGCTGGCGGCGGCCCTGCTGGCTGTCGCCATCTTGCAGGCGCCCAACCTGGTCGCGGCCAACACCAGTGAGCACGGCCTCTGGCTTGCGCCCTGGCTGATGTGGGCGGTCTGTTGCGGTGTCATGCATGGACTGGGATTTCACCCGCGCAGCCTGGTGGGCCGCGTGCTGTTCTTCCCCTGGCTCGCCCTGCCCAGCCTGCTCTGCGGGCTCTGGCTGACCAGCAGCTACTACCTGCCATAAATGATGAAGGAGGTCGGCATGAGCCCACCTCCTTCTTCTTTTTTGAGGGGCGTGCCGCCGCCCGGTCAGAGCGACAGAACCTCGCTTGTCACGCCGCTCGCAGCCACTTCTCTTGTCCGCTTTTCTTGTGATGCTGACAGCCCTGTGGTCTTCGGCCTGTCGGCGCCGCAGCACGCCATAAAAAACAGGGGGAGAGGGGATTTCCCTGTCTCCCCCTGCTTCTTTCCTATTCAGCCCTGCGCTATGATAGCCCCCCATCTGACTGTCGAATGGATCACAGATTTTTATGGGGGAAGTCTCTGAGTTTCCGGTGCGTGTCTACTACGAAGACACGGATGCCGGAGGCATCGTCTACAACGCCAATTATCTCAAGTTTATGGAACGGGCCCGCACCGAATTCCTGCGCGCAGGCGGCATCGAACAGGATGTCCTGCTGCAGGCGGGGATCGCGTTTGTGGTGAGTCGCACCGAAATCGACTTCCGCGCGGCGGCCCGTTTCAATGAACTGCTGACCGTAATGACGCAAGTAACTGAAGTGAAACGCGCTTCCATGCGTTTTTCACAGCAGATCCTGGCGGCTGATGGACGGCTGATCACTCAGGCCATGGTACAGATCGCCTGTGTCAGTCATCCGCAAATGAAACCTGTTGCAATACCTGAAAAAATCAAGGGAGTGCTGTTAAGTGCACGCTGAAATTTCGTTTATTGGCCTGTTCTGGCAAGCCAGTCTGTTGGTGAAACTGGTCATGATGACCCTGATGGGCATGTCGGTCGTCTCCTGGGCGCTGATCATCCAGCGCTCCAAGGCCATCAAGGCGGCCAACCTCGCCTCGGAGCAGTTTGAAGATAGATTCTGGTCCGGGGTCGACCTCAATCGTCTCTACCAGGAGTCCTCCTCCCGTCGTGACGACATCGAAGGCATGGAAGACATCTTCTACTCCGGCTTCAAGGAGTATGCCCGCCTGCTCAAGGCCGGTGCCCGTGGTCAGGATGCGGTGATGGACGGTACCTATCGTGCCATGCGCGTCTCCCTGTCCCGAGCAGTGGACGATCTCGAGTCCAACCTGCCGGTCTTGGCGACCATCGGCTCCATCAGCCCCTATATCGGTCTGTTCGGTACCGTCTGGGGGATCATGAACGCCTTTATCGCTCTGGGTCAGGTTCAGCAGGCGACCCTGCAGATGGTGGCACCGGGTATCGCGGAGGCGCTGATCGCCACCGCCATGGGTCTGTTTGCCGCCATCCCGGCCGTTATCTTCTACAACCGCTTCACCAACAAGGTCGAACGGCTGGAAAACGCCTACGCCAACTTCATGGACGAGTTCACCACCATTCTGAACCGCCAAATCGCACAGCAGGGTGAGAAGTAATGCAAACCTATCAGCGGCTCAAACGCAAGAAGGTCGCCGAGATCAACGTGGTGCCCTATATCGACGTCATGCTGGTGCTGCTCATCATCTTCATGGCGGTCACGCCCGTGATCACGCAGGGGGTCAAGGTCGACCTGCCCCAGGCGGAGTCCGAGCAGTTGCCGGAAGACTCCAAGCCGCCTTTCATCGTCAGCGTCAATACCGAGGGTGAGTACGTCATCAAGGCCGGCGAGGCGGATGACGAACCCGTACCGAGCGGCACCCCAGAGGCGATGCAGCAGTACATCACCGAGAAGGCTATGGGCTATCTGGCCATCAACCAGAACGCGCCCGTGGTGGTCGCCGGTGACAAGTCCGTACGCTACGAGGAGGTGATCCTGCTGATGGTGGCCCTCAAGAAAGCCGGTGTGCCTCAGGTTGGTCTGATGACGGATCCGGTGAACTGACGGAGATGGATGTGAAGCGTGGTATTTCCGGTTATCTCGTCGCGTCGCTGCTGCTGCATCTGATCATCGGCATCATCCTGCTGGTCGGTGTCGACTTCAGCAAACCCAAGCGCCCCGAGTCCAAGGGACAGATCGTCAATGCGGTCATGATGGACAGCGAAATGCTGGAGCAGCAGATGCAGCAGGTCCAGCAGCAGAAGCAGGCCCAGCCCAAGGCTGCACAGCAGCAGAAGGACAAGGAAGACGCTGAGCGCGTCAAACGCGAGCTGGCACAGGAGCAGGAGCGTCTGCGTATCGCCGAGACCAAGCGCAAGCAGGCCGAAGAGGCGACCCGCAAGGCCGAAGCCGACAAGCAGAAGAAAGAGGCTGAACAGAAGCAGGCGGAAGAGAAGGCCCAGAAAGCCGAGGAAGCCCGCAAGCTGGAAGAGCAGAAGACCAAGAAGGCCGAAGCCGAACGCAAGGCGGCGGAAGAGGCCAAGGCGCTGGCGCTCAAGAAGAAAAAAGAAGAGCTGGAGAAGAAGCAGGCTGAAGAGAAAGCCAAGGCGGAAGAGGCCAAGGCCAAGAAAGCGGAAGCCGAGAAGAAGGCCAAGGCCGAAGCCGAGAAAAAGGCGAAGGCGGAAGCCGAGAAGAAAGCCAAGGCCGAGGCCGAGAAGAAGGCGAAGGAAGAGGCTGACAAGAAGGCAAAAGCTGACGCAGAGAAGAAGGCGAAGGCCGAGGCCGACAGAAAGGCCAAGATTGAGGCGGAGCGCAAGCGCAAGGCGGCCGAAGAGGCCAAGTTGCAAAAAGAGATGGAAGCCATGATGGAGCAGCAGCTGGCCGCCGAGGCCAATGCGCGCAGTCAGGCCGCATCGGCAGCCGCCAAGGGTGAGGTCGACAAGTATGCCGCCCTCATCAAGGCCACGGTCGAGCGCTACATGATTTTGGATCCCACCATGCGGGGCAAAACATGTACTATCGGTGTCAAGTTGGCCAGTAGCGGCTTCGTCATCTCGGTGGACAACGGTCAGGGTGATCCGGCGGTCTGTCGCTCCGGCAAGGCGGCGGTTCTGAAGGCCAACCAGTTGCCGGTGCCGAAGGATCCGGCGGCATTCGAATTGATGAAGGATCTACGCCTTCAGCTAGCGCCAACGATTTAAGAGAGTGTTTCTGCTTTGATTGGCAAGGGTTGTTGATCAGAGAACTGAGTCTCAAATTGGAACTGAGAGTTTAAGCCATGATAAGAAAAGTGTTTTTTGCTTTGGTTGGCTGTTTGTTGCTGGGCCAGAGTGCTCAGGCGGCCTTGGACATCGTCATCACCGGCGGTATCGACAGTGCGCGCCCCATCGCCATCGCCCCCTTCAAGTGGGAGGGCAATGGCCAGTTGCCGCAGGATATCGCGGAAGTGGTCTCCAACGACCTGATGCGCAGCGGCAAGTTCAAGCCGCTGGCTCGTGGCCAGATGCCGCAGACGCCGAGCACCAGCGGCGAGATCAACTTCGCACCCTGGGCTTCCCAGGGGGTCGAAGCCGTGGTGGTCGGCTCCATCGCCGCCGTGGGTGATGGTACCTACAAGATCAACTTCGAGCTGGTCGACGTCCTGAAAGGCCAGCTGGCCAAGACCCAGGGCGGTGAAGCGAACGGTTACATCCTGGACAGCCGCATGGCGACCATCCCGGGTGCCCAGATGCGCCAGTTTGCCCACCGCATCTCCGACATCGTCTACGAGCGTCTGACCGGTGAGCGTGGCGCCTTCCTGACTCGTCTGGCCTATGTCTCCGTGCAGCAGGGCACCCAGTTCCCGTATCAGCTGCGGATCTCCGACTACGACGGCTACAACGAGAAGACCCTGCTGCGCTCCCGTGAACCCCTGATGTCCCCGGCCTGGTCGCCGGATGGCAGCAAGCTGGCTTACGTGAGCTTCGAGAACCAGAAGTCCGAGATCTATGTGCAGGACATCTACACCCAGCAGCGCAGTCTGATCACCAGCTTCCGTGGCATCAACGGTGCGCCGGAGTGGTCTCCAGATGGTCGTCGTTTGGCTATTGTTCTGTCCAAAGATGGGCAGCCTGACATCTATGTCGTTGATGTTGCTAGCAAGCAACTCACCCGAGTCACAAATAACCGTACCATCGACACCGAACCCTCCTGGATGCCGGACGGTCAAACTTTGCTGTTCACCTCTGAACGTGGTGGCAAACCCCAGATTTATAGCGTAAATTTGGCGACTGGCATGACTCGCCGGATGACCTGGGAAGGGGATTCCAACCAGGGGGCATCCATCACACCGGACGGCAAGTCCATGGTGATGGTGACCCGGGTTCAGGGACAATATCGCATCGCTCGCCAGGATATGGAAAATGGAGCCATGCTGGTACTGACCCAGAGTGCTCTGGATGAATCGCCAAGTGTGGCTCCCAATGGCAGCATGATCATTTATGCCACCATCTATCAGGGTCGTAAGAGTCTTGCATTGGTGTCGACCGACGGTCGCTTCAAGGCAGTGCTTCCGACCAGTAGCGGTGAAATTCGTGCACCAGCTTGGTCGCCCTTCTTGAATTGATAAAAATCGATTGTTTTTTGTTTTGTTATAAAGGTTTAAGGAAATAGCATGCAACTCAATAAACTGCTCAAGGGTCTGGCCATCGCACTGCCACTGTTCACCTTGGCTGCCTGTAGCTCCTCTTCCGACTCCGACGCCGCTGGCGCCGAGTCCGGCATGACTGACGGCATGGGCGGTGTACAAACCGGCGGCGCCAACGGCATGTTGTCCCCGGAAGAGCAGATGCGTCAGAAGTTCGAAGCGCTGCAACGCGACAACGTGATCTACTTCCCGTACGATGGTTACGACATTCAGGGTCAGTACGCCGACCTGCTGGATGCCCACGCCAGCTACCTGCGTGAACGTCCGAGCGTCAAGGTATTGATCGAAGGCCACGCCGACGAGCGCGGTACGCCGGAATACAACATCGCGCTGGGTGAGCGTCGTGCCAAGGCTGTTGCCAAGTATCTGCAAACCCTGGGTGTGCAGGCCGAGCAGCTCTCCATCGTCAGCTATGGCGAAGAGAAGCCGCTGGATCTGTCCCACACCGAGGAAGCCTTTGCCAAGAACCGCCGTGCGGTCCTGGTTTACTAAGGTTTGAGTCGAACGAAGTTCGTTTATATGCAAGCGGCCATTTCGATGGCCGTTTTATTTGCACTAAACGTCAAGGTTTGATCCGAATGAAATCTGTATCAGCGAGCGACTATGCGCTGACCGTTTTATTTGCACTAAACGCTAAGGTTTGATCCGAATGAAATCTGTGTACAAGCAAGCTGGTGTTGCGCTGGCCGTGTTGGTTGCTTTGAATGCGCAAGCAGCGGCACCCGTGAGCGATCTGAGCGGGGATTCTGGCAGCAGCGGCGTGGTGCTGAGCGGCAACAATGGTGCCATCGTACCGACCGGCAGCCTGGAAGACCGGGTTGCTCTGCTGGAGCGTACCCTCAACGCCCGTCTGCGTCTGCAGGCCGAACTGCAGCAACAGGTCGACTCCCTGCAAGGGGAGGTCTCCGAGCTGCGTGGTCAGCTGGAACAGCAGACCTACCAGATGGAGCAGTCCCAGGAGCGCCAGCGCCAACTCTACCAAGAGCTCGACAAGGTGGCCAACAGCCAGCCTGCCGCCGCGCCCGCAACACCTGCTGCAGGTGCTGCAACGCCTCCTGCCGCGGCAGCCAACTACTCCACCAACCAGGATGAGAACCAGGCCTACGACGCGGCCGTGAACATGGTGCTCAAGGAGAAGAACTATGACAAGGCCATTCCTGCCTTCGAAGGGTTCATCAAGCAGTTCCCGAACTCCAGCTATGTTCCCAATGCCCACTACTGGCTCGGCCAGCTGATGTTCAACAAGGGTGACAGGGCGGGGGCCGCGAGCCAGTTCTCCACGGTGGCGAACAAATACAGCAAGTCACCCAAGCGGGCCGATGCCCTGCTGAAACTCGGCATGCTCGCCCAGCTTGACGGCAAAAAAGCAGAGGCCAAGGCCTTCTATGAGCAGGTGATCAAGGGTTACCCCAACACCTCGCCGGCCCAGCTGGCCAAACAGAGTCTGGCCAAGCTGTGACATTGCTGCATGTCACTGTTTTCGTAACACTCTTGTAAATACCGCCGTGCTTTGTATGCGCAGTGAACAATCAGATTTAATTTAAGATTTTTCTATTGCGCCAGGATGATAAATCCGTAATATAGGCCGCCGTCAGAGCCGGAGCAGTAATGCAGTCGGCACTGGTCGTGGTGAGGGTCGTTAGCTCAGTCGGTAGAGCAGTTGACTTTTAATCAATTGGTCGCTGGTTCGAATCCAGCACGACCCACCATTTCTTCACAGCAGGTGAAGACAATATTCCCAGGTCGTTTAGCTCAGCTGGGAGAGCACCTCCCTTACAAGGAGGGGGTCACTGGTTCGAGCCCAGTAACGACCACCATGTTGTAACGCTAACCGCCACATGCGGTTGGTGAAAGGTTCAGGATGTGGGTCGTTAGCTCAGTCGGTAGAGCAGTTGACTCTTAATCAATTGGTCGTAGGTTCGAACCCTACACGACCCACCACTCTGAACATTGAATCCCAGGTCGTTTAGCTCAGCTGGGAGAGCACCTCCCTTACAAGGAGGGGGTCACTGGTTCGAGCCCAGTAACGACCACCATGTTGTAATACTGGCCGCCACATGCGGTTGGTGAAAGGTTCAGGATGTGGGTCGTTAGCTCAGTCGGTAGAGCAGTTGACTCTTAATCAATTGGTCGTAGGTTCGAACCCTACACGACCCACCACTCTGAACATTGAATCCCAGGTCGTTTAGCTCAGCTGGGAGAGCACCTCCCTTACAAGGAGGGGGTCACTGGTTCGAGCCCAGTAACGACCACCATGCTTTAAAAATGATTTAGATGGGTCGTTAGCTCAGTCGGTAGAGCAGTTGACTTTTAATCAATTGGTCGCTGGTTCGAATCCAGCACGACCCACCATCATTTCAGTCATATCCCAGGTCGTTTAGCTCAGCTGGGAGAGCACCTCCCTTACAAGGAGGGGGTCACTGGTTCGAGCCCAGTAACGACCACCATGCTTTAAAAAATGATTTAGATGGGTCGTTAGCTCAGTCGGTAGAGCAGTTGACTTTTAATCAATTGGTCGCTGGTTCGAATCCAGCACGACCCACCATCATTTCAGTCTTATCCCAGGTCGTTTAGCTCAGCTGGGAGAGCACCTCCCTTACAAGGAGGGGGTCACTGGTTCGAGCCCAGTAACGACCACCATGCTTTAAAAATGATTTCGATGGGTCGTTAGCTCAGTCGGTAGAGCAGTTGACTTTTAATCAATTGGTCGCTGGTTCGAATCCAGCACGACCCACCATCATTTCAGTCTTATCCCAGGTCGTTTAGCTCAGCTGGGAGAGCACCTCCCTTACAAGGAGGGGGTCACTGGTTCGAGCCCAGTAACGACCACCATGCTTTAAAAATGATTTAGATGGGTCGTTAGCTCAGTCGGTAGAGCAGTTGACTTTTAATCAATTGGTCGCTGGTTCGAATCCAGCACGACCCACCATCATTTCAGTCTTGTCCCAGGTCGTTTAGCTCAGCTGGGAGAGCACCTCCCTTACAAGGAGGGGGTCACTGGTTCGAGCCCAGTAACGACCACCATATTGAAAAGCCCGCAGCGATGCGGGCTTTTTCGTTTCCGTCTCCCATCAGGTTCGCAGTCGATCCAGCTCGCTTGCCAGGGTGGTGGCTGCCTGTTCCAGTGCCTCGCTCAGGCGCTGGCTGGCATTGGCCTCTTGTCCCAGGGTGGTGGCGGCGTCGCCGATGCGCATCAGGTTCTGGTTGATGGTGTCGCTCACGGCACTCTGCTGCTCGGCGGCGGTCGCCACCTGGCTGATGTGATCATGGATCTGCTGGATCTGGGTGACCACCTGATTGAGTGCCTCGAAGGCCTGCTCCGTGCCTTCAACCGTGCTCACCGAGCGGGCGATCCCCGTGCTCATCAACTGCTGGCTGCTGGTGACCTCGGTTTGCAGGCTGCCGATGAGCTGCCCTATCTCGTCGGTGGATGAGCGGGTCTTGTTGGCCAGCGCCCTCACCTCGTCCGCCACGACGGCAAACCCCCTGCCCATGTCGCCGGCCCGCGCCGCCTCGATGGCTGCGTTGAGGGCCAGCAGGTTGGTCTGTTCGGCAATGGCCCGGATCACATCGAGAATATGGCTGATATTGGTGCTGCGCTGGGCGACCTGGGCGACCGCCTTGTCGGCCTGATGCATGTCCTCGACCAGGGTATGGATCTCGCTGCGGGCCCTGCTCAATGTCTGCTGGGCCGTGCTGACATGGTGGGTCGCCGCTTCCGACTCCTGCGCCGCCTGTTCCGCATAGCCCGCCACACTGACTGCCGTGGTGCTCATCTCGTGCATGGCGCTGACCACGCTCTCCAGCTCCAGGCTCTGATCATCCAGGCTGCTGCGCATGGCATCGGCCGTCTGTTTCATGCCCCTGGCCTGCTGATGCACCTGTTGCCCTATCTGCTTGCTGCCCTGCACCATGGCCCTCAGCTTGCCGAGGAAGGCATTGAGATGCCTGCCCAGCTCGATGAGCTCCTGGTGGGTGTCGATACGCATCTGCTGGGTCAGGTCGCCTTCATTGCTGGCGAGGTGGGAGACGTGGCGGCTGATGAGGGAGAGGGGCGCCGTGATGGTCTGGATGAACCAGACAAGCAGGCCCAGGGCCACCAGGGTGATGACAACGATGGCAACCAGCTGCTGCTGCTGGGTAGCCTGCAACAGGCTGCCGAGCTGCTGGCTGATGGTGTTGGCCTGGCTGAGGGCGAGGGCCTTGGGCACCTTGATCATCAGCCACCACTGGTTGTCGGCGGCCTCGATCCGTATGGGCTGCTGCAGGATGAAATCGCTGTCGGTATCGGCGGGGTGTCCATTCGGGGCAACCAGTCCAGCCTCTGTCAGGGGGCGACCCAGTTTGTCCGAATGGCGGTTGCTGCCGACGATGAAGCCCGTCTTGCTGACCAGGGTGACCTCGGCCTGGTTGTCATAGAGGCTCTTGCCAAGGTGCTCGGCCAGTTGCTGAAAGATGGGCAGGTTCATGTCGACCCCGGTGATCCCGGCAAACTTGCCATCCTTGAGGACGGGCACCGTCAGGCTGGTCATCAGCATCTTCTGGCCAGGGCTTATCTCGTAGAGGTAGGGTTCCATCAGGCAGGGGCGACGAGTCTCGCGACCGCAGAGATACCACTCGCTGTTGCGAATGCCGAATTCATTGCGCGAGGTGTCGAACTTGGCGTCACTGGTGTCGGCATCTATGGTCTGCTGCGCGATGTTTCCGTTCTGTTCCCGGGTGAAGTAGACCTCGAGACTGCCCTTGCCGACAACCGAATGGCTGGCGCCTGTCTGCCAGTCGGCGTCCTGTCCGTCGTAACCGTTGGGTTCGAACTGGGCGTAGATGGAGCTGATCCCGTTTGCCTGGCGCAGGCGGCTGCCAAGCAGCAGCTCCACTTGTGGGCGACTCAGCCGCTGGTCCGGCTGGGCCATGCTTCCTTCAAGCTGCGCCGCCATGCCGAGCGGTATCTGATAGGCCTGCTGCAACTGGTCTTCGATCTGTACGGCATACCGCTCTGCCTGGAATTGCAGGGAACGGGAAACCTCCTGCTCCAGGGCGCCACGGGTCTGCGCCATGATGTCATCACGCAGGCCGTTCAGCGAGGAGGACTGTAGCCATGTCATGGCGACGCCACTGGCGAGAAAAAGTCCCAGCGTGAGCAATAACAACTTGGTCTTGAGCGAACGTTGTTTCATTCGACAACTCCTTTTGGCAAGAATGACAACGATATGGTCGGAGCGGGTCCTGACAGTTGTACTGTACTGGATTTGTTGATGGGTTTGTGCACGGCTTCTGGTTATAATTTTGGCCTTCCCGAGCGTTGATGGAACAGTCGCAATGAGCAATGCACTGAGCAGTATTCCGCCGGTAGTCGAGATGGACTACCCCTTCCCGGCCAAACCACAGCCCCTGACTCCCGAGCAGAAGGCGACCCTGATCGCCGAGATCAAGGTGCTGCTCGAGGCGCGCCAGGCCGTGCTGGTTGCCCATTACTACACGGATCCCGAGATCCAGGCCCTGGCAGAAGCCACCGGTGGCTTCGTGGGTGACTCCCTGGAGATGGCCCGCTTCGGTCGCGACCATGCGGCCCAGACCCTGATCGTGGCCGGTGTGCGCTTCATGGGAGAGACCTCCAAGATCCTGAGCCCCCACAAGCGGGTGCTGATGCCGACGCTGGAGGCCGAGTGCTCCCTCGATCTGGGTTGTCCCATCGACCAGTTCTCCGCCTTCTGCGATGCCCACCCCGATCACATCGTGGTGGTCTATGCCAATACCTCGGCAGCGGTGAAAGCACGTGCCGACTGGGTGGTCACCTCCAGCATTGCGCTGGAGATCGTCGAACATCTGGACAGTCAGGGTCACAAGATCATCTGGGGCCCGGACAGACACCTCGGCGCCTACATCGAGAAGAAGACCGGCGCCGAGATGCTGCGCTGGCAGGGGCACTGCATCGTGCACGACGAGTTCAAGGCCAAGGCGCTGCGCGAGCTCAAGGCCCAGAACCCGGATGCCGCCGTGCTGGTGCACCCGGAGTCTCCGGCCTCCGTCATCGAGCTGGCGGATGCGGTGGGGTCCACCAGCCAGCTCATCAAGGCCGCCAAAGAGCTGCCCCAGCAGAAACTGATCGTGGCGACCGATCGCGGCATCTTCTACAAGATGCAGCAGGCATGCCCGGAGAAAGAGATGGTGGAGGCACCCACCGGTGGTGATGGTGCCACCTGCCGCAGCTGCGCCCACTGCCCCTGGATGGCGATGAACGGCCTGGTGGCCATCAAGGAAGCCCTGACCGACGGTGCAGAGCGTCACGAGATCCATGTGGATGAGGCACTGCGTCTCAAAGCGCTTGTCCCGCTCGATCGCATGCTGGATTTCGCCGCCGAGCTCAAGCTCAAGACCCAGGGCAACGCCTGACTGACTCTGATGGCAAGATGCAAAGAGGGCTCCCGCGGGAGCCCTCTTTAATTTATCCGTCAGCCGTATCGTCAGATGATGACGGTGGAGAAGCTGTGCTCCTCGTCGGGCGCGACGGTGATCCCGTCCTCGGCAGTGATGGCCGCCTCGACACAGAGCATGGTGCGATAACCCTCGTCACTCATGTCGGCCATGGCGCTGGCCCCTTCCTGCCAGGGGGTCCAGACCACCACGCTGTCGTGGTTGCCGCTGACCACCCGGGTGGTGCGCTCACCATCCTGCACGCTGACCATGGCATCGGGCTGGCGGTAGATGCGATCCATGGCTGCGGTGACGGTCAGCGCTCCCTGTTGCAGTTCGTTTCGGCCGGTCAGCTTGTCCAGATAGGGTTCGCCGAGGCCGGTCACGGTTACCGCTTCCGGCGCACTGATCTGCAGGTAGGTGTGCAGGGCGGCATTGTAGGTGAGCGCTGACTTGCCGGTGTTGCGGGTGGTCAGCACCAGGGAAAGCTCCTTGCCGACCAGTACGTCCAGCTCCAGCTCGAAGGCATGGGGCCAGAGCGTCCTGCTGGCATCGTTGTCACGCAGGGAGAGGTGGACGAGTGTGCCATCCCCGTGATCGGAGACCCCATCCAGCGTCCACAGGCAGTTGCGTGCGAAGCCATGAGCCGGCTTGCCGCTGCCAACGCGAGCGGGGGAGGGGCCGAACCAGGGCCAGCAGAGGGGAATGCCGCCGCGAATGGGCTTGCTGCCATCCAGTATCGCCTTGTCGCTGAGCCAGAGAGAGGCCGGCTCACCATGGCGTTGGTAACGCAGCACATGGGCGCCAAACAGGCTTATCTCGGCCCTGGCGTGCTCATTGTCTATGGTCAGCAGGGGCAGGCTATCCTGGCTCAGGGTGCAGTGGGCAGTCAGCGTACGTGTCGGTGTCATAAAGGCTCCAGTGCTCGGGGACATTCAGAAAGGGTCCGTGATTCAGAATACAAAAAGGCGGCCATTGGCCGTAATGCCGATCAGTTAAGGATCCATTGACCGATCCTCAGGCTGTGTAAGAATCCGAAACTCCTTGTTGGGTTTCGGATTTTTTTATGCGTATCGACCAAGCTCTCGACTTCATTCACGCCTGTCCTCCCGGAAAGTTTGAGTCCCTGTCTGACCTGCTGTCACCTGAACTGGTGCAGGCTTGCTTGGCCGAGACGGGCTCCGTCTCCTTGCGCCGACGGCGCATGCCCATGGAGCGGGTGCTATGGGCCATTATCGGGATGTCCTTGTTTCGTCATGTCCCTATGGCCCAGCTGGCCAACCAGCTCGATATCCTGTTACCCGGCGACCGGCCGTTTGTCGTCCCCAGCGCCTTCATCCAGGCGCGCCAAAAACTGGCTGACCAAGCCGTTCGACAGGTGTTCCAGCAGACCGCCACACTCTGGCATCAGCTGTGTCAGCACCCCACCTGGGCCGGCTTGCAGCTGCTGGCCGTGGACGGGGTGGTCTGGCGCACGCCCGATACTCCGGACAATGCCGGCGCCTTTGCCAAGTCGAAAACCGTCCAGGGGGAGACGCAATATCCCCAGGTCCGCATGTTGTGTCAGATGGAGCTGACCAGTCATCTGCTGACCCAGACAGTGATGGACTCCTGTGCGGTAAACGAGATGGTGTTGGCAGAGCAACTGATTGAAAAAACACCCGATAATAGCCTGACCCTGTTCGATAAGGGCTTCTACTCACTGGGGTTACTCCATGCCTGGCAACGCCAGGGCGTAGCGCGTCACTGGCTTATTCCGCTGAAAAAGGGGGCTCAATACGAGGTCATCCGCAAGCTGGGGCGGCAGGATGTGCTGGTACGCCTCAGAGCCAGTCCGCAGGCCAAGAAGAAGTGGAGCGAGTTGCCGGAGCAGTTCGAAGCCCGGCTGCTGACCCGGACGGTAAACGGCAAGGAGCGGCAGGTGCTGACCTCGCTCACCGACCCGCTGCGCTTCCCGGCCAGCGAGTTGATGGAGCTATACCAGAATCGCTGGGAAATCGAGCTGGGCTATCGGGAGATGAAACATAGCCTGCAACAGCACCGGCTGACGCTGCGCAGCAAGAAACCCGATGGAGTAAGGCAGGAGCTATGGGGCTTGGTATTGGCCTATAACCTACTGAGATATCAGATGGTTAGGATGGCGGCGAGCTTAAAGGGCTATACGGCCAGCCAGTTGAGCTTTCACATGGCATCGGTGTATCTGCTGCATGAACTCAGTTGCCTGCCGTTTGTGTCACCGGGCATGGTTCCAGGGCGTGTCGCTGAGTTGGACAAACAGGCAGAGCAGTTCAAGTTACCCGCCCGCCGAGAACGAAGTTACCCAAGGTGCATCAAAGCCAAACCACAGAAGTATGCGACGAGAAAACCTAGTAAAAACAATGCCAGTCAGGCTTAACTGACTGGCATTAGGCCATTGGCCGCCTTTTTTCAAGCTACGCGATTGCGCATCCCAAATTACTTGGAGATGTGAGCGATCAGGTCCAGAACCTTGCTGGAGTAGCCCATTTCGTTGTCGTACCAGGAGACGACTTTCACGAAGGTCTTGTTCAGCTGGATACCAGCCTTGGCATCGAACACGGAAGTCTGACGCTCACCCAGGAAGTCGGTGGAAACCACTTCGTCTTCGGTGTAGCCCAGCACGCCCTTCATGGCGCCTTCGGAGGCAGCCTTCATGGCCTGGCAGATTTCAGCGTAGGACGCTTCTTTCTTCAGGTTGACGGTCAGGTCAACAACGGACACGTCCGGAGTCGGAACGCGGAAGGCCATGCCGGTCAGCTTGCCGTTCAGTTCCGGAATGACCACGCCAACAGCCTTGGCAGCACCGGTAGAGGACGGGATGATGTTCTGAGCCGCACCGCGGCCACCGCGCCAGTCTTTGGCAGACGGACCATCAACGGTCTTCTGGGTAGCAGTGGTAGCGTGAACGGTGGTCATCAGGCCGGATTCGATACCGAAGGTATCGTTCAGAACCTTGGCGATGGGGGCCAGGCAGTTGGTGGTGCAGGAAGCGTTGGAAACGATGTCCTGGCCAGCGTAGGAATCCTGGTTGACGCCCATGACGAACATCGGGGTAGCGTCTTTGGACGGACCGGTCAGTACGACTTTCTTGGCACCGGCAGCGATGTGCTTGCGAGCGGTTTCGTCGGTCAGGAACAGACCGGTTGCTTCGGCAACAACGTCAACACCGATTTCGCCCCATTTCAGGTTGGCCGGGTCACGTTCAGCGGTAACACGTACGGTTTTGCCGTTGACGATCAGGTTGCCGTCTTTGACTTCAACAGTGCCCTTGAAGCGACCGTGAGTGGAGTCGTACTTCAGCATGTAAGCCATGTAGTCAACGTCGATCAGGTCGTTGATACCAACCACTTCGATGTCAGCACGCTCAGCGGCCAGACGGAAAACGAAACGACCGATACGGCCAAAACCGTTAATACCTACTTTGATAGTCATAATTGGTTACCTAACTGTTCAGTAGTCAAAGAAAATTCCGTTTGTAAATTTACTAGAACTCCCTCGCGAGTCAACCAACAATCTGCGCGAAATTGCGCTATATCATGAAAAACTGTGAAATTTATTTTCGGTTTATGTAACTGGCTACCAACTTTTGTTGAATGCATCATCAGCAAAGTCGGTGGCAGAGAACAACAATAGTGCCTGCCCGGTCACACATCCAGCCGGGGAGATATGTAAAAATGTGCGCGGTTTAGCATGGCCAAAGAGCCACTGTTCAAGTACCAACCATAAAAATTAATCACAAAATAGCGTAGACAGAATCCACAGCGGGAATTCTCAAACTATGACCACCCTGATTGAACAGCTGGCTGCCGCCAAAGGCATTGCCAGTGAGTATGTTGATGCCTGGGGCCAGCCGGCCCTGGTATCGGAAGAGAGCAAGGCCGCCATGCTGGGCGCCATGGGCTACCGCGTCGATGACGAGGCCGCCCTGTCCGAACAGCTTGAGCAGGAGCACCGCCAGCACTGGCTGCGCGCGCTGGATCCCGTGATGGTGGTACGCAGCGGCGATGCCGTTACTCTTGAGGTTCGCCTCCCCATCGAATTCGTCAACGATGCCCTCACCTGGCAGCTCCAGCAGGAGCAGGGTGCAGTGCTGTCCGGTCAACTCACTCCCATCGAGGGTGAGCTGGTCGGGGTGGCCGAGTTCGAGGAGATGGAGTGTCAGGCCTATCGCGTCACCCTGGATGTGCAGCCTGCGCTGGGTTATCACCAGCTCATCCTGCTGGAAGAGGGCAATGACGAGCCGCTGGCCACCATGCGTCTCATCGTCGCCCCCAAGTCCTGCTACAAGCAGGCGCCCATCGCCAATGGTCGCAAGGTGTGGGGCCCGAGCGTCCAGCTCTACTGCCTGCGCAGCCGCCACAACTGGGGCATCGGCGATTTCAGCGATCTCGGCCAGCTGGTTGAGAACGCAGCCGCCTGGGGAGCCCACTTCGTCGGTCTCAACCCCATTCATGCCCTCTATCCGGCCAACCCGGAGAGTGCCAGCCCCTACAGCCCCTCTTCCCGTCGCTGGCTCAACGTCGCCTATATCGATGTGGAAGCGGTGCCCGAATTCCTGGGCAACGATCGCCTGAAAGCGGAAGTGGCGAGCCCGGCCTTCCAGCAGCACCTCACCTCCCTGCGGGTCAAGGACAATGTGGATTACACCGGCGTCATCCAGACCAAGATCGGGATGCTGCGCCAGGTGTTCGACCAGACCAGCTTCAGCGCCGAGCGTCAGGCTGCGTTCGATGCCTTTGTGGCTGCCGGCGGTGACAGCCTGCAACAGCAGGCAGCGTTTGACGCCCTGCAGGCCCACTTCTATGCCAAAGGCGAGAATGCCTGGGGCTGGCCGGTCTGGCCCGAGGCGCTGCGCGATTACCACAACCCCGAAGTGGCGGCCTGGATGGCCGAGCACCAGCAGGATGTGGCCTTCTATCTCTATCTGCAGTTCCTGGCTGACGAGCAGCTGGCCCGGGCCGATGCCCGCGCCAAGGCCGCCGGCATGGTGATGGGGATCTACCGGGATCTGGCGGTCGGCGTCTCCGAAGGCTCCACCGAGATCTGGGCAAACCGGGATCTCTACTGCCCGAAAGCCTCGGTCGGTGCACCGCCCGACATCCTCGGCCCCCTCGGCCAGAACTGGGGCCTGCCCCCCATGAACCCGAACCAGCTGTTCGAGGCCGCCTACCAGCCCATGGTGGATCTGTTCCGTGCCAACATGCGCTCCTGCGGCGCCCTGCGCATCGACCACGTGATGGCCTTGCTGCGCCTGTGGTGGGTGCCGCCCGGAGAGTCGGCCGCCAAGGGGGCCTACATCTATTACCCGGTGAACGATCTGCTGGGGATCCTGGCCCTCGAGTCTCATCGCAACCAGTGCTTGCTGATCGGCGAGGATCTGGGGACCGTGCCGGAGGGGATCGACGTGACCCTGAAAGAGAACGGCGTCCACTCCTACAAGGTGTTCTTCTTCGAGCGCTCCAAGGACGATGGTGGCTTCATCTCCCCGGCGCACTACGCCGAGCAGGCGATGTCCGCCCTGACCACCCACGACATGCCGACCCTCAAAGGCTTCTGGCACTGCGACGATCTGGCGCTGGGACGCGAACTGGGCCTGTACCCGGATGAAGACGTACTCAAGACCCTGTATGCTGATCGCCACCAGGCCAAGCAGCGGATCCTTGACAGCCTGCATGCTCATGGGGTCATCTCTGGCAATATCAGTCAAGACGTGAACTGGGTCGGCATGAATACCGAGCTCAACCACGGTCTGCAACTGCACATGTCCCGTGGCAGCTGTGCCCTGTTCAGCACCCAGCTCGAAGACTGGCTGGAGATGGACAAGCCGGTCAACGTGCCGGGTACCAGCTACGAGTACCCCAACTGGCGTCGCAAGCTCTCCCGGGATCTGGAGGATATCTTCGCCGACGAGGCGCTCAAGAATCTGGCGGGCAAGATGAGCCGGGCCCGTGACGAGGCCAGCCGTTGAGCCTTGAACGCCAACATGTGACTCACTTTCATCCGCTTCGGCTTCGGCCGAAGCGGATGTTCAGCCATCAAAGGAAATGTCGATGCCCGTTGAACGTTTGGTTGCCGCCCGCTGTGCCGATCCCTTCTCCCATCTAGGCCTGCTGGCCAATCCGGATGGGCCAGGCCTGAAACTCACCGCCTGGTTGCCCGATGCACTCGAGGTCCGGGTCAGGGATCTCAAGTCAGGCAAGATAGTTGCCACCCTGACCGCCGCTGACGAAGCGGGCCTCTTTGAAACTGTTTTCACCCGCCGCAAGAATCCCTTCCCCTACCAGCTCATCGCGACCTACGCCGACGCCAGTGCCGACATCATCGACCCCTATCAGTTCCAGGCTGCCGCCTGGGAAGGGCTGGCGGAACTCACCTGGCAACCGGAAAACCTCTACCACACCCTCGGCGCCCAGTTGCGCACCGTGACGCACCTCGGCCAGCAGGTGGAAGGGGTACGCTTTGCCGTCTACGCGCCGAGCGCCACGGCGGTGAGCCTCATCGGCGATTTCAACTTCTGGGATGGCCGCCGTCACCCCATGCAGCGCAGCCAGTGCGGCCACTGGGTGCTGTTCGTGCCGGGGCTCAAGGCCGGGGATCGCTACAAGTTCGAACTCAAGGACCCGGCGGGCAATCGCCTGCCCCACAAGAGCGACCCGGTGGGCTTCTACTGCGAGCAGTACCCCTCGTTCGCCTCCGTGGTCTATGACCACGGTCAGTACCAGTGGCAGGACGCCGCCTGGCGCGAGAGTCAGCTCAATGACAAGCGCGAACAACCCCTTTCCATCTACGAGCTGCACGTGGGTTCCTGGAAGCGTCACTCCAACGGCGACAGCCTGAGCTGGCGCGAGCTGGCGGTGGAACTGGTGGATTACATCAAGGAGATGGAGTACACCCACATCGAGCTGCTGCCAGTCTCCGAGCACCCCTTCAGCGGCTCCTGGGGCTACCAGCCGGTGGGCATGTTCTCCCCCACCAGCCGCTACGGCACGGCTGATGATTTCAAATACTTCGTTGACCAGTGCCACCAGGCCGGCATCGGCATCATTCTGGATTGGGTGCCCGCCCACTTCCCGTCCGATGCCCACGGGCTGGCCCGCTTCGACGGCACCCCACTCTACGAGTACGAAGATCCGCGCCGTGGTTGGCACCCGGACTGGAACTCCTACATCTACGACTTCGGCCGCAACACAGTGCGCCAGTTCCTCGTGGCGAGCGCCCTGTTCTGGCTCGACAAGTTCCACATCGACGGCCTGCGGGTGGATGCAGTCGCCTCCATGCTCTATCTGGACTATTCGCGCAACGCCGGCGAGTGGGTACCGAACGTCGATGGCGGCAACCACAACTACGAGGCGATCAGCCTGCTCAAGTGGACCAACGAGGAGGTCTATCGCAAGTACCCCCACGCCATGACCATCGCCGAGGAGTCCACCGCCTTTGCCGGCGTCTCCCGCCCCACCTTCCTCGGTGGCCTGGGTTTTGGCTTCAAGTGGAATATGGGCTGGATGCACGACACCCTCAGCTACATGCAGAAAGAGCCGATCCACCGTCGCTACCACCACAACGACATGACCTTCTCCATGGTTTACCACTATGACGAGAACTTCATCCTGTCCCTCTCCCACGACGAGGTGGTACACGGCAAGCACTCCATGCTCTACAAGATGCCGGGGGACGAGTGGCAGCAGGCCGCCAACCTGCGCGCCTACATGGGGTTCATGTACGGCCACCCGGGCAAGAAGCTCAACTTCATGGGCACCGAAATCGCCCAGAGCAACGAGTGGAACCACGACGCCCAGCTGCCCTGGCACCTGCTGCAATATCCCAAGCACGGCGGCCAGCAGCGGTTGATCCACGATCTCAACCACCTCTACCGTCATGAACCTGCCTTGTATCAGGCGGACTATGAGCAGAACGGCTTCCGCTGGCTGGATCACAACGATGCCGACAACAGCATCTTTGCCTGGCTGCGGGCGGACAAAGAGGGCAAACAGGCCATCATGGTGACGTGCAACTTCACCCCGGTGCCGCGCATCGAATACCGGATTGGCGTACCGGCGGCGGGCCACTATCGGGTGGTGCTCAATACCGACAGCGAGTATTACTGGGGCAGCAACTATGATGTGGGTCTGGTCTTCGTCGCCGAGGCGACCCCCTGGCAGGGGATGGCACACAGCCTGGTGCTGGACTTGCCGCCGCTCGCGACCTTGTTCATCAAACAGGAGTCCTGATGTTTGAAATGGAAAACGGGGTAGATCACCCGCTTGGCGCCCGTCTGGACGAGACGGGCTGCCACTTCTGTGTCTGGGCTCCCCAATCGGACAAGGTGGAGCTCTGCCTGTTCGACGACGAGGAGCAGGAGCTGGCGCGTCTCCCCTTGCCCGGTCGGCGCGGCCAGTACTGGTTCGGCCACGTGCGCGGGGTCAAGGCTGGTCAGCGCTATGGCTACCGGGTGCATGGCTCTCCCCAGGAGGGGTTGCTGTTCGACCCGGACAAGCTGCTGATAGACCCCTATGCCAGGGCGCTCAGCCGTGCCACCCACTGGGACGATGCCCTCTACGAGGGGGACAGCGCGGCCATGGTGGGCAAGTCGGTGGTGGTGGACGATGCCTTCGACTGGCAGGGGGTCGGCAAGCCCGGCATCCCGCCGGAGCGGGTCGTGCTCTACGAGACCCACGTCAAGGGGTTCACCCGCCAGCACCCCGGCATCCCCAAGGCGTTGCAGGGCACCTATCTGGGCATCAGCCACCCGCTGATGATCGAGCACCTGCTCTCCCTGGGGGTCACCTCGGTGCAGCTGATGCCGGTGGCGGCCTTCATGTCCGAGCCCCGGCTCGAGCAACTGGGGCTCACCAACTACTGGGGCTACAACCCCATCGCCTTCTTCGCGCCCGAACCGCGCTACGGGGCGAAGGATGCGGTGACCGAGTTCAAGACCATGGTGCGCGAGCTGCACCGGGCGGGGCTCGAGGTGATCCTGGATGTGGTCTACAACCACACCGCGGAGTCGGGCTTCGACGGCCCCATGCTCTCCCTCAAGGGGTTTGACAACGCGGGCTATTACGCCTTCGAGTCGGGGGCCCACGGTCCGGATTACCATCGCCACGCCAACGTCACCGGCTGCGGCAACAGTGTCAATCTGGATCACCCCAACACCCTGCGGCTGGTGCTCGATGCCCTGCGCTACTGGGTCACCGAGATGCAGGTGGACGGTTTTCGCTTCGATCTGGCGGTCACCCTGGCGCGGGAGGCGGGGGAGTTCGATCCCATGAGCGCCTTCTTCAAGGCCATGATGGCGGATCCCGTGCTGGCGCGGGTCAGGCTCATCGCCGAACCCTGGGACATCGGCCCCTTCGGCTATCGTCTCGGCCAGTTTCCGAGCCAGTGGCTGGAGATCAACGATCGTTACCGCGACACGGTGCGCGCCTTCTGGCGCGGGGATGCGGGCAAGATGGGGGATTTTGCCACCCGTCTGGTGGGCTCGCGGGATCTCTTCCCGAAGAACTGGCGCTCCCCCCACACCAGCGTCAACTACCTCTGCTATCACGACGGCTTCACCCTCGAGGACCTGGTCTCCTACAACCAGCGCCACAACCAGGCCAACGGCGAGGACAACCGGGACGGCCACGGCAACAACCTCTCCAGCAACCACGGGGTGGAGGGGCCGACCCTGGACCCGCGCATCAACAACCTGCGCCAGCAGCAGAAGCGCAACCTCATCGCCACCCTGCTGCTGTCACAGGGGACGCCCCACTTTCTGGCCGGGGACGAGATGGGCCGCAGCCAGCTCGGCAACAACAACGCCTACTGTCAGGACAACCAGATAAGCTGGGTGAACTGGCAACTGCGCCCGGAGGACGAGCGGCTGCTCGCCTTCACCCGCCAGATGATGGCGCTGCGGGCGGAGTCCGGGGTCTTCTCCAACCTGCAACTGAGCGACGACGGCTGGAACGGCAAGGCGACCAGCTGTCACCAGGTGAACTGGTATCACCCGGACGGCCATCAGCTCACCGATCAGGACTGGCACGCCCCCATGGGGCAGGCGTTTGCCATGGACATCGGCATGATCGGCTGCACCGGGGAGCGCTGGTACGTGCTGTTCAACGCCAGCGACTATGACATCCAGTTCCGCCTGCCGCCGCCGGGGGAGGGCATGGAGTGGATCCAGACCATCGACACCGCCACCAACGACGGCCTGCCTTTCCTGCCGGACGACATCAAGCGGCAGGTGGCGGTGGGGCGTGCCCACTCCCTCAAGCTGCTGGAGCGGGTCGCCCTGCCGGCGGCGGTGCTGGCGAGTGAAGGGGTGGTGGCAGCGGATATTGTCGCCGTGTTGCCAACGGGATCACAGTTCCCGCTGGCGGGGTAGAGCCAGGCGCCCTGACTCGGTATGCTGGGCACCGTTATCAGTGGTGAGGAGCCGGAATGAGCAGTAACAACCCTGAACAGTGGCGCGACAAGCTGAGTGCAGAGCAGTTCCACGTCTGCTGGGAGAAAGGGACCGAGCGTCCTTACAGCGGTGCCCTGCTGCACAACCGCAAGAGCGGCGATTACCACTGCGTCTGCTGCAAGCAGGTGCTGTTCCACTCAGGAGCCAAGTTTGACGCGGGCTGCGGCTGGCCCTCGTTCGACCGGGCCATCGAGGGGACGGTGACCTACACCGAGGACAACAGCCACGGCATGAAGCGGGTGGAGATCACCTGCAGCCAGTGCGGCTCCCACCTCGGCCACGTCTTCCCCGACGGGCCGACCGAGACCGGCCAGCGCTACTGCGTCAACAGCCTGAGCCTGGATTTCGAGCCCGACGCCTGATCCCCGACACGACCAGCGGCGCCTCCCTTCGGAGGCGCCGCTTTTTTATCTCCCCCTGTCAGGTGCCGGGCTATGCCAGCGGCAGGTAGATGTCGGTGACCAGCTCATGGATGGGCACCTCGTGTACAAAGTTGTGGTAGTGGAAGAAGAGCGGAAAATCCCGCAGCTCTTCGCCGCTGGCGGGCAGCCAGTCGCGGTAGAGCGCTCGGGCACAGTCGGCCAGGAGGTCGTGGGAGCCGTGGTGGCGTACCACGGCGCAGCGCCCGGCCGGGATGAGGGCATTCATCACGCCCCACTCATTGTCCTCGGCGACGGGGGCCTCGACGCTGCCACAGAGGGTAAAGCGAAACGCCGCACCCTCCGTCGTGGCGGGGTCGTCCGGCGCCAGGCCATAGGTCCGGCTGGTGGCGACCGGGGAGCCGCCCGTGGCCTTGCGCCACTGGATGAAGCGCGCCGCGGTGTCGTTGATGCGCTCGGGCAGGCCCTGATGGGTCAGGGCGGCGACGGCGGTCTGCGGGAACTGGATGATGTCGACTCGCATGGGGTCAATCCTCTTTGTGGGGGGCCGTGGCAGGCAGCGATGCCAGCTGGCCCAGTCCGGGTGCAGCCTGAACTGGCTGGGCGTCAGGCCGAACGTCTGCTTGAAGGCGCGACTGAAAGATTCGCCATGCTGGAAGCCGGCATCGAGGGCGATATCAGTCACCTTGTCCAGAGGAGCGAATGCCAACCGGTAAGAGGCTCGCTTCAGCCGCAGCAGCTGGATGTAACGCCCCAGCGGCACGCCGCAGTAAGCGGCAAATTGCCGATGAAAGTGAAAGGGCGAGAAGTGCGCCACGGCGCTGAGCCGCTCCAGCGACAGGTCGTCGTCGAGATGGCGTTCGATGTGCTCTGTCACCGTTTGAAAGCGTCGGCGGTAGGCCTCTGTCTGGTTGTGATCCATGGTCTCTCCTCTGTGCTGCCCACTATCGGCCAACGGGCCCGAGCTGTCCTGACGGATCTTGCTCTCTTTGGTTCCCCTCGAGGAGAAGAGCCATGACCGACAGCCCGGCGGGCGCTGCCTGACTTGTCGCGGGTTCGTCAGGCCAGCAGCAGGGCCGCCCCCGTCAGCAGGGTGGCGAGGGGCAGAACGGGGAGCCGTGGCACCCGCAGCAGGTAGAAGCCGGCGGCGGCCAGCGCCAGATCGGTGGGGGAGAGCACGGCGCTCTGCCACACCGGCTGATAGAGGGCCGCCAGCAGCAGCCCCACCACGGCGGCGTTGATGCCGGCCACGGCCCCCGCCAGACGGGGGCGGGCCAGCCAGTGCTGCCAGCAGGGGCCCAGCGCCCAGAGCAGCAAGAAACCCGGCAGGAAGAGCGCCAGGGTCGCCAGCAGCGCTCCGATGAAGGGAGTGGCGGGCAGCAGCACGGCGCCCAGGTAGGTGGCCAGGGTGAACATGGGGCCGGGTACCAGCTGGGCCAGGCCGTAGCCGGTCAGGAACTGCTGCTCGCTCAGGTGGTGACCCAGGCTCTCCTGCAACAGGGGCAGCACCACGTGACCACCGCCAAACACCAGGCTGCCTGCCCGGTAAAAGTCGGCCAGCAACTGGCTGACGGGGCCGCTCGCCACCAGGGGCAGGCCGACGAACAGCAGGGCGAACAGCAGCAGGGTCGGCCAGTGAGGCTGGCGAGCAGGAGTGGACGCGAGGCCCTGACTCCCCGGATGCGGCTCGCGCAAGGCACAGAGGAGGGCCGCGCCGAGCAGCATGGCGACCTGGGTCAGAAGACCGGGGGCGCACCAGAGGGCGGCGGCGGTGGCCACCATGACCCCCTGTTGCAGCGCCGTCTTGCAGAACTGGCGGCTCATGGTGAGCACGGCATCCGCCACCACGACGAGCGCCAGCAGCTTGAGGCCGTGCAGGGCGGCGTCCAGCCAGAGGCTGCCCGCAAGCTGACCCAGACCGACGGCGGCCGCCAGCAACAGCAGGAAGGAGGGGAGGGTAAAGCCGACGAAGGCGGCCAGGGCGCCGCCGATGCCGGCGCGGTGGCGGCCGATGGCAAAGCCGAGCTGGCTGGAGGCCGGACCCGGCAGCAGTTGGCACAGGGCCAGCAACTGGGCGAACTCCGCCTGGTTCAGCCAGCCCAGCCGCTGGACAAAGGTGCGCTGAAAATAGCCGATATGGGCGGCCGGCCCGCCAACACTGATGCATCCCAGCCACAAGAACTGCATGAATACCTGTCCCATCTTCCCCTCCTCGTCATCATCCTGGCCCGGATAATATGACAAAAAAGTGACAGTTTGGTGACGGTACGCCCTCCCGCGCAGCCTGCCATCAACAGGGGCTGGCGGGGGGGCTGGTCGCCTCCGCCAGCTGACGAGAGGTGCCGGGATGACGCGCAGCAGCCTGCCGGTGAGGGTCAGGGGGCAGGTTGTGCCTGGGGCAGGTAGCATTGTCCCGCCAGCCAGCAGGCGATGGACTGGCGACTGGCATCGAAGTGAGGCTCGGGCAGAGTGTGCGGGTCGCACCAGATCCAGCCCTCGCATTTTTCCGGCTCCAGCAGTTGCGGCTCCCCGTCCACCTCTGCCAGCAGGGTGACCGAGATGTAGTGCAGGCCGCTCTCGCGCCAGGTCTCCAGGTTGTTGGTGACGGCGATGACGCGAGGCTGGCGGATGACGAAGCCGGTCTCCTCCGCCACCTCCCGGATGGCTGCCGACTCGAAGGTCTCCCCCAATTCCAGATGACCGCCAGCGATGGACCAGTAGGGGGCATGGCTGCCCTTGCGCTTGCCAAGCAGTACCTGGCCCTGGCCATTGGTGAGAATGACGCCGACACCGACGCGGGGATAGGGGGTAGACATAGGGGAGGCTCCTTGCTGAGACGGCGGGGTGCGCCAGGGAAAACGGGCCCACCTTAGGGGGGATGGGCCCGTTGCGCAAGCCACCTGTTCAAGGGCGATCGGATGCCTATTTTCCATCGCTTAAACGGATGGTTCTGGCGACATTCTATCTGTTAAATAGATGGGGAATGCCCCCGGATCAGGGCAGTTTGACCAGCATCTTGCCGGTATTGCGGCCCTGGAACAGTCCGATAAAGGCTTGCGGCATGCTGGCCAGCCCCTCGCTGACGGTCTCCTCGGCCTGGAGGGTGCCCGCCTCGAAGGCCGGCATGGCCTCTGCCAGGAACGCCCCGTAGTGCTGCCAGTGATCGGAGACCAGCAGCCCCTGCATGAGGATGCGCTTGCGGATCATCTGGGAGAGGTTGCGCGGGCCGCTGGCCTGGCCGTTGCTGTTGTACTGCTCGATGAGGCCGCACAGCACGATGCGCCCGTGCACCACCAGGTGGTTGAGGGCGGCATCCAGCATGGTGCCCCCCACGTTCTCGAAGTAGACGTGGATGCCCTCGGGGGCGAGGCGGGCCAGCTCGGCGTCGAGATCAGGGGTCTCCCGGTAGTTGATCACCGCATCGGCCCCCAGGGTCTTGAGGTAGGCGACCTTGTCGGCCGAGCCGGTGGAGCCGATGACCCTGGCTCCCGCCTGCTTGGCGAGCTGGACCACCATGGTGCCGACCGCCCCGGAGGCTGCCGAGACCAGCAGGGTTTCACCGGCCTTCAGGTGCGCCACCTTGTGCAGGCCCGCCCAGGCGGTCATGCCCGGCATGCCGAGGGCGCCGAGGAAGCGCTGGGGCGGCAGGGTGGTGTCGGGCAGGCGGGTGAGCTGGGCGGCGTTTGCCACGAAGGCATCCCGCCAGCCCAGCATGCTGCTCACCTTGTCCCCCACCTTGAAATCGGGATGGCGCGATGCCTGTACCGTGCCGATGGCTCCGCCGTCGAGGGGACCGTTGAGGGGGAAGGGGGGAACGTAGCTTTTTGCCTCGCTCATGCGGCCGCGCATGTAGGGGTCCACCGACAGCCACTGGTTGGCGACCTGCACCTCTCCCTCCTGCAGGGCGGGCAGGGGCACGTCCCGGAGGGCGAAGTCCTCCAGGGTGGGGAGACCGGTGGGGCGACGCAGCAGTTGGATTTGATGGCTGATGGCATTCATGGGCATTCTCCGGCAGTGGGGCCGCGCGTCGGGCGGCGGCCTGGTATTTTTGTTTGTGTGCAAACTAAAATCAGGGTAGTCCTGAACGCGGGGGCTGGCAACTGTTTTGTGTGCAAACTATTCAGCCCCGAAGTTGATGGGGTATACTGCCCCCCTTGTCGTCAGCGAGGTCCTCCATGAGCGAATTGAAAAAGCAGGTCTGTTTTGCCCTCTACAGCGCCTCCAATGCGGTGATGCGTGCCTATCGGCCGCTGCTGGACAAGCTGGATCTCACCTATACCCAGTACCTGGTGATGCTCTCGCTCTGGGCCCGGGACGAGGTCAGCCTCAAGGAGATAGGGCAGGAGACCGGACTGGATGCGGGCACCCTGACCCCCATCGTCAAGCGGCTGGAGAGCAAGGGGTGGCTGACCCGCACCGTCTCCCACGAGGATGAGCGGCAAAAGTGCATCAGTCTGACCGAGGCGGGACGCCAGTTGCAGCAGGAGGTCAGGGAGTGCTGTCTGGCGGACAGCTTGCGCAACCAGGTGGATCTGGCCGATGCTGAGTTGGCCCAGCTCAAGCAGCTTTGCGATCGCGTGGCGGCGCAGCTGGGGCGCTGATCCCTTTTCCCGTCAGGAGTGACCCGATGAAACCCATGCAATCCCTGCTGCCTCTGTTTGCCATCCTGCTGTGCGCCTGCGCCGATACCTCCTATCCCCGTTCCGAGCTGCAGATCGACGATGCCGATGCCTGGCAGGCCATCTGCAAGGACGGGGTCCGGGTGAGGGCGGTCACCGACGAGGGGATCTGTGCGGATCACCGCGGGGTGGCCATGTGGACAAATAAACCAAGGGCTGCACGGATGGCAGAAGAAGCGGCCAAGTAGTGTGACCTGTACGACATAAAATGACATGACCGGCCATGGGGCCGGTTTTTTTCGCGATCTTGCCAGCACTTTGGCACCTTGTTCATGGTGCACTCATTTTTCTCTTCCCATACTGGCCCTCAAGGTAGCAAACCAACAGGAGAGAGAGATGCAATCATCCATCGTCGGGCTCTCCATTCTGTGGGGGCTGGCCAGCTTTGGTGTTCAGGGGGATTTCATCGAGAGCCGTGATACCGCCTCCCCCTCCTGGCAGGCCGAGTCCAGAGTGGAGATGGAAGGGTACTTGATGGAGTCGTTGGGCGCCGATCGCTGGGTGTTCGACAACGGCAGCGAGAGCCTGGAAATCTCTCTGCCCAAAGGGCAGTGGGTGTCGACCGGTGAGCGGCTGCGGCTGCGCGGCGAACCCCTGCAGGAGCAGAGCGGCTGGTTGCTGCAGGTGCAGGACGTCAGCCAGGTCGAGGCATGACGAGGCGTCCACCACCTGGCGGCGCGATGGCGCCCGCGGGCTGTGTTGACCGCGAATGCCCTTGATAGCAGAGACAAGAAGAGGAGGCCCGGGCCTCCTCTTGCTTTTGGTGCTCCTCGGATGCGGGGTGGGTTGTCAGCCCAGGTGGTTGAGGGGCAGGGCGGTCTTGTGTTTGATGCGGCGCAGCACGAAGCTTGAACGCACCCCGGTCACGCCGGAGATGTGGGTCAGCTTGTCCAGCAGGAAGTGCTGGTAGTGCTCCATGTCCCGCACCACCACCTTGAGCTGGTAATCCGCATCGTTGCCGGTGATGAGGTCGCACTCCAGCACTTCGGGCAGATCCTTGACGGCGCGATCGAAGTTCTCGAACCGCTCCGGAGTGTGCCTGTCCATGGAAATGTGAATGTAGGCGGTGAGGGTCAGCCCCAGCTGGCGGGCATTGAGCAGGGTGACATGGGTATCGATGAGACCGGCATCCTCCAGCGCCTTGACCCGGCGCGAGCAGGGGGAGGGAGAGAGCCCGACCAGCTCGGCCAGCTCCAGGTTGCTGATGCGGCCATTTTCCTGCATCAGCTCCAGAATATGCCTGTCTATACGATCAAGTTTCAGCATTCTCCGTACCTCTTCGCAATTACTAATCCACTTTTCCTAGATTAAGGGTGAACTATTGCAAAAACAACTGAAAATACCTGCTACTTCACAACCACTCACCGCACCGCGGGGAGTACCATGGTTACATCTTCCGGTGGCAAGACAGGCGCCCGACCAGGCACCTGTGGTGAAGGACCTTACCGGGTCAAGAGCCCCATCAGCCGTTCGACCTTATCGGGAAACAACGGGCTGGAACGAGAGCACCCCCTCCCCGAAGGCAACAAAGCAGGCATCCCGGCGCCTGCTTTGTTGTTTTTGCGTTCCGCCCGCTCAGGGGCGGGGCGGCCGGATGCGATAGAGACAGCGGCTGTCCCCCTCCAGCAGATACTGCTCCCGCTCCACCTCGGCCGGCGCCAGCAACCGGCGAAACAGCGCCAGCTCGCTGCGGCAAAAGCCCCGACAGGCTCTGGCCGCACTGCAGATGGGGCAGTGACTCTCCCACCACAGCCAGCTGCCGTCCTCCTCCTGCGACATGTCCGCCATATACCCCTCCTGGGTGCGCAGCGCCTTGAGCGTCATCAGCCTGTCTGCCAGCGCCGGCTGGGTCAGCCTGGATTCATAGCGTGCCTGCATCTGCTGCTCCCGCCGCGTGATGAGCTGCTCCATGCCCGCGTCGCCAAACACCTGCCGGATATCGTCGATCAGCTGCAGGGTCAGATCGCCATGGGTGTCGGGGAAGCGTTGCCAGGCCTGGTCGGTGAGGTGCCACAGACGCACCGGGCGACCGCGGCCGCGGGCCTCGTCGCTAAACCCTACCCAGCCCTCGGACTCCAGGGCCATCAGGTGCTGGCGCGCGCCCATGGACGTCATCTGCAACTGGTCGCCGAGTTCGGCGGCGCTCTGGGGGCCGCGGGTTTTCAGCAGATAGAGGATCTTGTCGGTACTGGCGTTCATGGGGGCTCCGGTGGTGGGTATCGGTGCGGTGACCGCCTGGATGAGGTCATTATGGTTAGCAGGGAGATTTAAATCAACAATCTGCTTTACTTAATGGACGACCCCTCACAATATAAATAAACCGATAACTTTATTTAATGAGGCGAAGATGGAAGGGATCAAGGGACAGGCGACCCTCTGGGTATTGGTGATGACGGTGACGGTGACGCTGGCGGTGGCGGGGTTCAGCCTGCCTTCCCCCGTCCTGGCGCCGCTGCTGCTGGATCCGGCCCAGGGCATGTTGACGCCACAGGCGTCGGACTGGAGCCGCAAGGTGTGGCTTGGCGTCATCATGGGGCTCTATCCGTTGTTTCAACTGCTGGGGGCCCCCTTGCTTGGCCGTCTCTCCGATCGCCATGGGCGCAAGCCGGTGCTGACCCTCTGTCTGGTGGGGGTGCTGGCGGGGTATGTGCTGATGGCTCTCGGCATCGCCTGGCGTTCCCTGCCGCTCTTGCTGCTGAGCCGGGTGGTGGAGGGCTTCTTCAACGGAGACATCGCCATCGTGCAGGCGATGGCGGCGGACATGAGCACGGCCAGGACCAAGGCCCGCAACTTCGCCCGCATCAACATCGGCATGAACCTGGGCTGGGTGGTGGGTCCCATGATCGGAGGCTATGCGGCCGTGGTCTCGGGAGATTACAGCCTGGCGGCCTGGCTGGCGGTGGGGATGACGGTGATCAACCTGCTGCTGGTGCTCTGGCTGCTGCCCAATCGTCCCCCGGTGCCGGCGACCCGGGATGAGGCCCCTCTCTCGACCCGCCAATTGCTGTTGCAACCTCGTCTCCTGCCCTACTTTGTCCTGACCCTGGCAAGCTACGGGGCGGTGCAGCTCTACTTCACCTACTTCAATGTCTGGCTGGTGGAGCGGCTGGCATGGGATCCGGTGCAACTGGCCCAAGCCGCCGTGCTGGTGAGCGTGCCCATGATGCTGGGCTCCTGGATCGGTGAGCAGCTGGCACGGCACTGGCGCGGCAGCTCCCTTGGCATCGTCGGCCACCTGGTGATGGCGGCGGGCATGCTGATGTTCATCCTGCCGACCCAGTGGTGGGGGCTCGCGCTCACCTTCATCCCGGCCGGCATCGGCATGAGTCTGGGGGAGCTGGCCACCTCGGTGGCGGTCTCCAACCGCAGCCATGCCAGCCAGCAGGGGCAGGCGATGGGGCTCTACCGCGGTCTGGCGGTGGGCAGCGAGATCCTGGCGGTGGTGCTGGGCAGCCTGGTGCTGCTGGCGGGGACCGAGTGGCCCTTCTACCTGGCCGGCCTCTGCGGCGTGATCTGTGCCTTCGGTTTCTACGGATTGCGCAGACGGGCGGACAGGCGAAACGCCGTGGCCGGGTGCGCCGAGGCGGGCTGACGAAGGGCGCGGGGATCACAGTTCGGCGACGGGATGACGGGCCGGACTTGCATCGCGGCGCCGAGTCTGGGACGGTATGGCTCTTTGCTCCGCTTTTCCCGACCCCCCGGCGAGCGCGTCTCCCATCATGGGCCTTGCGATGCCCAGTCCGCATTCCCGGCGGTGAGATGTGTCGTCATGGCACTGGAAACGGGAGGGATGGCGCCGCACCCGTCTCGACATTCCTGGAGGTGATATGAGTCGTTATCAGGCCATTGCATTGGACATGGACGGTACCCTGCTGAACCGGGATCACAAGATCTCGTCCGCTACCCGGGCGGCCCTTGCCCAGGCCCGGGCCCACGGCATCAAGGTGCTGCTGGTGACGGGTCGCCACTTCATGACGGCCCGTCCCTTCCACCACGAGCTGGCCCTCGACACCCCCATCATCTGCAGCAACGGTGCCTACCTCTATGATCCGGTACAGGAGAGGATCCTCGCCGGGGATCCCCTGGCCGTGGCGCCCCTCACCGCCCTGCTGGAGGAGGTGCAAGCCCAGCAGATGGGGGCGCTGTTCCACCTGGGGGACGGCATCGGCTACCTGGGCTGCGAGGAGCACGTGGGCCGGATGCGGCGCTGGTCGGCAACCCAGCCGGATCACCTCAAGGTTTCCCTGCTGCCCGCCGAGGATATCGAGCTCTGGTTGCAGTCCCCCATCTGGAAGCTGGAGTTGTTCAACCAGGACCCCGGCCGGTTGCACCGTTTCGTCGGGGAGGTGGTGGAGAGACTGCCCTTCACCCGTGACTGGGCGGCCCCCTATGCGGTGGAGCTGGTGCAGCCAGGTTGCAGCAAGGGCAACCGGCTGGCCCAATGGGCGGCGAGCGAGGGGATCGCCATGGAGAACCTGGTGGCCTTTGGCGACAACAACAACGACATCAGCATGTTCGAGCAGGTGGGGCTGGCGGTGGCCATGGGCAATGCGGCGCCCCAGATCCAGGCCCATGCAGATCGGGTCACCGCGGATCACAACGAGGATGGCATCGCCCTGGCGTTGCAGCGCTGGGTCCTGCCCGCCTGAGGGGAAAAACAGTCTGCGGCATAAACAGAAAGGGGCCATGTCGGCCCCTTTTTGTCAGCTCCCGAAGGAGAACTGGATCACCCGATCCGGGAAGCGCAGCCGGTTGTAGTCCCGGTATACCCCTTCGTAGTGACGGATGGCGCGCTCGCGCTGGGCACGATAGTAGTCGCGCTGGCGGCTGTCGCTCTCGCCCCGGATCTGCTGATCCAGCTGGTGGATGCTCCGCTCGGTGCGCTCCAGCTCCTGCTGCAATTCGCCGAGGCGCTGCTCCAGCAGGTACTCCTTGCGGCCGCGCTCGAACTGGGTGAGGAAGCTGGTGTCGTTGGGGCAGACCCCCAGGTATTCGCTCCCCTCCCGTCCCTTGCTGTAGGCCAGCTCGGGGATGCAATAGAGCTCCAGTCCCTTGGCGTAGCCGCGCTGCCACTCCGCCTCATCCACCTTGAGGCCGTACTCCCCGCAGGTCTTCTGATAGTCGCGGGTGGCGCTCCGGGTCTTGCCCTGCTCCCCGTCCTGATAGCCCTGGTTGTACCAGCTCATGGCACGGCACTCCTCCTCCGAGAGGGAACTGCACCCGGCGAGCAGGAAGGGAAGGGTCAACAACAGTATCTTGGGGGACATGAGGGGGCTCCGACAGCAAAGGGGGTGGGGCATTCTAGAAGAGGAGGCCCGTCCGGGACAAGCACCGGGCGAGGGGGGCCGTATCATGATGTTTTTATCAGTATTTTCAAGCCGTTGTAGACGGGCTTCCGGCAGCCTTTTCTTGCCGGGGGAGGCAGGGTAAACTGCGCCTACTTTTAACTGGCATGTAACATAAAAACAATGAAAGTCCTGACCGTCGATTATCGCTCCCCCGATGCGGCCGAGCGCTTCACCGAATCCCTGCGCACCACCGGCTTCGGGGTGCTGACTCACCACCCCATCCCGAAGGAGCTGGTGCAGTCCATCTATGACAACTGGTATCGCTTCTTCATGAGCGAACAGAAACAGGATTTCCTGTTCAATCGCGAGACCCAGGACGGCTACTTCCCGCCCTCGGTGTCCGAGGTGGCCAAGGGTCACAGCCAGAAGGACATCAAGGAGTACTTCCACATCTATCCCTGGGGCCAGATGCCGGCAGAGCTGAAAGAGCAGGCGATGGAGTACTACCGCCTCGCCAACGATCTGGCCGCCGAGCTGCTGGGCTGGGTGGAGCAGCACACCCCGGGCGACATCGCCGCCCACTACAGCTGCCCGCTCTCCTCCATGATCGAAGAGAGCCACAAGACCCTGCTGCGGGTGCTGCACTACCCGCCCTTCGACGGCACCGAGGAGCCGGGTGCCATCCGCGCCGCCGCCCATGAAGACATCAACCTGCTGACCATTCTGCCCGCTTCCAACGAGCCGGGCCTGCAGGTGAAAGGTTCAGACGGGGAGTGGATGGATGTGCCCTGCGATTTCGGCACCCTCATCATCAACATCGGCGACATGCTGCAGGAGGCCTCCCGCGGCTACTACCCCTCCACCACCCACAGGGTCATCAACCCGACCGGGGGCAGTGCCGCCAAGTCCCGCATCTCCTTGCCGCTCTTCCTGCACCCCCGTCCGGACGTGGTGCTCTCGGAGCGTCACACCGCCCACAGCTATCTGATGGAGCGGTTACGGGAGCTGGGGGTGATCTAATCCCGCCAGACCCGGGCAGACAACAAACCGGAGCATACCCGCTCCGGTTTTTATTTTGTGGCACGATTGGTGGGTTATCCGAATTTTATTGGTTAATGATGCTAAAAACTGAGTTTTATATCGGATATACGCCGAGTGATTGCGCGCCCGCGGGCGTACTCTGAGCGCCATTTCGGGCCTCGCTGGCAGGCCTTTCGCGTGGAGTTCTTATGAAGCAGTCCCAATGGTCATCCCGGCTCGGTTACATCCTGGCCGCCGCAGGTTCCGCGGTCGGTCTCGGCGCCATCTGGAAGTTCCCCTATGTCACCGCCGCCAACGGTGGCGGCGCCTTCCTGCTGGTCTTTCTGCTGTTCAGCTTCACCCTGGGGGTGGCGGTGCTGATGGGGGAGACCCTGATCGGCAGCCTGACCCGGCGCGGGGTGGTGGGCGCCTTTGGCGAACTGATGGGCAGGCGCTGGCGCTGGGTCGGTGCCATGGGCTTGCTGTGCAGCCTGCTCATCTTCTGTTTCTACAGCGTGGTGGGCGGCTGGACCCTGGGGTACACGGGCATGGCCTTGGCGGGGGAGCTGCAACAGGGGGACGGCGCGGCACTGACCGCCCGTTTCAACGACTACGTCGGTGATCCGCTCTGGCCGGTGCTGACCCACCTGCTGTTTGCCGGCTTGACCTGGTGGTTCGTGCGGGGCGGCGTGCAACAAGGGGTGGAGCGCACCCTGCGCTGGATGATGCCGGCCCTCTTCATCATGATCCTGCTGCTGGTGGCCTTCGGCCTCACCCTGCCGGGCGCCATGGCCGGGGTGCGCCACTTCCTGATGCCCGATTTCAGCAAGCTCGGCATGTCGGGTGTGCTGGACGCCATGGGGCTGGCCTTTTTCTCCCTCTCCATCGGCCTTGGCATCCACACCACCTATGGCGCCTACCTGCCTTCCAGCGAAGGGGTCGGTCGCTCCAGCCTCTGGGTGGTGCTGCTGGCGAGCGTCATCGCCGTGCTGGCGGGTCTGATGATCTTCCCGGTACTGGCGGCGACCGGTATTGACCCGGCCTCGGGCCCGGGCCTCACCTTCATGACCATGCCAGCGGTGTTCCAGCAACTGCCCTTCGGCCAGGGGCTGGCGGTGGTGTTCTTCTCTCTGCTGGTGGTGGCGGCGCTCTCCTCCTCCATCTCCCTGCTGGAGCATTTGCAGTGCTTCCTGTGCGAGAGCCTGGGCTGGTCCCGCCGCGCGGCGTGCAACCTGGTCATTGCCCTGGTGATGGCGGGTGGCATCCCGGTGAGCCTGTCGTTCGGTCCCTGGGCCACCCTGACCCTGTTTGGCAAGAACATCTTCGAGTTGCTGGACTTCATCACCTCCAACCTGATGATGCCCCTGTTCGGGCTGGCCCTGACGCTGCTGCTGGGCTGGCGGCTCGGTCGCCAGGCGCTGCCCGAAGGGCTGGCTCCCCACTGGCGAGCCCTGCTGATGGGCTGCTGGCGCTGGCTGGCTCCCCTGCTCATTGGCGGCATTCTGGTGCGCGGCCTGGTGTAGGGAGGGGTGGTCATCTGTGCCACTCCCCAACCGGGCTGGCCGGGGAGTGGGGTGGCAGGATTGACTCTTTATAAAAATCTGTTAAATAAAAATAAACAGAGTAACGGCCTGTAATTTCGATATTTTGTTTTGATTAAATCTGTTTTTGGTTCTGTTTTAGACTATTTCCTGTCAACTTCTCTTGCCATGGTTTAGGCTGTGGCTCCTTCTTACCGTGCAGGCGTCGCCCTCCCATGTCACCCCTTATCGCTCTCTGTGGCCGATTTAGCCCCTTCCTGGAGAGGTGACCTTGCAGGTGTCGTTTGTCTGACTGTTCATTGCAAAGGTCGCCCTCAGGCGGCCTTTTTTGTTGCGGCACACACCGCGTCTAGCCATGGAGTATCGAACTGATGTTGTCTTGCCCGGAGGTTGTATGAGCCAGGTTCAGTGGTCTTCCCGTATTGGTCATGTGCTGGCGGCCGCCGGCTCGGCGATCGGCCTTGGCGCCATCTGGAAGTTTCCCTATGTGACAGCCACCAACGGGGGCGGTGCCTTCCTGCTGGTGTTCCTGCTCTTCAGCTTCACCCTGGGGGTCGCGGTGCTGGTGGGGGAGACCCTGCTCGGCAGCCGCAGCCAGCGCGGCGTGCTCGGCGCCTTCCACAAGCTGGTGGGGCCGAACTGGCGCTGGATGGGTTACATGGGGATCCTGTGTGGCTTCTTCATCTACAGCTTCTACAGCGTGGTGGGGGGCTGGACCGTGGGCTATGCGGCCCTGGCCGTGGGCGGCGAGCTCAACCTGAGTGAGGCGAGCACCCTCACCGCACTCTTTACCGGTTATGTGAGCGATCCTCTCTGGCCGGTCCTCACCCATCTCGTCTTCGCCGGGCTCACCTGGTGGTTCGTGCAGGGAGGGCTGCAACAGGGGGTGGAGCGGGCGCTGCGCTGGATGATGCCGGCCCTGTTCGTGATGATGCTGCTCCTGGTGGTGACCGGGCTCTCCATGCCGGGGGCCATGGCCGGGGTACGCCAGTTCCTGATGCCCGACTTCTCCCACCTGACGGGGCAGGGGGTGCTCGACGCCCTGGGGCTGGCGTTCTTCTCCCTCTCCATTGGCCTCGGGGTACACACCACCTATGGCGCCTACCTGCCGAGCAGTGACGGGGCGCTGCGCTCCGGGGTCTGGGTAGTCACCCTGGCGAGCTGCATCTCGGTGCTGGCGGGGCTGATGATCTTCCCGGTGCTGGCCTCCACCGGCATCGATCCTGCCGCCGGCCCCGGCCTCACCTTCATGACCATGCCGGCGGTGTTCAACCACCTGCCGTTCGGTAAGGGGCTGGCGGTGATCTTCTTCCTGCTGCTGCTGGTGGCGGCGCTCTCCTCCTCCATCTCCATGCTGGAGCACCTGGTGCGCTTCACCACCGAGGAGTGGGGCTGGTCGCGCCGCAATGCCTGCCGGGTGCTGACCCTGCTCATCATGGCCTGCGGCATTCCGGTCAGTCTGTCGTTCGGCCCCTGGGCGGACTACACCCTGTTTGGCAAAACCCTGTTCGATCTGCTGGATTACCTCACCTCCAACCTGATGATGCCCCTGTTCGGTCTGGTGCTGACCCTGCTGCTTGGCTGGAAGCTGGGGGACAGTATTGTGCCGGCGGATCTCTCGCCGCTGATGCGTGGCGCGCTGCTCTGGTGCTGGCGGCTGATCGCCCCCCTGCTGATCGCGGGGATCCTGGTGCGGGGCTTGTTGTAACGCACCAGCCAGGGCGGCATGCACCGCCCTGGATGGCTATAGGCCCTGGTGGGGACCGGGGGGCGGCAGTTTGGGGGCCAGGTGGGATCTCACCTGTTGCAGTGTCTCCCGATAGGCGTTCCCATGGTGCTCCAGGAAGGCGGCACTGTGGTTGAGACGCTGCTCCAGCCTGTCCACCAGGCGGGCCACCGCCGGGGCCGCCATGCCGGCGGGCCAGCACTGGGTCAGCAATACCAGCAGTTGCCAGGCATCCCCCGCCTGGGCCGGGAATCGCTCCTGCAGGGTCAGAGCACTCTGCACGGCGAGCTGGAGCTGACCCATGGTCATGGCCCGTTGCCGCTCCTCGCGCAGCTGGGTCAGCTGCTGCTCCCGCTGCGCCAGTTGCCGCGCCAGATCGTCGACCACCTGCAAAATGAGCCCCTGCAGCAGCGGGGTCTGTGCCACCGGCCCCTGATACTGGCCGAGCTGGGCCAGATAACGCTGGGCATGGTGGGGAAGCCCGCAGAACTGGCTGACGGCCACCCCGAGCAACTGGTTGAGGTGATTGTCCCGCGCCGCCTCCGGCGGGTGCTTGGCCAGCAGCATCAAGGCGTCATCGAATCGATAATCCAGACCCAGCATCAGGGCGCGCAGCAGCCCCTGCTCGTGGGCCCGCAGGGTCACGGCCTGCTGACCGAGCTCCTCCAGGGCCTGCTGCAGCTCATGAACTCTGGCCTCTCCCGGTGGATGCCATAGCACCGCCAGGGTCGCATCCAGCAGGCAGCGTTCGACGGAGTGGCGAAACGTCTGTTTGGGGAAGTAGCGCAGGATGAAATCGGTGGCCTGCGTCAGCACCTGACCTTCATCCCTTCGCAGCAAGGCCAGCAAAATGGCCACCTGGCGCCACTGCGGCTGCCAGGGGCAGCGTTGCAGCAAGCCTGACAAGGTTTCCCAGGCAGGATCCCACTGCGCCTCGTGCAGTTGGCAGGCGAGAACCAGCGCCTGATGGATGACGGGGGGCAGTCGCTCCCGGTTGCGGGCCAGATCCTTGTGGGCACTCTCCACCCGGTTCAGCCCGAGCAGGGCCTGGTTCAGCCCCTGGCGTGGCCACCAGGCATCGTACTCCGTGGTGCAGATGGCGTAGTGCTGGGCGGCCTGCACCCGTTCCCGGGCTTGCAGCAGCATGTAGCCCTTTACCCTGTCCATCTGTGCTTCCAGCCCCTTGTGGCTGGCGTGCCGGTAAAGCAGATCCTCGCACTGGGCGCAGGCGCTGCGCCACTCCCTGAGCGCCATGGGGGTGGCCAGGGGGCGGGTCACCGTGGTCAGTGCCAGCAGCGCTTGCAGGCTGTGCGCCAGCTGCTCCGTGGTGAAGGGCACGGCCAGACGCAGGGCGAAATAGAGGTCGGAGGGGGGGAACTGGCCGGTGTCCTCGTCCTGCTCCAGCAGCAGGAGCACGCAGCCGGGCGCGAGCAGGCCCAGGTGGTGTGCTTCATGCAGCAGCCTGACTCCCTCGTGGGCCTGGTGGTGATACTGGCGGCAAAGAATGGCATCGAAGGCGTGCTGGCGCAGCAGGGCGGGCAGGCTTGCTATCTCTTTGCAGTGGAGCAGCTCGGTGGGGGGCAGCCCCAGATCACTCAGTCCCTGGGTGAGGGTCGAGCCCATCATGGCATCGTCTTCGATGAGGAGGATCTGCATCTTTGACGCTCCTTCGCCGGTCGGGGGTGGCGAGGTTGGATTCAAAGTTAGCCTCCACTCTCCCGCGAGAGCCAGAGGGGGTCAATACCCCACCTGGGTCAGGGATGGCTCAGTGCCGGCCTTCGGCGGGGCAAAGAAAGCGTCACTGAAGGCCGGGCCCCCTGGCCGAGAAGGGGCAGTCCCGCTGCGGGACACGCAGCTCCCCGGCGCCCGCCTCTCCCTGCCAGGCGAGCTCGAGCTGGCCCAGGCGCCCGAGGTGGCGCAGCTCGAACTCGTAGCGCAGGCAGGGGTTGTCGGTGGGCAGCTGTGTCATCCCGGCGGGCAGCCGGTAGTCGTAGCGCAGCAGGGGGCCATCTTGCAGCCGGCTCTGCACGGGCACCAGCCCCTCCGCCGTCGGTGCGGGGGCCTTGAGATAGCGGCGCAGCGCCACCGGGGCGTCGATGGCTTTTTGATAGTGAAGGCCGTTCATGGCTGCCAACTCCTCCTCCAGCCGCGTCAGCTCCCCCTCCAGTCCGCTCAGGGCGGCGCCAAGCTGTTGATGGGCCGGGGAGGCGCAGCCTCCCAGCAGCAGGGTTGCGATCAGCAGGGCGGGACGGACGGCAGACATGAAGGCTCCTCGGGTGCCAGGGTCAATGACTATAGCAGGGGATTGGTGGGCGGCGTGCCCCTCAGCAGCCCGGCGAGGCGCTCCAGCCCTTCGGCGACGCGGGCGTCGGTGGCGGGCTGGCTCAGGCTGAGGCGTACTCCCTGCGGGGCGGCAAACTGGCCGGCGGCGAAGTGTTCTCCGCTGGCGACCCCCACGTCAAGGGCGTTGGCGGCCTCCGCAAACTCCTGGCTGCGCCAGGGCTCGGGCAGTGGCAGCCAGGCGTGCATGGACCCCGCCTGCCAGCGCGCTCCCGGCAGCAGGTGGCGCAGGAGCTCACCCCGGCGCGCCAGGATTTTTCGCTGGTGTTCGATGAGCGGCATGATCTGGCGCTGGCTCACCAGCTTGCAGGCCAGCTCGATGAGCAGCGGACTCACCATCCAGCTCGACAGCCGCATCGCCTGGGCGAAGCCGTTGCGAAGGGCGGGAGGGGACAACACGAAGCCGACCCGCAGGCCGCCGCAGGCGATCTTGGCGAGACTGCCAAGGTAGATGACCCGCTCCGGTGCCAGGTTGACCAGGGGAGGGAGCGCACTTTCGGGCAGCAGGCCGTTGACGTCATCCTCGACGATCAGCAGATCGTGGCGACGGGCGATGGCGACGATGGCGTCGCGCCGCGCCAGGCTCATGGTGGCCGTGGTGGGGTTTTGCAGGGTGGGGGTGAGGTAGAGCAGCTTGGCCCGGCGGGTACGGCACGCGGCATCCAGCGCCTCTGGCAGCAGTCCCTCCTCATCCATCGCCAGTCCCACCACCTGATTCTTGAGCTGGCGTGCATTGCCCAGCATGCCGGGGTAGCTCAGTCCCTCGCAAAACAGGGTCTCTCCCACGCAGCCGGTGGCCAGCAGGGCCAGCATGATGCCGTGCTGGGCGCCATGGCTGAACAGCAGGCGATCTTCGCTCGCCGTGATGCCCTGCTCGGCGAGCCAGTCGACAAACAGCTGGCGCTGTGCGGGGCGTCCCGCCTCCTTGTCATAGCCGAGCAGGCCGTTGAGATCCCCCTGCGCCAGATCGGTGAGCAGGGGCCTGATGATGGCGCCCCTGTCCAGCTGGACCGGGAGGTTCTGCCACAGCTCGATGCGCTGGCTGTCTTCATTGCGGATCACCCATTCGTTGGCAGGATCCGCCGCTCCCCTGACCCAGGTGCCGTGCCCGACCCGGGCCGCCAGCAGGCCCCGTCGCTCCGCCTCGGTGTAGGCGCGGGTGACGGTGCCCACGGTGACCCCCAGCTTGTCTGCCAGGGCCCTGTGGGTCGGCAGCCGGGTCTCGGGTGAGAGGATGCCGGTGGCGATGGCCTGCTCGATGGCCTTGACCAGTTTGAGGTAGAGGGGCCCCTCGAAGGGGGTGAGGTCGGGCGTCCAGATTGTCATGGTGACAATAAATCCATTGATCCAAGATTGTCCGCAATATAGCGTGATTATCAGTCTTTACACAACCAACAAGCACACATTGTATCGGTACAATGTGACGAGAAAGGAGTCTCCCATGACCATCGAATGGTATGCCACCCTGTTTGGCTTCGCCCTGCTCACCTGTGGCACGCCCGGGCCGAACAACCTGATGTTGACGGCGTCCGGCGCCAACTTCGGCGTGCGGCGCACCCTGCCCCATCTCATCGGGGTGGCGGTGGGCCAGCCTGTGTTGCAACTGGTGCTGGCGCTCGGCTTTTATCCGCTGTTCGAGCGCTGGCCCCTGCTCAAGCTGAGCCTGCAGGTGCTGGGCAGCCTTTACCTGCTGTGGCTGGCGTGGCGTATCGCGGTGGCAGGCGCCCCCGGAGATCCCGCCAGCCGTGCTCGCCCCTTGACCCTGCTTGAAGGGCTGGGCTTCCAGTTCCTCAATCCCAAGGCGTGGATGATGGGGATCTCGGCCATCAGTCTGTTCAGCCTGCCGGGGAGCGACTACTGGCCGAGCATGTGGGGCATCATGAGTGTCTTCCCCATGGCGGGGTTCCCGGTCTGCTTCGCCTGGGTGATGTTTGGCCATCAACTCAGCCGCTGGATCAACTCGGACAAGGGGTGGCGTCGTCTCAACGGCAGCCTGGGTGCCTTGACCGCCCTGTGCGTGGTGATGCTCTGGTATTAACAGCGCCTTGATTATTCATGCAAAGAAAATGCATTGCTGACCTTGTCGTCAGGGCGTCGGCTCTGCATATTAGGAGGCTTGCCGTATCTGAACGAGGTTGAGATGGATCTGAACTGGTTGCTCCCCCTGGCGGGCTTTGCCCTTATCACCTGTGGCACGCCGGGCCCCAACAACATGCTGCTCACCAGTGCCGGGGCCGCCCAGGGGTTTCGCCGCTCCGTGCCTCTGCTGGTGGGGGTGGTGGGGGGCATCAACCTGATGATCCTGGCCACGGCCCTGGGGCTTGGGGTGGTGTTCGAGCGTCTGCCCCTGCTGCACGACGGCCTCAAGCTGGTGGGGTCTGCCTACCTGCTCTGGCTGGCCTGGAAGGTGGCCAACGCCAGTGGCCCGGCGGAGGGGAACCGGCCGCTCATCCCGGCCCATCAGGGGGCCATGCTGCAACTGCTCAATCCCAAAGCCTGGATGATGGCGCTCTCCGCCATCAGCGGCTTCACCCTGGCGGGGGAGGCTTACTGGCCGTCCGCAGGCTGGGTGCTCGGCATTTTCTTCGTGACCGGCCTCTATACCGGTGCCTTCTGGGTGCTGTTCGGTGCCCAGGTGCGCCGCCTCATCCGCACCGCCACCGGCTGGCGTCGTTTCAATCTGGGCATGGGGCTCGCCACGGCGGCCTGCGTGCTGATGATCTGGGTTTAGGCCTCGGCCTGAGCCTTTACCGGCTGTCTTGTTGGCCCTTCGGGGCCTTTTTTATTGCCGGGGCGGTGCGATCAAACGCGCCCCCTGAGGGATTGCAGCATTGGTTTGCACCATCGGGTTACATAAGGAGATCCCATGAAATGTATCGGTCTGCTGGGTGGCATGAGCTGGGAGTCCACCGTCAGCTATTACCAGGCCCTCAACCGGGGGGTACGCAAGCGGCTCGGCGGTCTGCACTCGGCGCGGGTGCTGCTGAGCAGCGTGGATTTTGCCGGGATAGAGCGGTTGCAGCACGCCGGTGACTGGCCCGCCACCGCCCGTCTGCTGGCGGCCGAGGCCAGGGCCATTCAGGCCGGTGGCGCCGATTTTCTGCTGATCGGGACCAACACCATGCACAAGGTGGCGCCGGAGATCGAGGCCGCCATCGACATTCCCCTGCTCCACATCGCCGATGCCACGGCCCATCGCCTCCAGGCCGACGGGGTGACCCGGGTAGGTTTGCTCGGCACCCGCTTCACCATGGAGCAGGATTTCTACAAGGGGCGGCTCCAGGAGCGCTTCGGGCTGGAGGTGCTGGTGCCTGATGACGCTGCACGGGAGCGGGTGCACCGCATCATCTATGACGAACTCTGCCTCGGCGACATTCGCGAGTCGTCTCAGGCCGAGTATCTGGCCATCATCGCCGATCTGGCACAGGCCGGTGCCCAGGCGGTGATCCTGGGTTGCACCGAGATCGCCCTGTTGGTGGGGGCGTGCCAGGCCGCCGTGCCCCTCTATGACACCACCGCCATCCACGCCGAAGCCGCGGTGGCACTGGCCCTTGCCTGATGTGGTGCGGGCGGGGTGACCCTCTCGGCGCCCCGCCTGTTTTTTCCTCCTTTCATAACTGTGAGTCAGCCTTCATTTCAGCAGGGCTGAAGCCGTTTTTATTGTCAATCGGCTCACATTTCCTCCGTTTGTCTCTTGAGTCCGGGGCGTCAGACGCCTAGTTTTCGATCACTGAAACGATTCAGCTTTCACAAAAACAAGAGACACGAGGATAAATCCATGTTGAAGAAACTCTCCATTGCCGTGCTGCTCGCCCTGGGCGCCACCGCGGGTCACGCCGCCGAATTTCTGCTGACCGACTCCCAGCAAGGGCTGGATGTGGGCGACTGGAAGATCACCAGCGAGAAGCTCGGCATCAAGAGTCCGGTTCCCTTCACCATCGAGAAGAAACGCCTGCACGGTGGCCGCCAGGAAGGGGTGGATCTGCTCATCGTCGACAACGGCGTCATGAAGATCACCCTGGTGCCGACCCGCGGCATGGGGATCAAGGAGGTCAAGGCGGCGGATCTGCGCCTCGGCTGGGATTCACCGGTCAAGGAGGTGGTCAACCCCGCCTTCATCGATCTCGAGAGCCGTGGGGGCCTCGGCTGGCTCGACGGCTTCAACGAGATGCTGGTGCGCTGCGGCTACGAGTGGACGGGTCATCCCGGGGTGGATGACGACGGCCGCCTCAAGAGCCTCCATGGCCGGGTGCAGAACATTCCCGCCTCCGTGGTCAGCGTGACCGTGGACGACGAGCCGCCCTATGCCATCCACGTGCTGGGCCGGGTGGACGAGCGCACCTTCAAGATGAGCGAACTGGTCACCTGGACCCAGCTGAGCGTGGTGCCCGGTCAGGCGGAGTTTGCCCTGCAGGACAAGCTGACCAACCACGCTGACTACGAGAACGAGTACCAGATCATCTATCACGGCAACTTCGGGGCCCCCATTCTGGAGGAGGGTGCCAGGGTGAGCACGCCGGTGAAGCAGATCTCCCCGTTCAATGACTACGCCAAGGCCGGACTCAAGGGCTGGCAAACCTATCTGGGGCCCACCAAGGGCTTCGACGAGATGGTGTTCAACCTGGTGCCCTACAGCGACGCCGACGGCAATACCCTGGCAGTGCTGAACAACCGGGCCGGCAACGCCGGAGTGGCGGTGGGCTACAACACCCGACAGCTGCCGGTGCTGACCCTGTGGAAGAACACCGACACCCGGGCCCAGGGCTATGTGACCGGCATCGAACCCGGTACCAGCTATGCCTACAGCACCAAGTACCAGCGCCCGCTCGGGCTGGTCCCCAAGATCCAGCCGGGGGAGACCAAGACCTTCGATCTGACCTATCGCCTGCTGCAAAATGCCGACGAGGTGAAGCAGGCCCTGGCCCAGGTGGAGAAGATCCAGGACGGTCGGGCCACCGAGCTGCGCGAGCAACCCCTGGTCAAGCTGCCATAAGGGAGAGACGCCCAGCAAAAAGCCGCTCCATGAGCGTAATGCCGATCAGTTAAGGATCCATTGACCGATCCTCAGGCTGTGTAAGAATCCGAAACTCCTTGTTGGGTTTCGGATTTTTTTATGCGTATCGACCAAGCTCTCGACTTCATTCACGCCTGTCCTCCCGGAAAGTTTGAGTCCCTGTCTGACCTGCTGTCACCTGAACTGGTGCAGGCTTGCTTGGCCGAGACGGGCTCCGTCTCCTTGCGCCGACGGCGCATGCCCATGGAGCGGGTGCTATGGGCCATTATCGGGATGTCCTTGTTTCGTCATGTCCCTATGGCCCAGCTGGCCAACCAGCTCGATATCCTGTTACCCGGCGACCGGCCGTTTGTCGTCCCCAGCGCCTTCATCCAGGCGCGCCAAAAACTGGCTGACCAAGCCGTTCGACAGGTGTTCCAGCAGACCGCCACACTCTGGCATCAGCTGTGTCAGCACCCCACCTGGGCCGGCTTGCAGCTGCTGGCCGTGGACGGGGTGGTCTGGCGCACGCCCGATACTCCGGACAATGCCGGCGCCTTTGCCAAGTCGAAAACCGTCCAGGGGGAGACGCAATATCCCCAGGTCCGCATGTTGTGTCAGATGGAGCTGACCAGTCATCTGCTGACCCAGACAGTGATGGACTCCTGTGCGGTAAACGAGATGGTGTTGGCAGAGCAACTGATTGAAAAAACACCCGATAATAGCCTCAATGCTGATCAGTTAAGGATCCATTGACCGATCCTTCTGCTGTAGGACAATCCGGAACCAATCACTGGTTCCGGATTTTTTATGTCTATTGCAAACGATCTGAACGATGTTGTTGAGGCATCTGGCGACATGCTGGCTCGGTTGGCCATTTTTGCCGACCATATTCCCGACGAATGGATTACTGCCGCTGCCGCCTTGTCTGAAAAGGCCACTATCCGCCGACGCCGCTTACCTTCTGATATGGTCTTGTGGCTCGTCGTGGGGATGGCCTTTTTCCGCAATGAGCCCATCTCCGAGGTCGCTCGGCGCCTCAACATCTGTGCAGAAGGGTTGGCCAATGATGCCTTGCTCGCGGACAGTGCCCTGTCTCAGGCCCGTCAGCGACTCGGCAAACAGCCGCTCGAGTGGCTGTTCAAACAGTGCGCCGATGTGTGGGGGCGGGAACGTTATCCTGAAGACCATTGGCACGGTTTACAGGTCTTTGCCATCGATGGGGCCCTGTTCCGAACCCAGGATATGCCTGAACTCAGAGCACATTTCGGCTCGGGTAACACCTCAACCAACCGGCAGACACCCTACCCGATGCTGCGGTTGGTCACGCTCATGAATGTCCGCTCGCATGTCATTGCCAACGCGGCCATCAGCCCGTACCGCAAAGGGGAAATCCCCCTGGCCAGCGAGTTCATTCACTCATTGCCGGACAAGTCAGTGACCCTGCTGGATAAAGGCTTCTTCGGTGCCGACCTGTTGCTGCGTATTCAGGCCGAAGACACCGACCGTCACTGGCTCATCCCGGAACGCAAGGGGCTGGTATACACGGAACTTGAGCGCTATGGCGACGGTGACCGTCTGTTGCAAATGACGGTCTCGCCTCAGGCTCGCAAGAAAAACCCGGCGTTGCCGACACACTGGCAAGTTCGCGCAGTGACCTATGAGGTGGCAGGCAAGGAGAAAACGGTCTTTACCTCCCTGCCCGTGGCGCGATTCAGCGCAGCTCAGGTGGCGACCCTGTACCACGAGCGCTGGGAAATCGAGCTGGGATACCGGGATATCAAAAGCGCGATGCAGCACAACGCCATCACGCTGAGAAGCAAGAAAGTGGACTTGGTCTATCAGGAGCTGTGGGGATTGCTGCTTGGATACAATCTGGTCAGGCGGGAGGCCAGCCAGGCCGCCGTAGCCCATCAGCGAGCGCCCAATGAGGTGAGCTTTAAGTTTGCCTGTCAGTTCATCGCGAACCAGATGGCAGTGATGGCGGGCGCGTTATCGCCAGCCCATACGCCACGGAGGTTGGCGGAGTTGCGGGGCTGCATAGGCGTCATGTTCATAGAAAAACGCCCCAGGCCATCGAGACCCAGGGCGGTGAAGATATCAAAGACCCGTTTTCCGGTAAATCGCAATGCGGCTCCGCTTAAGTGAACAGCATTGCGATAATAGCCTGACCCTGTTCGATAAGGGCTTCTACTCACTGGGGTTACTCCATGCCTGGCAACGCCAGGGCGTAGCGCGTCACTGGCTTATTCCGCTGAAAAAGGGGGCTCAATACGAGGTCATCCGCAAGCTGGGGCGGCAGGATGTGCTGGTACGCCTCAGAGCCAGTCCGCAGGCCAAGAAGAAGTGGAGCGAGTTGCCGGAGCAGTTCGAAGCCCGGCTGCTGACCCGGACGGTAAACGGCAAGGAGCGGCAGGTGCTGACCTCGCTCACCGACCCGCTGCGCTTCCCGGCCAGCGAGTTGATGGAGCTATACCAGAATCGCTGGGAAATCGAGCTGGGCTATCGGGAGATGAAACATAGCCTGCAACAGCACCGGCTGACGCTGCGCAGCAAGAAACCCGATGGAGTAAGGCAGGAGCTATGGGGCTTGGTATTGGCCTATAACCTACTGAGATATCAGATGGTTAGGATGGCGGCGAGCTTAAAGGGCTATACGGCCAGCCAGTTGAGCTTTCACATGGCATCGGTGTATCTGCTGCATGAACTCAGTTGCCTGCCGTTTGTGTCACCGGGCATGGTTCCAGGGCGTGTCGCTGAGTTGGACAAACAGGCAGAGCAGTTCAAGTTACCCGCCCGCCGAGAACGAAGTTACCCAAGGTGCATCAAAGCCAAACCACAGAAGTATGCGACGAGAAAACCTAGTAAAAACAATGCCAGTCAGGCTTAACTGACTGGCATTAGCTCCATGAGCGGCTTTTTCATATCAGGCCCGTCGATCAGACGTGGCTGTACATGGCTTCTATCTCGCGCTGGTACTTGGCCTCGATGATCTTGCGGCGCAGCTTCATGGTGGGGGTGATCTCCCCGAGCTCCATGGAGAAGGCGCTCGGCAGCAGGGTGAACTTCTTCACCTGCTCGAACTTGGCCAGCTCCTTTTGCAGATCCTGAATGCGGGCCTCGAAGAACTCCATCACTCGGGAGTGGCGCAGCAGCTCGGTCTTGCACTGGTACTGCAGGTTGATGGAGCGGGCGTACTCCTCCAGGGACTCGAAGCAGGGCACGATGAGCGCCGACACGAAGTGGCGGGCATCGGCGACGATGGCAATCTGCTCGATGAAGCGATCCTTGCCGAGGGTCCCCTCGACCAGTTGCGGCGCCACGTACTTGCCGTTGGAGGTCTTCATCAGCTCCTTCAAGCGCTCGGTGAAGTAGATGTTGCCCTCGTCATCCAGCTCGCCTGCATCGCCGGTGCGCAGGAAGCCATCCTCGGTCATCACCTCGGCGGTGGCCTCCGGCTTGTTGTAGTAGCCACACATCACGGTGGGGGCGCGCACCAGCAGTTCGTTGTTCTCGCCGAGTTTCACCTCGATGCCGTTTAGCGCCGTGCCGATGGAGCCCAGCCTGAACTGGGTGTCTTCATAGCAGCAGACGGTGGCGGTGGTCTCGGTCATGCCGTAGCCGTACTTGAGGTTGAGCCCCATGGCCTGGAAGAAGAGATTCACCTCGTCCGCGAGACGGGCGCCCGCCACCGGCAGGAAGCGGGTGCGGCCGCCGAAACGGGCGCGCAGCTTGCGAAACACCAGGCGCTCGGCAAGCCAGAGCTGGCCATAGAGCAGGGGAGAGGCGGACTTGCCCGCCTGACGGGTGGCGACCATCTGCTTGCCCACCCGGGTGGCCCAGCCGAACAGGGCGCGGCGCAGGCGCGGCGCCTGGGCGACCTTGGCCTGGATCATGGCGTAGGCCTTCTCGTAGAGGCGGGGCACGGCGCACATCACGGTGGGCTTCACCTCGCCGATGACATCCATCACCTTCTGCGGGTCGCGAATGTAGACGTTCTCGGCGCCGCAATAGAGCACGTAGTAGCTCCAGGCGCGCTCGAACACATGACTCAGCGGCAGCATGCAGAGGGAGACATCCTGCTCGCTGAGGTCGAGGCGAGCGTCATGCATCTCGAAGCAGGCGGCCATGTTGGCGAAATCGAGCATGACCCCCTTGGGTTCGCCCGTGGTGCCCGAGGTGTAGATGAGGGTCAGCAGGTCGTCCATGCGGTAGTGGCGCTCGCGCTCGCGCAGCACTTGCTCGCTGGGTTGGTGGTTGCCGGAGACGAGGAAGGTCTGGAAGTGGCTGGCCGAGGCGCAGCCGCGCAGATCGACGGTGCCGTCCAGGGCGACGATGTGGCTTATCTCGCCGCTGTCGATGAGGTGCAGCGCCTGATCGAACTGGGGCTGCTCCCCCACGAACAGCATCCTGATGCCGGCATCCTTGACGATGTAGCGCAGCTGATCGAGGGTGCTGGTGGGGTAGATGGGCACGCTGACGCCGCGGGCGGCCAGGATGCCGAGGTCGGCCTGGGTCCACTCGGGCATGTTGCGGGCATAGATGCCGACCATCTCGCCGGACTGGTGGCCCGCCCGGATCAGTCCCTGGGCGCAATAATCCATGGCCTGACCCAGGGTTCGCCAGCCGATGGCGCGCCACTGGCCATCCTGCTGGACGCGCAGGGCGGCCTTGTTGCCAAGGCGGGCAATACGCTCGCGCATCACTCTAACCAGATGAAACTGCGACATCTCACGCATCCTCAAGTAACAGTTGTGCGCCCGCAGGGGGCACCAAAATCGGGGCTGGAGTTTAAACTCTAACATTACAGCTTACAAGTGTGCGCCATTTGTCCTGGATCACAAAGTCGTCAACCAGATGAGAGTGAGGCATGATAGGGGGCAGGGATCGGATTCATTCAGGGAGTTGCACCATGAATATCGGGATCAAGAGCCTGTTCACCGGCGTGTTGCTGCTGTTGGCGGGGGCAGGCGCCCTCTGGTATCTGCTGGGGGGCGCGGGGGAGCAGGATAATCCCTGGCTGAGCGGCGCCGAGGGCTATGAGCAGGCGCAGCGGCTGGCGCTGAGGGAAGGATACCCCTTGCTCTACGTGATCGAGCGCGCCAAGTGCCGACGCTGCAAGGCGCTGAATACCAGGCTGTGGCGTGCCCCCGAGATGCAATCCGCCCTGGCGGGGCTGGTGAAGGTGCGACTCAACCCGGATGCGGGGGATGGCAGCGAGCACATTCTGCGCCGCTTCCCCCAGGTTGCGACGGCCCCTGGCATCTATGTCCAGCGACCGGGTGAGCCGCTTCGCCCCATCAAGATCGCGGTGGATATCGAACAGATCTGGATGCCCGGCGTCACCTATGGTCGCGGCTTCTTCATGCCTCTCTCGGGAGCCGCCTTCGAGGCCGTGCTGAGGGTGACCCTGAGCCTGGAAGACCCCTCCATCGACAACGCGCCCCTGCCCTGAGGGGGAAGCGAAGCGGGGGAGTCAGGGAGGTCAGAGAGGGTGTTGCCCGCTGACAGCGGTCTGCAGCGGGTTGTCAGCCGAAGTCGAACAGACGGGACATCAGCACGGCATCCTCCCTCTCCTGCCCGGTGCCATAGTAGTCGGCACGGCGGCAATACTCGGCAAACCCCTCGCTCTCGTAGAGGTTGATGGCGGTGCGGTTGCCGGCCCTGACCTCCAGGAACCAGGCCTCGGCCTTGCCGGCCTTGCTGCGGGCCAGGTACTCCCTGAGCAGCGCCCGCCCCAGCCCCTTGCCCTGAAAGTCGGGGTGTACGCAGATGTTCATCAGGGAGCTGTCTCCCGCCACCAGATCCGAGATGTAGAAACCGGCCGGTCGTCCGTCCACCAGCATCAGGCCGTTGAGATAGCGCGGCCCGAAGCAGGAGAGCAGGTTGGCCTGGCTCCAGGGCTCCTGGTGGGCGGCCTGCTCGATGGGGTAGATGGCTTCGAAGTCGGATTCGAGCAGGGGGCGAAAGTGGGGCAAGAGGTCAGACATGGTCACTCCGGACGGGATTCAGGCTTGCGATGGACACCATGGCCGTGCCATGGTCGTGAGCATCAAGGGGTGTGGCGCTGCCGGCACTGCTGCCAGAGGGCGCGCTTGTGTGCCCCATCGGGCTTGAGCGGGCAGACAAGGGCATCGGGCCAGCGAGGGTCCGGCGCCGTCAGCCAGAGCAGGGGCGAAGTGGCCCCCGCGGGTAGGGAAGGCATCTCGGACAACAGGGAGACCTCGTCGGTGCCAAGGCCGAGCCAGCGGCAGATGTCCCCGAGCAGGGAGGGCGCGGGCAGCGTCTCTGCCAGCAGCCAGAGCTTGCCGGTCGGCAGAGGGGCAGTCTCCTGCGGAGCCAGCACCTCGTCGGCGGGCGTGTTTGCCGGCTGCGCGGCGCCGTCGGGGCTGGTGCCTCCCGCCAGGAGTCGGCCTCTCTGTTGCCAGAGGGGGATGCCCATGCGGGCCAGGATGCGCTGGCGCAGCGGGTCCAGCAGGGGATCTTGCATGGCGAAGGCTCACTCTTGATCTGCGTTGGGGTAAATAATGATGCGCAGAGTACACTCTCGCGGGATTTGCTGCACCCCGGACGTGCGCTTTTCGCCCTGTGGCGATGGCAAACGAGCGCCTCCCCGGGGGCAGAGATGACAGACAATGAGAGTGGGGCGGGGCCAGAGGCCGGACCCCGTCACCACGGATGACCTATCAGCTTCGGAACTGTGCCTATGCCGCCTTTAGCCCAGAATACTGTTCGTGCCACCCCCATTCATGAGCGCCTGCCACGGCTCCTTTCCGCCCTTGGCGAGGGACTGTATGAGCGCCAGGATGCCCTGCGGCTCGGCCTGCTGGCGGCCCTGAGTGGCGAGAGCGTCTTTCTGCTGGGGCCCCCGGGCATCGCCAAGAGCCTGATCGCGCGGCGCCTCAAGCTGGCGTTTCAGGATGCCCGCCATTTCGAATACCTGATGACCCGTTTCAGTACGCCGGAGGAGGTGTTCGGCCCCCTCTCCATCCAGGCGCTCAAGGAGGATGGCAAGTACCTGCGGTTGACCAGCGGCTACCTGCCGGAGGCCGAGGTGGTCTTCCTCGACGAGATCTGGAAGGCGGGCCCCGCCATCCTCAACACCCTGCTCACCGCCATCAACGAGCGCCAGTTTCGCAACGGCGACAGCCAGCATCCCATTCCCATGCGGCTGCTGGTCACCGCCTCGAACGAGCTGCCGGCCCCGGACAGCGGGCTGGAGGCGCTCTACGACCGCATGCTGGTGCGGGTCTGGATGGACAGGGTGCAGGAGAAATCCAACTTCCAGGCCATGCTGGCGAGCGATGGCCAGTCCCATCAGAACCTGACCCCCTCGGTGCAGATTCGGGGGGAAGAGTACGACGCCTGGCAGGATGCCATCGAGCAGGTGCGCCTGCCGGACGCCTGTTTCGAACTCATCTACCAGCTGCGCCAGCAGCTCGACAGTCAGCTCGGGCACGGCTGCTATGTCTCGGATCGGCGCTGGAAGAAGGCGGTGCGGCTCATCAAGGCGAGCGCCTTCTTCAATGGTCGCGACGAGGTGGCTCCCCTGGATCTGCTGCTGTTCAAGGATTGCCTCTGGCACGACGAGGCTTCCCGCACCGCGCTGCTGGAGATGATCGGCGAGTTTTCCCGCCTCTACGGCTACCAGCAACTGGCGCTGACCCGGGAGCTGCTCTCCCTGCGCGAGCAGTTCAAGCAGTTGCAGGGGGCGGTCGCCCTGCGCATCGGCTGCAAGGCGGTCAAGCGCAAGCAGTGGTTCGGCCGCCGCGCCCGCGGCACCGAACTGCCGCTGGCCAACGCCAGGCCGTTCGGCAAGCTGGTGCACTTCCAGCTGCTCACCCCGGCGCCCCTGGATGGCAGCGATCCCGAGCGCCTCACCGGCACCCTCACCTTCGATCGCACCCTGCTCTCTCACTGGCACCCCACCGGGGAGGCGCTGGTGGGCTGGCCCCTCGGCAACCCCAAGGAGGGGCACTACGAGCTGGTGCTGGACGAGCAGTTGCGGCTGCACGTGCTGGATATCCAGCGCCAGCCCGTGCCACTGATGCTGGTGGAGCGCACCCCCATCCCCGAGGTGGTGATGGCCCCCTGGCTGTCGGCCCTGGACGACCTGACGGGCCAGGTGAACCGGGTGCTGCAAAATCTCAAGGGTCAGCGCAACCTGTTCGACCGTCACCAGCCCCATCTGTTCGTGGGGGACAACTGGTTGCGTCAGGTGGAGGACAGCTTCTTCGTGCTGAGCCGGGACCTGGAGCGGCTGGGGGCCGAGCTGCAGCAGTGGCGGGATCGTCTGCCTCTTCTCGATGCACAGGGGTGACGTCGCGCTTGACGTGGGATTGGTGAAATAAACAGGATGAAAAACATGTTTCGTCAGCATGATACTCCATCACATCTCAACATCCGGGGTGGCCCATGCTAGAGATCGGCATGATGGACCTGGGGCTGCTCATGGGGGAGGGGGAGCTGGCGGGGGAGATGGCGCTGCTGCTTGCCTCCACTCCCAAGATCTCCGAGTTCCTCAAGCGCTCGCCCCTGCAGGGCAAGCTGCTCAGAAAGCGCATCCAGACCTGGAGCGAACAGCTTGGGGAGGAGATGCGTCACAAGCCGGTGCCGGTGGCTCTCGAGCGGGAATACCTGCTCTATCAGGCCCATCGGCAACTGCCCCTGCCGGAGCTGGTGGGGCGCCTGCCCGCCCTGCTGGAAGCCCTTGAGCAGCACAGCCCTTTTGCGGGGGATGCCCGCAGCCTGGTGCGCCAGATAGTGGCCCAGCCCACCGAGGGGTTGCGCCAGCTCTTCATCGAGAAGTGGCGTGCCAGCCTGGTGGGCAGCCTGTTGCAGTTGCAGCAGCAGATAGCGGAGGCGGAGCGGGAGAAGCAGCGCCAGGAGATCGAGGATCAACTGCTGGCCAACCGGACCCTGGCCGATGCCCTGGATCCGCACCAGATCTCCGCCGGGGGGCTCTGGGATCTGGCCCAGGGGAGCTGGCACAAGCGCAGTCTGGCGCTGGTGAAGCAGTACGCCCGCATGTTGCAGCAGGAGCCTCTGCTCGCGGAGATCGCCGCCCTGCTTGGACGCAGCGAGCGGGAGCGGCGCAGCGAGGACAGGACGCTGCCGCCGGTGCCTGTGCACGAACTGGAGGAGGTGCAAAGTGACGATGTGCCGGACGATCTGGTGGGGGTGCACCCGGCCAGCGATCTGATGCGCCTCCTGCCGAGCGAGGCGGTGATGCTGGCGCTGCCGGAGCTGGAGCTGGAGTTCTATCGTCGTTATCTGGAGCGGCGCCTGCTGAGCTACCAGTCGCGGGGCACCCTGCCGCGCCAGCGTCTGATGCTGCGCTCCCCCGAGCAGGGAGGGCAGGAGGTGCAGCCGCGTGGCCCTTTCATCGTCTGCGTCGATACGTCAGGTTCCATGGGGGGCTATCCGGAGGAGTGTGCCAAGGCGCTGTTTCTCGCCCTGCTCAAAGGGGCGATGGAGGAGAAGCGGGGCTGCTATCTGATGCTCTTCTCCACCGAGGTGGCGACCCTGGAGATCACCGCCGACACCGGGCTTGAGAAGGCGGAGCGCTTTCTCTCCATGAGTTTTCACGGGGGGACCGATCTGGTGCCCTGCCTGGAGCAGGCCCTGACCCAGCTCGAACAACCCGCCTTTGCCAAGGCCGACGTGCTGGTGATCTCCGACTTCATCGCCCAGAACCTGCCCCACCCCCTGCTCGAGCGGATGAACCGGCGACGGGCGCAGCAGACACGCTTCCATGCGGTCGCCATGTCCCGTCACGCCAAGGCGGCCATTTTGCGGGTGTTCGACAACAGCTGGCTGCTCGATTGCGGCCTGCGTGGACGCCTGCTGCGGCGCTGGCAGCGCCATTGAGGACACTCAGGCTCAGAGAGTGGGCCTGTGGTAGAGGCCCCGTTCGTTGACCTGCTCCTGATCCAGCAGCGGCTGACCGCTTGGCTGGGCAATGTAAAAACCCCGCTTGCCGCTGCGCTTGACCCTGTACATGGCCTGATCCGCCCGGGCCAGCGCCGCGCCGAAATCGTCCTGGGGCCGGATGGCCGCAATCCCCATGCTCAGTCCCACCGAGGCGTCCCCGTTGGGCAGCTCGAAGGGGGTGGCGATGGCATCGATGCACTGGCGGGCGAGGTGGCTGGTGCGGGGATCGTCGCACGCCCAGGGCAGCAGCAGCACGAACTCGTCCCCGCCGATGCGCCCCAGCCGTACCTCCTCGCCGCAGCAGTGGCGAAGGCGCTGGGCAAGGGAGACCAGCAGTTCGTCACCTGCCCGGTGGCCCAGGTTGTCGTTCACCAGCTTGAAGTCATCGAGATCGATGAAACAGATGGCCTGGTACTCCCCGGGAAAGTGGCGGTGCAGCGCGGTGCGGTTGAACAGGCCGGTGAGGGGATCCCGGTGGGCAAGCTGGGCGAGCTGCTGCTCGTACTCCTTCTCGTGGGTGATGTCGATGTGGGTGCCCATCACCCGGACGGGGTTGCCCTGATCATCCCGCTCCACCACCCGGCCCCGGTCCAGCACCCAGGTGGTCTTGCCATCCTTGGCGATCATGCGGTGCATCGCCTGATAAAACGGGCTCTTGCCCTCCAGATGGTCGAAGAAGGCCTGCAGCACCTGCTCCCTGTCCTCCGGGTGCAGGTGGGCGCGCCAGACGTCGAAGTGGGCCGACAGCTCCTTGGGCTGGTAACCGAGCATGGAGCCCCAGCGCCGGTTGAAGATGATGAGTTTGCCGGTGGGCACATGGTTCTGCCAGATGCACAGGCCGGTGCCGTCCATGGCTGCGTCCAGCTTCTCCCGCGCGTCATCCGCGATGCGTTTGAGACGCTCGTTCTCCAGCAACAACCTGTCGTAAGCCTCCCTCAGCTCCTCGTAGGTCATTTCTCATCCCTTCCCCTGTTCGAAAGCATATATAGTCGATGCACTCTCTCCTTCTGTAAAGAAGGAGATAGGGGAGGCTCTCGTTCGATATGAGGCGTTTTCTCACCCTCTGGCGGCTGTGCGCCCAGAGTCTGTGGGGATATGATGACAGCGGTGAGCGCGGCGTCCGGCCAGTGAAGAGGAGAAAATGTCCGCATGAAGATCCTGATGGGAGGTGGTCTGTTGCTGTGGCTGGGGGTTGCCCTGGCCCAGGCGACGCCACTGGCTGGGTACGAGTTGCAACTGGCGTTGCAGCGACTGGAAGAGTCGACGATGCCGGTGCAGGTGTTTCGCGAGCGCGTCGCCGCCCTGACTGCCGGATAGGCACACTATCCGCCCGAGGTGCAGGGCCGCCTTGCCCGGCTGCAGTGCTGGGCCCAGCCGAGTGAACGGGACGAGGAGTTTCGCCGCGCGGTGGCGTTTGCCGAGCAGGAGCTGGCGCAGGCCCGTGCCCGCAAGGACAGGGTCACCGAGGTAGGGTTGCTCGCCTGCCGCGGGTATCACCGGCAACTGCTCGGCAACATGGCCGGGGCCGGGGAGGATTACGACGCCGCCCTGACCCTGACCCTGACCCTGACCCTGGCTCGCCGGCTCGGGGATGAGCGCCAGCGTGCCGACATCCTGAGTCTGCGGGGGGAGATGTACTCCTACCAGGGGGAGCTGGCGGAGGGGCTCATGGATCTCATCGATGCCCACCAGCGCTACGAGGCGCTCGGGCTGGAGGCCAAGGGGCGCGAGGTGCTCGCCAATATTGCCAATGCCTATCGCAGGATGGGGCTCTATGAGCGGGCCGAGAGCTACTTCAACGAGCTGGAACACGACTACCGGCAGCTCGGGGACGAGGAGCACCTGGTGGACATTCACAGCCAGCAGGGGCTCCTCTACATCGACACCGAAGAGTACGACAAGGCGCTGCCCCTGATGGCGGAAGCGGAGATCTATTATCTGGGGTTAAACCAGGAAGGGATCCTGGCCTGGAGCCGGATCGAGATAGCCACCATCCTGCTCAAGCAGGGCAAGCCGGACCAGGCCATGACCAAGCTCGATCAGGCGGCAGCCTCCCTCCATCAGGGGGAGGGGGCGGACAGCGTCACCCTGGGCCACTGGCACCTCGTCATGGCCGACGTCCTCGAGGCCCTGAACCGACCCGGCGAGGCGTTGCGGCACCTGGACGAGGCCGAGCCTATCTTTACCCGGGAGCATAACCTGCGCTTCCTCGCCCGGGTGCATGAGACACGGGCCCGGGTGCTGGAGCGTCAGGGGCATATCCAGTCGGCCCTCACCAGCCTCAAGACCTATGTCGAGACCCGCCAGGCCCTCGAGCTCAGATTGCGGGAACAGCGCTCCTTGCAGATGCGTTTCGAGTTCGATCTCGCCCGCAAGGAGCTGGAAAACCAGACCCTCAGGTCCCAGCAGCAGTTGCAGGCGGAGAAACTCAAGCAGTTGCAGGAGCGGCGCTACTGGCAATACCTGGTGGTGGCCCTGCTGCTGGTGGTGATGGGTACCCTGGTGGTGCACCAGCGCGGGCGCACCCGCAAGATGCAGCGTCTCGCCATGACGGACGAACTGACCGGCATCCACAACCGGCGCCAGATCCAGGCCAAGGGGCGCAAATGGTTCACCCAGGCGCGGGAGGAGGGCAACCCCCTGTGCGTGCTGCTGCTGGATGTGGATCACTTCAAGAAGGTGAACGACCAGCTGGGCCACCACGTGGGTGACAGGGTGCTCACCGCCGTGGCCCAGTGCATCGAGGAGCAGTTGCGCAGCCTCGACAGGGTGGGGCGCAACGGCGGTGAGGAGTTTCTGGTGCTGCTGCCGGATACCCTCCTGAACGAGGCCGTCGAGGTGGCGGAGCGGATCCGCCAGGCTGTCGCCCGTCTCGAGATTGAGGGGGTGCCTGCGGATCACCCCATTCGCATCAGCATCGGCTGTGCCCAGTACAAACCCGAGGATGACAACCTGGGCGAGCTGGCGCGCCGGGCCGACGAAGCCATGTACGAGGCCAAGCTGGCGGGACGCAACCGGGTGATGACGGCCCGGTAAGGCCGACCCCGCGCCCCCGTGATAGCGGGCTGGGTATTTTTCACTCGCGCGGGTATAATGCCGCGCAATTTTGCTTTGATCCGGGGCCAGACCCATGTAATGCAACGCGCTTCTCCTGTCTCCACCGGCGGTCACTGACCCGCCCGCGTGGTGTCGTTGTCTGCATGGGCGCCCTGATTCCAAGGTGCTGTCCCGCATTTTTCCCACGGTGGCTCCAGGCCGCCGCTCAATAGAAGAACGTCGAATTATGTCAGCTGAATTTCTGAGTGAAGTCTCCAAGAGACGCACTTTTGCGATCATCTCGCACCCGGATGCGGGTAAAACCACCATCACCGAAAAGGTCCTGCTGTTCGGACAGGCCATTCAGCGCGCCGGTACCGTCAAGGGCCGTGGCTCGGGCCAGCACGCCAAATCCGACTGGATGGAGATGGAGAAGCAGCGCGGTATCTCCATCACCACCTCCGTGATGCAGTTCCCCTACGCCGACTGCCTGGTCAACCTGCTTGATACCCCGGGTCACGAGGACTTCTCCGAAGATACCTACCGTACCCTCACGGCGGTCGACTGCTGCCTGATGGTCATCGACGCCGCCAAGGGTGTTGAAGACCGGACCCGCAAGCTGATGGAAGTGACCCGGCTGCGCGACACCCCCATCCTCACCTTCATGAACAAGCTGGACCGCGAAGTGCGCGATCCGATGGAGGTCATGGACGAGGTGGAGCGCGAGCTCAACATCATGTGCGCCCCCATCACCTGGCCTATCGGCTGTGGCAAATCCTTCAAGGGTGTCTATCACCTCTACAAGGACGAGACCTATCTCTATCAGAGCGGTCAGGGCCACACCATCCAGGAGAAGCGGGTGGTCAAGGGGTTGAACAACCCCGAGCTGGATGCCGCCATCGGCGACGATCTGGCTGCCCAGCTGCGTGGCGAGCTGGAGCTGGTGCAGGGCGCCTCTCCCGAGTTCGATCACGCTGCCTTCATCGCCGGCGAGATGACCCCGGTCTTCTTCGGGACCGCCCTCGGCAACTTCGGCGTCGACCACATGCTGGACGGCCTGACCGACTGGGCGCCTGCCCCCATGCCGCGCAAGGCCGAGAGCCGCGAAGTGGTGGCGACCGAGGAGAAGTTCTCCGGTTTCGTGTTCAAGATCCAGGCGAACATGGACCCGAAACACCGCGACCGTATCGCCTTTATGCGTATCGTGTCAGGTACTTACAGCAAGGGCATGAAGATGCGCCACGTGCGCATCGGCAAGGACGTGAACATCTCCGACGCCGTCACCTTCATGGCCGGTGACCGTGAACAGGCGGTCGAGGCCTGTGCCGGTGACATCATCGGTCTGCACAACCACGGCACCATCCAGATCGGCGACACCTTCACCCAGGGTGAAGATCTCAAGTTCACCGGCATCCCGAACTTCGCACCTGAACTGTTCCGCCGCATCCGCCTGCGTGACCCCCTCAAGCAGAAGCAACTGCTCAAGGGGTTGGTGCAGCTCTCCGAAGAGGGGGCGGTGCAGGTGTTCCGTCCGCTCATCAGCAACGATCTCATCGTCGGTGCGGTCGGTGTGCTGCAGTTCGACGTGGTGGTCTCGCGCCTCAAGAGCGAGTACAACGTCGAGGCCATCTACGAGGCGGTCAACGTCGCCACCGCCCGCTGGGTGGAAGGGACCGACGTCAAGAAGTTCGAGGAGTTCAAGCGCAAGAACGAGGTCAACCTGGCCCTCGATGGGGGTGACAACCTCACCTACATCGCGCCGACCATGGTCAACCTGCGCCTGGCCCAGGAGCGTCACCCGGACGTTCACTTCCGCCAGACCCGCGAACACTGATCACCCTGCCCGCACCCAGCGGGTGGCTGATGACCAGAGAGACCCCGCTTCGGCGGGGTTTTTTGTTATGGGGCGTGTCATTGGAAGGGGCGGCGATCCCCATCCGGGGCTTGATGAATGAATAAAAATCAAGGATAAGTGATTTAAATTTCACCCATGGAGAGAGACATGTCCGTCACCCAACCCGTAGAGGCGCAGTTTGCCGCCTACAATGCCCACGATCTCGATGCCTTCGTGGCCTGCTTTGCCCCGGATTTCAAAGGCTATCGCATGCCGACCGAGACGCCGAGCACAGTCGGCAAGGGGGCGCTGCGGGCCTTCTATGCGGAGCACAGATTCAACAACCCGCTGCTCAAGGCCGAGCTGCTGTCACGCACCGTCTTGGGCAACAAGGTGTTTGATCACGAGCTGATCCATGGCCTCTCCCTTGAGCCCATCGAGAGCGTGGCGGTGTTCGAGGTGAAGGAGGGTCTTATCCAGACCGCCTGGTTCTATTTCCCTTCCTGAGCGCCGCGACACGGGCCTGCCGGCGACAAAGCTGGTATAAGAGAAAGTTCCCTGCGGGCATCCCCTGGTCTGCCCGCGTCTGGACAATAACAAGGAGTACACCATGCTTGGACGCATCACCCACCTCTTCCCGCTTTGGGCCCTGCTGTTTTCCCTGCTGGCCTACTGGCAGCCCGAGCCCTTCGTCGGCCTCAAGGGCCAGATAGTGCCGCTGCTGACCATCATCATGCTGGCCATGGGGCTGACCCTCAAACCCCAGAACTTCCTCGACGTGGTGCGCAACAAGAAGGCCATCGGCCTCGGGCTGGTATTGCAGTTCAGCGTGATGCCGCTGGCCGCTCTGCTGGTCAGCCTGTTGCTGGGCTTTGATGCCGAGTTGACCGTGGGAATGGTGCTGGTGGGCAGCGTCGCCGGTGGCACCTCTTCCAACGTGATGTGCTATCTGGCCAAGGGCGATGTGGCTCTCTCCATCACCATGACAGCTCTCTCCACCCTGCTCGGGGTCCTCGTCACCCCCCTGCTGGTGCAGCTGCTGGCTGGCAAGAGCGTCGACGTGCCGGTGCTGGACATGCTGCTGAGCCTGGTGAAGATAGTGCTGATCCCTGTGGTGTTCGGGGTGGTTGCCAATGTCTTCCTCCACTCCCTGACGGCACGTATCGAGCCCGTGCTGCCGCTCGTCTCCATGGCCGCCATCGTCATGATCATCGCCATCGTGGTCGCCCTCAACGCAGGGCAGTTCGCCAGCATCGGCCCCATCGTGGCGCTGGCGGTGATCCTGCACAACGGCATCGGCATTGCGGCGGGCTACTGGGTCAGTCGCTGGCTGGGCTTTGAGGAGCGGATCTGCCGCACCGTGGCCTTCGAAGTGGGGTTGCAGAATTCTGGCCTCGCCACGGCGCTGGCCATGAAATTCTTCACTCCCGCCTCGGCCATGGCTGGCACCCTCTTCTCGGTCTGGCACAACCTGTCCGGCTCTCTGCTGGCCGGGGTCTGGGCCAAGCGACCGCTTTCCCGGCCTGCTGGGACCCTGGAGCAGCGCGCTGGCTGATCAGGGGGCGCAAGATGAAACAATAAGGGGCCATGGGCCCCTTGTTGTTGTTTGAGCTAGTCGAGCGCCAGCACCATGCAGATCTCGCAGGCGTCGTGGCCCGTGCAGCCAAGGGGCCCCGGCAGGTGTTCGAAGCCCAGGGATTCATAGAGGGCGGTGGCTTCCCGCAGCACGGCGGTGGTCTCCAGATAGCAGCGCTGGTAACCCAGGGCGCGAGCCTCGGCCAGCGCCTGCAAGACCAGCCGCCGTCCCAGCCCCAGCCCTCGCAGGGCGGGCAGGAAGTACATCTTCTGCAGCTCGCACACATCCGCTGCCCCCGCCAGCGGCGCTATGCCGCCCCCGCCGAGAATGGCGCCGTCCGGTCCCTCAATCACCCAGTAGCGGCTGCGCTCCCCCTGATAGGTTTCGTGGAGAAAATCGAGGTTGGGATCCGCCACCCCGTACCCCTTGTCGGCGGTGAGGCCGTATTCGGCGGAGACGGCGCGCACCACGGCGGCGATCCGGGGATTGTCGGCCGGGGTGATGGGGCGGATGACGAACCCCTGTTGGCGGCGGGCGCGGGAGAGGGCGCTGCGATAGAGCCGCATGCCCTCCCAGATCTGCTCGCACTCGGCGGGGGAGAGCTGGGCCAGGGCCCCCGCCATGGTCTCGTCCATCTGCCGGTGCAGCTCCTCAAGCTGTGCCTTGCCCGGCGCGGTGAGGCTCGCCTCCTTGCTGCGCCCGTCCGAGGGGTGGGGTTGCCAGGCGATAAGCTCCCGTTCGGCGAGGCGGGCCAGGGGGCGGCTGGCGTTGGACTTGTCGATGCGAAGGCGCTCGGCAAGCTGCTGGTTGGTGGCGGGACCGTTCTCCAGCTCGATGAGCAGGTGGGCCTCCAGGGGGCTCAGGGCCAGCGAGCCGCACTGCTGGGAGAGCATGCCGAGTTCGCGTACCAGTTCCCTCGACAGGGCGCGCAGGGGGCGGGGATCCATGGGGTTGTCTCCTTGTGATGGTATTTGGTTGTTATGCGCAACCAATACCATCTTTTGGTTGTTGATGACAACTATTTGCGTGAAAAAGGGCGAAAGGCAGGCAGAAAAAAGGGCCCGGGAGAGGGCCCAAACATTGGAAACCCGCGCGGGGGCGCGGATCCCATCCTTGGTCAGGCAAGGCGCCGGCGAGGGTTAGACCAGTTCCGCCAGCATGGTGTCGGCATAGGGGGTCAGCGCCTCTCCCTGCTTCACCTTGGCGAGGTAGTCCGGGTTGGCGATGAGGGGGCGACCGATGGCGACGAGGTCGAAGCGGTCCGCCTCGATGGCCTCGAGCGCGGTCTCGGCGCTGTAGTTGCCCACCCCCACCAGGTGGCCGTCGTAGCGGGCACGCAGGTAGTCGGAGGCGCGGCCGTCCAGGTAGTCGAAGGTGAGGCTGTCATCGAAGATGCCCAGGTGCAGATAGGCCAGAGTGCGCTGGTTCAGCTCGGCCAGCAGGTGGTCGAACACGGCGCGATCCCGGGCATCCCCTTCCAGGTGCACATAGGCGCCGGGGGAGAGACGAAGGCCGGTGCGATCCCCGCCGATGCGGGCATTGATGGCATCCACTACCTCCAGCGCGAAGCGGCTCATGTTCTCCGGGCTGCCGCCGTAGTTGTCGGTGCGCAGGTTGCTGGCGTGGTGCAGGAACTGATCGATGAGGTAGCCGTTGGCACCGTGGATCTCCACCCCGTCAAAGCCCGCTTCGATGGCGTTGGCGGCGGCCTGGGCATAATCCTCGACCAGCTGGGCGATTTCGCTCTCGGTCAGGGCGCGCGGCACCTGATAGACCAGCTCGCGCATGCGCGGCACCGTACCCTCATGGGCGACGGCAGAGGGGGCCAGCACTTCGGCGTGGTGGAAGAAGGGGTGGGAGAGACGACCCACGTGCCACAGCTGGGCGAAGATCTTGCCGCCGTTGGCATGCACGGCGCCGGTCACTTTCTTCCAGCCGGCGATCTGTTCGGCGCTGTAGAGCCCCGGGGTATTGGGGTAGCCCTGCCCGTCCGGACGGATGATGGTGGCTTCGGAGATGATGAGGCCGATGTCGGCGCGGCGGCCGTAGTAGGCGGCCATCTGTTCGGTGGGCACCAGACCCGGGCCCGCCATGCAGCGGGTGAGGGGGGCCATCATGAAACGGTTCGCGAGGGTGAGGGTGTCGTTGAGGCGATAGGGCTGAAACAGGGTATTCATGATCGTCTGTCCTGAGGGAGTGATTCTTGAACGGGCATTCAAGACGTTTTTTGGTTTGTGTGCAAGTATTTTTTGAGCAAGCATTCAACATGGATTGACGGGGGAGGCTGGGGTAAACTTGCCGCCCTGTTTTTTCCGTCCCGCGGGACCTTGCCACCGGAGACCCCATGCGCAGCGCCGAATACGATCGGGATGCCGTCTTGCGAAACGCCATGGAAGCCTTTCGCGCCAAAGGCTATGCCAAGACCACCATGCAGGAGCTGGTGGCCGCAACCGGCCTGCACCCGGGCAGCCTCTATGCCGCCTTTGGCAACAAGCGCGGCCTGCTGCTGGCGGCGGTCGATCACTATGTGGCAGAGAAGGGAGCCCTGCGCCGTCGCTGCCTGGCACAGCCCAGCCCGCTGGCGGGGCTGCACGCCTTCCTCGAGCAGGTGGTGGACGATGCCCTGCAAGGCTCCTGCCTGCTGACCCGCACCCTGATGGAGCTGGCGGAGCAGGACGAGGAGTTGCACCTTCGCTTCAAGGCCATCTACGGCGAGCTGGAACAGGATCTGGCCGGGCAGCTGGCCCTGGCAAAGGCGCAGGGAGAGCTGGCAAAAGAGGGGGACATCCCCACCCTGACCGCCTTCTTGCAGGTCCATATCCAGGGACTGGTCACCTTCGCCCAGTGCCACCCCGACCGCCCTCTGCTGGCCGGTGTCGTTGCCCGGATGATGCGCGCCCTGCGGGCGTGATGGCGAGGATGGAAACAACAAAGGCTCCCGCGGGAGCCTTTGTTGTTGCTGGGAACTCCCCTCGCAGCAGGGGGTTTGCCCCCTTCTCCCGCTCATTTACAAAAGAATGGGAGAAGGGTTGGGGATGAGGGGGAGGAACTGCCAGCCGCAGCCGCTTAGCCCGGATTCACCAGATCCTTCATCAAGGCCTTCAACCAGATCAACGCCGGTTGCTGGGCGTGGACCGGGTGCCAGACGCAGTTGAGGTGATAGTCCGGCACGTCGTCGGGCAGGGGCAGGCTTTTCAGCGGCCAGTGGCTGGCGAGCAGCTCGGCCACCATGCTGGGCAGTACCAAGAGGTGATCGCTCTGGCTCACGATGGCGGCGGCGGACATATAGCTCTGGCTGTTGACCGAGATGGTGCGGCTATGGCCCAGGCTCTGCAAATAGCGGTCGAGGCTCGCCTCCGAGGTGCCGAGCGGCGAGTGGAACACATGGGGCATCTCGATTAGCTGGTCGAGGGTGATGCGCTCCTCCTCCAGCTCCAGGGTGGCGCGCACCAGCCCGGCCAGGGGTTCGGTGAGCCAGGTCTCCTTGCCCAGATACCCCGGCACCTGCATGTACTCGTCAAACCCCAGCACGAGATCTATCTCGCCGCTCGCCAGCTCGGCTTCGGGCAGGGTATCGCGCAGGATGCGGATTTCGATGGTGACGCCGGGGGCCAGCTTCCTGAGGCGCTGGATAAGGGGGGGGATCAGCACGCATTCCACGTAATCCGTGGTGCAGAGCACGAAGCGGCGCTTCGACTGACGCGGCGCGAATTCGTCCTCCTCCCAGAGTTGCTGCTCCAGCAGCCGCAGCGCCTGCTGCACCCCCAGATGCAGGCGCTGGGCCCGGGGAGTCGGCAACATCCCCTGGGGCGTGCGCACCAGCAGCGGGTCGCCGAGAAAGGCCCGCAACCGGCCGAGGGAGTGGCTCATGGCGGGCTGGCTGATAAAGAGCGATTCGGCGGCGCGGGTCACGCTCCCTTGCGTCATCAGGGCGTCAAAGGCGAGCAGCAGATTGAGGTCGAGCTGGTGCAGTTTCATGGGGGGATTATTCGCCGTGTTTATGGGACAATTAATCCTATTCATTTGATGGATGGGCACGCAACTTCTTACACTGCGACCCACTCTTATTTTTTCAGGGTTCCCAGGCAAATCGGGGGCCTCAATCCATGCAAGGAGCCTTGCGATGAGCATCAAGACCATGAATTCCACGCCGGCCGCCGACGGCTTCACCATGCCCGCCGAGTGGGCTCACCAGCAGGCCGTCTGGATGATCTGGCCGTTCCGCCCGGACAACTGGCGGGAAGCCGGTCGCTTCGCCCAGGCCACCTTCGCCAAGGTGGCCGATGCCATCGGTGGCGCGACGCCGGTCTTTATGGGGGTGCCGGCCCAGTTTATGGAGCAGGCCCGTGGCATCATGCCCGCCCACGTTACCCTGGTGGAAATGGCCAGCGATGACTGCTGGGCCCGCGATACCGGCCCGACCATCGTCACCAACGCCGCAGGCGAGTGCCGTGGGGTGGACTGGGGCTTCAACGCCTGGGGCGGCCACAAGGGCGGTCTCTACTACCCGTGGAACCAGGATGAAGAGGTCGCTGCCCGGATGCTGGAACAGCACGGCATGGATCGTTACGACGCGCCGCTCATTCTGGAAGGGGGCTCCATCCACGTCGATGGCGAAGGCACCTGCCTGACCACCGCCGAGTGCCTGCTCAACGAAAACCGCAACCCGCACCTGACCAAAGAGCAGATCGAAGCGCACCTGCGCGACTATCTGGGCGTCACCAGCTTTATCTGGCTGGACGAAGGCGTCTATATGGATGAAACCGACGGCCACATCGACAACATGTGCTGCTTCGTGCGTCCGGGTGAAGTGGCCCTGCACTGGACTGACGACCAGAACGATCCCCAGTACGCCCGCTCCCTGGCTGCCCTCAAGGTGCTGGAAGCGGCGGTCGATGCCAAAGGTCGCAAGCTGAAAGTGTGGAAGCTGCCCCAGCCGGGCCCGCTATTCTGCACCGAAGAGGAGTCTGCCGGCGTCGAGAGTGGTACCGGTGTGCCGCGCGAGGCAGAAGGCCGTCTGGCCGGTTCCTATGTGAACTTCCTCATCACCAACGATCGCATCGTCTATCCGCTGCTGGATGCCGCCACCGATGGCGAAGCCCAGCGCATTCTGGAAGAGATCTTCCCGGAGCACACCGTGGTCGGCGTGCCGGCCCGGGAGATCCTGCTGGGGGGTGGCAATATCCACTGCATTACTCAGCAAATCCCCTCAGGGAAGTAAGAACCTGTTCCAAGCCAGCTGAGGTTGGTATTCAAAACCCCACGCCGTGGGGTTTTCTCTCTTGATGGTGTGATGGTCGCAGGCGCTGATGCGGCGATCATCATGGCAAACAGTCACCCTTTTACAGGAGATCCCCATGATCGAAGTGACCGAGGTTTCCATTGCCGAGCTGCGTGCCGCGCTCGAATCAGGCCGCACCACAGCGGTCGAACTGGTCGAGGCCTATCAGGCCCGGATCGCCGCCTATGACGGCCCCGAGACAGCAACCCGCCTCAACGCCGTCGTGGTGCCCAACCCCGATGCCCTGAAAGAGGCCGAGGCTTCCGATGCCCGCCGCGCCCGTGGCGAAACCCTGGGGCCGCTCGACGGCATCCCCTACACCGCCAAGGACAGCTATCTGGTCAAGGGGCTGACCGCCGCCTCCGGCAGCCCGGCCTTCAAGGATCTGGTGGCCCAGCGCGATGCCTTTACCGTCGAGCGCCTGCGCGCCGCCGGCGCCATCTGCCTTGGCAAGACCAATATGCCCCCCATGGCCAATGGTGGCATGCAGCGCGGCGTCTATGGCCGTGCCGAGAGCCCCTACAACGCCGACTACCTGACCGCGCCGTTTGCCTCCGGCTCCTCCAACGGCGCCGGTACCGCCACCGCCGCGAGCTTCGCCGCCTTTGGTCTGGCGGAAGAGACCTGGTCGAGCGGCCGTGGCCCGGCCTCCAACAACGGCCTGTGCGCCTACACCCCGTCCCGTGGCGTCATCTCGGTGCGCGGCAACTGGCCCCTGACCCCGACCATGGATGTGGTGGTGCCCTATGCCCGCACCATGGCCGATCTGTTGGAAGTGCTCGACGTGGTGGTGGCCGACGATGCCGACACCCGTGGCGATCTGTGGCGCATGCAGCCCTGGGTCAAGCTGCCCAAAGCCTCCGAAGTGCGTCCGGCTTCCTATCTGGAGCTGGCTGCCAAGCCCGATGCCCTCAAGGGCAAGCGCCTCGGCGTGCCACGCATGTTTATCAACAAGGATGAACTGGCGGGCACCAGCGACAACCCCGGCATCGGCGGCCCGACCGGTCAGCGTATCCATACCCGCGAGGCCGTGATTGCCCTCTGGGAAGAGGCGCGCAAGGCGCTGGAAGCTGCTGGCGCCGAGGTCATCGAAGTGGACTTCCCGCTGGTCTCCAACTGCGAAGGGGACAGACCCGGCGCACCGACCGTGTTCAATCGCGGCATCGTGAGCCCGGAGTTTCTCAACGACGAGCTGTGGGAGCTATCCGGCTGGGCGTTCGACGACTTCCTGCGCGCCAATGGCGATCCCAAATTGAACAAACTTGAAGATGTCGATGGGCCGAAGATCTTCCCCCACGATCCTGGCACCCTGCCGAACCGCGAGGGCGATCTGGCGGCGGGCATGGATGAGTACGTCAACATGGCCAAGCGCGGTCTCAAGCGCTTTGACGAGATTGCCTCTGTGCCGGACGGCCTACGCGGCCTTGAAAAGACCCGCAAGCTGGATCTGGAAGACTGGATGGACGGGCTCAAGCTCGACGCCGTGCTCTTCCCGACCGTCGCCGACGTCGCCCCGGCTGATGCGGATGTGAATCCGGCCTCCGCCGATATCGCCTGGAGCAACGGCATCTGGGTTGCCAACGGCAACCTCGCCATTCGCCACCTCGGCGTGCCGACCGTCACCGTCCCCATGGGGGTGATGGCCGATATCGGTATGCCGGTGGGGCTGACCTTCGCCGGTCGCGCCTATGACGACAACAACCTGCTGCGCTTCGCCTCGGCCTTCGAGTCCACCGGCAGCAAGCGTCTGGTGCCGCCACGGACGCCGCCGTTGTGAGTTAAATATTTCGAGTTAGAACTGTACACACAAAACAAGAAACCGCCGGCATCATGCTGGTGGTTTCTTTTCGCTTTCGTTATATTGCGTATTGTTATGTGAGTTACGTGTATGGAGATGGTATTCACCTGACAGTTGCCCACAAAAGGGAGTGGTCATACGGCTTCAAACCGGATAACAAAACGGTACCCCTACCGTGTTATCCGGAGTCACCGTATGACCACCAACGAGAAAGTAGCACGTCGTAAACTCAGCCTGCTAGAGCTCGCCAAAGAGCTCAATAACGTCAGCAAAGCCTGCAAGCTCATCGGCTACAGCCGTCAGCAGTTCTACGAAATTCGCCGTAACTATCAGACCTATGGCGCCGAGGGCTTGCTCGACAAACTCCCCGGCTGTAAAGGCGCTCATCCCAACCGGGTCGCTCCCGAGATTGAACAGGCCATCCTCGATTACTCTCTCACCAGACCAACCCATGGCCCGCTGCGGGTCGCGCAAGAACTGGCTCTGCAAGGCATCAACGTCAGTGCGGGCGGTGTGCGTGGCGTGTGGCAACGTCACGACTTGCTCTCCAAGCATGACCGCTTGTTGCGCCTCGAGAAAACCCACAGGGAACAGACGATTGAGCTCAATGACGAGCAGATCCGCCTGCTCGAGCGCTTCAGCCCCGAGTTTCGCGAACGCCAAATTGAGGTTCACTACACCGGGGAACTGGTGGCGGTCGACACCTTCTTCGTCGGCGCACTCAAGGGGGTGGGCAAGGTGTATCTGCAAACCGTACTGGACTGCTACAGCCGCCACGCCTGGGGACGGCTCTACACCAGCAAGCTGCCGGTGACCGCGGTCCATGTGCTCAACGAAACGGTCCTGCCGTTCTTCGAGGCTCACGAGGCGCGGGTCTATACCATCCTGTCGGACAACGGGCGCGAGTTCTGCGGGCGCCCTGACCATCACCCCTACGAGCTGTTCCTGCAACTGGAGGGGATTGAGCACCGGACCACCAAGGTACGCAGGCCGCAGAGCAACGGCTTTATCGAGCGGCTACATCGCACCCTGCTGGATGAACACTTCCGTATCAAGGGGAGGACGACCTGGTATGAATCAGTGGAGCAGATGCAGACAGACCTGGATAGCTACCTGGGACACTACAACACCCAGCGGCCACATCAGGGCAGGATGATGGAGGGTCAGACCCCCTACAGCATGTTCAAGAAGGGTCTGAAATTGATACCGAAGGAAGTGCGCACTAAAGTAGCGTAAACAAGACACCGGTTTGAGGCCGGTGTCAGGTGATAACTAGATCTGTACAAGTTACGTTTATACGGTATTGGATCTTTTATAAATGCGTTTCTTGATAACCAGCCAACAATGAAGCTGATTAATATGATCATGATGGTTTTATGGTGTTTTTTAAAGTTTGCTCTTGGAAAACTAAGCCATTTTTTGAAAAACCAAGAGTTGTAGTTATTTTCAATGTCTGAAATTATCAAAATGGATAAGTCAAAAAGTTCGTTATTTATTTTTATTTTTGTATTTTGAATCCTTTCCAGTCTTATAGACTCATCTTCTTTTTCGTGAAGACGTGCTTCTGCATTGATCCGTTTTTTTAGTAAATCGATAGGAAGCGAACGAATGATTGCATATTGATTTCTATCTACAATTTTTTTTCGTGCTCGGGATTCAATGCTATTAATTTGGATTTCTATGATTGATGACTTGTAAGAAAGGAATGAATCAAGTTCCTCTTCACTACCTTTACCATTTTCAATAATTTCAATAAGCTCATCAAATAGTTTTTCAATGAGGCTTAATATTTTGTCTTTCTGCCGTGATATATCATTTTTGCGAAATGTCACATAGCTTATAAAAAAAGCAATAATCCAAGGGACTGGCGTGATAAGTAATTTTATGTATTCATTAATACTATCCACGATCCGCCTCAGCAGCCTCTAATCTCTCTGTTACAAGAGCTTCGATACTTTTAACATCAGCATGTTCATATGAAAGATGTTCTTTCAGGTAGTCGAGAGTATACCCATCTTCACGAATTAGCCCCCCAAATGCTTCATCGATAAAAGACCTTCCATATCTATTATATCCGGTTAAAACAACATGAACTTTTTCATGTTTTTTCAGAGCAGGAACTAGCTTATTTTTTCTAAATAAATAACCACAGTCACTCCCACCGTCGGACTCATAGCGACCATATGGTTTCTTGCTGAAGTCATTAATAACAGTAATTGTTATCATATTTTTCATAGCTTGATGTTCCATTGCACAATCGTGCCGCCAATACTAATAGGTAATGAGTGTACATTTTCCTTCTTATCTTTTCCACTTAAAGTGTAAAGCCCTTCATTGCTAAATATCCATAACTTTCCATTCTGGTGGTCTTCAACAAGTGCTTTAATACTTTTACTACCTTGACCATGTTTTAATTCTCTGGTGCCACTAATATCGCCAATCATCGATATCTGTATTAACTGCTCATCACTGATGTCAAGATATCCTATTCGACTGGTTAATTTGGCAAAGCCATGTAGCCCAATCATGCTTTCAATATCTCTATATTTTTTAGGGAATAGAGATTGTAAACTAGGCTTAAACCATCCATTCTCTATGACTGTGTTCGGAATGCCAACACCTTGGTCAAATATAGCCAAGTAAAGCTCATCTTGTACTATGTCGCAGAGCATCCACCATTTTTTATCGTCGCGTTCAGAAATTTCTGGATATGCATGTAATAAAACATTATTTATTGTTTCATGTACGGCATCACCATATCTATGCTCTTCTGTGGCTGACAAGTTTTGGTCGTAAATAAAGGATTTTATATGGTCTATTATTTCCTCTCGAAACTGTGCTCCACGCCCTTGGATTATTGATATAGGCTTTTGAGACGTGAAATCAGATGTACAGACAAGTTTAAGTTGGTTGTTATGTATCCCTGCCCTTTTTATTAATGAATTTACTTGGTTGCTTTGATATGAGGACTTGATTAAGAATTTGCATCCATTCGAAATCGCCTCATCAATTGCTGCAAACAAAAGAACTGTTGCCGCGACGGTAATTCTCTTGGTATCAACGAAGCTGATTAATAAATTTTGTTCATTGGAAGATCTTATCTGATTTATTAAGTTGATGGTTTTTCTAACAGTATCAACGTCTTGAATATTATCATTGACTGCTTTGTATACACAAAACTCTTCATGAATATGAATTATCTCATAGCTATGCTTTTGTTTTTTTTCTAGGACGCCATGTATGTTTATAATATTTACGCTTTATTTCATTTTCCCAACGTTTTTTACCTATAAGTACTGAAATATCCATATTTATCTGTCCCTGTTCTTTATAGGAGGTGACCAAGGTCTCACTCTAACTAGATCATTAGTGTACCGTCACATTAATTTCATATGAAGCCCTTTGGCAATGAAAGAACGATGTATCTTTGATCGGAAAGACACATTGTTGTTCATGGACTTCACCTTCACTTCACACAAGCCCATTTTCCCTTCATAAATCCCCCGTATTTTCTGCCCACTGATAATGGGCCCGGCTTGTCACAGGGGTGACGAGGGGCCGGTTGGTTCGAGGGAGCAAGATGATGAAAGGTTGGATAAAGTGCGGGTTGGCCGGGGCCTTGATACTGGTGGCGAGCTTCTGGGGCGGCAGCGTGCGGGCGGCCCAGATGCCCCTTGGCTGGGATGCTGCCCTGCCGGTACAGATAACCGGGCAAGATGCGGCGGGTCTGACGGTGGCCTCTTTCCTGTCGCTCGGGGAATAGCCATCGGTTGCTGCCGGGCTCAGCACCTCAGGGCAGGGATTGGGGCCTGTTTATCCGGACCAGGGCGGTGAGGGCGCGGCATATGGCGTATCAACACAGGCCGGGTTGGTCACTGAGCCCGATATTGCGCATCCAGCCAGGCGATGGCCTCTTGGGGGTCGTTGAATGCCCGGATATGGTCCGGATGGGTGAGAGAGAGGCAGGAGAGGGCGATGTGATGGAGCACCTTGGCCGAATAGAGGGAGGCGATGGCCACCAGATTCTTCTGTGTCAGCCACTGATAGGTCTCTTGCAGATGGGGCAGGGCGGAGAGCACCACCCCCTGATGCTGGCGATGGTCCACCAGGGCGCAGAAACGCTTACCATCGAGACTGTTTACTACGCGCTTAATCTCCGTAATCCACGTCAGCATACCCTCTTCATTGAAAGGGCCGATCAGCTCGCAGGTGACCAGGTGTTCCTGCACATTGAAGATGAACTCACCGTGCTTTTTATCAAAGGACATACAACATTCTTATCCATGACCAGGGGCCGCAAGATGATGCTTATTCATTCCGAATGCATCAATACCCGAATGAGGGCTTGCTCGTGGCAGCTGTACTGCTGCGTTGACACCAGGAGATAAAGTGCTGGCCCGTGATGGCGATACGAGAACAACAGGTGGCGCCAGCGTGTTGCATCCGGATGCCGGGTAGTCCGGTCTGCACCCGGGGTGGCAATGCTCCTGCTTGTCCGGGCCCTTATCCCGGGGTGTCTTGCCCGGAAGGGGGGACTGCCTTGGTCAGGGCGTCGATGGCATTGGGGACGAATCGCTCGGAAAAACCGGCGATAAAGGCCCAGATGATGGCCTTGGCGGCATCCAGATTGGTTGCAGGAGAGGCCAGGGTCAGCAGGGTCTGCAAGGAGACATAGGGGTGCTCCATGTGTTTGAACTTGGGAAACAGATCCCCCTGGAGCAGGCTGCTGGCAAAGAGTCCGTAGGCGATAAAGCCGAGAATGCCGGAAAACAGCAGGGAGACATAAAATTGCGTGACGATCACCCGGGGTTGGCTGATGTGGGTTATGGCGTCGCTGTCGTGCAGCCTGGCGAGACGGTAATAGTTGTTGATGACGGCCCCCACCGATCCGGCGAAGAAGATGGCGGTCATGATGTTGGAAATGAGGGGGATGGTTTGCAGCAGCAGTATCAGGGCAAGGCCTCCGAAGGAGATGAGGCCGCTGATGGCCAGGTGTTTGTAGTAGCGATCCATGGGTAGCTCCACGTTGGGCACAAGACCCTGTTGAGGATAGTCAGCCCATGGCGAAAATGACCCGAAAAGGCCGGTGCAGCAGTGCCCGCCCTGTGTCTGCTCGGCGAAGGCGAAACCCCGGCATAGGTGGGTGTGTCACCGGGGTTCTTGATGGAGCGCTTCGCCGGATCAGCCGGCCAGCGGTAGATAGACATGCTGGTAGGCCAGGGCGATGGCGCTGTAGAGCAGCAGGGCGGCCATCAGCAGGTTGAAGTACCTGAACCAGCGAGGATGTTGAAGATGACGTCCGATGAGACTGCCCGCCATCGAGTAGCTGCCGGGGGCGCCGGCGGCCAGCAGACCGAGCAGCAGGGACCAGGGCAGCAGGCTCCAGCCGTGGATCTGGGCTGCCGGGAACTGGATGCTGGTGATGGGCAGGGTGGCGATCATGGCCTTGGGGTTGAGCAACTGGATGACGAAGCCGCTGCGCACCCCCAGAGGGCGGGCAGGCGCCTCGTTGGCACCGAGCTCGCCGCTGTCGCTGGCAATCTTGATGGCGAGATAGGCGATATAGAGGCACCCCACCAGGCTGACATAGATCAGGGTATCTTCCCGCACCAGGCGGGTGCCCGCCCAGCCAAAGAGCAGCAGGAGCACGAACATCGCCAAGCCGACCCCGAGGAAGAAGCCAAGGGAGGCGCGGGTGCGGCCACCCAGGCCTGCATTGAGGCCGATAAGGTTGACGGGGCCAGGGGTATACATGATGCCGATGGCATAGGCGAGAAGCTCAATCATGGGGTGTTCCTTGGGCTCAGCGGATCAGGCTGGCACTGTATTGGGTGGGAGTCATGCCATAGATGCGCTTGAAGCGACGGTTGAGGTGACTGAGATCGGTGAAACCGTAGCGGTACACCAGATCCTGCGCCGACTCTCCGGCGGCCAAGGCGCGCCGTGCGGCATTGATGCGGCAGTTGATCACGTATTGATGGGGTGTGATGCCAAGCTGTTGGCGAAACAGCCGCAGGAAGTGGTACTTGGAGATGTTGGCCGCCGCGCTGATGTCGGCCAGGGAGATATCCTGCTGGAAGTGGGCGTGGATAAAGTCCCTGGCCTGCAACAGGAGGCGATCGATGCGGCTCACCCGGCCATTGGGCTCAAAACGTCCCGCCTGCTGCATCACCCGGGTGGCGAGGCGATAGAGGGCAAACTCCTGCTCTATGCTGTCGGCCTGGCCGCGCACCGCCTGGGCCAGCTCGAGGATGCAGGCGCTCAGCGCCTCATCGCGCACCAGGGGCTGCAACAACCGATAGGTCCCCATTGCCCGCTCGCCCGCGGCATCGGCAAACAGCGGGGTGAGTTCGTGGGGCGGAATGTAGAGCATGGTGTAGTCGAGGCTGGCGTTGTCACCGGCATGACCGTCGTGGACATCCCCGGGATTGAACTGGATGACGCTGCCTGCCGGGCTGGAGTGGGCTCCGCCGTGGCAGAAGAAGTTCTGCCGCCCGGCCAGAGTGACCCCGAAGGAGTACTCCTCGTGGGCGTGACGGTCGTAGCGAAATTCCGTCATGTTGACCCGCAGCGCAGTCAGGCTTGCCAGGTGCTGACTGTGTGCGAATATGAACTGGTTGTCCTGCGCCATCTTTCCCTCCTGTACCAGACTGCCCCCCTAATCTAGCCCCAAGGGTGTGCCTCTCGCTTGGACAATCTTGCTGTTTGCCGGCCCGCCTGCGCCCCGCACCGAGAAAAACGGCGCAGCCGATGGCTGACTGCGCCGGCTGGCCCGTCAGCGAAAGCGAAACAGCTCCCGGTGCAGCGGGGTGGCCAGATGGGCATCCAGGGTGTGGGCCATGGGCTCGGGGCCGCAGAACCACACCGGGGTGTGCTGGCGCTGGCCCAGGGCGGCGAGATCCAGTCGGCCACGCTCGGATTCCAGGTGTAGCCGGTAATCGATCCCGACCCGGCGGCACAGCTCGGCCAGCCGACCGTGATAGGGGGCGGCCTCGGCGCTGGGGGCGCATTGCAGCAAAGTGGTGCCGGGGCGTTGTTCACCACGGCGTACCAGGGCCTCCAGCCAGGCGACGAAGGGGGTGATGCCGATACCGGCGCCCACCCAGAGCGCCGGGGCCGGATCCGGCAAGGCGAAGGCGCCATAGGGGCCGGTCACGGTGACCGCATTCCCCACCTTGAGGTGGCGGTGCAGCCAGCGGGTGTGATCCCCGAGGGCGCGCACCGCCAGGGTGAGGGTGCGGCCATCCGCCGAGACATCGACCAGGGTGTAGGGGTGGGGCTCGCCGCGCCCGGCAAAGTCGAAGAAGGCGAACTGCCCCGGGCGATAGCCGTGCAGGGGCGCGGTGAGGCCAACCCGGATCTCCAGGGTGCGCTCGTCCAGAGGGGTGAGGGCGCTGACCGCCCCTTGGCGGCGTGCGTCCCGCCCCACCCGGCCAAACAGGGAGTAGAGCGCCCCCAGAGCCCCCAGCCCGCCGCCGATAAGCAGGGTCAGGCCGACCGGGGTCAGGGCGCCGATGCGCGGCAGCAGGCAGAGCCCGTGCAGCCAGCCCATCAGATAGATGACCGGAGCCAGCCGGTGAACCACCTTGAAGCGCTCGTAGCGCACCACCGCCAGCAGGCTTACCACCACCAGCGCCAGCAGCAGATAGAAACTCCATTCCCCCAGGGTATTGCCGAGGTTGTGCCAGAGGGCATCGTTACCAGCACCAGCACCAGCACCAGCACCAGCACCAGCACCAGCTCCGCGGCGCGCCGGCCGGGTCAGCCAGTCGGCGGCGACAGCCCACTTGGGGGCTTCCACCAGCAGCCAGTGGGCCACCAGGGTGCCGGTGGCCCAGAGGGCGCTGCTGCGGTGCAGGTGCAACATGCGATCCAGCCCGCCGCACCAGGCTTCGAGCCTGGGCAGGCGCAGGGCGAGCAGCAAAGAGAGGGTCATGGCGCCAAGGCCAATCAGACCGGTCAGGATCAGCAGTTCGTGGCGCCAGGGCCAGAGACCGGCGGGCCACTGGGTGAGGCCAGCGAGCCAGAGCAGGGTGAGGGTCAGGGGCAGGGCCCAGACGAGGGATGCGGGTTTCATGATGTCCTCCTTGTCCATGCCTCCATTGCACGCCTGCTTTGTGGCGAAAGTGTGCCCCCTGACTACCTCTTTTGTAGCAGAGTGTGGCAAAGGGTCGCCGGGTCAGGGCAAGCGGACTGAGGAGGAGGGCGTTGAGAAAAACAAGGGGGAGAGGCAGGAAAGCGGTTGGCGTCACCCCACAGGCCAGGGTCTGGAGAGTGGTGATGCTGGGGCAGGCGCATGGCTGTCCCAGCAAACAGTCGTGTCAGGATTTTCGTCCCTTGCCGCCCTTGTTGCCCGCGAGGGCCTGCTTTCTGGCCTTCTGCTTCTGGGCGCCCTTGCTGGCGCGGCGCGGCTCGGGGTCGAAGCGGGTGAGATCCGGTTCAAAGCCCGGGAACCACTGCTGGGGCAAGCGGGTATCGAGCACAGCTTCGACTTTTTCCAGCAGGGGGGCGTCTTCCGGGCTGAACAGGGTGATAGCGAGCCCCTTGTTGCCGGCGCGGCCGGTGCGCCCGATGCGGTGGACGTAATCCTCGGGCTGATGGGGGAACTCCAGATTGATCACATGGTTGAGATCGCTGATATCGAGGCCGCGAGCCGCCACGTCGGTGGCCACCAGCGCCTGCAAGGTGCCGGCGCGAAACGCCAGCAGCACGTTTTCCCGCGCGCTCTGTGACAGATCTCCGTGGAAGGCCAGCGCATTGATGCCCCCCTTGCCAAGCTGCTGGGCCAGCTTGTCGGCCCCCTGGCGAGTGCGGCTGAAGATCAGCGCCGGTGCCCAGCCCTTCACGGTCAGCATGTGTTGGACCAGTGCCACCTTGCGATCGCTGTCCACCGCATAGACCCGCTGCTCCACCTCGGCCGCCGTGGTGTTGCGCGGTGCCATTTCCACCAGCGCCGGGTCGCGCAGCAGCACCTTGCAGAGGGCAAAGAGGTTGTCGTCGCAGGTGGCCGAAAACAGCAGGGTCTGGCGATCCGCCGGGATTTGCTTCAGCAGCGCCTTGATCTCGTCCATAAAGCCCATGTCGAGCATCCGGTCCGCCTCGTCAAACACCAGATGACGCAGTTCGGCCAGCGTGAGCGCCCCCTGGCGCAGGTGATCGAGCAGGCGGCCCGGGGTGGCGATGAGGATATCCACCCCGGCGTTCAGCGCCTCCACCTGTGCGGCGATGCTCACCCCGCCGTAGACCTGGGTGCTGGTGAGGTCGGTGCCCCTGGCGTAGCGAGTGACGCTCTCGGCAACCTGCACCGCCAACTCGCGGGTCGGCACCAGCACCAGGGCGCGAATGGGGCGAGGGCCATCGCTCGTCGGGTGTTGCAGCAACTGCTCCAGCAGTGGCAGCACGAAGGCGGCGGTCTTGCCGGTGCCGGTCTGGGCGCCCGCCATCAGATCCCGCCCCGCGAGGATCAGGGGGATGGCGCTGGCCTGCACCGGGGTGGGGGCGGCGTAGCCGAGCTCGGTCAGGGTTTGCTGCAAGCGGGGGGAGAGGGCCAGTTCGGCGAAGGAGGCAATGGACATAGGGCACCAGTATGGGGTTATCCCGCCCCGTGGCAGGGACGGAAACAATCAGCGTGGCGGGATGGTAACAGATAGCGGGGGCGCGGCAGAAGCCGGGGCGCTCAGGGGGCCTAATCGGCGCCCAGATCGCGGACAAGGCGGATGGTCTGCCCCTGGTAATAGGCGATATTGCGTTTGCCGTGCTGCTTGACGTGATAGAGCAGATCGTCGGCCAGTTGCACCGCCTCGGCCACCGTCAGGTAATCGCGAATGCGGGTCACTCCGGCGGAGAAGGTGATGGGGGCGGGCAGTTCGGGGATGCGCAATGGCCGCTCCAGCAGGCGGGCGGCGGAGTGATGCACCATGTTGTCATCGTCCATCCCCTTGAACAGCACGATGAACTCTTCCCCGCCCCAGCGAATGGCGACATCGCCCTTGCGAATATTGGCCTTGAGGTGAGCGGCGAAGGCGACGAGCGCCAGGTCACCCACCCCGTGGCCATGGGTATCGTTGACGGACTTGAAGTTGTCGATGTCGAGGATCATCAGGTAGTCGTGCTCCTGCAGCAGCGCCTCGTTCAGGATGTCACGGCGCGGCAGTCGGGTCAGGTGGTCGGTCTGGGCTAGGGTGCGCAGGCGGGTAACCAGGCTGCGCCCCGTCAGCATGATCAGCAGCAGGATGATGAGATAGAGCTTGAAGGCCGCCCCGTAGAGCACGGACCGGATGAAATCGCCGTAACTGTATGACCACTTGAGGTAGAGGTCATTGCCTGCCTGAGTGCGCATCAGCGGCGTGCTCAGGCAGAGGTGGAACGGGCGGCAGGGCTCGACCTCTTCGAAGGAGAGGACGGTCCGGGTCGGATTGAGGCTCTCGAAGGGGTGCAGCACCTCCTTGAACGCCCGGTCGACGGCGATGTCGATGCCCTTGAGCCCATAGCGGTAGTCCTTGATGGCAGGCTCGTAATAGACGAAGGGGAAGTAGAGGGTGATGGTATTCAGTCCGGTGAAGGTGTCGGTGTAGATCTCGGATACCCAGGTTTCATCCGTGCTGCAGGGGACATGGGTGGCCGCGAAAAAGGCGCAGCCGAAATAGTGGGTCCAGGGCTCGATGTCATTGAGGTCGGTGTTGATGGGCAACAACTGGCTCGGCAGCATCCCCTTGCTGGCGACCATGCCAAGCATGCGGCGATCATCATAGAAGGCGTAGAGGTTGAGGACCTCGGGGTTGGAGATGACGTACTGGTAGGCGAGGAGCATCTGGTTGGCCGGGGGCAACACGGGAATGACCGCCAGGCGCTTCAGGGTGGGGAGATCATAGCCATAGGCATAGGCCGTCGCATCCCCGTTCTCGCTGAAGATGGGCATCTTGATGCTGCTGTTGTCGATGAAGGCGGCCAGTTTCTCTGGCGCCAGGATGCGAGCCCGCTGATAGAACACCTCGAACAGGTTGGGCTGCTTGGCGGTGATGAGCGCCATGTCGTGCCTGATGACGAAGTAGGTGTAGTTGCACACCAATCCGAGCCCCATCAGGGCCAGGCAGAGCCAGCCAAGTCGGGTGAGCCATCGACGGGGGAGGAAACGCAGCAGTGAGGCGGCCATGGCGTGAACGCTTCCGTGGTGACAGAGGCCTTTTTTGTAACTGATTTTGCCGGGCATCACCAGATGAAGTTGGTGGGGTGCCATGGGGTATGCACAAAAATGAGCCAGTAATATCAAAAAGATAGACGATAAGATCGTATTCGATGGTGGGCGGGGAAAAGGGGGGGGGGCTGAAACAAGAGGGCATGGCGCCCTCTTGTGTGGACTGTGACAGGCGCCTTAGCGAGCCTGGTATTTCGGCGAGCGGGGGCCAGGGAGGATGCCGTTGGGCATGTCGGCACTGAGCAGCCTGACGCTGGTGATGCCGGCGATTTCATGGCCCTTGTCGGTCAGGGTGTTGGCAATCTGATTGACCACCGCCACCACCAGCATGCCGATGAGGCCGCCCCCCGAATTGCCCTGCTGCTCGGCACTGCTGGCGCTGGCACTGCCTTCCCACAGCATCTTGCCGGTGCGCAGATCCACCAGGCGGGCACTGGCGGTGACCACTGTCTCGCTGGAGATGACCAGATAGCTGGTGCCGTACTCCTTGATGTCGAGGTAGAGGGCGGTATCGGCACCGTAGATCTCGTGGAGCTTCTTGATGGGCAGCGCCTGGATGTCGGCGGGCTCGGTCACGCCGTTCTGCCGGAACGTCTCGTTGGTAACCGCCACCGGCAGCACGTAATAGCCGGACTCGGCGAGCGGATAGGTGATCTGGGATTGCAGGCTGGGGCCCGCCTTGATGTCCGGCGAGTGATTCACCGGCGGCAGCACCAGAATGGAGGTTGGTCTGCTCTCCTTGAAGTTGCTGTAGTCGTAGCCGGGGCCCTGTGCGCAGCCGCCCAGGAGGAGGGCGCCCAGCGTGAGGGCAAGGAGGGGGCGCAGGGTCATTGGGTCTCTCCCTTCTTGTTGGACATCAGGAAGTTCATGAAGGGGGCCGATTCGGGGAAGAGGCGCTTCTCGGTTTCGAACTGCTCGCGAGTCTGGGCATCCTTGCCGAGCTGGGCGTACAGCATGCCGAGGTGAGCGTGAAAGCCCGGTGGCACAGCCTGCCCCTTGGCGCTCGCTTCTTGCTGGTTTTTCTCCAGCGCATCGATCTGCGCTTCGACCCCGGTGTCGTCACCCTGCATGTGCTGGTAAACCACTCCCTGATATTGCTCCCAGTTGTAGAGCGTCTGCGGCCCCTGGGCGCAGGCGCTCAGCAGCAGGCCGCTGACCAGCAGCAGAGAAGGACGGAACAGCGTCATCTCGTCTCTCCTCATTGGGCCGGGCGCCAGGCACCGGTCTCGATGCCGTTCACCAGATTGTTGACGGCCTCGCGGATGGCGAGATCCAGCACCTTGCCGTTCAGGGTGGAGTCGTAGCTGGCGGTGCCGCCGAAGCCGACGATCTCGCGGTTGGAGAGTTCGTACTCCCCGGCACCCTGGGAAGAGAAGACCACTTCCGAGGTGGTGACGTTGACGATGTTCAGGTTGACCTTGGCATAGGCGATCTGTGACTTGCCGCGACCCAGGATGCCAAACAGCTGATGATCACCGACTTCCTTGCGACCAAACTCGGTGACGTCGCCGGTGACCACGTAGTCGGCGCCCTTGAGTTGCTGAGCCTGTTGCTTGATCCCGGCTTCGGCCTGGATCTCCGCCATGTTGTCGCGATCCAGCACGCTGAAGCGGCCGGTCTGCTGCAGGTGGGTGATCAGCACGGTTTTCGCCTGGTTGCCCAGCCGGTCCACGCCGTCGGAGAAGATGCCACGCATGTAGCTGGAACGGTTGTCGAACTTGCCGACGGCGATGGGGCTGCGTGCGCCCTGATAGTGGCTCTGATAGGAGGCAACCTTGGGTACCTCCAGGGTGCGCGACGACTCGCTCGCACAGGCTGTCAGCAAGCCCGCCATCAGGATGACACTGGATGAAACAACAAACTTCTTCATGTAAGGCCCCGTTATCAAAGGAAAAAACAGCGGCGGACTCTAACATGGTTCGTTGCGAAGAAAGTGCCCCGTATGGGGGGCATACCCGCTCAATCCCTGTGCGTTTGACAGGGGGTGGCGGAGGGCTGGGTCTGTTGCAGGGGCTGGAACACCTCCTCCAGGGCTGCCACCAGGGCGCGCATTCGGCCCGTCTTCTGCACGTCCGGGTGCAGCACCATCCAGATGTCGATGGGATCGTGCTGGTCAGGCAGCAGGCGCACCAGGGCGGGATCCTCCTCGGCGAGGAAGGTGGAGAGCAGGGCGATGCCGAGCCCCTGCCGGGCGGCGGCCATCAGCACCAGCTGGGCATTGCTCTGCAGGACCACGTTGGGCTCGTGGAGCGGTTCGCCGCACAGACTCAGCCAGTGACGGGCCACCAGCTCTCTGGGAAAGAGCAACAGGTCGTGCTCTTGCAGTGCCTGACCCGAGCGGGGCGTGCCTCGCCTGGCCAGGTAGTCGGGAGAGGCGTAGAGCCCCATCTTGATGGTGGCGAGCCGTTTGACCACGAGATCTCCCTGCTCGGGGCGCACGCTGCGAATGGCGAGATCCGCCTCCTGATTGGGGATGTCGCTCACGCTGACGGCGGTCAGCAACTTGAGGCGGATGCCGGGGTGGCGCTGGCGCAGCAGGGTGAACGCGGGCAGCACGAAGCCCTGGGCCAGGGTATCCGTAGTGGCGATACAAACCTCCCCTTCCAGCTCCCCCAGGCTTGCGGTGCGCATCATGGCCAGGGCCGCCTGCGCCATGGCCTCGGCCTGGGGCTGCAGCGCTTCCCCGAGGGGGCTGAGCCGATAGTGTCTGGGGGTGCGGATAAACAGCTTGGCCCCCAGCTGCTGCTCGAGCAGGGTGATCCGCCGCCCGACGGTGGCCTGATCCACCCCGAGCTCGAGTCCGGCCTGTCGCAGGCTGCCCCGCCGTGCCAGGGCCAGGAAGAAGCGGGCATCGTCCCAGTTGATCATGCTTGCTCCTCACTCAAGCAGAACGCCCGATTGGCGCCGCAATATTAGATGCCAGCGGGGATGGCAGCACAAGGGGATAGACCGGGTCCGGTGCGTGCCTGCGGCTCCCCGGCCAAGGGCGCGCGCCACCTCGACGTGATGCAGGATTGAGTCGGCGTGATGCAGAACTGCCGCAGTCCGGGGTGGGCGGGATCGCTATGATGTCGCTCCCGATTGCGGCTTCATTCGTCTGCCACTGGAGTGTCCATGTCTGTCTCAAGCGTCCCGGCTTGCGAGCCAGGTCAGGTTGTCCATCCTCGTCTGCGCTGGTTTCTCTCCCTCGCCCTGATGTCGGCCCTGCTCAACAGCAGCGTGCCTACCCCGCTCTATCCCCATTACCAGGCGGCGCTGGCCCTGAGCGATCTCGGCCTCAGCCTCATCTATGGCGGCTATGCGGGGGGCGTGCTCATCGCCTTGTTCGGGGTGGGCAACCTGGCAGGACGCGTGGCGGATCTGCGCACCCTGATCCTGCCTGCCCTGGTGGCGGTCGGGGGCGGGGCCCTGCTCTTCTCCCTGGCCGACAGCTTCTGGACCCTTTTGCTGGCGCGGCTGCTGGCCGGGATTGGCACGGGCAGCCTGACCGGTGCCGCCAATGTGGCGCTGCTACGTTTTGGCCCCAGGGATGGGGGCAAGCGGGCGGCGCTGAGCGCCACATTGTCTTTCACCGCCGGGCTGGCCCTTGGCCCCGTGTTCAGCGGGCTGGCGCTGCAGCAGGATCTCTACCCGACCACGCTGCCGTTTCTGCTGATCCTGGGGATGGCGGCCTGCGCCATCGGGGGGCTGGTGTTGAGCTGGCCCAAAGGGGTGAGGGCGACGGAGGCCGCCCCGAGCGGGCAGAGTGGCGGCTCCCTGGGAGAGGGGCTCAGGGCCACGGGGGCCGGGTTCTTCCTTTGCGCCCTGGCGCTCTTCACCGCCTGGGCGGTGGCGGCCAGCTTGCTGGCCATGGGTCCCAAGGTGGTGAGCGAGATGCTGGGCATGACGGATCTGGGGCTGTTCGGCTATCTTGTCGCGGCCTATCTGGTCTTCTCCGGGCTTTGCCAGCTCTGGGCCCGTCGCCTCGATGCCCGCCATACCCTGCAAAGCGGCGTGCTGGCCCTGGCGCTGTGCGTGCTGCTCTTTGCCGGGGCCGTTCACGGCCTGCCCAGCTGGCTGGCGGGACTCGGGCTGCTGGTGGCGGGCTATGCCCAGGGGGCCGTGTTCGTGGGCAGTGCGACCCTGATCAATCGCATCGCGCCCCCGACCAGCCACGCGCGGCTGCTCTCCCTCTTCTATGTGATCGCCTATGTGGCGAACTGGGTACCCGTGTTGCTGGGCTGGGTGAGCGACGGGGCCGGTCTTGGCGTCGCGCTGGATCTGCTCTTCGTCGGCAGCACCCTGACAAGCCTGGGGCTGGCCTGGGCGGTGTCACGGCATCCCTTCGAGCCCGCTGTGTGACAGGGCATCACCCATCGACCAGGACGACGCTCCCGGCATCCAGGTGGTGCATCCACTCCCGCAGGATCAGCAGGGCTGCTGCGATGCGCCTCTCCCTCGGCAACTGGGCCGAGGCCAGGGGATCCCCCTCCACCATGGCGGCAAGCTGGCCGAACAACCGCTCTATGTTTTCCCGGTTCTGCACCCGGTTGCCTAGCACCTCGGCCAGGGGCTCCGGGCTTTGCAGGTGCAGCACGGGGTGGGGCGGGATCCGTGCCGCGAGGGGCATCAGCACATCCTCCACCACCATGATGGCTTGCTCAAGCTCCAGGGGCGTCGGCGGATCCCGGCGAAAGGGTCCCGGGGTCAGGGCATCGAGCCCCAGTGTCAATGCAAATGTCTGGCTGGTGCCATCGGCCGCGGTGAGCGCGACCTGGCTTCGGGTATTGCCCAGGCTCAGCAAAATGGTGTCGTGATGCTCTCTGGTCATCTGGTGTGCTCCCGGCGTTGGATGCCCCATGGATACACCCGCACGGGGCGGATTGGCGAGTCATTTCGCCCCCCATTCGGGCATCAGGGGTTGCAAAGATCCCCATGAGTGGCAATCTGGACGTCCAAACGTCTTTAAAGGAGCCCTGACATGGATATTCGTATCGTCCCCCGCGCCCTCGTGCTCGCTCTCTCTCTGGTGGGGGCGAGTGCCCTTGCCAACGAGGCTCTGGTGTTCCAGACCGACTTCGGTCTCAAGGATGGCGCCGTCTCGGCCATGAAGGGGGTCGCCTTCGGGGTGGACCGCACCCTGCCGCTCCATGACCTGACCCACGAGATCCCGGCCTACAACATCTGGGAAGCCTCCTACCGCCTCTATCAGACCCTGCAATACTGGCCCGCGGGCACCGTCTTCGTCAGCGTGGTGGACCCCGGTGTCGGCACCGAACGCAAGTCGGTGGTACTGAAGACCAGGAGCGGCCACTACATCGTCAGCCCGGACAACGGCACCCTGACCCTGGTGGCGGAGCACTTGGGCATCGAGGCGGTGCGCCAGATAGACGAGAAAACCAACCGCCTCAAGGGCTCCGAGAAGTCCTACACCTTCCACGGCCGCGACGTCTACGCCTACACCGGCGCGCGCCTCGCCTCCGGTGCCATCAGCTTCGAGCAGGTGGGGCCTCTGCTGCCCGCCGAGGTGGTGACCATCCCCTATCAGCCGGCGGTGACCGAGCAAGACGGTACCCTCAAGGGCACCATTCCGATCCTGGACGTGCAGTACGGCAACGTCTGGACCAATATCGACGACAGCCTGCTGACCAAGGCGGGTATCCACAAGGGGGACAACGCCTGCATCAGGATCAGCGAAGGGGATGCGCTGAAATACGAGGGCAAGGCCCCCTACGTCAGCAGCTTTGGCGATGTGCCGGAGGGCCAGCCCCTGGTCTACCTCAACAGCCTGTTGCAGGTGTCGGTGGCGCTGAACATGGACAGCTTCGCCGCCAAACATCAGGTGCAATCCGGCGCCAACTGGCATATCAGCCTGAAGAAGTGCGGCTAGAAGGGAGAGCTTCTGTCGGCGATGTGTCTTTCGGGGCGGTGGGACTGGTGTCCACCGCCCCTTGTCGTTGGCGGTGGCGTCTTGCCGGGCCAGCCGGTTATCTCATCATTTGTCATTCTCGTTTAATAAAGCGCTGCCATGCTGTGGCCGGACGCCGTGATGACGCAATGATTGCGCCGAGATAACAAGGAAAAGCCGATGAGCCGTTTTGACGAGAAAGACAGTGCCAACCACCCCCGCGAGCAGGAGCCGGCGTTCAACCGCCTCATCGAGGCGGATCTCAGCCGCCGTGGCTTCCTCAAAGGGGTGGGCGCCGCCAGCATGGTGGCCTTCTTTGCCGCGAGCCCCGTGGCCCAGGCCGTGGCCGCCGCAACCCAGCCGCTGCTTGGCTTCCAGGCCGTGCCCGCCTCGGTGGCCGACACCATAGTGGTGCCGCCCGGCTACAAGGCCGAGGTGCTGATCGCCTGGGGAGATGCCCTCTTCCCCGATGCCCCCGCCTTTGCCCAAAGCAACGATGCCAAGGCCCAGGCCCGCCAGTTTGGCGACAACAACGACGGTATGAGCTTCTTCTCCCTGGGCCCGGATCGCGCCCTGCTCGCCGTCAACAACGAATACACCAACTACGAATACCTGTTTGCGGATGGCGGCAAGGCCCTCAGTGCCGGCGCCGTCGCCAAGGCCCAGGCGGCCCACGGGGTCTCCCTGGTGGAGCTGGTGCGCGTCGATGGCAAGTGGCAGGCCAACCCCAAGGGGGCCCTCAACCGCCGCATCACCGCCACGACCCCCATGACATTGAGCGGCCCGGCGGCGGGCCATGCCCTGCTCAAGACCCAGGCCGATCCCGAGGGGCGCACCGCCCTTGGCACCTTCAACAACTGCGCCAATGGCCAGACCCCTTGGGGCACCTACCTCACCTGCGAGGAGAACTTCAACGGCTACTTCGGCAGCGAGGGCAAGCCGGTGCTGGACCAGCGCGCCGCCCGCTACGGCCTGGCCGCCGAGGATGCAGGCTTTGGCTGGCACAAATTTGACGAGCGGTTCGATCTCGCGAAGCATCCCCAGGAGCCGCACCGCTTCGGCTGGGTGGTGGAAATCGATCCCCGCGATCCCGCCTCCACCCCGAAGAAGCGTACCGCCCTTGGCCGCTTCAAGCATGAGAATGCGGCCTTCACCGTCAACCAGGATGGCCGCGCCGTGGTCTACCTCGGCGACGACGAGCGGGGGGAGCACATCTACCGCTTTGTCTCGAAGAACAAGGTGGCGCCGGGCAATGACCCCGCCAACCGGGATCTGTTGGACGAGGGCACCCTCTATGTGGCCCGCTTCGAGGCCAAGGAGGGGGAGCTCAAGGGCACTGGCCAGTGGCTGCCCCTGGTACACGGCCAGCACGGCCTGACCCGGGAGAACGGCTTCGCCGATCAGGGGGAGGTGCTCATCTTCGCCCGGGAGGCGGCGACCCGGCTCGGCGCCACCACCATGGACAGGCCCGAGTGGGTGGCCGTGCATCCCCACAGGGCCGAGGTCTACTGCACCCTGACCAACAACAAGAACCGCGGCATCAAGGAGAACCAACCTCTCGATGGCGCCAACCCCAGGGCCGAGAACCCCTATGGCCAGATCATCCGCTGGCGCCCGATGGGGGACGATCACGGGAGCGACAGCTTCGAGTGGGATCTCTTCCTGCTGGCGGGCAACCCCGGCGTGCACAAGGAGGGGCTGATGGCGGGCAGTGCCAACATCCATCCGGACAACATGTTCAACAGCCCGGACGGCATCGGTTTCGACGAGGCGGGGCGGCTCTGGATCCAGACCGACGGCGACTACTCCAACGAGAAGCAGTTTGCCGGCATGGGCAACAACCAGATGCTGTGCGCCGATCCCGCGAGCGGCGAGGTGCGCCGCTTCCTGACCGGCCCCGTGGCCTGCGAAATAACGGGCCTCACCTTCACGCCTGACTGGCGCACCCTGTTCGTCGGGGTGCAGCACCCGGGTGAGGAGGGGGCGCCCTCCCATTTCCCGGACGGCGGCACCGCCATTCCCCGCTCCGCCGTGTTGCGGATCACCCGGGACGATGGCGGCATCATCGGCGCCTGATGGCCCGGATAACCGCCTGGCCCGTGATGACAAGAGCCGCCTTCGGGCGGCTTTTTTGTGGGTGTGGCGGGCGGGAGACAAAAAAAGACCGGGTACGGGACCCGGTCAAAGAACCCGCGCAGTCTGGGAAGAAGTGCGGGCGTTCAGGCTTGGTGGCGGGGCCGGGCATCGGCCCCCGATCCGGTGTCGGGGTGAGTGGCGTCACCCCGGCGTCAAGGCGGGCTATTCGCGCTCCAGTGCGTGGATGGGATCCAGCCTGGCGGCCTGGCGGGCCGGGGCGAAGCCGAAGATCACCCCGATCAGGCTGGCGCAGAGGCAGGCCACCCCCATGGCGGCAAGGGAGTAGCTCATCCGGACGCCGCTGCTGAAGTGGTCGAACAGTTGGCCCAGCACCAGGGAGAGGACGATGCCGAGCACGCCCCCCAGCAGGCAGATCAGCACGGCTTCAATGAGGAACTGCTGCTGGATGTCCCGGGTCCGGGCGCCGACCGCCATCCGCACCCCTATCTCCCGGGTGCGCTCGGTGACCGAGACCAGCATGATGTTCATCACCCCTATGCCCCCGACGATCAGGGAAATGAGGGCGATGAGGGCGATCAGCGTGGTCAGGGTGGCGCTGGTCTGGCTGATGGTCTGGCGGATGCTGTCGGTGTTGAGCAGGAAGAAGTCCTGGCTGCCGTGGCGCAGGGTGAGCAGGCGGCTGATGCCATCCTGGGCGGCGTCCAGGCTCACCTCGTCCCGCACCCGCACGCTGATGCTGCGCAGATGGCTCTGCCCCAGCAGGCGGCTCATGGCGGTGGTATGAGGGATCCAGACGTTGAGGGTCTCGTCGCTGCCAAAGCCGCTCTGGTTCTTGATGGCGACCCCGATCACCCGGCAGGGCAGATCCCCCAGCAGGATCACCTGGCCCAGGGGGGACTGGGTCGGGGCGAACAGCTTGTCCCGGGTGTGCTCGTCGATCACCACCTCCTGGGCCAGGCTCTCCTCGCTCTGGCGATCGAAGCCCATGCCCTGGGCCAGTCGATAGCCCCGGACCTGGAAGAACTGGGCGCCGACCCCGTTGATGGTGCCGGAGACGGCGGTGCTGCCAAGACGCAGGGTGGCGCTGGTGCTGAGGCTGGGGGTGACGCTGTGCACGTAGTTCAGCCCGGCGATGGCCTCGGCGTCCCCGATCCTCAGGGTCTGTATGGTGGCGGAGCGCATGTCCCCGAAGCCGCGGCCGGGGAACACCTCCAGAGTGCTGGTGCCCATGGCGTTGATGTTCTCCAGCACCCGCTCCCGGGAGCCCTGGCCGAGGGCCACCACGGTCACGACCGAGGCGATACCTATGATGATGCCGAGCATGGTGAGAAAGGTGCGCAGACGCTGGGCAACCATGGCCCGCAGCGCCATTCGCAGGGCATTGCCGAGCCCCGCCATCAGCGGGATCTGCCCCCTGGCGGACGTCTTGGCGGCGGCCTGGGAAGCCTGGGGAACAACCTCTGGCTCACGGGTGCGGCGATCGGCGATCACCCGACCATCCTTGAGCTCGATGATCCGCTCGGCGTGGCGGGCGATCTCCATGTCGTGGGTGACGATCACCAGGGTGTGGCCCTGGCGGTGCAGGGCCTGGAGGCTCGCCATCACCTCGGCGCCGCTCTGGCTGTCGAGGGCCCCGGTCGGCTCGTCGGCCAGGATCACCTCACCGCCGTTGATGAGGGCACGGGCGATACTGACCCTCTGCTGCTGGCCGCCGGAGAGCTGGCTCGGTTTGTGGTTGAGCCGGCTGGCGAGGCCGAACCGGGTCAGCAGGGCCTCGGCCCGCTGGCGTCGCTCGGCCGGATCCAGGCCGGCGTAGAGGGCGGGCACCTCCACGTTGGTGCGGGCGTCGAGGTCCGCCAGTAGGTGATAACGCTGGAAGATGAAGCCGAAGTGCTCCCGGCGCAGGGCGGCGAGCTCGTCCCGGCTGAGGGTGGCGGTATCGCGCCCGGCCACCAGATAGGCCCCCTCGCTCGGCTGATCCAGGCAGCCCAGCAGGTTCATCAGGGTGGATTTGCCGGAGCCCGAGGCGCCGACGATGGCCACCATCTCCCCACGGGCGATCGTCAGATCGATACCGTCGAGCACGGTGACGGTGCGCTCACCCTCTCCGAAGTGGCGGCGGATGCCGCGCAGTTGCAACAAGGCGCCCATGGTCACATCCCCATGGGGGGCGGCATGCCCCCGGCGGCGTTGCTCTGACCTGCGCTCACTTCGCTGACGATGACCCGCTCACCGGCGCTCAGGCCAGACAGGATCTGGGCGTCCACCTTGTTGTTCAGACCGACCTTGACCCGGCGCAGGCTGATCTTGCCCCCGTTGTCGACCACCCTGACCTGATCCCCCTGCAGGGCGATGGCCGGGATCACCAGCGCCTGTTTGAGTTGGGCTATCACCAGATAGACCTGGGCCGTCATGCTGATCCTGAGCTGGCCATCCTGGTTGGGCACCTCGAACAGGCCGTGATAATAGATGGCGCTGCTGTCGCTGCTGCTGGTGGTGTCGTCGTCATTGATGGTGTCGGGGGCGGGCTCGATGGCCCGCAGGGATCCCTCGAAGCGGCGCTGGCTGTTGCCAAGAATGGTGAAATAGACCGGCATGCCGACCCGGACGTTGATGACGTCGGCCTCGGAGATCCTGGCCTCCACCGTCATGGTGTCGAGCTGGGCAATCTTGAGCAGGGTAGGGGTGCTCTGGCTGGCGTTGAGGGTCTGCCCCTCCTCCACCGGCATGGCCACCACGGTACCGGAGAGGGGGGCCAGGATCCGGGTATACCCCAGGTTGACCCGGGCTGTGTCCACCGCGATCTCGGCCTGCACCCGCTGGGCGTTGAGGGCCCGGATATCGGCCAGGGTCTCGTCCAGGGTCGCCTTGGCGCTGTCATGGTCGGCCGTGCTGCCAAGACCTCTTGCGACGATCTGCCGCTGGCGCTGGTATGCCAGGCGGGCATTGCGAAGGGTGGCCTCTTTGGAATCCAGCTGGGCCTGGAGGTTGTCGCGCTGGGCCAGGGCATCCTTGAGGGCGTTCTGCTGGGGCAGATCGTCGATCTCGACCAGCAGATCCCCCTGTTTGACCTCCTGCCCCAGAGTCACGTGCAGTTTCTTGATCTGGCCCGACACCTGGGCGCCCACGCTCACCTGCTTGCGCGCCTTCAGGGTGCCGTCCGCCATGATGAGCTGCTCCAGATCCCGGGTCTTTGCACTGGCGGTGATGTAGTCGCTGGCGGGTGCCTTGGCCTGGGGGCGCCAGGCCAGCAACAGGGCGAGGGCGCACAGGGGCAGCAGCCAGAAGAGACGAGGGGAGAACGTGGGCATGACAACCTGTATCCTGAATGACGATCACGGCGGCACTCTACCCCAGAGCCGGGTTAAGGCTCTTTGCGCCAAGCGTAAGGGTTTCGTAAAAATGGCTGCCAAGTGCGTGGCAAGCGGCGAAAATGGCCGCCGACAAGGGAGACCGCATATGAAGATCCTGCTGGTGGATGACGATGCCGAACTGGGCGCCATGTTGAGTGAATACCTGGGGGGAGAAGGGTTTGATACCACCCAGGTGCTGACCGGAGGGGAAGGTGTGCACCATGCCCTCTCCGGCCGTTACAGCGCCCTGCTGCTGGATGTGATGCTGCCCGACTTGAGCGGCACCGAGGTGCTGCGCCAGGTGCGCCAGCGCAGCCGCCTGCCGATCATCATGCTGACCGCCAAGGGGGACAACGTGGATCGAGTGGTGGGACTGGAGATGGGGGCCGATGACTATGTGCCCAAACCCTGCTACCCCAGGGAGCTGGTGGCCCGGCTGCGGGCCGTTCTGCGGCGGGTCAACGAGGGGGGGAGCGCAACCCCCTCGCCGGATGCCCTCATCCTGGGGGATCTGACGGTCACCCCGGCCAACCGGGTCTGCCTCTGGCAGGGGGAGCCGCTGGAGCTGACCGCCACCGAGTTCAACATGCTGGTGTTGCTGGTGCGAGCACCGGAGCAGGTGGTCACCAAGGACACCCTCTCCCTGCAAGGGGTAGGGCGCCTGCGGGAGGCCTATGATCGCAGCGTCGATGTGCACATCTGCAACCTGAGGCAGAAACTGCAGCAGAAGGCGGGGGAGGCCGTCACCATAGAGACGGTGCGCAGCATAGGGTACAAGATACGGTGATCCTCAAGGGACGTTTGTTCTGGAAGATTCTGCTGGGGTTCTGGCTGGCCATCGTGCTGGTCAGCCAACTGCTCTGGCTCGGTTTTCGTGCCGAGCGTGCTCCCCCGGAAGAGCACCTGGCCCAGCAGTTGGCGAGCCAGCATCTGGAGATGGCGGCAGCCGTGCTGGCAAAGGGGGGAATCGAGGCTGCGACGGCATTGAGTCAGGCCATGTCGCCGCCGTTGCTGCAGATAACACTCCTCGATGTCTCCGATGCGCCTCCCCGGCCAGCGCCCCGGGCATCCAAGCTGCCAGCCTCCGGGGAACCTGGCCCGGGCACCGTGCTGACACGCACCGTGATTGCCAGCGACGGGCAGACCTATCTGCTGCAGACCAGAGCGGACCCGCGTATCCTCCCCGGCGGGCCGGCTCCCGGCCCCCTCTCCTGGCTCAACATTCCCCCGCCCATGCTCTGGATTGGCGGCCTGGGGGGACTCTTGTTCAGCATTCTGTTCGCCTGGCACCTGACCCGGCCCATGAACGCCCTGCGGCGCAGCTTCGATCGGGTGGCCAGGGGGGATCTGGGGGTGCGGCTGTGGCCCGCCCTGCGCTGGCGTCGGGACGAACTGACGGAGGTGGCGCAGGAGTTCGATCTCATGGTGGAGCGGCTGCAGCAACTGGTCGAGGGGCGTGAGCAGCTGCTCCACGACGTCTCCCACGAGCTGCGATCCCCCCTGGCCCGCATCCAGATGGCCATCGGCCTGGCGGAGCAGCGCCCGGAGAAGGCAAGCGACGCCCTGGCGCGGATCCGGCTCGAGACGGAGCGGATGGACAGGATGATTGGGGAGCTGCTGACCCTCTCCCGTGCCGAGCAGGGCCACGGGCTTGAGCAGAGCCACTACGACCTGCGGGCGCTGGTAGAGACCGTCGTCCAGGATGCCAGGTTCGAAGCCCAGCAATCCGGGGTCGAGATAGGGCTCGAGGCGGCGCTGGGGGAGGGTTGCCTCCTGCTGGGGCATGCGGAGCTGGTGCGCTGCGCCGTGGAGAACGTGGTGCGCAACGCCCTGCGCTTCTCGCAGTCGGGCCAGATGGTGAGTGTTCGCTTGCTGCGCCTGGGCCAGGAGGTGCAGCTCTCCATCGCCGATCGGGGGCCCGGGGTGGAGGAGGGGAAGCTGGCGGGGATCTTCGACCCCTTCGTGCGCATCGGCTCACCCCGCATGGGCAAGGGCTACGGGCTCGGGCTCGCCATCGCCCGCAAGGCGGTGATTCTGCAGGGCGGCACCATCCAGGCGCGCAATCGTGCACAGGGGGGGCTGAGAGTGACCATGACGCTGCCCCTGCATGAGCCCTCCTGAGGTACGCGGCTCAGGCCCGAGTGGGGTAAACACTCCGGTAATGAAAGAGGGGGCCAAGGCCTAATGCCAGTCAGTTAAGCCTGACTGGCATTGTTTTTACTAGGTTTTCTCGTCGCATACTTCTGTGGTTTGGCTTTGATGCACCTTGGGTAACTTCGTTCTCGGCGGGCGGGTAACTTGAACTGCTCTGCCTGTTTGTCCAACTCAGCGACACGCCCTGGAACCATGCCCGGTGACACAAACGGCAGGCAACTGAGTTCATGCAGCAGATACACCGATGCCATGTGAAAGCTCAACTGGCTGGCCGTATAGCCCTTTAAGCTCGCCGCCATCCTAACCATCTGATATCTCAGTAGGTTATAGGCCAATACCAAGCCCCATAGCTCCTGCCTTACTCCATCGGGTTTCTTGCTGCGCAGCGTCAGCCGGTGCTGTTGCAGGCTATGTTTCATCTCCCGATAGCCCAGCTCGATTTCCCAGCGATTCTGGTATAGCTCCATCAACTCGCTGGCCGGGAAGCGCAGCGGGTCGGTGAGCGAGGTCAGCACCTGCCGCTCCTTGCCGTTTACCGTCCGGGTCAGCAGCCGGGCTTCGAACTGCTCCGGCAACTCGCTCCACTTCTTCTTGGCCTGCGGACTGGCTCTGAGGCGTACCAGCACATCCTGCCGCCCCAGCTTGCGGATGACCTCGTATTGAGCCCCCTTTTTCAGCGGAATAAGCCAGTGACGCGCTACGCCCTGGCGTTGCCAGGCATGGAGTAACCCCAGTGAGTAGAAGCCCTTATCGAACAGGGTCAGGCTATTATCGGGTGTTTTTTCAATCAGTTGCTCTGCCAACACCATCTCGTTTACCGCACAGGAGTCCATCACTGTCTGGGTCAGCAGATGACTGGTCAGCTCCATCTGACACAACATGCGGACCTGGGGATATTGCGTCTCCCCCTGGACGGTTTTCGACTTGGCAAAGGCGCCGGCATTGTCCGGAGTATCGGGCGTGCGCCAGACCACCCCGTCCACGGCCAGCAGCTGCAAGCCGGCCCAGGTGGGGTGCTGACACAGCTGATGCCAGAGTGTGGCGGTCTGCTGGAACACCTGTCGAACGGCTTGGTCAGCCAGTTTTTGGCGCGCCTGGATGAAGGCGCTGGGGACGACAAACGGCCGGTCGCCGGGTAACAGGATATCGAGCTGGTTGGCCAGCTGGGCCATAGGGACATGACGAAACAAGGACATCCCGATAATGGCCCATAGCACCCGCTCCATGGGCATGCGCCGTCGGCGCAAGGAGACGGAGCCCGTCTCGGCCAAGCAAGCCTGCACCAGTTCAGGTGACAGCAGGTCAGACAGGGACTCAAACTTTCCGGGAGGACAGGCGTGAATGAAGTCGAGAGCTTGGTCGATACGCATAAAAAAATCCGAAACCCAACAAGGAGTTTCGGATTCTTACACAGCCTGAGGATCGGTCAATGGATCCTTAACTGATCGGCATTAGGGGCCAAGGCCCCCTGTTCGTATCTGTTCCTCCGTGCGATTCAGCGCAGCGCCGCTGGCGGCGGCACCTCGGTGTAGCGCCCGTCTATTTCTCGCAGGTAGTAGTGACCCTCCCTGACGTAATAGCGGCGGCCATCCAGATCCAGGGGGATGAGCCCTGTCTCTGCCACCACCAGGACCTGAGGAGGCGGAGAGACCACCACATAGTGGTTCTCCTGCCGACGGTAGAAAATGCCGTCGAGCACATAGTAGGTGAGCCCGGCCAGCAGCAGGGTTTCCACCCCTCCCGGCAGCCTGTCGACGCGGTGGCCGAAGCCAGGGCCAGCCCCATGGCCGTACTGCGGGGCAGGGCTCTCCCATCCGCCCGGTCTGCCCATGTTCCCCGGACCCGCCATGGCGGGCAGGGCGATGGCCATGGCAAGCAGCCAGAGTGAAGGGCGGTGCAGACTCATCTCATTGCCCCTTGAGCGGCGCACCGGCGGGCTGGGGTTTGAGTGGCTGGGGCGGCAGTTCGCGCACGCTGACCGTGACCTCGTAGCGGGTATCCGGCTTGGCGGCATCAATGTTTTTGGACAGCGCCTGGACCAGGGCCTGGGGATCCGCCCCCTGCTTGCTGGCGTGATAGAGCACTGAGGGGGGCGGTGTCATGGGGCCTCCCTGGCGGGCGCCCATCGGGGGCGGCATCTCGCCGGCATGAAGGAGTGTGGTGCCCAGCAGCAGGGCAAGGGCGACAGGATAGCGTGACATGATGATGACTCCATTGATGGGAACGCACCCATCAAACGCGACGCGTGCGCCCGGCTCAACCACCTTTACACCCTCTTTTCGCCCTCTTTACAGTTGTGACAACGGGCGCCGTGGCGCCCGTTGTGTGTCGTGAACCGCTCGCCGGATCAAAACTCGTTGGAGAGCGCCTTGTAACCCCTGACCAGGTCGATGTTGGTGTGAGCCACATCCTCGGAGAACTCGGTGGCGTCCACGGTGACGCGCGGGATCTGCGCCAGATCGGTCTGCTGGTTGATGCGGGTGGTGGAGGGAACATAGAAGCCGGGGGGAATATCGCAGCCATCGACCACGGAGTTGTGGCGCACCACGGACCCTTCGCCGATGTGGCAGTTGAACAGCACGCTGTTGAAGCCGATGAAGACCCGGTTACCCACTTCGCAGGGGCCGTGGACGATGCTGCGGTGGGCGATGGAGCTGAACTCGCCGATGGTGACGGCAGCGCCGGATTTGGAGTGGATGACGACGCCATCCTGAATGTTGGAGTTGGCGCCGATGACGATGGGTTCCATGTCACCGCTCTCGTCCACTTCGTCTGCGCGGATCACGGCATAGGGGCCGACAAACACGTTCTCCTTGATGATCACCTTGCCACAGATGATGGCGGTCTTGTCGATATAGGCGGATTCGTCGATAACGGGCAGGTGACCTGAGGGATTCTTGCGGATCATGTTACGTCCTGTTGCTGATGAAATCGGGGAAACGTGGCGCGTCATGAAGGCCCGCCGGAGAGCCAGCTTACGCCTCTGATCCGGCAGGGGAAACCTTTTACTGGTCTGACCCACAGTGAGTAAGGCCATTTTGAGCGATTGTTCTTTGACTCCCTGTTATGGGAGCATAAGGGCGCAAAATGGGGCGCCACCGGGTGCAAAGAGATGAGGGGGAACGAGAGATGAAGCAGGTCATGGTATGGCTGGTGGGGTCGCTGTTGTGGATCTCCGCCGCACAGGGCAAGGGCCATGCGGGGGAGTTTGACTATTACGCCATGGCACTCTCCTGGTCGCCCGAGCACTGCGCCATCAAGCCAGGGGATCGGGAGCAGTGCGCCCGCAAGCTGGGGTTCGTGCTGCACGGTCTCTGGCCCCAGTATCAGCGCGGCTACCCCGCCAGCTGCACCCGCGAGCGGTTGGATGCGGACATGGAGCAGCAGTTTGCCGGGCTCTACCCCAGCCGCTTCCTCTATCGCCATGAATGGGAGAAGCACGGCACCTGTTCCGGGCTGAGCCAGGAGGCATTTCACCAATTGGCCAGCGATCTGCGCCAGAAAGTGAAGATCCCGGCCGCCTATCAATCGCCGGAAGAGCCGCTGCGCAAAAACAGCTTCCAGCTCAAGGCCGATCTGGCGAGCGCCAACGAGTGGCTGGCCCCCGATAACATCACGGTGGCCTGCGCCGATGGGGGCCGTTTCCTGCGGGAGATCTACATCTGCATCAACAAGCAGGGGACGGATGCCGTTCCCTGCTCCGACGAGATGCAGAAGCGGGAGCGCAGCTCCTGTGGCCAGCCGGACTTCCTGCTGCGCAGCGTGCGTTAACACTTCACGTTCGGGCCCTTCGCGGGCCCGATGTGCAATGAACCTCAAGGAGCCTGATGGATGAAAGCCAAGACAGGATGTCTGGCCGGGAACTGGACAGG
>NZ_CP026228.1:0-677500 GCF_002934285.1 Aeromonas sp. ASNIH1 | reverse complement strand
GGTAGGGGAGCGTTCTGTAAGTCTGCGAAGGTGTGTCGAGAGGCATGCTGGAGATATCAGAAGTGCGAATGCTGACGTAAGTAACGATAAAGGGGGTGAAAAGCCTCCTCGCCGGAAGACCAAGGGTTCCTGTCCAACGTTAATCGGGGCAGGGTGAGTCGACCCCTAAGGCGAGGCCGAAAGGCGTAGTCGATGGGAAGCAGGTTAATATTCCTGCACGACTTGTAATTGCGATGGGGGGACGGAGAAGGCTAGGTGGGCCAGGCGACGGTTGTCCTGGTGAAAGTGCGTAGGTGGTGTTTCCAGGCAAATCCGGAGACACAACACTGAGACACGAGACGAACGCACTACGGTGCGGAAGCCATTGATGCCCTGCTTCCAGGAAAAGCCTCTAAGCTTCAGATTACAAGTCATCGTACCCCAAACCGACACAGGTGGTCGGGTAGAGAATACCAAGGCGCTTGAGAGAACTCGGGTGAAGGAACTAGGCAAAATAGAACCGTAACTTCGGGAGAAGGTTCGCTCTTGATGGTGAAGTCCCTTGCGGATGGAGCTGTCGGGAGTCGCAGTGACCAGATGGCTGGGACTGTTTATCAAAAACACAGCACTCTGCAAACACGAAAGTGGACGTATAGGGTGTGACACCTGCCCGGTGCCGGAAGGTTAATTGATGGGGTTAGCGCAAGCGAAGCTCTTGATCGAAGCCCCGGTAAACGGCGGCCGTAACTATAACGGTCCTAAGGTAGCGAAATTCCTTGTCGGGTAAGTTCCGACCTGCACGAATGGTGTAACCATGGCCATGCTGTCTCCACCCGAGACTCAGTGAAATCGAATTCGCCGTGAAGATGCGGTGTACCCGCGGCTAGACGGAAAGACCCCGTGAACCTTTACTACAGCTTGGCACTGAACATTGAACCTACATGTGTAGGATAGGTGGGAGGCTTTGAAGGCGTGACGCCAGTTGCGCTGGAGCCGTCCTTGAAATACCACCCTTGTATGTTTGATGTTCTAACGCAGGGCCCTGAATCGGGCTCGCGGACAGTGCCTGGTGGGTAGTTTGACTGGGGCGGTCTCCTCCCAAAGAGTAACGGAGGAGCACGAAGGTTGGCTAATCCTGGTCGGACATCAGGAGGTTAGTGCAATGGCATAAGCCAGCTTAACTGCGAGACGGACAGGTCGAGCAGGTACGAAAGTAGGTCATAGTGATCCGGTGGTTCTGAATGGAAGGGCCATCGCTCAACGGATAAAAGGTACTCCGGGGATAACAGGCTGATACCGCCCAAGAGTTCATATCGACGGCGGTGTTTGGCACCTCGATGTCGGCTCATCACATCCTGGGGCTGAAGTCGGTCCCAAGGGTATGGCTGTTCGCCATTTAAAGTGGTACGCGAGCTGGGTTCAGAACGTCGTGAGACAGTTCGGTCCCTATCTGCCGTGGGCGTTGGATGATTGAAGGGAGTTGCTCCTAGTACGAGAGGACCGGAGTGAACGAACCTCTGGTGTTCGGGTTGTCACGCCAGTGGCACTGCCCGGTAGCTAAGTTCGGAATCGATAACCGCTGAAAGCATCTAAGCGGGAAGCGAGCCCTGAGATGAGTCATCCCTGACCCCTTGAGGGTCCTAAAGGGCCGTTGGAGACCACAACGTTGATAGGTGGGGTGTGTAAGCGTAGCGATACGTTGAGCTAACCCATACTAATTACCCGTGAGGCTTAACCATACAACACCCAAGAAGTGTTTCTGGCCTTGTAGCAAGTGCGAGACTACTTACCTAATTCAGTGATAGTGACAAGCCAAGTGCAACATCACTACTCACGTCAGCTTTCCGAGATTGAAGATTTTTGCCTGGCGGCAATAGCGCAGTGGAACCACCTGACCCCATGCCGAACTCAGAAGTGAAACGCTGTAGCGCCGATGGTAGTGTGGCATTCGCCATGCGAGAGTAGGACACTGCCAGGCACCCAATACAAGAAACCCCGCTCACTCGAGCGGGGTTTTTTATTGCCTGAAATTCAGCACTCACTGGAGTGCAAGCGGGCACTATGGTGCTGTTTCCCGCCGTGTTTTCTGATACTCGCATTCATCATCCCAGCCAATATCGACGTGTTTGTGGCCTGTATCTGTTCAATATCTCTTCGAAAGCCTGCGTTCTGGATATAAAAAGCACAGAATGTGATGCTTCTACCTTTCTTGTCATGCCTGCTCTGGTTTAATTCCCGGGTCCACATCGATGGACCAAGGAATCACAATAATTTGAGGAATGGACACATGTTCAAAAGAACAGTAACGATGATGCTGGCGGCGGGAACCCTGGTATTAGGCGGTTGCGCATCCAATGGTGGTGCAGAGCAGGCGGCGGCGGACAACAGCGACTTCGGCGGCAAGTCCATCTACCTGCGTGGTGAGATGAACGACTGGATGGCCACCGACGAAAGCAAGGTCGTCAAGGTTGCCGACAAGCTCTACATGGCCAAGGGGACGCTCAAGAAAGAGTGGGCTCCTTACAAGTTCAAGTTTGCCGACTCCGGCTGGAGTTGTGGCACCAACTTCGGTTACAAGAGCCCGAGCGATGGCGTTGCCGTGCTCGGCGGGGAACCTGTACCGGTCAACCCGTGCTCCAAGTATGAGGACATGAAGTTCTCGCCCGAGGCGGATGGCGTCTATGAGTTCTATCTGAATATGGCGGGTGAGACACCGAGCGTATACGTCAAGAAACCCTGAGATACTCTCTCGCTTTAAATCTCTCGGAAATTGAAACGGTTAAATGCCCTGGCCCAGAAATCTGCTGGCCGGGGCATTTTTTTAGGATAGAATCGGCGCCTTCATGACGGATAAATCACAATATATTGTGCTTTAAGTCCTTAAATTCACTACTGGTAGTATTTTTGTCACGATATTGCCCCATTCACAGGAGGTTGATTGACCATGGCTAAATCCATTCCGGTACTGGAGGGCGTCACCGCCAGCCGCCAGATCCCTCTGCAGGAGACGTCTCTCGAGATCTGGGACAGCAAGTATCGTCTCAAGAGCAAGGATGGCGCCCCCATCGACGGCTCCATCGACGAGACCTACCAGCGTGTCGCTCGCGCGCTGGCTGCGCAGGAGCGCGAACCCGACACCTGGTATGAACCCTTCCTGTGGGCCCTGCGCAATGGTGCCATTCCGGCGGGCCGTATCACCTCCAACGCCGGGGCGTTTGAGCACAAGCCGGCGACCTCCACCATCAACTGCACCGTCTCCGGCACCATTGAGGATTCGATGGACGATATCCTCGGCAAGGTGCACGAGGCGGGGCTGACCCTGAAGGCGGGTTGCGGCATCGGTTACGACTTCTCGACCCTGCGACCGCGTGGAGCCTTCGTTTCGGGAGCGGGGGCCTATACCTCGGGGCCGCTCTCCTTCATGGATATCTACGACAAGATGTGCTTCGGGAATTCAGATAATAAGTGCGACACTCATGGATGAATGGCGAGAGGTGGCCAACTGCTGATTGGTGGTACCCTTCTGCTCGCCAAAGTATAAGCAGTATCACCATGAGCTATCAGCAGTTGACCGAGGGGCAACGATACCAGTTATCGGTGCTTCGCGCACAGGGGATGTCCATCCTTGCCACCGCACGCGCCATTGGCGTTCATCGCTCCACCCTCTACCGGGAGCTGCGTCGTAACGCCGGGCCGCAGGGCTACCAGCCAGACAATGCGCATCAGCACGCCACCCACCGACGGGCCAGTGCGGCCAAATCTCGGCTATCTGCCGATGTCATCCAGTTTGTCGAGCTGACACTCGCCTGGTGGTGGAGCCCGGAGCAGATAAGCACGGTGGGCAAGCAGATAGGCCTCATGGTGAGTCACGAGTGGATATACCGCCATGTGGCCGCCGACAAAGCCCGGGGTGGCCAGTTGTACCGCCATCTGCGCCAGGGCCACAAGCGCTACCGCAAGGGGGCGAGCAGCCTGCGTTCTCCCATCAAGGAAGCCCGCTCTATTGATGAACGGCCGGCTATCGTCGATAGCCGGGAGCGGCTCGGTGATTGGGAGGCGGACACGGTGCTGGGCAAGCAAGGCACAGGTGCACTGGTCACCCTGGTGGAGCGCAAGAGCCGGCTCTATCTGGTCAAGCGGGTCGCGAGCAAACAGGCTGGGGTGGTGCGGGATGCGATAATCGAGATGTTAACGCCCTACATCGAGCAGGTGCATACTATCACCTTTGACAACGGCGGCGAGTTTGCCGAACACAAGGCGATAGAGGAAGCGCTGGGTGCCGAGACTTACTTTGCGCACCCTTACTCTTCGTGGGAGCGCGGTCTGAACGAGAACAGCAATGGGCTGTTGAGGCAGTTTATCCCAAAGGGAACAGACCTGAGAGAGGTCACGGACGAGGATGTCAGGAGAGCGGAGCAGTGGCTCAACCTACGACCTCGGAAATGTCTCGGATTCAGGCAGCCTGTCAAGGTATTCGAAGAGTACCGTCAGGCGGCATAGGCGAGTGTCGCACTTCGAAGTTGAATTCGCGCTTTACCGTCTCCTCTGCCGGTGGCCGTCGTGGCGCCCAGATGGGCACCATGGATATCCGTCACCCCGATGTCGTCGAGTTCATCCAGGCCAAGCGGGAGGATGGTCGCCTGCGTCAATTCAACCTCTCCCTGCTCATCACCGAAGAGTTCGTCAGTGCGGTGAAGGAGGATGCACCCTGGCAACTGATCTTCCCCTACACCGCCAAGGAGGTGGAGCAGGATGGCATCGCGCTGGATGACCCTGCGAGGGTGGTCTGGGCGGACTGGCCCAACAAGGAGGGTGTGGTGATCAACGAGCTGGGCCAGGTGGCCTGCAAGGTCTACAAGACCCTGCCCGCGCGCAAGCTGTGGAACGTCATCATGACCTCTACCTACGACTATGCGGAGCCCGGTTTCATCCTGATCGACAAGGTGAACCAGATGAACAACAACTGGTTCTGCGAAGAGATCCGTGCCACCAACCCCTGCGGTGAACAGCCTCTGCCGCCCTATGGGGCCTGTCTGCTGGGCTCGGTCAACCTGACCACCTTCGTGCGCGATCCCTTCACCGAGCAGGCCGCCTTCGACTGGCCCGCGTTTCGCAAGGTGGTGGCCATCTTCACCCGTATGCTCGACAACGTGGTGGAGATAAACCAGCTGCCGCTGGCCAAGCAGCGCGAGGAGATCACCGCCAAGCGTCGCCACGGCATGGGCTTCCTGGGGCTGGGCTCGACCCTCACCATGCTGCGCATCAAGTACGGCTCTGCGGCCTCCGTCGCCTTCACCGAACAGGTCTCCCAGGAGCTGGCGATGACCGGCTGGCAGGAGTCTCTGCGTCTGGCGAAGGAGAAGGGGCCGGCCCCCATCATGGAGCAGGAGTTCGAAGTCACCGGCAAGATGCTGCGTCTGCGCCCCGAAATGGCGGCAGATGGCATCAAGCTCGGCGACAAGGTGAAGGGCAAGGTGTTGCATGCCCGCTACAGCCGCTACATGCAGCAGGTGGCCGAGGTGGATCCCGCTCTGGTAGCCGAGCTGGCCGAGGTGGGTGGACGCTTCACCCACCACAGCAGCATAGCGCCGACCGGTACCATCTCCCTGTCGCTCGCCAACAACGCCAGCAACGGCATCGAGCCGAGCTTTGCCCACCACTACAGCCGCAATGTCATTAAACCGGGCAAGAAGAGCAAGGAGAGCGTGGATGTCTACTCCTTCGAGCTGCTGGCCTATAGGGAGCTGGTGAACCCGGCCGCCATGCCCTATGCCGAGGAGGAGGGTAGCCGCCTGCCGGATTACTTCATCACCGCGGACGACGTCACGCCGACCGGGCACGTGGATATCCAGGCGGCGGCCCAGCGCTGGATCGACTCCTCCATCTCCAAGACCGCCAACGTGCCGACCGATTTTCCGTTCGAGCAGTTCAAGGATATCTACCTCTATGCCTCGGACTCCGGCCTCAAGGGCTGCACCACCTTCCGCTTCAACCCCGAGGCCTTCCAGGGGGTGCTGGTGAAGGAGCAGGATCTGGAGAACACTCAGTACGAGTTCACCCTGGAGGATGGCTCCGTCATCACGGCGAAAGGGAACGAAGAGATCGAATACGATGGCGAGCTGCACACCGCCGCCAACCTCTACGACGCCTTGAAAGAAGGCTATTACGGCAAATTCTGAGAACAGATCATGGTCAAGAAGATCGACAGGAAAATCGTCGCCTACAAGGTGAAAACCCGGGATGAGCCGCAAGAAGCGCCGGCCCCCGAGGATGACGTGGTGCATATGCACGAGACGGTGCTGCGCCCTGAGCGGCTGATGGGCACCACCTACAAGCTGAAGACGCCGGAGCATGTCTCCGAGCACTCGCTGTTTATCACCATCAACGACATCATTCTCAACGAGGGCACGGTTCACGAGACGCGCCGCCCGTTCGAGATCTTCATCAACTCCAAGAGCCTGGAACACTACCAGTGGATAGTGGCGCTGACCCGCATCATCTCGGCGGTGTTTCGCAAGGGGGGGGATGTCACCTTCCTGGTGGAGGAGCTGAGGTCCGTGTTCGATCCCAAGGGGGGCTACTGGAACAAGGGCAAGTACGTGCCGTCGCTGATTGCCGAGATTGGCAACGTGATCGAAACCCATCTCACCGAGATCGGCATGCTCAAGGTGCCCGGGCTGGACGAGCACCAGCAGGCGTTTCTCGCCGAAAAACAGGCTGAGTTGAAAGCCCAGCAACAGGCCGACGAGCAGCAGGCGGGGAGCGGTTTCCCGCCCGGTGCGGCGCTCTGCTACAAGTGCCACACCAAGGCGCTGGTGCTGAAGGATGGTTGCATGACCTGCCTCAACTGCGGCGATTCCAAGTGCGGTTGAGCCGCTGACAGCGAGAGAAGGCCGGCGCAATGCCGGCCTTTTCATTGCTGATTTTATGTTCGAACGACGCCTATGGCGGCAGCGATTTGTTGCGTGCTGGTAAATTCGGGCGTAGCGTTGGGGGTAATAAAACTGTCACGGCCGTGTGGTTTCAATGACATCTGAGATTCACACACGTGGCACCTTCAGTGCCAAGGAGGATGCTTATGGACAACACGGACCGAAAGCTGTTTATCCTGGATACCAACGTTCTGCTTCACGAACCCCTCGCCATCTACTCCTTCAAAGAGCACGACGTGCTCATCCCCATGACGGTGCTGGAAGAGCTCGACAACATCAAGGATCGCCAGAAGGACGTCAGCCGTGATGCCCGCATCGCCATCCGTGCCCTGGAAGATGTCTTCCGCGATGCGACTCCGGAGCAGATAGTGCAAGGAGTGGCACTGGCCGGCGAGGCGAGCGGCCGTATCTCCATCTTCAGCGATCACCATCTGCCCCAGGATGCCGAGGTGTTCACCGACAAGGAGGCGGACAACCGCATCATCAACGCCGCCCTCTACCTGCAAAAGCACGAGATGAAGCGTCAGGTGGTGCTGGTCACCAAAGACATCAACATGCGCCTCAAGGCCAAGGGAGCAGGTCTTGCCCATGTGGAGGATTACCGCAGCGACCAGCTCATCGATGACATCCGCCTTCTCGCCAAGGGTTTCCAGGTGGTGCCTGGCAGCTTCTGGGAGCGGGTCGGCGAGTGCGACAGCGAAACCCATGGCCGCGATACGGTCCACGTCATCGACGCCAATCTGTTGGAGGGCGTGCACGTCAACCAGTACCTGCTGGACGAGGAGAACTTCTTCGCAGCCAGGGTGCTGAGCCACGACGGCAACAAGATCCGCCTGAAAGATCTCGGCCGCGAGCGGTTGATGTCCCGCAAGGCCTGGGGGGTGCACCCCAAGAACGTCTATCAGGGCATGGCGCTGGATGCCCTGCTGGATCCGCACATCGATCTGGTGATCCTGACCGGCCCGGCAGGCTGCGGCAAGACCCTGCTCGCCATGGCGGCCGCGCTGGAGCTGGTGATCGAGAAGGGGATCTACGAGAAGGTGATCGTCACCCGAAATACCCCGGAGATCGCCGAGAGTATCGGCTTCCTGCCCGGCACCGAGGAGGAGAAGATGATGCCCTGGCTGGCGGCGGTGACCGACACCCTGGAAGTGCTGCACAAGCAGGACGAGAACATGAGCGGGTCCCTGAGTTACATCATGGAGAAGGCCAATATCCAGTTCAAATCGGTCAACTTCATGCGCGGGCGCAGCATCCAGAACACCTTCGTGCTGCTGGACGAGTGCCAGAACCTGACCGCGTCCCAGATCAAGACCATCATCACCCGCTGCGGCGAGGGGACCAAGATCGTCTGCTCCGGCAACCTGGCCCAGATCGACTCCAACTACCTGAGCCCGGTGACCTCGGGTCTCACCTACATAGTCGAGCGTTTCAAGGACTTCGACGGCAGTGCCAACATCTTCCTGAACGGGGTGGTGCGCAGCCGGCTCGCCTCCTTCGCCGAGGAAAATCTCTGATATAACGTAATCTCTGCATGAGAAAGGGGAAGCCGTCCGGCTTCCCCTTTTTTGATCCCCTTGGCCTCGTTATCCCTGCGCGCGACCCAGGTAGCGCAGCAGCCCCGGGTGATCGCTGCTTTGCAGGATCTCGGGTTTGCCTTGCAGGGCGATGCGCCCCTCGTCCACGAACAGCACCTGATCGGCAATCAGCTGGGCATCCTCAGGGTTGTGGGACACCATCAGCACCGTGATGCCCTGCTCGCAGGCGAGACGGGCGACTTCCGCCAGCATCTCCCGGCGCAGGGCGGGATCGAGCGCCGAGAAGGGCTCGTCCAGCAGCAGCAGGGGCTTGCCCCGCACCAGGGCGCGGGCGAGCCCGACCCGCTGTTGCTGGCCACCGGAGAGTTGCTCAGGCAGGCGGCTCAGCATCTCGCCAAGACCGACCCGTCCGGCCGCATCGATCACCTGTGCCCGCTGGGCGGCACTCAGCCGCAGGCCGGGGTGCAGGCCGATGGCGATATTGTCGAATACCGACAGATGCAGGAAGAGGTTGTGATCCTGGAACAGGGTGGTGACCGGGCGCTCGGCGGGGCCGAGCGGCAGCAGATCCTGACCGTCGAAGGCGAGGGTGCCGGATTCCACCGGGACGAAGCCCGCTATCATGCCGAGCAGGGTGGACTTGCCGGCGCCGCTCGGACCGATGAGGGCGGTGATCTCTCCCCTGGGCAGGGTGGCGGTAAAGCTGACCCGCCAATCCGGGTAGCTGGTGATCAGCTCGTCAATGATCAGCATGCTTTCCTCCCGTCTTTCGTTCCACCAGCCAGAACGTAAGACATGGGAACACGGGACTGGGTATCAATGATCGACATTTCTTCCTCCTAGCCCCCGCTCCACCAGCCAGAACAGGGAGAAGCAGAGGGTGAGCAGCAGCAGGGCGGTGGCGGCCGCCTCGGTCAGCCGGTAGCTGCCGAGCTGCTGGTAGAGCAGCCAGGGCAGGGTGGTGAGGGTCTGGCTGCCGAACATGGCGATGGCGCCTAGATCCCCGAGAGACAGTATCATCGAGAGGGCCATGGCGAGCGCCAGCGGACGGCGCAGCAGGGGCCACTCTACCAGACGCAGGCGATGCAGGCCGCGCACCCCCAGGCTGTCCGCCAGCCGATCGTACTGGCGCACCACCAGCTGCATGGGGGCGCTGAGGGTGCGCAGTACATAGGGCAGCGCCATCAGGGCGTTGACCAGCACCACCAGCCAGGGCCCCAGGGCGAAGACATCGGTGAACGGCATAAACAGGATAAAGAGGCCCGTGGAGAGCACCACCGCCGGGATCATCAGGATCATGGAGCCGCTGGCCTCCCACAGGGCGGCGGCCCGCCGCTTGCGATCCCGCACCCTCAGGTGACGGCTGGTGAGCAGCAGGCCGGCGCCGAGCAGGGTCGCCAGGGAGCCGGCGGCGAGGGCGATCATGAGCGACTGGCCCCCCGCCTGCCACAGCTGGTGTGACCCCAGCGCCGTCAGCAGGCCGGGATTGAACCCGGCGACGACGATGGCCAGCAGCGGCGGCAGGAAGATGGCGAGGCCGAGGCCGAGCGCGGCCAGATCCACCCAGAGGGTGCCCGCCTGGCGGCGATCCGGCCTCAGACAGGGGCGGCGACTCTCGATCCGGCTGGCCGGTGTGGTCTGCAACTTGTGCTGCAGCAGGAGCAGGACCAGGGTCAGCAGCAGCTGCACCAGGGCGAGTCCGCCGGCGGTGGCGAGATCGAAGTCAAAGCGCAGGGCCTGGTAGACGGCCACCTCTAGGGTGGTGGACTTGGGGCCGCCACCGAGCGCCAGCACTGTGGTGAAGCTGGTGAAACAGAGCATGAAGATGAGGCTGGCCAGCCCCGGCAGTATGGCGCGGATGAGCGGCCACTCCAGCAGGCGGAAGATATGGGAGGAGCGCATGCCGAGCTGGCTGGCGAGGCGCCAGGAGGACTCGGGGATGCTCTCTATGCTCTGGAGGATGAGACGTGCGGCCAGCGGCATGTTGAAGAAGACGTGGGCCAGCAGTATGCCGAACAGGCCGTACAGATAGTTGCCGGGGTCCAGGCCCAGGCCGTGCAGCAGTTGCGGCAGCCACCCCTGGCGGCCGTGTACCGCCACCATGCCGAAGATGGCGATGATGACGGGCAGTACCAGGGAGAGGCCGAACAATTTCAGCAGCAGGCGGCGGCCGCGAAAACGGCGCCGCGCCAGGGCTCTGGCCACCGGGATGGCAAGCCCCAGGCTCAGCAGGGTGGAGAGCAGTGCCTGCCAGAGGCTGAAACCCAGCACGTGGCGCAGGTAGGGATCGCCTAGCAGGGCGCGGGGGGAGAGGGCCCCCGCCTGCCACAACAGGGCGACCAGCGGCCCAATGGAGAGCAGCAGGATGACCAGGGTGGCTGCACTGCCGGGCAGCCACCAGAGGGTGCGACGACCTGAACTCACTGGGTGACGGCTTGCAGCCATTCGCGGATCCACCCCTTGCGGTTGGCGGCTACCTCGTCAGAGCTGAAGGTGAGTGGCTTAGCTACGGTGATCATCTGTTCGAACCCCTTGGGCAGCGCCACGTCTGTCACCGGATACATCCAGTTGCCGCCGGGGATCTCGTTCTGGAAGGCGGGGCTCACCATGAATTGCAGGAACTGGTCAGCCAGTTTGCCCTGTGTGGCGCCCTTGAGCTTGGCCGCTACTTCCACCTGGCGGTAGTGACCCTCCTCGAACGCGGCTGCCCGGTACTGGGGTTTGCTCTCGGCAATCAGATGATAGGCGGGGGAGGTGGTGTAGGAGAGCACCATGTCCGCCTCGCCGTCGAGAAACATGCCGTAGGCCTCTGACCACCCCTTGGTGACGGTGACCGTCTTTTTGGCCAGTTGCGCCCAGGCGGTCGGTGCCTCATCCCCGTAGACCGACTTCATCCAGAGCATCAGGCCCTGACCCGGGGTGGAGGTGCGGGGATCTTGATAGATCACCTTGATATCGGGGCGCGCCACCAGCTCCTTCAGGCTCTTGGGGGGCTGCTTGAGCTTGTTGCTGTCATAGACGAAGGCGAAGTAGCCGTAGTCATAGGGGACAAAGGTGTCGTCCTGCCAGCCACCCGGTACCTTGAGGCCATCGAGCCTGGTGGAATGGGGGGCGAACAGGCCGCTCTGCTTGGCTTCGCTGATGAGGGCATCGTCCAGCCCCAGCACCATGTCGGCCTTGCTGTGCTGGCCTTCCAGCCGCAGCCGGTTGAGGATGGCGACGCCATCCTCGAGGGGTACCAGATTGAGGGTGCAGCCGCACTCCTTCTCGAAGGCCTGCTTGATCTTGGGACCCGGCCCCCATTCGGCGGCGAAGGAGCCGTAGGTGTAGACGGTGAGGGTGTCGGCGGCAAACGCCTGGGCAGAGAGCAGGCTGGTGGCGATCAGCAGCAGGGTCTTCATCAATGGCACTCCTGTGGGTATCGGGGTGCTCATCAATGGCACCTCGCGTGTGGTGAGCGCCGGCGGATGAGGGCACAAAAAACGCGCGCCATGCCTCAAATTCCTCCGCCAGCATTATCTGGATCAGGTTCACGGGTATAATCTCAGCGGTAAACCGCACCCCGTTTGAGCAACGCATCGCATTGTATTGGCGTTCCTGGGGGGAGGCCAGCACTATGTTTCACGGGCCGCATCGTGCGAGCCACCACCAAGGAGGAAGTCCCCAGTGATCACCAGCACCAAGGAAAGACGTGCCTTCCAGCGCATGGTCATCAATGCCCCCGTCACCCTGTTCCAGCATCAGCAGGTGCTGGAGGGGGTCTGCCGGGATCTCAGCGCCAACGGCATGGGCGTCGAGGTGAACAAGCACGCGTTCGATCTGGCCCAGCCCATCCGGGTGAGCCTGGCGACCAGCAGCAATCTTCTGCCTCCCTTCGAGGCCCAGGCCCGCATCGTGCGGGTGCTGGAGGAAGAAGACGGTCTCCTGCTGGCGCTGGAGTTTCTCTCCCTCACCTGAGACCCGGGCGCCCGTCCTCCTCGAGACAGGCCAGCCATGGGCTGGCCTGTCTCATTTCCCCTCATCCTGCACCGGCTGCACGCTCAACTGGCCGCTGTCGACCAGCGTCTTGCTGGTGGGCGCGAGCTGGCCCATGGGCAGCTGTGCCGGGCCGGTCGGCTCCATCAGGAGGTAGGTCTCCCCCGCCCGGCTCAAGGTGGCCTCCCCCGGTTTGGCTGGCAGGGCCACCCCCAGCAGGGCATGTCCCGGCACGAACACCATGGCCTGCTTGAGATCGGGATACCCCTGGGCCAGCAGGGCGGCCATCAGGGTCACCTTGCTGTCGCAATCCCCCCGGTTCTGCTCCAGCACCTGGCGCGGGCTCAGAAACCCCTTGCCAGAGCGGCCCGACTGGCTGTCGAGCAGTTGATAGGGGATGGCCTGGATGAAGTCGAGCATGTGGGCCACCGTCTTCTGGCGCGCCTCGGTCTCGGTGGCCCCTTCCTGCTTGAGCTGCTCCATCAACGGGGCTAGTTCGTCCCGGCTCTCCAGGGCGATGCGCACATGATCCTGCTTGATGGCGGGAGCGCCGTCGGGGGCAGTGAAGGGCTGGAAGTAGTGCTGCGTGAGCCAGGCGGCCTCCAGTTTGGCCTGCTCGGGCTTGACCCATTGGGAGGCTTCCCGCGCCTTGTCGGCGTTGCGGCTCTTGATGCTGAGGCTCATGGCGGGGCGAACGAGGGAGAACTGCACCTCGGGGAACGCCAGGGGGGCCTGTTGCAGCAGGCTTTGCAGTACGTCTTCCTGCATCCTGGCCGGACGGTAAGCGATGAGAGGGGGCAGCTTGCCCGCCTCCAGCCGGTAGCTGAGCTGCTGCGCCTTGCCCTCTCTGTCCTGCCAGCCGACATTGAGCTGACCGCCACTGTTGGTGAAAGAGGTCTGTCCGCCCAGGGCCGGGAGGCTGAGCAGCAGGCAGAGCAATGAAAGGGCGCCCCTTGCGGACATAGGTGTCTCCTGTCGGACATGCAGAGGTGGCGGGCTTTGTACAGCGACCCGACAATAAAACAGGGAGCCTCGGCTCCCTGTTGATTCTACTCGCTTTCTTGTCGCAGGCTCGTCAAATCCAGCTTGGCTGCTTCGCCTCGAAGGCGCTGATGGCGGCCTCGTGCTGCAGGGTCAGACCGATGGCATCCAGCCCGTTGAGCAGACAGTAGCGACGGAACTCGTCGATTTCGAAGCCGAACGTGAGGCTGCCTGCACGCACCTGGTTGGCCTCCAGATCCACTTCGATCTCGATGCCCGGCTGGGCGGCGACCAGTTGGAACAGGGCGTCGACCTCCTCCTCCTTCAGACGAACCGGCACCATGCCGTTGTTGATGGCGTTGCCGTAGAAGATGTCGGCAAAGCTCGGGGCGATCATGGTCTTGAAGCCGTAGTCCGCCAGCGCCCAGGGGGCGTGCTCGCGACTCGAGCCGCAGCCGAAGTTCTCCCGCGCCAACAGGATGCTGGCCCCCGCGTAGCGGGGCTGGTTCAGTACGAACGCCGGGTTCGGCTGCTGGCCTGCATCGTCCAGGAAGCGCCAGTCGTGGAACAGGTGCTTGCCAAAGCCGATGCGGTTCACCTTCTGCAGGAACTGCTTGGGAATGATGGCGTCGGTGTCGACGTTGGCGCTGTCGAGGGGAACGACGATCCCTTTATGCTGTTTGAATCCTGTCATCGCTGTTTCCTCTTACAGTGCGCGAATGTCGGCGAAGCGGCCGGTGACGGCGGCGGCGGCGGCCATGGCCGGGCTCACCAGGTGGGTGCGACCGGCACGACCCTGACGCCCCTCGAAGTTGCGGTTGCTGGTGGAGGCGCAGCGCTCCCCCGGTTGCAGCCGGTCGTTGTTCATGGCCAGACACATGGAGCAGCCGGGCAAACGCCACTCAAAGCCTGCCTCGATGAAGATCTTGTCCAGCCCCTCGGCCTCGGCCTGGGCCTTCACCTGCTCGGAGCCCGGCACCACCAGGGCCTGTACCCCGGCGGCCACCTTGCGACCGCGGGCGATGGCGGCAGCCGCGCGCAGATCCTCGATGCGGCTGTTGGTGCACGAACCGATGAACACCTTGTCGATGGCCACGTCGGAGAGCTTCTGGCCCGGTTGCAGGTCCATGTAGGCGAGGGCCTTGCGGGCGGACTGCTGCTCCACCGGATCGGCGAAGGATTCCGGTGCAGGGATGGGCTCATTGACGGCAATCACCTGGCCCGGGTTGGTTCCCCAGGTCACTTGCGGGGCGATGTCGGCGGCGTCGAGCACCACTTCGGCGTCGAAGTGGGCACCTTCGTCGCTCTTGAGGGTCAGCCAGTAGGCGATGGCCTGTTCCAGCGCCTCCCCCTTGGGAGCGAACTCCTTGCCACGGATGTAGTCGATGGTGGTCTGGTCGGGGGCAATCATGCCCGCTTTGGCGCCGAGCTCGATGGCCATGTTGCACACCGTCATGCGCCCTTCCATGGTGAGCCCCTCGATGGCTTCACCGGCGAACTCCACCACGTAGCCGGTCCCGCCTGCGTGACCTACCTTGCCGATGATGGCGAGCACCACGTCTTTGGCGCTGATGCCTGCGGCCAGCTTGCCGTTGACAGAGATACGCATGGTCCTGGCGCGGCCCTGTTTCAGGGTCTGGGTGGCCATTACGTGTTCCACTTCGGAGGTGCCGATACCGAATGCGAGCGACCCGAAGGCACCGTGGGTGGCGGTGTGTGAGTCACCGCAGACGATGGTGGTGCCGGGCAATGTGATGCCGAGCTCGGGGCCCATCACGTGGACGATGCCCTGGTACTTGTGGTTCAAGTCATAGAGACGAACCCCGAACGCCTTGCAGTTGGCGGCGAGCGTCTCCATCTGGATGCGGGCCATCTCGCCGGAGGCGGCGATGTCCTTGGTGGTGGTGGAGACGTTGTGATCCATGGTGGCCCAGGTCAGATCCGGGCGACGCAGCTGGCGGTTCATGGCGCGCAGGCCGTCGAATGCCTGGGGGCTGGTCACTTCATGCACCAGGTGACGGTCGATGTAGATGAGAGGGGTTTCCCCTTCCACTTCCCGCACCACGTGTGCGTCGAACACTTTCTGATAGAGGGTCTTGGACATTGCTCGGTTTCCTTGTTATCGATGCCGTGGGATCAGATGCGCGCGGCGATCTGGCTGCCCATGTCGGCCGTGCTCTGCACCGGGTGTGTGGCGCTGGCCTGATGCAGGTCGGCGGTGAAATAGCCTTCTGCCAGGGTCTGGGCCACAGCCTGCTCTATGGCCTGGGCGGCGGCTTCCTGGCCGAGACTGTAACGCAGCATCAGGGCGGCGGAGAGGATCTGGGCGATGGGATTCGCAATCCCCTTGCCGGCGATATCCGGGGCCGAGCCACCGGCCGGCTCGAACAGACCGAAGCCGGATTCGTTGAGGCTGGCGGAGGGGAGCAGGCCCATGGAGCCAGTGATCATGGCGCACTCGTCGGAGAGGATGTCACCGAACAGGTTGGAGCAGAGCAGCACGTCGAACTGGGACGGATCCTTGATGAGCTGCATGGTGGCGTTGTCGATGTACATGTGGTTCAGGGCCACGTCCGGGTAGGACTTGGCGACCTCGGTCACCACCTCGCGCCACAGGATGGAGGAGGCGAGCACGTTGGCCTTGTCGATGGAGGTGACCCTGGCCTTGCGCACCCGGGCCGATTCAAAGGCGATCTTGGCGATGCGCTCGATCTCGAAGCGGTGGTACACCTCGGTGTCGAAGGCCTTCTCGGTGGCGCCTTCCCCTTCACGCCCCTTGGGCTGGCCGAAATAGATGCCGCCGGTCAGCTCGCGCACGCAGGCGATGTCAAAACCGCGATCGGAGATGTCGGCACGCAGCGGGGAGAACTGCTCCAGACCGGTGTAGATGCGGGCCGGGCGCAGGTTGCAGAACAGTTTGAAGTGGGCACGCAGGGGCAGCAGGGCACCGCGCTCCGGCTGATCGTTGGGCGGCAGGTGCTCCCACTTGGGGCCACCCACCGATCCGAACAGCACCGCATCGGCCGCTTCGCAGCCTTTGATCGTGCTCTGGGGCAGCGGTGTGCCGTGGTTGTCGATGGCGATGCCGCCGACGTCGTGACGGTCATAGTCGAGGGAGAAGCCGAATTTGGTCTGCACCTTTTCCAGTACCTTGATGGCCTCTGCCATCACTTCCGGGCCAATGCCGTCACCCGGCAATACTGCGATCCGATAACTGCTCATACTCTCTCCGTCTTGATAGTGTGATTCCGTTTCATCCGGGAGGCCGGTCCGGGCCACTGCCCTGGCCCCGGTCCTCCCCATGTCATGCTGTCATCTTGTCCGGCGGCGGGCTCAGACGGTTTCCGATTTGATGGTGTGGTTGCGCTCCATCTGCTCGGCCACCTGATCCGCGCGCCAGATACTGTTGATCACGTGGACCAGGGCCTGGGCCGAGGATTCGATGATGTCGGTGGCCAGCCCCATGCCGTGGAACTTGCGCCCCTTGTATTCGGCGACGATGTCCACCTGGCCGAGGGCGTTCTTGCCCTCGCCCTTGCCCTTGAGTTCGTATTTGTCGATGCGGATCTCGTAGCCGGTGATGCGGTTGATGCACTGGTAGACCGCGTCCACAGGGCCGTTGCCGGTGGCGGCCTCGCACACCAGATCCTGGCCTACCTTGAGCTTGACCGAGGCGGTGGCGAGCACCGAGCTGCCGCTCTGCACGCCGAGGTACTCCAGCTTGAAGTGCTCGGGCTCCTCGTGGATCTGGCTGAAGAAGGCGAGAGCCTCCAGGTCGTAGTCGAACACCTGGCCCTTCTTGTCGGCCAGGGTGAGGAACTTGGCGTAGAGATCGTCGAGGTCGTAGCTGCTCTCGGCGTAGCCCATGGACTCCATCCGGTGCTTGATGACGTGGCGGCCGGAGCGGGAGGTCATGTTGAGGTTGTTCTGGGTGAGACCGATGCTCTCGGGGGTGATGATTTCATAGGTGTTCTTCGCCTTGAGCACGCCGTCCTGATGGATGCCTGAGCTGTGGGAGAAGGCGTTGGCGCCGACGATGGCCTTGTTGGGCTGCACCGGCATGTTGCAGATTTGACTGACGAGGGTGCTGGTGCGATGGATCTCGCTGTGGCGAATGTTGGTGTGTACCCCGAGCAGGTCGGCGCGGGTCTTCAGGATCATCGCGACCTCTTCCAGAGAGCAGTTGCCAGCACGCTCGCCGATGCCGTTGATGGTGCACTCGATCTGGCGGGCCCCCATCTGCACGGCACTGATGGAGTTGGCCACCGAGAGGCCCAGATCGTCGTGGCAGTGCACCGAGATGATGGCCTTGTCGATGTTGGGTACCCGGTTGAACAGGGTGTGGATGATGCCGGAGAATTCGGTCGGCACCGTGTAGCCCACGGTGTCAGGAATGTTGATGGTGCGGGCGCCGGCCTTGATGGCGGCTTCCACCATGCGGCACAGGTTGTCTATCGGGGTGCGGCCCGCATCCTCGCAGGAGAACTCCACGTCATCGGTGTAGCGCAAGGCGTGCTTGATGGCGCCGACCCCCATCTCCAGCACGTCTTCGAAGCTCTTTTTCAGCTTGCTCTCCACGTGGATGGAGGAGGTGGAGATGAAGGTATGGATGCGAAATGCCTCTGCCACTTTCAAGGCTTCGCCGGCGGCATCGATGTCTTTTTGCAGGGCGCGAGCCAGGGCGCAGACCCGGCTGTTCTTGATGTGACGGGCGATGGTCTGAACCGATTGAAAATCGCCGGGGGAGGAGACGGGGAAACCCACTTCCATGATATCGACACCGAGCCGCTCCAGCGCCTGGGCGATCTGCAGCTTCTCCTTGACCGTCAAGCTGGCCGACAGCGCCTGCTCACCATCACGCAAGGTGGTGTCGAATATGATGACCCGATCTGACATGTGACTTCCCTCTTCCTAAGTTCGCTGCGTGCATCCTGCATGGCATAAAAAAACCCGTGCGGGGTGCACGGGTTTCTGTAAATTCCGGCTATGCCTTAGCCCGGCTACAAGGATCCCGCGCGAGGAGTCGCGATTAGGGAGAGCAGTAGTAGCGGAGCGGCAATACGCATGATGTCTCAATCCTTCCAGTCGATAACGCTACTACCAATAACGAGATTTTTATGCTGTGTCAACCGGAATGGACAGGTTCAATCCACTGGTTTATTTAATCGGATTGTAAAGGAGTGCAAATTCTCTTGTCCCATATTCGGTTCATGCCTGATTATCTGGTCATTCCTGCTGTACTCGATCACCCGCACAATCAGATCGACTTATCAGCCCTTGCTGAATTATCTGAGGTATTCCATGGAAAAACGCAGACCTGGCCGTCCAGTCGGACGTTCCGACATTCGTGACAAGCTGCTTGCCGCCGCACGCGAACGTTTTCTCAACACCCCCTACAGCAAGGTGACGACCCGCGAGATTGCCGAGCTGGCAGGCTCCAATCTGGCGATGATCCACTACTACTTCGGCAGCAAGGAAGGCCTCTACAAGGCGGTGCTGGGGGATGTGGCCGAGCCCCTCGAGCAAGCCTGGCACGACGAGAGCAGCAACCGCAGCCTGACCGATCTGCTCAATACCTACTATCAGGTGATGGCGCCCAACAGCGAGCTGACCTCCGCCATCTCCAGCGCATTGTCCACTGAAAAGAGCCCGGGGCGTGATTTTGTTCTGAGCCGCCTGCTGGATCGCCAACTTCCCCAGTTCGATGCCCTGCTCGAATCCATGCGTTCCAACGGCCAGCTGGCGGACAACCTGGACCCCGAGATGCTGAAGATCTCCTTCCTCAGCATGATGTGGCAGCCGTTCGTGATGAAGGATCTCTACGAACAGGTGTTTGGTCTGACGGTGGACGAGCACTTCATGAGCCGCCTCGCGGCCCACAACTGCCGCCTGATGGAAAACGGCCTGCGCGGTGCCCTGAACTGACTTTTTCGGGATGACGGATGAAAAAGGGCCCCTGGGCCCTTTTTTTCATCAATCTGTTATCTGGGCGTCAACGAAGTGTCATGCCGCCCTCCTAGCCTGCACTCAGGATGCAAGGGAGGGCCGTGATGAACAAGATCCAGCAATGGGACCTGCGGGTGTGCCGTGTCTGCCTGCTCCACCCCTACAATCAGCCGCAGGCCAGGATAAGCCGGCTTGTCTCCCGTACCGGTGACGGCCCCCTCTATGCCGTGGCGGCCTGCCTGCTCTGGTGGCAGGGGAGCGCCGGGCAGGAGGCGGTCAGGGTGGCGCTCTGGGCGTTTGCCCTCGAGTTGCCGCTCTACCTGCAGCTCAAGAATGCCCTCAAACGCCAGCGCCCGGCAGGGCTGCCTGTCTTCATCACCCCGTCGGATCGTTACAGCCTGCCCTCTGGCCATACTGCGGCCGCCTTTCTGATGGCGACCGTAGTGGCCGCCAGTTTCCCGCTCTGGGCACCGCTGCTGTTTGTCTGGGCCGCGCTGGTGGGGGCGTCCCGCCTGCTGCTCGGGGTACATTATCTGAGTGATCTGGTGGCCGGGGCGCTGCTTGGCGGTGGTTGCGCCCTCTGGGCGCTGGGTTGGAGCCAGGGATGAGGATACTGTTCGGCGTTCAGGGGACCGGCAACGGCCACATCAGTCGTAGCCGGACCCTGGCGCGCGCATTGAAGAGCAGGGGCGTGGCGGTGGACTATCTGTTCAGCGGGCGCGCCGCCGACGGCTACTTCGAGATGGGGGAGTTCGGGGATTATCGCACCTTCCCCGGTATCACTTTCGCCAGCCATCAGGGGCGCATCTCGGGCTGGCGCACCCTCAAGGGACTCTCTCCCCTGCGTTTCTGGCAAGATCTGCGTGCCCTCGATTGTCGCGAGTACGATCTGGTCATCAGCGACTTCGAGCCGCTCAGTGCCCATGCAGCTCGCCGCTGGGGCAAACCCAGCCTCACCATCAGCCATCAGGCGAGCTTCGACTGGCCGATCCCGCGCTGGGGGGAGAGCGGCTTCAACCGTCAGCTGATGCGCCATTTTGCGCCGGTACGCCAGTCCCTGGGGCTGCACTGGTTCCATTTCGGCCAGCCCCTGCTGCCTCCCATCGTCGATCCCCTTGAGCCGGTGCCGGACAACCAGCAGATCCTGGTCTATCTGCCATTCGAGCAGACAGAGACGATCGCGGCCCTGTTGTCGCGTTTCAGCACGCAGTCGTTCATCTGCTTCCATCCCGAGGTGCGCAAGCGCAGCGAGTGGCGCAACATCCGCTTTGAACCTCAGGCCAGAGAGGGGTTCAAGCTGGCGCTGGCCGGTTGTCGCGGGGTCATCAGCAATGCGGGATTCGAGCTTGCCTCCGAGGCGCTCTCCCTTGGCAAGAAGCTGCTGGTCAAACCCCTGGGTGGCCAGTTCGAGCAGTTGACCAACGGCAGGACCCTGGAACTGATGGGGCTGGCCCAGTTGATGGACAGCCTGGATGCCAATGCGGTGCGAAGCTGGCTGGAGGCCCCTTCTCCTGGCAGGGTACGCTATCCCGATGTGGCAGGAGAGCTGGCCGACTGGTTGCTGGCCGGGGCCGGGGAGGAGGTGGGGGCGCTCTCCCGCCGCCTCTGGGGCAGGACTCTCTTTCCGGAGGAGGTGTGTGACAGCCTGGGGGAGCTTGCCAGCCGCACCGGCCAGGAGCGTCCCTGGTTATCCCAACTCAGCGCCTTTGACTAAACTGAGTCGATCCCACCACGGAGAGGACGGACACCATGCGCTTTACCAATGAAAACGGCGACACCATGACTCTGGCAGACAATCTCACCCTGCATGAGCTGCTCGACATGGGTGTCAGCATTTCGGTCTGCGAAGAGACGGATCCGGATCAGCAGATCTGGCTGGCAGAACCCGAAGACGAGCAGTGAAACCAGCCAGTTTTTGACGGCCCACCCCCTCGGGGTGGGCCGTTTATTTTGTTCCTGACCGACGCGGGCAGCATGATCCGCTGGTTGTTCCCCCCAGGGCCCCTCTTTGTTGCCCGTCTGGTGGCCAAGTCACTGAATGTTAATAGCTGTTTGAAATTTATGACTGTTATGGCCAGACAAAGCCGTGGACAAGCGTTCACGGGCGGGTTAAGTTGGTTTTTCACCCGCTTTTCGGGTGAATGATGGAAAACCCCTATTTTTCTACTATCGACGGCTCCGAACTCGCCTGATCTGCCTGCAGACAACAACAAGACTCGGATCGGCGCTGCCGGGAAGCAGCGGACTGTCGATAGCTTTCGCTTAACGGAGCAAAGCCTGGAGGGCTTTATCATGGAGATGTTATCAGGCGCCCAGATGGTGGTTAGAGCGCTGGAAGATCAGGGAGTGGAACACGTTTTCGGCTACCCTGGTGGCTCAGTGCTCGACATCTATGACGCTCTCTTCGAAAACGGCAAGATGGAGCATGTCCTGGTGCGGCATGAGCAGGCCGCAGTGCACATGGCGGACGGTTACGCCCGCTCCACCGGCAAGGTGGGCACTGTGCTGGTGACCTCGGGTCCCGGCGCCACCAACTGCATCACGGGGATCGCCACCGCCTACATGGATTCCATTCCCCTGGTGATCCTGTCCGGCCAGGTGCCGACCAGCATGATCGGGGAGGATGCGTTCCAGGAGACCGACATGATCGGCATCTCCCGCCCGGTGGTGAAGCACAGCTTCCTGTGCAAGAAAGCAAGCGACATTCCCGAGGCCATCAAGAAGGCCTATTACATTGCCGCCAGTGGCCGCCCGGGGCCCGTGGTGGTGGATCTGCCCAAAGACGTGCAGAATCCGAAAGAGAAGTTCCCCTATCAGTATCCCGAGTCCGTTTCCCTGCGCTCCTACAATCCGACCAAGGCCGGACACAAGGGCCAGATCAAGCGGGCTGCCAAGCTGCTGACCGAGGCGAGCCGCCCAGTCATGTACGTGGGTGGCGGCGCCATCAACGCCAATGCGGATCACCTGGTGACCAAGCTGGCGGAGCTGCTGAACCTGCCGGTGACTACCACGCTCATGGGGCTGGGCGCCTTCTCCGGCACCCATCCGCAGTTTATCGGTATGTTGGGGATGCACGGTACCTTCGAAGCGAACAAGAGCATGCACAACGCGGATCTCATCTTCGCAGTGGGTGCCCGCTTCGATGATCGCGTGACCAACAACGTAGCCAAGTTCTGCCCCAACGCCACCATAGTCCACATCGACATCGACCCCACCTCCATCTCCAAGACGGTACAGGCCCATGTGCCCATCGTCGGCTCGGTGGAAACCGTGCTGGAACAGATGCTGGAAGTGATCCGCGAGTGCGGCTTTGACAACGACAAGCAGGCGCTGGCGGACTGGTGGGAGCAGATCAACCAGTGGCGCTCCCGCAACTGCCTGGCCTACGAGACCCATCCCACCCTGATCAAGCCGCAGCAGGTCATCGAGACTCTCTACAAGGTGACCAAGGGGGAGGCGTTCGTCGCCTCCGACGTGGGTCAGCACCAGATGTTTGCCGCCCTCTACTACCCGTTTGCCAAACCGCGCCAGTGGATCAACTCCGGCGGTCTCGGCACCATGGGCTTTGGCATTCCCGCCGCCATGGGGGCCCAGTTTGCCAACCCGGAAGCCGTGGTCTGCTGCGTCACCGGCGACGGCTCGGTGCAGATGAACATCCAGGAGCTCTCTACCTGCATGCAGTACGGGGTGCCCATCAAGATCATCTCCATCAACAACCGTGCGCTGGGCATGGTCAAGCAGTGGCAGAAGATGTTCTACGGTGGCCGCCACAGCCACTCCTACATGGAATCCCTGCCTGACTTCGTCAAGCTGGCGGAAGCCTATGGCCACGTCGGCATCGCGGTGAGCGATCCGGCGGAGCTGGAGAGCGCCATGGAGAAGGCCTTTGCCATGAAGGACAGACTGGTGTTCATGGACATCTCGGTCGATCCGGACGAGCACGTCTATCCGATGCAGATCAAATTTGGCGCCATGGACGAGATGTGGCTGAGCAAGACGGAGAGAACCTGATGAGACATATAATTTCCGTTCTGCTGGAGAACGAATCCGGTGCCCTGAGCCGTGTGGTGGGCCTCTTCTCCCAGCGCGGCTACAACATCGAGACCCTGACGGTGGCCCCTACCGAGGATCCCACCCTGTCCCGCATGACTATCGTCACCATGGGGGATGAGCGGGTGCTGGAGCAGATCCAGAAGCAGCTGCACAAGCTGGTGGACGTGCTCAAGGTGTGTGACCTGAGCGAGGGTGAGCACATCGAGCGGGAGATCGCGCTGGTCAAGGCGCGCGCCGCCGGTGGTGCCCGTGACGAACTGAAGCGGCTGGCGGACATCTTCCGTGGCCAGATCGTCGACGTCACCCCCGAGCTCTACACGGTGCAGCTCGTCGGGACCAGCGAAAAGCTGGACGCCTTCATCAAGACGGCTGCCCAGACCAACGAGATCATCGAAGTGGTGCGCTCCGGTGTCTGTGGCATCTCCCGGGCGGACAAATCCCTGCGTCCCTGATGTGGCCGGATGAGAAAATTGCTGTTCAAGGGCTCTTCGGAGCCCTTTTTCGTGTCTGGCAGCGTTGCGGGCAAGTGGGGGCGCCGGTAGGGATGCAGTCCACAGCATCAGGGGGCGATCGAGGGGGTGAAAGAGAAGGGGGAAGGGAAGGTCTTCACCTGTCATTTTCTTTCAAATGATCGGTAAACTATCCACAAAAGCTGTGGAAAACTCTGTAGATTAGCGGTGTGTCTGGCGTTAGTCGCATGATCTTAAAGGGATATTTCAATTTGATCCTGGCTGGATCGCATTTGTGCAATCCCCTGGCGAGGGTGTGAGCGTTTGCTTATCCCTCGTGCCTTGCCAAGGGCGGAACGCGGATCTGTCCGTGGATCCGGACGGGATCCCGATCTGATCTTGCGGATCAACATTTCTGGGCGCGAGCCATAAAAAAACCCGCCTCTCGGCGGGTTTTTCATTGCATCGGACTGCGGGTCGATTACTCGGTCTGGGCTGCCTGGATGCCGGTCAGGGCGATGGTGTAGACGATGTCGTCCACCAGGGCGCCACGGGAGAGGTCGTTGACCGGCTTGCGCATGCCTTGCAGCATGGGGCCGATGGAGACCAGCTCGGCGGAGCGCTGTACCGCCTTGTAGGTGGTGTTGCCGGTGTTGAGATCCGGGAAGACGAACACGGTGGCCTTGCCGGCAACCGGGGAGTTCGGTGCCTTGGACTTGGCGACGTTCTCCATGATGGCCGCATCGTACTGAAGCGGGCCGTCGATGATGAGGTCGGGACGCTTGGCCTTGGCCAGCTCGGTGGCTTCACGCACTTTCTCTACATCGGCGCCGGCGCCGGAGGTGCCGGTGGAGTAGGAGATCATGGCCACGCGCGGCTCGATGCCGAAGGCGGCAGCGGAGTCGGCGGACTGGATGGCGATCTCGGCCAGTTGCTCGGCGGTGGGATCCGGGTTGATGGCGCAGTCACCGTAGACCAACACTTGGTCCGGCAGCAGCATGAAGAAGATGGAGGAGATCAGGGAAGAGCCCGGGGCGGTCTTGATGATCTGCATCGGCGGACGGATGGTGTTGGCAGTGGTGTGCACGGCGCCGGATACCAGACCGTCAACTTCATTGCGCTCCAGCATCATGGTACCCAGTACCACGTTGTCTTCCAGCTGCTCGCGGGCAACCACTTCGGTCATGCCCTTGTTCTTGCGCAGCTCGACCAGACGAGCCACATAGCGCTCGCGTACGGCAACGGGATCGATGATCTCGACGCGGTCGGTCAGGATCACGCCCTGCTGCTCAGCGACGCGGCGGATCTCGTCCGGGTTGCCCAGCAGCACCGGACGGGCGATACCGCGCTCGGCACAGATGGCGGCCGCCTTGATGGTCCGCGGCTCTTCCCCTTCCGGCAGCACGACGCGCTTGTTGGCCTGACGGGCCAGCTCGGTCAGCTGGTAGCGGAAAGCCGGCGGGCTCAGGCGACGGGAACGGGTGGACTTGGCGGAGAGAGACTCGATCCAGTGCTTGTCGATGTGACCAGCAACGTAGTCCTGCACCAGCTCGATACGCTCGCGGTCATCTTCCGGGATGTCGACGTTGAAGTTCTGCAGGCTGACGGCGGTCTGCCAGGTGTTGGTGCCGGTGATCATGATCGGCAGACCGGTGGCCATGGCCTGTTGGCACAGTGCCATCACCTGCGGTTCCGGGTGGTAGTTGCCGGTCAGCAGCAGGGCACCCAGCTTGACGCCGTTCATGGCGGAGAGGCAGGCGGAGACGATGACGTCGGAGCGGTCGCCGGAGGTCACCAGCAGGCTGCCCGGACGGAAGTGCTCGATCATGTTGTGGATTGAGCGGGCGCAGAAGGTCACGGTCTGCAGGCGGCGGCTTTCCAGCTCACCCTTGTTGATGATCTTGGCGGCCAGGTGCTTGGCGAGATCCTTGGCGCGCGGTGCGATCAGCTGGGTGTTCCAGGGGATGCAGCCGAGGATGCGCAGCGGACTCTTGCCGAAGACCTGCAGCACTTCCAGGTTGTGGCCGGTATCGGCGCCGTGGTGGTGCGCTTCGAACATCTCGGTCAGGTCGGGACGGGTCACGCCGTGCTCGTCAACCGGGGCACCCACCTTGTTGATGACGCAGCCCACGATGCGCGGGTTGTTGACGCCACCGAAGTTGGAGCAGGCCAGCTCGATGCGCTCTTTGAGCTTCTGGCTGGAGTCGTTGCCCGGATGGGTTACGAACACCATGTCGGCGTCCAGCGCCTTGGCGACGTCGTAGTTCAGCTTGTTGGCAAAGGGTTGCTTGTCGGTCGGAACCAGGCCCTCGATCACCACCACTTCGGCACCGCTGGTCTTCACGTGCTCTTCGAAGCGGGCCACGATCTCTTCCAGCAGGATGTCGGTGTTGCTGGAGGTGATCATGTTCTCGGCGTAGGAGAGGGCGAACGGCTCGGGCGGGTTGATGTTGGCAGCGGCGCGGATCACGGCGGTGGAGCGCTCGGTACCGGTTTCACCCGGACGCGGCTGGGCGACCGGTTTGAAGAAGCTGACATTGACACCGTGACGTTCCATGGCGCGAACGACGCCAAGACTCACGGAGGTTACGCCGACACCAGTGCCGACCGGGATGAGCATAATAGTGCGTGCCACTTATTACCCCTTGTTCATTTTTTGGGATCAGGAAAAGGCCGCCCTGGGGCGGCCTTGCTCTACAGCTAATTTATGCGCCGACCAGTTCCAGCGCGTCGTGGGCGATGACCCACTCTTCGTTGGTCGGGATAACCAGGGCCTTGGTAGAACCAGCCTTGGTGATCTCGCCGCCCTTGCCGAAGCGAGCCTTCAGGTTGGCGTCGTGGTCGACGTCAAAGCCCAGCAGGCCCAGCTTGTTCAGGGTGATCTCACGGATCGGGGCGGAGTTCTCGCCGATGCCGCCGGTGAAGACCACAGCATCCAGACGACCGTCCATGGCGGCGGCGTAGGCACCGATGTACTTGGCCAGACGGTAGCAGTACACGTCCATGGCGCGCTTGGCTTCTTCCTTGCTGTCGTAGTTGTCTTCAACGAAACGGCAGTCGGAGGTGACTTCGGTCAGACCCTGCAGGCCGGATTCCTTGGTCAGCATGGTGTTGATCTCGGCAACGCTCATGCCCAACTTGTCGTGCAGGAAGAAGATGATAGCCGGATCGATGTCACCGGAACGGGTACCCATCACCAGGCCTTCCAGCGGGGTCAGGCCCATGGAGGTGTCGACGGACTGGCCGTTCTTGATGGCGCAGACGGAGCCGCCGTTGCCCAGGTGGCAGTTGATGATGTTGAGCTCTTCCACCGGCTTGTTCAGCTGCTTGGCCGCTTCCAGGCTGATGTAGTAGTGGCTGGTGCCGTGGGCGCCGTAGCGACGGATGCCGTTCTCTTTGTAGAGCTTGTACGGCAGGGCGTACAGGAAGGCTTCTTCCGGCATGGTCTGGTGGAAGGCGGTATCGAACACGGCGATGTTCTTCTCGGCCAGTTCCGGGAAGACCTTCAGGGCGGCACGGATACCGATCAGGTGAGCCGGGTTGTGCAGCGGTGCGTAAGGAATGGCGGCTTCGATGCCGGCAATGACGTCATCACAGATGCGAACGGAGGAGGTGAAACGCTCGCCGCCGTGTACCACGCGGTGGCCGATGGCGATCAGGTTCTTGGACAGTTCCGGGTTGAGCGGCAGGATCTTGTGAACGATGAAGTCCAGCGCTTCCTGGTGAGCGGCACCGGCACCCAGATCAGCGTTGCCTTTCTCGCCGTTCAGCTTCCACTTGATGCGGGCGTCGTCGAGGTTGAAGCATTCGGCCAGGCCGGACAGCAGGTCATCACCGGTGGTTGCGTCAATGACAGCAAACTTCAGGGACGAGCTGCCACAGTTAAGAACAAGAACCAGCTTACTCATGAATAAATCCTATCGCAGATTGGGTTGGGTTGGAGGATGCGCCGGACGCGGTGCGTCCAAAAACTATCAACTTATCCTTATGAGGGTTGGCAATCTGTTGCTTGCCCCTTGTATAGTGATACAAGACCCGAAATTCAGACGTCCCTGACTGGTCAGTGGCCGTGCCCCTGCGTAAAAATGGGCGTACAAAGGATAACCTGATTGTTGAAAAATAACAAAGTCATCCTCAACCTTTGTTATTGCCTCTCAAATATTGTCGAGGTTTTGCCGTTAATGCGTTCGAAAAGAGCTCGGAGGTAGCATGAGCATGAACATTTTTGGAACTAAATTACAGCAAGGCCGTCATTATATGACTCTTTGGCCGCGCCGTCCCGAGCTTAATTCCATGTTCCCGGAGAATCGGGTGATCAAGGCCACCGAATTCGCCCTCAAGGTGATCCCGGCACTGGCGGTGCTCAGCGTCATGGTGCAGTTCCAGTTTGGCGAGCTTCATTACTGGCCCTCCGTGATGGCGTCCGTGCTCTTCCTGCTCAGCCTGCCGCTGCAAGGGTACTACTGGCTCGGCCAGCGCGCCGATACCCGGCTGCCCCCCTCCCTCGCCACCTGGTATCGGGAGATAAACGGCAAGATGAACGAGCAGGGCGGTCAACGTCAGCTGGTGGCCCGTCCCCGCTACGAAGAGCTGGCCGATACCCTCAACGCCGCCTTCAAGCAGCTGGACAAATCCTTCCTCTACGAATGACTTTCCGAAGTCAGACTGACGACAAAGGCGCCCTCAGGCGCCTTTTTCACATTCAGGCGGCCAGCACCTTGCTGATCTCCTGGATGGAGAGCTTGTACTGACGGGGGCACTGACGCCAGACCGCCAGCATGCGCTGGTACTTGTCCCGCATGGCGATGTCGCTGGAGAGCTCATCGCAGGGGCAGGGCAGTTCGGGGAAGCGCTTGTCCACTTCCAGCAGGAAGCAGACGTAATCCGCCAGTTCCCGCTCCTGGCTGCGGCTGTAGCCGTTGAAGGCAAGGCGGCTCTCGTTGACATCGGCCCGGGCGCTGGCATCCAGGTTACCCCAGGAGATGGCCAGTGCATGGTGCAGCTCCAGAGTGTCCAGCACCTCCTGGCAGGTGGCGAGATCCAGATGGCCGAAGCTCTTCTCCAGCTCGAGGATCTGCAGGCAGTAGCCGCGCTCGACTATGGTGCTGGCACGCTGGTAAAACGCCGCCTTTTCCGGATTGAGTTTGGCCAGGATCTCGTACTGGTTGCTCAGGATCAGGCGTTCGGTGTGGCTCATGTTCATGGGCTGTCTCGCTGGAAAATGAATCTGGGGTCACGTTAACCCATATCCAGGATGAATTTTTTGATCTGAGAGGGGAGGTTGGCGAGAAAAGGGGGGAAGAGGTGCCCTGGTGGGCCGCCAGAGAGTGGGACTGATGCCGTGGTGAAACGAGGAGGGCCCGCCATGGCGAGCCCTGCAACAATGCCGCTGGTGGCTTAGCCCTTGACGAGGTCGAGCACCACCTGATGGTGATCGCTGGTCTTGAACTTGTCGAAGCGATGGGCAACCTTGCCCTCTTCGTCGATGAGGAAACTCAGGCGATGGATGCCGTCATACTCCTTGCCCATGAACTTCTTCGGGCCCCAGACGCCAAAGGCATCGGCCACCGCGTGATCCTCATCGGCCAGCAGGCGGAAGTTGAGGTTGTCGCGCTCCTCGAACTTTTTCAGGCGCTTGGCGCTGTCCGGGCTGATGCCGAGCACCACCACATTGAGGGCAGCCAGCTCGCTATTGACGTCGCGCAGACCGCAGGCCTGGGTGGTGCAACCCGGGGTCATCGCCTTGGGGTAGAAATAGATCAGCACCTTCTTGCCGCGCAGGTCGGCGAGGCGAACCTGATTGCCGTCCTGATCGGAGAGGGAGAAATCGGGGGCCTGGGTACCAGCTTCTAGTGGTGACATGGGGTCTCCTCGGATAAACGCCGTCAGGCGTACTTGTGATTGACGATGAATTCGAACGATTCGGCGCCCAGTCCACGACAGAAATCGGCGAAGGCTGTCTTCGAGCCGGGCTCTTCTCCCTGCTTGGAGAGATTCAACTGAAAGTTCGCCTTGAGCAGGTTGAAGGGTTGCTGTTCCAGGGTGATGGTCTGCATGGCCTGGATGTCCCAGCCGTGATCGCTGAAGAACTGGGTGCACTGACTTACGATGCCCGGCTGATCCCGGATCAGCACCTCTGCGCTGGCGCTGATGTCATATTGCAGGGAGTGGTGGCGCTCGGTGCGTTTCATCATGGTGATGAGATCCCACTCCTGGCTGCGCAGTGGGAGGCTGATTTCCAGTTGCATCAGGCTGTTCCAGTCACCGGACAGCAGCATGATGAAGGTGAATTCGTTGCCGAAGATGCCAAGACGGCTGTCGACAATGTTGCAACCGCAGCCACTGACGTGACGGGTCACCTCATTGACGATGCCAGGCCTGTCCGTGCCGATGGCCGTTACGACCAGGTAGTGAGTCATAAATCGTCTCTCGTCCATTATTGAGAATGCGTTGACCGCGGGTGCCGGCACCCTGCCGGGAGGCCTCTTGTGCGCTCGTGCATTCATACGTTTTGTGCCGGATGGTAACACGGCTTGTCCCGTGCCTCCCTTGTTTTTCAAAAGGGGCAGCTTTACCATTACGCCCCTGAAAATCGGGAGAATTATCCATGTTACGCGGTAGTATTGTTGCGCTCGTTACCCCCATGCTGCCCTCGGGCGACATCGATTGGGTCAGTCTGGCAGCGCTGGTGGAATATCATGTGGATGCCGGGACCAGCGCCATCGTCGCCGTGGGAACCACGGGAGAGTCGGTCACCCTGAGCGAGCAGGAACATATCGCCGTGGTTGAGAAGACGGTGGAATACGCCGCCGGACGCATTCCCGTCATCGCGGGCTGCGGCTCCAACAATACTGCTCACGCCATCGCCCTCTCCCGGCGTTTCGCCACCATGGGCGTGGTGGCGGGTCTCTCGGTGACCCCCTATTACAACAAACCCACTCAGGAAGGCCTCTATCGTCACTATTGTGCGATCGCCGAGGCTAGTGGTCTGCCTCAAATTCTCTATAATGTGCCCGGTCGCACCTGCTGTGACCTCAAACCCGAGACGGTGGCCCGTCTGGCCAAGGTGCCCGGCATCATAGGTTTGAAAGAAGCGACTGGCGATCTTGGCCGTACCCCGCTGCTGCGCGAACTGTGCGGGCCGGATTTTGCGCTTTATAGTGGCGATGACGCCAGCGGATGTGATTTTATGCTGCAAGGGGGCGATGGTGTCATTTCGGTCACCACCAATATTGCGGCGCCCCAGATGGCCGACATGTGTCGTGCTGCCCTGGCCGGTGATGCCGGGCAGGCTCATGACATCAACAATCGATTGATGCCGTTGCATCAGACTCTGTTCTGTGAACCGAGTCCCATCCCGGTGAAATGGGCCTGTGCCCGGCTGGGATTGATGGCGACGGCGACCTTGCGTCTGCCCCTGACCGATCTCACCCCCGAGGGGGAAGCGGCGATGGCGCGAGCACTGACGACTGCGGAGTTGATGGCGAGTGTTTAAAGCAAATGGAAAGGGAAATGCAGTGCGCCTGGTACTGAGTGTCGCGACGGTGGCCGTGCTGGCTGCCTGCAGCTCACCCCAGGAACGCAAAATGGCCAACCGTGGCTTCGAGTATGAAGAGAGCCGCCTCGAAGGCCGCGCCTTCCTTGTGCCCGCCGGGTTGAGTACCCCCGCCTTTAACAGCAATTTCGACATTCCGGCCCTGCCCGAGAGCAGCCGTGAGGGCGCCCTCGGGGCCAAGGTGGACGTGCGTCCGCCTGCCCAGTTGCTCACAGTGGTGCCCGGCAGCCAGGTGGTGGCCAATGCCAGCGAGCCGACCGTCGCCTTCTATGCCCTCAGCACCTCCCAGAGCGTGGAGCGCGATACCTGGGCCTTCCTGATGAACTTCCTGGCCGAACACAAGGTCACCACCGAGAAGCTGGACCAGCAGGACGGCGTCTTGCAGACCGGCTGGTTTGACAACTCGGCGGTGCTCGATGGCTGGGCGGAAGATGACGATGACTTCAAGATCCGTCAGCGTTACCAGTTCACCCTGCGCAACGATGTGCAGCGTCACGCCATCAAGATGTCGGTACGGGTGCTGGATCACGAAGAGACCATCGACGGCGAGACCAGCACTGTGCTGACGCCGGCGGACGCCCAGCGTTATGCTACCCGCGCCCTGAACCAGTTCTCCCTCTATTACGACAAGCAGCTCAAGGCCCGTGAACAGCACAAGTCCAGCGATGGCATGGGGCTGGAGCTGGGTCTGGACAACAACGAGCTGAGCGCCTGGATTGCCGAAGGGTCGTTTGACCAGGTGTGGCGCCGCCTCAATCAGGTGCTGCCTGCCTATGGTTTCACCATCAAGGATACCCAGCAGTCCCTGGGCTGGATCGACGTGGAGTACGATGAGCCGGACAGCGAGTTCTGGAAGGCCAAGGGAGCGGAGCCCTTCAAGCTCGAGGAAGACAAGTATCGCTTCCAGCTCGGCGAGATGACGGGCGGCAAGACCTCCATCACCCTGTTCGACAAGGACAAGAAGCCTGTCGCATCCGGTGTCATCTCCCAGATGTACATCAGCCTGTCCGAGGCCTTTGCCAAGGGCTTGGCCGATCAGGGGGCGAAGTAAGCATGGAAACAGGGGCCTCGCGCCCCTGTTTTGTTATGTCCGGGTTGCCGCAGGGCCCGCGTGCCGAGCCGGTTGCCCCGGGCCTGAGTACCTGATGATGTGAATCCCCCACAGACAGGGGTCTGGTGCCCCTGCCTAACTAGTCCCACAACAGGAAGTGTTATTAGCCATGAGTCTTGCAGATCAAGTATTGGCGGTGAACGACGATTTGCCGATCCGTACCGATAAACCTGTCCATTCCGGCAAAGTGCGCAGCGTCTACTGGTTGACCCCGGCAGACAGTGCCCGGCTCATTCGGGAGAAAGGCTATGATGTGCCGGCCGATACGCCCCTGGCCCTCATGGTGATCAGTGATCGCATCTCGGCTTTCGACTGCATCTGGCAAGGGGTGGACGGTCTGAACGGCGTGCCGGGCAAGGGCGCGGCGCTCAATGCCATCTCCAGCCACTGGTTCAAGCTGTTCAAGGAGCAGGGGCTGGCGGACAGCCACATCCTGGACATCCCGCACCCCTTCGTCTGGATCGTGCAAAAAGCCCGTCCCGTGATGATCGAGGCCATTGCCCGCCAGTACATCACCGGCTCCATGTGGCGTGCCTACAAGGATGGTGAGCGGGAATTCTGCGGCATTACCCTGCCGGAAGGGCTCAAGAAGGATCAGAAGCTGCCCGAGATCCTCATCACCCCGTCCACCAAGGGGATCCTCAAGGGGCTGGATGGCGTGCCGGAAGCGGACGACGTCAACGTCTCCCGCGGCGACATCGAGCGCCACCATCAGGCCTTCGGCTTCCGCTCCCCGGCGGACATCGACCGCTACGAGGCGCTGCTCAAAGAGGGCTTCAACGTCATCAGCGAGGCGCTGGCTGCCCTGGATCAGGTCTTCGTCGACACCAAGTTCGAGTTCGGTTACGTGACCGATGCCGCCGGTCGCGAGAAGCTCATCTACATGGATGAAGTGGGCACCCCCGACAGCTCACGCATCTGGGACGGCGCAGCCCTTCGCGGCGGCGAGATCATCGAGAAGTCCAAAGAGGGCTTCCGCCAGTGGCTGCTGAACCATTTCCCGGATCCGGACATCCTGCTCAACAAAAACCGCATGCCCGAGCGCTTCGCCCTGGCCCGTGACAACAAGCTGCCCACCGAGGTGATGATGGATATCTCCCGCACCTATGTGGGGATCGCCGAGAAGATCATCGGTCAGCCGCTGGTACGCAGTGCCAATCCGAAGCAGGAGATCATCGAGGTACTGCGGGAGCAGTACGGCCTGATCGACTGAGGCCGACCGCTTTTTTTGCCGCAGGCGCACAAACGTTTGCCGGTGGCAGGGGAGGTGCTTGCAACGCAGATGACAAAACGGGCCCCATGACGGGGCCCGTTTTCATTGGGTTGTCCGGAGCGCTCAGCCATTGACCCGGAAGATCTGGCCGGTCTGTACCCCCAGTACCGATTTCTTGTAGGCCTGGGCCACCCGGGCGGCGGGTACCGGCACGAAGCCCGGGAAGAAGTCGGCATACTTGCTCATGGACTCTTCCAGCACGGTGGGGCTGACCACGTTGATGCGAATGCCCCTTGGCAGCTCGCAGGCGGCCCCTTTCACGAAGTGCTCGATGGCACCGTTGATGGTGGTGGCGCTCACCCCCCAGTGGATGGGCTCCTCGCTCAGAATGCCGCTGATGAGGGTGATGGAGCCACGGTCGCTCAGGTGGGCAATGGCGGCCCGGGTCAGGTTGATCTGGCCCATCAGCTTGCTCTGAAGCCCCACCTGCCACTGCTCGTCCGTCATCTCGGTCAGGGCATTGAAGGCGACGCTGCCGCTGGCGACCACCAGGGCATCGAAGGACCCGATCTGCTCGAAGAGCGCCCGGATGGAGGCGGGGTCGCGCATGTCCACTCTGGCATCCCCCTGGCTGTGACCGACCCGGATCACCTGGTGATCCTGGGCAAGCAGTTCGCTGACGGCGGCGCCAATGGTGCCGGAGGCACCCACAATCACAATCTTCATATCTATCGCTCCTGGTTGAGATGAGTTGATGATAGCGGGATAAAAAGGGAGAAAAAGCGCTTATGATGAACCCATTGTTTCCATATTGGTGCTAACGATGGATATCACCCACCTGGCCAGTTTCTATGAAGTGGTGCAACGGGGTAGTTTCTCCGCCGCTGCCGATGCCCTGGGGGTGAGCAAGGGGATGCTGAGTCGCCATGTCAGCGCCCTGGAGTCCGCCCTCAATGCCCAGCTGCTCCAGCGCACGACCCGCAGACTCAGCCTGACCGAGGCGGGGCGGGTGCTTCACCAGCAGGCCGGTGAGATCTTCGCCCTGGCCCGGGAGGCGGAGGAGGGGATCCGCGCCCTGACCGAGGAGGACAGCGGCCGCCTGCGCTTCACCTGCCCGGTCAGCACGGGGGACCGCATGGTGAGCGAGCTGCTCGCCCGTTTTGCCGAGCTCTGCCCCGGCGTCCAGGTCGAGCTCAACTTCACCAATGCCATGATCGACATGAGCCAGGGGGAGAATGACATCGCTCTGCGGGCCATGGAGCTGATCCCCGACAACCTGGTGGCCCTGCCGCTCGGCAGGCTCAAGGATGTGGTGGTGGCAAGCCCCGCCCTGCTGGCGCGAGAGGGGATCCCCGCCACTCCCTATGAGCTGGGGGGGCGCTCCTGCCTGCTGCAGGGCCACAACCCGGACTGGGAGCAGTGGCATTTTCGCCAGGGGGAGGAGGAGGCGCACATCCTGGTGCAGGGGCGAGTGCGGGCCAACCACTACAGCACCCTGCTGCAACTGGCCCGGGCGGGCATGGGCTTTGCCAAGTGCCCGTTGATGCTGGTGGAGGCCAGCCTGGCCCGAGGGGAGCTGGTGGCCGTGCTGACGGAGTGGCAGACCGGCCTGCACCCGATCCATGTGCTGCACGCCCAGCAGCGCCGGGTGCCGCGCAAGATCCGGCTGTTCAAGCAGGTGCTGGCCCAGTGGTTTGCCGAGCGGCCCCATTATCTGCTGGGGTGAGCCTGCATCCCGTTATTTTTCTGTCATCTGGGGCTGCTACCCTGCGCCCTTCATCGCGAAAGGAGAGTCAGGGAATGAAGCGTCATCAGGGTTGGGCAGGGGTTGCGCTGCTGTGCTGCGGCGGTGTGCAGGCCGAGGTCAGGGTCGAGGTGCCCCGGGATTTCCAGATCCTGGCGGTGAGCGCAGGCAAGGTGCAGGACGAGCAGCATGCCGTGCTGGCCGACGGAGAGCAGCAACTGCTGGTGCGCTACGAGGGGGTGATCCCGAGTCGCAACAGCAGCGACAACGATCGCCAGGTTCGCTCCGAGCCCCAGGTGCTTCGCTATGAGGCACGCGGGCAGTCGGTGCGCCTGCAGGCTCCCGTGCCTGCGGACGAGGCCGGGATGGAACGCTACGCCAGGGCCCCTGTCCTGGGCCTGGTTGCGGGGGGGCAGCCCCTCGAGGTGCGCCAGGATACGCTGATGGTGCAGGGGATGCAGATCGGCATGGACTGGCATGCCAGGCTGATGGAGTACAACCGTGGCGAGGGGCCTGCCGTGCTCGCCGGTGCGGCGGATGTAGCTGCGGCCGCCGTGGCGACGCCCCGGGTCTCCTCCGTGCCGTCCAGCGCCCTGGAAGGGCAGTTGCAACAGCTTTTCCTGCAGGCGGACCCCGCGCTTCGCAAGCGCTTCATCGGTTGGGCCGTGCCACGCCTTTAAGTTTGCTCCCCGTTGCAGTAACGTGGGCACATCTTTGATTCCCGATGTGCCCATGTTGATCAGCGAGGCCCCATGTTTGAATTGCACCCCCGCCTTCAGGCGGATACCCGGATACTCGGGGATCTGCCCCTGTGCCGCGTCCTGCTGGCCAAAGACAGCCAGTATCCCTGGCTGATTCTGGTGCCCCGGGTCGCCAACCTGCGGGAGATCCATCATCTGGCCCCCGAGCAGCAACAGCAGTTGATGCAGGAGTCCTGCGCCGTCGCCACCCTGATGGAGCGGGCACTCGGCCCGGACAAGATCAACGTGGCGGCCCTCGGCAATCTGGTGCCTCAGTTACACCTGCACCACGTGGCCCGCTTCAGCTCGGATGCGGCCTGGCCCGGTCCCATCTGGGGTGCCTGTCCCGCCATTCCCTATGAGGAGCAGGCCTTGCAAGGGGCGGCTGCCAGTTGGCAAACCCGTCTGGCTACCCTGGATGGATTTCAGCCATTTCTGACTGATAATCCAGTCAAGTGAGAGGTGGCTCGCGCTTTGGGCACCGGGATCACGCAATCTGTTAGCGTATCGCGTCGGTGCATGGTGACATGGGCGACACGAGTGACAGCCCCATTATTTCGATCAGCAGGAAGGTTCCATGATAGTGACAAGATCCGAGGATGATGCCGTATTGACCACAGAGGACGTACTGCTGAGCCTGTGCAATTCGGTGACGAGCGTATTGAGTGCGGCGACCCAGACCCAGGTGCGCTTCTCCGGCATGGTGCAGCGGATCAGCAAGACCTGCCTCAAGCCTGACATCGGCTGTTTCGTGCTGTTTGACGGCGGCTTCTCCGGGCTGGTGGTGATCAACTTCTCCGCCGCCGCGGCCATGGAGCTCTACCAGAGCTACATGCTGAGCATGGGGCTCTCCAAGGAGGATCTTGCCATCTCCCACACCTCGGACGAGGTGAGCAACGTCATGGGCGAGCTGATGAACCAGATCGTCGGCAGCTTCACCACCAAGGTGGGGCGCGAGCTGCAGACCCACATCACCCAGAACCAGCCCAAGATGCTTGCGCTCAACAAGCAGGTGATGCTGAGCGTCGACACCAACCTCGACAATCCCGAGACCCGCCGGGTGACCTTCTTCACCGCCAGCAACAACATCTTCTATCTGGAGCTGGCCATGGACAAGACGGAGTTTATCCGGATCCATGATGGCGGCGTGCAGGAGGAGGTGGATCCCGACGAGCTGATCGCCCAGGCCAAGCAATCAGCCAAACCGGCACCGGCGGCCGCGCCGGCGAGCAACGAGCACGACGATCTGCTGGATTCCCTCGGCATCTGATGGTCGAGGGTTGTGCAAATAAAGAGGCCACCCCGGGGGTGGCCTTCTTGCTTGGGGCGGGTCAGAAGTTGTAAAGCAGCCCGGTACTGAAGCGAAGCGCCTCGGCATCGTAGAAGTCGATGTCGGAGTCGGCGCTGGAGTAGGCTGCGGTGAAGGTGGCGGCAAGGGGTTTGATGCCGAACAGGTTGTGCCAGAAGAAGGTGCCATTGAGGGCGAACTCGCTGGCATCGGCGCGCTGGCCGAACAGGGGATTCGCCTCGTCATACTTGCGCTTGCCGGCGTAGAGGTTGCTCACGATGGACCACTGGGAGGCGCGCTTGGCATAGGTCAGCTGCAGACCGGTGTTCTTGAAGCTCTCCGCACTCCCGTCCAGGCGGGCCTCCTTGTAGAGGAAGGCGGGCTCCAGCAGCTGGTCGCCGCCGAAGTGGTACTGGTAGGAGACAGCCAGGTCGTGGACCTTGCCGTTGCGGCTCAGCATGGAGGCGTAGTGGGTGCCGTGGGTCAGGTCATATTGCTGGCCGCTGCGCTCCTCGTCGAGCTCCACTTCCCGGCTGGTCAGGGTGGCGTAGACGTTGCTGCCCCAGATCCTGTCCCAGGCAAAGCGCACCCCTTTCGAGGTGAGATCGGTGGCGCTGCGGTCCACGCCGGTGGCGAAGGGATCGCTCCACACTTCCACCGGCATGAGGTTGAACACCAGGGAGGTGGCGACGATACCCTTGTCACCCATCTCCTGGCGCAGACCGAGTTGCTGGGTAAAGTCGAAGCGCACCGCGTCCTGGATGAGGTTGCCGAGGAAGACCTGGGTGCGGGTATCGGCGAAGGTGTAGCGGATATCGGCATTGAGCAGCGGGCTCAGACCGCTTTCGCGGCCGGGGGAGCCCAGATCATCGATACGGCTGTTGCTGTCGTCACCGGCATAGAAGTTGGACTTGTGGCTGCCGGCATTGACCCCGCCCAGCAGAAAACCGGACCAGCCGGTCTGGCGGGGGATCTCCCCCAGATCGGCGTGGGCGGTGGTGGCGACCAGCAGGCCAAGGCTCAACAGAACATGATTTCGCATCGGGTATGCTCCTGACATAACGAATGAGAAGGGTGACAGTGTGCCCCGGTATTCCGGTGGAACCGGTGCTGACTGAGGCATGGCAGGCATGCTACCCCAGCCGGAGTGTGACGTTAATCAATAATTGAATACGCGACGGACAAGAGTTCATGGCGCCGTACTGGTATCCTGTTTGCGCAAGAAAAGGGGAGAAAACAACGAGATGAAGCAGATCAAATCCTGGGCGCAATATTACGTCGACCTGATGACCAAGCTGGGACTGGTGCGCTTCAGCATGTTCCTGGCCACCGCCATCATAGTGCTGGCCGTTTCGATCCAGATGGGGGTGACCCTGTTTTTGCGCGGCACCGTGGACATCGTCGACCTGGTGCGCTCTGTCTTCTTCGGTCTGCTGGTGACCCCCTGGGCCGTCTATTTTCTCTCCATCGTGGTGGATCAGCTGGAGGACTCCCGCCAGCGGCTGACCCGGATGGTGCGCAAGTTGCAAGACATGCGCGAGCGGGATCTCGAGCTCAACAGCCAGTTGCAGGAGAACATCAGCCGGCTCAACGCCCAGATCGCCGAGACCAACCGGGCCGAGACCCTGCGCCAGCAAGCCATCGAGGATCTCGAGAACGAAGTGTTCCAGCGGGAGAAGGCCCAGCTGCATCTGGGGGAGCGTACCGCCCTCTTGCGCTCCTTCATCGACTGCTCCCCCGATCTGGTCTATTACCGCAACGAGGACGAGCAGTTCTCCGGTTGCAACCGCGCCATGGAGGAGCTCACCGGCAAGGTGGAAGCGGAACTCATCGGCCTGACCCCGTTCGATGTCTACAAGCACGACATCGCCAGCAAGGTGGTGGAGACCGACAAGCAGGTCTTCGCCCAGAACGAGCCGCTCACCTATGAGCAGTGGCTGGAGTATCCCGATGGCCGCAAGGCCTACTTCGAGCTGCGCAAGGTGCCCTTCTTCGACCGCTTCGGCAAGCGGCTCGGCCTGCTCGGCTTTGGTCGCGACATCACCGAGCGCAAGCAGTACCAGGACAAGCTGGAGAAGGCGAGTCGGGACAAGACCACCTTCATCTCCACCATCAGCCACGAGCTGCGCACCCCGCTCAATGGCATCGTGGGCCTGAGCCGGATGCTGATGGATACGCCCCTCGATGCCAGACAGCAGCAGCAGCTCAAGACCATCCACCTGAGCGCGGTGACGCTCGGCAACATCTTCAACGACATCATCGATCTGGACAAGCTCGACCGTCGTCGGCTGGAGATTGCGCCGGCTCCGCTGGATTTGCCCGCCTTCCTCGACGAGCTGGAGACGCTGTCGCGCATTCAGGCGGAGCAGAAGGGGCTCTACCTGCACTTCGACCGGGACGGCGACATGCCCCAGTTCGTGATGGCGGACGGCACCCGGCTGCGCCAGGTGCTGTGGAACCTGGTGGGCAATGCGGTCAAGTTCACCGATGAAGGGGGCGTCACCATACGCTGTCTCGCCCACGCCGCTGATGAACCGGGCAAGCTGGCGCTGCACTTCGAGGTGGAAGACACCGGGGTGGGCATTCCCCGCGCCCAGCAGGAGAAGATCTTCGCCATGTACTATCAGGTGCAGGGCAAGAAGCACGCCACCGGCACTGGCATAGGCCTTGCGGTCTCCCGCCAGCTGGTGCAGGCCATGGGCGGTCAACTCTATGTGGACAGCGACCCGGGCGAAGGCGCCTGCTTCACCGCCGAGCTGGAGGTGGACTGCGTCGAGCCCAAGGCCGCGGCCCCGGAGCCCGAGATGCCCTCCCTCGACATCCTGCTGGTGGAGGATGTGGAGCTCAACGTGACTGTGGCCTGCGCCCTGCTGAACAAGCTCGGCCATCAGGTCAAGGTGGCGCGGGATGGTGCAGAGGCGCTGGCCATGGCCAACCCGGATGATTTCGACTTGATCCTGCTCGACATCCAGCTGCCGGACATGACGGGGTTCGATGTGGCGGAGCAACTGCTCGCGCGCTACGGCGACAGCCTGCCCCCCATGGTGGCGCTCACCGCCAACGCCACCGGCGATCGCCAGTACTACCGGGATCACGGCATGCAGGATGTGATCAACAAGCCGCTGGGCTCCAAGGCGGTGCGGGAGGTGATAGGCCACCTGTTTGCGGATCTCGCCGGGGACGAGGCGGACGAGCAGGACGATGTCCACCATCAGGATGCCCTGCTGGATCTGCCCTTCCTCACCGATTACGCCAGCACGGTCGGCAAGCCGGTGCTGCTCTCCAGCGTCGAGCTGTTCGAGAAGATGATGCCGGACTACATGGCGGTGCTCGACTCCAACATGATTGCCAGGGATCAGGCCGGTGTGGTGGAGGAGGCCCACAAGATCAAGGGGGCGGCGGGCTCCATCGGCCTGCGCCGGTTGCAGCAGACGGCCCAGCTTATCCAGAGCCCGGATCACCCCGCCTGGTGGGAGAACGTGGAAGACTGGATTGAAACCCTGCGCCGGGAATACCCGGGTGACATCGCCCGCCTGCGGCGCTGGCTGCTCTCGTAGACACGACGCCTCAGGCAAGGAGCCACGACATGTATGACCGTTTGATCCCCCCCGAGCGCATTCACCCCTGGGGAGACGAAGACCTGCTGGAGGCGACGGAGCAGGACCGCACCCGCATCGTGCAGGCGGCGCCGGTGCGTCGGTTGCAGCAGAAGACCCAGGTCTTCCCGCTCGATGTGAAAGCCTCGGTGCGCAGCCGTCTCACCCATTCGTTGGAGGTACAGGAGACCGGTCGCCAGATCAGTCGCCGCATCCTGGCGGCGTTGCCAGCCGGAGTGGTGTGCGAGGGGGCCTTCATCAATCTGGTGGAGATGTCCTGCCTGTTGCACGATGTCGGCAACCCGCCGTTTGGCCATTTCGGCGAGCAGGTGATGAGTCAGTGGCTTGCCCAGGAGCTGGACGGCCTCTTCGCCCGTGCCCACGACCAGTTGCCGAGCCCCCAGTGGGCAACCCTTCGCCAGGATCTGCTGGTGTTTGACGGCAATGCCCAGAGCCTGCGACTGGTGCACAGCCTCCATGAGCTGAACCTCACCCTGGGGCAGCTGGCGGCGCTGTGCAAATACCCGCAGCAGCCCCTGCCGGGCCTGCACCATCCCCAGGGCTATGGTCAGCACCACGGCTGGACCAGCAAGCGCGGCATCTTCTTCAGCGAACAACCCCTCTATCGTGCCCTCGGCCAGAGCCTGGGGCTGGCCGAGGGGTGCCGTCATCCGCTGGTCTACATCATGGAGGCGGCGGACGACATCTCTTACTGCATCGCCGATCTCGAGGATGCGGTGGACAGGCGCATCCTCACCCAGAGCGAGCTGCTGACAGCCCTGCGCGAGGCGGACGAGGGCGGTTACATGGCCGACCTGCTCGATGAGGCGCTTGCCTCCGGTCGGGGGTTCTTCCCCCATTTTCGCCAGCATCTGACCCGGGATCTGGTGGCGCTTGCCGCCCATACCTATGTGGCCGAGCACGATCAGATCCTGAGCGGGGCCTATCCCCAGGCGCTGCTGCACGGCCAGGCTCCGGCAGCCCGGGTACTCGATACCCTCAAGCGGGTGGCTCGCGAGCTGGTGTTCATGCGCCCGGAGGTGGAGGCGCTGGAGCTGGAAGGCTATGCCGCCCTGCGCGGAGTGCTCTCCACCTACGCCTGCCTGCTGGCCCTGCCCGCCAGCCAGTTCGAGCGGCTGCTCGCAGGCAACGGCGGGAGCGAGCTCTTCTTTGCCCGACGGCTGTTCCACCGCCTCTCTGCCCGCCACCTCAAGGCGTATCGACTGGCGGTGGCGAGCCGGGATCCCCGTTTCGAAAAGGAGAGCGAGCAGGAGTGGTACTACCGGGTGCGGCTGCTGCTCGACTATGTGAGCGGCATGACGGATACCTATGCGCTGGAGGAGTTCCGGCTGTTGTCAGGGATTTGACTGAACCTCTTTTTGGCCGCATTCCACCCATATGGGTGGGAGAGATATTGCGTAAAATTCGGTGTTTTTTTACACTGCGGCAACTTGTTCAACTTTCACACGGTAAGGAGACGACCATGCAACATTCCATGTTCAACGTTGCGTTCGATCGCTGCTCTGGCAGCGCGAAGACTCGTGCTCTTTATTTGCCGCGTGGAGGGGACAGGTAACACCTGCTTTTTTCATCACCCGCGGTTGTCCCGCAGGGTGATCACCTCTCTCCGGGGGAACCGCACGTTCAACTGGAGAATATTATGTCTATCGAACTCGCCCTGCTGCGCCACGTAGAGACCCTGGTTCAAAAAAGGATCACCCGGCTGGAGCGTCGCGTCAGCTACCTGCACCTTTCGCCAGCCCTGCTCAAAGACATCGGGCTGGAAGGGCAAAATGTGCAGATCGCCCACATCCGTGAGCGGGAGTTTCAAACCGGTTTCCGGCTCGGGAACCGAATAACCTGATGGGAGGGGGCATGGCCCCCGACCTGGTGGATGGCAGGCCTGGGCCTGCCATTTTTCTTTCCTGATGAGCATTGTCTCAATTTAGTTGTCGCACATTGCGCCAAACACTCTATGATCCCCCTCCGTTTCGTATGGGAGTTGATAATGTTCCGCCGCTGCTGTCGTCTCATCCTGCTATGTGGTCTGGCTTTCTGGAGCCTGATGGTTGCGGCTGCGCCGGCGCAACTGGACCAGAGCAACTTCACCCTGGACGAACTGCACTGGCTTGCCACCCATGATGAACTGGTCGTCGGCATGCCTTCGGCGGCCTGGCCACCCTATGTCTATACCGATGGGCGCGGCAACTTCACCGGCCCCCTGGATGAGTTCGCCTCCCAGATTGCAGCCAGGCTGGGGGTGAGCCTTCGCTACCGTGCCTATGCCAACAATGCGGCGGTCCAGCAGGCCTTGCTGGATGGCAAGGTCGACATGTTGATCGGGGTGGCTCCGAGCCCGACCCGCACCCTGCAGATGCAATTTACCTCCGAGCTGATGGCACTGCCCCGGGCCGTGCTGTTGACGGGGGGACGGGAGAGCCTCTCTCTGGAGGAGGCCTATGGGGTGCGCTGGGTCTGCGTCTTCGGTGTCAGCGCCTGCGATGAGCTGCTGCGCCTGGGGATCTCGAATCTGATCACGGCCGACAGCCGTGACGAGGCGATCTTCATGCTCAAGGAGGGCAAGGCGGATGCCTATCTGGCCGAGCTGCCCATGCTGAACAGGCTGCAAGCCATGGCGGGCATGGCGCTGGCCAGGATCGACTGGATGAGGGATACCTCCCTCGCCATGGCCGTGGCGCCCGGGAATGATGTCTTGCAGGGACTGCTGGAGCGGGCCCTCGAGGATATCTCTCCCTTGGAGCGTCGCGCCATTCTGGAGGCGGGGGACATCCTCGACTATGCCCTGGTGAAAAGGAGCAGGGAGATCGTCTTCAATCCGCAGGAGCAGGCGTGGTTGCAAGCACATCCGGTCATCCGCTACGGGGTTGCCCCGGATTGGCCCGGGATGAGCGAGGTGGACGACAGGGGGCGGCTCAAGGGGCTCATTGCCGATCTGCTGACACTGATGAGCCAGCGTGCCGGGCTCCAGTTCACCCTGGTGCCGACCCGGAGCTGGGCCCAGAGCATGGCGCTCTTCCAGGATCGCAAGCTGGATCTCATCCCGGCCATGACTCCCACCGCGGAGCGTCAGCAGTTTGCCCGGTTTACCCCCAACTACGCGTCGATCAACCGGGTGGTCGTGGCGAGGCAGGGGATGGCCGAGCTCACCGCCGCCAGGGCACTGAAAGGGCACAGGGTGGGCATGGTGGGGGGCTCGGTGGAGCAGGTCTTGCTGAGCGAGGTGGGGGCCATCGCCGTGCCGGTGGCCAGCGATGCCGAATTGCTGCCCCTGCTGGACCAGCAGAAGGTCGACTATGTGCTGATGAGCACCACCACCCTGGAGCAGTCGCTGCAAAAGGGATTCAGCGACCGCTACCAGGTGGTCTTCTCCGGCAGCGACCTGCGGGTACCCATCGCCATGGCGACCCAGTTGCAGGACCCCATGCTGCAGCAGATCCTCACCAAGGTGTTGATCGCCATTCCCCCCGACGAGCTCTCCGCCCTGGAGAAAAAGTGGCTCTCCCTGACCATACAGACGGGACTGGATCCGAAGACGGTGCTGCTCTGGTCCTCCCTTGGCGGCGGCATTTTCCTGCTCTGCCTCTTGCTGTTCATGGGCTGGAACCGGACGTTGCGCCGCCAGATCAGCCAGCGGCGGGAGGCCGAGCGGCGGCTCGAAGAGCAGTTGATGTTTGTCCAGATGATGCTGGATGCCCTGCCCAACCAGGTGGTGCTGACCAACGAGCGCTATGAAGTGGCAATGACGAACCGGGCGTACCGGCAGATGTTTCTCGGCGGGGAGAACCTGACGGGCTCCTATGAGCGGTTGCTCCAGGATCGATTGCCCGAGTCGATCCGTGCCAGGGTGATGGAGGAGGATGCCAGCGTCTGGGAGAGCGGAGAGGAGCTTCATGGACGGGGCGAGATCCGGTTTGATGACGATCGCCTGCACCAGATGATCTACACCAAGCGGCTCTTTGCGGGGCCCGATGACAAGCGGCTCGGGATCCTGACCGTGCTGACCGACGTGACCGAGCTGGAGCAGGCGCGGTTTGCGGCCCAGGAGGCGCAGACCCGGCTGACCCAGATCACCGACAGCATGCCGGGTCTGGTCTATCAGTATCACTGGCTTGGGCCGGGCAAGGGGCACTTCCTCTACACCTCGCAAGGGGTCAGGGAGATGGTGGGGGTGGAAGAGGACCTGGTCGGCATGGCGGTCACCGGTGCCTCCATCCTGGGGCTGACAGGCAAGGCGCACCAGGACTTCGTGGCCACGGTGGATCGTCATGCCCTGAGCATGCAGCCGCTGGATCTCGAGGTGGAGATCCGGCGCCAGGGGGAGGCGGGCTATTTGCAGATCCGTGGTCATTTCGTTCACCAGGAGGGGCTTGAAGGGGTCATATTGAACGGCGTGGTGCAGGACATCACCAAGCTCAAGCGCCAGGAGCTGGAGCTGCGCCAGGCCAGGCGGGTGGCGGAGGAGGCGACCCAGGCGCGCAGCCGCTTCCTCGCCACCATGAGTCATGAGCTTCGCACTCCCATCTCCGGCATGCACGGCATGCTGGAGCTGCTGCAAATGAGCCCGCTGGATGACGATCAGCGCTACATGTTGCGCAATATCTCGACCTCCACCAACCACCTGCTCTATCTGGTGAACGACATCCTGGACTTCTCCAAGATGGAAGCCGGGCAGTTGCAACTGCACCCCCATCACTGCCGCCTGACCTCGGTGATTTGCGATGTCATCCGGGGACATGCGGCCCTGGCCTATGGCAAAGGGCTCAACGTGACGCTGCGGTGGGGAAAGACGGTGCCGGATCTGGCCTGCATCGACGGGATAAGGGTGGGGCAGGTGATCTCCAATCTGTTGAACAACGCGGTGAAGTTCACCGAGGCGGGGGCGATCGCCATCCAGGTGGATTATGAAGACGACCGGCTGGCCTTCCGGGTCCGGGATACCGGGATCGGCATCGCCCTGGAGCAGCAGCGCACCCTCTTCATCCCGTTCAAGCAGGTGGAGTCCGACACCAACCGCCGATTTGGCGGCACCGGGCTTGGGCTTGCCATCTGTCATCAACTCACCCAGAAAATGGGGGGGAGCCTGACCCTGGAGAGTACCCCCGGAATGGGCACCTGCGTGACTTTCACGTTGCCTCTGGCCGAGTGCCAGTGGGAAGCGCCCCCCCTGACCGGCCAGGTATGGTGGTGGTTTGGGGAGGATGAGGGGCTGGAATCGGTGATGGCCAGGCTGGGCGCCAGACTGGTACGCATGGAGGCACACCATTGGCAGCAGCCCCTCGAGGGGCATCTGTTGGCGCAGGAGAATCACCTGGAGCAGGCCCTTGGCAGTGACTGGCTGGCCTGTTTGCAGCGTTCGAACCTCAAGGGCATAGTACTCTCTCCCCATGAGGCCCTGCGGGGGCGCATGGGTGGCGACGCCTGGTGGCGACTGGGACAATCGCCTCTCTACCCGGATCTGTTGCTGGAAACCTGCCAGTCACTGTTCAACCAGCAGGCGAGCCAGTCGAAGGGGATGGAGGGGGAGAAGCTCAAGGGGCGGGTGCTGGTGGCCGATGATCACCCCGTCAACCGGGCATTGCTGACGAGACAGCTCGCTATCCTGGGGCTCGAGTCCGAGGTGGTGGAAGATGGCGAGGAGGCGCTGCGCGCCTGGCAGGGGCAGGACTTCGCCCTGCTGCTGACCGACTGCCACATGCCGGTGATGGATGGCTATGCCCTCACGCGAGCCTTGCGGGATGCCGGGGACAGTGCTCCCATTATCGGGGTGACGGCCGATACCTCTGAGGAGGCGAGCCAACAGATGCGTGATGCCGGCATGAACGACATGCTGTTCAAGCCCTACAGCCTGGATGCCCTGAGCCAGACCCTGGGACGCTGGTTGCCGACTCAGGAAGAACAGCTCGCCTCGGAGGCGCCCCGGCAAGCCAGGGTTCAGCTGCCAGGCATAAGCTGGTTGACCCTGTTCGGGGATGAGGCGGTGGCACGCAGCATGGCCAGCGAATACCTGGAAGCCAACGAGCAGGATGGCGAGGACATGAGGCTGGCGCTGGCCAGCCAGGATACCCAGGCGCTGGTGGAGACGGCACATCGCATCAAGGGGGCCGCGCGCATGGTAGGACAGCAGGCATTGGCAGAGGAGGCGGCCCGGCTGGAGGCGGCGGCCAGATTGAAACAACTGGACAAGCTCGATGACCTGGCCAGGGCGGTACAGGCATTGATGGACTCTATCAGAGGTGAAACGGGGTTATGGCTCGATGAATAGCGCACGGCATGAGTTGGCGATCATGGTGGTGGAGGATCACAACTTCCAGCGCAAGGCCCTGATGCACCAGATCCGCGGACTGGGCTACGGCAACCTGCTGGAGGCGCAGGACGGGGAGGAGGCGCTTGCACAGTGCCAGCACCACAGGGTCGACATCCTGTTCTGTGATCTGCGCATGCCGGGCATGGATGGCATGGCGCTGCTGCGCCGCCTCTCCCTTGGCGGGTTCCGCGGCGGCATTGTGCTGTGCAGCGCCCTGGAGGATGACGTGGTCGATGCCGTGCTGCGCATGAGCCGGGCCTATGGCCTGCAGGTGCTGGGGCGCATCGAGAAACCCGCGTCTCCCCAGCAGATCGCGCAGCTCATCGGTGCCTGGCGGCCCCAGCAGGTGCGCAGCCAGGAGGAGGATGGTTATCACCTGACCCTGGATGAGCTGCGCCGGGCGCTGGATCAGGACCAGTTGCTGCCCTGGTATCAACCCAAGGTGGGTTTTCACAACGGGGAGTGGCTCGGCATGGAAGCGCTTGCCCGCTGGCAGCACCCCGAATATGGCCTCATCTCGCCGGCCCGTTTCATCCCGCTGGCGGAGCACAACGGGCTCATCGACCCGCTCACCGAGGTGATCATCGGCAAGGCGCTGCGGGACGGCCACCTGTGGGAGAAGACAGGGCTCTCCCTGAACCTGTCGATGAACCTCTCCACCACCTCCCTCATTGAGGGGGATCTGTGCAACACCCTGCTCAGCCACTGCCAGCGCTGGAGCATCAACCCCGAGCTCATCACCCTCGAAGTAACCGAGAGCGCTTTCGTCAAGGATCTCGGCAAGTCGCTGGAGGTGCTGACCCGCTTGCGGATGCACGGTTTTGGTCTCTCCATCGATGATTTCGGGACCGGCTACTCCTCCATGCAGCAGCTCGCCCTGCTCCCCTTTACCGAGTTGAAACTGGACAGATCCTTCGTGGATCGCTGCTATGAAGATCCCTCTCGCCTAGCCATCATCGAGTCCAGCATCGAGCTGGCTCGCAAGTTGGGCTTGAAATCGGTGGCCGAGGGGGTCGAAGATGAGGCGACCTGGCAATTGCTGGCGAAGCTGGGGTGCGATCAATGCCAGGGCTTCTTCTCCGCCCGTCCCATGCCCCGCGAGGAGCTGCTGGGATGGCATCAGGGTTGGCAGGCTCGTTTGCCCGCGCTCATCAGACGCTAATCCCGGGCAGGATGCCCGACGAATTCCAAGGATGGCCATGAAAATATCAAGCAAGTTGTTGTTGAGCTTCTGTTTTATCAACCTGCTCATCATTCTCTCCTCCGCCCTTGTCTATCATCAGCTCGGCCGGATCGAAGGCTCGCAAGATGCCTTGCTGGCCCAGGCCCTGCCCGCCCTGCAGCGGGACGAGGCGAGCCAGAAAGCCCTGATTGCCACCGTTTCATCCCTGCGGGCCTATCTCATCCTCGGCAAGGATCCGGCACAGGGTGATCGCATCAAGCAGGAGTGGGAAGAGGCCTGGCACGCCATCGAGCGCCAGCGTTTCACTCCCGACCTGACCCGGGCACTCAAGGATTTCAAGGGGGCACAGTCACAGGTGTGGGCCCTGGCTCACACCGAAGAGAACCTGCCCGCCCACACCCTGATGCTGCTGGAGGCCGGCCCCCTGGCGGAGTCGGCCCTCGATCAGTTGCAGTCTTTTGCCAATGAAGAGGTGGCGACGCCCCAGGCGACGTTGCCCGGTGACAGGCGCCTGCTGCTCAAGCAGGTGGGGGATGCCTACAACAGCCTGGGCAATGCGCTCTCCGCCCTGCGGGATTTCCTCATCTCGGGGGAGAAGGAGTACCTGGACAAGTACCGGGACTACTACCAGTTTCACCAGCAGCGGGTGGCCGAGCTGAAACAGCAAGAGGCCAACTTCACCGAGGCACAAAAGGGGCTCTGGACGCTCTTTGAAGAGATGTCAGCCCCCTTTGCCGAGCTGGTCGGCCAGGTGATCGAGAAGCGCCAGGCCCCGGACTGGGACAGGGCTAACCACCTGATGGCCACCGAGATAGAGCCCGCCCTGACCCGGCTGGCGGATCAGCTGGCGACCCAGGTGACCCATACCCGTGCCGAGGTGGACAAGATGGCTGGGGAGATGGCGGCCGCCAGTCAGACCATTCACCGCACCCTGCTGCTCGCCACCACCAGTGTCATCCTGCTGGGCACCCTGGTGGCCCTGCTGTTCAGCCGGCGCCTGACCCGGGACATCGCCAGCCTGGTGAAACGGGCGGGCCTGGTGGCCGATGGCCGCCTCCCCGTCACCCCCTTGCCCGTGCTTCGTCAGGATGAGCTGGGAGGGCTCACGGGCTCCATCAACCGGATGTCGGCACAGTTGCGCGAGCTGGTGGGGGAGATCCAGGGGGCGGTCGGTCAGGTGGAAGGGGCTGGCCGTGAGGTGGGCCAGACCACCAATGCCATCGTGGATGATCTGGCGAGCCAGAATCAGCGGCTCGATGCGGTGGCAGCCGCCATCGAGCAGATGTCGGTCAGTACCCGGGATGTGGCGGGCAACATTGCGGACGCGGCGGGAGCGGCTCGCCAGACCGAGCAACAGGCAAGGGAGGGAGAGCAGGCCCTCGCCCGCATGGGGACCACCATGGCGCAGATTGGTGCCATGATTGCCCAGGCAAACCAGGCGATGACGCAGCTCAGCAGCCAGAGCGAGCAGGTGGGGAGGGTCACCGAAGTGATCGCCACCATCGCCGAGCAGACCAATCTGCTGGCACTCAATGCGGCCATCGAGGCGGCGCGAGCCGGTGAGCAGGGACGGGGATTTGCCGTGGTGGCCGATGAAGTGAGGCAGTTGGCCAGCCGCACCAGCGCATCGACCATGGAGATCAACCAGACCATTGCCAGCATCCAGCAGCAAACCCGGGAGACCGCGGATACCGTGGGCAGCGGTACCCTGCTGGTGGAGCAGGGGCGCGGCGCCGTGGCCTCGGTGACCGAAACCCTGGAGTCGATGGCGACGCTGGTGCAGGATCTCAGCGGCCAGCTTGCCGCCATCGCCACCGCCACCGAGCAGCAGTCAAGGGCGGCGCAGGAGGTGGCGGGCACGTTGGAGGAGATTGCCGGGCTCAGCCATCAGTCCAGCGAGCATGGCCAGCAGGGGGAGCAGATCGCCGCCCGCCTGACCCGGGAGACCGGGAGACTGACATCGGCCATCAGCCGCTTCGAACTGGATGCCTGACGCAAGGGAGAGAAAAACGGGGCAGACCTCTGGGTCTGCCCCGTTTTTTTCGGCCCGATAACCTGGTGGTGGAAGGATGCACGTCGCAGGTGCGGTCCTGACCGATCGGGAGCAGAGGGATGGTGTCTTGTGTACTGCCCTGTGGCTCTTTCTGCCGACAGGACGGGTCACTCCAGGCGGCGGAAGGCCTGGTTTTCGAAGCTGCTGCAGGTCTCCTGGTTGAGCAGGTTGACCAGCAGGATGGCCCGCTTTTCGCCATCCGGCTCCAGATAGATGGCTTCAAACCCGGCGAGGGGGCCGGATTCGATAAGTACCTTGTCTCCCTGGGTCGGCAGACGGGCATAGCTGGCGCGCGCCTCGTCGCTGTCGTCCCGGCTCATGAGCCGGTAGATCAGCTGGCTGCTGACGGGGGTCCACTCCTTGCCGAAGTGGATGATGCGACTGATGCCCCGGGTCGATTTCAGGGTGACCGGGGTGACCTCTTCCAGATCCACGTAGATGAAGAGATAGTTGGGGAACATGGGCTCGCGCTTGCCTCGCCGCAGTTTTTCAATCTCGACCATGGGGTAATAGGATTCAACGCCCTGGGCTGCCAGATGGGCGCGGGCGCGGGCCTCTTCCTTGGGTTTGCAGTAGGCCAGATACCATTTCTTCATTGTTGTTCTGTTTTTCGTGTTGCCGTGCTTGCGGCTATCATAACGGGGGTAAAAAAAAAGGCCACGCTTGACGTGGCCTTTTTTTTCCAGAGTGAGTGATTACCAACCTTTCACCAGACCGCCCTTGAACAGCTCGGTCCCCTTCTTGAAGACCTCGTCGGTCTGGAAGGACTGGACGAACTCCTTGACCTTCTCGTCGTCCTTGTTGTTCTCGCGAGCAACGATCAGGTTGACGTAGGGGGACTCCTTGTCTTCGACAAACAGGCCATTCTCGGTCGGGGTCAGACCAATCTGACCAGCGAAGGTGTTGTTGATGATGGCCAAGTCCACGTCTTCCAGGGAGCGCGGCAGTTGTGCGGCTTCCAGCTCGACGATCTTGAAGTTACGCGGGTTGCTGGCGATGTCCAGTACAGTCGCTTCCAGACCGGCACCCTCTTTAAGCTTCAGCAGGCCCTGCTTCTCCAGCAGGATCAGGGAACGACCCAGGTTGGTCGGATCGTTCGGCACCGCGATCTGGGCACCGTCTTTCAGCTCGGACAGGGCCTTGACCTTCTTGGAGTAACCGGCGATCGGGTAGACGAAGGTGTTGCCGACCGGCACCAGCTTGAAGCCGCGATCACGGATCTGGGCATCCAGGTAGGGCTTGTGCTGGAAGGCGTTGACGTCGACGCTGCCGTCGTTCAGGGCCACGTTCGGGGTGACGTAGTCGGAGAAGGTGACCACTTCGACGGTCAGGCCGTATTTTTCCTTGGCAACCTTGGCCGCGGTCTCAACCAGCTCGGTCTCGGGACCGGCGATGGCGCCCACCTTCAGGGTCTTGTTCTCTTCCTTCTGGCCGCAGCCGACCAGTACCAGGGTTGCCAGCAGCGCAGCTGCTGCGGATTTGATGCCCAATTTCATAAAAACCTCCTGTCAGAAATCGACGATTAACGATGATCACATTGTTTGACCAGGCGCTCACCCGCGCTCTGGATGAGTTGAACCAGCACCACCAGAATGACCACGGTGACCAGCATGACGGTGGGATCGAAACGCTGGTAGCCGTAGCGAATACCCACATCACCGAGACCACCGCCTCCGATGGCACCTGCCATGGCGGAGTAGTTCACCAGGGTGACGAGGGTGATGATGACGCTGTTGAGGATCCCCGGCAGGGCCTCGGGCAGCAACACCTTGGCGATGATTTGCAGGGGCTTGGCCCCCATGGCCTTGGCCGCTTCCAGCAGGCCGTCAGGCACCTCCATCAGGGCCCCTTCCACCAGGCGGGCGATGAAGGGAATGCAGCCCACGGTCAGCGGCACGATGGCGGCGATGGTGCCGATGCTGGTGCCGACGATGAAGCGGGTCAACGGAATGATGGCGACCAGCAGAATGATGAAGGGCACCGAGCGGCCGACGTTGACGATGACGCCCAGGACCTTGTTGAGCAGCGGATTGGCCAGGATCTGGCCCGCCTTGGTCACGTGCAGTGCCACGCCGAGCGGCAGGCCGAGCAGGCAGCCGAACAGGGCGGAGGCAAACACCATGATGAGGGTGTCGCCCAGAGCCGAAATCAGCAGATTAATCATTGCTTCGGACATAACCCATTACCTCCAGCTGAATGTGGTTGTCGATGAGGAACTGCTGGGTGGCCTCGCACTGGGTCTCGTCCCCGAACAGTTCCGCCAGCAGGAAGCCGAACTTGACGCCACCGGCGTATTCGATGTCTGCGCTCAGGATGCTGATGTCGATGTTGAAACGGCGGCTCGCCTCGGAAATCAGCGGCGAATCCACCGTGGTCCCGGTAAAGCCGAGCTTCACCAGGGGATAGCTGCCGGGCACCCGGTCGCTACTCATCCGATCCTGATACTCCTGGGGCACTTCCAGGTGGATGGTGGAGTGGATGAAATCCCGAGCCAGCTGGGTCTTGGCATTGCTGAAGAACCAGGCCACTTCCCCCTGCTCGATGAGACGGCCGTCGCTGATGATGGCCACTTCGTCGCAGATCCCCTTCACCACGTCCATTTCGTGGGTGATGAGCAGTATGGTGAGCCCCAGCTTGACGTTGATCTCCTTGAGCAGGGTCAGGATCGAGCGGGTGGTCTGCGGGTCGAGGGCCGAGGTGGCCTCGTCACACAGCAGGACCTTGGGAGCCGGTGCCAGGGCGCGGGCGATGGCGACGCGCTGCTTCTGCCCGCCGGAGAGCTCGGACGGATAGGCGTGGGCACGGGCTTCCAGCCCGACCAGGGCCAGCAGTTCGCTGACCCGGCTCTGGATCTTGTCCTTGCTCCAGCCCGCCAGCTCCAGCGGGAAGGCGATGTTGGCGGAGACGGTGCGAGAGGCCAGCAGGTTGAAGTGCTGGAAGATCATGCCGATCTGGCGGCGAGCCTGAGTCAGATCCCGCTCGCTGAGGGCGACCAGGTCCTGGCCATCGACGATGACCTGCCCCTCGGTGGGGCGCTCCAGCAGGTTGACGCAGCGGATGAGGGTACTCTTGCCGGCACCGGAGGCACCGATCACCCCGAAGATCTTGCCTTGGGGCACATGCAGGCTCACGTCACGCAGGGCGTGCACGGCATCACTGCCTTTACCGTAGACTTTGTTGAGACCGATCAACTTAATCATGGATTCTTCCGTGCTAACAGCCTTAAAGCACAGGGCGCTACAGGCGGGTAAATTGGGCAGAGGTTTCACTGGGTAGCTCTGTCATCATGGAGGATGATGCTAAGATGTCCGGATGGCTGTGTCAACGCATGTTTTTACGTCTAGACGTCTAAAAAATGGATAAGGATTCCCGCCATTTGACTATGGTGTGGAGGTATCACCACCAGTATCAATATAAGATCCCGATTTGGTGACTCTAGTCCGAATATAAGCTGGTAAATATCTTTTATGTCGTCGATTTGATGTCTCCCCTTCGGACAAGGTGCCCGGTCGTCCGGGCAGCATCGCTGCCGGTTTCCCCTTCCTCCTGCCGTCTCTTTTTCTGTTTTCTTTTCCATCTCCTTGATGCAGAACAATAAATGACCAGTTCGTGGCCGTGTCGACTTGCCAGCTCCCTATACTGGCTGCAGGTAGATGCCAGGAGGGAGGCGAGATGCGATTCCAACAGATCAAGGACCTGATGCTCTATCTCGAGGAGCTTCATCATCGGCAAGGGCACATTTACGGGCGCCAGATCCCCCGGGTGGATGCTGAGCGCAGCAGGATGTTGCTGGCCTATCTGCAAGGGCGGGAGGATGCCGCGGCGGCTCATCTGCACGATTATCGCGAGCAGATGGGAAGCGCGGTGAAGGAGACCTGGCTGGATCAGGGATTTGGCGAGGATCTGCTGGCCGAGGGGGATCGTCTGGCGCTGCCCGCCACAACCCAGCCCGCGGAGATAGTGGCCCTGGTGTCACGCCAGGAGGAGAGGCTCATCGGCGAGCTGGAACGTCTGGCCCGGGAGTGCCCCACGCCCGACACGGCGGCGCTGCTGAAAGCCCTGGCCTCCATGGCCCAATCCCGCCTGACCCGTCTGGTACACGGTGCTCATCGCCTCGACGATCTCTGAGCCCGGATGAGAGAGACCCGGCACGGGCCGGGTCTTCTGATGTTGCTGGCGGTCAGCCCCCTTGCCGGGCCGCGCCATAGAGGGCGGCGCCTATGATGCCGGCCTGGTTGAGGTTCGCGGCCGCCACCAGGGGAGCCCGGGTCTCAATCTTGTCGATGAACTTGTCGAGCTTGGCGGCGCTGCCGCCCCCCAGGATGAAGAGGTCGGGGGAGAACAGAAACTCCAGGCGAGCCAGGTATTTGTTGAAACGTTTGCCCCAGCGGCCCCAGGAGAGATCCTCGCGCTTGCGCACCGCATCGGAGCAATAGTGTTCGGCCACCATGCCTTCCAGCATCAGGTGGCCCAGCTCGGTATTGGGCAGCAACTGGCCATTGACGAAGACGGCGGTACCGATGCCGGTGCCGACGGTGATGAGAATGATGACCCCCTGGCGATCCTGCCCGGTGCCAAAGCGCATCTCCGCCAGACCGGCCGCATCGGCGTCGTTCAGGACATGGCAGGGCAGGCCGGTCACATCGGCAAACAGGTGGGCGGCATCGGTCTCAATCCAGCTCTTGTCGATGTTGGAGGCATTCTTGGCGATGCCGTTGTGGATGGTGGCGGGAAAACCGCACCCCACGGGCCCCTTCCATTGGAAGTGCTCGACCAGCGCCTTGAGGGTGTGTGCCACGGCGGCCGGGGTTGCCGGTTGCGGTGTGGCGATGCGGTGGCGTTCGCCAATCAGCTCCCCGGTTTCGGTGTCGACCAGGCAGCCCTTGATCCCGGACCCCCCAATATCTACTCCCAGCATCTGCATCAGAATCTTCCTTTTATTGTGCCGATGTTCAATGGTCGGCAGAGCATGAAAAAATGGCTGCGATCCGGCAAGTGCCAGATCACTTATGCGTGATCCGGCAGACCTTTTTCGATGCAGCGGATCAGCAATCGCGTCTTTTTATTCTCTTCCTGCTGACGCCTGGCCAGGGTCGCCTGCGCCCACTCGATATGCTCGGCCACCATGGGCGCCGCCTCAGGCAGCGCCTGTTGCAGGGCGGCCAGGACCTCGCTGCTGGCCGGTCCGTTGCCAAGGGCCACCGCCAGGTTGCGGCGCCAGCGCTGATAGCCGATGCGGCGGATGGGGCTGCCTTCCGTGTGCTTGAGAAATTCGGCCTCGCTCCAGCCCCACAAGGTCAAGAGGGGCGGGCGGTGCAGATTGGGGCGCGGGCTGAAGTCGGGCTCCGGGCTGGCATTGGCATAGCGGTTCCAGGGGCAGATGAGCTGGCAGTCGTCACAGCCATAGATGCGATTGCCCATGAGCGGCCTGAACTCCTCGGGAATGGGGCCGTCATTCTCGATGGTGAGATAGGAGATGCAGCGCCGTCCGTCTACCACATAGGGGGCGATGATGGCACCGGTGGGGCAGATGTTGATGCAGGCCACGCACTTGCCACACAGCCCCTTCTCCACCGGGGCATCCACGGGCAGCGGCAGGGCGATGAGCAATTCCCCCAGAAAGAAGAAGGAACCGGCGGACTCGTTGAGCAGGAGCGAGTGCTTGCCCACCCAGCCAAGGCCGGCCTTGGCCGCCAGCGGCCTTTCCAGAATAGGGGCCGAGTCGACGAAGGGGCGCCACTCGCCCAGGGTTTGTCCCGCCGCTCGCAACAGGGTGTCGCACCGCTGCTCGATGCGCTCCCCCAACTGCTTGAGCCGGTTGCGCAGCACCTTGTGGTAGTCGCGGCCGAGGGCATAGCGGCTGATGTAGCCGAGGGTGGGATCGCGCAGGGTGGCGGCAAAGCCCGCCTCGAACGGGAGGTAGTTCATCCGCACCGAGATGACCCGCAAGGTGCTCGGCAACAGCTCGTGGGGGCGGGCCCTCATCATGCCGTGGCGCGCCATGTAGTCCATGGTGCCGTGATAACCGGCATCCAGCCAGGCCTGCAACCTCGGCTCTTCCAGAGTGAGGTCGGTGTCGGCGATGCCGACCTGGTCAAATCCTAGCTCCCTTGCCCAGAGCTTGATATCGTGGGCCAGTTGCGCAAGTTCGGCAGCCGTCATGCAGCATCCCCCCTCTGCCTGCAGGAGTGTGGCAGGCGCAGGGCGGCAATATGGCGTGCCAGTTGCCGGGTCATGGGATGATGAAACGTGGGGGCCGTCATGGTAGAGGTGTTCGGGGACGCTATCCGCAAAAATGAGTGGGAGAGTCTAGCACAACCCCTGTGGCGGGCCGAGCAGATCCGCAGCATGGAACGGCGCTGGGCCGAGCAGGAGGGGCTTCCCCTCTATGTGCTGATGGAGCGGGCCGGGACTGCGCTGTGCAACTATGCCTGTCACCACTGGCCCGACAGCCGCCAGTGGTGGATCTTCGTCGGCCCTGGCAACAACGGTGGGGATGGCTACGTGCTGGCCCGCCTTGCCCGGCGCATCGGCCTCGAACCTTTGGTGATTGCCGCCCGGGCTCCCGGCCTGCTGAGGGGAGATGCCAGGCGGGCTGCCGAAGAGTGGCTCGCATCGGGGGGGAGCGTGACCATGGCCGAGGATCTGCTGCCCGCCACGCTGCCGCCGCCGGATCTGGTCATAGACGCACTGCTCGGTACCGGCGTCCAGCTTCCCCTCTCCTCGTCAATGACAAAGATCGTCGCAACAATCAATGGCTTGAACGCGCCCGTGCTGGCAGTGGATCTCCCCTCCGGTCTCAATGCCGACACCGGCCGCGCCATGGGCGCACTGGTGCGTGCCACCCGCACCCTCACTTTCATCGGCATCAAGCAGGGCATGCTCACCGCCGACGGGGTGGACGGAGTCGGCCACCTCGACCGGGATCCCCTGGGAGTGACGCCGGGGGAGGAACGGGTTCCCGCTGCCGAGCGGATCGATTATCCCAGCCTCAAGGGGTTGCTGACCCCGCGCAGGCGCTCGGCTCACAAGGGACACAGCGGCAAGGTACTGCTGACGGGGGGGAACCTCGGCATGCAGGGGGCCATCCTGCTGGCGGGTCAGGCCTGTCTGCGGGCGGGGGCGGGATTGGTACGCCTGCGCCAGCACCCTGATTGCCCGGCGGCCAGCCTGGTTCAACCCGAGCTGATGGGATGCCCGGCGGACATGGATGAAGGGTGGGCATCGGTGCAGGTACTGGGCCCCGGGCTCGGTCAGGATGAGTGGGGCCGGGCCCGGTTCGAACAGGGCATCGGAGCCGCCGTGCCACTGGTATTGGACGCCGATGGATTGAATTGGCTGGCGCAGGTCCCCCGTCATCAGGATAATTGGGTGCTCACGCCCCACCCCGGGGAGGCGGCTCGCCTGCTGGGCTGCACCATCGCCGAGGTCGAGGGGGACAGGTTTGCGGCCGTCTCGCGGCTGCAACAGCGCTACGGTGGCGTGGTGCTGCTCAAGGGGGCGGGGTCGCTCATCTGCGACGGCAGGCGCATTTCCCTGTGCGACGAGGGCAACCCCGGCATGGCCAGTGGCGGCATGGGTGACCTCTTGTCTGGTATAATCGCCGCCCTTCTGGCTCAGGGCTGGTCTGCGGGCATGGCCACCCGACTCGGGGCCGTGATCCACGCAGAGGCCGCCGATCTGGCGGCTGCCGAGGGTGAGAGGGGCATGCTGGCATCGGATCTGCTGCCCTGGATCCGTCGTCTGGTCAATCCGACACAGTAACAAGTAACAAGAAGAACATGGCAAAAACCTTGATGATGACACTGCCGGACGAGGCAGCAACAGTGGCGCTGGGTGGCCGTCTGGCAAAGGCGTGCCAACAGGCCACCACGGTATTTCTGCACGGTGCCCTCGGGGCCGGCAAAACCACCCTGACCCGAGGCTGGGTGCAGGGACTGGGTCATGAGGGCAAGGTCAAGAGTCCGACCTATACCCTGGTGGAGCCCTATGAGCTTGCCCAGTGGCAGGTCTATCACTTCGATCTCTATCGACTGGCGGACCCGGAAGAGCTGGAGTTCATGGGCATTCGCGACTATTTCGCCGCCGATACCCTCTGCCTGGTGGAGTGGCCAGAGAAGGGCGACGGCTGGCTGCCAGCCCCGGATCTCGAGATCACCCTGAGTTATGCAAACGAGCAGCGCGAGGTGCAGATTGATGCCCGCACTGCTATCGGCGAAGCCATTCTGGAACGGTTGTCATCTCAGTGCGCGTGATCCTTGTTTTTGTTCTCTCCCTGATGGCATTGCCCACCTGGGCCAATCAGCTCAAGAGTGTGCGGGTGTGGCCATCACCGGACAACACCCGGGTGGTGCTCGACATGAGCAGCGCCCCCAATTTCAACTACTTCACCCTGACCGGTCCGAACCGTCTGGTCATCGACCTGAAAGGGGCGAGCAACGCCACCAACCTGGCCGGCATCGAGAACAAGAGCGAGCTGGTGCGCAAGATCCGCGAGAGCACGCCGCTGGAGAAGGGCGGCCTGCGACTGGTGCTGGATCTCGGCTCTGCCATCAAGCCGGTGGTCTTCCCGCTGGCGCCGGCAGGCCCCTATGGCCACCGTCTTGTGATCGATCTTCCCTATGAAGAGAAGGGGAGCGCTGCGGCGCAGCCCGCTCCCGTCGGGGGGCACGGCAAGGCCATCGTCATCGCCATCGATCCTGGTCACGGCGGGGAAGACCCGGGCTCCATCGGCCCGCGCCGCACCTACGAGAAGCGGGTGACCCTGGCGGTCTCCCAGAAGCTGGCGGCCCTCATCGACCGGGAGCCCGGCATGCGGGCCGTGCTGACCCGCCGTGGCGACTACTTCGTCGATCTCAACAAGCGTTCCGAGATTGCCCGAAAGGCCAAGGCTGACCTGCTGGTGTCGGTGCATGCCGACAGCTTCCACAACTCGACTCCTCGCGGCGCCTCCGTCTGGGTGCTGTCGACCAACCGCGCCAACCGCGAGATGGGTAGCTGGCTCGAGAAGCAGGAGAAACAGGGGGAGCTGCTGGGGGGCGTTGGCAAGGTATTGGCCGAGTCTGATCCCAACCCCTATCTGGCGCAGACCTTCCTGGATCTCTCCATGGACAAGTCCAGGGCCGAAGGCTATGACGTCAGCCGCCAGATCCTGCGCTCGCTCGGGCGGGTGGCCAGATTGCACAAGAAGGCGCCGGAACATGCGAGTCTGGCGGTGCTGAAGGCGCCGGACATCCCCTCGGTACTGGTGGAGACGGGCTTTATCTCGAACCACGCCGAGGAGAAGCTGCTGGCCACCGCCAGCTATCAGGATCAGCTGGCCCGGGCCATCTTCGAGGGGATCCGCAACTATTACCGCAGTCATCCGACCAAGGGGCCCATGCTCACCGGCAAGGGCCAGGTTGCTGCCCCGCCGCGTCAGGCGCCTGCCAGCAAGCCGGTCGCTGTCAGCAAGCCGGCTGCCCAGCCAACGCAGCAGGTCGTGACCAACCGGATGCCGGCGAGCGAGCCCTATCGCGTCGGTGAGGGCGGCGCCCCGGTCAGCAGTGTCGGCAGCGCCTCCGGTGCCGGCGTGATCAAACCTTACAAGGTCGCAGCCCAGGAGCCGAGTGCGCCGGTAGCCAGCGTGCAGAGCAACGACAAGTCCAACATGATCCGCCACGTGGTCACCCGTGGCCAGAGTCTCTCCCGGCTCGCCGAGAAACACGGGGTGAGCCAGGCGCGACTGGTGGAGATCAACAAGCTCAAGTCGCGGGACATCCAGATAGGGCAGGTGCTCTATATTCCGCGAAAATAGCGCGGGCTGAAGAACGCCGCCCTTCTCTGCCGATGGCAGGGAGGGGCGGTGAGCATTGATGGCGCCAGGTCCACCTCTTCCCCTTTTTCATCTGCAGGAGCAAGCGATGCCAATCCGTATATTGCCGCCGATTCTGGCCAACCAGATTGCTGCCGGTGAGGTCGTGGAGCGGCCCTCCTCCGTGGTGAAGGAACTGGTGGAAAACAGCCTGGATGCGGGGGCCGACCGAGTCGAGATCGACATCGACAAGGGAGGCGCCAAGCTTATCCGCATTCGTGACAACGGCTGCGGTGTCGCCAGGGATGAGCTGGTGCTGGCGCTGTCGCGCCACGCCACCTCCAAGGTGGCGACCCTGGACGATCTGGAAGGGATCAACAGCCTGGGCTTTCGCGGGGAGGCGCTCGCCTCCATCAGCTCCGTCTCCCGCCTCACCTTCACCTCCCGTACGGCAGAGCAGAGCGAGGCCTGGCAGGCCCAGGCGGAAGGACGTGAGATGAGCGTCACCGTCAAGCCGGCAGCCCACCCGGTGGGCACCACGGTGGAGGTGGTGGATCTCTTCTTCAACACCCCGGCGCGGCGCAAGTTCATGCGCAGCGAAAAGACCGAATTTGCCCACATCGACGAACTGGTGCGCCGCATCGCGCTCTCCCGCTTCGACGCTACCCTGATCCTGCGCCACAACGGCAAGGTGGTGCGCCAGTACAAGGCGGCCAACACGGTGGCGGAGCAGGAGCGCCGCCTCGCCGCCGTCTGCGGTTCCCCCTTCATGCACCATGCCCTGGCGGTATCGAGCGAACACAGCGACGTGCGGTTGTGGGGCTGGCTGGCCACCCCGGCAGGAGCCAGGCCGCAGAACGACCTGCAATACACCTATGTCAATGGCCGCATGATGCGGGACAAGCTCATCAATCACGCCATTCGCCAGGCCTATGACGAGCTGCTGCCCGCCGATCGCTTCGCGGCCTATGTGCTCTATATCGAGCTGGATCCCCGCCAGGTGGATGTCAACGTCCATCCGGCCAAGCACGAAGTGCGTTTCCATCAGGCGCGTCTCATCCACGATTTCATCTTCCAGGCGTTGTTTACCGCCCTGCGTCAGGACGGGGCAGGGAGCGCCACCGATGCACCCCTGGCCGAGACCCAGGTCGAGCTGCCGGGCAGCCCGGAGATCACCTATCCGGGTCAGGCGCCGCGCACCGAGTGGTACGGTGCCGAACACGGCTATCGGGCTCCTGCCCCTGCACGAGATGGCGACGGCGTGCGGGAAGGCGGTGGTGGCAGGGGAGGACACTACCAGCCTCCCGAACCCCCGAGCCGGGCCGCGATGCGAGGCATGGGCGCCTTGCTCACCACCCTGCCCGAGGTGGCGACGCCGGCATCCCGGCCCGGAGCCGAGAGCGGTGCCGTCGAGACGCCAGCCCGAACGGGGGAGTGGCGCGCCCTGAGCCTGGTCGAGCAGGCCTATCTGCTGATGGAGCGTCAGGGGCAACTGGCGCTGCTCTCCCTGGTGCGCGCCGAGCGTCTGTTGCTGCGCCACTGGCTGCTGGATGCCTGGGGCCAGGGGCTGGCGGCCCAGCCTCTGTTGCTGCCGGTCTCCTTCAAGCTGCCGAAAAACCTGGTCGCCCTGGTGGAGGAGCGGGAACGCCTGCTCAAACGCATGGGGCTGGAGTTGAAAAGCGGGGGGCGCGACACCATGATCCTGACTCGGGTGCCCGCCCTGCTGCGCCAGACCGATCTGGCCCGCCTCTTACCCGAATTGTTGCAACTGGTCGAGAGCGGATCTGACAGTGATGCCGACGCGCAGGCTGGGGTACTATGCCAGTGGTTGGTGGAACAAGGCATAAGTGCCGAAAAAATATACGATTTTGCCACTGCCACCCGGTTGTTGACGGAACTTGTTACCGATTTCAGTGACCAACTGGCAGACGTTCGCATGGTGCGCCCGTTGCCGCTGGCGAACGTGCTGGCCGAGTTTGCCGATGGCAACTGACGGCGTCTCGTCGTCTGTTGCATCCATATGACCAGTTTTATGCCGGTTCGCCCGTGAAGGGGCGGCCGAAGGGAGTGTTTAACGTGGCTGACTTGCCGACTGCAATTTTTCTGATGGGGCCGACGGCCTCCGGCAAGACGGATCTCGCCATTGAACTGTGCCAGGCCCTGCCCTGCGACATCATCAGCGTGGACTCCGCGCTCATCTATCGCGGCATGGACATAGGCACCGCCAAGCCGACGCCAGCCGAGCTGGCGCAGGCCCCGCACCGGCTCATCGACATCCTGGATCCCGCCATGAGCTATTCGGCGGCGGATTTTTGCAAGGATGCCCTGCGGGAGATGAAAGAGATCGCCGACCGTGGCCGCATTCCGCTGCTGGTGGGCGGCACCATGCTTTATTTCAAGGCGCTGCTGGAGGGGCTTTCTCCACTGCCTTCCGCCGACCCCGTCATTCGGACCGGCATCGAGGAAGAGGCTTCCCGCCTCGGCTGGCAGGCGCTCCATGACGAACTGGTGCGCATCGACCCGGTGGCCGGTGCCCGCATCCACCCCAACGATCCCCAGCGCCTGTGCCGGGCGCTCGAGGTTTACCGCATCAGCGGCAAGACCCTCACCGAGCTGACCCAGGTACAGGGAGAGGGGCTGCCCTACCGGGCGCTGCAGTTTGCCATCGCGCCGAGGGATCGGGCCGTGCTGCACCAGCGCATCGAGCAGCGGTTTGACAAGATGCTGGGCAGCGGCTTCGAGCAGGAGGTGAGGGCGCTTTACGAGCGGGGGGATCTCACCCCGGATCTTCCCTCCATTCGCTGCGTGGGATACCGCCAAATGTGGGACTACCTGGCGGGGGAAGTGGAGTATGATGAGATGCGTTATCGCGGCATTGTTGCCACCCGCCAGTTGGCCAAGCGTCAGATGACCTGGTTGCGCGGTTGGCCTGATGTGACCTGGTTGGAATCTGGTGAGTCTGGCAATCTGGCCAGGGTCGTCGCCCAAGCTGGTCCGGCTTGACACTCCTGTATAATCAGGTTGTTATATTGAATATCCGGTGTTTAAAAACAACAAACTATAAGGAAAAGAAAGATGGCTAAGGGGCAATCTCTCCAAGACCCGTTTTTGAATGCGCTGCGCCGTGAGCGTATTCCTGTTTCTATCTATTTGGTGAACGGCATCAAACTGCAGGGTCAGATCGAATCGTTTGACCAGTTTGTCATTCTGCTGAAGAACACCGTGAGCCAGATGGTCTACAAGCACGCCATTTCCACCGTGGTGCCGGCCCGTGCCGTCAACCATCACCAGCACGCCCCGGGCGCCGCCGGTGAAGAGCAGGGTGAAGCCGAGGCGTGATATCCTGCGGCGAGTTCACTCGCCAACTCAGATCCATCATGATACCTGTCAAGGAGCAAGCGCTTGTTTGACCGTTACGAAGCTGGTGAACAGGCCGTTCTGGTACATGTCAACTTCAGCGATGAGGGCGAGCGGGAGGATCTGGACGAGCTCAAGATGCTGGTGAGCTCGGCCGGGGTCAATGCACTGGGGGTGATCACCACCAGTCGCAGCGCACCCAGCGCCAAATTTTTTGTCGGCAGCGGCAAGGCGGAAGAGATCGCGTCCCAGGTCCAGATGCTGGACGCCGACGTGGTCATCTTCAACCATGCCCTGACCCCTGCCCAGGAGCGCAACCTGGAGCGTCTGTTCCAGTGCCGGGTCGTGGACAGGACTGGCCTTATCCTCGATATCTTCGCCCAGCGCGCCCGCACTCACGAAGGCAAGTTGCAGGTCGAACTGGCCCAGTTGCGCCATCTTTCCACTCGTCTGGTGCGAGGCTGGACCCACCTTGAGCGACAAAAGGGGGGGATCGGTCTGCGCGGCCCGGGTGAAACCCAGCTTGAAACCGACCGACGCCTGCTGCGTGAGCGCATCAAGGCCATTTTGCGCCGCCTCGACAAGGTGGCCAAGCAGCGGGAGCAGGGGCGCCGTGCCCGCAACCGCAACGAAGTGCCGACCGTTTCTCTGGTGGGGTATACCAACGCCGGAAAATCCACTTTGTTCAACCAACTTACAGATGCCAGCGTGTATGCTGCCGACCAATTGTTCGCAACCCTGGACCCCACCCTGCGTAAATTGGTGATTCAGGATGTGGGTGATGTGATCCTGGCGGATACAGTTGGATTTATTCGGCACTTGCCCCATGATCTGGTCGCGGCCTTCAAGGCGACCCTGCAGGAGACTCGCGAAGCGGACCTGCTGCTGCACGTGGTGGACTGTGCCGATGAACAGATGCAGGAGAATATCGAGTCGGTCCAGCGTGTGCTGGCCGAGATCGAGGCGGATGACAGTCCCCAACTGATGATCTGCAACAAGATCGACAAGCTGGGGGATCGTCCGGCTGGTCTTGAACGGGATGAGGCTGGACGACCGGTGCGAGTCTGGTTGTCGGCCCAGACTGGCGAGGGTAGTGAATACCTGTTCCAGGCACTGACCGAACTGCTGGCCGGCTCCATGGTGCATCACACCCTGCAACTGCCCCCTTCCGCCGCCAGACTGCGCAGTGCGCTCTATCGGCTGAAAGGTATCGAGCAGGAAGGTTTCAGCGAGGAGGGGGACTTTGTGCTGGAAGTACGCCTGCAACTGGCTGACTGGAACCGCCTCATGAAACAAGAAGGTGAGAGTTTACAACGCTTTATCAGGCATTGATGGGTCGATGAACATAAATGGTTTGCTGACTTCATCGCCCCTCTGTGGCCCGATAGAGATGATATCCATCCGCATGTATTAATGGAGACGCTGATGGCTTGGAATGAGCCTGGTAACAATGGCAAAGACCGTGACCCCTGGGGGAACAACGGCAAGAATCAGGGCCCCCCTGATCTGGACGAGATGCTTCGCAAGGTGAGCCGTCGTTTTGGCGGTCTGCTCGGTGGTGGCAAATCCGGTGGTGGTGACGTCGGCAAGTTCGGCCTCTCCATCGCCTTGGTGGTGGCCGTGGTGGTGTGGGTCGTCAGCGGCTTCTACACCATTCGCGAAGCCGAGCGAGGCGTGGTGCTGCGCTTTGGCGAATACTCCCACAACGTGGATCCCGGCCTGCGCTGGAAACCGACCTTCATCGACCGGGTGATCCCGGTGGACGTGGAGTCTGTCCGTTCCCTGCCGGCGTCCGGTTTCATGCTGACCCAGGATGAAAACGTGGTGCGGGTCGAGATGGACGTGCAGTATCGCGTGGTCGATCCCGAGCAGTACCTGTTCAGCGTGACCAACGCCGACGAGAGCCTGAGCCAGGCCACCGACAGCGCCCTGCGCTACGTGGTGGGTCACACCCGGATGGATGATGTGCTGACCACGGGTCGTGAGAAGGTGCGTCAGGAAACCTGGCAGGTGATCGACAGCATCATCGAGCCCTATCAGATGGGTCTGCAGATCGTGGACGTCAACTTCCTGCCGGCGCGTCCGCCGGAAGAGGTGAAGGATGCGTTTGATGACGCCATTTCCGCCCAGGAAGATGAGCAGCGTTTCATCCGTGAAGCGGAAGCCTATGCCCGTGAAGTGGAGCCCAAGGCTCGTGGCCAGGTCAAACGTCTGGAGCAGGAGGCCGAAGCCTACAAGTCCCAGATCGTGTTGAAGGCCAAGGGTGAAGTCGCTCGCTTCAACGAGCTGCTGCCCCAGTATCAGGCCGCGCCCGAGCTGACCCGTGATCGTATCTACCTGGAAACCATGGAAGAGCTCTATCAGCAGGCCAACAAGGTGGTGGTCGACATGCCGGCTGGCAACAACAGCATGATCTACCTGCCGCTCGACAAGCTCTCTGGCAAGGCGAATGCCGTGCAACCGGCACGTCCTGCGGGCACCCCAGCAGTCGAGGCGGCCCAGCCGTCCAACGAAGGGGCCAACTCCACTCCGACCCCGCTGCGTGGCGGTGATCGTTTCAGCACAGGGAGAAACTGATAGATGAAAAAGCTAGCTATTGGTGTCATCGCTGTGGCCGCCATGGTCTGCTTCTCTTCCATCTTCATCGTCGATGAAGGACAGAAGGGGATCGTGGTGCAGTTTGGCAAGGTGAAACGGGTCGACTCTGGTGAACCGCGCCTGTACGAGCCGGGCCTGCACTTCAAGGTGCCGCTCATCGACCAGGTACGCAAGATGGATGCCCGCATCCAGACCCTGGAAGGCCAGGCGGATCGCTTCGTTACGTCCGAGAAGAAGGATCTCATCATCGACTCCTACGTGAAGTGGAAGATCGAGGACTTCTCCAAGTACTACCTGGCGACCGGTGGTGGCAACAAGATCCAGGCTGAAGACCTGCTCAAGCGCAAGATCAACAACGGCCTGCGTTCCGAGATCGGTAACCGCACCATCAAGGACATCGTCTCCGGCGAGCGCAGTACCGTGATGGAAGATGCCCTGATGAAGATGGCGCGCTCCTCCGAGCTCGGCATCAAGGTGGTGGATGTGCGCATCAAGCAGATCAACCTGCCGGTGGAAGTTTCCAGCTCCATCTATCAGCGGATGCGTGCCGAGCGGACTGCGGTTGCCCGTGAACACCGTTCACAGGGTCGCGAGCAGGCCGAGATCCTGCGTGCCGACATCGACCGCAAGGTGACCGTGATGATCGCCGACGCCGAGAGTAATGCCCGTCAACTGCGTGGTGAAGGGGATGCCGAAGCCGCCAGGATCTATGCCGACAGCTACAAGAAGGACCCGGAGTTCTTCAGTTTCGTGCGCAGCATGGAGGCCTATCGCAAGAGCTTCGCCGGTGGCAACGACCTCATGGTCCTGAAACCGGACAGCGAGTTCTTCCGCTACCTCAAGTCGCCGCACGGCAACAAGCAGTAAACATGTGTTGATATGACCCAAGGGCCTGATGATTCAGGCCCTTTTGTTTGCCGGTCACAGACCGGCAGGGGATCAGGGATAAGGAGAGGTGATGCTGACATCCATGTTGATGGGGCTGGGGTTGCTGCTGCTCTTCGAAGGATTGGGGCCCTTGCTCGCTCCCAGGGCATGGCAGCAGATGCTGCGCCTGCTCGGGGAGTTGCCGCCGGAACAGCTGCGCCGCATCGGCGGCTGTCTGGTGGTGGCAGGTGGCGTCATCTTGTGGGCGTTGGCCCGTTAGAGCCTGTGTTGATACGACAGTGGCACGGAGAATTCGGACAATAAAAAAGAGGCCCTCTGGCCTCTTTTTTATTGTCCGCCGGCTGGCATCAGGCGCTGCGCTGCACTGCCATGTGGGCCAGGGTCTCCAGCGCTTGCTTGTGCCGGGAGTCCGGCAGGATGGCGAGGGCGGCGATGGCCTTGTCAGCCTCTTCCCGAGCTCGCTGGCGGGAGTATTCGAGAGCTCCGGTGCGATCCAGGATGCCCAGAATACGCTCCAGGTGATCCATACCGTTGCGGTGCTCGATGGCATCGCGCACCAGTTGACGCTCTTCCGGGGTACCCACTTCCATGGCACGCAACAGCGGCAGGGTCGGCTTGCCTTCGGCCAGATCGTCACCCACGTTCTTGCCCATCTCCTCGCTCTGGGAGCAGTAGTCCATCACGTCGTCGATGATCTGGAACGCGGTACCCAGGTACTTGCCGTAGTCGGTCATGGCCTGCTCGACGGGCTCGGGCTGATGGGTCAGCACGGCGGCGAGTCGGGTCGCGGCTTCAAACAGCTTGGCGGTCTTGCAGTAGATGACCGTCATGTAGCTCTCTTCCGTGGTATCCGGATCGTTGCAGTTCATCAGCTGCAGCACTTCTCCTTCGGCGATGGTGTTGGTGGCATCGGAGAGGATCTCCATCACCTTCAGGTTGGAGAGTTCGCTCATCATCTGGAAGGAGCGGCTGTAGAGGTAGTCACCCACCAGGACACTGGCGGCGTTGCCAAACAGGGCGTTGGCGGTTTCCCGGCCGCGGCGCAGGTCGGATTCGTCGACCACGTCGTCGTGCAGCAGGGTGGAGGTGTGAATGAACTCGATGATGGCGGCCAGTTTCAGGTGATCTTCACCCTCATAGCCCAGTGCGCGTGCGGCCATCACGGTCAGCATGGGGCGCATCCGTTTTCCGCCTGCACTGACAATATAGAAACCCAGCTGGTTGATCAGGCTGACATCGGACTGGAGTCTCGCCAGGATCAGTTCATTGACCGCCGTCATGTCGGCGGCACAGAGCGCACGGATAGTCTGTTGGTCCATAAGTCTCGTAACGTGACGGCAGCATTTACTGCGTTTTTAGCAATGGCGGGGATTCTACACGATTTCACAATGGGTTACAGTTAGGCGTTTATTCACGGGGGCAGATATGCGCACAAAATAAACTTTTTGCTAAATTGGCCTTGCCTCGGCAAATCGTTCTGCGTAGAATGCCCGCCCATTGTTATAGGTTTTTGTGCGTGTCTGGCCTTGAGCAAAAGACACGCCTTTACGGAGTTAATCAAATGTACGCGGTATTCCAAAGCGGCGGAAAACAACACCGTGTGGCCGAAGGTCAAATCGTTCGTCTGGAAAAGCTGAACGTTGAGACTGGCGCTACCATCGACTTCAACGAAGTGCTGATGGTTGCTGCAGGCGACACTTTCAAAGTAGGTGCTCCTTTCGTTGAAGGTGGCAAGGTTGTGGCTGAAGTTGTGGCTCACGGCCGTGGCGAGAAAGTGACTATCGTCAAGTTCCGTCGTCGTAAGCACCACCGTAAGCAAGCGGGCCACCGTCAGTGGTTCACTGAAGTCAAAATCACTGGCATCAGCGCTTAATTAGAGGAGTCCGATAGATGGCACACAAAAAAGCTGGCGGTTCATCCCGCAACGGTCGCGATTCTGAAGCTAAACGCCTCGGCGTGAAGCGTTTCGGCGGCGAAACAGTTCTGGCTGGCAGCATCATCGTTCGTCAGCGCGGCACCAAGTTCCACGCTGGTGAGAACGTTGGTCTGGGCAAGGACCACACTCTGTTCGCTACCGCGAACGGTAAAGTGCAGTTCGAAGTTAAAGGTCCGCAGAATCGTAAGTACGTCAGCATCGTTGCTGAGTAATTACGGACCGCAAGGATCCGAAGCCCCGCCAACATGGCGGGGCTTTTGTTTTTCTGATGAGTTTGACGAAAAAACGGCACGCGGATGAGCCGGCGCAGACAGCCCTCATCGGCCAGATGCGCCTCGCCCGAAGGGGCCCGTATCACTATAATTGCGTATCGGTTTTTCGAATTAAGGTGACGGTTACCTATGAAGTTTGTTGATGAAGTCCAGATTCGAGTCGATGCCGGTGACGGTGGTAACGGTTGTGTGAGCTTCCGCCGCGAGAAGTACATCCCGAACGGCGGCCCGGACGGCGGTGACGGCGGTGATGGTGGCGACGTGTATCTGGTGGCCGATGAAAACCTGAATACCCTGATCGACTACCGTTTCGAGCGCTTCCACGCCGCCGAGCGTGGCGAGAACGGCCAGAGTGCCAACTGTACCGGTCGTCGCGGCAAGGACAAGATCCTGCGCGTGCCGGTGGGAACCCGTGCCACCGATGAAGACACCGGCGAACTGCTGGGGGATTTGACCAGTCACGATCAGAAGCTGCTGGTTGCCAAGGGCGGCTTCCACGGCCTTGGCAACACCCGCTTCAAGAGTTCGGTCAACCGGGCGCCGCGCCAGAAGAGCAACGGCACCCCGGGTGAAGTGCGTACCCTGAGGCTGGAGCTGCTGCTGCTGGCGGATGTCGGCATGCTGGGTTTGCCGAACGCAGGCAAGTCCACCTTCATTCGCGCCGTTTCTGCGGCCCGTCCGAAAGTGGCAGACTACCCCTTCACCACCCTGGTACCGAACCTGGGTGTGGTACGTGGCGAGAACTCCCGCTCCTTCGTCATTGCAGACATTCCCGGCCTCATCGAAGGGGCTGCCGAGGGTGCAGGCCTGGGGATCCGCTTCCTCAAGCACCTGGAGCGTTGCCGCGTCCTGATCCACCTGGTGGATATCTGCCCGGTGGATGGCTCCGATCCTGCCGAGAACGCCGTGACCATCGTCCGGGAGCTGGAAAAATACAGTCCCGAGCTGGCGGGCAAGCCGCGCTGGCTGGTGTTCAACAAGATGGACCTGATCCTGGAAGAAGAGGCTCAGGAAGTGATGGACAGAGTCAAGGCAGCCCTCAACCACGAAGGTCCGGTCTACGCCATTACCGCCATCAGCAAGGAAGGCACCAAGAAGGTGTGCTACGACATCCTGGATCTGCTGGACACCATGCCCCGTCAGCTGGCGGAGGATGCCAGAGACGCCATCGAGAAGGTGGAGTTCAAGTGGGACGACTACCACAAGAACCAGCTTGCCAAGGCGGAAGCCGATGCCCTGGCGGCGTCCAAGGCCTTCGATGATGGCCTGGACGATGACGACTGGGACGATGAGGACGACGACGGCGTCGAAGTCATTTACGTTCGCGATTGAGCATCATGTTCGTGACAAGACCGGAGCCAGACAGGCTCCGGTTTTTTTATGGGAGGATCGACGGGATCACCCTATAGATATATTTTTCATGTCTCTTATTGCCTGACAGTGGCTGCGGATTATACTGCGCACCTGAATGTAACCTGTATGAAACATTGTGCTAACCATTCAAATTGAATCGATATGCATGACTGTTTTGGTTTGTTCTTATGGATGGTTCGCCTGATAAAATATTTATGCTTGAAATGATCAATTAATGGCTTGTTTGTGCAGTTTTTTGGGTTATTCTTGCGCCCGTTTTCCGGGTGAGGGCATGAGTATGCAGGCGGCCCGGCTGAAGGAAAAGTCACATTTAAGGCTGTTTATATGTTGGAAAAGACCCTGGAAGCACCGGCAATCCGTACTCGCCGCAACGTGCTGATGTTTTTGATCCCGTCACTGATCGGGATCCTGCTGTTCATGACCCCGGTCATCTATGACGGCAATGTCACCATTCCCGTCGCCGTGTTGGCGAAGCTGGTTCAAACGGTGTTTGCCGATCATCTGGTGGCCATGGTCAGCGCCATCATCACCACCACCATGCTGATGACCCTGATCGCCTGGCTGTTCAAACCGGCGATCCTGGTGAAACGGCCCTTCCTCAACAGCCTGTTCAACGTCCCCCCCTTCTGGGCGTGCGTGCGGGTGCTGGGCGGGGTCTTCGTGCTGTTGACCTTCTTTGAAGCCGGTCCCGAGGTGCTGCGCTCAGGGGCGACCGGCGGCCTGGTGTTGCACGATCTGCTGCCGGTACTGTTCTCCGTCTTCATCTTTGCGGGCCTGCTGCTGCCCTTGCTGCTGGATTTTGGTCTGCTGGAGTTTGTCGGTACCATGATGACCCGCATCATGCGTCCGGTGTTCCGTCTGCCGGGGCGTTCTGCGGTGGACTGTTTCGCCTCCTGGCTCGGTGATGGCAGCGTCGGGATCCTGCTGACCAGCAAGCAGTATGAAGGCAAGTTTTACACCCAGCGGGAAGCGGCCGTCATCGGTACCACCTTCTCCGCCGTCTCCATCACCTTCTGTCTGGTGGTGATCTCCCAGGTGAAGCTGGAGCACATGTTCGTCCCCTTCTACCTGACCGTCTGCCTGGCCGGTGTGGTGGCCGCCATCGTGGTGCCGCGCCTGCCGCCGCTCTCCTGGAAGAAGGATGTCTACAGCGACGGTACTCCCCTGTGCCGCAAGCAGGAGGCCATCCCCCATCAGCACAGCGTACTGAGCTACGGCTACCATCGTGCCCTGACCAAGGCCGACAGCATGACGGATCTCGGCGCCGTGGCGCGTGAAGGGGTGAAAAACGCCCTGGACATGGTGTTTGGCGTGCTGCCGGTGGTGATGGCCGTCGGGACCTGTGCCCTGATGCTGGCGGAGCACACCCCGGTGTTCAACTGGCTGGGGGCGCCCTTCGTGCCTTTGCTCGAGCTGCTGCAACTGCCGGAGGCGGAAGCCGCTTCCAAGACCATCATGGTGGGCTTCGCCGACATGTTCATCCCGGCGGTGCTGGCCTCCACTATCGAGAGTGACATCACCCGCTTCGTGATCGCCGCCATGTCGGTCACCCAGCTCATCTACATGTCGGAAGTGGGCGCTCTGTTGCTGGGCAGCAAGATCCCGGTCAAGTTGTGGGAGCTGTTCGTCATCTTCCTGCTGCGCACCCTGGTCACCCTGCCGGTGATTGCCGGTGTGGCGCACCTGCTGTTCTAAGGGGCGAAGTGGAACGAAAAACGGTCAACCCGGGTTGACCGTTTTTTTATGGGCGAGTGTCAGCGGAAGGTCAGTGTGATCCTGCCAGCAGGGCCTGGCATTCGACCTCGTCCAACTGCTCGGGGGCGAGGAAGCGTCTGGCGTAGTCCCGCCAGATGCCGCTCTCGATGAAGAGGGCAAACAGGGCCGGGTCTATGTGCTGTTCCTGCACCATCTTCACCATGATGGCCAGGGACTGGGAGACCGTCTTGCCTGACTTGTAGGGGCGATCGCTCGCCGTCAGCGCCTCGAAGATGTCTGCAATGGCCATGATGCGGGCTGGAATGCTCATCTGCCCCCCTTGCAACTGGCGCGGATAGCCCGTGCCGTCCATCCGCTCGTGATGGCCCCCCGCAATCTCCGGCACCTTGCGCAAATGGCGGGGGAAGGGAAGCTTCTCCAGCATGCGTATGGTCTGGATGATGTGATCGTTGATCTTGTAGCGCTCTTCTTCGGTGAGGGTGCCACGGCCGATGGCGAGATTGTAACGTTCCCCCCTGTTGTAGAGGTGGGTGGGCACCCGCACCTTGAAGCCCCATGGGTTGTGTCGGGCGAGATTGTCGTGCTCGGGGCGAGGGATGAGATGGACCGCCTTGTCGGCGAGCAGCGACTCTCGGCAGGGGAGGGGAGAGGGTGCCTCCTGGTGGCGCTTGCGCTCCTCCTGACTGATGCCGAGCCGATCGTCCAGAGTGCGCAACCAGGTGCGGCTGGCGATGGCATCCAGCCTGGCGAGTTTCTCCGGCGCCATCCACTCGCCCCCCAGATTGCACTCGGCCACGAAGGCGAACTCCTGATCCAGGGTGTGCCAGAGGGGGGTTACAGCCTCGAGGGCGGCCTGCTGCCCGGATGGAGGCAGCAGGGCGCAGAGCGCCTCGATGTGGGCATCCCGCTTGAGCACCTCGAAGCGGGTGCGGATCTCGTGGATCCTGTCGTAAATGGTCTCGAGCTTGGTCGCCTTGTCCACCACGAACTCCGGGGTGGTGACCTTGCCGCAGTCGTGCAGCCAGCTCGCGATATGGATGGCCTCCCACTCCTCTTCGTTGAGCCGGAAATCGGCAAAGGGCCCCGTCTGCTGTGCGCAGGCGGCCTGGGTCAGCATCCTGGCCAGTTCCGGCACCCGCTGGCAGTGGCCGCCGGTGTAGGGGCTCTTGGCATCGATGGCACCAGCGATGAGCTCGATGAAGGCTTCCAGCAGTTGTTTCTGCTCCTCCAGCAGACGCTGGTTTTCGATGGCGGAGGAGGAGGTGCCCGCCAGCGCCTCGATGAGGCTGATGCGCGAGGCCAGTTCGCGGGCCGAGCAGTCTGGCAGGATCAGCAGCAGGCAGCCGATCAGCTCCTGACGGTGGTTGTGAAGGGGTTCGACCAGCAGTTGGCAGGCACCGGGGAAGGGGCCCCAGTCGGTGAGGAAGCGGGCCCACTGTGCCTCGTCGAGGGGCAGGCAGAGGCGCTCCGTGTGGTAGAGACCGCCGAGCAGCGCCGCCTGCCACTGTACCTGTTCGCACGCCAGCGGCTGCCCCTGCCAGATGGCGTGAACGGCCTGCATCTCGCTCTCCTGGGCCAGGAAGAGGCAGCCGCCCTCGGCCTGGGCTGCCGCCACCGTCTCGTGCAGGATGCGGCTGAGCAACGAATCGAAGCGATGCTCTGCCGCCAGCGCCCGGCCCATGTTCATGAAATTGCCGAGGGTCAGGCGCATGCTGGACATGGCGCGGGCGAGGTCGTCAATTTCGCGGATCGCCGAATCCGGCCCCGGGCTTTCGCCAAAGTCGAAGTGCTGGATCCGCTCAGCCTCCCCGGTCAATACCAGCAAAGGGGCGGCAGTGCGCCGGGCTGCCAGCCAGATGACGGGCAGCAGGAGCAGCAGACCGGCAAGGGCCCAGGCGAGATTGTGCAGTGCATCCTGGCGCGCCGGGGCGGTGAGCACCTCGGTGGGCACCAGGAGGGCGAGATAAAACGGAGACTCTTCCCCGAGGGAGGAGAGGTTGACCAGCCACTCCTGACCCTGAACCGTTGCCAGGGTCAGCTCGGCGGGGTGATGCAGCAGGGCTGGCCGCGCGGCCATCTCCTGTTGCAGCCTGGTGAGAATGGGGTGATTGAGGGCCGACAGCATGGGCAGGCGGCTCAGTTGCTCGAAGCTTGGAAGGCGCTCGGGATCCGTGGCCAGCAGGGTCCCGACCTCGTCAAACAGCACCAACTGGCTGTGACCGGGCAGGGGCAACTCGCCGATGAGGGAAGAGAGCCCCTCCATGCCCGCATCGAGTCCGATCACCGCCCGGCGATCGTCGCTCTCCACCGCCAGTGTCATGCCTGGCTCCCGGGTAGTGAAGAAGAGGTAGGGGTGGGTCACTATGATGCCGGTGTTCCAGCGCGCCTCCTTGTACCAGCCCCGATCTCGCGGATCGAAACGGTAATCCGGCATGGGGCGCCGCTCCAGCAGCCGCAGCCGCTGGTCGAAATAGAGGAACTCTCCCTGTCCCTGATGCAGGCTCTGGACCAGCAGGCGGCTCTCGGGCGGAGGCGCCTCCAACGCCCCTCTCGCCCGTTCGGTCAGCTTGCGTACCAGAAAGAAATCGCCGTCCTCGTAACCGGCATAGATGGCGCCGTAACTGGTGCTGTTGGCCAGTACTTCTGCCAGCTGGGGCAGGAAGGCTAGCCGCGTCTCCAGCCCTGTCATGGCGGACAGCTGGCCGCTGCGCAGCAGATTCAGGGACATGCGGGCCGGTCGCTGGTTCAGCTTGATGGCGAGGGCAAGCTGCTCCCGGTATTGCTGGAAGCTCTGACGTTCGTGCTCCAGCCCCTGCTGCATGCCCTGCTGGAACTGCAGCACGATGAGGGCGCCCCCCAGCAAGGAGAAGAGCAGGATGAAAAGGGTGGCAATGTATACGTAAAAGGGTCTGCGACTGAGACTTGCGTTTGTCATGGACGGATCCTTGTCCCCTGGCGATCGCCGTATTGGTCACCTAACAGTGTGCTTGCTGGATGACAAAAAGCCTAGGACTCGATCTTGCGCTCTTCAGCCCCAAATCAACAGCCGGCCTTCGCGCTGCGTCCTTGCCCCTGTGGTGAGATGATTCGTTCAGATATCTCGTGCTACATTGCTCCCCTGATAAACGCCCTGTGAACCAATGGAGTGTCCCATGTCTGTCGTCCCCTATTCCGTGCTGGATCTGGTGCCCGTTCCCGAAGGTGGTCTGCCGGCCGAGTCGTTTCGCCACTCGCTGGATCTGGCTCGCCATGCGGAGCGCTGGGGTTACCATCGCTACTGGCTGGCGGAGCACCACAACATGCCGGGCATTGCCAGCGCCGCCACAGCGGTGCTGATTGGCCACCTGGCCGGGGGCACCACGACGTTGCGGCTCGGGGCTGGCGGCATCATGTTGCCGAACCACTCCCCCCTGGTCATTGCGGAGCAGTTCGGTACGCTGAGTTCCCTCTATCCGGATCGCATCGATCTCGGCCTGGGCCGCGCCCCTGGCAGCGATCAGCGCACCATGCAGGCGCTGCGCCGCCAGCGCAGCGGCGAGGTGGATGATTTCCCGGCGGATGTACGCGAACTGATGAGTTATTTTGGCGACGAGGTCGGTGCCGTGCAGGCGGTGCCGGGTCAGGGACTCCATGTGCCCATCTGGCTGCTGGGCTCCAGCCTCTACAGTGCCCAACTGGCTGCGGCCATGGGGTTGCCGTTCGGCTTTGCTTCCCACTTCGCTCCCGCCATGTTGCTGCAGGCGCTGGAGCTCTACCGTACCCAATACCGCCCCTCTGCCCGCTGGCCCAAACCCCATGCGGTGGTGTGCGTCAATCTGATCGCCGCCGACACCGACCGTGAGGCCCGCTTCCTGTTCACCACCCTGCAGCAGCAGTTCCTGCGTCTCTACCGGGGGGATGCCGGCAAGCTGCCACTGCCGGTGCAGACGCTGGGGGATGAGTGGTCTCCCCGCGAATTGATGGCGATGGAGCAGACCCTGGCTCGCTCCCTGGTGGGGGAGCCGGATCGGGTACGCCACGGCCTCAAGGCTCTGCTGGCAGAGACCGGAGCGGACGAGCTGATGTTCAACGGCCCCATCGTCGATCATCAGGCGCGCCTGCGCTCCTTCGAGATTGGTGCCGAGCTGATGCAGGGGTTGTAAGCCCCCGCGACGCCTGGCCGCCAGCGGCACGCCAAGCCTGGTTGCTCGGGGCGCAAGAGCCACGATTGCGTGGTAGTAAGATTTTGATTTTTAAAGGAAGTCAGGTGAGTGTCGGCCATCTGTCGTGTTGCCTCTCATCCCCTTTCCCTATGCTGGCCCTGTCAATCACCACAAGGAGCGCAAGATGATCGTCAGGAAGTTGAGATTGCAACGGGGATGGTCCCAGGAACAGCTGGCGACCCTCACAGGCCTGAGCGTTCGCACCATTCAGCGAATAGAGCAGGGACAACAACCCGGACTGGAATCCCTCAAGGCCCTGGCCGCCGTCTTCGAGCTCGATGTGACCCAACTGCAGGAGAGCGAGATGAAAGGGAATGAGGGCGAAGATCGGGGACGCGTGCAGGTGGCGCGGGATGAGCGGGAGGCGATGAAGTTCGTGGAGGGGCTCAGGGGCTTCTACGGCCACCTCATGAGCTATGTGCTGGTGATAGGGGGGCTGTTTGTCATCAACTACCTGAGCAACCCGGACTATATCTGGGCCTGGTGGCCCATGCTGGGATGGGGGCTGGGGCTGGCTTCCCACGCCATCAACCTGTTCCAGCCCTTCAAGCTGTTTGGCCCGGAATGGGAGCGACGCCAGGTCGAGAAACGGCTGGGGCGCAGGCTCTGATCCGCTCATCATGAAAAAACGGGCCCGGCATTGCCGGGCCCGTTCTGTTTTCAGCTCCATTTCACAGGAGAGGGCATTGCTCTCCTCTCAACGGCGGATCATTCCCTTGTTCCGCAAAGAGCCGATCTACTTGGCATAGGCCGGGCAGGGGGTGGCGATCAGGGCGTCGTCCTCGTAGCGCCACAGGGTGAGGCTGTTGCCCCAGACGCACCCGGTGTCGAGTCCCTTGATATCGGATTTGCCGGTGTTGCCCATCAGGGCCGCCCAGTGGCCGAAGACCAGGATGGGGTCATCCACATGGTGCTCGCGCTGCTCGAACCAGGGGCGCAGGCCCGGGGTCGATTCGGTGGGGCCCTTCTTGCATTTGAAGTCGAGGCGCCCGTCGAAGTAGCAAAAGCGCATCCGGGTGAAGCTGTTGATGATGTAGCGGTAACGCTCTATGCCCAGCAGGTTGTCGTTCCAGCTGTCGGGCTGATCGCCATACATGTTGTGCAGCAGCCAGCTGTACTGATCCCCGCGCAGCAGGCTCTCCACCTCCCGGGCACAACTGCGGGCGGTGTGGGCGTCCCAGGCGGGGGAGAGGCCCGCATGCACCATCATGATGGGCAGGTCGGGGTGTTCTGCCAGCAGGGGACGGTGACGCAGCCACTCCAGCAGCTCGTCCCGATCCGGCGCCTCCATCAGCGCCTGCAACTTGTCTTTCTTCTTGAGCGGGGCGACCCCGTGGGCCACCGCCAGCAGGTGCAGGTCGTGGTTGCCGAGCACGGTGACGGCCTGCTGCCCCAGTGATTTGACGAAACGCAGGGTGTTGAGGGAGTCCGGCCCCCGGGCGACGAGATCGCCGCACAGCCAGAGCGTGTCGTTATCGAAGTCGAACTCGGCAAGATCCAGCAGACGGCGCAAATCGTCGTAGCAGCCCTGGATATCACCGACGAAACAGTTCGCCATGAAACCTCAGTTGATTATGTTGGGGACGGCCAGCGTGAAGGGGGCGATGGGGGCTTCGAATTGTTGCCCCGATTCATCCTGCAGGATGTAGCTGCCTTCCATCACGCCAAGCGGTGTGGCGAGGGGAACGCCACTCTGGTAGGAAAAGGTCTCGCCGGGGGCGATCAGGGGTTGTTCACCGACCACGCCGGGACCTTCCACTTCCAGCATCTTGCCATTGGCATCCGTAATGAGCCAGCGTCGATGCAGCAGTTGCACCGTGCCCGGACCCAGGTTCTCAATCTCGATGCGATAGAGAAAATGGTAGGGATCTGCGGTTCCCGCCACATAGCTGGGGTGGGGGCGGACCACTATCCGGGCTTGGGTCATGGGATCAGGCCTGTTGCTGGTCGGCCAGCCAGTTGGCGATCGTGACGAACTGCTCGAGGGAGAGATTCTCCGGGCGCAGGTTGCCATCGATGCCAAGCTCGGTCAGCTGGGCGTCGGTGATGAAGTTGGAGAAGCTGTTGCGAATGGTCTTGCGACGCTGGCCGAAGCCCTCGGTGCAGACCCGGTTCAAGCAACGAATGTCTTTCGCGACGATAGTCGGGTTCTTGTGCGGGATCAGACGCACCACGGCGGAATCCACCTTCGGCGCCGGCTTGAAGGCGCCCGGGCCCACTTCCAGCACCGGCACTACCTGACAGTAGTACTGGGTCATCACGCTCAGACGGCCATAGGCCTTGCTGCCCGGGCCGGCGGCCAGACGCAGCACCACTTCCTTTTGCAGCATGAAGTGCATGTCCTCCACCCGGTCGGCAAATTCGCACAGGTGGAAGATGAGCGGGGTGGAGATGTTGTAGGGCAGGTTGCCGAAGATGCGCAGCGGCCCCTTGCCTTCCCCCATCAGGGTACTGAAGTCAAAGCGCATGGCATCGGCTTCGATGACGGTCAGCTTCTCTTTCAGGGTCGGGTGTTCGCGCAGACGTGCGGCAAGATCCCGGTCCAGCTCGACCACGGTCATCTTGTCCATCTGGGCGGCGACCGGCTCGGTGAGCGCGGCCAGACCCGGGCCTATCTCCACCAGATTCTGACCCGGTTGCGGGTTGATGGCGGCCACTATCTGGTCGATCACATACCGGTCGTGCAAGAAGTTCTGACCGAAACGCTTACGGGCCGTGTGGCCCATGTGCACCTTACTGCTCATATCTTTTTTTCTCTACCATCTGGATGGCGTGGTTGATCGCGGTGGTGAGGCTGCCGGGGTCTGCCAGGTTCTTGCCTGCCAGATCCAGCGCGGTGCCGTGGTCCACCGAGGTACGGATGAAGGGAAGTCCGAGGGTGATGTTGACCGAGTTGCCAAAGCCCTTGTACTTGAGCACGGGCAGCCCCTGATCGTGGTACATGGCGAGTACCGCATCCGCATCCTTGAGGTATTTGTCCTGGAACAGGGTATCGGCCGGCAGCGGGCCGACCAGATCGATCCCTTCCTGGCGCAGGGCGACCAGGGCGGGTTCGATGACATCGATCTCTTCACGGCCCAGATGACCCCCTTCCCCGGCATGGGGATTGAGGCCGCAGACATAGATCCGGGGCTGTTCGATGCCGAATTTGCGCTTGAGATCCGCATCCAGGATGCGGATCACCTTGCCAAGGCGATCCTCGGTGATGGCCTTGGCCACATAGGCAAGGGGAATATGGGTGGTCGCGAGGGCCACTCTCAGCCCTTCGGTGGCCAGCAGCATCACCACATCGGCGGTGTCGGACTGCTGGGCGAAGAACTCGGTGTGACCGCTGAACGAGACGCCCGCCTGGTTGATGATCCCCTTGTGCACCGGCCCGGTCACCACGGCGGCAAATTCGCCGCTCAGGTTGCCGTCGCAGGCGCGCTGCAAGGTAGCCAGCACATAGGCGCCGTTGCCCTCATCCAGCTTGCCTGGCACCACGGGGGCGCCGAGCGGCACGGGGCAGACGGTCAGAGTCCCCGCCCGCTGCGGACGGGTGGGGGCGCTTTCGTCATAGGGTTCAAGCTCGACGGACAGCCCCAGCAGGGCGGCCCGTTCGCGCAACAGGGCGGGATCGGCGATCACCACCAACTGATGGGGCCAGGCCCGCTGGGCAATCTGCAGGACCAGATCCGGGCCTATGCCAGCCGGTTCACCCGGGGTGATGGCAAGCCGGTGGCAGCTCAGCTGTGCCTCGGCGTGCCCTGGATGCGCCTTGTTCATCTGCTTGTCGCCCATCAATTGGGTTCGATCTGGATGTAGGCTTCGTCGCGCAGCTCATCCAGCCAGGCCTGGGACTCTTCGGCGAAGCGGCGGTTGAAGATGAGCTGGTAGGCGCGTTGCTCCTGGGCCTTGCCGGTGGCGTCCTGGCTGCGGCGCTCCTCGAGCTGCACGATGTGCCAGCCGTGGCTGGTACGGAAGGGTTCGCTGATCTGGCCCGGTTGCAGGCGACCCAGCATGTCGCGGAATTCCGGCACATAGACGTTGGGATCAGACCAGCCCAGCTCGCCACCCTGCACCGCAGAGCCCGGATCCTCGGAGTATTTCTCTGCCATGCTGGCAAAGCTGGCCTTGCCGCTCTTGATGTCGTGCAGGATGCCGTCCAGGGTGCCCTTGGCCTTCTCCTCGCTCAGGATGATGGAGGGCTTGATCAGGATGTGGCGCGCCTTGACCTCGGTCTGCATGATCTGTTGCTGACCCTTGGTGTCGAAGATCTTGATGATGTGCAGACCGGCGCCGGAGCGCAGCGGGCCGACGATGTCACCCTTGCCGGCCCCTTGCACGGCTTCCGCCATCAGGGTGGGCATCTCCTGCGGGCTCAACCAGCCCCAGTCACCCCCTTCCAGCGCCTTGGGACCGTTACTCTCGGCAATGGCCAGCTTGCGGAAGTCGGCCCCCTCTTTCAGGGACGCCAGAATGCGCTCGATCTTGGCCTTGGCAGCGTTGAGCTGCTCGGCATTCGGGTTGTCCGGCAGCGCGACCTGGATATGGCCGATATGATATGACGTCTGCTGCTGGCCCTGTTTGCTCAGGGCCTCGACCACCTGCTTGACCTCCTGATCGGAGATGTTGATGCGACGGCGGACCTGGCTGCGGCGCACCTCGTTCATCAGGATCTCGCGGCGCACCTCCTCACGGTACTGGGCGTAGGTCAGGCCTTCCCGCTCCAGTTGGGCGCGCAGTTGCTCCAGGTTCATCTTGTTGTCGGCGGCGATGCTCTGAATGGCCTGTTCCAGCTGGGTGTCACTGATCTTGAGCCCCTGGCGCTCCGCCAGTTGCAGTTGCAGGCTCTCCTGGATCAGGCGATCCAGCGCCTGCTTGCGCAGGGTGACGTCATCGGGCAGGGACTGGCCGCTCTCCTGGGCGGAGGCCTTGACCTTTTGCACCAGGGCCTCCTGCTGACTGGCCAGCACCACATCCTTGTTGACCACGGCAAGCACCTTGTCCATCAGCTCGGGGGCGGCGAGGGCACCCTGGCTCATGACTCCGAACAGGCCTGCGGTCAGCAGGGAAATCAACGTCTTCTTCATATCCATCTCTCAAGGCGTTTGCCAGACCGATTACTGGTCTCGCAGGTTAAACGGACGAATGTAAGGCAGTGCTTCGGTGTCCAGGGAGGTGCCCTTGGAGCCGGTACCCACGCTACCCAATCCTTTCATTTCAAATTGAATGCCGAGGCTGCGCTCGGACGTCGGGGTCAGGTTCACGTTGTCTGGCGTGTTGACCCATTCCAGGTTGAAGTTGATGCTCCAGCAGCAGGAGTCGTATTTCAGACCCACCTTGCGGTCCACTTTGACGTTCTGGTTGAGCTCCTGATAGTAGCCGCCATAAAGGTGCCAGCGATCGTCCAGCGGGGTGGTCAGCAGCAGGCCGATCTGGTTGAGATCCGTCACCTGGCCCTTGTGGTCGAGGTCGTAGTTGGCATCCCGCACGAAGCGGTGGTTCAACTGGCTGATCAACTTCTCGTGACGGTACTCCAGGGCGCTGTTGGCTGAGCTTATCTGGCGCTGTTCCATATCATATTGTGCCCCCGCATGGGCATACCACTGCTCGTTGATCTTGGCGTCACCCTCGAACGATAGCGGGGAGCGGGTATTGGTACTCAGCTCATCGCTGCTGTAAAGCTTGACCCTGGGCGCCACGAAGTCGAAGGCTTGGGCAACGGCCAACCGGATTCGTTCATCCCCGGCCGGATCATAAATGCGGGTGGTGACCCCCAAGGAGAGCCGGTTGGAGTCGCTGATGCGGTCCAGACCGGCGAAGCGGCGATCGCTGAAGAGGCTGTAGTAGTCCTGGCGCATGGTGGTGGAGTCATAGACACCGATGTTGTCCTGATCCTTGTAGGGCACATAGAGGTACTGGAATTCAGGCTCCAGTGTCTGGTTGGCTCCCTCGCCAAACCACTGCTGATCCCGCTCGAAGGTCATGCCGCCCTTGAGACGGAACGAGGGCAGTACCCGGGTGATGGTCCCCTCTTCCAGGGTGACGTCGCCGCCCTCTCTCGGGGTGAAACGATTGGTGAAGGTGCTGCTCATCTGGTCAGGCACCGTCTGGTCGTAACGGGTGTACATCAGCTTGTATTGGCTGTCGAGGAAGTAGCCTGCCTCGTCAACGAGGGGGATGGTCAGGGTGGGGGCCGTGTAGACCCGGGTGCCGGTGTAGGCTTCCCCCTTGTTCTGCTCGATGGCCTGATCGTTGTTGTAGCCGAAGTTGGTCAGCTCGGTATTCCATGCCAGATCGTACCAGTTGCCCTGCTGGTAGTAGTTGTGGTTGATGCGCGGCATCAGCTCGTGGGGTTGCTGGGCGCTGGCCAGCAGGATCTGGTAGGTCCGTACCTCGGCATCGAGGTTCCAGTTCTGCTGGTAGTAACCTGCCTTCAGGGATTGCTGCAACTGGTTGTCGACCTGGGTCCCCACCTTGGGGGTGAAGTCGTTGAAGTAGTTGTAGTCCTGGTCCCGTACCTTGGTGTAGTCCACCGACACCCGCATGGCGTTGTCCATGAACATGGAGGTGTGGCGGGCACTCAGCAGGTAACGGTGACCGTCAGAGAGATGCTGATTGAGGCTGGCCGTCTCGTCGTACTGCTTGTCGTCTGCCAGGTTCTCGAAGTAGAGGCTCCCCACGTGGGCCGGGTCCGGCATGTAGCGGAACTCGACCTGTTCCATCAGGCCCCGTCTGTCCATGAAGCGGGAGGTGATGGTGGCATCGTAGTTGGGGGCGATGTTCCAGTAGAACGGCTGGGTGATGTCCATGCCGTTCTTGGAGCTTTGGGTATAGCCCGGGTAGAGCAGACCGGTCTTGCGCTCATCCTTGATGGGGAAGTTGATATAGGGGAAGTAGAAGACCGGATAGTCATAGAGCCAGAGGCTGGCGTTCCAGGCCTCCCCGAATACCTCGGACTGATCGATGTCGATGCTGCCGGCCTTCAGGGTCCAGGCCTCCTGGCCCGGTGGGCAGGTGGTGTACTGGGCCCCTTCCAGAGTGATGTTCTGGTTGTTGTTGGTCATGGTCACCTTTTCGGCGAAGCCGCGCACCGGTGAGCCATGGACCTGATACTTGCCCTCTTCCAGCTCGGAGTTCTTGGTGTCCAGGTTGGATTTCAGGGTCTTGTCGCTGGTGACCGTGATCTGGCCATCGTTGTAATAGATGTTGCCGATGGCGATGACATCCCGGCTCTTCTGGTCGAGCTGGGCATAGTCGGAGTCGAACTTGCGCACGCCCTGGCGCACCTTGACGTCACCCTCGTAGACGGCGGTACCGCCCTGCTTGGCCTCCAGGCGATCGGCATCCACCTCGACGGGCTGGGCATTGGCGTCCTGGCCCGCACTGGGCTTCTCTATCTTGGGGACATAGTCATAGCAGAGGCTGTCGAGGATCCCGGTAGCGGGTGGCGCATTGAGTGGCGCTGCCTGGGCCATGAGCGGACTCAGGGCAGGAACAAGGCTGATGGTCAGGGCGATGGGACAGGAGTATCCCAGTGTCCATTTTGTCATGTGAAAGGCTCGCGCAATCCGTAGTAAAAACGGTGGATTCAGGGCATGCATTTTATGTCAGGATCCATCGAGTTGACATTGCATGTCATTGCTTTATGTTAGCCGGCAATGATAAAGCATTATTGCGGCCAGGGCTAACAGCCAAGTGCTGCTTTCCAATTTGGTTCCCGACTCATGCACGATCGCGCTTCCCTGCTTTTGCAATGGGCTCGCCGGATTTCCGGTGACGCCAACCTCTCGTTGACGCTTATTTCCGGTGACGCCAGTTTCCGCCGCTACTTCCGGGGTGGCGGTCTGGTGTGGGTGGATGCTAATCCGAAAACCGAAAAAAATCATGAATTCGTTCGCAATGCGGCCGCCCTGCACGATGCGGGGCTGCTGGCCCCCGAGGTAAAGGGGGTCGACTACGAGCAGGGATTGCTGGCGGTGACGGATCTGGGGGATACCCAGCTTATCGGCTGCCTGAACGAAGAGAGCGTACTGGCCTGGTATGGCAAGGCCATCGCCCTGCTGCCAGGGCTCGGCGCCGTGGCGCTCGAGCTCGAGCCCTTCGATGAGGCCTTCATGGCCCGCGAAAATGCCATCTTCCCCGAGTGGTTGCTGGGACATCACTTGCAATTGGCCCTGAGTGATGAAGAGCAGCAGTTGCTGGCGGAGACCTTCGCCTGCCTCACGGCGAGCAACCTGGCCCAGCCACAAGGAGTGATGCACCGGGACTTCCACAGCCGCAACCTGATGGTGTGCGGCGGGACGAATCCGAAGGAGAGCGACCTCGCCCTTATCGACTTCCAGGACATGGTCATCGGGCCGCTGAGCTATGACCTGGTCTCCCTGCTGAAAGACTGCTACGTGCGCTGGCCGGACGCGGTGATCGAGCAGGGCATGCGACTTGGCTTCGACACCCTGCAAGAGGCCGGCCTGCTCGGCAATCTGGACTATGCCGTGTTTCGTCGCGCAGCAGATCTCACCGGCATGCAGCGCCATCTCAAGGCGGCGGGTCTCTTCACCCGCCTCTATCACCGCGATGGCAAGGCCGGCTACCTCAAGGACATTCCTCGTACCCTGGGCTACGTGGTCGATGTCTGTCGCAGCCATGGCACCGCCTATCCGGTGCTGGCCCGCTTCGGTGACTGGCTGCAGCGGCGCGTACTGCCGGGGTTGAGCGAGGTCTCGGCATGAAGGCGATGCTCTTGGCCGCCGGTCGCGGCGAGCGGATGCGACCGCTCACCGACAGCCTGCCCAAGCCGCTGCTGGCGGTGGGGGGCAAGCCGCTCATCGTGCACCATATCGAGAAGCTGAAGGCCGCCGGGGTGCGGGAGCTGGTCATCAACCACGCCTGGCTCGGTCACCAGTTGGTGGCGGCGCTCGGCGACGGCAGCGAACTCGGGGTCAGCATCCAGTGGTCGGCGGAGGAGAGCGCCCTCGAGACCGCAGGCGGCATCGTGCAGGCGCTGCCGCTGCTGGGGGACGAGCCGTTTCTGGTGATCAACGGCGATACCTGGCTCGATCTCGACTATGCCGCCCTGGTGGCTCGGCCACTGGGGGATGATCTCGCCCACCTCTGGCTGGTGCCCAATCCACCCCAGCACCCGCACGGGGATTTCTCCCTGGGAGGAGACAGGGTGCTGGACGCCCCCGCGCTGACCTTCAGCGGCGTCGGCCTCTATCGGCCCGCCGCCTTCGCCGAGCTGGCGCCGGGGGCGCGCAAGCTGGCCCCCCTGCTGCGGCAGTGGATGGCCGAGGGCCGGGTCGGTGGCAGCCTGCTGGCCGGCGAGTGGCGCGACATCGGCACCGTGGCGCGGCTGCGGGAGCTGGACGATCAGTTGCAAGGACGCACTCATTAATTTCACGAGGTCTTGAACCATGCGTATTTGGGGTAAGGTGCTCGGCACCTTCTTCGGTTTTCTGCTCGGCAACATCTTCGGTGCCCTGCTTGGCCTCTGGATAGGCCATCGTTTCGATCGGGGCATGGGCATGAGCTTCCGCCGCGCCCCCACCCAGCAACAACAGGCGGTGTTCTTCCACGCCACCTTCGCCGTCATGGGCCACATCGCCAAGGCGAGCGGCCAGGTCACCGAGCAGGAGATCCGGGTCGCCTCCAACCTGATGGACAGGATGCGGCTCAGTGGCGAGCAGCGGGTACGGGCGCAGGAGTCGTTCCGCCAGGGCAAGGAGAGCGGCTTCCCGTTGCGGGAGACCCTGGCCGAGTTCAGACGCGCCAGCCTGGGGCAGCGCGATATCTTGCGCTTCTTCCTAGAGGTGCAGCTGCAGGCCGCCTTCGCCGACGGCCGGGTCGAGGCCGACGAGCGCGCCATACTGCAGACCATCGCGGACGAGCTGGGCTTCAGCCAGATCGAGCTGGCCCGCATCCTGGCCATGGCCGAGGCGCAGATGAACTTCTTCCACCGTCAGCAGCAGGGCGGGCAGGGGCAGCAGCGACAGGCTCCCACCAAGGACCGCCTCAAGGATGCCTATCAACTGCTGGGGGTGAGCGAGGGCGACAGCGATCAGGAGATCAAGCGCGCCTATCGCAAGGAGATGAGCAAGCATCATCCGGACAAGCTGGCTGCCAAGGGGCTGCCCCCCGAGATGATGGAGATGGCGAAGGAGAAGACCCAGGAGATCCAGCAGGCCTGGGAGTGGATCCGCGAGGCCCGCGGCATCCGTTGAGCGCCAGATTCCAGATATGAAAATGCCCGTCGATGACGGGCATTTTTGTTTGCGAAAGCCGGGCTTAGTGGCTGTCGACCCAGACGAACTTGAGCACGAACAGCAGGGCGACGACCCAGACGCAGGGGTTGATCTCGCGCCAGCGGCCGGTGCCCGCCTTCATCACGCAGTAGGAGATGAAGCCCACGGCGATCCCCTCGGTGATGGAGAAGCTGAACGGCATCATGACTGCGGTCATGAAGGCCGGCACCGCTTCGGTCAGATCGTCCCACTTCACCTTGGTCAGCTCGGAGCACATCAGCACGCCCACGTAGATGAGGGCGCCGGCGGCGGCATAGGCGGGCACCATGGCGGCCAGCGGCGAGAAGAAGATCGCCAGCAGGAAGAGCACGCCGACCACGATGGCGGTCAGACCGGTGCGACCGCCGACGGCGACGCCGGAGCTGCTCTCGATGTAGGCCGTCACGGACGAGGTCCCCATGAAGGCGCCGCCGACGGAGCTGACGCTGTCCACCACCAGGGCCTGCTTCATGCGCGGGAAGTGCCCCTTGTCATCGGCCAGCTTGGCGCGGTTGGTCACGCCGATCAGGGTGCCGGAAGAGTCGAACAGGTTGACCAGCATGAAGGAGAAGATGATCCCGGCGAGGCTGATGTCCAGTGATCCCATCAGATCCAGCTGGCCGAAGACGGGGGTGATGCTCGGCGGCACGGAGACGAAGCCCTTGAAGGTGACATCGCCGAACAGCCAGCCCAGGGTGGTGGTGACGACGATGGCGATGAGCACGGCGGAGTGGACGCCACGGGCGGAGAAGATGCAGATGAGGAAGAAGCCGAGCAGCCCCAGCAGGCAGGGCAGGGAGGTGAGGTTGCCCACGGTCACCATGGTGGCGGGGCTCGCGACCACGATGCCGGCATTGTGCAGGCCGAGCAGGGCGATCAGCAGGCCGATGCCGGCGGTGATGCCGACCCGCAGGGTCAGGGGAATGTTGGCGATGAGCCAGTAGCGTACCCGCAGCAGGGTCAGGATCAGCAGGCCCAGCGCACCCCAGAAGATGGTGCCCATGCCGACCTGCCAGGAGTAGCCCATGCCGGCCACCACCACGAAAGCGAAGAAGGCATTGAGGCCCATGGCGGGAGCCAGGGCGATGGGCAGGTTCGCCAGCAGACCCATCAGGATGCTGCCGATGCCGGCGATGAGGCAGGTGGTAACGAACACGGCCTGGGTGTCCATGCCTGCCGCAGAGAGGATCTGCGGGTTGACGAAGACGATGTAGACCATGGTCAGGAAGGTGGTGATGCCGGCGATCACCTCGGTGCGGGCCGTGGTGCCATGACCGCGCAGGGCAAACAGGCGCTCGAGCAATCCCTGCCCGGCAGCCGGGCTGGCGGTCTGCCCGGTAGCGTGATGTGGTTGATTCATGTTGGATTCCAATGGGTGACGTGAAATAGGCAGCAGGGGGTCGGCCCATCCATGCGGGGCAACGGACCCTGATTCTGGCGGTGAAGTGACCAGACTCGTCCTGATACCGTGACAGCGCGCACATTTTCACACAGGCGGCCAGGTTTACAAACCCCGGATGTGCGAGGCGGATCAATGAATAGAGTAAAAATTCAAACGTTTTCCCCCGAAGGCAGGAGAAAGGGGACCAATAGAGCCCCGTTTCCACATCGAGATCAACGGTTTTTCTGGTAGCGTTCGATAAGCTGGCTCAGCACGGCATCGCTCTGCTCCAGCAAGGGATCGAGGGCGACCCCCATGCGTTGCAGCAGCAGGGTGGCCTGGGTTTCGCTCAAGGGGCGGCCATCAAGGAAGTAGGCCTGCTCGGCCAGTTGCTTGTCATGGCGGGGCAGCAGCACCCAGTGCACCCGTCGGGGTTCGATGGCGGCGAGGATCCGGTTGGCTGCCGCGCAGAAGGTATCGATGTGCTGCTTGCCATCCGGCCCCAGACAGCCGGGTTCGAGCCGGATCTGGATGGTGAGTCTGGTGGTGGAGGCTTGGATCATGGGTCGCTATCGCTGGGGTAGAGGTGGAGATTGTAAGTCAGAAGAGGCAAAAAAGGGGAGCCCCGGCTCCCCTTGTGACGTCATGCCTGGCGGCGCGGCTGTTGCCTCGCCTTACTTGGCAATGCGCTTGTACTTGGCGCGGCGCGGCTGAATAGCCTCGGCACCGTAGGTCTTCTTCTTCCACTCTTCGTATTCGGTGAAGTTGCCTTCAAAGAATTCGATCTTGCCCTCGTCCTGGTAGTCCAGGATGTGGGTGGCGATGCGGTCGAGGAACCAGCGGTCGTGGGAGATGACCATGGCGCAACCCGGGAACTCCAGCAGGGCGTTCTCGAGGGCGCGCAGGGTTTCGATGTCCAGATCGTTGGTCGGTTCATCCAGCAGCAGCACGTTGCCGCCGGTCTGCAGCAGCTTGGCAAGGTGCAGACGGCCACGTTCACCACCGGAGAGCTCGCCGACCCGCTTCTGCTGGTCGGAACCCTTGAAGTTGAAGCGGCCGATGTAGGCGCGGCTCGGGAACTCGTAGTTGCCGATGCGCAGGATGTCCTGGCCGTCGGCGACTTCCTCGAATACCGTCTTCTTGTCGTTCATGCTGTCGCGGAACTGATCCACGGAGGCCAGCACCACGGTGTCACCCAGGGTGATGGAACCGGAATCCGGCTGCTCCTGACCCGACATCATGCGGAACAGGGTCGATTTACCGGCACCGTTCGGACCGATGATGCCGACGATGGCACCCTTCGGAATGGAGAAGGAGAGATCGTCGATCAGCTGGCGGTCGCCATAGGACTTGCAGAGGTTGGCCACCTCCACCACCTTGTCGCCGAGGCGCGGTCCGGGCGGAATGAACAGCTCGTTGGTCTCGTTGCGCTTCTGGTAGTCGTTGGTGTTGAGCTCTTCGAAGCGAGCCATACGAGCCTTGGATTTGGCCTGACGGCCTTTCGGGTTCTGACGAACCCACTCCAGTTCCTTCTCGATGGACTTGCGACGGGCGGCTTCGGAACTCGCTTCCTGGGCCAGACGGGCATCTTTTTGCTCCAGCCAGGAGGAGTAGTTGCCCTCCCAGGGGATGCCTTCGCCGCGGTCCAGCTCCAGGATCCAGCCCGCCACGTTGTCGAGGAAGTAGCGGTCGTGGGTGATGGCCACGACGGTGCCTTCGTAGTCGTGCAGGAAGCGCTCCAGCCAGGCCACGGATTCCGCATCCAGGTGGTTGGTCGGCTCGTCCAGCAGCAGCATGTCCGGTTTTTCCAGCAGCAGGCGGCACAGGGCTACCCGGCGGCGCTCACCCCCGGAGAGGTGCTTGATCTGGGCATCCCAGGCCGGCAGGCGCAGGGCGTCGGCCGCACGCTCCAGCTGGTTCTCCATGTTGTGACCGCCCTGGGCGGCGATGATGGCTTCCAGCTCGCCCTGCTCGCGGGCCAGCTTGTCAAAATCCGCATCCGGATCCGCGTAGGCCGCATAGACCTCGTCCAGGCGCGCCATGGCGCGTTTCACCTCGCCGACTGCCTCTTCCACCGCTTCGCGCACGGTCTGCTCCGGATCCAGCTTCGGCTCCTGAGGCAGGTAGCCGATCTTGATGCCGGGCTGCGGACGGGCTTCCCCTTCGATCTCGGTGTCGATGCCCGCCATGATGCGCAGCAGGGTCGATTTCCCGGCGCCGTTCAGACCCAGCACGCCTATCTTGGCCCCCGGGAAGAAGGAGAGGGAGATGTTCTTGAGAATATGACGCTTGGGCGGCACGACCTTGCCAACCCTGTTCATGGTGTAAATAAATTGAGCCATTGGCTAATTCTCTTTAATTTACAGGTTGTTATTGAGTTGCTTTAAATTCTTGGGGCTGTATTGGGGCCAAATCTGAAAAGCTGGCCCCAAGCCTGCCCCAAACCCTGTCCGCTTCGTCGCGGTCTTGCTCGGGGATCCATTTGCCATAGACTGTGCGCACCATGGTACTGTCCTCGTGCCCAAGGTATGACGCAACCCATTCAGGGTTTGCGCCAGCGGTCAGCATCCAGCAAGCAAATGTATGGCGCATATGGTATTGGGTTCGGCGGCGAATGCCAGCCCTCTTTATCAGCCTGTCCCATTTGTCACCCAAAGTGAAGGCCGTGTAGCAGATGCTGAGCCCAGGAGTTTTGCTGGTGACATCTGGGCTAAATACAAACGTGACCTTCTCATCAATCTGCCGGCGGTCCCTCAACGTCTTCTTGATGTGGTGGGATTGGCGCATTGCTGTCATTGGCCGCATACGCTTCAGTGCTTCTATCGCTGGTGGGAGGAGCACAATGGTTCGCTCATGGCCGGTCTTCGGTACCTTGAAGTTGCGGGTCTGGGTGATGTTGCGGCGGATCTGGATTACTCCGCGCTCGAGGTCGACATCTTCCCATGCAAGCGTGCAGAGCTCCCCGGTGCGCATGCCTGTCCAGCAGGCGAGCTGGACCCACATTGCGTCCATTTCGTGCCTGGCGGCCTCCTGCAGGCGCCGAAACTCATCCTGATCAAATGGGTCTGGTTTATCTCGGATCACCTCTACCTTAGCCAGCACTGAAGATAGGCCCTGGTGGGTGTAGCCATTCTGCTTGGCAAAGTTGAACAACCCGGCGGCGACCATCATGTAGTAGTTGACCGATCTGGGAGCCAAAGGCTTTTTGGTTCTGTCCCGCGGTTCGGTCATCAGGAACCGGCGCCATTGCTGCAGGTCTTCAGTTCGGAAGGTGCTGACGATCCGGGTGTGGTCCAGGTCTGAAGCCATCATTCCCAGAATGGAGCGATAGCGACCGCGAGCATTATCGCCGATATCCACATCCTTGATCTTCAGGTAGTGCTCTACCAGTTCACCCAACGAAATGTCCCGGCTTGCGGTTGTTCCTGCAAACCGGTGAGCATTCTTGCTGTCTGGGAAGTGCTTGGCGTAGTCGAACACCCCAATGGCGATCTCATGCAGAATGGCCTCCCGTTTTCGGAAGGCGTGCTTGATGTTGGCTTTGGTGGCCGGCATGTTGAGCGTTTCCCGGCATCGCTTGCCGTGGAAGCGGAAGTCGATGCGAAGGCTCTTGCCGTGCAGCTCGATACCTGGCATTTCAGCAACGATGTCGGTCAGTTCTTGGTTCCGCTCAGCCAATCCTCATATCTCCGCCAGTGATAGACATACTTCCCATCCGGGGCCAACTTATAGTGGACCCCTTCGATCAGTTGGCCCTTCTTCCGCTTCTCGCTGATGGCCTTCTCAGTGTATCCGAACATCTCCCCCAAAACCCTAGGTAGCACCCAGCTGGGACGCTCCATGACAACCAATTTCTGCTGCATATTCATGTCTCCTTTGCGCCCTCACGGCGAGAAGTGTGGCCCCATGGGGCCACCAGTCATTACATGACTTATCAGTTGGGCCCCAGTGCTTGAAAGAGCTGCTGGAAACTGGCATTGAGCTGTTTCCATTGCGGATCCTTTGCCTGCTTGAGGCAGTGAATGCGGCGAGCCATCGCGAACAGGGCCTTGTCTTGCATGTCGGCACTGGCGGCGTGGTGCTGCGCCTTCTTGTAGGAGAGAGCCGCATCCTGGTGGTTGCCAGACTGCTCTTGGTGGATGGCCTGCTTGAGGTCATCCCTGTAATTGCGCTTGTGAAGTCGTTGGTCCATCGTGTCCTCCCGGACAGTCATTGTGTTTGCTGCGTCCTGGCCTACGTGACCAGCCCTTCAATCTGTACCTGGTTTGAGCTCCCGGTACTCCAGCTCGGTGAAGTTGAGGTATGGAGCCGGCGCCTGATCGATAGCGGCAAGCCGTATCTGCTGATGGGTCATCGGGTGGTGTGCCTCGATGGTGCCAGTCAGTCGATCCGGCGTGGCCCCCAGCTCGGTGGCGGCATTCAGGGTGTAGTGGTATCGGTGCATGATGATGCTCCTTCTGTTGTATCAGCATGCCAGTGGTACCCGCCGTGCTTCTCCTGCTGGCCAGCAAGGCAGCGGGTGATGCTGACCCTAGTAAATCCACCTTCCGTCTCAGCGTCCGAGACGCTGGCGAACCTGACGACCTGATCTCCTGCGATACCTATTACCGGGGTCTTGCGCCACTGTGGTGGTAGCACCTGGTCCACGTAGAGGCGGCGGGTGTGCCGCCCTCTGCCATTCTCCCCAACCATGCAGAAGTGCTCTATCCGAGTTGTGAAGCGGGACTCCCTGTGGATTTGGCCCATCACGATGCTGGCCTTGCTGACGGTCAGGGAAAACTCGGCGGCCACCTCGGCACTGATGGCGCCACCAGTTCGGGCATGAATCCACGCTGCAACGTCCTGAACTATGCTCATGCAGCACCTCATTCAAGTGTTGGAGCAGCGGAGAGCATGGCCTCCCAAATCTCAGGCAGTCCACCCGTTGCCGAGACCGCATTTTCAGCTGCTTCAAACATCTTGTCAGTAAACTCAATCGGGACTATTTGCCACCCTTCCGGCACCATTGTGGGCGGCTGCTCATGTTGGTCTTGCGGCTTTCCTGCCAGATCTGCTCGAACATAAGGCACCTCGCAAGCGACCATAGAGTCCGCGCACCAACTAACCTCGTGGGACCAAATTGGGAATGGATAGTCGTGGTCGCTGCCTCGATCGCCAACCTGTAACCAGATGCGCGATGGCGCGGTGCGGATAGTTTCTGTCACATTTATGACAATCCCTGTCCGGGTGGGATCGACATCGGTGCGTTCGGGCAGCTTCCCTGCCAGTATTGCTGGGTCTGCCTCTCGCTGGTGGAGCATCATCGCCAGGTTGGCAATGTCCTCGAAATTGCCTGGGTTCCCCTTGCTAATGTGTCCGATCAAGAGCGCGGCAAGGTGTTCGACTGAACAGGAGGACGGGTCATCCCAGCCACCCCGGCCTTTGGCCCGTGCATCTGTTAGTTTCGCCTTCATGGCAATGGCGAATCGTTCAACGGCGTGGTCATCAGTGTGCTTGCTCATGCTGCCTCCCCGTCATCCAAGGTCAGTGTCAGTTGATCGTGATCCGGATTCAGCAGGCGTTTGGCCATTTGGGTCGCGCCACTGAGCGTGGCCTCTTGGTCAACCCCGCCATCCTGCAGATCGCGGATGTAGCCTGCCAGCAGGCGGGAATTGGCCGGGGTAAGCAGATCCGCTTCATCGATCTGATAGATGACCGACTTGATGGCAGGGAAATGCTGCCAGTCATGAAGAGGTTCAACACTTGCCGCTGTGGCTACCGGTATCGGCTCAACGACCACTGGCTGGTCCTGCAGCAGGGCTGTCTTGGTAGAAACGGCCTTGGCGATGGCCTGGCTAGCCTCTTCGTTCAGCGCAACAGCCTGACGGTGGATCATGTCGAGGATGATCTGGCCGGTGGTGATGAGGTCGTCACGGCGCAAGCGGGCCTCGGGGTGGGGCTCGCCCTGCCAGCTGGCATCGAAGATCACCACGGCCGAGGCGAAGCCACTCGAGCTGGGCTTGTCCTTCTTCGGATCGCGGGGGACGTACCAGCTCGGCACCTCAAAGCCGATGCGCCCGCTGATGAACTGGATGAAGTCGGCATCTTCCGGCCACCAGGTTTCGCTGGTGGCAGCCTTGATGAGCAGCATAATCTTGGCGCCCTGAGCCCGCTGCTCTCGGCAGTAGTTGAGGATGGCCTCCATCCCGGTGATGGGGCTGCCCTCACTATCCGTACACGGGCGGGAGTAGGGTGGGTTGCCGAAGGCGGCGCCACCAAGCCGGCGCAGGTCGGCGGCCAGCTCCTGGGTGAGGGCATTGTCCTCGGCGTCGTAGTAGTTCGGCACCAGGGCATTGCAGTCGTCGGCGAACATATCGAGTACGACTGGTCCCAGGGTGGGGGCGAACTGGTGAAACAGGCCCCAGGCTAGTGCCTTGGGGGTCTGCCACTGGTCGCCGATCTGCTTGAGTTCGTGGTCAGGCTGGAGTTGCAGCTCGGCCAGTGTTTGGGCGTAGTGGTTCATCATTGCCTCATCGTCGAGATATGACCCGAACCCCGGATCCGGGCTTGGCCTTCTTGGCCGGTTCTGTCTTCCTTTGAAACTGGTCTCATCACACAAACGACAGGCAATAGGAGTCCGTGACCCGCTGTTGGGCCGCTATCGCGTGTGGGATAAGGGCCCCGTTGCCGGGGCCAGGAGAGAGCTGTAACCACATGCATTGCACCTGTGGTGGTGGCTTGAGCACTTCACAGTGAGTCAGCCGTTCTTGCTGTCGGTACCGGTGCGCCCTCACGGGCAGACCTACCATTCGAAACGGTCGCCTCTCGGCGAGGGCCTGGGTGGCGCTTCACAGCGGGACCAGGCATCCGCTTAACCCTGCGGTGGGAGATGTGATCACCTCCTTGGGGTGGTCATATCGGTTGGTTGTGGTGGCCGGGTCTGACACCGGCCGAGGTCTAGGGGGCATCCCTACGAATGCCGGTTGGCGCAAAGACCTTCCCATTCACCACAACCGTGGATTGCATTGGTCTCCGGGTCTCTCGTGCGGTACCCCATGGGCCTTGGCTCACCTGCAATGCAATCCCGGTTGTGTCCCGGCCTTTCACCGGGTGGGTGGCTGGGGAGTCAGACCCGCCACTCGCTGTGTTCGCTATCACTTCAACTGTGCTGTCTTTCCAGCTGTCAGCCGGTCACTGCCTTAATTTCCATTCACCTTGGTCGGCATGCATTCCAGCCTTGCCAAGGGAGAGCGGGGAGGTTAGTCAGCCCGGTTGCCGGTGTTATTTCCCCAAGCGGTTTGTTGCCACCGCTGCCAGTGTTGTGCTGGTCCTCCGGCTGGGGTTGTCCATCGTGCGAAATCAATTTGCTAACTATTGGTTAGCATATGCTTGGTTTGCTTTAAGTCAACACCCAAAAGTTAGTTTTTCAATTTTTTAATTCAGGGTCAGTTGGTGCAAGCTGTGGTGACGCAAAGGAAGGGGTAATTTTCGGATCATTGCCCTGCCGCCCGTTGCTCCGAACCACTGGGAGCTGGACCCCAACGATCTCGGGTGTGACGATGGACCTGTACTGAGGGGGCTGTGGGTCGTACCCCGATTCGCATGAGGATTGAATATAACCGACGTGACTGTTATATTTAGGTGGCTAAACCCGTCAAGCCCTCAGGAGTGAATCATGACCGTAGTCACGACCGCCGATACCTCCCAACTGTACGCACTTGCAGCCCGACATGGGCTCAAGCTCCATGGCCCGCTGACTGTCAATGAGCTTGGGCTCGACTATAGGATCGTGATCGCCACCGTCGACGATGGACGTCGGTGGGTGCTGCGCATCCCGCGCCGAGCCGAGGTAAGCGCGAAGGTCGAACCAGAGGCGCGGGTGCTGGCAATGCTCAAGAATCGCCTGCCGTTCGCGGTGCCGGACTGGCGCGTGGCCAACGCCGAGCTCGTTGCCTATCCCATGCTCGAAGACTCGACTGCGATGGTCATCCAGCCTGGTTCGTCCACGCCCGACTGGGTCGTGCCGCAGGACTCGGAGGTCTTCGCGGAGAGCTTCGCGACCGCGCTCGCCGCCCTGCATGCCGTCCCCATTTCCGCCGCCGTGGATGCGGGGATGCTCATCCGTACACCGACGCAGGCCCGTCAGAAGGTGGCCGACGACGTTGACCGCGTCCGACGCGAGTTCGTGGTGAACGACAAGCGCCTCCACCGGTGGCAGCGCTGGCTCGACGACGATTCGTCGTGGCCAGATTTCTCCGTGGTGGTGCATGGCGATCTCTACGTGGGCCATGTGCTCATCGACAACACGGAGCGCGTCAGCGGGATGATCGACTGGAGCGAGGCCCGCGTTGATGACCCTGCCATCGACATGGCCGCGCACCTTATGGTCTTTGGTGAAGAGGGGCTCGCGAAGCTCCTCCTCACGTATGAAGCGGCCGGTGGCCGGGTGTGGCCGCGGCTCGCCCACCACATCGCGGAGCGCCTTGCGTTCGGGGCGGTCACCTACGCACTCTTCGCCCTCGACTCGGGTAACGAAGAGTACCTCGCTGCGGCGAAGGCGCAGCTCGCCGCAGCGGAATGAGCGAACGTCGATATAGCCCGCTCGCGACGCTGTTCGCGGCGACCTTTCTCTTCCGGATCGGCAACGCGGTGGCGGCCCTCGCGCTTCCATGGTTCGTCCTGTCTCATACAAAGAGCGCGGCCTGGGCGGGCGCCACGGCCGCTAGCAGCGTCATCGCGACCATCATCGGCGCGTGGGTTGGTGGTGGCCTCGTCGATCGGTTCGGGCGCGCGCCCGTCGCATTGATCTCGGGTGTGGTGGGCGGCGTGGCCATGGCGAGCATCCCACTGCTCGATGCCGTTGGCGCCCTCTCGAACACTGGGCTGATCGCTTGCGTGGTGCTCGGTGCCGCGTTCGACGCACCCGGTATGGCCGCGCAGGACAGTGAGCTGCCCAAACTCGGCCACGTCGCCGGGCTCTCCGTTGAGCGCGTCTCGTCACTGAAAGCGGTGATCGGGAACGTCGCGATTCTAGGTGGCCCGGCCCTTGGGGGGGCCGCAATCGGCCTGCTTGGCGCTGCGCCAACGCTCGGGCTGACGGCGTTCTGCTCCGTCCTTGCAGGTCTGCTCGGCGCGTGGGTGCTTCCCGCGCGTGCCGCTCGGACGATGACCACGACGGCGACTCTCTCCATGCGCGCCGGCGTCGCTTTTCTCTGGAGCGAACCCCTGCTGCGCCCTCTCTTTGGTATAGTGATGATCTTCGTGGGCATCGTTGGCGCCAACGGCAGCGTCATCATGCCTGCGCTGTTTGTAGATGCAGGACGCCAAGTAGCAGAGCTCGGGCTGTTCTCCTCAATGATGGGGGCTGGTGGTCTCCTTGGCATTGCCATTCATGCGTCGGTCGGCGCCCGGATATCAGCGCAGAACTGGCTGGCGGTGGCATTTTGTGGCTCTGCGGTGGGCTCGCTTCTGCTTTCACAGTTGCCAGGCGTGCCGGTGCTGATGTTGTTGGGCGCGCTCGTGGGACTGCTGACCGGCTCAGTCTCTCCCATTCTCAACGCTGCCATCTACAACCGCACGCCGCCAGAACTTCTCGGCCGGGTACTCGGCACGGTCTCGGCGGTGATGCTGTCAGCCTCGCCCATGGTTATGCTTGCGGCCGGCGCGTTTGTCGACCTTGCTGGTCCGCTCCCTGGCCTCGTTGTATCGGCCGTGTTTGCGGGGCTCGTGGCTCTACTCTCGCTCCGTCTTCAATTTGCTACAATGGCGGCGGCAGCCACAGCCTCCGCCCCAACCCATACAGAAGGTGAACACTGATGCCCCGCCCCAAGCTCAAGTCCGATGACGAGGTACTCGAGGCCGCCACCGTAGTGCTGAAGCGTTGCGGTCCCATAGAGTTCACGCTCAGCGGAGTAGCAAAGGAGGTGGGGCTCTCCCGCGCAGCGTTAATCCAGCGCTTCACCAACCGCGATACGCTGCTGGTGAGGATGATGGAGCGCGGCGTCGAGCAGGTGCGGCATTACCTGAATGCGATACCGATAGGCGCAGGGCCGCAAGGGCTCTGGGAATTTTTGCAGGTGCTCGTTCGGAGCATGAACACTCGCAACGACTTCTCGGTGAACTATCTCATCTCCTGGTACGAGCTCCAGGTGCCGGAGCTACGCACGCTTGCGATCCAGCGGAACCGCGCGGTGGTGGAGGGGATCCGCAAGCGACTGCCCCCAGGTGCTCCTGCGGCAGCTGAGTTGCTCCTGCACTCGGTCATCGCTGGCGCGACGATGCAGTGGGCCGTCGATCCGGATGGTGAGCTAGCTGATCATGTGCTGGCTCAGATCGCTGCCATCCTGTGTTTAATGTTTCCCGAACACGACGATTTCCAACTCCTCCAGGCACATGCGTAAACGGAGGTGTGCAGAGTCCCTGCGGCAGGCGACGAACACGACCGTCGTCGATTAGTACCGGTACGGTCGGTGGTATCGAAGTCTTGATCACCACTCAGGTCTACGGCTTACAAATGGTGACCATCCCGATACTTGCGTCAGAGCACCGGGCCGATTCTTTGACAGTGAATCACTCCCGTAAGGTTGTGCCGGTGTGGGTGTCCCGGGTCGAGACGATACTCCGCCAATGCGCCCAGCAAACAACCTGGCCATCGCAGGTGGTGGGGAGCGGTGTGGCGGATGAGTTGGACAAGTTGGTGTAGCAGCACGAGCACGGCGAGATAACATCGCAGGAGTTCGACATGCTCAAGAGACAGCTGATTGCGAATCGCGATGCAGATTCATAACCCGATTGCGGGTTGGCTTCACTCCACCATCACCGAGCAGACTAGCACGGCGCATATCTGCACATCCTCATTGACCGGCAGCAGGGGGTATTGCGGGTTGAGAGGCTTTAACCACCAGGAACCGGAATCCATCACCAGCTCTTTGAAGGTCATGTCGCTGCCGTAGCGGGCGATCACCTTCTTGCCCGGGGCGGGCTCCACCTCAGGATCCACGATGATGATGGTGCCGTCAGGGTATGACTTGCCCCCCATGGGGGCCACCATGGAGTCGCCCTTCACCCGTACGGCATAGGCCCGGGTGCTGACGCGAACTGGGCTGATGGTGATCTCTTCTGCCTCTTCCAGGGTTGGGATATCGCCGCAGTCTTTGAACTCACCGGCGCTGACCCAAGAGATCAGGGGAACCTGGTAGACAGGGAAAGGCTGTGGTTCGACATTGCCGTCGCTCGTATCGGTGCCAGTCAGCAACCACTGCACGCTCTTGCCGGTGATGCGCGAGAGCTCTCCCAGCCGTTTGACCTCTGGCAGCCCCTCACCTTTCAGCCATTTCCCTACCGAGACCTCAGACAGATCTTCTCGCAACGTGCGCTTAAGCCGAACTATTCGGCCTCTAACGGGCCAGCCCATTTCATCGAGAGCGGCATTGAGTCGCTGCGAGAATGCCATTTTGTCGGCTTCATAACGCGCCATTGGTGTTTGTTTCTCATCCATTTCCTAACGTCCAGTTATTGTTTGTCAATTTGACCTAACTTTAACCTCTTGCGCATTTTACTAACCAAGAGTTATGATTTTGTGTGTGTAAAACGCCAGAGGACGCCATGCATACCCTGTTAACTCGATTCGGTACCAAGAGTGCCATCGCGGCTGCACTCGGCATCACCCCGGAGGGCGTCAGCAACGCTTTCAGGCGTGGCAAGGTGCCAAGCACCTGGGTGGCCAAGCTCAAGCAGCAAGGTTTGAGCCAATCTGAGCTCGCTGAATTGCCTCTGACTGACGAAGGGCGGGCGATTGTATCAGCATTCACCGGGCAATTATAACCAACCGTTAGGAATCACTATGACAGAGCAACGGAATGACACCACGGCAAAAGTCAGAGCGGTTTTCCGGTCATCGGACGTGATGGCTGCGGCTTATAGCATTGGCCACCGCTTCAACGCCAGCGAACTGGCGCGACTGATGGGGCGCAAGCCGGCGGAGTTTTGCAAGAAGCTCAACCCGGATTGCGATGACCGCCATCTCACCCTGGCCGAGGCGGTCGCCGTCACCGAGATCACCGGTGACAACGCCATCCTCGAAGCCTGGGCGGTGAGCCGCGGAAAGGTGCTAGTGGATCTGCCAGTTGGGGTGGTCAGTGACGATGACCTGGTGGAGCAGGTGCTGCTGGCGCAGGCGGTGTTCGGCAAGCTGATGCAGGCCATTCACGACGCCCGGGCGGATGGGGTGATCGACAGGATAGAGCAGGGGCAAATCGAGCGCATCGGCACCCAGGCCGCGGAGCATGTGCTGGGACTGATCAGCAGCACCGGCGCCAATGTGCGGCCACTACCGGTTACAGCCCAAGGAGTGAAGTCATGATGCAACAGCGACTGCCATTCACTGTAAACGCTCGTGATCTGGAGCGCCTTGAGCAGAGAGTGTTTCAAGCGTCTGGACTGATCGCAACAGTGAATTGGCAAGCTCTACGGCTTGCTCTGGCGTCAGGACAAAGCGATGGCCTTGGTGTGCTTCCTCAACCGGTTGCATCGGGGAAGACAGATAGTTCGGTTTGAAGAGGACGCAGTTGTAGGACGGCAGTGGGCCGATAGTCCAGCTGGCGACCGGGAAGACGGAATCATCGTGATCGGTTGACATAGCAGCTCCTGTGCTGGTGGTGGATTGAGCAACACGACCATAGCACGGAAGAGAGCCTGACTCATACAGGTCGCGGCCCGGCGTGAAGGGCACCAACAAAGGAGCGGCCCCGCGCTGCGTCAACAGCCGGGGCCATGGTTCAGTCATCGTGCGGAGATGAGAACATGAAAAAGCATACGAAATCAGCGGGAAGAGGGCAAGTCACAGACTTGTGCCTGTATCGATGTCCACAGGCTGCAGTTAGCGGGGTTCGACAAGAAAAGGCCCCGAACTGTCATGACAGCCGGGGCCAAGTGAACGTTAAACCAATCGTATCCCAGACCCTAATCTGGATACCCGTTGAGCGTAGGCAGCCACTATCAATTTCTCAAGCTTCCCTAGAACGTTCAGCAGTGGATCTTCAAACTGTGCAGGGCCATCTCCTTTCATTTGCTTACAGATTGAATCTGTGGGCAAACCATCGCTATACTGTGGGTGCTGCGGCAAAATCCGCAGCCGGGATTGGAACCCCGAAACTGACTGTAGAGCCGACCCACGCTCTTGCGTGGTTTTTTGTCGGCACTCGACCCCCATTTACTTGGGTGCTGCTCGCCTACCCGGCGTTCGGCATCTGCAGCGTTATGGTGGCTCGGGTGGGGCAGCCTTCGGGCTGGCCGGTTCTCTCTATGGTCGCCGGTAGTTCCAACCCCATCCGGGCTACCACCATGAGATTGGAACCTCAGGTCGGTAGTGACATTCTATCGACCATAGAGGCTGCCATCATGGCTACTGTCCCTACCCCCCTTACACCCGTTGTTCGGGTGATCGACGGCCAGGCCGTCACCACGTCCCTCGATCTTGCTGCCTACTTTGGCAAACGTCACGACGACGTGATCCGCAAGATCCGCTCTCTCGAATGTTCCCTTGAATTCACTGCCCGCAATTTTACGGTCAGTGCTTATGACGACCCTACCGGCCGCTCTCTACCCTGCTACCTGCTGACCCGCGATGGCTTCTTCTTCGTGGCGATGGGCTTTACCGGCCGCCGTGCCGCCGAGTTCAAGGAGGCCTATATCGGGGCCTTCAATGCCATGGAGCAGCGGCTCCGCTTCCCTGACTACCTCGCCCAGCTCGATCAGGCACACCTGCGTGATGCGGTGTCGGCCACCCTGCAACATCTGGCAGTGATCCGGCAGGCCTGGGACGAGCAGCTTTATCCGGGGCTCAAGGCGCTGGGTTCGCCGCTGGCGGTCTCTTTGCACGATCGGGTGCACCTGGCTTGCTGGTCGGTACAAACGATTGCCAAGCACAGCGGCTGCGAGCTGACGATGACTGAGGCGCTGGCGGCGACCCGGCCGCCGGTGTTCCCCCGTGCCCAGGCTTGCGGCGTGCGCTCTGCTTCGACTGGCGGCCTTCACTGCTCCGGGGGGCGCCATGAATAAGCCCAAGGTGTTGCTCTATTTGAAGTGGGTGAACGGTTATCAGCTGGTGGTGATGGGGGTGGCCCTGCCCATCAGCCCGGCGCAAGCCAAGGCGGTATTTTCCCAACTGCAGCGATTGGAGGTGGGTCATGGGTGAGGTGGTCAGACTGGCGGCCCCGGTGGCCGCCCCAACGCAACGAGGTTGCAGCATGAGTGACAACCGGCGCAGTGGTTATGTGGTGTGCTGGCGTTCGTTGCTACAGGCAGAGTGGGCTCGCAATGCCACCAAGCTGGCGGCCTGGATGCGGTTGATTGGCATGGCAGCCTATGAGGCTGGTCCGGTGCACTACAAGGGGCGTGACTGGCATCTGCTGCGTGGCCAGTTGGTGATCAGCGCCACCGAGCTGGGTATGCAGCTTCGTGATGAGCGGGGCAGGGGGCTCGACAAGAAAGGCACCGAGCGCATGCTGGCCTGGTTCGCCAAGGAGGGGATGATCGAGCTGCGTGGTACCCCCTGGGGGACCATCATCGAGGTTTGCCACTACGACGACTATCAGGCTGCGGTGCAGCCGGTGGCAACCAATTGCGAATCGTTTTCAACAGAGCAGTTTGAGGGCGCGACATATGGGGTGCCCATCGGGGTACCGACCGGGGTGCCGAGTGTCCCGCCCAATCCCTTGTCTGGCGTGGCCTTGAATGGTGGTGATGGGGCGCCCACTGTCTCGCCCATCGGGGCCCCGACCGTCGCGACAACAGAACAAGAAGTAAAAGAAGAGGAAACTACAGAGGATCTTAAACAGATCTCTTGTCCGGTTTCTGACGAAACCGAACGAGACCGGAAGGGCACCGCCTCGCTGGCCGTCAGCGTTGATGCCAAGGCCGTGCTGGCACACTTCAACTCGGTTACCGACCGCCGTTATCAGGCCAAGCCAACCGCTCTGCAGAACATCAACGCCCGGCTTGCAGAGGGTCACAGCGTTGCTGACCTGATGCTGGTGGCCGAGTTCAAGAGCACCCACTGGGCAGCCGACCTGAAGATGGCTGAGTACCTGCGCCCGATGACGGTGTATGCCCCGCAGAAGTTCCCGGGGTATCTCGCCGCGGCCCGGCGCTGGGAGCAGGTTGGGCGTCCGCGTTGCGTGAATGGGGAGTGGGAGGGCTTTGAGCGCAAGCGCCCCTTGTCCAATCTTGCGCAGGCCCAGCAGCAGGCCCAGGCCATCATGGCCGCAACGGGAGGGGCCGGCTATGACCGCAACACACCTCTGTAATTCATCTGCTCTGCCTGCCGTGCCTGAAGTCATGCAACTGAGCGTCAACATGTCGGTATTTCTTGCCGATGAGCTGCTGCCGCTGATGGCCGGCCTCTGGCCTGCCAGTGCCAACCAGCTCGACAGCAACGTTCGCGGGGTGGCGATGGCGTGGGGTCTTCAGTTGAGCGGATTGACCCCTGACCAGATCACCGAAGCGGTGCTGGAGCTGGCCGGCGATACCAGCCGCCAGTTTGCCCCGCGCCCGGCCGAGGTCAAAGCCGCCATCTTGCAGCGCAATCCGGTACCGAAGTGTGCCCCGGCTGGTCGCCAGATCTCCATCCGTGCCTGCGAGATGCAAGCGGAGGCCCGGGTCTATGTGCGTGACCGCCAGGTTACCGATGCAGCGGTGCAGGCCGAGTTACAGCAACTGCTGGCAGAGCTGCGCAGTGAGGGTGTGACGATCACGGGGAGGATTCGGTGATGGCTGGTCAATTCAACGCGAACGTCGAGCGCGATGTGCGTGAGGCGAAGTTCTGCCGGGTGGTCATCTATCCGCCGGTGCGGGGCTGGGTGGGGGAACGGGTGCACCTGGAGGTGTCGAACTCGCTGGACACCCTGGGCATGACCGATGCTGCCACCAGTGCCGGGTATTACCTGGTGTGGGATGGGGCCGAGGAGGCGCGGGTGGAAGCAGCGCGGATCCGGGGTAAGGCGGTGGAGCTGGTGAGGGTAGGGGCATGATGCACTACTACGCCCAGCACACCCCGACCCGGGATTGGGATGCCCCGCTGCTGGGCATCGAGGAGTTGGTGAAGGCGCAGGAGGCCGGCATCTGTGTGTCGATCGGGATGTGGGTGATCCACGATATCGGGTTTAGTGCCTGGAGCATCGAGATAGGCGTGATCGTCGGGACTGCCATGAGCAGGGCAGCCCATCAAGCCACCACCGGGAGGGGGAGGAAAGGATGAGTATAAACATGACGTATGGGGTGTTGATCTGCAGTTGGCTGTTGCTGCTGGCATTGGTGGCGGTAGAGGTCTGGCGCCTGCTCCATGAAGAAGGGGACTCGGATCATGAGCCGGATCCTGCCATCGACGAGCCGCGGCTGGTGTCAGCCTGCCGTGAGCTCTCCGAGCTGGCGGCGAAGACCAAGGAGGCCAGTCATGGTTAAGGCCTTCTTCCTGCTGATGTATGTGTTTGTGGTGTTGTTTGTTCTGGCCCATGTGCCCTACCAGGGTGGCGTGAGTTGGCAGTTGCTGGGGGCCCCGGTGGTCTGGGCTGTGTTGGGGGGCTGGGTGCTGATCATGTTCCCATGCTTTGTTGCACGGTCACTGCTGGCCCCTTTTCGAGCCCTGCTGCTGGTGCTTGTCTGGATTGGCACCCTGCTGGTGGCGGTCGCCAAGCTGGTGCTGGTGACACTGAACCGAATCAACCGCGATCTGGCCGAGGAGGCCCATCATGACCGTTAAGCCGAAGGAACTGAACGAACAGGGACTGATCGACCTGGCCGGGGTGAAGGTGTATATCGCGGGGCCGATGACCGGCTTGCCGCAGTTTAACCGGCCGGCGTTCTACGCGGCGGAAGCCTATCTACAGGGGCAGGGGGCCAGGGTGATGAACCCCGCTGTGCTGCCGGATGGTTGGGAGCATGATGCCTATATGCGGATCGCCATCCCCATGCTGATGGAGTGTGAGGCGGTGGCGTTTCTGCCAGGCTGGCAGCAGAGCCGCGGGGCACGGCAGGAGTTCACTCGGGCGCACGCCTTCGGCCTGGTGCTGCTGCAGTTGGACATCGAGGAGATCCCGCTGGGGTTGCTGGTCAGGCAGCATCTGCCGTTGATGGTGTAGGTCATATCCCGCAGTGAGAACCTAACAAACGGTGATTGATGGCTGTATAAATAAACAGTATCTTTTGGGGCTATACCAAGGACATGACAATCGGGAGAGTGACATGCAGGTGTTAAGTTTCGACAGTGTGGAGTTTGGCAAGGTGCGCCTGATCCAGGAGGATGGGCGCGTGCTGTTCTGTGCCGTCGATGTGTGTAAGGCGCTGGGCTACAGCAATGCGCGGGATGCGGTGAAGCGCCATGTGGATGAGGGGGATGTCGTGAAACGCGACACCCCGACGACCAGCGGGATGCAGGAGGTCAGCTTCCTGTGCGAGAGCGGGGTCTATGCCTTGATCTTCGGCAGCAAGTTGCCCGCGGCCAAGGGGTTCAAGCAGTGGGTTACCGGTGAGGTGCTGCCCAGTATCCGCAAGACGGGGCAGTACGCGATCGGCCAGACCCCGGTCATCAACGTGGAGGCGGTACAGGTCGAGCTGCTGTTCGTCGAGACGGCGGCCAGGATGCTGAACGTGAGCAACTCCGGCAAGCTGGGCATGCTGCAGACCATTCAGCGCCAGCATGGGTTGCCGAACCTGCTGCCCTCTTACGCCATCGATGCGCCGAGCGATGCCACCGATGGCAGTTCGCGGCCGACCTTCTCGGCCACCGAGGGGCTGAAACAGCACGGGGTGAGCATGGGGGTGCGCTACTTCAACGCCCTGCTCGAGTCGAACGGGTTGCTGACCAAGATGCGCCGCCCTTCCACCAAGTCACCGGTTAGGCAGAAAGAATTCTGGGCGATCACGCCCAAGGGGCTGCTGTACGGCAAGAACATCGTGGATCCGCGCTGCCAACGCGAGACGCAGCCGCACTGGTACCAGAGCCGGTTCGCCGAGCTGCTGGCCAAGGTCGGGCTGGGGAAGGTGGCGGCGTGATCCACATACTGAACGCCTTCAAGCAGGGGCTGAGAGGGGGAGTGAGCGCTGGCCATGACATTCAATCTGGCGCGGCTACCTGATCAGAAGCGTCAGCGGATAGAGTTGGATAAGCAGGCGGCTTTGCTGGTTTGGCAGTGCCGCCGCAACCTGGCGACCCGAGAGGATGTTGCCAGGGCAATCATCAATCAGCCCGTGGAGCACCAGGAGTATTTTCGCGATCGGCTGAACCACTACCGTGAGGTAAAGGGATCACATGAGCAAGTTTACTAGCCGCAGCGCGGCCAGAGTGCAGCACCTGCAGCAGCAGGCCAGCAACCCGGCCGGGGCCGCCATCAATGCCAGCGCCGAGCTGTTCCGTTCTATCGACACCGCCTGCCCGGGCATGACCGCCGCCGAGGCCGCCCGCCGAGTTATCGCGTCTGAATCAATCGCCCTACGTCGTACCGCCAGCTATCAGTTGCTTGCCCGCCTGGGCCCGCTGCTCGACAAGCTCGAGATGGTGGAGAAGCTGGGATGATGCCGACCCATCCGGTCTTTGTGCCAGAGATGGGGATGGTGCTGCTGAAGGTGGGGGAGGGGCTGGCTGCACTGCGCACCTCCCTGGCCAACCGCCCGGCGGTACTGGTCCCAGCCCCCGAAGGCGGCGACCTGCTGGCTCAGTTCCCAGAGCTGGCCAGTGCCCTTCTCAACCCTTCCATCGTCAACGCCGCCGGCGGCGAGCTGGCCTTGCGCAGCCTGGGCCAGTGCCTGATCGGTCATGGCTGCATTGGGGAGTCGGTGACCACTGAGATGGGGGGCCTGCCGCTCCCCCTGTGTTGGCACCACGACAACGAATACCGGGATGGTCAGCTGCCGTTCAACCAGGGTGAGCATGCCGCGGCGATCGCCCGGGCTCTGCTGACCCGGGTGGCGGGTTGGTGTGGGGTTGCCCTTGCCCAGTTGCAGGCGCGGGATCTCTGCTGGTGGGCCAGCGTGTTCAAGGTGCTGGGTCTGCTACCCATCGAGGTGGTACGCCATGCCTGCCGCTTGTCAGCTCTCGAGCCGGAGCGGGTGCTGCGCCCCGGACGTGGCTATCGCGAGACGGATGCCCGCTATCCGGTGAATCGCACCGAACTGCTGGAGCAGGATCCGCTGGCCGAGCTGCGCGGCCGGGTGCGCATCAAGCCAGCGGTGAAGGCCATCGACCCGGAGCCGCCGATGCTGCATATCCCCCGCCCCAAGATGCGGCGCTGGGAGTCGGCCAACTATCTGGCGTTCGTCCGCCAGTTGCCGTGCGTGGTGACCGGGGAGACCGAGGGCATCGAGGCGCACCATGTGGTGGGGCACGGGCTCAGCGTGATGGGCAGCAAGACCCATGATCTGATGACCTTTCCGCTCTGCCACCAGGCACACATGGAATTGCACAACAAGGGCTGGCAGCAGTGGGAGCAGACCCACGGCAGCCAGCTGGAGCACGTCGTGATGACGTTGAACAAGGCCGCCGGCCTGGGAGTGTTTGGATGACGCCATATAGTGGAAGTGGGGTCAAGGCGCGGGCCCGCCCGCAGCCGGTACCGGGATCCATGAACAAGACCGAGGAGGCCTATGCTGGCCACCTGCGCATGCTGATGCTGGCGGGCGAGGTGCTGCACTACGAGTTTGAGCCGCTCAAGCTGCGGTTGGCCGACAAGACCTTCTACACCCCGGATTTCATGGTGGTGCGCCGGGATGGGCTGATCGAGCTGCACGAGGTGAAGGGGTTCTGGGAGGATGATGCCCGGGTGAAGATCAAGGTGGCCGCCAAGCAGCACTGGATGTTCACCTTCGTCGGGGTACAGCGCCATGGCGCCCACTGGTCACTGGAGGCATTCTGATGCGACTCGAATATGCGCTATCGATAGGGGAACCCCGCTCGGCGATGATCCAGGCTATCCAGTCCCGCTCCACTGGTCCTTCTCACCTGACTCAGGCCGATGTGCTGGGGGCGTTGGGGTTGGTGCAGAAGTATGAAGGGGTGGGGTTGGCGCTGATGATGGCTCGCTACACCAAGGACAAGGCCAGCCATCATAAGGCCGTGATCGGGGTGATGGCGGAGTGTAGCAAGCTGGCACCTAGGTATGTGGGGAGCATCAAGACACGTGGCCAGGGGATGGCGCTGAAGGCGATCGCTGCGGTGTCAGTGCAGCACTACTGCCGCACCGCAGATACGCCAGGGGCAGCTTGCCAGTGCAAGGGGAGGGGGAACGTGCGTGACATGGAGGCGTCCCGGTTACACGGCAAGTCCATCGACAAGCCTTGCCCCCGCTGTGGTGGCACCGGCTTGCGCCCCATTCCTGGCGCGCAGATCCGACGTGCTATCGAGCCGCTGCTGGGCACGCTGAGCCGCGGTGAGTGGGAGCGGCAGTGGTACCCGCTCTATCAAGCGGTGCTGGCCTGGTGTCATGTGCAGGAGAGCGAGGTAGCGGCACTCTACAACCGAGTGACTGCAGCGTGATTTGATAAGCGGGGCCATTGGCCCTGCTGCTGTTTTATGAGTACTCGATAGTGGGCATGGCCAACTCTGGTTTTATCTTGGCGATGATACCCAAGTTGGCAGATATCAGTATCCGGACGACTGCCTAGGTGATCGTCTGCTTGTCGACGATAAATGTCTGACAAGAAACTCATTAGTATCCCTTTTCGTAACGTAGTCAGTCGGATAGACTCGAAACTTAAACTTAGATCAGGTGCCTATGCGGGCATACCAACGAATAATCGATGAGTCGCTACGCACCATTACGAAAGGATTCAGTATGAATAGGGATTGGGAGTCAGTCTTTTCAACATGGGCTAGAGGTCCAAGCGAGACTGAGCAAGCGAGGGCAGAAAATGCAGAACGACAAATCAGACAAGCAATTCAAAGTAGCCCTAAGCTGCAAAGTCGAGATATAAAGGTATTTACTCAGGGCTCTTACAGAAATCGAGTAAATGTACGAAAAGATAGTGATGTTGATATTGGTGTGGTCTGTTATGACACCTTTTTTCCAGAATATCCTGATGATAACGTCAAAGCTGAGCTGAGTAAAAGTTTTAGCGATGGAACCTATACTTATTTCGCTTTCAAAAATGAGCTCGAAGAAGCTCTAGTAGCTAGATTTGGTCGGGCGTCCGTATCTAGAGGCAGCAAATCTTTCGACATAAAAGAAAATACTTATCGGGTGGAGTCTGACGTAGCTGCTTTCTTCGAACATAGGAGATACATATCTTCCACTAGGTATTTATCTGGTGTAGAAATGCGCCCTGATGATGGAAAGCCATCTATTATAAGAAATTGGCCGGAACAGCATTATATTAATGGTGTGTCAAAGAACGATTCTACATCCAGAAGGTATAAACGCGTTGTCAGGATTATTAAGACACTGTCGAATGAAATGGCCGGCAATGGAATTGAATCAGCAAAACGTGCTCCTAGCTTTCTGATCGAGTGCCTAGTTTTTAATGCTTCAAGCCCCTGTTTTAATTATTTGACTTATATGCAAATGGTTCGTGCTGTTCTTGCTGAGCTATACAATAACACAATTACTGATGAGAAATGTTTAGAATGGGGTGAGGTTAGCGAGCTTAAATATTTATTCAGAGGTTCTCAACCTTGGACTAGACAGGGTGCGCATCAGTTTCTGAGTGATGCTTGGGATTACATAGGGTACAAATAATGCTCACTAGACTTCATATATCTTCATTCATTGGTCTCACAATCGCAGTTTGGTTGATAGCTCTTTGGATACAGGGGATGCCTGTGCTAAGTGCTGATTTTGTTAAGCCTTTTGGAACTGTTGTCGGTGTTATTACACTACTTGTCACCCTTTTTAATAAATATCTTTGGTCGTGGAAAATATTTAAAGGCTGGTACGTTAAACGTCCAGATTTACGAGGGACATGGAAGGTTGAGCTTAAAAGTAGTTGGATTAACCCTGAAACTGGAAAAGGAATTGATCCAATTTATGGATACGCGGTTGTTCGACAGTCTTTAACAAATCTAAGCCTGAGATTGATGACGAAGGAATCTCGATCAGTTCTTGTTGCGCATAGCATTGAGCAACAAGAGGATGAAGATTTATTCAAGCTTGTGGGAGTATATAGGAACGAACCAAAAATCGAGCTGCAGGGTGTAAGGAGTGAAATTCACCACGGTTCTTTTGCTCTTGAGATTCATGGTTCACCAGTTGAGGAGCTTGAGGGGCACTATTGGACTGACAGAGCGACGAAAGGTGGAATGAAATTATTCAGTAAAGTTGTAAAACTGTATGCAACATATGAGCAGGCCGAGCGCGATCTGAGCAAATAATAAGATGCTGCTGCCGGTGAAATAATAGGAGCAATTATGTCTGAACGCATTGGATATGCAGTTTACAGTGAGATTGAAAGTGGGTACCTGACCACAGCATCACCAAGCAATTACCTCTGGGATCCGGCAGCTGCCCTGCTGTACGAGACTGCGGCAAAGGCATGGGCGTCGGCAAACCGTCGGGGGCCCGGATATGCGGTTGCAGTTGCCATCGTGCGCGATGAAAGCGGGAAGTTGCAACATGAGGAACTGCCTATTCCTATGAAGGCTGCTCCTGGTAGTTGGATTGTTCGCCTCAAGGATGAGGGACTACCGATCGGCCCCCTCTATATTTCAAGCCTGAGTCGAGATGGCAAGTCTCGCGCATCAACAGAAATTCGCGATGCCAGAGGGTTCAGTCATGAGAAGGCAGTTGAGTTGGCGGCCACCTTCGAAGGTCAGCAAGGTAGAACTGTGAGTCTGGAGCAAGTACCGAGCTGAGCTGGGGTTGGTACTGAACTGCAAGAGCGAGGATGGGGCTACAACGCATGGATAGCGTATTGAAAGCACCCGCCCTGAAGATGGCGGGTTGGGGGCTGCTTCATGGGGATTTCTTCGATCTTTATGACATCGCCGAAGTGTTTGAGATCCCCAGTGGCCAGGCAGGCCAGCTAATGATCTACTTGCGCCGGCTGGATAGTGTGGAGCTGGTTGCCGAAGTCCGAGGAGGGCTGAAGGAGAAGGGGAGAGCTCCTAAACGGATCTTTATCAAGGTGTTCTGCATCCATCCCGAAGTTCCGCCAAGGCCCCAGAAGTTGCCGCCGGCGCCAAAGTCGGCGTCTATCCATCAACAGTTGACCAAGCTGGTCAAACTCATGCCTTCACCGCGGGGAGCTCGCTGATGCAGGTGGTGTAGCGGGGGCTTAGCTGCTCCCTTTTCATCATCCACTCCGAGCGGTCTATCCCCCTAGCCGCGAAGTAGACCTTCCCCAACCGCCCTTGGTTGATCTTGTCGATGACTTGCATGAGTGCTTCGCTGCGGGGGGATTGCTGCTCCGCGGCGAACAGGTCTCCTTGCTGCATGCTCATGGGGGTGAAGTCGGCCAGTATGACGCCGCCCTTCATATAGCGGATATCATCCCGCCAGATCCGGCGCAGTAGCGGTTCGATCTGGGCGAGCAGTTCGCGGGTGTCGGCTGTTGGGGTGGATAACCGGGTGGCGATCTGGTTGCTGTAGTAGGTCTCTCGCTCCGAAAAGGGGCTGCTGCGGATAAACAGGGTCACATGGCGGCAACGTTGACCTTCGGCCCGTAGCTTTTCGGCGGCCCGCTCCATGTAGCCAGCCAGGGCCTCACGCATGGGGCCGATTTGGGTGATGCGCGCCCCGAAGCTCCTACTACAGATGATCTGCTGTTTAGTCGGGGCCAGGGGCTCCAAGTCGGCGCAGGGGATCCCCCGCAGCTCTTGCACGGTGCGCTCGACGACGACGCCATACCGGCTGCGCAGGCTCTTGGGGTCGGCCGCCACCAGGCCAGCTACGGTGGTGATGCCCTGGGCCGTCAGCTTGGCGGTGAGCTGGCGGCCGATCCCCCAGATTTCATCGACCGGGGTGATGGCCATCAGCTTGGCGCGGCGCTCTTCATCACGCAGATCAACGACGCCACCGGTAGCCGGCCACTTCTTGGCGGCGTAGTTGGCGAGCTTGGCCAGGGTCTTGGTCGGTGCAATGCCGACTCCCACGGTGAGGCCGGTCCACTGCTGCACCCGTTGGCGGATCTGGCGGCCATATTCCATCAAGTCGCCGGCCCAAAATTCCCCGAGCTCGATAAACGCTTCATCGATGCTGTAGACCTCGACTGTTGGCGCCATGCTCTCCAGGGTCGTCATCACCCGGTTCGACATGTCGCCGTAGAGGGCGTAGTTGGAGCTGAACCAGGTACCGCCCTGCTCCTCATAGCGCTCGCGGATCTGGAAGTAGGGCACCCCCATCTTGATCCCCAACCGCTTGGCCTCTGCAGAGCGGGCTACCACACAGCCATCGTTGTTGGAGAGCACGACGATCGGTACCCCCTTGAGGTCGGGGCGAAACAGCCGCTCGCAGGAGGCGTAGAAGTTGTTCACGTCGACCAGTGCAATGGCGGTTGGCATGGCTACCCTCGCCGGGTTTTGTGCAGGACGAAGGTGACGACGCCGAAGATATCCAGCTCCTGGCCTTCTTGCGGGTAGATCGGCGGAAAATCTGGGTTACCCGGCAGCAGGGCGGGGACGGGCTGCACCTGCAGCTTCTTGACGGTGAACTCGCCATCCAGGCAGGCCAGCACGATATCACCGTGGCGGGCGGTGATGGCGCGGTCGATGACCAGCATGTCGCCGTCGTTGATACCTTCTTCCACCATGCTGTGACCACTGGCTTTCACGTAGAAGGTGGCCGCCGGGTGGGAGACACAGTGCTGGTTGAGGTCGATGGTCTGTTCCACATAGTCCTGAGCCGGGGAGGGGAACCCGCAGGCGGCAGGGGTGAGGAATAAAGGGAGCTCTATGATAGGTGCATCGGTGGCATGGGGGATCATGGCAAAAGTCACTGTATGAACATACAGTCATTCTAACTGAGGGATCCGGAAAGATCATCGGTTGGCGATCGGGTCTTGGCAGGGCAGGGCAGGGCGGGGCGCGCCGTGACGGATTATGCTGGGCATAGGTCGGCCAGCAGGCCTCGACCACTACACGCAATGGGGCGCAGCTCATGTGCATCAACTACATCCCGCCGACAAAGGCAGTGCTGGTGGAATACTTCGGGGTCGATGACCCTGGGTTCGAATGGAAAGGGGAGGTGTGGCAAGACTATCAGGCCCCGATCCTGATCCAGCGAGACGGTCGGCGGCAGGCTCTGGTCGCCAGCTATGGGTTGGTGCCGAAGAGGAAGGTGCAGCCCGGCGGCAAGCACTACGCCACGATGAACGCTAGGGCCGAGACGGTGGGTGAAAAGCCGACGTACCGCCGCGCCTGGCAGCAGGGGCATCTCTGTCTGGTGCCCATGACCGGCTTCTTCGAGCCCTGTTACGAGAGTGGCAAGGCCGAGCGTTGGCGGATCAGCATGGCCGCTGGCACGCCTTTCGCGGTTGCCGGCATCTGGCGGGCATGGCCGGAGGAGCAGGGCTACACCTTTAGCTTCTCCCAGCTCACAATCAATGCTGACATGCACCCACTGTTGCGGCGAATGCACAAGCCAGGAGACGAGAAGCGGAGCCTGGTCATTGTGTCGCCAGATGACTACGACACCTGGTTGGGTTGCCGTGAGCCGGAGTTGGCGCAAACCTACCTGGTGCAGCTGGTCACTGAGCGGCTGGTCGGGACGCCGATGTCACTCCTACGTGGAGGCTAACGACAACTCTGCGATGTTACGCCTAGCCACTCAACACCAAAGTGTGATTGCTGAGTGGTGTCGTGCAGAGAATCTTGTCTATCACCTGCATCAGCACTTCGCTGTGGGGAGCCGGCTGGGATAGAAAAACCTCAGTATAGTCAGTGCCACTACATACAATCCGCAGCCAACTATCCACACCCAACCATTCCAAGATTCGTGGGTTGCACTATACAAAAATGCAAAAATAAGTGGACCGATTACACCCGTAAGGTGAGTCAAACTGGTCAGCAACCCTTGCAATTGTCCCTGTGCTACCTGACCGACACGAACAGATATAATTCCCTGCAAAGCGGGAAGAGTTATGCCACCACAAGCGAGTAACAGTACAACCGGCCAAACCATCCAGCTTTGAGTAATGACTGCCAATAAAAGTAGGCCACAGCCATCAGCCAAGATGCCAACCACGATAGCTTTCTGTTCTCCCAAATGTTTAGCGATAAAACCAGCAGCAAGTCCTTGAAACAGTGCGTGTGTAAGCCCAAACACAGCCAATGAAACACCGACCATTACGCCATCCCATGCGAAGCGCTCTTCTCCGAATAAAACCCATAATGTTGCAGGGATTTGGCCAATCAATTGAATGATGAAAAAAACAACTAGCAATCCCGATAATGGGGAGATCATCTCGCGTATGGAGGATGTGGTTTCATTGATTGTTTCATTCTTTATCTCATCACTAACCTGATTGGCATTATGGGTCTCATGTAAAATTAATAGGGAGACCAGAAATACCAGCCCGTTAATAACAGCAGCGAACATAAACGGTGCCTGCACTGAAAGTTGACCGGTAAAACCACCAATGACTGGTCCAGCAATCATACCGCCACCAAAACAGGCTCCCATCATACCAAACCAATGTGTCCTGGATTCCTCAGGTGTAACATCGGCAATTGTTGATGCTGCAACAGCTCCAGTCGCACCGGTAATACCCGCAATTAAGCGTCCCAGATACAACACCCACACTACGCGGGCTGTTGCCATTAATGCGTAGTCCAGGGTTGCGCCTAAAAGTGAAAGTAATAGTACAGGGCGACGACCTATACGATCTGACCAGCGGCCGAGAAGAGGGGCAAAAATCACTTGCATCATTGCATACAGCGCCAATAAAACACCATAGTGCTCTGCAACACTAGCCTTTCCAACAAACTCTCGTAATAACGCCGGCAAGACAGGCATAATTATGCCAATCCCCATAGCATCTAAAAAAATAATGACCAGTGCCATCATTACAGTGCGGTTCATTGTTAACGTTCTCTATCTGTGATAGGGATTGAAAATTAACTCTATCGGTGATAGATTGTCAACAGCAAAAGGAGATCGTGATGGCACGACTAAGCTTGGACGACGTAATTTCAATGGCGCTCACCCTGCTGGACAGAGAAGGGCTAGAGGGCTTGACGACGCGTAAGTTGGCGCAGTCGCTCAAAATTGAGCAACCGACACTGTATTGGCACGTGCGCAATAAGCAGACCCTTATGAATATGCTTTCAGAGGCAATACTGGCGAAGCATCACACCCGTTCAGTACCGTTACCGACTGAGAGTTGGCAACAGTTTCTTCAGGAAAATGCTCTGAGTTTCCGTAAAGCATTGCTGGTCCATCGTGATGGAGCCCGATTGCATATAGGGACCTCTCCTACACCCCCCCAGTTTGAACAAGCAGAGGCGCAACTACGCTGTCTATGCGATGCAGGGTTTTCGGTCGAGGAGGCTCTTTTCATTCTGCAATCTATCAGCCATTTTACGCTTGGTGCAGTATTGGAAGAGCAAGCCACAAATTCAACAGAATACAATACAGCGATGGACGCTGTGCCACCATTATTACAAGAGGCACTTAATGTTCAGACGAGAACCACTGCTGAAATGGCTTTTAACTTTGGATTGAAATCTTTAATAAGTGGGTTCTCAGCGCAGTTGGATGAAAAAAAACAGGATTAAATTACTAAGGATAATGAATGAATATAATGTCGTGGTGATATTCATTCAAACCGTTGTAAATGGGGGTAGATTGGTGTTTATCAATTTATAGATTATTCTATTTTATCTGGCGTTATTAGCGTTTTCCATAATGGAAGTTCTATTGTGATATTACCTTGTAATGACCATGTATTGGAAGGAATGTTTTCTAAGTTCGCTCAAGAGCTCAGTTGACTAAGTGCTGCAATTTTTTGTAGGATAAATCCCAATGATAGAGGACTGTTCCCTAACGGGAATGGTCCTTTTTCATTGGTTCGAAACTAAGCCCGCACAGCAATGTGGCGGGCTTTTTTGTTGCCTGAGAGATGGTGGCGACCTGGTGGTGCTTGCAACGCCACCAGATCACCTAGCCACATGAATGAGGTCACGGGCTAAGCCAAGGCCACCATTGCTCTGCAGAGCGGGGTGAGCTTATCACGCTTGAGGATCCCTGATCATATGTACGAATTACGATGCGGCCAGTGCGGCCGAAAATTGGCGAATTTTGTGGGACAGATCGACATTAAGTGTCCCCGATGCAAGGTCATCAACAATGCGAGTGCCTCTGAGCTCCTGCTAGGAGGTCGTGATGGAAAGACAATTACAGGACGGGTGGGTGCGGCTGGTGAACGCGGACTCGCTGAAGTTTATCAAGACGCTGCCGGCGGCAAGTGTTGATCTGATTGCGACGGACCCGCCCTATTTCGGAGTGAAGCAGGAGGTATGGGACAACCAGTGGGAGAATGGTGTCGAGTTCCTAGCCTGGCTCGATGCCTTCTTGGTGGAGTTCCGGCGGGTACTCAAGCCAAATGGTTCTGTGTACCTGTTCTGCTCACCGCGGATGAATGCAGATGTGGAGATGCTGATCCGGGATCGCTTCCGGGTGTTGAACCATATCGTGTGGGCCAAACCGTCAGGGGTATGGAACCGGATGCGAAAGGCCGATATGCGGGCGTTCTGGCCGGCAAGCGAACGGATCATCTTCGCCGAGCAGGTAGGGGCAGAGGGGAGTGCTAAGGTAGGGTCAGGTTATGCGAAGGCATGCCATGATCTGCGCCGTCAGGTTTTTGCGCCGCTCATCGAGTATTTCCGTCACGCCCGGGAGATGGCTGGTGTCAGTGCTGCGGATATCAACCTGGTAACTGGCACCAAGATGGCCGGCCACTGGTTCGGCGCCAGCCAGTGGCAATTACCGAGCCGAGAGCAGTATTCCCAGTTGCAGGTGTTGTTTGCCGAGCGGGGCAGGGCGCTTGGGAAGGATTATGCAGGGCTGAGCGAAACCTATCAGGGGTTGCATCAGACCTATAGCCACTTGGTGGCATCCTATGATGAGTTGCGAGCGGAGTATGAGCTGTTGCGCCGACCGTTCTCTGTCACCCAGGAAGTGCCGTTCACCGATGTGTGGTTGTACCCATCGGTGCAGGCCTACCCAGGGAAACACCCATGTGAGAAGCCACTGGCCATGATGGAGCACATCATCCGGACCAGTAGTCGCCCAGGGGATGTGGTAGCAGACTTCTTTATGGGGTCTGGCTCCACGGGCAAGGCCGCTATCAAGTTGGGCCGACGCTTCCTTGGCGTGGAGCTGGAAGAACCCAGGTATCGGCAGACATGTGCTGAAATGGAAACGGCGGTAGAAAAGGGGGAGAAGGTCTAACCGCAACGGCTAGCAGGGACCAGCGGGGATGTTATTTTTCTTGCTGGGCCATAGAGTTAGCAGTAGATCATTATGCCATCTTACGATGCAGCTTTACCCTCCTGACACTATTTGCTAACTTGAATATCAACGATGGAGGACTGCACCCGAAAGGGTTCGGTCCTTTTTTATTTCCCCTTCCAAACCTCGGCCTTGCCGGGGTTTTTTCATTTCAGAGGCCCTGCGGGGTGGTGGGTATGAAGATGCCTGATAAAGACCTTGGTCTGTTGGCCTGGCTGCTGGCGTGGGCCGACACTCACTGGCCCGCCCTGTATGGCTTCACCCTGTCAGTGGTGATCTCCTGGCTGCGGGTGACTTACACCGGTGGAGCCGTTCGGCAGCGTCTGCTTGAGTCGGTACTGTGTGGTGCCATCTCGCTGTCCGTTATGTCAGGGATGGACATGATTGGCATCCCGGCCACCGCTTCAGGCTTTGTCGGCGGGTTCATCGGCTTCCTTGGCGTTGAGAAGATCCGCGATGTGGCCAGCCGCTGGCTGGATCGGAGGTTCGGCAATGGTCAGGATTGAGCGGGCATCGCCGCATTGCATCAGCGTCACGCACTACTTCGAGACCTGCAAGCTCAAGGCTTACCCGGACCCCGGCAGTAAGAATGGGGAACCCTGGACCATTGGCTGGGGCCACACCGGGCCGGAGGTAAAGCCTGGTTTGGTCTGGACGCAAGCACAGGCAGATGCGGCATTCATTGAGGATCTACGCCGCTTTGAACGTGATGTGCTGTCTCTGGTCAAGGTGCCACTGACCCAAGGCCAGTTCGATGCGCTGGTGTCATTCGCCTACAACGTCGGTTCAGACATCGATGCCGATACGCTTGCCGAAGGATTGGGTGACTCCACGCTGTTGTACAAGCTGAATGCCGGTGACCATGAAGGCGCAGCACTGGAATTCCGTAAGTGGAACAAGAATGACGGCAAGGTGATGCGCGGGTTGACCCGCCGGCGTGTGGCAGAGGAATGCCTGTTCAGGGGCATGGATGGAGCTACAGCCATCAAGAAGGGGGTGGCTGCAGCATGAACCCAGAACTATTCCGCCGCGCCATACCCTACCTGCTGACTATCGCTACCGTACTGGGCTGCCTGTGGGGAGCCTATCGCCATGGGGTCAGCGTCACCGACACCGCTTGGGAATTGAAGTGGAACGCACAGGCTAAGGAGCTGGTCGATGCCAAGGCTACCGCACTGGAGCTGGCGCGTGAGGAAGAGCGCCGTCGCCAAACCAGCATTGATGAGGTGAGACAACATGCCGAACAACAGATTGCTCGGGCTGAGGCTGACGCTGCTGCTGCCAGCGCTGTTGCTGCTGGGGTGCACGAGCAAGCCCGCCGATTGGCAGAGCGAGCAAGTCAGTGCACCAGCCATCCCGCAACTGCCCAGCCAGGCTCGACAAATGGACAGCCCGCCGTGGTGCTCGCCGAGCTGCTCAGCCGGGCTGATGCGCGAGCGGGAGAGTTGGCAGCAGCTTATGACCGAGCTCGAGCATCGGGCCTGGCCTGCGAAAGCGCCTACCTCTCCCTGAGTGCGAAGCAGTAACCGAATCGCCGCACCGGGTCACTCTCCAATCAGGCGGGTCGTCCCGCGTTTATGTGTGCCGGTGCGGCACCCATCAGGTAATCACCATGCCACTACGAGTCCCAAAGGTGTGCCGAGAGCGCACCTGTCATCAGCTGACGACAGAGCGCCACGGCTACTGCCCTGCCCACGTGCACTTGCTGGATGGATGGAAGAAGGTGGCCAAGGTCAGTGCCGATGTTCGCGGCTATGACTGGGCATGGCGCAAGCTGCGCAAGCGGATCCTGGTGAGGGATAGCTACCTGTGCCAGGTGTGCCTTGCCTTGGGCATTGTGACACCAGCGACTCAAGTCGATCACATCGCCAACAAAGCCGCTGGCGGTACCGATGATGAGCGCAACCTGCAGGCAATCTGCGACCCTTGCCATGCCAGCAAGACGCGAGCAGAGGCGCTGGCTGCACGCCGGACGGGGCTGCCGAGGGGGTAGGGGGGATCAATTCCTCCCAACCTTTCGACCTCACCACTGCTCCGCCCCGCGAAATTTTTATACCCGCGAAATTAAAAATTTAAATGGAGGGCGCGATGGCCGGTGCAGCTGCCGTGCCCGGGCGCGGCAGAAAGCCCAAGCCGACCGCACTGAAGCGCCTGGGGGGCAATGCCGGCAAGCGGGCACTGAATAAAGACGAACCCACCTTCACCCCTCTCATCGGGGTAGCCTGCCCTGAGTGGCTGGCAGAGGATCCATGGGCTCCCACGCTGTGGGATATGGTCATCAAAGAACTGTGCGCCGCCGAGGTGCTGTGCATCACCGATCTGCACAACCTGGAGGCGTTCTGCGCCGCTTACTCCCGCTGGCGCAGAGCCGAGATTGAGATCACCAAGCACGGCCTGGTGGTTGAAGGGGCCACTGGTGGTCCAGTCAAGAATCCGGCCTGTACCGTCGCCAACGAATCACTCAAGCAAATGACCACATACGGGGCCCTGCTCGGGCTGGACCCTTCCAGCCGCTCGCGCCTGATCGGCGGCAACAAGAAGAAGGGAGGCGGCAACCCGTTCGCTGCTTTGTAGGGATGGACCATGGCCGCACGCAAAATCTATCCCTACGTCAACGTGGCCAATGGCTACGCCCGCGACATAGTGCGCGGCAAGATCCCTGCCTGCCGCTATGTGATCCAGGCATGCCAGCGTCATCTCGATGATCTGGCCAAGGAGAAGTCGGCCAAGTTTCGCTACCGTTTCGACAAGGACAAAGCCGAGCGGGCCGCCAAGTTCGTCCAGCTCATGCCCCACACCAAGGGGGAGTGGGCCTTCAAGCGCCAGACCCTGAACCTTGAGCCGTGGCAGCTGTTCATCCTCTGCTGCGTGTTCGGATGGGTGCGCAAAGGAAGCGGCCTGCGGCGCTTTCGCGAGGTTTACAACGAGATCCCCCGCAAGAACGGCAAGTCGGCGCTCTCCGCCCCGGTTGGCCTCTACTGCTTCGCGGCGGATAACGAATTTGGCGCCGAGGTTTACTCCGGCGCCACGACAGAGAAACAGGCGTGGGAGGTATTCCGCCCGGCCCGCCTGATGGCCAAGCGTACCCCGGCGCTGCTCGATCATTACGGCATCGAGGTCAACGCCAGCAACATGAACATCCCGGCTGACGGCGCCCGTTTCGAGCCGCTGATCGGCAACCCTGGTGACGGCCAGTCACCATCCTGCGCCATCGTGGACGAATACCACGAGCACGACAGCGACGACCTCTATACCACCATGATCACCGGTATGGGGGCCCGCAAGCAGCCCCTGATGTGGATCATCACTACCGCGGGCTACAACATCGACGGGCCCTGTTACGACAAGCGGCGGGAGGTCATCGAGATGCTGGCCGGCACAGTGCCGGACGATGAGCTGTTCGGGATCATCTACACCATCGACGAAGGTGATGACTGGGCAGATCCTGCGGTGCTGGCCAAGGCCAACCCCAATATGGGGATCTCGGTCTACTCAGATCACCTGCTGGCGCAGCAGGCCAAGGCAATAAAGTCGGCCCGCTTTGCCAACATCTTCAAGACCAAACACCTCAACGTCTGGGTCTCGGCCAAGACGGCGTTCTACAACATGCAGCGCTGGGCGGCCTGCGAGGACAAGAGCCTCACCCTGGAGCAGTTCGCCGGTGACGAGTGCATTCTCGGCTTCGACCTGGCACGCAAGCTCGACATGAACTCCATGGCCCGCCTGTTCTGGCGCGATATCGACGGCAAGCGCCACTACTACTCCGTGGCCCCCCGATTCTGGGTGCCGGAAGATACCGTGTTCGATAACGACAACCGGCGTCTGGCGGAGCGATACCAGAAGTGGGTCAATCTGGGTGAACTCAGTACCACCGATGGCGCGGAGATCGACTATCGCGAGATCTTCGAGGAGGCCAAAGAGGCCAACCTCGACAACAAGGTGCTGGAAACACCCCTCGACCCGGCGGGCGCCATCGCTCTCTCGCATTCATTGGCGGACGAAGGGATGACCCCCATCACCATCACCCAGAACTATCAGAACATGTCCGGCGCCATGAAGGAGCTGGAGGCGGCCATCACGGCAGGCCGCTTCCACCACGACGGCAACAGCTTGATGACCTGGTGCATTGGCAACGTGATCGGCAAGCATCTGCCCGGTAACGATGACATGGTGCGCCCGGTCAAGGAGAGCGCGGATCAGAAGATAGACGGTGCGGTCGCGCTGATGATGGCCATCGGTCGGGCCATGGTGCCGGGCCGTGAAGATGAGCGCTCCATCTACGAAACCTCGGACGTTTTATGCTGACACAACTTTCAATTTTCATCGTGGGCCTGCTGGGGGCTGCGGCACTGGCCTATGGCGCCAGTCTCTACTCACAGCCCCTTGGCTGGGTGGTCGGTGGCCTGCTCTGCCTCGCCTGGTCATTTCTGATGAGCCGGGCAGTGGCGGCCACCGAGTTTGCCAAACGCAACAAGGGGGATAGCTGATGTTCCTGCCAATGATGTTCGGCAGCGGGCGCAAGGGCGGCAACTTCAGTCAGTGGATCAGCAGCATGGCCGGTAAGACGACCAAGGCTGGGGTGCTGGTGACGCCGGAGACTGCCTTGGCACAAGGCGTCGTGCGTGCCTGTGTCACCCTGCTGGCGGAGTCGGTGGCCCAGCTCCCTTGCGAGCTCTACCGCCGTGACGATGACAAGCGGCTGCGTGCCACCGACCACCCTCTTTACGACCTGATCCACAACCAGCCGAACCAGAAAGACACGGCGTTTGAGTACAACGAACAACGCATGGGCCACCTGGGCCTGCGGGGTAACAGCTACAGCCTGATCGACCGGGATGGGCGGGGTTTCATCACCGAACTCATTCCCATCAACCCGGACAAGGTAGCTGTGCTTAAGGGGCCGGATGGGTTGCCCTACTACCAGTTGTTGGATGGCAGCAACCAGATCCTGCCGATGCGGATGGTGCACCACGTCAAGGCGTTCAGTCTTGACGGCTACCTGGGATTGTCACCAATCCAGACCAACCCGGACACCATCGGACTTGCGATGGCGGTGGATGAGCATGCGGGACGGGTGTTTGCTAACGGCACCACGCTCTCCGGAGTCATCGAGAGCCCGAAGGATGGCGCCAAGTTCGACTCACAGGCCAAGGTGGATGCGTTCCTCGGCAAGTTTGTAGAGCGCCATTCCGGACTGCGCAACGCCTTTTCGGTCGCATTACTGCAGGAGGGGATGCAGTACAAACAGCTCGCCATGAACAACGAGCAGGCGCAGCTGCTGGAGTCCCGCAAGTATGGCGCCAACGAGATCTGCCGGCTCTACAAGGTACCGCCGCACATGGTCGGCGAGCTGGAGCGGGCGACGAACAACAACATCGAGCACCAGGGGCTGCAGTTTGTCATTTACACCCTGCTGGCATGGGTCAAGCGGATCGAAGGCGCCATGATGCGCGACCTGCTGTTGCCAGCGGAGCGAAAGAACCTCTACATCGAGTTCAACGTCTCCGGGTTGCTACGGGCAGATCAGAAGTCCCGCTACGAGGCCTATGCCCTCGGCCGTCAATGGGGCTGGCTCAGCGTCAACGATATCCGCCGGCTGGAGAACCTGCCGCCGGTAGCAGGTGGAGATATCTACCTGACTCCGCTAAACATGGTGAGCACTGGCTCCCTCCCGCCAGGCATCACCAAAGCCAGCGCCGAACAACTCAACGAGATCGAGGCCATCCTATGCCGAAGCTGATCAATTACCCCCATCTGGCCAGCATGGCGTTTGGCCAACCCCTCTATGCCACCCAGGAAGTTCTGGCCGGGGTGAAGAGCCTGCTGCTGCCACGGATGCTGGGCAACCAGCGAGACATCATGGCCGCCGACGAGTTGCCGGACGGGTTCGAGCCTGCGCCGCTGGAGGCCAGAGGTGAGTTCAAGAACCGCATCGGTGGTCTGGCGGTGATCCCAGTGCACGGCATCCTGATGGCGCGGCGTGGTCACATTGATGCCACCTGCACCGAGCTGACCAGCTACGAGTGGGTGAGGATGCAGATCGCCACCGCGCTGGCTGACGAACGGGTCAAGGAGATCGTGCTCGACATCAACTCTGGCGGCGGCATGGCGGTGGGCTGCAAGGAGCTGGCGGAATACATCTTTTCCAAGCGCAGCGTCAAACCGATTACCGCCCTGGTCAATTTCGCCGCCTACTCGGCCGCCTACTTCGTCGCTGCTGCTTGCACCAGGGTGGTGGTGAGCGAGACCGGCGGTTGCGGCTCGGTGGGCGTCATCATGGAGCACATGGAGGTGAGCAAGTGGGAGCAGGAAGTGGGTCTCACCTTCACCACCTTCTACCGCGGCGAGCGCAAGAAAGACGGCACCCCGCACGAGCCCCTTTCCGAGGGTGCGATGGCCGCCATCGATCACCGGATGGATAAGGCCTACGAGCTATTCGTTAGCTCCGTCGCCCGCTATCGCGACCTGCCGGTAGAGGAAGTGAAGGCCACCGAGGCTGCCCTCTTCAGCGGCAGTGAAGCCGTGGCCAATGGCCTGGCAGACGAACTGGCCAATCCCCAAGACTACCTCAACGCCCTCGCCGCCAGCTTGGCCAGCCAGGGCAAACCCCAACAGACCATCGGCCTGCGGGCCAGGGCCATCGAATTGCAGAACCAGCTCTAGCCCTGCGGCGGAGCCCATCCCAATAAGCCCCATCAGGGGCTTTTTTTATACCCAAAGGAAACCACTCGATGAAAACTATCGAAACCCTCCGCCGCGAGCGTGGCGAAATCGTCGCCCAGATCACCGCCCTGGCTGATATCGAAAAGCAGGGCGGGACTCTGAGTGCTGAGCAGTTGGCCGAGTTCACTTCACTCGAGAGCAAAGTCGCGGAAATCAGTGCCCAGATCACCCGTCTGGAAACTGCAGAGCGGCTGGCAGCTCAGCAGGCAGTGCCAGTCACGGCCTCTGTATCAATGATTGGCTCGCCTGCCGTTCATGTGAAGCAGGAGCTGAAGCAGTACCCCGGCGCTGGTATGGCTCGTCTCGCCATGGCCGTTGCTGCAGGTGAGGGGGACATGAAGCTGGCAGAGCAGTTTGCCGCCAACGAGATCGGTGATGCCGGGATTGCCATGGCTATCAGCACCGCGGCTGGTTCCGGCGGTGCTCTCATCCCTGAGAACCTGCACTCCGAGGTGATCGAGTTGCTGCGCCCCCGCACCATCGTTCGCAAACTCGGGGCCCGGCCGGTGCCGCTGCCCAACGGCAATCTGAGCATGCCGCGCATGTCCGGTGGGGCCACCTCCAGCTACGTGGGGGAAGGAGTTGATGCCAAGGCTACCGGTGGCAGCTTCGATGACGTGAAGCTGGCCGCCAAGACCATGATCACCCTGGTGCCGATTAGCAACCAGCTGATCGGGCGTGCCGGGTACAACGTCGAACAGCTGGTGCTGGGTGACATGCTCGCGGCCATGGGCGGTCGTGAAGACAAGGCGTTCCTGCGCGATGACGGCAGCAACAATACTCCGATCGGCTTCAAGAAAGTGGCCACCGACGCGGGCCGTACTGTTGCCTGGACCGGCACGGCGGATCTGGACACCATCGATGCTTACCTCGACTTGCTCATCCTGAAACTGATGAGCTCCGACTCCATGATGATCAACCCGGGTTGGGGCATGAGCCCGCGCTCCTGGATGAAGCTGTTTGGCCTGCGCGATGGCAACGGTAATAAGGTCTATCCGGAAATGGCCCAAGGCCTGCTGAAGGGCTACCCGGTTGCCCATACCAACACCATCCCGGTGAACCTCGGCGCGGGTACCAACCAGACCGAGATCTACTTCGCCGACTGGAACGACGTGGTGATCGGCGAGCAGGACAACATGACCATCGACTTCAGCCGCGAAGCCACCTATGTGGATGCTGCCGGCGAGCTGGTCAGCTCCTTTGCCCGCAACCAGTCCCTGATCCGTCTGGTCGGTAACCACGACGTGGGCTTCCGTCACGTAGAGGGGCTGGTGCTGGGGACTGCCGTTACCTGGTAAACCCTGCCATGGGGCTGCTTCGCGGCCCCTTCCATTTCCCTATCAAGACCGTTCAGGAGAGCCATCATGGCCAAACCAGACAAGGCGGGGAGCGAACCCACCGTAATGCTTATCAAGGTGATCCGCCCCTTCAAGAACTACAGCCCCGGCGACATCACCGGATTTGACGCAGCCAAGGCGCAGGCCTTGATCGACGGTGGCGTGGCTGAGGCCTACACCGCAGCCGAGGGTGAGGAGTAAACATGTTGCTGATCACCGTGGTTGAAGCCAAGGCTCAGTGCCGAATCGAACCGGAGATGACCGACGAAGATGCGCTTCTGACCGGTTTGATTGAAGCGGCGATCAGCCACATCCAGTCCGACATCAACAAGCCGCTGGTGGCTGCAGGGGAGGAGGGACAGCCCCTCACTCCTGCGCTCAAGCTGGCGGCCTTGCTACTGATCGGTCATTGGTACACCAACCGGGAGGCCGTGGTGACGGGCACCATTGCCACGACTCTGCCGCTGGCGTATGACTCGCTGATCCACCCCTACCGTGACATCGTGGTGGGCTAGGGGGACGCATGCTTAAAAGTGGCGAACTCGACACCCGGCTGACGCGCTTTGGCGCCGCAACCGGCACGCCCCCAGAATGGCCGCTGCTTGGCAAACTGTGGGCGAAGATCATTGACCCGAAGGCGGCAGGGCGCGAGGCACAGGCCAGTATCTATGCAACCGGTTCGACCTTGATCACGGTGCGGGCTCGGGGCGATATCCTGCCCGGGCAGTTGCTGAAGGGAAATGCCTGCTGGTACTTGATCGAAGACACCGCCAGCGAGCCTGGCGCCTTGCAGATCTCGGCCCGCAAACTCTCCGGCGAGCCAGCCACCTACACCCCGAAGCATGGGGAGCCATACCCGGTCACCGCCTTCTTGGCGGCTGAGAACGTGATGGTGGGGGCCCGTAGCGAGCCGCGACACCAGATAGACCTGATCCTGCCTGAGCTCGTCCCCCCCTTTGCACGCCAGGGTGACCAGATCACCTTGCGTGGCAGGCAACATCGTATCGATGGGCTGATTGAGGGCAGTGACAACGGCACCACGCTCCGAGTGATGGTGGTCTGATGCCGGGCGGGCTAAGCCGAAAGCGCAGGGCCAGGGCGATCAACGTCACCGGCCTGAGCGAGAGCGTCGATGCATTCAAGGCGCTCCCTGCCACGATCCGCAAGCAGCTGGTGGCCGCAGTCAATGACGTGGCCACCGCCACCCGGAGTGACATGGTCAACCGCATTGCCGCCGATGGATTCAATACTGCCTCGGTCAGGGCGCGGATCCGGCTCGACAAGGCGAACGCCAGCAACGACGTTGCCACCATCAGCCTGGACCTGAAGAAGATCCCGTTCAGCCGAGTCAAATTTGCCAGTCAGCGCACCGACGGCACCGGCACCCGGGCCAGCGTCTGGGTGCTGCGGGGCGGCAAGCGCGTGCAGGTCTACGGCTTTATCAACCCCTACGGCAAGAAACGTCGACCGATGATCCGTTATGCGAAAGCCGGCAAGCCGCGACTGGTGATGGCGGGCGGTGTGGGCCTGCGGGGTTGGTGGAACGACATCATCACCGAGCAGTTCCTCGATGAGCTGCAAGCCAACCTTGCCAGCACCTTCACCAGGAGAGTGACATGACCGAAGCGACCGTCATCATCGATGCGCTGCTGGCCAAATTGCGCAGCGTGCCTTCACTGTCGCCAGAAGACAGGGTGTGTGACTGCGACCCGCAGATCGACCAGCATACCCCGCTGCCGCTGGCCCATTTTCGGGAGCTGACCGAGATCAAACCGGAGCGTCGGGGGCGGGAGTGGAAGCGTACCCGCAACATCCAGGTGGACCTCTACCAACCGGCGAGTGACGGGCGGGCAGGGCGTGACCAGTTGCTGTCAGAGGTGCTGGCGGCGCTGGTGCCCTCGACTGCGGGGATCCCCCTGCCGGGCACGACGCTGCTCACTATCTCGGTTGGCACCATCAATCTGGAACCCGAAGAAATCGGCAGCGACACCTTGCTGACCTCCATCCAATTCAGCCTCACCTACACCGCCAGCCTCTAGGTTGGCTCCACCATCTGGATACCATAGGAGCATCCAAGCATGTCATTTACCGACAAAGGCCTGCTGCTGGCCGGTGATGTCTACATCGCCGAAATCACCAATAGCGTGAAAGGGCCCCTGATTGGCCCCATCAACGTCAACGAGATCACCGTCACCCCGCCGACCACCGAGGAGAAGTCGCGTATCTCCAAGAAGCGCAGCACCTTCGGGCAAGCGCTGGACTCGGTCCAACTGCCGAAAGACCCGGCCAAGATCTCACTGAAGTGGGACTCCATGACCAAGCAGCTGCTGGCCGATGCTATCGCCGGCAAGCAGGTGGCCTTCACCCAGGCCGAGGATCCGGTGGTGGATGAACCGGTGACCCTCAGTAAAGAGGGATGGGTCGAGTTGGGCAACGCCTACATCAAGCCCGGTACCATCGTCGTGAAACTCGCCAGCGGCAGCACCACGCTGGTGCTCGACACCGATTACAAGGTGAATGGCAACATGGTGATGGCGCTGAACGACACGGCGGCTGTCGCTTGCAAGGTGAGCTACACCAAGGCGGCCGTGACCGGCACCACCTACACCGGCACCACCGAGACCCTCAAGCCGCGCTACTTCCTGATCGACGGCGAGAACCTGGCCAACCCCGGCCAGCGGGTGCGCGTCACCATCGACCAGGCCATGCTGGCCGCCCAGGGCGCACTGGCGCTGATGAGTGGCGAGTTTATGGAAGGGGAGCTGGAAGGCTCCCTGGTCACCCAGCCCGGCAAGTCCGAGCCGTATCGGATGGAGATTTTGAACTAAAGCTAAAAAATGAGCTCATACCATGTATGGGCTCATTGAAAAATGTAAGAATGACTATATTCCCATATGTGGAGAGTAGTCAGTGAAACTTCTAGACACCTTGAATCCCAAAAAACGGGCAACTGTAATTTCAATGGTTGAGAAAGCTGGTATTGATACATCTGGTTGGCGAGATTACGACGGTAAACACCCGTCCCAGAATCCATCTTACTGCTATGAGTGGATATTTAATGATGGTGATAAAATCTTGCTGACCATTTGGTGGGAATCATTGCGAGATGACGATGGTATTTATCTTGCTGAAAACTACAGAGCAGATTGGATTAATGAAAAACCAACTTGGAAATCCAGGGCTAACAACGTAGATAAATGGATTCAATATGCCTTCTTAAATAACCTAGAATTGCAGGTTATGGTGATTAGTGACTCGAAGTGCAGACTGCTTGATAGTGTGGCATGGCATGTTGGAGAGTATGATGATTTGACTGGAGCCTGCCGTATCATTCGGGGGCCTCGTTGTAGTTTTGCTGACCAATTTGAAGAGAACACGTCTTTATCAAAGAGATATGAAGTCAATGGTCATGTATATGAGCGGAAAGCTGAAGTTCGAACTAATGCATTGAATCGAGCTGCGGGAAAATGTGAATATTGCGGGTTAGGTAGTTTTAGAACAGCTAGTGGCGCCATCTATCTTGAAAGTCATCATATCGTTCCACTTTGTGATAATGGTGAAGATACCACAAGGAATGTTATTGCATTATGTCCAACGCACCATAGAGAGGCCCATTATGGTGAGGGTAAGGAAATGTTAGCTATAGAATTCAAGAAAATACTGTCTCAAAAGTTAGGTAGATAGAAAGGGCTATTAATTTATTTTAAAAACATACCCGCTTCGGCGGGTTTTTTCATTTCTAAGGAATCCCCATGGCCAGCAATGACACCGATATCCAGCTGCGGATCCGCGCCGCCGTTGAGGGGCTGGCCGAGATCAGCAAGCTCATCGCCGAGGTGGATACCCTGGGTGGTGAGACCGAATCGAGCAGCGAGCAGGTCGGCTCCCTGGGGGATGAGCTGCAGCGCCTCGGTGAGCAAAACGCGACCCTGACCCAGTTTGCCAACCTCAAGCGCAGCACCGCCGATCTGGGGGAGGGGCTCGAGGCTGCCCGCACCCGTGCTACCGGCATGGGCAAGGCACTAGCAGATGCCAAGAAGGAGCTGACGGCGTCCAATGCTGCCTACAGTGCCAATCGGCAGGAGACCGAGCGGCTGGCGAGCGCTCATGCGGAAGCCAAGGCCAAGGTGGACCTGCTGCGCCAGGCCAACAGCGAGGCGACCAGCGTCACCAAGGAACAGCGCCAGGCGCTCAAGGATGCACGGGATCAGGTTCGCCTACTGGGGGACCAGTACAAAGAGAGCGCGGGGCAAACCAATGCCCTCAAGAACGGGCTGGATGCCAGCGAGAAGGCGCTGCGGCAGCAAGCCCGGGAGTTCAACTCTGCTCGCCGGGAAGTGCAGTCCCTCGATAGCCAGTATCAGCGGCAGAACACCACGCTCAATGGGCTGCGCCGCGCCCTGACCGAGGCTGGGGTCGACACCCGCAAGCTGGCCAGCGAGCAGAAGCGGATTGAAACGGCCAGCCAACAGGCCGGGGCCCAGGTGGCATACCTGAAGAGCCAGCTTGCTGGACAGGCAGGGCAATTGCGCTCAAATGCCGCCGGGATGGAGGCATACAGCAAGAAAGCCAAGCAGGCGGAGCAGAACACCGAACAGCTGCATGAAGCGGTTCAGAGTGGCGAGCAAGGATGGGCAGCTCTGGCGGGCAAGATCACCGGCGTTGCAGCAGCCTTTCTCAGTTTTGATCAACTGGCTGCCCGCACTACCGGGATGGTCAGAACAGCGGATGAGATTGAGCGCCTGGGCGTCTCGCTCAAGAGCGTGGAAGGGAGTGCCGCCGGCGGTGAAAAGGCACTGGCCTGGTTGCGGGAGTTCAACGAGAAGACCCCGTTCCAACTCAACGAGATCACCACCGCCTTTATCAAGGCCAAGAACTTCGGATTGGACCCCTATAACGGGGTGCTGCAGGCCACGGCCAACTACACCGCCAAGACGGCCGGCACCTATCAGGATCTGGAAGGGGTCATCACCGCTCTCGGGCAAGCCTATGTGAAAGGCAAGCTGCAAGCGGAGGAGATGAACCAGCTCAATGAGCGCTCGGTGGCAGCGGCCAAACTGCTGTCGAAAGCCATGGGCAAGACCACTGACGAGATCATCGCCATGGCCACGGCAGGCAAGCTGGGTCGAAACGAGATCGAACTGCTGATCAAGGCGATGGGCGAGGATGCGGCCGGTGCGTCGGAGGAGATGGCGCAGACCTTCAGTGGAATATGGTCGAACTTTCTCGAGCAGCTCAACCAGGTCGAACTGGCCGTGGCCGATGCGGGGATTTTTGCCTTCATCAAATCCGAGCTGGCAGAGGTCACTGCCCAGATCAAAGCCGCAGCGGCAGACGGCAGTTTGGCAACCTGGGCACAAGGTGTGTCCGATGGCATGAGATCTGGTGCCATCGCCATTCGTGGGATCACCGAAACCCTTGTCGAGATGAGAGATGGGATCGGGCTGGTGGTGAAGGTCTGGGGCACCATGAAGGTGATCCAGTGGAGTACCCAGCTGCTCGGCTTCGGGCAGGCGATGAAAACAGGGGTGGTACAGCCGGCAGCAGAGGCCGGCAAAGAGCTCGACAAGACGAGCAAGAAAGCGGTCAAGCTCAATGGGGTGCTGGGGGCGCTTACCCTGGGTAATGGGGCAGTTGCGGCTGGCCTCTCTGTTCTTGTCTACGAGGGGGGAAAAGGGTTGGCCAAGCTGGCCGAAGACGCCGGTGTCTGGGCGGCCAAGATGGGCGAGGCTGGGGAGGTTGAGCAGCGAGTGGCCGAGCAGTCTCGCGCCTTCTTCGCCCAACTGCAGCGCCAGGGCATGACCACCATGGCGCAGTTTGACGAGTTCAAGAATGTGCAGATCCTCACTGCACAGGAGGTCGCCAACCTCTCTGCCGTCGAGCGGGCAGCCTACGAGCAGCGGCTCAAAGGCCATCGCGAGTACCTGACGGGCCAGTTGCAGGTGCAAAAGGCGCTTGAAGCCTCCGGGCTCAAGGCAGAGTCCATGCAGTATCAGGCCGATGCTGCACTGGCCAGCATGCGACAGGGATTTCTCGATCTGGCGGCTGGCGCCGACATGGCTGGCCAGACCATTGACGCCAAGACTCGGCCAGCCGTGCTGAAGCTGGTGGCCGACTTTGACTTGCTCAAGGCAAAAGGGAAGGAAACGGCTACCGGGATCAGCGAGATGTTCAAGGGGCTGCAATTGGGGGATCCCACCTCTCTGCAGAACATTACCCTGGCGCTCGAGTCGCTGCGTGAGCAGGGCAAGGTCACCCAGACCGAGATTGATGCGGGGCTGCGCAAGAGTCTGCAGGACATGAGCCTACAGGATCTCGAGGTATTGAAGGTCCAGTCAATGGCGGCTTTTGACACCATGAAGAATGGTGCCATCAGCACGGCCCAGATCACCGAGTCGGTGCTGTCAGAAAAGCTGCGCCGCCTGGGCGTGGATTATCAAGCGCTCCATACCGGTATTGATGCCGTAGGCCGCCAGACCATCGACACCTTCCGCGCTGTTGCTACCGATGTGAATGCCACCTCGCAAGACATTGCCGCCGCCATGAAGGCGGCCGTCAACAAGGCAGACACGGTGCAAGAGCTGGAGGAGCTGAGAAAGGTCTGGTTATCGGTAGGGCAGGCGGGAAAGGTCTCTGCACAGGAGCAAGGACGCGGGCTTACCTATCTGGATGATCATATCCGCCAGACCAAAGCGAAAGCAGCAGAGATTGGTGATGGCTTCAACACCGCGGCGGATAAGTCGAAGAAGGCCACCGACACCATGAGGGAAAACCTCAAAGGGGTGCAAGAAGAGGCCAAAAAGACCAAAGCCGATGTTGAAGACGCCATCAGCAGTACGAGTGGTGGCAGCTCTGCCTTGTCGGGGGCGGGGCGAGGGGATGTGACTCGCACGGTTGGTGCTGGCTCCTTCTTCTACAAAACGGTGGATATCAACCAGCTCCGCGGCAACGCCGATGCCCTGGCCAACACCCTGGCCGGAGTGGAGGACGAGCTGGCCCGCTACAGCCAGAAAGTCAGGGACATCCCCGCCTACAGCGAGTGGAGCAAGTGGTACGCAGAGAAATTTCAGAAGGAGATGGAGGCCATGCGTGCCCAGCTCCAGAAGGAGTTGAATAAGGCGCAGCAGAAGGAAGCGGAGAAAGCGACGACTCAGCCGACTGTAGGGACCACGCCGCCGCAACAACAGAGTGCACCGATGCCATCAGGCAGTAATAAAACGGTCACCATCTATCTCAAATCCGACACTCACAGCGCAGAACTCCAGTCCGATGAGGAAAACCTGGATGCGTTGCTGCGTCTGTTGAAACAGCAAGGACTCAGAAGCTGATGATCACATTAGCGGGTATCGAATTGCCAGATGACCTGGACTGGGAAGATGAGTTCGCGTGGGAGCCTGTTGGACAGGTCATAACCCCAACGCTTTCAGGGGCCATCATCGTCGAAGAGTCCGTCCAATCCGAGGGACGGCCCATCACTCTTCGCTCTGATGGTGAGGCATGGGTAAGGCGTTCGACCGTGTTGGCATTGCAGTCATTGGCTGCGGCCCCGTCTACTCGGATGCCGCTCTTCCTCAACGGGCGCATCTTCACCGTCATATGGCGTCGAGAAAACAGCGGTGGGCTGGAGGCAAAGCAACTCTACCGGATCGCGGATCCGGATGCCCAGACCCCTTATGAAATCACCCTTCGCCTTCTTGAGGTAACCCCATGACCATTCATTCCGGCGACATCAAACTGATGGCCAGTCAGCGGTTGACTGACACCACGGACGGCGGCGGCCGCATCACCGGGCAGGAGATCGTGAGCGGCGAGCACAATGGCCTGTTTCAGGACATCAGCGATCTCGACCGCACTTACGGGGTGGTCAGCATGCGCAAGGCGTTTCTGGCGGTGCAGACGGATGACACGGACACCTATCGGGGTGCCCATATCATCGTGCAGGTGCCCCCGGCTGACCCGAACGTGGGGCTATGCCTCATCAACACCCGGGATCATCACGACACCCGCGCCAATGCCCGCGACGTGCTGGAGCGCTATCTGGCCCGTGGTCCCAAGTGGCGCGGATTCCTGTACGACACCCAGCTCGAAGGCCAGCGGGCGATCCGCTTCTTCCAGCGCGTCGAAGTGCGCCTGCCGGAAGTGGGGGAGACCCTGGTGCTGGTTGGCAACGAGGGCAAGGCGGGGGAGTTCGAGCAGTATGTGCGGGTGCTGGAAGTCACCCAGCAGCTTGCCAAGTTCCAGGTGCCAGGAGTGCCCGAGTTCACCCGCAACGTGGTGACCTGCAAGCTGGCTGACCCGTTGCGCTACACCTTCGAGGGGGAGCAGCCGACCCCCTATGATGTGGTGACCAACGTCAAAACCGCCCTGCGGGAAACCGTGGTGGCCGATGCCGCCAACTACTTCGCCACCACCAAGCTGGCGGAGGCGGTGAACCTGGGCGCCATGCAGGTGCGGGCCAAGACGATCTTTACCCAGATCGTGCCGTCTGCCCGCACCGAGACCCCAGCGGTGGATCTGACAGCGGCTGGCGAAATGGCCAGCCTGGTGGATTCGGGCAAGGGCCTGGTCAGCTTTTCGACCGTGGTCAGCATTGCCCCCAGCCGGGGCCTGTTCCTCGGCACGGGCGTGAAACCCGGCACCCTGACCATCACCATCGGTGCGGCCGTCATCATCGACAAGGGGGGCGAGCTGGTTGTGGCCGGGTCCGTGGTGGGTGCTATCGACTATGGCCGTGGTCAGCTGGAGTTCAACGCCCAGTGCCCGAACTACGGGGCCGCCAGCAAAACCATCAGCTTCTGGCCAGCGTCTCGCCCGTCCCGTATCGCTGACACGGCCAGGATCGACATCAAGGCCAACAACCGGGGCTATGCCTACACCATCACCCTGCTGCCGACTCCGGCACCGGGCACCCTCACGGTGTCGTTTATGGCGCAGGGGAAATGGTACGACTTGAAGGACAACGGGCGCGGCGAGCTGTTCGGCGCGGATCGCTCGTTCGGCACCGGGATCGTCAACCTGGCCACCGGGTCGGTCATGCTGACCCTGGGGGCCCTGCCGGACGTGGACACCGCAATCCTGTTCAGCTGGGCGACCCCGGTCAACTACACCAACCGCAGCAACCAGCCCATCAGCATCAGCAAGTCGGCATGGCAACTGCCCCACACCGGGATCACCCCCAAGAGCGTGATCCTGACCTGGGGCAGCGGCCAAACGGCCAACGATGCGGTGGGGGATGGGCGCCTGCGCGGCGACATCACCGGCACCATCAACTATGCCGAGGGGGTGATCATTCTCGATCACATCACCCTGCCGGCGCTGGGCCAGGAGTACCTCGCCCAGTACCAGTACGGTGAGCCGGTGACCGAGCGCCACGTTGAACCGGGGCGCCTGAGTACCCCCGGCCAGGTGGGGCACCTCTCCATCACCCTGGACGGCGCAGGCGGCGGGGCCACCAACCTGACCCCCGGGTCGGTGCATGTCAAATTCAACGCGCTCTATCACAAGTTCGATGTGGACGATCAGGAGCTGGTGATCCAGACCCGCGACCCGGTGATCACCCTACTGGATGACGGCCAGGGCAACCTCAAGGACGCCAGCGGCAACACCCTGGGGGCCATCAACTACGCCGCCGGCACCCTGCATTTCATGCCGGATGGCAGTGCCCCCTTGCCCAAGCCGACCTATGCCTGGGTGACCGTGGGCACCAAATGGGTGGGCAACAACCAGGTGGCGGTGCAGCGCTGGACCATGACCGGCATCGAGTACCACAACACGGCGTACACCTTCCCCGATGGCGAGGGGGGCTGGGTCGAAGTGACCTACCGCAACAACAACAGTGCCCTGGCGCAAAACGCCACCCTGACCGCCCAGGCGCTGCGCATTGATGTCACCCCCGGGTTTGCGGAGGCCATTCTGGAAGGGTCGCTGCGCTTCACCCTGGGGGGGGAGGTCTATGTAGACCGCCAAGGCTTGCTCTACCGCAACCCGGACCCGGAAACGGGATCCGGTATCCAGGCAGGCACCATCGACTACTCGAACGGCTTGGCGGTGCTGTCTGACTGGGCGGCCGGGCAGACGGCGCAGCCGTCGCTGCAGTCCCTGGCCACCTCGTTCAGCGCCCAGTCGGTGGATGAGGTGACCTTCCGTACCCCGGGGGCCCCGGTGGCGCCGGGTAGCCTCTACATCAGCGCCAACACCGCGAGCGGGCGGCGCATCGAGGCCACGGCGGACGGGGACGGCTATTTCACCACCACCGACATGGATGGCCGGGTGAACTACCAGACCGGGGTGGTGACGGTGCGCTTTGGTCGGTTCGTCACCGCTGCGGGCAACGAGAGCCAGCCCTGGTATGACGTTGACCAGGTGGGGCTGGACGGCAAGATCTGGCGCCCCATCAGCGTGGTGGCCGACACCATCCTGTTCAACTGTGTGGTGTTCAGCTATCTGCCCCTCGATGCCGACATCATCGGGCTGGATCCGGTGCGTCTGCCGTCCGATGGCCGGGTGCCCTTCATCCGCAAGGGGACCACGGTGGTGGTTCACAGCACCCGCAAGTCGGCGTTCCCGCTGGGGGTCAGTGCCGGGCAGCAGCTCAGCACCGGCCGCACCCGCTTGGCGCATGCCCATGTGGAGGACAAGAACGGCAAGGCGCTGGCGACCACCCTCTACAGCGTCAACCTGGATAGCGGCGTGGTGACGCTCGGCACTCCATTAGACCTGACCGGCTATGTCGAACCCCTCTATGCCGTGCATCGCATCGAGGACATGAGCCTGGTCAGCGACGTGGAGATCTCGGGCCGCCTGCTGCTGACCAAGGCGCTGTCCCATGCCTATGACCCGGCAGATACCTATGTCTCCAGCGCCCTCATCATCGGCGACCTGTGGGCCAGGTATACCAACCTGTTCGATCAGAAGGCGTGGACCAATGTCTGGTCTGATTTCCTCATCGGCGACCAGTCCACGGCGCAATACAACGACACGGTTTACCCGCTCCTGGTCACCAACCGGGGCGCCCTGCAGGAGCGCTGGGCGGTGATATTCACCTCCAGCACCAACTTTGTGCTGGTTGGGGAGCATGTGGGCCAGATCGCGGTGGGGGACGTGAACACCGACTTGGCCCCCATCAACCCCAACAACGGCCAGCCCTATTTCCGGCTGGACGCGAGGGGCTGGGGGGCAGGATGGGCTAGTGGCAACGTGCTGCGTTTCACCACCGAGGCAGCCGGCGCCCCCTTCTGGCCGATCCGTACCGTGTTGCAGTCGGTGGCGTCACAGGATACCGACAAGTTCGAGCTGGCCCTGCGCGGCAACATCAACACCCCATAAGGGACCAACCAGGTGGGGCAACCTGCCCCACCCCATAGGAGATCATCATGGCGTTTCCGGTGAAATGGTACAGCAATGCAATGCAGGGGGCCCCGAGTCTGGGGGATACCGCTCCCGGCGCCTTGGCCGCTCTGCTCAAGGCGTGTTTGATCACGGGGTTTGGCAACCTGACGGTCAGCAGCCTGGCATGGGATGCCGCCATGGGGTGCGCAGTGGCCACCATCGACAGCGGGCACAGCTACCTGCCTGAATCGGTGATCGCCATCAGCGGCGCTACCCCGGCCGCCTACAATGGTGAGCATCGGGTCAAACAGGTGAATGCGACCAAGGTGTGGTTCGAGCTGGATGGGGGCAACCCGGGCAGCAATGCCACCGGGACCATCAGCATCAAGATCCCGGGGCTGGGCTGGACGCTGTTGGCGGAAAGTGCGGATGGACAGACCATGATCATCCGCAGCCCGGAGTCGGTGGACCAGTACCCGGTCTGCTACCACATTGACAACAGCGCGTTCAGTGGGTGGACACATGCGAGCAATTACTATTACTTCGCCAAGGTCAGCATGGTTGAGGACGTGCAGGATCTGACCACCTTCACGCTGATCAATATGCAAGCATGGCCAGCCACCAAACGGTATTCCGATGGTCGCTGGGATCTGTTTGGTGACAACCTACTGTTCTATTTTGTGCCAGCCTATGCCAGCCGCAATGGCCGTTCCTGTCTGGCCGCCGGATATATCAATTCCGTCCGACCTGGTGATCGTTATCATGCTGTGCTTGCTGGCATAATTAATAATATCGGTGCCACCAACGCTATCTCTTGGACCAGCAACACCGCCCCCAGCGGTAACGGAAACAACTTTGTTATGGGGGATTTTCTCGCTCATGGTGCAACGGCCAACCGTATTCTTGCTCGCCCACATAGCCAGTTATTTGGAGCCATCAGTTGGCAGACTATCGGGCTATTCTCCCGAATGGGGGCCGGTCTAGCGGTTCCCAATCCAGCAGACAACGGGTTTTATCTGGCCAAAGAGCCAACAATGGTGTTGGAAGGAGGAGACACCATGCGCGGTTCCTTGCCGGGTTTAATCAATCCTTATGGCGACATCACGGCCTACGATGGCAAAACATTCAGCGATCTGCCGCTCTTGGGGGTGCGCACGGTACGCTTCATCAGGGCGACGTATGCCACGAACGTCTTCTCATCTTTGGCTGCGACGCTAGTGGCCTTTGACATCACTGGCCCCTGGAGGTAGCGATGGACCCACTCTATCCATTCGCCGTTATCGGTCCTGGGCTGGTGTGGGGCAATCAGGAAACCCCGACCGAGGCATTTCCCCTGCTTGAAACTCGGCATCTGCCGCTGACCTGTCAACCTGGTCTGGGGGCTTACGATGCCTTGATGATGGTGACGCCAGAAGGCCGTTCCCGCGCCATGGGCTACATCGAGAGCACCGTCACCATCAACGGTGAAGGGGTCGCTCGCCGTGTGCTCTGCTTCACCCAGTCGGGGGATCTGATCGCCGAGACCATGAGCCGGGCAGGAGATGGCAAATATCGGTTCGACAGTCTTTGGCTGGCCCAACGTTACATGCTGGTCGCCCAGGACGATCCGGCGTTCGGCCCGGCCGATTACAACGCCGTGGCGGCTGATTTCCAGCTCCCCACCCCTTACGCCCCCGGTGAGGGGGTCGGCCTGGCCTGATAGGGCCGCACCAGGAGGTACTATGTTCACGTATGCAGATGCCCTGCGCACCAGCCGCGCCCAGCTGCTGGCCAGCGCCATCGACGAGGGCAGCGCGGGGCCCGCGACCCTCAAGATCTACACCGGTGGACGCCCCGCCCCAGGGGCGGCCATCACCAGCCAGGTGCTCTTGGTGACGCTGCAGTTCACCCACCCTTGCGCCCAGAGCGTGACGGGCGGGGTGCTGACCCTCAAGCCTCTGGCCGAACAGATGGTCACCGCCAGCGGGGTCCAGGCCTGGGGGCGCATCGCCAATCGGGACGGCGACTTTGTGGCGGATCTCGACGTGGGGCTACCGGAGAGTGGCGCCGACATCGAGATCCCGGCCAACGAGCTGTATGCGGGCGCCTTGGTGCGCATCAACAATGCCACCTTCACCGAACCCTAACTGCTCTGCGTGAGCCAAGAGGTCAGCATGGCCAGAACCGACGCCCGCCTGGCGCTGCAGAAGGCCCGCAAGTCGTCCGCTGCCCTGGAGCTGAACCCGGCCATGGTGGTGCGCTATGTGGCCGTGCTGCAGGGCACCTGTCTGCCGCCCACCTTCGCCAGCTCCCCCGGGCTGGTGCTGCCTGCCGTCTTGCAGGGGCAGGGGCAGGCACCGCTGACAGATGTCACGATCACGCCCATCCATCCGGCTACCCTGGCCAGCACGGCCCCTGCCACGGTCACGGACATCACCGCCAGCGTGGTGATCGATGCGACGTTGGCCGTGACGGCGCGGGCCGCGCTCTACCAGATTGAGGCGGGCTATGACATCAACGTGTTTCGGGGGCCGAGCCACACCAGCCAGGGGCAATGGCAGCAAGCCCAGGATGTAGTGGCCAGCGTCATCAGCCACTGGGAGCGCCCCGGGGTGGCCCAGGCGCACCATCAGCAGTCCTGGCAAGAGGGCACGGCGCTGGAGAGCACTCTGGTAGGTGTCGCGGCTCAGATGCCGCGCTGCGATAACCAGGTGCAGGATCGCTTTGAAGAAGGCCCTGCACTGGGCACGACCCACGGCACCGGCTTTACCAGCCTGCCGCGCTGCGATGTCACCCCGCGCTCGTTGTGGCGTGAGGCCACCAGGGCGGGGTGCTGGCAGGTGAGCGGTTATCGCGACCTGCCGCGCCTGGACAAGGAGTGGCAGGGCGGCTGGGCCCAGGGTATCGGGCTGGGGTTCACCCTGACCGGCCAGCGCTGGCAGTGGGGCCTGCCCCTTCGCAAAAGCTGGCGGGATGGGTGGGATGAGGCGATACAGCCCCCCTGGGGCATCACGCCGCCCCCCAAGCCCCCCATCACCCCGGAGCGCCCGGACAAGCGCAGCCGCAAGCTGGCGTTCGGCCGCCCCCGGGGGGATGCCTCCCTGGAGTTTGTCTGGTTCGGGCAAGCCCACATCGTTATTCCAACCCGGAGGGTTTACCTGGTGAGCAACACAGCACAGATAGTGCGAGTCAGGGACGGGCTCGACATTCCCGCCACCTCGCTGAGCATCGAACTCGACACCGACTCCTGGGCCTGGCAGTTCACGGCCCAGATCCCCCGCATCGCGGCAGCCGAGATGACGGACGAGGAGGAGGTAAGCATCTTCGTCAACGGCCAGCAGTGGGATTGCGTGTGCGATGGTTGGCAGTCAAGCCAGAGCTTTGCCCGTGAGTCGGCGACCCTCACCGGGCGCTCTCGCACGGCCTATTTGTCACCGACTCATGTCTTACCCCAGGCTGTGAGCGAGATCGGTGCAGCGACCATGGCCCAGCTCGCAGAGGCACTGCTGCCGTTCGGCTGGACCCTGGACTGGCAGGCGCCGGATTGGCTGGTACCTGGCGGCTTCTTCAGCCTCGATAGCCAGACTCCCATCGAGGCGATCAAGTACCTGGCCGAGGCGGCGGGTGGGTTCGTGTTGCCGCACCAGCGCGATCGGCACCTGGTCATCAAGCCGCGCTATCCGACCGTGCCCTGGCAGATCGATGGAGCGCTGGCAGACGTGGCCATCCCCCGCGCCATCATCACGACGCTGGGCAGCGACTTCCAGCCGGGACAGCCGGCGAACGGCATCTATGTCAGCGGTGGCCATCAGGGCATCAACGCGCGGGTGCTGCGCCAAGGCACTGCAGGGGAGCGGCAGGCTTTGGCCATCACCCACTCGCTGGTGTGCGATGTGGTGGCGGCCCGCGCCCAGGGTGTGGTGGGGCTGGCCAAGACCCTGCCGAAGCGCACCCAGACCATCCAGCTGCCATTGTCTGCCGATACGGGGCTCATCCTGCCCGGGGCGTTGCTCGCGGTGGATGGCTGGAAGGGATACAACCGGGGCGTCAGGGTTTCTGCTGAGCTGCAGAACAAGGCCATGACGGTGCGCCAGCAACTGAGTGTGGAGCGATTTGTATGAACCTGTTCAAGCAGTTCCAAGCGCTGATACCCGGTGCCGACCCGCTGCTGGTCGGTACCGTCACCGCAACGACGGGCACTGGCACCACGCTGGAGACCCCGGGCGGGGGCGTGGTGATCGTGCGTGGGGGAGGGGTGGCCATCGGCCAGAAGGCGTTTTACCAGGGAGGTGCCATCATTGGGCCCGCGCCTGATTTACCAACCTATGAAATCGAGGTTTAAACCCCTGTCAAACGTTGGCTTTTTCTGGCGATATGGCAATCAGTGGTTAGGCTTTATTTGTTCAAGGAGGATATCGCTATGAAGAATGTGAAAGGATTCACATTGCTTGAACTGATGATAGCGGTCAGTTTGGGCGTCATTTTACTCGGTATTGGGGCCCCGGCTTTATCCAGCTTGCTCAGCGGAAACGCTCTGCATTTCGAGTCCCGTAACATACTGAAAATCATGAGATTCGCTCGTAGCCAAGCAATTGACAATCAGACGGTAGTGACTGCGTGTTTGGCTGATGCCAACGACAATTGCGTAACGGCAGACCCCTCGCATTTCTTGGTGTTCATTGACGACAATGCAAATGACGTCCTGAACAATGGAGAGCAGGTTTTGGTAAGAAGTGCAGATTTCCCCAGCTCACTGACAGCAACCAACAGCATCACCTCTAGCACTTTCAGCCCGGATGGTACTCGGGATATCGACGATGAAGATGAACATGTCATCAGCCTCTGTATCTCAGGTAATGCACAGGTCAATCTTGTGACGCCGCCAGGTGGCCGAACCCGTCAAGAAACTCAAGCATTCATCTGCCAATAGCATCTTTCATTCTCGGCGTAATCTGCATCGCCGAGAATGATAAATACCATGTTCCAGTCGATGGCCATTTTCCCCGTAAGAATTTCTCATTTTTCGTGGCGGGCTACACGGGCGGGGACGTGGTGATCGTGCGAGGGGGGAGGGGTGGCCATCGGCCAGAAGGCGTTTTACCGAAGTAGTGAGATGGCAGGATGGGCCCCTGATCTACCAACATTTGAGATGGAAGTTTGAGTCCATGTCTTTGAGGTCGGACTACAATTGATGCCTGAAATTGACCAATACACCTCTGACAAGGAATGGCTATGAAACAATGGATGCTGTTGTGTGTGATTGCTCTTGTGCCACTGACATCTCATGCAGGAGCAATGCGTTGTAAGAACGCGCTCATCAGTGAGGGAGATTCATCTTTCAACGTGCAGAAGAAGTGCGGTCAACCGCAGATGAAAGAGGACATCATTGATGAACGCCTTCTGGATGCCCCGAAGATTGGGGAACGTTGGACCTATCAGGCCCGCGAAAGTGACATCCCTCAGGCCGTGACCATCATCAATGGCAAGGTGACCCAGATAGAAGACCTCACCCGCTGATGTGACAATGGCCACGCAATGTGGCCATTCCTGCCTCAGGTAAATCAATGAGCCATTCACTCACGGCACACTTCCCCCCTCTTGCCATCTTGGCAACTGTCAGATCTAACAGTGCTGTATCTCTTGGTGATTGGAGCCATCATCTCCAGCAAAAGGCCTCAAAAATTGGGGCCATCCTGGGGCCAAAAAATACAGAACTGATGAGTTTGGGGCCAAAATGGGGCCACGAAAAGAGCTGTGGAAAGCCGAGGTTAGCTGATGGGGAGTGAGCCTAAGATTATGAATTAGCCAGCTTTATGCGGCTCTTGGTAGCTCTATCTAGCTTTCGTTCTGCCTCAATGGTTCATCGTGTAAATAAATTGAGCCATTGGCTAATTCTCTTCCTTTCAGCAGTTTAATGTCTTGGCATTAACAAACTGATGTCGTGGTGGGGCCGGGTCGACGGGCCGTCAACCCGGTTCCAAAAAACCCGTCGATTGTAAACCAATGGGAGAGGGGCGGCAAAGCCGGGCGCCGCAGGCCGGGACGGCCGACAAGCGCGAGGGAAGAGGGGCAACCGGGCAAGCTCAGCGCGGTGAGTTGCGGCGGGCCGGTTTGTCAGGATCCTGCCCCGAGTAGTAGAGCACCCGCTGCACATACTCCTGGGTTTCCTGATAGGGCGGCACACCGCCGTGGCGCAGCACGGCCTGTTCCCCGGCGTTGTAGGCGGCGCTGATCCTCACCCAGTCCGGACCGAACTGCTTCTCCAGCCACTTCAGGTAGATCATGGCGCCACGGATGTTCTGCTGGGCATCGAACGGCCGGGTCACGCCGAAGCGGGCCTGGGTTTCGGGAATGAGCTGCATGACGCCCTGCGCCTGCTTGGGGGAGACGGCGGTGCTGTTCAGATTGGATTCGGCGATGGCGATGGCCAGGGCGAGCTGGGGGTCCACTTTGTGACGCTGGGCGGCCAGGCGGATCATGACGGCCAGCTTTTGCTTGGCCTGTGACTGTCTGGCCAGGTAGCGCTCCTGATCGAAGGGGGTGCTGGGGCGTACCCAGGGAGCTCCACCGCCACCGCCTCCGATGCCGCAGGTACCCAGGGGGGCATTGCCGACCCGCTCGTTGTAGTAACGGGCGGCCTGCTGGTTGCCAAGGCGCATGGCCATGGCCAGGTAGGCGTTGGCGCTGCGGGCATTGCGGATCCCCTGGGGGCCGCGGGCCAGCAGGCGGCCGATGCGGTAATAGGCTTCCGGGTTGCCAAGGTTGGCGGCGGTGCAGTAGTGGGCGATGGCCTGCCGCGGGTTTCCCTGTTCCATGGCGGCACCCTGGCGCAGTGCGCTCATGGCCTTGGGGGCCTGACGAAAGGGATCTGCGTGGGAAGTGGTGGCCAGCAGTATCAGGAGTCCCCAGCCCCAGAGTCGTTTTTTCATGGAAACCTCGTCGTTGGTATCCGCAACATATAGGCCCGATCCGGGGAGGGACGCCAGCCAGCAGATGGAACATCTGGTTATGTGGGTGAGCAACAGAGATGAAAACGGTATGGAACTTTTGGTGCAGGGGAGAGGCGGTATGACACCCGGGTCAGTGACTGCTTTGACAGATTTGTTAATTGAGGTTCAATATGCTGACACAGTTGTTTTCTAACGCCTTGTATTTGCATGATGTCAGCCAGGCCATCGATGCAATGTCGTCGGGTCTGCCGGGTGAATCGATAGCGCCTCTGATGAGGGCAGGATGTGCATATGGTCGAATCGGTCGATATCTCTGTCGTGGTGCCTGCCAAGGATGAGCGGGACAATCTGGCCCCGCTTGTCGGCGAAATAGATGCCGCCCTTGGGGGCAGGTTCGAGTACGAACTGATCTATGTGGACGATGGCAGTGTGGACGACAGCCATGTGGTACTGCGCGATTTGCAGACGCGTTTCACCAGGCTGAAGGTGCTACGTCATGTCCATGCCGTGGGCCAGAGCATGGCGGTGCTGAGCGGAGTGCGCCACGGGCGTGGCGACTGGCTGGTGGTACTCGACGGCGATGGTCAGAACGATCCCGCCGACATTCCCGCCATGCTGGAGGAGGCGATGCGCCGCTACCAGAGCGATCCATACCAGGTGGGCCTCATCGGCCACCGGGTCAACCGCCGTGACGACTGGGTCAAGCGCCTCTCTTCAAAGCTGGCCAACGGCTTTCGCGATCTGCTGCTGCGCGACGGTATTCCGGATACCGGCTGCGGGCTCAAGGTGGTGCGTCGCGACTGGTATCTGAAACTGCCCGCCTTCAATCACATGCACCGCTACATCCCCGCGCTGATCCAGGCACAAGGGGGGCGCATGGCGCCCTGGCCGGTCAACCACAGGCCACGCCAGGCGGGCATCTCCAAATATGGGGTCTGGAACCGGCTCTGGGTCGGGCTGGTGGACGTGGTCGGGGTCTGGTGGTTGCAGCGCCGATCCAAGGTGGTTGAAATCCGGGAGATGCTGGAGTGATGGACGCCTGGCTGTCTGCCCCCATCGACTGGCTGGACTGGACCGGGGTGCATGTCACTGGCTGGAAGCTGATCGGCTATACAGGGGCGCTGATGTTCGGCGGACGCTGGCTGGTGCAGTTTCTGGCGTCCAGGCGGGCGGGACGACCCGTCATCCCGCGCCTGTTCTGGTACATGAGCGTGATCGGTAGCCTGATGACGCTCAGCTACTTCACCTTCTCTCCCAAGCAGGACTCTGTCGGTGTGCTGCAAAACCTCTTCCCCACCTTCACCGCGCTCTACAGCCTCTATCTCGATATCCAGCATCGGGGCTGGCGGCGGGACAAGGCAGTGACCGGGGAGGCTCGTCATGGTGAGTGATCGCACCCTGCTCAATCAGACGTCCCTTGGCTGGTTGCTGCTGATCGCGCTGGTGGTGCTGGGGGCCGGGCTGGGTCTGCGGGATCCCTGGCCGGCGGACGAGCCGCGTTTTGCCCTGATCGCCCGGGAGATGGTGGAGAGCGGCCAGTGGCTCTTCCCCATGCGTGGCGGGGAGCTCTATCCGGACAAGCCGCCGCTGTTTATGTGGGGGATCGCGATCGGTTATGTGTTGACTGGCTCCATCAAGGTGGCCTTTCTGCTGCCCTCCCTGCTGTCTGGCTTGCTGACCATCTTGCTGGTGTGGGACCTGGGGCGTCGGTTATGGAACCCAGCGGTCGGCTTTATGGCCGGGCTATTGCTGCTGTTCACCGTCCAGTTCACCCTGCAGGCCAAGACGGCGCAGATCGATGCCCTGGCGACGGCCTTCATCACCCTCGGTCTCTATGGTTTTCTGCGCTTCCTGCTCTGCGAGGGAGGGTGGCGCTGGTACTGGCTCGGCTGGTTTGCTGCTGGGCTTGGCGTCATCACCAAGGGGGTAGGAGTACTGGCCCTGCTGGTGCTGCTTCCCGCGCTCTGGACCCACAGGTCGCAAATCCGCGCCGCGCCCTTGTCAGCCTGGCTGAAGGCCCTGCTCGGGCCGCTGGCCATGGCTCTGGCGATGGGCCTCTGGCTGGTCCCCATGCTGGAGGCCGTGACCCGAAGCGGAGATCCCCTCCTGCTGGCCTACAGAGACAACATACTGCTGCGCCAGACGGTGACTCGCTATACCAGCGCCTGGCACCACGTCAAACCCTTCTGGTACTACCTCACCTCGGTGATCCCGCCGTTCTGGCTGCCGCTCTCCCTGCTGCTGCCCTGGCTGGTGGTAGCCTGGCGGCGCGCCATTCGGGCGCAGGACAGGCGTATCCTGCTGCTGCTGGGTTATCTGGTGCTGGTGGTGCTGTTTTTCTCCTGCTCGCCGGGCAAGCGGGGCGTCTACATCACGCCCGGTACGCCCGCCCTGGCGCTCCTGACCGCACCCTTCATCGGCACCCTGCTGGTCCGGGTCTGGCCGGGGCGACTGCTGGCCGGACTCGGCTGGCTGCTGGGAGGGGCAGGGCTGGTGGGGGCTCTGGTGCTGGCATTTAGCGACAGAGTGGCCAGCCGTCTGGGGGAACTGGGGCCGGATCCCTGGCTTCCCCTGCTGGTGCTGGGGGGATCCTTGCTGCTGATCAATGCCTGGCTTCGCCGGGCGCCACTGACCGCCATTCTCTGCTCCCTGGCGGTGGGGTGGCTGATCTACTCCTGCTGGATAAGCGTGCGCCTCAACGAGGTGCGCACCCCTCAGGGAGTCATGGCATTGGCGGCGCAGAGGGTGCCTGCGGGGGATGAACTGCTGCTGGCGGGATTCAAGGAGCAGCATCTGCTGTTTAGCCTGCAACCAGTGAAACATTACCCTTATCTGATGGGGGACGGGGAGCAGGCCCGGGAAGCTGCCGCCTGGATAGGGGCTGCTCCCGGGCGCTGGGTACTGGGGAGCGCCGACCTGATGGTGAGGTGTTTTGACCCCGCGAAGATGGAAAATCTCGGCAACCGTCACCGCACCGACTGGCTGCTGGCAGGCCCGCAGGCACTTAAATCCGCCTGCCGTGGGCTCTCCCCCACCATGGTGCCCTTCAGCTATACCCCTTCATCCTGAGCGCAGGGTCGCGAGCCAGGGGACCCTGCCACCTCGCCTGGCTCAGACCCGGTAGTAGTCCCGATACCAGCGGACAAAGCTGTCTACCCCTTCCTGGAGCCCGACACGGGGGCGATAGCCCGTGGCGTCGAACAACGAGCGGGTGTCGGCCCAGGTGGCGAGCACGTCGCCGGGCTGCATGGGCAGCATGTTGCGGATGGCCCGTTTGCCGAGGGCCGACTCGATGGCATTCACGAAGTCCAGCAGCCTGACCGGGCTGCCGTTGCCGATGTTGAAGAGGCGATAGGGGGCCGGGCTGGCGTCCGGGGCTCCCTGCCAGTGGGCATCGCCCGCGGGGGGGCTGTCAGAGATGAGTACTATCCCCTCGACGATGTCGTCGACATGGGTGAAATCCCGGCTGAGCTGGCCCTGGTTGTAGAGGTCGATGGGGTCGCCGTTCAGGATGGCGTGCACGAACTTGAACAGGGCCATGTCGGGCCGGCCCCAGGGGCCGTAGACGGTGAAGAAGCGCAGCCCTGTGGTGGGCAGGCCGTAGAGATGGGAGTAGGAGTGGGCCATCAGCTCCCCCGCCTTCTTGCTCGCCGCATAGAGGGAGACGGGATGATCCGCCCCATCGGACGGCTTGAACGGCATCTGTTCGTTCAGCCCGTAGACCGAGCTGGAGGAGGCATAGACCAGATGCTGCACCCGGGTCTGGCGACACCCCTCCAGCACGGTAAGGTGGCCGGTGAGGTTGCTGTCGGCGTAGGCGAAGGGGTTGTCCAGGGAGTAGCGCACTCCGGCCTGGGCCCCCAGATGGATCACCCGGTCAAACTGCTCGCGGGCAAAGAGCGAAGCCATGGCCGCGCGGTCCGCGAGATCGGTGCGCTCGAAGCGAAAGCCGGGCAGAGGCGTGAGCAGGGCGAGGCGCGCCTCCTTGAGACTCACCACGTAGTAGTCGTTGAGGTTGTCTATCCCCACCACCTGATGGCCGTCGCCACAGAGCCTGCGCGCCACATGAAATCCGATAAACCCGGCGGCGCCGGTGACGAGGTACTTCATCGCTCCTCCTGATGAGCCAGGCTGTCGCCACGGCCGATGGCATAGTAGGTGAAACCGCGCTGGCGCAGACGGGCCGGATCATAGAGGTTGCGGCCGTCGAAGATGATGGCCTGCTTCAGGGTCTGGCGAAGCAGGTCGAAATCCGGTGCGCGGAACTGTTGCCACTCGGTGCAGACGAGCAGGGCGTCGGCCCCCTGGAGGGCGGTTTCCTGGGTGTCGCACAGGGTCAAGTCCGCCCGCTGGCCATAGAGGCGGGTGGCCTCGGTCATGGCCTCGGGGTCGAACGCCTGCACCTTGCCTCCTGCCGCCCAGATCGCCTCCATCAGCACCCTGCTCGGGGCTTCGCGCATGTCGTCGGTATTGGGTTTGAAGGCGAGTCCCCATAACGCGAAGGTGCGCCCCGACAGACTGGCACCAAAATGGTGGTGCAGCCGGGTCATGAGCCTGTGCTTCTGTGCCTCGTTGACCTGCTCCACCGAGCGCAGCAGGGGGGTCTCGCACCCCGCCTCCTTCGCGGTGTGGATCAGCGCCCTGACATCCTTGGGGAAGCAGGATCCGCCATAACCGCAGCCCGGGTAGATGAAGTGGTGGCCGATGCGCGGATCGGCACCGATACCCTTGCGCACCTCCTCGATATCGGCGCCCAGGGCTTCGGCCAGGGTGGCCATCTCGTTTATGAAGGAGATGCGGGTCGCCAGCATGGCGTTGGCGGCGTACTTGGTCAGTTCGGCGCTGCGTGCATCCATCCGCAGGATGCGGTCTCGCTTGCGGTTGAAGGGGGCGTAGAGCTCCTCCAGCAGGGAGAAGGCGTGATCGGAGTCGGTGCCGATGATGATGCGATCCGGCCGCAGGCAGTCGGCGACGGCGGCGCCCTCCTTGAGAAATTCGGGGTTGGAGACCACGTCGAGCGGAAGATCGAGACCACGGTCGGCGAGGCGCTCCGCAATGTGTCGCCGTACCCGGCTGGCGGTGCCGACAGGGACAGTGCTCTTGTTGACCACCACCTTGCCCCCTTGCATCAGGCGGCCTATGGTGTCCGCCACCGTCATTACCTGATGGAGGTCGGCGGATCCGTCCTCGTCCGGCGGCGTTCCGACCGCGATGAAGATAAGCTCGGCAAACTCCACCGCCCGGGCCGGGTCTGTGGTGAAGATCAGGCGACCGGCCTGATGGTTGCGCTGCACCAGAGGGGCGAGGCCGGGCTCGAAGAGGGGAATGCGCCCCTCTTTCAGGCCCGCGACCTTGTCGGCATCCACATCCACGCAGGCCACCTTGTGACCCATCTCGGCCAGTACGGCGGCCTGAACCAACCCGACATAACCTATTCCGAATACGGTGACTCTCATCCGCTGTTGTTCCGCTGGCAGTGACAAGCGACTCATTCTAGAACGATTCGGGCGCGGGGGCAGCGGCCCGTTTCAGGTTTTTCAGCATCATGCCGGCGGTGAGTGTGGGACATTTTGGTGCAAGGATTGTAACGCCTGGATGACGCGCACCATTTTGGCGCGTGAAGGGCGGGACTTGTGATCCATCTCACTCAAATTGGAGACTGTCGGCATAACGAAGCCTCGGTTCACGGGGCTCGCTCCGCCCGACGGGCGGCCAACACTCTCTTGCTTCGCGACTGGATACCTGGTTATGGACAACACTTCACGCTCTGCGCACCCGCTCTATGAGGATGTGCTCGCCTTGCTGACCGCAGCAGGCTTCGTTTCCCTCGGCATCTTCCTGTTCCATCAGGTCGGCCTGCTCACCGGTGGCACCGCCGGCTTGGCGCTGCTGCTGCAACAGGTGACCGGCATCAGCTTCGGCCTGCTGTTCTTCGCCATGAACCTGCCTTTCTATGCCCTGGCCTGGCTCAGAATGGGGCCGCGCTTCACCCTCAATACCTTTGCCGCCGTGGCCACCGTCTCCTTCATGACGGATCACCTCAACGCCGTGCTGCAAATCGGCAAGATCGAACCCGTCTATGCGGCGCTGATCGGCGGCACCCTGATCGGCATGGGGCTGCTCATCATGTTCCGCCACAAGGCGAGCCTGGGGGGCTTCAACATCCTGGCGCTCTTCATTCAGGACAGATGGGGTGTGCGGGCAGGCAAGCTGCAAATGGGGCTGGATTGCGCCATCGTGGTCGCCTCTTTCTTCGTGGTCTCCCCCTGGCTGCTGGCGCTTTCTGTGGTGGCTGCCATCATCTGTAACCTGGTGTTGACACTCAATCACAAGCCGGGGCGCTACCAGATAGCCTGATGTGCCCGTGGGGATTGCCCTGCTGGTCAGCCCAGGGCTGGATACCGCAAAAAGACAGAGCGCCTGATGGCGCTCTGTTGCTATCTGCCCCTGGGTGTCACACCACCATGGGGACGCCGCTCTCGGGGTGGCGGATCACCTGGGCGGGGTAGCCGTAGAGGCGCGCGATGAGCGCCGGGGTCAGCACCTCGCCTGCGCTGCCGTCAGCCATCAGCCTGCCCTGCTCCAGCATCACCAGCCTATCGGCGTAGCGGGCTGCCAGATTGAGGTCGTGCAACACCACCAGCACGGCGGTGTTGCGACCGGCCAGCGCCCGGGCCATGGCGAGCAACTGGTGCTGGTATTTGAGATCCAGCGCCGAGGTGGGCTCGTCCAGCAGCAGCAGCCGCGCTTGCTGCGGTTCCTCCGGGGCCTGCCAGATCTGGGCCAGCACCCGGGCGAACTGCACCCGTTGACGCTCCCCGCCTGAAAGGCCGGGATAGAGGCGGTTCGCCAGATGGTCGACCCCGGCGTGGGTCATGGCGGCGCGGACTATCTCGTCGCGCCGGCTGGCAGGCTCGCTGTGGGGCAGCCGGCCCATGGCCACCACCTCTTCGCACAGGAAGGGGAAGCTCAAGGAGGAGCTTTGCGGCAGCACACCGACCCGGTGGGCCAGAGCGTTGTCGGTCCACCCCCTGCGGGTCTGGCCGAACAGGTGGATCTCCCCTTCATGTTCCAGCTCGCCGGTCAGGCACTTGAGCAGCGAGCTTTTGCCCGCCCCGTTGGGGCCGAGCAGGGCGGTCAGGCTGCCGGCATGCAGGTCGAGATCCAGGCTGTCCAGGATAAGCCGGTTGCCACGACTGAGGCGAAGACCCCGGCAACTGAGCAGGGGGGAGGGGGATCCGGGCAAGGTGGCGATCTCCTGTTACAGGGTTCGGCGGCTCTTGACCAAGAGCCAGATGAAGAAGGGGGCACCCAGCAGGGCGGTGATGATGCCGACGGGCAGCTCGGCCGGAGCGAGCAGGGTGCGTGCCAGCATGTCGGCCCCCAGCAGCAGGCCAGCCCCCAACAGGGCAGACAGCGGCAACAGGCGGACATGGTTGGGACCGGCCAGCAGCCGTACCAGATGGGGAACCACCAGGCCGACAAAGCCGATCATGCCCGCCACGGCCACCGCCACGCCGACACCGGCAGCGGTGAGCAGGATGAGGCGACGCTTCAGTGTCTGCACGCTCACCCCCAGATGCCGTGCTTCTCCTTCTCCCAGCAGCAGGGCGTTGAGGGGATTGGCATCGCGCATGAACAACAGCAGCAAAGCGGCCAGGGTCAGCAGCGCCAGCGTCACATCGACCGGCTTGCCTGCCGCCAGGGAGCCCATCTGCCACAGGCTCAGGTTGCGCAGCATCTGATCGTCGGCGAGATAGGTGAGCAGTCCGATGACGGCGCCGGAGAGCGCCGTGATGGCCACCCCGGCCAGCAGCATCACGGTGACCGAGGTGCCCCCTTCCCGGGTACCCAGCAGATAGACGAGGGTGGTGGTGAGGGCTCCGCCGAGAAAGGCGAGCAGGGGCAGCAACCCCAGGCCGAGCAGGCTCTGCAGGTGCGAGCCCAACGGGGCGAGCAACACGATGGCCAGGGCCGCGCCGAGTGCCGCCCCACCCGACACCCCTATGATGCCGGGGTCTGCCAGGGGGTTGCGAAACAGTCCCTGCATCACGGCGCCGCAGAGGCCGAGAATGCCCCCCACGGCGATGCAGAGCAGGGTTCGTGGCAGACGGATCTCCTGCACGATCAATAATTTGTGAGCCTCAATCCCGCTCTGTGGTCCGGCAAACAGGGCGCGCAGGCTCTCACCAAGGGAGAGGGACATGGGGCCGGTCGCGAGGGACCCGACCAGCAGCAACGCCAGCGCGCAGCCGGTCAGGGCGAGCAGCCAGGGCAGAGGCAGGCGCATCAGGAACCCTGCTTGATCCACTGGGCGATCTGGTTCGCCTGTTGCAAGGAACGAAGGCTGAGGCCCCCTTGCAGGGCATGTCCGTCGATGGCGTGGATAGCCTTGTTCTTGCCTGCCGGGGTGGCTGACAGGGCGGGCACCTGACTCAGGACGGCGTCGGGATCCTGATACTGCTGCCAGTCGCGGCCGCTCACCAGCACCAGATCAGGTTGCAGCTCGATGAGGGATTCGGTGGAGACGGGCTTGTAGTCGTGGAGCCCAGCCACCGGATTGACGCCGCCCGCCAGGGTGACGAGGGCGCTGGCGGTGGTGTTGCCACCGGCGATGCTGGTGGGCTGACCCTTGTGCAACAGCAGGAAGGCGACCTTGAGGGGCTTGTTCTGCTTCGCCTGCGCCGCCAGGGTGTCGCTCTGGGCGGCAATCTCCTCCTTGAGCTTGCTCCCTGCCGCCTGGTCACCCAGGAGATGGGCCAGGGTGTCGATACGCTCGTTGAGGTTGGCCAGCGTAGGGGCTGTGGCCATGACCTCGACCTTGACGTTGGCACGGCGCAACTGATCAAGTGTGCTGTTCGGGCCCATCTCGTCGCTGCCGACCACCAGGGTCGGAGAGAGACTCAGGATCCCTTCGGCGGCGAGGGCACGGTGATAGCCGACCTTGGGCACGCCTCTGGGCTCCGGACTGCTGACATCGGTGGCGACCAGGCTCTGCTCGCCCCCCAGTGCCAGGATGAGTTCCGTGGTGGCCGGGCCTATGCTGACGATACGCTCCCCCGCCATGACGGATGGGGAAGAGAGGGAAAGGGCACAGCCGAGCAGGCTGAATGCGAGGGCAAAACGACGGCCCATGCGAACCTCCGAAGGGTGAATGAAATAGGGTTGCCGCCGAGAATATCAAGTCGCCCATCAAAATGCACTGAGAATGAAAGCGATTATCAATTGCGTTACTTGGGGCGCTTTATTACAGTATCCGCCGCGACACCGAGCACCATCGCCAGATCATCCAGGGAGAACCGATGAGCATTGCACAACGCATTCACGCGCTGCTGGAGCAAGACCCCAGCGCCCACCCGTCCACCCTCGCCACCGAGCTGGCAGTCAGCGAATGGGAGGTGGTACGCCATCTGCCTGCCGCCCTGATGACGCAAGTGCCGGCCGGGGAGGCCGAAGCCCTGCTGGCGGACCTGGCCAGCTGGGGTCAGGTGACCACCATCGTCGAATCCGATGGCTCCATCTTCGAGGTGAAGGCTCCCTTCCCCAAGGGCAAGAACGCGCGCGGCTACTACAACCTGATGGGGCGGGACGGGGAGCTGCACGGCCACCTCAAGCTCGATAACGTGGCGGGCATCGCCCTGGTCAGCAAGCTCTTCATGGGCAAGGAAGGCCACTCCTTCCAGTTCTTCGGCCACAGTGGCCGCTGCATTTTCAAGATCTACCTGGGCCGGGACGAGCAGCGTCAACTGCTGCCTGAGCAGGTGGAGCGTTTCATGGCCCTGCGCCGTCAGTATCAAGAGGAAGTGAAAGCATGAGTGAACGTCAGGAGCGCCTGCAAAACCGCCTGCAACCGGAGATCCGCGAGTTCCGCGACGGTTGCCGTACCCTGCAGCTCGCCACTGTGGATGGCGAAGGCAACCCCAATGCCAGCTATGCCCCCTTCGTGCTGCAGGAAGATGGATACTATGTGCTCATCTCCGAGATAGCTCGCCACGCCCGCAACCTGCAACAGGTGCCCAAGGTATCGCTGATGCTGATTGAGGACGAAACCGGTGCCCGCGAGCTGTTTGCCCGCAAGCGTCTGACCTTCGATGCGGTCGCCGAGGTGGTGGCACGGGATGACGAGCGCTGGGGCAAGGCGATCGCGGCGCTGGAAGGGCGTTTCGGCGAGATAGTCAAAGGGCTCTCCAACCTCAAGGACTTCGTGCTGTTTCGCCTCAAGCCAGAGCAGGGTCTGTTCGTCAAGGGCTTCGGCCAGGCGTTCCGGGTCTCCGGTGACGAGCTGGTGGACTTCGTTCACCTGGTGGAAGGGCACAAACGCATCGACAATGGCGCCGAGCTGACCAGCCCGGCGGATGAACCCGTTTGAGGGAACAATTAGCGAGATGAGAAACGGGCAGCCTGGGCTGCCCGTTTTGTTGTTATGTCCCGGGTTACTCCTGCCAGCCTGCCTGGTTGGGGAAGGCATCGCGATCGGCCTGGGTGGCGCTTTCGTTGCATTCCCCGCGGATCTTCCAGGAGGTCTGGCTGAGGACGATATAGCCGCTTCGGCAATACTTGCGCGTGGCCAGCATCTGGGTGAGCTGCTCGTCCTGCAGGGCTTCCCGGCGTTCCAGCAGGCTCTTGTCACGGCGGCTCAGCCGGTTGTCATCTCCCTCCTGCAACCGGGTTGGCAGGACGTCGAGAGGGGCGGCCTCGAAGGTGAAGCGCTTGCTCCCGTCGTCGCTGATATGGGTGTGGAACAGGGGGGCCGGGCCATCGGGGGCTGCCCCCGGCAAGCCGGAGCAGGCGGTGAGCGCCGGTAACAGCAGCGTGAGGGCAACGGCAGAGAGTAGACGCACACAAGACTCCAATCGGGTGTTCACATCAGGACGGGCAGCTTAACACGCCCGCTCGGGTTGAATGGTGGCCAGCAGCTCATCCGTCGTGAGCAGGGTCACGCTTCTGCCCTGAGGCAGGCTCAGATGCCGCCACATGAAGTGGTGGTGCTGGATGATCTGCTCCGCACTCAGGTGCGGCCTGTCCGCCGTGGTATGGGCGTCGGTCACCGCAAAGGCGTCAAAGCCCCTGGCGGCGGCGCTGCGCAACGTGGTATCGACGCAAAAGTCGGTGGCACAGCCGCAGATGAGCAGTCTGTCTACCGACTGCTCTGCCAGCAGGAAGCCGAGCTCGGTGTCGAGGAAGCTGTCACAGGCAGTCTTGCGCACCCGGCTGTCGTGGGGAGACGGGGTCAGATCGGCGTGCAGTTGCCAGCCCGCACTGCCAGGTTCCAGTTCGGAACCCGGTTCGTCGTGTTGCACATAGATGACCCGTCCGTGTTGGCCCCGCACGCGATCGGCCAGACGATTGATGTTGGCGATGACCTGGGCATCCTGATGGCGGGGGTTATCGAACAACCCCTGTTGCATGTCGATGACGAGTAACACATCCATATGAAATCCTTGGGCTATTTTGAGGGTTGCAACCATTGGCTGCAGTCACGGCTTCGGGATTGATGCAGTGCGCCCATATCTTGCTTCATTTCCTTTGCATTTAGCCAGCGTTCCGGCAGGGGAGCGATGTGGACCCTGACATCTGCGTCTCTCCCGGGGGCTGTCTCGTCACCGGTTTGCGGCACGATGAGCGCCACCTTGAGTGCCGGATTGCGGCTGGCGATGCGACTGGCGATCCCGAGTCCCCCCTCCACGTGGAAGTTGCCTGCGATATGCATGATGCGCCTGCCGGGATGCTTGCCCAGATAATCCACCATGCTTTCGGCCATGGTGTCGTCCCAGCTGGTCTGGGCGGCGAAGCGACGGGCATTGCCGTCCGCATCCCCATGGTGCATGGAGGCCATGAACTTCTGGCGGTAGCCGTCATCCCCCAGAGTCAGCTCGCGGGCAAGCTGGCTGCGGCGATTGGCCGGCAGTTTGTCGAGCCAGGCCGGTCCCTCCTGACCGACGCAGCTCACCAGGGGTTTGGGGGCATTGGCGGCGATCACTGGCAGGTGCTGCGCCTTGGCGAATTCCACCAGAGGGCGGTAATCACTCTGGTAGTTGGGCCAGGCATGGCCATCTCGAATGAGGACCGATTCGCCGATGCGTCCGGCCAGGTAGGCATCCAGCACCGGCTGATCGGCGCGGCTGAACTGCTCCATGGAGAGCACCAGGGCCCGGCCATCGGCTTGCGACATCTCGTCAAGCCCTGCCAGCAGACGGGCCTGCAACAGATGGATGGCCGGGTGAGTGTGAAGCTCCCCCACCAGCACGATGTCGGCATCCGCCACCCGTGTCACCGCCTGCTCGAAGGTCAGCGCCTGCCCCTGGGCCGTATCGAGCCGTGCGTCATAGAGCGTCTCGGGTGGGGGAGTCTGCGGCGTGGTGGCGCAGGCGGCCAGCAGCAGGGGCAGGGCGAGCAGGGGGAGTCGTCGGGTCATGGTTACTCACTCAAGAAACAGGGGATGGGAAAAGGCTGCACCATGGGATGGCGGCATGGCGAGCGAAAAAGTGGCGCCAGTGTAAGGGGGAATGATGATAAAGTGAAATGAGAATGATTCACTTTATTATTGATCTTTGTCTCTGGCGGGGTAATATGCCTTCCGCTTGATAATAATTCTCAATAAGGGCTTTGCAGTGGCGCACAACAACCCCCCCTCCCTGATAGCCCTCGCCGTGGCGGCCGGGCTGATCTCCCCCGCTTTCGCCGCAGACAAGAAAGCCGATGAAGTCATGGTCGTCAGCGGCTCACGGATGGAACAGAAGCTGGAAGATGTTTCCGGTCCCATCGCCGTCATTACCTCGGAGCAGATTGAAGAGCAGGTCGTCAGCAACGTCGCCGATCTGTTCCGCTATGAGCCCGGGGTGAGCGTGCAGGGAGGCGCAGGAGATGCCCAGACCTTCACCATTCGCGGCATGAGCGAAAACCGGGTCAAGGTGGTGCAGGACGGTGTGCGCCAGAACGATGCCTACAAGAATGGCGGCGTGGGTCAGACCTACTTCGACACCGACATGATCAAGCAGGTGGAAGTGGCCAAAGGGCCGGCCTCCGCCGCTTACGGTTCCGATGCTCTGGGAGGCGTCATTGCCATCACCACCAAGGATGCTGGCGACTTCCTCAAGGGCCGCGACAGCTATCTGGATGCGACCACGGGTTATGCCTCCAGCAGCCACCAGAGAATGGCCGGCATCACGGGGGCGCTGCGCACCGGGGAAGTCGAGAACCTGCTGCGCTACACCTGGCGCGATGGCGGTGTCACCCAGAATTATGACGGCGACAAGAACGAGTTCGACATCGTCAGTCAGGCCGTGCTGTTCAAGAGCAAGTGGAATCTCTCCGATGATCAGTTCCTGAAACTGACGGTGGATTACTTCACCGAGGGGCAGGATCCGGATGCCATCGATCTGACCAAGGCGGGCTCCGTCTTCAACCAGCCCATTACCGACAAAGAGACCGACAACCTCTCCCTGGTACTGGATCATGGCCTCGCCCTGAACGCCCCCTGGGCGGATCGCGTGGACAGCAAGATCTACTACAGCCGCGCCAAGCAGACCCTGGATCAGTACGCTTCGTCCAAGTATCCGGTCATGCCGGGCAACCCCTATGTGACCAAGAACTCCCTGGATCACAACGGTTTCGAGCAGGAGAGCCTGGGCGCCCAGGTGAAGTTCAACAAGGCGCTCGCCAGCCAGCGTCTGGCCTGGGGCCTGGAATACGAGCACACCGACAACGAGCGCACCCGCTTCAAGGGGCCGACCGTTCCGGGTGACTTCGTCGGCTACAACGAGCTGAGCTTCCCCTCCACCACCAGCGAGCGCAGTGCGCTCTGGGCCTTTGACGAGATCAAGTTCGGCGAGCGTTGGGTGCTGACCCCGGGCGTGCGTTACGACTACTACAAGATGACCCCGGACGAGGATCCCGCCTACACGGGCGAGAGCATGAAGAAGATCTCCGAAGGGGAGTTCTCTCCCAAGCAGGGGCTGGTGTTCAAGGCGCACGAGGCGGCGAACCTGTTCGCCCAGTACAGCCACGGCTTCAAGGCGCCCATGTATGACAACGCCTTCTCCACCCTGAACCACCAGGCGTATGGCTATCGCATCGAGCCCAACCCGAACCTCAAGCCAGAGAGCAGCGACGGCATCGATCTGGGGGTGCGCGGCAGCCGTGGCGGGTTCAGCTATGAAGTGGCCACCTTCTACAACAAGTTCGACGACTTCATCGAACTGACGGCCGTGGGCACCGAAGGCCGTACCGCCCTCTATCAGTACCAGAACCTGGACAAGGCGACCACCAAGGGGGCCGAGGCCAAGGCGGACTACTGGTTGAACGAGCTGGTCAACGTCTGGGGCAACCTGGCCTACATCGAGGGCAAGGATGGCGAGGGCAACTACATCAACAGCCTGAGCCCCCTGAACGGCAGCGTCGGAGTGCGTCTGGAGCAGCCGAACTGGAACATCAACACCGCCCTGCGCTTTGCCGACGACATGGACAAGGTGGGCAAGGATGCGCGAGGCAACGACAACATCAAGAGCGCAGGCTGGGGCGTGGTGGATCTCTATGCCCAGTTCAAGCCGGTGCAGGACCTGCAGCTCAACGTGGGGGTGTTCAACCTGTTTGACAAGGAGTACGTGAGCTACGAGAGCATCACCGGCCTTGCCGCCACCGCGGATACCAGCAAGCAGACCGAGCCTGGCCGCAACCTCAGTGCACGGGTCAAGTACGTGTTCTGATGGTCGTGGACCAGCATGAAGGAAAAGGGGCCCTCGGGCCCCTTTTGTCATGAAGGTCGGCGTCTGCAAAAAAGAAACCCGCCAGGGGCGGGTGGAAGGATTGCAACACTCATCAGGAAGCGGTGTTACCCAATAGACAGGGGGATGTGACAAAGGTTCAACTTTATTGATATTTATGGTTTTTATCTGTCATGCCGCCTGGGGATCCCCGTCCCGAAATCGGTTATCATTTGTGCCCCTTGTCCCGCTGCCGAGCCCCTATGCCCGCGTTCTCCTGGTTAGCCCTGTTTTTTGGCGCCTTCTACTTCGTTTATGGCGCCTACCTGCCGTTCTGGTCGCTCTGGCTGGAAGGCATCGGGGTGAGTACTGAACAGATAGGGCTGTTGCTGGGGGTGGGCATGGCCATCCGCTTTGCCGGCAACCTGATGGTGATGGGGCGAGTCAAGGGGGCCGGCCAGTTGCTGCCCGTCACCCGGCTGCTCTGTCTGCTGAGTCTGCTGGCCTTCCTCGGTTTCTATCTGGGCCACAGCCTCTGGTGGCTGGTGGTGCTGACCCTGGCGGCCAACTTCATCTACCCGACCCTGATGCCCATGGGAGAGGCGCTTGCCACCCGCATGGTGGTTCAGACTCACCTCGACTACGGCAAGGTGCGGCTGTGTGGCTCCTTTGCCTTTATCGTCGCCTCCACCCTGGTGGGGGCCCTGGTGGGCAACTTTGGCAGCGACTGGGTGCTGCACACCATGGTGGCCGGGCTGCTGATCATGCTGGGGCTCAGCCTGCTGCCGCTGCGACCCGCCCCCCGGGAGCTGCAAGGGGAGCGGGCCAAGGCCTCGTTGCTCGTCACGCTCAGGTCGGCACCGGTGCGCCGCTTCCTGCTCATCACCGCCCTGCTGCAGGGGAGCCATGCGGCCTACTACGGTTTCAGCGCCATCTACTGGAAGAGCGCCGGCTACAGCGGCACCCTGATCGGGTATCTCTGGGCTCTGGGAGTGGTGGCGGAGATCGCCATGTTCGCCGCGGACAAGCGCTTCCTCCAGCGCTTCGGCGCCCAGACCCTGTTTCTGGTGGGGGCCCTTGGCTGCGTGGTGCGCTGGGTGCTGCTCGGCAGTTCTACCGACCTGGCGGTGCTGGTGCTCGGCCAGCTGCTGCACGGGGTCACCTTCTGCGTCAGTCACCTTGGCGCCATCCGCTTCATGACCCGCCAGTTGCCCGCGGAGCAGCAGATCCCCACCCAGGCGCTCTATGCGGCGCTCGGCCTCGGCATGACGGTGGCGGCCCTGATGGCGATCTGCGGCGTGCTGTTCGAGCCGCTGGGAGGCGGCATCTTCTTTATCATGGTGCTGGTAGTGCTGCCGGTCTTCGTGTTGCGGCTGCGTGAAGAGAGCCCTGAACAGGGCCGATGACACAGGTCTGCCGGTCTCTGGCGCGGCAGGCCTCCGACTTATCTGGAAAAGGGAAGTAGAGAGATGCACCAAGGATGGCTGCTGATCGGGTTGTCGCTCGCCTATCTGGGCTTGCTGTTCCTCATCGCCTATGTGGCGGACAAGAACAAGCGCCGTCGCCCCAAGGGGCAGCCTCTGCTCTACAGCCTGTCGCTGGCGGTCTATTGCACCTCCTGGACCTTCTTCGGCACCGTGGGCCAGGCCAGCGAATCCCCCTGGTCGCCGGTGCCCATCTACCTGGGCCCCATGCTGGTGTTCCTGTTTGGCTGGCGCCTGCTGGCCCGCCTCATCCTGGTGGCCAAGCGCGAGCACATCACCTCCATCGCCGATTTCATTGCCGCCCGTTATGGCAAGTCCCAGCGCCTGGCCATGGTGATCAGCCTCATCGCCGTCATGGGGATACTTCCCTATCTGGTGCTGCAGCTCAAGGCGATCGTCACCGGGCTCGATCTGCTGATGGCCAACAGCACGGGGGTCAGCCCCACCAGCAACATGGCGGAGCTGGCACTGGGGGTCACCCTGCTGCTGGCCCTGTTCAGCATTCTGTTCGGCACCCGCAACCTGGATGCCACCGAGCACCACAGGGGCATGGTGGTGGCCATCGCCTTTGAGTCCGTGGTCAAGCTGCTCGCCTTCATGGCGGTGGGGGGCTTTGCGCTCTGGCTCATCATCGCCAGACCGAGCGAGGCGCGTACCCTGGTGGCGGGCGACTTCCTCGATGCGGTGGTGGCGGTGACGCCGGGCAGTCTGCTGGAGCTCGCCATCTACACCCTGATCGCCATGTGCGCCGTCATCTGCCTGCCGCGCCAGTTTCACGTGACCGTGGTGGAGAACAACCAGGGACAGGATCTGCACTGGGCCCGCTGGCTCTTCCCCCTCTATCTCTTCCTGATGGGGCTCTTCATCTGGCCGCTGGCGCTGGCAGGCAAGCAGTGGGTCGGGGCAGACATGGCCTCGGACACCTATGTGATAAGCCTCCCCATGTCCCTCGGATTCGACGGCATGGCGATGCTGGCATTTCTCGGCGGCACCTCGGCGGCCACCGGCATGGTGATCGTCTGCACCATCGCCCTGGCCATCATGGTGAGCAACGATCTGGTGTTGCCGGTCCTGCTGCGCCGGGTCTGGCAACAGGGGCGGGACGAACGCCTGATGCGGTTGCTGCTGCAGGTGCGTCGGGGCGCCATCTTGCTGATTTTGCTGGCGGCCTGGGCGCTCTATCTCTGGCTCGGGGATCTCACCAGTCTGTCGCGCATCGGCTATCTCTCGTTCGGGGCCGTGGCCCAGTTCGCGCCAGCCCTGCTGCTCGGCCTGTACTGGCGTCATGGCAATCGCAAGGGGGTCTATCTCGGGCTCGCCCTCGGGGTCAGCCTCTGGTTCGTGACCCTGCTGGCGGAGAGCGGACTGCTGGCTGGCTCCCCCCTCGAAGCCCTGCTGGCGCCCCCAGACTGGCCGGCGGTGCGGGATCTGAGCCTGGGGGCCTGGTGCCTCTTCCTGAGTCTTCTGCTCAACCTCGCCGGCTATGTGGCGGGCTCCCTGCTGTCACGGGCGGCGGTGAGTGAGCGGCTGCAGGCAGCCAACTTCGTCGGCAAGACGAGCCGGGATACCTCGGCGCTTTATCATGCGCGGGTCTCGGTGAAGGAGCTGGAGATGCTGGCGGCCCGTTTCGTCGGTTCCAGCCGCGTCAAGCGGGCCTTCGGCCGCTTCGCCGGCGAGCGGGGAGGCACCCTGGCGCCCCAGATGCAGGCCTCCGCCGAGCTCATCGCCCACACGGAGCGACTGCTGGCCGGGGTGTTCGGTACCTCGTCCGCCCGCCTGGTGCTGGCCTCCGCCCTGCAGGGGCGCAACATGCAGCTCGAGGAGATCGCCACCATAGTGGACGAGGCCTCCGACATGTTCCGCTTCAACCGCGGCCTGTTGCAGGGGGCAATCGAACACATGGGGCAGGGGATCTCCGTGGTGGACAGGGAGCTCAGGCTGGTGGCCTGGAACCGACGCTACATCGAGCTGTTCTCCTATCCCCCCGGTCTCATTCAGGTGGGCCGTTCCATCGAGGAGATCATCCGCTACAACGCCGGACAGGGGTTGTGCGGTCAGGGAGACATCGAGGCCCAGGTGGCGCGGCGGGTTGCCTTCATGAAGCGTGGCAGCCCCCATGTCTCGGCGCGGGAGCGTCCCGATGGCCGGGTCATCGAGATGCAGGGCAACCCCATGCCAGCGGGGGGGTTTGTCATGACCTTCACCGACATCACCCCGTTCAGGGCGGCGGAGCGGGTGCTGCGAGAAGCGAACGAGCACCTGGAGGCGCGGGTGGCCGAGCGCACCCACGAGCTCTCCGAACTCAATCGCCAACTGCTGCTGGTAAACCAGCAGGTGGAGAGGGCCAACCAGTCCAAGAGCCGGTTCCTTGCGGCGGTGAGCCACGACCTGACCCAGCCGCTGAACGCGGCCAAGCTCTTTACCTCCTCCTTGCTGGAGATGCTGCCCCCGGAGGACGAACCGGCCCGCATCGCTCGCCACATCGACGACGCCCTGGGGGCGACCGAGGATCTCATCACGGATCTGCTGGACATCTCGCGCCTCGAGGCGGGCAAGTTCAAGGCGAAGAAGCTCGATTTCGCCCTGAGCGATGTGCTGGACAATCTCAAGGCGGAATTCGGCGTGCTGGCCCAGGCCGGTGGGATCCAGTTCTCCGTGGTGGAGAGCCGCCTTGCGGTCTACAGCGATGTGCGCTTGCTGCGGCGGGTGTTGCAGAACTTCCTCACCAACGCATTTCGCTACAACCCCGGCGGTCGGGTGCTGCTCGGCTGTCGCCGCATGGGGGATAAAGTGCGCATCGAGGTGTGGGACAACGGCCCCGGCATCCCGGAGGGCAAGCAGGAGGCGATCTTCGACGAGTTTTCCCGCCTCGATCACTCCCGCACCGCCAGGGAGCAGGGGCTTGGCCTCGGGCTCGCCATCGCCCGCGGCATTTCGCTGGTGCTGGGTCATCAGCTCTCCCTGCGCAGCTGGCCCGGAGCGGGGTCCGTCTTTGCCATCACCCTGAACCTCGCGACCCGGCCCGTCATCCCCAGCCAGGTGACGACCCCGGCCCTGCGAGACAGTCAGCTGGAAGGGGTCAGGATCCTCTGCATCGACAACGAGGAGGATATCCTCATCGCCATGGCCTCGCTGCTGGGACGCTGGGGCTGCGAGGTGCGCTGTGCCCAGAGCCTGGAGCAGGCGGAAGAGATCATCGGCGGCGGCTTCCTGCCTGCGCTGGTGCTGTCGGATTATCACCTGGATGACGGCAAGACCGGGTTGCAGGCGCTGCACATGATCAGGCTGGCCCACGGCAACGGTATCGGCGGCATCATCATCAGTGCGGATCGCAAGAGCGAGTTGCAGGCACAGATCCGTGAGCACGGCTTCGGCTACGTGAGCAAACCGGTCAAACCTCTCAAGCTGCGCGCCCTGATGAACAGCCTGCTGATGCCGGTTCAGTGACTGGTCTCACAGAATCCAGCATTGGCTGAACATTTATTGAATGCCATCCAGGCGTTATGATCGCCGATGATGGCGCCATTTTCGTCGCCATTTTTCGTGATTGGTGATAATTGAGTCTTGCTGGGTGTCACTTTTGGCAGGTGGCACCCGGGCGACTCTCCTCTATAGTCATTCGGCGATTATTTTTGTCGCAAATCAAGTTGTGCAAAAAGGCAAACCGGATGAAAGTCCGGGACGCAAAGCTTCCGGTCTAAGGGTCTGCGTACCTAGGATAGCGGGGCCACCACAGGTTGTATCGTCCATGGGCCAAGCCATGGTTGCGATGTTGTCTGCGTTACCTGGCAGGTTGCGTTGCCTTTTTCGTTGTTAATTCCAATAACGAAATAAGGAAGTTCAAATATGTTAAGTCCAAAACTTTCCCTGCTGGCGCTTCTGGTCGGGGGGCTTTGCACTACCTCCGCCTTCGCCGCTGCCCCGGGCAAACCCACCATTGGCTCCGGCCCCACCAAGTTTGCCATCGTTGAAGTCAATCAGGCCGCTTCGGCCTACAACCAGCTGGTGACCGTCCACAAGGATGGCGCTCCCGTCAGCGTGACCTGGAACCTCTGGTCCGGTGACGTCGGACAGACCGCCAAGGTACTGCTGGATGGCAAGGAGGTGTGGTCAGGCCCGGCCTCCGCCGCGGGTACCGCCAACTTCAAGGTCACCAAGGGGGGGCGTTACCAGATGCAGGTGGCCCTGTGCAACGCCGACGGCTGCACCCTCTCCGACAAGAAGGAGCTGATGGTCGCCGATACCGACGGCAGCCACCTGGCGCCGCTCAATGCGCCCCTCAAGGAGAACAACAAGCCCTACGCCAACAAGTCCGGCAAGGTGGTGGGGGCCTACTACGTGGAGTGGGGTGTCTATGGTCGCAAATTTACCGTGGACAAGATCCCGGCCCAGAACCTGACCCATATCCTCTACGGCTTCACCCCCATCTGCGGTGGCAACGGCATCAACGACAGCCTCAAAGAGATCTCGGGCAGCTTCGAGGCGTTGCAGCGCTCCTGTGCGGGCCGCGAAGACTTCAAGGTCTCCATCCATGATCCCTGGGCGGCGATCCAGATGTCCCAGGGCAACCTCAGCGCCTGGGATGAGCCCTACAAGGGCAACTTCGGCAACCTGATGGCCCTCAAACAGGCCCACCCGGACCTCAAGATCCTGCCGTCGGTCGGCGGATGGACCCTCTCCGATCCCTTCTATTTCCTGGGTGACAAGACCAAGCGCGATACCTTCGTCGCCTCGGTCAAAGAGTTCCTGCAGACCTGGAAATTCTTCGACGGCGTGGACATCGACTGGGAGTTCCCGGGCGGACAGGGGGCCAACCCCAGCCTGGGCGGCCCGAATGACGGCGCCACCTATGTGGTGCTGATGAAGGAGTTGCGAGCCATGCTCGATGAACTGGAAGCCGAGACCGGCCGCCAGTATGAGCTGACCTCGGCCATCAGCGCCGGCGGTGACAAGATTGCCAAGGTGGATTATCAGGCGGCCCAGCAGTACATGGACCACATCTTCCTGATGAGCTACGACTTCAGCGGCGCCTTCGACCTGACGAATCTGGCCCACCAGACCAACCTCTTTGCCTCCAGCTGGGATCCGGCCACCAAGTACACCACCGACAAGGGCGTCAAGGCGCTGCTGGGTCAGGGGGTGACACCGGGCAAGATAGTGGTGGGGGCGGCCATGTATGGCCGTGGCTGGACCGGAGTGAAGAACTACCAGGCCGGCAACCCCTTCACCGGCACCGCCACCGGACCGGTGAGCGGTACCTGGGAAAATGGCGTGGTGGATTACCGCGACATCGTCAACAACCGCATGGGCGCAGGCTGGGAGCAGGGCTATGACGAGTCGGCCGAGGCCCCCTATGTCTTCAAGGCCAGCAGTGGTGACCTCATTACCTTCGACAACGACCGCTCGGTCAAGGCCAAGGGGCAGTACGTGCTGGCGAACCAGCTCGGCGGTCTGTTCGCCTGGGAAATTGATGCGGACAACGGCGACATCCTCAACGCCATGCACGAGGGGCTGGGCCACGGCGAGGGTACGCTGCCGCCGGTCAACAAGCCGCCGGTTGCCAATGCCGGCAGCGATCTGAGTGCCACCGGCCCGGCCGAGGTGACCCTCAACGGCAGCGCCTCCCATGATCCGGAAAACGGGGCGCTGACCTACAGCTGGAAACAGGTCTCCGGACCCCAGGCCAGCCTGCTGGATGCCACCCAGGCCAAGGCCCGTGCGGTACTGGATGCCGTCAGCAGCGACATCAATCTGGTGTTCGAGCTGACCGTGACCGACGATCAGGGGCTCTCGGCCAAGGATCAGGTGGTGGTCACCAACAAGGCGCCGCAGCCGAACCTGCCCCCCGTGGTCAGCGTACCGGCCAGTGCGACCGTCGAGGCCGGCAAGCAGGTGAGCATCAAGGCCACCGCTTCCGACCCCAATGGTGATGCCCTGAGCTATCAGTGGACAGTGCCGGCCGGGCTCAGCGCCACCGGTCTGGACAGCGCGACCCTGGTGGTAACGGGTTCGAACGTGACCAGTGATACGGCCTACGATCTGACCCTGGTGGTCACCGACGGGGCGCTGGATGCCACAGCCGTTACCCGCCTGACCGTCAAGCCGGCCAGTACAGGTGGTGGCTGCGAGGCCAGCGATCCGGATGCGGCCAACCATCCGGCCTGGAGTGCAGGTACCGTCTACAACACCAATGACAAGGTGAGCCACAAGCAACTGGTGTGGCAGGCCAAGTATTGGACCCAGGGCAACGAGCCGAGCCGCACCGCCGATCAGTGGAAACTGGTGAGCCAGGTGCAACTGGGTTGGGATGCCGGAGTGGTCTACAACGGCGGTGATGTCACCAGCCACAACGGCCGCAAGTGGAAGGCCCAGTACTGGACCAAGGGCGATGAGCCCGGCAAGGCCGCCGTCTGGGTCGATCAGGGCGCGGCGAGCTGCAACTGATCTGCCGTGATGAATAATGGGGCCGAGGGCCCCATTTTTGTCTTGCTGCGTGGTCGGGTGTCTCTTCCTGTCAGGGGAAAAGCGCACTCGCTTTGTCAAAAAGGCCCGTCAGGGCCTTTTTTCATGGTATGTCACCGGTTCACAGCGGTTTTTGCCACAGGCTGAGCAGCAGATCCTGCTCGAGGGCGTCGGGCCCCTGATGGGTGAAGGCGTGACGCTGCTCGCCGCTGGCACGCCAGCCGAGGCGACTGGTCTCCAGAATGTGCTCGCGCAGGCCCTGATCCAGCGCCGTACTGAACTGGGCGCGTTGCTGGGCAACATTGACAAGCCCGGTGAGGGCGGGCCAGCTCAGGGGATGTTCCATACTCACCGGATTGAGGCTGACGCGCAATTGCCACTGATGGCGAGGGCCTGGCTGCACGTGGAGCAGATAGCCGCCCGGTGCCAGCCAGCTGACCAGGAGTTCCGTCTTGACCTTGAGGTCGTTGACCAGCAGCACCTGGGCCGTGCCAGGCAGCAGCGGGGCGCGCGCCGGGTCGGCGATGACGAACTGGCCTTCCGGTTGCGCCTTGTTGGCGGCGAAGATGGCATTCTTGGCCAGATCGAAACCGCCGACCTGCCAGCCGGGCAGCCGCTCAGCCAGGGCACGGCAGTAGTACCCCTCGCCACAGCCGAGGTGGACAAGCTCGCGCTCGCCAAGAGGAGCGAGCAGGTTCGCCATAGCGTCCACCAGAGGCAGTTGGTGGCCTTGTTCCAGGAAGCGACGCTTGGCGCGCAGCAGGGCCCGGCTGTCGCTGTCCTTGGGGTTCTTCTTGCCGGGGATGAGGTCCAGATAGCCTTCCGGTGCGGGATCGAAGTGGTGCTTGTTGTCGCAATAGACCCCGCGGGAGGCGGCATGAAGGTGCAGGGGGCTGCGGCAAAGGGGGCATTGAAGGTGCATAGGAGTTCTCTTGGCGAAGGCCATGACGGCGGGGCGTTCGGGATTATAGGGGAGAGGATCGGAAAAGGCTGCCATGGGCAGCCTTTTTATCCAACGGCGCTGTGCGGGCGCCGCCGGCGGAACCCGGTCAGCGGGTACCAAACACCACTATGGTCTTGCCGTGGGCGGAGATGAGCTCCTGCTCTTCCAGCATCTTGAGGATGCGGCCGACGGTTTCACGGGAGCAGCCGACGATCTGGCCGATCTCCTGGCGGGTGATCTTGATCTGCATGCCATCCGGGTGGGTCATGGCATCCGGCTGTTTGGCCAGGTTGAGCAGGGTCTGGGCAATGCGGCCGGTCACGTCCAGGAAGGCGAGGTTGCCGACCTTCTGGCTGGTGTGTTGCAGGCGCTTGGCCATTTGACCGGATAGACGCATCAGGATGTCCGGGTTGACCTGGATCAGCTGGCGGAACTTCTTGTAGGAGATCTCGGCGACTTCGCAGGCGCCTTTGGCACGTACCCAGGCGGAACGCTCCGGATTCTCGTTCTCTTCGAACATCCCCATCTCGCCCAGGAAATCCCCCTGATTCAGGTAGGAAAGGATCATCTCCTTGCCTTCGTCATCCTTGATCAGGACGGCGACGGTGCCCTTGACGATGTAGTAGAGGGTTTCCGCTTTTTCACCGGCGTGGATCAGGGTGCTCTTGGCGGGATACTTATGAATGTGGCAATGCGACAAGAACCACTCAAGGGTGGGATCGCTTTGCGGTTTGCCAATGATCATGAGACTTCCTCTGTAGTGTCATTTTTATGGACTGTGCGTCCAGGCAAGTTGCCAAGCTTGCCATTCCTTACTCTTTGGTCGCAGTAGAATAAGAGCCTTTGCCTGTGCTGACAAGGCTTTGGGGTTTTGCCGTCCACCGGTGAGCCGCCATCTGCTGCGTCGTCCGGGGCATTCTAGGCAAGAAGAGGAGGTCGGATGTTGATTTCGATCTATTTCCCTTTGGGTCGTCGCCCGTTTCGCAGGAGAGGCTTGTCGCCGCAAAACGGAGCTTTATCGCCGGGAACGGGCAAGATCCTGGCGTATGTGCCACTCGACCCCGGCTTGAGGTATGCTATGGGCGTTAGAACCGTCGTCATTGAGAGGAAAGTGAGAGATGAAAGCCAAGGTCAGCTGGGTGGAAGGCATGAAGTTTGTGGGGGAGAGCGAGTCCGGTCATCAGGTGACCCTGGATGGCGCCAACCCGGGTGAAGGTGCCAGCCCGATGGAGATGATCCTGCTGGCTGTCGGCGGCTGCAGCTCCATCGATGTGGTCTCCATCCTGGAGAAGGCCCGTCAGTCCGTGACCGCCTGCCATGTCGAACTGGAAGGGACCCGCGCCGATACCGTTCCCCGGGTATTTGAGCAGATCCACCTCAAGTTCGTGGTGACCGGCAAGGGGCTGGCGGAGAAGCAGGTCGCCCGTGCGGTGGATCTGTCCATGGAAAAATATTGTTCAGTTTCCCTGATGTTGGAAAAAGCGGTAGAAATTACCCATAGTTATCAAATTCTTGAGGGTTGACCGCTAAAGTTTGTCCCGTCGATAACGCCATGACATAAGGAAAGTGCGATGAAAAAAATGATGATGTTGCTTCCCCTGTTCGGTCTGGCCGCCTGCAGCATGCCGCAGCCGACCCAGTATCAATACAGCCAGTATCAGTGCGGGGAAGAGTTGCTGGCCATCACCTATGATGCCCAGGCCGACATGGTGCAGTTCCCTTATGCCGGTGTCTATCACAAGCTGGGGCGCATCGAGTCGCCCAAAGAGACTGCCAGCTATTCCGACGGGGTGACTACCTTCTCCCGTCAGGACAAGCAGGCCACCCTGGTCAAGAGCGGTGTGACCCAGCTGACCTGCGAGTTGAAGTGACCCTGATGCCGTCACGGCGTGCATGGAAAACGGCCTGCGTGAAGCAGGCCGTTTTTGTTGAAAGAGACATCAGTCTGACGGTAGCGAGCCCAGCAACTGGGCGGCCAGTTGCTGGCTAAGCTGGCCACGGGCTTCCTCTGCGACAGGCACGTCGCTGGCGAGCTGGATGGCGCTGCTCCACACCGCTTTCTGGCTATGCCCGTCGAGCAGCACGACGGCCAGGGTCCCCTTGCGGGCATTGGCGGCGGCGTTCAGGCCCGGTGTCATGCCGAGGCGGGAGAAGATCTCGCCATCGCTCATGTCCTGGCTGCCAGCTACCCCGATGGCGACCCAGACGTCGGCCTCATCCAGGGGAACGCTGCGCCAGCCTTTGCCGTCCAGTTGCCGGATGACGGCCTGCTGTACCGGCTCGAGCCAGGGCGCGGCGCTGTTGCCCGCATACTGGAATTGTTCGGCCAGCGCATAGCGTGGTGTCGCCCCGTAGGTCCAATGCTCCGCCGGGCGAACCACCATGGTGCCCGTTTCGACCGTGGGGGCGGCGGGGCCGGAGCTGCAACCCCCCAGCAGGGTTGCCAGCGTGAATGAGAGAAGTGCAGCGCGCATCGTTAAGCTCCTTGGCTCAGGTGATCTTGCCCGTTTCGATCAGTTGCTGGATCAGGGGGCGCAGGATCAGTTCCATTGCGAAGCCCATCTTGCCACCCGGCACGACGATGGTGTTCATCCTGGACATGAAGGCGCCGTCTATCATCGACAGCAGGTAGGGGAAGTCCACCTGCTTGATGCCCCGAAACCTGATCACCAGCATACTCTCGTCCAGGCTGGGTATCACCTTGGCGCTGAAAGGGTTGGAAGTATCGACGGTGGGCACCCGCTGGAAGTTGATGTGGGTGCGGGAGAACTGCGGCGTGATGAAGTTGATGTAGTCGTCCATGGAACGCACGATGGAGTCGGTCACCGCCTCGCGGGAGTGGCCGCGTTCCGAGGTGTCGCGAATGAGCTTCTGGATCCACTCCAGGTTGACGATGGGCACCACGCCGATGAGAAAGTCCACGTGCCGCGCCACGTTGTGTTCCCCCGTGACTACGCCGCCATGCAGTCCTTCGTAGAACAGCAGATCCGTCTCGCCGGGCAGATCCTGCCAGGGCGTGAAGGTGCCCGGCATCTGGTTGAAAGGCACCGCCTCGTCGAAGCTGTGCAGATAGCGCCGATACTGGCCGGTGCCGCTCTGGCCATACTCCTGGAAAAAGGACTCCAGCAGACCGAAGTCGTTGGCCTCAGGGCCGAAGTAGCTGATATGCCGCCCCTGCTCCCGGGCCTTGCGGATCGCCACGTCCATTTCGGGCCTGGTGTAGCGGTGAAAACTGTCCCCCTCGACCACGGCCGCCTTGTATCCAAGCTGGTGGAACATGGAGCGGAAGGCGTTGGTGGAGGTGGAAGTACCGGCACCGGACGAACCGGTGACCGCGATGATGGGATGCTTGGCCGACATAGAATTCTCTCTTCCTTGGGAGTTCCGTTATAAGGGGTGGCCCAAAGTGCGGTCAAGTGCGCCGTCATCCTCCCGCTGCCCCCACGCTTCCCGACAATAGCGGTGAACGAGGGCTGCCCTGTGCGCTGGGGACGCCGGAATAGGCGCTGCTGGGTGGCGAGCTGGCCATGCGGCCTGATGGTGCGAGTTGGATAGGGGGAGGGCGGGGTGAGCCGCCCGATAAGCCGTGACCGCGTTACGCTTGGGGGAAGTCGTCAGTGGGTGACTTGCTTAAATGAGTCTTTGGGACGACATTGACACTTTCGTGCAGCTCGCTGTAGACAAGCACGGCGCTACCTTGTAGCAATTGTTGCCTGACTGCTTCGACCTTGTCGGTCAGGCTGACATCCTGTTCACCGTATTCGGTGCCTTCTTGCAGCACAAAGTGTTCGAGCAGGTTGGTGAGGGTGTCCGGCTCCAGTTCTTGCCAGGGGATAATCATGATTTCATCTTCACTCAGTGGGTTGCGGATATTGTCGATGTCTGGTCGGCAAGCGCAAGGGATTTGTCTCGTTTTGGACGAGGGGTGCCATGCAATCCATTGACGCACGCCGACCCTCCAGTCAATTCGAACAGCACCTGTTCGATGCCCGCCGCCGCGCCCTGAGCGCCGGTTTGCGCTGGTACTGGGTCATCAATCTCATCGCCCTCGTATTTCTGCTGACCCGCTTCTACATCTATCGGGATGCACACCTGGTACTGGTCGGCAACCTGCCCTGGTCATACAAATGGCAGCTCTTTGCCATGATAGGTGTTGGCCTGCTGCTGCCGCTCGGGTGGGGCTGGCTCTCCCGTCAATCCCATGTCATCTGGCTGGTGTCCCTGTGCGTCTGTGCCCTGGCCTGGGGGCTGGCCTGGGCCATGGTGGGTTACACCATCTCGATCGTCGACTTGAAGGGGGGCTTCAGTTTCATTTTCAACATGGTCAGTCTGTTGCTGCTGACCGGTCTCGTCGCCGCGTATTGCGATGTGCGGCTGTTTTACGCACTGGTGTCGGTCCCCCTGCTGTTCTTGCTGATGAGAGCCTCCTGGAGTCCTGAGCCCTTTGTTCTGGTCAACACCATCGTGGTCGGGGTCTTGCTAGTGGTGCTGGAGACGGGACGGCGCATGCTCAACGGCTGGTTCGAGCTTGCGGTGTCAAGGGAGCACGACAACCTGATGCTGGCAAACAAGATGAATGCCATGGCCAACCGGGATCCCCTGACCGGCATAGCCAACCGTCGCCACTTCGATCAGGCGTGCAAGCGTGCCATTGCGCAAGGCACCACCCAGGATGTACCGCTCACCGTGATCCTGCTCGATGTGGATTTCTTCAAGCGCTACAACGATCGCTATGGTCATCAGGCGGGGGATGAGTGCCTGATCTTGGTGGCCGAGTGCCTGGAGGAGAGTGTGCGGGCGCCCGGTGATCTGGTGGCGCGCTACGGGGGAGAGGAGTTCGTGGTGTTGCTGCAGGAGACGACGCTGGCCGGTGGCCAGGAGGTGGCGGAGCGCATTCGCGCTACTCTGGCGGCCAGGGCTCTGCCCCATGAGGATTCCGACGTAGCCCCCCACCTCACCCTGAGCCAGGGGATAGCCCAGTGGCGAGCCGGGGAGAGCCTCGTCATGCTGCTCGAGCGGGTCGATGGCGCCCTCTATCAGGCCAAGGAAGAGGGGCGCAACGGTTACCGGTTCGCGCCCTGAGTCTGTTCCCGCAACCACTGGCTGATGCGCTCATCCAGCCAGAAGCGGGGGCGCCAGGGAGAGCCGTGCAGGAAGCCCACGTGGCCGCCCTGGCGGCTCAGCTCGTAGCGCACCAGAGGGGAGAGCTGCTCCGCCGCCGGAATGACGGCATCGGTCATGAAGGGATCGTCGGCGGCGTGAATGACGAGGGTCGGTATGGGAATACGGGCCAGCAGGCCCAGGCCGGAGCAGGTCTGGTAGTAGTGATCGGCGCTTTCGAAACCATGGAGCGGTGCTGTCACCAGCTCGTCGAACTCCCTCAGTGTGGCGATGCGGGTGATCTGGGCCGGCTGCCAGCGCGCCCGTGCCGCGCTCTGGCGCCGGATCTTGCTTTGCAGGTTGGTTCGCATGGTCCGCAGCAGGTAGTTCTGATAGACCCGTGAGAAGCCCTGATTGACCCGATCGGCACAGCTTGCCAGTTGCAGCGGGGCCGACACTACCACCGCCGCTTTCAATGGTGCCGGGCAGGCCCGCGCCAGCAGATTGACCAGCATGTTGCCCCCCAGGGAATAGCCGATGGCGACCAGAGGCCGGCCTGGAAAACGCCGCTCCAGTTCGGCAATCACCGCTTGGGCGTCCTCGATGGCGCCCGAGTGATAGGCCTGCAGCAGCCGGTTAGGCTCGCCACTGCACCCCCGAAAGTGCATCAGCACCGCCTCGTTCCCTTGCCGCTGCAGGTGGGCAAAGAGTCCCTTGGCATAGTGGGAGTGAATGCTCCCCTCCAGTCCGTGGAACACCACCACCAGGGGTTGTTCATCCTGGCCGGGTTCGCCGCTCCAGGCCAGATCGACGAAATCGCCGTCCGGGAGTTCGAAGCGCTCCTGGATGAAGCGGGCAGGCGAGCGGCGCAGCCACTTGGGCAAAATGGTTTGCAGATGGGGGTTGCGGGCCCACCAGGGGGCGTGAAAGTGGCTTTCTGTCAACATGCAACGACTCGGAAGAGCAGGGAGGAAAAGGGGGCGGCGAGCCCTTGGCTCGCCGCGTCATCAGGCCAGCAGACGATCGTGGTGCTCGGCGCCGCGCAGCATGGCCTGGATAAGTTCGTTGGCTTCAAACTTGGTGAGCGCCTCGTGGGCGCCGACCTGATGGGCCCGCTCCACGCTGATCTCGCTGGAGAGGGAGGTGTGCAGGATGATGTAGGCTCCCGCCAGCTTGGCATCGCTCTGCACCTCGAAGGCCAGCTCGTAACCATCCAGCCCCGGCATCTCGATATCGCTCACCAGGATGTCGATCCGCGTGCCCTGGGAGACTCGGGTCTGCATCAGGGTGAGGGCGTCGCGTCCGTTGGTGCAGACCTCGTAGGGGATGTTGATGTAATCGAGCGCCGCCATGAGCTGGCGACGGGCGACGGAGGAGTCGTCCACCAGCAGGATCCGCATCGGCTTGAGCCGCTCGCGCTGCACGTCGGTCAGCACGGGGTAGAGATGGCTGGGATCGTCCGGATAGACCCGCGACAGGATGAGCTCCACATCCAGCAACTGGATCAACTGTTCTCCCACCCGGGTCACGCCGGTGACGAAGACGTTCTGTCCCAAGGAGGGAGGGGGCGGCTCGATGTCACGCCAGTTGCACTCGGTGATCTTGTCGATGCCCCGCACCAGAAAGCCCACCAGGGTGCGGCGGCAATCGGTGATGATGATGAAGCAGTGGGGCATCTCCTCCCGGCTGATGGGGCGATAGCCCACGGCCATTGCCATGTCGATCACCGGGATGGTGGTGCCGCGCATGCTGGCGGCCCCGAGCACGGTGGGATGGGATTGTGGCAGGGCGGTGAGCTGGGTGTAGGGCACGATCTCCTTCACCTTGAGGGTACCGATGGCGAAGGATTGTCTGGCAGAGAGGTGGAACAGCAACATGCCCTGGGATTGGTTGGCCTTGCTCGTCATGGCGGATGTCCTGTTGATCTAGTCGGTGACGGTCAATCGGGTGTTCAGCATAAAGGATGGTGACATGAATGACTCCTTTGTTGTTAGCGGCGGTGAGCCGCAAAACTGGATTTCTTTTGCCATCCTTTTATGCCTCTCTTATCGGGTCGCGGACGGCTGAGGGGAGAGGGGCGCCCCGAGCCATTGCAGATGAGCCTCGGCCAGCGCGCTTTCATCCCGATAACCCAGCCTGCTCACCACCTGTGACGGTGCGCTGCCGCTTCGCAGCAGGCGAATCCCCTGCAACAGTTGCCACTGATCCTGCAGTGCCCGGGCGTCCGGGCCCTCGAGACCGCGAGTGTCCAGCAGGGTCTGCCAGGCAGCCACGCTATCCGGCTGCGCTCTGGCCAGGGCTTGCCAGGCATCTTGCAGTGCCTGATCCCCCAGTGACGAGATGGTGCAGCCGTGCAACTCATCCCCCACCACCTGCAGCCGCTGCCCATAGGGGCCTTGCCAGTCGCGTGGGCGTGACCAGACCGCCAGGCTGTCCAGCAGTGCGTCCATCAACGGGCTTGCCTGCAACCAGCCAGCCTGGGCGGGCTGGGGCACCCGCACGGAGCAGGCCAGCAGATCATGCTGGCAGCCAGCCAGAGGGGTGAAGGCGGCGAGGGCATCGGCACAGAGCCAGAAGTGGCTGCCAGGTGTCAGCAGCAGCTCATGGGCACCCAATTTCAGCAGCGCCACCCCCTGGGTGACGCGCAGCAATTGGCCCATGGGGGAGCGCTTGCGGGGGCCGACCTGAAGGGTGGAAGTGGAAAAATGCTGATATTCGATGGCGTGATGCATGTAAAAACCCTGATATGATGCTGCCTGGAGGTAACAAAAATGGAAACCAGACGTAAAAAACGCTTCATTGCCGGGGCAGTTTGCCCGGCGTGCGGCAAGATGGACACCATGATGCTGTATATGGAGCATGGAGTCGAGAAGGTGACCTGTGTCGAGTGCGGGGATACCCAGGTGCAGACCCAGGAGCAGGTGGACAAGGCGACGCGCGAGGCGGAGCAGGTGATAGGGGTGTTTCGTCCCGAGTGAGTGCCATGCCTCAAGGTGATGGTACGCCGGTCAGGCTGGTCGCTGTTGATGACTTTTTCATCACACTGAAGCCGGGCCGACCATATGCTTGTCTGCCTTTTTGAGGTATTCTGAGCCCGTTTTTTTCTATCCGCAGGATCCCTGACATGAAAGTAGCTCCCCTGAGCGTGGTTACGCTGGAATACACGGTCACCGACGAACACGGTGAAGTCATCGACACCACTGTCGGTAAAGAGCCGCTGGTGTATCTGCACGGTACCCGTTACCTGGTCTCCGGCCTCGAAGCCGAGCTGGAAGGCCGCAGCGTGGGCGAGGCGTTCGACGTCACCCTGACGCCGAACCAGGCCTATGGCGAGTACGACGAGAATCTGGTGCAGGAAGTGCCCGGCGAGCTGTTCGACGGTATGGAAGTGTCTGAAGGGGATACTTTTGTGGCCGAGACCGACGATGGTCACCGCCCGGTGACCGTCATCGAGGTGTCCGAGGAGTTCATCAAGGTGGACGGCAACCATCCCCTGGCTGGCGTGACCCTGGGCTTCAAGGTCGAGATCAAGGACGTGCGTGCCGCGACCGCCGAAGAGCTGGCCCATGGCCATGTGCACGGCGCCGGTGGCTGCGGTCACGATCATGGTCATGACCATGATCACGGCCATGATCACGATCATGACCACGGTGGCTGCTGTGGCGGCCATGGTCACAACCATGCACACGATCACGGCGACGATCACGGTCACGGTGGTTGCTGCGGTGGTGGCGGTTGTGGTGGCAAGGGCCATCAGCACTGATCACGGCCTGGCCGATGATAAAAAACCCGCGCATGGCGCGGGTTTTTTATGGCTGGCACTCATCAGTAGTGCGGTGGCGGCGTCTCTTCGGCCATGCTGGCGATCTGGCTCGGCTGTACGCTCTGCAATTTATCCACCAGTAGATGGATCTGGTGTTTGAGCCGGTCCAGCTCGCGACCCTGGGTGGTGACCTCGTCGTTGAGCTGCTCCACCGTGTATTCGGCAAAGGCGAGGCGGCTTTCCAAGGTTTCGAGGCGTTCGTTTAGTTGCTGACTCATGGGCCTTTTGGTCCTTACTTGATAGTCCAGATTTCAGCCAGGCCACTGGAGCTGGCACTGACGAGGTGGTCATTGTCGCGCAAAGCCACGCCATAGACCACAGCGCTAGGCGGTTTCACCTTGGGATGGGGCGAGACGCGCCAGCTCTGCAACGGCTGGCCGTCACTCACCTGCCACAGAGTGAGCTGGCGGGAGGGGGCGCCGGTGATGAGCCAGTTGCCGCCGTTGGCAAAGCGGGCGCTGGTGTAGACCTCGAAGCGGTGATCGTATTGCAACCGGCTGTGCTCCTTGCCGGTTTTGAGATCCCAGATGCTGGCCTGGCGACTGTCTGCGGTGAAGGCGAAGCGTCCGGACGGATCCAGTCTCGCCATCACGACTCGCCCGGCGTGGTTGAAGCGCCACACCACCTGGCCCGTGCGGGTATCCCACAGATAGGCGCTGTAATCGTTGCCGCCGGTGAGGGCATAGCGACCATTGGGGGAGAGATCCACCGTGTTGACCTGTTCGGTGTGGCCGAGGAATTGCAGCCGGCGTCCGGTCTGGGTGTCGACCACTTCCGCCTTGCCGTCTTCACGGCCGATGAGCACCTGGCGGCCATCCGCCGAGATCGCTGCATCGCGCAGGCGGGATTCTGGCAGGGAGTAGTAGCCCTGGGAGCGGCCATCCTGCAAGCGCCAGATGGCGAAGGTGTGCTGGGTGGCGGTGATGGCATGGCTGTCATCGGGGGAGAAGCGGGTCAGGGTGACGAACTCCTCCTGGTCATCGCTCTGGCGCCAGCGCCAGCGCTCTTTGCCCTGTTCCAGATCCCACACCACAGTGCCCTGACCCAGGCTGGAGACCAGCGCGAGCTTGCCGGAACTGGCGAGATCCGCGCTCAGCAGACCCTGGTTGGCGAGGCGGATCTGCTGGCTGGGAAGTGAGCGTTGTTCGCACCCCGTCAGCATCAGGCAAATACCGATGAGATAAATGGCACTTTTGATCATTTTTCCTGTCTCATGCTTTCGTTACCTGCGATCACGGCGTTAGTATAAGGCGCTTATCACGATAAACCTCTCATTTCACGAAGGAACCGAGAGCGGTATTTAGAGTTTTGGAGAAACTGATGAACAATTTTCTGAAGGTGTCCCTGTTGGCTGCGGCGGTTGCCGTCGGTCTGACTGCTTGCCAAAAAGATGAGAAACCTGCTGCGACCAACACCGCAGAGGTCAAGGCAGAAGCCAGCAAGCCGGCAGAGGCCCCCAAGGCTGAGGCCAAGAGCTTTGAAGAGCAATCCGGCTATGCGATCGGCCTCTCCATGGGTCGTTATATCGCCAATACCCTGGAGCGCCAGCAGGAGCTCGGTATCAAGCTGGACAACACCGTGATCCTGAAGGGTGTCACCGACGGTCTGGGCAAAGAAGCCAAGATGACCGACGAGGAGATCCAGAAGGTTCTGCAGGAATACGACGCCAAGATCAACGAGCTGACCAAGGCGAAGGCCGACAAGGATGCCGTGGAAAACCTGAAGAAGGGTGAAGAGTTCCTGGCTGCCAACGCCAAGAAAGAGGGCGTGAAGAGCACCGAGTCCGGCCTGCAATATCAGGTCGAGAAGATGGGTGACGGCGCCAAGCCGAAGGCCACCGACATCGTCAAGGTACACTACACCGGTACCCTGACCGACGGCACCAAGTTTGACAGCTCTGTCGATCGCGGCGAGCCGGCTACCTTCCCGCTCAACCAGGTGATCCCGGGCTGGACCGAAGGGGTGCAACTGATGCCGGTCGGCTCCAAGTTCAAGTTCTTCCTGCCGTCCAAGCTGGCCTATGGCGAGCACGGTGCAGGTTCCATCCCGGCCAACGCCGTGCTGGTATTTGACGTAGAGCTGCTGGCCATCGAAAAACCGGCTGCCGATGGCGACAACGCCAAGAAATAAGCTCAAAGCACCATAAAAACGGCTCCCCAGGGAGCCGTTTTTGCTTGTGTATTGTCGCAATCCCCCGGATAAAGCGATGAGGCCGTCTTGAGTGTGTGGCGGCTAGCCCCCAGAATAGACAACAAAATCAAGCGCAAGGATGGATCTCGTGGCTGAAAGCAAACCCCGTGTCCTGTTGGTGGAAGATACCCGCAGTCTGGCGGTCGTCTATGAGCAGTATCTGGCCCAGGATGGCTACGAGGTGCAGCTGGCAGATTGTGGCCAGCAGGCTTTGGCACAATTGCTGGCAAGCCCGCCCCCCGTGGTGCTGCTCGACCTGGAGTTGCCCGACATGTCCGGCATGGACATCTTGCAGCAGATCACGGAGCGGCAACTGCCCTGCTCCGTGGTGGTGATCACCGCTCACGGCTCGGTGGATGTGGCGGTGGAGGCGATGCGGTTCGGGGCCTTCGATTTTCTCACCAAGCCGTTCGATGGCAAGCGCCTGTGCGCCACGGCGCGCAATGCCCTGAAGCACCAGCAGCTCAGCTCGCTGGTGGCCCAGTATCGGGAAAACTTCGAGCGCAGCTCCTTTGCCGGTTTCATCGGCGCCTCCATGGCGATGCAGGCGGTCTATCGCATCATCGAGAGCGCGGCGCCGAGCAAGGCAACCGTCTTCATCACTGGCGAGAGCGGCACCGGCAAGGAGGTGTGCGCAGAGGCCATCCACCAGTGCAGCCCGCGTCGGGATCAGCCCTTCATCGCCCTCAACTGCGCCGCCATTCCCCATGACCTGATGGAGAGCGAGATCTTCGGCCATGTGAAAGGGTCGTTTACCGGTGCCCAGGGGGATCGCAAGGGGGCGGCCAGTCTGGCGGACGGCGGTACCCTCTTCCTCGACGAGATCTGCGAGATGGATCTCGACCTGCAGAGCAAGCTGCTGCGTTTCATTCAGACCGGCACCCTGCAGCGGGTCGGCAGCGGCAAGCTGGAGACGGTGGATGTGCGCTTTGTCTGCGCCACCAACCGGGATCCCCTGGTGGAGGTCAAGGCCGGACGGTTTCGTGAAGACCTTTACTACCGCCTGCACGTGATCCCGCTGGCGCTGCCCCCCCTGAGGGAGCGGGGAGAGGACATCCTGCTGCTGGCCCGGGAGTTGCTGCTGCGTTATGCCGGTGAGGAGAACAAGCGGTTCAGGGACTTTGATGCGGACGCAGTGCAGGTGCTGCTCGACTACCCCTGGCCCGGCAACGTACGCGAGCTGCAAAACGTGGTGCGCAACATAGTGGTGCTCAATGATGGCGAGCTGGTGAGCCCGGATATCCTGCCACCTCCCCTCAACGGGGGGCGTACCCTGGCCCCGGAGCCTGCGGTCGGAATGGCGGATCCCCAGTCAGATCCCGTGGTCGTTCGCAGGCAGGTCCGTCCGCTCTGGCAGGTGGAAAAGGAGGCCATCGAGCAGGCCATCGCCAGTTGTGACGGCAACATCCCCAAGGCGGCGGCCCTGCTGGAAATAAGCCCTTCCACGATTTATCGCAAGAAGCAGAGCTGGGAAGAGGCGAGTCCGGCCTGAGCCGTCACCTCTGCTCCCGGGCAGACATGCTGATGTGCGGGGCGGCCAATTGGTCGCCCCGCACGCTTATCAGAGTTTGGCGAGCAGCTTGAGCCTGGCCAGTCGTTCTGCCTCGTTGGCGGTGAACCAGCCATCCTGTGACAGCAGAAACCAGGCGCGGGCAAAGAACTCGGGTGCCGCGGGATCATTGAGCACGAGTGCATTCTCCCCCAGCTCCTCGAACACATAGCCATCCTCGGGGGTGCCTGCGGCGGCCATGTCGTCGCGCAACTGCGCCAGTTCGGCCATGGCCTGTTCATGGCGCTCCTGGGCCCGGCTCAGGCGCGCCAGACTCCAGCGGGCGATAAAGGCTTTGCCCTGGTTGTTGTGCTGCTCGTGCCAGGCCAGGCACTTTTGTTGACAGGCGATGGCCTCGTCGAGGCGACCCAGCTCGAACAGGGTCCAGCCCTGATTGTTGTAGAGGGTGGCGAGCCAGCCCCGTGCCCGCTTGTCGTGACTGCGCTCGGCCAGGGTCATCGCCAGCTGGTGCCAGTGGCTCTGCTCCTCCAGGGGGGCGGCGATGGCCACCATGTGGGCCGCATCGATGGCCAGATAGTGCTCTTCGTACTGCTCTCCCAGTTGCCAGGCCTGTTCAAACAGGGCTCTGGCGCTGGCCTTGTCACCGGCGGAGTTGAAGGTGCGGCCACGCTCCAGCAAGGCGCGCAGGCGGGCCCGTGGAGTCGCCTCGGTGAGGCGGGGTTCTATCTCGTCGAGCAGCTGGTGCGCCTGTGCAAACTGGCGTTGCAGCGAATGGGTGCGGGCTATCTGGGTGAGGAGCTCCAGCTCCCATTGCAGGTTGGTGGCACGCGCCTCGGGCAGCAGTGCTTGAAAACGCTGGGCGCTGGCGGCGGGATCCTGATAATCCCACAGCGCCATGAAATCGGGCGGATTGTTCATCTGGCCTCCATGCCGGTTATCCGCCCACCAAGATGCCTGAAGGCCATTCTTTGTACAAGAAGGGGGGCTGGCGCCATCGTGACGCCAGCGCTTGCCGATCAGTAGACCATGGCAAGGCTCATCAGCATCAGACCCAGGGCAGCAAAGGCTCCCTCCTTGATAGCCAGGCGCGGTACCAGCGCCTTGGGCAGGGCAGGGAACAGGCTCAGGGCAAAGCCGAACCCCGGCATCAGCCAGTGGAAAGCAGGGCTTCGCAGGGCGGGATCCGCAGCGCCATTGATGACGATGAGCAGGATAAAGAGGGTGAAGGCGGGCAGGATAAACCAGCGGGCATGGCCGGCGGCGACCGCCCGCAGTGGCGAGATGCGATAGAGCACCAGGGTCACGAGGAAGAGGGCGAGGGGAGCCAGCAGATAGAGCGGGGCCGGGTTCATGATGAGTGTCTCCTGACAAGGGGGGCAGAGTGTAGGCAGTCCGGGTGGGGAATGACCAGTCCCCCGCGCCCGGGCTGTGAAGCGGATCGCAGGGCAAAGGTTTGCCTGGGCAGGATCAGCGGAACCAGAACCAGAGCACGGCAAATACCAGCCAGCTCAGCATCAGCAGGATCCAGGGCAGCGGGTGCTGGCGGGTGAGCTCGATGACCTCGGCTTCGCTCTCCTCTTCCCGTGTCTCTTGGGAAGAGTGCCTGGCTTTGGCTTGCAGTTTCTTCTGGCGGCTGGCCTCGCGGGCCTTCGCCTTCATCTGTTTCTTGTATTCGTCTATGCCCTTCTGGATCCCCTGGGCGATGAGCTGGGTTTGCTCCTTGGTCTGCCCCGGCTTCTGGTTGGCACGGGCGATCTTCATCGCCTCCTGCTGGGTTTCGGGGGAAATTTTGTCGTACTTGGCCATTCCAGGCACTCCTTGGCATTGATTGGCGGGCAGTATGCCATAACCGTTACCGGCGGGCTGCCATCATGGGGGAAATTGCTCTGCGAGTGGGGTGCCTCTGTTCCAAATAGGGGAAACAGGTTGCGTGGATGATCACATTTGGCGGAATTTGTGAGTCGCCGATGAAAAACCGTCACATGTTGTTTGTTATATTACCGCCCGATCCTGGATAGGGTCGTCCAATAACAAAATAACAAGGTGATATGGAAATGAATTATAAATTTGTCAAAGGAAGTATCGCACTGGCAGTGCTTGCCGCATTGAGCGGCTGCAATACCTCAAGCAACGACAGCGTCGCCCCCTGCACCGAAAATGTCTGCAAGCTGACCATTTTGCATACCAATGATACCCACGGTCGTTTCTGGCACAACGACAAGGGCGAATATGGCATGGCGGCCCAGAAGACCCTGGTCGAGCGGCTGCGTGCCGAGGCGAAAGCGGCGGGCAGCGAAGTGCTGGTGCTCTCCGGCGGTGACGTCAACACCGGGGTGCCAGAGTCGGATCTGCAGGATGCAGAGCCGGACTTCATGGCCATGAACAGCATCCGTTACGATGCCATGGCGGTGGGTAACCACGAGTTCGACAACCCCCTGACCATCCTCGAGAAACAGCGCCAGTGGGCCCAGTTCCCGATGATCTCCGCCAACATCTATGACAAGACGAGCGGCAAGCGCTACTTCGATCCCTACAAGGTGTTCAAGCTGGAGAGCGGCCTCAAGGTCGCCGTGCTGGGTCTGACCACAGAGGACACAGCCCAGCTGGTGGATCCCAACAACGTCCAGACCCTGGAGTTCCGCGATCCGACCACGGAAGCCGCCAATCTCGGCAAGCAGATCCGCGACAACAAAGAGGCGAACCTGGTTCTTGCCATCACCCACATGGGCCATTACGAGAATGGTCAGCACGGCAGCAACGCACCGGGTGACGTGGAAATGGCCCGTGCGCTGCCGGCAGGCACCCTGGACGCCATCATCGGTGGTCACTCCCAGAACCCGGTCTGCATGGAGCCGGGTACCCCGGACAAGTACGCCGACTTCAAGCCGGGCGACGACTGCCAGCCGGATCAGCAGAACGGCACCTGGATCATGCAGGCTCACGAGTGGGGCAAGTATGTGGGTCGTGCCCAGTTTGACTATCAGAATGGCAAGCTGACCCTGACCCAGTACGATCTGATCCCGGTCAACCTGAAGAATGCGGACGGTGATTTCATTCAGGAAGAGATCGTCAAGGATCCCGAGCTCTACAACACCCTGCTCACCTATCAGGAGAAGGGACAGCAGGAGCTGGGTGTGGTCATCGGTGCCACCGATGGCGTACTGGACGGTGAACGCGCCAACGTGCGCAACAAGCAGACCAACCTGGGTCGTCTCATCACCACCGCGACTGCCGAGAAGCTGAGCACCGACTTTGGCATCGTCAACTCCGGTGGGGTGCGTGCCTCCATCGCGGCAGGGGACATCAGCTACCGTGACGTGCTGACCGTGCATCCGTTCGGCAACACCGTCAACAAGGCGACCATGAGCGGCAACGAGCTGCTGACCTACCTGGGTCAGGTTGCGACCAAGACCGCCAATACCGGTGGCTATGCCCAGTTCGGCGGTATCAAGATGACGGTGGATTGCCAGGCCAAGAGCGTGGACATCGCCACCATCGGCGGCAAGGCCTTCGATCCGGCAGCAACCTACAGCTTCTCCATCCCGAGCTTCAGCGCAGCCGGTGGTGACGGTTATCCGAAGATCGACACCATCAATGCCGGTCTGGTGGATGCCGGTGTGCTGAAGGATTATATCGCTGCGAAGAAGACCATTCAGGTCGCCGATTATCAGCCGGCCGGCGAGGTCAGCTATATCAACTCCACCTCGGTAGAGGGTTGCAAATAATCCCTGCACCCCGAACCAATAAAAAAGAGAGGCAGCCATGGCTGCCTCTCTTTTTATTTTCAATATCATCAGCTGTGTCTCTCGGGAAATATATCCGGCCACGGGAAGCTGCCCCGAAATAGGGCATGACACGATCCGATGGCAATAAAAAGGCGACCCTGAGGTCGCCTTGATGAAATGGGTCGGTTGAACCTTAGAGCTGCTCGATGCCGACGATATGCCAGGGGGCATTGTCCTTGGCGAGATCACGCTCGAGGTGCCACACCTCCTTGATATCCTCCTCGACCTGCTCCTGACGGTCCATGTAGCGGCCGCTGAAGCGCACGCTCACCTGGGCCCAGTCGCTGCCGTAGTCGGCACGGACCAGCTGGGTGTCCACGTACATCACCTCGGTGTGCTGCTCACCGGAGAGCTCGGCGCGTTCGGCCTTGAGGTGCTCGAACAGCTCGGGGCTCACGTACTCGCGGATCTTCTCCAGGTCGTTCTTGTTCCAGGCCTCTTGCAGGGTGCGGTAGTGATCGCGGGCACCGGCCAGGAAGCCGTTCATGTCAAAGCCCGGGGGCAGACGGAAGGGCACGTCGCTGTCGGCAAAACCGGTGGCCTGCGGGGCGCTGTGGCTTTGCTCGAACTGCTGGGGGGCCGCGCTCTGGGGCGGTTGATAGCCCGCATAGGCCGTCTGTGGCTGGGCCGCTGCCGCCTTGTTCCTGCGCAGGGCTCGGAACAGGAAGACACCGCCCAGTGCCAGCAGGGCGATCAGCAGGAAGTCCATCCCTTGCAGACCTTCGAAGGCACCGCTGCCCAGCAGGTAGGCAAACAGGCCGCCGGCCAGCAGACCACCCAGCAGGCCGCCCATCATGCCGCCTTTCTTGGGTGCCTGGGCGCCCACGGTCGGGTTCTTGGTGTCGACCGGCTTGGCCGCAGGTTGGGCCGGAGCCGTCTTGTAGCTCTTGCCAAAGGATTTGCCGCCACCAAGTTTCTTGGCCTCGGCGATGGGTGCCCCAAGGCCAATGGCCAGGATCAGGGCAAACAGGGTCAGCATCTTTTTCATTTTGACTCTTTCACTCTCATGTAGGTGGGGGCATGCTCTGCTTGTGCAAGCTCAGCGAGGCGCATGGCAGGCTGCCAGTCCCTTTTTGTGTTGCAGCTTGCGGGTATGATTATCACGGATGGCATGAATTATTCATGAACAGATTGAGTCGTCCGACAGGGGAGGCGCCCATGAAACACAGACGGCCGAGTCGCTCGGTGCGCAGGCTGCGCAACAAACAAAGAGCAAGAACGAAAGATCAGACCCTGGTCTGGCCCTTTCTCGTACTGTGAGGCAGGTCTGCGGCGCAGAAGTGGATGATGCTGACGAGGCCTGGGTCCCGTCTTGTCGCCGGATGCGATGACGGGACGTATTAGCACTCGCGATGGCGGGGTTTCTTTTGTAAAATTCCCGTCCCCTTCCCGCTGCGGTTTTTATGTGTATGGCAGAGCAAGTGACGGCGAAAAAAGACGCCAAGACACAACAGCTGAAAGTACCTCCCCACTCTTTTGAGGCCGAACAGTCCGTACTGGGCGGCCTGATGCTGGACAACGAGGCCTGGGATCGGGTCGCCGAACGGGTGATCGACAAGGATTTCTACAGCCGTCCGCACCGCCTGATCTTCCAGGCCATGACCCGCCTCTCCAATGCGGGCAACCCCATCGACCTTATCACTCTGCAGGAGGAGCTCGAGCGCTCCGAGCAACTGGAAGAGGCCGGTGGCTTCGCCTATCTGGTGGAGATCGCCAAGAACACCCCGAGTGCCGCCAACATCAGTGCCTACGCCGAGATCGTGCGTGAGCGGGCGGTGGTGCGGGAGATGATCTCGGTCGCCAACGAGATAGTCGAAGCGGGCTACGAGCCCCAGGGGCGTACCTCCAACGATCTGCTGGACCTGGCCGAGAGCAAGGTGTTCCAGATCGCCGAGCAGCGCACCAGCGCCAACGAGGGCCCCCAGCCCCTGAAGCTCATCCTCGAGCAGACCGTCGACAAGATTGAAGAGCTGTTCAAGACCCCCCACAACGGGGTGACCGGCGTGTCGTCCGGCTACAACGATCTGGACAAGATGACCGCCGGCCTGCAGCGTTCGGATCTGGTCATCGTCGCCGCCCGTCCCTCCATGGGCAAGACCACCTTTGCCATGAACCTGTGCGAGCACGCGGCCCTCACCGCCGACAAGCCGGTGCTGATCTTCTCCCTCGAGATGCCCTCCGAGCAGATCATCATGCGTATGCTCGCCTCGGTGGGCCGCATCGACCAGACCAAGGTGCGGACCGGCCAGCTCGACGACGAGGATTGGGCGCGGCTCTCCTCCACCATGGGGCTGCTGCTGGAGAAGGGGAAGATGTACATCGACGACTCCTCCGGCCTCACCCCGACCGAAGTGCGCTCCCGTGCCCGTCGGGTGGCGCGGGACAACGGCGGCATCAGCATGATCATGGTGGACTACCTGCAGCTGATGCGGGTGCCGGCGCTGTCTGACAACCGTACTCTGGAAATCGGTGAAATCTCCCGCTCCCTCAAGGCACTGGCGAAAGAGCTGCAGTGCCCCGTGGTGGCGCTCTCCCAGCTGAACCGAAGCCTGGAACAGCGGGCCGACAAGCGCCCGGTCAACTCGGATCTGCGGGAATCCGGCTCCATCGAGCAGGATGCGGACTTGATCATGTTCATCTACCGCGACGAGGTCTATCACGACGACAGCCCCGACAAGGGGATCGCCGAGATCATCATCGGCAAGCAGCGTAACGGCCCCATAGGACGAGTGCGGCTCACCTTCCAGGGTCAGTTCTCGCGCTTTGACAACTACGCGGGCCCGGCGTTTGATGATGACTACTAAGTAAGCCGGGAGCCTTCTCCCGGCATCCATAAACAGTTTTCCCGGTTCGACAATTCTGCCGGTCCGGCCTTAGACGATGAGATTTGAGGGCTGACACCACCCGGTGCCTGATTATCATGCCCTCGTAAGGGAAAACAGATGAAAGCGGCTATCGCCCAAATCAATACCGCGGCCCTGCGCCACAACCTCGCCGTGGTGAAACGACACGCCCCCCAATGCAAGATCATTGCCGTGGTCAAGGCCAACGCCTATGGCCACGGCCTGCTGCCGGTCGCCCGCACTCTGGTGGATGCGGACGCCTACGCGGTGGCCCGCATCGAAGAGGCGCTGATGCTGCGCTCCTGCGCCGTGGTCAAGCCCATCGTGCTGCTGGAGGGATTCTTCTCTGCCGCCGACCTGCCGGTGCTGGCGGCCAACAACCTGCAGACCGCGGTGCACACCTGGGAGCAGCTCGAAGCGCTGGAGCAGGCGGAGCTGCCTGCCCCCGTGGTGGCCTGGCTCAAGCTCGACACCGGCATGCACCGCCTCGGCGTGCGGGCCGACGAGATGCCCGCCTTTATCGAGCGCCTCGGCAAGTGCAAGAACGTGGTGCAGCCGTTCAACGTCATGACCCACTTCAGCCGCTCCGATGAGCTGGAGCAACCCACCACCCGCGAGCAGATCGACCTGTTCAGCCAGCTGACTGCGCCGCTGTCGGGCGAGCGCGCCATGGCCAACTCGGCAGGCATCCTGGCGTGGCCGGATTCCCACTGCGACTGGGTGCGCCCCGGCGTCATCCTCTACGGCGTGTCGCCGTTCCCCAATACGGTGGCGGCGGATTATGACCTGCAGCCAGTGATGACCCTCAAGACCCAGCTCATCGCGGTGCGCGATCACAAGGCGGGCGAGCCGGTAGGCTATGGCGCCAACTGGGTGTCGGATCGCGATACCCGGCTCGGGGTGATTGCCATCGGCTATGGCGACGGTTATCCGCGCATGGCCCCCAATGGTACGCCAGTGCTGGTCAATGGCCGCATCGTGCCTCTGGTGGGGCGCGTCTCCATGGACATGACCACGGTGGATCTCGGTCCCGGCGCCACCGACAAGGCCGGTGACGAGGCGGTGCTCTGGGGGGAAGGGCTGCCGGTGGAGCGGGTGGCCGACCAGATCGGCACCATTCCCTATGAGCTCATCACCAAGCTCACCTCCCGCGTCTTTATGGAGTACGTGTAGGCGAGTCGCCCCTCATCCCCAACCCTTCTCCCGCGAGGGGAGAACAAAAAGGCCGCCCCGACAAGGGCGGCCTTTTTCATGGGCGTGTCCCAGAGACGAAAGAACAAGCCCCGCATTGGCGGGGCTTGAGTCTCCGTCACTATGCGGCGCTTAGCCTATGGTCATCAGGCTGGCGTTGCCACCGGCGGCGGCGGTGTTGACCGAGAGGGCGTGCTCGATGAGCAGGCGCTCCAGCGGGATGTCGGTCTCGCCGCGATGCAGGCCGTGCACACCGATGATGGCGCCGTTACGGGCTGCCTGGCGCGCGGCGGCGAGCTTGCTCACCTCTCGCAACTGATCCGAGTCGCCGTGGTGCAGCAGGGCATCGAAGTCCGTCTCCCCCGTGGCCCAGTCCGCCACCAGCGCGATGGGATCCCGCACCTCGGTCGGCAGGGAAGAGAGCAGGGAGCGTGTCTGGGCATCGTCCGGCAGCAGCACCTGGCTGCCGACCGCCAGACAGGCGGCCAGCTGGGCCAGCAGGTCGGCCTTCTCCTGGGCAAGACAGAGCACCCGTTCCCGGGGCAGCAGGCTGTAGCTGTTGCGCTCGCCGGTGGGGCCGGTCAGCAGCTGGGTACGGCCGCTCTGGGAGAGCGCGGCGTAGTGATCGCACAGGGCGGCGAGGACCGGATCCTGCTTGCTCGCCCAGTCGCGCAGGGCCACGAGGGGGGCTTTCGCCTCGGCATGCAGGGCACCGGACTCCTGGTGCAGCTGGTTGGCCACCGCTTCCTGGGGACGGGCGCCGAGCAGGCGATACATGTAGAGCGGGCCACCGGCCTTGGGACCGGTGCCGGAAAGCCCTTCCCCACCGAAGGGTTGCACCCCGACCACGGCGCCCACGATGTTGCGGTTGACGTAGAGGTTGCCCACCTTGGCCACGTTCACCACCTGGGCGATGGTCTCGTCGATGCGGGTATGAACACCCAGGGTCAGGCCGTAGCCGCTGCCGTTGATCTGCTCGAGCAACTCCCCGAGCCGGGTGCGTGGGTAGCGGACCAGGTGCAGCACAGGGCCGAACACTTCGCGTCCCAGTTCGTCCAGGCTGTCGAGCTCGATCAGGGTCGGCAGCACGAAGGTGCCGCGGCTGCAGGCATCCCCCTGGGTGCGGGCGATCTGGTGCACTTTGCGCCCCTTGTCGCCCATGGCCTTGATGTGGCGCTCGATGTTGGCCTTGGCCTCGGCGTCGATGACGGGACCGATGTCGGTGGAAAGGTGCTCGGGGCTGCCGACCTTGTACTCGGCCATGGCGCCCTTGAGCATCCGGATCACCCGATCCGCCACGTCATCCTGCACGCACAGCACTCGCAGGGCGGAGCAGCGCTGACCGGCGCTGTCGAACGCCGAGGAGATGACATCCATCACCACCTGTTCGGTCAAGGCGGAGGAGTCGACGATCATGGCGTTCTGGCCGCCGGTCTCGGCGATGAGGGGAATGGTGCGACCCTGGGCGTCGAGGCGACCGGCCAGGTTGCGGGAGATGATACCCGCCACCTCGGTGGAGCCGGTGAACATGACGCCGCGCACCCGTTCGTCCGCGATGAGCGCCGCACCCACGGTCTCACCACGGCCCGGCAGCAGCTGCACCGCACCGGCGGGAACCCCCGCTTCCAGCAGGATGCGCACCGCTTGTGCCGCGATGAGGGGGGTCTGCTCGGCAGGCTTGGCCAGCACCGTATTGCCGGCGGCCAGGGCCGCGCACACCTGGCCGCTGAAGATGGCCAGGGGGAAGTTCCAGGGGCTGATGCAGACCACGGGGCCGAGCGGTCTGTGGGTGTCGTTGGCGAAGTGGTTGCGCGCCTGGGCGGCGTAGTAGCGCAGGAAGTCCACCGCCTCGCGTACCTCGGCGATGGCGTTGGCGAAGGTCTTGCCGGATTCGCGAACCAGCAGGCCCATCAGGGGTTGCAGTTCGGATTCCATCAGATCGGCTGCCCTGTCCAGCACGGCGGCCCGCTCGGCTGGCGGGGTGGACTGCCAGATCTGGCCGCTCGTGAGGGAGCAGGCGAGCGCCTTGTCCACCAGCGCTACCGTGGCTTCGCTCACCTGACCGACGACATCGCGGTGATCCGCCGGGTTGAGCACGGGCTGGAACTGGGTCGGCGCCTCGGTGTCGCAACCCAGCATGGGCACGGCTTGATAGGCGGTGTTGGTGCTGGCGAGCAGGGCGGCGGAGAGTGACCCCAGGCGGTGCTCGTTCGCGAGATCCAGACCTGCGGAGTTCGGGCGCGCCTCGCCGTAGAGATCCCGGGGCAGGGGGATGCGCGGATGGGGCAGACCCAGGGCCCCTTCACGGGCGGCCATCTGCTCGATCTGCTGCACCGGATCCTGCACCAGATCCGAGAGGGAGATGTTGTTGTCCGCGATGCGGTTGACGAAGGAGGTGTTGGCCCCGTTCTCCAGCAGGCGGCGCACCAGGTAGGCGAGCAGGGTCTCGTGGCTGCCTACCGGTGCATAGATGCGGCAGGGGCGACCCAGCTTGCCGTCGGCCACCTTGCCGACCACCTGCTCGTAGAGCGGTTCGCCCATGCCGTGCAGACACTGGAACTCGTACTGGCCCGGGTAGTAGTTCTGACCGGCGAGCTGGTAAATCGCCGACAACGAATGGGCGTTGTGGGTGGCGAACTGGGGATAGATGGCCTCGGGCACCGCCAGCAGCTTGCGGGCGCAGGCGAGGTAGGAGACATCCGTGTAGGGCTTGCGGGTGTAGACCGGGTAGCCTTCCAGCCCTTCCTGCTGGGCACGCTTGATCTCGCTGTCCCAGTAGGCGCCCTTCACCAGACGGATCATCAGGCGGTGACGGCTGCGCTTGGCGAGATCGATGACGTAGTCGATCACATAGGGGCAGCGCTTCTGGTAGGCCTGGATGACGAAGCCGATGCCGTTCCAGTCGGCGAGGGACGGATCGAAGCAGAGCTTCTCCAGCAGATCGAGGGAGATCTCCAGGCGATCGGCCTCCTCGGCATCGATGTTGATGCCGATGTCATACTGCCTGGCGAGCTGGGTCAGGCCCAGCAAGGTGGGGTAGAGCTCCTCCATGACGCGATCGTACTGGGCGCGGCTGTAGCGCGGATGCAGGGCGGAGAGCTTGATGGAGATACCCGGCCCCTCGTAGATGCCGCGACCGTGGGAGGCCTTGCCGATGGCGTGGATGGCCTGCTCGTAGGAGGCCAGATAGCGTTTGGCGTCCTCCTCGGTCAGGGCCGCTTCCCCCAGCATGTCGTAGGAGTAGCGGAACCCTTTGCTCTCCATGCCGCCTGCGTTCGCCAGCGCCTCGGCGATGGTCTCGCCGGTGACGAACTGTTCACCCATCAGGCGCATCGCCATGTCGACGCCCTTGCGGATGAGCGGCTCACCCCCCTTGCCGATGAGTCCCTTGAGGGAGCTGTTCATGCCCGCCTCGTTGTGGGTGGCCACCAGCTTGCCGGTGATGAGCAGACCCCAGGAGGCCGCGTTGACGAACAATGAGGTGCTCTGGCCCAGGTGCTGGCTCCAGTTGCCGCCGCTTATCTTGTCGCGGATGAGGGCATCCCGGGTCGCCTTGTCGGGGATGCGCAGCAGCGCCTCCGCCAGACACATCAGGGCCACCCCTTCCTGGGAGGAGAGGGAGAACTCCTGAAGCAGCCCCTGCACCAGGCCCTGACGGCCGCTGGCGCTCTTCTGGTTGCGCAGCTTCTCGGCGATGCCCATGGCCAGCTTCTGGGTCGCGTCAGCCTTCTCCTTGGGCAGACGGGCCTGCTCCAGCAGCATGGGGACGGCTTCGGTCTCGGGGCGGCGATAAGCCCCCGTGATGGCGGCCCGCAGCACGGACTGGGGCAGAATGCTCTCGGCAAACTCGAGGAAGACCTGGATGCCCTGCTCGGTCAGGGTCTCGACGGCCTCTTCCCCGGCGGCGGCAGCCAGCCCGGAGTGCTCGGGCGGGGTCAGACCGCGATCCAGTTGCTCCAGATAGGTGAAGATGGCTTGCTTGATCAGCCAGTGGGGAGTGCGATCCAGGGTCTGCGCAGCCTGTTTGAGGCGGTCGCGGGTCGCTTCATCGAGTTTGACGCCGAGGGTGGTAGTGGCCATGGGACTTCCTGTGTCTAGAAGGTAACAATATTACCGGACGGTTAAATTTCGCCGATGATGGTGCAACCAGGTGCAACCTTCAAGCAAGAAATTTTAATGTATTGGTTACATTGTTGAATTCTTCCATGAACCCGGTCTCCATCAGGCTCCTTTCAAGCCCGCCGCTTGTCCGCTTTTCACAGCATTATTAATGGGTTGGCAATGCATCTTATGAATGCCTATATGAGGTGCAACCCACTGTGAATCGGGTTGCGCTTTTGCGTGTTCGACCGAGCCTGGGCTGTGAGCGCGGCTCCCCCGTGCGCAGAAGGGGGCGGAGCGCCACCTGACAGAGCCCCGTGCTCTTCTATGCTGTTAGCTGGCCACAGGGGCCAGCTATCGGTGACAAGGAGAAACCCATGGCGCGTGTCAGTACCTATCTCAATTTTGCCCGGGAGACGGAGGCTGCCTTCCTCTTCTATCGCGAAGTGTTCGGCGGTGACTTCAGCGGCCCCATCCACAGGTTCAAGGAGTCCCCGGGTTGCCCGGGCCAGCCCCCTTTGTCGGAGGAAGACGGGGAGCTGGTGATGCATGTGGCCCTGCCCATCCTTGGGGGTCACGTGCTGATGGGCACGGATGCTCCGGCCAGCATGGGGTTCACCCTGGTGCAGGGCAACAACAGCTACCTCAACCTGGAGCCGGACAGCCGGGGCGAGACCGATCGCCTGTTCGCAGCCCTGGCTGAGGGAGGCCAGGTGGAGATGCCGCTGGCGGAGATGTTCTGGGGTGACTATTTCGGATCCCTGGTGGACAAGTTCGGCACCCACTGGATGTTCAACTGCCAGAGCAAGACCTGACGGCAGATCTGCAATGAAAAGGGCGCCATGGCGCCCTTTTCATCTTTATTGCCCATCACTGTCCCTATTTGCTGCGCCTGCCACCTGCGCTGGTATGCCCCGAGCATGGGATTGCAGTGCAGTGCGCTGCCTTATGGCGTGCGACCCACCATGTCAGCGGGGATCACCCAGGCATCAAACTGCTCCGCGCTGAGGTGGCCCGAGGCAATGGCCGCCTCCCGCAGGCTGAGCCCCTGATGGTGCGCCCGCTTGGCGATCTCGGCCGCCTTGTCATAGCCGATATGGGGGTTGAGGGCCGTCACCAGCATCAGGGAGCGGGAGAGCAGATCGTCGATCCTGGCCTGGTTCGGGGTGATGCCGACGGCGCAGTGGTCGTGGAAGCTCTGCATGCCGTCCGCCAGCAGCCGCACGCTCTGCAGGACGTTGTAGGCGATCATCGGCCTGAACACGTTGAGCTCGAAGTTGCCGCTGGCGCCGCCGATGTTGATGGCTACATCGTTGCCCATCACCTGGGCGCACAGCATGGTGAGCGCCTCGCTCTGGGTCGGGTTGACCTTGCCGGGCATGATGGAGGATCCGGGCTCGTTCTCGGGGATGAGCAGCTCCCCCAGCCCGCTGCGGGGGCCGCTCGCCAGCCAGCGCACGTCGTTGGCGATCTTCATGAGGGAGGCTGCCAGCGTCTTGAGGGCACCGTGGGCGTGAACCTGGGCGTCACTCGCCGCCAGGGCCTCGAACTTGTTGGGGGCGCTGATGAGCGGCAGGCCGGTCTGCTCGGCCAGGGTTCTGGCCACCGCCTCGGCAAAGCCGGGAGGGCAGTTGAGGCCGGTGCCCACGGCGGTGCCGCCGAGCGCCAGCTCGCACAAATGGGGCAGGGCGGCGCGTAGATGGCGCTCCCCCTGTTCAAGCTGGGCGACCCAGCCGGAGATCTCCTGGCCCAGGGTGAGGGGAGTGGCATCCTGCAAATGGGTGCGGCCAATCTTGACGATGTGGTCGAAGGCGGCGGCCTTGCCTGCCAGGGTCTGCTTCAGGGCAGCGAGGGCCGGCAGCAACCGCTGCGTGATGGCGGTGACCGCCGCCAGGTTCATGGCGCTCGGGAAGACATCGTTGCTGGACTGGCTCTTGTTTACCTCGTCGTTGGGATGCACCAGCCGCGCTTCCCCCCGGGGGCCGCCGAGCAGTTCGCTGGCCCGGTTTGCCAGCACCTCGTTGAGGTTCATGTTGGTTTGGGTGCCGGAGCCGGTCTGCCACACCATCAGGGGAAACTCGGCGTCGTGCAGGCCGCGCAGGATTTCGTCGGCGGCGGCCATGATGGCCTGGGCCTTGCGGGCGGGGAGTAGCCCCAGGGCGTGGTTGACCCGGGCGCAGGCGGACTTGATGCAGGCCAGGGCATGGATGATCTCCATGGGCTGGCGCTCCCCCGAGATGTTGAAGTGATGCAGGGAGCGCTGGGTCTGGGCCCCCCAGAGCCTGTCCGCCGGGACGGCTATCTCCCCCAGGCTGTCCCGCTCCATCCTGATATCCATGACGTGTCTCCTGCCGTTGAGGTGGTGGCACCCAGCATGAACCCAAACGGCGGCCGGGGCCAGCTTGCACGTGGATACGCTTTGCATATAATAAGTAAAGCTTACTATATGGGTTGCATATCATGAACAAACAACCGGACACCCTTGGCTTTCTCATCGGCGACGTCCAGCGCCTGATGCGCCGCCAGTTCCAGCAGCAGCTGGAGGGAAGCTGCCTCACCCTGGCCCAGGCCAGGGCTCTGGTGCACATTGCACGCAGCGAAGGGATCCGCCAGGTGGATCTGGCGGAGCGGCTCGACATCCAGCCCATCACCCTGGCCCGTCAGCTCGATCAGCTGGCGGAGAGCGGCCTGGTGGAGCGGCGCAGCGACCCCCATGACAGGCGTGCCTATCAGCTCCATCTGACCGAAGGGGCCACCCCCTATCTGGCGATGATCAAACAGGCGTCCGATCTGGTGCATCAGAGGGCCATCGGCGAGCTGGGGGAGGAGGCGACCGAGGCGCTGTGCCGCTCCCTCAAGATCCTGCGTGCCAACCTCGGCCACCTCTGATGCTTTCCTGTGATGCCAACCAACGTGGAGCCATATCATGACCACTGATTCCCCCTCTTCCTCCCGTCCCGCCGCCAACCGGCGCCGCACCCGCCTGCTGTTGCTGGTGGTGGTGCCGGCACTGGCCCTGCTCGGGGCGGGCGTTATCTACCTGCAGGGCGGGCGCTATGTGGAGACGGACAACGCCTATGTGAAGGCGGACAAGGTCCCCATCAGCACCGAGGTGCTGGGCCGGGTGGCCAAGGTGTTCGTCGAGGAAAACCAGCAGGTCCGGGCTGGCCAGCCGCTGTTCGAGCTGGATCAGGAGTCCTTCCGGGTCGCCGTGGCCAAGGCCGAGGCGGAACTTGCCAAGGTGCGCACCGATCTGGTGGCGTTGCAGACCAGTTATCGCGGCCAGCAGGCGGAGATCGCCGTGGCCCGCACCCGCCATGCCTATGCCCTGAAGGAGGAGCATCGCCAGGCGGATCTGGTGACCAGGCACTTCACCTCCACCGCCAATTACGACGATGCCCGCCAGCTCACCATACAGACCGCCCAGCAGCAGGTGGCGCTGGAGGAGGGGCTCAAGAAGATTGAAGCCTCCCTCAGCGGGGACGTGAACCTGCCGGTGGATCAGCAGCCCGCCTATCAGGAGGCCGCGGCCGAGTTGGCCAAGGCCAGGCTGGATCTGGCTCGCACCACCATCTATGCCCCCGCCAACGGCATCGTCAGCCAGTTGCCCAAGCCCGGCCAGTACAATCTGGTGGGCATGACCGCCATGATGCTGGTGGAGACCGACACCCCCTGGGTGGAGGCGAACTTCACCGAGACGGAGCTGACCCATGTGCAACCTGGCCAGAAGGTGGGCATCAGTGTGGATACCTACCCCGATGCGCACTGGACCGGGGTGGTGGAGAGCCTGAGCCCGGCCACAGGCTCCGAGTTTTCGGTGATCCCGGCCCAGAACGCCACCGGCAACTGGGTCAAGATCGCCCAGCGGGTGGCAGTGCGGATCAAGCTGGATTCGGGAGCGGATCTGCCCACCCTGAGGGCGGGTCTGAGTGCCACCGCCGAGATAGACACCGGCCATCAGCGCACCCTGCCTGGCCTGTCAGGTCGAGGTTGATATGACGAGCGCAGCCACAGGGCAGGCAGACCAGGCTTCCCGTCGCACCTTCATCACCCTGTCGGTGATGGTGGCGACCATCATGCAGGCGCTGGACACCACCATCGCCAACGTGGCCCTCCCCCACATGCAGGGGGCGATGGGGGCGACCCAGGATCAGATCTCCTGGGTGCTCACCTCCTACATAGTGGCGGCCGCCATCTTCATGCCGCTGACCGGTTTCATCTCGGCAAGAATTGGCCGCAAAAGGCTGTTCATGTGGTCGGTGGCGGGCTTTACCGTCGCCTCCATGCTGTGTGGCGCGGCCCAGAGCCTGGAGCAGATCGTGCTGTTCCGCCTGCTTCAGGGGATCTTCGGTGCCAGCCTGGTGCCCCTCTCACAGGCGGTGCTGCTGGACACCTATCCGCCGGAGAAGCACGGCTCCGCCATGGCGCTCTGGGGGATTGGGGTCATGGTGGGCCCCATTCTGGGGCCGTCGCTGGGGGGCTGGCTCACCGAGTACTACAACTGGCGCTGGGTCTTCTACATCAATCTGCCGTTCGGCCTGCTGGCCTGGTTCGGGCTTGCCGCCTTCATCGAGGAGACGAAGATCGATGCCAGCCGCCGCTTCGATCTGCTGGGGTTCGCCCTGCTGAGTCTCGGCATCGGGGCGTTGCAGATGGCGCTGGACAGGGGAGAGTCCCAGAACTGGTTCGCCAGCCGGGAGATCGTCATCGAGACCGCCCTGATGGTGATGGCGTTCTACCTCTTCGTGGTGCATATCTTCACCCACCCGCATCCTTACATAGAACCGGCCCTGTTCCGGGATCGCAACTTCAGCGTCGGTCTGCTCTTCATCTTCATCGTCGGCATCATCTTGCTGGCGACCATGACGCTGCTGCCTCCCTTCATGCAGGGACTGATGGGTTACCCGGTGATCGACGTGGGTTACCTGCTCGCCCCGCGCGGGGTGGGCACCATGGTTGCCATGATGCTGGTGGGCAGGCTGTCGGGCCGGGTGGATGCCCGTTACCTCATCCTGTCAGGGCTGCTGCTCACCAGCTTCTCCATGTGGGAGATGACCCTGTTCAACACGGACATCGACAGCTGGGACATAGTGCGCACCGGCATCATCCAGGGGCTGGGACTCGGCTTCATCTTCGTGCCACTCTCCACCATCACCTTTGCGACCCTGGCGCCGCGCTATCGCAACGAGGGGACGGCGCTGTTCAGCCTGGTGCGCAACATCGGCAGCAGCATCGGCATCTCGGTAGTGATCACCTATCTGGCCCAGCGATCCCAGATGAACCACGAGGCGTTCGCCGCCTACATCACCCCGTTCAATGTCAACCTGCATCAGGGCGGGGGCATGGCGGAGCTGATGACGCCGAAGGGGCTGGCCATGATCAACGGCGAGGTGACCCGGCAGGCCAGCCTGCTCGCCTACCTGCAGGATTTTCGCCTGATGATGTGGGTCAGCCTGTGCGCCGTGCCGCTGGTGGTGTTGCTGAGGACTCCCGGGCGCAGCGGCTCTAGGGAGGAGATGGCCATTCTGGAGTGAATCACGAAGGGGCGAGCAACAAAGAAAGAGGGATGGCGCAGGCCATCCCTCTGTCGTTTGGCAGGATCAGCGTGCCGGCGTGAAGGGGGTGAGCGCTGCCAGAGGCGCAGCGTCCCCGTATTCCCGGACGGGTTCGCCGTGCTTGAAGATCTTGAAGGTCTCGCCCCGGGCGCTCCAGTACTCGATGTGATCGCCGCCGATCTGCAACAGGCTCGCCTCGCGCAGGGCCACCACGGATTCGCTCGGGTTGATGGCGCAGAACTCGGCCAGACGCTCGTCCCGGGTCTCCCCCATGTGGCCGCTGATGCTGGCGTCCAGATAGTGGGGGTTGATCTGCACGGGGAAGAGCCCCAGCGCAGGCAGCACGACGGCGCTGCACACCGGCATGTCGTTGGTGGTGCGGATGCTGGGGGTGGCCACGTTGCAGCCGGCGCTCCAGCCCACATAGGGCACGCTCCGCTCGCGCACCGCACGCTGGATGGGGACCACCAGACCATACTCGTGCAGCCGCTGGTTCAGGAGCCAGGTATTGCCGCCGCTGATGAAGATGGCGTCGGCCCGGTTGATGGCATCCACCGGATCGTCGAAGTGATGGATGCTGATGGCGTCCACCCCCAGACTCTCGGTGAGCTCCCGGGCACGGGCATCCCAGTCGCTGCGGATCACCGCGTAGGGGATGAGCAGGATGCGCTTGACCTGGTTGCGAGCGAGCAGGGCTTGCACCCGGTCGCGGGCCCAGCCGAGCAGGCCGGGGTGTTCTGTGGTTTTACCGTTGCTGAGCAGAAGCAGTTCCATGATGTGTCCTCGAAACAAGGCGCAGGACCCGGGCGATCCTGGTGAAGAGAAGAGGGCACTCTACCGCCATCGAAGCGCCAAATGTGTGATCCCTGCCCGTTTTGTACGGTTGCAGGCCACTCAGAGTTGTTCGTTCACCTGCGCGTAGCGCAGCAGCATCTCGGCGAGGGAGTTCACCGCCAGGCGTTTCATCAGGCTGGCGCGGCACACCTCGACGGTGCGCACCGAAATGCAGAGATCCTGCGCTATCTGCTGGTTCTTGTGGCCCCGGGCGATGAGCTGTAACAACTGGCGTTCGCGCGGGGTGAGGCGCTCAAAGGCGGCCAGCTGGGCGAGGCGGGTGGCCGCCGCCTGCGTCGCCTGCTCGGCCCGCTCGATGGCGGCGAGCAGGGGGGCCAGCTGCACCGGCTTTTGCAAGAAATCCACCGCCCCCTGCTTGAGGGACTCCACCGCCAGGGGCACCTCGCCGTGGCCGGTGAGAAACAGGATGGCGATGGGGCTCTGGGCCGCCTTCAGCCGCTGCTGCACCTCGGGGCCCGACAGCCCCGGCATGCGGCAGTCGAGAATGAGGCAGGCGGGCTGGTGCAGGTCGACCTCTGCCAGAAAGCGCTCGCCATCGGAAAAGCTGAACAGCTGTCGCTCGTCGCAGCTCTCCAGCATGAAGCGCAGGGAGTCGAGCACGGCCTCGTCGTCGTCGACCAGATAGAGCGGGGGGCGGGCAGGGGACGTCATCTCAGTTCCTCGGCATGTCGGTGGATGAAGGGAGGGTTTCGGGGGGCGGCACGGGCAGAATGACCCGGGCCAGGCAGCCGTGGGGGCTCAGGTTCTCCAGGCTGAACTGGCCGCGATGGCTCTCGACCACCTCCCGGCAGATGGCCAGCCCCAGCCCCATGCCATCGGGCTTGTCGCTGTAAAACGCCTGCTGAAGTTCGGTCGTGGGGACCCTCAGGCCGGCACCGTTGTCACGGATCTCCAGCAACAATCTCTGCGCCTCGAAGGCGATCAGCAGCTCAACCCGGGCAGGCTCCTGTGCCGCTGCTGGCGTAGGAAGGCGAGCCCTCTGCGCCGCACTCTCGGCGCCATTCTTGATGAGGTTGACCAGCAACTGCTCCATCCCGGTGCCGTCCAGAGGTAACGGGCGTGGCTGGCCTCGCCAGTGCAGGGTGAAGGCGACGTCGAGCGGCGCCAGCATCTGCTCCAGCAGGGGGCACAGCTCCGCCACCAGGGTGGGCAGGTCGCAAGGCGCGAAGCGGGGAGGGCGCTTTTGCAGCCTGGCTCTGAGCCGGTTGACGGTCTGGGTGATGCGCTGGACCTGGAGCCCTATCTGCTCCAGGGCCTGACGCAGGGAGGCCTGGGCGGCAGACTGGGCCGGATCCTGTGCCAATTTGTCCAGTCGCAACAAGGCTCCCTGGCTGTAGTTGGCGATGGCGCTCAGGGGCTGATTGATCTCGTGGGCCACGTTGGCGCCCAGCTCGCCCAGTTCGGCGAGCCGTCTGGCCTGTGCCAGCTGGCGTCCCTTCTGCTCGAGCTGGTGGCGGGCTTTGAGCAGCCGGCGCTGGCTGCGGTTGAACAGGTATTGCAGCAGCAGGTGGTGGCCCCCCAGCAGCAGCACCAGCGCCAGGGCGCCCCAGCCCCACTGCTGATGCTGGCGCAGCCAGTGCCAGGCCGCTTGCCACCAGGGGCCCTGCAGCGGGTGGCGATCCAGCGCCTTGAGCAGGCGGTCGATGGCGAGCTCGCTGGTGGGCACGGTCCAGCCCGCCGAATCGGCGGCGATGGCCGCCTCGCTATCAGCGGGCAGATCGTACAGCGCGCGGGTCACCGCCAGCGCCAGCGCGGGGGAGGCCCGCTCTGTCTTGGCGAAGGACCAGTTGGGGTAGAGCCGGGTCGAGCTCTGGCAACCAAAGCCGGCCGGCGCCTGATCGTCCAGCACCCGAAACGCCCCCCTGGCGACCTTGCCTTCCCGCTCCATGCGCTCGAGCTGACACACCGGCACGATGGCGGCAGCCACCTCCCCTGCCGCCAGCCGCTCGATGAGCCGGTCCAGCGGAAAGCCGGTGAACTGCACGGTGGAGAAGAAGCGCTCCAGCCTGACCCCCTGTTCGCCTGCCTCGAAGCGAAAGGCGAGGTAGCCGCCGAAGGCGTTCTCCGAAACGGCAGCGACCGCTTGCCCCTCGAGGTCACGCCAGTGTTGGTAGGGGGTCTGGGCAGGCACCACCAGGGCAGCGCCGATGGCGAGGTTGTCCCCCCCGGCCGGACTCTTGAGGGTGGCGAGCCAGGCCAGCGGATACTGGCGCGCCAGACTCACCGACTGGCCCGGGTTGGTGATGACGAAATCGAGGTGCTCGCGGGCGACGGCCTCGGCCAGCTCATCAAGCCCCAGCGGATGCAGCACGAAGCGATGGCCGGGCACGCGCAGTGCCAGCCAGCGAAGCAGCGGTTGCCACTGGGCTCTGGCCAGGGCCGGGCCGCGGGTGGCCAGCACGCCGATGCGTATCGGCTCGGCCATGGCCTGCACCGGCGTGGCCTGGGATGGTGAGGATTCCTGTCGGGCCGGCGCTGGCGAAGAGGGGGGCGGGGCGGCCTGCACCCGCAGCGGCAGGGCTGACAGGGCGAGCAAGAGCAGCAGGCTGAGCAGGGGCAAGGGAACTGGGGCGTGCAGGGGGATCTCCTCTCTATGCAAAGGGGCAGTCTATCACCGGGACGTGCGCTTGCATGCGAACGGGGGCCGGGAGGGGCGGCAAACGCCGCCCCGGTCACAGTTCAGCAGGGCTGGGACATTTTTTATTGCGCTGGATCAACCCGGCTCCCGGTATGTGGAAAACCACAATAGAGGCGACTTCCTGCGTTGAGGACAATCGGCTCAACCCCTTTCAAGCCAGCTCAGCAGAAGGAAAGACGCCATGGAGCCCAGCAAGCGCCGATTGTTATCCGGGATCGCCGCCCTCACCGCAGGGGCTGCCCTGATCCCCGTCACCCAGGTTCAGGCGCAGTCCGTTCCCGCTCCCCGCAACGGGCGGGCGGCCATCAGCCGGGGGGACGGGCGCAAGCGTTACGGCATGCTGATCGACCTGCGCCGCTGCGTCGGCTGTCAGGCCTGCACCGTGGCCTGCACCATCGAAAATCAGCCCCCCCTCGGTCAGTTTCGCACCACGGTGAGCCAGTACGAGGTGAGCGACGTGGCCGCCCTCGCGGCTCCCGCCTCTCTCTTGATGTTGCCGAGGCTGTGCAACCACTGTGCCGAGCCCGCCTGCCTCGATGTCTGCCCCACTGGCGCCACCTTCCAGCGCGACGACGGCATCGTCGTGGTCAACAACGACTGGTGCGTCGGCTGCGGTTACTGCGTGCAGGCCTGCCCCTACGATGCCCGCTTCATCAACCATGAGACCAACACCGCCGACAAGTGCACCTTCTGCGCCCATCGGCTGGAGGCGGGGCTCTTGCCCGCCTGCGTGGAGAGCTGCGTCGGCGAGGCGCGCATCATAGGTGATTTGAATGATCCCAAGAGCCGGATAAGCCGCTTGCTGCGCGAATACGAGCCGGCGCTCAAGGTGCTCAAGCCGGAGGCCAATACCCAGCCGCGGGTCTTTTATCTCGGCATGGACGAGGCCTTCGTCAGCAAGGTCGACGGCAACCCGGCCCTGCGCACCCTGCTCACCGACGATGGCAAGGAGATAGCCCATGGTCATTAACGAACTGCTGGCCCCGGCTCAGCCCATCACCTGGCTGCCCTGGGCGGTGCAATATTTCTTTCTCATCGGCCTCGCCTACGGGGCCCTCTGGCTCGGCGCGTTTGAGCTGTGGCGCAAGGCGCCGGACCCGCGGCTGCAGACCCTGGCGGCGGTGCTGATGGTGGCGGCTGGTCTGGTGGCTCCCATCGCCCTGACCGCGGATCTGCACCAGCCGGCCCGGGCCTGGCACTTCTACGCCCAGACGCGTTTTGGCTCCGTCATGTGGTATGGCGCCTATCTGCTGCCGCTGTTCAGCCTGCTCTCCATGCTGCTCGGCTGGCTGCTGCTAAGACCCGCCCTGGCCCGGCGCGGTGCAGAAGGGGACAAGATAGCCCGCCTTGCCCGGCTGCTCTGCCTGGGAAGCTGGTCGGGGCACGTCTGGCAGCGGCCGCTCTCTCTGCTGGCGGCTGTGAGCGGGCTCAGCATCGCCCTCTACACCGGGCTCGAGACCATGGCGGTGGCGGCGCGCCCGCTCTGGCATACCCCCTGGTTGCCCTGGCTGCTGACCCTGAGCGCCGTGCTGGGGGCCCAGAGCGCCCTGCTGCTGCTCAACCTCTTGCTGGCGGGCTGGCATGCCCAGACCGAGTCGACCCTGCTGCGCCAGAGCGGCTGGACGTTAGGCCTGCTGGCGCTCTCCCTGCTGGGCTGGGCCCTGTTTGGCGGCGCCTCGGCAGCAGAGGCCGCAGCCCTCCATCGGCTCGACCCGAGCTGGCGGCTGGCGGCCCACTGGCTGTTGCTGACCCTGGGGCTGGCCGGCCTGCTGAGGCTGCTGTGGCCAAGGATCTCTGCCCGCCTGGCACTCTGGGGGCTGGCGCTGCTGGGGCTGCACCTGGTGTGGGGCCTGCGCTGGCTGGTGCTGATCCAGGGACAGCTCGCACCCAAGTACGGGGCCGGCGTCTACCTCTATGAAATCGCCTGGGGCCCGGCCGGTGTGCTCGGCATTCTCGGTACTTTCGGTCTGCTGCTGGCCCTGCTGGTGGCCCTCTCGGAGCTGGTGCGCCCCTCTGCTTCCCCCGCCATCAAGGCACCCACTCCTTTTGCACGCGAGGCACTCTGATGGATCACAGCAAACGCAAGTTTCTCAAGGGCGCCGCCATCGCCGGCGGTACCGGATTGTTCGTCGCCGGTTACAGCGACACCCTCAAGCAGGTGGCGACTGGCCTCGCCACCGGCAGCTCGGGCCAGCCGACCCGGGATCCCATCCATGGCAACTCGCTGGCCGTGGAGTACCGGGTTGACGAGCAGGGGGAGCTGCACCCCAACCCGGCCCAGCGGGTTGCCAACACCATGTGCCTCGGCTGCTGGACCCTGTGCGGAGTGCGGGCCCGCATCGACAACGAGCGCGACCAGATAGTGCGGATCCTGGGCAACCCCTATCACCCCCTCTCCGCTCGCCATCACATTGACTTCAAGACCCCGGTCAAGCAGGCGCTGCTCGCAACCAGTGGCTACCAGGAAGGGGGGCTGGACGGGCGCTCCACCGCCTGCGCCCGGGGCAACGCCATGCTCGAGCAGCTCGACAGCCCGCAGCGGGTCACCCGTTGTCTCAAGCGGGTGGGGCCCCGTGGCAGCGGCCGCTGGCAGAGCATCCCCTTCGAGCAGCTGGTGGCCGAGGTGGTGGAGGGGGGAGACCTGTTTGGCGAGGGCCAGGTTGAGGGGCTGCGGGCCATCCGCAACCTCGCCGAGCCGCTCGACCCGGCAAACCCGGAGTACGGCCCCAGAGCCAACCAGCTGCTGGTGAGCAACGCCTCGGACGAGGGGCGGGATCACTTCATCAAGCGTTTCACCTTCAACAGCTTCGGCACCCGCAACTTCGCCAACCACGGCGCTTATTGTGGCCTGTCATTCCGGGTCGGGGCCGGCGCCCTGCTGGACGATCTGGAGAAGAACGCCCACCTTAAGCCTGACTGGGACGAGAGCGACTTCCTGCTGTTCATGGGCACCTCGCCCCAGCAATCGGGCAACCCCTTCAAGCGCCAGTCCCGCCAGCTGGCGGCAAACCGGGCGCGACCGGGCAAGCCGTTCTCCTACGTGGTGGTGGCCCCCAGCCTGCCCAACACGGTGAACATGCCGTCCGCCCCTGCCAACCGCTGGCTGCCCATCCGCCCCGCCACCGACTCGGCGCTGGCCATGGCCATGCTGCGCTGGATCATCGACCACCAACGCTATGCCGAGCCCTTCCTGATGGCGCCCAATGCCGAGGCGGCCGAGCGGGCCGGTTATCGCGGTTTTTGCAACGCCAGCCACCTGGTGCTCAGCGACGAGTCCCACCCGCGCTTCGGTCAGATGCTGCGGGCCAGCGATCTTGGCTTGCCCTTTGATGGGGAAGCCTATGGAGAGGGGGACGCCATGCTGGTAGAGGAGGCGAGCAGTGGCGAGCCGAGACCCGCCGGCCAGTGTGAGCGGGCCAACCTCTGGGTGGATCGCCCCATTCAGGGCCCCAAGGGGGCGCTGATGGTGAAGAGTAGCTTCCAGCTGCTGGCCGAGGCGTGCCGGGAGCACTCCTTCGCGCAATACAGCGCCGAGTGCGCCGTGCCGGTGGCCGATATCGAGGCGCTGGCGCGGGAATTCACCAGCCACGGCACCCGCGCGGCAGTGGTCTCCCACGGCGGCACCATGAGCGCCAACGGCTTCTACTCGGCTTGGGCCATCATGATGCTCAACGTCATGATCGGCAACCTCAACGCCCGGGGCGGCGCCGTGGCGAGCGGCGGCAAGTTCGATCCCTTCGGGGCGGGGCCGCGCTACGATCTGGCGAGCTTCCCCGGCATGGTCAAGCCAGCCGGGGTCTTCCTGTCGCGATCCAAGTTCCCCTACGAGAAGACCTCCGAATATCGCCGCAAGCGCGAGGCGGGTCAGAACCCCTATCCGGCGCAAGAGCCCTGGTTCCCCATCTCCGGCCCCTTGCTCGGCGAGCACCTGACTGCGGCGGTAAACGGCTACCCCTACCGGCTCAAGGCCTGGATCAACCACATGGGCAACCCCCTCTACGGTCAGGCCGGGCTCAGCAAGGCCATCGGTGAAGAGCTCAAGGACCCCGCCGTGCTGCCCCTTGTGGTCAGCATCGACAGCTTCATCAACGAGTCATCGGCGCTGTCGGACTACCTAGTGCCGGATACCCTGACCTACGAGTCCTGGGGCTGGGCCACCGCCTGGCACGGGGTGCTGACCAAGGTTTCCACCGGCCGCTGGCCTATCGTGGAGCCTAGAGTCGCCAAGACTGCCGAGGGGGATCCGGTCTGCATGGAGTCCTTTTTTATCGCGGTGGCCAAACGGCTGGGGCTGCCGGGCTTTGGCGAGGGGGCGCTCAAAGGGGCGGACGGCAAGTTGCATGGCTTGAACAGGGCGGCGGACTTCTCCCTCTACGGGGCGGCCAACGTCGCCTATCTCGGCGAGCCGGTGCCTCCTATCGGGCCTGAGGATCTCGCCTGGTCCGGGGTGGAGCGGATCCTGCCGGTGCTGAATGCCACCCTGAGTGCGGAGGAGGCGGGCCGCGCCGCCTATCTCTTCGCCCGTGGCGGGCGCTTCGAGCCGGCGGCCAAGGGGCGCGATGACGCGGGTCAGCCAAGCAAGCGCTGGCCCAAGCCGCTGATGGTGTGGAACCCCGAGGTGGGCAGCCGCCGCCACAGCCAGAGCGGGCAATACTTGAGCGGTACCCCGCGCTTTTTCCGCCCCCAGCTGGCGGACGGCACGCCGCTCAATGAGGCGTTCAAGCCGGCCCAGTGGCCGCTGCTGCTCACCAGTTACAAGTCCCACACCATGAGCTCCATGAGCATCGGCTCGGATCGCCTGCGCCAGGTGAACCCCAGCAACCGGGTGCGGCTCAATGCGCAGACGGCGGCGCAGCTGGGCGTCGAGAGCGGGGACAGGGTGCGGGTCAGCACCCCGGATGGCAGCGTGATCGGGGTGGCCGAGTGCGTGGCCGGGGTGCAGGCCGATGCCATCGCCATCGAACACGGTTTCGGCCACAAGGAGCTGGGGGCGCGGGAACATTGGATAGACGGCCAGAAAGTGGTCGCCAATCCCCTGCGCGGAGCCGGGGTCAATCTGAATGACTTGGCGGTGCTGGATCCCAGCCGCCATGGCCGCTATCCCCTGGTGGACTGGGCCATCGGCTCGTCGGCCCGCCAGGGGCTGCCGGCCCGGGTGGAGAAGCTGGTATGACAAACCAATGAAAACGGGGCCTGCGGGCCCCGTTGCTTGTCTGCTCTGCGTCACTGTCACAGTGTGACGTCGACCCACACCAGGCGGTGATCCGAACTGACGCCCTTGGCGATGCCGAGCTTGGGGTCATACACCAGGTGGTAGCCCGGCTCGAAGCTGGCCGGCCAGAACACGCCGGAGGCGACCGCGTTCAGGTTGGCGGAGGGCAGCACGTGGTCGAGCTGCAGGCCGCTGCTGCTGGTGATGCGCTCCGGGGTGGGGCGGTTGTTGTTGCGCTTGCACTGATCCGGATGGCTGGCGAGGCACTCGGGGCCGCCCTGGCTGACCGGGATCAGGCCGCCGTTGGTGACGGCCTGGTTGACCAGCACATGGTTGTGCAGCGCCTGAATGGCGGTGAGATCCCCATCGCCAATCTGGGGATCGGCGTTGAGATCGCCGGCGATGACGAACCTGGCACCCGCGGGCAGGCCACCCGCCTTGCCGGCGTCATCCACCATGTAGCCAGCCCCTGCCACATAGTCCTGCCAGAAGGCTATCTCCGCACGGTTGCGTTTGACGTTGTGGCGCGCCGCGTTGCCGAAGATGGGCGGGGTCGGGTGGGAGATAAGGAAGTGGATCACCTCCTCCCTGTCTCCCTGCCTGATGTGCACCGGCACGTCGGCGTGGTTCTTTGAGGAGAGGGGGAGCGCCTGCCAGGCTGCGTCGTCATACCAGGCATCGCCACACTGGCGGCCGCTCGGGATCGGTGCCCTGGGGTTGTGGCAGTCGTCGATGACGGGGTTCGCTTCGCCCGGCATCTCCTTCCACTTGAATGTCTGGAAGGTGCGGATCTGCCTGGTATCGATGGGATAGCGGGACATCACGGCGAAGGCGTACTGGCCGTGATAGCTGCCAAAGCCCCAGGCGTCGTCCGGCCTGCTCACTCGGCCATCCAGGTTGAGGTCATGGCCGCTCATCAGGCCGGTGTTGGTGGCGAAGTTCTGCAGCACCGGATAGCTGATGGCGGTCACCTCGTCGTGCTGGGCATGGGCCAGGTAGTTGTCGTTGAAGGCGTGGAGGTCCGTGGTGTCGCGGCCCTTGCCGTCATTGTCGAATTCGCTTAGCAGCAACACGTCCGGCCGGGTGCGCTGGATGATTTCGGCGATGTTGCGGATCTGCTGCACGTCGAGGGCCTTGGTCTTCTCGGCGCCGCTCAAGGTGCCGTCGGCGAGGCGGGCCAGCAGGGCATCCTGCTCGGTGCGGGTCAGGGCGAGCTCTTCCCCCAGCATGCCGGGTGCAGTGCGATCGAAGGCGAGATTGAAGGTGGCAAAGCGAACCATGGCGGGCCTCGGCGTCAGTGTGGCCGGGACAGCCTGCCATCTTTGGCAGGAAAATGGCAGCACCCTGCCGAATTTCATGGGAAAGGTGCCCGGGTTTCCCCCGTGACACGCAAGCGTTCGGCTCAGGCCCAGCGGGAGAGAGGGGAGGGAATGGCGTAGGCGTAGCCCTGCTGGTAGTCGCAGCCCAGCCGGTTCGCCACCTCGATATGGGCCTGGGTCTCCACTCCCTCGCACACCACGGCCATGCCGAGTCGTTGCAGGTATTTCACCAGCCCCGTCAGCATGTTGAGGGCATGGGTGCTGCGTACAGCCTGGAGCAGCAGGGAACGATCCAGTTTCACGATCTCGTAGGGGAGCATCATCAGGCGCTGGAAGTTGCATGCCAGGGAGCCGAAGTCGTCACAGGCGATGTGGGCGCCATGGGCTCGCAACACCTCGATCATCTCCCTGTGCTGGTGCTTGATCCTGACGTGTTCCAGCACCTCGAACCAGATGGCGATCCCCAGCTTGCGGGCCTGGAGCAGCACCAGCAATAGCAGATTGCGGTAGGTGGGGCTGGAGAGCGCCGGATTGAGGTTGATGGAGAGCGCATAGGGGCCTTTTTGGGCGAGCACGGGCAGATCGCGCATGATGGCCCTGAGCATGACGATATCGAGGTGCAGAGCATCATCCTCGCCGAGGGCGGCAAAATCGATGCTCTGATAACCCTGGTTGCCGGCATCCCAGCGCCTGGCCAGCACCTCATACCCCTTGACCTGACGATCCTGGCCGATGATGGGCTGATAAAAGGGGATGACGATATCCGCCATGCTGACCATGGCACTCACGGGATACTCTTCTTTGAACGCAAACATGGCTCTCACCTGACGGAACATGGCTGCGCATCATACAGGGAGGGTCTAAAGGGAGGCTGTAGGAAGAGTCTGATAATGGGCGTGGGCAGGAAGGAGGGGGTCAGGGAAGGGCATGGCCCTGTGCAGGTGCGGCGCCAGCCAGGGGGGCTGCGTGCATGGCCTGGGCAAGCCAGGACCAGTCGAGCATGGGGGAGCCCGCCTTGAAGCGCTGATAGGCGCATCCCTGACGGATGGTCAGGAAGAGGGTGCTCGGCAGGCCGAGGCGGTTGAGGTAGCGCACCATCACGTCTCCCTGATAATCCCGCAGCCGCAGTTGCAGCTCGGGCAGTGTCAGCCCGTGCTCGCGACCCGTTTCATCCCAGATTTCAAACATCTGTGTGCACTCCTTGCGACATGAGGCTCCACTGTTTCTAAAAAGTGCGGGAAGGGCAATTGTCAGATCTGACAGCGCCATGTGGATTCTATCCAGAAAAGCGAAAACCCGGCGCGAGGCCGGGTTGTCTGAAGGATGGTGGAGGGAGAAGGATTCGAACCTTCGAAGGCAGAGCCGTCAGATTTACAGTCTGATCCCTTTGGCCGCTCGGGAACCCCTCCACAGGGGCATTGCATATTGTGTTCAGGAAGATGGTGGAGGGAGAAGGATTCGAACCTTCGAAGGCAGAGCCGTCAGATTTACAGTCTGATCCCTTTGGCCGCTCGGGAACCCCTCCACGGGGTATTTTCCTGATTTTTACTTACTTGACGCACTTGAATGGTGGAGGGAGAAGGATTCGAACCTTCGAAGGCAGAGCCGTCAGATTTACAGTCTGATCCCTTTGGCCGCTCGGGAACCCCTCCCCAAGTGCGAGGCCGCATACTACCAGATCCGGCAAGGTTGTGAACCCCTTGGCCGCATTCTGACGACAAAAAAGTGTCAAGTGGTCATTTTTTGATATGTTTCGCTCAAAATTCACACTTTTCAATGACTTTTATGTCGCTGCCGAAACGGCGAGGGGACGTAGGGGGGCTGGCTGCCAGGAGCCACGGGGCTCCTGGCGGATCATGGGGAGCTGGCGCTCGCTCAGGCGTCGGCGGGGCGGGCCTGCTGGCAACCCTGCACCGCATGGGCGATGAGTTCGAGGGCGCTCTGCTCGCAGGGGGGCAGCACCTCGTCGCAACTCGCGATCGGGGTGACGCGGTCTCCCCACTTGATGAGGGCGGCGCCCCAGGTCAGCCCGGCCCCGAAGGCGGCGGTCAGCAGGTAGCTGTTCGGCTTGACCCGACCCTGCTCCAGCGCCTCGCACAGGGCGATGGGCACGGTGGCGGCGGAGGTGTTGCCGTACTGCTCTATGTTGACCATCACCTTCTCCATGGGGGCGTTCATCCGCTTGGCCAGGGTCTCGATGATGCGCACGTTCGCCTGGTGCGGCACGATGAGGTCGATCTGCTCGGGGGCGATGCCGGCCTGGGCCAGTACGGTGCCGGTGGCTTCGCCCATGCCGCGCACGGCGCGCTTGAAGATCTCCTGCCCCTCGAAGTTGAAGGTGAAGAGGCCGTCAATGTCGGCGAAACGCACCCGATCCGTACCGAAGTTCGGCACGTGCAGTATCTCCCGCGCTTCGCTGTCACAACCGAGCTTGCTGGCAATCAGGCCGCTCTCCTGCTCGCTCGCCTCGATGATGACGGCGCCGGCGCCATCCCCGAACAGCACGGCGGTGTCGCGCTTGGCCCAGTCCAGCAACTGGGTCAGCCGCTCGGCACCGATCACCAGCACCCTTTGCATCATGCCGGTCTGCACCAGGGAGGTGGCGACCGAGAGGGCATAGACGAAGCCGGTGCAGGCGGCGTTGAGGTCGAACACCGCCGCCTTGTGGGCGCCGAGAGCCTGCTGCACGGCGGAGGCACCATTAGGGACCAGCGTGCCCGGGGTGGCGGTCGCCAGGATGATGCCATCGAGGGCGGCGGCGTCCAGACCTGCGCACGCCAGGGCGCGACGGCCGGCCAGGGTGGCGAGCGCCTGGGTGCTGACATGGGAGACCCGGCGGGCCTTGATGCCGGTGCGCGGGTAGATCCACTCGTCCGAGGTATCCATGATGGTGCCGAGGTCATCGTTGGTCAGCGAGGCGGGGGGCAGGCATTTTCCCCACCCGGTGATAGTGGCGTATGTCATCTTGTCGTCGCTTGTCGTGATGGCCGCTCTGGGGCGGAAAGTGGCGAAATTATGCCGCACGGGGCGTTCACTGTCATCCTGCGGTCCCCCCAGTGTAAGGGGAGTGGCGGGAGCAAGACCGTGATTTTGCTTAAATTTCCGCTTCTCCTTGCCGTAAGATGAAGGCCCGATCCCGGCGACCCCTTCCCGAGGTGACTCCTGTGCACAAAGCGAATCTCAATCTCTTGCCCACCCTCAAGGTGCTGCTGGAGACCCGCAACATCAGCCGGGCGGCGGAGCTGCTGAACCTGAGCCAGCCCTCCATCAGCAAGCAGCTCGGCCAGCTTCGCAGCGAGTTTGGCGACGAGCTGCTGGTGCGGGAAGGGCAGCGCTGGCTGCTGACCCCGCGGGCCGAGGCCCTGGCGGCCCAGCTTGCCGATTCCCTCGGTGCCCTGGAGCGGCTCTACGAGGCGCCGGAATTTGCCCCCGAGCGCTGCGAGCGGGTGTTTCGGCTCGCCTCCTCCGACTACGTGGCCCAGCACATCTTGCCGGACATCTGTGCGGCCCTGGCGAGGGCCGCCCCCCGGGCGGCGCTGGAGTACAGCCTGTGGGACAAGCGCCAGTTGCCCCAGCTCTGGCAATCGGAGCTGGACATGGTCTCCACCATCACGGAGCTGGTGCCGGACCAGATCCGCGGCCTGCATCAGGGGGAGGACAGGCTGGTGGTGCTGATGGGGCGCCATCACCCGCTCTCTGGCATGGCGCTCAGCCTGGAGGATTACCTCGCCTGGCCCCACCTGCAGGTGAGCGGGGGCGGGGACAAGGACAGCCCGGTGGAGCAGGTGCTGGCCCCCCGCGGGCTCTCCCGCCGCTGGTTTGCCCGGGTGCCCTTCTTCCAGGCAGCGGTGGAGGTGCTGCTGCGCACAGACTGTCTGATGACCACCCCGGCCCATATCGCCTGGCAGCTCTCCCGGGAACATGCCCTGAGTTTTTGCGATCTCCCCTTCGCCACCCGTGTCCAGCAGTATCATCTGCTGTGGCACCAGCGCCACCACCTGGATCCGGCTCACCGCTGGTTTCGCGAGCTGGCCTATCCCTTCCTGCGGGATCACCTGCAATTCACCCTGGGGGAGAGTCGCAAGCAGTTGGCCCGAGGGCCGCAGGCGAGCCGCTGATGGCAGCGGGTTGTGCCACTCTATAGCCACTGGCTATGGGCTCTATTCATAACTTTCACTTCTGGCATAGCGAGCCACCCCCTACCCTGATCCCGGGTGACAACAATCGACACGAAGGAAGAGAAGGTATGGAGCTGACGAGTTGGCTGGCGCTGGCCGCCATTTGCGTGATGGGGGCCATCAGCCCGGGGCCGAGCCTGGCACTGATCATCCGCAATACGGTGCAGGGAGGGCAGGGCCACGGGGTCGCCACGGCGCTGGGACACGGCCTGGGAGTCGGCATCTATGCGCTGATCACGGCCCTCGGCCTCGCCATCCTGATCACCCAGACCCCGCTGCTGTTCGATCTCATCCGCTACGGCGGCGCGGCGTTCCTCGCCTGGCTCGGGATCAAGGCGTTGCTGGCCAGGCCCGCAGGGGGTGAGGCAGGCAACGAGGAGGGGCACCCGCCACGGGGACGTCAAGGGGCGTTCGAGGGCTTTATGGTGGCCTTCTTGAACCCCCAGCTCGCCATCTTCTTTATCGCCCTGTTCAGCCAGTTCGTGCACGCCGACACCGGCTGGCGTGAGGGGGGCATCATGATGCTGACCGCAGGCGGCATCGATGCGCTCTGGTATGTGCTGGTGGCCCTGGTGCTCTCTCGCGGGCCCGTACTCGCCTGGCTCAAGGCCAAATCCACCGTGATCGACAAGGTGAGCGGCCTGGTGCTGCTGGGGCTGGCCCTCAAGGTCGTGATCTAGCTCCGCGTCGGGTGCCTGCGTAGTCGGCACTCTCTCAGGGCCGGGGGTTGAGGGCCCGCCAGATGTCCTTGTACCGGGTCAATCCTGCATTCTGCGGTGATCTTAAGCGGGATCAAGGCGGGGGGCGGGGAGTCTGGCTAGAGTGGCGGCCATTTGCAGCCCTTCGAACCGGACGTTATGCGCGATCAGAACCATCACAACCGCCTGGAGTTGCTGGCCCCGGCCAAGAACCTTGCCTATGGCATCGAGGCCATCAACCACGGCGCCGACGCCGTCTACATGGGCGGCCCCGCCTTCGGTGCCCGCAGCGCAGCAGGCAACAGCCTCGAGGACATCGAGGCGCTGGCGCGCCATGCCCACCGCTTCGGCGCCCAGGTCTTCGTCGCCTTCAATACCCTGCTGCACGACCACGAGCTGGAGCAGGCCCGGCGCCTGACCCACCAGATCTACGAGGCAGGGGCCGATGCGCTGATCGTGCAGGACATGGGGCTGCTGGCGCTCGATTTGCCCCCCATCGCGCTGCACGCCAGCACCCAGACCGACAACCGCACCCCGGAAAAGGTAAAGTTTCTGCAGGACGTGGGCTTCTCCCAGGTGGTGCTGGCCCGCGAGCTCTCCCTTGCGCAGATCCGCGAGATAAGCGCCGCCACGAGCGTGCAGCTGGAGTTCTTCATCCACGGTGCCCTGTGCGTCTCCTACAGCGGCCAGTGCAACATCAGCCACGCCCGCACCGGGCGCAGCGCGAACCGCGGCGAGTGCGCCCAGCTCTGTCGACTGCCCTGTTCCCTGCAAACGCTGGCGGGGGAGGTGCTGGTGGAAAACAGCCACCTGCTCTCCTTGAAAGACATGGATCAGACCGACAACCTGGAGGCGCTGATCGCCGCAGGGATCCGCTCCTTCAAGATTGAAGGGCGCCTCAAGGGGCTCGACTACGTCAAGAACGTCACCGCCTGGTATCGCCAGAAGCTGGACTCCATCCTGGCGAGCCGCCCCGATCTGGTGGCCGCTTCCGCCGGTCGTTGCAGCTACACCTTTACGCCGGATCCCAAGAAGAGTTTCAACCGGGGCAGCACCGACTACTTCCTCCATGGCCGACAGCCAGGCATCGACTCGCCGCGCAGCCCGAAATACGTCGGGGAGCCGCTCGGGCGCGTCACCAGCGTGACCCGCGATGGCATCGAGATCGACGGCCAGGCCGTTGCCCTCAACAACGGCGATGGCCTCGGCTTCTTCAAGCCGGGGGGCGAGCTGGTGGGCATGCGCCTCAATAAAGTGGAAGAGAAGGCACAGAGCAAGCGGTTACTCCTGTCGGAACCCATGCCCGGTCTCAAGGTGGGCACCGAGATCTTTCGCAACCACGATCAGGCCTTCAGCAAGCAGCTCGAAAAGGGGAGCGCGGATCGCCGCATCCGGGTCGATATGCGGCTATCGGAGTGCGACGAGGGACTGCGGCTCGAACTTGTGGACGAGCAGGGCATTGGCGCCGCCGTTACGCTCCCCTGCGACCAGCAGCTGGCCGACAACCCGGAACGGGCGCTGCAGCAGGCCAGGGATCAGCTCGGCAAACTCGGCAACACCCTGTTTGTGGCTCGCCAGATTGAGTTGGCAATAACGAGGCCGCTGTTTATTGCGGCTTCACAGCTTAACGGCTTGCGCCGGGACGGCATTGCCGCCCTGGAGGCGGCCCGTCTGGCTGCCTACCGGCGACCCGAGCGGCGCATTCCCCTGCGAGGCGCCGTTTATCCCCAACATCGGCTCTCTTATCTGGGCAACGTGCTGAACAGCGCGGCGGAGCAGTTCTTTCGCGAGCACGGGGTGGGGAGCATCGCCCCCGCGTATGAGGCGAACAAGGAGGAGCGGGAAGTGGTGCTGATGACAACGAAGCACTGCATCCGCTACAGCCAGCAGCTCTGCCCCAAGGAGGTACCCGGTCTCAAGGCCGAGCCCCTGGCGCTCAAGATGGGCAAGGAGAGTTTCCGCCTGCGCTTTGACTGCCACCGCTGCGAGATGCAGGTGATGGGCAGCCTGAAGAGGGGATGATTGCCCGTGTGGGCATGGGGCTGGAGCGGATTTGATGGCAGTATGGGGCGCGGCCTTGTCACGGATATCCCGTGGCGAGCCGCCTTCCCCCAGCCTTCTTCTGACAAAGGATCCGTCATGAACATCCATGCACTGCCGTTTTGCACCACGAACTGGGCCGAGGTCCCGACGACCGAACACAAGGGAGAGCGCGGCGTCGCCCGCTGGCACACCCGGCAGTTCGGGGATCTGCGGGTGCGAATGGTGGAGTACTCCCCCGGGTATCTGGCGGATCACTGGTGCAGCAAGGGCCATGTGCTGCTCTGCCTCGAAGGGGAGCTGCACACCGAGTTGCAGGATGGCCGCGTCTTCACCCTGACGCCGGGCATGAGCTACCAGGTGGCGGACAACGCCGAACCCCATCGCTCCTATAGCGAACTGGGCGCTCGCCTCTTTATCGTCGACTGAGCCGCTCTCTTTCCCGCTTCCCCTTGTACATCAGGAACTTGCCATGCTTGAACTCAGACCCAACTGCGAGTGCTGTGACCGGGATCTGCCCGCCGACACGGCGACGGCCTACATCTGCTCCTTCGAGTGCACCTTCTGCGCCGAGTGCAACGATCAGTATCTGCACCTGACCTGCCCCAACTGTGGCGGCGAGCTGGTCAGGCGCCCGCGCCGCCCGGCGGCCAAGCTGGTGAACAACCCCGCCTCCCTCCAGCGCGTCTTCAATCCGGCCCTGAAAGCGGCGCTGGGCAAGGGGGGCTAGGGCCCTCCCTTCATGGGAAGGGCTGGGCTGGCAACTGGCTCGTCCCTGTGGCTCTTGACCTTCTCCCGGCGGCAACCCCTATCAAGGGGGCTCACACCAAAGGAGCAAAAGATGACGGAGCGATTCGAAGGAGAAGGGGCGAAGGCCTATGACAGCCGCATCCCCCTGCTGGTGCCAGGCTACGAGCTGCTGCACCAGCTTTGTGCCTCCCGGCTGATGGCCGCGCTGGGCCAGCAGGCCCGTGTGCTGCTGGTGGGGGTGGGCACGGGCAGCGAGTTGCTGCTGCTTGGCCGTCTCTGCCCCCGCTGGACCTTTGTGGCCCAGGATATCTCGGCGGACATGCTGGCCCATGCCAGGATGCGGGCCGAGCAGGCGGGCATGGGGGAGAGGGTGTGTTGGCACCTGGGCGCATTGCCTGTGCTGGATAAGCCTTGCGATGGTGCACTCTGTCTGCTGGTGCTGCATTTTCTGGCGCAAGATGCCAAAGCCGCGCTATTGGGTGATATTTATCGCCAGCTCAATCCTGGCGCTCCCCTGCTGCTGGCGGATCTGATGGCGCCCACGGACCCGCTTGAGCGCAAGGCGATGGGGTTGCAAGCCGCCCTCGCCGGTTTGCCGCTTCCTGCCTGCGAGCAGATGGTGCGCCGCCTCGGGGAGGATTTCACCTCCCTGGACGAGGGACAGACCCGGCGCCTCTTGCAAGGGGCCGGTTTCGCGGCGGCGCACCGCTTCTTTCAGGCGCTGGGGTTTCACGGCTGGCTGGCGCAGCGGCAGTGAGCCCTGGCCGGGCTGCGCCGGATCAACGAGAGGCCCTCTCCAGCGTCAGCAGTGCCTGCTTGATGGGCAGGCCTCCCGCATAGCCGGTGAGGCTGCCATTCTGGCCGATCACCCGGTGGCAGGGGATGATGATGGAGAGCGGATTGCGACCGTTCGCGGCACCCACCGCCCGCACCGCGTTTGGCTTGCCGATGGCGCGGGCGATGTCGCCGTAGCTGCGGGTCTCCCCGTAGGGGATGTCGCACAGCGCCTGCCACACCGCTTGCTGAAACGCCGTGCCCCTGGGGGCGAGCGGCAGGGTGAAGCGCTGCAACCGGCCCGCGAAGTAGTCCCGAAACTCGGCGAGGAAGGGGGCGAGCGCCTCGCCGTCCTGCCGCCAGTCGCTCATGTCGGGCAGTGGCCGCAGCCCGGCCAGGAAGTCCACGTGCACCAGACCGCGCTCGTCGATGGCGACCAGCAGTTCGCCCTGGTCGGTGGGCATCATGTCATAGCGGATCATGGGCTCTTCTCCTCGTCTTGTGTCTGTGTTGGCCGGGTGAGCAGCGCCGGTTGTTCACTCATGGCGTGCCACAGCCAGCTCGCGGCGTAGGCGCGCCACGGCTGCCAGGGGGCGCTGCGCGCTGTCACCTCTTTCATCGGCAGCTTGTCACCGCCCCCCAGCGCCTTTTGCAGCACGAGATCCGAGGCGGGGAAGGCGTCCGTGTCGAGCCCGCAGCGCAGCCGCCAGTAAGCGACAGTCCAGGGGCCTATGCCCGGCAGCGCGAGCAGTTGCTCGTCGCTCGCGCTGCCCAGGGTGAGTGCGCCGCTTGCGAGCGCCGAGGCAAGCCCTTGCAGCGTGCGGATGCGGCTGCCCGGCATGCCGATGCCGTCGAGATCCAGCTCGCACAGCTGGGTCGGGGTGGGCAGCTGCGCGGTGCCGAACTGAGCCTGGGTGCGCGCCACCAGGCGCCCCATGATGGTGATGGCACCCTTGACCGACACCTGCTGGCCGACGATGGCGCGCAGCATCACCTCGTATTCATCCCACCCCCCCGGCAGCCGCACCCCGGGCCATCGTCCCTGGATGCCGGCGAGCAGCGGATCCTGCCCCAGGTGTTCGCCGATGCGGCTCATGTCGGCGTCGAGATCCCACATGCGGCGCACGCGGTACAGTATGTCCGGCAGCGCACTCGGCGGCAGATCCCGCACCGTGAGTCTGAGCCTCTCCCCCTCGACGGGCTCGATGCGGATGAGCCCCTCCTGCTCGCCGACCCGGTGACGGCGCTCGTAACCGTGCTCATCCACCCGCTCCAGCCCCGGAATGGCGCGCAACCGGTAGAACGCGAGCATGGCCTGGACGTCGAACGGCGGGCGATACAGCAGGTGCAGTTGCAGGCTCGATTGCGGCGCCGCCTCGCCAGTCCCCCCTTCCTGCTTGCGCAGGGCGCCCGGTGTCATGCCATACGCCTGCAGCCAGGCGTCGTTGAAGCGACGAATGCTCGCAAAGCCTGCGGCAAACGCCACGTCCGTGATGGGCAGGCGCGTCTCCGTCAGCAGCCGTTTCGCAAGCAGCAGGCGGCGCGTCTGCTCCACCTGTTTCGGCGAGGCGCCGAGGTGTTGCTCGAACTGGCGCCTCAGGGTGCGCTCCGTGATCCCGGCCTGCGTTGCAAGGGAGCCCAGGCTGTGCTCCGCCAGCTCGCCGCGCTCGATGCGCGCCAGCACCTGGGCGACGAGCGGTGGCAGATCGCCGCTCTGGGCCGGTGCGAGCTCGGGGCGACAGCGCAGGCAGGGGCGCAGCCCGTGCTGCTCCGCCGCCGCCGCGAAGCGAAAATAGCGCACATTGTGCTCGTGCGGTGCCCGCGCCGGACACACGGGGCGGCAATAGATGCCGGTGGAGAGCACCCCGGTGAAGAAGCGACCATCGAAACGCGCGTCTCGCGCGAGGCGTGCGGCGTGGCACTGCTCCCGGGTGAGACCCGGGATGATCTCGTCTCGTTGGGATGAATGCGGGGGCTCTGTGGTCATGGCATGGCTCGGGTTGCTGTGGGCATGTCCCAGAGACTAAGCGGGGGCGAGAGGGGTGACTAGCCAAAAACGGACAGGGATAGCAAAAATAGTGCGATCCGAGGAATCCCAGTCCTCCCTTTGTAAGGTTAGGGGGGCAGGACCCCACCCTAACCCTCCCCTTCGTAAGGGGAGGGGACAAACAGCTCCCCTCTGTGAACGGGGGCGGGGTTAGCTCCTCCCCCTTGTGAAGGGGGAGGCTGGGAGGGGGGTCAACCTCGCTTATTTCAGATAGCGTTGTTCGAGGTGTTTGCGCAGCCACTGGGGATTGAGTGCCTCACCGGTCGCGCGGCGAATGAGCTCGTCCGTGCCGTGCAGGCTGCCCTGGGACCAGATATGGCGACCGAGCCAGCCAAAGATCTCCGGCAGGCGGCCGGACTCTACGAGCGTGCCCATGTCGCCGAGCTCACGCTCGAGTGCGAAGCGCAGCTGCGCCGCGTACATGGCGCCGAGCGTGTAGCTCGGGAAGTAGCCAAACGAGCCGTCCGTCCAGTGGATGTCCTGCATGCAGCCGTTCTGGTAGTTGCCCTTCGTGGACAAGCCGAGCCACTGCTGCATCTTCGCGTCCCACAGCTCGGGGATGTCCGCGACCTCGATGCGCCCTTCCATCAAGTCCCGCTCCAGCTCGTAGCGCAGGATGACGTGGGCCGGGTAGGTGACTTCGTCCGCATCGACGCGGATAAAGCCGGGCTCGACCCTGTTGTACAGCTTCTCGAGGTTCGCGGGTGCGAGCGCATCCTCTGCCCCGAAGTGCGCGCGAATGCGCGGCGCAATCAGCGTGAGGAACGCGGGGTGATGGCCGAGTTGCATCTCGCAGAACAGGCTCTGGCTCTCGTGAATGCCCATGGAGCGCGCCTCGGCCACCGGCTGGCCGAGCAGTGCGCGCGGCAGGCCCTGCTCGTAGCGTGCGTGGCCCGTCTCGTGGACGATGCCCATCAGGCTGGAGACGAACTCCTGCTCGTTGTAGCGCGTGGTGATGCGCACGTCCGTCGGCACGCCGCCGCAGAACGGGTGGCTGCTCACGTCGAGCCTGCCGTGCGCAAAATCAAAGCCGAGCAGCCCCATCACCTCCTGGCCGAGCGCCTGCTGCGTCGCAACCGGGAACGGGCCTTGCGGGGTGAGGAGGGTGTCGCTCTTCTGCCGCTCGCTCACGGTCTGGATGAGGCCGGGCAACCAGCTCGTCAGATCGCCGAAGATCTGATCCAGCCTCGCGCTCGTCATGCCGGGCTCGTACAGCGCCAGCATGGCGTCATAGGGGCGCACCCCGAGCGCGTCGGCGCGCAAGGTCGCCACCTCCCGCGACAGGCGCACCACCTCCTCGAGGTTCGGGGCAAAACCTGCCCAGTCGTTCTCCTTGCGCTGGCGACGCCAGGCGTGCTCGCATTTGCTGCCGGCGAGCGACAGCGCCTCCACCAGCGCCCCCGGCAGCAGGCTTGCATCCTGCCACTGGCGCTTGATCTCCCGCAGGTTCGCACGCTGGTGCTCGTCCAGCGGTTCGCTCTCTGCCTTGGCTATCCACTCCCCAAGCTCGGGGGCGGTGCGCTTGCCGTGGATCAGCACGCCGAGCTCCGCCATCGCCTCGGCGCGGGCCTCGTTGCCTCCCTCCGGCATCATGGCGGCCTGATCCCAGCCGCAGATGGCGGAGAGGTGGGAGAGGCGGTGCAGTTGTTGCTGATGTTGTTCGAGTTTCTGGTATGACATGGGATTGTCCTTGTTATCGTCCCTGATGGTATGCACCCCGTACCTGGCATGATCGGGGCCGCCCGATGCTAGCACTGCCATCCACCCTGGTGCCACCCTCAGGCAGTCAGCCGAGGCGCTTCTGGTGCCGTTCGCGGTTTTCCGCCTTCTTGCGCTCGCTCTTGCGCAGCAATACGTAGAGCGCACCGCTGCCGCCGTGGCGGCGCTCGGCGCTGTGCATGGCCATCACCGAAGGCAACTGTGGCAGCCAGGCGCTGACATGGCTCTTGAGCAGGGCACGCGGGGTGCTGCGCTCCCCCTTGCCGTGCAGGATCAGCAGGCAGCGGATATCCCGCACTTCGCATTCGGCAATGAACTGCACCAGGGCGATACGGGCCTCGTTGAGCGTTTTGTGGTGCAGGTCGAGGGAGCCTTGCAGCTCGTATTTGCCAAGGCGCAGCTTCTTGTAGACTCCCTCCTGCACGCCGTCACGCTTGAAGCCGACGATGGCGTGGGGGTCCAGCATCTCGACTGCTTCCGTGCCGAGGTGATCCAGGGTGAGTTGTTCGGCGGTGGCGGCTTCCCGGCGCGCGAGTTGCGCCTCGGTGGGCTGGCTGTTGCCCGCAACGGGGGCGATATGGTCGCTGCGAAGGGGCCGCACGTCGGCCACTTCCTGCAGGAACAGTGAGAGTTCGTCGTTATGAGACACGGCAGGCTCCCCGCATGAAAATGAGGGAGCCAGTATAGCGGGCCTTGGTGGGCCTTAGAATGGCAACGCTCGCGGGCCCCGGCCCTGCCGGGGAGGGCGGTCTGAGCGAGCCTGGTTATTGCCCCTCTTTGGGCGGCTCTGCGTGCATCACCTTGTAGATGAAATAGACCGCATAGGCGCTGATGAGCAGGAAGGTGCCGAAAATCACCAGCATGGACATCAGCCCCACGCTGTTGCCGAACATCAGGTTCATCCAGAATTCCATCTCGTTCACTCCTGTCACTGGGCGGTGACAGGCATGATAGATACCTCTTCAGGAGGGAGGGGATGATCTCGATCAACTCCCTCTCTGGTTATTTAATCGGCAGCAAATTCTGTGAGCCGACACGCATCCGGCGCGTCAGGTCGCCGGACTGGACGCTACTTTGCTTTCTCCAGGGTCGGTTCGGTGAGGGGCGTGATGCGCCAGCCCTGCTGCTCCAGCAGGGCGAGCAGCCCATGCTCGCCGTAAAGATGCAGGGCCCCTACCACGATAAAGCTCTCGTTCGGCAGGCTGGGCCACTTCTTGACCCAGTTGCGGTTGCGCTCTGCCAGCAGGGTCTGTTCCAGCCAGGCTTGCAGCTTGGGCGGCGCCATCTCCTCCCTGAGCAGATTGATGAGGGTGGCCTCGTCCCCGTTCTGCCAGGCGGTCATCACGGCGTCGAACCCCTGCTGGATGTCGGGCAGCTCGTCCAGGGTGCTCTCCAGCATCAGGGTCTGGTTGTCGCCGACGCTCGCGAGATAGCCGAGCTGCTCCAGCAGGGTCTCCAGCCCGACGATGGGTTTGCCGCCGTCGTTCGCCCGCTTGGCGAAGTGCTGGTCGACACCGTATTCACCGCGATAGCCGGTGCGCTCCAGGGCCGCCTGGGTCAGGGTAATGGCCGCAAACCAGGGACGCAGCGGGGCCAGCATGCTCTCGTTCAGACCGTTCTGGCCCGCGGCGATGAGGGTGCGACGGTAGAGGTCGATGGGCAGGTGATCCTTGAGGGTCTTGCCGTCGACGAGCCGGGTGATGGCGCCCATCTCCTGCCACTGCTCCTGGCTGATGTGGGTCATATCCACCTCCATCACCAGGGCGCGGCTCTGCTGCCAGGCGCGCTCCACCGGGTCCGGCAGGGGATAGAGAGAGGGTTTGCCCGCATGGATGGACCCCAGCAGCCAGTGCTGTTCGTTGCCCTTGTTGATGCGGTAGAAGGCCGGATCGGCCATGGCATGGAGCGGCAGCAGCAGGCAGAGCAGGAAGGAGAGCAGCGTGGGATGGAATCTCATGAGGCACCTTATGTGAGCTGGATGAGTGCTCTATGATAAGTCCTCATTTGTCACAGCCAAGAGGTTTCCCATGCCCCACCTTCGTTTTCGGGCAGTTTCTGTCGACACCCTGCAGCGGATAAGCGCCCCCCTGATGACGGATCTCTGCGCCCTGACCGGTGGCAAGCCGGAGTTCGTCACCCTGGAGTGCGTGCCGAGCCAGTGGGTACGAGATGGCCAGCCCGAAGCCGGTTTCCCCTTCGTGGAGCTGGTCTGGTTCGAGCGACCGCAGGAGATGCAGGATGCCGCCGCCGCCCTCATCACCCGCCACCTGAAAGGGGTGCTGGGGGAGCAGACCTATGTGGTGGTGCAGGTGCTGCCCATCGTCAAGAGTCACTACTACAGCAACGGCCAGCACTATTGAGATTGAGCGGGTATCGTTGCTAAGACAGGTGCATGTCAAGAGGAGGCCCGCCGAGGGCCCCTGCCGTCCGGGCTCCCTTTATCAGGCGGATTTGATCAGCAGCTTGTCAAGCCAGCGGCTTGGCAGCAGGCGGCGCAGCACGGTAAACAATTTGGTCGGGAAGGTGACCGGGTAGCGGTGCCTGGGACGCTTGCTCGTGAGCGCATGCAGTAACGGCGGGATGCAGGCCTCGCTTGGCAGGGTAAAGCCCCGGGCACCCCCTTCACGCTCCAGCCTGGCCAGCGTCTGGGCATAGGCGTCCTGATGGCGGCTCGCGCTCGGGTCTATGTGGCGCAGGAAGGCCTCCCGGGCATTGGCGCGAAACCGGGTGTCGATGGGGCCGGGTTCGATCAGGCTGACGTGCACGCCGCTGCCCGCGAGTTCCAGGCGCAGGGTATCGGTATAGCCTTCCAGCGCGAACTTGCTGGCGTTGTAGGCGCCACGATACTTCATGGCCACCAGGCCAAGCACCGAGCTGTTCTGTACGATGCGCCCCTCGCCTGCCGCCAGCATGGGGGGCAATATCTGGCGAATGAGGTGATGCCAGCCAAAGAGGTTGGTCTCGAACTGCTCGCGCAGCGCCTCGGTGGGCAGATCTTCCAGCGCACCGGGCTGGCCGTAGGCGCCGTTGTTGAAGAGGCCGTAGAGGCGCCCTTCTGCCAGGGCCAGCGCCTCTGCCGCCCCTCGCTCTATGCTGGCGCTGTCCGCCAGATCCAGTTGCACCGCCAACAGACCCTGCTGCTGCAGCAGGGCCACATCCTCGCCCTTGCGGGCGGAAGCGATGACGGTGAAGCCCCGGGCGCCGAGCTTTCTTGCGGCGGCGAGGCCGATGCCGCTGGAGCAGCCGGTGACGAGCACGAAGGGATGGGGCATGAGCATGGTCCTGATTGACGGCCGGCAGGTGGCCCGAAGCTGGCATGGTAGCGTGGTGCCACCAAAAACAAAACCGGGCCAGAGGCCCGGTTTTCGGTCACGTCAGATGCCTGATTACATGATGGTGAACGGCATGATGATGTGGAACTTGACGTCATGCTCGGAGCTGAACATGTTCGGGTAGTACCAGCTGCCCTTGTCGTCCTGTTCGTTGTTGTAGTCGGTGTAGTGCAGCTTGAACAGGGTGCCCTTCAGCTTGCCGTCCTGCACTGTGTACATGACGTCGAAGTTGGCTGCCCACTCTTTGCCGCCTTCCAGGGACTTGTCGCCGTTGTTGGCATCCCAGCCGTAGGCACCGGAGACACCCACGCCCCAGCCCGGTGCACCCACCAGATCATCCAGGGAACGAGTCACGCCGAAGAACAGGGCTTTCTCGTCGTTGTGGTTCCAGTCGGAGCGGGAATCCCACCAGATTTCGTTCGCGCCCTGGGAGTTGCCGTAGCCGCGGGTCAGACGGGGCAGGTAGTTGCCCAGATCCCCTTCAGCCTTGGTCCACAGGCCTTCCAGACGGAAGCCATAGGGGCCGGCTGCCCAGCTGGCGGTCAGGGCTTGTTGCCAGGCCAGGCCGTCATAGTCGCTGTTCTCGGTGTCGGAACCGTAGAACTGGTAGCTGGTGTTCAGGCCACCCAGTACGTCGAACTTGTGGGCCAGCTTGAAGTGGTAGCTGTCCATGTAGCCTTCGGACTGACCGAAGCCGGCGGTGACGGCAGTGCCGTTCTCGAAGGTGTAGCGAGCGGCCAGACCGTGGATGTAGTCGATCTTGTTCGCATCGGTGAAGGGATCGCTGGCATAGGGGCTGCTCTTGGAGAAGCCGGTGGTGTTCTTGAACCAGGGAGCTTTGTACTCGTCGGCGATGGCGTAGGTCAGGTAGAGGCCGCCGAAGGTGCCTTCGATCTGGCCACCACGGTAGGTACCGGGTTGATAGGACCAGTTGACGCCGAGGATGCCGGGTACATAGAGCTGGGTGTAACCACCCTTGGCGGTGACGGCGTCACCGAACTTGAATTTCAGGGCGGCGTTGGAGAGGCTGAAGCCGTTCTCGGGAACGCCGTCACCACCTGAACCCCACTTGTCGCCCCAGAAGGAGAACTCGTTCTCTTCGTTGACGCCATTGCTCTCGTCAACGGCCAGATCGTAGGCACCGAAGCCGCCCACGTCGACGCCGACCACACCCCATGCATAGCCGGAGTTGAAGTTCAGGGCTGCCTGGGTGGTGGCATGGCTCAGGTTGGAGTGGTATTTGCCATCCTGACCCGGACCGGCCTGGACGCGATCACGCTCACGCTGGAAGTAGAACAGGCCACCGGTGAGCTTGCCTTCGTCGATGAAGGCGCTGTAGGACTTGCCGTATTCCGGGCTCATCATGTCTTGAGCGGCGAACGCCATGCCGGGGGCGACCAGTGCCGCGACCACGGCAGCACTCAACGCGGCGCGCTTGAAGATCACTTTTTCCATTTGTTATTGCTCCTGATTTTATGGACTTAGCTTTTTTATCCGGCAGCCGGGTAGGCACCCGCCGCTCGGTATTGGCATTGCAATCAACACCCCGAAGGGCAAAAAAATGGTTCTCTGTCGTGCCCTTGTGCCTGATGCCTTGGCGCATCGGTCGGGGCTATCTGCATCGTTACAGTCGTTATTTTTTGGCTGTCGATCCTTGGCGATCTGACATCACCAAGAGTACGTTCGCGGTGCGAAATATCAATGTAAAGTTCCCGGCAAGTTTCAAAAATATGACCGAGTGCAAATAATCATGATTCTTGGTGTGGGCACTCCCAGGCCACTCATGTCGGCAATGACAACGCTTTCATGGTGATTTCACCGTTCTCCTGCGCAGATCTTGCCGTCAAGGCAGAACTTTCTTTGTTAACCCGGTGGCAACATATAATTTTGTATCACAAAAAAAGATGGGCCCGGCCGGATGCCCACTGTCGTGAGCGTGAGCCGTCGCCCCGACAGACAGGGGGACCAGAGATGTGAAAGGGGTGAGGGAGCCTGTGACTGAATGGATGAGGCAACCCGTCATCGCCCGTGAAGACGTGACGGGAGTATCAGGGGAAGGGTTGCGGCAAGGCCGTACTGCGGGCAGGTAGACAGGGAACGCGCCCCGGGTCTGGTGCGTTCCAGGCCCGGGGGTTATCAGCTCTGGCTCAGGATCCGGGGGATCTGCTGGGCCTGGTGGTGGATGTGCTCCGAGACCTGTACCGAGAGGCGGCTGCCCTGGCGGGCGTGCTGGCTGATGCGACCGATGAGGGCGGCGAAGCTCGCCAGCCTGTGCTCCTGACTCTTGGCATTGTCGGCCCCTTGCAGGGCGATGACGGCGGTGCTGCGCGCCATCTCCCGCACCGTCAGGGTGGTCTGGCGCAGCTGCTCCGCCTGCTGGCGCTGCTCGGCGGCCTCTGCGGTGATGCGGGCCAGCACGGTGGCGAGCTGATCCCCCGCCTGGGTGAGGCTGGCCAGGATCTCGGTGATCTGGCCGAGGGAGCGCTGGGTGTCGGCGGAGAGGTGGCGCACCTCGTCGGCTACCACCGCGAAGCCGCGTCCCTGCTCCCCGGCCCTGGCCGCCTCGATGGCGGCGTTGAGGGCCAGCAGGTTGGTCTGCTGGGAGATATGGCCGATGACGTCGACGATGGCAGTCACGTCCTCCACCGAGCGGGTCAGCTGGGCCAGGGCGCCGCTGCTCTCGTCGATGGCGAGCCCGGTCTGGGCGGTAGCCGTCAGCATGCCCCCTACCAGCCGCTCGCTCTGGCTCATGGAGTGTTCATTGTGCTGGGCGTGCTGGGCGATTTCGGCGGCGACCTGGTGCACCTCGCTGGCGAGCTGGTTGAGCTCCTGCATCATGGTGTCGCTCTCATCCACCGCCTGCTCCGTGGTGCGGGTGCTGTGATGGATCTCCTGCACCTGCTCCACCATCTCCTGCAGGCTGGAAGAGACGCTGGAGAGCTGCCCCGCCTTCTGCTGCTGATCCTGTTGCAGGCGCTGTATCAGGCGGTTGTAGCTCGCGACGATGTCCGCCAGTTCGTTGCGCTCGCGCCCCGGGGTCAGGAGCTGGGCCTGACCCGTGGCGTCGAGCTGCAGGAAGGCTGCCCGCAGTTGCAGCAGGGGCCTGACCAGCCAGCGACGCTGCACCAGGGCGAACAGCAGGGCCACCACGACCAGGCAGAGCGCCAGCATGCCGAGCACGGTGGCCAGCTCCCGGTTCATGGTCTGACGGGCGGCGGCGAGTTGCTCACCCAATTGCTCCCCCGCTTGCAGCAGCTGGGTGATGTCCTGCTGCACCATCTGACGAGCAGCCTGCTGCTGTTGCAGCGCCTTGCGGCTGTTTTCCAGCTCCTGGGGATAGCGCTTGAGCAGGGAGGTCAGCTCGGCTTTGGGCTGATCCCCGAGCTCCTTGCGTATCGGCTCTCCCAGGGTGAATTCGTCGGCCGGTGCCTCCTCGAAAAGTGCCAGGCTCGGCAGGGCGGCCAGGGAGTCGGCCTGCTTTTGCAGGGCAGCCAGCTCGAATTGCAGCCCTTCGAGACGCTTGGCACTCGCCTGCTCCATGTAGTTCTGGCGCTGGTGGGCGAGGGAGGGGAGGGCGGTCAGGATGTCGGCCGCCCCCTGGCGATACTGCTCGGCAAGGGCCGGATCCCGCCCGGCGGCTGCTCCCTGCTGGCCGTAACGGAGCAAGGCTTTGGCCTGGGTGGTCAACTCGTTCTCGGCATTTTGCAGCAACCACTGGCTGTTGCCGGAGAGCTTGCCCGCCGCCAGATAGTCGCCGTCAATGCGGGTTTTCATCTGCTCAAGCCGGGCGTTTAGCGGCTGGGTCTGGGGATCCTCCAGGCGGGACAACAGCGCCAGCGCCTGCTGGCGCACTCCCTGGGCCTGGGCCAGCAGCAGGGGATCCCCGCTGCCGAGATAGTCGCGAAGCGCCCCCTGCAGCGGACCGCTCAGTTGCTGTTGCAGGCGCTCCTGCAGACGCTGGGCCTGGGCCGAGTGGTTGAATTGTTGCCAGCCATGATAGAGCGCGGTGGCCTGGACACCGGCCACCAGCAGCAAGACGAGGGAAGAGAGGGAGGCAAAATGGGCAATTTTCACATCAGATTCCTGCTTGAATCACGCAATGGGCGCGAGCTTAATCAGGTCTGATGGCGTTTTTATGACAGTGGCCGTGCCAGCTCCCGTTGATTTGGGCTTTTCACCAGCAGGCCGAGCAGGGCGCCGCCCATGATGAGCCCCCCCGCCAGCAGATGGCGCGGGGTGAGCGCCTCGCCGTTGAGCCAGACCAGCAGCAGGGTGCTCAGCAAGGGAGTGAGGTAGGCGAGCGCGCCGATGCGGCGCGGATCCCCGTCCCGCAGCGCCAGATACCAGGTGACGAAGGCCGCCCCCATGGGGCCGAGGGCGAGCCCGGCGATGAGCAGCCAGTCCCCCTGGGGGATCCGGGCGAATGGCAAGGGGCCTTCCAGCATCCATGCCAGCAGCAGGGCCAGGAGCCCTGCGGGCAGGCAGGCGGCGGCCGTGACCACGGCGGGAGCGGGAGGCAGGCGGCGGGAGAGCACGGAATAGGCGCCCCAGACGATGGCGGCGCCGAGGGCCAGCAGGTAGCCGGGCAGATGGGCCTGTTGCAACTGCAGGTGACCATCGACCATCACCAGCACCGATCCCGCGAGACCCAGGGCCCCGGCCAGCAGATGGTGCAGGCTCAGGGGATGACCCGGCAGCAGCAAGGGGGTGAACAGGATGATGCACAGCGGCCACAGGTAGTTGATGAGGTTTGCCTCCAGCACGGGGGCGTGGCGAAAGCTTGTGAACAGCAGCAGGTGATAGAGCAGCAGGGCGGTGATGGTCACCAGCCAGGTGAGGGGGCTGGCGCGCCACTGGCGCCAGAATGGCAGGGTGCCCGCCCCGCAGAACAGCAGCACCAGCCCCACCAGCACGAGCGGCGAGACGCTGGTGATCCGGGAGGTGAGCGCGGCGAGGGAGGCCCACAACAAGATGGTGAGCAGGGCAAAACCGGTGGACTTGTCCCACCAGGAAGACGCAGGCATCCAACACTCCTTTGCAAGATGAATGAACGAAAAAGAGGGCCAGTCTAGCAGACTGGCCCTCGTCACACAGCGTTGCCGTGACGGTGCGGGTTATGACTCCCGGCTCGGGACGGCCCCTGCCGCCGGAGCCAGGGACTGCCCCTTGACGTACCAGACGATGAGGGCCAGCACCAGCAGCGGCAGCACGGGGTCGAACCAGGTGCCGCCGGAGCCGAACAGCAGGTTCAGCAGGGCGACGCCGGTGCCGCCGATGGCCCAGGCGATGGTGGTCGGGATGGACCAGACGATCATCTGCTGCTTGACGTCGGAGATCCCCATCATGCGGTTGACCACCCAGAACAGGCTGTCGTTGAAGTAACCGAAGAAGAGCGACCCCATGGTGGCGGCCTGGGCGGCCAGCAGCATGTTGACCCCGGGGATCTGCGCCAGGATGGGGGCGGAGATGGAGGCCGCCGTCACCATGGCCACGGTGCCGGACCCCTGGATGAGGCGCACCAGAGTCGCCACGATGAAGGGGATCAGGATGGGGGAGATGGGCAATTGGGCGATCTGCTCGGCCAGTTGCTGGCCTGCGCCACTGTCGCGCAGCACAGCCCCCAGCGCCCCACCGGCACCGGTCACCAGCAAGATGATGCCGGCGGATTGCAACCCCTCTTCCAGGCGGGCGGCGGTGGCGTGCCTGTCCATGTGCGGGACCAGGGTATAGACCGCCAGCAGCACGCTGATGGCCAGCGCGATGATGGGGGTGCCGATGAAGTTGATGCCCTGCACCAGGGGGTTCGCCATCAGCCCGTCCATGCCCTCCAGGGTGGCCAGAGTGGTGAAGATGGCCTTGACGAAGATTAGCACGATGGGCACCAGGATCGGCAGCAGCGACAGGGTCAGGCTCGGCAGGGTCTTGCCCTCCTTCTCCTTGAGGTACTGCTCATAGGTGGCTTGCAGCTCGTCCGGGGTCTGGGCGGCCTGGGCACCGAACTCGGGGTACTTCTTGTCGAGCCACTGGGCGTAGAAGACGATGCCGAGCACGCAGGGGATGGCCAGGGCCATGCCGGTCAGCAGCATGGCGCCGATGTCCACGCCAAACAGGCCGGCAACCCCCAGCGGGCCCGGGGTCGGCGGCACGGTATGGTGGGTTACCACCAGGCCGCCCGCGAGCGCCACCCCCAAGGTGAGCAGGGAGCGCTTGCCACTTTTTGCCAGCGCCTTGGCCACCGGATAGAGGATGACGAAGGCGGAATCCACGAAGATGGGGATGCTGACGATGTAGCCCGTGATGGCCAGTGCCCACTCCTCGCGGCGCTTGCCGAGCCACTTGATGAAGCTGTAGGCGATCTGTTCGGCGGCGCCGGAGACCTCAAGCAGGCGACCCATCATGACCCCGAGGCCGATGACGATGCCGATGCTGCCGAGGGTGGAGCCAAAGCCCTGGGTGATCACGGTGAGGGTCTTGTCGATGCTCATGCCGCCGGTGATCCCGGCGATGCAGGCCGCCGCCAGCATGGCGATCAGGGCGTGCACCCGGGTGCGGATGACCAGGAACACCAGCACGAAGACCGCGATGATGAGACCGATGATGGGGGTTGGGATGTCGCTCATGATGCCTCCTGCATGTCATGGGTGATGAAACTGTCGATGATGTCGGCAAACGTCCTGTCTGCCGCGAAGCCGAGGGCGCTGGCTCGCTGGTTGTCGATGCGTCCCGGCCAGCTCGCCACGATGCGCTCGATGGCCGGATCGGCGGCAAACTGCACCCGATCCCGGGCCGCCTGGCCACCGACCCGTGCGAGGGCCTCCAGCATTTCGCCGACGGTCACGCTGATGCCGGGCAGGTTGATGCTGCGGGCGTCACCGGTGGCGGGAAGTCTGGCCGCCAGCAGGAAGTTCGCGACCACGGTGGCGGGGCTGGAGAGCCAGAGGCGCAGATCCGGGCTCACCGGGCAGATGGCGCTCTCCCCTTGCAGCGGCTCGCGGATGATGCTGCTGACAAAGGAGGAGGCGGCGCGGTTCGGCTTGCCCGGCCGCACGCAGATGGTGGGCAGGCGCAATACCAGACCGTCGACGAAGCCCTTGCGGCTGTAGTCGTTGACCAGCAGTTCCCCCATGGCCTTCTGGGCGCCGTAGGAGGAGGTTGGGGTCAGGGCGGTACCGTCATTCACCAGCTCCGGCAGCGGGCCGCCATAGACGGCGAGCGAGCTGGTGAAGACGAAGCGGATGCCCGGCCGGGCATGGCGGCACGCCTCCAGCAGGGTGCGGGTGGTGTCCAGGTTGACCTGCCAGCCGAGATCGAAGTCCTGCTCCGCGTGGCTGCTGACGATGGCCGCCAGGTGGTAGACCACGGCGGTCCGCTCGCTGATGAGGGACTCGGCGACACCGGGTTCGGTGAGGTCGGCCCGCAGACAGCGAACCCTGGGGTCCGGCAGGGGGGATTGCGGCTGCTGGATGTCCACCAGCAGCAGCTCGGTGAAGGGGTGGGGGCCTTGCAGCAGGGCCCGGGCCAGTTTCTGGCCCAGGAAGCCACCGCCGCCGGTGATGATGATCTGCATCTTGTTATCCTCAGACTCGTTCATGTTCAGGGTCGTTATTGTTGTGTCAGCCAGCCCAGCCCTTCCCGGGTGCCGGCTCTGGGGTTGTACTCGCAGCCTATCCAGTCGTGGTAGCCCGCCTGCGCCAGCGCCTTGAACAGGTGGGGGTAGGCGATCTCCCCCTCGTCCGGCTCGTGGCGATCCGGCACCGAGGCGATCTGGACGTGGCCGATGGCCGGACCCAGCTTGCCGATGAGGCGGGTGAGATCCCCGTCCATGATCTGGGCGTGGTAGAGGTCAAGCTGCACCCCCACGTTGGGCCTGTCTATCTCCTGCACCAGGGCCAGGGCGTCGAGCTGGTGGGCCAGGAAGTAGCCGGGCACATCTCTATCGTTGAGCGGCTCCAGCAGCACCTTGATGCCGTCTTCGGCCAGGAAGTCGGCGGCGAAGCGGATGTTGTCGATCAGGGTCTGGCGGTGGGCCGAGAGGCTATGAGCAGGGTCCACGATGCCGCTCATGGCGTGTACCTTGGTGCAGCCGAGCGCCAGGGCATAGTCACGCACGCTTGGCAGGTGGCCGCGAAACTCCGCTTCCCGCCCCGGGATGGCAGCCATGCCGCGCTCACCTGCGCCCCAGTTGCCCGGCGGCATGTTGAACAGGGCCTGGGAGAGCCCCTGCTCGCGCAAGCGGCGGCCCAGCTCTGCGGCCGGCCACTCGTAGGGGAAGAGGAACTCCACCGCCTCGAAGCCTGCGTCGCGGGCGGCGGCGAAGCGCTCCAGAAACGGCACCTCGGTAAACAGCATGGTGAGATTGGCGGCAAACTTGCTCATGGTTTCATCCTCCTCAATTCATCAATTTCGGGTTCGCTCAGGTAGCGGATGGAGTGGCCATGAAGCATCAGTGCCAGGCGTGCCGTCTCCTCCAGTTCTTCCATGTTGTTGACCGCATCCACCAGATCCTTGCCCGTCACCACGGGGCCGTGGTTGGCCAGCAGGAAGGCGTTGCCTTCGGGGGCGCGGCGCCCCAGCTCCTCGGCGATGCGGGCATCCCCCGGTTTGTAGTAGGGGATGAGCGGCAACTGGCCGACCCGCATCACGTAGTAGGGGGTGAAGGGGCGGATGACGTTGGCCGGAGCCAGCCCCTCCAGACAGGAGAGGGCGGTCAGGTGGGTGCAGTGCAGGTGCACCACGGCCCGGCAGTCCGGATTGTTGTGGTAGATGGCAAGGTGGAAGGCCACCTCCTTGGAGGGGCGATCACCTCCCAGGTGTTCCCCCTGCAGGTTGACGTGAGAGAGCCTGTCGGCGCTGAGCCGTCCCAGGCAGGAGCCGGTCGGGGTGGCGATCAGGGTGCCGTCCGGCAGCAGGGCGGAGAGGTTGCCGGCGCCCCCGGTGGCATATCCGCGCTGGAAGAGGGAGGCCCCCAGCATCACCATGGTGTCGCGCAGTGCCTGTTCAGTCATGGAAGTACTCCTGAGCCTTGTCGAAGAAGTCGTCGCTCCCGAAATTGCCGGACTTGAGGGCCAGCGACAGGGGGGAGTCGATGGCCCGCACCCAGGGCACACCGGGGGCGATCTGCGGGCCTATGTGGAACGCCTTGACGCCGAGGGCCTGGGTGACCCGGCTCGAGGTCTCGCCACCGGCGATGATGAAGCGGTCCACGCCGGCGCCTTGCAGCAGTTGGGCGAGGCGGGCAAAGCAGTGTTCCACCGCGTCGCTGGCCGCCTGCTGGCCGTGGGTTTCCTGAATGCGGGCCAGCTCCGCCGGGCTGGTGGTGGCGTAGACCAGCGGCGCCGGGGTCCGGGGCTGGTCCAGTACCCAGCGCGCCAGCTCGGCCGGGTAGTCGGCCTCTTCGAGGCAGCGCACCACATCCAGCGCCAGGGCAGGAGCGTGCTGGCGATAGCGGGCCACCTGACGGTTGGTCATCTCGGAGCAGGAGCCCGACAGCACCGCGGTGCGGGTGCCTCTGGGCCAGCCCGCTTCGCGGGCACCCTGCAGATCGCCGCTCCCAAGCTGACGGGCCAGGCCGATGGCGAGGCCGGATCCGCCGGTCACCAGGGGCATGTCGAGGGCGGCGGTGGCGATGTCCAGCAGGTGCTGCTCGGTCAGGGTGTCGACCACGGCGTAGCGCACACCCGCTTGCGTTAGCTGCTCAAAGGCGTCGGCAATGGCGCCGGGACCCTGTGCGATGGTATTGAACGGCACCAGACCGGCGCGGCCCTGGGCTTGCCCCTCCATCAGCCGCAGCAGGTTGCTGTCGGTCATGGGGGTGATGGGGTGATGGCGCATGCCGGACTCGGCGAGCGGCTGGGCGCCGACGAAGAGGTTGCCCTGATAGACGGTGCGACCGTTTACCGGCAGGGCCGGACAGATCAGGGTGAAGTGCTGGCCAAGCGCCGCCAGCAGGGCGTCGGTGACGGGGCCGATGTTGCCCGCTGCCGTGCTGTCGAAGGTGGAGCAGTACTTCTGGTAGATGCGCGGGCAGCCGCGGGCCTTGAGCCAGTCGAGGGCCGCCAGGGAGTCGCGCACTGCCTCATCGGCCGGGCAGGAGCGGCTCTTGAGGCTGATCACCACGGCGTCGACCCCGGTCAGATCCGCCTCTGCCGGGATGCCGGCAAACTGGATGGTGGAGAGGCCGTTCTCCACCAGGAAACCGGCGATGTCGGTGGCGCCGGTGAAGTCGTCTGCGATGACTCCGAGTTTCATGCTTGCTCCTCCTGACCCGGCAGGGTGATGCCTGAGAAGATCTTGATGACGGCGCTGTCATCTTCCTGGCCGTGGCCCGCGTTGCTGGCACCGAGGAACATGTTCAGCGCCGTGCTCGCGAGCGGCAGCGGGAAGCGCAGCGCCTTGGCGGTGTCCGCCACCAGGGTGAGATCCTTGACGAAGATGTCCACTGCGGAGCGGGCCTGGTAGTCACCGGCCAGCACCCGGGGCATGCGGTTTTCAAACATCCAGGAGTTGCCGGCGGCATGGGTCACCACGTCATACATGAGATCCAGGGACACCCCTGCCCGGCTGGCCAGCGCCATGGCCTCGGCGGCCACCGCGATGTGCACCCCGGCCAGCAGCTGGTGGATGATCTTGACTGTGCTGCCCTGGCCCGGCTCGCTGCCGACCCGGTAGACCTTGCCGGCCACCGCATCCAGCACCGGGGCCAGCTTGTCGAAGGCGGCGTCGGCGCCTGCGGCCATCACCGTCATCTCGCCGGCATCGGCCTTGATGGCACCACCGGAAACCGGCGCATCCAGCATCGGCAACCCCATCTGCGCCAGCTCGGCGGCCAGGGCGCTCGCCTCTTCGGCAGCGATGGTGGAAGAGACCATGATGGCGGTGCCCGGTTTGAGGTGGCGAGCCAGCCCCGCTTCGCCGAGCAGGATGCGGCGCACCTGGGTGGCGTTGACCACCAGCAACAGCACGGCATCGAGCGTCTCGGCCAGGGGCCTGGCATCGGCCATGACGGCGGCGGCACCGGCCTGCTGCAACTGGCCGCGAGCCTGTTCGCTGAGGTCGATGCCATAGGTGGTGAGCCCGGCCCGCAGGCAGGAACGGGCGGCGCCCATGCCCATGGCGCCCAGGCCGATGACCGCAACATGATAGGGAGTGCTCATCTCGTGATTCCTCGATTACGACTGATGAGCAGATAGTAGAGGCTTGCGGCGATGAAATATCAGGCAGTCGTCACAAAAAATAACTTAATTGGTGTTAATTTTTGTTATTTATGAGGGTTGAGATTCTTTCGAGTCAAATTTTGGCGTTTTTTGTGTGAATAAATGTGATTTGTGAGCCCGTTTCAGGTTATTTATCATTTTTTCCCAGGTCGCTGGGGTAGAATGGCACCTTCCTTTTCCCGAGGCGCGAGGCAAGATGATTCCCGTAGAGCGACAGCAACGTATCCTGCAACTGCTGGCAGAGCGCGGCGTGGTCAGCATAGTGGAGCTGACCGACTGGCTGCAGGTCTCCCACATGACCATCAGGCGCGACATCCAGAAGCTGGAGGAGCAGGGGCGGGTACTCTCCGTTTCCGGCGGGGTCAGCCTCTCCCAGCGGATCAAGAGCGAGCCCTCCCACGCCGCCAAGCGCAGCCTGATGCAGGGGGCCAAGCTGGCCATTGCGCGGCTCGCCGCCGCCCAGGTGAGCGAGGGGAGCACCGTCTATCTGGATGCCGGTACCACCTCCCTGGAGCTGGCCCGGGAGCTGGCGCTTCGGGAAGATTTGATGATAGTGACCAACGACTTCATGGTCTGCGCCTACCTCATCGAGCACGGCCGCTGCCGCCTCTATCACACCGGAGGGCAGGTCATTCGCGAGAACCAGTCCTGTGCCGGGGAGGCCACCGCCCACTTCCTGCGCAACCTCCATCTGGACATCGCCTTCCTGTCAGCCTCCTCCTGGGACAGTCAGGGGATCTCCACCCCGAGCGAACAGAAGGTGCCGGTGAAGCGAGCCGTGGTGGAGTCGGCGGCGACCCGCATCCTTATCTGCGATTCGTCCAAATATGGCAAGGTGGGGACTTTCAACGTGGTGAGCTGGGATGCGATCGATCAGGTGATCACCGACGAGCAACTGCCCCAGAGCGCCCGCGAGGCATTGGCACAGCACGGGGTCAGGGTGACCATGGCGCCGCTGGCCAGTCTGGTGGCCAGCGCCGAACAGGGGTAAGGAGAGGGGCGACAGGCGGCGAACCACAGCGCCACCCGGCCGGGATCAGCGACCCTCTGCGGCCGGTGCGTCCGTCAGCTTGGCGGAGCCCTGGATCACCTCCCCCGCCTTCTCGATGTCCCGCCCCATCCCGTGGATGGTGTTGCAGCCCAGCAACCAGAGGCTGGTGCAGAGCACCAGCAGCATGCGATTCGTCTTCATCCTTGCTCCTTTCATGCTATGGGGTCAGTTTGAGCAGGCGCCCCTGGCCTGAATCCGTCAACAGGTAGAGGGCGCCGTCGGGGCCCTCCTTGACGGTACGGATCCGCTCCCCCAGATCAGTCAGCAGCCGCTCCGCCGACACTATCTTGTCTCCGTCGAGGTGCAGGCGCAACAAGGCCTGACCACGCAGGGCGCCGACGAACAGATCCCCCTGCCACTCCCTGAACAAGTCCCCCTGATAAAAGGTCATGCCCGAGGGGGCGATGGAGGGCACCCAGATCCAGCGCGGTGCCGTCATGCCCGGCGCGCTCTGGCCCACGCCAATCTTGCCGCCCCCGTACTCCTCGCCGAATGTCACTTTGGGCCAGCCGTAGTTGTGGCCGGGCAGGATGAGGTTGACCTCGTCCCCGCCCTGGGGACCGTGCTCGTGAGCCCAGAACTGCTGGCTGCCCGGGCGCAGGGCCGCCCCCTGCATGTTGCGATGGCCCAGGCTCCAGATCTCCGGCAGGGCCCCCGGCGTCTTGACGAAGGGGTTGTCGGCGGGGACCCGGCCATCCTTGTGCAGGCGCACCGTCTTGCCGAGGTGGTTGTCCAGCGTCTGGGCCCGCTCCCGCTCGCTGTAGCGATCCCCCAGGGTGATGAAGAGGTGGTCATCCGTCAGCACCAGGCGGGAGCCGAAGTGGGCGCCGCCGGCCACCTTGGGCTCTTGGCGAAACAGCAGTTGCCAGTCGACGAGGGCCTCTTTTTGCAGTCGGGCCCGGGCCACGGCGGTGCCGGCGCCTCCGTCCCCCGGCTCGCTGTAGCTGAGATAGAGCCAGCCATCGCCGTCCAGGGCGAGATCGAGCAGACCCCCCTGACCCGTGGCGGCGAGGGGCGGCAGGCCGGAGACCACATGGCGGTTGCCGCCCGCATCGATGCGCAGCAGGCGCCCAGGGCGCTCGCTGACGAGGTAGCCGCCATCCGGCAGGAAGGCGAGCCCCCAGGGGTAGCGTAGCTCCCCCGCCACCGGGGTCAGGGTCAGTGCCCGCACCGGGAGCACCAGGCAGACAAGCAGCAGGGCAAACAGTCGCAACATGGGACCTCCTCGAGCGGCCAGACCTGAATGTCGCTGAAGTATAGGGGAGGCAAACGGGAAAACGTGAGCAACAACAAGCCATTGGGTGATACCGGCGGTGCCGGTTGTTCCTTGGGGCAGGAAGGGAAAGGGGGTGAGCCAGGGCTCACCCCCCTCTGGCTAGAAGAGGGCTGGCACGATGCGAAGCGGGTGATCCGATGGTTTGACTTTGCCTATCTTGCGCTTGGGCAGCTTCACCGGCTCCGCCGGCAGCGCCTCGTAGGGGATGTGCGCCAGCAGGTGGGAGATGATGTTGAGGCGCACCCGTTTCTTGTCCTCGGAGTGGGCCACGAACCAGGGGGCCCAGGCGGTGTCGGTGGCGATGAACATGGCATCCCGCGCCCGGGTGTAGTCATCCCAGCGATCGAAGGACTTGATGTCCATGGGGGAGAGCTTCCAGATCTTGCGGCCATCGTCGATGCGATCACGCAGCCGCCGCTCCTGCTCTTGTGGGGTCACCTCCAGCCAGTACTTCAGCAGAATGATGCCAGAGTCCACCAGGGCTTTTTCCACCATGGGGGTGCCAGCTAGGAATTTGTCGCTCGCCTCCTCGCTGCAAAAACCCATGATGCGCTCCACCCCGGCCCGGTTGTACCAGCTGCGATCGAAGATGACGATCTCCCCCGCCGCTGGCAGATGGGGGATGTAGCGCTGGAAGTAGAGCTGGCTTTTCTCCCGCTCCGTGGGGGCGGGCAGTGCGACGACCCGAAAGACCCGGGGGCTGACCCGCTCGGTGATCGCCTTGATGGTGCCCCCCTTTCCAGCCCCGTCGCGCCCCTCGAAGACGATGCAGACCTTGAGCCCCTTGTGCACCACCCACTGCTGCAGCCTGACCAGCTCCACGTGCAAGAGGCGCAGCGCCTTTTCGTATGCCTTGTTGCCAAGGGGCTTTTGCGCCTCGGCCACGACCGGTTCTTCCGTTCTGGATTTTCGTTTGCTGCCCATGATGTCCTTCTCTGTGTCTCGGCGAATGGAAGGCCGTCCTGCCGGACGGCGCCCTTCAAGGGTAGATGACGGTGTGCCGCCACCGGGAGTGGCAACTACCGGGGGATGGCCGGGATCATCTTTGGTGGGGCTCGCGGGGTTGTTGGTGGCAGTGAGACATTGAAGAGGGGGGGGCGGGACCTGGCCGCCATGGATGCAGGGGAAATGGCGCAGAAACGCACAAGGGGCTGGCATCATGACGATGCCAGCCCCTTGCTGTGTATGGTGTTCCCGACTGGAGTCGAACCAGTGGCCTGTCCCTTAGGAGGGGACCGCTCTATCCTGCTGAGCTACGGGAACCTTGTGGCGGGCATTATACAAGAAGCATTGTGCTTTTAAACCCTTGATTCCTATTCCAATACGGCCAGGTCACCGATTTGGAGATTGAACGGCGAATATTTGTTCTGACTGCTGATGATGGCGCCATCCTCGAACACCTGCACCACCTCGAACAGACCGTCTGCGGGGTTGCGCATCACCCTGGACTTGCCATAGGGGTCGGCGAAGTCGGCGCTGTGCTGGACCCGGAACTGGTCCCCGAGTTTGACCCCGTTGCGACGGCCCAGGTTGATGTGGGGGCCGCGCTCGTGCTGGGCCACGATCCGGGCGGTGACGGGGGCACAGGCGAGTTCGGCGGCGATGTCCTGGGCCGCCTCCTTCAACTGGTAGCCCACCTCCTGGCCAAAGCTCGACTGCCAGAACTGGCCGCCGCTGCTGCCCACCTGTTCCCGCTTGGAGAAGGTCCAGTTGGCGCGGCCCTTGTACTCCTTGCGGCCGAGCAGGCTGCCGTTAATGCCGTCGAACAGGTAGAGCTGCATGGAGAAATTGCGCACGGGATCCTCATACCAGCTGGTGAGGGCGTTGCCCTGGGGCTCGAGGGAGAGGTCGTCGATGCTGCCGAGCACCAGATACTGGCTGTCGGTGCGCAGGCTCAGGGCCTTGATCTCCTCGAGGGCGCTGCGATCCCCCTGTTGCAGATGGAGAGGGTCGATGCGCAGATTCTCGTCCAGCCACTGGCGAGCGACCACCTGGGGCGTCGTCGCCAGGGTTTCAAACAGCCGGCGGGAGAGATCGGCGGGCATGTCGTCCAGGGCACCGGTGCTCGCCTGGTCCGGGTAGCGCATGCGCAGGCGCACCAGCGTCAAATCCTTGGCGTAGTGCTGGGTCTGACAGATCTGCCGCTCCGCCTGGATGTCGGCCACGAGGGTGATGTACATGCGGCCGTTGCGCACCTCTTCGCGCTTGAGGCGGTACTGGCGGATGTCGCCGCCGGAGCGGATCTGGATCTGCTCGGAGCGCAGGCTGCCGTTTTCCAGGCGCTGGATGCTGGAGACGGAGGCGCCGCTGGCCAGCAGCGCCTGGCGCAGGGCATCCCGGGTCGCCTGCTCGCGGGCGTAGACCTCGTCGCCCCCCAGAATGGCGGCACTGCCCTGGGCCTCGATAAGTTCGGCCCTGGCCGACAGGCTGGCCAGCAGCAGGGTGAACAGCAGCGAAACTTTCATAACAAACACCTTGAGTGGGCGACCCCGCTGCCGCCGTGGGGCGGGTCAGGGATCCTGGACACAGATCCGGTCTGCACCGGAGCGGGTGACCAAATAAAAGCAAGAACCATGCCTTCTTCCCTGGCCGGAGCCCGTACGGTGGGCTCCGGTGGCACAGTGCACGCCTTTGCCCGGGGATCATCGAGGATCCTGCGCGCATTCCCGCCTCAAGTGTTGGCGGTTGCGACCGATAACAGGTCAGGTGCAGATACAGGAAAGGTATCCATGAAGAGAGTTATCACGGTGCTGGCGGTGGCGCTGGCATTGGTCGGTTGCGGGTCGGCCGACCCCATCAATCGGGAGCTGGGAGACCCTCGCCAGGCGGCGAAGGGGATGGAGCTCAACTGGCTGGTGGCCCGCATGACGGATCAGCTGATGGAGCGCAAGTCCCTCACCACCCTGACCGAGCCCATTGCTGTCGCCTCCTTTGTCGATCTCGACACCCTGAAGGACACCAACTGGATGGGGCAGCAGATCGAGGAGAGCTTCATCTACGAGCTGAACCGGCGCGGGGAAGTGGTGGTGGACTTCAAGACCACGGGCAACATCCAGGTGACCCCGCAGGGGGACTTCGTGATGAGCCGCAACTACAAGGATCTCTCGTCCCGGCTACCCATCTCCCGCATCCTGACCGGCACCTTCAGCCGCAATCAGCAGGGGATCCTGGTCAACGCCCGCATCATCGATCTGCGCACCAAGATGGTGGAGACCACGGCCCAGAGCCTGATCCCGAAACAATATTTGTCCGGTGCCAGCAACTCCTTTGGCCGGGCCTCCATCAATCGCGGTTACCTGATGCGGGGGGGCCAGAGCCCGTCCGGTCATCTGGTCAACCTGACCCCTTGAGGTGGCGCGTCATGAAGCGTGAAGCGGGCTGGCTGACATTGAGCCGTGAAACATCGGGTGTGGTGAACAGGAAAACGGGGAAACAGCGATGAAAATCTTGTTGGGTTGCCTGATGGCCATGTTGCTGACGGCGTGCAGTGGCAACCGGGTGGTGAACTATGACGTGGGCGAGAAGCCCGATGACTTCCCGGTGCTCAAGGCGGTGGGGTATGCGGTGATCGACATCCAGCCCGGCCCCTCCCAGTCCGAGAAGATGTTGCAGGCGATCCGCGCCTCCAAGATGGACGCCTACCGGGAGCTGGCGGAGCAGCTCAACGGCCAGCAGGTGCGCGGCCAGAGCAGCTACAAGGACCTGACCCAGACCTCCAACTCCCTGGATGTGTCGGTGGCGGGCATGGTGCGCGGTGCCCGGGTGGTGGCGACCTATCCCCGTGGCAACACCTATGCCACCGAGCTGGAGCTCGACACCCGCAACCTCTATCACCTGAACCAGCTGATGGCGGGCCAGTTCTAGGGCGGGTCCGGGGGGCGCCGGCATGAGCCCGGCGATCATCACGGCACAGACAAAGGCGAGCGCAGGCTCGCCTTTTTGTTTGGTCGGGAAGGGGCTCGGATCTGCGGGGAATAACCGGGGTTGGCGCCTTGGACGGGATAGGGCCTGGTGAGGATAACCGGGATTGGCGTCTTGGGGGGAGAGCTGGTCTTCTGCAGGAGAAACGGACTTGATGGGCTGGGCGGGATCCGGCCTGTGGCGAGGAAAAAGGGGGCTGAGATCGAACAAGAGGTGCCCGGGCGCCGGAATAGCAGCCTTTATTGTTTAGGTAAATCTAACGATGCTGCCATATCGTTAAATAAATTCAAACGATAGAAAGGCCCGGCAGGCGGCAAAAGGAGGCCGCAACGGGAGGAAGATGGCCTGATGGTGAGTGGAAAGACAGCAGCGCCAGGATCCCGGGTCCGCGAGGGAGGGGGGGGAGGGCGGTTTAACGCCGGAAGGGAGGGGCGGGACCGGGCGCGTCTCACGGGGAGGGCGCAGAGAGCACAAAGGCGAGCCGGGGCTCGCCTTTGTGTGGCAGGGGAGGGATCCGCTCCCCATCAGCTTCCCATCAAGACAGGCGGCACGGCGGTCGGCTTGACGTCTTCGCTCGGGTAGCAGCCCAGCACCTTGATGTAGCGGGTGATCTTGGTCAGCTCCAGCAGGGCGGCCTGCATGGCCGGGGTCTGCAGGTTGGCGGAGACATCCAGGTAGAACATCTCCTCCCAGGGGTTGCCCTGCACCGGACGGGATTCGAGCTTGGTCATGTTGATCTCGTGGCTGCGCAGCACCAGCAGCGCCTCCACCAGGGAGCCCGGCTTCTGGGAGGTGGACATAATGAGGGTGGTCTTGGCCGGGATCTGGGGTGCCACGTCGATGGGCTTGCGCGCCACCACGATGAAGCGGCTGTAGTTCTCCTTCTGGTTGGCGAGCTGCTCGGCCAGCACGTCCAGGCCATAGAGCTCGCCGCCGGCGGCGCTGCCGATGGCCGCCGCTTCCGGGCTTGCCAGCTCCTTGACCTTCATCATGGCGCTGGAGGAGGAGTCGCAGATTTCGTGGCGCGCCCCTTCCAGCTTGCTGAGGTAATGGGAGCACTGCTGGAACACCTGGGGATGGGCGTAGAAGGTCTTGATGCGTTCGATCTCGGTGGGCACGGCGGTGAGGATGCAGTGCTCGATGGGATAGGTGAGCTCACCCACGATGGAGAGGGTGGTGTGCTGCATCACGTCGTATACCTCGTTGATGGAGCCCGAGCTGGTGTTCTCGATGGGCAGCACCCCGAAGGCGGCGCGGCCCGACTCCACGGTGTCCAGCACCTCGCGGAAGTTCTGGCAGTTCACCTCGATCACCTGATCCTTGTAGCGGGCCAGGTACTTGCGGGCGGCCAGGCTCGAGTAGGAGCCGCGCGGTCCCAGGTAGGCGACGCTGGTCATGGGCTCCTGCTGCTGGGGGTTGAGCAGGCTCTGCAGGTAGGCCTGCTGGGAGAGCACGGAGTCTTCGATGATGGTGTGGTAGATGCGGGTGATGTACTGGGCATCCAGTCCGAGGGCGCGCCCTTTCTGGATCAGGGCGACCAGCAAGTCCTGTTCGCGCTGGTGGTCACGGATGGGACGGGGATTGGCCTGCTTGGCGCGGGCGACCTCGATGCTGAGGGTCTTGCGTTTGGCCAGCAGGGCGAGCAGCTCCTGATCCAACTGGGTGATGTCGTGTCTGATCTCGTCGAGCGTTGCCATGGTGGTTCCCTATCCAGTGATTCTGTGGTGTGTGGTGCAAAAAAAAGCCTCCGCTGGGGAGGCTCGATTCGTCTTTGGTTTCTGTTTACGCGAATGGTTCACGTGACGACGGGCCTTCCCTCATGTGGGCCGGGTAAACGAGAAAACAAAGAAGAATGGTGTGTTCATGGGCGTGTCCTGAATGTAACGCCATAACCATTAAGGGATTTGGCGGTGCGATGCAAGTAAAACTTGCCCGGGGGCGTTGAACGGGGCAGGGTGGTGGCTCGGGTTGCCGGGGGAGAGTGAGCGTCGTTCTGGTCCCTGTTTATGGCAACCGCCGTGACCACATCCGTGGCAACAACACACAGAGGGGACGAGACGATGGCGGTGATCTTCGATCTGGGCAGGGTGGTGGTGCGCTGGGATCCGGTGGCCATAGTGAGTGCGGTGCGCGGACCTGAGGGGGCGACTGGGATCGCGGAGCAGCTGTTCAACCACCCGGACTGGCTGGAGGTGGACAGGGGGACCCTCTCCCTGCACACCATGGCCCGTCAGGCGCAGGGGCGCACCGGCCTGTCGATGGCGGAGAATCTGGCCATCTTGCAGGCGGTGCCGTCCTCCCTTGTGCCGGATCCCGCCATGGTGGCGCTCATCGAAGAATTGCACGGTGCAGGCCACACCCTCTATGCCCTCTCCAACATGGGGCACGCCAGCATCGACTGGCTGGAGCAGCATCAGTCCTTCTGGCGCTTCTTTCGCGGCAAGGTGGTGTCGGCCCGGGTGCGGATGCTCAAACCCGAGCCCGACATCTACCGCTATCTGCTGGTGTCGTTCGACCTGAGCGCGCAGGAGTGCCTCTTCATCGACGACAGCCCGGCCAACGTGGCGGCGGCCGAGGCGCTCGGTCTGCGGGGGCTGATCTTCACCGATCCGGCCCGGTGCCGGGCGCATCTGATCGCTCAGGGGTTGTTGCCTGCCTGAGGGGAGCCAGTTTCGCTTCGCAGCGAAAAAAGTGGGCAAAACCTTGATTGAGGGCAAATAACGTACAGCTTTATCCATGCTCTTTAAGTGTATATTCAGCTTGGGACGGGCAAAATGGTATCCAGTTCATCATCCGGAGTTGTTGTTATGGATGCCAATGTCGTTGCGCTGCATCGGGGATACGATCAGACCTTTCAAGCCAGGGAACAGAGGCTCATCAACACCCTGGCCGGTTACAGCGAACTGCTTGTCTCCTTCTCCGGCCGACTGGAATCCTGCTACAGCATGGATCTGTGCCGGGCCAGCGGGGTGCGATTTCGCGCCATCACCCTGGACAACCCCACCCTCAGCCGCCAGTCGGTGGCCAGGGCACAGCGCTACTGCCGGCACTACGGCATCCCCCATCAGGTGCTCAAGACCGACGAGATGATCTTCAGCGCGCACCTGGGCCACCTCGCCGAGGTGACCGACCCGGTGCGCTACCTCTGCCAGCAGCTCGAACATGAAGAGGGCCCGCCGCTGCTGATGTCGGCCTCGGTGGAGGAGAAGCGGGAGTACCTGCGCCGATTCCACAGCCTGCCCGCCAACACCCTCTGGATCTTTGCCGAGCAGGGGATGACCAACCGGGATTTTCGCTACGGCTTTCACAAGCGGCAACTGGCGCTCTGGGGAGACGTGGGGGAGGCCTGCCTGAGCCGGCGGTTTGTCGATATGGCCTCCCTGGACAGGCGGCACCTGCGGATGGTCGACATGGCCGAGCAGATGCTGGTGGACATGGGGTTGGGGGGAGCCCAGGTCTTCTTCCATACCCTGGGTGACAGGGTCACCACCCTTGCGAGGATCCGGGTGCCCGAACGGCTGCGGGCCCTGGTGTTCGACATGCAGCCCACCATCCAGAAGGCCCTCAGGAGTGCCCAGTTCGATCTGGTGACCCTGGATCTGGCCACGCTGGAGGATCCCCACCCCCTGGTCATCTGAGCCGGGGCGTAACGTGAGGGGGGTCATAGGCAAGGAGGGCGCGACTCTTTATACTGCCCCCTTCGCATCCTTTATCGAGTGCCTGCCCATGAAACCCCTCTCCCGACTGCTGGTCGCCCTCTGTCTGTGCCCTCTGCTGGCCGAGGCGGCTCCCCTGCACCAGATCACCTTGCCGGATGGTCGCCAGGTGCAACTCAATGACGATTTCACCTGGGAATACCTGCTGGTCAAGCCGGCAGCCACGGTAGCCGGTCAGGCAGTGACGGCGAGTGTCGCGGCCCCGGTGCTGACCGAGCAGGCCATGGCCCATCCCGACTTGCTCTCCCAGGCGACCCGGGACGGCATCACGGTGAAGCTGGACCAGGTGGCGGGGGACGATCCCCTCAGCCTGCAGTTCGTGGTGAGCAACACCGGCAGTCGCAACGTGGTGCGCGTCAACGGCAGCCTGACCCTGTTCAGCGCCGACGGGGTGCAGCTCTCGAGCGAGCCCGTGCGCTTCTGGGTCGGGGAGAACCGCCTGCCTGACTCCTACCTGCGCAAGGGGGAGGCACGCACCTCCCGGGCCATCGAGCTGGCACGACCCGCCGGCCTCACCGGCAAGCCGCTGGTGCGGGTGCAGATCGACGAGGTGGAGTTCCGCTAGGATGACGGCGGGGGAGCCCTCGCTCCCCCGCAGAGTGTTGCACCGGTAACCGCCAGCAATATCCGCTTACATCTGACATGGTTTGGCAACAGCTTGCTCCTCGGCGTTGCCCCCTTTGCCCGTCACAATGGCTCCATTCCAGTTAGGTCCGCCTAACTCAACCCATGGAGTCAACAAAATGCAAAAGATCGCACTGTCTGTTCTGGTTCTGGCCGGTCTCTCTTCCACCTCCGTCCTGGCGCAAGATGCCTTCAGCTATGCCAAGGGCTCTGCCACCTGGGCCCACACCAAGTCTGACTACATCGGTGGCAAGGATGGGGAGAACCGCGACTTCGGCGGCCTGAGCCTGGATCTCTCCAAGAGCTTCACCAGCAATGTCTATGGCCGGATCGGCAGCGAATACACCTCCCGCAGCAGCGGCAACGACAGCATGGCCATCTCCAGTCTGGGGATGGGTGTCTACACCCCCCTCAGCACCGGCCTGAACCTCTACGGTGAAACCGGCCTGATGGGCTACAGCCTGGAACGGGAGCTGGCCTCCGACGTGAACCACTCCGGTTGGGATACCCTGGCCCGCAAGAAGAGCGGCAGCCTCTACGGAGAAGTGGGCCTGCGCTACGACACCGGCGCCGTCGAGCTCTCCACCGGCTATCGCTACGCCAACATGACCGACGACATGCACGACTTCAAGGCGGGGGCGGCGTACAAGCTGACCCAGAACCTGGCCCTCACCGCCGACTACACCTATCGCAACTGGGATCTGCAAAAAGGCTCCATCTCCAGCCTGGGTGTGAAATACAGCTTCTGATCATCCTTCCTGCAGGGTCTTCACCTTTACCCATGACTTCGGTCATGGGTTTTTTTTATGGGGGCTGATCCGCCCGCCGCCCCCTGGCCGTATCAGTTCGCAATAGTTATACAGCTTCCAATTTTTTGTATAACTGCTATAACTTACTCAAGGCTTATACAAGGGGCTTCATTATGTACAAGATCAAGGTCGGTATCAGTGCCTGTCTGCTCGGCCAGGAAGTGCGCTTCGACGGGGGCCACAAACGCTCCAGTTTCTGCGAACGGGATCTGGGCGCCCATTTCGACTATCACCCCGTCTGCCCCGAGATGGCCATTGGCCTGGGTGCACCCCGCGCCGCCATCCGGCTGGTGAAGCGCCAGGGCGAGGTGCGGGCCGAGGCAAGCAACGGGAGCTTCGACGTCACCGACAAGCTGATTGCCTTCAGCGAGCAGAAGGCACGCCAGCTCGACTTCCTCTCCGGCTACATCCTCTGCGCCAAGTCCCCCAGCTGCGGCATGGAGCGGGTGCGTATCTATGGCGCCAACAACGAGGGGAGCGCCAAGGAGGGGGTCGGCCTCTTCGCCAAGGCGCTGATGGAGGCCAACCCCCTGCTGCCGGTGGAGGAAGATGGCCGCCTGTGCGACCCCATCCTGCGGGAGAACTTCGTGCTGCGGGTCTTCGCCTACCACGACTGGCAGCAGCTCTGCGCCCGGGGGATCACCGCCTCAGCCCTGATCCGCTTCCATTCACGCTACAAGTACCTGGTGCTCTCCCACGCCACCACCCACTACCGGGCGCTGGGGCGCCTGCTCGCCAACCTTGGCAAGGCCAACCTGCAGGAGGTGGCCGACAGCTACATCCAGGGGTTGATGGCTGCGCTGACTCTTCGCGCCAACCGCCGCAGCCACACCAATGTGCTGATGCACCTGCAGGGCTACTTCAAGCGGGTGCTGACCCCGGCCCAGAAGCAGGAGCTGTGCGACACCATCGACAAGTACCGCACCGGGGTCTTCCCGTTGCTGGTGCCCCTTACCCTGATCCGCCACTACCTGCGCGAGTACCCGAACCCCTATCTCGCCGAGCAGGTGTACCTCAATCCCCATCCCGACACGCTGAAATTGCGTTACGGGCTGTGAAGGTGTGGCTGGATTTGGCCGATCAGGCCTACCTCGACCTTCATCCCGACACGCTCAAGCTGCGCTACGGGCTCTGAACCCCCTGTGCAGGCCCCGGTGGATGACCGGGGCCTCTTTCCAACGTCTGATGGACTCTCTCATGTCTGATGAATCACAAGCCGCCGCGCCTCTCCCCGACGAGGGCGTCTACCCCATTCGCGAGGTCTCCCGCCTCACCGGCGTCAACGCCGTCACCCTGCGCGCCTGGCAGCGCCGCTACGGGCTGGTGCAACCGGCCCGAACCGAGAAGGGCCATCGTCTCTACAGCGAGCAGGATATCCGCCAGATAGGCGAGATCCTGAGCTGGCTGGAGCGGGGGGTGAGCATAGGTCAGGTGAAGGGGCTCCTGAGCGAGCCCCAGAGTGCGCCGGTGAGCGATCACTGGCAGCAGACCCTGGAGCAGTTCAGCCAGGCGCTGCTCGCCTTCAACCAGCGCAAGGCGGAGGCCGAGCTTGGCGATCTGCTGGCGAGCTACCCCTTCGAGCTGGTGCGCAGCCGGGTGCTGCAGCCCCTGGTGGAGCGGCTGCTGGGGCTGTGGCGCGAGCGCCCCGATGGCGAGTTGCTGCAACAGGTGTGGCTCGGCTGGCTGCATACCCGCTTCGCCCGCCACCTCATCGAGCAGGAGAAGGGCGTGCCCGTCACCCTGGCAAGCTGGGGGCAGGTGGGGCCGCTGGATCTGGTCTGGGCTGCGTATGAGCTCATCGGTCAGGGTTATGAGGTGCAACTGCTGGGGGCGGTGGAGCCCCGCTATGCCACCCTGCTGGAGGGGCGCGCCACTCCCCCCTGGCTGATCCTGCTGGGGGCCGGGCTCGGCAAGCAGGACCAGGCCGCCGAATGGCCTGAGGGTACCCGCTTCTTTGGCGAGCTGGGACGCCTCTACGATGAGCCGTGGCGGCGTGCCCGCAACTGGCACGCCACCCTGGCAGAGGTCAGTGCGACGACCCGCACTGCCAAGGCGAAGGGCAAGGGCGGGAGAACACCGTCATGAGGCTGGTCTGGTTTCGCAACGATCTGCGTCTGGCCGACAACCCGGCCCTGCGCCACGCCTGCGCCGGAGATGAACCGGTCGCCGCACTCTTCATCGTCTCGCCGACCCAGTGGCAGCAGCACAAGCTGGCCCCGGTCCGCCAGCGCTTCATGCTGGCACAGGTGGATGCCATGGGCCGCGAGCTGGCGGCCCTCGGCATTCCGCTTCATCTGCTGCGGGTCGAGACCTTTGCCGAGGTGCCGACGGCGCTGACGGCGCTTTGCCGGGAGCTCGGGGTGAGCCAGCTCTACGCCAACCAGGCCATCGAGATTGACGAGCTGCGCCGCGACCACGCCGTCAGCGCCGCGCTGGGGGAGCAGGGCATGACCAGCCACTGGTTCAACGGCTGCTGCGTGCTGCCGCCCGGTCGGGTGCTGACCGGGTCGGGGGAGATGTTCAAGGTCTTCACCCCCTTCAGCCGCGCCTGGCTCAAGGCTCTCGAGGAGGATGGCTTCGTCATTCACCGTGCCCCCGCACCACGCGGCGAGCCGTTGCCGTGGCTGCCCCTGGCCGAGCGGGAGTGGGTGGACGACGGGCTGGGGGAGCTGACGGCGGACACCCGCTGGCCGGTGGGGGAGGCCGAGGCGAGCCGCCGGTTGCACGCTTTTCTGGATCAGGCGGTGCTCGATTACGGCGAGACCCGGGACTTTCCGGCGCTGGCGGGCACCTCCGTGCTCTCCCCCTATCTGGCGGCGGGCATCATCAGTGCCCGCCAGTGCGTGGGGGCGCTGCAGCAGCGTCTCGGCTACCGGCCCCAGTCGAAGGCCCAACCCGGTTTCGTCTGGCTCAACGAGCTCATCTGGCGCGAGTTCTACCGCCACTTGCTGGTGCTGATCCCGAGCCTCTCCATGAACCGCCCCTTCAAGCCGGAGACGGCGGCCCTGCCGTGGAGCTGGGATCCAGATGCCTTCGCCGCCTGGTGCGAGGGGCGCACCGGCTACCCCGTGGTCGATGCGGCCATGCGCTGTCTCAACGCCACCGGCTGGATGCACAACCGGCTGCGGATGATAGTGGCGAGCTTCCTCACCAAGGATCTCCACATCCACTGGCGGCTTGGGGAGGACTACTTCATGAGTCGGCTCATCGACGGGGATCTGGCGGCCAACAATGGCGGCTGGCAGTGGGCGGCGGGGACCGGGGCCGATGCGGCGCCCTATTTCCGGGTCTTCAACCCCACCACCCAGGGGCAACGATTTGATCCACAAGGGGAGTTCATTCGTACCTGGGTCACTGAGCTGGCGGATGTGCCTGCTGCCTATCTCCACGAGCCCCACGACTGGTTGCGGCTCAAGGGGCGGCAGGATTATCCGGCCCCCATGGTGGATCATGCCGTTGCACGGGTGAGGGCCATCGAGATGTTCCGCGAACTGGAGAAAAACTAGCATGAATGACGCGCTGGCCCGCTTTGTCATCCTCTACCTGCAATTGGACAAGCATCAGTTGCACCGCTTGCCGGAGGTCTATGCCGATGAGGTGCTCTTCATCGATCCTGCGCACCGGATAGAGGGGCTGGCCGCGCTCACCCGCTACTTTTCCTCCCTTTATGAGCGCCTTGCCCAGTGCAGCTTCGAGATAACGAGTCAGCAGCAGTCGGGCAACGAAGCCTGGCTCGCCTGGGTCATGACCTTCTCCCACCCCAGGATTGCCGGTGGCCGGGCTGTCAGGGTCGAGGGGGCCACCCGGCTGACGTTCGACTCCTGGGGCAAGGTGTGCCTGCACCGGGACTACTTCGATCTCGGGGCCATGCTCTACGAGCAGTTGCCGCTGCTGGGGCCCGTGGTACGTGCCATCAAGGGGAGGCTGGGGACATGAGCGGCCGGGTGCTGATCACCGGGGCCACCTCGGGCATCGGCCGCCAGCTGGCGCTGGATTATCGGCGCGCCGGCTGGCAGGTGTGGGGTTGTGGCCGGGACGAGGTGCGCTTGCAGGCACTGGCCGACCTGGGGATCACCCCTTTGCGATTCGATGCGCGCGACAGCGCCGCCATGGCCGGGGTGGCCGCGAGTCTGCCCGCCCTCGACCTGCTCATTCTCAATGCGGGCAATTGTGAATACATGGATCCGGCAGAAGGCTTTGATGGCGCCTTGTTTGCCCGGGTCATCGAGACCAACCTCATTGCCACCGGCAACGCCCTGGCCGCCTTGCTGCCGCGGCTGGGGGCGGGTGGACGGCTTGCCATCGTCAGCTCCTCGGTGAGCTGGCTGCCCCTGCCACGGGCGGAGGCCTATGGCGCCTCCAAGGCGGCCCTCGATTATCTGGCGGATACGTTGCGCCTGGATCTGGCCAGCAAGGGCATCGGGGTGACTCTGATCCGCCCGGGCTTCGTGCAGACGCCGCTCACCGACAAGAATGATTTTCCCATGCCCTGCCTGGTGACGGTGGAAGAGGCTTCCCGCGCCATCATGACGGGGCTTGCCGCCGGTCGCCACCAGATCCACTTTCCCCGTCGCTTCATCTGGCTGCTGCGCCTGCTCGGCGCCCTGCCGACAGGGCTCTGGCTGCGCCTTGGCCGCACACTCGTTTCGAAAGGACGCCCTTCATGAAGAAAAAGATCGCCATCGTCGGCTCCGGTATCTCCGGTCTCACCGCCGGTTTTCTGCTCCACAAGCTGCATGACATCACCCTGTTCGAGGCGGCGCCGACCCTGGGAGGCCACACCGCCACCGTGGAGGTGGAACAGGCTGGGCGCCACTATGCCATCGACACCGGCTTCATCGTCTTCAATGACCGCACCTATCCCAACTTCCTCAAATTGCTGGAGCGCATCGGGGTGGGGCGCCAACCCGCCGAGATGAGCTTCTCGGTCAAGAGTCCCGAGGGGATGGAGTACAACGGTCACAACCTCGATACCCTGTTCGCCCGGCGCCGCAATCTGCTGAGCCCGCGCTTCTATCGCTTCGTCGCCGAGATCCTGCGCTTCAACCGGGAGGCGCGGGCCTGGCTGGCCGCGCATCGCCAGCGGGAGCTGACCCCCGAGCTGACCCTGGGGGACTTCCTGCAGGCGGGGAAATTCAGCGACTATTTCGCCCGCCACTACATCCTGCCCATGGGGGCGGCCATCTGGTCCTCCACCCTGGCGGACATGCGTGCCTTCCCCTTGAGCTTCTTCCTGCGGTTTTTCGCCAACCACGGGCTGCTGGAGGTGGCGAACCGGCCCCAGTGGTATGTGATCCCGGGGGGCTCGCGAGAGTACATAGGGCCGCTCACGGCGGGCTGGCAGTCGCACATCCGCCTCGCTACCCCGGTGGAGGCGGTGCGCCGGGTGGCGGATGGCGTCGTGGTCACCAGCCAGGGGCAGGAGGCCCATTTTGACGAGGTGATCTTCGCCTGCCACAGCGATCAGGCCCTGGCCCTGCTGGCGGATGCGAGCGAGGGAGAGAGGGCCATCCTCGGGAACATGCCCTATCAGGCCAACGACGTCTGGCTGCACACCGACGCCTCCTGCCTGCCGATGCGCCGCAAGGCGTGGGCGAGCTGGAACTACCAGCTCGGTGAGGATGACGGGGCGCGCCCCCTGGTGAGCTACAACATGAACATCCTGCAGGGGGTGAGCTCCCCAGCGCCCTTCTGCGTCAGCCTCAATCCCCGTGGACGGGTGGACGAGAGCAAGGTGTTGCGCCGTTTCGTCTATCATCATCCGGTATTCAATCAGGGCTCCATCGCCGCCCAGCAGCGACGGGGCGAGATCTGTGGCCATCAGCATACCCACTTCTGCGGGGCTTATTGGTACAACGGTTTTCACGAGGACGGGGTGCGCAGCGCCCTGGACGTGGCCAGACGCTTCGGGGCCGAGCTATGAGCGGCGCCGCGGCCTTGACGCAGGGGGACGAGGGAATGGGGGAGGGGATCAGCGCCATCTGGCAAGGCTCGGTGCGCCATCGCCGCTTCGCCCCCAGGGCCCACGCTTTTTCATACAGCCTCTTCATGCTGGGGCTGGATCTGGACGAACTGCCCGGGCTTGAGCAGGGGCGCTGGTTTACCGTGGAGCGGGCCGGACTGCTCTCGTTTCGCCGCGAGGACTATATGCGGGGCAGCGAAGGGCCCCTCAAGCAGGCGGTCTGGGACAAGGTGGCGGCCCTTGGGGGGGATGCGGAGCCCGGCGGGCGGGTGCTGCTCCTTGGCAACGTGCGCTGCCTCGGGTTTTATTTCAGCCCGGTTAATTTCTATTTCTGCGATCGGGCGGGGGAGACCCGCTACCTGCTGGCGGAGGTCTCCAATACCCCCTGGAACGAGCGCCACTACTACCTGCTGGATCTGGCGGCGCTCTCCCCCCATGACAAGGATTTTCATGTCTCCCCCTTCATGGGGCTGGGGATGCGCTACCACTGGCGCATCCGGGCGCCGAAAGAGGAGGCGCTGATCCATATCGAGAGCCACCCCGTATCCGGTGAGAGCAAGCTGTTTGACGCCACCCTGGCCCTGCGCCGCGCGCCGCTGTCGCGCAAGGGGCTGGCGGCGCTGCTGGCTCGCTGGCCCTGGATGACCCTGAAGGTGCTGCTCGGGATCTACTGGCAGGCCCTGCGCCTTTTGATCAAACGCACCCCCGTCTTCACCCATCCGGAGAGCCGCCCGTGACGCTGACACACCCGTTTAACTCCGCTTCCTGGTGTTGTCAGCAGCCCATGGTGCGGGTTCATCCCAACCGAACGACCCCACTCTTGACCCATTCGGAGAGCCGCTAATGGAACTTGCTCAATCAACCCTCTCTGCCTCTTTCATCGACAAGGGGGCCAAGCAACTGCTGCTCAAATTGCTGGCGCGCCTTGAGCAGGGCCAGCTGGTGCTCCACGACGGCAGCGAGTGCCACCGTTTCGGCAAGGCGGGCAGCGACCTGCATGCCGAGCTGGTGGTGCAGGATCCGGCGTTTTATCGCCGCCTGCTGCTGGGGGGGAGCATCGCCGCAGGAGAGACCTGGGTGGAGGGTCTCTGGACCAGCCCGGAGCCGGTGGCACTGGTGCGCTTGCTGGCCCGCAATCTGCCGCTGCTCGACGCCCTGGAACGGCGCCTCGGCTGGCTCAGCTTCCCGTTCAACAAGGTGCGCCACTGGTTCAATCGCAATACCCTGACCGGTTCGCGCGCCAACATCGCCGCCCACTATGACCTTGGCAACACCCTCTATCAGGGCTTTCTCGACGATCACATGCAGTATTCGAGCGCCATCTATCCCCACCCGGATGCCACCCTGGAGGAGGGGCAGCAGGCCAAGCTGCGCACCATCTGCGAGCGGCTTGAGCTTGGGCCGGACGACCATCTGCTGGAGATAGGCACCGGCTGGGGCGGTCTCGCCGTCTATGCGGCCCGTCACTACGGCTGCCGGGTCACCACCACTACCATCTCCCGGGCCCAGCACGACTATGCCAAGGCGTGGATCGAGCGGGAGGGGCTGGGAGATCGCATCACCTTGCTGCTGGAGGATTACCGCAAGCTGGAGGGACGCTATGACAAGCTGGTCTCCATCGAGATGATCGAGGCGGTGGGGCACGCCTTCCTGCCCGACTATTTCCGCCAGTTGTCGCGCCTGCTCAAGCCCGGCGGACGCCTGCTGATCCAGGCCATCACCATCGCCGATCAGCGCCACGCCCAGTATCTGCGCGGGGTGGACTTCATCCAGCGCTACATCTTCCCGGGAGGCTGCCTGCCTTGCGTCTCCCAGATGGCGGGTCTGCTGGCGCGGGAGACCGACATGCAGCTGGTACGGCTGCACGATCACGGCCACCACTATGCCCGTACCCTGGCCCACTGGTGCGAACGCTTCCTGGCGCTGGCCCCGGAGCTGCCCAAGCTCGGTTACAGCCAGGATTTCATCCGGCTCTGGCACTTCTACTTCGCCTACTGTGAAGGGGGATTCTGGGAACGGGCCATCAGCCTGGTGCAACTGGAGGCCGCCAAGCCGGGGCCCCATGGCTGGTCCGGGGACTTGCCGGCAAGCGGTCGCTGATCATGTGGCAGTGGGCCCACCTGCTGGGATTCAACCTCTACTGGTTGCTGGCGGTGACATGGCAGCAACCGGGCCCGCTGCTCGGGATGCTGCTGCTCCATTTCATCTTCTCCCCCCGCCGTGGGCAGGACTGGCGCCTCATCCCGGTCGCCCTGGCAGGCTGCCTGCTCGACATCCTGCTCTGGCGCCTCGGCCTGTTTCACTTTCCGTCCGGTTTTCCGCTCTGGCTGTTGCTGCTCTGGTGCGGTTTCGCCCTGACCCTCTCCCACGGCCTTCCCTGGCTTCGCCCCTTGCCGCGCTGGCAACAGGGGCTGTTCGGCATGGTGGGGGGCGCCTCCTCCTATATGGCGGGGGCCGCCATGGGGGCAGTAAACTTACCCTGGGGCATCTGGACAAGCGCAGTGCTGCTGGCGGTGATCTGGATGTGGTGGTTACCCGTACTCCTGTGGGTAACGGTCAAGCTGGAGGGTGAGACGAGATGAACACCTTTTCGACCGACACCTTGTTGTTTTCCAAGTGGACCAGGGATGGCCAGTGCGAGCTGGCCGAGCGTTTCTACCTGGTGGTGGCCTGCCAGCGCGATGCCCAGGGGCATCTGGCGAGCGTGGTGATGCAGGATATCAACACCCTGCAGGAACAGGAGATGGACTGGCATGAACTGGAGGATCCCGCCCGTTGGCACATGGGGTGGAACTAGCCTGCTGCTGGCGGCCTTGAGCCTGCCACTGTTTGCGACCGCCCAGAGCGTTGCCGCCCCCTGGCAGGGGCTGCGTACCGTGGGACAGGGGGAGATGCGCTGGCTCTGGTTCAAGCTCTATGACGCCACCCTCTACAGCGAGAGCGGTCGCTATCAGCCGGGGCGCTACCCGCAGGCCCTCAGCATTACCTACGCGAGGGCCATCGAGCGCCAGGATCTGCTGGAGGCGACCGCCGCCGAGTGGCAGCGGCTCGGCCTTGGTAGCGAGAGTGAGCGCCAACGCTGGCTGGCTCGACTGGCCACGCTCTGGCCGGATGTCGCCCCCGGCGACAAGCTGGTTTTTTATGTGGACGAGCAAGGCACGGGCCACTTCTGGTTGCGAGATCGCCTCCTTGGCTCTCTCGATGATCCCGCCTTCGCCCCCGCGTTTCTTGCTATCTGGCTGACTGACGACAGCCGGGATCCCGCTCTGACCCGCCGCCTGCGCGGCCAATCCTGATGGAGTATTCCATGAAGTTCTCTTCCTGGTGGCGTCTTGCCTGGTTGCTGCCCCTGCTGTGGCTCTCTGGTTGCGGCGCGGGTCTTGACGATTATCGCGGCTCCCGGCCGGGCTGGGATCTCGCCCGTTTCTTCAATGGCAAGCTGGTGGCCCACGGCCTGGTGACGGACCGCAGCGGCGAAGTGACCAGTCGCTTTCGGGTCGAGATGCAGGGGCACTGGCGAGAGGGCAAGGGGGAGCTGTTCGAGCAGTTCTACTTCGATGATGGCCGTCGGCAGACCCGCACCTGGTTTTTGAGCAAGGGGGCGGATGGCCACTGGCGCGGCACGGCTTCAGACGTGGTGGGGGAGGCGGTAGGCAAGACAGAGGGTTTCGCCCTCAACTGGCGTTATCAACTCGATCTGGCTCTGCCGGATGAGAGCGTGGTGAGGGTGAGCTTCGATGACTGGATGTATCTGCTGGACGACGATCGCCTGATCAACCGTGCGAAGATCAGCAAGTTCGGCATTTACCTCGGCGAGGTGATCCTCTATATCGAACGGCTTGAGCAATGAACGCCGGTGCATTTTTTGCCGACGATAGCCATTGGCTATTGATCGGCAAGGCACGAACGATTGTCCTTTGAGTCTGCTTCTGGATAAGCTGACTCCGTTCCCGATAATGCTTACCACCTGGAGGTGAATCATGAAGAGCCCCATTGGTCTTGATACCGTTCAATCACAAGCCCTGGCCGCCGAGCTCAACAAGCTGCTGGCCAGCTATCAGATCCTCTACATGAACGTCCGTGGCTTCCACTGGAACATCCGCGGCAACCAGTTCTTCGAGCTGCACCTGAAATTCGAAGAGATCTACAACGACCTGCTGCTGAAAGTCGATGCCCTGGCCGAACGCATTCTGACCCTGGATGGGGTGCCCCTGCACAGCTTCAGCGACTACATCCAGGTGTCCGCCATCCCCGAGCAGAAGGGGTTGCATGACGGTCGTGCCTGCGTGGAATCCCTGCTGGCGAGCTTCCGCGAACTGCTGGTTGCCCAGCGCCGCATCCTGGGTCAGGCCGCCGATGCCGGTGATGAAGGGACTGCGTCCATCCTCTCCGACTATGTGCAGCAGCAGGAAAAACTGGTCTGGATGCTGCGCGCCTATCTGGCCTGATGAACCTGGGGCCGGCTGCCCATGCTCCGGCCCGTATCATTGCCCCTGTTGTTGCAAACCCGAGTTGTCTCTCCTTGATTTCCCACCCGCTTGCCGCCCGATTTGGGCGGCTTTTTTCTATTTGATCTGCATCAATGAAACGTTAATTGGTAAATTGAATGCCTATTAAGTTTTCCAGGAGGGGAATAGAATCGCCACAAAACAGATAACTGAAATGTCCAATTAGGAGAGACATGATGTTTTGTGTGCAATGTGAACAGACTATTCGTACCCCGGCAGGCAACGGCTGCGCCTATGCACAAGGCATGTGCGGCAAGACGGCGGAAACCTCCGACCTGCAGGATGTGCTGATCTATACCCTGCAAGGGCTCAGCGCCTGGGCCCTGGCGGCCCGCGAGCACGGCATCGTCGACAGCGAAATAGACGCTTTCGTGCCCAAGGCGTTCTTTGCCACCCTCACCAACGTCAACTTCGACTCCGCTCGCATCGTCGCCTACGTCAACCAGGCACTGGCCTATCGCCAGCAACTGGCCGCCAAGCTGACACCGCTGGCGGTGCAGGCCGACACACTGCCCGCCGCGGCCAGCTTCGAGCCGGGTGCCGATCTGCTGGCCCAGCTTGCCCAGGCGCCGCAGACCGCGGTCAACCGGGGCAAGAACGAGGTCAACGAAGACATCATGGGGCTGCGCCTGCTCTGCCTCTATGGCCTCAAGGGGGCCGCCGCCTACATGGAACACGCCCGGGTGCTGGATCAGCAGGATGCCGGGGTCGCCGCCGAATTCCATCGCATCATGAGCTGGCTCGGCACGGATCCCTGCGATCTGGATCCCCTGTTCAAGTGCGCTATGGATATTGGCCTGCTGAACTTCAAAATCATGGAGATGCTGGATCTCGGTGAAACCACCGCCTTCGGCCATCCCGAGCCGACCCAGGTACGCGTCACTCCGGTACCGGGCAAGTGCATCCTGGTCTCCGGCCACGACATGGTGGATCTCAAGCTCATCCTGGAGCAGACCAGGGGCACTGGCATCAACGTCTACACCCATGGCGAGATGCTGCCGGCCCTGGCCTACCCCTTCTTCAAGCAGTACCCGCACCTGGTGGGTAACTATGGCTCCGCCTGGCAGAACCAGCAGAAGGAGTTTGCCAACTTCCCGGGCGCCGTGGTGATGACCTCCAACTGCATCATCGACCCGAACGTGGGCAACTACAGCGATCGCATCTTCACCCGCTCCATCGTCGGCTGGCCCGGTGTGACCCACCTGGAAGGGGAAGATTTCTCCGCCGTTATCGCCAAGGCGCAAGCGCTGGAAGGCTTCAAGCACGTTGAGCTCGAGCACTTCATCACCATCGGTTTTGCCCGCAACGCCCTGATGCAGGCCGCTCCTGCGGTGATCGACAAGGTCAAGGCTGGCGAAATCAGCCACTTCTTCCTGGTGGGGGGATGTGACGGTGACCGTGCCGAGCGCGCCTACTACACCGAGTTTGCCAAGGCGATCCCGCAGGACAGCCTGCTGCTGACCCTGGGCTGCGGCAAGTACAAGTTCAACAAGCTCGATTTCGGCGACATCGGCGGCATTCCCCGTCTGCTGGACGTGGGTCAGTGCAATGATGCCTACTCCGCCATCCAGCTGGCCCTGGCGCTCGCCGACGCGTTCGAGTGCGGCGTCAACGATCTGCCCCTGACCCTGGTGCTCTCCTGGTTCGAGCAAAAAGCCATCGTCATTTTGCTCACCCTGCTGGCGCTCGGCGTGAAGGACATCCGCACCGGCCCGACCGCCCCGGCCTTCCTCACCCCGGCCCTGCTCAAGGTGCTGGAGGAGCAGTTCGGCCTGAAAGGAACCACCACGGCAGACGCGGATCTCGCCGAGATCCTGGCGGCCTGAGCAAAGATACAGCCTTACACGCTCAGCATGTTGTAAGCCTTTGGCGAGCCTGATGGCTCGCCTTTTTTCAACGCTATTTCCGAGCAAGAGGAGCCTTGCGATGACCTCCACCTCTTTGAGCCTGCGCTGTATAGCCCGCCGGGCAGAGACCCACGACGTGGCGAGCTGGCAATTTGAACCCCTGGCTGGCGACCTGCCCTCCGTGCTGGCCGGCCAGTGCGTCACCCTGCACACGATGATTGACGGCAAGCCTCACTGCCGCGCCTACACCCTCTCCTCCAGCCCGCAGGATCCTTTCTGGCAGGTCACCATCAAGGATGTGGGGCTGGTCTCTCACCATCTGCACAAGAGCCTGCAAGTGGGGGACGAGATCCGGGTAGACGGCCCCTTCGGCGATTTCCACCTGACCGCGTTCCCCTGCGAGCGGCCGCTGCTGCTCAGCGCCGGCTCCGGCATCACCCCCATGTGGGCCATGCTGCGGGACGAGCTCGCCAAGCGACCGGACGCCGATATCCGCTTTATTCACAGCGCCAGAACCCCCGGGGATGTGATCTTCGCAAGGGAACTGGCTTCACTGGCCGAGGCTCATGCCGGTGTGCGCCATGCTTTAGTGCTGGAGAAAGTTGGGGAAGAGGCGCCAACGGCTCATCCCTGGGTTGGCCGGCTCACACCGGACATGTTGAGGGAACTGGCGCCAGACCTGCTGGCGCGCCACGTCTATCTGTGCGGGCCTGCCCCCTACATGACCGCAGTCTGCACCATGCTGGCGGAGCTGGGACTGCCGGCAGCGCAGTTGCACCAGGAGTCGTTCGGCCTGCCTGCTGGAACATCGAGTGCGGCGCCAGTTGCGGCCGGCAGCGACCACTTCTGGCTGACCCTCAAAAAGAGCGGCAAGAAAGTGAAGATCCTGCCGGGTCAGACCCTGCTGGCAGCGCTGGAGGGGGCGGGGGAGACCATGATGGCCGCTTGCCGCGCCGGGGTGTGCGGCGCCTGTCGCTGCACCACGGAAGGCGAAATCGAGCGCCAGAGCGTGATGACCTTGAGCGCGCAAGATCTCGAGAACGGGGTGGCGCTGGCCTGTTCCTGCACCGCCAGAGGGGATGTGAGCCTGGAGTACTGACGGGCGTCATTGGTATCCCGAGCTTTTCCCGGACGGGTCGTGCGGGTAGACTCAACCCCAGTTTCAGCAAAGTACGGGATAAAAAATGACAATTCTGGTGACGGGGGGAGCCGGTTACATCGGTTCCCACACCCTGGTCGAGCTGCTTGGTACCGGGCAGCAGGTCGTAGTACTGGACAACCTCTCCAACGCTTCCCCCGAATCTCTCAAACGGGTCGAGCGGATCACCGGCAAGCCGGTCACCTTCGTGGAAGGGGACATTCTGGACAGAGCCTGCCTGCAGCGGCTGTTTGCCGAGCACAGGATAGCATCCGTGATCCACTTCGCCGGCCTCAAGGCGGTGGGGGAATCCGGCCAGATCCCGCTCACCTACTATCAGAACAACATCACCGGCACCCTGGTGCTGTGCGAAGAGATGGCCAGGGCCGGCGTGTTCCGGCTGGTGTTCAGCTCCTCGGCCACCGTTTATGGGGATCCGGCCTCGGTACCCCTGCGGGAAGATTTCCCCACCAGCGCCACCAACCCCTATGGCCGCTCCAAGCTGATGGTCGAAGAGATCCTGCGTGACCTCTCCAAATCCGATCCTCGCTGGGCCATTGTGCTGCTGCGCTACTTCAACCCGGTGGCGGCTCACGAGAGCGGCCTCATCGGTGAAGATCCCAACGGCATCCCCAACAACCTGCTGCCTTACATTAGTCAAGTCGGCGTGGGCAAGCTCAAGGAGCTGGGGGTCTTTGGCAACGACTATCCAACCCCGGACGGCACCGGGGTGCGCGATTACATCCACGTGGTGGATCTCGCCATCGGCCATTTGAAGGCGCTGGCCCGTATCGCCACCGATACCGGGGTCTTTACCTACAACCTCGGCACCGGCCAGGGCTACTCGGTGCTGGAGATGATCAAGGCATTTGAAGCGGCCAGCGGTCGCACCATTCCCTATCAGATCAAGCCCCGTCGCCCCGGCGACATCGCCGAGTGCTGGGCTGAACCGGCTCTGGCCCGTGACGAGCTGGGCTGGCAGGCCGAGCGGGGGCTGGAGCGGATGATGATCGATACCTGGCGCTGGCAAAGCCAGAACCCGAACGGTTATGGCCCTGCTGCGAAGCCGTGATCAAGGGTCATGCGCTGCTCGGGAACCTCATTTATTCATATAAACTCGGGTCCCAGCGCTGCTCTTCGCCTTGCTGACAGCTTCTCGCGACGGCCCATCAGGCCTGATGGTTTGCAGCCTGAATAGCAAAACGCCCCGGCATGCCGGGGCGTTTTTTCATGAACAACGCGCGGGTTACTGAATGCTCTTGCCGGCGCGGACATCCTTGATGATAGCCTTGAGGCTGGCCAGATCCCGCGGTGCGCCGCGCAGGATCTGATCGCCGATGATAAAGGCCGGGGTGCCGGAAATGGCCATGGCTTCGGCCAGCGCCCGGTTGGTACCCAGATTCTGATCGATGCTCCCGTCCTTGATCTTCGCCTCGACCTTGCTCCAGTCCACGCCGGCGGCCCTGGCGACGTCTTTCACCTGGGCTTCGTCGGAGAGGGGCCCCTGATGGGCGTACAGCTTGTCGTGGAAGGTCTGGTATTTGTCGGGCTGGCCGAGCTTCACCGCCAGCGCCGCGCGGGCGGCGTAGTAGGAGGTTTCGCTCAGGATGGGGAACTGCTTGTAGATGTAGCGGATCTCCTTGTCCTCAGAGAGCAGTTGCTGAATGAGGGGATGAGCGCGCTTGCAGTAGCCGCAGTTGTAGTCGAAGAACTCCACCACCGTCAGGCTGCCCTTGGGATTGCCGCTCTCGGGATCCTGGTTGGCGAAGAGCTGCTTGGCATGGGCTTCTATCAGCGTCTTGTCGTTCTCGGCCTGCTGGCTCTCCTGCTTGGCACGCAGGGCGTTGGACATCTCGACCAGGATCTCCGGATTCTTGACCAGATAGTCGCGCACGATCTGCTCGACATCGCTCTTGGTCAGCTCGCTCGCCTGCACGGGCGCCGCAAGCAGGGTCGCGCCGGTCAGGGCGGCGAACAGGGCATGTTTGATTCTCATAAGTCCATCTTGCTGGGGATGTGGTAGTGGCCCCTATAGTGGGTGAGTCTGTTTTCAAGTCAAGCCATCCGCTTGAAAAAGCACGGTTTGCAGCGGTTTTGCCGGTTTTGTGCGCCAGATAGCCCAATAAATGGGCAAACAAACGGAGTAGGGATTTACAAGGGCTGGGGGCATGGGTAATATGCGTCGCACTGCTGCGGAGGGGTGGCAGAGCGGCTGAATGCACCGGTCTTGAAAACCGGCGATGGGCGACCATCCGTGGGTTCAAATCCCACCTCCTCCGCCATCTATATAGCCCAACTGACTTATTCAGTTGGGCTTTTTTGTGTCTTCGGTTTTGGGTATGCCGCCGTGTGCCCGGATTTAGTTGACCATCGCGATCACTCCCAGGGCGTCACATTGGCGTACTTGTATTTGGCGTAGACGGGCTGGCCGTTGTAGGAGCTGGGCGGGAAGCTCGGGTTGGCGCTGATCCAGTTATTCACAAACGTCTGCATCCAGCTGGTGACGGGGCGGCTCTCGCGGCGCACGCTCACCCATTTGTTCTGGGTGCGGCTGAAGACCTGCCAGGTGACTCCCGCCTCGTCGATGTTGAAGGCGTAGCGCTCCATGTTCCAGATGGAGATACCGTACTTGCCCAGGTCGATGTCCTGGGGATACTGACGCCCCTGGATCCAGACGTTGGTATGGAGCAGGTTGGTGCCCCCCATCAGCTCGATGTCGACTTCATAGTGAGAGCTGGTGCCTGCATCTCCGGTATAGGTAAAGAAGGAGCTGATGGTGCCGGGCACCGATCCTGCCTGCATCTGCACCTCATAACGACCCTTGCGGGTGTAGTTGTAGGTTCGCAGCTCAGCACAGCTCTTGTTCCCTTTGTCGGATTTCGCATGGAGGATGGCCGTGCCGGACTCCATCCAGACGTTGGCGGCGCGCCAAGTGCAGTCGAATTCTGACCCGCCATTGCGCCAACCATCAGAGACCTGCCAATCCTGATTGCTCCACCACCATGCCGATGCCTGAGTGGAATATAATCCTCCCGCCATCAGCAATACTGACATCAGTCCAAGTTTACGCATATTATCCACATTCCTGTGTGTTTATTAATGAGTGTTTTGTTGATGACGACAAGCAGCATCAGAATAGCCATAAACAGATATTGAAACTTATACTGGTATCGCGTCATGACAGTTTCATATTTTTGAAATTGCCTGAAAAAGGTATGAAATACATGACGGCTGGCTGGTATAACCAGAATAAAAAAAGCCACCGTATATAACGGTGGCAAAAGCACGGACTCCCGATCCGATGAGTTAAAATCAGCTGGCTTGGCGGCGATAGATCTCGACCAGTTCGGTGGCCAGTTCGCGGCACAGAATGGAGGTCATCAGGTGATCCTGGGCATGTACCATGACCAGTGTCATCTTGGTCTTGCCTTCGCCCTCATCGGCTTCAATCAGTTTGGTTTGTACGGCATGGGCAGCCTTCCCCGCGTCGGTGGCCTGGAGCAGCAAGGCATCGGCTTCGCTGAACTGGCCAGCACGAGCCTGACGCAGGGCTTCGAAACAGAGACTGCGAGATTGGCCGGCATTGACGATGATGCCCATGACTGCTTCTTCAAGATCCATCATTTATGACTCCTTAAAATCCATTATTACGAGAGACGTTGGTGAACCATTCACCACTTTTCTTGACGGTGCGCTGCTGGCTTTCTAAATCAAGGCTGATGAATCCATAACGGTTCTTGTAGGCATTCATCCAGGACCAGTTGTCAATAAAGGTCCACAGGTGATAACCAGGGCAATGACTTCCTTCGGCAATGGCGGTATGAATCCACTGGAGGTGGCCGCGAATGAAGTCGATACGATAATCGTCTTTTACCTGACCATCTTCACCAATGAATCTGTGCTCCCCTTCGACACCTATACCATTTTCGGAGATATAGCTTGGGATATTTCCATAGTTGTCGCGCAGGTTGATCAATATGTCATAAATACCGCGCTCATATATTTCCCAGCCGCGATAAGGGTTCATTTTGCGGCCTGGCATCTCGTAATTCTCGAAGAACCAGTCAGGCAGGAAAGGGGAGTCCGGATTGATGGCCGTCATGCGTGCCTTCACTCGCCGCGGCTGGTAGTAGTTGATGCCGAGCAGATCGATCTTGCCGGCGGCCAGCAGTTCGCAGTCGCCGCTTTGCACCACGGGCATCTGATCGTGCTCGCGCAGGATATCGATCAGCTCCTGGGGATAAACCCCCTTCACCGCAGGATCGAAGAAAGCGCGGTTGAAGAACAGGTCGGCAATGAACGAGGCCTTCAAGTCTGCCGGGTTTGAAGAGCGCGGATAGGAGGGGGTCAGGTTCAGGACGATGCCGATCTGGCCGGGCAGAGAGAGTGTGCGATAACGCTTCACCACCAGACTGTGGGCCAGCATCATGTGATAGGCCACCTGGGCTGCCCGTTTGAAGTCCATCTGGTTCGGGTAATGGAAGTCATACAGATACCCTCCTTCCACTACCACAACGGGCTCATTGAAGGTCATCCAGCAGGCGACGCGATCACCGAACAGTTTGAAGCAGAGCGCTGCGTACTCGGCATAAGCCGCCACGGTTTCGCGGCTCTCCCAGCCCCCCTGCTCCTGCCAGTACATCGGCATGTCGAAGTGGAACAGGCCGATGAAGGGTTTGATCCCCTTGGCCAGCGGCTCATCGATAACCTTGTTGTAGAAGTCGACGGCCTCCTGGTTGACGGTGTGGCCATCCGGCAGCAACCGGGCCCAGGAGATGGATGTGCGGAAGCTGTTGTGGCCAATCTGTTCCATCAATGCGATGTCTTCACGATAACGATCGTAGAAGGTGGAGGTGTTGGCCGGGCCAACCTGACCATGGAAACGGTGTGGCTCCGTCTCGAACCAGTGATCCCAGATGGTCGGTGCCTTGCCGCCCACATTGGCAGCCCCTTCCGATTGTGCGGCCGACGAGGCGCTACCCCACCAGAAGCCTTCGGGGAATGTATATTGCATTGCAGTTTCCTCTTGATGACCGGCGTGCAGGCGGCGTGGCGCTTACGCCTGGCGCTTACGCCTGACTCTGAATTGGTGTGATTGTGTCTGCTTTTTCTGATCTGGCTGCTTCTTCCGCTTCAGCCGTCTCGGCTTCCTGCTTGAGCAGGGTGCGTTCGTAAGCCCGCACGAAGGGGTAATACATCAGGGCGGAGATCCCCATGCAGATGAAGCACATGATGACCGGACTGAAGGCCCAGTTGGTCGCCCAGGAGGCGCCGATGGGGGCCGGCGTGGTCCATGCGGTCAGCATCACGACCTTCTCAACCAGACCCAGATCCACCGCGGACCAGGCCAGGATGGCGTTGATCATCGGCACCAGGATGAAGGGCAGGAAGAAGACCGGGTTCATGATGATGGGAGCACCAAACAGGATCGGCTCGACGCCCGTGTGCTGCTGGATGAACAGGCGATCGGGGAGACGGCGCAACTGGTGCGGGACTTCAACACCATGGCCGAACGGCTGCAGAGCATGACCCGTGAGCGGGAGTTCTGGAATGCCGCCATCGCCCACGAGTTGCGCACCCCGGTGACCATATTACGTGGCCGATTGCAGGGGCTGGCCGAAGGGGTATTTCCGCCAGAGCGTGCGCTCTTTGAAGGTTTGTTGCGCCAGGTGGAGGGATTGACCCACCTGATCGAAGACTTGCGGGTGCTCAGTCTCAACGACAGCGGCCACCTGGAGCTGCAACGAGAGGCGATCAGGCTGGCCGACGAGCTTGCCGTGGTGCTTGAGGCGTTTGCCACCCCCCTGGCCGCGAGCGGTTTCACCCTCAAACGGGAGCTCGATGCCGAGCTCTGGGCCTGTTGCGATGCACTTCGCATCCGTCAGGCCCTGATGGCGCTGCTGGAAAATGCCCAGAAGCACGCGGTGCCGGGCATGCTGACCGTGCGCCTGCATCGTTCTGGCGCCCAGTGCATCCTGAGCGTGGAAGACGAAGGGCCCGGCATCAGCGAGGAGGTCGCCACCCATATCTTCGAGGCGTTTCGCCGGGGGGATCCGTCACGCTCGCGCAAGAGTGGCGGCAGCGGGCTCGGGCTGGCCGTGGTCAAGGCCATTGCCGAGGCCCACGGCGGCAGTGCGCTCTGCCAATCCGGCGGGCGGGGCGGCACCCTGTTCCTGCTTTCCTGGCCCTTCTTGCACCCTGACGGCAGGTCATGACCCCGCATTGCCGCATCGGCTCGGGATGGGCGCGCCGAGGCGCGTGTGTTGACTGTGATCCAACAGCCCATAAAAAAAGCCCATCTCATGGGGAGAGACGGGCTTTTTTTATGGCTTGCAGGCAGCGCTCTCATGGGGCGCCGGGATCAATGCTCGGCCAGCAGGGGCTCTCCCTCCTGGCGTTTGTCGTGGATGGCAAAGCGATCGACCAGGGTGGCACTGGCGTCGTTCAGGCCGATGACCGCCACCTCTTTCCCCTCACGGCGGAACTTGATGACCACCTTGTCGAGGGCCGTGATGGCGGTGATGTCCCAGAAGTGGGCGTGCGTCAGGTCGATGACCACCTTCTCCACTTCCTCTCTGAAATCGAAACCGGCCAGGAACTGCTCGGCGCTGGCAAAGAAGACCTGGCCCCGCACCAGATAGGTACGCACGGCGCCGCTGCGCTCGCTGTCGCTCTTGACCACCATGACGCGGGCAACCTTGTGGGCGAAGAAGAGAGAGGCGAGCAGCACCCCCACGAAGACCCCGAGTGCCAGGTTGTGGGTCGCGACCACCACGGCGACAGTGGTCACCATCACCAGGTTGGTGGAGAGGGGGTGGCTCTTCAGGTTGCGTACCGACTCCCAGGAAAACGTGCCGATGGAGACCATGATCATCACGGCCACCAGGGCGGCCATGGGGATCTGACGGATCCACTCATCCATGAAGACCACCATCAGGATGAGCAGGGTCCCCGCCACGAAGGTGGAGAGGCGGCCGCGGCCACCGGATTTGATGTTGATGACGGACTGGCCAATCATGGCGCACCCCGCCATGCCTCCCAGCAGACCGGCGCCTATGTTGGCGATCCCCTGACCCTTGCACTCGCGGTTGCGATCGCTTGGAGTGTCGGTCATCTCGTCGACGATGGCTGCCGTCATCATGGACTCGAGCAGTCCCACCACCGCCAGCCCCGCTGAATAGGGGAAGATGATGGACAGGGTCTCCAGATTGAGGGGCACGTCGGGCCAGAGGAAGACCGGCAGGGTATCGGGCAGCTCGCCCATGTCGCCCACGGTACGGATGTCGATGCCCAGGGTGATGGCCACCGCCGTCAGGATGACGATGCACAGCAGAGGGGAGGGGAGCAGTTTGCCCACCACGGGAACGAGCGGGAACAGATAGATGATGCCAAGCCCGGCCGCGGTCATGGCGTAGACCTGCCAGGTGACGTTGGTGAGCTCGGGCAGCTGGGCCATGAAGATAAGGATGGCCAGGGCGTTGACGAAGCCGGTCACCACAGAGCGGGAGACGAATCGCATCAGGCTGCCGAGCCTGAGGTAGCCCGCCGCTATCTGGAAGAGGCCGGTGAGCAGGGTGGCCGCCAGCAGATACTGCAGGCCATGTTCCTTGACCAGGGTCACCATCAGGAGCGCCATGGCGCCAGTGGCGGCGGAAATCATGCCGGGACGACCGCCGACGAAGGCGATGACCACGGCGATGCAGAAGGAGGCATAGAGGCCGACCTTGGGGTCGACGCCCGCAATGATGGAGAAGGCGATGGCCTCGGGGATCAGCGCCAGGGCGACGACGATGCCCGACAGCAGATCGCCCCGTATGTTGGAGAACCACTCTTGTCTTGCACGTTCCAGCATGGGGATTTTCTCGCTCGTTGAGGATCCATGGCCACAGGCCCGCAAATCAGGGGGAATGGCGGGGATCACAGGATTGGACTGGCTGTTGATGGTCGGGTAAACCGGCCGGTCGGCATAACCGGAGTCAAGCGGCAGAGGCCGCACAGGGCAGGGTCAGGGCGGCGTGACGGCCACCCCAGAGCACATAACAGGCATAAGGGGCGCATGTTAACAGCCGGTGCCAGGCCGGGGAAGCCCGGATTGTTTTATCTAGCACAAGAGCAGCCAACATAGACCAAACAAGGGGGCTCTGTCGCTTTCATCGGAGTGCCCGATGTGGTTATGGCGATAGCGAGGGGGGCAACACCATGGGACCGGCCACCGTACGGGCGGCCTCGTCACCTCGCAGTACCCGTATTATCTCGAGAGCGAACTCGATGGCGGTACCCGGGCCCTGGCTGGTGATCAGGCGATGGGCTTCATCGGTCACTACCCTTGCCGTGCTCAATTGTGTCGCGGGCAGAAGGGCCTGAAAGCCCGGGTGGCAGGTGATGCTCGCATCCCCCAGCAAGCCGTGATGGTGCAGTACCACGGCGGGTGCGGCACAGATGGCGGCGCGCCAGCGGCCGAGGCCTGCCTGCTCCCGTAGCAGGTCGATGGCGAGGGGAGTGTCGCGGATCACTTCGCTGCCGGGCAGACCGCCCGGTACGACCATGGCATCGAAGTCACGGGTAGTCAGCTCGTCGAGATGGCAATCCGCCACCAGTTGCACCCCGCGAGAGGCGCGGATCTGGCGCGCTCCAGTGGGGCAGCAGGAGGCCAGCACCACATCGATGCCACCCCGAACCAGGGTATCGACGATGGCAACCGTCTCTATCTCTTCCGACCCGGGGGCCACCAATACCAGTACGCTCATCTAGCACTCCTTGCTTGCCAGCTGCTCTGCTCAGCGCTTCTCTTTGACGGCCTGATAGAGGCCCTGATTGACCGGCACCGCGATACCGTGAAGGGCGGCCTTGTTCAGCAGGAAGCCGGTGATGGCTTCGATCTCGGTCTCGCGGCCCTGTTCCATGTCCTGATACATGGAAGAGTAATTGTCGGCGGTGAGCTCCACCACCATCATGACACGGCGCAACAGCTCTTCGCTGCCGGTAGGCTGACCTTCGGCCCGCATGACGTCAGCCACTTCCACGCAGATTTGCTGCAGGGCATCGGCAAAACGCGGACCAGCCAATTCGCCGTTCTTGAGCTTGTAGAGCGCGGTGAGGGGATTGATGGCGCAGTTGACGGCGAGTTTCTGCCACTGGCGTGTCAGGATCTGCTCATCCCAGCCGGCCTGACCTAGGGCGCTGGCCAGCTCGTCGGCGAGGTGGGCATGGGCACGGGCCGCTTCGTTGACAGGGCCCAGCCAGGTCTCCCCCTTGCCGGTGTGGCGGAACACGAAGTGGCCGCTCTGCATGGCGCCATGGCTGGTGACGCCGGCGATCACGGGGTTGTCTGGGAAGAGTGCGACCACCTGATCGGCGATCCCCATGCCGTTGTGCAGCAGCACGATGGGCACCCCTGCCGCCAGTTGCCCGACCAGGGGAGTGAGGGCCGATATCACCTGCCCCGCCTTGGTCATGACCAGCAGGCGTTTGATGCTGCCCGGCTTGTCGATGAAGGCGCGTTCGATGGCCAGGAGCTGGGTATGCCCCTCAAGGGAGGTAAAGTCGACGCCGGGGTGCAAGGTGGCACGATGGCGCTCGCGCAGCAGGAGGCGGGTTGCTTGGCCGCTTTGGGTCAACAGGGAGGCGAAGACGCCGCCCAGGGCGCCGCAGCCCAGCAAGGTCCACTCGGGAGAGACAGGGTGACGGCGTGTTTTCAGGTTGTTGTCGCGTAATCCGCTTGGCATGAAGAGGCTCGATCATGGGAAGGGCTGCCATCCTGTCAACCGCCAACCCGGGATAAGGGAAGATGTCGCTTGGTGAATACCTGAAACCGGTGCATGAGCTGGCTGTCGGGTCGTACTCAAGGCTCATGCGCAGCCAGGGAGCCTCATGTATGCATGACCATACGGGTTCCTGGGCTGCACTTCACCGAGTGTCGGACCTCTCGCGACCGCTCCTGGACGGGTTCTAACGGGTCTCACCATTCCTGTGCGCAGGGGATTCTAGCAGAGCAATCCCATCGAAATCAGCAAATTTGCCCGTTTTCTGGTAGATTTGCCCACCGATAAGTACAACCTGAAGAACAGCATGAGGAGCCCGGCTATGCCGTCATTCGATATTGTCTCTGAAGTCAAAATGAACGAGGTGTTGAACGCCGTCGATAACGCCAATCGTGAACTGGCGACCCGTTTCGATTTTCGTGGCGTGGAAGCCAGCTTCGAATTGAACAAGGAAGAGGTGAAGCTGGAGGCCGATGCGGATTTCCAGCTCAAGCAGATGGTCGAGATCCTGCGCGGCGCCCTGCTAAAGCGCCAGATCGAGAACAGCTCCATGGACGTGGGTGACAGCGTTCACTCCGGCAAGCGTTTCCACCTGACCGTGAAGTTCAAGCAGGGGATCGACAAGGAAGTCGCCAAGAAGCTGGTGAAGCTGATCAAGGATTCCAAGATCAAGGTGCAGGCCGCCATCCAGGGCGACGAGGTGCGGGTTACCGGCAAGAAGCGCGACGATCTGCAGGAGACCATGGCTCTGGTGCGTGGCGCCGAACTGGGCCAGCCGATGCAGTTCCAGAACTTCCGCGACTGATCCGGGCGGGGAGGGCGAGTCTCTCCCCTTGTTCCTGCATCAGGCCATAAAAAAACCGGAGCCATGGCTCCGGTTTTTTGTGTCCGTCGACGACAGGTTCGATTAGAACTTGTAGGTCACGGAGAAGTAGTGGCCGAAACCAGTAGACTTGAAGGCATCGGAGTTATCGATACCGTAGATCTCGTTGAAGTATTTCAGACCGTAACCGACGGCATAGCGGTCAGAGTGCCAGTAGATACCGTGGAAAGTCGCCAGACCATCGGAGTGGCTGGTATCTTTCATGCCCCAGGTGTAATCCAGATAGCCTTGGTAAGAGATGAAGCTGCCGTTGGAGAAGGTGTAGAACGGCTTGAACCAGTTCATGGAGAACTGTTGGCCACTCCAGCCTTCGCCTTCACCAGAGAAGGTTTCGTTAGCATGGCGCTTGTAAAGGTTCATGCCCACTTTACCAAACCACGGAACCATCACGTCAGCACCGATACCAACAAAGGCATCATTCAGCCCCTGTACACCACCGATGTTAAACAAGCTGGCAACATAAACTTCCTGTACCGGACCAAAGGAGAGATCCTGACCGGTCAGGGCATCCAAGGACATGCGCGGAGCAAACTTCATGAAGAGGTTTTCTTGCTTGTGCTTGTCGCTGTGACGTGAGTCGAATATATCGAAGTAATCAACGTAACCGTACAGGTCAAAAATACCGGATCGACCTCCAAACTCCATTTCGAAGTAGGTATCGTTGTAACCATCCGGACCATGAGGTTTCTGGTCGATGGTGTGCATCACGTTGAACTGCATCCACTTATAATCGTTCTTGTGGATGTCGCCGCTGTAGTCGGCAGCAAAGGCCGGAGTGGCGGAGGCAGCCAGCAGACCGGCAGCGATCAGAGTCTTGGTAAATTTGGCCATTTTATTGGTCTCTTGTGCGTTAGTTGAGGTTTTCCGTAGCCTGCCCACAAGGAGCGGGAGGGATTCTAGCCAAATAAATTCAACGGATAAACAAGCACCAGGGAACTTTGTCAGGATTTGTGAATCTAATCACCCCCGAAAATTAGCAAACGCTTGCTATTTGCTCGTTTGTGGTGACAAACCACTGTTTCGTTTGGCGACAATGATGATCAAAATCATCACCGGTACGCCGAGCAGGCTGGTGCCGATGAAGAAGCGGCTGTAGCCGACAAGCTCGACCACCTGACCGGAAAACCCCGCCAGCAACTTGGGCAGCAACAGCATGATGGAGCTGAACAACGCGTACTGGGTGGCCGAGAAGGCCACGTTGGTCAGGCTCGACAGATAGGTCACAAACGCAGCCGTGGCGATGCCGGCGCTGAGGTTGTCCAGGGAGATGATAATGGTCAGCAGCTCCAGATCGTGACCCACCTCGTTGAGCAGGGCGAACAGCAGGTTGGTGCTGGCGGTCAGCACGGCGCCGAGAAACAGGATGCGCAGGGTGCCAAAGCGCATCACCAGCACCCCCCCGAGCGCCGCCCCCACCAGCGTCATGATGACGCCGTACACCTTGGTGATGGTGGCCACCTCCGTCTTGCTGAATTGCAGGTCCACGTAGAAGCTGTTGGACATCACCCCCATTACCACGTCCGAGATGCGATAGCAGGCGATGAGCCCGAGGATCTGCAGGGCCGAGGTCCCGTAGCGGCGGAAGAAGTCGGCAAACGGGCACCAGATGGCCTCGTAGGTCCAGGCACCGAGCCCGGCCAGGGAGGATGACCAGCCTCGTGCTATCAGCTGCGCCTTGCGCTCCGCTTGCTGTTCATTCTGGGCGGCAATGTCGATGGCGGGCTCATGACAGAACAGGGTGGTGATGACACCGAGGGACATCAGGCCCCCCATCAAGAGATAGGTGAGCTGCCAGCCGCGGTAGTCATAGCCGCTGTTGCTGCCGAGCCAGGCGGCCAGCGCCAGCGCCCCCGCCCCGGCCATGATCATGGCGAGTCGGTACCCGGTCATGTAGGAGGCGGCCATGGCCGCCTGCAACCGCTCTGGCGCCGACTCGATACGGTAGGCGTCGATGACGATGTCCTGGGTGGCGGAGGCGAAAGCCACCAGCAGGGCGAAGAGGGCGAGCTGGGCGAGCTGGGTCTTGGGATCGCAATAGGCCATCCCCACCAGGGAGAGGGCGATCAGCACCTGGGAGAACAGCATCCAGCTGCGTCGCCGCCCAAGCAGCCGTGACAGCAGGGGCAGGGGCAGCCGATCCACCAGGGGCGACCACAGCCACTTGAAACCGTAGGCCAGCGCTACCCAGCTCATGTAACCGATGTCGGTCAGGCTGACATCCGCCTCGCGCAGCCAGAACGAGAGGGTGCCGAAGACCAGCAGCAGCGGCAGACCGGAGGAGAACCCCATGGCAAACAGGATGAGCACCCGCGCTTCGAGATAGACGGCGAGGGCATCTCGCCAGCGGGTGGCGCGACCTGGGGTGTGGCTGGGCGGGCGGAGGTTGTTCAACTGCCTGACTCCTCGGAGAAAAGGGGGTCATTTTGTCAGGTTCGGGAGGCATAGCCAAGGCAAGCCGAGCGGGACCGGCAGGATTCAGGGGCGTGAACCGATGCAGTGACCCGGGCAGGGGCCTTCGGCGGCGAGGAAGTTGGCGCAGGCCATCAGCTGCAGGCGCAGCCAGGTGTCGCTGACGAGTTGCTGCTCATCCCACAGATGCAGGCTGTGCAGCAGGTGCCAGAACACCCCTTCTCGCTCGTTGGCGGGGGTCTTGTCCATGGGGATGACGGGGAGTGCCTGCCAGTGGGAGAGCAGTTGCCAGCTCAGATCTTCCAGCTGGTGATAGGGGATTTCCCGTGCCAGGAAATGACGAACCGCCTGGGCCAGCGGGCCGGCGTGTTGGGCTATGTAATCGTGACAGGTCACCGGCTCCTCCTCGCTCTGCTTTCGTGTACCGCAATCATCGGGCAAGGGCAGAGTATAGAAAAGGAGGGCGGTGACCCGTTCAGGGGGGCGGCGGAATGTGATCCGGCCCGCGTTATTTGTCCGCCAGCAACACCACCTTCTTCAGGATGATGGGGCTGGTGGGGACGTCGTTGGCGCGCAGGATGGAGCTGTAGCCGGTCTGTACCTGAGCCAGCTTGTCCAGCACCTCCATGCCCTTCACGACCTGGCCGAACACGGTGTAACCGGCGCCGGCATTGGCGTTGAGGTTGTCGTTGTCCACCAGGTTGAAATAGAACTGGCGGGTGGCGCTGTCGACCGCCTGGGTGCGAGCCATGGCGATGGTGCCGCGCTTGTTGGGCAGGCCGCCCCGGGATTCATTGACCACGGGATCGAAGGTCGGCAGTGGCTGGAACTGCTGGTTGTAGCCTCCACCCTGCACCACGAAGTTCTGGATCACCCGGTGGAACAGGCTGCCGTCATAGCTGCCGTCCGCCACGTAGCGCAGGAAGTTCTTCACCGTCTGGGGCGCCTGCTTGGATGCCAGCTCCACGACGATGGTACCATGATTGGTCTCCATCTGGACTTTGGGGCCGGCGAAGGCAAGGGGGGCGATCAGGGTGGCCAGTAGCCAGAGTTTCTTCATCGGTATCTCCTCGCTCAGCTCGGTTGGCCTTTGAGATAGCCGCGCAGTGCGGTATCCGCCATGATCTGTTGCAGCACGCTACCCAGCTGCTGGTTCAGGGTCGACTCGAGGTCGGCCATGCTCGGCTCACCCGGCTCTTCCTTGCTGGAAGACATGTTGAACTGCTTGGTCAGCTTGCTGCCCTGGAAGTCGGCGATCACCTGCAGGCTGACGCGGGACTTGGTGACATAGGTAAAGGTCTTCTCTTCCACGGTGACGGCGGCAGTGGTGATGGCCAGCGTCAGGTTGGTGGTGCCGCTGTTGCCTACTTCCAGGCCCTGGCTGCGCAGACCCTCGGCGAGCTTCTCCGCCAGCAGGTTGTTGAGGGGCTGGCTGCTGTTGACCAGCACAGGTGCCTTCTCTTTCTTCTTGATGGAGAAGACATAGGCGGCTTCACGATTGTCCACCCCTTCCATGGTGATGCGGTTGCCAGAGTAGTACTGCTGGTTGGAGGGGATGACCTGCGGGTTGATCAGTGCGCTCTCCGGCCAGTGAGTGGCACAACCACCCAGCACCAGGGCGGCCAGCAGCAAGAGTGACTTTTTCATCATGGGTTTCCTTTAGCTTTGTCTTTAGCGTTTGATGGCTTTCAAAATAACGAATTTGCTGTTCGACGCAACGACTTGTGCGTTGCCAAACAGGCGCTTGAGTTTGTTGTGATAGTCCAGATGACGGTTGCCTACTATCCAGAGTTCCCCCCCTTGAGGCAACACCCGGTGCGCATCGCTGAACATCTGCCAGGCGATGTGATCGGTGATCGCCTGCAGCTGGTGGAAGGGGGGGTTGCAGAGGATCCTGTCTGCTGCTCCGGCGGGCACGTCGTCGAGACAGTTGTTGACCAGGAAGCGGGCCCGGGGCAGGGCATCCGGCAGGTTGTGCTCGACGTTGAGGCGGGCCGAGGCCACCGCCATGTGGGATTCGTCGATGAAGGTCACCTCCACCTCGCTGTCCCGCGCCAGCAGGGAGAGCCCCAGCACGCCGTTGCCGCAGCCCAGATCGATCACCTTGCGGGCGCTGTGGATCGGCAGGTTGTCCAGCATGAAGCGGGCACCGATATCCAGGCTGGTGCGCGAAAACACGTTGGCGTGGTTGTGGATCTGCATGGTGGTGCCTTCCAGCGGCCAGACGGTCGGGAAGGGGTTGGCCAGCGTGGGCCGTTCGGCCGCGGGCGTGCAGTGAATGAGGCGTGCCTTTTTCCAGGCGAGCGAGGTGCGGGTCTCCCCCAGATACTTCTCGAACAGCTTGAGGGTGGAGGTGTGTATGTCCTTGGCCTTGCCGGCAGCAATGATGCGGGTCGCGGGGGTGACGACCCCGCGCAGGGCAAGCAGTTGCTGCTCCAGCAGCGCCTGATACTTGGAGACCTTGATCACCACCAGGGCGGGGGCATCGGGCAGGGGGGCCAGGGCATCCTGCAGGGTGATGGCGTGGGGATCCAGCCCGTTTTCCGCCAGATTGGCCAGGGTGGCCCGCTCGCTGATGTGGGAGTCGGTCACGCAGACGGGGGCGTGGGCATGCAGGTAGCCTGCCAGGGCGCCGAAGCCGTCGTTCATGATGATGACGGGGCCGTCAGGTGCCTGCTGCGATTCGGCAAGGTGGCTTATCAGGTACTCGTCCGCCGCATCCCAGGCCTGCAGGGGATCCTGGCTCTGCCGTGGGTAACGATACAGGGTCAGGCGGCAGTGGGCCGTGTCGAGCAGGGTTTGCATAGGCAAGAGTCCAACGTGTGATTGATGAATGGCGACCGTCTGCCCCGTGTTGCCCGGCAGCGGTGAAAGTGGCGCTATTCTAGCGGCGGCGGAGAAATTCACCAGTCCGGTGCGGCGAGAGCGAGCGGATCCTTCGTACCTGATGCATCGGGCGCACAACCCTGGCTACAATGGCCGGATATTCAACGAGGAGTCCTTACCGTGAGCATGCAACAACAGATAGAGGCCAAGCTGGCCGCCGCGCTCTCCCCGAGCCACCTGGAAGTGATCAATGAAAGCTACATGCACAGGGTGGCACCGGGCTCCGAAAGCCACTTCAAGGTAGTCGTGGTGAGCCAGGCGTTTGAGGGACAGCGTTTGCTGGGTCGCCATCGTCAGGTGAACGGGGTGCTGGCCGACGAGCTGGCGGGAGCCATTCATGCATTGGCGCTGCATACCTATACCGAATCCGAGTGGCAGGCCCGGGAGCAGGCGCCAAAGACGCCGGGTTGCGTCAGCAAATCCCCCTTTGCGTGAGCCGTTGAACCTCCTGATGGCGCCTTCCTCGGGCCATTAACAGCGCTATCACGAATGGTGTGCAGCCAGGGATGAGGGGGGTAGCATTATTTTTTCTAATCCTTTTCCTTGCGCCTGAAAAATACCTCTATATGGTTAGTTTTGCGAAAAGTCCTTTAAAACCACGGTTTGCAAGGACGTGCGCGAAATATTCAGTGAAGGTTAATTTTGTGATAGGGCGGGGATTTTCCCCATTTGGCGTGGCGGCTAACTCGCCTAAGGTGGTAAACTCAGGCGCTTTTGAATGATCCTGTATGTTGCTGATTTGTTTATTTCTTCGACAGCTTTCCGCGATGTTGACGGGCTCATTCAACAACTCGTCGTGATGTATTTCTCGGCGCTAACCAACCTGTCTTCCCTTAACGGTAGTGCAAGTGAGTATGATTACAATTAAAAGAGGACTGGACATCCCCGTGCTGGGTGCTCCGGAGCAAGTAATCTACGATGGCCCGGCCATCACCCGTGTTGCTACACTCGGCGAAGAGTTCGTGGGGATGCGTCCTACTATGTTTGTCAAAGTAGGTGATCGCGTCATTAAAGGTCAGGAGCTCTTCGAAGATAAGAAGAATCCCGGCGTTAAATTCACGGCCCCTGCCACCGGTGTGGTTTCTGAGATCAACCGTGGTGCCAAGCGTGTTCTCCAGTCCGTCGTCATCGACATCGATGGGTCCGACGAGCAGGTGACCTTTGAGCATTTTGCCTCCGCCGAGCTGGCACAGCTCGAGCGTAGCAAGGTGCAGGAGATCCTGGTCGCATCAGGCCAATGGACCGCGCTGCGTACCCGCCCGTTCAGCAAGGTGCCGGCCGTGGGTTCCACCCCGCGCGCCATCTTCGTCACCGCCATGGACACCAATCCGCTGGCTGCCAGTGCGGAGCTGATCATCAAGGAACAGGCCCAGGCCTTCCTCGACGGTCTGGCCGTGCTGACCCGCCTGACCGATGGTACCGTCCACGTCTGCAAGGGCGAAGCCAGCCTGCCGCACTCCTCCTTGGCCCAGGTCAAGGAAGCCGTGTTCGTCGGTCCGCATCCCGCCGGTCTGCCGGGCACCCACATCCACTTCCTGGATCCGGTCGGTGCCAACAAGGTGCAGTGGCACATCAATTATCAGGACGTGATCGCTTACGGCAAGCTGTTCACCACTGGCCAGATCTTCACCGACAAGGTGATCTCCCTGGCTGGCCCGAACGTCATCAAGCCGCGTCTGCTGCGTACCCGTCTGGGTGCCAGCCTCAGCCAGCTGACCAACAACGAGCTGCGTGCGGACGAAAACCGCATCATCTCCGGTTCCCTGCTGAGCGGTGCCAAGGCCGAAGGGGTCCATGACTACCTGGGTCGCTTCCACAACCAGGTGAGCGTGCTGGGCGAAGGCCGTGAGAAAGAGTTCATGGGCTGGGTCAAACCCAGTGCCAACAAGTTCTCCATCACCCGTACCACCCTCTCTCACCTGATGAAGGGCAAACTCATCAACTTCACTACCACCACCAACGGTAGTGATCGCTCCATGGTGCCTATCGGCAACTATGAGCGTGTGATGCCGCTCGACATCCTGCCGACCCTGCTGCTGCGGGATCTGATCTCCGGTGACACCGACAGCGCGCAGGCGCTCGGCTGCCTGGAGCTGGATGAGGAAGATTTGGCGCTCTGTACCTTCGTCTGCCCCGGCAAGACAGAGTACGGCCCCGTCTTGCGTGAGTGCCTGACCAAGATCGAACTGGAAGGTTAAGCGATGAGTTTCAAGCAACTTCTTGAAAATATGGAACATCACTTCGAGCCGGGTGGCAAGTACGCCAAGTACTATGCCCTGTTCGAAGCGGCGTACACCCTGTTTTATACCCCGGGTTCCGTGACCCGCAATGCCGCCCACGTCCGTGATGCGATCGATCTGAAGCGCATGATGATCATGGTGTGGCTGGCCGTGTTCCCGGCCATGTTCTGGGGCATGTACAACGTCGGCAACCAGTCTATCGCCGCTATCGCCCACATGGGCAGCGCGGCCGGTGCCGATTCCTGGCAATACGCCCTGGCCACCCTGTTCGGTGCCTCGCTGGATCCGGCCGTCGCCGGCATCGGCAGCAAGATGCTGATCGGTGCGGCGCACTTCTTCCCGATCTACATCACCGTCTTCATCGTCGGTGGTTTTTGGGAAGTGTTGTTCGCCATGGTGCGCAAGCACGAGATCAACGAAGGCTTCTTCGTGACCTCCATCCTGTTCGCCCTGATCGTGCCGCCCGAGCTGCCCCTGTGGCAAGCTGCCCTGGGTATCACCTTCGGTGTGGTGCTGGCCAAGGAAGTGTTCGGTGGTACCGGCAAAAACTTCCTGAACCCGGCGCTGGCGGGTCGTGCCTTCCTGTTCTTCGCCTACCCGGGTCAAATCTCCGGTGATGCGGTCTGGGTTGCCGTTGACGGCTTCTCCGGCGCAACCGCACTGAGCCAGTGGGCCCAGGGCGGCCAGATGGCGCTGATCAACGGTGCCACCGGTGAAGCCATCAGCTGGATGGATGCCTTCCTTGGCAACCTGCCCGGTTCCATCGGTGAAGTTTCCACCCTGATGATCCTCATCGGCGCAGCCATGATCGTCTACATGCGCATCGCCTCCTGGCGCATCATCGCCGGCGTCATGGTCGGCATGGTCGCGACCTCCCTGCTGTTCAACGTCATCGGCTCCGATACCAACCCCATGTTCAGCATGCCGTGGCACTGGCACCTGGTGCTGGGTGGTTTCGCGTTCGGCATGGCCTTCATGGCGACCGACCCCGTTTCCGCTGCCTTCACCAACAAGGGAAAGTGGTGGTATGGCGCCCTGATCGGCGTGATGGTGGTGCTGATCCGGGTAGTGAACCCTGCATTCCCGGAAGGCATGATGCTGGCCATTCTGTTCGCCAACCTGTTTGCCCCCTTGTTTGACCATTTCGTGGCACAGGCGAACATCAAGCGGAGGATCGCACGTGGCGTTTAATAAAGACTCTACTACCGGCACTCTCGCCGTAGTGACCGGTCTGTGTCTGGTCTGCTCCATCGTGGTCTCCGTGGCCGCCGTGGGTCTGCGTCCGGCCCAGCTGGAAAACAAGGCGCTGGACAAGCAAAGCAACATCCTGTCCGTCGCCGGCGTCGACATCAGCGCCGTGGCCAAGCGTGACCTGGCCCAGCTCTATGGCGACAAGATTGAAGCGCGTCTGGTGGATCTGACCAGCGGTGAGTTCGTTGACGGCGACGCCGACAACTTCGACACCAAGGTTGCCGCCAAGGATCCGGCCAAGAGCATCCGTCTGGCCCCGGCCGACGACAAGGCCGGCCTGCGTCAAATCTCCAAGCTGGTTCCCGTGTTCTTCGCGAAAGATGCCGAAGGCAAGGTCGACAACATCATCCTGCCGATCTACGGCCAGGGTCTGTGGTCCACCATGTACGCCTTCGTAGCAGTCGCGGCCGATGGCCAGACCATCAAGGGCATCACCTACTATGACCACGGTGAAACCCCGGGTCTGGGTGGCGAGATCGAGAATCCGGCCTGGCGCGAGCTGTTCGTCGGCAAGAAGCTGTTCGACCAGAACGGCCAGCCTGCGCTGCGGGTGATCAAGGGCCATGCTCCGGCTGGTTCCGAGCATGAAATCGACGGCCTGTCTGGTGCAACCCTGACCGGTAATGGTGTACAGCACACCTTCGACTTCTGGATGGGCCCCAAGGGCTTCGGTCCCTTCCTGGCCAAGGTACGTGCAGGAGAAATCAACAATGGCTGACAAGAGCGAAATGAAAAAGTTGCTGTTGACGCCTGTGCTCGGCAACAACCCCATCGCACTGCAGGTGCTGGGTGTCTGTTCCGCGCTGGCCGTTACCAGCCAGATGAAGACGGCGTTCGTGATGACGCTGGCCGTTACCGCGGTCACCGCCTTCTCCAACCTGTTCATCTCCCTGATCCGCAACCAGATCCCGAACAGCGTGCGGATCATCGCCCAGATGGCGGTGATTGCCTCGCTGGTTATCGTGGTTGACCAGGTGCTCAAGGCCTATGCCTATGACATCTCCAAGCAACTGTCGGTGTTCGTCGGCCTCATCATCACCAACTGTATCGTGATGGGTCGTGCCGAAGCCTACGCCATGAAGAGTGCCCCGCTGCCCTCCTTCCTGGACGGTATCGGCAACGGTCTGGGTTATGGCGCCGTGCTGCTGACCGTGGCCACCGTGCGCGAGATCCTGGGTTCCGGCACCTGGTTCGGCATCGAGCTGCTGCCGCTGGTGAACAATGGTGGCTGGTATGTGCCCAACGGCCTGCTGCTGCTGCCGCCGAGTGCGTTCTTCATCATTGGTCTGATCATCTGGGGCGTGCGCACCAAGGATCCCAAGCAGGTGGAGGCGAAGGATTAAGGTATGGAACACTATATCAGTCTGTTGATTCGCTCGATCTTCATCGAGAACCTGGCGCTCTCCTTCTTCCTGGGGATGTGTACCTTCCTGGCGGTGTCCAAGAAGGTCAAGACCGCCATGGGCCTGGGGATTGCCGTTATCGTGGTTCAGACCGTTGCCGTCCCGGCCAACAACCTGATCTACAACTACGTGCTCAAAGACGGTGCCCTGGTATCCGGTCTGGATCTGAGTTTCCTGAGCTTCATCACCTTCATCGGGGTGATCGCGGCCCTGGTGCAGATCCTGGAGATGGCGCTGGACAAGTATTTCCCGGCCCTCTACAACGCCCTCGGTATCTTCCTGCCGCTCATCACCGTGAACTGCGCCATCTTCGGCGGCGTCTCCTTCATGGTGCAGCGTGACTACAACTTCGTTGAGTCCGTGGTCTATGGCGTGGGTTCGGGTGCAGGCTGGATGCTGGCCATCGTCGCGATGGCAGGGATCCGCGAGAAGATGAAATATTCCGATGTTCCGGAAGGCCTGCGCGGCCTCGGCATCACCTTCATCACCGCGGGTCTGATGGCGCTGGGCTTCATGTCCTTCTCTGGTATTTCCCTGTAATCGGAAAGGAAATATAGATGGAAATTATTCTGGGTGTGGTCATGTTCACCGTGATCCTGCTGGCCTTGGTGGCAGTCATTCTGTTCGCCAAGTCCAAGCTGGTGACCGCCGGTGACGTGACAATCAGCATCAACGGCGACCCGGCCAAGGCTGTGACCAGCCCGGCGGGTGGCAAGCTGCTTGGCGTGCTCGCCGGCAGTGGTATCTTCGTCTCCTCCGCCTGTGGCGGCGGTGGCTCCTGTGGTCAGTGCAAGGTGCGTGTGAAATCCGGCGGCGGCGACATCCTGCCGACCGAGCTGGATCACATCAGCAAGGGCGAAGCCCGTCATGGCGAGCGTCTGGCCTGCCAGGTCACCGTGCGCTCCGACATGGACATCGAGCTGCCGGAAGAGATCTTCGGCGTGAAGAAGTGGGACTGTACCGTCATCTCCAATGACAACAAGGCCACCTTCATCAAGGAGCTCAAGCTGCAGATCCCGGATGGCGAGAGCGTGCCGTTCCGCGCCGGTGGTTATATCCAGATCGAAGCGCCTGCCCACCACGTGCAGTACAAGAACTTCGATATTCCCGAGGAGTATCGTGGCGACTGGGATCGCTTCAAGATCTTCGAGCTGGAGTCCAAGGTCAACGAGCCGATCATCCGTGCCTACTCCATGGCGAACTATCCGGAAGAGTTCGGCATCATCATGCTGAACGTGCGGATCGCCACCCCGCCGCCCAGCAACTGGACTGCCCCTCCCGGCCAGATGTCTTCCTACATCTTCAGCCTGAAGGCCGGTGACAAGGTGACCATCTCCGGTCCGTTCGGCGAGTTCTTCGCCAAGGACACCGACGCCGAAATGGTGTTCGTTGGTGGTGGTGCGGGTATGGCGCCGATGCGCTCCCACATCTTCGACCAGCTGCGCCGTCTGAAGACCAAGCGCAAGATGAGCTTCTGGTACGGTGCCCGTTCCAAGCGCGAGATGTTCTATGTCGAAGACTTCGACATGCTGCAGGCCGAGAACGACAACTTCCAGTGGCACGTCGCCCTGTCCGATCCGCAACCGGAAGACAACTGGGATGGCTACACCGGCTTCATCCACAACGTGTTGTTCGAGAACTACCTCAAGAACCACGAGGCGCCTGAGGATTGCGAGTTCTACATGTGCGGGCCTCCCGTGATGAACGCCGCCGTCATCAACATGCTGAAAAACCTCGGTGTTGAAGACGAGAACATCCTGCTGGATGACTTCGGTGGTTAATCCATGCACAGCGTTGTAAAGACCTGGCTAGCCTTCGGGCTAGCCTTTTTCTTGACTGGGTGCGGTCAGGAAACGGTCCAATCGAAGCCGGAGATCCACATCACCGGCAGCACCATGGGTACCTACTACTCCATCAAGGTGGCAGATAGCGCTGTTCAGGATGCCGCCAGGCTGCAAGCCGAGGTCGACGTCTTGCTGGAGCGGGTCAACGATCAGATGTCGACCTATCGCCCGGATTCCGAGCTGTCACGCTTCAACCAGCACAAGAGCAATACCCCTGTGGTGGTTTCCCGCGATACCGCGCGGGTGGTGACCGAGGCCATTCACATTGGCCGCGAGAGCCGCGGGGCGCTGGACGTCACCGTCGGTCCTCTGGTCAATCTGTGGGGCTTTGGGCCGGATGCCAGACCGACCAAGGTGCCGTCCGACGAGCTGATCGCCCAGACCCGGCAGAAGACGGGCCTTGGCAATCTGCATGTGATAACCTCTGCCGATGCCGATACCCTGCAAAAGGACATCCCGGACCTCTACGTGGATCTCTCCGCCATTGCCAAGGGGTTTGGCGTAGACAAGGTGGCCGAGTACCTGGAGTCCCAGGGGGCGCGCAACTATCTGGTGGAGATAGGCGGCGAGCTGCGCATCAACGGTGTCAACGGCAAGGGGCATCCCTGGCGTGTCGCCATCGAGAAGCCGACCGTCAATGCCGGTTCAGTACAGGAGGTGATCCTGCCCGGTGACAACGGGGTGGCCACCTCGGGCGAGTACCGCAACTATTACGAGCTGGACGGCAAGCGCTTCTCCCACACCATGGATCCGCTGACGGGCAAGCCCATCCAGCACCGCCTGGTGTCGGTGACCGTCATCCACCCCTCCTGCATGACTGCAGACGGGTTGGCGACCGTGTTTATGGTCATGGGGCCGGAGAAGAGCCTGGCCTATGCCAAGGAACGGGGGCTGGCCATCTTCACCATCACCAAGACGGATGACGGGTTCGAAGAGGCTTATTCGGATGCCTTCAAACCATATCTGGTCAAGAAGTAAGGGGTAACTACATGCAGATCTTTCTGATCACCTTCGGGGTGTTTCTGATGGTCGTGGTGGCCATGGCCATCGGCTACATTTTCCAGCGCAAGTCCATCTCCGGCTCCTGTGGCGGCCTGGGTTCCATCGGGATCGAGAAGGAGTGCGACTGCCCCGAGCCTTGCGACAACCGCAAGAAGAAGATGGCCAAGGAAGAGGCTCGTCGCAAGATGCTGGTGGACAACCGCATCATCTAACGACGGATATCGCTCTGAAGGCAGCCTTGCAACGAAACGAGCCGACCCCTGGGTCGGCTCGTTATTTTATGTGGCATGGGGTCAGTAGTCATATTGGCTGCATGCCTTTGCCTTGAACTCTTTCTTTCGCTTTGCCAGCTCTTCCCTGGTGCCCAGTTCATCTCCCTGCCTGATGGCGGTTTCCAGTATCTCGATGCGCTTGTACAGCCAGCTGCATTCGGCTGTCGGGTGATCCTTGGCCATGGTCGCTAGCGGCAACAGCAGCAGGCAGAGCCCCGCCCGGATGATGCTCATGCTTCTCCTCCTTGAGTCTCGTGTGGATGTGGCCTTGAGAGTCTATGCCGCCGCGCCCGCGCGCAGACTGGCAGAAATGACAGGCTTGGGGTAGCATGGAACGTTCAACTGGTTATCCATACAGTATTTTTGTCGTTCGACACGCCTCCTCGCCGGATGCCCAGGGTCTATCCCTATGATCTGTTCGGGAGGCTGTCGACACAGCAACAGACACGGCCATGCGCAAGATCATTCACATCGACATGGACTGCTTCTTCGCCGCAGTGGAGATGCGGGACAACCCGGCCCTCAGGGAGGTGCCGCTCGCCATCGGTGGCGCCGCCGACCGACGCGGGGTCATCTCCACCTGCAACTACGTGGCGCGCCGCTTCGGGGTGCGCTCCGCCATGCCGAGCGCCCTGGCCAGAAAGCTCTGTCCGCCATTGGTGCTGATCCCCGGGCGGATGGCCGTCTACAAAGAAACTTCGCGCCAGTTGCGCGCCATCTTCCTGCGCTACACCGAGCAGGTGGAGCCGCTCTCCCTCGATGAAGCCTATCTCGACGTGACCCTGAGTCCCCGCTGCGGTGGCAGCGCCACCCTGATGGCGGCGGAGATCCGTGCCGCCATCAGCGCCGAGCTTGGGTTGACTGCCTCGGCCGGTGTGGCGCCGAACAAGTTTCTGGCCAAGCTCGCCTCCGAGCAGCGCAAGCCTGACGGCCTGTTCGTCATCCGCCCCCAGGAGGTGGACGAGTTCGTGCGCCAGCTCCCCCTTGGCAAGTTGCCCGGCATCGGCCGCAAGACGGCAGAGCGGCTGGAGTCCCTCGGGCTGTATTCGTGCGAAGATGCCCGCCAGCTCGGCAACGAGGAGCTGATCGCCCGTTTCGGCAAGCTCGGGGAGATGCTGGCCGGCCGCATCTGGGGGCATGACGATCAGCCGGTGCAGGCCAGGCGGGTGCGCAAGAGCATCGGAGTAGAGACGACGCTCGCCAGCGACGTGCTGGACGAGGACACCTGCTGGCAGGTGCTCAGCCGGCTCATTCCCGAGCTGGAGCAGCGTTTTGCCAAGGCCTGCCCTGCGGAGATGCTGATGGGGCAGGGGATCAAGCTGAAGTTTGCCGATTTTCACCAGACCACCGTCTACCGCAAGGGGAGTTATCAGGCGGCCCGTTTCCACGATCTGCTGCACGAGGGACTGCAACGGGCTCAAGGAAAGCCCATTCGCCTGCTCGGTCTGGTCGTTGGTTTGCCCGGAGCGGGTGAAATCAATCAATTAAGCCTGGATCTCTGCTGATTTAGTTAAGTTTTTGTATCCAAAACCGATACAGTGTTCACATCTGTAGACGTTAGGAAATAGTGGCATGAGTTCTCTTTCTGTTCAGGGACGGATCACCCTGATCGCCGGTTGCTGTCTGCTGGCCAGTGCCGTCGCGCTGGTGGCTTCTTCTCTTTTCAACGCGGCCCGCATGCAGGAGCAGGTGCTCACCTCCACCACCCTGGAGGGGCAGCACGCGGCAGAAAACTGGATGCAGGCCATGGGGGCGACCCAGGCAGCCCGGGTGACCAGCTACCTCGATGAGGCTTACTTCAGGGCGACCCTGCTTGCCGAGGGCATCTTGTTCCAGCGCAAGAACGCGGCCGACAACTTCGTTCACTCCGAGGCGCTGCGCAATGCCGTCAACCAGCAGTTGCAGGATGCTGCGGAGTCGTCAGCGAACCTGCTCGGTGTCTATGCGGTATTCGAACCCAACCAGCTCGACGGGGAGGATGACAACTATCAGGGGTCGACGGCGCTTGGAGCCAACGACAAGGGGCGTTTTTCCAGCTATTGGGCCAGGGTCGACGGCAAGGTCAGCCTGGAGGTGATGGACGAGGCGATGCTGGCCAACGACAAGCCCTCCGGACACGGCGGCCTTGAGAACGACTGGTACAGTTGCAGCATCCGCAGCAAGGCGCTCTGTCTGCTCGAACCCTATGTGGACGAGGTGGGAACCCAGCAGGTGTTGATGACCTCGGTGACCGTGCCGCTGCTGGACCAGGGCTCCCTGCTTGGCATGGTGGGGGTCGACATCTCCCTGGGGACCCTGCAGAGCCTGGTGGAAGAGATGGGCCGGACCCTCTACAAGGGGCAGGGCAAGGTGCTTCTGCTCAGCAGTGAAGGGCGGGTGGCCGGCGTGGAAGGGTTCCCGGTCGCCCTTGGCAACCGCCTGGCGCAATCGCCGTTGGCGCAGGATCTCGACGGCTGGCTCGCCAAGGGGGACGTGGCCACCCGTTGGAGCCCGGACGGCGCCCTGTTGCAGACCTTCGTGCCGGTCAGCATGCGCCGTACGGATCGCAAGTGGGGCATCTATATCGAGCTGCCCCGTGCCGTGGTGCTCGCCTCGGCCCTGCAACTGCAAGGGGAGCTTGAGGATCAGGCCCAGCGCAGCGTGGCCACCCAGCTCACCATAGGTGGCGGGATTTCGGCGCTCGCCCTGCTCTGCATCTGGCTGATGGCCCAGCGCATCGTGGCGCCCATCCGCGCCGTGGTGGCACGCCTCAAGGACATCGCCAGCGGGGAGGGGGATCTCACCCAGCGCATCGATCTGCGCAGGGATGACGAGATAGGCGAGCTGGCCAAGTGGTTCAACAAGTTTCTGGACAAGCTGCAATCCACCATCAGCCAGGTGATCGACACCGTTGCGGGCACTCGGGCCAGTGCGGCCCTGGCGGCGCAAGGGGCAGCCCGTACCAGCGCCGGCATGCAGTCCCAGTATCAGGAGGTGGATCTGGTGGCGACCGCGTTTGAAGAGTTGAGCGCTACCGCCCTGCAGGTCGCTGGCAATGCCAATGCGGCGGTGGCGGCGGCCGATGAGGCCGACACGGCGGCCCAGGAGGGCAAGTCCGTGGTGGCGCAGACCCAGGAGGCCATGTCCAGACTGATGACGGTGATAAGCGATGCCAAACCAGTGGTGGAGCACCTCTCCGCCAACAGCGACAACATCAACGACATCCTGGTGGTGATCCAGGGGATCGCCGAGCAGACCAACCTGCTGGCCCTGAACGCGGCCATCGAGGCGGCCCGAGCCGGTGAGCAGGGGCGCGGTTTTGCGGTGGTCGCCGACGAGGTGCGCAACCTGGCGGGCCGAACCCAGAACGCCATCGTCGAGATCCAGAACCTCATCGGCCAGTTGCAGTCGGGGACGGAGGCGGTGGTGAAAGCGATCCTGACCGGCCATCACCAGGCGGATCTGACCCTCACCAAGGTGGAGCAGTCGGTCAGCGTGCTGGAGCAGATCATCCAGGCGGTCGGCACCATCCACCAGATGAATGAGCAGATCGCGAGGGCCGCGCAGGAGCAGAGCGGCGTGGCGGACGAGATCAATCGCAACGTCAGCAACATTCGCGATGTGAGCCATACCATTCGGGCGGAAGCGGCGACCTCCGCTGACAACGGGCGCGAGCTGTCGCAACTGGCGGACAAGCAGCAGCAACTGGTGGGCCAGTTCCGGGTGTAGGGGAGGATAAGAAAAAAGGCGCCATCCAACCGGAGGCGCCAAACACATTCAGATGACAGACTGGGTTAAATCGACCTGATTTAGCCCTTCTTCCCGCAGAGGAAGAAACACAACACCACAATCACTGTCGACTCACTCACAAAAACCACATGTAAACCAACATGGAAGAGAAGGTGTGAGCCATATGACAACGAATTGCGTGGCGAATTATGTTTATTCACTGGTCGACCCGCAACCGACAATTTATAATGCGCCCCATTAGAAAAATTCATCGTCGGCCGATTCCATGTCTCGTCGTTTACCTCCGCTCAATGCACTGAAAGCGTTTGAAGCCGCGGCTCGTCACTTGAGCTTTACCCGCGCAGCAGAAGAGCTGTTCGTGACCCAGGCAGCCATCAGCCACCAGATCAAGGCGCTGGAGGAGTATCTCGGCATCAAGCTGTTTCGCCGCAAGAATCGCTCCCTGCTACTGACCGAGGAGGGGCAGAGCTACTTCCTCGATATCAAGGACATCTTTGCCTCCATCTCCGAGGCGACTGACAAGCTGCTGGCCCGCAGCGCCAAGGGGGCGCTCACCGTCTCCCTGCAGCCGAGCTTCGCCATCCAGTGGCTGGTGCCCCGCCTGGTCAAGTTCAGCGAACGCCACCCGGACATCGATGTGCGGATCAAGGCGGTGGACATGGACGAGGGCTCCCTCACCGACGACGTGGACGTGGCCATCTACTACGGCCGCGGCAACTGGCCGGGGCTGCGCTCGGACAAGCTGCACACCGAGTACCTGATCCCGGTCTGCTCCCCCCTGCTGCTGACCGGCCCCAAGCCCCTGCGCACCCCGGACGATCTGACCCGTCACACCCTGCTGCACGACACCTCCCGGCGCGACTGGAAGGCCTGGTTCCGCCAGCTCGATATCGACGCGCCCAATGTCAATCAGGGGCCCATCTTCAGCCACTCCACCATGGTGATCCAGGCGGCGATCCACGGTCAGGGGGTGGCGCTCGGCCACAGCGTGCTGGCCCAGCCGGAGATCGAGGCGGGGCGTCTCATCTGCCCGTTCGAGCAGGTGCTGGTGAGCAAGAACGCTTTCTATCTGGTGTGTCAGGAGCAGCAGTCCGATCAGGGCAAGATAGTGGCTTTTCGCGACTGGATGCTGGAACTGGTGGAGCAGGAAGAGGCCCGCAGGCGTGCCCGCCTTGCCGATGCCTGAGGAGTTGACCTGGTGACTGACCTGACAAGAGAGGGGGCGAGTGACGCCCCCGTTCGCATTCTGCTGGCCCACGGCGCGGGGGCGGGCATGGAGCACAGCTTCCTGGCCGAGTTGTCGCGACTGCTGGCGGGGCCGGAGATCGAGGTGGTGCGCTTCAACTTCCCCTACATGACCAAACGGGCTCAGGACGGCAAACGCAGGCCGCCGGACAGACAACCCGTGCTGCTCGCCCACTGGCGCGAGATGGTGCGTCAGTTTGCCCATCCCCGGCTGTTTCTGGCGGGCAAGTCCATGGGGGGAAGGATGGCGGCCGAGCTGTTTTGCGAGGGGGGCGACGAGATGGATGCTGCAGGATTGATCGTTCTCGGGTATCCTTTCCACCCCCCGGCCAAGCCCGACGCATGGCGGGGCGAGGTGCTCAAGCTGATCACGACGCCCACGCTGCTGCTGCAGGGGGAGCGCGATACCTTCGGTTCCCGCGCCGAGCTGGCCGATTTCCCCTTCTCACCCGCCGTATCGGTCCACTGGCTGACCGACGGGGATCATGGTTTCAAACCGAGAAAGGCGAGCGGCATGAGCGAGCAGGAGAACCTGCGACTGGCTGCGGAGCGGATCAAGGATTTTATCGCGGCGGTGGGCCGCTCCTGACCATCTCGAGCGGGTCGAGAGAAGAAGCGTGCAAGGAGAGAAGATGCAGATCCAACGACATTGGCTGGTGCTGGCGGGCTTCTTCGGCCTGACGGCCACCATGCTCGGGGCCTACGGCGCTCACGGGCTGGCGGCGACCGGCATTGCTCCTTCGTTGCTGGCGGCGTTCAACACCGCCGTGCAATACCAGTTTTTCCACGCCCTGGCCCTGCTGGTGCTGGGGCTGTGCGGCGTGCGCGGCAAGGTGATCACCTTCGCGGGCGCCGTCTTTGTGCTGGGGATCCTGGGATTCTCCGGCAGTATTTACGCCATGGTGCTGCTTGGCAGCAAGGGGCTGGGGCTCATCACCCCGGCCGGTGGCCTCTGTTTTATGTTGGGATGGGCGGCTCTGATGTGGGCCGGCTGTCGTCTTGGAGGAAAGAATGAATAATCTGCTGCTTTATTGCCGCCCGGGTTTTGAGAAAGAGGCGGCGGCAGAGATCACCGAGCGTGCCGGCAACATGCAGTGCTACGGCTTTGCCCGGGTCAAGGACGACAGCGGCTATGTGATCTTCGAGTTGTATGACGAGGAGCAGGCCGATCTGCTGGCGCGCAAGCTGCCGTTCCGCGAGCTTATCTTCATTCGCCAGATGCTGGTGGTGACCCACGAGCTGAAAGATCTGGAAATAAGCGATCGGGTCTCTCCCATCTTGGAGGCGGCGAGCGGTTACGCCATTTGCGGGGATCTTCGGGTGGAGACGGCCGATACCAACGAGGCGAAGGAGCTCTCCGCCTTTTGCCGCAAGTTCACCGTGCCGCTTCGCCAGGCGCTGCGCAGCAACGAGATCCTGACCAAGAAGGAGACCCCGAACCGTCCCGTGTTCCACGCCTTCTTCCTGGCCAATGACCACCTGATGCTGGGGTACTCCTACTCCTTCAACAACTCTGCCTTCCACATGGGGATCCCGCGCCTGCGATTCCCGGCCGATGCCCCGAGCCGCTCCAGCCTCAAGCTGGAAGAGGCGTTCTACGTCTTCGTGCCGAAGGAAGAGTGGGACTTGCGCCTGTGCTCCGGCCTGAAGGCCGTGGATCTTGGCGCCTGCCCGGGTGGCTGGACCTATCAGCTGGTGCGTCGTGGCATGATGGTGACGGCGGTGGACAACGGCATGATGGCCCAATCCCTGATGGACACAGGCCAGGTGAAGCACATCCGTGACGATGGTTTCGTGTGGCGGCCGAGCAAGAAGAATACCTACTGGCTGGTGTGCGACATGGTGGACAAGCCGGCGCGAGTGACCCACATGGTGGCCGACTGGTTCAGGGAGAACGACTGTCAGGAAGCCATGTTCAACCTCAAGCTGCCGATGAAGAAGCGCTACGCCGAGGCGGTGCACAACATCGAGGTGCTGCGCGGACTGCTGGCAGAGATCGATGGCGGTTTCATCATTCAGGCCAAACAGCTCTATCACGATCGCGAAGAGATCACGGTGCACGTCTACAACAAGTTCTGGGTCTCCAAGCTGTCCCCCAAGTCCTGAAGCAGCATCGGGAACAGGGCATGAAAAAACCGGACGGTGACGTCCGGTTTTTTTGTGTCTGGGTCATCAGAAGCGGTAGTCCAGACGCATCATGGACTCGTCGTCGGTGATCTTCAGCTCAATTTGCAGGGGAATGGTCTTGTCACTGGGGTTGAACTGCATCTTGACGCCATCCCCGCGAAGCTTGACCGAGGTGTTGATGCCGCCAGCGTTGAACTTGATCCTGGGCTTTTGCTTTTCGAAGGAGAGGCTGACGCTCTTCTCTGCCGTGAGGTTCAGCTTCTGATAGGGGGTGATCTGCCGATTACCGTTGCTGTCGGTGGTGATATCCACCCCCAGAGAGAGCGGCTTGGGCTGTTTGAGCAGATCGTTGGTATCCAGGGTGGATTGCCAGGTCTGCTTGGCTGGCGCCTCGTGCTGGGGAGGCGGCGTCAACCAGGCATTGTCGACTGGCCTGTCTAATGCCGTGGCACTGCTGCTGACAATCAGCAAGATGAAAGTAGCACGCATGGTGGATCTCCTTATCCCTCATATCAACATAGTATTCATCTGGCGAGGGAGGTAGGGAGGCGTTGGCATAAAACAAAGGGAGCCGAAGCTCCCTTTTAAAATCATATGGTTGGATTCTATTTATAGACGGTCGATGATGGCCTGGGTGAATTCGCTGGTGGACGCTGTGCCCCCCAGGTCACGGGTCACCCGATCACCGGACTCGATGGTCGCCCGCACGGCCTCGCGAATGCGCTCCGCTTTGTCCTGCATGCCGAGATACTCCAGCATCTGGATGGAGGCGAGGATCACCGAGGTGGGGTTGGCGATGTTCTTGCCGGCGATGTCCGGCGCAGAGCCGTGTACCGCTTCGAAGATGGCGGCCCCTTCACCGATGTTGGCGCCCGGCGCCATGCCCAGCCCCCCCACCAGACCGGCACAGAGATCCGAGAGAATGTCGCCGAACAGGTTGGTGGTGACCATCACATCGAAGCGTTCCGGGTACATCACCAGGTTCATGCAGGCGGCGTCGACGATCATCTCCTCGTTCTGGATGTCCGGGTAGCGGGCCGCGACCTGACGGGCCACTTCCAGGAACAGGCCGGAGGTGGACTTGAGGATGTTGGCCTTGTGGATGATGGTGACCTTCTTGCGTCCTTCCTGGCGCGCCAGCTCGAAGGCGAAGGTGACGATGCGCTCGGCCCCTTCCCGAGTGATGATGCTCATCGCCTCGGCGCTCTGGTTGTCATCGCTGCGCTTCTGGCCGGCACCGGAGTACATGCCTTCGGTGTTCTCGCGCACCGTGATGATGTCGATGTTGTCGTAACGGCTCTTGGTGCCCTTGAAGGAGAGGACGGGGCGCACGTTGGCGTAGAGATTGAACTTCTTGCGCAGGGAGACGTTGATGGAGGTGAAGCCGCCGCCGACCGGAGTGGTGAGCGGGCCTTTCAGGCTGACCTTGTTCTTCTCGATCAGGTCGAGGGTGGCCTGGGGCAGCAGCTCGCCATGTTTTTCCAGGGCTACCAGACCGGCGTCTGCGTATTCGTAGTCGAAGTCACAACCCGCGTGGGTCAGGATCTGGATGGCGGATTCGATGATGCTGGGGCCGATGCCGTCGCCCGGGATGACGGTAATCTTTCTTTTTGACATGAGGCGTATCCACTTCTAGGGAACAGAGGGGGAGGATTCGTCGGCTTTATACCATTTTTGCACCACATCCTCCATGTTTCTTTACATTTTACCCATTTATGTCAACAGGTACGGCCTGTCTTGGGAAATGGTGTGCTGGGGATCACGCCCCGGCATCAGGGATGGGAGGGTAGCGGATCTCCCGCAGGTTGAACCCGAGCGGGATATCGTGCTGCAGCCGGACCAGGCGTTGGGCCAGCAGGGCCTCTTCCCGGTGCTGGCGCAGCTTGAGCAGGGGTCTGGTGGCCTCCTCCCGCTCACAGGCCTCCAGCATGGCAGCCAGGTCCCCGTATTGCTGCAGCAACTGGGTGGCGGTCTTGGGGCCAATGCCGGGCACCCCCTTGATGTTGGAGCCGCTGATACCGGTCAGGGCCCAGAAGTCCACAAGCTGGGTCGGTGTAACGCCGTACTGCTGCTGGACGAAGGCGGCATCCAGCCAGCGTTTGTTGAAGTAATCCCGCACCCGGATCTGCGGGCAGATGAGCTGGCAGAACCCCTTGTCGGTGGAGATGATGGTGGCGCTGGCGCCGTGCTGGGCAATGCCGCTTGCCAGGGTGGCGATGAGATCGTCCGCCTCGTCGGTCTGGGAGAGCAGGGCATCCACACCGCACTCCCAGAAGGCGTCCTGCAGGTCGGCAAGCCCTTCTCTCAGCTCATCCGGCATGGGGGTGCGGCCCTCCTTGTAGGGGGGATAGAGCGTCTTGCGCCAGCTGTGGACCTCACCGTCAAAGACCGCGATGGCGTGGGTCGGCTCGCTGGCCGCCAGGAGCTTCTTGCAGGTGTTGATGAGGTTGGCACGGGTGGCGAGCAGGGCCTGAGCCGGGGTCAGTCCCTGCTGGCTCTGCACCGCGTGCAGTCGGCGGATGAGGTTGAGGGCATCGATGATGAGCAGGTGTGGCATGGGGCACTCCGGGCGTCGGGGATTGCCATTGTAACAATGGTGGCGTCTCCTGCTAACCCCGTAGAAGACCAGTCAATGAAAGAGGGGCCCATGGGCCCCTCCGGTGCGGTGCATTGTGATGTCCCGACTATTTGACTATCTCGTAGCAGGGAACGTACTGGCTGCCCGGCAGCTTCATGCGCTGCTGCTTGACGAAGCTTTCCAGCAATCTGTCCATCAGGTGCATCAGCTCCTTGTCGCCGTGCAGCTTGAAGGGACCCTTCTTCTCGATGGCCCTGATGCCCCCTTCCTTGACGTTGCCTGCGACGATGCCTGAGAAGGCGCGGCGCAGGTTGGCTGCCAGCAGCTGGGGTGGCTGGTTGCGATGCAGATCCAGGCTGGCCATGCTGGCGTGATCCGGCTCGAACGGCAGCTGGAACTCGGGCTCGATCCGCAGGGACCAGTTGAAGGAGTAGGCATCTCCCACCGACTTGCGGTATTCGCGGATCTTCGGCATCGCCTCCTTCATCACGCGGGCCACCTCGGGCGCATCGCCGATGATGATCCGGTAGAGACTGGTGGCGGCTTCCCCCAGGGTCGCCTTGACGAAGTCGTCGATGGCGCGGAAGTAGTCGGCGCTCTCTTTCGGGCCGGTCAGCACGATGGGGATGGGTTGGCGATCGTTGGCCGGGTGCATCATGATGCCGAGCAGGTAGAGCAGCTCCTCGGCAGTGCCGACCCCGCCCGGGAAGATGATGATGCCGTGACCCAGACGCACGAAGGCTTCCAGCCGCTTCTCGATGTCCGGCAGGATCACCAGCTCGTTGACGATGGGGTTCGGCGGTTCGGCGGCGATGATGGAAGGCTCGGTGAGACCGATGTAACGGCCGTTGCGCACCCGCTGCTTGGCGTGGCCGACGGCGGCCCCCTTCATGGGGCCCTCCATGGCACCCGGACCGCAGCCGGTACAGATGTTGAGCTCGCGCAGACCCAGCTCGCTACCCACCGCCCGGGTGTACTGGTATTCCACCTCGTTGATGGAGTGGCCGCCCCAGCAGACCACCAGGTTGGGATCGGCGCCGGGCAGGATCGCCTTGGCGTTGCGCAGGATGGCGAACACCACATTGGAGATATGGGTGGAGCTGGTCAGGTTGACCAGACGATTGGACTCGAGCTGGGTCGACACATAGAGAATGTCCCGCAGCACGGAGAACAGGTGCTCCTGGATGCCGCGGATGATCTCGCCGTCGACGAAGGCGTGCTCGGGGGCGTTGAACAGCTCGAGCTTGACCCCGCGCTCGCGCCGGATCACGTGAATATCGAAGGATTTGAAACGTTCCAGTATCTCTTTGGAACTGTCGGTATGGCTGCCGGAGTTGAGGACCGCCAGCGAGCAGTTGCGAAACAGTTGATAGATATCGCTGGAGGCCGTCTGCTTGAGGCGATCCACCTCGAGCTGGGACAGCAGGTCCATGCTGCCCACGGGATTGATGTGTGTAATCATAATTTCCCCTTTCACTCGCTTGTTATCGTTGTGCTTTCCCTGGGGAGAAAACGGGATGCTTTGGCATCCCTCGGGTTCGATAGTAGAGGCAAGGGGGTGGGCAGGGGAATAGGGGGACTGTGCGTTTGCCGCTTTTTTAGCCGCCCCTCAAAGCGGATTCAGGCGAGATTGACCTGATCCCGGCCGGAGTGCTTGGAACTGTAAAGCGCCTTGTCGGCGCGCTCGAACGCATCCGTGGTATGGTCGCCGGTCCGAAACAGGGTGGCACCGATGGAGATGGTGATCTCGACCCTGGCATCGCGAAAGCGGAACGGGATGCTCTTGATGGTCTGACGCAGGTTCTCCAGCGGCTTCTGGTACTTGTCCGGATTGATGTTCGGCAGCAGGACCACGAACTCCTCACCGCCAAAGCGGGCGATGAAGTCGGTGTCGCGCAAGGCGTTCTGCAGGGCCTTGGCAACCACCTTCAATGCCTTGTCGCCGGCCATGTGGCCGTAATTGTCATTGATGTGCTTGAAGTGGTCGATGTCGATGATGGCCAGGCACAGGGGGGTGCCATAGCGTAGCCAGCGTTTGTATTCGAGCTCGAGCCGCTCGTCCAGGGCCGCCCGGTTGTGTACCTGGGTCAGGCTGTCGAGGAAGAGCTTGTGTTTCTGGATGCTGAGCCGCTTCTTGTACTCGGCGGTCTCGTCCTTCATCAACCTGAGCTTGGCTTCCATGTTGGAGAGGTGGGTGAGCAGGTGGCGCTCGCGGTTGGCCATCTCCTCCCGCTCCTGCTGCAGCCGGCGGATGGTGTCCAGATGCCCAGAAATGGCGCCCCTGAGTATCTGTGGCGAGTCATGGGCTGCCATGGCGCGATCGATGGCGGCGAGTTCCCGCTCCAGCGCCTGTCCGCTGAGATGGGCGGCATTTTGCAGCGCCCGCCCTTCATCCAGGGATTCGGTAAAGCTGTAATGGACCGAGGAGAGACTCTCGTTCAGGGTGCTGAGAAACGCCTGGGAGGCTTTGCGCTCTTCCCGGGTACCCTCGATGATGAGTTCGATGATCTGCAGGCAGACTTCGGCCAGCAGGGCAGGGGTGATGCCCCCGAGCAACTGGCGGCGGATGTCTGCGAGGCTCTCGCCCACGGCGCCGGCAAAGTCGAGCTCGGTGATGAGACGCTGCAACTCGTCTGAAATCTGGGCATGTGCCTTGATGTCAAAGGAGTCGGTAGGGGCCGGGCTGGAGAGCTCGGTGGGGATCTCCGCCGAAGGGGGGATCAGCGGCTTGCGCGGCAGCAGCTGGATCTTGATCGCCTGCTGGTAGAACTCCAGCAGCCGGATCACCTTCTTCTGGTGATCGCCGATGCCGTAACTCTCCGGGCTGGCGAGAAACTCCTTGAGGGCGCGGCGGGTATCTTCCGGAAACCCCTTGATGGTTTTGAGCTGTTTGCTGCCGAGATCGATGGCTGCCCGGGTCAGGCTGATGGACTCTTCCATGGTGTGGCTGTGCTGCTGCAACAGCTTCTCGATGGCGATCAGATCGGCATCGATGGAGGTGAGCGGAGGGTTGCCTTCAAGTTTCTGCTTGAGCTTGGCGAGCCGGTTGTCGAGCTCGCGATCGTGGCCGCGACAGGCTTGCATCAACTTGCCGATGAACTGGATACTGCGGGTGCGTTCGGCATCGGAGAAGCTCGCCATGCCGTCAAGCTCCTGCTGTTTCTGCTGGAGGGATTCCCTGAGTCTTGCCAGTTGTCCTGTTACGGCAGCCATATCATTCATTCTTCAGGTCGCCCTGTTGTCATTATCGTTTTTGTTTCGTCCAGCAACAGAAAGCCAATCAAAGACCCCGTTGAGTACCTTTTTGTCAAGGATTGTCCGCAACCTTCATCCGTGAAAGCGCAAGCCAGTTAACCCATTGCTTTTCATGAGAAGAATTTACTTTTACCAGTCCCTTGTCAATTGCCATCAAGCAGCATTGCCACACATCTCCGTTAAAAAATGCGGCCTGCTGGCAATCGATGGCGGCCAGCTCAAGCCAGACGCTCTGCTGGCATTTTTCGCTGAGCTGAATGGCACCCGAGAGGGCCAGGTAGCAGAGATCGAACAGGCCGTGGTGATCGAGGGCCATGGCCGCCTTGGGCAGGAAGGGATGACTGACGATGCCGAGGCTGATGCACCTGTCCAGCGGGTGCTCGCAGGGGAAGGCTGCCAGGGTGTCGAGCAGGGTCTGGGCCAGCTGATGCAACTGGGCCACGTGGCGCTGGGGCACCACATAGAGCAGGTGGCCTTCGCGCAGGTCGTAGATGCGGCCATCCTGCGGGGTCAGTTCGTTGACGTAACGGCCGAAGGCCTGCTCTATCTCGCGGCTGACCTGATAGCCGTGCTGCTCCAGGCTGTTGATCAGGAAGGGAACCCGGAACAGCAGGTAGTGCAGCTTGTCGTCAAATTCGCTGGTGGGGCGTTCGCTCAGGTACCAGCGCTCGGATTTTTGCTGGCGCTTGGCCATCTCCCGCGGCCAGCGGCTCATCAGTCGCTGCCAGTTGGCCAGGCCGCTGCGCGGCTCTACCAGCAGGGCTTCTCCCAGCTGTTTGGCATGAAGGCGCGCGACCCGCAGTTTCAGCCAGAGGGTGAAAAACAAATAGATGAAGAGTGCCAGCAGCAGCCCGGTGCTGACGCTGGTCCAGAGGTATCGCTCCTGCTGGTGCTGGCTGACGTCGAGTTGCTGTTCCAGCTCCTTGACCTGTTGCACACGCTCCACCTGGGCGTAGTTGTCGCGCACCGCCTCCTGCTCCAGCGCCAGCTGTTGCTGGCGAACCAGTTCGCTGCGCTGGTGGTAATTCTTGTAGCTCTCCAGGGCCTGCTGGAGGTAACCCTTCTGCTCATAGGCGACGGAGAGCAGGCGGAAGATCTCGAATTGGCGCCGGATGTCCCCAATCCGGTTGGCCAGGGTGAGAGCGTTCTCCAACTGCAGGATGGCGATGCCCGCCTCCTGCTGCTTGAGGTGCAGCTCTCCCAGCAACAGCAGGGTGTCGATGAGCGACTCCTTGTCATCCCCCAGCTCATGGGACTGGCGTGCGGCGTTCAGGTAGTTTCGCGCCAGGTTGAGGTTGCCGGTCTGCAGGTAGGTCTTGCCTATCTCGAACTTGAGATGGGCGATGCGGGTGCGGTTGCTGCTCTCGTCCAGCAGGTCGAGAGCATTGAAGAAATAGACCAGCGCCATGTTCATCTCGCCCTGATCCCGGTTGAGACGGGCGAGCACGATCAGGGCGTCGCTCAGCATGGAGGAATTGCCGAGGGCATGAAAATAGTTGGCCGCCTCGCTGGCGTATTGCAGCGCTTTTTGTGGCTCCTGCTCTTCCTGATAGAGGCTGACCATCTGGTTCGAGAGCAGGCCGAGGAAGAGGGGATCCTGCAGGGGTTTGGCTTGCTGTTGTGCTTCGATGTATTCCCCCAGTGCAAGCTGGGGCTGACCCAGCGCCTGATAGAGATCCCCGCCCACGGCGCTGGTCCAGGCCCTGGCCAGAGGCTGTTTGGCGTGTTCCGCCCATTTGCGGGTCTCGGCCAGCTGCTGTTTGGCGAGATCGAATTGCCGCTCCTCTACGCTGGCGTTGACGCGTAGCAGACGGCTGTAGACCTGCAACTGGCTCTCCTTGAGGTCGGGATTGGCCAGCAGTTTGTCGAGTTTGTCGAGCAGGGGGGACGCGGCGCCATGGGTATGCTGTTGCAGATTGCGGCTTCGAACCAGCAGATAGAGCCCATGGGCCTGCAGCTCGAACTGCTGCTCTTTCTCGGCCATGGCGATGCCCTGCTCAAAGGACTCCTGTGCCTGGGTGAACTGCCCTAGCTGCTGCAGACACTCCCCCTTGAGCAGATAGGCGCCCGTGGTCTGGGTGGCGGTACCGTAGTTCAGCATCGGCTCGCGATAGCCGTACTCCTGACGGTTGCTGATGATCTGCTTGGGATTGTTGGCCGTGCGTTCGAGGAAGGAGGTGGCAATCTGGGCACATCTGGCGGGATCGGTCAGCACCAGGGTCTGGGCCTGCTGCAGGTCGATGGACAACTGCTCCTTGGCCAGATCCAGATCAGGAGCCGACAAGGAGGACATCATCATTGCCAGAAAAAACAGTTGATTCATTGGATTAAGAACGGCACGGAGGTGCAGGCATGTTATCCAAGCCCACCCCCGCCCGTCCAGAGTTTACTGAGGTGATGCGCAGCGGGCCGCAGCCCGCAGGATGGCGGCGCCGGTGATTACTGGCGAATGAGGCGCAGGTTCGCCGGAACCGGCTCCCAGTCGCTGCGGAAAGGGTTGATGTCCAGGCCGCCGCGGCGGGTGTAACGGGCATGGACGGTCAGTTGTTCCGGGGCGCAGAAGTGTTTGAGATCGGTAAAGATGCGCTCGATGCACTGCTCGTGGAACTCGTTGTGCTGGCGGAACGAGATGAGGTAGCGCAACAGCTTCTCCCGGTCGAGGCGCGGGCCGCGATAGTGGATCACCACGGATCCCCAGTCCGGCTGGCTGGTCACTAGGCAGTTGGACTTGAGCAGGTGGCTGTGCAGGGTCTCCTCCACGATCTCGCGACCGGCGGCCCCTTGCAGCAGGGTCTCGTCAAACTCGTAGCCATCCACCTCGATATCCAGGTTGTCGATGCACTCACCGGGCAGCTGGGCTATCTGGTGGGTGGCCTGGTCGAGGGTGAAGAGGGTGACGCTCACCGGGGCACCAGCGCAGCCACTCAGGTCCTGAACCAGCAGCGCTTGCACCGCCTCCAGGGAGTCGCAACGGGTCTGGTTGAAGGAGTTCAGGTAAAGCTTGAACGACTTGGACTCGATGAGATTCGGGCTGGTGGCCGGCACAAAGACCTCCCCGATGGCAACCACGGGCTTGCCTTTGGCATTGAGCCAGGAGAGTTCATACAGGGTCCAGACGTCGCTCCCCTGGAAGGGCAGTTCACCTCTCAGGCCAAGATCGTCGCGGTTCAGGCTGCGTGGCACGGGCTGCAGCAGACTCGGGGTGTACTGGCTGATGTAGGCTGACTGCTGCCCCAGGCTCAGGCCTTGCAGCGCACTGGCGCCGGCGTATCTCTCTTGTTTGCTCATGCTGGTTTGCTCACGCTTGTCTGATAAAGGGTTTGATGGTGCAATGGCCCGATTTTTCGATCAGGTACTTGCGGCCATCAGAGGCCGCTATTGTGGGGAATATCGATGTCGGATCAAGTCCTGTCTGCCCTGGAGCAGTTCTTTTTACGCTGGCAGCGCGATGGCGAAGGAAGGCGGGGGCTGCCCCTGTGTGACTGGGAGGCCGACTGGCGCTCTCCTTGCGAGCTGGATGAACCCAGGGAGGGTCGGGTAGCCTGGCGTCCGTTCCAGCGGGAGCAGGCAGCCGACTTCACGGCCATGGCGAACGCCCTGGAGCTGACGCTGCATCCCAGCGCCATCGCCCTGTTTGGCCACTGGTTCAGCCGCCCTCTGCCCTGCTCTTTCAAGGGGCTGCGCATCGAACTCATCCTGCCGTGGAACGATGCCGATCTGGATCTGCTCAAGGAGAACCTCATCGGCCACCTGCTGATGCTGCGCAAGTTGAAGCGATCCCCTTCACTCTTCATTGCCACGACCCGCAACGAGATGACGCTGGTGTCCCTCGATAACGAGAGCGGCCAGGTGTGGCTGGAGTGGCTGGACTCCGGACGGCGCCTGACGCTGGCCCCCTCGTTGCCGGCCTTTCTGGCGCGACTGGAAACCTTGCCCCAGTGATGCTCCAAAAGAGAGGGCCTTGCCACCTGGCAAGGCCCTCTCTTTTTATGGTGCCATTTTATTGCGCCATTGTGCGCGGTAGGCTCCTACTCCTTGAAGTCCCAGGAGAGGTTGGAGACCAGCCTGCAAGGCTCGCACCTGAAGTCGAAGATCTCGTGCAGGGGGGCGGCCAGCGCCCATGGACCACCACAGCCAGGGCAGGGGCGAGCCCGCTCTTCGGCGGCGCTCAGGCCGCCTACCCGGTAGAGATAGTAATAGGTGGGAATGCCGCTCAGGAGCTCCAGCCGTCTGGCGAGATCGCTGCCCCGGCGATGAAGGCGGCTGCCCACCTCGCCGATTTCGTGCAGGGCGGCGTGCTCGGCAATGGAGCCGTTCATCTGCAACTGATCGCAGGCCTCCCAATCTTCCTGCCACTTGATGATCTGCTTGTGGTCACCGTTGGCGACGGCGGGCAGCCGATAGAGCGGGATGGGGGCGAAGTGATCGCCACAGCGCAGGGGAGAGCAACTGTGCAGGAAGCTGGTGTAGAGCAGCATCCAGCTGGGACGCTCCCCCTGCTCTGCGCACGGGTCCGTGCTGTCCGAGAGCAGATCCGCCCCTTGCAGGTGGAGTTTGGGGGTGAGCAGGCCCGCCTGGTGCAGACCTTGCTCGGCAAGGGCGACCAGCTCGCTCTGGTTGTCAGGGTGCAGGCTGTCCTGCTCCGTGCAGACCACCCGGCTGACGAAATAGCCTTCGTGCATGCTGGTGGGAAACTCCCGCCCCAGGATCTGACCCTGATAGCGCAGCATGTCGAGGTAGTGGACGATGGCCCGTTCGGCCTCCCCGAGGGAGGTATCGCGGTAGCACTCAAAGGTGAGTTCGAGGATATACATGGCGATGGGTCAATCCGGCTTCTGGTTGAGCAGCAGATCGGTGAGGCGATCGACCTTCTGCTCCAGCCGGGCGAGCTGTTCGCTCAGTTGCTGAAGAGTGACGCTTTCCGTGGCCAAGGGGGACGCCTCGGGGGCACTGGCGGGGGCGGGCGCTGTCGCCGCGGGCTGGGGTTGTTGCTTCCACTGGCTCAACACCTTGAGCAGCTCGGCCATGGGCACGGGATGGCTGAGGCGGGCCTTGACCATGGCGGTAGAGGGGGTGATCCCCCTGGCACTGAGTTCGTTGGCTATCTGGATGATCTCTTGGGCTGACATCTTGGCTCCTGCACGGCCGTCTTGCTGCGGGTGGATAGTGGCACAGAGCTTAATCAAAGCCTGTCCATCAGGAAAGCGGAGCGAAGGGCGTGGGTGGCGAGAGGGAGGGGCGCCTGGGCGATGGAGGGAGGGGATTGGCGGCTCCGCGTCTACCCAACGCTGGCCGCCGGGAGTGGGGGGATCAGGTCCCCTGGCGCAGCATCACGTCCAGTTGGTCGATGGCTTCCGCCCAGTCGGCGTCGTGGCTGAGGGCATCGCGCAGAAAGTCTGCCTGGGAAGGAGTCCAGAACGGCGCGTCGGGTAACTGGGTATGGCGATCGATGGGATGGTCGCGGATAAAACGCTGCTGGCTGATGTCGTCACTGGCCAGCCCCAGCTGGGCAAACAGGGCGGCCATGTCATGGGTGAGCAATTCCATGTCGGTACTCCTTGGAAGGGGGCTGTGGAAGAGTATAGCCAGCCCCCGTGCTCTCAAATCTAGGAGGGGAGACGATGGGGTGGCAGTTCGACACCGGCGACATGCAGCCCCTGCATGCAGAGCTGTCCCTGATAATAGCTCTCTCCGTCGCTGGAGAACTCGAACTGGTAGTAGGTGAGCAGGCGCAGGGGCTTGTGCCCCAGGGCGCGGTGTGTCCGCGCCAGCGACAGCAGTTGCAGGTCGTGGTGCTGGCAGTAGCGGCGCATGTATTGCCAGGCCAGCTCCGCCTGGCGGCGCTGTTGCCAGAAGGCCCAGCCAACGAGGCCGAGCAGCAAGATCCCAAGCATTTCTCCCATCAGCGGGTTCCTTCTGTGATATGTGTGGGGCCCTGTTCACCCCAGGCAACAGGGCCGTCGTGCCGGGCCTAGGTGGCAGCGAACAGGCGACCGATGGCCAGACCCAAGGCCTCGCTGCGTTCGGGGTCACGCAGTTTTGCCAGCATATCATTGCGCAAGGCCGGTAGCGTGACGAGCTCGGCAAATACCTGGTTGAAGAACTGGGTGGGTTGCAGGGCGAGCTGCTCCAGAAACAGGCCGAGCAGTTCGGGGTGTTTCAGATCGGGCCAGAGGCGGCCAGCGATGGCGAGGAGCAGGGAGGGACTTGGCCGGGTTTGCAGCAGGGTCAACAGCTTGTTGGTGCGCAGTCCGTTGCCCGGGCAGGAGGCCAGTGCCCGGCACAGATAGGCCAGGGTTTCGGGGTCAGGCTCGGCGCACTCCTGCTCCTTGCCGATGCGCTCCAGCAATGCGCCTTGCAGGGCAGGGGGCAGGGGGGCGTTCTCCAGGCTCTGGCACAGGGCGTAAAGAGGGGCCTGCGGCAGCATGGGCAAGGCCTTGCAGACCAGTGCCAGGTTGCGTTCAACCTGCAGCCGCTCCGCGAGATCTGCAAACCCTTGCAGTCCCAGTGCCTGCCACCCCTCTTCCCCCGGCGCCGCCAGATAGTGGCAGAGGGCCTCGTAGTAAGCGGAAGGGGCTTGTTCCAGCTGGCGGGCCAGCTTGGCGTGCACACTGGCCATCTTGGCCTCGGCCGGACGGAAGGTGTAGGGGTTGTCCGCCAGACGCTGGGCCTTCTCTTCGTCCAGTTCACCGGTGAGCTTGTAGCCCAGAGTCTCTACCACCTGATCCATGAAATGCTTGGGGCCGCTGGAGATGAGCAGGCCGCGTTCATCGAGGGCGAACTTGAGGAACCAGAGGTAGTGCCTGGATTCGGTTGGCTGGAAGAAGTGCACGCCGAGCCAGGCGTGCTGCTGTAACGGCCAGGGGTAGGGCTCCTGCTGCTGCTCGATGCGCACGAAGAGGTCGCTGGGGAGCGGGCGCACCTGGCGGCCCAGATCGAACAGCTGGAACTGGGTATCGGCCTGGGTCAGAAACTCGGTCAGGGTGTTGATGGAAGACATGAAGAGATCCCGCTTGAAGATAATGCGGGCGATTATAAGGGGGCTGCACCAGATAGCCAGAGGCGGTGATGCAGGGTATGAAGGTGACGGTAACATGGCAGCCATTGCGGGGTCGGTGTATAGTAGCGCCCCTTTTTGATGGCCGTATTGAGTGGGGCCCCGTCGCAGACCGGGCCCGCGATGAGGAAGTGAGCGAGATGAATCAATATCTGCTGGTTGCCGGTCTGCTGGGAGAGCTGACTGCCGAGTTGCAACGTCTGGAACGCTGGCAAGCCGACCATCCGGGGAGCGAGGCGCTGGCAAGCGAGCTGCCGTTTTGTGTCGATACCCTGAGTTTCGATCAATGGCTGCAGTTCGTGCTGATCCCGCGTATGGAGCAACTGGTGCTGCTGCAGGCTCCGCTGCCGACCAGCGTCTCCCTCTATCCCATGGCAAGTGAGGTCTATAAAGAGGAGCTGGCGGAGGTCGAGGCCCTGCTTCGTCTGATCGCCCGTTTCGATCTGCTGCTCTCCGGCAAAGTGGTCGAACAATGATGGACGAGCAGACCCGGACAGCGGATGCCTTGCAGCCAACTCTGCTCTATCAGGATGACTGGCTGGTGGCGGTGAACAAACCGTCCGGTCTCCTGGTGCACCGCAGTTGGCTCGACAAGGCCGAAACCCGTTTCGCCATGCAGATGACCCGGGATCTGATCGGGGGTCGTCATGTCTACCCCGTGCACCGACTGGACAGGCCCACTTCGGGTGTGCTGCTGTTTGCTCTCGATCCTGCCGTGGCCCGTACCCTGACCGAGGCCTTTGCTGCCCGTCAGATCCACAAGGAGTACCTGGCACTGGTGCGGGGATGGGCCCCCGAAGAGGGGCTCATCGACTATCCGCTCAAGGAGCAGCTGGACAAGATTGCCGATGCCTTCAGCGACCCGGATCGCCCCGCCCAGGAGGCGGTGACCGCGTTTCGTCGTCTGCATCAGGTCGAGTTGCCCTTCGCCGTCTCCAAGAAGCATCCCACCAGTCGCTACAGCCTGGTCCGCCTCTTTCCCAAGACGGGGCGCAAGCACCAGCTGCGCCGCCATCTGGATCACCTGTTCCACCCCATCGTCGGTGATACCACCCACGGGGATGGCCGACACAACCGCTTCTTTCGCGAGCACTACGGGTGCGACCGCCTGCTGCTGATCGCGCACCGTCTGAGCTTCGAGCATCCGGTGCTCAAGGTGCCGATGCGGATCCAGGCGCCCCTGGGCCCCGAGGTGCTGGGTCTGTTCGCCCGTCTGGGCTGGCCTGCCAGCGAGCAAGACTACGGCGCCTGAGCCTCTTTCCATCTGTTGCCTCTGACCGGGCTGTGGCATGCTGTAGCCCAGGTACGTCAGAGGAATGACTTATGGCTCAACGAGATATCGCCTGCGCAATCGCGTGCCCCCCGCCTGTTCAGGGGGGCTCTTCCTACCCATCCCGGTCTTGCCGGGCCCAATGTCTGTCCCTGAGGAGTCGCTGATGGCCGAGATCGACATCCTGGTCGGCACCGTCTACGGCTCTGCCATGCTGGTGGCCGAGACCCTCTGTGACCACCTGCAAGCCGATGGCCATGTCTGCCAGATCTTCGATGACGCGGCGCTGACCGACATCGATGCCTCCCGCGTTCTGCTCATCGTGACCGCCACCACGGGGCAGGGGGATATACCGCCCAATTTGCAGTCCTTTGCCAGTGCTCTGGCCGATCGTGCTCCTTATATGAAGGGATGGCGCTATGCCCTCATCGCCATGGGAGACAGCAGCTATGAACACTTCTGCGGAGCGGGGCGATCGCTGGATGCCCTGTTGCAGGAGCTGGCTGCCGAGCCACTGGTTGTGCACCTGGAAATCGATGCGACGGTAGAAGATGAGCCTGAAGTGGCGGCGCTGGCCTGGTTGAAAACCTGGGAAAATAGACTGTAGCCAGACCCTTCTCCCCGAGAATAAATTCACCTCCGTGAGTGTGCTGTCGGGGGGGGGTTATTTTTGGGGCGTCACGCCTCAGCCCCCAAATATATCCTCTCTTTCGTCCGGTTATTTTTCTCGCCAATGATGATAAGCGATTGGCCATATTCATCATCAACCACGACAAATTGAAAAATTAAAAGTTCCGCATTGAAAGCGATTTCAGTCATGTTTTTGCTACTGCGACATGGATTTATCACTTAACTCTCGTTGCAAATTAATATTTGAAAGCGCTTTCTTTAGTTATTGTTTTTCTTTTTTGTGCTTATCTTGGGTGGTTGGTGCCAAAAAATGAAAATTCATTGACATTTTGTGGCTGTGGCTGTCGGTGGCGTGCGATTTGTCATCGTTTTGTGAATCAGCTCATGTTTGCAGGGAATTTGGGTACCTATAATCGACCTCGGTTATCACCAAAACGTTTTTCCGGTGATAAGAACTTGAATATCAGGATCACACTCCTCTCAGCGGGAATAAGGAAAATGAAAATGAAAGCAAAGTGGCTCCCGATCGCTGCAGCAGTAACCGCAGCCCTGGCTTCCCAAGCCGCCTTCGCCGTTGATTTCCACGGCTACATGCGTTCCGGTGTCGGTACTTCCGATAACGGCAGCCTGCAAACCTATTCCAAGGCGAAAGTCGGTCGTCTGGGCAATGAAGCCGAGACCTACGGCGAAGTCCAGCTAGGTCAAGAGGCTTACAACAAGGACGGCAAGTCTTTCTACGTAGACTCCATGTTTGCAATGGTTTCTGGTCAGCAAGGTCGCGACTGGGAAAGCACTAGCGGTAGTGATGCCGACTTTGCCCTGCGCCAATTCAACGTCCAGGCCAAAGGCGTGCTGGGCTTCGCGCCGGAAGCCACTCTGTGGGCCGGTAAGCGTTACTATCAACGTCACGACATCCACATCTCCGACTTCTACTACTGGGATGTGTCTGGTGCCGGTGCTGGTGTAGAAAATATCCAGGCTGGTCCGGGCAAGCTCTCTTTTGCATGGCTGCGTAACGACCCGTGGGATGATTACGATCAGTTTGTAGGTGGTGTTGGTGTCGACAAGCGTGTTGATACGGACGTACTGGACCTGCGTTATGCCGGTATCCCGCTGTGGAAAGACGGCTCCCTGGAGCTGGGATATGACTACGCCCGCGGTAACCTGACCGATGAGCAGAAAGCGGCTCTGGGCAGCAAAGATTACGAGAAAAACGGCCACATGCTGACCGCCGAGCTGACCCAATCCATGCTGGGTGGCTTCAACAAGACCGTGGTTCAGTATTTCGCCGACGGTTATGCCGCTCAGGCTGTTGACTACGGTAGCGGTTCTGGCAGCGGCCTGAGCCAATCTGCCGCCAAGGGCGATGGCTGGCGCTTCATCAACTGGGGCGTGCTGCCCGTTGGCGATAAGGTCGAGTTCGGTCATCAGCTGGTTTACGGTACTGCCAGTGATATCGACAATGACAGCGCTGACAAAGACACCTTCTCCGTTGTCGTTCGCCCGATGTACAAGTGGAATGACACCATGAAGACCATCGCCGAGCTTGGCTATCACCATGACAGCTACAAGCCGAACAATGGCACCGAAACCAGCACCATCGGTAAGAAATACACCCTGGCTCAGGCCTGGTCCGCTGGCTCCAGCTTCTGGGCCCGCCCGGAAATCCGCGTATATGCTTCCTACCTGGATTCTGACGGCCAGTTCCGCCCGGATGCCAATGGCGTGAAGCAGGACGACTCCTGGAACTTCGGTGTTCAAGCTGAAGCTTGGTGGTAATCTGTTGACGTCATGACTGCAAGTGCCCCCGCATGACGGGGGCTCTTTTTTTACAACACGTTTCTTAGGGTCACGCGATGAGATATTCCAGATTAGCCTTGACTGTATTCTGTTCTGTTGTGCTGGGTGGGTGCGCCACGTTGGAAACGACGGTAGCGCCGACTCAGGAGTTCAAGTCCATCATGGGAAATCGCGACGTTGCGATGAGCCAATTGGCTACGGTTGGCAGCTGCTGTCACGATGTCTCCAGTCTGCCGTTCCAGGACATACAACCGGGCGCAACTAAGCTTATCCCCATTGATGGCAGCTCCCCCGTTTACGCTTTCAGCGAAGGGAAAAGCCACTTTGCCGCCTTCCGGTTGCCGGTCAACTCCGGTGACCTGCGCATCACGGTTGATGGCTTGATCGACAAATCGCTGTTCAACCCGACCGTCTTGATGCTGGATTCCAAATTCAATGTGACCCGCAAGTTGGGCAGCGACGTGTTCAAGTACGAGCCTGCACGCATGCTGCAAGGGGATCGCATGGAAGCCGTGTTTACCGTGGATCGCTCCTATGTTGGTAACCCCAATAACGAAAGTTACATGGTGATCTACACAGACCAGAGCGGTCTGGACAAAACAACCACCATCCTTAGCCCTTCCAAGCTGATGACCAAGTCGCTGGGGGTGGTTGATTATGGTGAAAAAGACCCCGTCATTCCGCACTCCCCCTGGGGCGTGGTCAGCCTCTCTGTGGAGGACTTGAGTGGTGTCAAAACCGAGAGCAACTATTACAAGCCTGTCTATCAGGATGTGATTGATGCCAACACCCCGGTAGTCAACACGGCACCAAACAAGCTTGTCGTGCCCCTGGCGACCGCCGGCGCAGTCAAGAGCAGTGCCCCCATGCTGAGCGAAACCGAGGCCTTCTATCAATCCCAGATCGAAAAAGCGGTGAAAGCCGGTGATATCGACAAGGCGATGCAACTGGTCAGCGAGGCGGAGCGGGCCGGTTCGACCAAGGCGAAATCGATCTTTATTGATGCGGTGAAGCGTTCCCAAAAGGGCTGAATATTGCCCGGTCTTTAAAATATAATATTTATTTGAGGCCTCCCTTGTTGGAGGCCTTTTTAATGGTTCATCGCGGCTTTCCGGGGAAGGCCGCCTTGATTTTCAGAAAAAAGTATTCTGAGTCCCTAAATCCATATGCCATACGCTTTATCACTTTGATCTTGTTGTTCACCCCTTCCAGCACACTCGTGTGCATCGGGTAGTTTGCACTCGCCAGGATCCCCCGCATATATTTCGATAAATTTCGACCAAATCGTTGCAGCGGCGCTAGCCCGCTTTCCTTCACCTGCCGCATCCAGCTCCGCCATCGTCGCCATCCTTCCCACACGCTCGGCGCATACCAGATGCCCTTCAACCCCTCTTTCAGCACGTACACCATCGCCAGCGGTTGATTCGCCGCCAACAGCTCCTGCAACTTCACATCCTGTTTTTCACTCAACTTCGCCCGATTACGTAGCAGCAACCAACGCGCACTTTTGACCACTTTTCGCGCCGGTTTATCGCTTTTCAGTGCATTCGCCTGCTCCACTCGCACCCGGTCCACCACCTCTCGGCCATAGCGAGCCACCACGTGGAACAGGTCGTAGACCACCTCCGCCTGCGGGCAGTGTTGCTTCACCTCCAGGTCGAACGCCGTGTTCATGTCCATCGCCACCGCTTCAATCTGCTGGCATCGCTCGCCGAGCTGCTCGAAGAAGGGACGGATAGCGGCCCGGCTGTTGCCGTGCCCCACCCACAGGACGCGGGTTCGCTCGGCATCCATGATCACGGTGGCATAGCGGTGTCCCTTGTGCAGGGCAAACTCATCCATCACCAGCCGCCGCACCTCCCCAAGTTCGATGGTGCCCACACTGGTCTGCAAACGGCGCTTGTCGATCTCCTTGATGGTGTGCCAACCGACCCCGGTGAGCTGGCTGACATGGCGGATGGGGAGGTACTGAACGAGCGCTTCAATCCAGCACTGCATGCGCCGGGTGAGGCGGGAGCCAGAGGGGAGCCAGTCGATATGTTCACTGACGCGACCACAGCGCAGACAGTCGACGCGGCGAACAGGCAGTTGTAACCAGACTTGTCGGTCAAATAGGTCTCGCTCACGCACCCGGCGGATACGTTGGTCGTGGATCAATGGCGTGGGTTGCAGGCATCGGCGACAACGGGGCAACAGGTCGGCGCGAGGCTCAAGGGTAAACAGGGTGTGATGGTTGGCAGAAAGCGCTTGGGCGATGACGGTATAACCTGGCCAGAAGGAGGCAATATCAATATGATGCACGGCGACAGCAGGGTGATGGTGGTGGTGTGTTTGGAGACAGCCAGTTTACCAGCACCCTGTCTGTCAACTTCCACTTCCCCAAGATCCCGCGAAGAACCTTTTTAATCGGTAGACTAAAATAGAAAAAACAGCAAATGGTTACATTAAGTTACAGTGTGTTTCGTTGGGTATTGGTTTGATTGGCTAAAATACAATGCGAAACAGCACTTTTCATATTTATGGTTTAGCATGAAGATGCCGAAATATATCCGTAATTAGCCGAAAATTCCCGCCGAAATTATCTTGTGATCTCCCCTCCAAATTTTTTATTCGCTTACCCCTGATGGAAGATATTTGCGATCTGCTGGGTTATATTCAGCTGGTCAAAATAAACAAACCCGCGTCGAATTCATGCCGATGAGAGATGATGTTGATGATCGTCTATAAATTGGACTGAAGCGTCTACGGTAAGACATTCCATTCAGGAGCGCACACATGTTAAAAAATGCTTTCTCTAATCTGCAAAAGGTCGGTAAGGCGCTGATGCTGCCCGTATCGGTCTTGCCCGTTGCAGGTATTCTGCTGGGGGTGGGTGCTGCCCACTTCAGCTGGTTGCCGGAAATCGTCTCCCAACTGATGGAGCAGGCCGGTGGTTCCGTATTCGGCCAGATGGCTCTGCTGTTCGCCGTGGGCGTCGCCCTTGGCTTCACCAATAACGACGGTGTTTCCGGCCTGTCCGCCATCGTCGGCTACGGCATCATGACCGCCACCCTGACTGTGATGGCGCCTGTGATGGGTGTCGAGAAGATCGATACCGGTGTGCTGGGTGGTATCCTCGCCGGTGGCGTGGCTGCCTGGGCGTTCAACCGCTTCTACAAGATCCAGCTGCCAGAGTACCTCGGCTTCTTCGCTGGCAAGCGCGCCGTGCCCATCATCACCGGTTTTGTTTCCATCGGTCTGGGTGTCGTGCTCTCCTTCATCTGGCCGCCTATTGGTGGTGCCATCGGTGCCTTCTCCGACTGGGCTGCCAACCAGAACCCGGTCCTGGCCTTCGGCATCTACGGCGTGGTTGAGCGCTCCCTGATCCCGTTCGGTCTGCACCACATCTGGAACGTGCCGTTCTTCTATCAGGCTGGTACCTGCGTCAACGCCGCCGGTGAAACCGTACACGGCATCATGACCTGCTTCCTGACTGCTGATGACGCTTCCCGTGCTGCCGGTAACGGCTTCGGTCAACTGGCGGGTGGCTACCTGTTCAAGATGTTTGGTCTGCCTGCTGCCGCGTTTGCCATTGCGCACTCCGCCAAGCCGGAAAACCGCGCCAAGATCGTAGGTATCATGGCTTCTGCTGCCCTGACCTCCTTCCTGACCGGTATCACCGAGCCTATCGAATTCTCCTTCCTGTTCGTGGCCCCGGTACTGTACGCCATCCACGCTCTGCTGGCAGGTCTGGCCTATGTCCTGACCAACATGCTGGGTGTCGTTCACGGTCACACCTTCTCCAACGGCTTCATCGACTTCGTGGTGCAATCTCCGCGTGCCGACAACATGCTGCTGCTGGTGGGTCTGGGTCTGGTCTACGCGGTCATCTACTACGTGGTCTTCACCGTGGTCATCCGTGCCATGAACCTGAAAACCCCGGGTCGTGAAGACGAAGCTGCCCAAGAGTCCTCTGCCGGTCAAAGCAAGGACGAGATGTCTGCTGCACTGGTCTCCGCCTTCGGTGGCAAAGAGAACATCGCCTCTCTGGACGCCTGCATCACCCGTCTGCGTGTCGGTGTGAAGGATGTGGCCAAGGTTGACCAGGCTGGTCTGAAGAAGCTGGGTGCCGCCGGTGTGGTGGTGGCGGGTTCCGGTGTACAAGCCATCTTCGGCACCAAGTCCGACAACCTGAAAACTGAAATGGACATCTGGATGAAGAGCAACTGATTGTCGCTCCAATATCCGAGTTCCGAAAAGGGAGGCGCAAGCCTCCCTTTTTGCTGGGTTGCGTTTGGTGGCGGGACATGTGCGGGGGCTTTCCTGGCGGCGCCAGCATGGTGTGACCCAATGAAAAAGGCGCCCCTGGGCGCCTTTGCTGCATCAGACCGGCTTAAAGCTTTTCGAGATCCCGTTCTATCTCGCTGATCTTGTTCTGCACCACTTTTTCCAGATGACGCAAGTCGCGCAGTATTTTCTGCTTGATGTCCGGATCGGCGGAAGGCTGGCCGCCCTGGGTCAGATTGTCCAGCTCATCCACCACGTATTTGAGGTTGGCGTTGATCTCGGTGACATCTTTGTACTCATGGGTCCCCGAGTCGACCAGCATGGTCTTGCGCTGGCGGGGGTATTTGAATTTGACGCTCTTGGCGAAGAATTCACCCTTCTGCTTCTTGAAATAGATCTTGAGGATGTCGTGGTTGGCTTCCTGGCGCAGGGTGTAGCTGTCCACCGAGGTGGGTTCCTGGATCCCCAGGCTCTTGAGATTCTCGTACATCGGGCTTCCTTGGTTTGAAACGATCCTGACCCCTCTATCTTACCCGAGTCCGGACGCCTTGCCTGTGACAGGCGCGCCAAATTCAAATTGGTGTCAAAAAGGTCTTCTTTAATCAATGAGCCAAGGGGAGGGGTGAACGCCTTGCCAGCACTGCCATAAGCGGTATCGTCTCATGGGGGGTGCAGTGCTGGTGGGGCAGGGGAGTTGGCGTCCACCCATGAGAGCGGGCATGAAAAAGGGCACCAGAGGTGCCCTTGATGACATCGGCGTGGATTACTCGTCGATGGAGCGCAGCAGGGCGTTGATGCCGACCTTGGCGCGGGTCTTGGCATCCACCTTCTTGACGATGACGGCGGCGTAGAGGCTGTACTTGCCGCACTTGGAGGGCAGGGAGCCGGAAACGACCACGGAGCCGGCCGGGACGCGGCCGTAGTGGATTTCACCGGTTTCGCGGTCATAGATGCGGGTGGACTGGCCGATGAAGACCCCCATGGAGATGACGGAGCCCTCCTCGACGATCACCCCTTCCACCACCTCGGAACGGGCACCGATGAAGCAGTTGTCTTCGATGATGGTCGGGTTGGCCTGCAGTGGCTCCAGTACGCCGCCGATGCCGACGCCGCCGGAGAGGTGCACATTCTTGCCGATCTGGGCGCAGGAGCCCACGGTGGCCCAGGTGTCGACCATGGTGCCTTCATCGACGAAGGCGCCGATGTTGACGTAGGAGGGCATCAGCACGGTGTTCGGGGCGATGAAGGAGCCTTTGCGCGCGGTCGCGGGCGGCACGACGCGTACACCGGCAGCCTTGAACTGCTCTTCGGTGTAGTTGGAGAACTTCAGGGGAACCTTGTCGTAGTACTGGGCATCGTCGCCCTTGATGATGCCGTTGTCGTTGATGCGGAAGGAGAGCAGCACGGCCTTCTTCAGCCACTGGTGGACGACCCACTCGCCGGCAATCTTCTCGGCAACCCGGGCTTTGCCGGAGTCCAGCAGGTCGATGGCTTCCAGAATGGCGGCCTTGGTGGCGGCATCGACGGAGCCGGGGGTGATGGAGTCACGGCGCTCGAAGGCCGCTTCGATGGTCTGTTGCAACTGGGTCATGACAGGTTTCCTTTATAAAATTCTGTTTGTTGTATCACACTTTTCCAATCGTTTTTAAGGGCTCTCGCCGATTTCTTCAGAATTAGGGCGATTTATTGTACTTGAGTGGTCCAACCATTTGTTCTGATTGAGGAATCAATACGTCAAAAAGCCTCTTTCGAGGCTTCATCCGAGCGTGTCAGGCGCTCTCGCCAAGCGGTTCCTGGGGGTTGAGCTGATTGACCAGCCTCTCCTCGAGGGCTTGCTGCTCCTCCGGGTTCAGCGGCTCTCCGGCCAGGGTGGTGAGGCTGAAGAAGTCCTCCACCCGCTCACCGATGGTGGTGATCTTGGCGGCATGGAGGGAGAGGCCGCACTGCTGGAACACGGCACCGATACGGGCCAATAGGCCCGGAGTGTCCAGGGCCGTCAGCTCCAGCAGGGTGTGGCGGTTTTCCCCCTTGTGGGGCAGGAAGACCACCCTGGTCGGCACGCTGAACTGGCGGTGGCGTCTGGACAGGGGCTTGCTGCGCAGCACCAGCTTGCCCGGCTCCTGAAGGGCTTTCTCCAGCGCCTTCTTGATGGTGGCGGTACGGTTGGGGCTGATGGGCTCGCCGTTCGGTTCCAGTACGATGAAGGTGTCGAGCACGTAGTCGTTGCGCGAATTCATGATCTGGGCGTCGTGGATGCTGAGGTTCTTCTGATCCAGTGCCGAAGCCACGGTGGCAAAGAGGTTGGGGGTATCGCGGCAATAGATGAACACCTCGCTACCGCCCCGTATGGGATGCTTGCCGATGAGCACCAGGGGGGCCGGGTTGTCACCGTGGGCGATGATCTTGCGGCAGTGCCAGGCGATCTGCTCCGGGCTGTGGCGCAGGAAGTAATCGGCCTTGAAGTCGTTCCAGAGGGCGGTGACCGCCTCCTGTGGCACCTCGCGCTGGGTCAGGATCTGCCTGGCCTGGCGCTGGTTTTCACGGATCTTGAGGCGCATGTCCGGCGGGTTTTCCAACCCCTGGCGCAGGGCCTTTTGGGTGGCGAAGTAGAGTTCGCGCAGCAGTGTGCCCTTCCAGTCGTTCCACAGACTGTCGTTGGTGGCACAGATGTCGGCCACGGTCAGGCAATAGAGCAGGTCGAGGTGCAATTCATCCCGCACCTTCTGGGCGAAGTCGGTGACCACGTCCGGGTCGTAGATGTCGCGGCGCTGGGCGGTGACCGACATCAGCAGATGGTGGCGCACCAGCCAGGCGACCAGTCGGCTCTCGTAGCGATCCAGCCCGTGCAACTGGCAGAACTCCAGCGCATCCACGGCCCCGAGTTCGGAATGATCGCCACGCCTGCCCTTGGCGATGTCGTGGAAGAGGGCGGCGATGCTGAGCAGCTCGGGCTTGCGCAACTGGGTGAACACCTCGTGGCAGAGCGGGTGAGTCTGGCGGCTGGCCGGATTCGGGAAGCGATGGATGTTCTGCAGCAGCCTGTGGGTATGTTCGTCCACCGTGTAGGCGTGGAACATGTCGAACTGCATCTGGCCGACGATGAGGTTCCACTGGGGCAGGTAGGCCGCGAGGATCCCGTACTTGTGCATCAGGGTGAGCGGCTGGCCGATGCCGTTGGGGTGGCGCAGGAGCGCCATGAAGAGACGGCGGCACTCGGGTAGATCTTGCAGCCAGCAGTTGAGGGTGCGTCTGGCCTCGCGCAACTGGCGCAAGGTGGCGGAGTGGATGCCGGCAATCTCCGGGTGCTGGGCTATCTGGTAGAAGAGTCGCAGGATGGCGGCAGGATCCCGGCCGAACAGCTCGGAGTCCACCGCATCGATGAGGCGGCCGCGTAGCTGGAATTCGTCGCTGATGCGGCGCACGTCCATGGCGGTGTTGCCGAGAATGGCCTCGTCAAAGAGTTGCAGCAGCATCTCGTTGAGCTCGGCCACCCGCCGAACCGTCTGGTAGAAGCGCTTCATCATCTGCTCGACCGGGCCGTTGCCTTCCCCCTCGAACCCCAGCATCTGGGCCACGGTGCGCTGGCGGTCGAACAAGAGACGGTTATCCCCCTTGTTGATGGCCATGTGCAGGGCGAAGCGCACCTTCCACAGGAAGTTCTGACAGTCGAGCAGCTCCCGGTACTCGGCCCGGTTGAGAAAACCGTGGCTGGTCATCTCGAACAGGGTGGTGGCGCCGAAGTGGCGGCGGGCGACCCAGGCCAGGGTTTGGATGTCGCGAAGGCCCCCGGGATTGTTCTTGAGATCCGGCTCCAGCTTGTAGGCGGTGCCGAGAAACTGCTGGTGGCGCAGGGCCTGCTCTTCGCGTTTGGCACGAAAGAAGGCTTCGCTCGGCCAGAAGTGCTGGGGCTGGGTGGCCGCCTGCAACTGCTCGAATCCCACCAGGCGACCCGTGATGTAACGGGCCTCGATGAGGTTGGTGGCAACCGTGATGTCGTTGCGACCCTGCTCGATGCACTCGGCCACGTTGCGCACCGCCTGGCCCACCTCCAGCTTGAGATCCCACAAGAGGGTGATGAACTCGCCGATGCGAAGCCCCAGCACCTCGTCCAGTTCATCTCCTTCGTAGAGGATCAGCAGGTCGATATCGGAGTGGGGATGGAGTTCGCCGCGGCCATAGCCGCCTACCGCGATCAGGGTGAGCTCGGTCCTGTCGAAGCCGAACTTGTGCCAGAGCCTGGTCAGCAGCGCGTCCATGTATTCGGAGCGGGTGGCCACCAGTTCGATGATGTTGTCACCGGCGTCGAAGCGCTCATGCAGCCAGGCGAGAAAGCGGCTCAGATACTCCTTGCAGTTGTCACGGGTGAGCTGATCGTCTGGGAGCAGATGGGGAGAAAGCAGGCTGGCATCCATGGCATGTCACACTCTCGGTCGGGCCGGGTAAAGAGCAACCCCGGCGCGCGGCCGGGGTTGAATGTCAAACGTGGTGGATAAAACGCTCGATAGTGTCGTCGGGGCGCAGGGTCAGGACCTCGCAGCCATCCTCGGTCACCAGCAGGGTGTGCTCCCATTGGGCGGAGTCGCCGCCGTCCTTGGTGGTCACGGTCCAGCCATCCTTCGGATTGACCTTGCAGTGGTACTTCTTGCTGTTGACCATGGGCTCGATGGTGAAGCACATGCCCGCTTTCAGCTCCAGCTTGCCGCCGTTGCGGTAGTGCAGGATCTGCGGCTCTTCGTGGAACTCGGCACCGATGCCATGGCCGCAGTAGTCGCGTACCACGGAGAAGCCGGCCTGCTCGACGATGGGCTGGATGACGGCGCCGATCTCGGTGATGCACATGCCCGGGCGCACCCGCTTGATGGCGGCATAGAGGCTATCCTGGGCCACCTTGCAGAGCTGGCGGCGCAGGGGGGTGGTCTGGCCCACGATGAACATGGCGGAGGTATCGCCGTGATAACCATCCTTGATGACGGTGATGTCCAGATTGATGATGTCCCCTTCCCGCAGCTTCTTGTGGTTCGGGATGCCATGGCAGATGACATCGTTCACCGAGGTGCAGATGGACTTGGGGAAGCCGTGGTAATTGAGCGGCGCGGGGATGGCCTGCTGCACGTCGACGATGTAGTCGTGGCAGAGGGTATTCAGTTCGTCTGTGGTGACGCCCGCCTTGACGTGGGGGGCGATCATGACCAGCACGTCGGCGGCCAGCTGGCCGGCGACACGCATTTTTTCAATCTCTTCCGGTGTCTTGATTTTAATGGACATGGGATCTCTCTTGGGGCCTGATTGCGCATCCTGCCGATGCCCAACAACCAGGTAATGAAAAATAGATGCGTTTGCAATCAGGGCGAAATTTTATCCCCAACCCCCGTTTACTTCCAGTGTGATCGTCATCGCAACGTCATCAGGCGGTCGCACCATGGTCCGGGATCCATTTTTAGCACCCGGGCTGGTGGTGTCATGACCAAAGTTATGGTATAAAGCGCGCCGGAATGGGGAACTCGTGTCCTCATACCATCACCCTTACTCAACAACACACACACATCGACACATATGCCGGGGTGCCTTAACGGGTCGGTTATATGGGATGTGTGGAGGCCTAACCCCAATACAGAGGTATAAAATGGCTAAAGTTTCTATGCGCGACATGCTGCAAGCCGGCGTTCACTTCGGTCACCAGACTCGTTACTGGAACCCGAAAATGAAGTCCTACATCTTCGGCGCCCGCAGCAAAGTTCACATCATCAACCTGGAAAAAACCGTTCCGATGTTTGACGATGCCATGAACTTCATCAGCTCCGTAGCTGCCAAGAAAGGCAAGGTACTGTTCGTAGGTACCAAGCGTGCCGCGTCTGAAGCCGTCAAAGAAGCCGCTGAGCGTTGCGACCAGTTCTATGTTAACCACCGCTGGCTGGGCGGCATGCTGACCAACTGGAAAACCGTTCGTCAGTCCATCAAGCGCCTGAAAGATCTGGAAACCCAGAGCGAAGACGGTACCTTCGACAAGCTGACCAAGAAAGAGGCGCTGATGCGTACTCGCGAAATGGAAAAGCTGGAGAAGAGCCTGGGTGGTATCAAGAACATGGGCGGCCTGCCTGACGTTCTGTTCGTTGTCGATGCCGACCACGAGCACATCGCTATCAAAGAAGCCAACAACCTGGGTATCCCGGTAGTTTCCATCGTTGATACCAACTCCAACCCGGACGGCGTTGACTATGTCATCCCGGGTAACGACGACGCTATCCGTGCCGTACAGCTGTACCTGAACGCTGCTGCTGACACCGTTCTGGAAGCCCGCGAGCAGGACATCGTTGTTCAAGCCGAACAAGATGGCTTCGTTGAAGCTGAGTAATTGATAAGGACTGAAAAGCCCTTATTAACCAAGCTGATGTAATTGGTTAGCAGGGGCCCTTGTGGCCCCTGTTTCTTGTCAATTCAAGACCGAGGATACTGGACATGGCAAACATTTCTGCCGCCCTGGTAAAAGAACTGCGCGAGCGCACCGCCGCTGGCATGATGGATTGCAAAAAAGCGCTGGAAGAAGCCAACGGTGATATCGAGCTGGCTATCGAGAACATGCGTAAATCCGGTCAGGCCAAGGCCGCCAAGAAAGCTGGCCGTATCGCCGCTGAAGGTGTGATCTTCGCCCGTACCGAAGGCAACGTTGCCGTCATGATCGAGCTGAACTGCGAGACTGACTTCGTTTCCAAGGATGCCGGTTTCCTGGCCATGGGTCAGAAGATCGTCGAGATCGCTGCTACCCAGAAAATCGCTGACGTTGACGCGCTGAAAGCCGCCGACTTCGGCAACGGCGAGTCCGTCGAGCTGACCATAACCAACCTGATCGCCAAGATCGGTGAGAACATGAACCTGCGTCGCGTGATGCTGGTTGAAGGTGACAACCTGGGCACCTACGTTCACGGCTCCCGCATCGGTGTTATCACCAAGCTGGTTGGCGGTACCGACGAGCTGGCCAAAGATCTGGCCATGCACGTTGCTGCCAACAGCCCGCAATTCGTCAAACCGGAAGACGTGTCTGCCGAAGTCGTTGCCAAAGAGCGCGAAATCCAGATCGACATCGCCATCAACTCCGGCAAGCCGAAAGAGATCGCCGAGAAGATGGTTGAAGGCCGCATGAAGAAGTTCACCGGTGAGGTTTCCCTGACTGGTCAACCGTTCGTGAAAGATCCTTCCATGACCGTTGCCGAGCTGCTGAAGAAAGAAGGCGCTGACGTTGTTTCCTTCACCCGTTTCGAAGTGGGCGAAGGCATCGAGAAGCAAGAGACCGACTTCGCTGCTGAAGTAGCAGCCCAGATCGCGGCCGCTCAGAAGGCCTAATCGAACCGGTTTTTCCGTTTCCCCAGACCGCGACTTATGTCGCGGTCTTTATATGACCAGGAATCAGTGACATGAGTACCAATCCCAAGCCTGCATACAGACGTGTTCTTCTGAAGTTGAGTGGTGAAGCCCTGCAAGGATCCGAGGGTTTCGGCATTGATCCGGCGGTGCTGGAACGGATGGCCCAAGAGATCAAAGAGCTGGTTGAGCTGGGTGTTCAGGTCGGTCTGGTCATCGGTGGCGGCAACCTGTTCCGTGGTGCCGGCCTTGCCAAGGCAGGCATGAATCGCGTGGTGGGTGACCACATGGGCATGCTGGCGACCGTCATGAACGGCCTGGCCATGCGTGATGCCCTGCATCGTGCTTATGTGAATGCCCGCCTGATGTCGGCCATCTCCCTGCAAGGGGTCTGCGACTCCTACAGCTGGGCCGAAGCCATCAGCCAGCTGCGCGCCGGCAAGGTGGTGATCTTCTCTGCCGGTACCGGCAACCCCTTCTTTACCACCGACTCGGCAGCCTGCCTGCGCGGTATCGAGATCGAAGCCGACGTCGTGCTGAAAGCCACCAAGGTCGATGGCGTGTTCACCGATGACCCGGTCAAGAACCCGGATGCCGTGCTCTATCAGGAACTGAGTTATGATGAAGTTCTTGAAAAAGAACTCAAAGTGATGGATCTTGCTGCTTTTACCCTGGCCCGCGACCACGATCTGCCGATCCGGGTGTTCAACATGAACAAACCGGGCGCGCTGCGCCGCGTGATCATGGGTGAGCCGGAAGGTACCCTGATCCACCAGGCCAGCAAGTAAGGCAAGTGTGAGCCCCAGGCTCGCTTGTCCATTACGCCAGTCAACAAGATAGATACGAGCCGCCCGTCGGCTCGTTCGCCAAAAGGAAAACCACTGTGATCAACGAGATTAAAAACGACGCCAAGGACCGCATGGGCAAAAGCGTAGAGTCGCTGAAGACCCAGATGTCCAAGATCCGTACCGGCCGTGCTCACCCGAGCCTGCTCGACGGCATCCAGGTGGAGTATTACGGTGCTGCCACTCCTCTGAAGCAGTTGGCCAACGTGGTGGCAGAAGATGCCCGTACTCTCTCCATCTCCATCTTCGATCGCTCCATGATCCAGGCGGTGGAAAAAGCCATCCTGACCTCCGATCTGGGCCTGAACCCGTCCAGCAACGGCCAGACTCTGCGCGTGCCGCTGCCGCCGCTGACCGAAGAGCGTCGCCGTGATCTGACCAAGATCGTCCGTGCCGAAGCCGAAGGTGCCCGGGTTGCCATTCGCAACATCCGTCGCGATGCCAACGCCGATCTGAAAGCCCTGCTGAAAGAGAAAGAGATCTCCGAAGACGACGACCGTCGCGCCCAGGAAGAGATCCAGAAGCTGACCGATACCTTCATCAAGCTGGTGGATGACGCCCTGGTTGTGAAGGAAAAGGAGCTAATGGAAATCTAAGCCTCCGACAGGTATATTACGAGCGCCGTGTAGTGCCCCTGCACGGCGCTTTTGTCTTTGTGGGAGAAATGAATGTCGCTTTTGGCAGCGCTAGGCGATAGCGCCAGCTCGTCCTTGCCCCGTCACGTCGCCATCATCATGGATGGCAATGGTCGCTGGGCCCAGAACCGCGGCAAGATGCGGGTTTCCGGGCACAAGGCGGGCGTGAAATCCGTGCGTGAGGCCGTGGCCTTTGCCGCCCGTGCCAAGATGGAGGCGCTGACCCTGTTTGCGTTTTCCAGCGAGAACTGGCGCCGTCCGGAAGGGGAAGTCAACGCCCTGATGGAGTTGTTCATGACGGTGCTGGGTCGCGAGGTGAGCAAGTTGCACAGCAACGGCATTCGCCTTCGGGTGATTGGCGACACTGCCCGCTTCAGCGAGCGGCTGCAGGCCAAGATCGCCAAGGCCGAGGCCCTGACCGCCAACAATCAGGGATTGACCCTCAATATCGCCGCCAACTATGGCGGTCAGTGGGACATCGCCCAGGCGGCCCGGACCCTGGCACGGGCCGTGGCGGTGGGTGAACTGGATGCCGAGGCGGTCGATGAGGCGGCATTGGGTCGTCATGTCTGCATGGCTGATCTTCCCCCCGTGGATCTGCTGATCCGCACCGGCGGGGATCATCGCATCAGCAACTTTGTCCTTTGGCAGCTCGCCTATGCCGAACTCTATTTTACCCCGGTCCTGTGGCCCGATTTTGACGAGGCCGAGTTCAGTGGGGCAGTTGCCTCCTTCGTTGCTCGCGAGCGTCGCTTCGGGTGTACGGGTGAACAGATCCGGGAATTGATCGCCGCGCAACAGACCGGCTAAACCCCGCTCCCAAGAGAGAGGTTTCTTTTGCTAAAACAACGAATTATTACCGCATTACTGTTAGTACCCCTGGTGTTGGGGGCGCTGTTTTTTCTGCCGTTGAAATTCTTTGCCCTGCTCGCCGCCCTGGTCTTTCTGCTGGCCAGCCGTGAGTGGAGTGCCTTCGTCACTGCCCAGCCGCAACAGTGGTTGCCGCTGGTGTTCTGTCTGCTGCTGGGGGCCAGCCTGTTCTGGGTGCCCGTGGAGCAACTCTGGATCCCCCAACTGCATCCGCTGGTGATGGGCGTGCTCTGGACTGCCGTCAGCTGGTGGCTGCTGGGGCTGCTGCTGGTGCTGCGCTACCCGCAAAGCGCCAGGCTGTGGCGTGAATCCATCTGGCTCAAATCCCTGTTCGGTCTGGTGACCCTGGTTCCCTTCTTCTGGTCCCTGGTGGCCATTCGCGGCTACAACTTCTACCACGACCCCATGATGGGGGCCTGGATCCTGCTGTTCGTGATGGGACTGGTCTGGGCGGCAGATTCTGGCGCGTATTTTTTCGGCAAGGCGTTCGGCAAACACAAGCTGGCGCCGGCCGTGAGCCCGGGTAAAACCATCGAAGGCATGCTGGGCGGCCTCTTTACCGCCAGCCTGCTGGCCATCGGCGTGACCTGGTTCATGGGCTTCGTGCCTGCCAAGATGGGCACCGTGCTGCTCTGTTCCCTGCTGGCGGTGCTGGCCTCCGTGCTCGGCGATCTGGCCGAGAGCATGTTCAAGCGGGAAGCCGGCATCAAGGATTCCGGCACCCTGTTGCCGGGCCATGGGGGCATTCTCGATCGCATCGATAGCCTGACGGCGGCGCTGCCCGTCTTCCTGCTCAGCTACCTGTTGCTCGGTCCGGAGTTTTGATGTTTCGCGCACTGATGATCCCGGGAGCGTCCCGCTCCATCAGTCTGTTACCCAATCAGGAGTCTTGATGCAAAACCTGGTGATCCTGGGAGCGTCAGGCTCCATCGGTCAGAGCACCCTCAAGGTACTGCGCCACAACCCCGGGCGCTGGCAGGTGCTGGCGCTGACCGCTGCCCGCAGCGTGGATGCCATGCTGCGCGACTGTCTCGAATTCTCCCCCCGGTTCGCCGTCATGGTGGACGAAGGCGCCGCCAGCGATCTGGCGGGTCGGCTCAAGGCACACGGCAGCACCACCCGGGTGTTGTCCGGTCAGGCAGCCCTGTGCGACGTGGCTGCTCACCCCGATGCCCACAGCGTGATGGCGGCCATTGTCGGTGCGGCGGGTCTGGCACCCACCATGGCCGCCGTGCGCGCCGGCAAGCGCATTCTGCTGGCCAACAAGGAGGCGCTGGTGATGTCCGGCGCCTTCTTCATGGGGGCGGTGCGCGAGCACGGCGCCGAGCTGCTGCCCATCGACAGCGAACACAACGCCATCTTCCAGTGCCTGCCGGTCGACGTGCAGCGCCAGCCCGGTTTCTGCGATCTGGCCGGGGCGGGGATCAGCAAGATCCTGCTGACCGGCTCCGGCGGACCTTTCCGCTATGCCGATGTGGGTGAACTGCACCATGTCACCCCGGCGCAAGCCATTGCCCATCCCAACTGGTCCATGGGGGCCAAGATCTCGGTGGACTCCGCCACCATGATGAACAAGGGGCTGGAGTACATCGAGGCGCGCTGGCTGTTCAATGCGGCCCCCGAGCAGATCCAGGTGGTGATTCACCCCCAGTCCGTCATTCACTCCATGGTGCAGTACAAGGATGGCTCCGTGCTGGCCCAGCTCGGCAACCCGGACATGTGCACCCCCATTGCCCACGCTCTGGCCTATCCGGAACGGATCGAGTCCGGTGTGGAACCTTTGGATTTCTTCAGTGTCGGAGAGTTCAGCTTTATCCGGCCCGACTATGAGCGCTATCCCTGTCTGGCGCTGGCCATGAGCGCGTGCCAGCAGGGGCAGGGGGCGACCACCTCCCTCAATGCCGCCAACGAGGAGGCCGTCGCGGCTTTTCTTGCAGAGCGGATCGGATTTATGGATATTGCCAGAGTCAACGAATCCGTCATGGCCGAGCTGGGCAGTAGTGCTGCCGGCTCTCTGGCGGATCTCATCGCCCTGGACGGTACGGCCCGAGCCCGTGCCCAGCAACTGATAAAGGAGCTTGCCGTATGAACGGACTGTGGTGGCAGCCAGCCCCTCTCCATGCTCTCGAGCGCAGGACTGGACATGACCGCGAGGTACGCGGCTGATGGGCGGGGTTCTGTGGAATATCGGCGCCTTCATCGTGGCCCTCGGGCTGCTGGTGGCGGTGCATGAATTTGGCCACTTCTGGGTGGCTCGTCGTTGCGGCGTCAAGGTGGAGCGCTTCTCCATCGGCTTTGGCAAGGCCATCTGGCGTCGCCTTGGCAAGGATGGCACCGAATACGTGCTGGCCCTGATCCCCCTTGGCGGTTACGTCAAGATGCTGGATGGCCGGGTCGACGAACTCAAGCCGGGGGAGGAGGCGCAGGCCTTCAACCACAAGAGCGTCTGGGCCCGGATGGCCATCGTCGCGGCCGGCCCCATGGCGAACTTCGTGTTCGCCCTGTTCGCCTTCTGGCTGATGTTCATGATAGGGGTGCCGAGCGTCAAACCCGTGGTGGGCGAGGTGCGTCCCGCCTCCATCGTGGCAGAGGCCGGCATCCTGCCAGGCATGGAGATCGTCGGCGTCGGCGGCGAGGAGACCGGTGACTGGGAGAGCGTCACCTACGCCCTCATCAGCCACCTTGGCGATGACTCGGTCCAGCTCAAGCTCAAGGCGGCCAACACCAGCTATGCAGTGGACAAGACCCTGCAGCTGGCAGGTTGGAAATTCGATCCGGACAAAGAGTCACCCATCGGGAGCCTCGGGATAGTGCCCCTCGGTGGCAAGGTGCTGCCCGTGGTGGAGGCCGTGGTGCCATCGAGCGCCAGCGAGAAGGCCGGCCTTCAGATAGGGGATCGCATCAAGGGGGTCGATGGAGAGGCCATCACCGAATGGACCCAGTTTGTCGAGCGTGTCCAGCAGTCACCGGCGCAGCCGCTGCAGGTGACGGTGGAGCGCGGGGGCAGCGAGATGACCCTGACCCTGACCCCGGACGGGAAGAAAGTGAAGGGCCAGCTGGTCGGTTTTGTGGGCTTGTCGCCGCAACTGGTTCCATTACCGGATGAGTATCGAACTCTGTTACAGTATGGGCCTTTGCAAGCCCTGTGGCATGGGGTCCAGAAGACCTGGAGCCTGATCACCCTGACCTTCGACATGATAGGCAAGCTGATCGGTGGCATCGTCTCTTTGGACAACCTGAGCGGCCCCATCTCCATCGCCAAGGGGGCCGGCAGCAGCGCCGATTACGGGTTGGTCTATTTCCTCGGATTCCTGGCGCTCATCAGCGTCAACCTGGGGATCATCAACCTGTTCCCCCTGCCGGTGCTCGATGGTGGCCATCTGGTCTATTTCCTCATCGAGGCGATCACCGGCAAGCCGGTATCGGAAAAAATTCAGGAAGTTGGGTTCAGGATAGGCGCCGCCATTCTGATGTTACTGATGGGCATTGCGCTGTTTAATGATTTCGCTCGCCTCTGAGGCCAGAGCATCAACAAGGACACATAAGAACAAAATGGCTGTTAAAAAAGCATTGGTGTTGAGTTGCCTGCTGGGGGCCAGCTTCCTGGCTCAGGCTGCCCCGGCCTCTTTTGTGGTGCAAGACATTCAGGTCGAGGGCCTGCAGCGGGTGACCCTGGGTGCCGCCCTGTTGAATCTGCCGGTGCGGGTCGGTGATTCCGTCGACTCCGTGTCCCTGGCGAACGCCATCAAGAAGCTCTATGCCTCCGGCAACTTCGAGGATGTCAAGGTCTATCGCGACGGTCAGGTGCTGCAAGTGGTGGTCAAGGAGCGCCCGACCATCTCCAGCATCGAGTTCTCCGGCAACAAGGACATCAAGGAAGAGCAACTGACCCAGAGCCTGGAATCCTCCGGGATCCGCGTGGGTGATCCGCTGGATCGCACCGTGCTGAGCTCCCTCGAGAAAGGGCTGGAAGATTTCTACTACGGTGTGGGCAAGTACTCCGCCAAGGTCAAGGCCATCGTCACCCCGCTGCCGCGCAACCGGGTCGACCTCAAGTTCACCTTCGTGGAAGGGGAAGCGGCCAAGATCCAGCAGATCAACATCGTCGGCAACAACGTCTTCCCGGAAGAGAAGCTGCTGGCCCAGCTCTCCCTCAAGGACGACGTGCCCTGGTGGAACTTCACCGGCGATCAGCGCTACCAGAAGCAGAAGCTGGCCGGTGACATCGAAGTGCTGCGCTCCTACTACATGGACCGCGGCTACATCCGCTTCACCCAGGAGTCCACCCAGGTCTCCATGACCCCGGACAAGAAGGGCGTTTACGTCACCCTCAACGTCAAGGAAGGGGAGCAGTACAAGGTTTCCGGCATCCAGCTCAAGGGCGACCTCATCGACCGCGGCGGCGAAATGAAGGGCCTCATCCCCATCGAGGCGGGCAGCGTCTACTCCGCCAGCCAGGTAACCCATACCGAAGAGGTGCTCTCCAAGTTCCTCGGCCGTTACGGCTACGCCTATCCGAAAGTGGTTACCTTCCCCCAGATCAACGATCAGACCAAGGAAGTGGAGCTCATCGTCAACGTGGAGCCGGGTCCCCGGGTCTATGTGCGCAACATCAACTTCAGCGGCAACGTCACCACCAAGGACGAAGTGCTGCGTCGCGAGATGCGCCAGATGGAGGGCACCTGGCTCTCCTCCGACAACGTCGAGCAGTCCAAGACCCGTCTCAACCGCCTCGGCTTCTTCGAGACCGCGGAAGTGGACACCAAGCGGGTGCCGGGCAGCGATGACCAGGTCGATCTGGACTTCAAGGTCAAGGAGCAGCCGGCGGGGTCCATCAACGCCGGTATCGGCTACGGCACCGAGTCGGGTCTGAGCCTGCAGGCGGGTCTGCAGCAGGACAACTTCATGGGGACCGGCAAGAAGATCGGCATCAACGCCAGCACCAACGACTACTCCAAGAGCGTCGACCTGAGCTATAACGACCCCTACTTCACCGTGGACGGGGTGAGCCTGGGCGGCCGTCTCTACTACAACAAGTTCAGTGCGGCCGACGCCAACATCGTGGACTACGAGAACACCACCGTCGGTTTCCGTCTCTCCAGCGGCTTCCCGGTCAACGAGAACAACCGTCTCGACTTCAGCCTGGGCTACGAGAACAACAAACTGTCCCAGCCCAACCCCTATGTACAGGTGGACGAGTTCTGGAAGGTCTACAACGGCAATCTGGATGGCGACAACCGCATGGTGTTCAACACCGTGGACGTCACCGCCGGCTGGACCCGCTCCACCCTCAACAAGGGTCAGTTCCCGACCGCGGGGGACCGCCAGCGGGTGAACGCCAAGGTGACTGTGCCCGGCATGGATCTGCAGTACTTCAAGCTCAACGCCGAAGATGCCCACTACTTCCCGTTTGATGCCGATCACAAGTGGGTCATGCTGGCCAAGGCCCGGGCCTCCTACGGCGATGGCTACGGCAGCAATGGCGATTACGAGCACGTCCTGCCGTTCTTCGAGAACTACTACGCCGGTGGCTTCGACACCCTGCGTGGTTTCAAGAGCAACACCGTGGGTCCGAAGGCGCTCTACTACTACAACCTGGGTGGCAACGACGTCATCCAGGGCACCGACAGCTCGGTCGGGGGCAACGCCCTGGCGGTGGCCTCGCTGGAAATGATCGTGCCGACGCCCTTTGCCTCCGAGACCTATCAGCCCCAGCTGCGGACCAGCTTCTTCATCGACGCCGGTTCCGTGTGGGATACCCACTTCGACTACAGCCAGTATCAGAACCGTTGCTTCAGTGGTTGCAACTATCTGATGGACTACTCCGACCCGAGCAACATCCGGATGTCGACCGGCCTGTCGCTGCAGTGGCTCTCTCCCATGGGCCCGCTGGTGTTCGTGCTGGCAAGACCAATCAAGAAATACGAAGGGGACGACACCGAAGTCTTCTCCTTCAACATCGGCCGTACCTTCTAAGGGGAGCGGACGCCCCCCTGCCGTGGCGGGGGGAAGCATGATGGGTCGCGCGTTTGCGTGCCTCACCAGGTAACAAGACGATCTCGTGGATCGCTTGCACAATCAGGTAAATCAGGTAGCCCTCGACCGAGGGACCAAGGAGTAAGTGTGAATAAAGCGTTGAAAGTAGCTGGTTTGAGCTTTGCACTGATGGCTGCCGGCATGGGTTCTGCCTTCGCTGAGACCAAGATTGCCGTGGTCGACATGGGCGAAGTCTTCCAAAAGCTGCCCCAGCGTGAAGCCGTTGCCAAGAAGCTGAAGGGCGAGTTCGAGCCGCGCATGCGTGAACTGCAAAAGCTGGAGTCCGACGGTCAGGCACTGGTCGAGAAGTTCAAGAAGGACGAAGCCTTCATGAGCGCCGAGCAGAAGAAGCAGAGCCAGGAGAAGCTGGCCAAGCTGCAGATGGAGTTCAACCAGAAGCGTCAGGCGTTTGAACAGGACAACGGTCGCCGTCAGTCCGAAGAGCGCAACAAGATCCTGACCAAGGTGCAGGCTGCCATCGACGCCATCGCCAAGAGCAATGGCTACGATCTGGTGCTGGAGCGCAACGCCGCCCCGTATGCAGCCAGCAAGCTGGACATCTCCGGCCAGGTTATTTCTCAGGTTAGCAAGAGCAACTAATTGATGGCATTCACTCTCGCACAGCTGGCCCAGCAACTGGGGGCCGAGGTCCATGGGGATGGGACCCGGGAAATTCGCAAGGTCGCGACACTGGAAAAAGCCGGGGAGGGGGAGATAGCCTTCCTGTCCAACAAGAAGTACCGGCATTTTCTGGAGCAGAGCAAGGCCACTGCCGTGCTCATCACCGAGGCAGACCTGCCGTTTTGCCCCACCAACGCTCTGGTGCTCAAGGACCCCTACGTGGGCTTTGCACGGGTTGCCCAACTGCTGGACACCACCCCGCAGCCGGCCATGGATATCCATCCGAGCGCCGTCATCGCGGCGGACGTGCAACTGGGCGAGAGAGTGGCCATCGGTGCCAATGCGGTGATCGAATCCGGCGTCGTGCTGGGTGACGATGTGCGCATCGGCCCGGGCTGTTTCGTTGGCAAGGATACCCGACTGGGAGCGCGCTCCCGGTTGTGGGCCAACGTCACCCTCTATCACAACGTGACCCTGGGCACGGACTGTCTGGTACAGGCCGGCACCGTGATCGGGGCAGACGGTTTCGGTTATGCCAACGAGCGTGGCGAGTGGATCAAGATCCCCCAGCTCGGTGGCGTGACCATCGGCAACCGGGTCGAGATCGGTGCCTGCACCACCATCGACCGCGGTGCGCTGGAAGATACCCGCATCGCTGACAACGTCATCATCGACAACCAGTGCCAGATCGCCCACAACGTCGAGATCGGCTACGGCACTGCCGTGGCGGGCTCCACCGTGATGGCCGGTAGTCTCAAGGTCGGCAAATACTGTATCATTGGTGGTGCCTCCGTCTTTAACGGGCACATGGAGATCTGCGACCAGGCCACCGTCACCGGCATGGCCATGGTGATGCGTCCCATCACCGAGCCCGGTATCTACTCTTCCGGCATCCCCCTGCAAACCAATAAAGAGTGGCGCAAGACCGCCGCCCGGGTGATGCGTATCGAAGAGATGCACAAGCGGTTGAGCAAGCTTGAGAAAAAGCTGGATCAAGAATAATCACGATTGGTATAGGGTACTGTTTTGACTACTGAAAAGAAGAGCCTGGGCATCCAGGAAATCATGGATCTGCTGCCCCACCGTTATCCGTTCCTGATGGTGGACAAGGTGGAAAACTACGAGATCAGCGATGAGCGCAAGACCCTGCGCGCCATCAAGAATGTCTCGTTCAACGAGCCGATCTTCCAGGGCCACTTCCCGGCCAAGCCGGTCTTCCCCGGCGTGCTGATCCTGGAAGCCATGGCTCAGGCCACCGGTATCCTGGCCTTCACCATGGTGGGCAAGCCGTCCCCCAACGAGCTCTATTACTTTGCCTCCATCGACAATGCCCGCTTCAAGCGCCCGGTGGGTCCCGGCGATCAGCTGGTGCTGGATGTGGAGTTCCTGAAGGAGCGTCGCGGCATCGCCAAGTTCACCGGTGTCGCCACCGTCGACGGTGAAGTGGTCTGTACTGCCGAACTGATGTGCGCCAAGCGCGAGGTATAACCGTGATCGATCAGACTGCCATCATCCACGACACCGCCATCGTCCATGAGTCTGCCGTCATCGGCAAAGGGGTTGAAATCGGCCCCTTCACCGTCATCGGTGCCGAGGTGGAAATCGGTGACAACACCTGGGTGAGCTCCCACGTGGTGATCAAGGGCCCGACCAAGATCGGTCGCGGCAACAAGATCTTCCAGCACACCTCCATCGGTGAGGATTGCCAGGACAAGAAGTACGCCGGCGAGCGCACCTTCCTCGAGATCGGCGACAACAACGTGTTTCGCGAGAACTGCACCGTGCACCGCGGCACCACCCAGGACCAGAGCCTGACCAAGGTGGGTAGCGGCAACCTGTTCATGGTCAACGTTCACGTGGCCCACGACTGCATCATCGGTGACAACTGCATCTTCGCCAACAACGCCACCCTGGCGGGCCATGTGCACATCGGTGACTTCGTGATCTTCGGCGGTCTGTCTGCCATTCACCAGTTTGGCCGTGTCGGCTCCCACGCCTTCGTCGGCGGCTGCGCTGCCCTGAACAAGGACGTGCCGCCCTACGTGATGGCCGCCGGCAACTACGCCAAGCCGTTCGGGGTCAACTCCGAAGGCCTGCGCCGTCGTGGCTTCAGCGCCGAGGCTATCTCTGCCGTCAAGCGCGCCTACAAGGAGATCTTCCGCTCCGGCAAGACCATTGAAGAGGTGTTGCCCGTGCTGAGCGAGATGGCCCAGAGCGAACCGGCCATCCAGCTCTATGTGGATTTCCTCAAGGACAATGAGCGCGGGATCATCCGTGCCTGATCCCATTCGCATCGGCATCGTCGCCGGAGAGACCTCCGGCGACATCCTGGCCGCAGGGCTGGTGCGCGAACTGCAAGCCCGCTACCCGGATGCGCAGTTCGAAGGGATCGCCGGGCCGCGGATGCAGGCTCTCGGCGTGAAGGCGCTGTTCGAGATGGAGGAGCTCTCCGTCATGGGCATCACCGAGGTGCTGGGCCGTCTGCCCCGCATCCTCCAGGTGCGCCGCGAACTGCTGCGCCACTTCATCGCCAATCCCCCCGACATCTTCGTCGGTGTGGATGCACCGGATTTCAATATCGGGGTGGAGCTGAAACTGCGCCGCGCCGGTATCAAGACGGTCCACTATGTCAGCCCCTCCGTCTGGGCCTGGCGTCAGGGCCGCATTCACAAGATCAAGGCCGCTACCGACATGGTGCTCGCCTTCCTGCCGTTCGAGAAAGCCTTCTACGACCGTTTCGATGCCCCCTGTCGCTTCGTCGGCCACACCATGGCGGACGACATTCCCCTGGTGCCAGATCAAGGGGCGGTGCGCGAGGCCCTCGGCATCGATCCCGCCCGTCGCTGGCTGGCGGTGCTGCCGGGGAGCCGCACGGCGGAAGTGGGCTTCATGGCGCCGGTCTTCCTCGAGGCGTGCAAGCACCTGACGGTGCACAACCCGGATCTCGGTTTCATCGTGCCTCTGGTCAACCAGAAACGGCGCGAGCAGTTCCTCGCCATCAAGGCCGAGGTGGCTCCGGAGCTCGACATGGTGCTGCTGGACGGCCAGGGCCGCGAGGCCATGATTGCCGCCGATGTGGTGATGCTCGCCTCCGGCACCGCGGCCCTCGAGGCCATGCTGGTGAAAAAGCCCATGGTGGTCGGTTACAAGCTCAAACCCTTCAGCTACTTGCTGGCCCAGTGGCTGGTGAAGACGGATTATGTCTCCCTGCCGAACCTGCTGGCGGACAAGATGCTGGTGCCCGAGCTCATCCAGCACGAGTGCACCCCGGCCAACCTGGTGGAAGAGGTGAGCAAGCTGCTGGACCATGACAACAGCGAGCTCATCGCCACCTTCACCCGGTTGCACGAGAAGATCCGCTGCAATGCGGATGTGCAGGCAGCGGAAGCGGTTGCCGTGCTGCTGGAACGCTAGTGGGCTCTGCCTGTGTGTCAGGCGTGATGTTGTGCTGATACTGGCCCTGCGGGGCCGGTTTTGATTCAAGGCTATGAGATGACGATCGATATTCCCGAAGACAAGCTGATTGCCGGGGTGGACGAGGTGGGTCGCGGCCCCCTGGTGGGTGACGTGGTCACCGCCGCGGTGATCCTGGATCCTGCCAATCCCATCCTTGGCCTCGCCGATTCCAAGAAGCTCTCCGAGAAGAAGCGGCTCGCCCTGTTTGGCGAGATCAAAGAGAAGGCGCTGGCCTATGCCATCGGCCGCGCCAGCCCGGCGGAAATCGACGAGCTCAACATCCTGCACGCCACCATGCTGGCGATGCAGCGCGCCGTGGCGGGGCTCAAGGTGACGCCCGAGCTGGTCTTCATCGACGGCAACCGCTGCCCCAGATTGCCGATGGAGGCCCGCGCCGTGGTCAAGGGGGACAGCCTGGTGGCCGCCATCAGCGCCGCCTCCATCCTCGCCAAGGTGACCCGGGACGCCGAGATGACCGAGCTGGACAGCCGCCATCCCGAGTACGGTTTCGCCCGCCACAAGGGCTACCCGACGGCGGAGCACCTCGCCATTCTGGCCGAACGGGGCCCGCTGCTCGAATACCGTCAGAGCTTCAAGCCGGTGCGCCGCGCCCTGGGGATCGAATAACCGATGCCGATCTGTCTGAACGATTTCTGCTTGCGCAATGAGAGGGCGTGACCATGGCTGATCCCCGCTTCATCCACCTGAGGGTGCACTCCGACTTCTCCATGGTCGACGGCCTGCAGAAGATCGGTCCCATCGTCTCCGCAGCCGCCGCCAACAACATGCCGGCTCTGGCCCTGACGGACCAGATGAACATGTGCGGCCTGGTGCGCTTCTACGGCTCTGCCCACGGCAAGGGGATCAAGCCCCTGGTCGGGGCGGATTTCTGGGTGCAGAGCGACGAGCTTGGGGACGAGCAGTTTCGCCTCACCCTGCTCGCCATGGACAACGACGGCTACCAGAACATCACCCTGCTCATCTCCCGCGGCTATCAGCGCGGTCATGTGCAGGGGCGCCCCGTCATCGACAAGGCCTGGCTTGGCGAACATGCCAAGGGGGTGATCGTCCTCTCCGGGGGGCGCGAGGGGGATGTGGGCAAGTTCCTGCTCAAGGGCAACCGCCAGATGGTGGAGCATTGCCTCGCCTTCTACCAGACCCACTTCCCGGATGCCTACTACCTGGAGCTGCTGCGTACCGGCCGCCCGGACGAGGAGGTCTATCTGCACATGGCGGTGGCCATTGCCACCGAGTTCGAACTGCCGGTGGTGGCCACCAACGAGGTGGTGTTCCTCACCGCCGATGACTTCGATGCCCACGAGATCCGGGTCGCCATCCACGACGGCTACACCCTGATGGACAAGCGCCGACCGCGCCGCTACAGCCCCCAGCAGTACCTGCGCAGTCAGGAGGAGATGGCGGAGCTGTTTGCCGACATCCCGGAAGCCCTGGAAAACACGGTGGAGATCGCCAAGCGCTGCAACGTGACGGTGCGCCTTGGCGAGTATTTCCTGCCCAACTTCCCCACCGGCGACATGACCACCGAGGACTTCCTGGTCATGAAGTCGAAGGAAGGGCTGGAGGAGCGGCTGGCCTTCCTGTTCCCGGATCCGGCGGTGCGGGCCGAGCGTCGTCCCGAGTATGACGAGCGTCTCGACATCGAGCTGAAAGTGATCAACCAGATGGGCTTCCCGGGTTACTTCCTCATCGTGATGGAGTTTATCCAGTGGTCCAAGGACAACGGCATCCCCGTCGGTCCGGGCCGGGGCTCGGGGGCGGGGTCGCTGGTGGCCTACGCCCTCAAGATCACCGATCTCGATCCGCTGGAATTTGACCTGCTGTTCGAACGTTTCCTGAACCCCGAGCGGGTCTCCATGCCCGACTTCGACGTCGACTTCTGCATGGACAGGCGCGACGAGGTGATCGATCACGTCTCCGAGATGTATGGCCGGGAGGCGGTGTCCCAGATCATCACCTTCGGCAGCATGGCAGCCAAGGCGGTGGTGCGGGACGTCGGCCGGGTGCTGGGCCACGCCTACGGCTTTGTCGATCGCATCTCCAAGCTGATCCCGCCCGACCCCGGCATGACTCTCGCCAAGGCGTTCGAAGCCGAGCCCAAGTTGCCGGAGCTCTACGAGCAGGACGAGGAGGTCAAGGACCTCATCGACATGGCCCGCCGCCTGGAAGGGGTGGTGCGCAACGCCGGCAAGCACGCCGGTGGCGTGGTGATCGCGCCCACCAAGATCACCGACTTCGCGCCGCTCTATTGCGACGACGAGGGGCATCACCCGGTCACCCAGTTCGACAAGAACGACGTAGAGTATGCGGGTCTGGTGAAGTTTGACTTCCTGGGGCTGCGCACCCTCACCATCATCGACTGGGCCCTTGGCATGATAAACCCCCGTCTTGCCAAAGAGGGCAAGCCGCCGGTGGACATCGCCGCCATCCCCATCGACGACAAGAAGTCGTTCGCCCTCTTGCAGCGCTTCGAGACCACGGCGGTGTTCCAGCTCGAATCCCGCGGCATGAAGGATCTCATCAAGCGGCTGCAGCCCGACTGCTTCGAAGACATGATCGCGCTGGTGGCCCTGTTCCGCCCGGGCCCGCTCCAGTCGGGCATGGTGGACAACTTCATCGAGCGCAAACACGGCAAGGAGGCCATCTCCTACCCGGACGAGAAGTGGCAGCACGAGAGCCTCAAACCCATACTCGAGCCCACCTACGGCATCATCCTCTACCAGGAGCAGGTGATGCAGATCGCCCAGACCCTGGCGGGGTATACCCTGGGTGGCGCGGACATGCTGCGCCGGGCCATGGGCAAGAAAAAACCCGAAGAGATGGCCAAGCAGCGGGCGGGCTTCGAGGAGGGGGCGGTCAAGAACGGCGTCGACGGCGAACTGGCGATGAAGATCTTCGATCTGGTGGAGAAGTTTGCGGGCTACGGCTTCAACAAGTCCCACTCCGCTGCCTATGCGCTGGTCTCCTACCAGACCCTCTGGCTCAAGACCCATTTCCCGGCGGAGTTCATGGCGGCGGTGATGACCGCGGACATGGACAACACCGACAAGATAGTGACCCTGGTGGACGAGTGTCAGCGCATGGGGCTGACCGTGATCCCGCCGGACGTCAACACCGGTCGCTACCGCTTCAGCGTCAACGAGGACGGCCACATCGTCTACGGCATCGGCGCGGTGAAGGGAGTAGGGGAAGGGCCCATCGAGGCGATCCTGGAGGCGCGGGATCGGGACGGTCCGTTCCGCGACCTGTTCGACTTCTGCAACCGGGTCGACATCAAGAAGCTCAACAAACGGGTGATGGAGAAGCTCATCCTCTCCGGCGCCATGGACAGGCTCGGCCCCCACCGCGCCGCCCTGATGGCGACCCTGGAGGAGGCGATGCGCGCCGCCGAGCAGCACGCCAAGGCCCAGGCGGTGGGGCAGGTCGACATGTTTGGTGTGCTCACCGAAGAGATCGACGACGTCAAGAAGGCGTTCGCCAACGTGCCGCACTGGCCCGACAAGGTGTGGCTGGAAGGGGAGCGCGAGACCCTCGGGCTCTACCTCACCGGTCACCCCATCAACCAGTACAGCAGCGAGCTGCGGCGCTACACCTCGGGCCGACTGTGCGATCTGCATCCCACCTCCCGGGATACGGTGACCACGGCGGCGGGGTTGGTGATCGCGGCGCGCAGCATGGTGACCAAGCGCGGCAACAAGATGGGGATCTTCACCCTGGACGACAGATCCGGCCGTCTGGATGTGACCCTTTTCAGTGAAGCGCTGGAAAAATACGAAGAATTGATGCAAAAAGACCGTATTTTAGTGGTTTCTGGACAGGTCAGCTTTGATGACTTCTCCGGTGGCCTTAAAATGTCGGCCCGCGAGTTGCTGGATATCAACGATGCGAGGGAGCGTTTTGCCAGGGCAATCCGCATCTCCCTCGATGAACAACGCATTGACGAGCGCTTTTTCCCGCGTTTGTGCGAGATTTTGGAGCCCGCCCGTGCCGGAGTCTGTCCGGTTCAGGTAAACTATCGTCGCCCCGGTTCCCGGGTGCGATTGACGCTCGGTACCGAGTGGCGGGTGACGCCCACCGATCAACTGATAGATGACTTGCGAGTCCTGCTTGGACGAGAGCGGGTTGAATTGGTTTTTGATTAGAGGATCTATTGTCCCTATGAGTCTTTTTCTGGATTTTGAACAGCCGATCGCCGAGTTGCAGGCACAGATCGATGAACTGCGCCATGTGAGCGAGCACAACAGTGCCGTGGATCTCAGCGAAGACATTCGCCGGCTGGAGAAGAAAAACGAAGAGCTGACCAAGAAGATCTTCGGCGATCTGGGTGCCTGGCAGGTATCCCAGATGGCACGTCATCCCCAGCGCCCCTACACCCTCGACTACATCGAGCAGATCTTCACCGATTTCGACGAGCTGGCCGGGGATCGCGCCTATGCCGATGACAAGGCCATCGTCGGCGGCATCGCCCGTCTCGACGGCGAGCCAGTGATGGTCATCGGTCACCAGAAGGGGCGCGAGACCAAGGAGAAGATCAAGCGCAACTTCGGCATGCCGCGTCCGGAAGGGTACCGCAAGGCCCTGCGCCTGATGGAGATGGCCGAGCGCTTCAAGATGCCGATCATCACCTTCATCGACACCCCGGGTGCCTACCCTGGCGTCGGTGCCGAGGAGCGTGGCCAGTCCGAAGCCATCGCCCGCAACCTGAAAGTCATGGCCGGCCTGACCGTGCCGGTGGTCTGCACCGTGATCGGTGAAGGCGGCTCCGGCGGCGCTCTCGCCATCGGCGTGGGCGATCGGGTCAACATGCTGCAGTACTCCACCTACTCCGTCATCTCCCCGGAAGGGTGCGCCTCCATCCTCTGGAAGAGCGCCGAGAAGGCCTCGGTGGCGGCGGATGCCATGGGCATTACCGCCCAGCGCCTGAAGGAGCTGAAGCTCATCGACAACATCGTCGAGGAGCCCCTCGGCGGTGCCCACCGCGACGTGGAGAAGATGGCCAAGCACCTGAAAGCGCGCATCAAGCAGGATCTGGATGCCCTGCGCCCCCTCGACAGCGAGCAACTGCTGGAGCAGCGCTACCAGCGTCTGCTGGGTTACGGCTACTGCTGATCTGCCGCTTCCAATAAAAAGTCCCCGCATGCGGGGACTTTTTTTATGGGCGACGTTTGTGGGGGACGCCGGGGGCGGGTCTCAGGGGGCGGTCAGCGCCCGTTGCATACGGACGGAAGCACGCCCTCCGGCAGGGCTCAGGGCCCGCCACTCCCGCCACAGCAGCCAGCACAGGGGGGGCGTCAGCAGCAGCACGGTGGCGGGCTGTGCCATCAAGACCCCGTCGCGCCCCCACCAGAGGGGCAGCAGGAAGATGAGGGGCAGCAGCAGCACCGTCTTGGCCACGGAGATGACGAGGGCCTGGCGGGTGCGGGCCATGGCCTGCAACAGCACGATGCCGAACATGACGATCCCCTCCAGGGGCAGGGCAGCGAGGTTGAGGGTCAGACTGCTGATGGCGGCGGCGAGCAGCTCTGCGTCCTGATCACCGGTGTAGAGCATGGCGACCGGCTGCGGCAGCAGCTGGACAATCAGCCAGACCCCCAGGCCATAGACCAGGGTGATCTTGAGCCCCATCGCCATCAGGAACTGGAGGTCGCGATGGCGCCCGGCCCCGGCTGCCTGGCTCACCAGGGGCTGGATGCCAAACGCCAGTCCCTGCAGGATGACGATGAAGACCGCCTCCGTGTACCCCGCCACGGTGAAGCCCGCCAGATCCTTGACCGTGCCGTGCACCATCAGCTGGCTGTTGTGCAGCAGCAACAGCAGCCCCAGGTTGAACTGGGCGATGAGGCTCGGCAGCCCGGTGAAGAGCAGGCCGGGCATGGTCGGGAAGCGGGGCACCAGCTGGCGCCAGGTCAGCCGCAACCGGGCGTGGCGGGTGAAGAAGTACCCCAGGCCGAGCAGGCTGACCATGGCCTCCGAGAGGAGGGTGGCCTGGGCCGTGCCGGTGAGGCCGAGCCCGAGCCGGCCCACCATGATGTAGTTGAACAGGATGTTGAGGAGGGCGCCGCCGCTCACCAGTACCATGGCGAGGCGAGGGCGGCCGTCGTTGCGAAGCAGGTAGGGCACCGCCAGGTTGCTGGCGAGCAGCAGGGTGCCACCGCCAATCCAGGTGAGGTAGTCGCTGGCCTGCTGCCAAGTGTCGGTGCCGGGGGCCATTCCCAGGGCCTGCAGGATATCGGTGTGCCAGTGGTGCAGCAGCAGCGGCGCTACCGTGCCCAGGATCAGCAGCAGCCAGAGGGCGCTGACCAGAGCCTGGCGGGCCAGAGCGAGGTTCCTGGCGCCCTGCTGGAAGGAGATGGCGGTGGCGGCCCCCATGGCGATCATGGCGGCGAGGCCGATGAGCACCATGATGACCGGATAGACCAGGTTGATGCCGGCAAGGCCGGCGGCCCCCACGTAGTGGCCGACGAAGATGCCGTCTACCAGGTAGTAGGCGCCGGAGACCAGCATGGCCATGACGGAGGGGAGGGCATAGCCCCAGAAACGGCGGGCCATGGCCCGTTGACGCAGGCGGAAGTAGGCGGACATATCTGTACTCGGGAAAAGGGCCGGAATCGAGCAGACAGTCTAGTTTCTTATGGTTTAATTGATAATCAGGCTTTCATTTGATGAATTGCTGAATAAATTTCATCAATCAACGGATCCTGTGATACTCCTTCAGCATGTCGATCAGGGCTCGCAGCCCTTGCCCCAGCTGGTGCCGGCCCGGATAGAAGAGGTTGAACCCGGCAAAGCTGGGGCTCCAGTCATCCAGCACGCTCACCAGCCGTCCCGATGCCAGGGCGTCGAACACCTCCCCTTCGTGGCAGTAGGCGAGCCCGAGCCCCGCCTCGGCCGCCCCCAGGTAGAGCGCAGGCGTGCTGGTGGTGAGCGGGCCCGTCACTTCGATCTCCAGCAGCTCCCCCTCGGCGGCAAAGGCCCAGCGATAGTGGTGATGGGGCGTGAGCCGGTAGCCGATGCAGTCGTGCTGGCGCAGATCCGAGGGGTGGCGAGGGGTGCCACGCCGTGCCAGATAGTCGGGGGAGCCCACCACCAGATAGCGCTGCTGCGGGCCCAGGGGAACCGAGATCATCTCCTGGGGCAGCAGGTCGCCGTAGAAGAGGGCGGCGTCGTAGCCATCCTCGATGAGGCGGGGCATCAGCTCCAGCTCCTCCACCTCCACCTGCATGCGCGGGTAGCGCACCAGATAGTCGATGAGCACCGGGGCCAGCACTTCCTGGATGGCGGCTCGGGGGGCACAGAGCCTTAGCCTGCCCACGGGTTCGCCCGCGTGGCGCGTCAGCTCCGCCAGTGCCGTCTCCAGTTGCCCCAGGGTCGGCAGTACCTGGGCCAGCAGCCGTTCGCCCGCCTCGGTCGGCACCACGGCCCGGGTGCTGCGATTGAGCAGCCTGACGGCCAGGCGACTCTCCAGCCCTTTGAGGGCATGACTCAGGGCCGAGGCGGAGACCCCGAGCTCGAGGGCGGCCTTGCTGAAACTGCGGTGACGGGCGACGGCGGCAAACACGGCCAGCTCGGCGAGATCGGTGCGGGAGAGGGTCATGGTCGGTACGCAGAAAAAGGGCGGACACAAAGGGTACGCCATGGGGCGACGGGAGACAATCGGGGGGCAATGAGGGGATTGTGACAAAATTGTTGCGCGTTTCAAGAGTGAGGTGGATCACATCAAAAAGTTTATATGTTAAAAAAAAATCGCAATATGGCGATTCAAGTGTGATCTGAAGCGACGGAAAGGCGATTCCAATCAAACTTTGGTTGATTAATTCAAAAAAACGCTGTGATTAATAGGGCCTTTTAACTAGAGTCATCTCATCGGATGAGGTGAGCGTTATCCCGTTGTTAACGAGCGAGCACGATCCCCTCTGTATTACGACTCCCCGCCCGTGTTTGTTGCAATCAGGTTGCCACAGGGAGTGGCGGCCGGATGGCCGGGGCGGAGGAACAAACAGGACGAATAGCTGGAGTTCCAGGGAAAGGAACCGGGCCCAGGCCCACTGACAAGTTAAGATCCCACTTTCCTTGATGACAGGAACACCCCTATGTCTGACATGAACATTGCAGTTGAAGGCAGCTTGAGCAAAGCCTCCTCCCGTGGCATCAACAAGGCCGACGTGGTCTGGATGCTGGGTCTGTACGGTACCGCCATCGGCGCCGGTGTCCTCTTCCTGCCGATCAATGCCGGTGTCGGTGGCCTGTGGCCGCTGGTCGCCATGCTGATCCTGGCCCTGCCGCTGACCTTCTTCGCCCACCGTGGCCTGACCCGCTTCGTGCTGTCCGGCTCCACCCGTGACGGCGACATCACCGAGGTGGTGGAAGAGCACTTCGGCAAGACCGCAGGCAAGTTCATCACCCTGCTCTACTTCTTCGCCATCTACCCCATCCTGCTGATGTACTCCGTGGCCATTACCAACACCGTCGAGAGCCTGATGGTGCACCAGCTGGGCATGACGGCACCTCCCCGTGCCATCCTCTCCCTGGTGCTGATCCTGGGTCTGATGGCGATCGTTCGCCTGGGCGGCCAGGTCATCGTCAAGGCGATGAGCGTGCTGGTCTTCCCGTTCGTGGTCACCCTGATGGGCCTGGCGGTCTACCTGATCCCGCACTGGAACGGTGCCATCATCACCGAAGCCCCGGCGCTGGGTGAGGCCTTCAATGGTGACTTCATCAAGACCCTGTGGCTGGCCATCCCGGTGATGGTGTTCTCCTTCAACCACTCCCCGATCATCTCCTCCTTCGCGGTGGACAACAAAGGCCGCTACGGCGCCAACGCCGAGAAGAAGTGCAGCAACATCCTGCTGGGCGCCCACGTCATGATGGTGATGACAGTGATGTTCTTCGTGTTCAGCTGCGTGCTGAGCCTCTCCCCGGCTGACCTGGCGGCGGCCAAGGAGCAGAACATCTCCATCCTCTCCTACCTGGCCAACCACTTCGACAACCCGGTGATCGCCACCGTGGCACCGCTCATCGCCATGGTTGCCATCAGCAAGTCCTTCCTGGGTCACTACCTGGGTGCGCAAGAGGGCATGAACGGCCTGATGGCCAAGTCCCTGCGCGAGAAGGGCAAGAACGTCGACGTCAAGCAGCTGAACAAGGTGACCGCGGTCTTCATGATCCTGACCACCTGGGCCGTGGCCACCATCAACCCGAGCATCCTCGGCATGATTGAAGATCTGGGCGGCCCCATCATCGCCATGCTGCTCTTCCTGATGCCGATGTACGCCATCGCCAAGGTACCGGCCATGCGCAAATATGCCGGCAACCTCAGCAACGGCTTCGTCACCCTCATCGGCCTCATCGCCATGTCCGGCATCATCTACAAGCTGATTGCCTGATGACAGCGTTCATCCCTGTGAGAAAGCCGCCCCCCGGGGCGGTTTTTTTATGGGCACAAATGCTTAACAAAGCGGTGGTGGCGGCCTAACATGGCGGGATGTTTTTCTAGACGGGACAACAGGATATGTCTGGGTTGAAAAAGGATCTCGGGCTCTGGCAGGGGATGGGGCTGCTCGCCACCTCCCTGCTCGGTACCGGGATCTTCGTGGTACCGGCCACCGCCGCCTCGCTGGCGGGAGGGGCGTCGCTGTGGTCCTGGTTGCTGCTGATTGCCCTGGTGCTGCCCATCGCCTTTACCTTCGCCCGCCTCGGGCGGCGTTATCCCCACGCGGGGGGCGCCCCCCATCTGATTGGCCTCGCCTTTGGCAACGGCGCCGAGCGCTTCTCCGCTTTCCTGTTTCTGGCGGTGCTGCCGGTGGGCCTGCCTGCCGCCCTCACCATCGCCGCCGGTTTCTGGCACGCCCTGTTCGACATGGGGGAGTGGACCCTCTGGGGCATCCAGCTGCTCACCCTGCTCGGGGTCTTTCTGCTGGGGCTGCGGGGAGCGCGCTCCTCCGGCAACCTGCAACTGCTGATCGCTCTGGCCATTCTGGGGCTCACCCTGCTTATCTGGGTCAAGGGGGATCTCAGCTGGCGCGATGCCGCCCAGCCTCTGCCAACGGCGAGCGAGTGGCCCGCCATGGGCTCGGCGCTGGCGGTGATGTTCTGGTGTTTCGTGGGGCTCGAGGCCTTCGCCCACATGGGGGAGGAGTTCAAGCGGCCAGAGCGGGACTACCCCCTTGCCCTGCTGGGGGGCGTGCTGCTGGCGGGGCTCATCTACTGGGTTCACTCGCTGGTGGTGCTCAAATATGACCTCTACGGGGACGAGGCGACCAATGCCACCGCCATTCCGGCCCTGCTCTCCCTGTTGTTCGGCCCCACCGCCAAGTGGCTGGTGGCGGTGCTGGGCTATCTCTCCTGCTTCGCCAGCATCAACATCTACCTGCAAGGTTTTGCGCGCCTTATCTGGAGCATGGCGCGGGAGGGCAAACTGCCGGTCTCCCTCTCTCGCCTCTCGGCCCGGGGCGCTCCCCTGCATGCCCTTGCCTGGGTGCTCGCCATCTGTTTCGTCTCCATCACCCTGATCCTCTGGCTGCGTCTGCCCCTCGATGCGTTGATCCGCTACGCCAATGGCAACTTCGTGCTGGTCTATCTGCTCTGCATGGCGGCCGGCTGGCGCTTGCTGTCGGGGACCGGCAAGGGGCTGGCGGGCCTCAGCGTGCTGCTCTGCACCCTGGTGCTGCTGGCCCTCGCCACCCAGGTGCTCTATGCCGTCGTGCTGAGCCTGGGGTATGGCGGCTTCTCCCTGTGGCGGCGCAGACGCCGCCGCTCGGCGTCCGATGAGGGTGTCTGCGCCATCAAGTAACTCCCGAAAAAAAGCCCCGCAGCGCGGGGCTTGTTGTTGCGGGTCACAGGCTGGCGGGCAGGTCGCTGCGCAAGATGGCGTAGTGGCGCAGGGAGCTGAAGCCATCCCCCTTGCGCTCGCACTCCCGCGCCGTGCCCTCGTAGTGAAAACCGGCCCGCTCCAGCAGGCGGGCGGAGGGGAGGTTGGGCTCCTCCACCACTGCCATAAGCCGGTGCAGGTCGGTGGTGCGGTAAGTGAGCGGTAGCCAGAGTTGCAGCGCCGCGCTCATCACCCCCTTGCCCCAGTGTTCGGGATAGAGCCAGTAGCCCAGCTCGGCAACAGGTGAGTCGGGTCGGCATCGTTGTAGCCGATGGCCCCCAGCGGCTCGCCCGTGTGCCGGTCGCGAATGAGGTGCCAGGCGCCACGGCCGGTGCGGATCAGCTCGGCGTACCAATCCATCTGTGCCCGACATGCCGCCAGGCTGTCGTAGCTGACGCCGTAGTAGGCGACGACCCGCGGATCCGACAGGCCGCGGAAGATATGGGGCAGATCGGCGTCGCTGACCGGATCCAGCCCGATGTGAGGTTGTTGCGTTGATGTCATGGTGGCTCCTTGCGGCCAACCTGAGTTGGCCGCGAGTGTTGCGTCATAAGAGATGGATGATCCGGGCTGGCGTCAGGCAAACCCGAGCCGCTCGGCAAGGCGCGCCAGCTCGTCACGCCACTGCTGCTGCAGGCGCGGGGTCTGGTGCCTGGGCTTGCGGGCCAGATCGGCGGCGAGCAGGGCATCGAGCTCATACCAGCGCGCCAGCAGCGCCTCTTCGTCATCCCCCGTGGCGGCCGAGGCCTGCGGGTCACCTGATCGAGCCGGGCTGCCCGCCTGCGGCAAGGGGGCATCGCCCAGGAGCTCGGCATAGGCCCGCTCGGCACTGTGAGCCTCCTGGATGCGCCCGTCCTGTATCAGCCAGAAGCGGTTGCAACTGCGCTCGATCAGCTCCCGGTCGTGGGAGACCAGCAGCACGCCCCCGGGGAAGGCCGCAATGGCATCGGCCAGCTCCTCCTTACCCGCCAGATCCAGGTGATTGGTGGGTTCGTCGAGCCAGAGCATGTGGTGGCTGCCGAGGGACAGGGCGAGAAACAGCAGCCGTGCCCGCTCGCCCCCGCTCAGGGTGTGCACCTGCTGGCCGTGGCGGACATAGGGGAAGCCCGCCCGGATCAGCGCCTGTCGCCGCGTCACCTCAGGCAGAGGGGCCAGGGGGTACAGCGCGTCGCTCAGGGTGGCGTCGTCAGCCAGCTGCTGCAGGGACTGATCGTAATAGGCGATGCTCGCGCCGGGGTGGCAGTACCAGCCCGCCTGCGGACTCTGCATGGTCAGTTCGCGCCAGCACTGGCGCAGCAGGGAGGACTTGCCGGTGCCGTTGGCACCGAGCAGGGCAACCCTGTCCCCTGCCCGCAGCCAGAGCCCCTCGGCACGCAGCAGCGGCGGCAGTGCCGGTGCCGGCGATACGTCGAGGGCTTCCAGTCGCAGCAGGGTGTCGGCAGGCAGGCTCACTCCGCGCAGCTCGAGCCGCCAGGGGGCCAGCGCCGCCACCTGGCTCTGCTCCTCCTGCAGGCGGGCGATGCGCTTTTCCATGGACTTGGCCTGGCGCACCAGCTTCTCGTTGTCATATTCGCGCCCCCAGATGGCGAGGCGCTTGCTGCTGGCGCTCAGGCGGTCTATCTCCTTTTGCTCATCTGCCCGGCGCAGGCGGGCCTGTTCATCCTCGGCAGCCAGCGCAGCCCTGGCCTGGCTGCAGGGCAGGGCGAAGCGGTGCAACTGGCCGTCTCGCAGGATCAGGGTCTGATCCGTGACGCGGTCCAGCAGGCGAGCGTCGTGGGAAACCAGCACGAAGGCGCCGCGCCAGCCCAGCAGAAACTGCTCGAGCCAGAGCAGGGCGGGCAAGTCCAGGTGGTTGCTGGGCTCATCGAGCAGCAGCAGGTTGGGTTGACGCAGCAGGGCGCGCCCTATCTGCAGCCGGCTGTGCTGGCCACCGCTCAGTGCACTGACCGGCAGCGCGGCCTGGGCCTCCAGCTGCAGTTCGGCCAGCAGCTTGTCCACCTGCCATTCGGCGGCGGGGTCGTTGCCCAGTGCATCCAGCAGCACGGCGCGGGTGCTGAGGGTGGAAAGCCCGGCGGGCAGTTGCTGGGCCACGAACTCGCAGCGGCAGGCGGCGGCCTGCACGACCCGGCCGGCCTGGGGCGTGCGCTCGCCCGCCAGCAGCGCGAGCAATGTGCTCTTGCCGCAGCCGTTGGCGCCAATCAGGCCGAGTCGGTCGCCTGCGCGAATGCCGAGTTCGAGGTGATCAAATAAGGGAAGGTGCCCCGCACTCATCTGCAGGGAATGGGTACTCATCAGGGTTGTCATGCTCTTGCTCTCTTAAATCGCGGGATGGGAAATCCCTGTCATCAGGAGCGCTGGCGACAACGGCAGAGTCGAGAAAGGTCTCGGTATGGAAGGGAGTCGGCTTTGCTCGAACCCGCTATCGCAGCGCGATGGTATGCAGGCAAGAGCACTTGAATGTGCCGAACAGGCGAGCCGAGAACATCGGACACGCTTGGATAACCATTTTTTACCTCCTTGTGTTTCGTTATGGCAGGGTGCGGCGATTATAGGCACAGAAAAAAACAGTCGTCCATCCGCCCTGTGGGGGGCCGTGGGCACCGCATCGGGAGGCGCGGGGTAAAAAAACGCCCCGTGATACGGGGCGTGGGGGGTCAGTCGCGGGGGGTCTTGAGGGCCTCAATCACATCGTCACTGGGGGCCAGTCCCTCCACGTGGTTGAAGCTCTCCAGCCCCTCCTGGGGATTGATGGTGAGGGCGTCGGCGCTCAGGTAGCTGCCGCTGCCGGCGCTCTCCACCACGACGATGACTTCAGGCTGCTTGTCGCCGTTGAGATCCAGCAGCTTGAGCTCCTTGATGCTGCCATCGCGCGGCAGCACCTTGCCGTCGATGAACTGATCCAGCGGAAACTGGGGGTTGGCACCGGAGTAGAGGCGCACGTCGTAGCTGCCGGTGGAGGCGGGCTCGCCGCGCCCTTCGCTGACGGTCACCACCTGGCCGGAGGGGAGCGTCAGCTGTTTGAAGAAGCCGTCCGCCGCCTGGCTGGCGAGGGGCAGGGTGAGCAGGCCGAGAGTAAGGAATAAGGCTTTCATGGAGAGGACCCTTGTTGCTGCTTGTGTGTCTGTGACGGGCAGGGGACGCTTCCCTGCCACGTCGGAAGCGGGCAGGGGGCCGCTGGTCGGCCGCCCCCTGCCCGGGTTGTCATCACCATATCTTGACCCGTTTGGCCGGGTCCAGATAGAGCTTGTCGCCGGGCTGGATCTTGAACGCCTCATAGAAGGCGGGGATGTTCGGTACCACGCCGTTGACCCGGTATTCCGGCGGCGAGTGGGGATCCGAGGCGAGCAGCATCTGCATCAGCTCGGGGCGATACATGCCCTTCCACACCTGGGCCCAGCCGAGGAAGAAGCGCTGCTCGCCGGTAAAACCGTCCAGCACCGGGGCCTCCTTGCCATCCAGGGAGAGCAGGTAGGCCTTGTGGGCGATGGTGAGGCCGCCGAGATCGCCGATGTTCTCCCCCAGGGTGAACTGGCCGTTGACGTACTGGCCCTTGATGGGCTCGAAGCGGTTGTACTGGGCCACCAGCCGGCTGGTGCGGAAGCGAAACTCCTTGAGATCCGCCGGCGTCCACCAGTCGCGCATCACGCCGTCACCGTCGGATTTGGCCCCCTGATCATCAAAACCGTGGCCCATCTCGTGGCCGATCACCCCGCCGATGGCGCCGTAGTTGACCGCATCGTCTGCCGTCATGTCGAAGAAGGGGGGCTGCAAAATGGCGGCCGGGAAGACGATCTCGTTGTTGCTCGGGTTGTAGTAGGCGTTCACCGTCTGGGGGGACATGTGCCACTCGTCCCGATCGACCGGCTTGCCGAGGCGAGCCAGGTTGTCGGCGTATTCGAAGGCGCGGGCCCGCTGCAGGTTGCCCACCAGATCGTCGGGGCGAATGGTGATGGCGCTGTAGTCCTTCCACTTGTCCGGGTAGCCGATCTTGGGTCTGAACTTGGCGAGCTTCTCGAGGGCCTGGGTCTTGGTGGCCGGGGACATCCAGTCCAGCTCCTGGATGCTCTGGCCGTAGGCGGTGCGCAGGTTCTCCACCAGCTGCTCCATACGGGCCTTGGCCGCTGGCGGGAAGTAGCGCTCGACATAGAGCTTGCCCACCGCCTCCCCCAGGTTGTTGTCCAGTACCCCGAGGGCCCGCTCCCAGGGGGTGCGCTGCTTGGGCGTGCCGCTAAGAGCGGTGCCGAAGAAGGCAAAATTCTGGGCATCGGTCTGGCTGTCGAGGTAGGGGGCGTAATCGGTGATGAGCTGCCACTTGAGGTAGGCCTGCCAGTCAGCGACCGGGGTCTGCTGCATCACCTCGTTCAGGGCCGAGAGGTAGGTGGGCTGGCCGATGACCAGGCTCTGCTGCCCCGCAAGGCCAGCCTGGGCCAGGTAGGCGTCCCAGTCGATGGCGGGGGCGAGGCGCCCCAGCTCGCTCACCGGGCCCTTGTTGTAGTTCTTCTCTCTGTCTCGCAGGGCCACGTTGTCCCACTGGATCTGGGCGAGCCTGGTCTCGAGGGCCAGGATGCGTTTCGCCTTGGCCTGGGCATCCGTCTCACCGAAGCGGGTCAGCATGGCGGCGATGTGTTGCTCGTACTTGTGCAGCAGCGCCTGGCTGTTGGGGTCGCGCTTGAGGTAGTAGTCCCGATCCGGCAGGCCGAGGCCGGCCTGGTAGAGGTAGACGGCATAGCTGTCAGGGGCCTTGGCGTCGGCGTCAATCCAGAAACCGAAGGGGGAGCCGCCACCGGTGCGGGCGCTCTGGGCGAAGGCCCGGGCGAGATCCTGCGGCGTGCTGATCTGCTCTATCTCGCTCAGCATTGGCAGCAGGGGCGTGGTGCCCTTGGCGTTGCGGGCGGCCTGATCCAGATAGCTCTGGTAGAGGTCGTTGATCTGCTGGGCCGGGGTACCGGCGGCGGCTTTGCCATCCAGCCCCTCCACCAGCACCCGCACGTCCGCCAGGGATTTGTCCCGCAGCAGGTAGAAGGCGCCGTCGGCGGGCCTGTCATCGGGGATCTTGGCCGTGGCGAGCCAGTGGCCGTTCACGTAGCGGAAGAAGTCGTCACCAGGCTTGACGCTGGTGTCCATGTTGGCCAGCGCAAGGCCGGAGTGTTTGTCCGGTTGGCTCGGTGCCTGACTGCAACCGGCCAGCAGGGCCAGCCCGACGAGGGTGGCCAGGATGTGTTTCTTGTTGTTCATTATGGTTTTATTCCAATTCGGGTTATATGGCTTCCTTGCCCACGCAGGGAGCGATTCACTCTAGCAGCCGGGTTAGCGCTTGATAAGCCCGACTCTGCTAAGATCGGCTTGGTCGTATTGGGGAAGCCTATGATTTCTCGTATTTATTCTCGTTTTTGTCAGACCCTGCCCGCGCCGGAAGGTTCCCGCGGTCTGCTGGTGGCTTTCAGCGGCGGGCTCGACTCCACCGTCTTGCTGGTGCTGGCGGCCCGTTTTGCCCGCGCCCACGGCCTCGCCCTGAACGCCCTGCACGTTCATCATGGCCTGAGCCCACATGCCGACGACTGGGTGGCTCACTGCGAAGGGGTGTGCCGGCAACTGGCGGTGCCCCTCATCGTGGAGCGGGTGCAGCTCTGTCGGGGCAACGGGGAGAGCATGGAGGCCCAGGCGCGGGCGGCGCGTTATGAGCGACTCGCCGCCCACCTGGGGGAGGGGGAGTGGCTGCTCACCGCTCACCATCAGGACGATCAGCTGGAGACCCTGCTGCTGGCGCTCAAGCGGGGTGCCGGTCTGCGCGGGCTGGCGGGCATGGTGGCGAGCCAGCCTTTTGCCGCAGGCCATCTGTTGCGCCCCTTGCTCGACATGAGCCGGGCCGAGCTGGCGGAAGCCGCGCAGTCACTTCCTTATGGCTGGGTTGAGGATGAGAGCAACGAGGACCCGAGCTATGACCGCAACTTCCTGCGCCAGCAGATCATTCCCCTGCTCAAGGACCGCTGGCCCGCCATGGCCCGGACGACGGCGCGCACCATGGCCCTGTGCGCCGAGCAGGAGGCGCTTATCAGCGAGCTGGCCGAGGCGGACTGGCAAGCGGTGGGTGAGGGAGAAGGGCTGCGCATTGACGGACTCCTCTCCCTCTCCCCCGTGCGGCGCAACAACCTGCTGCGCCACTGGATCCGCCGTCAGGGGGGAGAGATGCCCTCCCGCGAGCTGCTGGGCCTGCTGTGGCAGGAGGTGGCGCTGGCGCGTGATGACGCCAACCCCAGGCTGAGCCTGCAAGGGCTGGCGTGTCGCCGCTATCAGGGGCGTCTGTACCTGGTGGCGCCGGATCTCGCCCCCCGCGAGGAGGTGCTGCCCATCCGGATGGAAGAGACGCTCACCCTGCCGGACGGGCTCGGGCAGTTCAGGCTCTGGAGAACGGATGGCGAAGGGTTGCGGACACCGAGGGGGGACGAGCCGCTCTCGGTGCGTTTTCAGGTCGCCCCCGGCGTCATGCTGAAACCGGTGGGGCGGGTGGGCAGCAGGCGGCTCAAGAAGCTGCTGCAAGAGTACGGGGTGCCCTCCTGGCAGCGGGGGCGCATTCCCATCCTCTACTACGGTGAACAGGTGGCACTGGTGGCCGGGCTCTTTGTCTGCGACGGATTTCTGGCGCCAGAAGAGGGGGTGGCGTGGGAGTGGCGGCCCCCCGTCCCCCAGGATGCGGATTGACATCGCAGAGTGACAGGGGGCCGGGAGGGGAAGGGTGATGCCCTATTCGGGCAGGCCGGAGCCCCCGGCTTTCTTGCGGGCGTAGAGATGGGTATCGGCCGTCTCGTAGAGGCGCTGCACATCCATGCCAGACTGCCAGCTGGCGGCTCCCAGGCTGCACCCCACCGAGAAGGCGCTGAGCTCCTTGTGGCTGTGGAGCACATGTTGCAACCGCAGCCAGACCGGGCGCCAGGCCTCGGGGTCCGCGGGTTGCAGCAGCAGGGCAAACTCGTCCCCGCCGAGGCGAAACGCCTGATCCGTCCCGCGAATGCACCCCTGCAGCAACTGGGCGAAGCGGCTTAGCACCAGGTCGCCCACCGGGTGGCCCCAGGTGTCATTGACCTGCTTGAATCTGTCGAGATCCAGCAGCACCAGCACCAGGCCGTGGGGTTCCCGGCTGTGTTGCTCCACCGCCCGGCCGATGGCCTCGTCGAAGTAGGCGCGATTGCCAAGCCCGGTCAGGTGGTCGAGCCGCACCTGCTGTTCCAGCCGATCCAGCCGCAGGTAGAGGGGCAGGGGGAGGCTGAACAGCTGATGATATTGCTCAAGCAACCGCCTCTGGCCGTCGCTCAGGGGGTGCTCCAGCTCGTAGTGCAACTGGCCGAGCAACTGCTCGTGTCGTCCCCGCAGCTCGAAGCGATAGGCATGCAGGGTCAGCCTGGCCTGGGGCGGGTGCGAGATGAGGGGATGGGGCTGGCCACAGTCGAACTGGAGCGAGTGGATCCGGACAATGTTTGCCACCCGCTCGGCAAAGATTGCCAGCAGGGCGTCAAGATCCCGTTGCCCCAGCAACTGCTCTATCTGCTGAAAGCGGTCCTGCCCGGTCAACGGCGCAAGCCGCTCCATCTGCTGTACCCACTGCTCTATGCCATGTCCGAAGCCGTTCAATGACGATGTGTTTTCCACGTTACAGCCCTTACACCTCTCCATTCATTGCACAGGCTCTTGCAAGCCCTGTGCCTAAAATATGTCCGATGAAAAACAAGGGGGCTGGCTAGGCTTAACGGGATGAAACGGGAGGGGAAATTCCTGCCACTGAGCGAGTGGCGTGCCATATGGGGAGCGTGCGCTGTGCTTGCTGTGTCAGGGAAGAGGGCGCCGGGCAGATGAAGGAGAGGGATGGGTGTACGCCGATGTGTTGATCCTGCTGATCTTCGCCGTTGTGCTGGTGGCCATTTTCCGGCGCCTCGGCCAGCCGGTGATCCTTGCCTATCTGTTTGCCGGCATGCTGCTCGGCCCCCACGGCGTGGCCATCGTCACGGGTCAGGCCATGATGCAGACCATAGGGGAGCTTGGCATCGTGTTCCTGATGTTCTCCCTCGGGCTCGAGTTCTCCCTGCCGCGTCTGCTCGCCATGCGCAAGCTGGTGCTGGGGGTCGGCAGCCTGCAGGTGCTGCTCACCTCACTGCTGTTTTTCGGGCTCGGCTGGTGGTGGGGGCTGAGCCTGGCCCAGGCGCTGGTGGTGTCAGGCACCCTGGCGCTCTCCTCCACCGCCGTGGTGATCAAGCAGCTCGGCGAGCTCAAGCAGCTCCATACCCGGCGAGCCCAGCTCGGGGTGAGCGTGCTGCTGTTCCAGGATCTTGCCGTGGTGCCCCTGCTGGTGATGATCCCCATCCTGGCCCAGCCCGAGGTGCAGGGCAGCGCCCTGCTGGCGGAGGTCGCCTGGGCCTCCCTCAAGGGGTTGTTTGCGCTCTCCGTGCTGCTGGCGGTGGGGAAGTGGCTGCTGCCCATGCTGTTTTTCGAGGTGGCGCGCGCACGTTCAGACGAACTCTTCGTACTGAGTGCCCTGTTGGTGGCATTGCTGGCGGCCTCCCTGACCCAGTGGATGGGGCTCTCCATGGCGCTCGGTGCCTTTCTGGCGGGCATGATGCTGGGGGAGTCCCACTATCGTCATCAGCTTGAGGTGGACATCAAGCCGTTTCGCGACGTGTTGATGGGGCTCTTCTTCATTACCATTGGCATGACCATGGACTGGGCGCTGGTGGCGGGTGCCTGGTGGCAGGTGCTGGCCTGTGTGACGGGGCTCATCCTGTGCAAGTCGCTGCTGATATTGCTGGCGGGCCGCCTGATGGGGGAGCGCAAGCGCGACGCCATGGCCGCCGGCATCATGTTGAGCCAGGTCGGGGAGTTCGGTTTTGTGCTGCTGGCGCTGGCGAGTCATCACGGCTTGCTGGATCACCAGCTGGTCTCTCTGCTCATCGGCATCGGTGTCATCTCCATCGCCCTCACCCCCTGGCTGGTGTTGCGGGCGCTGGGGCTTGCCCACTCCCTCACCGACAGTGCCCTGCTCTCTCGCGCCGAGGTGGCCCAGTCGGGCCTGAGCAAACACCAGCACGTCGTCATCGCCGGGTTCGGACGCACCGGCCAAACCTGTGCCCGCTTTCTCAAGCTCGAAGAGATCCCCTTCCTGGCCCTGGATCTCGATCCCGAGCGGGTGAGCGAGGCCAAGCTGGCGGGGGAGCAGGTGGCGTTCGGCGATGCCAGCCGGCGCGACATCCTGCTGGCGGCCGGTCTGTTGCGGGCACGGCTGGTGATCATCACCTTCGACGATCAAAAGCGGGTCGATGCCATGCTGACGCTGATCCGGGAGCTGGCGGGGGAGATCAAGGTGCTGGTGCGTACCCGGGATGACAGTTTCCTTGAACACTACAAGCAGGCCGGCGCCTTCGAGGTGATCCCCGAATCCCAGGAGGGAGCCCTGATGCTGGTCTCCCACCTGCTGCTCAACTGCGACATTCCCATCGGCCGGGTGATCCGGCGCATGGAGCACGAGCGCAGCAGCCAGTATCGCTTTCCGCACGGTTTCTACTGGGGCGGCAAGAGTGCGGGCAATCTGGAGACGGATCAACAGCTCGAGCGGCTGCATCCCGTGCTGCTGCACGACCAGGCCTGGGCGGTGGGACACAGGGTACGGGATCTCGCCCTGGGGGAGGTGCGCATCAAGGCGATTCATCGCGGGGAGCGCAGCCTGGATCCCAGGCGCGAGCTGGTGCTGGCAGCGGGAGATACCCTGGTGCTTTTCGGCACGGCCGTGGCCATGGAACAGGCCGAGCAGCGCCTGCTGGAGGGACGCTAGGATCTCCTTGCCATGGGATAAGGCCCCTCAGGCCTCTTCGCGAAACTGCTCCTGCCTCCCGCTGCCCGGCAGGTCGAGGAAGGCCTCGATGCGCTGGCGGTGATCCAGCGCGTCCTGGTATCCCAGCTTGATGAGCCGCTGGCAATAGCCGGGGTCAAACATCAGGAAGCTGGCCAGGCTGCTGCTCTCTTCGCCGTTGACCCCGAGCACCCGCAACAGACGGCGCAGCTGGGTCGGCAACCGTGGGAGGTATTCGAGGGCGATGAGGTCGAGATCCTGGCTGGGGCGGATCACGCAGGTCTCCACCTGGCGCAGTTTCAGCCGACTGCGCTCCCGTGCTGGAATGAGGGAAAGGGTCTGGTTGATGCGCCCGAGCCGCTCCAGATCCGAATTGAGGGTGTCGGAGAAGACGGTGTTGAGCAGATGGCTCGCGATGTTGGAGCTGGTCAGGTGCCCCTGGCGGGGAGTCGGGTTCTCCCTGTGAGGGGAGTCCAGGGTCACCAGCAGGATCCGCTCCGCCCCCAGGTGGATGGCGGGGCTGAGTGGGCTCAGCTGGTGGATGGAGCCATCCCCGTAGACGCGATCGCCGATGGGGGTGGCGGGAAAGACAAAGGGCAGCGCCGACGAGGCCAGCAGATGATCCGAGGTGAGCAGGGTACGCAGGCCACGTCGTCTGGCGCGCTCCCAGGGCTGATGTTCGGCCCGCCCCTGGAAGAAGGTGGTGGAGAGGCCGTCATCGTAGTCGGAGGCCGTGATGGCGATGGCCTCCAGGCTGCCGTAGAGAATGTTGTCATCGATGCGGTGATAGTCGATGAGCTGATCCAGCAGACGGCGCAGGGGGGCGTTGTCAAACAGGTGAAAGGCTCGGTTGCTCTGGGGGGTGATGAGGCCGGCCGAGCCCTGATAGAGGGTGCGCCACAGCAGTTGGCAAGGGTGGAAGTCGAAGATGTGGTGGGTCTCGAATCGTCGCCAGACCCACTCCAGCTTGCGCACCCCCAGATGGAAACAGGAGGCGTAGCACGCCAGCGCCGTGATGTTGAGAGCCCCCGCCGAGGTGCCGCACAAAATGGGGAAGGGGATGCCGATGTTGCGGGGGTAGAGTTCGGCCACCGCCTTGAGTGCGCCGACCTGATAGGCGGCGCGGGCACCACCACCAGTCAGCAGAAGAGCAGTATTGGGTCTGGCCATGAGGGTGCGCCTTATCGTGATCGCCAGGGCGGGTTGCCACCGCGCAATTCAACTATAAGACGTTGTATACCGGATAAAAATGGGCCGCACGCTCAATTTTTGCGGCCCGTTTCATTTTCAGTTTGCCAAGGGCGTCTGGCTCAATTGATCGAAGGCGGCGAAGGCTGGAGGGCTTGCCAGAATACGGCCATGGCCGAGCCCCCGGGTGCTCACCAGCCGGGTGCGGCCATCCTGGGCCGCGCGCAGGGAGTCCCGGTGGGGGGCGAAGCGGTCTTCCTCATCGTGAACGATGAGGGCGGCGCCGCTGCGCCGGGCGAGCCGGCCAAGGGGGTCAACCGTGCTGAGCGGGTGCTGGTATTCGTGTTCTATCTCCTTGACCACCGCATCGAACAGCCGGATGGAGTAGCCGGAGCGCGCCACCATGCCGTAGAGCTGGGGCACGTAGTCGAGTACCGGGGAGATGAGCAGCAGCGGCAGCGCATCGATTGCAGGGTGACGGCTGCTGAGGGTGACGGCGCCCCCCATGCTGTGGGTGACGATGCCCTGGACGGGGCCGACCCGCTCGAGGATCTCGTCGAAAGCGCGCACGAAGCGGGGCAGGTGGCCCCTGTTCCCTTCACTCCGGCCGTGGGCGGGGTGATCGTAGGCGAGGGCCGTATAGCCCTGGGCGGCAATGTGGCTCATCAGCGGATAGAACTGGCTAGCACTGCCTGACCAGCCGTGCATCAGCAGCCAGACCGGCCCCTGCCCGAGCCGGTAGCTCATCAGGGTCCCTTCACTGGTGTGGATGGCCTGCTCGACCAGGCCGGCCGGGTCTTCGACGTCCCGGGTCGCCCGCTGCGGGGTGAGCAGCAGCTTGCTGGCGGTGCGCTTGGCGTGGGTGGGCGCCAACACGTGATGCAGGCGGGTGCCGAGGCCCAGCAGCAACTTGCTCGGGCTGAAGCGGCGTGTGTTGAAGTAGATCTTGCTGCTCATGGTCATCCTGTGTTTTTTGTGTGCGAACGGTCGTGCTTTTTTGCGAGTTTTTAAAAGGAAGAGCCCGTCGGGTCAGCGCCAGCTGGTCAGCAATTGTTCCACCTCGGGCCAGAAGTGGCGGGCCGGATCCTCGCTGAGCCCCAGGGCATGGAACACCTGATCCCCGAGATAGAGGCCATAGAGGCGATAGACGGCGCGCCAGGGGTCGAGATCGCTGCGCCACTCCCCTCTGGCCTGCCCCTGCACTACCTGGCGTGCCAGGTAGTCGAGCCAGAAACGGACCAGCTCGCGTGCCGCCTGCTGGACCTCACCCTCCTGGGCGGAGGTCCAGGCATCGAGGAACATGCAGCGGCCGGCAAAACTCTGGTTCCAGGCCAGCCAGGCCTGCAACAGGGCGAGCAGTTTCTCCTGCTGGGTGGCGTGTCCCTGTTGGCGCACCGGCTGGATCACCCGCTCCCGAAATACCTCGGCGGAATGGGCGAGCACGGCGATCTGTAGGTTGTCGCGGGACTGGAAGTGGGCGAACAGACCGCTTTTTGACATCTCGCAGGCCGTTGCGAGGGAACCTATGGTGAGGCTCTCAAGCCCCTGCTGGCTCGCCTGCTCGAATGCAGTCTGCAAAATGGTGTCGCGGGTCAGACGTCCCTTGCTCATCCGGCTCTCCTCTCTCTGGGCTGGCAGCATAAAGTACGACCGTGCTAATTGTCGAGCCGCAAATGGTGCAGGGAGGCCGTTTCCGGCTGCCGCGGGGGGCCAGAGAGTCTGCTGGGGGCGGTTGTGGCTGGCTCGATACAAGCCAGCCGGGGACGAGCTCAGTCGTCCTTGATGCCCATTTGCTGCAGGGCGATGACTGCCTGGGTGCGGTGCTTGACCCCGAGTTTGCGGAAGGCGGAGTGATATGGGCTCTGATGGTGGCAAGGGGCTCAACTGTCCTTGATATCCATCTGCTGGAGGGCGATGACCGCCTGGGTGCGGTTCTTGACCCCGAGTTTGCGGAAAATCGCGGTGATATGGGCCTTGATGGTCGCCTCGGAAACGTTGAGCTCCCAGGCGATCTGTTTGTTGAGGCTGCCATCCCGCAACATGATGAGCACCTTGTATTGCTGGGGGGTGAGGCTGGCCAGCTTGGTGGCGAAATCGGGCCCTTCGCCGGGCTCGGGATGGAGGGAGATGCCTTCCGGCACCCAGTTGTCCCCCCCGATCACCGTATTGAGGGCGCTGACCAGCTCTTTCATGGGGACGGACTTGGGAATGAAGCCGAGCGCGCCCAGGCGCAGCACCTGCTGGATGATGGCGGGATCCTCGGAGGCCGAGACCACGACGATGGGGAGATCCGGGTGATGTCCGCGCAGATAGGCCAGCCCCTCGAAGCCGTTGGCCCCCGGCATCTTGAGATCCAGCAGCAGCAGGTCGACGTCGGGATGTTCATCGAGCAGGTGGCTCAGGCTGTCGATGGAGTCAGCCTCCAGCAATCTGGCGTCGTCGATGGCCATGTGCACCGCTTGATAGAGGGCGCCCCGAAACAGGGGGTGGTCATCTGCGATGACGATGGTAAATTGGCTGTCCATAGCTCACATTGTTGCTAACCGATTGTTTTGAAAAATCAAACTAGCACTGCTACCCAAGTGGGTCAAACCCGCCAGTACGCAAATGTGAGATGGTCATCGGATGTCGTGCCACGGGGCCGGCGGGATGGCCAGTAAACAACCCATGCAGGAGGCAATCGATGGGATCCCTGGTTTTGACGGTGGGCACGGGCTCCACCTGGGCAATGAGAACGGCGATGGTGCTGGCCATGAGCGGGCTCAAGTGGCAGGAGCAGGTCTTCGATCTGGAAGATGCCAAGGAGCTGCAACGGCTCAAGCGCACGGCCCCTGCCGGCCTGGTGCCCTGGCTCGACGACGGTGAGCTGCGTATTCACGACTCTCTGGCCATCGCCGAATATCTCCACGAGTGCTGCCCGGAGCGTCACCTTTATCCGGTGGACAAGGCCGAACGGGCCCTGGCCCGCAGCCTGTGCGCCGAGCTGCACGCCGGTTTTCGCCAGATCCGCACCCTGCTGCCCTTCTTCCTAGGGGCGCCCACCCAGAGTGAACCGCCGGTGGAGGTCATTGACGAGCTGGCCCGGTTGCAGACCCTCTGGTCCCAGGCGCGGGGGCCCTTCTATTTCGACGAGGCGAGCATTCTGGATGCCTTCTATGCGGTGATGGCCTATCGACTGGCAAGCTATGGCATTTCGCTGCCCGGTCAGGCTGGCGCCTATCAGCAGGCCTTGCTGGCCTGGCCCCAGTGGCAGGAAACCCTGCTCAAGGCGAGGTTGCAGTGGCCAAAGGCGGCCCGCCAGTCTGATTGATGCGGGCGTCGGCAAGACAAAAAAGGGGGAGCCATCGGCTCCCCCTTTTTATTCAGGCCAGGTGGCTATTTCTGCCGACCCGCGAAGACCACGACCACTTTGTCTTCTCCTTTCTCCCGCACGAAGCCGTAGGGGGTATCGGAAATCTTCTTGTGGCTGCCCGCCGCGATGGCAGGGTGGGCGGCACGGAACTGGCCGAGCCGTTGCCAGTGCTTGACCAGCTCCGCCTTCTCGCCACTTGCCAGCTCCTGCCAGTTCATGTCCGAGCGCACGCTCTGATCGAACACGCCGCCATCCTTGGCCAGCCCCCGGCCGGACTCGTCGCCATAGTAGATCTGGATGCCCCCCGGCAGCAGCATGAAGCTGTTGGCCACCCGCCGTTGCAGCGCCACGTCCTGGTAGTCGCCGAAGAAGAGCTTGGTGTCGTGGGAGCTGATGTAGCTCAGCACGTTGAACTCGGGATCCTGGTTGATGCGGCTGGCATAGCTCGCATAGGTGGGCTCTGCCCCCGCCATGCACTGGGCCTGGGGCAGGGCGAATTCACGCTGGTAGTCGAAGTTGATCAGGGAATCGAAGCCGTGCTGGTACCAGAAGTCCTTGGCGACCCCGTGATCCCACACCTCGCCCACCATGTAGAAGGGAAGGTCATCGAGGGCCTTGCCCGGGTTGGAGGCCTTCCACTCCTTGAGCGCGTCGGTGCCCGCCTGCTTGAGCCTGGCCCAGACCGCGGGCTCCAGGTGTTTGACGGTGTCGGCACGGAAGCCGTCGATGCCGAAGCGGCGCACCCAGTCGGTGTGCCAGGCAATGAGGTAGTCGCTCACGGTGGCGTTGGGCAGGGCCTTGGCCCTGGTGTCTTTTTTGGCCGCGAGCAGCGGTGGCAGCCCCACCGATCTGGTGGATTCGGTCAGGAAGTCCGGCAATCCCGCCACCGAGCCGGTGACGTCGTCGGTGCCGGGTTGCGGGTAGCCAGGCAGGCCTGCACGCACCCAGTCAGGGCCCCACCACTTGTCCCAGTGGGATGACTGGTAGTCGATGAACTGGTTGTAGCCATGCCAGTTGAGGCCGCCGCTCGGGCGCCATTCGTTCCAGCGACTCGGCAGCTTGCCGGTGTTCTGGGTGAGATCGGTGAGCCCCAGATCCTGCAAGTCGGCGAGGGTGGCGTAGCCTGCGTGGTTCATCACCACGTCGAGGATGATCCGCATGCCTCGCTTGTGGGCCTCGTCCACCAGGGTTTTCAGGCTCTCTTCGTCGCCGTAGTTGGGGTCGATTTTGGTGAAGTCGAGCGCCCAGTAGCCGTGGTAGGCGTAGAAGGGGAAGTTCCCCTGTTCGCCACCGCCGATGAAGCCGTGGACCTGTTCCACCATGGGGGTGATCCAGATGGCGTTGATGCCGAGTTGCTTGATGTAGTCGAGCTTCTCGGTCAGCCCCTTGAAGTCACCGCCATGCCAGGTGGCCACTTCGTCCTGACCATCCTTCTGACGACCGAAGCTGTGATCATTGGCAGGATCGCCGTTGTGGAAGCGGTCGGTCAGCAGAAAATAGACGCTCGCCTGATCCCAGCTGAAGGGAGCAGGCTTGGCGGCCTTGACCGGCTCGAGCAGCAGCAGGCCGCCGCTCTCCTTGCTCGGTGTCAGGGTGATCTTGCCGCCCTTGACCACGGCTTCCTGTCCCGAGTAGGCATCCCGCAACCGGGTGCCGTCGGGCCAGACTCCCTTGAGTGATGTCGTGACCGGGCCGCCATCCCAGCTGATGCAGGGCTCTTCCGGGGGCTGGCGTTTGAACTCGCTCTTTTTGGTTGCCCGCAACACCTTGAGGCTGGGGGTATCGGGATTGAAGGTGAACTCGTAGTCCCCCGCCAGCATCACCCTCAGATTGAAGTCTGTCCCCTTGCTGCACTTGTCCATGGGCTGGGCGGTGCCGAAGGGAAGGGGCCTGGCCTCGGTTGGCCCGAAGCTGGTGCCGCAGCTGTTGCCCGCATCGCTGATGCGGATCTGGTGGCTCCCCTTGTCCAGTCTGTGGGTCAGAGTGACGGTGCCCTTGTCCAGCGTCAGCGCCTCGGCCACCGGTTTGCCATCCACATGGAGATAGACCTCGGGGGCGGCCATCGTCTGACCGATGAACAGCGGTGTGGCGAGCACGGCCAGCCACAGGGGTGATGGGCGAAGAGCGGGGCGCGAAGAGAGACGCATAAGCCATTCCTTGAGCAGAGTGTGAGGAGCAGGATCCGTTGAGGCACTCATTCTAGGGCGCGCTGGGGCAGGCTTGGACCGGTAAAATACCGATTTGTGACGTCAGTTCAAATGGTTACGTTTTCAAGAATGGAAAAGTGTGAACCGGGTGTCGCGGCCATGAAAAAAGCCGGTCAGTTGACCGGCTTGTAGGTATTCGGGGTGGCGTCACACGGTGAAGAACTTGAAGTTGACGAAGGCCACCGCGATGAAGGAGGCAACCATGCCGCTGATGCAGAGCACCGCAGGGCGGATGGTAGGCCAGCGATGGGCCAGCAGCACGATGGCCAGCAGGGTCGGGTAGAGGCCGAACATGTAGCGGGGCATGGCGTTGAGGCCGGTCATCAGGGGGATGGTGCAGCAGATGAACATCAGGGTCGCTTCGGCCCAGCGTTTCTGGCTGAACAGGTAGCCATTCAGGCACCAGCCGAAGATCACCATGATGGAGAGATAGGCCTTGCGCCCCCCCAGCTCGAAGCCGCTCAGCCACCAGTCCAGGGGGCTGTCCATATAGCGGCCCCAGGCCACCTGGATGTGCTTGAAGGCAAGGGCATCCCCGGTGAGGTGATAGAGATAGACCATGTAGGAGAAGAGGCCGAGGGGAATGAGCCAGAGGGTGAACACCACCTTGAAGGCCCGCTCGGTGAAGCGGAAGAACTCGCGCCAGCCGTAGGCCTGCAGAGCCAGGATCAGCACCGGGAACACCATCATCACCCCCAGGTTGCGGGTGGCGGAGATGAAGATGCCGAGGAAGGCGACCATGAGCCACTGTTCGCGGTAGGCGAACAGGAACATTCCCAGCATCAGCGCCATGAACATGGGCTCGGTATAGCCGGAGACGAAATAGGCGGAGAAGGGGGAGAAGGCCAGCAGCCAGACCCCGAAGCGGGCGGTGTCGTCCCCCAGCTTGAGCTGGCGCAGCACCAGCAGCATCAGGGGCAGGCTGATGAAGAAGGCGATGTTGGCCACCAGCATCAGGCCGATGAGGCTCTCCATGTCAAACAGGCTGGAGAGACCGCCGGCCAGCATGGGATAGAGGGGCATGAAGGCCCAGTTCGCCGCATTGCCCTTGCTCAACCAGCGTGGATAGAGGTCGTAACCATTCTCGATGATGCGCTGGAACCAGACGCAGTCGAACTGGCAGTAGGCTTGCAGCGGTCCGATGTCGGTGGCGCCATAGAGCTGGACGCCGAAATAGCCCATGCCATAGAGCGCCACCCGGCTCAGTACGAAGGCGGCGACGATCATCAGCCAGTCGCGGCCGCTGATGCGCAGTGACGGGCGATAGGGGAGTGCAGCCCCGGTTGACGGGGCGGTATTGGTCATATCATTCATCAGGCAAAAACCCAGATACGGGAGAGAACGTAGGTGAGCACGGTGACGGTCAGGGTGGCGATCACCACCGGCAACAGGCCGGAGAGACCGGCAAACAGCAAACCGCTCAGGATGAGATTACGCACCGCCAGCGAGAAGAGGGCAACCAGCAGGAACTTGCTGGCGGCACCCTGTTTCTGGAAGGTGATGTAGCGATGGCCGAAGAACGAGAACCAGAACGCCACGGCAAAGGCCAGGGTAGTGACCAGGTGCTCGGAGATGGCCGGCCAGGTATGAAACAGGGCGATGGAGGTACCCAGATCGACGAGGGTGGCCCCCCCGCCGACAAAACCGAAGCGAACCAGCCGCCAGAATTCCTCGCGGGAGATCATTGAGACGCCTGCTCCTGCTGATCATCAGCGGCTTTCGCGGCGGCCTTCTTGCCAGCGCCCTTCTTGCTGGCGGTGGGCACTTCCTGCTTCTGCTCTTCATCCTGCTTGGCGTACTGGCCGTAGACCCCTTCGATGAGGTAGACGGGGCGCTGTTTCACCTCCACGAACATGCGGCCGATGTACTCACCGATGATGCCCAGCGACAGCAGCTGGATGCCGCCGAGGAACAGCATGACCGACATCAGGGAGGCGTAACCGGGCACGTCGATGCCGAAGAAGAGCACCTGGGTGATGATCTTGAGGATATAGAGGAAGGCGATGAAGGAGACACCGACCCCGATGTAGCTCCACACCCGCAGCGGCCAGCTGGAGAAGCTCATCAGGCCGTCAAGGGCGAAGTTCCACAGCTTCCAGTAGTTGAACTTGGTTTCGCCTGCATGGCGGGCCGGGCGCTCGTAGGGAACGCCGACGGCGCGAAAACCGGCCCAGGCGAACAGCCCCTTCATGAAGCGGTTGCGCTCCGGCAACTGCTTGATGGCCTCGACCACCTTGCGATCGATGAGGCGGAAGTCACCGGCGTTCTCCGGCAGCTTGGTGCTGGTGGAGAGGGCGTTGAAGAAACGGTAGAAGCCACCGGCGGTCAGGCGTTTCATCGGGGTGTCGGCGCTGCGATCCACCCGGATGCCGTAGACGGTGTCATAGTCACCGGTCTGCCACAGCTTGACGAACTCCAGAATGAGAGAGGGGGGATCCTGCAGGTCCACGTCCATGGGGACGATGGCGTCGCCCTTGGCCTGGTGCAGGCCAGCGGTCATGGCCGCTTCCTTGCCGAAGTTGCGGGCCAGGTTGACCAGGGTCACACGGGGATCCCGGGCGATGGCCTGCTCGACCACCTCACGGGTGCGGTCACGGCTGCCATCGTTGACGAACACGATTTCAAGCTGGTCTTTGAGCGGGGCCAGTTCGGTATCTATCGCGCTGATGAAGGCGTCTATGCTCTCTTCCTCGTTGTAAACGGGAACGACCAGAGAGAGTCGAAAATCGGCACGGGACATGGGAACTTCCTTATTGAAAGAATTATTTTACGGAACAGATGCTTGGGGCATTCCGCTTCACTGAGCCACGGTCAGCCGCACGGACTGGACGTTGAGCGGTGTCGGAGCGGAGAGCGCCAGGAAGTTGGGACGCTTGGGATCGGCGGTCAGGGAGTCGCCCGGCAGGCTGAGACGGATCTCGTTGATGCCCGCCTTGGCCAGCTTGACCGTGGTGGTGAAATCATGACCCAGCGCCACCTTGAGCAGGGTGCCAGCCTGGGGGCTGTTGATCCTGGCCTGGATGGTGAGCTGCTCCGGCTGGGCCTGCTGCTTGGGCAGCACGAAATAGAGACCGCCCTGACCGCTCAGCTCGGTGCCTTGCTCGCTGGGCTTCTTGGCCCAGCCTTCGCTTGAGAGGAAGCGGCTCGGCTTGGTCAGGTTGAGTTCGTTGCCGGGCTGGTAGGTCATGCTGGAGTTGTGCTCCCAGAAACGGGTCTTGCCTTCCAGGTAATAGAGCTTGTAAGCCAGGCTCACGTTGGGGTGAGCGGCCAGATAGAGGGTATAAAGGTAGAAACCGCTCAGTGCCAGGATGGCAGCCAGAAAACCGAACTTTTTGTAGGTCATATTACTCACTCGACGCCCGACAGATTGATAGGCAGATTTCGCGCATATGCTAATCCAATTGCAAAAAAAGCATAGTGGATCACAAAAATATATTTGCTCACATATTAACCCTCAATCACCCTGCTTACCAAGGGGCTTTGGGGTCGTTTGCTTCCTCTTCTTGATTGTGGCTTTTTCGGCGCCAACCTGTCTGCCGCCACCTGGGGCGCATCAGGCAAACGGCTGATATTGTGCTTTGTTGTGGCAGGATCTGTCGCCATTTCACCCGGGCAGAATTAAGATGGCTTGTCCCGTCGTCAAGGATGACCCATGAGACTCTTCTCTCTGTGTGTGCTCTGCTGTCTGCCCCTCCAACCGTTGTGGGCGCAATCGTTCTGCTCCTCCCCCCTTCGCGTCGGTTTCGATGACTGGCCCCCATACCACTATTACCAGCAAGAGGGAGCACGTCGGGAACTGCGTGGATTTGCGGTCGACTACCTCAATGCCGTGTCGAATCGGCTGGGTTGTCGTCTGGTCTATGTGGAGCGTCCCTGGAAGCGGGGGTTGCACGATCTTGAGCGGGGTCGGCTGGACATCGTGATGGAGGCGTATTTTGCTGATGAGAGGGCGCGTTATGCCTGGTTCTCCATCCCTTACAACCCGGGCCGGACATCGCTCTGGGTACGCAAATCCGGTACCGGTGAGGAGTCGGATCTGGCGAGCTGGCTGGCCCACGGGCATCGCCTCGGTGTGACCAGGGACTACTATTACGGCCCGGAAATCACCAAGGTTCTGCAGCGATACCGCAACCAGGTGAGCGAGGTCAACGATGTGCAAAACTATCGCAAGCTGCTGCTTGGGCGGATAGACGGTTTTCTCGGGGATAGTCTGGCCACGCCCTGGGGTCTGAAAAGAGAGGGGCTGTCGGATGCGGTCGTCCCCCACACCATGGCGATCCATGAGACGCCCACCTTTTTCATGTTGAGCAAGAAGACCCTGTCCGGGGAATTCGTAGCGCGGTTCAACGAGGCGATAGTGGCCGTCGGTGACAGCGGTGAGCAGGAACTCATCTGGCGTCGTTACACCTCCGTCCGCTAGCAAAGTCGCCAGCATTCACGCATCATGGGGACCTGACCGTCGCGCCTGACAGGCCGAAATGAACCGATTTGAGGCAAGCGTGGTAAGAAGCATGGGTAAGAAGTATTGGTTGGCATTGGCGAATCTCATCTGGCTGGGCTGCTGGCCGGCCAGCATGGTTCATGCCAGCACGGAACAGGCGGTAGTGGCCAGTCCCAGTATTCAGCATGACTGGTATCAGAACGAGGTGGCCGAGCAGGCTCGTCATGAGCTTGAACAGCAGTTGCAGGAAGCGGTGCTGGCCCAGCTGCATCCGGATTTCTACCGCCTCTGGCAGCAGTTGCAAAAGACCCCGGCGGATCGGCGCGGTGCCCTCTACGATGAGGCCTTTGGCAAGCTGGCCCGGTTCCAGCAGGCCTGGCGAGGGATGGATCTGGTCGCGCGCGAACAGATGCAGACCCTCAAGCTGGATCTGAACCGCCCCCTGGCCCATGCCCCCCAGGGAGACAATCTGCTGGAGCAGGTCAAGCAACTCAGGCCACAAGTGGCGGAATACGACGCCGTGCGCGAAGAAGTGCGCAAGCTGCTGGCCATGCCCATGGCCAAGCACTGGCCCACTCTCTCCATGCCGACCCTGCGGGCCGGGGAGAGCTCGACCGAGCTCGGCCAGATCCGCTCCATCCTGAACGAACTGGGGGACAGTGCCCCGACTCACCAGGACAGCCTCTACGATCCCGAGACCGAACAGGCCATCAAGCAGTTCCAGCGCCGCCACGGCCTGACCGCCGACGGCATCATCGGCCGTCAGACCCGCAGCTGGCTCAATACCGGCCCCGAGGTGCGCGCCAGCCTGCTGGTTCGCAACCTGTGGCGCCGTGATCTGGTGGATCACCTTGCCGGTCGCTATGTGCTGGTCAACATTCCGGACTACCGCCTGAGCGTGGTGGAGTCGGGCAGCGAGGTCTTCACTAGTCGGGTCATCGTCGGCAAGGAGCAGCGGGCAACCCCCATCCTCGCCAGCGAGATCCGCTCCATCGTGCTGAACCCGGCCTGGCACGTGCCGCGCTCCATCCTGAGCAAGGACATTCTGCCCAAGCTCGGGCGCGATCCTGCCTACCTGGATCGCGAACAGTTCGAGGTGATCGACGGCGAGGGCAATCCGGTGCAGTTCAGCGAAGATGGCTGGCACCATGCGCTGGCCTCCGGTTTCCCTTACCGGTTGCGGCAAAAGCCGGGGGATCACAATGCCCTGGGTCGCTACAAGTTCTATCTGCCTAACAACGATGCCATCTATCTCCACTCCACCCCGCGCAAGGCGCTGTTCGAGCAGGGGGCCCGTGCCTTCAGCTCGGGTTGCATCCGGGTGGAACACGCCGACGATCTGGCAGAGCTGCTGCTGGCGGACTCCCGCTATCAGCCGGACAAGGTAGCCAGCATCCTGAAAGAGACCCAGACCAAGTGGTTGCCCCTGAGCAACCCTATCCCGGTGTTTACCGTCTACTGGAGCAGCTGGATTGATGAAGAGGGACGTCAGCAACTGCGCAACGATATCTACGGATTCGACAGAGTCAGCTATCAAAGCCGCTTGCTGTGATCCTCGCCACAGAGTGACAAGCCCGGCCCGTGCCGGGCTTTTTCATGGGTGAATGGGGTTTGACAGCGCTTTTTCTGGCAGGTAGTTTCGGCCCTTGTATCAAATTCATTCACCTGTGTGACTTCACCATGAGATGGACGGACAACGGATGCTGGGACAAGAGATAAGCCGACGCCGTCTGCTGCTGGGGGCGGGTTGCCTGATGGGGACCAGCCTGCTGTCGTTCCCTGCGCTGGCGAGCCGCAGCACTTCGGGACGGGAACTGAGTTTCTTCAACCTCAATACCGGCGAGCGGGTACGCGCCAGTTATTGGGAAGATGGCCACTATCTGAGTGACGGGTTGGCGGAGCTCAACCATATTTTCCGTGACTACCGTCGCAACGAAGTGTTCAACATCGACAGAAAGCTGTTCGATCAGCTCTTTCTGCTGCAACACAAGCTGGGGCGCCACGGCGAAATCCAGCTCATCTCGGGTTATCGCTCCCCGACCACCAATCAGCAGAAGCGGCGCAAGAGTCGCGGTGTTGCCAAGCACAGCTACCACACCCTGGGGCAGGCGGTTGACGTGCGCATCCCCGGCGTGCAGCTGGCGCACCTGCGCAAGGCCGCCCTGAACCTCAAGGTGGGCGGTGTGGGTTATTACCCTTCCGACAACTTCGTGCACCTGGACACAGGCCCCGTTCGTAGCTGGTGAGTCGGGATTTCCTCAAGGGTTGAGTGCCGATTGTGTCTTTTTGCCGCTGGCATTGAGGGGGACCAAGCTGCTAGGCTCTGGACTCCAGCCAGAGGAGAGAAAGATGAAGCAGATTGTGATCGGGGGGCTCATCGCCCTGTTGTTGACTGGTTGCGGCAAGCTCAACCGCGAGAGCTACGACAAGCTGAAAGTCGGGATGAGCTATGCCGAAGCGAGCGCCATCCTCGGCAAGGCCGAGCGTTGCGACGATGCTCTCGGCACCACGAGCTGTGTCTGGGGAGGGGAAGGCAAGAATATCAAGGTGCGTTTCATCGCCGACAAGGCGACCTTCTTCAGCTCGGAAGGGATCAACTGACCCTTTCCTCTCTTGCCGATGCCCAACAAAAAAGCGCCGTATGGCGCTTTTTTGTTGCTCGTTATCCGTGCGATATGGCCAGGAACTGGCGTGTTCAATGGGTGGCGTACTGATAGTTGAAGGTGGGCAGTCCCCACTTGAAGCGTACCGCCAGGAGGCGCAGCACGAAGCCGATGCCGATGGCACCGAAAGCGGCCCAGTCGTTGGGCAGCCCATGGTGCAGCGCAAAGCAGTAGAGTGCGGCGGTGATCAGCGAGACGGCGGCATAGAGCTCGCGCTTGAACACCAGCGGGATGCGCTGGCACAGCAAGTCCCGCAGCACCCCCCCGAACACGCCGGTCACCACGGCCATGATGCAGGCGATGCCGGCCCCGTGGCCCATCTCGAGCGCCCGGGCAGCCCCGAAGATGGAGAAGACCACGAGCCCCAGGGCATCGAGCGCCAGGAACAGCTTGCCAAGGTAGCGCATCAGCGGGGCCGAGATGACCCCGGCCATGGCGGCGCCCGCCACCAGCAGCACGTATTCGGGGTGCTCGACCCAGAGCAGGGGATAGTGGCCCAGCAGCACATCCCGAATGGTACCGCCACCGATGGCCGTCGCCGAGGCGATGATCACGACGCCAAACAGATCCATCCGTCGCCGACCCGCTGCCAGCGCGCCAGTCATCCCTTCGGCCACCAGGCCGAGCAAGAAGAGTGCATGTAACATGAGATATCCCAGGGTGCGAGAAAGCCCTGCATCCTAACAACCCTGCGCTGGGGCGACAAGCTATCTTGGTTATGCATTAGATTAAGTAATGAAAAGGGGGCTTTCGCCCCCTCTTTTGATCATGATGACGCGGTTCAGCGTCCAAGTTGCTCGCTGCGGTATTGGTCCACCCACATGGCGGTGGCGCCACAGATGGCCACCGGCATCACGAAGAGATTCACCACCGGGATGGCGGAGAAAAGGGTCACCAGGGCGCCGAAGCTCAGGCACTTTCCACGACGTTGCTTGAGGGCGTCGCGCATGGTGATGAAGCCGATCTTGTGGTTGTCGAACGGATAATCGACATACTGGATCGCCATCATCCAGGCGCTGAGCAGGAACCAGAGCACGGGTGCCAGGGTCTGGCCCACTACCGGGATCAGGAAGAGGATCAGGCAGCCGATGGCCTTGGGCAGATAGTATTTCAGCTTGGTCCATTCGCGGCCGAAGGTACGGGGTACATCTTTCACCACATCCAGCATGCCGGTGTCATTCATGGCTTCACCGGTGAGGATCTGTTCCACCTTCTCTGCCAGCAGGCCGTTGAAAGGGGCCGCTATCCAGTTGGCCACCGAGCTGAAGATGAAGGAGAAGACCACCAGTATGGTGATGAGGGCGATGGGCCAGAGCAGGTAATCAAGCCAGGAGAGCCAGCTCGGGATCTGCTGGTGCAGCCAGGCGAACAGGCCGTCCAGTTGTAGCAACAGGGCGTAGAAGGCACCGGCAAAGAGCACGAAGTTGACCAGCAGGGGGATCAGCACGAAGGTGCGGATGCCAGGCTGGCGGATGAGCGAGAAGCCGCGCAGGAAGTAGTCTGCACCGCTGACCGAATCTTTGACCATGTGGGGTGATTGGCTCATGTGAGCTCCATCAGTGAATGGGGAAAGTGCCAGCATATTACAAACAAGCCTTTGATTTGGTAAAGTCGCCTGCCCGCCTCCTCTTTATTTCGTTACCCACATAGGCCGCCATGCGTCTGAAATTGATCAAACTCGCCGGTTTCAAGTCGTTTGTCGAGCCGACCCGCATCGAACTCAACGCCGACATGACCGCCGTGGTGGGCCCCAACGGCTGCGGCAAATCCAACGTCATCGACGCCGTGCGCTGGGTGCTGGGGGAGAGCTCCGCCCGCCATCTGCGCGGCGAGAACATGACCGACGTCATCTTCAACGGTTCCATCAACCGCAGCGCCCACGGCCGCGCCTCGGTGGAACTGGTGTTCGACAATCCCCACAACCGGGTACCCGGCGAGTTCGGCCGTTTTACCGAGATCTCGGTGCGCCGCGAAGTGCTGCGCGACGGATCCAATCACTACCAGATCAACGGCCAGAAGTGCCGCCGCAAGGACGTGACCGACCTCTTCCTCGGCACCGGCCTTGGGCCTCGCAGTTACGCCATCATCGAACAGGGCACCGTCAGCCGGCTGGTGGAGTCCCGCCCCGCCGATCTCAAGCTGTTCATGGAAGAGGCCGCCGGGGTCTCCCGCTACAAGGAGCGGCGCCGGGAGACCGAGCAGCGCATCCGCCATACCCAGGAGAACCTGGAACGCCTTGGCGATATCCGTGGCGAACTGGGCTCACGCCTCGAGCATCTCAAGGCCCAGGCCGAGACCGCCGAGCGCTACAAGCAGCTCAAGAGCCGCAGTCGCGCGGCCCGCAGCGAACTGATCGGCTCGGAACTGTGGGCGCTGGAGACGCGTCTTGGCGAAGCCAAGACCGAACTGGCCCAGACCGAGCAGGCGCTGGCGGCCCTCGATGCCAAGCGCACTGCAGACGAAGGACGCCACGTCACCCTGTCGGTGGCCCGCCAGGAGGCGCAGGCCGAGCAGGCCAGCCGCCAGCAGCAGATTTTTCTCGGCGGGCAGGCCATCGCCCGCCTCGAGCAGCAGCAATTGCACCAGAACGAACTCGGTCGTGACTGGCAGGCGAGGCGGCAGGCCCTCGGCGAGCGTATCGACGGCCTCAAGGCCCAGCTGGCCGGCCAGCTGGAGCAACTGGGCGACAGCACGTTGCAGGGGGAGGTAGCGTCGGCGCGCCTCGAGCAGTGTGAGCAGTTGCTTACCGACCAGCAGAGCGTGCGTGCAGCAGCGGGCGATCGACTCGAGCAGGCGCGCCAGCGCCAGCAGCAGTGGCAGCAGCAGTTGGGTCAGTTGCAGGGGCGGCTCAACCAGACCCGCGCCGAGGTGAACGGTCTGCAGGAGCTGCAGGCCAAGACCCGGCTGGCCCGTCTCAAGCTGGAAGACGAACAGGCCGGCCCCCTCGGCGGCGAAGGGGAGAACCTGCAACCGGCCCTCGATGCCCTGGCGGCGGAACTCTCGCTCTCCCGCGCCCGCCATGAGGAAGCCGATGCGGCGTGGCAGGCCGGTGTGTCGCGCCATCAAGCACTCAAGGCAGAGCAGGGTCGCCAGCAGGGCCTGCTGCGCGAGCTGGAGGCGCGCCTCGCCACCCTGGATCAGATCCTGGGGGAGCAGATGGCGGGCGCGACCCTGGCGGATCGGTTGCAGGTTCCCCCCGAGTGGGCCCGGGGGCTGGACAAGGTGCTCGGCCGCTGGCTCACCGCAATCCCGGCGGACGAGTGCAACCTGGCGCAACCTGGACTCTGGATTGGCCCGGCCCAGCCAGCCAGGGCCGGTACCCTGGCGGCGCAACTGGGGGGCGAGCACATTCCGGCTTTCCTCAACGCCATCTGGCTGGTAGAGAGCAGGGAGGAGGCGCTGTCCCGCCTGCACAGCCTCTCTGCCGGTGAGTCGCTGCTCACTCCCGCCGGCGACTGGTTCGGCCCCAACTGGGCGGATCTGGGGGAGGGCATGGCCCTCGGTACGCTGGCGCTGCTCGGTGAGCGTGAACGGCTGCACACCGAGCTGGCCGCGGGCCGGGAGGCGCTGCACAGACTCGACGAGCAGCTTGCCGCCGCCGATGCAGCGCGGGCCCAGCAGCATGGAGCGCATGAGCTGGCTCAGCGCACCCTGCGCGAGCAGGAGCAGCAGTGGCAGCAACTGCGCGAAGCCTGGAGTCTGCGCGAGGGGCAGCGCCAGGAGCGCTTGCAGCGCCTGGGCCAGCTGGGGGAAGAGCTGGCCCGGCTCGACAAGGAGCAGGCTGAGGAGGCGCAGCGACTGGCGTCGGCCGGGGAGCGGCTTGAGCAGGATGAAGCGGCCCTTGGCGAGCTGCAGGAGCAGGGGGAGGTACTCGCCGAGGCGCTGCTGCTCGCCCAGGAGCAGGTGAGCGGGGCGGAGCGGGCGCTGGAAGAGGTGCGCCTTCGCCGGGAGCAGCAGCAGGCGGCCTGCCAGCGGTTGCAACTGGAGCAGCAGAACCAGCGCCAGCTCATCACGCTGCGCGAGCAGGAGCTGGCCCGTCTCGGCCTGGAGCTGGCGGAACTCAAGGAGCCAGGGGCCGCTCCGAGTCAGGATCTGTCGCCCCTGCTGGTCGAACAGCGCAATCTTGAGGCGCAGCAACTGGCCTGTCACCAGCGGCTCGCGGAGCTGGAGCGTCAGCTGACCGAGCTGGAGCAGGCCAGAAGCGCCGATCACAAGCAGCTGGTGAAAATTCAAGAGAAGCTGGCGACTCTGCGGCTCGAGCGCGAGCGCAACCTGACGCGCAGGCAGGGACTGCACGAGCAGTTCGAAGAGCTGGGCGTGCGCCTGGTGGACCTCGATCAGGCGGTGCTGATTGCCGCTGATCGCGGCAAGCTGCGCCAGGAGATCCAGACGCTGGAGGCGCAGGTGGAGGCGCTTGGCGCCATCAACCTGGCGGCACTGGAAGAGTATGAGGAGGCGAAAACCCGTTCAAGCTACCTGGAAAATCAGTGCCAGGATCTGGAGCAGGCCCTCGATACCTTGAGCCAAGCCATTAAAAGAATTGATAAAGAAACACAAATACGCTTCCGCGACACTTTCGATAAGGTCAATGAAGATTTAAAATCCCTGTTCCCAAAAGTGTTCGGGGGGGCAGTGCCTGGCTTGAGCTGACCTCGGATGATCTTTTGGAGGCCGGAGTGAGCATCATGGCAAGACCTCCGGGCAAGAAGAATGCTACCATTGCCCTGCTTTCCGGGGGGGAGAAGGCGCTAACCGCCCTTGCGCTGGTTTTCGCCATCTTCAGACTCAATCCAGCACCATTTTGTCTGCTGGATGAGGTGGATGCACCGCTCGATGAAGTGAACGTCGGTCGCTTCTGTTCTCTTGTCAAAGAGATGTCGAGCACAGTACAGTTCGTTTACATCAGTCATAATAAGGTCTCCATGGAGATGGCCGAGCAGCTGGTTGGCGTCACGATGCAAGAGCCCGGGGTTTCGCGCATAGTGTCGGTCGATATCGGTGAAGCCGTCGCTTTGGCTGAGCAAAACTAGAAAGAGAAGCAGCTAATGCAGGAATTGCGTTACATCTTGGTTGCCCTGGGCGGTATTGCCATCGCGGCATTGCTCATTCACGGGTTGTGGAGCAACAGAAAGAATCGTCAGGCACCGATCAAGGAGAAACCCCTGGGTCGGATGGAGTCCAAGTCCCGTGAGCGTGACAACGACGCCTTCGACAGCGATGGCATCGGTCAGGTGCGTGTGGTGAGCGGTGGCCGTCGTGCCGAGCCCAAACTGCGCAGCGACGAGGCCCGTCAGCCCGAACCCCGCCGTGTCGCCCCCGTTCCCGCCTTCGATGATGAAGATGACGACGCCGATCTGCCGCCTCCCGTGGTGCGCAAGCCTGCCGCTCGCCCTGTCCCCCCTCAGCCTGTGTATGAGGAAGAAGAGGACTATGACGAGCCGGTTGCCGCCCCTGTTGAAGAGGCCCCTGCCGCGCCGGTGCGCAAACCTGCACAGGTGATCCGCCGTACGCCGGTACACCGTTCCCGTCCGCAGCGCGAGCCCATGATGCAGCCGCTGGACGAAGAGCCGCTGGTGGAGCCGGCCTATGCCCAGGCGCCGACCTTCGGTGCACGCGAGCCGGCACCGGTTGCCCAGCAGGCTCCCCGCTACGCCCAGCCGGCTTATGAAGAGCCCGCTTACGATGACGAGCCAGCCTATGAAGAGCCGGTTCACGCAGCCGAGCCAGAACCCGCCCCGGCCCCGGTTGAGAAGATCTGGCAGGATGTCTATGTCATCAACCTGATGGCCCGTCCCGGCCACGATCTGCAAGGTGCGACCCTGCTCTCTTCCCTGCTGGCGTTGGGCTTCAAGTTTGGCGAGATGGACATCTTCCACCGTCACGAAGATCTGGGCGGCAAGGGTGAAGTGCTCTTCTCCATGATCAACATGGTCAAGCCGGGTACCTTCAACCCCTATCGCATGGAGCAGTTCAGCACCCCGGGTGTGTCCCTCTTCATGCAACTGCCCCTTCGCAGCAATGCCGCCTTCGCCTTCGAGCACATGTTGCAGGCCGCGGATCAGCTGGCGAGCGATCTCGATGCCATGCTGACCGACGCCTCGCGCAGTCCCCTCAGCGACGACGACATCGCCCGCTACCGTCACGAGCTGGCGGCCTACGAGGCCAGCCGCGACTGATGAGCCATGGGGCTTGAACAATGAAAAGTGCGGTACCCCGGTGCCGCATTTTTGTTTCTGCCCCAGACTGAATGTTCCATCACACTTCGAGACTTTTTCATGAGCGATATCCTCTCCCGCCACCGTCAACTGTGTGAGCTGCTGACCGAGTACGGCCATCAGTACTATGTGCTGGACAACCCCACGGTGCCGGACGCCGAATACGATCGCCTGATGCGCGAGCTGATCGCGCTGGAGGCCGAGCATCCCGAGCTCAAAACCCCGGCCTCGCCGAGCGTGCGGGTGGGGGGCCAGCCGCTGACCGCCTTCAAGCAGGTACGCCACGAGATCCCCATGCTGAGTCTGGACAACGTCTTCAGCAGCGAGGAGTTGCAGGCGTTCGAGCAACGCATGGGTGATCGCCTCAAGCGGGAGGTGACTTTCACCTTCTGTTGCGAGCCCAAGCTCGACGGTCTGGCGGTGAGCCTGCTCTACGTGGATGGCCAGCTGGTACAGGCCGCCACTCGCGGGGACGGCACCACGGGGGAGGAGATCACCGAGAACGTGCGCACCATCAAGGCCATTCCCCTGACTCTGCGCGGCCAGGGGTGGCCGGCGCGGCTGGAGGTGCGTGGGGAGGTCTTCATGCCCAAGGCGGGGTTCGAGGCGATGAACCGCGATGCGCTGGCGGCGGGGGAGAAGGTGTTCGTCAACCCGCGCAACGCCGCTGCCGGCAGCCTGCGCCAGCTCGATTCACGCATCACCGCCAGCCGCCCCCTCAGCTTCTATGCCTACGGCGTGGGAGTCGGTGGCGACGAGCTGGGGGATTCCCACTTCGGTCGCCTCAATCAGCTCAAGGCCTGGGGTCTGCCGCTCAGCCCGGAAGTGAAGCTCAAAGAGGGTGCCGCCGGCTGCCAGGCGTTTCACGATGATATCCTGGCGCGTCGCGGGGATCTCCCCTACGAGATCGACGGCGTGGTCTACAAGGTGGACGACATTGCCCTGCAAGGGGAGCTCGGCTTCGTGGCCCGCGCCCCGCGCTGGGCCACCGCCCACAAGTTCCCGGCGGAGGAGGAGATGACCCTGCTCGAGAACGTCGAGTTCCAGGTCGGCCGCACCGGCGCCGTGACCCCGGTCGCCAAGCTCAAACCCGTGTTCGTCGGCGGCGTCACCGTCTCCAACGCCACCTTGCACAATGCGGACGAGATCGCGCGCCTCGGCGTCATGGTCGGCGACACCGTGATCGTGCGCCGGGCTGGGGACGTGATCCCGCAGATCGTGGCCGTGGTGGAGGCCCAGCGCCCGGCGGATGCCCGGGAAATCCTGTTCCCGACCCAGTGCCCGGTGTGTGGCTCCGCGGTGGAGCGGCTGGAAGGGGAGGCGGTGGCCCGCTGCTCCGGCGGCCTGTTCTGCGAGGCGCAGCGCAAGGAGGCGATCAAGCACTTCGCCGCCCGCCGCGCCATGGACGTGGACGGTCTCGGCGACAAGATCGTCGAGCAGCTGGTGGACAAGGGGCTGGTGAAGACCCCGGCGGATCTGTTCAGCCTCAACGCCATCCAGCTGGCCGGCCTCGAGCGGATGGGGCAAAAGTCGGCCCTCAACCTGGTGGCGGCCATCGATGCGGCCCGCAGCACCACGCTGCCACGCTTCCTGTTTGCCCTCGGCATCCGCGAGGTGGGGGAGGCGACGGCGCTGAACCTGGCCAACCACTTCCTCACCCTGGATGCATTGCGCGCTGCGTCCGTGGAGCAGCTGCTGGCAGTGGCGGACGTAGGCGAGGTGGTGGCCAAGCACGTCTACTACTTCCTGCGTCAGCCCCACAACGTGGAGGTGCTGGAGGCCCTGCTGGCCGCCGGCATCCACTGGCCGGCCATCGAGAAGAAAGAAGCCGCAGAGCAGCCGTTTGCCGGCAAGACCTTCGTGCTGACCGGCACCCTCACCCAGCTCTCGCGCAATGACGCCAAGGCGGCGCTGCAGGCGCTCGGTGCCAAGGTAGCGGGATCGGTGTCGGCCAAGACGGATGTGCTGGTGGCCGGTGAGGCGGCGGGCTCCAAGCTCGCCAAGGCCCAGGAGCTCGGCATCACCATCTGGACCGAAGAGGAGCTGCAGCAGGCGCTGCAAGGCTGAGGCGCTCTCCCTCTCACTTGAAAGAACCCGGCCTTGTGGCCGGGTTCTTTGTTTGGGGCGGCGCGTCACTCACGCCAGAGTATTTTGTAGCGCCACTTGTCGGGCAGGGTGAGTTGCCAGCGGGCCAGCTCGCTCTTGCTGAAGACATATTCGCCGCGCAGGGCAGCGCGCGGTGCCAGAGTCCTGGGCTGGGCCCCCGCCAGGATGGCGTTGACCAGCTCGGCTGCCTTGGCCCCCTGATCGCGGCCATCCAGCACCAGGCCGCCGATGGCCTTGCCCTTGCCCACCGTAAACTCCCAGAAACAGAACAGCGGTACCGGGCTGTGGGCGCTGGTCCACGCCAGCACCTGCTGCTCGTCCACGTGCCTGCCCTGATCGTCGGTGAGGGTGTGATAGAGGCCGACGAAGATGGCGTCATGGCCACTCTGCCTGGCGCCGAGCACGGCCTCCTGCCACAGGCCGTAGTTGCCGATCAGCTGACTGTTGACCAGGGTCTGGCCGATGCGCAGCTCGGTCTGGCTCCTGAACTCGTCCTCGATGGCGGTGAGGGAGACATTGCTCGAGTCGAACAGCACCAGTGCCTTCTTGATCCCCCCCATCATCTGGCTCATCTCGCTGATGTTGCGCTTGAGCAGGGGGCGCTCCAGCACGCCGGTGATCATGGGATGGCCGACCAGCCCCTTGTGGCGCGGATTCTCGTTCATGCCGAGAAACACCACAGGGGTGCCGAGCGCGGCGATGTCTCTGGCCAGGTAGTTGATGGCGTTGTCATCGCCGAGGATCACCAGCTCCGGCTTGCTCTGCCGGTAGTAGGCGAGCGCCTGCTCGGCGATCCGGTCGAAGTCGTCAGGAGAGCGGCGCTTGGTGTCCATGTAGAAGTAGTCGAAGCGGTGGTGGCCACCCAGGTGGGCCTCCAGGCTGGCGCTGTAGCTTCTGTCCCACAGGTATTCGGGGTGGTAGCTGCTGATCACCAGGATCTCGGCGGCCCACAGCCGCAGCGGGAGGGTGCACAGCAGCAGTAACAACAGCCGCAAGGGAGGGTTGGTCATGTCGCTTCCAGATGGACAGGGAGAGTCGTCACCCATTATGTCCATTTTGGTGCAGCGCTGTCCCGGTCAACTACTGTCGGAGGGGGAATTCTTTTTCTGGCCGGGCGGATGAGGCGCCAGCCCGCCCCCCGTCTGGGGTAGGCTCAAAAAGCCCCTTTTGACGCTGGTTGTGAACTGCCCCACTCCTCCCAAAACCTGTTCTGGATCAAGAAACAGGGTATCGCTTTGGTGCCTAATAGCCCCACATATAGGGGTTAGTGAAATAAAAATACCCATATGTTGTGTTGTTAAGCTGTGTATAAGTCGTCACCCTCTCAGTGTCAGCCCAGGTGTTGCAAGCCCCGGCTGATTTTATTTGCGCCGGGGACAGGTGCGGGGAAGGGGACTCCATAGGGCGAGCCGAGGGTGGCCGCCAGGCCTTTAATGCGGGGATATTCGATGAAACCGGTAGTGATCAAACGCGATGGATGTCGTGCACCATTCAATGGCCAACTGATCGCCGAGGCGGTGAGCCGGGCGGCGGAAGCGGTCAATCAGGCCAACCCGGCGCTGGCTGCGGGCATCGCAAACGCGGTCTGCCAGGAGTTGGAAGGGCGCGGCGAGGTGGACATCCACGAGATCCAGAACCGGGTCGAGAACCACCTGATGGCATCCGACGACAAGGCTATCGCCCGCGCCTACATCGAGTACCGTCACGACCGGGATCAGGCCCGCGAGGCCCGTGGCCGCCTGGCCCAGGAGATCCGCGGCCTGGTGGAGCAGACCAACGCGGCCCTGCTCAACGAGAACGCCAACAAGGATTCCAAGGTGATCCCGACCCAGCGCGACCTGCTGGCGGGCATCGTCGCCAAGCACTACGCCATCAGCCACATGCTGCCCCGGGAGGTGGTGCAGGCCCACGAGAGCGGCGACCTGCACTTCCACGATCTCGACTACTCCCCCTTCTTCCCCATGTTCAACTGCATGCTGATCGATCTGCAGGGGATGCTGACCCACGGCTTCAAGATGGGCAACGCGGAGATCGACACCCCCAAATCCATCAGCACCGCCACCGCGGTGACCGCCCAGATCATCGCCCAGGTGGCGAGCCACATCTATGGCGGCACCACCATCAACCGCATCGACGAGGTGCTGGCGCCCTATGTGACCATCAGCTGGCACAAGCACCGGGAGGTGGCCGAGGAGTGGGGGATCCAGGACGTGGATGCCTACGCCATGGCTCGCACCGAGAAGGAGTGCCACGACGCCTTCCAGTCCCTGGAATACGAGGTGAATACCCTGCACACCGCCAACGGCCAGACCCCCTTCGTCACCTTCGGCTTTGGCCTCGGGGACAGCTGGGAGTCACGCCTCATCCAGCGCGCCATCCTCGGCAACCGCATCGCCGGCCTTGGCAAGAACAGGAAGACCGCCGTCTTCCCGAAACTGGTGTTCGCCATCAAGGACGGCCTCAACCATCGGCCGGGCGATCCCAACTACGACATCAAGCAGCTGGCCCTGGAGTGCGCCTCCAAGCGTATGTACCCGGACATCCTCAACTACGACCAGGTGGTCAAGGTCACCGGCTCCTTCAAGACCCCCATGGGGTGCCGCTCCTTCCTCGGTGCCTACGAGGAACACGGCGAGCTGGTACACGAGGGGCGCAACAACCTGGGGGTGGTGAGCCTCAACCTGCCGCGCATCGCGTTGAGATCCCGCGATGAGGCGGACTTCTGGGACAAGCTGGATGCCGCCCTGCGGGTGGCCAAGCAGGCGCTGATGTACCGCATCGAGCGTCTCAAGGGGGTCAAGGCCAGGGTCGCCCCCATCCTCTATATGGAGGGGGCCTGTGGCGTGCGCCTCAAGGCGGACGACAACATCAGCGAGATCTTCAAGCACGGCCGCGCCTCCATTTCCCTGGGCTACATCGGGGTGCACGAGACCATCAACGCCCTGTTCGGCACCGACACCCATCTGTTCGACAGCGAGGTGTTGCGGGAGAAGGCCATCGCCATCATTGCGCGGCTCAAGGCGGCCACCGACGAGTGGAAAGAGGAGACCGGCTACGGCTTCAGCCTCTACTCCACCCCGAGCGAGAACCTCTGCACCCGCTTCTGCCGCATCGACGCCAAAGAGTTCGGCGTGGTGGCCGGGGTGACCGACAAGGGCTACTACACCAACAGCTTCCATCTGGACGTGGAGAAGCAGGTGAACCCCTACGACAAGCTGGACTTCGAGGCGCCTTATCCGCCCATCGCCAGCGGCGGCTTCATCTGCTACGGCGAGTATCCCAACATCCAGCACAACCTGGAGGCGCTGGAGAACGTCTGGGACTACAGCTATGACAAGGTGCCCTACTACGGGACCAACACCCCCATCGACGAGTGCTACGACTGCGGCTTCACCGGCGAGTTCGAGTGCACCTCCAAGGGCTTCACCTGCCCGCGCTGCGGCAACCACGATCCGGCCAAGGTGTCGGTGACCCGCCGGGTGTGCGGCTATCTCGGCAGCCCGGATGCGCGCCCCTTCAACGCGGGCAAGCAGGAAGAGGTGAAGCGCCGCGTCAAGCATATGTAAGCGAGCAGACCCCACCCCAGCCCTCCCCTTGGCAGGGAAGGGGGCAAAGAAGCTCCTCTCCCTTTCGAAGGGGGAGGTTGGGAGGGGGTTGGCCGTTAACCCAGAGAACTCGAATGCACTACCACCAGTACTACCCGGTCGATGTGATCAACGGCCCAGGCACCCGCGCCACCCTGTTCGTGTCGGGCTGCGAACACCAGTGCCCCGGCTGCTACAACCAGAGCACCTGGCGGCTCGATGGCGGCAGACTGTTCGATCAGGCCATGAGCGATCGCATCATCCAGGATCTCAACGACACCCGCATCAAGCGGCGGGGGCTGTCGCTCTCCGGCGGCGATCCGCTCCACCCTGCCAACGTGCCTTTTGTGCTGGCGCTGGTGCAGCGGGTGCGCGCCGAGTGCCCGGGCAAGGACATCTGGTGCTGGACAGGCTATCTGCTCGGCGAACTCAGCCCGGCCCAGCGGGAGCTGGTGGCCTTGCTGGACGTGCTGGTGGACGGCAAGTTCGAGAAAGGGCTGGCGGATCCCGGCCTGCTGTGGCGCGGCAGCAGCAACCAGATCATTCACCACCTCGATGCATGGCGGGCGCAACAGGGGCAAGGCATCCCCTGTCAGGTTTGCAGTTGAGGCCAGGGATGTTTATGGTTAGCCCATTCCAATTCCTGCGACATCGTTACGAGGAGATGCGCGATGAACAATCTGCTCAAGATCCTGCTGGCCATTTTTCTGCCCCCGGTCTGCGCCTTTATCCAGGTGGGCTTCAGCCTGCATTTCTTGATCAACATAGTGCTGACCCTGCTCGGCGGTCTGCCCGGCATGGTCCACGCGCTCTGGCTGGTGGTGAGCGACAAGCGCGGCTGATCCGCCCGATTGAAAAGGCCAACCCCGGGGTTGGCCTTTTTGTTGCCCGCCAGATGGGGGCTTCCCGTATGAGCCCTTTCATCTGACACTGGCACGCCGTTCAAGGAGCCGAACGGTGCAAGGAAGAGGGAGTGTCGAGTGCGTTTGAAGGTGTTGTTGCTGTGGGCCAGCCTGGGCCTGCTGGGGGGCTGTGCCAGCCCGAGCCCGACCGTGAAGCTGAACCAGCCTCCGGTGGATGTCACCTGGGAAGATCTGCCCAGATACTGGGTGCTGGTGGGGGACATAGGCGTCTTCCGCCCGGTCGGGGGGCTGCCGGAGAAGAGGCCGGTCAAGGGGTATGTGACACTCCGCTATCTCATCGATTCCAATGGCAATCTGTTCAGCCCTGAAGTCCTGGCATCCGAGCCCCCCGGCGTGCTGGATCTCATCGCCATCTCCGGGCTGGCGAAGATGCGCTACCGGGCATCCGATCAGAATCCACAAGCCATTCCGGCTCGGGTTGAGGCCCGATTCGAAGTGGAAGTGAAATGACAAACACCCCGGCCTGACCGGGGTGTTGCGTGTCTGCAATGCGCCATGGCGGCGCCAGGTTTACTGCTCCTTGCAGTCGTTGTAGCGGCTCTGCCACTCCCCGGCCTCATCGCGCATCTCGACGAACCCCTCCTTGCCCTTGTTCCACCAGACCACCTCGTGATCGTCGGTGTAGCGGGCGCCGGAGGCGGAGACGGCCTGGGGCAGGGTGTAGTCCTTGCCATCGGGCAGGGCGAGCTTGACGAAGTTCAGGCTCTCGTCCGAGAGGGAGAAGTAGCGTACCTGCACCTTCTGGTTCTGTTCACACAGGTAGGTGACGGTATCCCCGCCGGTGACACCCAGCTTGCCGGTACCCAGATCGCAGCCGCTGAGCAGGGTCAGGGCCCCGGTTCCCAGTAGTAAGAGCTTGGCGTGTTTCATGTTGCATCCTTTGATCGGTGTCATATGGCATTGAGCCTAACAGGATGAGGATCAACTGCAACCTCATCAAGGGCCGCCTGCGTCGGGATGCGTCCTGCCGGCGGCTGCTCGCGTCATTTCCTGTGCTGCGGGCAAAAAAGTTCTCGTGTCAAGTCTTTCGTGCAAATCACGGAAGGCTTGAAACCGTATATTGGACAGTAGGTTAGCTCTTTTCGAGGCCACGTTGCGGGGCTGCGGCGTTGTGGGCTAGGTGCCACATAAGAGCATCGGGAGAGAAAGCCGGATCGCACTTGGTCGTGCTGGATTGCCGAGACGCGGCGGGCTTGTGTTTCCATCATAGCCCAATCAGCCGCAGCCCTCCAGAACGAAGAACGCGCAGCTTCGGGCTGCGCGTTCGAGGAATGGCCGCCAGCGGAAGCCCGCATCGTCAGCTTGGCTTGGGCGGCGCAGCTTTGCCCGCACCGACCTTCCTGAATACCCGATCCCCGGCCATGAAGGCGTCGAGCATATGCGGGATCAGCGTTGCCACATCAACGGCCTCGCCATACGCCTGCGCGTGCAGCGCGGCGTAGCGTTCCAAGTCGGATTTCAGGTCAGCCGGGCATGAGAATGTGACCTTGACGGTCTCGGTCTTCGGGAGCGGCCCGAGCCGCAGCTTGCGCGTCGCGCTCATCGTGAAGTCCCTCTGTTGAAAAAAAGCGGCTGGTAGGGCCGCAGCACCAGATCACGATTGACGATGATCCGCACCGGCAAGCCGGGCCGGCTGGTCAGCGTGGGCTGGATGTTGAGATTTCGGCGGGTCATCTCCTGGCCGACCTGATTGATGCTGTCCTGCGCGCTGTCGCGCCCGGCGATGATGACGCGATCACCGTCCTGGCGGTTCTCCGGGGCGGCCAGTTCAGCGCCGATGCCCAGCAGCGTCGTCAATGCCGCGCCGGCAAAGACACGATCCCAATGCCAGTCCACATCGTCTTCCAGACCGGCATAGCCGGCCGGGTCGGTGCCGGCCAGGTTGTCGAGCGTGAGCGATGACGTGTCCGGCAGGACGATCCGGTTCCACACCACCTGCACGCGGCTCTGCCCGTAGCTCACCTGGCTGTTGTATTTGCCCAGGATGCGCGAACCCTGCGGGATCAGCAGGAAATCGCCGGTAGCGGTGTCATAGACCGGCTCCGTCACCGTGGCGATCACGTCACCCGGCAAGTCCGACTTGATGCCCGTCACCAGCGCCCCAGCGAGCACGGTTCCGGCCATGACCTGATACGGCGAAGCCGGCAGGGTCAGATTGCCGGAATTGCGGGTTTCCGTAGAGCCTGCTTTCAGGAACGCCTCTTTCTGGTCTTGCCGGTTCTGCACGGCGGTCGGGTCGGCCGGCTGGGCCGCCGTCGAGGCTGGCCCGGCGGCCATCGGGTCGAACGCCGCATTGGCGGCGAAGCCCGGCGCAGCAGCCACCTGCGATTGCGCCACCGGCGCGGCCGCCTGCGCACCCGAACGGAAGAACACGGACGAGGCCGCGGCCGCTTCGGCTTCCTTGCGCAGTGTGTCGTTCGGGTCATGGCCGGGGGCCGCGTAGGCGGCCGTCACCGGCTGCTGCGACTTGACGATGGCCGGGCCAAGGTCGCCCGGCAGCGGCGGCCCCAGTTCGGGAACGGCGGGCGGCAGCTTGGAGTAATCCGACGGCAGCGCATCCAGCCCTTCGGACTTCGACACGCGATCGACGTTATAAAGCTCGCTCTGTTCGCCCGCACCGCGCCGTTGCGGTTGCAGCGACCACATCAGCGCGCCGAGCACGGCGACCGACAGGCCGCCAGCGAGGATAGCCAACGTGCGCCGGTTCAGTCGCGTGACCGGGCGCGGCTGGGCACGCAGCGCCATCGCCTCGGGCGCGATCTTGCCCGCCGCTTGCGGCGCGGCGAGGTCGGGAGTGTCGTCCTGGCTCATGGTCAGTTCCTCCGCGCCACGCCATCGGTGCGCTCGATGCGTACCACGTCGCCGCCATCACCACCCAAGCGCAGTTCGGCCGCGCCGAACAGCCGATCCACGATGTAGTACGGCGAGCGGAAACGGTAGTTCACCAGTTGCCCGTCACCCTGCGCACCAATGACGAACAGCGGCGGCAGTTCACCTTGCGCGATGCCTGCGGGGAACTGGATATAGACTTTCTCGCCGTCATCGAAGGCGCGCAGCGGCTTCCACGGCGGATTGCTGCCGCTGACCGCGTAGCGGAAGCGGATCTTCTCCAGCGACAAGCCGGTATCGACCGGCGCGGCGGCGCTGGCCGCCTGCGCCTGGCGCTGCAAGGCCAGCATCCGATCTTTCGGGTAGTCCCAGGACACTGACGCCATCCATGCCTTCTCCGTCGAAGTCAATTCGAGCAGGTACGTCCGGCGGCTTGTGGTGATGACCAGATTGGTTTTCAGGCCCGAGCGGATGGGCTTGACCAGCACATTGACGCGCAGCGCGTCGCCACTGCCGCTGGACGTGTCGCCCACGATCCAGCGCACGGTATCGCCAGCGGCGACCGTCACCAGTTCCTCGCCGGGCTGCAAGGACACCACGGTCACGCGCCCCGGCGCGGCATAGACCTGATAAAGCGCGCCATCGGTGAAGGGCCACACTTGAATCGCGTTGACGTAACCCTCGCGGGTCGGCGCGATGCGCGCCTCGGCGTTCGCACGCGAAACGCGCACCTTCTCGTCGGCCGGCTCCGGCGCAGCCGGGGCCGTGTCCACTTCGGGCAGCGGCTTCAACTGCGCGGGCAGCGCCAGGGGTTCGGGGACGGCGACGACTTCGACGGGCTTCGGCGGTTCGGGCAGCGGCTGCGCCTGAACCGGCTCATCGAGTGAGATGGTCGGCGGCGGCTTGCCCTGCGTGGCGCAGCCTGACAGGGCTGCAAGCGTCAGCACGAAAGCGTAAAAGCGGAAAGGCAGGTTCATGGCTTGGCTCCTTCGGAAGAATCCAGTTCGCGGCTCCACGCCAAGCCATTGACGTAGATGCCCAAGGGATTGCGGCGCAGGCGTTCTTCGGTGCGCGGGGTTTGCAGGACGATGGACACCACGGCCGTCCACCTCTCCAGCCCGGCGGCCGCGCCATTGACGTAGCGGCGTTCCGTCCAGCGCACGTTGAACGACGTATCGCTGGCGCGAACTACGCTGGTGATCTGTACCGTCACCGACTCCTTGCCGATGCGCGCGAAGGGATCGTTCACCCGCGCGTAGTCATTGAGCGCGGCCGCGCCCTTGTCGGTGGTGTAGTCGTAGCCATCGAGCCAGTTCTGCCGCACGACGATGGGATCGACGGACAGCGAGCGAACCATCGTCACAAAGCGCGCCAAGTGGTGTGCGATCTGCGCATCGCCTGGCCGGTACGGCGTGGCGGCTTCGCCCACGGCGCGCACCTGGCCGGCTTCATCCACCTCGATGACATAGGGCGTGACGATGGACTGCGCCGAGCGCCACACCAGGCCACCGGCCATCAGCAGTGCCAGCACGAGGCAGCCGAACGCCATGAGACGCCAGTTCTTCGCCTGGACGCGGGCCGAGCCGATACGGTCGTCCCAAACTTGGGCGGCGGATTGGTATGGGGTGGCAGGCTGCGGCGTGTCGGCATAGCGCACCTGCGGTCGCTTGAATCGCATGGGTGTTCTCCTTGAAGGTTAGGTATCGGAATCCCGCAGGCTCGGGCCTTGCCCGGAGCCGCCACCGTCGCCACCACGCAGCGTGTGGGCGGCGGTGGTCGCGGCATGGGTGATCTGCTGGCGGCGGTGCATCCGCTTGGCCCAGGCGGGTTGCTCCTGCTTGGGCGAGCTGGCGGCACCATCTGCCGCTTCGCCGGCGGCGGCCTGGCCTGCGCCAGCAGCGCCAGCGCCGGTGCCGTTCCAGCCGGCGCGGAAGGAATCGGCCACCTTCTGCCCGGCAGCCGAAGCGCCGGACGCGGCGCGGCGGCCTGCCGCCTGTGCTCCGGTCTTGGCGACATTGCCCAGGCCAGCCGCCGCGCCCTTGGCCCCGCCGCCCGCAGCGGCGGAACCGGCCTGGAACGCCGACCGGGCGCTACCAGCCGCCGACGTGGCGGCACGCGCACCTGCGCCGGCCAGCTTGGCGGCGGCCGGGGCCATGCGTGCGCCAGCCATGACAGCACCGCCCACGCCGGTCGCGGCGGCACCAATGGCAACGCCCGTGCCGACAGCACCGACCGCCGCGCCGGCCATCGCGCCCGCGCCGAGCTGCGGCGCACCGGACACGAGGCCCGTGGCGATGCCGGGGCCGAAGATGCCGAGCGCCAGCAAGGCGAGCGAGGCCAGCATCACGACCAGCGCGTGGTCGATGGAAGGCTCGTCAGGGTGAACCTGGAACTCAGCGAACAGGCCCGAGCCGATGCCGACGATGACGGCCAGCACCAAGACCTTGATGCCCGACGACACCACGTTGCCGAGCACCTTTTCCGCGAGGAATGAGGTTTTGTTCCAGAGCGCAAACGGGATCAAGACGAAGCCGGCCAGCGTCGTCAGCTTGAACTCGATCAGCGTGATGAAAAGCTGTACCGCCAGCACGAAGAAGCAGAGGATCACCACCAGCCAGGCAATGAACAGCACCACGATGGGGTCGAGGTTCACGAACACCTCGGGGAAGCCCGCCATGTCGCCGATCTGCTCCAAGATCGGCGCGCCCGCGTCGATGCCGGTCTTTGCCAGCCGGCCCGGTTGCAAGAAGTTCTCCATCGTGATGGCCGAGCCGGTGGCGGTGATACCGAGCCCGGCAAAGGAGCGGAACACGATGCTGGCCAGCCAGTTGAAGTTGTTGATGATGTAGGCGAAGGCACCGACGTAGAGCACCTTGCGCAGCAGCTTGGCGATCACGTCCTCGCCTTGGCCAGTCGCATGGCTCATGGCCCAATACAGGCCCGCGATGGTCATGTCGATGACGATGAGCGTGGCCGTCAGGAACGCCACTTCGCCTTGCAACAGCCCGAAGCCGGAGTCGATGTAGCGCGAGAACGTGTCGAGGAATCTGTCGATGATGGTCACGTCGTTCATGGCGCGTCCTCCGTGGTCGGCTCATCGAAGCTGGCCGGGATCGGCGGCAGGTCGGCCAGCGAGCCGTATTCGTCCGGCCCGGTCTGGCCGGCGAAGAACCGCCGCCGGAAGGCTTCGGCGGCGGCGCGGCAGATGTCTTCGCCTGCGGCGTGCCGGTCGGCTGCGCATTGGGCACGCAGCGCCTTGAGCCGCACGGGATCGGCGGCCAAGGTCGCGGCCAGGTCTTCGGCCGGCTGCTGGCCGCAAGCTGTCAGCAGCACGGCCAGCAGGACAGGAACGCATCGCATGGCCGCCCCCTGTCAGTTGTTGTAGAAGTTGACGGACTGCGGCGTGTACGGCGTGCCGGTGCCGAGAAAGCGCCGCCGCACTTCGCGGGCGCGCTCGGTGGCCGCCGCCTGCCGCGCCAGTTCCAGCGAGGCGGCCCGGTCTTGCGTGATCTGGAGCTGCTGGGCCTGGATGGACTGCTTGGCCTGCAAGGCGAGAAGCTGGTTCGTCGCCTGCATGGCTTGCAGCGCGCCGGTGGCCGACTGGCTCTGGCTCACGAGGTCGGCCAGCGCGCCTTCGTCTTGCGCCAGGTTCTGCGACACCTGCGCCTGCATCCGCATGGCGGTATGCAGGCCGTCTAGCGAGTTCTTCCAGCGTTCGCGGGCATCGCGGAACATCTGGTCGCCGCTGATGGTGGCGGCGTACTGCTCCGGATACAGCCGTGCGAAATCGCTGTCGAGGTTCTGCACGTCATAGGCCAGCCCCTGCGCCTCGGCAATCAGGCGCTCGGTGGTGGCGAGCGTCGAGCGCAGCCGGTTGACGATGTTGAAATCCAGATTCGCCAGGTTGCGCGCCTGGTTGATGAGCATATCCGCTTCGTTCTGGAGCTGCTGAATCTGGTTGTTGATCTGCTCCATCGTGCGGATCGCCGTCAGCGTGTTCTGCACAAGGTTGGTGGGATCGACAACGACCCACTGCGCGTGGGCAGTAGCGGTGCAAAGCATGGCCGCGACGGCGGCGGCAAGAAGACGCTTTTTCATGGCTGGTTCTCCAGTGGTTGGGACAGGAAGGAAGCCGCCGCCGGCGAGGACGGCAGCAGGTCGGCGGCCCATTCGAGGCCGCGATGGCGCAGCCACGCACCGGCAAAGCCGGGAGCGCCGGCCTGCGTCAGCACGCGGTCGATGTCGCGTTGGTCTTGCGGTGTGGATGCGCCCGCGAAGGCGAGCGCGGCCGGCCCCAGGTCGAGGTCGAACAGGCGATTGCCGAGGCGCGATTGGTAGTAGTAGTCGCGCTTGGGCTGCGCGGTGGCGACGATCTCGATTTGCCGGCTGTTGAGGCCAAAGCCCTCGTAGATCATGCGAATCTGCGGCTCGGTCGCCTGCGGGTTCGGCAAGAAAATCCTACTGGCGCAGCTCTCGATGATCGCGGGCGCGATGGTCGAGTCCTTGATGTCCGCCAGGCTCTGCGTGGCGAAGATGACGCTGACGTTTTTCTTGCGCAGCGTTTTCAGCCACGCCCGGATGCGGGCGGCGAACGCCGGCTCATCGAGGAACAGCCACGCCTCATCGAGAATCAGCAGCGTCGGCGCACCGTCGAAACGCTCATCGAAGCGGGCGAACAGGTAGCGCAGCACCGCTTGCACGGCGGCGGGGCTGTGCATCAGTTCTTCCATCTCGAAGCCCTGCACCGAACCGGAACCCAGGCGGTCGCGGTCGGCGTCCAGCAGCTTGCCGTGCGCGCCGCCAAGCACATAGGGCGACAAGGCCTGGCGCAGCGCGTTCGATTGCAGCAGCACGGAAAGCCCGGTCATCGTGCGCTGCTCCGGTGGCGCACCCGCGAGGCTACCCAGCGCCGACCAGATGGCCGCCTTCTCGTCAGGGCCAACGGTCACGCCTTCATGCAGAAGACGGCCTTCCACCCATTCGGCCGCCCAGGTGCGGTAGCCCTCACCGTCGATACGGGCGAGCGGCTGGAAGGCGATGCCGCCATCGGCCCCAAGGTCGTAGTGCTCGCCGCCCAGACCGAGAATCGTGGCGCGCATCGAGCGCCCCATGTCGAAGGCAAAGATGCGCGAGCCGACGTAGCGGCGGAACTGCATCGCCAGAATGGCGAGCAGTACCGACTTGCCCATGCCGGTCGGGCCAGCGACCAGCGTATGGCCCACGTCGCCGATGTGCGTCACCAGCCGGAACGGCGTCGCGCCATCGGTGCGGGTGACGATCAGCGGCGGCCCGTCGAGGTGATCGTTCTTCTCCGGCCCGGCCCACACCGCCGACAGCGGCATCATGTGCGCGAGATTCAACGTCGAAACGATGGGCTGGCGCACATTCGCATAGGCGTTGCCGGGAATGGACGACAGCCACGCATCGACCGCGTTCAAGGTTTCGGGGATGGTCACGAAGCCCCGGCCCTGGATGACGCGTTCCACCATGCGCAGCTTTTCGTCGGCAGCAGCCGGGTCGGCGTCGAGCACCGTCACCGTGGCGGTGAGGTAGCCGAAGGCGACCTGATCGCTGCCCAGCTCCTGCAAGGCGGCGTCCGCATCAACGGCCTTGTTATTTGCGTCGGTATCGACCAGTGGACTTTCCTGCTGGAAGATCGTTTCGCGCAACAGCGCGACGACGTTCTTGCGCTTGGCGAACCACTGGCGGCGCAAACGGCCGAGTTCTTTTTCCGCCTCGGCTTTGTCCATGCAGACAAAGCGCGTACTCCAGCGGTAGCCAAAGCCCAGGCGGTTGAGGTCGTCCAGCAGGCCCGGCCAGGTCGAGGTCGGGAAGCCCCGCACCGACACCACCCGCAGGTGCTGGTCGCCCAAGGTCGGCGCAAGGCCACCGACCAGGGCGGAATCGGCCAGCAGTGCGTCGATGTGGAACGGCACTTCGGGCACGCCCACGCGGTAGCGCCGCGTCGAGATGCTCGAATGCAGGTAGGTCAACGTCTGCGCATCGTCCAGCCAGGCGATCTCCGGCATCACGCCATCGAGCAGGTCGAACACCCGATCGGTTTCCGCCACGAAGGCATCGAGCCGCCCGCGCCAGTCCACGCCATCGCCGGGCGCGTGCTCGTAGAGCAGCTTGGCGGCGCGGGCACGGGATTCCTCCGGCGGCAGGTAGACCAGCGTCAGGTGATAGCCGCTCTCGAAGTGATGGCCCGATTCCTCGAAGGCGGCGCGGCGTTCTTCCTCCACCAGCCAGGACAGCGGTTCGGGGAAGTCGGAATGCGGATAGTCCGCCGCCGGCCCCCGCTCGGCTTCGATGAACAAGGCCCAGCCCGACCCGAGCCGGCGCAGCGCGTTGTTGAGCCGCGCCGACGTGGCGATCAGCTCGCCTTGCGTCGCGCTGTCCAGATCCGGCCCGCGAAAACGCGCCGTGCGCTGGAAAGCACCGTCCTTGTTCAAGACGACGCCGGGCGCGATCAGCCCGGCCCAGGGCAGCCAGTCGGCCAGCAGCGCAGGCCGCTGGCGGTATTCGGCAAGGTTCAGCATGGCATCCCCCTCACACGTCCAGCAGCGGCTTGTGCTTGATGTGCCGGGCGAAGACCTGCATGAACTGCGGATCGACGCGCGCACCCCACACCGCCAGCGAATGGCCGACGATCCAGAGCACCACGCCGGGAATCCACAGTTGCAGGCCCAGCCCGACGGCGGCGGCCAGCGTGCCGTTCGCAATGGCGACCGTTCGCGGCGCACCGCCCATGAGGAGCGGTTCGGTCAGCGAGCGATGCATGGGCACCTCGAAACCCGGAAGATCGTTGGCCGTGCTCATACGACGGCCCCGCCGGAGAACGAGAAGAACGACAGGAAGAAGCTCGAAGCCGCGAAGGCGATGGACAGGCCGAACACAATCTGGATCAGCTTGCGAAAGCCGCCCGACGTGTCGCCGAAGGCGAGCGCGAGGCCCGTGGCGATGATGATGATGACCGCGACGATGCGCGCCACCGGCCCCTGAATCGACTCCAGAATGGATTGCAGCGGACCTTCCCACGGCATCGAGGAACCGGCGGCCTGTGCTGTTCCGGCCAGGAACAGCAGCAGCGCGGCCAGCAGCAGCCCTTGCCCCGCAGGGCGGGCCAGGCTGCGCAGCCGTGCCAGGATAGGCAGGCGAGAAAGCGGATTTACAGAAAGACGGAAAGCATCAACGTGCGTCATGGCAGTTCTCCAGGTTGGTCAAGGGACGGGGAAGAAAGCGGCGGCAGCTCGGGAAGCGGCGTTTCCAGCGCGTCCGCCAGGCGATAGCCGGCGCCGTCGAAGCCGACGACGCGGGCAATGCTTCCGACGCGGCGCTTGCGGCCACGTCCGGCGATGTGGATGACGACATTGATCGCCTCGGCGATCAGCGCACGCGGCGGGTTCACCGCGACTTCGAGAATCAACTGTTCAAGGCGCAGCAATGCACCCAGCGCGGAACCGGCGTGGATGGTGGCGATACCGCCGGGATGCCCCGTTCCCCACACTTTGATGAGGTCGAGGGCTTCGCCGCCGCGTACTTCGCCCACGATCACGCGGTCGGGCCGCAGGCGCATCGTGGCGCGCACCAGCTCGGTCATGGACACCACGCCCGCGCGGGTACGCAGCGGCACATGGTCGCGGGCCGCGCATTGCAACTCGATGGTGTCTTCGAGCACCAGCACACGGTCGCCCGTGGCGGCAATCTCGGCCAGCAAGGCATTGGCGAGCGTGGTCTTGCCGCTGCTGGTCGCGCCCGCGATCAGGATGTTCTGGCGCTCACGCACGGCACGGCGCAGGAAGTCCGCTTGGCTTGCCGTCAGGATGCCGTCGCTGACGTAGCGATCCAGGCCGATGATGCTCACGGCCCGCTTGCGCAGCGCGAAGGCCGGGCCAGGCGCGGCCGGCGGCAAGATGCCCTCGAAGCGTTCGCCGGTTTCCGGCAACTCGGCGGTCAAGAGCGGTTGACCACGATGCACTTCCGCGCCGACGTGCGCGGCCACCAGGCGGATGATGCGTTCGCCATCGGCTTCGGGCAGTTCGACGCCCAGCGGCGTGCGGCCCGACGACAACCGATCCACCCATAGGGTGCGGTCGGGGTTGAGCATGATTTCCACCACGTCCGGGTCTTCCAGCGCGGCGGCGATCAGCGGCCCCATCGCCGTGCGCAGCATCTGGATGCGGCGATCCAGCGAGGTCGCAGCAGACGAGCGGTGTTCGGGCGGGATCTGTGGAACGGCGCTCATGACGCACGCTCCGCGGCCCGTTCATGGGCTTCGGTCTGTGCTACCGCTTCATCCATCCGCATGGGATCGGGATGCAGTTCCTCCACCACATCGCGCACCAAGCTCCGGCCGCGCAGCAGGTGGCGGCCAAGCTGTTCGACAAACTGCTCGAAACGCGCCTTGCCTTGGGCGCGGGCTGCGTCTTGATGGGCTTCGGGAACCGGTGTGCTGACGGTGAGGAAGTAGCGGATGAACAGCGCCAGCGTCTCGATCTGGATGTTCTGGTCGCGCTCCAGGCGTTCGGCCTGCCGTGACAGGCGATCGAGCCGCTTGGCGATGGCGGCCTCGCGCTGGTCGCCCGCGTCCGGCGACAGCCATGACGCCAGGGCAGCAGCAACGATGCTGGACTTCGAGACGCCTTTCTTGGCGGCCAGTTCATCGAGGCGCTTGGCGTGCTCGTGCTGGATGAACAGGTTCAATCGGTATTGGCTCATAAGTCGATTCCGTCGTTGGGGTCGAGGGAAGCCAGCCGGGCCGTGCGCTGCATGGCCGGATCGAGCTGGCCGGGAAGCGGCAGCGGCAAGTCGTCGTCGTCATCGAGCAGCGCCAGGTCGGTCGCGTATGCGTCCGTTTCGGGGTCGTAGGCGACGGATTCGGATAGCTCCGGCTGGCGGCGCGGGCCGCCGTCATCGGTGCCGCCAAGGTCGTCGGCGGATGCCAAAGCCGGTGCGGCGGGCACGGCCGGGATCGCCAGCCCGCTCCAGTCGTCGGGCCGAGAAGGTGGCGCGTCGGCATAACGTCCATTGATTGGCCCGGCAGCGAGCGCGGGCGGCGGCAGCACGCGGCGCTTGAAGTTGGCGTCGGTGTAGTAGCGCAGCTTCTTCGCCTTGATCGGCGCGACGCTGGACACCATCACCACGGCGTCATCGGGCGGAAGCTGCATCACCTCGCCCGGTGTCAGCAGTGGGCGCGCGGTTTCCTGCCGCGACACCATCAGATGCCCAAGCCACGGCGCGAGCCGGTGGCCGGCATAGTTGCGCTGCGCGCGCAGCTCGGTCGCGGTGCCGAGCGTTTCCGAAATGCGTTTGGCCGTGCGTTCGTCGTTCGTCGCAAACGTCACGCGGACGTGGCAGTTGTCCAGAATCGAATGGTTCTGGCCGTAGGCCTTGTCGATCTGATTGAGCGACTGCGCGATGAGGAAGCTGCGAATGCCGTACCCGGCCATGAAGGCAAGCGCCGACTCGAAGAAGTCGAGCCGGCCCAGCGCCGGAAATTCATCCAGCATCAGCAGCAACTTGTGGCGGCGCTCGATACCGTCGCTGCCGTCAAGCGACTCGGTGAGCCGCCGCCCGATCTGGTTCAGAATGAGCCGGATCAGCGGCTTGGTGCGGCTGATGTCGGACGGCGGCACCACCAGATAGAGCGAAACTGGGTGTTCGGCGGAAATCAGGTCGGCGATGCGCCAGTCGCAGCGTGATGTGACTTCGGCCACCGTGGGATCGCGGTACAGGCCGAGGAACGACATGGCGGTGCTCAAGACACCGGAACGCTCGTTGTCCGACTTGTTCAGCACTTCCCGCGCGGCGGATGCGACGACCGGGTGCGGCGCATCGCCCAGGTGCTTCGTCGTCATCATCCGGTGCAGCGTCAGCTCGAACGGGCAAGCCGGGTCACTGAGGAAGTTGGCGACACCGCGCAGCGTCTTGTCCTCGTCCGCGTAGAGCACATGAAGGATCGCGCCGACCAGCAGCGCGTGCGAAGTCTTTTCCCAATGGTTGCGACGTTCAAGCGCACCATCGGGATCGACCAGAATGTCGGCCACGTTCTGCACGTCGCGTACTTCGTGCGCGCCGCGCCGGACTTCCAGCAACGGGTTGTAGGCTGCCGACTTCGCATCAGTGGGGTTGAACAGCAGGCAATGGCTGAACCGCGAGCGCCAGCCGGCAGTGAGCGTCCAGTTCTCGCCTTTGATGTCGTGAACGACGACGGACGCAGGCCAACTCAACAAGGTGGGAACGACCAGGCCGACGCCTTTACCCGAGCGCGTCGGCGCGAAGGTCAGGACGTGCTCCGGGCCTTCGTGCCGCAGGTATTGGCTCTCATGATGGCCGAGAAAGACACCGACCGGCTGCGTCAGTCCGGCCTTGCGAACATCGGCGGCGTCGGCCCAGCGGGCCGAGCCATAGGTCGTCACTTTGCGTGCCTGGCGCGAGCGCCACACCGACATGGCGATGGCGACCGCCACAGCCAGCAGGCCGCTGCTTGCCGCGATCATGCCGCCGGTGTCGAACACCTGCGGCGCATAGGCGTCGAAGAAGAACCACCACTCGAACAGCTTCCACGGGTAATAGACCGGCGTGCCGTGTAAGTCGAACCAGGGCGAGCCCAGGCGTAGTTGGTAGCCCAAGGCGGCGGCTGTCCATTGGGTGGCACCCCACACACCGGCGATCACGATGCCGAACACAGCGGCGATCTGGCCGAACAACACGCCTTGAGCCTGCATACCTTTGCCTCCGATTTCTCCTGCGCTGATTCCCCGTGGAAAACGCGGCACAAAGGCGTGCCGCAGGCGTCAGGATCGGTGCCGGTTCAGTGCCGGTCAAAGACCGTTATCGGCATCAAGGTGATGCAAAAAGCATGGTTTCATGCAGGGAAGAAACCAGTAAAAACGCCGCAGGCGCGAGCGCGCTGCGGCGTGTTTGCAAAGACGAACAGAATTTTTTCGAAGAGTTGGCGATCAGAACTTCGGTGGCGTTTCTGACGGCGTGTAAGGGGTCTGGCCATCGCCATAGAACCGCTTGCGGGTAGCCTCGGCTACTCGGTTGCACAACATGTCGCCCAGCGTCGCGCGGTCGGTCTTGCACTGCTGGCGCAGATCTTTCAACCGCGCAGGATCGGCGGCCAGTTCTTCCACGGTCGGCACGTCGGCTTGCTTGGGCGTCTCCGATGGGCCGCAAGCAGTGAGCCCCGCAATAAGCAACAACGAGAGTATTCGCTTCATAGCTCGATTTCCTCCTCGGGGTCTGGTTCAGGGGGTAGCACATGTCTCTTGCCTTCAGGCAAGTCAATGGCCTGCACCCGTTCAATGAATCGGGTCAATACTTCGGATACATCACCTTCGCGGCGCAATAGGTAGGTCGTCAGCATAGGAGAGCGTCCAGCCAAAGGTCGTGCGACCACACCGGACTCACGACTTGCCGCAATGTGTGAGCCACCGGCCAGCCCCAAGGCGTAGCCAGCCGATACAACGACCATCATCAACTCGAACGAGGGAACTCTCTCAGCGATCAACGGTTCTCTATCCGAGCGCCGCAGCACGCGCTCGACCTGGCGGGCATGTCCCTCGCATGCCTGCGGATCGCACAGTACAAGCGGGAATTGCAGCACTTCATCCAACGGGATTCGCTTATGCCTAAGCAAATGATGCCGCGCTGGCACTGCTACCATCAGTGGGTCATTCCATACTATTTCGGCTGAAATGCCTTCGCCCACTTCGTCGGACTGCGCAAAACCCACATCGTACAGATCATCTTGCAGCCCCTTGATCTGCTGTGAGAGTGGTACTTGAAACAGCCGAATATCTACCTCGGGCTCCTCCTGCCTGCACATTGCCAGCAAGGCTGGCAGGCGTGAAGGAGTGATTCCGTCGGACAATGCGATGCGCAATTGGCCGTGGAAGCCATTGGCTGCCGCCTTCACGCTGTCACGTGCCTGTTGCAAAGCAGAAAACACTCGCGGCACGTGTTCCAAAAATAGCTTTCCGGCTCTCGTCAAGCGCGTGCTGCGGCTGGTTCGGATAAACAGTTGTTCACCGAGGTCTTCCTCAAGTTCCTTGATAGTTCGAGACAGCGGCGATTGTTCAATATGCAGCCTCTCTGCCGCCTTTGCAAAATGGAGTTCTTCAGCTACCGCAAGGAAACAGCGCAAATGACGTAACTCCATTCCACCCTCTCGAATCTAGTGAGTACCGGCGCCAACGTGTTCGTTGGCTTGCTGCCGGAATACTGAAAAAATCATGATGCTAAGGAGGCCGATCAATACCGCGGCGGAAAGAAGCACCATGCTGTGTGACGTGCTGAAGGCCTGCCGGCCAGCCTCTGCGATCGCTTGCCCAGATGGCCCGCCTACGCTTTGAGCAGCCAACATGGTTTCTCCGACAGATCGAGCAGCGATTGCCGCTACTTCTGGCGCTATGCCCTCGGGCAGGTGAATTGCCCTTTGATAGCTCGATGCCATCACCAACCCGAACCCGGCGATCCCCAATCCGGTGCCCAGGTCATAGCTTGTCGCCTCCAGGGCGCCAGCCGAGCCCGCTTTCTCCTCCGGCGCGCTGCTCATGATGGCCACCGAAGAAGCCGTCAGCCCAACGCCCAATGCAAGGCCAAGACCCACCATCAGAACGGCCACGCCGAAGCCGGCATTGTTGAAATCGCTGTACGCCAACCCAGCGATGCTGATCGTGGCAAGCGCCAGAGATCCCGTTGCGACCAGCCGCAGTCCAACCGCTCGGAGAATGAGACCTGCAAGCGGTCCACCCACCGCCGATGCCGCCATGAGCGGTAGCATGAAAAGTCCTGCCTCCAGCGGGCTCCGTCCCGTGACGAACTGGAGTTCCTGCGCAAGCAACAGTTCCACCCCGGCCAGCGAACCCATCACCACCAACGCCATCACCACGCCCATGCGAATCGCGGGCTTGGAGAACAAGCTCATGTCCAGCATCGCGTGTGTGGATCGAAGCTGGATGCGGACAAACCAGGCCAGCATCGCCGTTCCGATGCAACCTATGACGAGGCTCAGCCACCATGCGCCGTCACTCTTGAGTCCCGTTTTGATGGCGTACACCGTGGCCATCAGCCCCGCCATCAGGAGCAATGCCTGCGCTGGCTTCCAGGCGCCTTCGGCGAGCACGGCATGACGTGGCGCCAGGAAAAAGACTAGAGGAATAGCGAGCATCAGAACCGGCACGTTCACCAGGAAGACCGAGCCCCACCAGAAGTGCTCCAGTAGTGCGCCGCCGGCGAGCGGCCCCAGTGCGGCACCGGCTGATGCCACAGCCCCCCAGATCCCCAGGGCTGTGGCGCGCTCCGTATCGTCCTTGAACGTCTGACGGATGATCGCGAGGGTGCAAGGCATGACCATGGCCGCGCCCACGGCCATCAGCGCCCGAGCACCGATCAGTGCCTGTGCGGTTGGCGACATCGCCGCCAGCGCCGATCCGACGCCAAAGACAGACAGCCCGATGAAGAGCAGGCGGCGATGCCCGATACGGTCGGCCAGCGTGCCCATCGGAATCAGCAGGCTCGCCATCAACAAGGGATAGATGTCGATGATCCACAACACCTCGGTGCCCGTGGCCTCAAGTGCCAAGGTCAAGGACGGGATGGCGACATGCAGGATCGTTAAATCCAGAACGATGGGAAGAAACGCCAGCATGACGACCAGCAATACGACCCATCTGTTGGGTTGTGGGGATAACACGCAATTACCTCTTCAATTCATGTGTTGGGTATCGCTGCGCACGGTTCAGCAGTACGCAGCGATGGATTTCACGGCGCTGATGGCGTGCCGGTACGACCGGCATGCACCGGCTGCAATTCGACGTCTCGCCATCCGCCACCCAGAGCCCCAAACAGGCTCGCCAGAGCTATCTGCCGCTGTGTGCTGACCTCGATTGCCGCAACTTGGTTAGCAAATGCATGTCGCTGCGCGTCCAGGTAACGGAGGTAGCCATCGACGCCACCGCGATAGCGCGCCTCGGCCAGTCGCATCGCTTCCTGGCTGCTGTCTGCCAGGGCGCGCTGCGCCAGTTCCTCGCGGCGCAGCGTGTCGGTCGCCGCCAGCGCATCGGCGACCTCGCGGAACGCGGTCTGGATGGTCTTTTCGTAGCCGGCCACAGCCATGTCCTTGCGCACTTCGGCCAAGTCCAAATTCGCCCGATTGCGACCGCCAGAAAAGATGGGCACGCTGATCTGCGGTGCGAAGGACCATGCGCGCTGGCCAGAATCAAACAGGTTCGAGAGATCCGCGCTGGAACTGCCGAACATCCCGGTCAACGAAATGCGCGGAAAGAACGCCGCGCGGGCCGCACCGATGTCCGCATTGCGGGCACGAAGCCGATGCTCGGCCGCCTGAATGTCAGGCCGATGCGCCAGCAGCTCGGAGGGCGTACCCGGTGCGATCTCCTGCACCAGCAGCACGTCCTCGCTGGGGTAAGCGGGCAGATAGCCACCGACATCGCTCACGCCAACCAGCAGGCTCAAGGCATTGCCCGCCTGGCGAAACTCGCGGTCAATGCGCTCCAGGTCAGCCTTGGCCTGTTCGGTCAGGCCACGCGCCTCCTGGTAGTCGAGTGCGGTGGAAACGCCTGATGCACGGCGCTGGGCGATCAGCTTCAGCGAAGCCTCCCGCGTTTCCAAGGTCTGTGCCGTCAGGGTGTAGCGCTGCTGCGCACCGTGGCGCGTCAGATAAGCCTGGATGACTTCACCCACGAGGCTGACATGCGCCGCACGGGCGGCGCCTTCCGTCGCCAGATACTCTTCGAGCGCCGCCTGCGACAGGTTGCGCACCCGGCCGAACAGATCCAGCTCGAAAGCCGCCATTCCGACGCCGGCCTGCCACGTGCTCTGCACGCCTGCCTGACCTGAAGGGTTGAGGTCCGCCGGCATGCGCTGGCGGCTGCCGCTGCCTTGCGCATCAATGCCGGGCAGGCGATCAGCCCGCTGCACGCGGTACTGCGCGCGAGCGGCCTCCACATTGAGCAGCGTCTGTCGCAGATCACGGTTGTTCGACAACGCTAGCTCGACAAGCTTACGCAGCGACTCATCCGCGATGAAGGACTGCCAATCCAGTTTTGCCGCCGAAGAAGGCTGCGCATCCATGTCGGCGGCCTCTCCGACCTTGCTCCATGCCGTAGGAATGGGGGCTGCGGGACGTTCGTAGACGGGCGCCATCGAGCACCCGCTAAGCGCGATCACGCTGGCCGCGAGAAGGTGCACCGTAAAGCGGCGCATGGGGGTTGTCACTGATTTCACTTTTCTTCTCCCTCAATCTGCGCAGGGAGGCTCTCTTGGATATCAGCTTTCTTCCGTTTGAATCTGGACATGACCCAGACGTAGAACACTGGTACGAACAGCACGCCGAGTAGGGTGGCACTTAACATCCCGCCGAGCACGCCCGTACCAATGGCGCGCTGGCTGGTTGCGCCCGCGCCGGTTGCGAGCGCCAGCGGCACCACGCCCAGAATGAAGGCGAGCGAGGTCATCACGATTGGCCGAAACCGCAGGCGCGCAGCCTGGATGGCCGCTTCCACCAGTGGTTTGCCCTCAGCGTGCAGGTCCTTGGCGAACTCAATGATCAGGATCGCGTTCTTAGCTGCTAGGCCGATGACGGTGACCAAGCCCACTTTGAAGTACACGTCATTTGGCATGCCCGCCAACATCACGGCCGCGACCGCACCGAGCGCGCCGATCGGTACGATCAGCAGTACTGAGAGCGGGATAGACCAACTCTCATACAGCGCGACCAGCACCAAAAACACGACGACGAGTGCCAGTGCAAGCAACATGGGCGCCTGCGAACCGGCCTGTTTCTCCTGATAGGATAGGCCGGTCCATTCGAAGCCGATGCCGACCGGCATCTCACCCATCATTCGCTCGATCTCGGCCATGGCGTCGCCAGTGCTGCCACCGGGCGCAACGTCACCAATCAGCTTGATGCTTGGATAGCCGTTGTAGCGAACCACCTGTACCGGCCCGTTCTTCCAGCCGACATTGGTGAAGGCTTCCAGCGCGACCAGCTTGCCATCCCGGTTCGGAACATGCAGCTTGCCAAGCGACTCGGGTGTGGCGCGGCTGTCTGGCTGCACCTGCACAATCACGCGCTGCATACGGCCCTGGTTCGGGAACTCGTTGACGAGAGCGGAGCCGTAGGCCGTGGAAAGCGCGGCGTTGACCGCATCGAACGAGACGCCCAGCGCCTCAGCCTTGTCGCGGTCCACGCGAACGTCCAGTTGCGGCGCGTCCTTCAGGCCTTCGACCATGATGTAAGCGAACATCGGGTTCTCAAACACTTTGGCCATGAGTTGCTCATTGGCGGCCAGCAGGGCCTCGCGGCCCAAACCACCGCGATCCTGTAGACGCAGGGCGAAGCCGCCGGAGGTACCCAGCCCTTCAATCGGTGGCGGCACCACGGAAAACAGTGTGCCATCCTCGAAGCTCTGGAACGCGCCGTTGGACAGCTCCGCCTCGGCCATGGCCGACTCGTCGGGCGAACGCTCGCCCCAGTCCTTGAACATCACGAACGCCAGGCCGGCGTTCTGACCCTGGCCGGAAAAGCTGAAGCCCTGCAGCGACATGATGTCGGCTACGGCGGATCGTTCTAAGTAGTAGTTCTCCATCTGCTGCGTGGTGGCCAGTGTGCGCTGGTACGTGGCGCCAGGCGGCAACTGGATGTCAGTCATTACATAGCCTTGGTCTTCGGTAGGCAGGAACGCCGACGGCAGGCGCGTATAGGTGAAGCCCAGTACCACCACGATCACGACGAATGCCAGCATCATGCGACCAGCGCTCGCGATCAGCCGAGTGTTCATCGCCGAGTAGCCACTCGTGAGCCGACCGAAGTGTCGATTGAACCAGCCGTACAAGCCTTTGCGCTCGACATGGTGACCCTTTGGAATAGGCTTGAGCAGCGTGGCGCACAGCGCCGGTGTCATGGTCAGCGCCAGGAAGCCGGAGAACAAAATGGAGATCGCCAACGACACTGAAAACTGTCGGTAAATCACACCGACCGAGCCGCTCATAAAAGCCAACGGCAGGAACACTGCCGCCAGAACGAGCGTGATACCGACGATGGCGCCACTGATCTGCTTCATGGCTTTGACGGTCGCCTCCTGGGGAGACAGTCCTTCCTGTGCCATCAGGCGTTCGACGTTCTCCACGACCACGATGGCGTCGTCTACAAGGATGCCGATGGCCAGCACCATGCCGAACATGGTCATCATGTTGACGGAGAAGCCCAGCGGCAACATCACGGCCAGTGTGCCCAATAGGCAGACCGGTACCACGATGGTCGGGATCAGCGTGTAGCGGAAGTTCTGCAGGAACAGCAGCATCACCAGGAACACCAGCACCATCGCCTCGCCCAGCGTGAGCAGAACCTTCTTGATCGCAACCTGCACGAACTTGGACGTGTCGTAGGGCACGCTGTAGCTGATGCCGCTTGGAAAGCTTGCAGATAGCTCCTTCAACCGTGCTTTGACACCCTCGGCAGTTTTCAGCGCGTTCGCGCCCGGGGCAAGCTGTACCGCGACACCGGCGGCCGGCTTGCCGTTCAGACGCGAGGACATCCGGTAGTCAGCGCGGCCCATCTCGACACGAGCGACGTCCGACAGCCGCACGGTAGAACCGTCGGCATTGGCACGCAATACGATGCGCGAAAACTCCGCCACCGAAGCCAGCTGGCCTTGCACCATGATGGATGCGCTGATCTCCTGGCCCTCGGGGCTAGGTTGCTCACCGATGCTTCCGCCAGACACCTGGGCGTTCTGAGCGGCGATGGCGCGATCTACGTCGGCGACCGACATTCCATAGCCCACTAGCTTGGCCGGATCAACCCATATGCGTAGCGCACGCTCGGCAGCGAACATCTGCACACGCCCTACGCCGGGCACCCGGCGGATTTCATTGTTCACGTTGCGCGCGGCGAAGTCGGCCAGTCCCACCTCGTCCTTGCCTTCGGTGTCGTAGGTCAAGGCGAAGATCATGAGAAATCCTGAATTGGCTTGCTCGACCTGCAAACCCTGCCGCGTTACAGCCTGTGGCAGGCGCGACTCCACGCGCTTGATGCGGTTTTGGACGTCCACCTGTGCCAAGTCAGGATTGGTGCCCGGCTCGAAAATGGCGTTGACTTCGGCCACGCCCGAGCTGCTGCTGTTGGATTCGTAGTAAAGAAGACCCTTCGCGCCGTTGAGTTCTTCTTCGATCAGGCTGGTGACGCTGTCGTTGATGACTTCGGCGGAGGCGCCAGGATAAGTTGCCGCGATCAGAATCTGTGGTGGAGCCACATTTGGGTACTGCGCCACCGGCAGCGAGAATATGGCGAGCAAACCCGCCAAGCTGATGAAAATTGCGACGACCCAAGCGAAGTTGGGCCGATGAATAAAGAAATTCGGCATGATCTGGTCCGTCTAGCGTCAGCCCAGGGGCTTGTGATTGGGGGATGTAGGCCGCTGGATAGAAGCGAAACTCATGGTGTTTTTTCCTCTTGCGAGGAAGGCGCGGCCAGCGTGACGGGTGTGCCCGCCGGGATCTTGTCCACTCCCTTCACGATCACCTTGTCGCCTGGCTTGAGCCCGTCGGTGATCTGCCATTCATTGCCTTGCATGGCGCCGGTCTGCACCAAGCGTTCTTCGGCCATCCCTTCTGCTGAGATCGTCATGACGTGCGCCATGCCGTCGGTGCCGCGCTGAATGGCACGTTGCGGCACGAAGATGGCTTGCTGGTCTCTTCCCATCTCCAGGTTGACGCGCACATACATGCCCGGCAGCAGAACGCCGTCTGGATTAGGAAACTCGCCGCGCAGGGTGACCTGCCCCGTGCCGGGATCGACGGACACGTCGGAAAACTTCAATTGGCCCTGAGCGGTGTAGCGCGTGCCATCAACTCGAATGTTCACCGCCTGAGGGGCGTTGCCGTCGCGCGAGAGCTTGCCATCCGCTATGGCCTCGCGCATCCGCAGGACTGTGTTGGCGGGTTGGGTGAAGTCGGCATAGATGGGGTCCATCTGCTGTATCAGCGCCATGGGCGTGGTCTCGCCCTGGCCGACCAAACTGCCTTCGCTGACCAAGCTCTTGCCTATGCGTCCACCAATGGGAGCGCGCACCGTGGCGTAGCCCAGGTCGAGCTGCGCGGTGCGCACGTCTGCCTGGGCAGACACCGCGTTGGCGCGCGCGGTTTGCAGTGCGGCAAGCGCGTCGTCGTACTCCTGGCGACTGACGGCCTCCACCTTCACCAGTGGTTCGTAGCGGTGCACCAGGGATTCGGCCTGCTTGACCTGGGCCTGTGCGCGGGCCAGCGCGCCGCGATTGCGCTCCAGAGCCGCCTGCAAGGGAGCGGGCTCGACGGTGAACAGCAGATCGCCTTCTTTGACCACCGCACCTTCGGTGAAGTGGCGCTTCTGGACGATGCCGGCCACCCGCGCGCGCACCTCGGCCACGCGGATGGGGGCGATCCGGCCCGGCAGATCGGTCGTGAGCATCTGCGCACGCGGCGCGATCACCAGCGCCTCCACGGGAACCGGCTGTCCTTGCTCCTGGGAGGCGGCCTCGGTGCCGGCGTCGTTGCAGCCCGAAAGGAAAAGAAGGGAGAGCGCCAGCGAACTGGCTCGCAGCATGGTCATACGGTCCTCTGAAATCCAAAGCGACGCCCCACCGCGAGGCGACAATGGACAAGATGATATTGACTAAGCCCGTATAAGTCAACTATGATTCAGTAAATTCTAGCAAGACTCTTGTCGATCATTGACGCTTCTAGCTATTCGTTTCGAGTCAAAATGCTCTAAGATGGCTCGAATGAGTCACTGAAATATCATTTGGAAGGTGGATAGATGTCGAATGCTCTCGACGACAAGCTCGCCGGTGCCCTTGCATTGGCCATTTCGCAGAGGCCTCGGGCCAACCTGCAACAGATCGCCAGGAGCGCCGGGATCAGCAAGGCGACCCTCAATCGAATTGCGCCGACACGCAAGGCCGTGATCGCGATGCTGATGGAGCGGGCCACCACCCATCTCCAGGAGGCGCTGGCCAAGGCCGATCTCGCCACGCCACCGTTTGCTGAAGCCCTGGGCCGGCTAACTGCCAACGTGATGCAGGGCCGCGCCTTCTTCATGTTCTGGAACACGGCGCAGTGGGTGGAGATCATGGACGACCAAGAGCACGCCCCCGATGAACTTCCCATCCCGTCTTTTTATGGCGAGGCGCTGGAGGAGTTTTTCCTTCGCGGGCAAAAGGCCGGCGTGTTCCGTATCGACCTGCCGGCGAAATGGCTGGTCAAAGCCTATGACTTTCTGCTTTACGCCGCGGTGGAGTCAGCTCACCGCGGGGAAACTGCCACTGTCGGCATGGAATCGCTGGTGGATAAAACTTTCCTGCGGGGGGCGGTGGAGCCCGTGTCCATCCCTGCTGGTGCAGCCTTGGCCGAAGTGGCAGTCAAGGGAGAGACCGTATGAATCGGGATCTCACCCAGTTCTCGCCGGAGCAGACCATTCAGGAGCAAACACTGGATCGTTCGGCGATGGAGCGGCTTGGCACCAACACCAGCGCCAAGTGGCTGCTGGAGGACTGCGAGCTGAAAGGAGACTTCTCCAGGCTCGATCTGAGCGGCTTTGTGTTCAGGCGGTGCATGCTGGTCGAAACGTCCTGGTCCGCAGCCAACCTGGAGGACACCCAGTGGCTGCAGTGCCGGGCAGGCCTGGCGAGTTTCGAGCGAGCCAAGCTGACTGACAGCAGCTTCGAAGGCTGCGACCTGAACAACACCCGTTGGCGCCACGCCAAGCTGGCTTCGGCGGCTTTCCGGGGATGCAAGCTGACCGGCGCCAACTTCGAGGGGGTGGCAGCGCTCGGGCTGGACTTTTCCGAAAGCCTCCTGGTCGGCGCTGCGTTGTCGGGCATGTCTTTTCGCAAGCAGCGCTTGGAGGAACTGGATTTCTCAGACGCGGATTTGTCCGGGTGCGACTTCCGGGAAGCGGTCTTCGTGGGCGGCAGCCTGCGCAACGCGCACATTCCGCAGGCCAACTTCGGCAGCGCCGACCTGCGCGGCACCGATCTTGGCGGCTTGAAGATGTTGGATGCCAAGGCTTTTTCCAAGGCTGTCATCTCGCAAGCCCAAGCGGCCGCCATTCTGGCCTCCTTCGGGCTGTTGGTGAGCTAGACGCGAACAGGGATGTCATGAAGATTCGGCGATACGGCCCCAAGGCGTCGGGCTGGGCGGAGCTAGATATGGCCAGTGGCGTCCAGCCCATGGTCTGGACCGAGGTCACGGGCTTTGACACAAGCCAGGCGCAAGAACTCGGGCCGCAACTCGGTATCGAGTTGGAGTTGCTCCAACACGCGGCCCGCGCCGATGCCTCCTTCGTCACCACGGACTCGGATGCGCTGCTGCAACTGGCAACGCGCACCGCGCGCCTGATCGGCACGCAGATCCAATATTCGAGCCTCTTGATCGTGATCACCGCGAAAGGTGTCACGACGGTGGAGTCAGGCGACAGCGGTATCGGTGCATCCGTGCGCCGGGAATGGGTGGATGGTGACGGTCCAGAAAAGCCGGGGCCGTGGGCAGTGCTGGCCCAACTCCTGGACAGTTTCGCCGAAAGCTACCTGCCACTGGTGGAGTCCGCCGAGGATCAGGTGCTGGCCATGGAGGAGCAGCTGTTCGAAGCACTTCTGCCCGATGAGCAGATTTCGGTGCTATTTCGTCTGCGCCGGCAACTCATCCTGTTGCAGCGCGTGCTGGGTCCTGTGTCCAAGGTGGTCGCGCGGCTCAGGCAGATGAATCCGCGCTTGGCCGGTGCCGAGTCACCCGACTTCCGAGGCGCGCAGGATGGCCTGCATCGAATTGAGAGCCGGGTAGAGGGACTGTGGCAGGTCGTCACGTCCGTCGCCGAGATGAGCAACCTGATGGAGCAGCAGCGCCAAGGGAGTGCCAGTCGGAAACTTGCGGCGTGGGCCTCCATTGTGGCCGTGCCGACCGCGCTGTCAGGTATTTTTGGCATGAACTTCATCCGGATGCCCGGGACCGACGTCGAGTATGGCTACCTGGGGGTGCTGGCAGTGATGGTCGTGGCGTGCGCAGCACTTTTTGTGCGCTTCAAAAAGATTGGATGGCTCTGACATGCTGCCGCACAGCCGTCCCAAAGTCGGCCTTGCCCTGGGCAGTGGCTCGGCACGTGGCTGGAGCCACATCGGCGTCATCCGCGCCTTGCAAGCTGCGGGCTACAAGCCGGACATCATTTGCGGCACCTCAATAGGTGCCCTGGTCGGGGCTGTGCATGCGGCAGGCCACCTGGACTGGCTGGAAGCCTGGGTGCGCAAGCTCGACTGGCAGGGCATTCTGACCCTGATGGATTTCAATATTTCCGGCGGGCTGCTTGAAGGTCGGCGCTTGGTGGACTTCTTTCGCCAGCGCTTCAACGACGAGGGTATCGAAAAGCTGTCCATGCCGTTTGCATGCGTGGCAACCGAACTCCAGACAGGCCGTGAGGTGTGGTTGAACGAGGGTTCTGTGATTGACGCAGTGCGCGCCTCGATTGCGCTGCCAGGTCTGTTCACGCCTGCTCAGTACGAAGGTCACGTGCTGGTCGATGGTGGCCTGGTGAATCCGGTTCCGGTTTCACTATGCCGCGCCATGGGCGCCGATGTAGTGATTGCCGTGGACTTGAACTGGGACCTGATTGGCCGGCGCGCCAGCGCATCGCCATCGCGCCTCAACGAGTCGATGGACCTGCATGCCGAACCGCCAGCCAAGACGGGTTTTTTCGGCGGGTGGTTCGCAGGAGAGCGCAGCGTATCACCGACGGTGGTTCGGACCGATCAAACAGTCAATCGTTCGATGCTGAGCGTGCTCACCACCAGCCTCAACATCATGCAGGTGCGCATCACGCAGAGCCGCCTGGCGGGCGATCCCGCAGATGTGGTGATCCGTCCTCGGCTCGCAGGGATTGGTGCCATGGACTTCGACCACGCAGCCGTAGCAATTGAACAAGGAGAATTTGCTACCAAGCTGGTGATGCCTCAGATTGCTGATGTGATTGGAATGGGCGCAGGAGCGCCATAAGAAAGATGCAACGATGTGACGCTATGAAATCCGCCAGCTATGAAATTCCTAGGCTACGCTGCCTTCCAAGCTCCCACGATATGCTACCGCCGCGCACCGTCGCAGCGATCTGCTGCCCCAACCGCTGCTCGATGACCGGCCGCCACGGCACCAGGCTGAATCCCTTGCCGTCGTCCAGCATCGCGTAGCGCCCACTCGCCAGCATGACCGAGCGCCGGTAGATGCCGACCACGCGCTGCCCGTCGGCCACCGGGCGATGCTCCAGGCCGGTTTCGGCGGCAATGTCCTTGGCGGCCTGTGCCAGTTCCCGGTTACGCAGCGTGCTGAGCAGATTGCGGGCAAGGATCACGCGCTGCCCGCGCCGCTGCGCCAGCCCCTGTTCTTCGAGGAAGTCGGCGCGCTGCTGCATGGCCTGCTTCGCATCGCCGCCAAAGCCCAGGTCGCCCAGCCCACGGCCGCCGCCGATCAGTTGCTGGTCAAGCCAGGTCGCGCCGATCACGCGGGCCTGCCGCTCGATGGGAAGATGGGACTTCATTTCCACGGCCACGCCACCTAGGCGCTGCGCGTCGTACTGGCGGCCACGCTCGGCTAGGTCGTCCGGCACCTTCCATAGTCCTTCGGCCACGCGCTCCACAATGCCCGCCCGACGCAGGGCTTCCAGCCGCCGAACGTGGGCGGCGACAACCTCCTGCGGGTCGCGTCCGGGTTTGGCCCGGCCCTGTTCAATGGCCAAGTGATGATCGGCGCGGTACAGGCCATCGCTCGCCAGCGCAGTAATGTTCTTGTCGGCCGCACGCACGTCGGCCGAACCCTTCACCTCCACTACCGCGCCCGTAGGGTAGTTCGCCAGCTCGTCGCGGGCGTTCAGCGCGACGTAGTGGGCCTTGCTGTCCACGCCGTCGATGACCAGATAGCCCCGGTCGTGCAGCTCGTCGGCCAGCCCCTTCGCAGCCACGCGGCCGAGGATGCTGCGGCCACTTACATCGTCATTCTGGCCCGGCTCGAACACCGCCAGCTCGCGCGGCTGGCCACTCATGGCGCGCTGCATGGTGCGGATGATGTCGCCACGCTCGCCCAGGGCGCGCAAGGTCTTCTCTGCGTCGGCATGAATGGCCCAGGTGCCGGGCTGCATTTCGTCGGCCAGGCCCAGCCGTTGTAAGCGTTGCAGACGGCCGATCAGCAATAGGCGCTGACGTTGCAGCGCCGGTGCGTTGAACTGTTCGATCTGCACCCGGCCGTCGTCGCCGGCTTCGCGTTGCAACGTCCGGTCGAGGCTCGTCCACCGCTCCTGTTCCACCTCGTGCCCCAAGGTCTGCTGGATCTCCAGTTCGGTGCGCGGCCCCAGCCATTCCGTCGCCAGCTCGGCGGCCCGGTGGCGAAAGCCGTGGGCGATGTAGTCGCCGGCGATGATGAGGTCTTTGCCGGTATCGTCACGCCCGCGCACGATCAGGTGGGTGTGCGGGTTATCGGTGTTCCAGTGATCGACCGCCACCCAATCCAGCCGGGTGCCCAGGTCGGCTTCCATGCGGTTCACCAGATGCCGGGTGTAGGTGCGAAAGTCGTCCAGCTCGGCCCCGTCCTCCGGGGAGATGATGAAGCGGAAATGGTGCCTGTCGTCGTCGGCCCGCTCCTTGAAGGCGTCAAGGTCGGCTTCGTCTGTCTGCGGCCCATAGGCCCGGCCCGGTTCGCCATCGCGGCCCGCGCCGTCGCGCTCGATGTAGCGCAGGTGCTTGGCGAGCGACTGCGGACTGGCCCGTTGGTGATTGACCAGCAGCGTCTTGATGGTCACGCGCCGCGACATGGGCGTCAACGTCGCCCCGGCGAAGCGCGCTGCCGTGTGGCCGCGCCCCAGGCGCGAGCCGGGCCGCTGGCCGGTGCCAGCCGCCCCAGGACGGCGCACCGCCGACTTGCCGCTGGTGGCTTTGCCGGCCTGCTTGAGCACCTTGGAAACGAAGCTCTGGCCCTGGCCCCTACCCCGGTTCTTCGGGGCGCTGGGGCGCACCCGGAAATCATCATCGCGGCGGTCGGTCATGGCTGCGCTCCCTGCAAGCTCCGGCGTGTCCGGTCGTGCGAAGCACGCGGACATGCCTGCATTGGCGCGGGCCTCGCGCCACAAGCGGCACGGCAGCGAAGCCGCTGCGTGCCGCGCAACCCCCATGTACAGACAGGCTTTCGACGCGGCCCGGTGCCGCGTCCTTTTGTCTTGCCTTCCGCCTTTGCCCTTCGCTGTCGCTCCGGGCGTCGGCGGCCCGGCGGCGCTGCGCTGCTTGCAACCCGCCCGCCGGCGAACGCGCCAATGGCTGCAGGCCGGGCGCGTTCGAGGCAAGACGCCTGCACGTTGGACGGCTGCGCCGGATGTTGCGCGAGGCGCGGCGCGGATGCGCCCGCGCTGCACGCGCGACGACACGGCGGCAGCCACTGGAACGACATGCTCGATGGCACGACGAGAGGCACGGCAACGTGCAGCGAATCGACGGCCATCATGGGCGTGTCTCCAGCCAGACCGGGTGCGCGACGCCGATCACGGCGGATGCGCTGACCGGGCCGAAATAGCGGCTGTCGAACGATGCCGGATTGGTCACGCTCAACAGGAACAGCTCGCCCGGTTCGAGGCGGCGGCAAAGCTGCAAGGATGGCAGCGGCCGGCCCAGCCGGTCGGCAGGCAGCGAGGCGGCCGCAGGCACGCCGTCGATGCGTACCTGCCCGGCGACCATGCAAACGTGTTGCGGCGCGACCGCGCCCACACGTTTGAGCAGCGGAACGCGGGTCGGCAGGTAGCCGCGCTGCGCAGCCAGCATGGCGGCCCTGTCGGGCAGCGGCACCAGCACGATGCTGTCCACGGACAACGGACGTGGCAGCGAGGCGGTGCGCGGGTCGAACGGTTCGATGCGATACCAGCCGACCGCCACGCTGTCGGACGGGTTGTAGGTCAGACGCGGCAGCGGCGACACGAAAGCCGCCCAGGCCAGCGCAGCGAGGCCGACGGCAGCGAAGCCCGCCAGCACGATGCGAACGCGCAGGCGCGAGCGAGGATGCGGCGCGGCTTCGTGCGTGCATGTGGTGTTGGATTGGGTCGTCATGGCAGCGCCTTTCCGGCCAGCCAGGCGGCGTGCCGCTCGGCGGTGTATTCGGGCAGCGCCAGGCGGGCCGCCAGACGGTTGCCCAGCGTGCGCCAGTACGCGGGCGACACGTCGATGGCGGCGATGCCTTGCCCTTCGATGCCGTCGATGCGTTCCAGCACGGCAGGCACCGCGTTTTCGCCTTCGGCGTGCAGCAGCAGGCGTGCGCCCGGCCGCACGCCGGGGATGCGCTGCATGTCGTCCAGCGGCGTGGCGGCTTGCATCACCATGAGTTGCCAGCGGATCGTGCCGTAGTCGTTTGCTTCCCAGCGCACGCGGCAGAACATTGCACGCGGCAGGAACACCGCGCAGCGCCGCCAGCGGTCGAGCCGCAGCGTGCGCGCCGGCTCGCCGAAGCGCAGGTAGAGCTTGAAGCGCGGTTCGATGTAGGCGAGCGATACGCGAGTCAGCGGCACGCTGCCAGCTTGGTCGGCGAGCGTCGAAAGCGAAGGCGGCGGCGCAGCAGCCGGTGCAGCCGTCGCCGCATGAGCGGCAGGCAAGGCGGATCCGTTCATGGCAGGTTCTCCGGGCGCTTGTCGGGAAACTCCCGCTCCAGCAGGCCGCGCAGCAGTTCGGCCACGGTCACGCCCTGGCCGAAGGCGGCGATCTTGATGCGCGCGCGCAGCGCAGGCGTCACGTCGAGCGTCAGGCGTGCGGTGTAGAGGTCGCCTTTGTTGAGTGCATCGGCATCGCCCTGGCGAATCCACGCCTCGGCGTGCGGATTCGCGGGCGGACGTGCGCCGATGCCGACGCGCTTGCTGCGCGGGCTGCTCATGTCGGCCACCGCAGCAGTTCATCGGTGAGCACGGCAATCTCGCGTGCGGCGGCGCTGTCGGGCGCGGTTTCGCGGGCGAGCCGGCCAGCGGCCACGCTGTCGGCGAAGACGATGCGCTGGCGCACTTCGCTGTGCAGCGCCGGCAGCGGCTGTTCGGCCAGCGATTGCCGTGCTTCCCTGCCGATGATGGTGGTACTGACGCGCCGATTGATGACGAAGGCCGCGCGCAGCGCAGGCCGGAACACCTGTGCCTCGCGGATCAGCGCCACCATCTCGGCGCTGGCCCAAAGGTCATACGGGCTGGGCTGCACGGGAATCAGCACGCGCTCGGCCGCCAGCAGCGCGGAGCGCGCCAGGGCGGCGATGCGCGGCGGGCCGTCGATGATGACGTGATCGGCGCGGCGGGCCAGCTCCGGCGCTTCCTGATGCAGCGTTTCGCGGGCGAGCCCCACGGCGCTGAACAACCGTGGCAAGCCCTGCTGACTTCTGCGCTGCGTCCAGTCCAGCGAGGAACCCTGCGGGTCGGCATCCAGCAGGATGACGTGCTGGCCGCGCAGCGCCAGTTCGCCGGCGATGTGGGTGGCGAGCGTGGTTTTGCCGACGCCCCCTTTTTGGTTGAGAAACGCGACGATCATGGCGTGGCCCTCCCTGCTGGAAAGCCGGCCTGGCCGTGTCGTTTTGTGGTTGTCCACCGAAACGGCGCGCTTCTACTAAAAGTTAGAGATTTATAGTTAGGTAAGTTAGAGGGGACGCAAACCCGCGCCGTTACTGGCTTTGCGGCGTTTTCGTACTCCTGATAGCACGATAGGCGTACTCCCGATAGCACGATACCCCGTACTCCCGATAGCACGAGGCCGTCCACACCTTTTCCCGCAGTTATCCCCGTGCCGTGGACGGCACGGGCCGGAAGGTCAGCAGTTCCAGTCGTTCGCCCGGCATCGGCTCGATGCCCAGGACGTAGCCGGGCAGCGACTGGCGCGCGACCAGCACGCGCAGGTCGTAGGCGAAGTCCGAGAAGCGCGCCGCGCTGCCGGACTTGCGGTGCAGGTGCCGGAAGTCGAATTGCCAGCCGTGTTCCTGCCGCCCGCCGTGCTTGCGCACCAGGCGGTACAGCCAGCGCTCGATGCCGCCCTTCAAGCGGAAATAGGCCGGGTCGATGGTCAGCACCAGAGCGGCATCGAGCACGCCGGCATAGAACCAGTCGGGCAGGATCAGCTCGATGCCCAGCGGCGTGCCGCTGGCGTCGGCCAGCTCGCGCCATTCGTTCACCCACGAAAAGCGGTGCAAGCGCCGCCCGGTGGTTTCGCGGATGGAAGTCGCCACGCTGGTCGATTGCAGCCGGTCGAGCGCGGCTTTCAGGCGCTGGTAGTCGTTGAGGGACGTGCCGCGCCCGATGAAGCGCAGGATTTCGTATGGGGTGGCGTGTATCAAGCGCGACGGGCGAATGCCTGCGTCGCGCGCTTCCACGATCTGCGAGGCCGCCCAAATCAAAACGTCGGCGTCCCATATCGTGGCGATTCCATGCTCGGCCGTGCCTTCCACGCGGATGGTGATGTTCCCGCTGCGGAAGTCGATCGGCGCCGTGCGCCGCGACTTCGCTAGCGAGAAGAACGGAAAGGCCATCAAGTCCTGGCTGTCGCGCGGCGCCATGCCGTCGCCCGGCAGCGCGCGGAACAGGTCGAGCTGTTCCCGCTGCTGCGATCGCTGCCCCGATGGCAGCGATGGGCTGGACATGACGATGGCCACCGGCGAGCCGACGATCAGCGGCCATCGCGATAGTCGCCTGCATGGCGCTCGGCGTATTCCGGGTCGGACGTGGCCTCGTAGCTGCGCTGGTCGGCCCAGGCATCGAGGTCGGCCACCGCGTACATGACGCGGCGGCCGAACTTGCGAAACTTTGGCCCGCCGCCGATCACGCGCTGTTTCTCCAGCGTGCGCGGCGACAGGCGCAGGTATTCGGCGGCTTCGTCGTTGGTCAGGTAGCGTTGGGGCTGCACGGGCGCAGCGACAGCAGCGGCGGCAGGCCGCAAGGGAGCGGGTCGCATGGGATGTACCTCCATCAAGCCCGGCCACACCACGCGGCCGGATAGAGGCACTTTCAAGAAAGCAAGGCTTCCTGCTCAGGGACGTTTTGCAGGGGATACAGAACGTCCCTCCCTGAGCGGCGGAAGCTGTGCAAGGCGACGATAGCCGCCGCGCATCAGTGCATCGCCCCGCCGTACCAGCCGGCGAACGCGGGCGCGCAAGGCGCTGTCGGCGTACCAGTCGTCGGCGACGGCATCGACGCCGAACAGCCCTTCGGCCACGTCGCGCAGAGACGCGCCCGCGAGGGTGCCGTCGAGCGCCTGGAGCGTGTTCAACTCCAGCAACGCAGCGGGTGCCGGCCGCGACCGCACCGTTCCCGCTGGCGCTGCATCGCCAGCGGCGGCCAGCTTGTCCAGTTCGGCCGCCAGCGCCTGATAGCGTCCGCAGGATGCGGCGCAGGCGCGAATGGCATAGGCGTAAGCCATGCCGTCGGCCAGGCCGGGAGCGATCACCAGCCGCAGGCAGCAGCCCAGCCAGCGTGTCAGCAGCACCAGGCGCTTGCCGTCGTGGATCAGGTGCTTCTGGCCGGGAAGGCACCAGAACGCGAAAGCCACCGCGTCGGGCGGCGGGTCGGCGTCCGGGTAGAGCTGCACTACCGCATCGTGATCGGGGAACCAGGCCGGGTGCGCGTCGCGCGCATCCAGGGCGGGATCTTCCAGCAGGCGCAGTCCCCAGCGCGCGGCGGCCTCTGGCCGGCGGCGGCGGCGCAGCCAGTCGCGGCGGTAGTCGGGGTGGCGACGCAGGTATTCCCACGCCAGCGCGGGGCCGTCGAGGTGCAGCATGTAGAGATACGCGGCGGTCGGATACCAGTGTTCGGCGCTCGGGTCAGCCATGACGCAGCCTCCTGTCATTCAGCAGGAACGTCGCCACGGATTCCGCTGTGCGGGAGCTATCGAGTCGCCATCAAGTCGTCATCGAAATCGGGGTACTCTGTAACTGCGGTGTCAAGACCGATTGGCTCCAGGGCATTGCGGAAATCGTCTGAATGCGACGGTTGCGCGCCACAAAAATGGTGCGCAGCATGGAGCACCGTGCAGCAGCCCGCGCCATAGATCATGACTGTTTGCATCAGAAGCGCACCGCTTCGGTGCAAGAGTGCGGATTCAGACCAATCAGGTCTTGGGTAAGACTGAAATAGTCAGAATGCGCCGTCGTTGGCTGGGACTGCTCAGTCGGTGATCGAACCGTTTTCCTCGGCCAGCCGCAGGTACTCCGACAGCCGCCGCACGGGCTGGAAGTAGCGATCGCGCATCACAGGTTGCTTGTGCGGCCCGACGATGGACGCCAGATCGGACAGCTTCACATGGCCCAGGCCGGGCATGCCTATTCCCAGGTCGATCAGCCCCCATGCCGTATCGCCATCGGCCGGGTCGAGCGCGGCCAGCAGCCAGGTGGCGTGCGCGTCGGGGGTGAACAGTCGCACCGCCGGCATTGGGTCGATGCTTCGGCCAGCGGCGCGTGCCGCGCCGACGGCGAGCAGTTGCGCCCGCTGTTCAGCGGTGACGAGCGGCTGGGTCATGGCCCGAATCCCCACGCATCCGAGGATGCACGGATACGATTTTCCACCGAAGCGCGGAACCGCCGAAGCGGATGCGTGCTTTGGCGGGAAAGCACGAAGGCGCAAGCCATCGAATCCGTACATGCACGGAAACGCGGAAGCGGAATTGCGCAGGCCAGGAAAGACACAGATGCGGTTCCCAGATTCTGTCGGAATCCGCCCATGCGGATTTCTGCAAAGGCACGAATACGGAAATCAACGACACCAAATGCGCACTATAGTTTGTAGCCCTATAGTGCGCAATCGGCTGTCATCTTGGTTTTCTAAGGAAAACCATAGGTGGCGGCGAAAGACTCATTGGCGACAGCAATACGGACGGTCAGGAAAGCGCGCGGCTTGAGCCAGGAAGCGTTCTCCGACGTGTCCAGCCGTACCTACCTGAGTTTGCTGGAGCGCGACCTGAAGAGCCCGACCATGCACAAGCTGACCGAGCTGTGCGAGGTCATGGACGTGCATCCGCTCACGTTGCTGACGCTGGCCTATGCCGGCGACAGCACGCGCAGGGCCGATCAGCTTCTGGCGCAGGTGCGCCAGGAGCTGGAGGCGGTGTTGAAGGAACGCGACACGCCGTAGGCGCGTGCGTGACGTGCTGCGCCAGCAGCACGGCGCCCCGCCGCAATGGACGGGGCGCGGTGGGCGGCCGTCAGGCTGCCTTGGGCTTGCTGCGCGACCAGATCAGGTCGTGCGTGCCGTCCTCGTTCTCGATCAGGCGGGCATAGACCGTCGCCGGGAACGAAGGGTCGTCGATGCTCACGGACAGGTACTCGCGCCCGGCCTCACTGGTCTTCTTCCACGCCGCGCCGATCTCGTGGCCGGCCGCCTGAAGGTGGAAGTCGGGGGCGTTCTCGCTGTCGCCCTTGTCGTTGGGAACCAGCTTGACCTTGACGTTCAGGGTCAGGGTGCGGAGCTGGCCGGTGAAGCCGTCTTTCTCTGCGGTGAAGGTGCCGATGTTAGCCATGATGTTTCTCCTTTCGGGTTGAACAAGGTCGCGCCAGTGCGTCCTTGTTGTGATCCGGCCGGCGGGGGATGGGCTGGCCGCACCGCGCAGCGGTCGCAACACCGTGGAGAACCTGGAAGCGAAAAGAATTTGCCGCGCGAGGAAGCCGCGCAGCGGCGGGGAAATTGTTTTCGCTGGAAGGTTGCGGCCATGAAGCCCAAGGCGTAGCCGTTCCCTCGCCAGGATTCACGACAAGCCAAGGACGCACGGGCCGCCCGCCCCCGAAAGGAGACATGGCCGACTCGGCATCCCCGCGTGACGGCTGCACCGGCTTGCGCCCTGACGCGAACCAGGTCAAAGCCCCGACGACAAGGCCAGAGCGCCCCTGCCGCAGCGCGCGACCACATGCTTGAGGCGTGGTGTGGATGCTCCATAGCGAGGCCGGGTGGCGTGTCGGTGAATCGCCCTTCGTGACGTACAGGCGCGAATCGCCAGCGTCGGGGACGGCACGCTATCGCACAACCTGCCGCAGCAAGCCGGGGCGTAGCCCTACAAGCCCCGCCCATTGCGGCGGGGCGCCATCGAAACCTTGCCCGCGCCAGCGGGCACCGATGGACGTGTCGCGTGCAAGGCACTTGCACGTCCGCCCCGTTGCCGCCTGGACGAAGGCGGCAACGGGGCGATTTTGACTTCGACGTTGGAACCGGGCGCGGCCACCGACGCCCCGGATTTTTGACCACCGGCCCCAAGGCGGAACGGCTTGGGGCCGGTGCTGCTCGTTATTCCTTGGTTTCGACAATCCACCACGCGGCACGCGGCAAGGTGTGGCCGGTAATGGGATGTAGGTCGGTCAGGTCGGCGCGGGCCGTCCAGCCACGCGGCGGACGGTAGCCGCGCACGTCGCCATCGCCGTGCCAGCGGCGGGCGCGTACCGTACCGGGGGCATAGATCGCCGCCATGCGCGGGCGGTCCGTGGTGTTGCGGCTCATGATAGGAATCCTTGGCGTGAAGCGCCCCGGCCGGAACCGGGGCGCTATCTGCGGTGCAGGATCACGCGGCCAGTGCCTCGGCCTGCGGCAGCTCATCCGCCACGGCGGCGACTTCCTCCGGCGCTTCGGCGCCCGCATCCACTGCCACGGCCTGCGCGTCCTGTTGCGGGCTTTCGGTGCGGAAGATGGCGGGCATCCAGCCCGTACCATCGGCCAGCCGTTCCGCTTCGCTGGCAATGTCGGCCTTCTTCAACTTCGCCAGCCGTGCAGCGTGCGACGGTGCGAACTCGCCCACGGCTTCCAGAATCGCGGCCTTCGGCACATGCTGGAAATACCCGTCTGCGGTGGGCTGCCACCATGCGGCCATGTCCAGCCCCACAGCCTGCGCCAGTTCCGCGCCCGGCTGGTGCGCAGTGGCGCGAGGCGTCACCACGTCCACGGTCGCCGCTACGCATACCGCCAGCAGCCGCACCAGTTCGCCTTGCTCCATCGCCAGCAGCGCGACGAACAGTTCGGCGCTGTCCTGCGGCAGCGCTTCGCCCGCGACCTGCTGCAACTCGCGCTGGGCGACGGCGGCGGGCGACTCGGGCCAGTCGGGGGCCATGCCTTCCAGCCGGTCTTGCACTTTCAGGCTCACGCCCAGCGGCAAGTCGTGGCCGTAGTGGTTGTCCTGCAAGACGCTCTGCACCATGCCATGCACCAGCGCGGCCAGCGCGACTTGCGGATGCCGGGCGACTTCGATTTGCAGCGCGGCGGTGCGGTGCGCGCTCAACCGCTGCGCCAGCCGGTCGGACAGGCTCGCGGCCTTGGGCTGCTCGGTGTCCTCGCCTTCGTCGTCGTTCCCGGCCTCGCCTTCCGCGCTGCCGAAACCCTGCCGCAAGCGTTCCAGCGTGCGCAGCGCCTTGGCTTCTGCCTCGCGCAGCAGCCCGCGATGAATCACGGCTTCGCCGCTGCGGTCGAGGGTGACGATGGCGCCGGCCACGGCGCGCACATCCGGGGCGTAGCCCTGCAAGGCTTCCTCCACGGCTTGCAGTTCCCCGGCAACCTGTTCGCGGCGCGGTTCCAGCGCTTCGGTCTTGTCCTCGTCCTCGGCGTCGTAGGCTTCTTCCAGTTCGGTGTCGATCTTGTCGAGGCGGGTTTGCAGCGAGGCGATGCGGCGGGCTTCGCGGGCGCTCGGTTCGCGGCGCTGGCGCGGTGCGTTCTGGAACGCCTGCCGCTCGGCGTAGCTCATGTGCGGCACGGCTTCGACCCACGCCCAACCCTCGGCGCGCACGTCCCCAGCCAGCGCATCCAGCTTGCCGCGCACCAGCGTTTCCAGCAGCGTGGCGTCGGTCAGGTAGGTTCCGGCATCGCCTTCCGCGAACAGGTCGCGGCGGATGCCGCCGCCCGCCGCCGTGTAGGCGTCCAGCCCGGCGAAGCGCACCAGCGGATGCGTGGCGTCGATTTCGCGTTCGGTCAGGCGTTCGCGCAGCGCGGACGCGCCACGCTGCCATTCTGGCGCACCGTAGAACGCGCTTTCCTGCGCGGCGTGGTCGTCGGTGATGGTCAGGGCCATCAACTGTTCCAGGGTGACGGCTCCGGCGCGGTAGTCGGCCAGCAGGCGCGGCGAGACGTTGGCGAGTTTGAGACGGCGCTGCACCACCAGCGGGGTCACGCCGAAGTCGGCGGCAATGTCTTCGATGGGGCGGCCTTCCTTGACCAGTGCGGCGAACGCCTCGAACTGGTCGGCCGGGTGCATCTGCTCGCGCAGCAGGTTTTCCGCGAGGCTGACGGTACGGGCCGAAGCATCGGGCACCAGCAGGCACGCCACTTCGTAGTCGGCAGGGATGCGCTTCTTCTTCGCCAGCAGCTTCAACGCGGTCAGTCGGCGGTCGCCGGCCACCACTTCGTACTGCTCGCCATCGGCGGCGAGGATGACGACGAGATTTTGCAGCAGGCCGATGCGGGCGATGCTCGCGGCCAGTTCGGGAATGGACAGGCGCGGGGTCTTGCGTGCGTTGCGCTTGGAGCGGCGCGGCAGCAACTGCGAGAGTGGAACCAAAATCAGGTTCTTGCTCGGGTCGGCCACTTCCAGCGGCGCGGCAGTTTCGATGGCGCGGGTTTCGGTTTGGGTAACGGCGTTCATGGTGATAACTCCTTGCGGTTAGGGATGCAGCAGCGAGAGAAGCGGCAAGGGCTGCTGCCTGCCCCTGCCGCGTGGGGGTTCAGGCTTTCAACTGGCGCATGCCATCGGCCAGCAGCCAAAGCGCACGGTTGAGGCGGATGTTCTGGTCGATGCCCTGTACCGGGCGGGTTTGCTGGCGGCGTCCGTTGGCGCTGCGCCCGCGCAGGCCGCCTTGGGTCAGGTTCTCTTGCGTGCGGTTGAACACGCTCCACAAGTCCGGGCGGCGGTCATCAAAGCGGCGCGGCATCAGGATTTGCGATTCCGTGATGGGCGCGGGCTTGTCGGGGTCGTCGTACTTGAGGGCCAGCGCGGCGCGGGCGAACACTTCGGATTCGCCATCGTTCAAGGTGATGGCGCGCATGGAATCGCGGGATTCCTGCACGCGGTCGAAGCCGCGCAAGACTTCGTAAGCGCCTTCGATGACGGAACCGGCCACGTCGCCTTTGTGGGGCACGCGCACGTCCGCCACCGTGTCGCCGCAGACAAGGCCATTGCTGCACACGAACCGGAACATTCCGGCCAGCATCTGATAGCTGCTCGTGCCGTCATGCGAGTTCAGCAGCACGATTTCGTTAGCCTCCGCGCCGTTGATCTGGCTGGCGTGGCGCAGGCGCAGCATGTGTTTGGTGTAGTCGCGGCGGTCGTCGTGGCGCACGCGGGTTTGCGCTGCCATGAAGGGTTCAAACCCTTCCTTGCGTAGTTCCGCCAGCACGGCGGCGGTGGGGATATAGGCGTACCGTTCGGAACGGCTTTCGTGCGGCGCGTCCGCGAAGATGGACGGGGCCACACGGCGGATTTGGTCATCGGACAGCGGGTAATCGCTGCGCAGCGACGGGGAACGGGAAGCGAATCGGGATGCGAGTTGCATTGCATTTCTCCTGACGAAAAGGGTTTGCTGTTCAAACCGCACACCGGATTCCTAGATTCGGAGCCCAGCCTTTCGGCTGTTCGGTGCGGTCGGCACGAGGAACCCGGTTGGCCCTGTTGCCACCGTCTTTCCTGAGTTCATCGCCCGCGGCCAAAGGAGCGCGCGGACGGGGGCCGTCAAGGAGACAAGCGCAGGGTTGGTGCGGCCCGCAGGCGCAGCCGAGGACACGGCCCTGCGCGCCTTGACGGCACACGGGAGCGGGCTACGGTCGCGGGTAAGGTGATGAAGTCAGGGGAGACGGCTGGACAAGGCAACGGCCATCCCTTTGTGCTGACCGCACGCAAGCGAAGCGCGCAGGCCCGAAGCTGGAAGCCGGGCCGGAGGCGTCAGGGATGTGGAAGGCTGGCGAATGCCAGTCCCGTCAGGGATGAGCGAATAGCGAACCTGGAGCAGCGCGGTCCGCGAAGCGGAGACGCAGGCGCACACTTTCAGCTATCATTTGTAAGGAAATTTACAAGAAAGTATTTCAAGCCAGCGATTAATTACGACTTCAGTTAAATAACTATCGCAATCCTCAATTCGAGATTTGCTTCATCGAAGCACCAACGACAAATGGAGATAAGTCATGGCGAATAAATGCTTTCTGAGCTTTCACTATAAACAGGATAGTTGGCGCGTGTCGCAAGTTCGGCAAATCGGAGCTATCGAAAAACAGCCTCTACTGGATTCGAACAAATGGGAAGAAATCAAGAAAGCAGGCGATGATGCCATCAAAAAATGGATCGCCGACAACATGAAAGGCAAAGAATGCCTTGTCGTACTTGTGGGCGAGAAGACTGCCAGCCGCCGCTGGGTCAAACACGAGATAAAGAAAGCCTGGAAGGACGGGCTGGGTGTACTCGCCATCCATGTCCACAATCTGAAAGACTCAGACGGAAATCAGTCGTCGAAAGGATCTAATCCGTTTACAGGCCTCACCGTTGATGGAGAAGCTGTCACGGGTAAAGTCTACGATCCGCCATACACCACCAGCACCAATGTGTATGACTACATCAAGTCGAATATTGAAACTTGGGTCAGCGACGCTATAAAGGCACGATGAACCGGCAATATCTGAATTGCATCCTGCGAGGTGTCGTTTGCTGTGGAGGATGCGGGTCACCTACATCCAAATTTGCCTGGGTTTAGTGTAATAGATGGAGTCAAAATGCCACGCAGAACATTCTTTTCTTTTCACTATGAGCCTGATGTATGGCGCGCCTGGAATGTCCGCAACAGTTGGGTTGTGAAGGAATCCGATGAGGAAAGCCGGGGCTTCTTTGACAGCAGCGTGTTTGAGGCATCGAAAAAAGAGAGTGACGATGCACTAAAGACTTTTCTCCGCAAGGGGTTGGAGAATACTTCGGTAACTTGTGTCCTTGCTGGAACCCATACATGGTCACGGCGATGGGTGCGCTACGAAATTGCTCGCAGTGTTATCAAGGGAAACGGCTTGCTAACCGTTTTCATTCACGGTGTCCAGAATAAAGACAAAGCGACATCTACAAAGGGTGCTGATCCATTGGCGCAGATGGGACTTTATAGAACCGATCGCGGCATATATCTCGCCGAGTGGAAGGACGGAAAGTGGGTGGCCTACGCAGATTACACGCTTGCGATTCCTGAGGGTGATCTGTGGTTCACAGCACCAAAAACGAATAGCGTAGTCCAACTGTCAAATCACTGCCTGAGTTACGATTTCATAGGCCAGGATGGCAGGAAAAATATTGGCGGATGGATTGAAACTGCTGCGGGAATGGCTGGCCGATGAGCGAGAACTCAAGCATGAGATCACCCTACCAGCTTATCCTGCTGGGTGCGGTCCATGGGCATGACACTCGCCTCCGCCGTAGCGTTGATCTGGCGCTTCAGGGGCTCGGGATTCCGAGCAACGCAATTACGTTTCTCAGCGATGCCAACGCCTCTAACCGCAGCTTAAAATCGCCGGTAATGGCAGTATTTTTCGGCTCGTCGGAAAGCACTGCCGATACCGCACTTGTGACGGAGTTGATTGATGACTCGATCGTTATCGCTCCGGTCGTTTCGGATTTGTCCCAGGTTCATGCAGAAATTCCGCCGCAGCTCAGACATGTCAATGCTATTGTATTGGGCACCAACGATGAAGGCATCACCCGCCTCGTTACGCTAGTCCTTGAGACATTTAGGCTGTTGCGACGTGAGCGACGACTTTTCATCAGTTACAAACGAACAGGGTCTCAGCCGCTGGCCGATCGGTTGTACGATGCGCTCGATGCTCGTGGCTTTGACGTTTTCATCGACGTGAGGTCAGTGCCTCCAGCCGCAGATTTCCAATCACAACTCTGGCACAGGATGTCGGATTCCGATGTCGTGGTGCTGATCGACACACCTGGCTTCAGAGAAGGTCGTTGGACGGCTGAAGAATTGGCGCGCGCAAACGCGACCAATGTGCAAATCTTGCACCTACTATGGCCGGGGCAAAAGGAAGACCCTGCATCGTCCTTCAGCCACTTCATGAAGCTTAGGCGTCGGGACTTCTTTGGATTTATTCCAATGCGGGGGCGTTGGGCCACGAAGGGATTGGTGACGAGAATTTGCGACGAGGTCGAACGGCTACGCGCACCAGCAATTGCCGCCCGCCACCGATATTTGGTCGATAACTTTTGCGACGCCGCCCGCGACGAGGGACTTGATCCAAGTGTTCAGATTGAAGGCTGGATTTCTCTCAAAACCGAGTCCAATCGAACGCTGGCGATCGTACCGGCAGTGGGAATACCAACCGCTGATCGCATCAACGAAGTGTTCGAAGCCATTACCAACCCCACTGTTGAGACGAGAGAAATATGGGTGATTTACGACAATAGAGGTGTACTGAGAACGTGGCTCTCTCACCTAGATTGGCTTGACTCGTATTTGCCGATCCGGGCCGTGCAAATGTCGAAGGCGCCACAACTTCTGAAGGAGCTCACCGCATGATAGATATATTTCTATCTGCCAGCGTGCCTTTGCCTGATCGCAATCGGGTATTTTTCGACACCGCCGATGTTCTTGCTATACGGGAAGCAATCAAGGCTTTGGTTGAAGTAGTGTTGCCGATTGGACGAATCACGTGCGGCGGCCATCCGGCGATAACGCCGCTATTGGCTCTCTTTTCCCGCGAGGCAAACCTTGACCGCAACAGGGTGGCGATTTACCAAAGTAAGCTTTTTGAGGGTCGATTGCCTCCTGAGCTAGCGGAGTTCGTCGACGTGCATATGGTGCCAGCGGTTGATGGCAACAGAGAAGCCAGTTTGACGGCCATGAGGCAAGCAATGATCGAAAGCCGCCGTTTCAGCGCAGCGGTGTTCGTCGGCGGCATGGAGGGGATCTATGAGGAGCATAAATTGTTCGTCGAACACCATCCCAAAGCTACAGTGCTCCCGCTTTCAACAACAGGGGCCGCCGCCAAAATAATTTATCAACAGGGAGAATATGATCCAATTTTTTCACGCGACCGAACCTATTCCAGCTTATTTCGTCGAAAGCTTCTGCCTGTGGATTAGCCGGGAAATTTTGCAGTAACTGCGTTCAGTAAGCTTGATGGAGCGAATAAAAAAATGGGGCCGCCTGTGCAGCCCCCTCGGTTCACAATAGCCCTCGCTCTGCAAATGAAGTTGTTTCCTGCCCGGCCACAACGACGTGATCCAGTGTGCGCACCTCCACCAGCGTCAGAGCCTCTTTCAGTCGCTGCATCAGTGAAAACCTGGCGAGTTGGATAGAAGGGGCGGTATCCGCTCGCTAAAATGCTGGAGCAATTCGTCAGAACAGCGATCCAGTCTTCATTGGATGTCCATACAGTTCAGAGATTTGCCCTTGAAACTGCGTCTGTCCGCCATAGCTCGGATGCCTCACGCAGATAACAGGCACGCTATCCGTGATTCGATGAGCGGCTGCGGCAGCATCGTTGCCGATGGCGACGATGCGCGAGGGACGAAGCAGAACGATGAGCTGTTGTAGTAGCTCTTCGCCGGCTCGCCTTTCACGGGCGTTGTGTTGCCGGTTGGTGAACGGATCCCCTGATTCATGAGGGTGAAGTGGGAAAACATTCCAGAGAAAGATGCGAGCATCAATGTGCTCTAGCATTCCCCATATAACCGCAGCGGTTCGCTCGGCTACGGCATTGCCGACTGTGGGCCGTTCTGGAGCCAGATCGACATTCCAACGTTTGGCATGTTGGCTCATGTGAACATCGTCAGTCAGGGCCAACCCAGTTCGGCGGCCTCCGCGATACCCCAAATCTCGACCGATCCAAATCGCATCTACAGGCTCCTCTGAAGCGCGACGCAATAATGCGGAAAGTGCGGCGGCGCGGCGGCGGGGCGCGTCTCGACGATCATGAACTTCACAGCGATCAGAATAAGGATTGAAGCAGTCCTCAAATTGCAGCGAGGAAACTGATTCAACAAAGGGGTGGATTTTCATTCTTAAGACTCAAGCGGCATATATTGTAGGGTGCGTTCTTTTCGGTTGCCGATGATCCAGCCGCCTTGATTTTTCTTGATTTGACGGAATACGGAATATCCGTCCATGATGGCTTTTTCCCAAAGCTTTAGCGGGCACTTCTCAACCTCATAGCCACTCACAAACTCTTCAATGGTTTTGAGAATCCCAAGGGAAACCTTTTCTTGATTCTCAAAATAGTTTAATTCCTTGGCTCTAGAGAAAATCCATGCCGTAAGCCCTTCCTCAACGACGATTGCCCGGCCGCTGTCTTGCTCTTCATCATATTTGGACTGGCTCTTTCGCTTGTGCTTGATCAATGCCCGTATTACAGGTGACCAATGCAAGATGGCTGCATATGCAAAATGGAAAACATCATGAAATCGGTAGCCATCTCGGTCAGCGATGTTGTCGGTCAGGGGATCACCTATGAATACGCCATTCCATTGGAGATAGCTTTTGCCGCTACCGCGTTGATTGACTCGGATCTTGAACTCTCTAGGGAGCTGCTCTTCTATTCCAAACTCGCTATCGAAATCAAGGCCAATCAGGTCAACCGCCTGTGGCTCCAAGAATGCACCCCTAGCTTTCCGGAGGTTCCCCCGCGCTACGTCCGAGAACGCCAACTCTGCGGCATGGATTGCATCGAGATAGGCTCGCGCGAAGGTGACCACGTCATTGCGCGCAGGCCCACTTCCCAGCAGAGCTGCGGCCGCCTGCCCCAAGCGTACCAAGGTAATGTCCAACGACGCAGGGGCCGCCACAGGCATGGCGATGTAAGCGAATGCACCTTCGGCTATGTCGCTTGCTGCCCCTATGTTCTTGAAGTTCCCGTGATTCGCCGCCTCGGCAAAGATATCTTCAAGTGGAGCTTGCATGCGCCGGCAGATCGCAGCCAAATACCAAAGCGTATCACCGAATTCTTCTTCCGCCGCCCTTCTGAAACCAGGGTACGCAGATTTTTCCCGGACATGTTTTTTGACAGTAGACATTATTCCACCGACTTCCCCATAAAGCCCTTGAAGGACAGGATTGAAATCGGTTGGACTGAGTACATCCGTAGCTGCAATTTCCGAAGCGTAGTCCGAAAGCAGCAGAGAACCTTCCTTGTGCATCGGTTACCTCCGAAGCGTCAGCCATTCGAATGGAGCGCCCTGATATCCATTCAGCCCAAAGCTACGAACCCATTGCTCTAGGTTCGCAATCAGTTTTGGATCGTCAAAAGTAGTTAGACCTATTCCTGTTTTGCATAGAGACCGGCCTTGCTGGTCTTTTAGCTCTTCCGGGAACTCCGGCCCCTCTCCTCCGAAGTACACGAAGTCATTGCTGATGAGAACCCTGTTTACACCCGTGTCGCGAGTGACGTGATCAGGATTAAGTGAACCATCGGGGCGAGAGTGAAAGGAATCTCGTTGCTGCCAGACGGCCGCTGGTGCGGCTCTGAAGTAGATATTGTCCCCGCAACTTTGCTTCCGACTACCGTTGCGATAGGGCTTTTTAGATTCAAACCGTGGATCTGCCCCATATTCATCAAATGTCATCGTTTCGGTGACTTGCATCGCATAAACCAGATACCCGCCTCGCCGAACACTTCGATCATTGCTGCCACTGCCTACCACCCAATCACCGATGTCAGCGCCCTTGCGGATATTTGGCTTGCAGGTTGCAAGCGTGCAGTATTCGTAAAAGGGATTGGGTGCGAAACCACTGTCGTACCGCACCACGTAGGAGTGGACACGTGCCATCAGCAGGGATGCCTTTTCAGAGGAACCGGATCACAGGCGCCACCGTCGGGTTTTTCCCATGTATCTTTTCCGTTGATCGCATCAATGATTGAGTCACCATTCCAGCCGACCAAGGCATCGGCGTATTCTTTCAGTGCCTCAGGAATGTCGCATTCCTTCTCACCATGCTCCCAGATGCCAACAATACGTTTGCCTTGCTTGGCTGCATATTCGATTTCCCAGGTCACCCAGTCGCTATCTTTCGTCTGGGGTGAGACGTAGCAAATAAATACGCCCGCCCAGTTTATCGCTGGGGCCAGAATCTGCGTCTTGATGTAATGCTCATCCGTGGCGTTGTTGAACTTTCCTGTATGGATGGAGGAGTCCCTTACATCCATCCCTTTCGGAGCCAGCAGATCTTTGAGCTTTTGGAGCCCATGATCGTCCTTATGGACATGGCTGATAAACACGTTCCTTTTCTCTGCCATCTGTCACCTCCATCGACGTTTTGATAGCGTAAAAGATCGTAACTGAAATTAGGTGGTTATGGCAGAAAACGCAGATCAATCAAAGGATCGCCCGGAGCCCCTTGTCGGCGATGATGTTGAGCAGCTTCAGCGCCGGGCCAGCGGGTCGGGTTTCACCTTGCTCCCACTTGCGCACGGTCGAGGCCGAGGTGTGCAGGTGATGCGCGAACACCGGCTGGCTGAATTTCAGCGTCTCCCGTAGGCGCCTAATGTCCTCGGCGCCAAACTCCCGCACTGGCGGCGGGCAGATCGCGTCGAACTCGCGCATCGTCACCTTGCTGATCGCACCCACTTCATGAAGCGTGGCCAGGTCGTCACGCAGGGATTCAATGATCTTGCTCACAATGCACCTCCAATAACACGCCCGACTGCAACGCCTTCGATAACGTTTCCCCGGACAGTTGCAAGAACGCTTTGCCGGCGAATTGCAGCGCCTTCTTCTCGTCCTGCGTGATGTTCGCCTTGTCGTTCTTCGGGAACCCATGCAGGAACACGTAGCGGCTGCCGATCCTGGCCGATACCAGTGTGCGGTAGCCGCCGCTTTTACCACCACCGGGGCGGGCCACCCGCTTCTTGTAGAGGGAGCCGCCCAAGTCCGCGTCGATCAGACCGCTTTCCATCTCCTGAACCGCCTTGCACAACGCGGCATCGGACAGCTTCTCGCCCGACTGCCAGCGTGCAAAGTCCTTGCGCTTGAGGATGACCGTCATTTCGACCTCCAAACTATACCCGAAACGGGCATACTTTTCCAGTCTCCGGTGTAGCACCTAGATAGAAGGGATGGCCCGCCCGATTGTCGTGACGCCGGCACGACAATCGGAGCCGACTGGACGGGATGCCGGCCACCGATCCGCGGGCATCCTTGACCGAAATCAGCAGCGCATAGGCCGACCACGGCAGCGTGAAGACCTTGGCCAGCTCGGCGAGGCCGAATTTCCCAGACACTGTCTCGGAAATTGCGGAACGGGGATAGTCGGCCGCCAAGGCAGCGGGGGGCGCCACCGAAAGCGTCCTCTTGCTCATGCCGTGGCCTCCGCAGGGCGCCGCGCGCCCGTGATGGCCTGCCGCCGACTCGCCACCAGTTCGGCAGCATCCCGCACCGGCTTGTCCTCGGTGTGGACGTAGTGCATGAACATCGCCACGGTCTTGTGGCCCGTCAGCTTCATGCCTACCTTGGTCGGCACTCCCGAATTGGCAATGTCGGTCGTGGAGCGGTGGCGGATGCCGTGCGTGCCGACGTGTGGGACGCCGGCTGCCTTGAGCACCCGGCACCATCCGCCATAGTGCTCGCCAAAGGTCAGGTGCTTGGTCGGGTCGTTGGGCGAAGGCAGGACGTAGGGGCAACCTTCTCGGCGCGGTGCCGTCGAGAACAGTCGATAGGCTTCCGCGCTCATGGGCTTGGAGAGGCCGCCGGTCTTGCTGTCGGGCCAGACCACGCGCCGGTTCTCCAGATCGACCCAATCCCATTCAAGCATGCAGATTTCGGAGCGGCGGCCGGCGAACTCGAATTGCAGGCGAATCGCCAGCGGGATGACGTAGTTCTCCAGTCCTTCCGCCTCCAGCTTCTCCAACTGGCGGAAGATCAGCGCCAGTTCGTCGTCCACGATGAGCCGGGTTTCCTCGCCGGGCGGGTACATCGGGACGTGGCGGCACGGGTTCGTGCCGTCCGGGCGGTAGCCCCACACTTCGGCCAGGTTGAACATCTTGCGCAGCACGCCGAAGGCGTTGTTCGCCTCGGCGGGCTTGTAGGCCAGTTTCTCCATCAGCCCGGCAATGTCGGGCCGCTTCACGTCCTGCACCTTCTTGCGGCCGATCAGCGGGACGATGCAGCGGTCGATGACGGCCTGATAGCCGCGCTGCGTGCTCGGCTTGTTGCGCTTCTTGGAGTAGTCCTCCATGAACTTCTTGCACAGCGCTTCGACCGTGGGCGCCTTGCGCGCCTCGGCCTTGGCGCCGCCGGGGTCGCCGCCTCGGCGAACCTCGGCCAGCCAGTCCTGCGCCATGACGCGGGCCTGCTCCACGGTCAGTTCCCCGAACAGGCCCAGCGAGGGCTTGCGGGGCTGCCCGGAGTTCGTGCGGTACTGGAGCATGAACACCCGACGGCCCTTCGGGGTAATCTTGCAGAGGAAACCCGGCACCACGGTATCCCGTAGTTCGATGTCCTTGGCCTGGGGTTGCGCCGACTCTACGGCGGTCTTGGTGAGCTTGATCTTCGCCATGATGACTCCTTGGAACGACCCGAATTCCAAGAGCCAGATAGGAGCGGCGCGAGGGAAAACCGGGTCAAGTTTCAGAAAGCACCGGCATATGATGGACGCGCGTAAGTCCTTGATAAACCTGCTTCATCGAGCTACGGCGCAGTCCAGCGAAGTACCGGGCTGGAGTCATCGTCAAACAAAAAAACGCCCCGGCAGGCAAGCGGGGCGAAAGGGAGCCGTCCTTTGGCTGCAGAAAAGGGTCAATGGCCGAAGCGGGTCGCCTCGAAGTGGTTGAGCAGGCGATGGAGGAGGTAGCAGGCCAGCAGGGTGACGACGATGGCAAAGAGGATGCTGCTCACCCGGTAGAGGGCGCTGAACACCAGATCATTGCCCGGCGTCAGGTACTGGCCGAACAGGATGCCGAGGGTGGTGAGGGCGCCGAAGCCGACGCCGGAGCCGCTCGCCTCCTTCACGTGGGCATGGCTGAACAGCATTGCCCCGAGCCAGAGCAGCGGGGTGACGAGCAGCAGTTGCCCTGACCAGTCGTAGAGCACCAGCTGGCCGACCAGGCCGAAGCTGACCCCGAGCAGGGTGCCCATGGCCCGCTTGCGGGCATAGCCCAGGGCGCCGTTCCAGTGCATGGGGAAGAGCAGCAGCAAGGTGGTGGCCTGGGCCGACATGGAGTCGCGCAGATCGAAGATCTGGAACACCAGAAACGACAGGGTGGCGATGCTTGCCCCCAGCAGGGCCTCGTGGCGCATCCGGTGCGGCGCCTTGGGGGAGGGGGCCGGCCTGGGGCACTCCTCCACGTCCGGAATGAGGGCCGTCATCAGATAGGCGATGAGCACCGACAGGACGCTGGCCCAGAGGTTGCTGAAGATGAGGTCGTTCAGATCAATCCCGGGGTAGCTGGCAAAGTGCAGCATGATGCTGAGGCTGAGCACCCCGTTGGCACCGAACAGGAACAGGCTGCCCCGGGACATGGCGGCGAAACGGTAGAGGAAGAGCAAAAAGACCAGGGGGGTCATGAGCCCCGGGTGGCCGCCAAACAGGCCGCCGAGCAGCCCCACTTCCAGACCGCACATGGCGGCGGAGGCGATGAGCTGGCGGGCGGCGTGACCGTTCATCACCGGCACCAGGCCGAGCAGCAGCACCGGGGTGACGGTGAAGAAGACCCCGTTGCTCCAGCCGAAGATTTTGCACAGCACAAACCCCAGGGTGCAGCCAAAGGCGATGCGCAGACACTGGCGCAGTTCGTTGGGGGTGAGGGGTCTGTGCCACAGGTTCATGGTCATCATCTCAATAGATGTAGTGCAGCAGGCTGAGCAGACGGATCTGGCCGCGGGCCAGCAGCCCGGTCAGGGTGTTGTCCGGCAGCAGCTGCACCGTGGCGCGAGCCCCGGCCGGCAGGTGGGCGGGCAGTTGCTCCAGGGTCAGGTGCAGGCGCAGGCGCTGGGCATCGCGCACCCAGCGATCGGACTCGACGGGGTTTGCAAGCTGGCCGTTGGCGTCAAACTGGCCGGCGCTGACCCCGGCATCCAGGCTGGCGACGCGGGCAGGATAGAGACGACCGGGCTCGCCGTCGAAGGCGACGAGGGCCTGACTGCCGGCGCTGACGTGGCGCAGGCTCTTCTCGCGAAAATCGGCGATCACGTCCACCTGCTCGGAGACCAGGGCCAGCAGGGGGGAGCCCGCATTGGCCACGCTGCCAGGCTTGAGCTGCAGGTTGGTGATGATGCCGTCCTGGCTCGCATGAACCCGGCTGTAGGCGAGGTTGAGCTCGGCCTGGGCGAGGCGGTTGCGGGCCTGGCGCAGCAGCAGGTTGTCTTCCCCTGGCAAGCCGCGGTTGACGCGGGCCTGCTCTACCCGGGGGAACCGCAGAATTCGGAAAAAATCGTACGCTAAGCTAACGGTGTTCTCGTGACAGCTCTTTGACTAAATAACTGATCCCAATAGTGCTACACCTTCGCTGTGCCATAGCCATTCCCCGGGAAAGGAGACACGGTATCCATGAAGTGTTTCACTCGGGCCAGCAGGTTTGCCATCCCTCTGCATTGATGATTGCGCGTGATGGTTTCATGTAACTTGTGCCATAGCCGTTCTATGTGATTAACCCAAGGGCTGTAAACTGGCTGGAACACCAGGCAGAACTTGGGATTCTTCTTCAACCATCGCTCGGTCTGTTTGCTTTTGTGAATGATGTAGTTATCGAGGATCAACGTGATGGTTTTGGCTCGTCGGTAGTGGTGGCGCAGCTTTTCCAGCATGGCAATAAACAGCGATGAGTTTTTCTTGATCCCGCTGACGTAAAGTACCCTTCCGTTGCCTGCGTGGAGAACGCCTGCCAGATAATGCTTGGCATTCTGCCCCGGTGTGACAACCCGCTTTTGCTGCGCTCTGAACATCCAGTCGGCTCCTAATTTGGGATTGAGGTCTATATCGACTTCATCCTCATAAAACACCGGATTATCGGCATCACAGCGGGCCAGCGCGGCGTCGATATTCGCCATTTTTTCCTGATAGGCTGGGTCTTTTATCCGCAAGGTCGGCACGGGCCTGCGCCAGACAATGCCCATACGAGGTAACCATCGGCGGAGCGTGGAGGCTGCCACATTGAGCCCTGTTAACCGATTGATTTTTATAGCCAATAGTTCAGTACACCAACGGCTGCGCTGATAACCAAAATCTTGCGGAGAAAACTGCATGAGCAGCACCAGTAGGGTGACAATCTTGGCGATAGGTAAGACTGGGGCACGGCCAGCCGGTAAGGCTTCTAGCGCATCTATGCCTTCATCTCGATACCACCGAAGCCAACGACCGATGGTCGAGCGCGCAGCGCCGGTAAGGTGATGAACATCGGTGATCGTGCGTCCTTCATGTAACAGCAAGATGGCCATCAAGCGACGAGCATGTCCTTTATCACGGGTGGCATGGATGATTTTGTGAATGCGGCGCCGTTGTGGTCGTGGCAGAGGTGGTAGGATAGGCATCAACTCAGTCCTTTGGGTGTGGCTTGTTTTGTTTAGCGACTAATCAGATCGCACAAACTGGACTGAGTTCCCTTCCTCCGGTGATCTACTATTCGGAACAGCTATTTAGGCTTTCTAAGGCCATTCTGATAGCCCTGACTTCCTGAAAAGCCATGGCTAAAATTTGTGCGGCTAAAAGGGATAACCGATGGTAAAGTAAGTTATCCCTGTCGAGATACTGAAAAGCGTTATCCTCGTTTTTCCCAAAACTGTTTTGCCAGTTCGCTCAGAGCGCTAGTTAACTGAGCGACAGATTTCGCACTTTGCAAATTATTCTGCCCGGTCTGTACATTGGTATCAGCAGCATCGCGTATATTGATAATACTGCGGTTTATGTCTTCACTTACTGCTCCCTGCTGCTCGACCGCAGTCGCTATTTGCGCGTTCATGTCGGTAATTTCGTTAACGCGTTGGCCAATTCCATCAAGAGCTGTAGCTGCTTCCTCTGCGTGAGCTACACTCGTGTGCGCTTGCCGACTACTTTGCTCCATGACTGTAACAGCGGATTGCGCTCGCTCTTGTAGAGCGCTGATCATGCTTTGAATATCCGTTGTCGATTGCTGTGTGCGAGCAGCAAGACTGCGAACCTCATCGGCGACAACAGCAAAACCACGCCCCTGCTCACCAGCACGTGCGGCCTCAATTGCTGCGTTGAGTGCCAACAAATTCGTTTGCTCGGCGATCCCTCGTATAACGTCAAGAACTTTTGATATCTCGTTACTTTGACCTTCAAGCTCATGAATAACCTGAGCGGCTTGCCTAATTTCACCTTCAAGGGCAGTGATTGACTGGCTTGTGTAGGCTACCAGACGCTGGCCAGATGCCGTCTCAGTGTCTGCTCTTCCGGCCGCATCTGCAGCATGCTGTGCATTGCTCGCAACCTCTTGAATGCTTGCCACCATTTGGTTTACTGCCGTTGCTATTTGATCTGTCTCTGCCTGCTGCTCAACTGTAAGTACATTGCTTGACTCAATATCCTTTAGTAGGCCTCGGGTGTGTTCGCTAAGCCGATTTGATGCATCACCTATGCGACCTACTATGGCGCCTGTTTCAGCTTGCATCATTCGTAAAGCAAACTCTATTTGGCCAAACTCATCGGTGCGCCCAGTGTAGAGGGATTGACTTAATGGGTTATTGGAAATATTCCTGGCTCTTTCAACCAGTCTTCCAAGAGGAGAGAGAATAGCCAAAACACTAACAGAGCTTAAGCTTCCTGACATTAAAGTGGCTAACAATAAGCTGCTTATTGATGTATCAGTAAGCATGCCGGCAGCCATTGCGCTTGATATAATACTACCCCATATGAGCAAGAGTATTTTCACGGAAAAGCTAGCAGCCAATTTCGGCCTCGCGGCCTTCCCGCTTCTCAATTGAGCATATAATTTTTCCGCAGCCAAAACCTGCTCAGGTTCAGGCTTGGTCCTTACAGACTGGTATTCAACAATCGAACCATTCTTAGCTATTGGCGTTACATAAGCACTTACCCAATAGTGGTCGCCATTTTTACAGCGATTTTTTACTAGCCCCATCCATGAGCGGCCAGATTTTAATGTACTCCACATATGCTCAAATGCAGCAGGCGGCATATCTGGGTGTCTTACGATGTTGTGAGGCTGGCCTAATAGTTCTTCCTCAGTGAAACCACTGATTTTAATGAAGTCAGGATTAACGTACGTGATATGGCTTTGAGGGGAGGTAGTCGAAAGAATATTGGCATCTTTTGGGAGTTCTAAGTTTCGACCCGTCACTGGTAAATTCTGGCGCATAAGAACCTCAAGGGTTGGCTGTTTTATTTTATTGTTTTCGGCATTAAGCCCAATTTCTTGAGCGTTACGATAAAGCTAGCATGGAAACGATAGGTGCAAGCAAGTTAAGGGTTGCATCGCGCATGTCAATCTAGGCTATACCCTAACTGGATGTCAGGCAGAACCGCGCAGCTCCGTCAGAATAGAGTCTTCTTTCGCATTCTTTGACACATGCCCGCAAAGGTCATAGATTTCAGCCTGACAAAAGCAGGGCTTGAGGCGCAACGGAACAGAAAGTGCACTTAGCCCCCTTGCTCACCTTCAACGCGGAGTTGTTCTGATGACCTTTCTATGGGTTGGATTAGGGTTGGTAGTCGCCGGGCTGTGGTGGGGAACGGTTGTCTGGCGGCGGGAGCAGGCAGACCCTTGGATAAATCCACCAACTCCCGAGGCGCGGCGTTTGCTTCGAGCCGCGAGCCTGCATTTGCATTGCCACATTCTCGGCAGGCCTGCGGTAGACCAGGACGCGCCGTCGTTCGTTGGGGTAGATGCCCTCCAGGCACTTTATCTACGTGACGGGGTGATCTTTTTCGAGAAGGGGATCGCCACCTTGCCGGATGGAACCCAAGTCGAGCTGGGGGCACTCACTCATGAAGTGCTCGAAGTGCTTCGAGAAACCTACAGCGCCTTGGATGCCGCTTCAGCAGTGATCACTGACTATGCCACCACCTTCAATACTCCCGAAGAGTTAGAGAAGAGCGAGAATGAAATCCTGCGAAAGATCGCTGGCTACGGGAACATGTACCCGATGCAGAGCGCGATCGCTCGACTGGCATTGTTACTCAATCTCGATCCCGACAAGAACGATGTTGGGATTGGCGGCAAAGTGTTGTGGGAGCGCATCCGCCGTTGGCGTTGGCCCGAGCGCCATTTCTCGGCGGAGCAGTAGGCGTGCAGGGACATCGCATTGGCTACGTCCGGGTCAGCAGCTTCGACCAGAACCCGGAACGCCAGCTGGAGGAGACCGAGGTGAGCAAGGTGTTCACCGACAAGGCCTCGGGCAAGGACACTCAGCGCCCCCAGCTCGAAGCGCTGCTGAGCTTCGTCCGCGAAGGTGACACCGTGGTAGTGCACAGCATGGATCGCCTGGCGCGCAACCTCGATGACCTGCGCCGCCTTGTGCAGAAGCTGACCCAGCGCGGCGTGCGTATCGAATTCCTGAAAGAGGGCCTAGTCTTCACCGGCGAGGACTCGCCGATGGCCAACCTCATGCTGTCGGTGATGGGTGCCTTCGCCGAGTTCGAGCGCGCCCTGATCCGCGAGCGGCAGCGTGAGGGTATCGCCTTGGCCAAGCAGCGTGGCGCGTACCGAGGCCGCAAGAAAGCCCTGTCCGATGAGCAGGCTGCTACCCTGCGGCAGCGAGCGACGGCCGGCGAGCCCAAGGCGCAGCTTGCCCGCGAGTTCAACATCAGCCGGGAAACCCTCTACCAGTACCTCCGCACGGACGACTGATACATGCCGCGTCGCTTGATCCTCTCGGCCACGGAGCGGGACACCCTGCTTGCGTTGCCAGAAAGCCAGGATGACATGATCCGCTACTACACCTTCAACGACTCCGACCTGTCGCTGATCCGCCAGCGGCGCGGCGACGCCAACCGCCTAGGCTTCGCGGTGCAGCTCAGCCTGCTGCGCTACCCCGGCTATGCGTTGGGCACCGACAGCGAGCCGCCCGAGCCGGTCATCCTGTGGGTGGCCAAGCAGGTTCAGGCCGACCCGGCGAGTTGGGCGAAGTACGGCGAACGCGACGTGACCCGCCGCGAGCACGCCCATGAACTGCGCACCTACCTGCAACTGGCCCCGTTTGGCCTGTCCGACTTCCGCAACCTCGTGCGCGAGCTGACCGAGTTGGCCCAGCAGACCGACAAGGGCTTGCTGCTGGCCAGCCAGGCTCTGGAGAGCCTGCGGCAGAAGCGGCGCATCCTGCCGGCGCTGAGCGTAATTGATCGGGCCTGCTCGGAGGCCATTGCGCGGGCTAATCGGCGGGTCTACCGCGCCCTGGTCGAACCACTCACGGACTCGCACCGTGCCAAGCTGGACGAACTGCTGAAGCTCAAGGCCGGCAGCAGCATCACCTGGTTGACCTGGCTGCGCCAGGCACCGCTGAAACCCAACTCTCGGCACATGCTTAAGCACATCGAGCGGCTGAAGACATTTCAGCTGGTGGACTTGCCCGAAGGGCTGGGCCGGCACATCCACCAGAACCGCCTGCTCAAGCTGGCCCGCGAAGGGGGGCAGATGACGCCCAAAGACCTTGGCAAGTTCGAGCCGCAGCGGCGCTACGCGACCCTGGCCGCCGTAGTGCTGGAGAGCACCGCGACTGTGATTGATGAGTTGGTCGATCTGCACGACCGCATCCTGGTCAAGCTGTTCAGCGGCGCGAAGCACAAGCATCAGCAGCAGTTCCAGAAGCAGGGCAAGGCGATCAATGACAAGGTGCGCCTGTACTCGAAGATCGGCCAGGCTCTGCTGGAGGCAAAGGAAAACGGCAGCGATCCGTACGCCGCCATCGAGGCGGTGATTCCCTGGGACGAATTCACCGAGAGCGTCAGCGAGGCCGAGCTGCTGGCCCGGCCGGAGGGCTTCGACCACCTACACCTGGTCGGCGAGAACTTCGCCACCCTGCGCCGTTACACGCCGGCCCTGCTGGAGGTGCTGGAACTGCGCGCTGCACCGGCCGCGCAAGGCGTGCTGGCGGCCGTGCAGACCCTGCGCGAGATGAACGCCGACAACCTGCGCAAGGTGCCGGCGGATGCCCCTACCGCCTTCATCAAGCCGCGCTGGAAGCCGCTGGTGATCACCCCGGAAGGCCACGACCGACGCTTCTACGAAATCTGCGCGCTGTCCGAGCTGAAGAACGCCCTGCGCTCCGGTGACATCTGGGTCAAGGGTTCACGGCAGTTCCGCGACTTCGACGACTACCTGCTGCCGGCAGAGAAGTTCGCCGCGCTCAAGCGGGAACAGGCCCTGCCCCTGGCGATCAACCCGAACAGCGACCAGTACCTGGAAGAGCGCTTACAGCTGCTGGACGAGCAGTTGGCCACCGTAACCCGGCTGGCCAAGGACAACGAGCTGCCCGATGCCATCCTCACCGAGTCCGGGCTGAAGATCACCCCGCTGGATTCTGCGGTGCCCAATACCGCGCAGGCGCTGATCGACCAGACCAGTCAGCTGTTGCCGCGCATCAAGATCACCGAACTGCTGATGGATGTGGACGACTGGACGGGTTTCAGCCGCCACTTCACCCACCTGAAGGACGGTGCCGAGGCCAAAGACAGGACATTGCTGCTGTCAGCAATCCTGGGCGATGCGATTAACCTCGGGCTGACCAAGATGGCCGAGTCGAGCCCCGGCCTGACCTACGCCAAGCTGTCCTGGCTGCAAGCCTGGCACATCCGCGACGAAACCTATTCGGCGGCCCTGGCCGAGCTGGTCAACCACCAGTACCGCCATGCCTTCGCCGCCCACTGGGGCGACGGCACCACCTCATCCTCCGATGGCCAGCGCTTCCGGGCGGGCGGCCGGGGCGAAAGCACCGGGCACGTCAACCCGAAGTACGGCAGCGAGCCGGGGCGACTGTTCTACACCCATATCTCCGACCAGTACGCACCGTTCAGCACCCGCGTGGTGAATGTCGGCGTGCGTGACTCCACCTATGTGCTCGACGGCCTGCTGTACCACGAGTCCGACTTGCGGATCGAGGAGCACTACACCGACACGGCCGGTTTCACCGATCACGTCTTCGCCCTGATGCACCTGCTGGGCTTCCGCTTCGCACCGCGCATCCGCGACCTCGGCGAAACCAAGCTGTATGTGCCGAATAGCGTCCAGGACTACCCGACATTGCGCCCAATGGTTGGTGGCACCCTGAACATCAAGCACGTCCGCGCCCATTGGGACGACATCCTGCGCCTCGCCAGCTCGATCAAGCAGGGCACCGTCACTGCCTCGCTGATGCTGCGAAAGCTCGGCAGCTATCCACGCCAGAATGGCCTTGCCGTGGCCCTGCGCGAGCTGGGCCGGATCGAACGCACCCTGTTCATCCTCGACTGGCTGCAAAGCGTCGAACTGCGCCGCCGCGTGCATGCTGGACTGAACAAGGGTGAAGCGCGCAACTCCCTGGCCAGGGCGGTGTTCTTTAACCGCCTCGGCGAGATCAGGGATCGGAGCTTCGAGCAGCAGCGCTACCGGGCCAGCGGCCTGAACCTGGTGACGGCCGCCATTGTGTTGTGGAACACGGTGTACCTGGAGCGCGCCACTCAGGGGTTGGTCGAGGTCGGCAAGCCGGTGAACGGTGAGTTGCTGCAATACCTGTCGCCGCTGGGCTGGGAACACATCAACCTGACCGGCGATTACGTCTGGCGGCAGAGCCGCAGGCTGGAGGACGGGAAGTTCAGGCCGCTACGGTTGCCCGGAAAACCTTAGCGTACGATTTTTTCCGAATTCTGCGGGCTCCCCTACCCGGGCCTGGCTGCCGAGCAGGTTGGCACGGGCGGTGCGGGCGGCGCTGTCGGCGTCATCTTTCTGCTGTTCAGAGACCATGTGACGGCGGTAAAGGGCGTCGATGCGCGCCGCTTCCCGCTGTTTCTGGTCGGCCTGGGTGCGCAGCGAGCTGTACTCCGCCTCGTAGGCGGTCAGGGTCGCGTCCAGCTGGCGGTTCTGCTGCCTGGCCTGATCCAGGGCGAGCCTGGCCTGATCCACGGCGAGCTGGAAGGGTTCCGGGTCGAGGGCGAAGAGCAGATCCCCCTGCTTGACGTGCTGGTTGTTGGCGATGGCGACTTCGACCACCTTGCCGCTGACCTGGGGGGCCATCCGGGTGACGACCCGGGTGGCCATGGCCTGGGGGGTCAGGGGCATCTTGATGTCGGCCAGCAGAAAGTAGCCAAACACCAGGACGAAGCAGACGATGGCCCACTTTATCCAGCGCTTGAATTGTTGATCCGGTGTCATCTTATTCTCTCTCTTCATGCTGTGCGGCTATCTTGCCGAGGGCGTTGGCGGAGATGCGGTGCACAATGTCTTCAAACTGGGCCAGCTCCTGCTGGCTGATGCCGGTGAGCAGCTCCCGGCGCACGGCGATGATGCGGCCCTCGATCTGATCGAGCAGCGCCTTGCCCGCCGGGGTCAGGGTGACGATGCGGGCCCGCTTGTCCTGGCTGCAACAATGGCGCTCGATCAGCCCCTGCTCCTCGAGCTGACCCAGGGTCCGCATCAGGGAGGGGAGCTCTATCTCCAGGGCCTCGGCCAGGGTCTTCTGGCTGAGGTGGCCGCCGAGGCGGCTGAGTTTCCACAGGGCGGTCCAGCGGGGATGGGTGAGCCCCAGAGGTGCCAGCTCGAGATCGGCCACGGTGCGCCAGAGCCGGTGCAATCGCCCCAGCTGCTCGGCGAGGGAGAGTTCTCGCAACATCTCCAGATCCTTTTTCATGACGGGCACCTCAATTACTTAGCTTGCGAAGCATTATATTTATTTCGCAGGCTAAGTAAATAGTGTGATACAGCTCACGTTCAGGTTTTTTGCCCGGGCCGTGGTGTTTAAGTTTTTATATGGCTTTGCGGGCCAGCTAACCGACAACGGCCGGGGGAGGCGCTAGAGTGGCCACCTTTGAGGTGCGCCAGGCTGGCCATTGACCCGGCCGGGGGACACCCTCACCCTGGGCTTTCCTGTCCGCTGCAAGGTTGAACGATGAAACTGCGCCACCAGCTAGTCACCCTCTCGCTTGGCTTGTCACTGCTGCTGATCCTGATCCTGGGCTGTCTGCTCGCCCTCTTCATGCGCCACCTGCTGGAGAACAACCTGAAGGAGAAGGGGAGCGATCTGGCCCGGGTGCTGGCTGCGGACAGCCGGGTGGTCCAGGCCCTGGAGAAGGGGAGCGATCCCGGGCTGCGGGATTATGTGCAGGGGATCTGCAGCCGCACCGACGCCGCCTACATGGTGGTGACCGACGAACATGCCAGGCGCCTGAGCCACCCCTCACCCGAGCTGGTGGGCCAGACCTTCCGGGGGGAGGACATCTGGCCTGCACTCCAATCGCGCGAGAGCTACTGCTCCCGGGACGTGGGCACCTTGGGCCCCGCCATCCGCTGCTTCGCTCCCGTGGTGGGGCCCGATGGCCAGGCCATTGGTGCGGTGGCGGTGGGTTATCTGATGCGCACCGTGGAGGGCACCTATCAGGAGCGGATCGCCCTGCTGGTCGGCGCCATCGCAGCGGTGCTGGGGTGCGGCCTGCTGCTGGCGCTCTGGGTGCAGCACCTGCTGCGCCGCACCCTGCTGGATCTGGAGCCGGAGACCATTGCCAATCGCTTCGCCCAGCAGGATCTGGTGCTGGAGGGGATCTCGGAGGGGATAGTGTCCCTGGACAACCAGCACAGGATCACCATGCTCAACAGCGCCGCCTTCTATCAGTTGCGACTGCCCGGCACCGGGCGCCACGCCCTGCTGGGCCGCTCCCTGGCGGAGCTGGCCCCTGGCCTCGTGCCCACGTTGCAGCAAGGGGGGGCGGTCAGGTTCACCGTGCAGGGGGATGACTTCGTCGGCCACTGGCAGGAGCTCAGCGGTCGCGAGCCGGGGCGCATGCTCATCTTCAGCCGGCCAGACGGCACCGGCAGCCTGGGCATGCAGGTGACCCACCTGCGCCAGTACGGCGAGATGCTGCGCATCCAGACCCATGAATTCGCCAACAAGCTCAGCAGCCTCTCCGGTCTGCTCCAGCTCGGCCACGTGGATCAGGCGGTAGACCTCATCCAGCAGGAGAACGAAGCTTGCCAGAACATGTTGCAGGATCTGCTGCGGGTCATCGAGAACAAGCCGGTGGCCGGGCTCATCCTCGGCAAGTTCAGCCGGGCGCGGGAGCTGGGGGTGGAGCTGGTGTTGGATGCGGGGTCGGCCCTCGGGGAGTATCCGGCCGAGGTGTCGGCGGATCTCATCACCTGCATCGGCAACCTGCTGGACAACGGCATTCGCGCCGCCTGGGGGAACCGCGAGCACGCCGCGCCCAGGGTGCTGCTCTCCCTCGATGATCTGGGGCGGCGGCTGGTGATCGAGGTGGAGGACAGTGGCGAGGGGGTGGACGAGGCGCTGGCGGATCACCTGTTCGACTACGGTGTCAGCCGCCAGACCGGGGATCACGGGGTCGGCCTCTTCCTGGTCAAGAAGACGGTGGCCAGGCGGGGGGGCGTGATAGAATGGCGCCGCACCGCCGAGCAGACGACCCTGTTCGGTATCTATTTGAATAAAAACCAATTGGTGTAAGTCATGAAGCCAATCTTCACGCTGATTATCGAGGATGACGAGCGGATAGGCGCCATGTTGGGGGAGCTGGTCTCCTCCACGGCCGGGTTCTCCCTGATGGGGCGGGCCGGCACCCTGGCCGAGGCGGATCGCCTGATGGCGGGGAGCGAGCCCCGCTTGCTGATGGTCGACATCTCCCTGCCCGATGGCTCGGGCCTGGAGTGGGTGAGCCGGCTGCGCAGCTACAACCGGGAGGTGATGGTGATGATGGTGACCGCCTCCTGCGACGTGGAGACCATACAGCAGGCCCTCAACCTGGGCGTGCAGGACTACGTCATCAAGCCGCTGCGGCTGTTTCGCATCCAGCAGAGCCTGGAGGAGATCCTGGTCCTCCATCGCCGCCTGTGCGAGCCGGGGGAGCTGGCCCAGAGCGACCTGGACCGCCTGATGGGCAAGGCGCGCAACCAGGGGCGGGAGGCGCGGGAAACCCCCAAGGGGATCGACGCCATCACCCTGCGCCAGGTGCTGGACCTGCTGGCGGGGGAGCCGGACAACACCTTCTCCACCGACACCGTGGCCCTGCGCCTCTCCCTGAGTCGCACCACGGCCCGCCGCTACCTGGAGTTTCTGGAGTCAGAAGATCGGCTGGACGTGGAGCTCAACTACGGCCAGCGTGGTCGCCCGGAGCGGCGCTACCACTGGCGCCGGGAGTCGTGACCCCGCCGCGGGCACAACGCCGAAGAGGCCGCGCACACCATGCTGCGCAGATAAAAGGGAGCCGTTGAACTCCCTTTTGTTTTGCCCCGATGCGACCCGGTCCGCTTTATCTGGGGTCGCCCGAGAAGGGGTGCAGGGCGGTGCGGGCGCGCTCGAACAGGGCGATGAGGTGATCCGCCACGGCCCGCACCCGCCGGGAGTGGGCGAGATCGCTGTGGAGCACCAGCCAGATGGGCTGATCCACCCCGAGCTCCGGCAGCAGGCAGACCAGATCCGTCTGGCGGGCCAGGTAGTGGGGCAGCACCGCGAGCCCCAGACCGGCCTGGGCGGCGGCGAGCTGGGCCGCCAGGGTGCTGGTCTCCACTCGGCAGGGGCGGCCGCGCAGCATGCGGGTCATCCATCTGGCGGCGGGCAGGTGGCTCTGGGTTTCGTTCCAGCCGATGAAGTCATCCTGATCGAAGCTGGCGGCATCCACCCCGGGGCTGCGGGCATCCAGGTAGGCGCCGGTCCCGTAGAGGCCAAAGCCCAGGGTGCCCAGGCGCCGCAGGGTGAGGTGGCCGGCATCGGGCTTGACCATGCGCACCGCGAGATCGGCATCGCGCCGGTGCAGGTTCACCGTCTGCACCCCGGTGACCAGCTCCACCCTCAGCTCGGGGTGCTGGGCAAAGAGCGTCGGCAGGGAGGGGATGATGAGGGGATTGGCCAGGTTCTCGGCGGTGGCGAGGCGCACGGTGCCGGCCACCTGTCCCTGCAACTGCCCCGCCTCGCCAAAGGCCAGCCCCGCATGTTCCAGCGCTTCGGCTCGCTCAAGCAGGGCCTCCCCGTCGTCGGTCAGGCGATAGCCCTGCTGGTGGCGGCTGAACAGGGGCAGGCCGAGGGCCGCCTCCAGCCGGTCCAGGCGCCGGGAGACGGTGGCCACCCCCATGCGAAGGGCGTGGGCGGCACCGCTCAGGGTGCCGCTGCGGGCGATGGCCAGGAAGACGCGGGCGTCGTCCCAGAGCAGGGGATCGTGCATAGTGTTTCCATAATCGGAAGATAGATTGCCAGTTATCTCTATATCTCATTCATTTTCGGAAGACCATACTCCCCTGCAACTTGTCAGGGAGAAAATGCGATGCAACGACGAACACTGGGAGCCAATCTGCAGGTCTCTGCCCTGGGGCTGGGCTGCATGGGGATGAGCGAATTCTACGGGCCGCGGGACGATGAGACGTCCTTGCGGGTGCTGGCGGAGGCGGTGGAGCGGGGCATCGACCTGCTCGACACCGCCGACATGTACGGCCCCCACCACAACGAGGCGCTGATCGGGCGTTTTCTCGCGACCCGGCGGGGGCAGGTGAAGGTCGCCACCAAGTTTGGCATCGTGCGCCAGCACGGGGAGTACAGGCGTACCCTCGACAACAGTGCCCGCTATGCGCGCCAGAGCTGCGAGGGCTCCCTGCGCCGCCTCGGCATCGAGCAGATCGATCTCTACTATGTACACCGCCTCGATCCGGCCCATCCCGTCGAGGAGACCATGGCCGGGCTGGCGCAGCTGGTGCAGGAGGGCAAGATAGCCCGCATCGGTCTGTGCGAGGTGAGCGAGGCCACCCTGAGGCGCGCCCATGCCGTGCACCCGGTGGCGGCGGTGCAGACCGAATACTCCCTCTGGACGCGGGAGGTGGAGGCGGCGGTGCTGCCCGCCTGCCGGGAGTTGGGGATTGGTCTGGTGGCCTACTCCCCCCTGGGGCGCGGGTTTCTGACCGGGCGCTACCAGCAGGAGGCGGTGTTCGAGGAGGGGGATTTTCGGGCCGGTCTGCCGCGGTTTCAGGAGGACAACCTCGCCACCAACCGCACCCTGGTGCAGGCGGTCATGGCCCTGGCGCAGCAGAAGGGATGCTCGGCGGCGCAGATAGCCCTGGCCTGGCTGCTGGCGCAGTGGGAGGGGATAGTGCCCATCCCCGGCACCCGGCGCCTGACCCACCTTGAGGATAACCTCGGCGCCCTCTCGGTGCGCCTCTCCCCAGCGGAGCTCGGGGCCCTGGGACAGGCCATCCGGACCCTGCCGGTGGCGGGGGAGCGCTATACCGCCGAGGGGATGAAGGGGGTGAACGCATGAGCGGCTCGCACACGGATCGCCGTGAACGGGCGTTCGCGCTGCTGGCCCGGCTCGATCCCCTGGCGCCCACGCGGGTCGCCGCCAGCCTAGATGCCCTGTCACCCGAGCTTGCCGAGCTGGTGCTGGGGTTTGCCTTTGCCGATGTGCTCGCCCGTCCCGGCATCGATCTCTGCACCCGCGAGATGCTCACGGTGGCGACCCTGATGGGAATGGGCACGTCGCCCGGACAGCTCGAGTTCCATATCCGGGCCGCCCTCAATGTGGGGGTCAGCCGGGAGACCATCATCGAGATCCTGCTCCAGGTCGCCGTCTATGCCGGAGTGCCCGCCTGCATGAATGGCATCAGTGCGGCCCGCAGCGCCTTCGCCGCCCATGACAAGGGGCGGGGGGGCAGGGATTAAGGAGGAGACGCCACCCTGACGAAAAGGTCAGGTGTGCCCTGACGAGGGCAGCAAGAAGGGAGCCGAGGCTCCCTTCTTTCATGGTGCTGGCCGGCTCAAGCACCTTCCGGCAGAGGACGGCGTACCCTCGGCTTGAGCTGGGAGAGCATGACCCCGGTCAGGATGAGGCCGCCCCCCAGCAGGTGATAGCCGTGGATGGGCTCCCCCAGGGTGATGACGGCGATGAGGGCCGTGCACAGGGGCATCAGGTTCATGAAGACCGAGGTGCGCTCCGCCCCCAGGGTGGCGAGGCCGCGCATCCAGCAGTAGGCGGCGAAGATGGAGGAGGCGAGGCCGGCGAACAGTACCATGCTCCAGCCCTGGGCGGGAATGGCCAGGGAGTCGGCAGAGAGGGCCACCGGGATGAGCAGCAGCACCGCCAGCAGGATCTGCAGGTAGAGGTTGAGCCAGGGGCCGAACGGCAGTTGCCAGCGGCGGATCAAGAGGCCATAGAGGGCATAGCTGGCCGCCCCCAGCAGCATCATGCCATCGCCCGGGTTGATGCCGCTGTGCAGCAGTGCCAGGGGGTTGCCCTGACCCAGCAGCCAGAGCACCCCGAACAGGGAGAGGCTCATGCCGAGCAGCGCCTGCTTGCCCGGCTTCTGGCCAAAGCAGCAGGCCCCGATGAGCAGGGTGAGCAGGGGCAGCAGGGAGCCGATGACCCCCATGTTGGTGGCCGAGGTGCTGTGGGCGGCGTAGTAGGCGAGGCACTGGTAGAGCACCATGCCGAGCAGGGAGAGCACCAGCAGCTTGCCGAGCCAGGGGCGGATGTCGGCCCGGCTGCGCCAGAGCTGCGGCAGGCAGAAGGGGGAGAGCGCGAGGGCGGCGATCACCCAGCGATAGAAGGAGATGGCAGCGGGATCCAGCACGCCGGCGGCGGCCTTGGAGACCACGGTATTGGCGGCCCAGATCAGGATGGCGAGCAGGGGGAAGAGAAAAGGCATAGGCACTCCTTGGTACGATGGGGAGAGTCTAGCCTTGTCTTGAACGAGGTAAGTAGCGTAAATAAGACATGTCATAACCGCTTTGGGACAATCTGCATGGGCACCCTCACCCTGGCCGAGCAGGATCGCCTGCTGGCCGACCCCAACCCCCTCTACTTTCGCTACAGCCAGATCCAGGGGGGCAACGCCTGCGCCGAGCACGCCCACCCCTGGGGTCAGCTCAGCCTCATCAGCCTGGGGGTCATGGTGGTGGAGGTGGGGGGAGAGCGGCTGGTGGCGCCTCCGGACTACCTCATCTGGGTGCCGGCGGACCTTCCCCACACCGCCTTCAACGAGCAGACCCTGGATTACACCTCCATCTACGTGAGCCACGCCCTGGCACCGCGCCTGCCACGAGCCCCCCAGCTGCTGGCCCTCACCCCCTTGCTGCGGGCCCTGCTGGAGGACTTCACCCAGCGCCGGGTCGGGCACATGGAGGATGAGTGGGATGCCCGTCAGGGTGAGCTCTTCATCGAGAAGCTGGCCCGCACCCGTTGCCAGCCGAGCTACCTGCCCCAGAGCCGGGATCGCCTGCTCGCCCCCCTGCTGGCGGCGCTGCAGGCGGCGCCGGAGGACAACCGCACGCTGGTGGAGTGGGCCAGGGCGCTGCACACCACGGAGCGCACCCTGGCGCGGCGCTGCCAGAAGGAGCTTGGCATGAGCCTCGGCCAGTGGCGCACCCGGCTGCGGCTGGTGAAGGCGCTGGACTGGCTGCGGGGCGAGATGCCGGTGCAGGAGATCGCCTGGCGTCTCGGTTACGCCTCCACCTCGGCTTTCATCGCCATGTTTCAGCGGGAACAGGGTTGCGCCCCCCAGCGCTATCGCCAGCAACTGGGCCAACCCGTGGCCTGAACCGCATGAAAAAGGGCGCCCGCAGGCGCCCTTGTGGATCACGGGATGGGCTTAGAAGAAGCCGAGGGGGTTGATGTCGTGGCTCACCAGCAGGTTCTTGGTGTTCTGGTAGTGGTCCAGCATCATCTTGTGGGTCTCGCGACCGATCCCCGACTTCTTGTAGCCGCCAAAGGCCGCATGGGCCGGGTAGGCGTGGTAGCAGTTGACCCAGACCCGGCCGGCCTGGATGCCGCGCCCCATGCGCCAGGCCAGATTGCTGTCCCGGGTCCACAGGCCGGCCCCCAGCCCGTACTGGGTGTCGTTGGCAATGGCCAGCGCATCCGCCTCGTCCTTGAAGGTAGTGACCCCGAGCGCCGGCCCGAAGATCTCCTCCTGGAACACCCGCATCTTGTTCTGGCCCGAGAAGATGGTGGGCTGGATGTAGAAGCCCCCCTCCAGCCCGCTCACCTTGGCCGGGCCGCCGCCCAGCAGCATTTTTGCCCCTTCGCCGCGGCCGATCTCCATGTAGCTCAGGATCTTGTCGAACTGCTCGCGGGACGCCTGGGCCCCCACCTGGGTGGCAGTGTCGAGAGGGTTGCCCTGCACTATGGTGCGGGCGCGGGCCAGCACCCGGTCCATGAAGTCGTCATAGATGCTGGCCTGCACCAGGGCGCGGGAGGGGCAGGTACACACCTCCCCCTGGTTGAAGAAGGTCATCAGCATCCCTTCCACCGCCTTGTCGATGTAGCTGCTCTCGTGCTGCATCACGTCGGCGAAGTAGATGTTGGGGGACTTGCCACCGAGTTCCACGGTGGAGGGGATCAGCTTGTCGGCGGCGCAGCGCAGGATATGGGCGCCCACCTCGGTGGAGCCGGTAAACGCCAGCTTCTGGATCCGGTTGCTGGTGGCGAGCGCCTGGCCCGCCTCGGCGCCGAAGCCGTTGACCACGTTGACCACGCCGGGGGGCAGGATGTCCTTGATGAGATCCATCATCAGCATGATGGTGACCGGGGTCTGCTCGGCGGGCTTGAGCACGCTGCAGCAGCCGGCCGCCAGTACCGGGGCCAGCTTCCAGGCGGCCATCAGCAGGGGGAAGTTCCACGGGATGATCTGGCCGACCACGCCGATGGGCTCCTTGAAGTGGTAGCTGACGGTGTTCTGGTCCAGCTCGGCGGCGGAGCCCTCCTGGGCGCGGATGCAGCCGGCGAAGTAGCGGAAGTGATCCACCACCAGGGGCAGGTCGGCGGCCAGGGTCTCGCGCACCGCCTTGCCGTTCTCCCAGGTCTCGGCGACGGCAAGCCGCTCAATGTTCTGTTCGAGGCGATCGGCGATGCGCAGCAGCAGGTTGCTGCGCTCGGTGACGCTGGTCTTGCTCCAGCTGGCGAACGCCTTGTGGGCCGCGTCCAGGGCGAGCTCGATGTCGGCGGCGTCGGAGCGGGCCACCTCGCAGAACACCCGGCCATCCACCGGCGAGATGTTCTCGAAATAGCGGCCGGCGCGCGGCGCCACCCAGTCGCCACCGATGAAGTTGTCATAACGGGATTTGAAGCTGACCAGGGCACCTGCCTGACCGGGAGCGGTATAAATCATCTCATCATCCTTATGTGTGTGTGGTCCTGACCGGCCTGGCGGGCAGTCCGGTTGCTTCCTGTCATCGCAAGGGGCGTGCCAGCGGGCGGCGCTCTACACAAAAAGGTTGCAAAAACGTTATCAAACGGGGTGCCAAGGGGTATCTTGGTTAACCAGTGCCCCCCAGGGCGGCCCCCGAACTGTGCCGTTTCTGAACATCGGGTGTGACACTGTGCCGTTTGTGAACAGGAGACGTGATGAAGGCGCTCCCCCAAGGCGGCCCTATTCGCGAGTGTGTAGAAGGAGGTGTGATGAGCGAGTTGCCTCAATCCGGTGCCAGCCCAATCCAGCGCTCCTGGGAGCGCTGCCTGCATCAGGGGCTGAGCCGCCAGCAGAGCGCCGAGCTGGACTTGCTGCCCCAGGGGGAGCTGTCGGCTCGCCAGGAGCAGCACAGGACGCTCATCGCCTGCTTCCAGCGCTTCGTGCTGCCGCTCTTTGGCCAGTTGCTGGCGGGGAGACCCTGTCGTCTGCTGTTGTGTGACGGCGAGGGGGCCATCCTCGCGGTGAGCGGAGACGACCGGTTTGCCCGCCATGCCGAGCGCATTTTTTTGCGCAGCGGCGCCCGCTGGGGGGAGGCGAGCAAGGGCACCAACGCCATCGGCACCGCGCTGGCCGAGCAGAGCGAGGTGCAGGTGCTGGGGGCGCAGCACTTCTTCGCCCAGCACAGCTTTCTCAGTTGCAGCGCCTGCCCCCTGCTCGGGCCGGACGGGCAACTGCTCGGCGTGCTCGACATCTCCACCGATGCGGCCCACCACGGCGGCGACATGCTGGGCACCGTGCGCCTCCTGGCCATGACCCTGGAAAACGCCCTGCTGGCCCGCCAGCCGGGCTGGCTGGTGGATCTCGATCCCCAGAGTCTCTGGTCTGCCCGCCTGCTGCTGGGGGAAGGGGGCGAGCTGCTCGGGGCCAACCGGGCAGGTCGGCTCTGGCTCGGCCAGCACCCCTTCGACGGTCAGCAGTTGCTGCGCGAGCGCCGCGGCCTGCGGCTGGTGCCGGAGGCGGGGGAGCGCGCCGCCAGGCTCCCCCTGCCGAGCGCGGTTGAGGAGGGGGGATCGCAGGCGCAGCAGGTGCCGCTCAAGATGCTGGAGCGGGGCATCTCATTGCTCATCGAGGGGGAGACCGGCAGCGGCAAGGAGCACCTGGTGCGCACCCTGCACGCCAGATCGAGCCGTCGGGAGCGCCCTCTGGTGTGCGTCAACTGCGGCGCCCTGCCGGCGGAGCTGGTGGAGGCCGAGCTGTTCGGCTACGTGGGGGGGGCCTTCAGCGGTGCCCGCAGCCAGGGCAGCCAGGGCTATCTGCGCGCCGCCCACGGCGGCATCCTGATGCTGGATGAAATTGGCGAGCTGCCGCTCCAGGCCCAGACCCGGCTGCTGCGGGTGTTGCAGGAGCGCGTCGTCACCCCGGTAGGCAGCCACAGACCCGAGGCGGTGGATTTCTGGCTGGTCAGCGCCAGCCATCGGGATCTGGCGGCCATGGTGGCGGCCGGCACCTTTCGCGAAGATCTCTACTACCGCATCTGCGGCTGGCGCCAGCAACTGGCACCCCTGCGGGCCTGGTCGGTGCCCGAGCGTCAGGGGTTGATCCTGAACCTGCTCGCCCAGATGGACCCGGCGCTACAACTGAGCCGGGAGGCGGAGCAGCGGTTGCTGGCTCACCCTCTGCCCGGCAACGTGCGCCAGCTCAAACAGGCGCTGGAGGTGGCCTGTGTACTGGCAGAGGGGCAGGGCTGGATTGAACCTGCCCATCTGCATCTGCCCGCCGTGGAGGGGGGGCAGAGCTCACCTTTGGGAGGGAGTACCCTGCGCGAGCAGAGTCGGCAGCGGGTGCAGCAGACCCTGGCAGAGTGCGGCGGCAACGTGAGCGAGGCGGCGCGCCGTCTTGGCATCAGTCGCACTACCCTCTATCGGGCACTGCGGGAGGAGGGGTGAAGGGTGTCGCGCCGTCCAGCGCTTGTGTAGACTGGGGCACTGCGATGATTTTTCTTTATTTTTCAATGGCATGTGGTGCTCAGTGGTGAAAGGAATGATGACATCGGGAAGCCGCTTCCCCCGGAGCTGGCGTCCGCCTCTTGCGGTGCAATGCCGACAGGAATCAACCCGGCAGATGGTAGGCGACTGAGCCGACCCATGCCCCTGCGCCCATGAGGGCGCGTGTAATAACCTTGGATCTGGATCAGCACGGTGCGGAATCACAAGGTGTAGAGTAAAAGCTCTTTTTCAGGTGTGATTGCCATGACCCCATCCTATTCCCGCATGACCAATCTGTTGTTCTGGAGCCTGCTGCTCAGCAGCCTGCTGGCCATACTGGCGTTCGAGTTCGGCCCCGAGCGGCGGCTGGACATCCTGAGCCAGGCCGGCATCGCCGCCAGGGCCCAGGATGATCGCAGCCAGGGGGGCCACTCGGTCACCACGCTGATGGCCGATGGCGACAAGCCGGCCATCGACTGCCGGCTGCGTGCGGGCTACGCCTCCCCCTTCTGCGAGCTGATCCTGACCCTCTCTGCGCCGGAGCGGGGCATGGATCTCTCCCATTTCGATGGCGTGCGGGTCAAGTTGCGGGTGGAAGGGGAGGGGTCGCAGAGCTGGCGCCTCTATCTGCGCAACTATGATCCCGCCTACTCCATCGCCGGGGACGAGATCTCCCACAAGTTCAACGAGGTGCTCTTTCGCCCCGACGATTACGGCCGCATCCAGGACGTTCCCCTCAAGGTGTTCGCCCCCAGCTCCTGGTGGGTGCAGCAGTACCGGATCCCGCTGGCGCAGCAGGGCCCGGATCTGCACCATGTCTATGCCATCGAGCTTGCCACCGACGACAAGATGCAACCCGGGGACTACCGGCTGATCCTGGAGACGATGGAGTTTTATGGCCGCTGGGGCAAGCCGGGAGACTTCTACCGCCAGCTGCTGCTGGGCTGGCTGATTTACGGGATATTGCTGTTCCTGATCCAGTACCTGTGGATGGGGGATCGGCTGCGCAAGGCCCGTGAGGCGCGGCTGGCGGCGGAGGCCCTCAGCCAGAGCCTGAGCGAGCAGAACCGCCGCACCGAGGAGGAGGCCCGCTACGATCCCCTGACCGGGGCCCTCAACCGGCTCGGGGGGGAGAAGCTCTTGAGCGAGCTCGGCGAGATGCCGCTCTCCTTCATCTATATCGACATCGATCACTTCAAGGGGGTCAACGACACCCACGGCCACCCCATGGGGGACGAGGTGCTCAAGCACATGGTGAGCGAGCTGCTGCGCCATTGTGACAGCCTGTGCCGCCTGGTGCGCTGGGGCGGGGAGGAGTTCGTGCTGGTCTGTCTCCATTACGACGAGGGACGGGCCGCCGCCCTGGCGGAGCGGCTGAGAGCGGCGCTCGAGGCGTACAGAGGCTGGCCCCTCGGGCTCAGGATCACCGCCTCCTTCGGGGTGGCCGAGCGGCGCAAGGATAGCCTGGAGCAGGCGCTCAAGCGGGCCGACGAGGCGCTCTATCAGGCCAAGCAGAATGGTCGCAACCGGGTGGAGGTGGCGCCCGACTGAACCGGCGCTGGAGCCCATGGCCGGGCGGGGCTATCATGCGCCCCATCATCCATCCGAGGAGAGATGCCATGGCACAACACATTGGCGCCCTGACGCTGCTGGTGGCGGATTACGACGAGGCCATCGCCTTCTTCACCCGGGGAATGGGCTTCGAGCTATTGGAGGATACCCCCCTCGACGAGCCGGGCAAACCGGGCAAACGCTGGGTGCGGGTCGCTCCCAAGGGGGCTCCCGGTTCCGCCCTGCTGCTGGCCCGCGCGGCCAACGAGGAGCAGCGCGCCGCCATCGGTCGCCAGGGGGGCGGTCGAGTCTTCCTGTTCCTTGAGACCGACGACTTCTGGGGCGATTACGAGCGGATGCAGGCCTATGGCGTTCATTTTTGTGAACAGCCGCGCCTCGAACCTTACGGCACCGTGGTGGTGTTCGAGGACATCAGTGGCAATCGCTGGGACCTGCTGCAACTCGCTGCTGCCAACTGAATCTGAAAACGTTTATCATCCCGCCCGTCATAAAGTCATAAAAGTGTCACAGAAAGTTCTAATAATTGGCGCACCCATCTTCACAGAGGAGAGAGAAGGGATATGGCTAAGCGAATTCTGGTGGTCGAGGACGAGGCACCGATCCGCGAAATGCTCTGCTTCGTGCTTGAGCAGAAGGGATATGAAACAGTAGAAGCAGAAGATTACGCCGATGGACTGGCAAAGGTGCGCGAACCCTACCCCGAACTCATCGTGCTGGACTGGATGATGCCAGGTGGCAGTGGTATCCAGTTCCTCAAGCAGCTCAAGCAGGATGAGATGACTCGCCAGATCCCGGTGGTGATGCTGACCGCCCGGGGCGAGGAAGAGGACAAGGTGCGCGGGCTCGAGGCCGGTGCCGACGACTACATCACCAAGCCCTTCTCCCCCAAGGAGCTCACCGCCCGCCTGCACGCCGTGATGCGCCGTGTCTCTCCCACCTCGGTGGACGAGGTGATCGAGGTGCAGGGGCTAAAGCTGGATCCCGTTTCCCACCGGGTCAGTGCCGAGGAGAAGGCCCTCGACATGGGGCCGACCGAATTCAAGCTGCTGCACTTCTTCATGACCCACCCCGAGCGGGTCTACAGCCGCGAGCAGTTGCTCAACAACGTCTGGGGTACCAACGTGTATGTCGAGGACAGGACGGTGGACGTGCACATTCGCCGCCTGCGCAAGGCCATCGAAGAGACGGGGCACGACAGATTGATCCAGACGGTGCGCGGGGCCGGCTACCGCTTCTCGACCCGTCTCTAGGTCAGGGCCAGTGCCGCCAGCGCCTGCCGGCGGGCATTGGACCCGGCTCTTTGCTGTCTCTAGGAGATCTTAATGTTGCAACCTTACGCCTGGCGGCGACAGTTGTGGCGAATGGCGTTCTTCTACAGCCCCTTCGTCTTGGTAGGTTGGTTAATCGATCATCTCGTTCTCTGCCTGCTGGTGGCCACTGTGGTGCACCTGGTCTGGCACTACCGCTTCCAGAAGCGGCTGTCGGACTGGCTGTGGCACGATCGCAGCCTGGTGCCGCCCCACGGCAGCGGCAGTTGGGAGCACATCTTCAACGGCATCTACAAGTTGCAGCAGCGTCACCGGGCCCGGCGCCGGGAGCTGGCGGGCCTCATCCGCCGTTTTCGGGAAGGGGCGGAGGCGCTGCCCGATGCGGCCGTGGTGTTTCGCACCGACGGCAGCATCCTCTGGTGCAACCGGCTGGCGGAGCAACTGCTCGGCTTTCGCTGGCCCGAGGATGCCGGCCAGCACATCGGCAACCTGATCCGTCACCCCGCCTTCGTCGCCTATCTGGGCAAGGGGCAGTATGACGAGCCGTTCGAGATGCACTCCCCCATCAACGAGGAGAAGTTCCTCGAATTTCGCATCATGCCCTATGCGGAGGACCAGGCCATGCTGGTGGTGCGGGACGTGACCCGGCTGCGCAGCCTGGAGAAGACGCGCAAGCACTTCGTCTCCAACGTCTCTCACGAGCTGCGCACCCCCCTCACCGTGCTCAAGGGGTATCTGGAGATGACCGAGGAGCCGCCGCCCCCCGCCATGTGGGCCAAGGCGCACAAGGTGATGATGGAGCAGACGATCCGCATGGACAATCTGGTCAACCAGCTGCTCACCCTGTCGCGCATCGAGGCGGCGCCCACCGTGGATCTCTCCCATCTGGTGGACATGCCCGCCATGCTGGGGCTGCTGGAGCAGGAGGCGCGGGCGCTCTCCGGCGAGCGGGCCCACGAGATCGTCTTCATGGTTCAGCCCAATCTGCTGGTGCGCGGGGATCAGGATCAACTGCGCAGCGCCGTCTCCAACCTGGTCTACAACGCCATCCACTACACCCCGGCGGGGCGCAAGATCACCGTGGAGTGGCGCAAGCAGGGGAGCATGGCGCTGTTTGCGGTGCAGGATGAGGGGGAGGGGATCCCCCCCGAGCATCTGGCACGGCTCACCGAGCGGTTCTATCGGGTCGACAAGGCCCGCTCGCGCCACACCGGAGGGTCCGGGCTCGGCCTTGCCATCGTCAAGCATGCCCTGAGTCATCACGATGCCCATCTCGATATCGAGAGCCGGGTCGGTGCGGGCAGCCGCTTCAGCTTTCTCATTCCCGCCCGCATGGTGCTGGTGAAATAATATTTTGTGTCAATGTGTTAGCAAGGAGAGAAGGGCTGCATCGCAGCCCTTTTTTCATCCGGGCCACTCTCGGCCCATGTCATCAAAGTGTCATATAAATTCCATAAATTTGTCACTGCCAGGCCAGATACTGGCGCCGTCTTAAAGAACGGACCTTCTGTAACACTGGAGAAGGAGTGGTGCTGGCCCACGGATCATTGCGATCGGGTGTCAACCACGTTTAGACGTCAACCTGACGATTGCCTTCTGCAACCTTGGACTTGGAGAGATTGGATGAAACTCAACAAACTGGCTGGTGTCATCGGATTCACCGCAGCAACCCTGTTTTCTGTCAGCGCTCTGGCTGCCGGTGTGGATAAAGACCTGCCGGAATACACACCGACCAGCGGCATCTCGGGCAACCTGTCCTCTGTCGGCTCGGACACCCTGGCCAACATGATGACCCTGTGGGCCGAAGAATTTAAGCGCATGTATCCCAACGTCAACGTGCAGATCCAGGCCGCCGGTTCTTCCACCGCACCGACTGCCCTGACCGAGGGCGTCGCCCAGTTTGGCCCCATGAGCCGCGCCATGAAGGCCGGTGAAGAGGAGGCATTCGAGAAGCGCTACGGCTACAAGCCGACCGCCATCCGCGTCGCCGTCGATGCCCTGGCCGTGTTCGTCAACAAGGACAACCCCATCAAGGGGCTGACCATGTCTCAGATCGATGCCATCTTCTCCAGCACCCTCAAGTGCGGCGAAGCCAAGGCGGCCACCAAGTGGTCTGATCTGGGTCTGGACGGCAGCTGGTCCGGCAAGGATCTGCAACTGTTCGGTCGCAACTCCGTGTCCGGTACCTACGGTTACTTCAAGGAACACGCCCTGTGCAACGGTGACTTCAAGAGCGGCGTGAACGAGCAGCCGGGCTCCGCCTCCGTGGTACAGTCCGTCTCCTCCTCCCTGAACGGCATCGGCTACTCCGGTATCGGCTACGTCACCTCCGGGGTGCGCGCCGTTCCGCTCTCCAAGGATGGCAAGACCTTCATCGAGGCGAACTCCGACAACGCCATCACCGGCAAGTACCCGCTGTCGCGCTTCCTGTACGTCTACGTGAACAAGCATCCGAACAAGCCGCTCTCCCCGATGGAGCAGGAGTTTGTGAAGATGATGCTCTCCAAGGCGGGCCAGACCATCGTTGCCAAGGACGGCTATGTGCCGGTCCCGGCCAAGGTGGTTCAGGCCGACCTGAAGAAGCTGGGCATCATGTAACAGAACGAGCCCTTGCAGAAAAACGAGCCCCATGCGGGCTCGTTTTCATTGGTGCGCCCCAGGATCTTTTTGGTCGCAGGGCGCAGCGCCCGGCTTGCGCCGGGCGGCGGCATTTCCGAGAATAGGGCAACTTCACGGCAAAGGACCCTCTCATGCGCGCATCTTCCCTCTCCAGACTGGCCCTGACGGCCTTGTGCAGCGCCCTGCTGGCCGGCTGCGCCCAGTCGCCGACCGGTCGCAACCAGATGCTGCTCTTTTCCCCCCAGCAGATGAACCAGCTGGGCGCCGACTCCTTCACCCAGATGAAGCAGCAGGAGAAGGTGAGCTCGGATGCCAGGATGAATGCCTATGTGGGCTGCGTGGCCAAGGCGGTGACCGCCCAGGTGCCTGCCAGCTATGGCATCACCAGCTGGGAGGTGGTGGTGTTCGACTCCAAGGAGATCAACGCCTTCGCCCTGCCCGGCGGCAAGATAGGCGTTTACAGCGGCCTGCTGAAAGTCGCCAAGAATCAGGACCAGCTCGCCACCGTCATCGGTCACGAGCTGACCCACGTGCTGGCCCAGCACTCCAACGAGCGCCTCTCCCGGGATCAGCTGACCGGTATCGGGTTGGCGGTGGCGGACGCCGCCATCGGCAGCAGCGACAGCCTCGGGGGCGCTGCCACCATGGCCGCCCTGGGCCTCGGGGTCCAGGTGGGGATAGCCCTGCCTTATGGCAGAACCCAGGAGAGCGAGGCGGACCGGCTCGGCCTCGAGCTGATGGCCCGCGCCGGGTTCAACCCGGCCGAAGCCGTCACCCTGTGGCAGAACATGAGCGCCGCCTCCGGTGGCAAGGCACCGCCCCAGCTGCTCTCCACCCACCCCAGCGACCAGAGCCGGATCGCCAACCTGCAGGCCCAGCAGGCCGAAGTGCAGCCCCTGTACCAGCAGGCGAAAGCATCAGGGCTGGTTCCCCAGTGCAAGGCGTAAGCCTGCGCCTGGCGCGTCCCACCGATGCCGCCGCCATGACGGTGATGCAGCGGGCGAGCTGGCTGGCGGCCTACGGGGAGGTGCTGGGGGCCGACATGCTGGCCCAGCTGGCGGTGACCGACCACCTGCAGATCTGGCGACATCGGCTCGCCGAGCCTGGCCCCGTTCCCATGCTGGTCTGTCAGGACGACGTGGTCATCGGCCTGCTCTACTGGCAACCCTCTTTGGAGGAAGGCTTGATGACGGCGCGGATCCGGGCGCTCTACCTTCATCCCGATCATTGGCGTCAGGGTCATGGCAAACGGCTGTGGCAGGCGGTGGCGGTGCAGATGCGCCGGGCCGGTTGCGAGTGCGTCAGGCTCTGGCTGCTGGATGGCAATCACATCGGCGAGGGATTCTACCTGCGCCGCGGCTTCATGTTCGACGGTCAGGAGCGCACCCTGATGAGTCTCGGACAACCTTGCCAACAACGACAAATGTTCCGTCTGCTTTGAGCTGGCTCCCGTTTTTCGCCCTCGGTCACTTTATTTTTTTTGCGAATTAATACAATGTGCCCCATCTGGACAGACTGAGGTGGCCGGGTCCACCGCAAGGGAGTGTGGCATGTACTACGGATTTGACATTGGAGGCACCAAGATAGCGTTCGCTGTGTATGACGGCGTCTTGAATCTCTGTCACGAGGAGCGCATGAGCACTCCCGGCAATGATTACGAAGGGTTGCAGCAGCTGATCCGCGAGCGGGTCGAGGCGGCGGATGCGCGCTTCGGGGTGAAAGGGGCCGTCGGCATCGGGTTTCCGGGGATCCTCAATCGCCTCGACGGGAGCATAGTGGCGGCCAACCTGCCCGCCATCCATGGCCGCCATCTGGGGGCGGATCTGGCCGAACTGCTGGGCCGACCGGTCAAGGTCGACAATGACGCCAACTGTTTCCTCTTGTCGGAAGTGCATCAGGGGGCCGCAGACGGTGCTGGCAGCGCCCTCGGCGTCACCATAGGCACCGGCATCGGCGGCGCCGTCTACCTGGCGGGCAAGCTCATCCAGGGGCGCAACTGGCTGGCGGGGGAGATAGGTCACTACCCGCTGCCCGCCACCATCCTGATGAAATACCCGGATTTGCCCCGTCCCCGCTGTGGCTGCGGGCGCCTGGTCTGTTTCGAAACCTATGCGTCGGGCACGGGCCTGGAGCGGCTATACCACCATGTTCATGGGGAACGGGTGAGCGGCCACCAGATTGTCGCCCGTGCCGATGCCCGTGAGGCGGCGGCCCTCTCGACCATCGACTGCTGGCTCGAGATCATCGCTGCTGGCCTCGCCACCGCCATCTCGGTGATTGATCCCGATGTGGTGGTGCTGGGGGGCGGCCTGAGCGCCCTGCCAGCCCTCTATGAGGAGCTGCCCAAACGTCTGCCCGGTCACCTGCTGCCCGGTGTCGCCCTGCCGGCGATCCGCGAGGCCCGATTCGGTGGTGCCGGCGGTGTGCGCGGTGCAGCCCTGCTCAATCTGTGAGATCGGACAGAGGGTCTGATCTCCCCGAACAAGGAGTCATCATGACCCGTCTTGAAATCTGTATCGACAACCTCGAATCCCTGTTCACCGCCCAGGCGGCCGGCGCCGATCGCATCGAGCTCTGCTCTGCGCTGGGGCTGGGCGGTCTCACTCCCTCCTATGGTTTCATGCAGCAGGTGGCGCGCCACGCCACCATCCCCGTCTACGCCATGATCCGTCCACGCGCCGGAGATTTTTGCTTCAACGACGGCGAGTTCGAGATGATGCTCTTGGATATCGCCGCCGCTCGTGCTGCGGGCCTGCAAGGGGTGGTGGTCGGTCTGCTGGATGAAGATGGACGGGTACCCGAAGGCAAGCTCCGGCAACTGGTCGAGGCGGCGGGGCCGCTCGGCGTCACCTTCCACCGGGCCATCGATCTCTCCTCCGACTGGCGGCTGGATCTCGAGACGATCGTCGCGGCGGGTTGCGAGCGCATTCTGAGCTCCGGCCATGCGCCGACCGCGCTGGCGGGGCTCGAAACCCTGCAGGCCATGCACCAGGCGCTGGCGGGACGGGCCAGCCTGATGCCGGGAGCCGGGGTCAACGCCGACAACGTGCGCACCATCATCGAATTCACCGGCGTCAATGAAGTGCACATGTCCGGCATGGGCTGGCGCGGCGGCATGGTGCCCCATGGTGTGAACATGGGCACCTCGGACGACGGCCGGGTCAACATCACCGACGGCACCAAGGTCGCGGCGGTGCGGGCACTGCTGGACAAGGCCTGATACAGACCGTGCGGCGCCATGGTGCCTCTCTCTGTGACGTCAACATGGGCACCTCGGACGACGGCCGGGTCAATATCACCGACGGCGCCAAGGTCGCGGCGGTGCGGGCACTGCTGGACAGGGCCTGATACGGCTTGAATGTGAGCAAGGGTGATGGTGCTGTTTTTTTCCTCCCTTCTCCTCTATGCGGGAGAAGGGGCGGGGATGAGGGGGCCGATGTGAGGCGTCTCCCACCGGCGGGCAATTGAGGGGCGTCTTGGCAGCACGGTGCGAAAAAGTCTGTTATCATCCCGTCTCTTTTACCATCAGGACCCGGAGCAACCTCTCAATGTCCCAATACGACTCTATCGAACAGAAGGCCAGCTACGGCATCGGCCGTAACATGGGCGACCAACTGGCTCAGCAAGCCTTCGCCGGTCTGGATATCCCGGCCCTGCAACAAGGTCTGGCAGATGCCCTGAACGGCCTGGAGTTCGCGGTCAGCCGTGACGATATCAACGATGCCTTCCAGGTGATCACCGCCCGCATGCAGGAAGAGCAGGAAGCTGCCGCCAAGGCCGCTGCCGCCGAAGGCGAAGCCTTCCTGGCCGACAACGCCAAGCGCGCCGAAGTGAAGACCACCGACTCCGGTCTGCAATATGAAGTCATGGTCGAAGGCAATGGCGCCGTGCCGGTTGCCGGTCAGTCCGTGCGCGTGCACTACCACGGTACCTTCACCCACGGTGGCGTGTTCGACAGCTCTGTTGCTCGCGGCCAACCGGCCGAGTTCCCGGTGACCGGCGTGATCGCCGGTTGGGTGGAAGCGCTGCAGATGATGCCGGTTGGCTCCAAGTGGAAGCTCTACATTCCGCAGGATCTGGCCTACGGTGCCCGTGGTGCCGGCTCCATCCCGCCGTACTCCGCTCTGGTATTCGAAGTGGAGCTGCTGGACATCCTGTGATCCGGCTGGCGTGATGCAAACGGCGACCCTGAGGTCGCCGTTTGTTTTTGGACCGCCCAAACGGGCCATGTGCCTTCGGCGGGGATTTGGATATAGTCAGAGCGTCGTCCATTCCGGCCATGTGAGGGAGACACGCCATGGCAGCCATCATCGAGGTCGTCGATCTCGTCAAGCACTTCCCCGGCGTCAAGGCGGTGGACGGGCTCAGTTTTGCCATTCCCGCCGGCAGCTGCTTCGGCCTGCTCGGCCCGAACGGGGCGGGCAAGACCACGACCATAGAAATGCTGGAGGGGATCCTCACCCCGGACAGCGGCCAGATCCTGTTTCACGGCGCCCCGCGCGGCCCGGATTATCGCTCCCGCATCGGCATCCAGTTCCAGCACACGGCGCTGCAGGATTTCCTGACGGTGCGCGATACCCTGCGCCTGTTCGCCAGCCTCTACCCCAATCCCTTGCCACGGGAGCTGCTCATCGATCTGTGCGCCCTGGGCGAGTTCATCGACAGGGACAGTCGCAAGCTCTCGGGGGGCCAGCGTCAGCGCCTGCTGCTGGCTCTGGCCCTGCTCGGGGATCCCGAACTGCTGTTTCTGGATGAGCCCACCACAGGACTGGATCCCCAGGCGCGCCACCACTTCTGGCAGCGAATAGAGGCGATCAAGGCCCAGGGCAAGACGGTGGTGCTCACCACCCACTACATGGACGAAGCGCAGCAGCTGTGCGATCTGATTGCCATCGTCGATCACGGTCACCTGCTCAGTCTGGACACGCCGGCCGCCTTGCTGGCGCAACACTTTGATGGCGTGCTGGTGCGTCTTGGGGGCCACCCGGCCCTGGCTGGGCTCGGCTATCCCCTGCGTCCGGTTGGCGATCAGGTGGAGCTCTGTTGCCCCGACGTGGCGACCCTGCTGCCAGCCTTGCTGGATCTTGGTGTGCCGCTCACCGGCATGCAGGTGCGCTCCCCCAATCTGGAGGATCTCTTCCTGAACCTGACCGGCCACAGCCTGCGGAGCGGCGCATGAGAGGGATGACCGAGTTCTGTCTGACCGTGGCCTCCGGGCTGTGGTACGCCTTGCCGACATGCAATCCCGGGAGTGGACGATGAAGGGATCCCTCAAGCGCATCGGGGCGCTCTTCTATGCCCGTACCCTCGAGTTCGTACGCGATCGCGCGGCCCTGGTGTGGAACCTGCTTTTCCCGCTCCTGCTGGTCATCGGCTTCTCCCTCATCTTCTCCGGCCCGCCCAAACCGCTGGTGCAGATCGGGGTGGTGGGGGAACTGCCCGCAACCTATGCCCCGCTGCGCGCCGTGCCACTGCTCAAGATCATCCCCTATGACGAGGCGTCGAGAGGCCAGCTCAAGGTCCGTCACCATCAGCTGGACCTGCTGCTTTCACCCGCCGGGGGGCGTTACTGGATAAACCCGGACGCCCCTCAGGGGGCCATGGCCGAGTATCTGCTGCGCCAGGCGGTGCAGGTGCCCTTGCAAAGAGAGACCCTGAGCGGGCGCGCCATCCGCTACGGCGACTGGCTGCTGCCCGGGGTGATCGGCATGAACCTGATGTTCTCCGGCCTGTTCGGGGTCGGGTTTGTCATCGTGCGTTATCGCAAGAACGGGGTGCTGAAACGGCTGCGAGCCACGCCGCTCGGCGCGCTGGAGTTTCTCTTCGCCCAGTTGCTGTCACGGGTGCTGATCACCCTGGTGGTGAGCCTGCTGGTCTTCTGCGCGGCCTACTGGCTGCTGGATGTGCCCCTCATCGGGTCGGGGTGGCTGCTGCTGGTGATCGCTCTGGCGGGAGGAACGGCGATGGCCTCCCTTGGCCTGCTCATCGCCGCTCGCCTGCAGAACGAGGAGCTGGCGAGCGGTTTGCTCAATCTCATTAGCTTGCCCATGATGTTTTTATCCGGTGTCTGGTTCTCGCTGGAAGGCGCGCCCGCCTGGCTGCAGCAGCTTGCGGCCAGGCTGCCCCTCAGCCAGATCATCGAAGCAGCCCGCGCCGTGATGCTGGAAGGGGCGGGATGGCAGGAGGTGGCAGGCCCTCTGGGTCAGGTCATGGTGTTCGCCCTGGTGTGCATCTCGCTGGGCGCCATGCTGTTCAAATGGAGTGCAAAATGAAACCTGTTCTGTGGTTGTTGCTGGTGGCGGCCTTGCCTGTGCAGGCAGGTACCCTGCGTTGCAAGAACGCTTTGCTGACCGAGGGAGACACCACGGCAGAGCTGCTGGTTCGCTGCGGCCAACCGATGCTCAAGGAAGATCTCACCCGCTTCGAGGAGAACGGCTTCGGGGCGAGAGTGACGGTCAAGTATGCCGAACGCTGGACCTACAACTTCGGCAAGCGGGAATTCATGCAGTTTGTCACCGTCGAAAACGGCGTCATCACCGACATTGCGGATGGTCCACGGGGAGGATGACCTCCTGGTTTTCTGAAGCCCAGCCTGCGGGAGATGAGGTCGCCATTTCCCCGCCTTTTACCTCTTTTTCTGTTTCTTTTCCCTGCCTGTTATCGCCATTTTTCCATATGGGGTCATGCTGCCTCACTCTGGTGCTTTTGGCATAAAACCGAATCTGATGAGTCAGTTGTCAGCAGAAATGGCTGCCCCAATGCGGTGCAGCCGATTTATTTTCGAAAAATAATCCTCATGCCATGAAGGGTTTTAAGCAGCAGGCTATTTGGCAAATAAGGGTCTACTTTTGATTCTGAGAGTGCATATTCCCCCGTTTAGATATTTTGTTCTGTTGCACCATGGTTGGGCCGGATTGCACCGATTGACAGGTTTTTCTGCGGCTGGATAAGCTGCCAAAAAGCAGGGAAACGATGGCATCTCGCTAGATTTTGATGCCTGTTCGAATCAAACCACAGGGAAGAGTGACATGAAGCAGATACACAAGGCAGGTATGGTGATGGCGCTGTCGCTGATGGCAGCCAATGCGTGGGCGGACGGTACGCTGGATGCCGTCAAGAAGAAGGGATTCGTGCAGTGCGGGGTCGGTGACGGCCTGCCCGGGTTCTCCAACCCGGATGCCAAGGGAACCTGGACCGGGCTCGACGTGGACGTGTGCCGCGCCGTGGCCGCCGCGGTACTGGGGGACGCCAGCAAGGTCAAGTATGTCTCCCTCACCGCCAAGGAGCGCTTTACCGCCCTGCAGTCCGGGGAAGTGGATCTGCTCTCGCGCAATACCACCTGGACCCTGACCCGGGATGGGTCGCTGGGCCTCACGTTCGCCGGGGTGAACTACTACGACGGGCAGGGGTTCCTGGTCAAGCAGTCCCTCGGGGTCAAGAGCGCCAAGGAGCTTGACGGTGCCGCCGTCTGTATCCAGTCCGGTACCACCACCGAGCTCAACCTGGCTGACTATTTCCGCGCCAATGGCGGCATGAAGTACACCCCAGTGGTGTTCGATACCTCGGATCAGACCGTCAAGGGCTTCGAAGCCGGCCGCTGTGACGTGCTGACTTCGGATCAGTCCCAGCTCTATGCCCTCAAGATCAAGCTCACCAAGCCAGAGGAAGCCGTGGTGCTGCCGGAGGTCATCTCCAAGGAGCCGCTGGGCCCAGCCGTGCGTCAGGGTGACGATCAGTGGTTCAAGGTGGTGCGCTGGAGCCTCAACGCCATGCTCAATGCCGAGGAGGCCGGGGTTACCAGTGCCAACGTGGACGAGATGCTCAAGTCCACCAATCCTGACATCCGTCGCCTGCTGGGGCTGGAAGAGCCCAAAGGGACTGTGCTGGGGCTGGATGACAAATGGGCCTACAACATCGTCAAACAGGTCGGCAACTACGGTGAATCCTTCGATCGCAACGTCGGTGCCGGCTCCCCCCTCAAGATTGATCGCGGCATCAATGCCCTCTGGAACAAGGGCGGTCTGATGTACGCGCCACCCATCCGCTGAGTCGACAGTCACCGGGGGGCCTGGCCCCCCATGTTTTCCCTGGCTTTGTCGGAGTCATCCTCATGGCATTACACGCATCAAACCATAGGAAAGAACAGGGCCGCTGGTGGTATGACGCCAAGGTGCGGGCGCTGCTCTTCCAGTGCCTGGCCATCGCGGCGGTTATCGGGTTCCTGTTCTACATCGTCAACAATGCCCTGACCAATCTGGCCACCCGTGGTATCACTACAGGCTTTGATTTTCTGGGCAACACGGCCGGTTTCGGCATCTTGCAGAGCCTCATCCCCTACGACGAGACCTACACCTTCGGTCGCACCTTCGTGGTGGGCTTGCTCAACACCCTGCTGGTCTCCGTGCTCGGCATCCTGTTTGCCACCCTGCTCGGGTTCGCACTCGGGGTCGCGCGCCTGTCGCGCAACTGGCTGGTGGCCAAGATAGCGGCCGTCTACATAGAGACGTTTCGCAACATCCCGCTGCTGCTGCAGATCTTCTTCTGGTACTTCTCGGTGCTGCGTACCCTGCCTTCCCCGCGTCAGAGCGTGGATATAGGCGGGCTCGCCTTCCTCAACGTGCGGGGCTTCTATCTGCCCAAGCCCCTGTTCGAAGAGGGATTCGGCTACGTGCTCTGGGCACTGGTGCTCGCGGTGCTGCTGAGCTGGGGGCTGGGCCGCTGGGCTCGCCGCCGTCAGGCCCTGACCGGCAGGATCTTCCCGTTCTGGCGCTGTGTGGCCGCCCTGGTCATGCTGCTCCCGGGGATCACCTTCCTGCTGGCGGGCAGCCCGCTCAGCTGGAGCTTGCCTGCGCTGCAAGGGTTCAACTTCCGGGGGGGGCTGACGGTGCTGCCGGAGCTCGCGGCCCTCTTGCTGGCGCTCACCATCTATACGGCGGCCTTCATCGCCGAGATAGTGCGATCCGGCATCCTGGCCATCAGCAAGGGGCAGACGGAGGCGGCCTCCGCCCTCGGGCTCTCGCCCACCAAGACGCTGCGGCTGGTGATCATTCCCCAGGCCATGCGGGTCATCATTCCTCCCTTGACCAGCCAGTATCTGAACCTCACCAAGAACTCCTCCCTGGCGACCGCCATCGGCTACCCGGATCTGGTCTCGGTGTTCATGGGGACGACTCTCAACCAGACAGGGCAGGCCATCGAGGTCATCGCCATGACCATGGGGGTCTATCTCGTCATCAGTATCACCACCTCGGTGCTGATGAACATCTACAACCGCAGAATGACGCTGGTTGAGCGCTAGGGAGCTGTCATGTTCGTGAATGAATTGCAGGAGGCGCTGCCGCCTCCCAACCACCGTCGGGGGCCGCTCGCCTGGATCAGGCAGAACCTTTTCCCCAACTGGTGGAACGGCCTGATGACCCTGGTGCTGGCCTATCTGTTGCTGCCACTCATCTGGTCTGCACTGGACTGGGCGCTGTTCTCGGCCACCTGGCAGGGGAGCAGCCGCGAGGCCTGCGTCCAGGGCGGTGCCTGCTGGATCTTCATCGAGAGCCGGCTGGGGCAGTATCTCTATGGCTTCTACCCGGCTGATCAGTACTGGCGCATCAACCTGACCTTCGCCGGTCTGGCGGCGCTGCTGGCCCTGCTCATCTGGCCAAAGACCCCGCGCAAGGGGTGGCTGGCGCTCTTCACCCTGCTGGTGTTCCCTGTCATCGCCTTCTTCCTCATCCATGGGGGAGCGGGGCTGGAGGTGGTGGAAACGAACCGCTGGGGCGGGCTGATGCTCACCCTGGTGCTGGCGGTGGTGGGCATAGTGGTCGCACTGCCGTTCGGCATCCTGCTGGCACTGGGGCGTCGCTCCCACATGCCGGTCATCTCCAGCCTCTGTACCGTCTATATCGAGTTCTGGCGGGCGGTGCCGCTCATTACTGTGCTCTTCATGGCGTCCGTCATGCTGCCACTGTTCATGAGTACCGAGGTGGAGCTCGACAAGCTGCTGCGGGCGCTCATCGGCATCATCCTGTTCCAGGCGGCCTACGTGGCCGAGGTGGTGAGAGGGGGGCTGCAGGCGATCCCCAAGGGGCAATATGAGGCGGGGGATGCCCTGGGGCTCTCCTACTGGAAGGTGATGGGCCTCATCATCATGCCCCAGGCCCTCAAGATCACCATTCCTTCCCTGGTGAACACCTTTATTTCCCTGTTCAAGGACACCAGCCTGGTGCTGATCATCGGGCTGTTCGATCTGCTGGCCATCTCCAAGGTGGCCCTGGCGGATCCGGCCTGGCTGGGGTATTCCACCGAAGCTTATGTCTTTATCGCCATGATCTTCTGGATGTTCTGTTTTGGCATGTCCCGCTACTCCATCTATCTGGAGCGCAAACTCAACACGGGCCACAAGCATTAGGAGTCGTTCTGATATGAAAACGGACGCAGTTGTCGAACTGAAAGAGGTCAACAAGTGGTACGGTGAGTTTCACGTGCTGCGCAACATCAACCTGCAGGTGGGCAGAGGGGAGAAGATCGTCATCTGCGGACCATCGGGGTCGGGCAAGTCCACCATGATCCGCTGCATCAACCGGCTGGAAGAGCACCAGAGCGGGGACATCCTGGTCAAGGGCACGGCCCTGACCTCGGATCTCAAGAACATCGAGACGGTGCGCCGGGAGGTGGGCATGGTGTTCCAGCATTTCAACCTCTTCCCCCATCTGACCGTGCTGGAGAACTGTTGCCTTGCGCCCATCTGGGTCAAGCAGTTGCCGCGCAAGGAGGCCGAGGAGATCGCCATGAACTTCCTGCGCCGGGTGCGGATCCCCGAACAGGCGCTCAAGTATCCGGGGCAGCTCTCCGGTGGCCAGCAGCAGCGGGTCGCCATCGCCCGCAGTCTGTGCATGAATCCCCAGGTGATGCTGTTTGACGAGCCAACCTCGGCGCTGGATCCCGAGATGGTGCGGGAGGTGCTGGATGTGATGGTGGAGCTGGCCCACGAGGGGATGACCATGCTCTGTGTCACCCACGAGATGGGGTTTGCCAAGCAGGTGGCGGACAGGGTGATCTTCATGGACCGGGGGCAAATCATCGAAGAGAACGTGCCGGATCAGTTCTTTGACAACCCCCAGTCCGATCGGACCAAGCTCTTCCTCTCCCAGATCCTGCAGCACTGAGGCAGGGCACAACCTTCAGAAAAACAGCCCGCACGCTCGAATGAGCGGCGGGCAAATGTGTACATGGAAGTCGACGACAGACAGAAAGGAGTATGTCAGCCCGGCAACAGGGTGGTGGTGCGCAGATCGCGCACGGCCAAGTTGATCTGCCGGGCCAGGCTCAGCGCCTGATGACAGCTCAACGGCTTCACATCGATGATCCCCCCTTGAAACTCAAACCGCCCCAGTGCTTCAACCATGAAACTTCCATGATGGAAGCTCTTGATATAGCGAGCAATTCGACGGGGAGACCACTGCTTGAACACCTTCATGGCAAGAGACCCTGTTGTTTGGACAGGGCACACTATGCCGACGGACCGTGACACTGATGTGACACTTGATAAAGATTTGTATGAATCTGTCTTGTGATCGGCTGGCGTGCAGCTCCGGCGTTGAAAAAGTAGTGAGAGTCCGGGTCCGGGGCCCGATATACTGCGGCCATTGCAGACATGACAAAGGTGCCGCACGTGGAGTGGGTGGACATAGTAGACGAGCAGGACAGGGTGATCGGGGTGGCCGAGCGCGCCAGGGTGCGTCAGGAAAACCTGCGTCATCGTGCCAGCTACATCCTGGTGCTGGATGAGGGTGAGCGCATCCTGGTGCAGCGGCGCACCCCGAGCAAGGATTTTTGCCCCGGCATGCTGGATGCCTGCGCCGGTGGCGTGGTGACCACGGGGGAGGCCATGGCCCTTTCCGCCCGGCGGGAGCTGGCCGAGGAGCTGGGGATCCGCGACGTGCCCCTGCAGGATTACGGCACCTTCTATGCCGAAGGGGAGGCGAGCGGCAGCCGCTACCGGGTCTGGGGCGGCCTGTTCAGCTGTCACTATCAGGGGCCGCTGCAACTGCAGGCCGAAGAGGTGAGCGAGGTGCACTGGATGAGCCTGGGCGAGATAGCCGATCGGGCGGACGAGTTCACGCCTGACTCCCTGCTCGCCATCGCCACCTGGCAGGCAAGGCGCCTGCCATCAGGCCAGAAATAGGGGCGACAGGCGTTTGTCCCCGATCGCGTTGTTGCTGCTCGATGGACCCCTTCGCCTTCTGGTGGAATGGGGTAGACTGGGCCTCTTTGAACCACAGAAGGATGCGTCATCATGATCACGGTCGGTCAATCCCTGCCCGCAGGGGAATTTACCTTTATCACCGCCGAGGGCAAGCAGGTGAAGGATACCCAGGCCCTGTTTGCCGACAAGCGGGTGGTGCTCTTTGCGGTGCCCGGCGCCTTCACCCCCACCTGCTCCAACGCCCACCTGCCGGGCTACGTGGTGCTGGCCGATCAGTTCAGGGCCAAGGGGGTGGAACTGTGCTGTCTGTCGGTCAACGACGCCTTCGTGATGAAGGCGTGGCAGGAGGCCCAGAACGCCGCTGACATCACCATGCTGGCGGACGGCGACGGCAGCTGGACCCGGGCACTGGGTCTGGCCAAGGAGACCGGGGCCTTCGGCGGCGTGCGGGCCCAGCGTTTTGCCCTCATCGCCAACGATGGTGTGGTGGAGCGGCTCTTCGTTGAGGCGCCAGGCAAGTTCGAGGTGTCGGATGCCCAGAGCCTGCTGGCGGCGCTGTGAAAGATTAATCGGTGTTTGATTACACCTTGAAATAGCAAGCGGCCCCGTTACACTGAGGCCGCGTTTGGATGGAGCCAGGCAACTTGCCTGGCTCTCGTGTTTGCCGTGGATGAGATAGAACAATATGACCCTGGCTTTTGTTGCCCTGATTGCCGGACTGGCGTTGCTGGTCTGGAGTGCCGACAAGTTCGTGGACGGCGCCGCCGCCACCGCCCGTTACGCCGGTATGCCGCCGCTGCTGATCGGCATGGTGATCATCGGTTTTGGTACCTCGGCCCCCGAGATGGTGGTCTCCGCGCTGGCGGCCTCCCAGGGCAATCCCGGGCTCGCGCTCGGCAATGCCTATGGTTCCAACATCACCAATATTGCCCTGATCCTGGGTCTGACCGCCCTGATCAGCCCCATCGCCGTCGCCTCCCAGGTGGTGCGCAAGGAGATCCCCATCCTGCTCGGCATCACCCTGCTCTCCGGCGCCCTGCTCATCGATGGCAATCTGGGCCGGATGGATGCCGCCATTCTGGGGGCCGTGTTCGCAGTGCTGATGGGCTGGTCCATCTGGGCCGGCATGAACGGCAAGGGGGATGCGCTGGATACAGATACCGAGGAGGACATCGTCTCCGAGGGCATGTCTCTCAAGAGCGCCATCCTCTGGCTCATCGTCGGCCTGGTGCTGCTGATCGGGGCTTCCCGTCTGCTGGTGTGGGGGGCGGTGACCATCGCCCAGGGTTTTGGCATCAGCGATCTGGTGATTGGCCTGACCATAGTCGCGGTGGGGACCTCCTTGCCGGAGCTGGCATCGTCCCTCATCGCCATCCGCAAGAACGAGCACGATCTGGCCCTTGGCAACGTGCTGGGTTCCAACCTGTTCAACACCCTGGCCGTGGTGGGCATCGCCGCCGGCATCCACCCGCTCGAGGTGGCGCCCGAAGTGCTTTCCCGCGACTGGAGCATCATGATGGGGCTGACCCTGTTGCTGCTGGTGATGTGTCTGGGCCGCAAGGGGCAGGGGCGCATCAACCGGCTGGAGGGGGGCGTGCTGCTCGCCTGCTTCGTCGCCTACACCGGCTGGCTGCTGACCAGCCAGTTCATCTAGTCTGGTGATGAAATGAAAGAGGGGACGCCGCGGCGTCCCCTCTTTTTTGTGCGCGGGTCCTGGTCTCAGGCCACGGCAACCAGCTTCTGCCTCTGGGCGCTGTCCAGGATCAGGATGCTCGCCTTGGGGAAGAAGTTGAAGGTGGACGCGGAGGCCCAGGTGTAGGCCCCCATCACCCGACCCACCACCAGCTCGCCGATCTCGAGATCCGGCAGCATGATGCTGTCGCGGATGACGTCCACGCTGTCGCAGGTGGGGCCGGAGAGCACCGCATTGTGCAGTTCGCCGTGGGCATAGGGCGTGCTCACCGGGTAGGTGACGTGGTCGTAGAGCTGGCCGTTGTAGCTGCCGTAGAGACCGTCATCCAGGTAGTACCAGATCTTGTCGCCGCGGTGGGCCTTGCCCATCACGCTGGCGACCGAGGTCATGGCCGGCGCGCTGATGAAGCGGCCCGGCTCGGCAATCTTCTGCACCGTGGCGGGCAGCTTGGCCAGGGCCTCGCGGATCGGGGCGCAGAAACCGTCGATGTCGAACTCGCCGCCGTCATAGTCCACCGGGAAGCCGCCGCCGATATCCAGCACCCAGGGCTTGAGTCCGAGCTCCCAGGCCTGCTCCATGATCTCGCGGCAGGCGTCGATGGCCTGCACGTGGCGACGGGCGTGGGGTACCTGGGAGCCGACGTGGAACGACAGCCCCATCACCTTGATCCCCTTGGCCTGGGCCAGTTGCAGCAACGGCAGTGCCTGCTCCGGGGTGCAGCCGAACTTCTTGGAGAGATCGACCTTGGTCTCGGGGTTGGGGAAGCTGACCCGTAGCAGCAGTTTCACTTCATCCTTGTAGGGCAGGAACTTTTCCAGCTCCAGCGGGTTGTCATAGACAAACACGGTACAGCCGAATTCCAGGGCATAACGGATGTCGCTGTCACGCTTGATGGGATGGGTATGGATGCAGCGCCCCGGGCGAACCCCTTGGCTGCGCACCAGATCCACTTCGCCATTGGTGGCCAGATCGAAACAGGCCCCCTCTTCCTTCAAGACAGAGACCACCGCCTCGTGGGGCAGGGGCTTGAGTGCATAATGCAAGCGCACATCGGGCAGGGCGGCCGCCAGGGCCCGATACTGTTTGCGGACGGCTGCCTTGTCGAGCAGCAGCAGGGGGGAGCCGAATTGTTCAACCAACTGACGGTAATCTTGTGCGACCAGGGTCTCGTTCATTCTCTTTTGATAGTCCTTAGGGGGCGTGATATGCCCAAGCCATATGCGATTGAACCGGCGACGGCCGGCTCAGGCGAGCGGTCCGGAGGGACCCACCAGGCACATTGCATAACTCCCTTGCAAAGTGCTTAGTTATGCGCGGGATTATCGGCTTATTGAGTTTGTGTGCAAGCATTTTGATTGGATATGTCGGCAAGTTTTTCTGGTCGAGACGAAACAGGCTCTTGATACGGGAAGCGATCAGGGCCGTGATGGGGAGCACCCCCTAAGGGAGCTTGATAAGCTGTTGATAGTTAACGAACTAATAACATCAGGCCTGGGGGTTGCGGCCAGGTAAAAAGGGGGCGCCGGGGCCAGGGAGTGCGAGACAGCTCACATTTTTTGGATTACCATGCCCGCTTCCTAATCCAAACTAGTTCGGATGAAGGTAGCAGGAGAGCGATGGGCAACCATCCACCGAAGAAGTGAATCTTTCAGGTACCGGGCAACCGGTGTGGACTGCTACTGGACGATACTCTGGAGAGACCCGTTGAATCGGGCGCCGAAGGAGCAAGGCACCGTGATTGCATCGCAATCTGGCGCCGGAAACTCTCAGGCAAAAGGACAGAGGGGATGGGATGGTTGTACCTGAGCTTGGAACTGTTCACGATCTGTAGCGAGAGGTCGTCAGCAAGGCAAAGAGCAGCGCAGGAACCGGAGTGTATGTAAATACATGAGGCTTCCGAGCAGCGCATGAGCCTTGATCACGGCCTCGCAGCAAGAGTGTGAACACGTTCTTTGCCCGCATCCGATCGCCTCTGGCCGATCGCGACACCTATGGGAAGATCATCCTTCTCCTCCTTAATCGTTGTTTTTTAAGGAGGATGCATGTCATCAATTCAATCGGCGCTCGCCGCCATCGATAGCTTTATCTGGGGTCCCCCCCTGCTGATCCTGCTGGTCGGGACCGGTATCTATCTCACCTGGCGATTGGGTCTGCTTCAGATCGTGCGTTTGCCGCTGGCCCTCAAGCTGGTCTTTGGCCGCGATCAGGGGCAGGGCAAGCAGGGGGATGTCTCCAGCTTCGGCGCGCTCTGCACCGCCCTCTCCGCCACCATCGGCACCGGCAACATCGTCGGGGTCGCCACCGCCATCAAGCTCGGCGGCCCCGGCGCCCTGTTCTGGATGTGGATGGCCGCCCTGTTCGGCATGGCCACCAAGTACGCCGAGTGCCTGCTGGCGGTGAAATATCGCCAGCAGGACGCCAACGGCCAGATGGCGGGTGGCCCCATGTACTATCTGGAGAAGGGGCTCGGCTCCAGGCCGCTCGCCAAGCTGTTTGCCCTGTTCGGCATCGGCGTCGCCTTCTTCGGCATCGGTACCTTCCCCCAGGTCAACGCCATCAGTGATGCCATGAGCCTCTCCTTCTCGGTACCCCGTGAAGTGACCGCCGTGGTGCTGACCCTGATCGTGGCGCTGGTGACCCTGGGGGGTATCCAGTCCATCTCCAGCGTGTCCAGCAAGGTGGTGCCCTTCATGGCCATCTTCTACATCGTCGCCTGTGCCGGGGTGCTGGTGAACAATGCAGGCGCCCTGCCCGATGCGGTCATGCTGGTGATCGGGAGCGCCTTCACCGGTCATGCGGCCACCGGCGGTTTCGTCGGCGCCGGCATCATGCTGGCGATCCAGTCCGGGGTGGCGCGCGGGGTCTTCTCCAACGAGTCGGGGCTGGGCTCGGCCCCCATCGCGGCGGCGGCGGCCAAGACCGATTCCTGCGTGGAGCAGGGGCTGGTCTCCATGACCGGCACCTTCATCGACACCATCATCATCTGCACCATGACCGGCCTGACCCTGGTGGTGACCGGGGTGTGGAGCGGCGATGCAAGCGGTGCGGCCATGACCAGTCTGGCCTTTGCCCAGGGGCTGGATGCCCATGTGGGCCAGTATCTGGTGAGCATCGGCCTGTTGTTCTTCGCCTTTACCACCATCCTTGGCTGGAACTACTACGGCGAGCGCTGCACCGAGTACCTGTTCGGGGTGAAGGCGATCAAACCCTACCGCCTCATCTATCTGGTGCTGGTGGCGAGCGGTGCCTTCCTCCATCTGGACCTGATCTGGCTCTTGGCCGACATCGTCAACGGCCTGATGGCGGTGCCCAACCTCATCGGCCTCATCGGCCTGCGCCACGTGGTGATTGCCGAGACCCGCGCCTACTTCAGCCGGGACCGGGATACGGAGTCCGAGCCCGAGCCGCAGACGGCCTGATGAGAAGCGGGCCTGCGGGAAGTCCTGTCACCGGGCTCCTGTCCATGGTGTCAACCGGGATCCGGGCTGGGATGGCAAAACCCGGGGCTTGATCCCGGCTCCTCTGACAATATCTGTGCGAAATACGCAAAAGCCACGACGCTCATCGTGGCTTTTTTGCATTTTACGCAATGAATGGCGGCGCTTGTTGCCCCCAGGGGGTCAGGGGGAGGGAATATCTCCGGAAAGCCGCTGCGCCAGCGCCCTGCTCACCCGGCTCACCAGGGCCGCCTCATCCCCCTGCCAGCCAATGGCGTGGGCCAGGGTGGTGGAGGTGCCCGGAGCAAAGCGCAGCTCGCCCCCGGCCAGTTCGTAGAAGCGGCTCGCCATCCGGGTGCCCTCGTCCACATCCCCCGCCACCAGCAGCATGGCCTGGGCCAGCACGGCGCCGTCGTGATCCCGGCCCGGCGCCAGCCAGCGCTGGGCGGTGCCGGTCACCTTGCGCCCCCCGATCACCAGGTTGTACTGGCCGTCGCAAAACGAGCCGGGCACGAAGTCGTAGCTGCCCGCAAGACCGTATTCCTCCAGCAGGGCGAGCAGGGGCGCCCCCAGCAGCCGGTAGTAGTGGGCCAGATCCGTGGTGGTTCGGGGCAGCATGAGGGAGAGGTTGAGGACGCCGGCGCCGTGGGGCACGGCGGTGCCGCCGCTGTCGCGCACGAACACCGGCCAGTCCTCGGCGGCCAGCTGCTCGCAGGCGGCCTGGTAGCGGGGCAAACGGGTGTCCTTGCGGGTGACGATGAGGCATTGGGGGCCCTGCCAGAGGAGGGCTCTGGGCTCGCCGTCACCGGCGCACTCCCGCAGCCAGCGCTGCTCCTCGGCCAGGATCTGGTCGGGTGTCTGGTGGGCGGGCGGCGGGGGCAGCAGGGTATAAGGCATGAAAGGCATCCTTTGGCAGAGGCTGCCAAGCACAGTACGCGCGGAGGCAAACAAGGTAAAGCCCCGCATGGCGGGGCTTTGGTGCAAGGATGGCGGAGTGTCAGGCCTGTGCGGCGGCGCGCCGGGGCAGCAGCAGATTGAGCAGGATGGCGGTGAGGCCGCCGGTGGCGACGCCGTAGGAGAGCACGCTCCTGGCCAGCTCCGGCAGGTGTTGCAGCACCTCGGGCACCTGGGCCACTCCGAGACCCATGGCGAGCGACACCGCCAGGATCATCAGGGCGCGGCGGTCCAGCTCCTCCCGGGAGATGATGCGCACCCCGGCGGCGGCGATGGTGCCGAACATGACGATGGTGGCGCCGCCGAGCACGGGTTCAGGTATTTGTTGCACCAGGCTCGCCACCGCCGGGAACAGGCCGAGCAGGGCCAGCATGGCGGCGATGAAGAGGCCGACATGGCGGCTGGCCACCCCGGTCAGCTGGATGACGCCGTTGTTCTGGGCGAAGGTGGACATGGGGAAGGTGGAGAAGACCGCCGCCAGCATGGAGTTGGCGCCGTCGGCCAGCACGCCCCCCTTGATCCGCGCCATGTAGACCGGCCCTTCCAGCGGCTCGCCGGAGATGTCGGAGGTGGCGGTCATGTCGCCGATGGCTTCCAGCGCCGTCACCACGAAGATGATGGCGAGCGGCACGAACAGCTGCCAGTCAAAGCCGAGCCCGTAGTGGAGCGGAACAGGCACCATCACCAGGGGGCCGTCGAAGGTGGGGGCTGCCACCTTGCCCAGCAGCAGCGCCACCGCATAGCCCGCCAGCATGGCGATCATGATGGCGGAGAGGCGCAGCCAGGGGTTGCGACTGCGTTGCATCAGCACGATGAGGCCGAGCACCAGCAGGGAGAGAAAGAGGTTGGTGTGGCTGGCGAAGCTGCCGTCCGCCAGGGCGCCGTAGCCGCCCCCCATGCTGATGAGCCCTACCTTGATGAGGGTCAGGCCGATGAGCAATACCACGATGCCGGTCACCAGCGGGGTGATGATCCGTTTGACCAGGTGCAGGAAGCGGCTCATGACGACGATGGTGAGGGCCGCTGCCAGCATGGTGCCGAACAGGGTGCCCAGCAGATCGTCGGTGGGCATGGCCGCCTGCTTGAGGGCGAGGCCGGAGGCGATGATGGGACCGAGGAAGTTGAAGCTGGTGCCCTGTACCGAGAGCAGGCCGGAACCGAGGGGGCCGAAACGGCGGGTCTGGATGAAGGAGGCGATGCCGGACATGACCAGGGACATGGAGACGATGTAGCGGGTGTCATCGGCGGGGAGGCCGAGGGCGTTGGCGATGATGAGGGGCGGGGTGATGATGGCGACAAACATGGCGAGCATATGCTGCAGGGCGGCGAACAGGGTCTGGGGCAGGGGGGGGACATCCTCGATGCCGTAGACCAGTTCGCTGTGGGCTCGCCTGGGGGGATGGGCCTCTCGGATGGCGCTTGGGGCGGCAGCCTGTTCCATAAATACCTCGAATGTGTGGGGGGAGGGGAGAAAATTGGGCGCTATTTTAGTGATTGGCATCGCGCTTTCCAGCGCTAATTGAGCGCAAACTCGTTTATTTCCTGATGGGTTGAAACGTTTTCCTGTGGCGATTAAGATCCGCCGGTTTGTGTGAGACCGATCCCTCACAAAGGGGAGGGAGGCTGATGCATCAGGATGGGGACGGTGTAGAATGAGCCCTCGGTTCGAAGATGGAGACTCTGGATGCTGAAGCTGTCGGAGTTCTGGAGTGCCCGCGCCCACTCCGAAGATTTTACCCTGACCCGGATGGGCTTCATGACGGTGCGGCTGCGGCTGCTCACCTGTCTGCTGATGGCGGGGCTCCCGAGCTGGGCTCTGGTGGACTGGCTGACCCTGCCAGCCATCCAGTTCGAGGCGCTGTTCCAGGTCAGGGTCTTCTGCCTGCTGGCCCTCTCGCCCCTCATCCCCCTCTCCTATCTCATCCACTTCAAGCGCGAGCGCATGAAGCTGGCGCTGGGCTACCTGATGGCGGTGATGATGCTCTTCTCCCTCATCTGCCTGCACAGCTTCGGCGCGGATCAGGAGATGCAGGCGGGCTACATGGCCTTCCCCTATCTGCTCATCAGTCTGTTCGCCATCTTCCCCATTCCCCTCTCCCTCAGCCTGCAACTGGCGGGGGGCATTCTGGCCACCATGCTGGCGGGCAACTGGCTGCTGGTGGGCCAGCCCCTCTGGAGCGTGCAGACCCTCAACCAGGTCTGGCTGCTGGGGCTCTTTGCCATCGCCAGCGCCTGGGTGCAGTGCGGCCAGCTCAACATGCTGCTGCAACTCTATCGGGAGTCCACCACGGACGAGTTGACCGGCATGATGAACCGCCGCCTGCTGATGAAGCAGCTCGAGAAGGCGAGGGCCGCCATGATCCGCAAACAGGCTCCCTTCGCGGTGCTGCTGCTGGATCTGGATCGCTTCAAGCGCATCAACGACACCTTCGGCCATCTGGCGGGGGATGCGGTGCTCAAGGAGGTGGCGGCCACCCTGTCGGAACAACTGGAGCCCGGCATGGTGCTCGGGCGTTACGGCGGGGAGGAGTTTGCCATCCTGTTGCCCGGTTGCACGGACCTGGCACAAGCCAAGCGGGTGGCGGAGCGGCTGCGGGTCGCGGTGGAGGCGAGGTTGGTGAAAAGCCCCACCTCCGACGAGCTGCTGGAGGTGACGGTGAGCATCGGTCTGACCCTGGCCCAGCGTGGCGAGGGGGTGGAGGATCTGCTCAACCGGGCGGACGAGTGCCTCTACATGGCCAAGATGGCGGGTCGCAACTGCGTGGTGGCCGAGGCAGGGAAACCCGCGGGCGATGCAGGGCGCACAAAAACGGATGCCGCCTGAGGGCGGCATCCGGTGATGACGGGGCTGGCGTCAGGCCAGGGTGTATTTGCCGGAGAGCTGCTGGGCCAGCAGCTTGAACATGTTGAACACCGCCATGGTCTTGCCGGTCGGGGTGCCGTCCTCTGCCAGGAAGAACTCCCCCTGGAACACCAGAATGTCCCCCTTCTGCTCCACCGAGTCGGCGCGCATGCCGTGGATGAAGTCCTCGTGTTCACGAATGATCTTGTTGGCCATCTCCAGCAGGGCAGTCTCGGTGATCCGCTCTTTTTGTGGTTGCATGCTCGTCTCCTTAAACGACTACTGGGCAGGGGCACAAGGATCGGCATGGCCGGCGCACCCCGCCTCTGATTGAAGAGGGGGCCAGCATACTGCAAAGCGGGATTTTCTGTCATTGATATGACCCCGCATTTTCCCGCTTTGCGCTCTTCCCTTATCCCAGCACCAGATTGCGCAGCCAGCGCCGCTGGCGAATGCGGCGCTGCACCAGCAGCACCTTGGAGAGCTCCTCCAGCAGGACCACCGCCACCACCCAGGAGAGGGGCCAGCCCAGCAGGCTGACCGCCACCCAGGCCAGCGGCAGGCCGATGCACCACATGCCGACGATGTCGATGAAGATGCTGTAGTTGACGTCCCCCCCCGAGCGCAGCACCCCGACGATCCCCACCATGTTGAACACCTTGAGCAGCATGCCGAGGCACAGGATGGCGAGCACCTGGCCGGCCTCAGTCATCAGCTCGCCCGGCAGGTTGCCGACCCATTGCAGCAGGCTGCCCTGCATCAGCCAGACGGCGGTCCCCACCAGCAGGGCGCCGACGGGGGCAAGCAGCAGGAAGAGCTGGGAGTGCTGCCAGGCCTCGTCATACTCCTCTGCCCCGAGCCGGTGACCGAGCAGGGTGGAGCAGGCCACCGCCAGCCCGAAGAAGAGGGAGATGAGGATGCTCTCCAGCGTGCCGAGGGTGGTCATGATGGCCAGAGCGTCGGTGCCAAGGTGCGCGTAGAGGAAGCCGTAGAGCAGCATGCCGAAGGCCCAGAGCCCGTCGTGCAGCAACAGCGGCAGGGCGATCAGGGTGAAGCGCACCACCTCCTTGCGCCTGAAGGCGGCGAGCCAGTCTTGCTTGCGCGGGATGAGACGGGGCTCTGCACGCCACACATAGGCAAGCAGCAGCGCCGTCTGCAGCAGGCGCGAAAGGGTGGTGCCCCAGGCGGAGCCGGCTACTCCCATGGCCTCGGCGCCGAAATGGCCGAAGATGAGGGCATAGTTGAGGATGACGTTGGCGATGATGGCGATGATACCGATGCGGGTCGGCGCCGCGGCATTGCCCACCGAGCGCAGGGCCGACTCCAGGGGCACCACCACGGCGGTGCAGAGGATGGTGGCGCCGGTGATCATCAGGAACTCGTCGGCCAGCTCGCGCAGCGCGGGCTCATGGCTGGCAAAGCCGAGCACGCTGCCCGGTGAGAGCACATAGACGAGGGCAAAGGGCAGGCTCACCGCCAGGGCGCCCACCAGGGCCAGGGCCAGGGAGCGGCGCACCCCGGCCATCTCGCCACGGCCGAAATATTGTGCCGCCAACACCGAGACCCCGCCCGAGAGCCCCGCTATCACCAGCAGATTGAAGAAGAAGACCCGGTTGCCCAAGCCGACCGCCGCCACAGCCGTGGTGCCGAGCTGGCTCACCATCATGATGTCGATGAGGCCGAGCAGGGAGAACATCATGGATTGCAGCGAAACCGGCAGGGCCAGTCGCCACAGTCGCGTCATGAACTCGCGATCGGTGGTTTGTTTTAAAATCGCTTGCCAATAATTCATTTATGTTAACCGGGTTGGTAAAAATCAGGGTTTGTCGTGGGTATGATAGGGGTGATAACGGGAGGCTTCACTGTGAGCCTCTCTCGGCTTTCTTGTGCAAAACTATCCTGTTGAGGTGCTATGCCATTTATCAGCGAGTGTCTGGAAATCGCCCCGGCCTGCGAAGAGCGGATGCTGGGGCGCGAAGGGCTGCCCCTGCTTGGGGAGGCGGGTGTCTTCCTGACCGGCCTCTCGACGATACGGGAGCACTACCTTATCCGCCGCAACCGACCGGAGTTTCACATCCTGATGGTGAGCCATGACGAGGGGGGCGCCCTGCTCACCGATGGCGGGGAGCAGCCCATCCCGGCGGGAGCCCTGGTCTTTCTCCCGGCCGCCGTGCCGGGGGGCCTCAGGCTGGTGGGGGAAGCCTGGCATACCAGTTGGATCCTGCTGGACGACGTGCCTCGCTGGCAGCATCTGCACCGGCTTGGCCATCGCATCTGGCAGGGGGAGGAGGGGGAGCAGCTCTACCATCTGCTCAGCCTGATGCAGGGGGAGGGAATACGTTCGCCACTCCAGCCCCAGCTGCTGAGCCTGCTGCTGGCGCTCTTGGAGCGGACCCTGCAGGGGGAGGTGCGCGGCACGCCGGAGCTGCGGCTTCAGGCGCTGTTTCGGCGGGTGGAGGCGCGTCTGGACGAGCCCTGGAGCGTGGCCCTGCTGGCCGACCAGATGGCCTGCTCGGTGCCCCATCTGCACCGGCTCTGCCAGCAGGTGTTCGGCATGGGCCCCATGGCCTGGCTCACCGGGCTTCGCATGAACAAGGCGCGCCAGTTGCTGCTCTACACCAACTGGCCGCTGGCCGAGCTGGCGGCCCGGGTCGGATACAGCGACGGCGCCAACTTTGCCAACCGTTTTCGCCGCCTGACGGGTCAGACTCCGGGGGCCTTTCGTCGACTGGGTCGCAAACCTTTCGCAAGGGAGGTGCAAACCCTTTGAAATTGTTGGCTCAAGCCCATAGGATCGACGGGCCACACAGTCAAGGTACAGATCCATGTTTGAAGATAATAATCAGAAACGTCCCCTCTACATTCCCTACGCAGGTCCAGCCCTGCTGGAGACGCCGTTGCTCAACAAGGGCAGCGCCTTCACCAGCGAAGAACGCAGTAGCTTCAATCTGGAGGGTCTGCTGCCCCAGAACATCGAAACCATCGAAGAGCAGGCAGAGCGTGCCTATCGCCAGTTCATGGCGTTTGGCAACGACATGGACAAGCACATCTATTTGCGCAACATCCAGGATACCAACGAAACGCTCTTCTACCGCCTGCTGAACAACCACCTCACCGAAATGCTGCCGGTCATCTACACCCCGACGGTCGGCAAGGCGTGCGAGGAGTTCTCCAACATCTATCGTCGTGCTCGCGGCCTCTTCATCTCCTATCCAGACAAGGACAGGATCGATGACATGCTGCAAAACGCCACCAAGCAGAACGTCAAGGTGATCGTGGTCACCGATGGCGAACGCATCCTGGGCCTCGGGGATCAGGGCATCGGCGGCATGGGCATTCCCATCGGCAAGCTCTCCCTCTACACCGCCTGTGGCGGCATCTCCCCGGCCTACTGCCTGCCGGTGGTGCTGGACGTGGGCACCAACAACCAGCAGTTGCTGAACGACCCCTTCTACATGGGGTGGCGCCATCCGCGCATCTCCGGCGAAGAGTACGACGAGTTCGTCGATGCCTTCATTCAGGCGGTCAAGCGCCGCTGGCCGGACATCCTGCTGCAGTTCGAGGATTTCGCCCAGGGCAATGCCACCCCGCTGCTCAACCGCTACAAGGATGAGCTGTGCTGCTTCAACGATGACATTCAGGGGACCGCCGCGGTGACCCTGGGCAGCCTCATCGCCGCCTGCAAGGCCTCCGGTGCCAAGCTCTCCGAGAAGCGGGTCGCCTTCCTCGGGGCGGGCAGTGCCGGGTGCGGCATCGCCGAGCAGATCGTGGCGCAGATGAAGGCCGAAGGGCTGACCGACGCCGAGGCGCGGGGCCGGGTCTTCATGGTGGACCGATTCGGTCTCATCACCGACAAGATCCCCAACCAGCTCGACTTCCAGCGCAAGCTCTCCCAGCCGATCGAGCGGATCAAGGAGTGGCCGGTGGGGGACAACATCTCCCTGCTGGAGGTGATGGAGCACGGTCGCCCGGACATCCTGATCGGGGTCTCCGGCCAGCCGGGTCTGTTTACCGAAGAGGTGGTCAAGACCATGCACAAGCACTGTGCCCGTCCCATCATCTTCCCGCTCTCCAACCCCACTTCCCGGGTGGAAGCCACCCCGGCGGATCTCATTCGCTGGACCGACGGCCAGGTGCTGGTCGCCACCGGCAGCCCGTTCGCACCGGTGGAGTACAAGGGCAAGCGCTACGTCATCGCCCAGTGCAACAACTCCTTCATCTTCCCGGGGATCGGCCTTGGGGTGATCGCCTCCGGTGCCAACCGGGTGACCGATGCCATGCTGATGTCGGCCAGCCGTGCCCTGGCGGATTGTTCACCCCTGGTGAAGGGGGAAGAGGGCTCCTTGCTGCCGGATCTGGCGGACATCCATCAGGTCTCCCGCTACATCGCCAAGATGGTGGCCAAGACCGCCATGTTGCAGGGCAAGGCGGTGCAGACCCCCGATGATGTGATCGATCAGGCCATCGAGGCGAACTTCTGGCGCCCCGAGTACCGCCGCTATCGTCGTACTTCCTTCTGATCCCAAGGGGACAGACATGCAGAAGGGATGCCTCGGCATCCCTTTTTTGTGCACGGCTGTGAAGGAAGAGGAGGTTATTGTGCCGGTTGCTCGGCGGGGGCGGGCTCGGCGGGATTGCTGACACCGGTGACCCGGATTTCGACCCGGCGATCCGGGGCCAGGCAGTCGATGAGGGCAGCCCTGGCCTTGATGGCATCACACTGGGTGCCGGTGACCGGGTTGCTCTCGCCATTGCCCTGGATGCTCACCTTGTCTGCAGGCAGCCCCTTGCCAATCAGGAAGTTGGCGACCGTGCTTGCACGGGCCTCCGACAGTGCCTGGTTGTTGGCATCCGAGCCGATGCGGTCGGTGTAGCCCATCACCATGGCGTTGCCATCCTTGGGTTTGACGTCGACGATCTGCTGGTAGAGGGCGTCGAGTGCCTGCATCCCCTCCGGTTTGAGCTCCGCCTTGCCAAAGGCAAACAGCACATCCGAACTCAGGTTGAAGGTCTGATCCACCGGCTCGGGAGCCGGGGGCGGCGGTGCCACGACCAGAGGCGCGGCCACCGGCACTGCGGCGACGGTGCGATTGGGGTGAAGCACCAGCTCGATGGTGGCGGTACTGATGTCGCTGACCCAGCGTTTGGTGCCGCTGCCCACCTTGTCGTTGTCAGGATCGTCCCCGACTCGCACCATGTAGCGGTAGCGGGTCTGGATGTCTACCCAGTCGCTCAGTCTGGCGGTCAGTCCCAGACCCGCCAGGGGAGCCAGGTTGTCATCTCCCCCGTTGACGGAGTCGACGTGATAGAGATAACCACCCCCTTCGGCAAAGACAGAGAAGATGTCCCCCAGCGGCAAACGGCCAATGACCGACAGGGTGGCCCCCTTGCTGTTGAAGTCCTGGCCGGCAATATCCCAGTCACCGGTGGAGAGGTAGCCGAGCTCTGCCCCCAGATTCTCGTTGTAGTTGTAGCCGACAAAGGCGTTGATGGCGGTTGCGTCCTTGCCGACGTCCTGGCTGAAATCATCGATGTCATGGGCAAAGGCCCAGCCACCCCCAGCCCCCACATACCAGTCGTGAACAGGTGCCGCCTGGGCGGCACTCGTCGCCAATGCCAATGCAATCCACACAGGTTTCAGTCTTATGTTCATCGCGTATCCTCGTCGATGTTGGGTGTTATAGGGCTCCCAGCCCTTTGCTATGTATAGCCAACATTATGTATAGGCGATGTGAGCGCATTAACCATTTAAGTGACGCATCTGTATGGAAAATCGGTGAGACAGGCAGGTGGGCTGCCCGCGCTGGCGGTGCCGTCCGGGCATTAAAAAAGGGGCCGGAATGGCCCCTTTTTGCAACAGGTGGTTGTCCCCTTATTGCTGCACTTCCTGTACGCCGGTGACGCGCACTTCGACGCGGCGATCCGGTGCCAGGCAGGCGATCAGCTGAGCCTTGGCCTTGATGCCGTCACACTGGGTGCCGGTGACCGGGTTGGCTTCACCACGACCTTCGATGGAAACCTTGCCAGCCGGCAGACCCTTGCCAACCAGGAAGTCGGCCACGGTGCGGGCACGGGCTTCAGACAGCTTCAGGTTGTAGGCATCGGAGCCGATGCGGTCGGTGTAACCCACCACCACGGCGCTGCCATCTTTCGGCTGGACGTCGACGATCTGCTGATACAGGGTGTTGAGCGCAGCAGCCCCTTCCGGCTTCAGGGTGGATTTGCCGAAGGCAAACAGCACGTCCGAGCTCAGGGAGAAGTTCTTGTCGACCATGACAGGCTCGGGAACCGGCTCGGGAGCCGGTGCCGGGGCCGGTGCCACATAGGTGGTGCGGTTCGGGTGCATCACCAGTTCCAGGGTGGCGACGCTCATGTCGGTTTTCCAGGTTTTCTGATCGTCACCCAGATCCCACATGTAGCGGTAGCGGGCCTGCAGGTCGATAAGGTCGGAGAGCTTGGCAGTCAGACCCAGACCCGCCAGCGGCGAGGTCCCGTTGTCGCTCTGGCCGTTGCCGTTGACGTGGTTGAAGTAGGCACCCCCTTCGGCGAAGACGGAGAAGATGTCATTCATGGGCAGGCGTGCGATACCGGACAGGGTGGCACCCTGGGTCTTGAAGTCGACGCCATCGACGCCAGCCTTGCCGGCATAGAGATAGCCGAGCTCGGCGGCAAAGTTCTCGGTGAAGTTGTAACCGCCGAACAGGGAGAGCGCGGTGGCGTCCTTGTCAGCATCCTGGCCGAAGGTATCCAGGTCGTGGCCATAGGCCCAACCTGCACCCATACCCGTGTACCAGTCGTCGGCCGCCTGAGCGGTGGTGGTTCCCATGGCTGCAATGGCCAGAGCAATCAGGGTTGGTGCCATTTTCATTTTCATCGTTTTATCCTCGTTGAGTTGCCGTGCTATGGGCGTACTGCGCACTCTTTGTTATACCGGTCGCAGATGACACTTCATGTGCGACACCGTGAGCGGATCACGGACGGCTTGAATAAAAAATGGATGGAAACCTGGATTCTCATGAAGCTGTTTCTCCATGGACAACTAACCGGGCACTGAGGACTTTTAATAGTTCATCCAATGTCTTACAAGCGTTGCTACTGTATTCTTTTGAATCAGCGTGATCAAGTTTCTGCACAGATATGCAGCGCCGACACCGGTGTCGCGGGGCCGCAATACGGGGGTAAAGGGGAGAAAAGGTGAGACAGAGAGTGTCGCTGGGGGGAGGAGAGAGACAGCAAAAGGGGATGCCGTGGCATCCCCTTTTTACGTTACCTGAGCGAAGTCAGATTACTTTTGAACTTCTTGTACGCCGGATACGCGAACTTCTACGCGACGGTCCGGAGCCAGGCAGGAGATCAGCTGAGCCTTGGCCTTGACGCCGTCACACTTGGTGCCGGTGACCGGGTTGGCTTCGCCACGACCTTCGATGGCAACCTTGCTGGCAGCCATACCCTTGCTGACCAGGAAGTTGGCAACGGTGCGGGCACGAGCTTCAGACAGCTTCTGGTTGTAAGCGTCGGAACCGATACGGTCGGTGTAACCAACAACAACGGCGTTGCCGTCTTTCGGCTGGAACTCAACGATTTGCTGGTACAGAGCGTTCAGGGCTTGCACACCTTCGGCCTTCAGGCTGTCTTTGCCAAAGGCGAACAGCACGTCGGAGTTCAGGGCGAAGTTCTTCTCAACGATTTGCGGAGCCGGGGCCGGTGCTTCTTCAACAACCGGGGCCGGAGCAGGCGCTACGTAGGAAGTACGGAACGGGTGGTAAACGGCTTCCAGGGTCGCAACGCTCTGGTTGGACTTGTAGCGTAAGTTGTCGGCGTGCAGGTCAGCCACGTCCCACATGTAGCGGTAGCGAGCTTGCAGATCCAGCGCGTCGTTGACCTTGTAGGTCACACCGGCGCCGGCCAGCGGGGATACTTTGGTATCGCTGGTACCCAGACCGTCGGTGTGGCCCCAGTAGGCGCCAGCTTCACCGAACAGGGAGAAATCGTTGCCCAGCGGCAGACGAGCGATACCGGACAGGGTGGCACCCTGGCTCTCGTAACGGTTGCCGTCGGTGTTGCCACGGCCGGTGTACTGGTAGCCCAGCTCGGAACCGAAGTATTCGTTGAAGTTGTAACCAACGAAGGCATTGGCAGCAGCCGCATCTTCTTCGCCAACGTTCACGCCTTCGATCTTGTTCAGACCGTTGAAGTGAGTTGCACCAACACCGGCGCCGAAGTAGATGTCGTCAGCGGCGTGAGCTGCAGTTGCACCCATGGTGGCCATAGCGATGGCGATCAGGGAAGGAGCCATTTTCATCATAAAATAATCCTCGTTGAGATGGCACGTTGTTCACGTGCTTCGCACTTTGTAATTTATGTAAGCTGCTGGCTCTGTCGACCAACGACGTTGGTGCGAACAGGGATCCTAGATCCATCCAGGAGGCACGTATCTGGGTGCACAAGTGTGCGGGTTGCACTGTCGACAATGCATACTCCGCCACGAACAGCCGACGTCATTCCGATGACGTGGCGCACTTTATGCCCATTTCAAAACATGATCAAGCTCACAGATAAGGGATGGGGCAAATTGTGTCGTAGGGATAACTGGCTGTTTCTTGGGATTTATTAGTGATCCAAGTAGGCGCGATGCAGTTTCTTCTCAAGCTTCATATAAGCCTCAGCCCAAGCGTGCCGCGGGATGGCGTCACCCGCCCTGACCGAGAGGACCGCAAGATAGTCCGCCTCGGTTGCTTCGCACAGCAAGGGTGTGAAACTGAGCAAGAAGTGACGGGCGAGGTAGGGATCGAGAGGCCAGATGTTGAGGATGGCCCGCGCCACGGGCTGGACGGCAGTGGAGCAGATGAAGTGCCGATGACCCGCTTCCAGCCATTGGGCCATCTCGGCGAGGCTTTCTTCCGGCACGATGCCGCCATCGCCTTTCTCCCTGGCCAGCGTCATCGTGTGACCATTGCCCAGTGCCAGGGTGCCGTTTTCTGCCACGACGCCGTCGTGGCTGCGCAGGGGAAGCGTCGTCTGGCCTTCAAGATAGAGGCTGCAGCTGTCCGGGAGGGCCGCCAGCACGGTGGTGGCGTCCCCCTGCATGGCAATGGGCAACCAGAACGCCTCGGCCCGGGTCTGCAGACCCTGGGCGAGCTGACGGGGGAGGGAGTCCGGGTCGGAATGAAGACGGGAAATGATGCCGGGAAATGCCATGTTGATGACTCTCTTGGAAATAACCGGCGAATTATACGAGGGATGGCCGGGCAACAAGAAAGGTTTCTTTTCGAGACTGTTTACCTGAGGCGACACAGCGATTACCATCCCCGAGGTTTGTGAAGGGTTGTCGTCGAAAGACGCTGATTATAGATAGAGGCTCGACCATAACGAGTCCGTTCAAAACTGATACACTTGACTACGAGTCGTCGCGAAAAATAAAGGTGGAGTCAATCCGCCGAACGGAGTATGGAACACATGAATTCAAATATCGTAACTGTTGGCAAGAAGATCCGTCAGATCCGCGAAGCGGTAGGCCTGAGCCGTCCCAAGTTTGCCGATCTGCTGGGCGTCCCCCCAACCACCCTGAAGAACTATGAACTGGGTTACCGTGAAGTCGGAGGCGCCTTCCTGGTTGCCCTGGCCCACCACCCCGATCTGCACAAGTTCACCCTCTGGCTGCTGGCTGACAAGAAAGTCGCCGAAATCGGCCAGATCGGTCCGGACGATATTGCCAAGGCTTGATTCAGTTCAACCTTGATAAAAATGCCGCCCTCGAGGCGGCATTTTTTATTTGTCAAAATGGATGATTATTTAATTAAATAATGCGTTGTGTGCGGCCAGCGGCGATTTTCACTAAATCATCTTGTCGGGCTGGATTAATCCACGGAACACTCCGACCCTTTTAATTCAGGCGGTGATCCACACAGCGAGACAACGATGAGCCAATCCATTACCAAAGCCAGAGATGGGTTTACCAGCACCTTTGGCGTGCTGGCCGCGACCCTGGGGTCTGCCGTCGGGCTCGGCAATATCTGGAAATTTCCCTATCTGACCGGTGAGAACGGTGGCGCCGGTTTTCTGCTGGTCTATGTCGTCGCCACCCTGCTGGTGGGATTGCCGGTGATGATCTCCGAGATCATGCTGGGGCGCGAGGCCAGGACGGATGTGGTCAGCGGGCTCATCAAGCTGGCTCCGAAGGGGCAACCCTGGTGGCTGATCGCCGCCATGGGGGTGAGCGCGGCCTTCCTCATCATGTCGTTCTACTCCGAGGTGGCGGCCTGGGTGTTTGCCTACATCTTCAAGGCGGCCAGCGGCGAGATCCTCTCCACCGATCCCGCCGTCACGGGGGCTGCCTTCAATTCGCTCATCACGGATCCCTTGCAGAGTCTGCTCTGGCAGTGGCTGGTGCTGGCCCTGATGGGGGGCATCCTGCTGATGGGGGTCTCCAGGGGGATCGAAGCGGTCACCAAGCGGTTGATGCCACTGCTCTTCATCCTGCTGCTGGTGATAGGCGTGCGCAGCCTGACTCTGCCCGGGGCGAGCGAAGGACTGCATTTCCTGTTCTCGCCGGATTTCTCCAAGGTGACCGCAGGCGTCGTGCTGACGGCCATGGGGCTGGCGTTCTTCAAGCTCTCCATCGGGATGGGCTGCATGATGACCTATGGCAGCTATTTTCGCGATGATCAGCACATCCCTCTCACCACGGTACGGGTGATGTGCGCGGATCTCTTCGTCTCCATGCTGGCGGGGATCGCCATCTTCCCGGCGGTGTTTGCCTTTGGCTTCGAGCCGAGCGCAGGCCCCTCCCTGCTGTTCATCACCATACCCGCGGTCTTTGCCAGCATCCCCTTTGGACACCTCTTCATGGTGCTCTTCTTCGTGCTCTCCGCCATTGCAGCCACCGGGGCCATGCTCTCCATTCTGGAGGTGCCGGTCTCGGTGCTCTCCGAGCGCTTTCACATGAGCCGCACAAGGGCGACCCTGATCAACCTGCTGGTGCTGGGGGCGGTCGGCTCGACCTGTGCGCTCTCGAGCAGCACGCTGGCGGATGTGCAGGTTGGCGGGAAAACCTTCTTCGATCTGTTCGACTTCGTCTCTTCCAACGTGCTGATGCCCCTTGGCGGCATCTTCCTCTGCCTCTTTGTGGGCTGGGTATGGGGATTCGAGCGGATGACGACGGCGCTGACCAATGGAGGCAAGCTGGCGCTGCCCATCCTCAGCCCCCTGTTTTTCATCATCCGCTATGTGTCGCCGCTGCTGATCCTGGTGGTGATGCTCAAGGGGCTGGGGCTGTTCTGAGGCGCGTCGCACGAAACAAAAAAGCGCCTATTGGCGCTCTTTTTGTCTTTTACCCCGATATGCCTTCATATCAGGCAGAGTCGTGACAGCTCCTCCTTGAGCTGCTCCAGGTTGCGCTCGACACAGGCTTCCCCCTCGTCGATGGCGTCGCTCGCGCGGTGGAAATCCATGATGGAGAGGTTGCCAAGGCGCGGGCAGAGCTGGATCTCGGGGGGATCCCCGGCCATCCGGGCACGGGTGATGCGCTCCTGCATGATGTTGATGGAGCCCGTCATCACCCCCCACATGCCGGGGGTACTGGGTTCGCGCTCGCCCCGGTTCAACCACTGGCTGAGCAGCCCCCCCTGCACGGGCTCGTCCGGTTCGTCGGTCCAGGGCTGGTGCATGTCGGTGTTGAGGTTGACGGCGATCACCACCTCGGCTCCCATGGCGCGGGCCAGGGAGATGGGGACCGGGTTGACCACGGCCCCGTCCACCAGCCAGCGATCCTCCACCCGGGTCGGGGTGAGCAGGCCGGGCATGCCGCAGGAGGCGCGCACGCACTGGCGAAGCGGTCCTTCCTGCAACCAGATCTCGCGACCGGTATCGAGTTCGGTGGCTACGCAGGCAAAGGGCAGCGGCAGGCTTTCGATGGCGGGATCCCCCAGATGGCCGGCGGCGATGCCAAATACCTTGTCACCGCGAAACAGGCCGCCGGAGAGGGCAGGATCGAGCAGCCCCATGACCTGCAGGCGGCTGAAGCCGCGCACCCAGCTCTCCAGCTTGTCCAGTTCACCAGCGGCATAGGCGGCGCCGACAAAGCTGCCGATGGAGCAGCCAGCCACCAGATCCGGCTTGACGCCCAGTCGCTCCAGGGCACGGATGATGCCGATGTGGGCCCATCCTCGGGCCGCACCGCTGCCCAGGGCCAATCCCAGACGGGGTTTTCGTGACACAGTTGCGTCTCCTGACATGAAGTGGGAGTCCAGCTTACTCCGGCTTCTCCTGTCCGTCATCCCGCCACGCTTCGCTGCGATTGCGGCCGTTGGCCTTGGCCTGATAGAGGGCGATATCGGCGCGGCGGATCACCTCCTGCAAGGAGATGGCCGGTGATTGACGACAGTGGCCCAGGCTGACGGTCACCTTCAGCTCGGCCGCGATGGCGCTCCAGGGATGCTCTGCTATGCACAGGCGAAGCCGCTCGGCCAAGGGGGCCAGAGGGATCGCTTCATCGGTGACGAGCAGCAGGAACTCCTCGCCGCCCCAGCGGATCAGGTGGCACTCCCGTGTCAGCAGAGACTGGCAGAGCTGCACCAGACGGATGAGGACCTGATCGCCCACCCCGTGGCCGAAACGGTCGTTGACCTGTTTGAAGTGATCGCAGTCAAACATGATGGCGCCGATACGTTGGCGGCCTGCCAGAGCCTGGCGGTGTTCGAAGGCATCGAAGTAGTGGCGGTTGAAGGCGCCGGTCAGGGCATCGTGGCGCGACAGGTAGTTGAGACGCCGGTTGAGGCGCTGGGCACGCAGGCTGGAGACGGTCGCCACCACCAGACAGAGAATGGTGATGAGCGCCGTTGCCGATTGCCACAACAGCGTCTGCAGCAGAGGCAGCAGCGGGATGCGATGGATGAGGGAGAGCGGTGTCTCCGGGATGGGATAGACGAGCTGCAAGGCGCCCTGTTGCCACTCATATTCCGCTGACTGCGCCGTCCTGACCGGGGGCGGCGCGGTTCCGGACTGGCTGCTGGCGAGGATCTGCTGATGGGCGTTGAGCAGGAACAGGGTACCAATCCGGGGGGCGAGGCGGTGCAGGGTCTGCGCCAGCGTGACGGTCTGGATGTCGATGCTGAGCAGGCCAATGATCTGGCCTCCCTGGGTAATGGGCTGGGAGAGGGTGATCATCTGCCCTCGTCCGGCAAAATCCTGGTAGGGGCGCGAGAGCATGGCGTGCTCCAGGTGGGGATACCTGGCCATCGCCTCCTGCCAGTAGGCCTTGCTGTAAATCACGGGATCGAAGCGAAACTGGCTGGATGGCACCCAGGGATAGAGGTAGATGAAATTGTCCGTACCGGTGAAGTAGATCCAGGCCACGTCCCTGTCCAGCAGCTTGCTGGCGGTGGCGAGCAAGGGGGAGAGGCTGAGGGCGAGATGTATTCTGGCTTGCCGCTCGCTGCCGTCGTGGGGCAGCGGGCCCTGCCCGGTCAGGTTGCCGATGAGGGCGGGGGGCAGATCGACGGGGATGCGATCCAGGTTGATGCCGTGCTCCCCGTCGGATTGCAGCGCCTGATAGAGCTGGCGAGAGAGCACGGACTGGGGATTGCTGCGCAGGCGCTCCTCCGCCTGGCCGCGCATGGCCTCAAGGAAGGTCTCCATCCGCTGGTGCTGGCTGCTGAGCTGGGTCGCGGCGTTGATGGTGTCACGCTTGTTGATCTCGGTAACCTGGCGAAACGCATGTTGCAGGGCGAGCAGCAACAGCAGCAGGCCGAGGCCCAGCAGCAGCCACTGCAATCGGTATCTGGCAAAGGCGGGGGAGGGAATGGACATGGGCGTACCGGAAGATGGCGAGAGTCGGCATCAGTGTAAGGCAGAACCCTGACGCGCGTGCCGACAAGATGCGTTTTTGATGATCTTCTCACCGGACTGTTACGTTTTGTCACATTTATACATAGTCACGGCATAGTCAGGGGGTAACATGGTGCCATCCTTGATGAAGCTATCTCTTCTTCCTCTCTCTTTGACTGCATGGATCTTGTGATGAAAACGCGCGTGTGGCTGTGGCTTTTCCCTCTTCTTCTATTGCTGGCGGCGGGCGCCTGGCATCTGCGGCAGGCTGAACCCGCCAGCAAGCCTGCACCAAGAGAGATCAACATCAGGGCCGAAACCGTCAGGCAGAGTCTGGCCGAGCCCTCCATCAAGCTGGTGAGCAAGCTTGCGGCCAATCGCTCCGTGGCCATCAGTCCCGAGGTGACCGGTCGCATTGCCACCATCGCGGTGAGCTCCGGCCAGCAGGTCAAACAGGGGCAGACCCTGATCGCCCTGGATGCGGGCAAGCAGCAGGCGGAGCTGGCCGAGCAGAGCGCCAGCGTGCGCGACGAGGCTCGCAAGCTGCGGGACATGCGCAAGCTGGTGGCGCGAGGCGCCGTCACCACCTCGGAGCTGGAGGGGCAGGAGGCGACTGTTGCCCAGGCCCTGGCCCGGGTCGATGCGGCCCGTTACGAGCTTTCCCTGCGCACCCTGGCCGCCCCCTTCGACGGCACCGTCAGCCTTATCGATCTCAGCGAAGGAGCCCTGGTCAACAGCGGCGACGTGCTCTTGCATCTGGACGAGCTGGCAAAACTGCGGCTCGATCTGGCGGTGCCCGAGCGCTACCTCTCCCTGCTGCGCCCCGGCATGGCGGTGACGGCAACCAGCTCGGCCTGGCCGGATCAATCCTTTTCCGGCGTGCTGGAGACCCTCGACAGCCGGATCTCCAGCGACACCCAGAACATCAAGGCCCGCGTCATCCTGCCCAACACCGGTGGCCAGCTGCGTCCCGGCATGCTGATGAACGTGGATCTCTCTCTGCCACCCCAGAAGATGACCCTGATCCCCGCCCAGTCGGTGGAGTACGCCGGCGAGCAGCGCTTCGTCTATCGCCTGGAGGCGGACGGACGGGTGAAGCGGGTGCCGGTGGAGCTTGGCGACACCCATGGCGAGGCCGTCTGGGTGCTCAAGGGGTTGAACGTCGGCGATCGCATCGCGGTGGAGGGGCTGGTCAATCTGCGCGACGGCGCCCAGGTACGTGATCTGGGCGAGGTGAAAGGCTGATGTGGCTCTCCGATATCTCAGTACGCCGTCCCCTGGTGGCGGTGGTCATCAGCGCCCTGCTCACCGTGTTCGGCCTGGTGGCCTTCAGCAAACTCACCGTGCGGGAGATGCCGGATGTGCAGACCCCGTCCGTTTCCATCACCACCACCTATGAGGGAGCGGCCCCCGAGGTGATGGAGAGCCAGGTCACCAAGCCCATCGAGGATCAGCTCTCCGGCATCAGCGGCATCAAGAACATCAACTCGGTGACCCGCAAGGGGCGCTCCTCCATCACGGTGGAGTTCAAGCTCGGCTGGAACATGCTGGAGGGCACCTCCGACGTGCGTGACGCCATCTCCCGGGCCAGACCCAAGCTGCCAGACGGGGCGGACGAGCCCATGGTGACCAAGGACAACGGCAACGGGGATGTGGCCATCTGGCTCAACTTCAGCAGCACCCAGATGGACCGTACCGCCATGACGGATTACGCCAATCGCATGCTGGTGGACCCCTTGAGCCTGGTGGATGGAGTGAGCGAGGTGTCTCTCTCCGGGGACCTGACCCAGGTGATGTACGTGCGGCTGCGCCCCGCCGACATGGCGGCCCGCGGCATCACGGTGGCCGACGTGCAGGATGCCCTCAAGCGGGAGAACATCGAGCTGCCGGGCGGCGAGATCCGCAACAACACCATGACCATGGCGGTGCAGATCGCACGGCTCTATCACAGTGCGGAAGATTTTCGCACCCTGCCGGTCAAAACCGCCACCAATGGTCAGAGCATCTATCTGGCGGACATTGCGGATGTGGAGGTGGGGGCCAAGAACGAAGACAGCGCCTATCAGCGCAACGGCCGCGAGAGCCTGGGGATTGGCATCGTCGCTCAATCCACAGCCAACCCCCTGGCGGTGGCCCAGGGCATCGAGAAGAAGCTCGTGGAGATGCAGCGCTTCCTGCCGGAGGGGGCCACCCTTGAGGTCGACTACGACTCCACCATCTTCATCAAGCAGGCCATCGACGAGGTATACGAGACACTCGCCATCTGCGCTCTGCTGGTGGTGGCCGTGCTCTATCTCTTCCTCGGGCAGGGGCGCACCACGCTCATCCCCGCCATCACGGTGCCCGTCTCCCTGATTTCGGCCTTCATCGGTGCCTGGTATCTGGGCTTTTCCATCAACCTCATCACCTTGCTGGCCCTCATCCTCGCCATCGGCCTGGTGGTGGATGACGCCATCGTGGTGGTGGAGAACATCCACCACCACCTGCAACGGGGCGAGTCCCCCTTGATGGCGGCCTGGCACGGCACCCGGGAGGTGGGCTTTGCCGTCATCGCCACCACCGCCGTGCTGGTGATGGTGTTCGTGCCCATCGCCTTCATGGACGGCATGGTGGGGCGCCTCTTCACCGAGTTCGCCATCCTGCTCTCCCTGGCCGTGCTCTTCTCCTCCCTGGTGGCGCTCACCCTGACCCCGGCCATGGGCTCCTGGCTGATGCGTGCCGTGGACAAGCCCAACGCCCTGACCGCCACCCTGGACAAGGGACTTGGCTGGGTGGAGGAGCGTTATCGCCGCGTGCTGGGGGCCGTGCTGCGCCGCGCCGTCTGGATGCCCCTGGTGTTGCTGCTCTGCCTCGGCGGCATTGGCGCCCTCTTTGGCAAGCTGCCCGCGAGCCTCACCCCGATCGAGGACAGGGGCGTGCTCTATGTGTTCGTGAAAGGGGCGGAGGGCACCAGCATCGAGCGGATGAAGCGCAACATGCAGCAGGTGGAGGCCGCCATCCTGCCGCTGCTCGGCAAGGGGGTGGTGCAGGCCATGAGCTTCAGCACCCCGGCCTTCGGGCGCGGCGGCGATCAGACCGGCATGGCCATCATCCAGCTCAGTGACTGGGCGGTGCGGGACGAAACGGCCACCGAGTTTGGCCGCTCCCTGAGCGGCCGCCTCGCCGGCATCCCCGACGTGATGATCCGCACCTTCCAGCCGGGGTTCAGAGGCGGCTCCACCGCGGCGGTACAGTTCGTGCTGCAAGGCTCCGATTACGGCGAGCTCAATCAGCAGGGGCTGGCACTCAAGGAGGCGGCGGCCCGGAGCGGGCTGATGCAGAGCCCGGATCTCGACTATGCCGAGAAGACCCCGGAGCTGCAGGTGACCATAGAGCGGGAGCGAGCCACTCAGCTCGGCATTCCGGTCTCCACCATCGCAAGCTCCCTGCAGGCCCTGCTCGGCGGCGTCAGCCAGACCACCTATGTGGACAGGGGCGAAGAGTATGATGTCTACCTGCGCGCCAACCAGACCCAGTTCAACGGCATCTCCGACATCAGCCGCATCTATTTGAAGGCCGCGAGCGGCGAGATGGTGAGCCTCTCCACCCTGGCGACCGTCACCCAGGTGGCGAGCCCCCAGCGCCTCAACCACTACCAGCGCCAGAAGGCGGTCACCCTCACCGCGGACGTGGCCCCCGGCCACACCCTGGGGGAGGCGCTCGACTTCCTGGATGGCTGGGCCGCGGATCACCTGCCCACCGGCATGTCGGTGGATTATGCCGGCGAGTCCAAGGACTATCGCGACAACCAGGGGGAGATGGCACTGGTGTTCGGCCTGGCCCTGCTGGTGGTCTATCTGGTGCTGGTGGCCCAGTTCGAGAGCCTGCTGACCCCGGCGGTGGTGATGATGACGGTGCCGCTCGGCATCTTCGGCGGCCTGCTCGGCCTCTGGCTCACGGGGCAGGAGCTCAGCATCTACAGCCAGATAGGCATGATCATGCTCATCGGCATGGTGACCAAGAATGGCATCCTCATCGTCGAGTTCATCAACCAGCTGCGCCAGCGGGGTGAAGGGTTCGAGGAGGCGATCATCAAGGGGTCGGTGCGCCGCTTGCGCCCCATCTTGATGACCTCGCTCACCGCCATCATCGGCGCCGTGCCCCTGATGCTCTCCATGGGGGCGGGGTACGAGAGCCGGATGGCCGTGGGGACCGTGGTCTTCTTCGGCTTGTCCTTGGCGACCCTGGTGACCCTGCTGGTGGTGCCCGCCATCTATCACCTGATCGCCAGACGCGCGGGGATGACGGGAGCGCGGGACCGACTGGTGGACGAGGTACTGGCCACGGCAATCCCGGCCAGTCCCTCCACGGTGCCGGGGGCGGTGGCCCCCGAGGGGCGTGACAAACCGGCGGCCTAGCGTGCCGACCCGGATGACAGCAAGCAGGGCGCCAATGGGCGCCCTGCTTGTTGATGAGATCCGAGTCTGTCACGCCAACCTGTCGCGCCCGCTCGAAGGCGCCCCTTCCCCTCGCGTTCTGTAGGGGCAAAAAGCCGTCGCCCCCGCCTTGCTCTGCCGGTATAATGCGCGACCCGAATTGTTCCAGGTGGTCAAAATGCAGCCGGTTACCAACCTCTTCTCCTATCCCCGTTACTGGGCCGAGTGCTATGGCACGGCGCCCTTCCTGCCCATGTCCCGCGCGGAGATGGACAAGCTCGGCTGGGACAGCTGCGACATCGTGCTGGTGACAGGCGACGCCTACGTGGATCACCCGAGCTTCGGCATGGCGGTGATCGGTCGCATGCTCGAATCCCAGGGTTTTCGGGTCGGCATCATCGCCCAGCCGGACTGGTCATCGAAAGATGACTTCATGCGCCTGGGCAAGCCGAACCTGTTTTATGGTGTCACTGCGGGCAATATGGACTCCATGATCAACCGCTACACCGCCGACAAGAAACTGCGCCACGACGACGCCTACACCCCGGGGGATGTGGGCGGCAAGCGGCCGGATCGCGCCACCCTGGTCTATACCCAGCGCTGCAAAGAGGCCTATAAAGAGGTGCCGGTGGTCATCGGCGGCATCGAGGCATCCCTGCGCCGCATTGCCCATTACGACTACTGGTCCGAGACCATCCGCCGCTCCATCCTGATCGACGCCAAGGCCGACATCCTCATCTACGGCAACGCCGAGCGGCCGCTGGTGGAGGTGGCTCACCGCATCGCAGGCGGCGAGACCATCGACACCATGCAGGACATTCGCGGCACCGCCGTGATCCGCAAGGAACCGCTGCCGGGCTGGCGCGGGGTGGATTCGAGCAAGCTCGACCAGATTGGCCGCATCGATCCCATCCCCAACCCCTATATGGAAGGGGCCCCCTGCGCGGACGACGAAGGCACCGCACCGGTGGAGCAGGAGGCCAAGCCCATCCTGGTGCAGCCGCCTAAGCAAAAGCCATGGGAGAAGACCTACGTCAAGCTGCCGGCGTTCGAGCGGGTGAAGGAGGACAAGGTGCTCTACGCCCATGCGTCCCGCATCCTGCACCACGAGACCAACCCGGGCTGCGCCCGCGCGCTCTCCCAGGCCCACGGCGATCGCATCATCTGGGTCAACCCGCCTGCCTTCCCGCTCGAAACCGACGAGATGGACGGGGTGTTCGGCCTGCCGTATCAGCGGGTGCCGCACCCGGCCTATGGCAACGAGAAGATCCCGGCCTACGACATGATCAAGACCTCGGTCAACATCATGCGCGGCTGCTTTGGCGGCTGCTCCTTCTGCTCCATCACCGAGCACGAGGGGCGCATCATCCAGAGCCGCTCGGAAGAGTCGATCCTGAAAGAAATCGAAGAGATCCGCGACAAGGTGCCGGGCTTTACCGGTGTCATCTCGGATCTGGGCGGCCCCACGGCCAACATGTACAAGTTGCGCTGCAAGAGCCCCAAGGCCGAGCAGACCTGTCGCCGTGCCTCCTGCGTCTGGCCGACCATCTGCCCGCACATGGATACCGACCACAGCCCGACCATCAACCTCTATCGCAAGGCGCGTGACCTCAAGGGCATCAAGAAGATCCTGATCGCCTCCGGGGTGCGTTACGACATCGCGGTGGAAGATCCGCGCTATATCAAGGAGCTGGCCAAGTACCACGTCGGCGGCTACCTCAAGATCGCGCCGGAACACACCGAGGAGGGCCCGCTCTCCAAGATGATGAAGCCGGGCATGGGCAGCTACTACAGCTTCAAGGAGCTGTTCGACAAGTATTCCAAAGAGGCGGGCAAGCAGCAGTACCTGATCCCCTACTTCATCTCCGCCCACCCGGGCACCACGGATGAAGACATGGTGAACATGGCGCTCTGGATCAAGTCCAACCGCTTCAAGCTCGATCAGGTGCAGAACTTCTACCCGTCGCCGCTCGCCAACGCCACCACCATGTATTACACCGAGAAAAACCCCCTCAACAAGGTGAGCCGCCAGGGCGGGGACGTGTTCGTGGTGAAAGGGGAGCGTCGCCGTCGCCTGCACAAGGCACTGCTGCGCTATCACGATCCGGCCGGCTGGCCGATGATCCGCGAAGCCCTGCTGGAGATGGGCAAGGGTCACCTCATCGGCAACGCCCCCGACTGCCTGGTGCCGCCGGAAGGTCGCGGAGAAGCCAAAGCCGAGCGCAGCCGCAGCAAGGGCCTCAAGCCCGCGTTGACCCGCCACAGCGCCATCACCCATCAGCGCAGCAACGGGGCGGGCAACAAGGCCGCCCGCAGCGAGGCTGGTGCAGCCAATGCCTCTGCAGCCAGCAAACATGGCGGCAAGGCGGGCAATGGCAAACCGGTTGGCTCTCAGCTCCAAAAAGGCTCGGGTAACGGCAAGCCCGCCGCTCAGGGCGCAAGCCAGGGTAAACCAGCCGGCAAACCCGCCCACAAGGGCAAGGCCCCGACCCGCGTCGGCTCTGCCAAGCCGGGAGCCAAACCTGCCACTCAGGGCGGCAAGCCAGCGGCCAAAGGCAATGGTGCCAAGCGACCGGCTCGGTGAGTTTTCCTGACGGTAAAGCGATGGAAATAAAAAGGCGACCGAATGGTCGCCTTTTTATATTTGTTTTCGTAGTTCAATAAATGGGATTGAAAACAAATTACTTAATGCACAAAGCTATAACTAAAATCATGTTTAGAGGGTATTATCTGGTAAAGCTTGTACATCTGAAATGAATTTTACTTCTTTGTCTTTAAATCTATCTCTCCAAGCCTCTATACTTTTTGGTATTCTTGTTTTCCAATTTATGTCATTTGTAAAATATTTGACATCATTATCATCCAAAAATGCTACCCATAGACCCCCATGGGGTGCACACATAACAATACCTTCCATATAAGTGTACAAGCCTCGTACGCCACCACGAAATACTTTGGCAGAGAACGTATCTAAGTTATCACATTCACCAATTCCTTCCATTCTAGTTTTAAAAGCGGTATAGTAATTCCCTAAAAGGCTATAAATTCTTTCCAACTCAAGTTCATTTATAAATCCTAAGTCAAAGAGATGATCGCTAGACCACTGGAACTCGCCACTAAAAACTACACCCATTCCCCTATGATTGGAACAACTAGCCGTTTCCTCTACAGATAAAAATTTTTTCCCGTCAATAATTCGACGTTTGAAACTTATTTCTCCATAATCATCCCCTTCACCATTGTTTATTTTTGCATAAGCCATATCCCTAGATACATAAAGTGCTTCAGCAGTTATTTGCCCCGTGTGAGACCCACTAAAAACCATCATATCAAATAAAAAACCACTCGATGTAGTTTCTCTTATGAAAACTTTACCCCCGAAGCTTCTTCCGGGATTATTATTGAGCCACTCTCCCCACCATATAGGCGCATTTGGACCAGTAGGTAATGTTCCGAAGCTAGAATCACTCAATGCAGACTTCAATGCAGACTCGAGTCGGCCTTGTAAAATTCCTCTAATATCAGCTTTGCTCTCCTCCTCAGAGGAAAAACTATATGTTACAACGCGTCTTCCTCTTAGATCGAAAGGAAGATCCTCTGGTCCCCCGAAGTGAGAGTTTTGAATAAGAATGATCCTATCCCATCCTAATTGAGATATGGCAAAGCCCAACTCAATTAATACATTCGGGTTGGGTGTTTTTTTATTGTCGCTGTTTTTATTTATGATGGTGACATCAGCAACAAAAATGTCAGCAGATGAGATTTTTTTAAAAATGGTATCACTAATGGATGGGGAGCCTGGGACTCCTGATGTATCTCGGTCCAAAACTGGTTCTAGACTTTCTGTTTCATCTCTTCTTATGGCTTTAAGCGCTCTATTTAAAGCATCTTCTATAATGTTTCTATTTAACCTTGATGGTATATCAGACTGCCATGAATAAAATATGATACGTCTCATACATCTCATCCCTTAAGATAAAAATAATTTAATGCATTTGATATAATTAATATTGGGGGATTCTGGGACACCCACCTTTCTGTACCCACCTTTCTGTATGGGGCGTAACGCCACCAAATCCCACGCTACTGCCCATGGATTACAGCTTCCAATATGCTCCATTGACCAGCGAGGGCAGTGACCCATCGCAGTTCAACAGGTTCCAGATAGCCACTGTAAGACAAACGAAACTACACAAGCGAGCCTTAGGGAGTTCTGGGACACCCACCTTTCTGTATGGGGCGTAACGCAACCAACTCCCACGCTACCGCCCGTGGATTACAGCTTCCAATATGCTCTATTGACCGTGACCGACGATGGCAGCAACCCATCACAGCTCAACAGGTTCTGGATGGCTATGGTAAGCCAAACGAAACTGGCTAGGCGAGCCATGGAATGATGTAACCATCAGAATCTCATCGTTTTTTGAACTGGATCAGCAAATGGATTTGAAAGGGGTATATGTGGCTATGTTCATTCCCCCAAAAGATGGCTGCCCCTATCGGGGGAGGCTTTGTTATCTTGCCGGGTAGATCGGCAGGGGCGATAGGTGTCCCTTATCTCATCTCAACAGGAGCAATCAGATGGCGCTAAAGGTGCGATCCCGCAGGGAGAAGGTGGGCAGCGGCCTTGGCCTGCTGCTCGGGATTATCGGCTTCAATCTGCTGGCGCCTTTCTTGTTTGAAAAGCAGGCGGGTTTTGATGGCAACCAGATGCTCTGGGCCGCCGTGACGGCCCTGCTCTGCGCCGAGCTGGGGGCCAGAGTGGGCAAGTGGCTGGAGCGCCGGGAGCCATCTTGACGGGATTTCCTGAGTCACCCGGCAAACGGCTGTCACCTGGCCAGGGGGTAGGATGGAAATCTGGGACACCCACCTTTTTGACAGCGGCGTAGCCCTGTACTTGGCTTGAGGTGTCACTGCCCAGGGGGTGAGCCATGACCATTGCCCGTTCACGTCAAATCAGTTTGCAGGATACGCCTTACTATCATGTGGTCAGTCGCTGTGTGCGGCGGGCGTTTCTGTGCGGGGAAGATGCCCACTCCGGCCAGAGTTACGAGCATCGGCGCCAGTGGGTGGTCGACAAGTTGGGCCAATTGTCGCGACTGTTTGCCATCGGTGTGTGTGCCTATGCAGTGATGAGCAATCACTATCATCTGGTGCTCAAGGTCGAGCCGGATACCGCTGCCAATTGGAGCGAGCGAGAGGTGGCCGAGCGTTGGGAGGCGCTGTTCCAGTGGCCGCTGCTGGTGCGACGCTGGTATCAGGGGGAGTCCCTGATTGAGCCCGAACTGGCTGTGGTGCAACAACTGATAGGACAGTGGCGGGAGCGCCTGCATTCCATCAGCTGGTTTGTGCGGCTGCTCAATGAAACCCTGGCTCGGCAGGCCAATCGGGAAGATGGTTGCAAGGGCCATTTCTGGGAAGGGCGCTTCAAGAGCCAGGCCTTGCTCACCGAATCAGCCCTGCTGGCCTGCATGGCCTATGTTGATCTCAATCCTATACGAGCGGGATTGTCCGACCGGCCTGAACAGAGCGATTACACCAGCCTCAAGCAGCGTCTCGATGGCGAGCAGTCCGCCGCCCCATTGCCGCCGTTGCTGTTGCCATTCGCGCACGACGCGCGACCCGATAGCCTGCCATATACCTTTGCGGATTACCTGATGCTGGTGGACTGGACAGGTCGCGCCATCCGAGTGGACAAACGGGGCCATATCCCGGCTTCTCTTGCCCCCATCCTGGTGCGGCTGGGGTTGGACGAGGTGCGCTGGCTCAAGCAAGTGACGCTGTTTCGGCGCCAGGGCATCAGAGTGGTGGGTGACAAAGAGCATTGTCAGCAGTTTGCCTGGCACTGTGGCCAGCGACGGTGTCATCAACCATCCCTTTGAGTGAAGAATACTCGCGTCATAACAACGTCCGGTATAGCGCCAGCTCACCACCGGTGTGATCGCATCTGAATTGGCGTCATCGATGCCAAGACACTCTCTTTAATCCCCGAGTTTCACAAATGCCATCGCACATGCTGGATGACAAGTTGTGCTGGGCGCTGGATGAGGGCTTTCTCCAAAAGATGGCAGTCCTGATAAGGCGGGTTGGGGAAGAGGGGCTATCGGTCCTTTGTCAACAGGCCCTTTCTCACAATGCGGCGACACCGTGGGTGTTGCTTGAGCAGGTGATTTTTGCATCAGTGAAACAGAGTGGGTGATATGGTTCCTCCAATGGAACAATCCGTACACAAAGATGGCTGTCCCAAATAAAAAGGGAGCTTATCTTGCTCGGTCCATGGAGAAGGGGGGAGATGACGACGTCTCTTGGGGATCTTTTACGAGAGTCGGCAAATATGGGGATCCACCTTTGGCTCGCATGACCAAACCTGATGCCAAGGGGCGGGTTGGCCGATATCTCGAATGGGGGCAGCGTTGGCAATAAATAACAAGGGCGACCAGTTGGTCGCCCTTGTGTGATGGGCAGAAGCGCGGGCTCTGCCTGTGAAGGTGACGGTTATTGCAAATCCATGCTCAGGCTGGGGGCGCCGAAGTTCACCAGGGTGGCATGGGAGTGCTCGAAGTACTGTGACCAGAAGTCACCGAGTGCATCCATGGTCTTGCCGGAACGATAGGCGTGTTTCACCGCGTCGGTTACCAGCCCGGCGCCCGTGACGTAGACGCGAGCGCCTTGCAGATCGGCAAACAGCCCCTTGCTCTTGGCCTGCTTGAGCTCGTCACCGACATTGAGCTGCTTGATCTTGTTGGTGGCATAGAAGCTGGTGTAATCGGAGTGCTCCAGCATGTCCGAAATGAGGAACACGACGCGGTCATTGACGCCTTGCTCGGCCTTCATATCGTCACCCACCTTGCGCAGCGAGTTCATGATCTCGCTCTTGGGGATGTCCTGGCGGGCATCACGCAGTGCTTTCACGAACTGTTTGCCAAAGCCGTTACGAAAGACCTTGGTCTGCGTCGTCAGGCAGGTGTCCAGGCCGCGCAATTTGCGCATGCTGACATCGTCCCGGATCTCCCCTTCCAGCGGCATATCCAGTTGCCCCGCGTAGGCCAGGCGAAGGTATTCGCCAGGCAAGAAGGCGGAGAAGGTATAGAGCTTGACGCGATCGCCAGCCTGCACGAACCGCTCGATCTGCCCCCAACTGCTGCGTTGCAGATCGTCAGGCATCGGAATGGTCTGGTCGATGATGACCACCAGTTCGCGACCGGTGCCCGCAGGTTTGATGTCGGTCAGGCCATTGCGTTCATAGCAGCTCTGTATGTCGTTACGCTCGGCCGCCAACGCTGCACAAGGCAGCGTCAACGCCAGTAGCAATACCTGGGTGATCTTCACGATTAGGCACTCTGCTTGGTGGGAAAGAGGCCCAGGGTCTTGAGGGCCATCTGCTGTTCACGGATATCACGCAACTGCGCTTCGTCCACCCCCAGTGCGCGGCTGGCTGCTGCCAGACTCTCTTCGGGCAGGCCAGTGACATCATGGAAATCGGCGGCCTTGACGGCAGCGCCGGTCTGGCCGGGGGCGTCAGTGGTGGGCGGGAGAGCCGCCTCTACCTGCGCAACAGCCGGTTGTACGGCGGGTGCCGGCTCGGCTTGCACTGCCGGTGCGACCTGGGGGGCCGGCTTGGGCGGCACGGTGCCTGCCTTGTACTCGATAAAGGCCAGGAAATTGCGATGGGCGGATTTCTCCCCTTCCAGCGCCCCCAGCACACCCGAGTTGGTATGGTCACGGCTCGACAACAGGGTCTGCAAGCGGCGGAGCTTGTCATCGGCATGGCTGGCAATGGCGGTGCGTTGCTGGTCCATCGCGTCCAGCATCTCTTCGGCGGTCGCGTATTCGTGTGTCAGACGCCAGGCTGTTTTGGAATGGGTGCCCGCAAAGTGGTATTTGCTGGCAAGCCAGATGCTGATCCCCTGGATGGCGATGTAGATGAGCGACAGCATGACGTAGGTGGTCAGGCTGGCCTCACGGATGGCCTGCATCTTGTCTTCGATGGTGGCCTCTTCCGCCTCGTTGTTGATGGCTTGAGACTCTTCCGGCAGATCAAACGGCGACCCCATGCTGCTGTCACTCTGTGCCGTTGTTTCGGCGCGCATGTTGTTGACCATCTCGGTTTCGATGCTGTCGAGGGTGGCTGAACGCACCACGAAGGCGCCCACTGCCATGCAGGCAACAAACGAAGCACAGACAATCAGCCAGACAAACTTGCGGCTGACGCCTGAATTCACGTCTTTCAGGCGTGCCAGCAGCTGCTCGTAGTCAGGTTTGTCAGAGTCCGAGAAGGAGTCTTCCAGATTGATGGCCTTGTTTGCCTTGAGGGTACGGGAGCGTTTTGAGGGCTCTTCCCCTTGCCACCAGTGGCGCGCCCGGGCGATCAGGCTGTTGTGATGCAGGGAGTGTCCGGCCACTTCAGCCAGGAATGCGGATGCAACGGCGAGCAGCAGAGCCGTCGCGGCTGCCAGCAGGTGGCGGTCATTGGTGGAGGCATCCATGTTCATCCAGCCTGCCAGCACGTAGGCAAAGCCCATTGCCTCGACCAGCACCAGCACCAGCACCAGAGCAAGCACCCACGCCGGGCGCGGGGAGCGGCCGGCCTCTCCTGCCTTGGCAAGGTAGTCGAGGGAGGCGTTGTAGGCATCTGTCCCCTTTAAATGCTTCTTGTATTCGCGGTAGTACACATTCGACAGGGTCACTTCATGGTTGATCCAGCCATCGCCATCGACCGAGGCCGGCTTGCGGGCGAGACGGGCCACTGTGCCGATCAGCGGCAGGCTGTGCCATACCCGGATCAGGAAGTAGGAAACATGCTCCCAATGCCGCCACACCACCACGGCGCTGACGAGGAATGAAACAATGCCAACGGTCAGCATCTGGTTGGCGAGGATCAGCGTCTTGAGCGCTGCCAAAGAAAAGTCTTCCACTAAGTTTCTCCGTTTTCTTATTTGGAATGGGTGGCGGGAATGGGCAGGTACGAAGCCACATAAGCCTCGGAACCTGCCGGATAGAACAGGGCTCCCTGGCTGACCTTGGCGTTGCCTTTGCTGAACACGAGGTCCATGCAGGACACCGACGCCTTGGGATCGCTGGTGAAGACGCGGTATAGCACCTCACTCTCGCCCTCATAGGTGTTGGCCACCGCCTTGAGGGTCTGGGGCTTCTTCTGATTCGAGGATTTGTAACCCTGAACGACTTGCAGGATCGGTTGACGATCGACCTGGGCGTTGTCACGCAAGATGGAAACCGGAGAGACAGTCACCAGGTGGCCGTTGACGGTATTGGCCCAGACGCGATTGTTATAGCCGGGCATGTACTCCTTGGTGGCATGGCGCGGGAGAGGCTTGTCGTCTGCCATGCTCAGTACCTGGCCTGCACTGCGTGGCTTATCTGCCTCACAGCTCGACATCGGCATGTCGCTTGCGTATGCGCTGCTGATCAGTGCAAAACCACTCGCCTTGGGTTTGATGTTCTGGGCCATGTTCCACTGATAGGTGCCGGCAGGCTTGCCGCCGAAGTCCACTGCGGCCTTGGCATTGGGCAGGGCCTTGGTCGTGCTGGTGTTTGAGGCACTCTGCTTGGCGGCGGGTTGGTGAGGGGCGGTTTGCGACGTGGCCGCCACCTTGCTTGAACCGCTTGCGGACTGAGCCGCCGGTTTGGTCGCAGCCACACGAGGCTTGGCGGTATCGGAAGCCCCGTAACGCAGATAGCGGGTGTTGTTCTCTTCTGATTGGGCCCGCATGACCAGAGCCTGCTCGTTCGCCAGTTCTACAATTTCGACCCGGCGATTCTGACCGCGAAGCAAGGGGTCGCTGTTGTCTGCGATGGGACGCGAAGAACCCGCGCCTTGATAGTAAATGGAAGAGGCCGGGATCCCCGATGCGACCAGAACCTTGCCGACGGCTCGCGCACGTTGCTCGGAGAGTCGCAGATTGAGTTCTGCAGGGCCGGTGGCGTCACTGTGGCCGACGAGGAGGATACGGCGCTGATCCGAGGCGTCTACGGCTGCGGGTTTGGCATAGAGCTGGGCCAGTTTCGTGACCACGCGCAGGCCGCTTTCTGTGAGCTGGGCAGAACCACTCGAGAACATGCCGGAATCGGGGATCTGGGCCACAAGGCCGGCGTCCTGAGGGACACCGGTCACTGCGGCTGGCTCGGCAACGGTCAGTTTCTCGGTCGCGATGTTGAGATTCTCTTCCTTTGCTATCCGGTCAAGCTCTTGTAGCCTGGACTGCCACATATAGCCTGCTGCGCAGCCCAGCGCCCCACCGAGGGCAACCCCCGCGACAGCCCCTTTTTTCCCGTTGATGGCGTAGCCCGCAGCCCCTCCTGCAATCATGCCAGCCCCACAAAGCACCGGCATGCCGTAATCCTTGCCGATATCATTGACCGTGGATTTGAAATTCTGCATCTGCTGAGAGCTGCAACCCACGGCGGCAATCAATACACAGCTGAGAGGTGCAAGACGAAACGATTTATCCATAGCGATTCCTTGCCATTTATATTTAATAGCGAGATTCAGACATACCAGTGAGGCCAGAGAAAAGCGTCTTCGGGTGGAGTGAAATATCGACAATTGCTGATATAAGAGATATTAACGCGGGCTGATGTTTAATATCGGCGCCAGGCGTGCTCATTCTCGCAAGCGGCTGTGTCTGATATGTCCTGAGTGTCAGAAGAGGCAATTATCTATGCGGTTCAATAGGTATCGAGTGGCTATGATAAGCCAAACGAACCTGATCATGCGAGTGGAAAAGTGATGCAACCATAGGAAAAACATCGACTTTCCAATATCTTTGCCCATCTCCCCGACGCTGAACACAAAGAGCGATATGGCGACGCTCTTGTGGTTTGTGAAAGGCGCAGGCCGATTATCGCTATTGAGGATGAGGGCTGTTGGGGGAAGTATGTGGTCGCCCCCACTGACAGTGCTGGCGAAATAATGTTCATGGGCAGAATAACGTCTGGCAGCCCGTTTATATAATGGATTAATTGTCGATAAATATGTCTGATAACAGTTTATAGAGTGGGGCACAGGCAGTTCGAAGCATTGCAAGACCTCTGTTGAACGCATTGTTTGATAATATTGTCGAAAGGGTTTGGTCAGGAGCAATCAGATGGCGATAACAACGCGATCCCGAAGAGAGAAGATTGGCAGCGGGCTCGGGCTGGTGATGGGGCTCATCGCCTTTAACCTGATCGTGCCCCTGCTTCCGGTTGCAACAGAGATGTCGGATATGACCCGGATGATAGGTGCCATGGTCAGCGCCATGCTTTGCGCCGAGCTGGGCGCCAGGATTGGCAAGTGGCGGGATGCCAAAGAGCAGGCCGGATCGGCAGAGTAACTCGACGTGAGAAGAGCGCCAATCGCCCGAGTGCGGTGGTGTGTGCGGGTGTAACAGGCAGGGCGACTGTTGTCGCCCTGCCTGTTTTGCTATCGCGGTTTGCCGCTCAAGCGCCGCCGGGGTTTGCTGCGATGGAGGAAGGTGGCCAGGGTGTCGCGGGGCGATGCCGCATTGCATCAGAAGGCGCCTGGAGCGAGATGCGCCAAGGCTGGATCTGCGAGGGAAATCCTGAGATCGTGCAGGCAGTTATCTGGTTATCCCCTTGAGAGGAGTGCCCATGCGCATTGCCCTGATTGGCCTTGGCGATATCGCCCGGAAGGCCTATCTGCCGCTGCTTGCAAACGACGAGCGAGTCACCCCGCTGCTCTGTACCCGGAGTCCCTCGGTGCTCGGCAAACTGGCGCGCCAGTACCGGATTGGCGAGTGTTTTACCGAGGTCGATGCGCTGCTGGCGAGCCGACCTGATGCGGTGATGATCCACGCTGCCACCGCCGTGCACGGCAAACTGGCGGAGCTGTGCCTGCGTGCCGGCATTCCCACCTTTGTGGACAAGCCGCTGTGTGACAACGCAGGAGAGGTGGAGGCACTCGCCAATCTCGCCATCGCCAGAGACTGCCCGCTGTTTGTGGGCTTCAACCGTCGCTATCTGCCCGCCATGGCCGCCGCACGCGGCCAGCCGCTGACCGAGCTCCATTGGCAAAAGCACAGGCACGCCCTGCCGGGGGCGCCTCGCCAGTTCCTGTTCGACGACTGTATCCATGTGCTCGACAGCCTCTGCTGTTATGGCGGCGAGCCGGACGGGGAGCTGCATGCGGTGCTGCGACGCAGCAGTGAGCAGCCCGAGCTGCTGGCCGGGGTGAGCGTCGCCTGGCAGAGCGGGCAGATGGCGGTGAGCGGCAGCATGAATCGCAGCGCCGGCATGACCGAGGAGCGCATCGATGCCTATGGCGACAACCTCTCATTGCATATCGAGAACTGCACCCGTGGCCTGCTTGCGCGAGACAACACAGTGCAGACTCTGGCACCGGGCGACTGGCAGCCCGTGCTGGCGAGCCGAGGCTTTGTCGCCATGCTCGAGCACTGGTATGGGCAGATTGACGCCGGGCGGGCAGACGGGGCGCTGGTCGAGAGCTACCTGAAAAGCCATCGACTGGCAGAGCGCCTCGTCGCCCTGGCAAAGGGATGACCCGAAGGCAAGGGGCTGGTGACACCGGCAGGCATCACTGGCCAGAGAAGCGGCAGAGCACTGTATGAGATGGTGGCTCCTTGCGCAGTCAGCCGGGAAAGGTGCCAGCGAGCGAGCCAAGCGAAGGCGGGTTTGTTATCTTGGCGGCCATCAAGAGCTGCAGGGCAAGAGATCGCAATGAAGAAGGTGTCGAAGATGAGATGGCTGACCGCAGTGGGCGGGGTATTCCGTTCATGAGCATCATTCTGGGGATCGATCCCGGTTCGCGCATCACCGGTTACGGGGTCATTCGCATCGTCGCGGGCAAGGCGGAATATCTGGGATCGGGCTGCATCCGCACCGATCTGGGGGAGCTGCCGTCTCGCCTGAAGCAGGTCTATGACGGGGTGAGCGAGATCATCACCCAGTTCAAGCCGGACGAGTTCGCCATCGAGCGGGTCTTCATGGCGCGCAACGCGGACTCGGCCCTGAAGCTCGGCCAGGCCAGGGGAAGTGCCATCGTCGCGGCGGTCAATGCCCTGCTGCCGGTGAGCGAGTACTCGGCCACCCAGATCAAGCAGGCGGTGGTGGGCACCGGTGGCGCCGCCAAGGAGCAGGTGCAGCACATGGTGACCCATCTGCTCAAGCTCTCTGCCACCCCCCAGGCGGATGCGGCGGATGCCCTCGGGGTGGCGCTCTGCCACTTCCACACCCGTCAGAGCCTCATTCGCATGGCCGGGCGGGCCAGCGGATCGGTGCGCGGCCGTTATCGCTGATCCCCGGGGGAGGGCTTCTGGTGTTGGCAGGGAAGCGCGGGAAGCTGCTGGCAAAATCGCTGGTCGGGTCACAATCTGTCGCGTCCCTCGATGGGACTCCCATGGAGAAGCGCACCGAGCGGGGGGATATCTTTCTACTTTATCAATAACTTGTGACATTCATCACATATTCGCGATGAATCGGGTCGGTTTCGTCTTGCTCCGCCACACTCCCATAATATGGCGCCTGTTCAATAACAGTGTCCGTATGAGCCTTTCAGGTTCGCGTGTTAGTCATCATGGGAGAGACAAGAGTGAAACCTTTTGCTGCTGAATTTATGGGAACCTTCTGGCTGGTGCTGGGGGCTGCGGGAGCGCCGTGCTGGCTGCCGCCTTCCCCAATGTGGGGATCGGCCTGCTGGGCGTCGCCCTGGCGTTCGGCCTGACTGTGCTGACCATGGCCTATGCCATCGGTCATATCTCGGGTTGCCACCTGAACCCGGCCGTGACCGTCGGGCTCTGGGCCGGTGGTCGCTTCCCGGCCTCCAACGTGCTGCCCTACATCGTGGCCCAGGTGCTTGGCGGGATCGTGGCAGGTGGCGTGCTCTATGTCATTGCCAGCGGACAGGTGGGTTTTGATGTGAGCGCCGGCTTTGCTTCCAACGGCTATGGCGAGCATTCCCCCGGCGGTTACAGCCTGCTGGCCGCACTGGTGTGTGAAGTGGTGATGACCGGTTTCTTCCTGTTCGTCATCATGGGCGCCACCGACAGCCGTGCACCGGCCGGGTTTGCTCCCATCGCCATCGGTCTGTGCCTGACCCTCATCCACCTCATCAGCATCCCGGTGACCAACACCTCGGTCAACCCGGCGCGCAGCACTGGCGTGGCGCTTTTTGTCGGTGACTGGGCCGTGGGCCAGCTCTGGCTGTTCTGGGTTGCCCCCATTGTCGGTGCCATTCTGGGTGCATTGGCCTATCGTGTGATCGCCACGAAAGAGTGATGTGTTGCTAGTTAACGTGTGGTATCGACACGCCTTCGGGCGTGTTTTTTTATGCCTGAAGGAATACCGGGCAGGGCGCCATGCCGACGATAGGGTGCGGCATGATCACAGTCCCTTGGCGCTCAGCATCTCTTTGTAGCGCTGATGCAGCAGCTTGACCCGTTCCACATAGGCCCGGGTTTCGGCATAGGGCGGTATGCCGCCGTGTTTTTGCACCGCACCGGCGCCTGCATTGTAGGCGGCGGTGGCCAGGGCCACATTGCCGTCATACTGCTTGAGCAGACCCGCTAGGTATTTCACCCCGCCAAAGATGTTCTGCTCCGCCAGCAGGGCGTTGCCGACCCCGAGCTCGCGCGCCGTGGCGGGCATCAGCTGGGTCAGTCCCATGGCGCCCTTGCGGGAGACGGCCAGAGGATTGAAAGCGGACTCGGCATGGATAAGTGCCCGGATGAGGGCAGGCTCGACCTGATAAGCCTTGGCTGCCGCCTGTATGGTGCTGGCGTAGTCATAGAGGAAGAGGCCTGTCGTGCGCCAGTTGACCTTGGACGCCGGATCGCAGGCATAGCAGTCGTTGAACAACAGCAGTTCGTAGTGACCCTGCTCCGGCATCATGTCGGAATAGCGTATGACCCCGTTCTTTTGTACCGACTTGTAGACCTGGATCTGACGGCTTGCAGGCTTAGCGGGTTCAGGGGAGGGGAGCGGCGCCGTGGTGAGTGCCACGGTACGCGGCGTGGGAACCGGGGAGGAGACAGCCGTCTCCGGGGTCAGGATCACCACCTCTGCCGGCGGCGGTATCTGAGCCGGGGCTGCGTGGGAAAACAGCGGCATCATGCCCAGCAACATCCATGCTTTCAACGGCTTGCTCCTTAAGCCTCGTTAGCCACGTTGAGTAAAGCATTCGGGATGGCGCAGAACAAGTGCCCGTGAACAGGGGAGGCTGGAAATGTGATGGCAGAGGGACGTCCCACCTGTGGGCTCACTCAGGACAAGGGGCGCGGCTCATGGCGTCAAGGGGCGCGGCTCATGGCGTCAAGGGGCGGATAATCGCAACCTCGTCTTTTCCATCGAGTTATTGGCTTTTTTGTAAGTTAAAGGCGTGTTATCTTGCTGTTGCTCCACTCTGGTCAGATCTCTTCGTGGAGCCAGCGAGCGAGCAGGAGAGGGCCGGTATGGCCAGAGCGAAATGGGCATGACAAGCAGGCGAGCGATGGAGCTCAGATTCGAAGAGTACTGTGATGCGGATCTTTCCCTCATCAGAGACTATTACGAGACGACGTTTTCCCACTATGTGCCGGATTTGGCAGAACGGATTTTTGTGGTCCGTGACGCGCACTGGCTGGTGGGGGCTGTGCGCCTGCGCGATGAACAGGATTATTACCACTTGTGCGGCTTTCGTCTGCTCCCGCACTACCAGTCCCTGGGGCTGGGGTCCCGCCTGCTGCAGCATGCCTGCCGCGATCTTTCCGACAAGCCCGTGATCTGTCACGCCCTGCCGTTCGAGAAACCCTTCTACCTCAAGGCGGGATTTGACCACCTTCCCCTGCATGAACTCGACGGGCCCCTTCACTCCCTCTATCACCAGCAGCACGAACAGGGTTACCAGATCGAGCTGCTGGTGCGCCAGGCGAAGGCGCCTGTTTTCAACTGAGATCTTATTGGGGTTTGGTCAGCAGGTGGATCTTGCCTGGTGACAGCTCCAGCCCCAGCAGATTTTCCTTGAGCCAGGCCTGATTGGGGTCCTTGTCATCCAGCTTGTAGACAGGCTGGGTCTCCAGCCGTTTCTCCATGCTCTGCAGCAGCATCCTCAGCATGAAACCAAACTTCTGTTCCGCCGCGGCAGGCTCCAGCTTGTAATCGATGAGCTTCATGTTGTCGAGGAAGAGCGCACTCTTGGCCTTGTCGTAGCGGGGCCTCGCCTCATAGGTCATGTTGAGGCGCGCGTCGTACTCGGTCTGATCCGGGAGCGCGATTTTCAACTTGCCTTTGCCAAACACCCTGGCGGTATCCGGGCTCTGGCGACCAATCTGCACATCGCTCTGCTCGAGTAGCACATGGGCCTTGATGATGCCGGGCAATTCCAGCTGTTTGTCCACTTGCACCTGGGACTGCAGGTACTGATTTATCTGCTGCTCATTGATGTCATATGAGCCTTGACCTAGCATGGCCAGACTCAGCAGCATAGATTGCAGGATCATGCTAACGACCTGATAGAATGGGTGTGCCCCATAGCATACCATCCCGACCCTGTGGGGTCTGCCCGTGCCATCTGTCCAATACACCAAGGAGTCGCCTTGCTCGACGGTCTGGAATACGACATTCAGTTGCTGTTTTCCCGCTTTCTCGGCTGGTTGTTGCTGTTGTTTCACACCGTGATCGTGGCAGGGATCTCCCTGCGGGTGGTGATGAAGCGACGTCCCATCGGGGTATCTCTTGCCTGGTTGGCCCTCATCTATGCCATCCCCTTCGCCGGGGTCGGTTTCTACGTGCTGTTTGGCGAGATACGCCTTGGTCGCAAGCGGGCGGAGCGGGCCCAGGCCATGTACCGTCCTTACGCCATCTGGATCCGCCAGCTCGCGCGCCTCTTCCCCCAGCACTGCTGCGAGGTGGGCAGCAAGGCACGCCCGCTCCACGATCTGATCCAGGGGCGCTTGGCCATGCCCATGCTCTCGGGCAACCGGATGACCCTGCTGCACAAGCCCAAGAGCATCGTAGAGGAGATAGTGCGCGACATCCGGGGCTCCTCCCAATCCTGTTATCTGGAGTTCTACATCTGGCACCCCGGCGGGGATGTGGACGAGGTGTGCGAGGCGTTGATGGAGGTGGCTGCACGCGGCGTGGATTGTCGTGTCTTGCTCGACTCCATCGGCAGCAAGACCTTCTTCCGCTCCTCCTGGCCCAAAACCTTGCGTGCCGCTGGTGTCAAAGTCGTGGAAGTGTTGCCGGTCGGCGCCTGGCGTATCCCGTTTCAGCGCCAGGACTTGCGCATGCACCGCAAGCTGGTGGTGATCGATGACAAGGTTGGTTACACCGGCTCCATGAACATGGTGGATCCCCGTTTCTTCAAGCAGGATGCCGGGGTCGGCCAGTGGGTCGACATCATGATCCGGGTGCAGGGCCCCGTGGTGCCGTTGATGTGGTCCACCTTCGTCTGGGACTGGGAGATGGAGACCGGCGAACGGCTGCTCGACAGTCTGCAACATGAGCCGGAAGCCTGGCCACAGACCAACTATCGGGCCCAGCTCATTCCCTCCGGCCCCTTCGTCGGCGGTGACTGCATCCAGCAGAGCCTGCTGCTCGCCATCTACCAGGCTCGTCATCATTTGGTGCTGACCACCCCCTATTTCGTGCCGGACGATCCGCTGGCTGCGGCCCTCTCTTCGGCGGCGGCCCGCGGCGTGCTGGTGCAGTTAGTTCTGCCTGCGCGCAACGACTCACTGATGGCCAACCACGCCAGCAACTCCTTCATGGAGGATCTGCTGGCGGCAGGAGTGGAGATATACCGCTATGATGCCGGACTGCTGCACACCAAGAGCGTGCTGGTGGACGATGATTTCGCCCTGGTGGGCACGGTCAACCTCGACCGGCGCAGTCTCTGGCTCAATTTCGAGATCACCCTGCTCATCGACAACCCGGTGTTTGTCGCCGAGATGAACCAGCTGGTGCAGGGCTACATGCTGGAGGCGACCCCCATGTCACTGACCAGGTGGCGTGCCCGCCCCTGGTACAAAAAATTGCTTGAGAACATTTTCTACCTGTTCAGCCCCCTGCTGTGACAGCCAGAGCGTGGGCCCCAAGCCGTTGTCTGGCTTGTGTTGATGCCCATCCTCCCCGTAGAGTGCGCCCATGCACCCGCCATTGAACCATTGTGGAGAAACAGAACTGATGAAGAAAAAAGTGGCCTTGGCCGTCGGAGCCGTGTTGGTGGTGGGAGGGCTTGGCGCCTGCTGGTACACGGGCAATACGTTCGACCGGATCCTGGCCGAGCAGATCGCCAGGGCGCAGCAGGAGAGCGGGATCGAGGTCACCTGGAGCCCGGAGACGGAGAATCTGTTCACCCGCGACGGCGTGCTCAAGGTGGTGGTGCCGCCCCAGACGCTGGCGAGTTTTGATCCCCAGCTGGCGGGAAGCGAACCCATCGAGATGCAGTTCGCGTTCAACAGCCGCCTGTTGCCGCTCTATATCAAGAGCCACCTCCAGCTTGATACCGCACAGGGCACGCTGGCGCCCATCCTGACCTCTCTGGGGATGCAGCAGTGGCAACTGGGGGCAGAATCGGCGAGCAGCCTCTGGACCATGAGCAACAGTTCCCGCTTCTGGGTGAGTGACTTCAAGGTCAAGGAGGGGCTCAACGAGTTCACCTTCCTGCCCTTGAACGGCGACTATCGCGGGGATCTCGACGGCAATGGCCATCTCACCGCCCACTGGTTGGGGATGACGGTCCACGATGCCCAGAGCAAGACAGATCTGGCCTTGGCGGATCTCAAGGGCAGTGCCGACATGGCCGAGATCAGCGGGCTCTGGCTCTCTCCCCGCAGCGATGCGACCCTCACGGCCTTCACCCTGACCCAGCCGGGGAACGTCAAGATCACGCTGGAGGGGCTGACCACGGCCACCGAGCTGGCGGGGGACGATCTTCAGACGCTCTCCACTCGCTATCAGATGAAGGTGGCGACCCTCAACATGGAGAGCGAGGAAGACCGGCTCGCGCTGACCCAGGGAAATCTGGATCTCTCCCTCAAGGGGCTGGATCTCGAGGGGTATCAGACGCTGCAAGAGGCCAGCAGCAAACGGGTGGACGAAGCGGCCATCCAGGAAGCGCTGGACAAGATGCTCCAGAGAGGGGCCACGCTGGAACTGGCGGATCTGAGTGCGCGATTGAACGGTGAGCCTGTCAGCCTGCAAGGGGAGGCCAAGCTGGCGCCCACCACCCTGGCACAGTTGATGGGCAGCGAGGAGGGGATGCAGGCACTCTCCGGTCTGCTTCATGCCCACCTTGGGGAGAAGCTGGGCCAGGCCGTTCCCCAGTTGGCCCCTATGCTGGAGCAATTCACTGCCATGGGATATCTGAAGGCGCAGGAGTCACAGCTTCAGGCCGAGCTCAAGCTCGACAAAGGGGCCGTGACCGTCAATGGTCTGCCGCTGCACCCGTGAGTGCCGCGCAATGAAAAAGGCTCCCTCGGGAGCCTTTTTTCTGGGGGCGCGCAGCCGCTTATTTGAACACGACTGTCTTGTTGCCGTAGACGAAGACCCGCTCGTTCAGCACCAGTTCCAGCGCCCGGCTCAGCACGGATTTCTCCACGTCGCGTCCGGCCTTGGCCATGTCATCGGCACTGAAGGTGTGATCGACGTGGATCACGTCCTGCTCGACGATGGGGCCTTCATCCAGATCGTCGGTGACGAAGTGGGCGGTGGCACCAATCAGCTTGACCCCGCGGTCGAAGGCCTGACGATAGGGGCGGGCACCGATGAAGGCTGGCAGGAAGGAGTGGTGGATATTGATGATCTTGCGCGGATAGGCTTCCACGAAGCTTGGGGTCAGCACACGCATGTATTTGGCCAGAATGACGTAATCCGGCTGGTAGCCATCGATGAGCGTGCGCACTTGCTCCTCATGCTCGGTGCGGCTGAGATCCTCGTGGCTCACGCAGTGGAAGGGGATGTCGAACTTGCCGGTCAGCTCGGCGAGGGTGTCGTAGTTGCCGATGACCGCGACGATGTCCATGTCCAGGGCGCCGGCATAGTTCTTCATCAGGATGTCGCCGAGGCAGTGGGTCTCCTTGGTCACCAGGATGACGATGCGCTTCTTGCCCGCCTTGACGAGACGACGCTGGGCGCCGACAGGCAGGGCATCATCGAGGTCGGCCAGCAGGGTCTCGTCGTTGAAGCGCCCTTCCAGCTCGGTGCGCATGAAGAAGCGGCCGTTTTCGTGATCCACGAACTCGTCGTTCTTGTTGATGTTGAGCTGGTGCTTGTAGCAGATGTTGGTGATCTTGGCGATGAGACCCTTGGCGTCGGGGCAATCGGTCAGCAGTATTTTCTTTTCCATCTCTGTCATGATTCCGTTTGTGATGTTGGCACCCGGTCTGCGCGGGCGCGCGCGTTTTTGCTGGCACTATGCCACAAACGAAATCAGAAAGGACAGCGCGCCGTGTATCGGGTGGTGCTCGCGCGAAAATTGCAGTGCAGCCAGCTCCCGGTTTGTCTTTGATGGGTTTTTGGCTGGCATCCTGCGTCTTTTTTCTTTAGGCTGTCTGCGCTTATTCTCAGGGCGGGGCGAAATTCCCCACCGGCGGTATCCCGATGTGACTCGGGGAGCCCGCGAGCGCCCGACCCGGCATTCATCCGGGACGGGGTCAGCAGATCCGGTGAGATGCCGGAGCCGACGGTCATAGTCCGGATGAAAGAGGATAAGACAGATATTGCTGGCCAGACCCTGCCGGGTTGGCCGCCGCATGGCTACTTCTGTCTGCCTTTCCATGCCCTGATTCTGGTCCTTGTCTTTTTTAGGAGTCTTACCATGAATCAGTCTCTACTCAGTGAATTCGGTGATCCCATTGCTCGCGTCGAAGCCGCGCTGGCCGCCCTGCGTGCCGGTCAGGGTGTGCTGGTGGCCGATGATGAAGATCGCGAGAACGAAGGCGATCTCATCTTTGCCGCAGAAACCATGACCAACGAGCAGATGGCCATGATGATCCGCGAGTGCTCCGGCATCGTCTGCCTCTGTCTGACCGACGAGCGGGTTCGCCAGCTCGAGCTGCCGATGATGGTGGAGGCCAACTCCAGCCACTATCAGACTGCCTTCACTGTGACCATCGAAGCGGCGCAGGGGGTGACCACCGGGGTGTCCGCCGCCGATCGCATCACCACCATCCGTGCGGCCATCGCCGACGGTGCCCGGCCCTCCGATCTGCATCGACCCGGCCATGTCTTCCCGCTGCGCGCCCGCACGGGTGGGGTGCTGACCCGCCGTGGTCACACCGAAGCGACCGTCGATCTGATGCAGCTCGCCGGGCTCAAACCTTACGGAGTATTGTGCGAGTTGACCAAGGAAGATGGCTCCATGGCCAGGTTGCCGGACCTGGTGGCCTTCGGTCGCCAGCACCGGATGCCGGTCCTGACCATCGAAGATCTGGTGCAATATCGTCAATTGCTGTCAGAACGTTCAGCCTGAGCCTCATACGAAATTGTAATAAGCCCAAATTTTGGTTACGCTTTGTGCGAACCTCATCCAGGGACACTCATTTTTGCTTAAAGTTTGTACGGAAAGTGTGCAGCTAAAAAAAAATGAGGGTTTTAACGCATTTATCTGTGATGGGGCCTATCCAAAGTATGATTTTTTTGTGCCATAATCACGCCGCTTGCTAAACGTCTGGCGAGTTAAAGGGAGCTTTTAAAAATGAAAAAAATGTTGTTGGTAGGTGTTGTTGGTCTGTCCGCTCTGCTGGGCGGTTGTGCAAACACCAGCGAACTGGAAACTTCCGTTCAGAATCTGTCTAACAAAGTTGACCAACTGGCTCAAGATGTTAGCGCTGTTCGTGCTGATCAGTCCAAGATCGCTGCTGATGTTGCAGAAGCCAAGCAAGAAGCTATGCGTGCTAACCAGCGCATCGACAACATGGCTACTTCCTACAAGAAGTAATCCATGCGAAAAAATGGCGCATTTTAATGCGCCATTTTTTTTTGCCTGAAATCTGGCAATTACCCGAGTTTGACTCCCGCCTGAACAAGGCAATGCCGACTGAGCGGCATTCCCCGTCCTGAATATCCCTTCGATCAATAAAGCAGGCTGTAGAGCTTGCGGCGGTAATTCTGCGCTGCCGGATGTGCGCCCATGGTGGCCAGCACATCGAGATAGATCTTCTTGGCATCCCCAAAGGCCAGATCCCGCTTGAGAATGGTGAACAGCAAGGCCAGAGCCTCTTCCTGTCGACCGACCTGGCTGTAGAGTACAGCCAGCTCCTGGGCGAGGGTGTCATCTGCCGGTTGTTCGGCGTGACGCAGCTCCAGGGCGCGCAGTTCAGGGCTGTCACTGGCCTGCAGCGCCAGCGAGAGGCGAGAGCTCAGGGTCTGATAGTGATCGTCCTGTGCCACCATGGGGATGGCGGCGAGCAGGGCTTGCGCCTCGTCCAGCAGGTTCAGATCCAGGGCCGCCTGTACCAGCCAGAGGCTGATGTCGTGACGCTCGGGGGCGAGGCGATGGGCCTTGCTCAGGTGGGCGTGCGCCACATCGGCCTGCTCTGCGGCCAGTGCCTGCTTGGCCTGCTCCAGCAGCAGCTCTTCTTCCTTGGGGGCGAAAGCAGCGAAATACTGGCGCAGGGTCGCTTCATCCTGCGGCCCTTCCAGAATGGCCTGCTCGTCCGGACGACCCTGATGGAACAGCACCAGGGCGGGTAACGCACGCAGGGCCAGCTGGCTCGCCAGCGGCTGCAGCTGGGGATCGTTCATGTCGACTTTGGCCAGGGTGACGCCAGGATTGGCCTGACCAACCAGGGCTTCCACCAGGGGGGTCATGGCCTGACACTCCGGCATCTGCGGGGCGTGGAAGTAGATGACGACCGGCTTTTTCAGGGACGCATCGATCAGTTCGGCGTGAAAATTCTGGGGAGTGATGTCGACGATCATGAGGCTGACTCTCGGAAAATGGTGTGGATCAACATGGGGTCCAGCGGAGTGGATTTCAAGCTCCCGTCCAGCAGATAGGCATCGACCTGGCGGGTCGGGGCGGCGAGGCTGAGCCATCCGCTGCCCGCGGGCCAGTCGCGGATTTCATAGTGGCGATTGTCGAGATGATTTTTGAGCTGCCATGCCTGCTCCGGAAGGAAGCAGATTTTGTCGAGTCCGGCGGAAATACCATCGCCATGCGCCTTGAGCACAGCTTCCTTGCGAGACCATAGCCGATAGAAGGCCGAATGTTGCTCCTCTCGGGGCAGGGCGTTCAACCATTGGTATTCGCTTGGCGCATAGAAGCGTTTGGCCAGCGGCAGTATGGGGCGGTGACGCAATCCCATCTCGATGTCCACCCCAAGGGGACCCTCCTCACAGAGGGCGATCACCAGCCACTCTCCGCTGTGGCTGAGGTTGAACTGCCAGCGATGACTGAGCAGTGTCGGTTTGCCATGCGTACCGATGCCAAAAGTCAGGGCATCGGCCCGGCAATGGAGTCGCTCGGCCAGCAGGCGGCGAAGCAACACGCGTCCCAGCAGGTACTCCCGCTGGCGGCCTGGTTGGCGGATCTCGTGCCAGTGGCGGTATTCCTCCGGGGAGAGCCCGGATGACAGCCCGATCAGCTGTTCAGTATCGACGAGCGCGGTATTTAACAAATAGAGATCCGCAGAAAGCATAATATTTCACTTAAAAATGGGGTCGAAGTAGCGATAACAATCAGTTTGGAGAGGCCGAAACCGATGCTTTCAAGATTGTATATTGTTTGGCCATGATCACATAAATTGCGCTAAACAGAGCATTTCCTTGCAAAAATGTGAGTTCGATTGGGATTTTCGCTTGCCTCGATAGAATTCTTGGATATAGTCGGGTGCTGTTGCCTTATAAATTGCCCTGTCGGGCTGCATTTTAACAAGTTTCACTCTTTTTTGTGGGGATAAAGGATTGCGCCACCTGATGCTACTGCTGGTCGCGCTCGGAATGGTAGGTTGTGCTTCGGCACCCCAACCCGAGGTCGCGAGTAAGATCGAGGTTTCCATGATGGAACCCGTGATTGAACCCGAAGTTTCGCCTACCCCGGATGTCAACGAAATCCTGACCGTATACAAAGAGTGGCGTGGTACCCCCTATCGTTATGGCGGTACCACAGAACGAGGCATCGATTGCTCGGCGTTTACCCGTGAAGTGTTCCGCAATGCCATCGGCATCGAATTGCCCCGCGATACCCGCTCCCAGGTCCACGAAGGCTCTCGCGTCTCCAAGCAGGATCTGGTCGAGGGGGACCTGGTCTTCTTCAAGATCAACCCGCGTCTGAACCATGTCGGCATCTATGTCGGCAACGGTGAATTCATCCACGTCTCCTTCCGTGCCGGCGTCACGCGCTCCAAGCTCGACAATGTGTATTGGCGCAACAAGTTCTGGCAGGCACGCCGGATCGATATCTGAGTCAGGCTGGACAAACGGCTCGCAGTACGGACTGTTTTTCCAACCTCACTTGAACCGGACCCTCAGGGTCCGGTTTTTTTATGGCCCTCTTTTAGACTTTCCCTGGCCGACTCTCTATAGTGTGGCCCCCTTGATCCTCGGCAGGTCCAGCATGACACCCCAGCAGAAAACCGGATTGCACCCGCGCAATCGCCATCAGGCCCCCTACGACTTTGACGCGCTCTGCCAGCGCACCCCGGCGCTGTCGCCTTTCGTGTTCGTCAACGAGCACGGCACCCGGACCCTGGATTTCGCCGATCCGGCCGCCGTCAAGGCGCTCAACCGGGCGCTGCTGGCGCTGCACTATGGCATCGAACACTGGGATCTGCCGCCTGGCTACCTATGCCCGCCCATCCCGGGGCGGGTCGATTATCTGCATCGCGTCGCGGATCTGCTGGCGGAGAGCGCGGGCAAGGTGCCGACGGGCAAGGGCGTGCGAGTGCTGGATATCGGCGTCGGGGCAAACTGCATCTACCCCCTGCTGGGAGCCCGCGAGTATGGCTGGCGCTTTGTGGGGTCAGACATCGACCCGGTGTCGGTCAAGGCGGCGACCTTGCTGGCCGCCAGCAATGGCCTGGGGAGCCAGATTGCGTGCCGCCATCAAGGCAACCCGAAACACATCTTTCGTGGCATTCTGGGGCCGAAGGAGCACTTCGCCCTGACCCTGTGCAACCCGCCGTTTCATGCATCCCTGGCCGAGGCTAGCAAGGGGACGGAGCGCAAGCTGCGCAACCTGGGCAAGGGGGAGGGCAAGGCGGTGACGGGGGCGCCCGTGCTCAATTTCGGCGGGCAGAAGGCCGAGCTCTGGTGCGAAGGGGGCGAGGCGGCATTTCTGGCCGGCATGATAGAGCAGAGCAGGGAATTTGCCGCCCAGTGCCTCTGGTTCAGTTCGCTGGTGTCGAAGAAGGAGAACCTGCCGGCCGCCCGCAAGGCGCTGACCCGGGCGGGGGCGCGGGAGGTTCGTGTACTCGATATGGCGCAAGGCAACAAGGTGAGCCGGATCCTGGCCTGGAGTTTCCTGGATGAGGAGAAGCGGGCAGCCTGGTGGTCTGCCATGGGCAGATGAGCAAGACCGGGGCACTGGCAAGGGCCCCGGATCCCTTTTTCCGGACTGATTGATTCCCGCTTGCAGCCCTCGTTTCAATCGTTTTCCCACCTGATTTTTCCAGCATGTTAGTGATCACTCCCGCCCTTGGTACAGTTGTACGCCGAGATTTTTTTGTACTTACTGCTGAAACTTTCATAAAATGGGACTGGTTAGACCTCTTCACAGGCTGTTAATCGAATAGGGATCGGTAAATGAAAGTTGTCGATTTTCTGAAGCACAAGCGCGAAATTCTGGCGCAGCACCCCTTTGAGCTCAAGGATTGGCTCTCCCCGGCTATCCGCGACTACTGGCGTGAGTTTCAGCAAAAGGCACACCTTCACCCCTTGCTGGGGCGAGTGCTGGATCTGCAAGGGGAGTCCCAGGATGCCCGCCAGCAAGAGGCTGCCAGAGTCACCCAGGTCGCGAATGGCCAGCCTGCCCTGGCGCAGGATCCCGTGGTGGAGCTCGAAGGTGAAGCGGCGGCACTCTATGCCGAGTTGCAGACCCGCATCGGTGAAGAGACCCATGTAGGTGAGTGGTTACAGGTCACCCAGGCGTTGATCAACCAGTTCGCGACCGTGACCGGCGATCATCAGTGGATCCACACCGATCCCGAGCGCGCGGCAGCCGAGTCTCCCTTCAAGACCACCATTGCCCATGGCTTCCTGACTCTGGCCCTGCTGCCCCAGTTGACCGGTTCGGTGGACGAGAGCACGCCGGAGTTCCCGACCGCCCGCATGGTGGTGAATTTCGGCCTGGAACAGGTCCGCTTCCCTTATCCTATCAAGGTGGACAGCAATATCCGCGCCCGCACCAAGCTGTCGCGTGTCACGCCCATCAAGGGAGGCATCGAGCTCCTCAAGGAGATCAAGATAGAGATCGAGGGGATCCGTCGCCCTGGCTGCGTCATCGAGTCGGTCACCCGGATCTATTTCTGACGCGCTCGTCTTGCACCCATGAACACAGGCCCACTTTGGTGGGCCTGTGTCGTTTCTGGCGGGTCAGAAACTCGCTCCCAGGGTGATGAGGTGACGCCACTCTTTCTCGCTCACATCCCTGTGCAGGCCGTGGTAGTCGAGCCAGGCATCGTCCCAATCCAGTTCGCTTGACCAGGAGAGGCGCAGGTGATCGTTGAAATAGTACCTGAGGCCCAGGCTGCCGCTGACGGACTGCTTTCTGGTCAGGTAGGGGGAGGGTTGATCGACGAATTTTTCATAACTGCCCTTGCCAAACAGCTCGAACTTCTCTTCCCAGAGTGCCAAGGGCTGCCGGTAGTCCCACCCCAGGCTGACGTAGGGGTAATTGATGATCCTGTCGTCAAACAGGTCTGAGTTGCTCCACACCTCCGGCCTGAAATAGGCACGTTCCAGACCGAGCTGGGTAATGAGCTCCAGCCGGCGTTGCCTGTCATTCCAGAAGCGGTAGCCGGGGCCGGAAGCATAGTCAATCTCCAGATAACCGGCATCGATCATGTTGTAATCGATGTCGACGGAAGATCGCAGGAACCAGTGATCGTCGAAGAAGAAGTCGAGCTTGGGTTTGAGCTTGTATTCGTGGCTGTCGGTGATGTTGTTCGCCGTTTCGTAGATGTACTCGCCATCCAGGCTGTAACGCCAGTCCAGATTGGCAAACTCGGTGGAGACCTTGAGATTGACGTTGTTGGTCTTCTTGGTGTTCTCCTTGAGCTTGATGTTGAGATCCCCGTTCCCTGTCAGCAGCCAGGCATTGGCCTCGTCAGGAGAGTCCAGCAGGGGGATCCCCGTCTTGGTAAGCGGCTTGGGTTTCTCCTGCTTGTCCAGACGCCATCGTTTGATGGCGTGGCGCGGGACCGTCATGGCCTGACTGTAGGCGGGCTTGATGCGGATCTGCTCGTCCGTGATCTCCTCTATGGTCCCGCTCAGACGATCGCCGTTGCGCATCCAGAGGATGTCCGCCATCGCCGCGGAGCCAGGCAGCAGAAGCAACAGGCAAACCACATGACCCGTTCTGTTCATGTTGGTCAGGCCTTCAGCCGCTCACGGGCTTGGGCAGCCCGCTCTTGCGCTCGAGCAGGGCGGTCACCCGGGCACTGTCGATGTCGGGGGCAGCGATGAACTGCTCGGCTTCGGGGGAGAGCACCAGCGGCGCCCCCTGTGCCATCTCCGCTTCGGTGCGGGAGAGGGGGGAGTGTACCTCCAGCCAGCGACGACCGTCGGGTTCCACCGCCATCTTGACCGGCTGGTTGATGACCCGGACCGGGGTGCCGACGGGAACAAGACCAAACAGGGTTTCGATGTCATCCGGGCGCAGCCGGATACAACCCGCGCTGACTCGCAGACCGACCCCGAAATCCTTGTTGGTGCCGTGGATGAGGTAGTCCTTGTTGCCATAGCCAAGACGCATGGCGAACTTGCCGAGGGGATTGTCGGGGCCGGGGGGGACCACGGCGGGCAGATCGATCCCCTTCTGCTCCAGCCAGGACTTGCGGACCATGGGGCCGGGCACCCAGGTCGGGTTGGGATTTTTCGCAATGACGGTGGTGGTCATCTCCGGCGTCTCGCGGCCGATGTCACCGATCCCGATGGGCAGCACCATCACCTCCTGCTTGCCCTTGGGGAAGTAGTAGAGGCGAAGTTCAGGCAGGTTGATGACGATGCCTTCTCGCGGCACGTCGGGCAGCAGCATCTGGGTCGGCAGAGTGAGCCGGGTGCCCGGGGTGGGCAGATAGGGGTCTACGCCGGGATTGGCTTCGAGCAGTGCCAGAAAGCCTGTCCGGGTATGCTTGCCGACCAGTTCCAGATGATCGCCAGGTTGTACGATGTAATCTTCCAGGGCGCCGATGAGACGACTGTCCGCTGGCGGCAGGGGATAGGTGTTGGACCAGACAGGTGCGGCCCAGAGGCTGGCGGCGGCCAGCAACAGTGAGACGATACGAGTGTTGAGCATGGTTGTTCCTATCGGCTGGGGCGAGGGACGGGTTCCCTTCCAAAAAATGAGCAGAGATTGTCAACGAATCCCGCGGGGATTACCAGTCCGGCACCATGACTGCCGGGAGGGCGGTGGCGAGCGCGTCACAGGGTGTCACTGGCCCATCAGGCTCGCCGTATTCACCCGCCGGGAACCGGGTACAGGGTGGAGACAGTGAGCGAGGAGGCGCTGCCGGTGAAAGTCACTGGCGTTGGGAGGGGCGGGATCGCCGGATGGCGGTTTTATCGCCAGTCGTCTGATCTGCAACGAGATTTACATTGATTTCCCGGCTAGGGTTGGGTCAATATGAGTGCCCGTGGAGAGATGCCGGAGTGGCCGAACGGGATTGACTCGAAATCAATTGTGGCAGCAATGCCACCCAGGGTTCGAATCCCTGTCTCTCCGCCATTTATTCCCCTCAAGCCCGCGCCCGTCGCGGGTTTGTCATTTCTACTGTCCATCCCCCGGCTCAGCCATCTCCCAATGTCTTTCCCGATTTGGGGCCTGTGGTCACGGGGTCGCGAAGTCTTACCCCATTCTCTCGAATGTCCATTCACCTGATTAGCCACTTGCCGGCCCAGACAGGTCTCCCGGGGTCATCACCAACATGGTGATGGGGAATGGGCCCGCACCTGCAGGGTCATCTGGCCGACCCCGCGAGCTCAGCCATCGCGATCCCCCTGATAGGCGCAGAAAGCCTGCGAGTAGATGTGTCCAGAGTTGGCTATTGGTGCTTGGTTTTCTATCCCGCAGCCATCATCAGAGCAACGTGGCTGCGGGTTGGAGACTCATGCCTTGCGGCTGGCCAGCTGGCGAAGGCGCTGGGTGCTCTGGTGCAGACTCTGGTGCTGCACCTCGTTCAGGGCGCAGTGCTTGAGCACGTACTCGGCGCTGGCCACCACCGTCTTCCAGCGCGGTGCCTTGGGCAGGGTGTCGAGGTTCAGGTACTTGTCGAGGGTGCGGGTCTGGGGACTGGAGCGGTCCATGTAGACCCGCCACAGCTTGCTCTTCTCCGCCAGCACTATCTTGCCCTTGCCGGTGCTCTGCTGCCAGGTCTCCAGGGTGAGACGCATGGTGTCCACCAGGGCGCGGCGCAGAGGTTCGTCATCCTGCTGGCGAATGAGATCGTCCGCCAGCGACCTGAACTCCCCTCCCAGCCGGCTCAGTTCCCCCAGCAACTGGCCATCCTCGATGATGGCCTGGCGAGAGAGGCTCTTGAGGGCGTTCTCCAGTGCAGCCATGCGATTGTCGTCCTGACGCGGTTCTGTGCCAAGGGTCAGCGCATAGGCGTGCTGCCCCCCTAGGTTGATGGGCAGGGCGCAGGCGTTGAGGGTGTCTCGCTGGCCCGCCACCAGGAAGTCCAGCTCCCGCTCCGGCTGCGCGGTCATGTCGGGCCACTGGCTTGCCAGCGGGGCGGCCAGCCACTCGTCCAGCATCTGCCCCTCCATGGCTTCCGGCTCCTGACCCAGCAGGCGCGCCAGGGCCCGGGAGGCAAACAGCACCCCTCCTTGCTCATCGAGGAAGACCATGGGGTCGGCCCCCTCGCCAAGCAGGGCGAGGAGCCGTTCCTGATCCTGGTGCAGTTGCTCCTGGAGCAGCAGACGGTGCTCTATCTCCTGTTTGAGCAGGCGGTTCTCCACCAGGGAGGCGCGCCCGGCGCTGGCCTCCAGCAGGGCTCTCACCCGGGCGAACAGCTCCTCCTTGCAGAAGGGTTTCACCAGATAGTCGTTGGCCCCGGCGTTGAAACCCTCTTCAATCTCCTTGGGCTGGTTGAGGGCGGTGAGCAGCAGCACCGGCCGCTTCTCCTTGGGGTGCTGCTGGCGCAGACGGCGGCAGACGTCGAAGCCCGAGAGGGTGGGCATCATCACGTCAAGCAGGATGAGATCCACCGGCTCCTGAGCCAGCTTGGTCAGGGCGTCGTGACCGTCGCTGCTGGGCAGGATGCGATAACCGCAGGGCTGCAGCAGGTGGCGCAGTATGTGCAAATTGATGGGCTCGTCATCCACCACCAGGATGACGGGGGCATCTTGCGGCGGGGGCGGCAGATCCTCGCTCTCCCAGTCCGGCAGGATGACGGGTTGCTGGCGCACCAGCTGGTGCTCTATCTGGCGGCTGTCGAGGGTCAGACTGCCCGCCTTGCCGCTGGCCAGCGGCAAGGTGAAGGCGAAGGTGGAGCCGACGCTCGGCTCGCTCTCCACGAACAGCTCCCCCCCCATCAGGTGCACCAGCTGGCGGGTGATGGAGAGACCGAGCCCCGCTCCCTGCTTGCTCACTTCCGGGCTCATCTGCACCAGGGGCTCGAAGATGTGCTCCAGATGGTCCCTGGCGATGCCGATGCCGGTGTCGGTCACCTTGATGCGCAGGAAGTTGCCCTCCACCAGGGCGCTCAGCACCACCTTGCCCTGGGGGGTGTACTTGATGGCGTTGCCCACCAGGTTGTAGAGCACCTGCTCGAGGCGCTGCTCGTCCGCCAGCACAGGGGGCAGCTCGGCGGGGCTCTTGTCCACCAGGGTGAGGGGCTTGGCCTGTACCAGATGCTGGCAGAGATCCAGCACCAGCCGGATGACCCCCTTGGAGGAGACCGGCTGGGGGTGGATCTCCAGCTGGCCGTAGCGCATCTGGTGGTAGTCGAGCAAGTCGTCCACGAGGCGCGCCAGACCGTCGGCGCTCTTGATGATGAGGCCGAGCTGTTTCTGCTGCCCTTCGGTCAGGTCCTGCTGGCTGGCGAGCATTGACTCGGCCATCCCCTTGATGCCGTGGATGGGGGTGCGCAGCTCGTGGGAGGTGTTGGCCAGAAGCTCGTCTTTGAGCTTGTCCGCCTGTTGCAGACTGAGGTTCTGCTTGTGGGTCAGCTTGACCTGCTGTTGCAGCTCCTGGGTCTGGCGTTCGATGAGCTCGATCTTGTCCTTCACCGAGCGCTGCATGTGGCGAAACGCCTGGGCCAGCCGGTCGATGTCATCGTCGGTGCGGGGGATGGTGATGGGGTGATCCAGGGCGCCGTCCGCCACCTGTTCGGCGGCGGCGGTGAGGGATCGCAGGGGCGCCGTGATGGAGTGGGAGAGCCAGCGGGAGAAGAGGATCAGCAGCAGCAGTGAGCCTGCCCCCAGCAGGATCACCAGCGTCTCGAGCTGGCGGATGGGGGCATAGGCCTCGCTGGTGGAGATCTCGGCGATGAAGGCCCACTCGGTATCGAACACCTTCACCTGGGTATAGGCGGCCAGCACCTCGTCATCGTGGTAGGAGAGGAAGGGGCCGACCCCCTGCTCCCCGGAGAGGGCCTTGATGATGAGGGGGGTCTGCAGCGGTCGGAAGTCGGGGCTGAAGCTGTTCTCCACGCTGAATTCGGGGGCGAGCCAGGCGTTGGCGCGCATCCGCTTGTCCGGGCCGATGAGAATGGTCTCGCCGGTTGCGCCGAGCCCCTCCCGCTCCGCCATGATCTGGTTGAGCTTGTCCGGCAGCAGCTCGAAGATGACCACGCCGCGCACATAGTCGTATTGCATCACGGGGGCGGCGAGGTAGGCGACCACCTGGCCGGTCAGCTCGTTGCGGCCAAAATCGGTGAATTCGAAGATCTGCTGGGGCTTCTGGCCGCCATCGAGGCGGCGCTTGATCTTGGCGAAGGTGTTGCCAAGGCCGCTCGACTGGTAGGGGCCCGAGAGCAGGTTGGTGGCGAAGTTGGCCTGCTTGGTGACCGAGTAGACCACGTCACCGTTGAGGTCGACCAGGAAGATGTCGCTATAGTTGGATTTGCGCACCATGTCGGCGTAGCCGCGATGGAAGCGCTGGTGGACGCGGCCATACATCTCGTCCGCCAGGATGAGGGCACTGATGGAGGGCTCTATCTCCACCTGACTGTCAGGTTGTTGCAGCTTGTCCCAGGAGCCCGGCACATAGCGGGCCTGGGCGCGGGCACGGGCCTCCTGCGGCGTGGTGCCGAGCTTCTCGAAGGCACCGGTGAAACCGTAGAAGCGACCGATACTGTTGCCGGCAAAGTCCTGCTGGGAGAAGTTGATGATCTGCTCCTTGAGGTTGCCGAAGTAGTCTTGCAGCTGGTTTTTCTTGATGTTGCGCACCGAGACCAGATGGTTGGAGGTCTGGGTGGTGAGATCCTTGCCGTGGCTATAGAGGAAAAACAGGGTGACGACCAGGAAGGGCACCAGGCCCAACATGAAAAAAGCCAGCATCAGCTGCGGTCTGAGCCCCCGAGGCCTGAAGTTCCATTTCATCGCATGATTTTCAATTGAGAATCCAGTTACTAAGCGCGATGAGTTTCTGACTAAAGGCTAACTATTTCAATGGCTTTATCTTAAATTCGCTCGTCGGGTCACAGGGAGCGGGGGGATTTTCGACCAAGGCGTTTAAAGGGTGAGCAAACAGCACGGGAAAGGGCTCAAAGTGAGAAAAAAGGGTTGTGCCCGGGCTCGGGGTACGTATAATGCGCCTCGTTGTCAGGCAACTGGCACGCAAGCAGTCATGCGGGAATAGCTCAGTTGGTAGAGCACGACCTTGCCAAGGTCGGGGTCGCGAGTTCGAGTCTCGTTTCCCGCTCCAATACTCCATGGCACCAACCATGGACATCACTCTCAAGGCAATGCCTTTTCAGCATGGCGCGTTAGCAAAGCGGTTATGCAGCGGATTGCAAATCCGTTTAGTCCGGTTCGACTCCGGAACGTGCCTCCATCTTCTCCCTGTTTTCCACGTCACTGACGTTGTACATCCGCCATGGCGGCCCAGGATGATGCTTCATTGGATGTCAGTCAGCCGTGAACAACCTTCCCGTTGCCACGTTTTGTGCAGATGTAGATCCATCTCGGCCAATGCCTCGCCCCTGGATCCGGACCTCTCTTCGCCCCCCTGTTCTGCCAGCGCGGCCATCTCCTTTATCAGCAAACCGCATTGCCACAGGCTGGCGGTGGGGACCCCGTGATAGGGGATGTCGATGGCATCGTCACGATTGAGCCGCCACTCCTGCCACTGGCTCCAGGCGAGCACGCCCAATGCCCCCAGCAGCGCCGCATCTGCAAGTTTCATCCTGTGTTCCCCCGATCTGGTCCAGTCCTCGTTAACTCTGGAACAGGGGCCGCGTTTTGCCACCTTTGTTGTTTTTTAGTTAAAGAATGTAACCCGGTTTCATTTTTAGGCTTTTAGCCCCATTTTTTATCAAAAAATGGCGCTGTCGGTGTAGTAATCCTACAATGATTGGCGTAATCTTTGTTCAGTGGTCTTACCAGTGAGGCGTTACATCATGTTTCATCCCTTCTCCCTGACTCAGATAATCCTTCGCCGCATCTTCGTCTTGGTGGCGGGTTTGCTCGCCTTCCCGGTGATGCTGTTTCGCCGGGATCGCGCCCGTTTCTACAGTTACCTGCACCGCATCTGGAGCAAGACCAGCACCAAGCCGGTCTGGCTCAAGATGAGCGAGCGAGGGGAGCGGATCTTCTACTGATCCTCCCCGTGACGCCCGCTTCACCCGGCGCCAGACTGGCGTGACAGGAAGGCAGGGCGCACCTCCCGATATAAAAAACCGACACCCTGGTGTCGGTTTTTTTATGGGTCTCGAACCGCCACCGGCCTTGTATCCATGGCCGGTCCACGTTGTCTCTTGTCTCTTGTCTCTTGTTTCTGTGGGCGACCCTTTATGCCGCACTCTCAGTCGCACTCTCAGCCGCATTCTCAGCCGCGCCCGTGCGACATGACGGGAGGAAAGGCTGGCGGTACTCAGGGCGCAGGCCCAATGGTGGCCAGCGCCGCACGCAGACGGGCGAGGCCGATGGGCTTGAACAGGCAGTCGTTCATGCCGGCGGCGAGGCAAAGCTCCCGCTCGCGAGGCTGGGCATGGGCGGTGAAGCCCCAGACGGGCAGGTCATGGCCAAGGGCACGCAGGCTGCGTGTCAGCTCGAAGCCGTCCATCACCGGCATCTGGCAGTCGGTGATGACCAGATCGAAGGGGTGGCTGGCGAGAGCGCGCAGGGCCTCCAGGCCATTGCTGCGTACACTGACGTCGTGTCCCAGGTGCTTGAGCTGCTGGCGCAGCAGGATCTGGTTGGCGTGATTGTCATCGACCACCAGGATATGCAGCCGATGGGGGAGGGGTTGAGCCTGGTGGGGCTGGGGCGCCGGCATTGCCGTGATCGGGGCGGAGGGTTGCTGGGCGAGCGTGAGGGGCAGCCTTATCTCGAGCCGGGTGCCTTCGCCGACCTGGCTGTGAACGGCTATCTCCCCCCCATCATCTGGCACAGGATGCGGGCGATGTTGAGGCCCAGCCCGCTGCCGGGGAACTGGCCCTGGCCGTGGGCGCGATAGAAGGGGGTGAAGAGCCGGGGCAGCTTGTCCGCGGGAATGCCGGCTCCGGTGTCGGTGATGGTGAGGTGCAGCACAGGAGGCTGCTCGCCCCCGGTCAGGGTGGCGGTGATGGCGACCCGGCCCTGCTCGGTGAACTTGATGGCGTTGCCGATGAGATTGAAGAGGATCTGGCGCAGGCGAAGGGGATCGATCAGCACCCTTGGCATGGGGGTGTCGGGCAGCCTGACCTCATAGATCAGCCCCTTCTGCTCGGCCATGCCCGCAAAGACCCGGGTGACGGACGAGAGCAGGGGGGCGAGATCGCAGGGGGTGGGAGTCAGGGTCATCTGGCCCGCCTCTATGGAGGCGATATCCAGGCTGTCCCCCAGCAGATCCAGCAGGCCGTTGGCGGAGTCGGCGGCGATGCGCAGCAGCTCGCCGCTGTGACGGCTGAGAGCGGGATCCTCGGTGGCCAGCTCCAGCATGCCGAGGATGGCGTTCATGGGGGTGCGGATCTCGTGGCTCATGGTGGCGAGGAAGTCGCTCTTGGCGCGGCTGGCGCTGTCGGCCTGCTGTTTGGCCTCGCGCAGCGCCTCTTCCAGCCGCTTGCGGTCCGTGATGTCTATCCAGCCGTCGATCACCCCGCTGATGGCCCCCTCCCCGTCGAAATAGGGCACCATCCAGTGATAGATGTCGCTCTGGGTTCCCCTGTGATGGAAGAGGCGATCCGCAAAGATGGGCTGCCCCTCCTGCAATACCCTGGCAAAGTCCTGCTCCAGCACGGCGATGCTGCCTGCATCGAGCACCCCTGACAGCCCCTGGGCGAAGGGTTGACCCAGGATGGCCTTTGGCTCGGCGCCGAGCTGGGTCAGGTATTTGCTGTTGCACAGCAGCACCTTGCCGCTCTTGTCCCGCACGACGATGGGGTGGGGCAGGCTCTCCCCCAGTGCCCGGATGAACCTGACATGGGCCTCCAGTTGCTGGCGGGAAGCCTGCTCGGCGCTGGCCATCCGCTTGAACATGCGGTTGCGATAGAGCAGCACCAGCGCCAGGGTGAGGAGCCCCACGAACACCAGATAGACGATGTGGGCGTGGCGATCCATGAAGCCGGGCACCGGCAGTTTGCGGTTGCGCCACTCGTAACTCATCATGGCGAGCTCGTTGGGGGGGATGGCGAGGATGGTCTTGTCGAGGATCCCCATCAGCATCCCCTGTCCGGGCAGGCTGGCAAACCCCATCCGGATCGGCTCGTCATCGGCGGGGCCGGCGATGCGCAGCGGGCTCTGGGGATCATTGTCCAGCGCATGGCGGGCAAAATAGAGGGGCACGATGGCGGCATCCACCCGTCCCTGGGCGAGCACCTCCATCGCTTCTGCTGCACTCTCCACCTGGGTGATGCGGTTGCCCTCCAGTCTCTGTGCGAGGGGCACATGGTGCGTCATCGCCACCGTCTTGCCCGCCAGACGCCGGAGGGTGTCGATCCCTTGTTCCTCCTGGCGGGTGAGGATCACATAGATGTTGTCGGTGGCGTAGGGCACCGAGGTGCGCAGCCCGTAGTGTTCGGCCACCTGCTGGGAGATGGCGCCGATGAGGTCGATGGCGCCTGACTGCATGGCTTTTGCCAGCTGACGCTCGGAGTCTGCCCGCACAAACTCGAAGGTGAGGCCGGTGCGTGTGCGGATCTTGTCCAGCATGTCCACCGTCATGCCGACCAGCTGGCCGTCATGATCCAGGGCGCCATAGGGGTAGAGGTTGTCCATCAGCCACACCCTGATGGGGGGCGCTTGCCGCATCCAGGCCCGCTCGGCGGCATCATAGAGATCGGCGCTTCGCTCGCTCATGTCGCGGATGGGCCCGTTCCACTGGGTGAAGAGGGTATTGCGCGCCCGGTCGTCGATGGCCGCCAGCCCCCGGTTGACCAGGCTGAGCAGGGCGGGCTCGGTGGCCGGGACGGCAAAGCGGAACTCGGCAGGCGCAAGCTCGGGCGGGGCCTCGCCCCGCTGGCGAAGGTTGTCGAAGCGCTCGCTGTTGAGGTAGTGGGTGGCGTGGGCATCCCCCAGCAGGATGTCGTCGCGGCCGAAGAAGACCGCATCGAACGCCTCCATGTTGGAGGGATAGGTCACCAGGGTGAGAGTGGGGTAGTAGCGGCCAAAGCGTGCCCTGTCTATCTGATCCCGGACGGCGGCCACCCGCTGTCCCGGTGTGAGCAGTGCCCCCCGATAACGTCTGGGCACGGAGAAGACGAGGGGGCTGCTGAAATAGGGGGTGCTCAGGCGGATCGCCCGGGTGTCACTGTCCGCCAGGGTGAGATTGCCGAGGCTGGCGAGGTGTATCTCCCCCCGTGCCAGGGCCCGGAGCAGGTGCGCCTTGTCGGGGAAGGCGCTCAGGGCAACGGGTTTGTCCAGCATCCGGGCCAGCAGGTCGATGTAGTCGGCACTGAGCCCCTCGACGCGCTGGCGAGCGATCATGGTGAAGGGGCGGTAGTCCTCTTGCAGGATGCCGACCCGCAGTTGGGACTGCTGGCGCAGCCATCCGAGCTCCGCCTCCGACCAGCGGGGAGGCAGCGGGGCGGGATCGTAGCGGCTGTGCAGGGTCAGGGCCTGCACAGGTTGAAGGCAGAGCAGACAGAGCAGGATCAGTGTTCGATATAGGTTCATCTAGCCACCCGACGCGACAGCCATCCCTGCCAAGCCTCATCCAATGGCGGCCATTCTACCGGAAAATGGCTATAACGAGTCCGCTATTTCTCCACGCGCGTCGGCGAGAGCACGGCAAGCAGGGCGGCCTGGCCGCCCCGCCCTCAACCGAACTGGTAGGCCCCCATGTAGAGGCTGCCGTAATCCCAGCTGTCGTGCAGCTTTCGGGGTCTGTCGGCCCCCGCCGCGCCGAGCGCCACAAACAGGGGGCGCAGGTGATCGTCGTGGGGATGGGATTCCACCGCGCCCGGCGCCCGGGCCCGGTAATCTTCCAGCGCCCCCCTGTCTCCCTCTGCCATGGTCTGCTCCAGCCAGCGGGCAAACTGGCTCGCCCACTGGGGAACCGGCGAGCCGTCCGGCCCGAGGGCACGCAGGTTGTGGGTGATGGCGCCGGAGGCGAGGATGCCGATCCCTTGCTCGCGCAGCCCCTGCAATGCCTCCCCCAGTTGCCACAGCTGGGCCGGGGTGAAGCTGGCCGGGATGGCGATCTGCACCAGGGGGAGTTCACTGTCCGGATCCATCAGGGAGAGGGGGGACCAGACTCCGTGATCGAGCTCGCGGCGCACCGGGGTGGCGGGCAGGCCGGCCAGCAGCAGCTGATCGCTCACCGCTTCCTGCAACCATTGCGGGCTCGTCGCGGGCCAGCGGATCTGGTAGAGGGGCTCGGGGAAGCCGTAGAAGTCGTACATCAGGGCCGGGCTGGGCTCGACGTTGATCTGCAGCTCGCTTCGGCTGAACCAGTGGGCCGAGATCACCACCAGCCCTCTGGCACCCTCGAGGCACAGTTGCTTCAGGAACCGGGTCGCGGGCTGATCGCGCAGGACCAGATCCGGGGCGCCGTGGGAGATGAACCAGACAGGGGCGATAGACATGACAGACTCCATATGCGTTGTGCCGATGCGCGGCGCACCGACAACCCGAGGCCAGGGCGACATGCCGCTGACGATGTGGTCATTATCTGCCCCTATTAATGGGTTAACAATCAGGCTTTATGGATAAGCACTCTTCACTTTTGGTTGATAGTATGGCATCAGGGCGAGGGAGACCGGGGCAGAAACGACAACGCCGGCGCAGTGCGCCGGCGTTGTGATCAGGGTCCGTCGGACGTGGCCTCTGACGGGATGCCCCGCAGCGCCACCGCCAAGATCAACGCGGGCCCCGGGCGGGTTTATTGAATGCCCAGCAGCTCCACGTCGAAGATGAGGACTGAGCCCGGCGGGATCTTGCCGGCGGCACGATCGCCATAGGCCAGGTTGGCGGGGATGTAGAAGCGGGTCTTCTCCCCTTCCACCATCAGTTGCACCCCTTCGGTCCACCCCTTGATCACCTGGTTGAGGCCGAACTCGATGGGCTCGCCACGGGCGACGGAGCTGTCGAACACGGTGCCGTCCAGCAGCTTGCCCTCGTAGTGCACCTTCACCTTGCTGGTGGCGGTGGGGTGAACGGTGCCGGTGCCCGGGGTCAGCACTTCGTACTGCAGGCCGGAGGCGGTGGTGGTCACCAGGGGTTTTTCCTGGTTGCTGGCGAGGAACTCGGCCCCCTTGCGCACGTTCTCTTCCGCCAGCTTCCGGTTGTTGCTGCTGGAGTAGAAGTAGTAGGCGGCGCCGGCGATCAGCAGGGCTATCAGAATGAATTTCATCGGGTTTTCCTGTTCCTTGAAATCAGAGTGCGAGTGAGGGGGCATCTTATCCCAGCCAGGGGGAGAGGGCGAGGGGAGGCGCCCCGGGATGTGACCTGGCGGGCAAGGGGGCGGGGGCAGCTGAGTGCCCCCGCGCGGGGTTACTTGACGGCCACCATCATCAGGGCGGGCAGGGCGAAGAAGAGCCCGGCCACGTAACCCAGCGCCAGCAGCTTGTTCTCGCTGCCGACCCGGGCCAGGGCTTCGGCGGCCTTGATGGGCAGCTCCCGCAGGAAGGGCACCCCGTAGATGAGCACCACGGCGAAGAGGTTGAACAGCACGTGGACCAGGGCGATGGTCAGGGCCAGCTGGGCACCGGCACCGCTGATGGCGGTGGCGGCCAGCAGGGCGGTGATGGTGGTGCCGATGTTGGCCCCCAGGGTGAAGGGGTAGAGCTGACGGGTGTTGAACACGCCGCCGCCCGCCAGGGGGATCATCAGGCTGGTGGTGGTGGAGGAGGACTGTACCATGACGGTCACCAGGGTGCCGGAGGCGATGCCGGTGAGCGGACCACGGCCCAGCGCCTTGTGCAGCAGCTCCTTGGCACGGCCCACCATGACCCGTTGCAGCACCTTGCCGAGGGCGGTGACGCAGCCGAGGATCAGCAGAATGCCGATGACGATGGTGGCGATGGCGGGGCCCTTGCCCGGCAGGAAGGCGACGGCGCTGTCGATGAGATCCAGGGAGGGGGAGATGAGGGGCTTCATGAAGTCCATGCCCTTCATGGACATGTCGGCGGAGCCCAGTAGCAGACCGGACAGCCACTCGGCACTCTGTTGCAGCAGACCGAACATCAATTCCAGCGGCAGGAAGATGAAGACCGCCAGCAGGTTGAAGAAGTCGTGCACGGTGGCGGCGGCGAAGGCGCGGCGAAACTCGCCCCTGTCACGGATATGGCCGAGGGAGACGATGGTGTTGGTGATGGTGGTACCGAGGTTGGCCCCCATCACCATGGGGATGGCCATGCCCATGGGCAGGCCCCCTGCCACCAGGCCGACGATCACCGAGGTGACGGTGCTGGAGGATTGCACCAGGGCGGTGGCCAGGATGCCGAGCAGCAGCGCAACGAAGGGGTTGTTGGCGAAGGCGAAGATCTGGGCCGCGCCCTCGGCGCCGCCGGAGAAGCCCTTGAAGCCGTGGGAGACGGCGCCAACGGCGACCAGGATCAGGTAGATCAGCGTGATCACCGCAAGCCAGTTGAACAGGGGGCCGGGACGGCGGGTCTGCTGGGGTGCGGAAGATGCGGTGCTGTGCATATGGCCTCTTGGGGTCGTTCTGCGTTGAAAATGGACGGGCGCATTACAGCAGTGCTCTATGACAGAAATATGACAAAGTGACACTTTGATGATGATTTGATGACGGGGGGCTCGGGATTGGCGGGCCAGATGGGAGGGTAGTGATTAACTCTGATTGTTTTGTTGTTTTAAGTGAATTGGTCTGTCGAATGTAGGGATGCGTTAGAAACTGACGGACGGGGTGCCATCCACTGGTGGATCCTGTGCCGCCACTCAGTCAATGGGAGTAGACTGCCTCGTCATTTCATCAGTAATTGCGAGTCTGTCATGAAACATTGGTCCCTTCTTCTCCTGCCCCTGGCGATGGCCTCTCTCTCCTCTCATGCCGCCGTGCTGCCCTCCGATTGCAGCTCCAAAGACGTGGCGATCGGCTCGGCCGTCAACAGCGCGACCGGGGTCAACAGCCATTGCTCCGCGCAGAGCGCCAAACAGCGTGTGGACAACGCGGTCAACGATCCCGCTGGCTATGCCAAGCGCAAGGCGGCCCAGGCCACCGGCGTGGATGACGCCTACTACAAGGCCAAGAACACCCAGCAGCGGGTCGAGAATGCGGTGGACAATCCCGGTGACTACGCCAAGCGCAAGGCCGCCGAGGCTGCCGGTGTGGGCGAGACCTACAACAAGGCGAAGAACACCCAGAAGCGAGTCGAGAACGTGGTGGACGATCCCGCCAAGGCGGCGGGCCGCGCCGTGCTGCGCAAGACGGGCACCTACTGAGGGGAAACCCGGCAGAAGGCGATGCGTCGTGCAAACAAGAGAGGGGAGCCCGTGGGCTCCCCTCTTTGCATCTTGCGATCGAGATGCCTTACTGGCCGTCGGCCGCTTCCTCGTACTGACGGAAGGGGATGCGGAACACGGCGAGGCGCAGGAAGAGGTAGGTGACCCCGATCCCCGCCCAGATGAGGCCAAGCTCCAGAGAGCTCTGCTCCAGGTTGATCCAGAGGGCGCCGATGGTGGCGGCCCCCAGCAGCGGCAGCACCAGGAACAGCAGGTGTTCCTTGAGGCTCTTGTTGCGCTTCTCGCGCACCCAGAACTGGCCGATCACCGAGAGGTTGACGAAGGTGAAGGCCACCAGGGCGCCGAAGTTCACCAGGGCCAGGGCCATGTCCAGATCGAAGGAGACCGCGGAGAGGGCCAGGGCCCCCACCAGCAGCACGTTGATGGCCGGGGTGCGCCAGGTGGGGTGGATATAGCCGAACACCCGCTCCGGGATCATGCGATCGCGCCCCATCACGTAGAGGATGCGCGACACGCCGGCGTGGGCCGCCATGCCGGAGGCGAGCACGGCCGCGGTGGTGCACACCAGCACCACGCTCTGGAACAGGGTGCCGCCCACGTAGAGGGCGATCTCCGGCAGCACGGCGTCCGGTTCCTTGAAGCGGGCCAGATCCGGGAAGAAGAGCTGCAGGCTGTAGGAGACGGTGACGAAGATGATGCCGCCGATGAGGGCCGTCAGCACGATGGCGCGGGGGATCACCTTGCCGGCATTCGGGGTCTCTTCGGAGAGGGAGCTCAGGCCGTCGAAGCCCAGGAACGAGAAGCAGAGGATGGTGGCGCCGGTGAACAGCGGCAGCATGCTGGCAGACTCCACATGGAACGGACGGCTGCTCATCAGGGTGCCGGCCCCTTCACCGTGACTCAGGCCCCAGGCGATGAGGCCGAGGAAGGTGACGATGATGGCGATCTGGATGAAGACGATGAAGCCGTTGAGGTTCGCCACCAGCTTGATGCCGCGCAGGTTCAGGAAGGTCATCACGGTCACCAGACCGAAGATGAAGATCCAGGGCTCCACGGTGGGGAACATGGCGGTCAGGTAGATCTTGGCCAGCAGGATGTTGATCATCGGCATGAACATGTAGTCAAGCAGGGAAGACCAGCCCACCATGAAGCCCACATAGGGGTGGAACACCTTCTGGGCATAGGTGTAGGCGGAGCCTGCGGACGGGAAGCGGCGCACCAGGTGGCCGTAGCTGAACGCGGTCAGCAGGATGCCGCCGAGCGCCAGCAGGTAGGCGGTGGCCACGCGACCATCCGTGATGTCACCGACGATGGCGAAGGTATCGAATACCGCCATGGGCGTGAGGTAAGCCAGACCCATCACCACGACCTGGAACAGGGTGAGGGTCTTGAGCAGCTTGGCACCGGCCATCACGCTTTCTCCTCTGCACAGGCCCCGTGGGCGAGATGGGACGGGATCAGGGACGCGGGAACGCGTCGCTGGACACAGGGGGCGCCCATCTGTGGCACAGATGCGTGGCGCACGCCGGCGGGGACCGGCAGGAAAGCAGTGAAATGCCCCATGTTTTTCCTCACAACGTCGGGAGATTGCTTGGCAATCTGGGTATCAATTCCGGCACATGGCCGGCCTCTTGGTGAATGGTGGTGTGCCCCAGAAAAGCAAAGAACCGATGTTGTTGAAACATCGGCTCTCAAGGGGCGCCGTATTGTGCCCTCAGGGGGGGGAGGAGACAAGCGAAAAAGGCCGCCAGCGGGGAATTTGTTCCCCCCGTGAGCGATCACTTCGCCACCGCTGCCGGAAAGTCGATGACAACCTTGTCATCAGGCGGGGCCCTGCTTTGCCGCCATGTGAAACCGGCGCCCTGGGGGCGCCGGTTTCGCTCAGGAGGCGTCCTGCTCGGGGCGGCCGAGGCGGACCCGGAACACGGTGAGGCGCAGCAGCAGGTAGATGGCACCGAGGGCGGCCCAGATCAGCCCCAGCTCGAAGGAGGCGGGCTCCAGGTTGAGCCAGAGCACCCCGATGCAGGCGGCACCGCACAGAGGCAGGGCGAGGAACAGCAGGTGATCCTTCAGGGTCTTGTTGTGACCCAGCCTGAGATAGAAGTGGGCAATCACCGCCAGGTTGACGAAGGTGAAGGCCACCAGGGCGCCGAAGTTGATGAGCGCCAGCGCCATCTCCAGATCGAAGACCACCGCCGAGAGGGCCAGCATGCCCACCAGCAGCACGTTGAGAGCCGGGGTCTGCCAGGTGGGGTGGATGTAGCCGAAGACGCGGCTCGGCAGGGCGCGATCCCGGCCCATCACGTAGAGCAGGCGCGATACCCCGGCGTGGGAGGCGAGCCCCGAGGCGAGCACCGCCACCGTGGTGCAGACCAGCACCACCGCCTGGAACAGCTTGCCGCCCACATAGAGGGCGATCTCCGGCAGCACCGCATCCGGCTGCTGGAAGCGGGAGATGTCCGGGAAGAAGAGCTGCAGGAAGTAGGAGACGGAGATGAAGAGCACGCCGCCGATGAGGGCGGTGAGCACGATGGCCCGGGGGATCACCCGATCCGCGTTCGGGGTCTCCTCCGACAGGGTGGTGATGGCGTCAAACCCGAGGAACGACAGGCAGAGGATGGAGGCGCCGGTCAGCAGGGGATTGATGTGCATCTGCTCGGAGAAGAAGGGGCGGCTGCTCGCCACCGTGCCCAGCCCCTCGCCGTGGCTCACGCCCCAGGCGATGAGGCCGATGAAGACGGCGATGATGCTGAACTGCATGATGACGATCAGGCTGTTGAAGTTCGCCACCAGCTTGATGCCCCGCAGGTTCAGGAAGGTCATGACGGCGGCCAGGGCCAGGATGTAGGTCCAGGGGGCCACGCCGGGGAAGAGGGCCTCCATGTAGATCTTGGCCAGCAGCATGTTGATCATGGGCATGAACATGTAGTCGAGCAGGGAGACCCAGCCCACCATGAAACCCACATAGGGGTGGAACACCTTCTGGGCATAGGTGTAGGCGGAGCCTGCCGAGGGGAACTTGCGCACCAGGTGGCCGTAGCTCATGGCGGTGAACAGCATGCCGATGAGGGCGAGCAGGTAGGCGGTCGGCACATGGCCTTCGGTGATCTCGGTGACGATGCCGAAGGTGTCGAACACCGCCATGGGGGTGAGATAGGCCAGCCCCATGATGACCACGTGCCAGAGTTTCAGGCTTTTTTTCAGACCGGCGGGGTGCGGGTGCATCAGGCGATCCCCCGCAGGCTGGCTGATGGGATCAGGCTGACGGTGAGGTCATCCTGCACGGTGGGGGCGCCAGTCCGGGATGCGGACGGATGGCGCAGACCGGCGCGGGCCGGCAGGAAAGCGATGATATGCCCCATGGAGTTCCTCACTAAGAAGCGGGTGTCGTGAGATGGCGTACCACCTCGTTATCATTTCCGGTCTGTTCCGGCCTCGTTATGGATTTGTTTGGCGCAAAAAAAGAACCGGGCTCCGATGAGCGGACGGTCCTTGAATACGGCGGCGCATTGTGCATTCGTGATGCCCCCTTGACAAGCATATCAAGGGAGCGAAAACGCATTTTTTTGCACGTGGGCGAACGCGGTCTTCCGGATCAGGCCAGGGAGGCGGACAGGGCCTGCTCCAGCAGGTCCAGCCCCTCGTCGACGATGGCTGCCGGGGCGGTCAGGGGGGCGAGGAAACGGATCACGTTGCCACGCACGCCGCAGGCCAGCAGCACCAGCCCCCGCTTGCCCGCCTCGGCCACCAGCCGCTTGGTGAGATCCGGGTCCGGTCTGGCAGCATCCCCCTCCTTCACCAGCTCCATGGCCACCATGGCGCCGGGGCCTCGGATGTTGCCGATGCAGTCAAACCGTGTCGCCAGCTGGTGCAGGCGTGCCTTGATCTGCTCCCCCTGGGCCAGGGCCTTCTGGTTCAGGCGCTCCTCCTCGATCACCTCCAGCACCGCCAGGGCGGCGGCGCAGGCGATGGGGGAGCCCGCATAGGTGCCCCCCAGGCCACCGGGCTTGGCGGCGTTCATCACCTCGCTCTTGCCCACCACGGCAGAGAGCGGGAAGCCGCCGGCCAGGCTCTTGGCCAGCGTCATGATGTCGGGTTCGACACCGCTGTATTCGGTGGCGAAGGTCTTGCCGGTGCGACAGAAACCGGTCTGGATCTCGTCGCAGATGAGCAGGATGCCGTGCTGGTCGCACACCTGGCGCAGGCGCTGCATGAAGCTGGCGGAGGCGGGGTAGAAGCCCCCTTCCCCCTGCACCGGCTCGATGATGATGGCGGCCACCCGGGTGGGTTCAATGTCGGCGCTGAAGCAGAGATCCAGCGCGGCCAGGGCATCGTCTTCACTCACTCCCAGGTAGTCGGCGGGGAAGGGGAGGTGATAGACCTCCCCCGGGAAGGGGCCGAAGCCGGTCTTGTAGGGCACCACCTTGCCGGTGAGGGCCATGCCCATCATGGTGCGGCCGTGGAAGCCCCCCTTGAAGGCGATGGTGCCGCTGCGACCGGTGTGGGCGCGGGCGATCTTGATGGCGTTCTCCACCGCCTCGGCGCCGGTGGAGAGGAAGAGGGTGCGCTTGGGGGTGGGGCCGGGCACCAGGGCATTCAATTTTTCCGCCAGCTCGATATAGCCGGGGTAGGGGGTGACCTGGAAGCAGGTGTGGCTGAACTTCTCGAGCTGCTCGCGCACCGCCGCCACCACCTTGGGGTGGTTGTGGCCGGTGTTGAGCACGGCGATGCCGGAGGCAAAGTCGATGTAGCGGTTGCCCTCCACGTCCCACAGCTCGGCGTTGTGCGCCCGGTCGATGAAGACCGGCAGCAGGGTGCCGACCCCCTGGACCACGGCCGCTTCGCGGCGGGCCTGCCACTGCTGGTTGTTGCTTGAATGACTCATTTTTCCTCCCTGAGGGGCATGGGCCCCCGCTGTTCCTGTGCCATCTGGCCATATGTGTGCCGCCAACTGCCCTCGGGCAGGGCGGCCTGTTCGCAAAAGGGGGCCCCGGGTGTGCCCTCAGGACCCACAAGGCGCTCGGTCGTGACCGGCGACCCCCTCTTTCTATCTGTAAAAACGATGGGCTGCGTCATAACGCATCTGTTTTAACGATGCGATTGCCCTTTCACTCCCCTCAGCGAATGCCGCCAAAGCAGAGGTATTTGGTCTCCAGGTACTCCTCCAGCCCTTCGGCCGCCCCTTCCCGGCCCAGTCCCGACTCCTTGATCCCGCCAAAGGGGGCCAGTTCGGTGGAGATGATCCCCTCGTTGATCCCCACCATGCCGTATTCGAGCCCCTCGGCCACTCGCCACACCCGGGCGATGTCGCGGCCATAGAAGTAGGCGGCCAGGCCATAGGGGGTGTCGTTGGCAAGCGCAATGGCCTCGGCTTCCGTCTCGAAGCGCACCAGAGGGGCGACGGGCCCGAAGATCTCCTCGTCCAGAATGGGGTTGCCCCGGGTGACCCCGGTCAGGATGGTGGGGTGATAGAAGAGGGGACCGGCGGGGTGGGCGTCGCCCCCCACCAGCACCCGGGCACCGGCGGCGACCGATTGCTGCACCAGCTCGGCCACCTTGCTGGCGGCGGCCGGGTTGATGAGGGGCCCGATCTGGACGCCTTCGCCCATGCCGTCCCCCACCTTGAAGGCCTTGACCGCGGCGGCGAGCTTCTCGGCGAAGGCGTCATAGACGCTGGCCTGCACCAGGATGCGGTTGGCGCAGACGCAGGTCTGGCCGGCGTTGCGGTATTTGGACGCCAGGGCCCCGGCCACGGCGGCGTCGAGGTCGGCGTCGTCAAAGACGATGAAGGGGGCGTTGCCGCCAAGCTCCAGGGAGAGGCGCTTCATGGTGTCGGCGCACTGGCGCATCAGCAGTTTGCCGATGCGGGTGGAGCCGGTGAAGGAGAGCTTGCGCACCACGGGGTTGCTGCACAGCTCGTTGCCCACCGCGCTCGCCTGATGGGAGGTGACGATGTTGATGACCCCGGCGGGAATGCCCGCCTGCTCCGCCAGTACCGCCAACGCCAGGGCGCAGAGGGGCGTTTCGGCGGCGGGCTTGATGACGATGGTGCAACCAGCGGCCAGCGCCGGACCCGCCTTGCGGGTGATCATGGCGATGGGGAAGTTCCAGGGGGTGATGGCGGCCACGACCCCCACCGGCTGCTTGATGGTGGCCAGGCGCCGATCGGCGGAGAAGCCGGGGATGGTGCGGCCATAAGCACGCTTGCCCTCTTCCGCGAACCACTGGATGAAGCTGGCGCCGTAGGCCACCTCTCCTTTGGCTTCCGCCAGCGGCTTGCCCTGTTCGCAGGTCATGATATGGGCGAGCTCCTCCTGGTTGGCCATGATGCGCTCGAACCAGGCGTAGAGTTTGCTGCTGCGCTCCTTGGCGGTGAGGGCCGCCCAGGCGGGTTGCGCCGCGTGGGCGGCCGCGATGGCGAGGCGGGTATCCTCCCCGTCCATGTCGGGCACCTGGGTGATGACCTGGCCGGTGGCCGGGTTCAGGACCTTGAACCGGCGCCCGCCCAGGGACTCGCACCAGCGGCCGTCGACATAGGCCAGGGATTTGATCAGGGAGAGAGCAGATTGTGATGCTGACATAAGTAAGGGGCCTCGATAGTGGGTCTGGGTGGCGCGTTTATGTGGGCACCGCCGTATAGAATAATAAGCACGTAACGACCATAAAATGAGCCGAAATGTTTTTCAAGTGTTAAATATATTTGAGTGGACGGGGCGTCACATGCTAGAAATGGGGCTGTGAGCGCGATTGTAGCGGGTTTCATCGCGCAGGGTGTGCAAAATAATGAACGCTCTGGGTTGTGCAGGATAGTGAACGGGGCTGACGTGCCTGACTCACTATATTGACCAGTCGGCCCCAGGTATTCGAATGACCATGGAAGGAGGTGGGCGATGGAGCAATCCCGTGGCGAGGTCCGGTGGCGGACCATGACGGACAACCCCCTGGCGGAGCACGAGAGAAACATGGGGGAGCGGCTTGCCCGGATCCGCAGGGAGCTCGGGCTCTCCCAGCGCCGGGTGGCGGAGCTGAGCGGCCTGACCCACGGCGCCATCTGCATGATAGAGCAGAACAAGGTGAGCCCCTCGGTGGCCTCCCTGCAAAAGCTGCTGAGCGTCTACGAGCTGCCGTTGTCGCGCTTCTTCGCCGAAGAGGAGGTGGTGAGCACGCCCAGCGTGGTGATCAAGGCGGAGCAGCTCATCGAGCTTGGCAGCCAGGGAGTCTCCATGAAGCTGGTGCACAACGGCAACAATCGGCGCCAGCTCGGCTTCATGCTGGAGACCTATGCCCCCGGCACCGACACCGGCGGCGTGGTGAAGCATCAGGGGGAGGAGGTGGGCACCGTGCTGGAAGGGTCGGTGCTGCTGACCCTGGCCGGCCAGACCTATGAACTGTGCGCCGGGGACAGCTATGTCATCGACACCGGCGAGCCCCACAGTTTCAGCAATCCCTCGGGGCAGGTCTGCCGCATCGTCAGCGCCCACACCCCGGCCAGCTTTTAATGTGAACAACCCGTTGTGTTGGAAACGAACCGGTAAGGAAACAGGGATCATGACCGAACATGTAAAGAGTTACTACGCAGCCAGTGCCAACAAACACGCGCCCTATCCCACGCTCACCGAGCAGCTGGAGTGCGACGTCTGCGTCATAGGCGCAGGCTACACCGGCCTCTCCAGTGCGCTGCATCTGGTGGAGAAGGGGTACAAGGTGGTGGTGCTGGAGGCGGCCAGGGTCGGCTTTGGCGCCAGCGGTCGCAACGGCGGCCAGATCGTCAACTCCTACAGCCGCGACATCGACACCATCGAAGCGAACTGCCCGCCGGATCAGGCCAGGCTGCTCGGCTCCATGTTGTTTGAGGGGGGCCAGATCATCCGCGAGCGGATCAAACGCTACAACATCCAGTGCGATCTGCAGGAGGGCGGGGTCTTTGCCGCCGAGACCGAGAAGCAGCTTCACGAACTCAAGGCGCAGAAGGCGCGCTGGGAGAAGTGGGGCAACGACCAGCTGGAGCTGCTCGATGCCAAGGGGGTGCGCGAGGTGGTCGCGAGCGATCGCTACGTCGGCGCCCTGCTGGACAAGAGCGGCGGCCATATTCACCCTCTCAATCTGGCGCTGGGGGAGGCGGAAGCCATCCGCATGCAGGGGGGGCTTATCTTCGAGCAGTCCGCCGTCACCAGCATTACTCCGGGTCAGCCGGCGTTGGTCAAGACCGCCAAAGGGGCGGTGAAGGCACGCTTTATCGTGGTGGCCGGCAACGCCTACCTCGGCAATCTGGTGCCGGAACTGGCCAGCAAGAGCATGCCTTGCGGCACCCAGGTGATCGCCACCGAAGTGCTGGGAGAGGAGCGGGCCCGTTCACTCTTGCCACAGAACTACTGTCTGGAGGATTGCAACTACCTGCTCGACTACTACCGCACCTCCGGCGATCACCGGCTCATCTATGGCGGCGGCGTGGTCTACGGGGCGCGGGATCCGGCGGACATCGAGCGGCTGATCATCCCCAAGATGCTCAAGACTTTCCCGCAGCTGGCCGACGTCAAGGTGGAGTACACCTGGACCGGCAACTTCCTGCTCACCCTGTCGCGCCTGCCGCAGTTTGGCCGCATCGGTCACAACATCTACTACATGCAGGGCTACAGCGGTCACGGCGTCACCTGTACCCATCTGGCGGGCAAGCTGTTCTCCGAAGTGCTGAGCGGTCAGGCGGAGCGCTTCGATGCGTTCGCCAGGCTGCCGCACTACCCCTTCCCGGGTGGCCGCCTGCTGCGCATCCCCTTCACCGCCGCCGGTGCTGCCTGGTACACCCTGCGCGATCGCCTGGGGGTGTGATGACACCGGTGGCCCGCCAGGCAGGCTGGCGTCAACAAGAAGAGGGAGGCGTTATGCCTCCCTCGTTTTTTTGTCGTCAACCTGCCCGGGCCCTGACGGGGCTAGAAGCGGTAGGGGAAGCGGATCCCGATGGTGTAGTCCGGTGCATCCGTGGTGAGCCCGGCAGACCAGTTGACCGCCATGGAGAGGTTGTCGGTGATGGCCCAGGTCGACCCCATGCCAAAGCTGGCGGCGTTGGCATCGGAGCCGGTGACCTTATCCATGGCAAAGCCTTCGGACCCCTGCTCGGACTCCATGGTGACGCGCTGGTTGATGTTGAAGGAGAGGCTGAAGCGTTCGTTGAGGGCGAATGCGACCCCCAGGCCATATTCATACCAGTCACCCAGCTGGATGCTGCCGGGCTGGTTGCCGGGCTGGTAGGAGATATCGTCAAAGTCCTGCTTGAGGCTGTGACCATAGTTGAGGCTGGCAAACAGGATGGCGGGATCCATGGTCTTGACCAGGGAGAAGCCGGTGGAGAGCTGCCAGAGCCCGTTGCCGGTGGCGAGCTCCTTGGGGGTCACCAGGTTGCCCGATTCCGAGGTGTTGATCTCGATGCCGTAAGGATCCTTGCCGGTCGGCGCCTTGGCCCGGAAGTTCCACACCAGATCCGGCCAATCCTCGCTCTCTGCCATGACCCTGTAGTAGATGGCGAGGCTGAGATCCCCCAGACCGCCATCGCTGACGCTCTGCTCCTCGAAGTCGCGGCTGGAGTTCTCCTTGCCGGTGCTCTGGTAGTTGGTGTTGCGGAACATGTAGGGGAGGGCCAGCTCCAGTTGCCAGCGATCGTTGAGGGTGTAGCGGGTGATGACATCCGCTGTCCACTGATCGGAGCGAACCCGATCCAGGTTGATTTCGCCAAGGAAGATGGCGTCCAGGGCGAGGAAGCCGCGCAGGGCGAGATCCTTGCGGTTGTAGTGCTGGTAGGAGAGGCCCACATCGACGGTCAGAGCGCGATCGAACACATTGTGCTGTTCGATCATCAGGTCTTCGGTGCTGCGGCCGACTTCCGGCGTGCGCCGTGAGGCGTCCTGCTGGGTGGAGGCGACGGCGGCCCCGGCTCCGGCGGTTGCCGTCGTGGCACCGGCGGCCTTGACGGCCTCCAGGCGGGCCTGGAGCTGATGAAGGGCCTGATTTTGCTGGATCAGTTGCTGGCGCAGGAGATCCAGCTGTTGTTGCAGGGCCTCCTCTTCGGCCGTGGCCCCCCAGCAGGCGAAGGGGGCGAGGGCAATCAACAGCATGCGAGACTGTTTCATCGGGATACGTCCTTGTTGTTTATCATCCTTTCTTATAGTTCAGCCCCGGGAACTCACCTGATCTCAGCGCGAAAACCAGATGCGGGTCTGATTGAGCGTCTGCAAACCGTCCCCCCTGACCTTGTTGAACTGCAGCAGCCCCCGGCTGAAGTCGGTACCGCGCAGGCTCTGCTCCAGCAGGACCCGACCGTCGGAAGAGTGTAGTTGCAAGCCGGCATAATTCCCCGAGACCCGGTAGGTGGCGGTGCCAAGATCGCCCTGGTGCTCGTAGCTGCCCGCCTGAACCAGGTGTCCCGTCATGGTCGGGGTGGTCAGTTCAATACCGGCCTGGTTGACCGAGCTGTTGCCACTCCCCTCCAGTTGAACGACCTGCACCAGCCCGGCCCCCTGCACCTGGGCCTCCTTGGCGGGCGTGGCCGCGGGCTTGACCTCATCCTTGACGCGCACATCCAGCTTGGGTTTGTTTTGCACAATGCTCAGCGCCAGGTTCATGGCCGCCGTCTGCTGGGCCTGGGCCGTGGTCAGTGACGAGATGAACTCGATGCCGAAGTAGCTGATGCCATGGCTGCTGACATAGCGGCCGCGCAGGTGGGCCAGCTCCCCGTCCGCCAGTTCGGGCGCAAAGTGGTCTGACAGATGGGCCAGCGGGTCCGGTGCTGCCAGCAGCGGAGAGGCGATGCCACCCAGGCTGCAGAGGAGGCATAGGGCGGGTCGGGTATTCATGATGACCTCACATTAGCTCTTTGTGCTGAAAACCGAATTCCAGCAGGGATGTTTCATTGACCGGGGCGAAGAGCCCATCCTTGCCTCTGACAGAGAGCGGGGGAGAGGGGTTGGCAAGGGGGGCATCGGGACGATAGCCCGCGCCGATGACGGCGAGGAGGATGCCGTTCCAGCTCTCCTTGAACTCCTTGAACGTGATCACCCGGTTGCCGAGGGCCGGGTCTGCCAGATAGACGCGATCGTGGCGATCGATGGCCCGCAGCACGGCAAAGTGCTGATAGCCGCGAATGTTGAGCAGGACGATGGTGGGCACCCTCACCTGGCGCAGTTTTTCATCGCCCAGTCGATACCCTCTGACCCGCATGCCGAGCATTTGCAGGTACTGCTTCATGTCGAGCATGGAGAAGCCGTAGTGCTTGACCTGCTCCGGGTCTGCCATGGCAAGCATGCCATCCATGACCCAGCGTTCATTGGTTGCATGGCCGTAGGCGTAGCGCAAGATGGTGGCGACGGCGGCGGCCCCGCAGCTGAAATCCGTATGTTGGCGCTCGATGTTGGCGTACCGGCGCTCCAGAATGCTCTGCACCGGTTTGTTGAGATCCCCCAGCGCCGGGAGATGCTCCCCCAGTGGCACCGAGCCTGCCCAGACGGCAGGACAGCACAGCAACAGCAACAGCCAGCGCATTCAGACCTCCAGTGTCAGGGAAAAAGGGGGCACTGGGCCCCCTCGCATCGACTTACTTGGCAAACCCTGCGGCCAGCGAGAGATTGTTCGCTTGCAGGTTGTTGGTCCCCGAGGAGACGTTCACCCCGATGTTGCCCACGGCACCGTTGAAGGCGCCGCCATCGATGGTTGCCCGGTTGAAGGTTTCGCGGCTGGTGTAGGTGTTGACCACGGGAATATACCCGACGGCGTACCCACTGAGCTTGATGTCACCCTCTTCCTTGAACTCGAACTTGCCATCATCTTTCGGGTTGTTGTTGCCGTACCTGTCGTTGTCATTGTCGTGGCCATGTCCTTTCTTGACATCATGGCCGGTACCGCCCCCCTCGTAATCGCCCCAAGCCTTGAGACCGAGGAACACACCTGCCTTGTCAACCGTCTTGGTTGCGCTCAGGCTTTGGTTTTCGGTCATGTTCTTGGAGACGCTCTGGCTGTTGGCCACGGTGGCCACGGCCATGTTGCCGGTGGACACGGAGGCTGCCATGTTGTTGGCCTGGACGTTACCCGAGCCCGAGGTCACGTTGACCCCGATGTTGCCTGCGGCATCCTTGAAGGCCCCATCGCCCACACCGGCCTTGTTCTGATGGCCGTGATTGGTCGTCCAGTTGTTGCTGGCGCTCTGGGTGGAGAAGACCTCGGCATCCGACGATCCGCCAGGGGCGCCATGTTGTTGTTGACCACGACCCATGATGAACTCGGCATCGACCTCGTCATAGGCGGCCAGGGAAGCGCTGTTGCCCTGTACGTTGGAGTCACCGGCTGCGACGTTGGCGCCGATGTTACCGGATGCACCCTTGAACGAGCCGTCGATCTTGCTCGTGTTCTCCGTTCTTGTATTGGCGGTGCCTATCATGGAACTGGACTGCTGGTTGTCCACGACGGCCATGCCGAGTTTGTTGACGTTGATGTAGCCGCCGACATTGACCCTGCCTTCGTATTCCACATCGACTTCTGCCTTGACCTTCTTGGTCAAGGTTGCCCCTGTCTCATCTCTGTCACCGCGGTAATCGGCGGATGCAGTGCCCGACATGGCCATGATGACCGCGGCGGCTAATGAGCTATAAATAAGTCCACGCATAATGAGTCTCTCCATTGAACTTTCAGCGGAAGATATGCCCATCGGCTGATACCCCCGGGCCTGGCTTCCTATCCCTGCGGCATCATGGGGATGCCGTTACTGCGCCAGCCAGGGGCAGGGAAACCATGTTGACTGACTGGTTTCCCTGTCCCGTGACCTGGTTCACCTGAATGACCCCCTTGCTGCCCGTGAGGGCGGTGTCATCCAGATAGATGCTGGTAGTTGTGTTGGCGGGGGGCTTTCCCCCCGGGGTCTTCGCGACGCTGGAGCTGAGATTGATGTCGGTCACGACACCCAGGCCGCTGTCATCGAGGGACAGGGCGAAGGCGTTCAGTTGCTGGTTGCCCTCACCCGCCCCCTGATTGATGCCGACCAGTCCCCGGTTCTGGCTCAGGGCCGAGCCCAGGATGGCGACGCTCTGGCTGCCGTTCAGATTGGTGGTGGATTGATTCAGCTGACCAAATTGAATGACGGCCGGACCCGAAATGGCGATGGCGGCAAGATTGCCTTGTTGGTTGTTATTGCCGGCAACCATATTGACGCCCATGGAACCACGAATATTGCTCAATGCCTGAGCACCGAGATCGACCCGGTTTTGTGCCATTGAGGGGGTGGCAAATGCCAGAAAAGGAAATGCTGCCAATGCAATATATATTTTCATGTTCTGTCTCCATATGCCAGGAGGGCTTATTGGAGAGAGCAACGACCATGCCAATTTACAACCATATGATTTTTAGTTGTTTTTTATTTGATATAATTGTTTTTACGTCTCAATATTGAGAGCGACATATTATGTCGTGAAGTAAGCGCTTATTTATCAATGGATTTATTTTTTCTCACGGATAATTTGGCTGTCTCAATATTGTGGTGCCATCAATCTAAAGGCGGGATGGTTTATAGTTATCATCGTCTGGCCATATTAAATGGCGCCATTTGATGATAAAGGGAGTTATCTGGACAAGTCGTCAGACTCCTTCATGCAGTGGCGATAACAAGGAGTTGTCCCTATGACAGAAACGGCATTGTTGCTCATCAATTCATGTGCCGTACTGGAAAGCCTGCTGGAACAAGGCGAGTGGCAGGTGGAGCAGGCAAGTTCCCTGGTGGTGGCAGAGAAAAAACTGCAGGAAAAGGACTATCCCCTGGTGCTGGTGGTGATCGAGCATCAGCAGCACGAAGCCCTCTACAACCTGATTGCGCAGCACTCCGGCGCCTTGTGGATCGGCCTCATCCAGCGGGACTGTCTCGCCAGCGAAGCCCTTCGCAATTTGCTGGCAGCCTGTTTTCATGATTTTCACACCTTTCCCCTGGACAGAGACAGGCTCTCCCACAGCCTGGGACATGCCCTGGGGATGGCGCGCCTCATCCGGCGACACCGCCCCAGACTGCAACCCCAACTGCGTTTCATCCAGGGGGAGAGCGCCCCCATCCGCCAGTTGCGCGACCAGATCGTGCGGTTGCAGCATTGCCGCCTGCCCGTACTGGTGACGGGACCGAGCGGCACGGGCAAGGAGCTGGTGGCCCGGGAGCTGCACTACAGCACGTTCGGGGAGGAGAGCCCCTTCGTGGCGGTCAATTGCGGGGCCATGCCCCATCAGCTCATCCAGTCCGAGCTGTTCGGCCACGTCAAGGGGGCCTTCACCGGGGCACAGCACCACAAGATAGGCAAGATAGAGGCCGCCGATGGCGGCACCCTGTTTCTCGACGAGATAGGGGAGCTGCCGCTGGAGGATCAGGCAACCCTGCTGCGCTTCTTGCAGGAGCAGTGCATAGAGGCGGTGGGCAGCCACCTGTCGCGTCGTGTGGATGTGCGTATCATCGCGGCCACCAATATCGATGTGGAGCAGGCGGTGGCCAGCGGCGGCTTTCGCATGGATCTCTACTACCGGCTCAACGTGGTGCGCCTGCGTACCCCGGCCTTGTGCGAGCGGGCGGAAGACATCCAGCTCCTTGCCGATGACATTCTGGCGGAAGTGCGGGGCGGGCGGGTGCTCAGCTTCACCCGCAAGGCACGCCAGGCCATGCAGTCCTATGGCTGGCCGGGGAATGTGAGGGAGCTGCGCAACCGGGTGCAGCGGGCGGCGGTCATGTGCAGCGGCCCCTTCATCGAAGCCGATGACATGGAGCTGACCAACATGGACAGCCTGCTGCTCGACGGCTCGCTCAAGGCGGTGCGCGAAGCGGCGGAGCGTCAGGCCTTGCAACGGACGCTGGCCCGCTTCCCCGATCAGCTCGAGGAGGTGGCCCGCACGCTCGATATCTCCCGGGCCACCCTCTATCGCCTGCTGGACAAGCACGATCTGCTGTGAGGGGACGGCCGTATCGCCCCGTCATGCAAAAAGCCCGGGCAGCAGGCCCGGGCTGCTTGTCTGGTCCCGTCGCCGGGACTCGTGACTTCCGATGAGCTTCAGGCCATCTCCATGGCGAGGTGACAGAGTCGCCGCGCAGCCTCCTCCTCGCTCTTGACCACCTGATGCACGCCGCGCACGCGCAGATGATGCACCTCCTCGTGCTGGTGGGCACAGGCGGCGATGCGCATCAGGGCGCCGTATTCCTGCGCCCTGATGGCTATCTCACCGGCCAGCAGGCTGTCATCCAGGGTGATCAGCAGCCAGCTGGCATTGGGCAGCGCCGCCGTCAGCAGATCCTGCTGGATGGGATGGCCCGCCAGACAGGTGATCCCCATGGCGCGCCAGGGGGCCAGCAGTCGCTCATCGGTGTCGATCACCACCATCTCCCTGCCTTGTTCATGCAACTGCCAGATGAGGTGCTGACCTATCTCGTCGGCGCCCACTACCACCACATGGCCCTGCAAGGGGCAGAGGTGAGGTGACTCATCGGTGCGTGGCTCGGGATGGCGCCTCAGCCAGCGCTCCACCTGGTTGAAGACCAGCGGATTGAGCACGATGGAGAAACAGGCGCCGACCAGCACCAGATCCCGGGCGACCCCGGGGACCAGTTCGAGCATGACCCCGAGACCCATCAGGATAAAGGAGAACTCCCCCACCTGGGCCAGGCTGGCGGAGATGGTCAGCGCCGTGCGCTGGCTGTGGCCAAAGAGTCGCACGATGGCGAAGGCGGCCACCGATTTGCCGATCACGATGACGAACAGGGTGGCCAGCACGGCCAGGGGCTCGCGCAGCAGGATGACGGGGTCGAACAGCATGCCCACGGAGACGAAGAAGAGCACGGCAAAGGCGTCCTGCAGGGGCAGGGTGTCGTTGGCCGCCTTGTGGCTCAGATGGGAGCTGTTCATCACGACGCCGGCGAAGAAGGCGCCGAGGGCAAAGGAGACGCCAAACAGCTTGACGGCGCCAAAAGCGATGCCCAGGGAACAGGAGAGGACGGCCAGGGTGAACAGCTCGCGGGAGCCGGTGGCGGCGGTGCGGGCCAGCAGCCAGGGGATGAGGCGTCGCCCGCCGATGACCATCAGGGCGATGAAGGCAGCCACCTTGGCCAGGGTCAGGCCGATATCCGCCATCACCTGGGCCGGGGTCAGTGCCTCGCCCCCCTGCTGCAGGTTGGCGAGGATGGGGAGCAGTACCAGGGCCAGCACCATCACCAGATCCTCCACGATGAGCCAGCCGATGGCGATGCGTCCCTCGTTGGTGTCGAGCTGGCCGCGACTCTCCAGGGCACGCAGCAGCACCACGGTACTGGCGGTGGAGAGGGCCAGGCCAAACACCAGGCCGGCGGTCACGGTCCAGTCGAGCAGTTGGGAGAGGCCAAGGCCGAGTAGGGTCGCAAGGGTTATCTGGACGATGGCTCCCGGGATGGCGATGTGTTTCACCGACAGCAGGTCTTTCACGGAAAAGTGCAGGCCGACACCAAACATCAGCAGGATGACGCCGATTTCGGCCAGCTCGGGGGCGAGCCGCAGGTCGGCGACATAGCCCGGCGTAAAGGGGCCGCATACCACGCCGGCCGCGAGGTAGCCCACCATGGGGGAGATGCGCAGGCGGCTTGCCAGCATGCCGAAGAGGTAGGCCAGCACGAGGCCGCCTACCAGGGTGGTGATAAGGGGGAGTGAGTGGTCCATGTCGTCACCTCGCTAATGGCAGTCAGGGGCTACCAGATCACCCGAAGGCGAAGAGGGCAGCTGTCAATGAGCAGGGGGCGAAAGAGACAGAAGTTGGCCGTATCAAGGGGAAATCTTGAGGGCAACAGATGCCGTTTCTATTGAAAAGTAATGCATTTATATGCCATGAGCAACACTGTTCCAGTTTTTTCATTGATTTTGATGAAAAGCATCTTTAATGCATTGCGATTGGGTGAAAAGAGTGTGCAGTTAAAGAAAAATTGGCAGGAATAATCAATCGATGATGATATTGGGAGGCAAGGGAGAACACCTATGAGCACACGGCATGGAGGAGGCGGGCCTCCTCCATGGTGAACGAGGGTGCTGAAGGGGCATCACTCTCCCCTGGCGACCCCCTCACGTCTGGGGTCTGCGGCTCCCAGCCAGCCGCCGGCATGGCGCTGGACGCCCTGCAGCCCGGAGGTCTGCTCGTTAAGCAGGACCTCGTGCCCTCTGGCCTTGAGCCCCTGAACCACGGCGTCGGGCGTGCGCCCCTGCTCCAGCTCGGTGGGGCCGTTGCGACTGCCGAAATTGGGCAGGTTGATGGCCTGCTGCAGGTCGAGCCCCCAATCCTGGGTGCCGAGCAGCGCCTTGCCCACGTAGTTGATGATGGCCGAGCCTCCCGGGGAGCCCAGGCTCATCTCGAGCTCGCCGCTTGCCTTGTCAAACACCAGCAGGGGCGACATGGAGGAGCGGGGGCGCTTGCCGGGCTCCACCCGATTGGCCACCGGCAGGCCGGCGGCGTCCACCGAGGTGAAGGAGAAGTCGGTGAGCTGGTTGTTCAGCAGGTAGCCGTTGACCATCAGCCGCGAGCCGAAGCCATCCTCGATGGAGCTGGTCATGGCCACCGCCATGCCGCTCTTGTCCACGATGGAGATGTGGCTGGTGGAGGGCAGCTCCGGGGTGGCGTCCCGGCCCCTGGCCAGCGCCCGGGGCGGGTTGCCGGGCTGGGCGACGCCCATGGAGCGGTTGCCGATAAGGTGTCCCCGCTGCGCCAGATAGCCCTTGTCCAGCAGGCCGGTCACCGGCACGTCGACGACGTCGCCGTCGGCCACGTACTGGTTGCGATCGGCGAAGGCGAGGCGTGCCGCCTCGCTGTAGAGGTGAATGGCCTCGCTGGAGGCGGCCAGTTGGCCCTGCTCCCCCTGTACCGGTTTGAGGGCGGCCATGTCCCGGCTCTCCAGCATGCCGAAAATCTGGCCAAGGGCGATGGTGCCGGAGGAGGGGGTCGGGAAGCCGCAGATCTCGCTCTGGCGATAGTCAAAGCAGAGCCCGTCCCGCAGCTTGGCCCGGTAGCTGGCGAGATCGGCGGCGCTCAGCACCCCGGGGTTGGTCGGGTGGGCGTGCACCTTGGCCACCATGGCCTCGGCCAGCGGGCCGTGATAGAAGGCGTCGGGGCCATCGCTTGCCAGGGTACGCAGCACCCTGGCCAGGGCCGGGTTGGTGAGCCGGGTACCTGCCGTCTTGGGAGTACCGTCCGCCTGATAGAAGTAGGCACGGGCGTCCGGATCCCCGGCCAGATAGGGATCTTTTGCCAGCAGGGTGGCGAGGCGGGGGCTTATCACGAACCCTTGTTCCGCGAGGGTGATGGCGGGTTCGAACAGCGTGGCCCAGGGCAGCTTGCCATAGCGCTCGTGCGCCAGGGCCAGGGCACGCACCGTGCCGGGGGCGCCGACGGAGCGCCCGCCCACCACCCCCTCATAGAAGGTCATGGGTTTGCCCTCCTTCATGAAGAGCTGATCGGTGGCAGCGGCGGGGGCTGTCTCCCGGCCATCCACCGCCGCCACCTGCTTGCCGTCCCACACCAGCATGAGGGAGCCGCCACCGATGCCCGAGGATTGGGGCTCCACCAGGGTCAGCACCAGCTGGACGGCGATGGCTGCATCGACGGCGCTGCCCCCCGCCTTGATGATCTGGTAGCCCGCGTCCACCGCCAGCGGGTTGGCCGCCGCCACCATGAAGTCACGGCCCTGCCAGCCCGGTTTGTCAATCCAGCCGCTGGCCGCCTCCGGGGCGATCAGGGTCTGGGGAGGAGGGACATAGTGAAAGCCATCCTGGGAGGCGCAGCCGCCAAGCAGGCCGAGGGCGACCAGCAGGCCGAGGGGTTTGAGGGACATGACAGGCTCCTTGTCGGTTTCTTGTTCACCTGCCGAAATGTGTCACACTTGGAGCTTGATTAAAAGTTTGTCTTAATACTCATATGGTTACAAAACTATCAAGGAGGCGCTCATGACACACCGAGGGACGCTGGCGAAACCTTGCATGGCGGGGCTGCTCTGCCTGTTGCTGACGGCCTGCGGGGAGCCGACCTTCAGACCGCTGGCCCAGGGGGAGACCCTGCTCGCCTTCGGGGACAGTCTGACCGAGGGGCGCGGGGTGAGCCCGTCCCAAAGCTACCCCAGCGTGCTGGCGAACCTGAGCGGCCATCCCGTGGTCAATGGCGGGGTGTCCGGAGAGCTGAGCCAGGCCGGCAGGGTCTGACTGCCCGGGTTGCTGGCCCGGTACAGACCCGCTCTGGTCATCCTGCTGGAGGGGGGCAACGACATCCTGCGTGGCAGCGGGGAGGCGGCCCTCAAGGCCAATCTCGCCGCCATGATAGAGGCGGTGCAGGGGAGCGGGGCCCAGATCCTGCTTGTCGGGGTGCCCCGAAAATCCCTGTTTGCCGATGGCGCTCCCCTCTACGAAGAGCTGGCAGATCAGTACGGGCTGGTGCTGGACAACGACAGCATCGGCGAGTTGCTGCGAGACCCGGCCCTGAAGTCCGATGCGGTGCATTTCAATGCCGAGGGTTACCGCACCCTGGCGCAGCGACTTCATCGACTGTTGCAGGAAAGGGGGGCACTCTAGCGAGGTGTCATGCTGCCGGGGCAGTGCGCCATGCTGCCGCAATCAATGGGGTCAGGGTATTGCGCGGCGGCGCTACCCCGGAGGCGTCCAGCCCGTGGCGATGATGCCGATGGAGATGAAAAAACCGCCGTGAAGGCGGTTTTTTGCAATCAGGCTGAGCCAATTTGCTTAGATGGACTGCTCTTCACCGCCCAGGGCGGCAAACAGGGCCGGGATGAACTGGGAGAGCTCGGCGGTGACCAGGGCGAAGTCGGCGTCCAGGCGGGCGGCGGGATCTTCACTGGTGACGTCGTCGTTCTGCTCGCGCAGCTCTTCGCTGAACTTGAGGCGCTTGATGGAGAGATCATCCCCCAGCACGAAGCTCAGGGTTTCGCCCCAGTTGAGGGCCAGCTTGGTCACCAGCTTGTCGTTGGCCAGGTGGTTCTTGATCTCCTCGCTCATCAGATCCTGCTGCTTGCAGCGGATGATGCCGCCGTGCTCCATGGCGCTGCGCAGCTCGGCTTCGTCCTCCAGGGTGAAGGCGGCGGGCAGGTTGCCCTCGTTGAGCCACTCGGTCATGGTGATCTCGGGCGGGTTCTTGAGGGCCACCGGCACTACCGGCAGGGAGCCGATGGATTTGCGCAAGAGCGCCAGCAGATCGTCCGCCTTCTTGGCGGAGCCTGCATCCACCACCATCAGGTTGTCGGCAGGGTTTATCCAGGCGAAGGTCTGGCTGGTGCGGCTGAAGGCGCGGGGCAGCAGGGTGTGCATGATCTCCTCTTTCAGCGCCTCCTTCTCTTTCTTCTTGAGGGCGCGGCCCTGTTCGAACTCGATCGCCTCTACCTTCTCCGCCAGCATCTCCTTGACCACGGTGCCGGGCAGCATCTTCTCTTCCTTGCGAGCGCACAGCAGGATGTGGCCGGCGGCGGAGTGGGTCAGGGTGGAGCCGAATTTGCCAAGGGGCTTGACCCACCCGAACCGGGAGATGTCCTGACTGCCGCAGGGGGTGAAGGCGCAGGCTTTCAGCTGGGTTTCCAGCTGCTCAACGGTCAGGTCGAAGGGGCGGGTAAAGCGGTAAATCTGCAGGTTTTTAAACCACATGGCGTCCTCGGTCTCTAGATTGTCCGGCGGGCATTGTACTAGAGAGGCGCTTTGTGATCAGCCAATCATTCTCGCTAAATAAAGGGCGATCGACCTCACAGGGCCCCATCTTGATCCCCCGGGAGCGGGCCCAACTCCCCTAGACTGCGAGTGTTCACATTGCTGACAAGGAGGCGACCATGTTGAGACAGAGTCGGCCGGAAGACATGGAAGAGATCGTCGAAATCTGGCTCCTGGCCTCCCTGCAGGCCCACGATTTCGTCGATGCCTCCTGCTGGTGGCAGGCTCAGGAGGAGCTGCGTACCCGCTACCTCGATCACGCCCGCATCTGGGTGTTCGAGGAGCGAGGGGACCTGCTCGGCTTCATGGCACTGGTGGATGATTACCTGGCTGCACTCTTCGTGCGCCCCGATAGGCAGGGGCGGGGGGTGGGGCACGCCCTGTTGCAGGAAGCCAGATCCAGATGTGCCGAGCTGCATACCCGGGTCTTCGTGGAGAACGAGCCGGCGGTGCGTTTCTACCGCCGCCACGGCTTTGAAATCGGGGGGGAGGTGCCCGATCCCCTCACCGGTCATCTTCAGTACCAGATGCATTACCAAGCCGTCTGAATCTGACGTCTGGGGCTGCCCCGGTTGAAAACGGGGAGCTCCATCCTCATCTTGTCTCCATCCCGGGGCGCCTTCGCCCCCGCTCTCTTCTCCTTATCGAGCCGTTTTCCATGAAGATCCTGCACACCGCCGACTGGCACCTCGGTCATCAGCTTCACGGCCACGACCGCCGCTTCGAACACGACGCCTTCCTCGATTGGCTGGCCGACACCATCAAGACCCGCGACATCGACGCCCTGCTGGTGGCGGGCGATCTGTTCGACACCGCCAACCCTCCCGCCAGTGCCTGGCAGCAGCTCTACCGCTTCCTGGCGCGGCTGCGCGCCGAGCACCCGGCTCTGGAGATGGTGCTCATCGGCGGCAACCACGACTCTCCCTCCAAGCTGGATGCCCCCCACGAGCTGCTGCGCGCTTTCGACCTCCATCTGGTGGGCAGCATCAGCCGGGACGACGAGGGGCGCCTCGAGACCGAGCGCCTGCTGGTGCCGCTGCGAGGCAAGAACGGCGAGGTGGCCGCCTGGTGCGCCGCCGTGCCGTTTCTGCGCAGCAGCGATCTGCGCCCCGACGGGCTCGGCGAGGGGCAGGACAGACTCATCGAAGGGGTACGCCAGGTCTATGAGGCGGTGCTGAGCGAGGGGCGTGCGCGCTGCCATCCGGATCAGGCCCTCATCGCCATGGGTCACGCCTATCTGGCGGCGGGCCAGCTCTCCGAGCTCTCCGAGCGGCGGGTGCTCGGTGGCAACCAGCATGCCCTGCCCGCCGAGCTGTTTGCTACCGCCGACTACACGGCGCTGGGTCATCTGCACCTGGCTCAGAGCCCGGCCGAGGGGGTGCACTACAGCGGCTCGCCGCTGCCGCTCTCACTGGCCGAGGCGAATTACAACCATCAGGTGCTGGAGGTGACGTTTGAGGGGGGCAAGCTGGCCCGGCTTGAGCGGATCCCGGTGCCCCGTGCGGTGGAGATGATCCGGCTGCCCCAGAGCGGCCTTGACGAGGCGCTCCAGGCCATCGAGGCGCTGGACCTGCCCGCTTGCCCGCAGCAGGCCCAGCCCTTCCTCGAGGTGCGGCTGCTGTTGCCCAAACCCGAGGCCCGCATCCGCGAGCGCGTGCTGGCCGCCATCGGCGACAAGCCGGTGCGCCTTGCCCGCATCACGACCAGTTATCAGGGCTCGGGCCAGGGGCTGGCGGACGGTGCCGGCCAGCGCCGGCTCGATGAGCTCTCCCCCACCGAGGTGTTTCGCCTCTGCTATCAGCGTCAGTTCGACGGGGAGCCGGAGGCCGAACTGGTGGCGTCGTTTGAAGAGATCCTGGAGCAGGTGAAGGAGGCAAATGCATGAAAATCTTGTCGCTGTCAGGGGAGAATCTGGCCAGCCTGACCGGTCAATTCACCATCGATTTTGCCGGTGGCGCCCTGGGGGCTGCCGGCCTGTTTGCCATCACCGGCAATACCGGCGCCGGCAAGAGCACCCTGCTCGATGCCATCTGTCTGGCGCTCTACGACGAGATGCCGCGCTTTATCGCCAATCGCAAGAACGTGGCCGAAGTGGGCCGCATGGATGACGAGGAGAAGCTCAAGGCCAACGACGTGCGCGGCATCCTCAGCCGCGGCCATGCCAGCGGTTTTGCCGAGGTGCAGTTTCGCGGCTGTGACGGCCGCATCTGGCTGGCCCGCTGGGCGGTGCGCCGGGCTCGCAACCGCGCCGAGGGGCGCTTTCAGGCCCAGGAGCGCAGCCTGACCGACGTGGCGTCGGGCCAGGTGTTCAGTGGCAGCAAGCGGGAGCTGCAGGATCGCATCGACGAGCTGGTGGGACTCTCCTGGGAGCAGTTTCGCCGCGCCGTCATCCTGCCGCAGGGGGAGTTTGCCGCCTTCCTCAAGTCGAGCGCCGACGAGCGTTCGGCCCTGCTCGAACGGATGACCGGCACCGAGCTCTACTCCGCTATTTCGGTCCAGACCCATGAGCGGGCGCGGGAGGAGCAGCAGAAACTGGCTGCCATCAGCCAGCGGCTCGGTGACGTGGCGCTGATGGACGAGGCGACCCGCGAGCAGTGGGTGAGCCAGCAGGTCAGCCTCGCCACCAGCCTCAAGCACGAGCAGCAGCAACAGCAGCTGATGCAGGACTTGCGCGATCTCAACGGCCGTATCGCTGCCCAGTTGCAGGCCTGTCAGGAGGGAGAGGAGGCCCTTGCCGCGGCCGAGGCTGCCCACGCTGCGGCCGCTCCCGAGCGCGAGGAGTTCGTCCGCGCCGAGCAGGCCCAGGTGGCCCGCGCGGATCACGACGAACTGGCTCGCCTCACCCTGGAGGTGCAGCAGCAGGAGAAGGCGCTGGCCGAGCTTGGCCCTGAACTTGGCAAGCTGGAGGAGCAGACCCAGCAGAGCGCCCTCACCGAACAGCAGCTGCTGGCGGAGAAGATCGCCGCCGAGCGCGAGTGGGGCGCCCTGCAGCCTGAACTCAAACGGGCGCAGGAGTTCGACACCCGCATTCGGGAAAAGCAGCAGCAACTGCAGAAGATCCAGCAGGAGGGGGCGCAGGAGCGGGAGGTGCAGCTCACCCTGGAGCAGGGCTGGCGCCAGCAGTGCCAGCAGGTGGAGCAGCTCAAGGGCCAGCACCAGCAGTGGGGTGCCTGGCTTGAGGAGCACAAGGAGCTGGCGCCGGTGGCCCGCCAGTGGCAGCCCCTGCTCACCGCCATGCAGGATTGGGCCGAGGATGCCGACAGGCTGCAGCAGCTCCTTACCCTGCGCGAGCACAAGCTGCGCGCCCTCAGGCAGTTGCAACATCAGCTGGAACAGGGGCAGCAGGAGCGCGACTATTGGCAGCGCGAGCAGGAGCGACTGCAGCAGCAACAGCACGAGCTGCAGGAACAGCAATGGGAGGGGCGCCTGGCCAAGGCGCAGGAGCAGTGGCAAGGGCAGACTGAGCAGCTGGGCCAGCTGCGCCAGCTGTTGGAGCTGGCGGACTATGGCCGCAATCACGGTGAGCAGCATGGTCGCCTGCAGCAGGAGATCGTCCAGCTGGAGCAGGCGCTCGGCAAGCTGGCCATCCTCGGCGACGAGCTGACGCCGGCCCGCGAGCGGCTCGCCCTGCAACGGGACGAGGCGCGTCACGCACTGGAGCAGTCCCGCGCCATCGCCAGTTTCGAGCAGCATCGCCACATCCTGCGCGACGGTGAACCTTGCCCGCTCTGCGGCGCCGAGGAGCACCCCTATCACCAGAGCCAGCCGCAGGTGGCCGGTATTCTCGGCCAGCTGGCGGAGCGCGTCCGCAGCCTGGAGCTCGAGTGGGAGCGGCTCAATCACCAATACATTCAGTGCGAGAGCGAACGCCAGGAGCTGGCCCGCCAGCTGGCAGTGCGTCAGCAGCATCTACCTGAGCTGGAGACGCGCGCCGAGCAGCTGACCCAGCGTTGGCAGCAGCTGGGCGGTGCCGAGCTGCTGGGCCATCCGTTGCCGCTGCGTCAGAGCCCAATCGAGTGGAACGAGTTGATGAGTACCCTGCTCGGCCGCGGCCAGAGTCTGGAGCAGGGGCTGGCCCGCAGCCAGCAGCAACTGCGCGAGGCCCAGCAGGGGCAGCAGCAGTTGCAGGCCGTGCGCCAGCAACTGAGCCAGCTGGCCAGCCAGCACCAGCAGTTCGAGCAGCAGTGGCAGGAGGCCGATCGCCAGCGCATCGCCCTGGAAGGGGAGGTGAAGGGGATGGGCGAGCAGGAAACGACCCTGCGCCAGCGCCTTGAGCAGGGGAGCAGCCGGCTCGACGAGCAGATGGGAGGCCAGCCCTGGCGTCAGTGGCTGGGCAGCCAGCAGTGGCGCGAGTGGCAGCGGGCTTGCGAGGCCTGGCTGCACGGCCAGAGCGAGTGGGAGCGACTGACCGGCGAGATTGCCAGCCTCACCCCGGCCCTGAGTGCTCAGGAGGCGCGTCTGCAGACTCAGCGTGAGCTGCTGCACAAGCTCGAGCGCGACTACAAGGAGCATGAACAGCAACGGCAGGGGCTGGTCACAAGCCGTTCTGCCTGTCTGGGGGGGGAGGAGATTGCCCTGGTCGAGAGCCGCTGGCAGCAGCGGCTGCAGCAACTGGCCAGCGAGCTGGAGACGATGCAGGGGGCGGCCCGCACCCTGCGCGAGCGCCAGACCGAGCTCAAGACCCGTCTCAGCCATCTGGAGCAGGAGAAGCAGGTGAGCAGCCGGCGGCGACGGGAGGTGCTGGGGCGCTGGGCTGCCCACGCCAGCAGCCTCGGCATCGCCGAATATGATCTGCACCGCCTGCTGGCCATGAGCCCGGATGAGCTCAAGGGGCGCCGCGCCGCCTTGCAGGCGCTGGAGGATGCCCGCGCCGAGGCGCGTACCCGTTTGACCGAGCGGCAGCGGGCGCTGGCGCTGGAGGAGAGCAAGCGGGATCGTTACCGCGAGCATCACCCCGAGCTGGCCGCGTTGGCGCCCCAGGAACTCGACAGCCGGCTGACGGCGCTGGAGGCGCACTGCCGCGCCCTCGACGAGCAGCTGTTCCAGTGCAAGAGCACGCTGGCACAGGCGGCGGCGGCGGCCCTCAAGGCGGGCACCTTGCAGGAGGAGCTGGCCGCCCAGCAGGCGGTGGCGGATCACTGGCAGCGGCTCTGTGACCTTATCGGTTCGGCCAGCGGCGCCAAGCTGCGTACCTTCGCCCAGAGCCTCACGCTGGAGCGGCTGCTGCTGGAGGCCAACGCCCAGCTCGCCGAGCTCTCCCCCCGCTATCGGCTGGAGCGGGTGCCCGGCACCGATCTGGCGCTGCAGGTGGTGGATCTCGACATGGGGGACGAGGTGCGCTCGGTAGATTCCCTCTCCGGTGGCGAGAGCTTCCTGGTGTCGCTGGCGCTGGCGCTGGCCCTCTCCAGCCTGTCGTCGCGCCAGACCCAGGTCGAATCGCTCTTTATCGATGAGGGCTTCGGCACCCTCGATCCCGACAGTCTGGATCTGGCGCTCTCAAGCCTTGACTCCCTGCAGGCGGCCGGCCGCCAGATCGGGGTCATCTCCCACGTGCAGACCCTGGTGGAGCGGATCGGCGTGCAGGTGCGGGTGGAGGCCCTCGGCGGAGGCGAAAGCCGGGTGGTGTTGCCCGGCTGACGATGTGTCGCCCATGACCCTCCATGAACAGAAAGGCCCCTGTCACAGGGGCCTTTCTGTTGGTGTGCAACCCGTCGCCGGTTATTTGCGCTCGGGCAGCATATTGGTCAGGGTGTTGTCCTTGAGCACATGGTGGTGGTAGATGGCTGCCGCCGCGTGCAGGGCAATCAGGGCATAGCCAATGTTGGCCAGCGTCTCGTGCAGCTCCTTGATGGTACCCTTCAGGCCGTCGTCGGGGGCGATGAGGGCGGGGAGCGCCAGGCCGAAGAAGGGAATGGGCTTGCCCCTGCGCTCAACAGCAGCCAGCCCAGCAGCGGGGTGAGGATCAGGAAGCCATAGAGCGCCAGGTGGGCGAGCTTGGCCAGCGTGAGCATCAGGGGGGAGAGCTCGGGCACGATACGCGGTGAAGGGCTACCCACGCGCACCAGCAGGCGCACGACCACCAGCGCCAGGATCAGCAGACCCACCATGAAGTGAAACTCCTTCATCAGGTCGCGGCCGGCCGACCCTTTGGGGAAGATGTCCCTGAACTCCATCAGCGCATAGACGGCGATCATCAGCAGCAGGGTCAACCAGTGCAGCCCTATGCTCAGGCTGCCATAACGTTGTTCGGAATTTCTCAGCATCGTTGTCTCCTCGCCACTTAAGCGGCTTATCTCTTTTCATCCCGTCTCATATCGAGCCAAAGGACCCGCAGGTATCCCTCTTGAGGGTACTCGGCTTGCTTATGCCCGTGTTGATCTCGATAACATTTCTGCCTGTTTGCCGTCATGCTGACCTGTGCGGGAGCCCATGGAGTATCGGGGGATGGAAGGGGCAAAAAAAAACCGAAGCACCAGGCTTCGGTTTTTGGCGGTCGCTGGCGTCAGGCCAGGGCGCATTATTTCTTGATGCGGATCACCGGGGTTTCGCCCACGGTCACGGCGCCAGTCATCTTCACCAGCTCTTTGATCTCGTCCATGTTGGAGATGACCACAGGCGTCAGGGTAGACTTGGCTTTGGCTTCCAGAACGGCCAGATCGAACTCGATGATAGTGTCACCGCGCTTGACCTGTTGACCTTCCTGAGCGATACGGGTGAAACCTTCACCCTTCAGCTCGACGGTGTCGATACCGAAGTGAACGAATAGCTCGATACCAGAGTCGGACTCCAGAGAGAACGCGTGGTTGGTCTCGAAGATTTTGCCGATGGTGCCGTCGCACGGAGCAACCATCTTGTTGCCGGCCGGTTTGATGGCGATGCCGTCGCCGACGATCTTCTCGGCGAAGACGACGTCAGGCACATCTTCGATGGGGACGATTTCGCCGGACAGCGGGGCAAAGATTTCGATGCCGCCAGTGTCAGAACTGTCGTCGGAAACCAGTTTCTTCAGTTTGTCGAACAGACCCATAGTAAAAGCTCCTAGAGATGATTGTCGCTGTTTGCAGCCGATCTTAGCAGACTGCCTTCTGCTTAATAAAGTTATCTACGCACGCTTCGATTTCGGCGGCGGTGGCAAAGCTCAGCGCCTGGTCGGCCATGGCCTTCACATCTTCGAAGTTGGTGTTGCGGATAAGCTTCTTGATACGCGGTACAGAGATGGCGCTCATGGAGAACTCATCCAGACCCATACCCAGCAGCAGCAGGGTGGCGCGTTCGTCACCAGCCAGTTCACCGCACATACCGGTCCACTTGCCATTGTCATGGGAAGCGTCGATCACCATCTTGATCAGGGTCAGGACGGAGGGTGACAGCGGGTTGTACATGGCGGAAATCATCTCGTTACCACGGTCGACAGCCAGGGTGTACTGGGTCAGGTCGTTGGTACCGATACTGAAGAAATCCACTTCCTTGGCCAGATGATGAGCCATCACGGCCGCGGCCGGGGTCTCGATCATGATACCCACTTCGATGGATTCATCAAAGGCTTTGCCTTCGGCACGCAGTTCGGCTTTCAGCGTCTCCACGGTAGCCTTCAGGCTGCGGAACTCTTCGACGGAGATGATCATCGGGAACATGATGCGCAGCTTGCCAAAGGCGGAGGCGCGCAGGATGGCCCGCAGCTGGGCGTGCATGATGTCGGCACGATCGAAGAAGATCCGCACGGCACGCCAGCCCAGGAAGGGGTTCATCTCCTTCGGGAAATTCATGTAGGGCAGTTCTTTGTCGCCGCCGATGTCCATGGTGCGGACGATGATCGGCTGGTCCGGCATGGCCTCTGCCACTTCTTTGTAGGCCTTGAACTGCTCGTCTTCGGTCGGCAGCGCGTCACGGTCCATGAAGAGGAACTCGGTACGGTACAGACCCACGCCCTCGGCGCCGTTGCGGATGGCACCCTCGGTATCCTTGACGGTCCCGATGTTGGCGCACACTTCGACCTGATGGCCGTCCAGGGTGATGGCAGGCAGGTCTTTGAGCTTGGCCAGCTCATCCTTCTCGGCCTGGAACTGGGCCTGGAACTTCTTGGCCTCGGCCAGCTGTTCTGCGGTCGGATTGATGATGACCTGGTTGTTGATCGCATCCAGCACCAGCATGTCACCGTTCTTGACGCGCTCGGTGATGTCGTTGGTGCCCACAACGGCCGGCAGCTCCAGGGAGCGGGCCATGATGGAGGTGTGGGAGGTACGGCCACCGATGTCGGTGACGAAGCCCAGCACGTATTTCAGATTGATCTGAGCGGTTTCAGACGGGGTCAGGTCTTTGGCGACCAGGATGACCTCTTCGTCGATGGTGCTCAGGTTGACAACGGCGATGCCCAGTACGTTCTTGACCAGACGGGTGCCGATGTCACGGAAGTCGGTGGCGCGCTCACGCAGATAGGGGTCATCCAGATCGGCCATCATCTTGGCGTACTGTTCGATCACCTCGTGAACGGCTCTGTCGGCAGAGGCCTTGTGTTCTTTGATGAAGGATCTGATATCCCCTTCCAGCTCTTCATCTTCGAGCAGCATGATGTGGCCTTCGAAGATGGCCTCTTTTTCTTCACCGAAGGTGCGACCGGCCATCTCTTTGATGGCTTCCAGCTGTGCGGCTGACTTGGTGCGGGCTTCGAGGAAGCGGTTGATCTCGGCATCAATCTGTTCGGCGGGAATCTTGCCCTGATTGATAACGATTTCATCTTCTTTCAGAAGAAGCGCCTTGCCGAATGCGATACCGGGGGACGCAAGAATGCCAGATATCATAATCCTTCCTATTAAAACGACTGTGGGGGAGGAATAAAGCTGGATTACTCCAGCTCGTCCATCAGGGCAACCAGCTTCTCAACGGCTTTCTGAGCGTCCGGGCCGTCAGCCTGGATGGTCACGTTGGTGCCTTTGGTCAGACCCAGGGTCTGGAGCTTGAACAGGCTCTTGGCGCTGGCGGATTTGCCACCGGAGACCACAGTGATCTCGCTTTGGAATTCTTTGGCTTCTTTCACGAACTGAGCTGCAGGACGGGTGTGCAGGCCGTTTTCAGCAGTAATAACAACAGACTTCTCGTACATGGTTTCACCCCATATTATTGATATTGTTTGGAGAGATGGTCGCCAATGAGGCTTCCTGTCTCACCGTGTCAGTATGGATATGTTGTAAAGTAACGAAATCAGACCTGCAATGGTTTAATCCAGGTCAATTTTCTGTGCAGTATTCGGCGTCGTGGCCAGGTATTTTTTCGCTATCAGGCTGCAAGCCGCGTCAGGCCTGGCCTGAAATTATTTTATAACGAAAAATAACACTTTGTTACCTTGTGATACCTTGCCAGCAAACACCTCGTGACGCCGCACAGGATATGAGATTTATCACAGAATGTCTGCTTTTTTTGTCATATCCAAGTTTGTTATTTTACCCCAAAAAATAAGGGGCCGAGTGGCACTGGTGGCTAGAGAGTTTAGCGCATAATGAAAACGGCGCTCCGAGGAGCGCCGTCGTTTTGGTGTTGGCTGATCAACTACTGCTGCAATTCCTGCTCGCTGAAAACACCGGCGAAGAGGGCGCTGGAGAGGTAACGCTCGGCGGCGCTCGGCAGGATGACAACAATCGTTTTCCCTTCGAACTCCGGCTGCTCGGCCAGACGGTTGGCTGCGACCACGGCAGCGCCGGAGCTGATACCGGCCAGGATCCCTTCCTCTTCCATCAGGCGGCGGGCCATCTCGATGGCTTCGTCACTGCTCACCTGCTCGACGCGGTCCAGCAGGCTCAAATCCAGGTTGCCCGGGATGAAGCCGGCGCCGATGCCCTGGATCTTGTGGGGACCGGGCTTTATCTCTTCACCCGCCAGTTTCTGGCTGATGACGGGGGATTCGCTGGGCTCGACCGCCACGGAGACGATGGCCTTGCCCTTGGTCTTCTTGATGTAGCGGGAGACCCCGGTGATGGTGCCGCCGGTGCCGACGCCCGCCACGAACACATCCACTTCGCCATCGGTGGCGTCCCAGATCTCGGGACCAGTGGTCTGCTCGTGGATTTCCGGGTTGGCCGGGTTTTCAAACTGTTGCAGCAGCACGTACTTGCCCGGCTCGGATTCGAGGATCTCGTTGGCCTTGGCAATGGCGCCCTTCATGCCGAGGGGGCCTTCGGTCAGCACCAGGTTGGCACCCAGGGCCTTGAGCAGTTTGCGGCGCTCCAGGCTCATGGTGGCTGGCATGGTCAGGGTGATGGGATAGCCGCGGGCCGCAGCCACGAATGCCAGGGCAATGCCCGTGTTGCCGCTGGTGGGCTCGATGATCTCCTTGCCCTTGGTCAGCACGCCGCGTTTCTCGGCATCCCAGATGAGGTTGGCACCGATCCGGCACTTGACGCTGAAGCTCGGGTTGCGGCTCTCGATCTTGGCCAGCACGCGGCCCTTGGTAACACGGTTGAGACGAACAAGCGGGGTGTTGCCTATGGTCTGGCTGTTGTCCTCAAAAATTTTGCTCATGGTGCTATCCCTGTGTTTGTTAAGGCGATGAAACAAGATTACCCTGTGGTTTCTGAATGAGAAGTGACGAATCGTTATAACAATATGTTATTACAACATATAGAACTTATTCTCTCTTGCCGAGGGGGCTCCCGCTGCCTGGGCATCCAATGGAAGGGATCTCATGGGATTTGCAGGAAGCGATCGCTATCTCGCATCACAGGCACTGAAGATGGCCGTCGATGCCGCCATCGTGCTGGAGAAGCCGCTGCTCATCAAGGGTGAGCCCGGTACGGGCAAGACAGTGCTGGCGGAGGCGGTAGCCGAATCCCTGGGTGCCGAGCTCATCAGCTGGCACATCAAGTCCACCACCAAGGCCCAGCAGGGGCTCTACGAATACGATGCCGTCGCCCGGCTGCGAGACTCCCAGCTCGGTGATCCCAGGGTCGGGGAGATAGGCCACTACATCCGCCGGGGCAAGCTGTGGCAGGCCTTCAGCGCAGAGCAGCGGCCAGTGCTGCTCATCGATGAAATCGACAAGGCGGACATCGAGTTTCCCAACGATCTGCTGCTGGAGCTGGATCGGATGGAGTTCGATGTCTACGAGACCGGTGAGCGCGTGAAGGCGCGCCAGCGCCCCGTGGTCATCATCACCTCCAACAACGAAAAAGAGCTGCCGGACGCCTTCCTGCGCCGCTGTTTCTTCCACTACATCCGCTTTCCCGACAAGGCCGAGATGCAGGCCATTGTCAAGCTCCATTACCCCGACCTCAAGGAGCGGCTGCTGGACGAGGCGATGACGCTTTTCTTTGAGTTGCGTGCGGTAGAGGGGCTGCGCAAGAAGCCGTCCACCTCCGAGCTGCTGGACTGGATCCGGCTGCTGTTGGCGGACGATATCGCCCCCGAAGCCCTGCGCACCCGTGAGCCCGGCAAGCTGGTGCCCGCACTCTACGGTGCCCTGCTCAAGACGGAGCAGGACTTGCACCTCTTCGAGAAGCTCGCCTTCCTGGCGCGCCGCGGCGGCTGAATGCTCATCGACTTCTTCCTTCACCTGCGCCGCCACAAGCTTCCTTGCAGCCTGCGGGAGTTGCTCGACCTGCACGGGGCGCTGGCAGCCAGACTGGCCAGCCTCGACATGGATGAGTTCTACCAGCTATCCCGCTGCCTGCTGGTGAAGGATGAGGCGCACTACGATCGCTTCGATCGCGCCTTCGCCGAGTATTACGAAGGGTTGGCCGCCATCCCCCTGTTGCCGGAGAGCCTGCCTGACGACTGGCTGCGCAAGGAGTTCGAGCGACTGTTAAGCCCGGAGGAGAAGGCGTTGCTCCAATCCCTTGGCGGGCTGGACAAACTGCTAGAGACCCTCAATCAGCGGTTAAGCGAGCAGAAAGCGCGCCACGCGGGCGGCAACAAGTGGGTCGGCACCGGGGGCAGCAGCCCGTTCGGTCACGGTGGCTATCACCCGGAAGGGATCCGCATGGGGGGAGAGGGCCAGCACGGGCGGGCGACCAAGGTGTGGGAGGCGCGTCACTTTCGCAACTTCAGTGACGACTCGCCCCTGGGGCAGCGCGCCATCCAGCTCGCCCTGCGCAAGCTCAGGCGCTGGGTGCGCCGGGGCAATCCCGACGAGTTGGATCTCGACGACACCATCCAAAGCTCGGCCAGGCAAGGCTGGCTCGATGTGAAGCTGCGGCCCGAGCGCCACAACGGGGTCAAACTGCTGGTCTTCTTCGACGTAGGGGGCTCCATGGATGCCCACGTGGCCGAGGTGCAGCGCCTCTTTTCGGCCCTGCGCCACGAGTTCAAGCACCTGGTGTTCTTCTATTTTCACAACTGCCTCTACGACTTCGTCTGGCAGGACAATGCCAGGCGCCATGATGATCGGTTCGATACCTTGCGGCTGCTGCGCACCTACGGCAGCGACTACAGGGTGATGGTGGTGGGGGATGCGAAGATGGGCCCCTATGAAATCACCTGGCCAGGTGGCAGCGTAGAGTACTGGAACGAGGAGCCCGGCCAGGTGTGGCTCGGGCGCCTGCAACAACATTTCCCCAAGATGGTGTGGGTCAATCCGCTGCCAAGGCAGGAGTGGCTGTGGCACCCCTCCATCAAGTTGATGAACGAATTGATCGGCGGGCGGATGCACCCGCTGACCCTGGCGGGTCTGGCTGCGGCCATCGACCAGCTGTGACCCTCTGAACCCTAAAAAACAGACAAGCCGGGATTGCACCCGGCCAGGAGCAAAGATGACCTCTATCGTAATCAGTGGCTCAGGCCTCTATACCCCTCCCTTTGCCGTCAGCAATGAAGCGCTGGTGGAGGCCTTCAACCAGTACGTGGATCTCTACAACGAGGAGAACGCCTCCGCCATCGATGCAGGGCAGCTGCCTGCCAAGCAGCACTCGAGCTGCGAGTTCATCGAGAAGGCCTCCGGCATCAAGAGCCGCTATCTGGTGAGCAGCGAGGGGGTGCTGGATCCCGACATCATGCAACCGCTCATGGCGGAGCGCCCGGACGATCAGCCCTCCATCATGGTGGAGATGGCGGTGGCGGCCGCCGAGCAGGCGCTGATCGCCGCCGGTCGTGAACCGGGGGAGATCGATCTTGTCATCGTCGCCGCCTCCAACATGCCGCGCCCCTACCCGGCGCTGGCCATTGAATTGCAGAACTATCTCGGCGCCAGCGGCCTGGCATTCGACATGAACGTGGCCTGCTCTTCCGCCACCTTCGGGATCAAGACCGCCGCAGACATGCTGGCGGCAGGCACCGCCCGGCTGGCGCTGGTGGTCAATCCGGAGATCTGCTCTGGTCACCTCAACTTCCGCGATCGGGACAGTCACTTCATCTTCGGCGACGCCTGTACCGCCGTGCTGCTGGAGCGGGAGGCCGATTGCCAGGTGGCCAACCCCTGGCAACTGGTGGCCAGCAAGCTGGTGACCCAGTACTCCAACAACATCCGCAACAACTTCGGCTTCCTGAACCGGCTCAGCCCGCGCACCCGCTACGGCGATGACAAGCTGTTTCGCCAGCAGGGGCGCAAGGTGTTCAAGGAGGTGCTGCCCCTGGTGTGCGATCAGATAGCCTCCCAGCTGGCGGAGCAGGGATGGGCGGCCGATGGCTTGAGCCGGCTCTGGCTTCATCAGGCCAACCTCACCATGAACCAGTTCATCGGTCGCAAGTTGCTGGGCCATGACGCCAGCCAGCAGGAGGCACCTGTCATCCTCGACCGCTACGGCAACACCAGCTCGGCGGGTTCCATCATCGCCTTCCACCTCTTCAACCAGGATCTGCCGAGCGGGGCTCGCGGGGTGCTCTGCTCCTTTGGGGCCGGTTACTCCATCGGCAGCCTGCTGCTGCAGCGGCGCTGAGCACCCTGTTTTGCCCATAAAAAAAGCCACCCGAGAGGGTGGCTTTTTTCATGCTGCCCGAGAGGCTTTTTTCAAGCGGGTTCGATGGCCAGTACCTGACATTGCGGTTCTTTTATCTGAAATCGCACGTTCACATCGAACAATCTGACACCGTACACCTTGTCATCCGGCTTGCCCTTCTTGTAAGCAGGGCGGGGATCCTGAGCCAGCACCTCCCTCACCAGTTCACGCAGCTCCGGGTGGGCCTTGAGCCAGGGGGTGAGCTGCTGCTCGGCCTGGGCGCTGAAGCTCACCGCCAGCGGCGGGGTGGGGGCATCGGGGGCGAAACCGCCACGGGCGTGGGGCAGGCTGTCGGCATAGGGGACATAGGGCTTGATGTCGACGACGGGGGTGCCGTCGAGCAAGTCCACGGCGCCCAGCTCGAGCCAGAGTTTGCCGCGCTCACGTCCCACCCCGTGCAGCTCGACCACGGAGAGGCCAAGGGGGTTGGGGCGGAAGGTGGAGCGGGTGGCAAAGACCCCGACCCGCTCGTTGCCGCCGAGTCGCGGCGGGCGCACCGTCGGGTGCCAGCCCTGATCCATGGTCTGGTGAAACACGAAGCTGATCCAGAGATGGGAGAATTGCTCGATGCCGCGCAGCACATCGGGCTGATCGTAGGGAGGAAGCAGTTCGAGGCGGGCGCGAGCCGCGCTGACCAGACCGGGCTGGCGGGGTATGGCGAACTTCTCCTTGTAGGGAGAGCGGATGATCCCTAGGGTATCGATATCGAACTTCATGGCGGATCCTGGCTGAAAACCCGGGCAATGTAGCACAGGCACGCCGAAAACGCAGGGGGAGCACCAGGACGCAGCCCCTGTGATCCCGATCCCAGACCCGGTGCCCGGGGGCTGTGTCCTGGTGCCAACTTGCGTAGGGTGGGGCGGCAAAAGGGGTGGCGGGGGAGCGGGCAAGGAGCCTGCTGCCCGCACCATGACGATATGCCTGGCGGCATCAGGGCGTGCCTGGGACGTGTGCTCACCATGCCAGGCCATGGCCGTTTCGGCTGCCCGTGGAGGGGCTGCAAGGAGAGGGCGCCATAGAGGAGAGACAGGGATGAAATTGTTGATTATCGGCGGCACCGGCTTTCTGGGTCGCCACCTGACCACGCTGGCCCTGGATTGGGGGCACGAGGTGACGCTGTTCAACCGCGGCCACCGCCAGCACCCGGATTGGCGGGAGCTGACCCAGCTTCACGGGGACAGAGACGGGGACCTGGCCCCCTTGCGGGGCGAGGGGCGGCACTGGGATCTGGTCATCGACACCTGCTGCTATCGCCCCGAACAGGCCGAAGGACTCTCTGACGCTCTGCTGGGGCGCTGTGATCGGCTCATCTTCATCTCCACCATCAGTGTCTATCGCGATTTTTCCCAACCCGGCATGGATGAGTCGGCCCCCTTGCACGAGATGGCAGGAGCGCCCACCGACTACGGCCCCCTCAAGGTGCTGTGCGAGTCGGTGTATCGCGCCCGCTGGGGAGATCGCCTGTGCACCCTGCGCCCCGGCGTGCTCTGCGGCCCCTTTGACCCGACCGCTCGTCTTGCCTGGTGGGTGAGGCGGGTGCAGCGGGGCGGGCCCTGGCTCTTGCCGGGGCTGGGGGAGGACAGGCTGCAATACCTGGATGTGCGCGACTGCGCCGAGTTCGTGCTGCGGGCTGCCGAGCAGCGACTCGCTGGGTGCTTCAACCTGATCAAGCCCGGCATCGCACTGAACGACTGGGTGGAGCGTCTTGCTGCCCGGCTGACGCCAGCGACCCCCTTGCAGCTCGAGTGGGCTCCCTGGCGTGACCTGATGGCGGCAGGGGTGGCGCCCTGGCAAAGCTATCCCACGCTGCTGCCAAACGAGCTGCCCGAGTATGCTGGGTATGGCACCATCAGCGCCGAGGCCGCCATCGTCCATGGGCTGAACTTTCGCCCCCTGGAGGAGACGGTTGACGATCTGGTGGTATGGCTTGCCAGCAACCCCCGGGGGCCGCTGCCGGGCATGACCCATGACGAGGAACAGGCCTTGCGACGACGAGTGGAGGTTTCCTTGTCATCGAATGCGTACTAGCCGACATCATAAAGAAGAGGGCACCCCGGGGTGCCCTCTTCTCATGTGGGGTGTTCATCCATGACGGGCGCTCAGCGCAGCAATGCACCCGCGTCGGCCAGCAGGGTCCTCAGCACACTGCGATGACAGCGGGACTCCTGTTCGCAGTAGCATCCCACCGAGAAATGGGTGGTGTGGGAGAGGGCGGCCAGCAGGGCCAGATCGTGCTTCGCGGCCGGGGCGGCCATCTCGGCCTTGTACTGCTTGCAGAAGGCGGTCCACCGGGCCGGGGTGTCGGCAGTCTGACCGAGTTTCATGGTCTCGGCGCTGGGGGCCAGATTGGGGAACCAGACGTCGTACCAATCCTGGCTGGCGAACGCCGCTTTGGGCACGCCGCGAGGGGGGCGACGCACGGTGCCGATGCGAAGCCCCTCATCCTCGAGGCGGGGGCTGCCGAGTCGCACGATGGCGATCGCCATGGCAGGACTTACTTCTCTTCGGCCACTTTCAGCGCCTGACCGTAGCAGATCACCTGCTTCAGGCAGCCGGGCACGTCGCTGAACTCGGCGCACTTGTCGAAGCTGACGCCGTTGCCCCCCATGTCCGCCACGCGGCGGCGGGCCAGGGTGCGGGCTTCACCGGCATTGGGCACCGCCTGGTTGGCATCGCTCTGGCAGGATTCCCCCTCGACGGTGCCGAGGTAGAGGTAGTTGAGGTCGGCGAGCTCGCTCTGCTCGTAGATCCGCACGCTCCCCGGCTTGAAGTACTCGTCGAAGTTTTCCTTGTCCAGATTGCTGTTGAAGGCGAAGTCGGCGCAACCGGAGGCAATCAGGGGCATCATCAGGATCAGGCGTTTCATATCGGCATCTTGTTGGGTGGCGAGTGGGCCATTATAGGGGGCAGTCGCCGATGGCGACCAGCCCCATTTTTAGCCATATCAATGGATTGTAGCGAGACGACCCCGGATCAGGCGGGGGCCAGTCGCCGGTGCAGGCTGCGGTAGTGATCATCTTCCAGCAGCTCCTGGTGGGGGGCACACAGACGGATGCGACCCTCTTCCATCAGGGCTACCCTGTCCATCCGTTCCAGCCCCAGCAGGCGGTGGGAGATGAGCAGCAGGGTGCGATCCGCCCCCAGGGTCAGCAGCAGATCCATGATCTCCCGTTCGGTCTGGGTATCGAGCCCTTCGGTGGGCTCGTCCAGCAGCCAGAGCGGTGCATCGTGGAGCAGGGCGCGGGCGATGCCGATGCGGCGGCGCTCCCCGCCGGAGAGCGGACGCCCGCCATCCCCGAGCCAGGCATCCAGTCCCTGTTCGGCCTGCTCACCCTCATCGTGGAGCAGAGTTCCGAGCCCCACCTGGGTGAGCACCTCGATGAGCCGTTCGTCGCTGGCTCCGGGGGCGGCCAGGGTGAGGTTGCCACGCAGGGTATCGGCAAACAGGTGGACCCGCTGGCTCACCACGGAGCAGGAGGCGCGCAGCGCCTCTTCGCTGTAATCGGTGAGGGGCTTGCCATCGAGCAGGATCTTCCCCGATAGGGCCGTCCACTCCCGGGTCAGCAACCCCATCAGGGTGGACTTGCCACAGCCGGTCTGCCCCAGCAGCGCCAGCTTCTCCCCGGCATGCAGTTGCAGGGTGCACCCTTGCAGCACGGGAGCATCCTGGCCTGGATAGGTGAAATGCAGATCGCTTATCTGCACGGCACCCCGGGCAGCGGGGGCTTGCTGTGCTCCCCACTCCGGCGCCTTGGCCTCTTGCAGGATCTCGTTGAGACGGCGGGCGGAGGTGAGGCTGGTGGAGAGGTGCTGGAAGGCACCGGCCAGCGGCAGCAGCGCCTCGAAGCTCGCCAGGGTAGCGAACACCATGAGTGCCGTGATGGGGTCAGGGGCACTGCCACCGACGCCGTGACCGGCCAGCCAGAGCATCAGGGTCAGAGTCCAGCCGCTCAGCAACTGCACCGAGAAGGCGGCCAGGCCGCTGACGCGGGCCATGCGGGCCTGGGCCCGGATCAGGGCCTGCTCCGCCTGCTGCAATCCGGTGAGCGCCTCGGGAGCGGCGGCGAACATCTGCAGTTCGGCCTGGCCATCCAGATAGTCCACCATGCGGGTACGCAGGTTGGACTTCTCGGCGATGAGCTGGCGGCCCGGCGCGCGCCCGGCAAAATAGAAGACCAGGGGCAAAGCCAGCATGCCAAAGAGCAGAATGGCTCCCAGCGTCAGCGCCAGGCGACCATCGAAGAAGGAGAGGAAGAATACCAGCCCGGCGCAGCTCAGCAGTGCCGCCCCAATGGGGGTGATGAGGCGCAGATAGACGTGATCCATGGCGTCGATGTCGGCCACCAGACGGTTGAGCAGGTCAGCCTGGCGAAAACCGGCAAGGGAGCCGGGGGAGAGAGGGGAGAGCTTTTGCCAGAACCAGACCCGCAGCCGGGTCAGCACCCGGAAGGTGGCGTCGTGGCTCACGACCCGCTCGCCCCAGCGACTGGCGGTGCGCACGATGGAGAAGAAACGCACGCCCCCCGCAGGGGTCATGTAGTTGAAGGTGTCTCGGGTGGCGACCGCCAGCCCGGCGACGGCGGCGGCGGAGAGGAACCAGCCGGAGAGGGAGAGCAGGCCCATGCCGGCCACCAGGGTGACCAGGGCCAGCAGCAGGCCGATGGAGAGGCTGAGCCAGTGCTGGCGATAAAGGCGCAGGAACGGCAATAGATCAGTCATCGAGAGAGTCTCCGAAACCTTGGGATTGCGACAGGAGGCGGGCGAAGGGGCCCTGGGCCTCGCCGAGTGCGGCAAAACGTCCCTGCTCCACCAGCTTGCCGTGCGCCAGCACCAGGATGTTGTCCATCTGGCTGAGCTGATCGAGGCGGTGGGTGATCATCAGCAGGGTCTGACCTTGTGCGGCCTGTTCGAGGGCGCTCATGACAGCTCGCTCAGAATGGCGATCCAGGCTGGCAGTGGGTTCATCCAGCACCATCATCTGGGTCGTCTTGAGCAGGGTACGGGCAAGGGCGATGCGCTGGGCCTGGCCGACGGAGAGGCCGCCCGCCTGATCCCCGACCCGATAGTCCAGCCCTTTCTCATTGACGAACTCCCAAGCCTGGGCGCGCTTGAGCGCGGATTCCAGCTCGGCGTCGCTGGCGGATGGTCTGGCCAGAAGCAGGTTGTCCCGCAGGGAGCTGTGGAAGAGTTGGGGATTCTGGGAGAGCCAGCCTAGCTGCTGGCGCCACTGGCTGATGTCCAGGGTACGAAGTTCCACTCCGTTGACGCACAGGGAACCGCGATAGGGGGCAAAACCGAGCAGGGCATTGACCAGGGAGCTCTTGCCCGCGCCGCTGATGCCGACCAGGGCGGTGCGCGTGCCGGCTTCCAGCGTGAAATCGAGGGGACCGACCAGCACCTTGCCCTCGGCGCTCAGCACTTCCAGGCTGCGGGCTTCTACCTTGACGGGGCCATCCGCATGGAAGGGGAGCGTCCCGGAGGCGGGTTCGCTCACGTCGGCCTCGAGAAATTCCAGCAGTTGTTCGGCGGCGCCAATGGCCTGTGCCTTGGCGTGATAGTGGGCACCGAGTTCCCGCAGCGGCGCGTAGAACTCGGGGGCGAGGAAGAGCACGAACAGGCCGGTAAAGAGGGTGACCTTGACGCCATAGCTGCCAAAGTTGAGGTGATCGATGTAGGAGAAACCGAAGTAGACGGCCACTAGGGCCACCGCGATGGCGGCGAAGAACTCCAGCACGGCCGTGCTCAGGAAGGCGAGGCGCAGCACCTCCATGGTGCGCTCGCGAAAATCTTCCGATGCATCGCGGATGGCCTCCCCTTCCGCCCGGGTGCGCATGAAAAGCTGCAGGGTGCGCAGCCCCTTGAGGCGATCGAGGAAGTGGCCTGAGAGGCGCGCCAGCGACTGGAAGTTGCGGCGGTTGGCATCGGCGGCGCCCACCCCCACCAGGATCATGAAGAGAGGAATGAGGGGGGCGGTACCGAGCAGAATGAGGCCCGCCGCCCAGTTGACCGGGAACACGGAGACCAGGATCACCAGGGGAATAAAGACGGCGATGGCCATCTGGGGCAGATAACGGGAGAAGAAGTCCTGCATCTCTTCGATCTGCTCGAGCAGCAGGCTGGCCCAGCTACCGGCGGGGCGACGCTGGATATATGCAGGGCCGAGCCTGGCGAGGCGGGTGAGTACCAGCTCGCGGATGGCCTGGCGCACCGCACTGCCCGCCTTGAAACTCGCCACCTCGCGGCCATAGGCCAGGGCCGCCTTGGTCAGGGTCACCAGCAACAGACTGATGAAGAGGGGGGCGGAGTGCTCCGGCGTGGAGCCTTCGATGATGAAACCGTGAAGCAGGCTCGCCAGCAACCAGGCCTGCATCACCATCAGGACGCCCTGACCCAGCCCGAAGGCGATGGAGATGCCGATCCAGCGCCGACCATGGCCCGATTGTTTGCGCAACCAGCCATAGAGATGTTTCTGTCTGTTCTTGTCCATTACCACCCTCCTCAAACGAGTGGCGCAAGACTATCGTCGCCCCCACGGCTTGGCAACCTTGCAGAACCGGGCGGAGGAACATCATTGTGTGAAAAATCGGCTTCATGCTCATTAGTTGGCCGAACAGCTTGATTTATGGCAAAAAATGCGAGGTCGGTGATTGCGCTCGGCGGCAAAATGCATATAGTAGAGGCCACTGACGCGGGTGTAGTTCAATGGTAGAACGGTAGCTTCCCAAGCTGCATACGTGGGTTCGATTCCCATCACCCGCTCCACATTCCAGATAGCGGCACGCGCCGTTGTCCATATCAGCCAGATGGCTGTCTGTAGTGGGGATTCCCCATCACACCAAGTACGTTTTGATGCCTAGCGGGCATCGTATAATGGCTATTACCTCAGCCTTCCAAGCTGATGATGCGGGTTCGATTCCCGCTGCCCGCTCCAGTCTTCACACAAAAAGCCCACTCCTGCGAGTGGGCTTTTTGTTGTCTGTTTTTTGATGCCGGCGAGAGTGCCAGAGCGGCCAAGCTGAAAGGCGCAGACATGGAAAAGGCGCCACAGGGCGCCTTTTCAACTCGGGAGTGGGAAGGATTACTCCTGCTCCAGCTCGCCGCAGAAGCGATAGCCTTCGCCATGGATGGTGGCGATGATCTCCGGGGTGTCGCCCACGCTCTCGAAGTGCTTGCGAATACGGCGGATGGTCACGTCCACGGTGCGGTCGTGGGGCTTGAGTTCGCGGCCCGTCATCTTCTTGAGCAGCTCGGCACGGGTCTGGATCTGGCCGGGGTTCTCGCAGAAATGCAGCATGGCGCGGAACTCGGAGCGGGGCAGCTTGAACATGTCCCCTGCCGGGCTGACCAGGGCGCGGCTGTTGATGTCTAGGGCCCAGCCATTGAACAGATAACGTTCCACCAGCTTCTTCTCTTCGCCACCGGCGGCCACGTTCATGGTGCGGCTCAGCAGGTTGCGGGCACGGATGGTCAGTTCACGGGGGTTGAACGGCTTGGTGATGTAGTCATCTGCGCCAATCTCCAGCCCCAGGATCTTGTCCACTTCGTTGTCGCGACCGGTCAGGAACATCAGGGCGATGTTGTCATCTTCACGCAACTCGCGCGCCAGCAGCAGGCCGTTCTTGCCCGGTAGGTTGATGTCCATGATCACCAGGTTGATGGTGTGGCTGGTCAGGGCCTGGTGCATCTCGTCACCGTTGTTGGCTTCGAGCACGATGTAGCCTTCGGCTTCGAAGATGCTCTTGAGGGTGTTGCGGGTGACCAGCTCGTCTTCGACGATCAGAATATGTGGTGTTTGCATGAGTATTCCCAGATTCTTATCAGTTAATTATCGAAATTTTAACACTCTTTGGCGTTATCCGACCGGTCCTGAAAATTTATTACGTCATCCTGGGTATGAATATCAGGTCGAATCATCGCGAATTTGGTAACTATGTCGGCAAGCATCCCTGTGCCGTACATGGGCTCTCAACAAGTCTGAACAAGAGAAGCCCGGAGAGGTAGTCCATTACAAAAGTTGCTGCATTTTATCAGTTAACAGGCGCATAACAACACTCTTTGCCGTCAGATAGCAACTTTTTAACTCAGCTTTGATATAAGTCAATCCCCGAGTTCGCTGCATCATACTTGGGCTGACCCGCTTTTTCGCCCTTAATAAATGTAATGGGATGTAACATGTGGTTGACATGACTTTGTGGGAAAACTACAGAAAAGTGTGCTTCATCGCCCCCTTTGCGCCTCCCAGCTGCCCAGCCTATGCCATTGTCACGGCCTGGAACCCGGCCAGCCGGTGGGTGGGGCTGCGCCGCAATGCCCGTCGCCAGCGAGCCCTTGTCCGGCAAGTGGGCGACTGTCCCGTCATGGGAGAGGTCTGGGGGAGCGATGAGGATGAGCGCTGGCAGGAGGCGTCGCTGTTGTTGCCGCTTTCGCTGCCAGAGGCGATCCGGCTGGCCGCCCGCTTTGGCCAGAATGCTCTCTATTGGGTGCGTGAAGGAGAGCTCTGGCTGGTGCCCGTGTTGCTGGAAGGGCCGCCCTGTCATCTGGGGGCGCTTGCGTCCCGCTGGCGGCTCAGGCCTTCGGGCTGACATGGCCCCCCGCCATCCGCACAGGGCACCCGGCCGGTGGATTGTCAGCGCCCCGACATGATGAAAGAATGAGCGGACACATTTCACTCCATGGAAGGATGATGATCATGCTGGACCTGCTGCCCGACCTTTGCGATGAACATGGCGACGCCCTTAGGATCGCTGACCCCCTGTTTCAGGACTATGGCGGCAAGGCGCTGTTTTACGGCGAGGCCGTGACCCTCTCCTGCTTTGAAGACAACAGCCTGGTGCGTGATCTGGTCAATCGTCCCGGCCATGGCAAGGTGATGGTGATCGACGGGGGCGGCTCCCTGCGTCGGGCGCTGCTCGGGGATCAGCTGGCCATCAAGGCGGTGGAGCAGGGGTGGGAGGGGATCCTCATCAACGGGGCCGTGCGGGATGTGGGGACACTGGCGACCCTGGCGCTGGGGGTCAAGGCCCTGGCCCCCTGCCCGGTCAAGACAGAGAAACGGGGCCTGGGCACGCTGGATGCCGTGGTCTCTTTTGCCGGTGTGACCATAGCGCCCGGCGACTATGTCTACGCCGACCTCAACGGTGTGCTGGTGAGCGGCGCCAGGCTCCTCTGAACCTCAGAAGTTGAAGCCCACGCCCAGAGTGAGAAAGTGTTCCGTGCTGAAGGCACTGAGTCCGTAATTGGCTGTGATGGCCAGGGAGGGTGTCACCAGCAGGCTGCTGTTGAGCTCAACCAGAGTGCTGGCCTTGCTCACCTCCAGCTGCTTGAGCTGGCTGCCGATGTTGAGTGACGGGGAGAGGCGATAGCGCACCCCAGAGCTGATATTGAACCCGGCCTGCCCACTTTGGGGGCCGATGGCGGGGCCGGCCTCCATGTAGAGGCTGATGTCATCCTGAAGCGGGTATTGGTAGCCGGCATTGATGAGCCAGAGGTCGAAGTTGTCGCCAAGATGGCTCTGGTTGCCGAGCAGTACGCCTGAATAGCTTTTGACGTAGAGCGGGTTGTCCGATTCGGTTTGGAGAAAACTCCAGTCGGCGGCCTGAGCCGAAAAGACGAGGCTGGATGCCATTGCGATGACGAGAGACTTGACCATTCGTTTCCCCTCCCTGGGTCCGAACAGGACTACAAGCATGGCACATGCCAGCGGGGAGTAAAGGGAACCCCGATCACAATAAAAGAGTTTTGATTGACGCCGCAGCCATGGTACACAGGCCCCTCACTCCGTGTCGTTACGACACGCTCCATCACGAGGTGAACTGATGAACAACAAACTGATCCTGCTGGCCGCTCTGGCCCTGGGAGGCTGCGCCATGACTACGGGTTCCACGCTGGCACAATTGCAGGCATCGACCTGGCAACTGCAAGGGGCGAGCGGTGATACCTTCACCCTGCAGGTCGCCGGTGACAAGGTGGCGGGCAAGGGCGGCTGCAACCGCTACTTTGGCGGCATCACAGAGCAGGGTGACGGCGTGTTGACGCTGGGCGCCATGGGTTCGACGCGCATGATGTGTGCGGGGGATCTGGCCGGCAAGGAGATGAACTACCTGCAGACCCTGGAGAAGGTGGCGAGCTTCCAGATCAGCGGCAAACAGCTGGTACTCAAGGATGCCGACAAGGCCACCTTGCTGACCTTTGACGCCGTGAAATAAGCCGGAATCTCGTCAAAGGCTGTCGCAGGCAACCCTGCGCCAGTGTGCAGAAGAATGTGAAAAGGGACGCAATGGCGTCCCTTTTTGTGCCTGATGTCGGGTCATCCCCCTCGCTGGAAGCGAAACCGCTTCTTGCGCCGGTAGGGATAGACATCCTCGAACATCCCCTCCTTGATGTTGCTCTGCAGCATCTTCCAGTAGTTGGCGTCGAAGAGCTCCTTGTGCAACTGCATCATGATCTCCCGCACCTGGGGTTTTTGCAGCAGGAAGGTGGCGAACTCCTCCGGGAAGATGTCGTTGGGTGCCACCGAATACCAGGGTTCGGCGCTCCACTCGTCCTCCGGGTAGCGCGGCGGCGGGATCTGGCGGAAGTTGCACTCCGTCATGTAGCAGATCTCGTCGTAGTCATAGAAGACCACCCTGCCGTGGCGAGTCACCCCGAAGTTCTTGAACAGCATGTCGCCGGGGAAGATGTTGGCCGCCGCGAGCTGGCGGATGGCGTTGCCGTACTCCTCCAGGGCGAGGCGGGTCTGCTGTTCGTCCGCCTGATCCAGATAGAGGTTCAGGGGGATCATCTTGCGCTCGGTGTAGAGGTGTTTGATCACCAGCTTGTCGGCGGTGAGGGTAAGCGCAGAGGGTGCCACCGCCTTGAGCTCGGTCAACAGCTCCGGCGAGATGCGATCGAGGGGAAACTCGAAGTTGGTGAACTCCTGGGTATCTGCCATGCGGCCCACTCTATCGTGCTGTTTTACCAGGCGGTATTTCTCCTTCACCTGCTCGTGGCTCACCTCCTTGGGCGGGGTGAACTCGTCTTTTATCACCTTGAACACCACATCGTAGGAGGGGAGGGTGAACACGCTCATCACCATCCCCTTGATGCCGGGCGCGATGACGAACTGCTCCCGGCTCTGGGCCAGGTGCTGCTGGTAGTGGCGATAGAGCTCGGTCTTGCCGTGTTTCTGGCAGCCGATGGCGTTGTAGATTTCATAGTCCGGCTTGCGGGGCATGATCTGGCGAAGGAAGGCCACAAAGAGCGCCGGCACCGGGGCATAGACCATGAAGTAGGCGCGGGCGAAGCCGAACACGATGGAAGCCAGCTCCGGCTCGAAGATGACGGTGTCCACATAGATGCTCTGACCGGTGCTGAGCAAGGGCAGGATGAAGGGATAGACTTCGCCCTTCACCCGGATGAGCCCCACCAGATAGGCTCCCTTGTTGCGATAGAACACTTCCCTGAGCAGCTCGATGGCGAAGGGCTCCTCGTGCAGGATGGCCGGGCCGCTCTCTGCCAGATGGCGGTGGATGTCCATGATGTCCCGCTGCTTGTCTTCGAAAGGGAGGGTGAAGCTGTAATCCCCGAGCAGCTGGCTCAGGGTCTGGGGCAGGTGGGAGAGATCGGTGCGATAGATACGCAGCAAGGATCCCAGGTCAGGCTTGTCACCCCGGCTCACGAAGGGGTGGATATAAAGGTTCTCGTCGCGGATGTTGCGATGGCGGAAGATGCGGCGATAGACGGAATTGAAGAAGGACTCCGCCACCTCGAAGTTCTCGCAGCGGGGCAGGAGATCGCTGAAGGCGCCTTTCACCTGCTTGAGCAGGGCCTGGGTCGGCAGCTGCTCCCCCATCATCTGTTTGATCTGCGCCGTGGTGGCGCCGACATGGTGATCATAGAGGCGGATGCGCTCTCGACCGGCGAGCTGCACCCCCAGCCAGTCGCTGTTCTCGAAACGGCTCTTGCTGCCCTGGGTTATCTCGAGAAAGCGGCTGTAAAACGACTCAAAACGTTGCAGGATCGTCTCGGCGACCGCCTGCTCCAATGGCTGCTGCATCTCTCTCTTCCTTGTGATCTGTCGGGCCCATGGCGTCAGTGCCCTGAGGCGGCGGACTCGCGTCCAAGGCCACTATGGCAACATCCAAACATCTGTTCAAGTGGCAATATTTCGGGATAAACGGTAGATTGCGCCCCTGTTTTGCCGGCGGTTTGCTGCAGTTCGCGGCGTCGGCCCCATCCTGGAGAGAACCCGATGAAACTCTATTTTGTGCTGGTGTCGCCCGCCCGTGCCGCCAACGTGGGGGCTGCTGCCCGCGCCATGAAGACCATGGGCTTCGATGCCATGCGACTGGTGGGGAGCCGGGTGCACGAAGAGGAGGAGGCGAGCTGGGTTGCCCACGGGGCGCAGGAGATCCTGACGGATGCGCAAGCCTTCGACACCCTGGAAGAGGCCCTGGCGGACATGGATCTGGTGGTCGCCACCACCGCCCGGCAGCGCGGCCGCTACCAGCACTACCTCACCCCGGCGGACATTCGCGACCAGATCCGGGCCAAGCCCTCCCTCGAGAAGGTGGCCATCGTGTTTGGCTGCGAGGAGTCCGGACTCTCCAACGAACAGCTCGCCCAGGTGGATCTCATCAGCTACCTGCCTCTCAAGGTCTCATACCCGTCCCTGAACCTGGGGCAGGCGATCATGCTGTATGCCTATGAGCTGAGTCCGCTGCTCGATGACCAGAAAGTGAGCGACGAGCAGGACGTAGCAGAAAATTTCGAGAGTGCCGGGCAGGTTCGCGTGCTGAAATCAAAAACAGCAGAATTGCTTGGTGAACTCGGAGTTTCGCAGGATGAAAAACTGCATCAATGGGTGATGGACCGAGTGCCCATGCTGCCGCAGCGGGATCTCAATATGCTCCATCTGCTCTGCAAAGACCTTGCCCGCAAGTTTGGCAAGGAGGTTTAGGTTGACAGCCCCTCGCCGGGCGCGGTATTGCTAACAACCAGATTCGTTCAAGAGTGTTCGTCATGCAGCTATTCACCAACATCATCACCACCACCATTATTACCGGTACCACCACAGGTGGCACTGGGGCCGGTTGATGCGCTGACGAACAAGCACAGAAATCAGAAAAAGGCCCGTACCCACCCAGTACGGGCCTTTTTTGTTGGATTGTTTTTAGACCAATTAGCAGATCAATTTGCAGGGAATACAGGGAGATAGCGATGAGAGTGTTGAAATTTGGCGGGTCGTCACTGGCCGACGCAGAGCGTTTCTTGCGGGTTGCCGATATCGCGGTGAATACCCACGGCCAATCCCAGGTGGCCCTGGTGCTGTCGGCACCGGCCAAGGTGACCAATCACCTGGTCGCCCTGGTGGAACAGACCAGTCGCGGCATGGATGCAAGCAGTACCCTGTTCGAGATCAACGGCATCTTCTCCCGCCTGCTGGCCGGCTTGAAGGCCGCCTATCCCGCGCTGGATGACAAGGCGCTGCAGGCCCGTCTCACCGCCGAGCTGGATCAGGTCGAGCGGCTGATGCAGGGTATCCGTTTGCTGGGGCTGTGCCCGGACAACGTCCAGGCCCGCATCCTGAGCCGTGGCGAGAACCTCTCCATCGCCTTCATGCACGAGCTCTTGCGGGTGCGCGGCATCGAGCTGGATCTCATCGTGCCCGAGCAGTTGCTGGTCACCGATGGCGGCTACCTCGAAGCCCATGTGGATATCGAAGCCTCCCGGGTGCGCTTCGCCGCCAAGGGCCTGCGCTCTGATTGTCTCTACCTGATGCCGGGCTTCACCGGTGGCAGCGACAAGGGCGAGACCGTGCTGCTGGGCCGCAACGGCTCCGACTATTCCGCCGCCGTCTTGGCCGCCTGCGTCGATGCCGAGTGCTGCGAGATCTGGACCGACGTGGAGGGCTGCTACAACTGCGACCCGCGCCTGGTACCGGATGCCTACCTGCTCAAAACCCTCTCCTATAAAGAGGCGATGGAGCTCTCCTACTTCGGTGCCAAGGTGTTGCACCCGAAGACCATCGCCCCCGTGGCCCAGTTCCACATTCCCTGCCTCATCAAGAACAGCTTCAACCCCCAGGGTCCGGGTACCCTCATCGGGGTCGATCAGGGGGATGACGATCTGAAGGTGAAGGCCATCTCGGATCTCTCCGGCATGTGCATGTTCAACGTCTCCGGTCCCGGCATGAAGGGCATGGTGGGCATGGCCGGTCGCATCTTCTCCGCCGTCTCCCGCGCCGGGGTCAGCATCGTGCTGATCACCCAGTCGTCCTCCGAGTACAGCGTCAGCTTCTGTATCCACAGCTACGACAGCGACAAGACCCGCAAGGTGCTGGAGCGCGAGTTCGAGCTGGAGTTCAAGAACCAGTTGCTGGACCCGCTCGAGATCATGACCGATCTGGCCATCATCTCCCTCATCGGTGACGGCATGCGCACCTCCAAGGGGATGGCGGCGCGCTTCTTCACCTCCCTGGCCCAGGCCTCCATCAACATCGTCGCCATCGCGCAAGGGTCGAGCGAGCGCTCCATCTCCGCGGTCGTGCGCTCCGGCAAGGTGGCGGAAGCCATCAAGGCGTGCCACCAGAACTTCTTTGGCAGTCAGCAGTTCATCGATCTCTTCGTGGTCGGGGTGGGCGGCGTCGGTGCGGCCCTGGTGGATCAGATTGCCCGTCAGCAGCCGGTACTGGCCGAGCAGGGCACCGGCCTGCGGGTGGTCGGCATCGCCAACAGCCGTCAGATGGCGGTCAACAAGGATGGCCTGGCCCTCGCCAACTGGCGTGAACAGTTGGTGGAAGCACAAGGCAGTTTCAGCCTGGAGGCGGTGAAGAAGCTGGTGGAAGAGAGCCACCTCATCAACCCGGTGATCGTGGATTGCACCTCGAGTGAAGCCGTGGCCGTCCAGTACGCCGACTTCCTCGGGGCCGGCTTCCACGTGGTCACCCCGAACAAGAAGGCCAACACCGGGTCGCTGGATTACTACAAGGCGCTGCGTCGCACCGCCCGCCAGACCCGTCGCAAGTTCCTGTACGAGACCAACGTGGGCGCGGGCCTGCCGGTCATCGAGAACCTGCAAAACCTCATCAAGGCCGGCGACAAGCTGCGCGCCTTCGACGGCATCCTGTCCGGGTCGCTCTCCTTCATCTTCGGCAAGCTGGACGAGGGGATGGCCTTCTCCGAGGCTACCCAGATCGCCCGCGGCAACGGCTTCACCGAGCCGGATCCCCGCGATGACCTGAACGGCATGGACGTGGCTCGCAAGCTCCTGATCCTGGCCCGCGAGGCCGGCATGGCGTTGGAGCTCTCCGATGTGGAGGTGGAGCAGGCATTGCCGCCGGGCTTTGATGTGAGCGGCGACGTGGAAGCCTTCATGGCCCGCCTGCCCGAGGCCGACGGCTGGTTCCGCGACCAGTTCGCGGCGGCCCAGCGTGAAGGCAAGGTGCTGCGTTATGTCGGCTCCATCGAGGGTGGCAAGTGCAAGGTGGCCATCAAGGCGGTGGGTGGCGACGAGCCCCTGTTCAAGGTAAAAGACGGGGAGAACGCGCTCGCCTTCTTCTCCACCTACTACCAGCCCATCCCCCTGGTACTGCGCGGCTATGGCGCAGGGACCGAAGTGACCGCCGCCGGTGTCTTCGCCGACGTGCTGCGCACCCAGAACTGGAAGCAGGAGCTGTAACATGAGTTCAGAGATGAACCCGAATGTAGAAATCGGCGGCAGCGTGGTGGCCTATGCCCCGGCCTCCAGCGCCAACCTGAGCGTGGGCTTTGACGTCCTGGGGGCGGCGCTCGCCCCCGTGGATGGCTCCCTGCTGGGGGACCGCGTCCAGGTCAAATCGGCAGAGGTGCCTTTCGCTCTCTCTTCCGTGGGCCGTTATGCCCACAAGTTGCCGGACGATCCGAAAAAGAACATCCTCCATGACTGCTGGGTCGCCTATGGCGAGGCGCTTGAGAAGCGCGGCCTGGGTCTCAAGCCGCTGGAAATGGTGCTGGAGAAGAACCTGCCGGTGGGCTCGGGCCTGGGATCGAGTGCCTGCAGCGTGGTGGCGGCGCTGGAAGGGCTCAACGCCTTCCACGGCGCGCCCCTGAATGAACACGACCTGCTGCTGTTGATGGGGGAGATGGAAGGGAAGATCTCCGGCTCCGTCCATTACGACAACGTGGCGCCCTGTTATCTGGGCGGCATGCAGCTGGTGCTGGAGGAGGGGGGCGTCATCAGCCAGGGCATCCCGGTGTTTGACGAGTGGTACTGGGTGGTCTGCTACCCGGGCACCGTGGTCTCCACCGCCGCCGCCCGCGCCATCCTGCCGGCCCAGTATCGCCGCCAGGACTGCCTCACCTATGGCCGCCGGCTGGCCGCCTTCGTGCATGCCAGCTACAGCCGCCAGGAAGGGCTGGCCGCCAGCGTCCTGAAAGACGTGATCGCCGAGCCTTATCGCGCGGCCCTGATTGAAGGCTTCAACGAGGTGCGGGCCCAGGGGGCCCAGAACGGGGCGCTCGCCACCGGCATCTCGGGGTCCGGTCCCACCGTGTTCGTGGTGATGAAGGATCTGGCCCAGGCTGAACGCATGAAAGAGTGGATGGAAGCGCACTTCGTGCGCAATGAAGATGGATTTGCCCGGGTCTGCAAACTGGACATGGCCGGGGCACGGGTAACAGGAAGCGAGCTATGAATCTTTACAACATCAAGGACAAGAGTGAACAGGTGAGCTTCGCCCAGGCGGTGCGTCAGGGTCTGGGCCGCGAGCAGGGGCTGTTCTTCCCAGAGACCCTGGAGCCGCTGGCCGATGTGGATGCCCTGCTGGATCTGCTGCTGGCCGAGCGCTCGGCCCGCATCCTGAGCCACCTGCTGGGTGACGAAGTACCGGCTGCCAAGGTGAGCGAGCTTATCGACGCCGCTTTCACCTTCCCGGCGCCCCTGGTGAAGCTCAAAGATGGCACCTATGCCCTGGAGCTGTTCCACGGCCCGACCCTGGCGTTCAAGGATTTCGGCGGCCGCTTCATGGCCCAGTGTCTGGCTGCGTTCAGAACCAATGACAAGATCACCATTCTCACCGCCACCTCCGGCGACACCGGCGCCGCCGTGGCCCACGCCTTCTACGGCCTGGAGGGGATTGAAGTGGTGATCCTCTACCCCAAGGGCAAGATAAGCCCCTTGCAGGAGGCACTCTTCTGCACCTTAGGCGGCAACATCCGCACCCTCGCCATCGACGGTGACTTCGATGCCTGCCAGGCGCTGGTCAAAGATGCCTTCGACGATGAAGGGCTCAAGACCGCCATCGGCCTCAACTCCGCCAACTCCATCAACATCAGCCGCCTGCTGGCCCAGGTTTGCTACTACTTCGAAGCCGTGGCCCAGTTGCCGAAAGCCGAACGCGCCAAGGCGGTCATCAGCGTGCCGTCCGGCAACTTCGGCAACCTCACCGCGGGTCTCATCGCCAAGGCGCTGGGGCTGCCGGTGAAGCGCTTTATCGCCGCCACCAACGCCAACGACACCGTGCCGCGTTACCTGAAAACCGGCCAGTGGGAGCCGCACCAGACAGTCGCGACCCTGTCGAACGCCATGGACGTGAGCCGCCCCAACAACTGGCCGCGGGTGGAAGAGCTGTGCCGTCGCAAGGGCTGGGCGCTGGAAACCCTGGGCTCAGGGATGCGCGACGATGCCCAGACCCGGGATGCGTTGCAGCGCCTGCATCAGCTGGATTACCTGTGCGAGCCCCACGGGGCGATTGCCTGGGATCTGCTGAACGAGCAGCTTGGGCAAGACGAGGTCGGTGTGTTCCTCTGCACCGCCCATCCGGCCAAGTTCAAGGAGTCGGTGGACGAGATCCTGAATCTGGATGTGCCGCTGCCGGGTCCGCTCGCCAAGCACGCCGCGCTGCCGCTCCTGTCTCACGATCTGCCCGCTGACTTTGGCCGCCTCAAGGCCTTCCTGCTCGGTTAAGCCGTCATGAGACGCTGACGATCCCCCGCTTTTTCACGAGAGCGGGGGATTTTTTTATGTCCGGTATTGATGTCCGGTATAGGGTGGGGGAACCCGCCCTATACCCCTGAAACAAGGAGCACGGCATGAGCCCGCATCCCCTTCGCACCCTGATCGAGACCTGTGACGCCGCCATCTCCCGGCGCGACTTCGACGCCCTGATGGCCTTCTACGCCGAAGACGCCGCCCTGGTGGTCAAACCCGGCATGGTGGTGCGCGGCATTCCCGCCATCCGCCGCGCCTTCACGGCCATCTCCGATTACTTTGACGGTCAGCTTGAGGTGACCCAGGGGGCCATGGAGGTGATCGAGGGGGCCGACAATGCCCTGGTGATCATGGAGACCCGGCTGCGCTACCCGGGCGGCGAGGGGTGGATCGACGAGACCCGGCGCGCTACCTATGTGTTTCGCAAAGAGCCCGGCGGGCAGTGGCGCTGCACGGTGGACAACTCCTACGGCACCACGCTGCTGGGGGCGCAGCAGCCCGGCATTCGGCCTGCAACTGACTAGCGCAGTCACACTGGCTCGACGTAGCCAGAGTGCGTGTATAGCGTGCGTAATCAAGGCTCACCATCAAGGCCGTGCAGCCAGACCGGTTAGTCAGATTGAGTAGCCAGATCGAGTAGCAAGAGCCAAGCCATCCAGGTCGGGGAACCCGAGCCGCACGCAGGGCACCGCTCTGCCTGGGAGGGGGCATCACAGCGCAGCCCACGGCGCAACTCCCCGTTTTGGTTGTGCCTCACAACCTGCTGTCAGAAAGTGCACCGACAGTGATTGCTGCGACATTTTTACGAATCTGGTTTGCACTCTCGTTGTTATGTTCGCCCCTGGCAGCACAACCCTGTCTGTGGGTCATTTCCGGCCCCCCGTGGCCCGTTGACCCGGTCTGCCGTGGCTGCTAATCAGGGGACTGCTTGACACCCTTCATGGACGAGCAGAGCCGCAGATGCCTCGACGGCGCGGCTTATCGACAACAACAACAACACCACAGTGCAGGGAGCAAACCATCATGTGGCCGTACCGAAAAATAGTGACCCAGTCCCTCAAAACCCCCTTGATGATCGCCAGGATCATCTTTTACTTCGCCCTGATATTACTGTTGCCGCTGCCGTTTATGGTGTCTGCAGACACCGTCCTGGCAGAAATCGGGCGCACTTATTACGCCCTGTTCTCATTGCCCATCGCCATGGTGCTGATGCTGATATCGAGCCTGATGGCCATCCTCATTGCCATGGTGGAGTCGCGCAACCAGCAGCCACCCCAGGGACGGTGGTAAGAAGGTCCTTGCCTTTCAAGCCATCCAATAAAAAACCATCCCGGACGGGATGGTTTTTGGACTTCCAAATTGGGACTCCCACCTTTTTGCCAGCAATTCGCCCGGCACTGTGGTCAGCGGCGATGCCATCAGCCACCTTGTTAATCCGATAGATCCCGTTTTACTCCCTTGGCATTTGTTTGGTGTCAGGCATTGCCATGTCTGAACACGCGACCCCGCTGGGTAAATGTCACTTGTGTACAAGATATTTATCGGGTTCCAGAAAGATCAATGTGTGATGAGAGATATAGCCAGCTAGTTAACGGTTGGCTCAAAAAGGTGAGTGTCCTAGATTTCCCTAGGGAAGGTGCGAATAAGCGGGGAAATTCTTCTCGGCTGACTCAGTCATTTCATTTCTTCATGTTTGAGCCGATTTTTTCTCCCGTAAATGCCTTGAATCAGCCTATTTAGACCGTTTCTTCGCCATTTAAGGCGTTATCCCCAGTTTTTAGTGAGATCTCTCCCACTGACGTATCATTTGGTCCGCCCGAAACAGGTTGGCCAGCGTGAATAACATCGCCAGTTGGTTATCGTTTTTCAGCAACCCCTTGTATCTGGCTTTCACGAAGCCGAACTGTCGCTTGATGATGCGAAACGGGTGCTCCACCTTGGCCCGGATGCTGGCTTTCATGTATTCGATGTTGATGGCCGTTTTGTTCTTGCGTGGATGCTGTTTCAAGGTTCTTACCTTGCCGGGGCGCTCGGCGATCAGCCAGTCCACATCCACCTCGGCCAGCTCCTCGCGCTGTGGCGCCCCTTGGTAGCCGGCATCGGCTGAGACAAATTGCTCCTCTCCATGCAGCAGATTACCCAGCTGATTGAGGTCATGCTCGTTGGCCGCGGTGGTGACTAGGCTGTGGGTCAGGCCACTCTTGGCATCGACACCAATGTGGGCCTTCATGCCAAAGTGCCACTGATTGCCTTTCTTGGTCTGATGCATCTGCGGATCGCGTTGCTGCTCTTTGTTCTTGGTCGAGCTGGGTGCCTCAATGATGGTGGCATCGACCAAGGTGCCTTGAGTCATCATGACGCCTGCTTCGGCCAGCCAGCGATTGATGGTCTTGAACAATTGGCGGGCCAGTTGATGCTGCTCCAGCAGGTGGCGGAAGTTCATGATGGTGGTGCGGTCCGGCAAGGCGCTATCCAGGGATAACCGGGCAAACAGACGCATGGAGGCGATTTCGTACAGAGCATCTTCCATCGCGCCATCGCTCAGGTTGTACCAATGCTGCATGCAGTGAATGCGTAGCATGGTTTCCAGCGGATAAGGTCGCCGGCCATTACCAGCCTTGGGGTAAAACGGCTCGATGACTTCCACCATGTTTTGCCATGGCAGAATCTGCTCCATGCGGGACAAGAAAATCTCTTTTCTGGTCTGACGGCGCTTACTGCTGAATTCACTGTCGGCGAAGGTAAGTTGATGACTCATGATGAACCCTGTTCCATGGCTCCAGATGACAAACATGATCTCATATCAGGGACTTGTTCGCACCTTCCCTAACTTCATCAATCACAGTGATAATCCCACGCTACCGCCCGTGGATTACAGCTTCCAATGCGCTCCATCGACCAGCGGGCGGGGCCCGAATGGTGCAGTAGGCGCCGAATGGCCAGCATAGCCTCAAGCCTCATACGCAAACCAGTCAAAAGTTGACGCAACCGCAAGGAAGCGCTGGATTTTTGCGCCAGCTCAACAATTGAAGTGAAGGCGCCGGGTGGCCGGAGCGGGGGCAAGGAGGGGGTTGTCGAGAAGGAAGGGGCATTTTGTTGTCACGGGGCAGGGGGACTATAGTGCAGCGAGGCAAGGGTGCCTCGTTTGGCCCGCGTGAGTGGGGGCCAACCACAATGGATAGAACGATGGAAGTGTGACATATGAAGCGGATCCTGATGGTATTGAGTCTGTGTGTGACGGTCATGGGCATGGGGATGGGGGTAGCCCAGAGCGCGACCTCTGGCGCGCAGCAAGAGTGCGAGGCCCAGGCGGCGGTGAAGAAGCTGGCGGGCGCCGCCAAGACCAGCTTTGTGGGCAAGTGCGTCAAGGATGCCTCCGCCAGTGCCAAGGCGAGTCAGTGTGAGAAAGCGGCCGCCGACAAGAAGCTGGCCGGGGCTGCCAAGAACAGCTTCGTGCAAAAGTGCCTGAAGACGGACGGGGCCGCCGACAAGGCGACCCAGTGCGAGAAGGCGGCAGCGGACAAGAAGCTCGCCGGGGCGGCCAAGAACAGCTTTATCCAGAAGTGCGTGAAAACCGCCTGAGCCGGTTGAGGCTCTGAAATCAACGCAGGTTGAGGCAGTGACGAGAAAGGGGCCCTGGGGCCCCTTTCTCTGTTGTGATGGGTGGTGGGGGCAGCTCTCGCCGCCAGTGTGCCCGGCCATAAGCTCCGGGCGGGGAGCTGACTTGATCCCTGCCTGGTCATCACTCTCCCTGGGTTGGCTGGGTATGTTCGGGGGCGCTGCTCAGCAGATCCTGCCCCTCGTCCTGGCTCAGCACCAGATAGCGCTCGTACTGGCGCAAGACGTCGGCGCTCAGCTCGTCCCGGGTCAGGTACTGAACGTCGTAGCCGGCGCGGCCGTCGGCAAAGAAGGTGATGGGCTCGAAGATGCGGGCCTCGGGATCGTGGTTGTGGGCCGCCTCCAGGGGGTTGAAGGCGGGGGCGGGGCGGGCCTCGATGCGCACCCCGTAGCAGAAGTCCCGGCGACCTTGCTGGGGCACCAGCAGATGGCACTGATCCGGCCCATCCTCTTCGACCCGGCTGGTGATGCCCCGGGCAGCGAACTCCTGACTCAGGGCCGTCAGGGCGGGCAGGGCGATTTTGTCCACAAAGGCGTGGGCCTCCTGCTCGGTGGAGGGGCGCAGCAGGTGATCCATCCGGGTGCGCCACTGCTTGCCGTTCCAGAAGTCAGTGGCGGGGGAGAGGCGTCTGGCCGAGTGCTCCCGGTCCGCAATCAGGCCGCGCACTAGGCCGAGGCAGAGCAGCACCATGATGAAGGCGAACGGCAGGGCGGCGATAAGCGTCATGGACTGGAGCGCCGCCAGCCCCCCGGTGCTCATCAGGGTGCCCGCGGTGACACCGAGCAGCAGGGCCCAGAACAGGCGCTGCCAGACCGGGGAGCCCTCCTTGCCCTGGGTGGCGATGTTGTCGATGACGAAGGCCCCGGAGTCGGCGGAGGTGACGAAGAAGACGCTGATGAGGATCACCGCGAGGGCCGAGGTGATGTCGGCCCCCGGCAAGAGGTCGAAGAAGTTGAACAGCAGGGTGTCGATGTTGCCGACCGAGTCGATGAGGCTCTGGCCCCCCTCATGCTGGCTGGCCCAGATGGCGGCGTTGCCGAACACCGTCATCCACAGCAGGTTGAAGGCGGTGGGCACGAACAGGACGCCCAGGATGAATTCGCGCAGGGTGCGCCCGCGGGAGATGCGGGCGATGAAGAGGCCGACGAAGGGGGACCAGGAGATCCACCAGGCCCAGTAGAGCAGGGTCCAGTTGCCGAACCAGCCCGCCTGGCGGGTCTCGCTGTAGGTGAAGGTGCGGAAGGTGAGCTGGCTTAAAGAGGAGACATAGTTGCCTATGTTCTCGGAGAGGGCCCCCAGCAGGTACTGGGTGGGGCCGGCCACCAGCACGAACAGCAGGAGCACGATGGCGAGGAAGAGGTTGAGTTCGGAGAGGCGCTTGACCCCCTTGTCGAGCCCGGTGACCGCAGAGACGCCGGCCAGGGCGATGACGGCCCCGATGAGGCCGAAGCGGAACAGCTCCCCCGAGGTGTCCATGCCGGTGAGCCGGGTGATCCCCGCCGAGAGCTGCATCACGCCATAGCCCAGGGTGGTGGCGATACCGAAGATGGTGCCCACCAGGGCGAAGACGTCCACCGCGTGGCCGAGCGGCCCGTGGATCTTCTCCTTGAAGATGGGGTAGAGGCCGGAGCGGATGGTCAGGGGCAGGTTGTAGCGAAAGCCGAAGTAGGCCAGCACCAGGCCGACGATGGCGTAGACGGCCCAGGCATGAAAGCCCCAGTGGAAGAAGGTGGTGACCATGGCCTCGCGGGCGGCCACCGGCGTCAGGGGCGTCGCCTGGGGTGGCGAGACGTAGTGGCTCATGGGCTCGCCCACCCCGAAATACATGAGCCCGATACCCATGCCGGCGGCGAACAGCATGGCGAGCCAGGAGGTGAAGCTGAACTCGGGGCGGGCGTCGTCCGGCCCCAGGCGAATGTTGCCGTAGTGGCTGAAGGCGATCACCAGCAGCAGGATCAGGAACATGCCGACCACCAGCACGTAGAACCAGCTGAAGTGCTCGGCGATCCAGCTCTGGCCGTTGCCGAAGAAGCGGGCGGCGGCCTCGGGGGCCAGGGAGCAGATGGCCAGCAACGCCAGGATGAAGAGCAGGCCGGGGATGAAGATGGGCAGCGACAGGGTGCATCTGGGGGGGCGAGGGGCGTTCATGGGACACCTTTGGGTAGAGGGACTCATGACACTATAGGGCCATTGTTTGCAAAACAGACTACCTCAGCGGGATTTTTACGTACCTTGCAAGGCGCATGTGAAGCCGCTCACGTTCAAGCGGCCCGGGCGCTGAGGGCGGGCAGATGATTGGCAGGCAATTGACGGCCCATCGGGGAAGGAGAGGCGGGGGAGGGCCCATCCAACTCGCGGCCCTCCTGATGGACGCAGGAGGGGATGGAAGGTGGCGCGGAGGCCAGGGCCCTTCGTTGACCGTTTTCATTCACACGTAACATCTTTTATAAAACAATGGCTTGTCACTTTCTTTTTTGTTAATAGCGAGCGAATCCGCCTTTTGGGGAAATCTTTTCGCCCCTCGTCCGGTTCTATTGAACGTAGCCGGACGACACGGGCCGGATACATCCCTCACGACAACAAGGAATAGAGACATGAACGTGAAAAAGAGTACTGCCATCGCCTCTGCCATGACGGGTCTGCTGGCCCTGGGGGCCCAGATGATCGCCGCGCCGGCCATGGCGGCGGAGGAAAAAGAGAAGTGCTACGGCGTGGTCAAGGCGGGAAAGAACGACTGCGCCACCAAGGGCGGATCCTGCGCCGGCACCGCCAAGATGGATGCCCAGGGGGATGCCTTCGTGGTGGTGCCCAAGGGGCTGTGCGAGAAGCTCGCTGGCGGGTCCCTGCAACCCAAGTAAGCCGCATGCCATGGTGTGGCGCCCGCCACATCATGGCCCTATCTATTGAGAGCCCAGCCATGAACCCCTTGATCGGTATCGGTTTACGCCCCCCGCACTACGACGAGATCCGCCACACCCTGCCCCGAGTGGGCTGGCTTGAGGTACACAGCGAAAACTACTTCGAGCGCCACAGCCAGGGCTTCGAGGTACTGGCGGAGCTTGCGAGGCACTACCCCGTGAGCCTTCACGGAGTCGGCATGTCGCTGGGCTCCGCCGATCCTCTCGATGCCGGGCACCTGCGCCAGCTGGCAGCCCTGGTGGCGGCCATCTCGCCGGTGCGGGTGTCGGAGCACCTGAGCTGGGGCAGCATCGGCGGGCGCTATTTCAACGATCTGCTGCCCATGCCCTACACCCGGGCCGCTCTTTTGCACATGAGCGACAAGATAGATCGGGTGCAGCAGACACTGGGCAGACAACTGCTCATCGAGAATCCCTCCTCCTACCTGCAACTGGCGGGGGAGATGGGGGAGGCCGAGTTTCTGGCCGAGCTGGCTGGGCGCAGCGGTTGCGGCGTCCTGCTCGATCTCAACAACCTCCATGTGAGCGCAGTCAATCACGGCCTGGAGGTGGACGACTATCTGGCGACTATCGACCTCGACACGGTCGGCGAAATTCACCTGGCCGGTTTTACCGAGAAGCACCTGCCTCAGGGGCCCCTCTATATCGACACCCACAGCACCCCCGTGGCCGAGCCCGTCTGGGCGCTCTACGAGCAGGTCTGCCAGCAGCGCGCCATCCCCACCCTGATTGAATGGGATCTGGCGATCCCCCCGCTGCCGGTGCTGCTGGGAGAGGCGCAGCGTGCCAGCGAGATCCTGAGCGCGGCGCAGCAAACATCCAGGGAGGCCGCCCATGTCTGAGCTTGTTTCCCCGCAAGGTACTTTTGTGAGCGGGCTGCTCGGGGAGGCCGCCCATGTCTGAGCTTGTTTTCCCGCAAGGTACTTTTGTGAGCGGTCTGCTCGGGGAGGCCGCGCATGTGTGAGCTTGCTTCCCTGCAACGCGCTTTTGCGAGCGGTCTGCTCGGCCAGGATGATGCCATCCTCGGGCACATCCAGCCGGGGCGCTTTGCCCCCGACGCCCTGTTGCAGATCTATCGCAACAACTTCATCCTCGGCCTCACCGAGGTGCTCGCCAGCAGCTACCCCGCGGTACGCGCCATGGTTGGCGAGACTTTCTTTGAGGCGGCGGCACGAGGGTTCGTGCTGGCGGCTCCTCTGGAGGAGGGGAGCGTCATGGACTACGGGGAGGGCTTTGGCGACTGGTTGGTACGCTTGCCCACCACGGCCGCGTTGCCCTGGCTCGGGGATCTGGCCCGCTTCGAGTGGGGGCTGGAGCGGGTCTCGCTGCTTGCGCCAGAGACGCGGCGCTGGCCCGCCGAGCGGCTTGCCGCCATGACCCCTGAGCACTGGGAGCGGCTGGTGCTGCATCCTGCCTGCGATCTGCAGCTCCTGGAGAGCCCCCATCCGGTGCTGGCGCTCTGGCAGATGGCCCTGCACGGCGGTGAGACGGTCAGGGAGCTGGATGCTGTCTGCTCCCTGGCACTCAAGAAACGCCCCGGACACCGGGTCGACCCCATTCCCCTGGATGCCGCCGCCTGGCGTCTGCTGCAAGGCTGCCTGCAGGGCAGGCCGCTGGCCAGCCTGCTGGCTCAGGATCCCGCCATGGCCGAACACCTGGCCCCCCTCATCACCCTCGACCTGCTGGTCGATCTGGAGCTTGCCCCATGACAACGCAAACCCTTGCCAGGCCCCTTGGCCCCCTTGTTGAACGCATCTTGCCCTGGTGCAGCGGTGGCCTGTTGCTGCTTGCCAGGCTCTGGGTCGCCACCATTTTTCTGCGATCCGGCTGGCTCAAGTTCACGGCCTGGGACAGCACCCTCTATCTGTTCGAGTTCGAATATCAGGTGCCCCTGCTGTCCTGGCAGTGGGCGGCCTATGCGGGCACGGCGACCGAGCTGTTGCTGCCCCTCTTCCTGCTGGCGGGCCTCTTCACCCGTCCGGTCGCCTTGCTGCTGTTTGGCTTCAACGCCATGGCGGTCATCTCCTACCCGGCCCTCTGGGCGGGGGGCTTTCACGATCACCAGTTGTGGGGCTGGATGCTGCTGACCCTGGCCGTGTGGGGGGCGGGCCCCCTGGGGCTGGATAGCTGGCGCCTTGCCCGTCGCTCGCCTCCGGCGTAAGGTGGCCGCACACGAGCCCTGCCTGACTGACGGGTGGGCAAGGAATGCAAAGGAGAAGAGATGAAGGTACGCGAGGCCCTGGCGGCCGATATTCCTGCCCTGACGACACTGCGCATGGCGCTCTTTTGCGAGGTGGGGGAACTTGCCCGGCCCGATGAGGATCCGGTCCTCAGGGAGGCGACGCAGGCCTACTTCATTCAGGCGCAGGAAGAGGGCAGCGCCCGTAGCTGGGTGGTGGAGGAGGAGGGCGAGGTGGTGGCGTGCGCCACCCTGGCACTCTTCGTGCGCCCGCCCTACCCGGGCAATCTGGCGGGGCGGGAAGGGTACCTGCTCAACATCTACACCCGGCCGGCCTGGCGCAGACGGGGAATGGCGAATGCCCTGCTGGTGGCCATGGTGGCGTATGCCCGCGAGCAGCAACTGGGCAAGCTGTGGCTCCATGCCAGCAGTGATGGGCGCGCTATCTACGAACGGTTCGGCTTTGCCGGCAATCCCGCCTGCCTCGAGTGCGTACCTGGCCGTTAGCCTCCTCTTTTTCTGCACCGAGTTGATCCTCTTTCACAAGGGCTGCGTACTGGGAGCCCTTGGCGGCATCGCCGCTTTTCTATACACTGCGCGCTCCATTCGTTTCAGTCGTCCGACCACTTATGTCGGCGCTGGCGGTGCCGATACCCTCTGTGGGTGAGGCCGTGGTGCCCATGGGGATGGTCAACGAGGAAGGAGTGTCATGTTCAATCAGAAGCTCAAAGCGCAGTTGCAGGCATGTCAGACCCGGCTCGACGAGGAGCAGGGCATCATAGAGGCGATCAAGGCGGGCGCCGCCACCGTCATCTTCAGCCCGGAGGGGATCATCCAGGAGGCGAGCACCCCTTTCCTGGCCCTGATGGGATATGGGGCCGCCGAACTGATTGGGCAGCCCCACAGCCAGCTCTGTCCGAGGGCCTGGGGGGAGTCCGGTGACTATCGCCAGTTCTGGCGGCGTCTCGCTCAGGGGGAGGTGCAGTCAGGCACCTTCGAGCGCGTGAACCGGCAGGGGGAGACGCGCTGGCTGGAGGCGACCTATTTCCCGGTGAAGCACCAGGGCCGGGTGACCCGGGTACTCAAGATTGCCAGCGACGTCACCGAACAGCACCAGCGGCTTGGGCGGCTCGAGGCGCTGACCGAGGCGTTGGACCGCTCCCGGGCCATGATCGAGTTCACCCCGAACGGCGACATTATCCATGCCAATGCCAACTTCCTGAGCGTCATGGGTTACACCCTGGGGGAGATCGCGGGCAGGCACCACAGGATCTTCTGTGACGAAACCTTCCTGCGCGAGCAGCCCCGTTTCTGGGAGGAGCTGGCCCGGGGCCAGTTCAAATCCGGCCTCTTCATGCGCCACGACAGCCGGGGGCAGGCCGTCTGGCTGGAGGCGACCTACAACCCCATCCGGGATGGCAGCGGCAAGGTGGTGCGGGTGGTGAAGTTCGCCAGCGACATCACCGCGCGCATCGAGCAGAACCACGCCACCCGGGAGGCCGCCCGCCTGGCCCACAGCACCGCCCAGGAGACCCTGCACAGCGCAGAGGAGGGGGCGGGCTTGCTGCGCGCCGTGGTGCAGACCTCTTCCCTCATCGCCTCCCAGGTGGATGAGGCCATCGCCCTCATCGGCCAACTCAACGAGCAGTCCAGAAGCATCGAGGCCATCGTCTCGACCATCAGCGCCATCGCCGATCAGACCAATCTGCTGGCCCTGAACGCCGCCATCGAGGCGGCGCGGGCGGGTGAGCAGGGGCGCGGGTTTGCGGTGGTGGCGGACGAGGTGCGCCAGCTGGCCGCCCGCACGTCGCTCTCTACCGACGAGATCGCCAGGGTGGTGCAGAAGAACCGCGAGCTGACCGCCAGGGTGACCGACGACATGGCCGGGGTGGCGGGCAGCGCCGAACTCGGCAAGCAGCAGATCGCCGGAGTGGACAAGCTGATGAGCGAGATCCACCAGGAGGCGGACAGGGTCTCCCAGACGGTGTCGGCCCTCTCCATCTGAGGGGCTGACCGCAAGATTGCCAACAGAGTGAGCGATCGGACGGCCAGGCTGAACCCTGGCTGTATGATGCCCCCCTTCGTCATTGTGCCGCCCGGCCCCCTTGTTTAGGCTGCCGCCTCCTTTTTATTGAGCAGGTAGACAACAATGGCAGTACGACAGAGAGGCAGGGCACTGGCCCTGCTGCTGGGAATGGGGGCGAGCCTGGGGCTCGGTGGTTGCATGGGTCAGATGGGCCTCTCTTCCATGGTGACCAAGGGCAACCTCAGCGTGGTGGACAACCGCTACGGCCGTGCCGGCGTCTTCGTGCTGCTCTCCCCCGTCTATGGCCTGGCGGCCACGGCGGATCTCTTCGTGTTCAACACCATCGAATTCTGGTCCGGCAAGAACCCCATCACCGGCAAGGCGCCCGCCCTGGTGGATCAGAAGAGCGATGCGATCATCAAGGTGAACCAGCACCTGGATCCCGCCCTCAACCAGGTGCCGCTGGCCCTGCTGCCTCAAGGGGTGCGCGAGGTGCAGGTGAGCTACCCGGACGAGCGCACCGCCCAGATGGAGATCCACTACATCGACGGTCAGCGCAGCCTGATGCGGGGAGAGATGCGCGGGGAGCGACTGGATCTCTATCTGGACGACAGACTGGTCTCGACCCTGAGCCGCGAGCAGCGCGATGCGGCGGCAAGTCGGGGAGCGGGGCAGGTATAATTTGTCGCGCCCCTGATCCTTTACTCCCGACAAATGCTATACATGCCTGCGGGCAAGTACGCCCCGATGTAGAGGGAGTGGGCTATGACGGTAAATGGATTGCGTTTGGCAGAGCTGATTGGTTCTCTCAGCCATGCCCTGGACATGACGGAAGGGCAGCCGAGAGGCCACTGCATCCGCTGCTGCTGGATAGGCTCTCGTCTGGGGGAGCAACTGGGACTGGATGCCCGGCAGCGCCACGACCTCTACTACACCCTGTTGCTCAAGGATCTGGGGTGCAGCAGCAATGCCGCCCGCATCTGCGAGCTCTATCTCACCGACGATCTTCACTTCAAGCGCGACTTCAAGCTGGTGGATGGCTCCCTCTCCGAGGTGGTCAACTTCGTGCTGGGCCACACCGGCTTGCAGGCGGATCTGCTGGGCCGTTTTCGCAGCCTGTTCCACATCTTTCGCAACGGGGATCAGATAGCCAACGAGCTGATCCTGACCCGCTGCCACCGGGGGGCGGACATCGCCCGCCAGTTGCGTTTCAGCGACGAGGTGGCCCAGGGGATCCTCTCCCTGGATGAGCACTGGAGCGGCAAAGGGCGGCCGCAACAACTGGCGGGGGAGGCCATCCCGCTCTTCTCCCGCATCGCCCTGCTCTGTCAGGTGGTGGACGTGTTTCACGCCGCCGCCGGGCCGGACGCGGCGATGAGGGAGCTGCGCGAGCGCAGCGGCAACTGGTTTGATCCCGCCCTGGTCAGGGCCTTCGAGGCGCTGGCCGACGACGCCTTCTGGCAAGGGCTGGCGGATCCCGCGTTGGCGGAGCGGGTCTTCGCCCACCCGGCGGGGCAGGGGGAGGTGGCGCTGGATGAGGATTATCTGGACGAGATAGCGGCGGCCTTCGGCCAGGTGGTGGACTCCAAGAGCCCCTATACCGCGGGGCACAGCGGCAGGGTGGCGCTCTATACCGACATCCTCGCCGCCCAGATGGGGCTGTCCGAGGCGCGGCGACGCTGGCTCAAGCGGGGTGCCCTGCTCCACGACGTGGGCAAGCTCGGGGTGAGCAACGCCATCCTCGACAAGCCGGGCAAGCTTGACGAGCAGGAATGGGCGGCGGTGCAGATGCATGCCGCCTACACCGAGGAGATCCTGAGCCGCATCGGCGCCTTCGAGGAGCTGGCCCTAGTGGCTGGTGCCCACCATGAGCGACTCGATGGCAAGGGCTACCCCAAGGGGCTCAAGGGGGAGGCGATCACCCTGGAGACGCGCATCATCACCACCGCAGACATCTTCGATGCCATCACCGCCAAGCGCCCCTATCGGGATGCCATCCCGGTGCCGCGGGCCCTGGAGATGATGGCGGAAAACCTGGGCACGGCCATCGACCCCGACTGCTTTGCCGCCCTGAAGGCGGGGATAGAGGACTTCTCCCTCTACCTCACTCCGGAGCAGCCCCTGGCTCGTGCAAGCTAAGGCGCGAGCCCGAGACAAACAAGCCCCGCATCGGCGGGGCTTTTTTGTGGGCGGTTGCAGGCGGCGCGATCAGGGGCGGGCCGAGGGCTTGGCATAGGGTTGCAGCACCAGCCCCAGCAGGCGATGGAGGTGGGCGAGCTGCTCGATGAGATGGAGATTGAGCCAGAGGTAGCCGCCAAGGGTGGGGTCGTGTCCCTGGCCTGGCGCCTGGCTTGCGTCCCCATCGAGCCGGGCGGCGGCCTCTTGCAGGCGGCCGATGGCCTGGTCGGCCGCCGTGGTATCACCGCTCTTGAGCATGAGGGCGAGTTCGGTGAGCACCGACTCCGTCGCCTGCTGGCAGGCGCGAAGCCCCGGGTGGCTCTGCATCAGGAAGTGGCTCTGGCGATCCCGCCAGTAGGTGTTGGCCAGCATCTCCAGGGTGCAGACGCTGTTGCGAAGGGTGGTCTGGGTCGCCTCGAACAGCGGGCTGCCAAGGCGGGTCTCCTTGACCGCCGGGGCCAGCAGGGGGCGCAGGCTGACTATTTTGGCGAGCAGGCGGGCATGGCTTCGGGTGAGCTTGGGGCGCTCCAGCACGTTGGGGGAGAGGTGGGTGTGGTAGAGCCGCCCGGCCTGCTGCAGGGTGTCGTGCATCTGCAGACGCCAGTGGGTATAGGCCCGCTGGGGGTAGATGCTGCAAAACAGCAGTGCCAGCACCGATCCCAGGATGACGTCGCCGCTGCGCCAGAGCGCGGTCTCGATGTCCCCGGGCACCCCGCCGACGATGACCCCCAGGGTGATGCCGATGAGCAGCCCCACATAGGGGCGCTTGCCGAGCGCCAGGTAGCCGCACAGGAACATGATGGCGCAGCACCAGGCCAGCATCAGGGGCAGGGAGTAGAGCTCCAGATAGAGGGCCACCACCCCGCAGGCGGCGCCAAAGACGGTGCCCACCACCCGTTGCAGGGCGCGCGACAGCACGTTGCCCCAGAACGAGATGGGGCCCATCACCACCACCAGGGTGATGAGGGGCCAGGTGCTCTCCGGCAGCTTGAGCTCCCGGGTCAGCAGGAAGGTGAGGGTGAAGGCCAGGGCGATGCGCAGGCCGTGGACCAGGCGGTAGCGGCCATAGATGAGCAGATCGAAGCGGGAGAGCGGGGCATTGAGGCGCAAGGGCGTTCTCTTATCTCGGGTCAGGGTTGTGAGGATAGCAAGGGGGACGGCATTCGCCTTGACCTGCGTCGTTTCTCCGGTTCATGGGGGCGCACCTGTCGGCAGGCGCACCATGACCCGCTCGCCGGGGGGAAGGGCCGCGCTACCCGGCGCCCGTTCGATGCGGCAGTTGGCACCGTCGTGGCCCCCATCCACCGGGCGCACCAGCAGGGTGCCCGCCTCGTCCTGACTGAGCAAGCCGGGCACAACGCCCTGCTCTGCCGATGGGGGCAGGGCCGCCAGCAGCCGGGCGCAGAGGCGAAGAGGCGGCGGGGCCTGACGGGGGGCGTGCGGGGGCAACCGGGCGCAGATGAAGTCGGCGATGGCCTCCAGATCCTCGAAGGGGAATCGGGGCAGGGTCGTGGCCTGGGGAGCGTCGCTCACGAGGGCGACGATGTCAGGATCATCGGGGAAGAGCAGGGGCCGGCCGATGGCGGCGCGATACAGCTCCACCTTGGGAAAGCGCCTGTGCTTGAACCCCTCGACCAACAGCAGATCCAGGGCGCTCGTATCGAAGCGGGCCAGCAGCGCCTCGAAGGGGGGCTCCCCCTCCGGGGTCTCCCGGATCAGGGCGTGGCGCCGGTCGGAGGCCGCCATCACCTGGGTGGCGCCCGCCTGGCGCAGGCGGTGGCTGTCCTTGCCGGGCTGGTCCATGTCAAAGGCGTGGTGGGTGTGCTTGAGCACCCCGAGGCGCAGACCGCGCGCCACCAGGCGCGGGATGAGGCGCTCCAGCAGGGTGGTCTTGCCGGTGCCGCTCCAGGCGACGAAGCCGAGCAGGGGCAGGGGGCTCATGGCGCGCCCCCTTCCCGCAGCCTCGCCTCCCAGGCGGCGAGTTCGGCCGGGCTGTTGAGGTTGACGAAGGCGTCGGGCAGATCGGCAAAGGGCACCACCGCCATCCGGTGGCGGGCAAACCAGGCCCCGGTCTTGCGCTCCCCGTCCGCCAGCGCCTGGCTCAGGGAGGGGCGCAGGGCGCGGCGCAGCAGGGCGACCACGGGCTGGAGGTGCTCCCCGTCGTGGGCCACCACCAGATCGGTGTCCGGGGTGATGGCGGCGCGAAAGCGGGTCATCAGATCAAGGGGCAGGGCGGGGCCGTCACAGGGGACGAACAGCACCCAGTCGTGACGGGCCGCCGTCAGCCCCGCCAGCATGCCGGCCAGCGGCCCTTGGAAGTCGGCCTGCGCGTCCCCGATGACGGGGGCAAGCTGCCGGTAGCGAGCCTGGCTGCGGTTGGCGTTGATCAGCACCTCGTCCACCTGGGGGCGCAGGCGGGTCAGCACGTGTTCGATCAGGGGAGTGCCCGCGAGGGGCACCCAGCCCTTGTCATCGCCCCCCATGCGGGTGGCGCGACCGCCCGCGAGGATGACGCCGCTGACGAGAAAAGCGGGGGAAGAGGAAGGGGTCATGGTGCTCCGTTGCTCGCAAAGGGATGCCCACAGGGGCGTGTCGGGATCTTGCGCCAATGCGGGCGCGGGAGCAACCTTCGGCTGCCCCGGCAAAGGCGCCTTTGGCCGCAGGGTTTGTCCAAGCTCACAAAACCGGATCGGCAAACGTCATATGATCCCCAGCATTCTGAGTCTTGCTCTCCTGCCTGATGGCAACTTCATGTAAATCAAAGAGAATGACTATGGCTACCGGACAATATCTGCTGTGGAAAGATGCACAGGGTCACGATTTTCGCCCCGTTGCACTGACGGGCACCAATCTGCTCAACGATCGCAACCTCAACAAGGGTACCGCCTTCACCGAACAGGAACGGGCCGATTTTGAGCTGGGCGGCCTCTTGCCGCCTCAGGTGCAGACCTTCGAAGCCCAGCTGGAGCGGGTCTATGAGGCCTTCCTGAGCGCCTGTAGCGACATCGAGAAGTACCAGAACCTGCGAGCCCTGCAGGATCGCAACGAAACCCTGTTCTACGCCCTCCTGTCCCGCCACGTGGAGGAGATGACTCCCTACATCTACACCCCGACCGTGGGCAAGGCGTGCCAGGAGTTCAGCCACCGCTTCCAGAAGCCGCGCGGCCTCTACATCACCCCGAAGAACGTCGATGACATGGGCTCCCTCGCCCGTCACATGGACGCCAAATCGGTGCGCATCATAGTGGTGACCGACAGCCAGGGGATCCTCGGCATCGGCGATCAGGGGGTGGGGGGCATGGGCATTCCCATTGGCAAACTCGCCCTCTACACCCTGGGGGCCGGCATTCACCCCGCCTGCTGCCTGCCCATCGCGCTGGACGTGGGCACCGACAACCAGGCGCTGCTGGATGACCCCATGTACCTGGGTCAGCCCCACAGGCGCATTCGCGGCAAGGAGTACGACGACTTCATCGACAAGTTCGTGGCCGGAGTCAAGCGCCACTTCCCCAACGCCGTGCTGCAGTGGGAGGACTTCAGCAAGTCCAACGCCTTCAACAACCTGGCCCGCTACCAGCAGGCGCTGCCGTCGTTCAACGACGACATCCAGGGCACCGGGGCCGTGGTGCTGGCGGGCATCATAGGGGCTGTCAAATCCAAGGGGGAAACCCTGGGCCAGCAGCACTACCTGGTCTACGGGGCCGGAGCCGGCGGAGTTGGGGTGGCGGATCAGATCTGCGCGGGGATGATCCGCGAGGGGCTTGACCCGCAGGCGGCGCGGGATCGCATCTACATCCTGGATACCCAGGGGCTGGTGTGTGACAACCGCGAGGGGCTGGATGAGTACAAGCGCCGCTACGCCAAGCCGGGCCTCTTGCTGGCCCAGTGGGATCTGCAGGGCAAGGCGGGGCTGACCGAGGTGCTGCGCCACGTGCCCATCACCGTGCTGCTCGGCACCAGCGGCGCCGGTGGCGCCTTCCAGGAGGAGCACATCCAGCTGATGCTGACCCACTGCGAGCGCCCCATGGTGTTCCCCCTCTCCAACCCCACCGCCAACTGCGAGGCCCTGCCGGAAGACATCTTCCGCTGGAGCCAGGGGCGCGCCATCGTCGCCACCGGCAGCCCGTTCAAGGACGTGCACCATGAGGGGCAGGATTATCGCATCGGTCAGGGCAACAACGTCTTCATCTTCCCCGGGGTGGGGCTGGCGGCCATCGTCAGCCAGATCCGCGAGATAAGCCCGGACATCTTCACCACCGCCGCCTTTGCGCTCGCGGAGTGCGTGAGCGAGGCGGATCTCGCCCGGGGCACCGTCTACCCGAGGATCAGCGAGCTGCGCAACATCTCGGTGCACGTGGCGACCGCAGTGCTCAAGGATATCGTGCGCCGGGATCCCTCCCACCCGCTCATCGGTCAGGATCTGCAAGAGCACATCCTGAGCCATATGTGGGAGCCGGTCTACCTGCCCTATCGCCGGGTCTGAGGTGCGACCTGCCCGCATGTGTCGCGGGCATGACGATGCCATAGAAACAGAGAGGGTGGCCCAGGCCACCCTCTCTGTTTTCCGCCCTGCTGTGTGTGCGGGGCAGGACGCTGCCACCTATTGAGTGGGCGGGGGCACCAGGCGGTCATCGACGCTGCCATCGCCCCGAAGCTTGTTGCCATTGGCGTCGACGGCGTCCACGCCGTTGTCATCCACGCTGCCATCACCTCGAAGCTTGTTGCCATTGGCGTCGACGGCGTCCACACCGTTGTCATCCACGCTGCCATCGCCCCGAAGCTTGTTGCCATTGGCGTCGACGGCGTCCACACCGTCCACACCGTTGTCATCCACGCTGCCATCGCCTCGAAGCTTGTTGCCATTGGCGTCGACGGCGTCCACACCGTTGTCGTCCACCCGGCCACCGGCATGACGCTCCCCGCCTGCATGCTTGTCGCCACCGCCGTGGCGATCGCCGCCAGCGTGCTGGTCGCCACCGGCATGTTCGCCCTGACCACGGTCATCGCCGCCGTGGCCGCTGTCGTCCCCGCCATTGTTTCCGTTATGGCTACTATCGCCTCCATTTCCGCTATTGTTTCCACTGTGGCTACTATTGCCCCCACCGCTGCTGTTGCTGCCTCCGCCGCTGCTGTTGCTGCCTCCGCCGCCGCTGTTGCTGCCTCCGCTACCACTGTTGCCGCCGCCTTCCCCCCCTTTGTTGTGCACGATCAGCCCATTGGCCACATAGCTGTGGCTGCCATCGAGGATCAGGTTGAACAGCGCCGTGGCGGGCGGGGCATCAACCCAGGAGAGGGAGGTCACCGGCAGTTCGACAGGGTGCGGCGCCAGCGCCAGGTTGCCCGCGCTGCCCCCCTCTGACCAACCCAGCAGGTGCATGCCGGTAAAGAGCGGCAGCACGGCGAGGGCCGGGTTTTCGGTGCGAGTCATGGCCGGTGCGATGGCCGCCCAGCCCCGGGTGGTGAGGAAGGGGTGCTCGGCGGTAAAGAAGGGGGGCAGATGATTGAGCCCGTAGAGCCTGCGCGCCCCCAGCGCCACCCGCTCGATGGCCTGGATGCGGTTGCTCTGCCCGTGCCTGCCCCGCACCCGATCGCCGATCCGCAGGGTCTCGATGGGGCGTTCGCAGCCATCGGCCATCAGGATGCGGGTACCGGCAATGAAGCAGGACTTGGCATGGGCCTGGTTTACCTGCCACTGGTGGTGGTCGAAGTCATAGCTCAGCGGGGTGGCGAACAGGGCCAGGGCGATGGCCGAACCCAGCAGCAGTCGGCGCTGGCTGGGTTTGAACGAGGGCAGTGACATGGGGAACTCCTTGTCGGTGTGGGGTCACGCCTTCGAGTATAGAGAGGGGATTGGGGCGATATCTGCGTCGACCAGTTGAAAGCCTTATCATGTCAACTCGCCGGAAAAACGATTGGCGTTGGCCATAAAAGTGCGTAAAATCGCTTCCTCGATGCTTGTAGCAGCGAATCCCGCCTAAAAAGCCAGTTTCATGCCCTCCCCAAGCAGTAAAAGGCAACAAATGACGCCGTTTGGCCTGTTGGCTGCCTTGAAAACGTCTTGTGATGACTGAAAAGTGTCAAATATCCCTGTCAGTTATCAAAAAATTAAGGATACCCATGTTTTCCTTGGTCAAGCAAAGCGTCGCCGGGCTGCAAATTCTGTTTGTCGCCTTCGGTGCCATGGTGCTGGTGCCCCTGCTCACCGGTCTGAACCCCTCCATGGCCCTGCTTGGCGCCGGTGTAGGCACCCTGCTGTTCCAGCTCTGCACCCGTCGTCAGGTGCCGATCTTCCTCGGCTCCAGCTTCGCCTTCATCGCCCCCATCATCTATGCCACCCAGACCTGGGGCCTGCCCTCCACCATGTTCGGTCTGTTTGCCGCGGGCTTCATGTATTTCATCCTGGCGGCCATCATTCGCGCTCGTGGCATGGGCTTCGTGCACAAGCTGCTGCCCCCCGTGGTCATCGGTCCCGTCATCATGGTGATCGGCCTGTCGGTGGCCCAGGTAGCCTGCAACATGGCCATGGGCCGTGCCGGCGGTGAGCAGGTGGTGCCTGCCACCACGGCGCTGACCCTGGCGGGCATCTCGCTGGCGGTCACCCTGATTGCCGCCGTGTTCTGCAAGGGCTGGATCAAGCTCATCCCCATCCTGTGCGGTGTCATCGCCGGTTATGTCTCTGCCGTGCTGATGGGCCAGGTGAGTTTCGATGGCATGGTCAACGCCCCCTGGCTGGCGCTGCCCCATTTCGAGACCCCGGAGATCAACTGGGCCGCGGCCCTCTTCATGCTGCCGGTGGCCATCGCCCCCTGCATCGAGCACATCGGCGGCGTGCTCGCCATCGGCGGCGTGACCGGCAAGGACTACACCAAGGATCCGGGCCTGCACCGCACCCTGGCCGGTGACGGCATCGGCGTCTGCTTCGCCGGTTTCATCGGTGGTCCCCCCGTCACCACCTATGCGGAAGTGACCGGCGCCGTGATGATCACCCGCAACTTCAACCCGGTCACCATGACCTGGGCCGCGGTGTTCGCCATCATTCTGGCCTTCTTCGGCAAGTTCAACGCCCTGCTCACCTCCATCCCCATGCCGGTGATGGGCGGCATCATGCTGCTGCTGTTCGGATCCATCGCCGCCATCGGTCTCAAGACCCTGGTTGAGTCCAAGGTGGATCTGGGGCTGTCCCGCAACATCGCCATCGTGGCGGTGACCCTGACCGTGGGTGTCGGCGCCCTGGAGATGAAGATCGGTGACTTCGCCCTGGCGGGCGTGGGGCTGGCCTCGGTGGCGGCCATCCTGCTGAACCTCATCCTGCCCCAGCACTCCGAAACGGGTGCCATGGAGAGCGCCAAGGATTAAGCGCCTGGCTTGCTGTACGTTGAGATGATGAAAAAGAGGCCACCTTCGGGTGGCCTCTCTTTCTTTGCCTGCGTACCACTGAACCCGGCCTCCCATGTGAAGCGGCTACACTCAGGGGCACCATTGACGGGAGAGGACGAAAGGATGAAGAGGGCATGGATCCTGGCCCTGCTGGGGCTGATGGGGAGCGGCGCGGCCGAGGCCGGTGCGGTGCGCTACGAGGTCGAAGGCAAGCCGTTCGAGGGCTATTACCTGGCGGGTACCGACAAGGATGCCCCTCTGGTGGTGCTGGTGCACGACTGGGACGGGCTCAACGGTTACGAGATCAAGCGGGCCGAGATGCTGGTGGCCCTGGGCTACAGTGTCTTTGCCGTAGATTTGTTCGGTGCCGGGGTCAGGCCGATCACGGTGGAAGACAAGAAGCGCCTCACCGGGGCCCTTTATCAGGACAGGACCAGGATGCGCACCCTGCTGCAAGGGGGATTGGCGGAGGCGGGCAGGCAGGGGGGGCGGCTCGACAATGCGGTGGCCCTCGGTTACTGCTTCGGCGGCGCCGCCGTGCTGGAGCTGGCCCGCAGCGGGGCGGATCTCAAAGGGGTGGTGAGCGTGCACGGCGGGCTGGAGACCCCGGCCGGGCAGGACTACAAAGAGGTGAAGGGAGAGTTGCTTGTCCAGCACGGCAGCGCCGACGAGGCGGTCTCTCTGGGTCAGTTTGCAGCGCTGGTGGCCGAGCTGGAGAGCGCCGGGGTGAAGCACGAGGCGACCAGCTACAGCGGTGCTCCCCACGCGTTCAGCGTCTTTGGCTCGGACAACTACCGCGCCGATGCCGATGCCAAGTCCTGGCAGCGTTTCACCGGTTTCCTGAAGGAGGTGACCGGCTCCTGAGGGGGCCGGCTCACGCAGGCCATGGCAGTGCCATGGCTTTTTTTATGCCCGTTTTTCGCCATCTCAGGGGAGGGCGAGCACCCTCACCCACATGGCCCCCTTGCCCACCTCGCTCCGTGGGCCCGGGGTGAGCTGGCCGCTTTCGGGGTCGATGGCATGCAGCGCCACCTCATGGGAGTGCTGCCCGGTCGCGATGAGCCAGTGGCCGCTGTGGTCGATGGCAAAGCCCCGGGGACAGGCCTCGGTCGGGAAGTGGCCGAGGGGGGTGAGGGCGCCATCTTGGGGGGAGACGCCGAACAGGGTGAGCAGGCTGCTGGCCCGTTCGCTGGTGTAGAGAAAACGTCCATCCGGGGTCAGGTGCAGGTCGGCGCCCCAGCGCTCCCCCTCATAGCCTGGGGGCAGCATGTCCAGGCTCTCGCGCGCCACTATCTGTCCGTCCGCCTCCCTGTGGTAGCGATTGAGGGTGGCATCGAGTTCGTTGAGGCAATAGAGATCGCCGTTGTCCGGGTGCAGGGCCAGATGGCGGGGCCCGGCGCCGGGGGCGGTGTGAATGTCCCCCAAGGGATGGGGAACCAGCTTCTCGTCCACCAGGGCAAAGCGGCGCACCCTGTCCTCCTTCAGGCAGGCCACCAGCAGCTCCTGCTCCCCGTTTTGCCCCGCAAGCCAGGTGACCGAGTGGGCCGCCATCAGGTGGTCGAGACGCTGGTGAGGGGGCTGCATCCGGCCCGCCTGATCCTGGCGGGAGACGGTGACGTGGTTGAAGGCGTAGGAGGCGGCAAAGAAGAGGCGGCCGCTCCCATCGGTGCAGGTGTGGGAGGCGCTGCCGAGCAGCGGCGCCGAGGTCGGCGCGCCGAGCCGCCCATCGGCGGAGATGGGGAAGCTCAGCACCCGAAAATCGGGGCGCACCCCCGCATGGAGCCAGCGCCGGTCCGGGCTGATGACCAGGGGCTGCACCTCGCCGCCGGTCTGCACTTCCTGCAGCGGGGCGAGGGTGCCTGCCTCGAGGCGAAACACATGGATCAACCCGCTCACCGGGTTGGCCACATAGACCACTTGTTGCATTGTATCTCCTTTGCGACGGCCGTCCGTCGGGTCAAGGGAAAGGGGAGTCCCGGCGTCTCAGGCGGGGATCAGGATCTCGCGAATGACGGGCACCACTGACAGTGCCAGCAGGGCTGCCATCACCTGGTTGAAGCGGCGACGGGCAAGATCGTTTGCCAGCCAGCGCTTGAGCAGGGAACCGCACAGGAGCCAGAGTCCGACACAGGGGAAAGAGACGATGAAGAAGGTCAGGGCGATGACGAGGTGCTGTTCAAAAGGGTCGCTCCCCGCGCTGGTGAAGGCGGCGATGGCGCCGGTGGCGACCACCCAGGCCTTGGCATTGACCCACTGGAACAGGGCTCCCTTGAAAAAGCCGAACGGGCGGGTCCCGTTGCTGTCAGCCATCCCGTCCGTCGGGCGGGCGATGAGCCAGGCAAGATAGAGCAGATAGAGGGTGCCCGCGCACTTGATGAACAAGTGGAGTTCGGGGAAGCGGGTAAAGAGCTGGCCAAAGCCCAGCCCCACCAGCAACAGCATCAGGGTGAAGCCGACGCAGATCCCCATGAGCAGGGGCAGGCTCTTGCGTATCCCGACGCTGGCGCCGGCGCTCATCACCATGATGTTGTTGGGGCCGGGGGTGACCGATGCCGAGATGGCAAAGAGCACCACGGCGTAGAGCGAGTCCATTGGGTTCCTCGTGCAGACAGTCCGTTGTCTTCCCTATATTGGGGGCGATCTGCGCTTTCCAAGGCGGGGGGCGGGCAGAAAAAAAACAGGCCCCGTGACGGGGCCTGTGAAGCGGGCGGGATCAGACGGGCTGGTTCCCCGCCGGCGGCAGCGCCGGGCGGGATTCCACCTTCTGTTCGTCTCCCTGCATGTTCTTGATGTAGACGTCCATCTGGTTGAACGCGATCTCGATGCCATGCTCGCGGAACAGCACGTCGATGCGGCGGTTCAGCTCGTCGATGGCCGGGTTGCGATCCCCCAGCTCGCTCACGAAGAAGCGCAGCTCGTGATCCAGGGTGCTGGGCCCGAAGGTGAGGAAGTAGACGATGGGGGCCGGGTCTTTCAGCACCCGGCTGTTCTCCATGGCGGCCTGCATCAACAGCTTGCGGGTCAGATCCAGATCCGAGCCATAGGCCACTCCGACCCGGGCGATGACCCGGGTGACGGTGTCGGACAGGGACCAGTTGATGAGCCGCTCTATCATCAGCTGCTGGTTCGGGATGATCACCTCCTTGCGGTCGAAGTCGGTGAGGGTGGTGGAGCGGATCCTGATCTTGTTGACCGTGCCCGAGATGGTGCCGATGGTGACGGTGTCGCCGATCCGCACCGGGCGCTCGAACAGGATGATGATGCCCGAGATGAAGTTGGAGACGATCTGCTGCATGCCGAAACCGATACCGACCGAGAGACCGGCGGCCAGCCACTGCAGCTTCTCCCACTGGACCCCGAGCATGGCCAGCGCCGTCAGGCTGCCCACCCCGATCAGGGCGTAGTTGAGCATGGTGGTGAAGGCGTAGGCCGTGCCCTGGGCAAGGCGCAGCTTGGAGAGCACCAGCACCTCCAGCAGGCCCGGCAGGTTGCGGGCCAGCGACAGAGCCGCACCAAACACGAAGAGGCCGGTCAGTACGTCGCTCAGGCTGATGGGATAGAGCACGGCGTTGGCCCCGGTCCCCTCGCTCTTGTGCCACAGCACCACGCTGTCGAGGTAGGTGAAGACCGCCACCAGATCAGACCAGAGCCAGTAGAAGGCGACGCCGAACACCAGCAGCAGCATGATGCGGGTCAGACGCAGGGACTGCTGGCTGACCTCTTCCAGATCCATGGGCTGCTCTTCGATGGCTTCGCCCCCTTCTGCATCCTCCTGGGTCTTGTGCTCCCGCTTGGCGACCGCGCGGCGATAGGCCAGACGACGGGCCGCCAGCTCAAGACCGCGCAGGGCGGTGCGATAGACCAGACCCCAGATGATGATGAGGTAGAAGGACTCGATGAGCCTGCCGGTGAGTTTCAGGGCCGTGTAGTAGTAGCCAAGGGCTGCCAGCACCATCAGGGCCACCGGCGCCAGCGCCAGGGCGACGGCGGTCAGGGTCTGCAACATGCTCGCCTCGCCCTTGATGCGGGCGCGGGAGATGGGCAGCACTAGGTAGGCGGTCAGCCCCAGCAGCAGCATGGTCATGCCCTGGCCGATGACGTCGTTGCCAAGGGAGGAGGGTTCCACCACCGCCTTGGTCGACAGCATGATGAGGGGCAGCAGGGGCAGCCAGAGGTAGCGCATGCTGTTGCGCTTGGCCTGCAGCTCGTCCCGCGGCATGCGGAAGTGGGTCTCGCCGATGCCCCCCGGTCGCATCACCGACAAGTAGACGCTGAACACCAGGTAGCCGAGGGCCAGGTTCAGGGTGATCTGGAAGATGAGTTTCGGGCTCAGCAGACCGCAATAGGCGAGCAGCAGGCCGGCGGCCAGGATGAAGAGGGTGCCCGGCAGGCGTTGCAGCACGGTGAACAGTAGGGCACGGGGGGTGTGCCACTGGCTGTCCTGACGAAAACGTCCCAGATCCTTGACGATTTTCTTCTGGCGCTCGAGCAGGGTGCCGCGCTTCCACAGCAGCAGGCCCCCCACCAGCAGCAGTGGCAGGGAGAGCAGGGAGACCGCCAGCAGCATGTCGCCCCAGCCGCTCCAGTCCGGTTTCAGCACCCAGTCGGAGGCCTGCTTGAAGGCCTGGGCCGGCCAGGTGATGAACCACTTGGCGTCGATGGGCTTGTTGCTGCTCACCCAGAAGATGTGCTGTTGCAGGGTGAACTCGATGGAGGCATAGACCCGGGTCAGCTGCTGCTGGGTCAGTTGCAGGCTGATGGCGTTGGTGAGCTGGGCATCCATCTGGCGGTTGAGCTGATCCAGCAGGCCGATGCGGGTGTCGATGAGCTTGGCAAGGCTGGCCCTGTCTTCGTCGCTCACCGACTCGCCGCTGCTGGCGATGAGGTTGTCCAGATACTGGTTCTTCTGGAACAGCTGGTCACGCTGCTGGCTCAGTTCGAACTGGGCCAGGTGCAGGTCGGCGATCTGCTCCTCCAGGTTCTTCACCAGGGTGGAGGGGGCCGCTTCCAGTTGCTGGTAGAGCTGATAGAGGATGCGCGAGAGCAGCAGGTTGCCCTTGAGCATCTGCACCTGTTCGTTGAGGTTGCGCTCGGTCTGGGTGCCGCGCTCCAGCATGCTCTTCGCCTGCAGGTTCTTCTGGGCCAGGGTGTTGAGGCTGTTGGTGGAGCTGATGAGCTGCTGGCTGAGCTGGTAGTTGAGCTCCTGCTCTTTTTGCACCAGGGGGTTGTCTTCGGCGGCCACCAGCTCGCCGGTCTCTTCGGCGGTCTTCTCGGTATCCCCCAGGCGCTTGGCGCTGCTCTGCTCCTGCAATGCCTGCAGTTTCTGCTCTTCACTGGCGAGGCGGGCACTCTGGTAGTCCCGTTGCTTGACCACCAGATCCTGCATGCTGGTGCGGTTGTCCAGCTCCTTTTGCAGGTTGGCCAGTTGCAGATCCAGCAGGGCCAGCTCGGCGCCCAGCTTCATCTTCTCGGCGCTGCTCACCCCGTCCCCGGCGTTGAGGCGGGTGCGGATCTCCTGGCTGCGCTGATAGGCGCGGCTCATGCTGGCCTGGGCCCGCTCCGGCAGGGTCTGCAGGTTGGTGATCTGGCTGCCGATGGTGCCAAGGGCCTCCTGGGCCGCCTGCATGTTGGCCATGATCTCGGGTTGGCGGGCATCGAGCTCTGCCAGGCTCATGGTGGCGTATTCGCTCTTGAGCTGCTCCGGGCTCTTGCCCTGGGTCAGGGCGTCGAGCTTGGCGCCGATCTCCTTGAGCTCTGTCGGCAGGGTGCGCAGGCGTTCGCTCTGGGTTTTGGCCTTGCTCTTCTCCTTGTCGATGCTGTCGAGGAGGGAGAGGGTGTCAGTCAGGAACTTCTGGTCCGCCTGCTGGCTGGCCGTGGGGGTGTCCGATTTGCCGAGGGCATCGAGCGCCCGCTGCACGGTGGCGCGCTGGGGCAGATCCTGCGCCAGGGTGCTCGGGGTCCAGAAGGTGATGAGTAAACAGAGCAGCGGCAGCAGGGTGGCCGAGGCTCTTTTGAAGCGTGTTGAGAGCATAAAGCGTCCGGGTGATTATGCGATGTTCGGGGGATTTTCCACCAGGGTAAAATCCGCGTGGATTCTAGCACCGGCGCAAGAGGGGCAGCAGGGGGAGAGATAAAAAAAAACGGCGCCCGCAGGCGCCGCTTTCATCGGTTCAGGACTGATTACAGTACGTGAACGGAGGCGGTGTTGGTGGTACCGCTCGGTACCAGGGCACCGGAGACCATGACAACCACGTCACCCTTCACGCCCATGCCGATTTCCAGCGCGGCTTCTTTGCCGATGCGATAGAAGTCGTCGGTGGAGGCGATGGAGTCAACCACGTGAGCAACCACGCCCTTGGTCAGCACCAGCTGGGCAGCGGTCTTCTTGTTGGTGGTGATGGCCAGGATCCAGGCTTTCGGGAAGTACTTGCGGATGGCCTTGGCAGACTTGCCGCCTTCGGTGGCAACCACGATCAGCGGGGCGTCCAGCTTCTCGGAGGTCTCTACCGCGCCTTTGCAGACCGCTTCGGTGATGCGCAGCTTGTTGCTGTCGTTGGCAGCAGACAGGTTGGACGGCATCACGGCATCGGTACGCTCGCAGATGGTGGCCATGATGGTCACGGCTTCCAGCGGGTACTTGCCCTTGGCGGACTCACCGGACAGCATGACTGCGTCGGTACCGTCCAGGATGGCGTTGGCCACGTCGCCAGCTTCGGCGCGAGTCGGACGCGGGTTCTTGATCATGGAGTCCAGCATCTGGGTGGCGGTGATGACCACTTTGCGGGCTTTGTTGCACTTCTCGATGATCATCTTCTGGGCGAAGATCACTTCTTCTACCGGGATCTCGACACCCATGTCGCCACGGGCAACCATGATGCCGTCGGAGACAGCCAGGATCTCGTCGAAGTTGTCCAGGCCTTCCTGGTTTTCGATCTTGGAGATGATCTGGATGTTCTCGCCGCCGTGGGCTTTCAGGTGCTCACGGATTTCCAGCACGTCTTCTTTCTTGCGAATGAAGGAGGCGGCAACGAAATCAACGCCTTGCTCGCAACCGAAGATGAGGTCGCGCTTGTCTTTCTCGGCCAGGGCCGGCAGCTTGATGGAGACGCCCGGCAGGTTGATGCCCTTGTTCTCGCCCAGGTCACCGTTGTTGAGCACTTTACAGATCACTTCGCGCTCGGTGATTTCGATGACGTCCAGGCCAATCAGGCCGTCGTCAACCAGGATGCGGTTGCCGACGCGCAGGTCGCTGGCAAAACCGGCATAGGTGACGGCGACTTTGTCTTTGTTGCCCACCACGGTCTGGTCGGTGGTGAAGGTGAAGGTCTGGCCGGCGACCAGGGAGACGTCGTTGCCGCCTTCGAGCTTGATGGTGCGGATTTCCGGACCCTTGGTGTCCAGCAGGATGGCTGCGTGCTTGCCGGTTTCGGCCATGACAGCGCGCAGGTTGCTGATGCGGCCACCGTGTTCGGCGTAGTCGCCGTGGGAGAAGTTCAGGCGCATGACGTTCATGCCGGCATCCAGCATCTTGCCCAGCATTTCTTTGGATTCGGTCTTGGGACCGATGGTGCAGACGATTTTGGTCTTTTTCATGTCAGTCTTCATGGTTAAGGAATTTCCGCCGTGCAATATACACCAGTTTTTGGATACTTTTTATGATCCAGAAACAACGTTTTGAGCGAAAACGGCCTCAATTTGAAAGATAACGTTTTCGATCACAGCTCATTTTAGGGGCTAAAATAATTGATTTTCCGCAACTGAGGCCATTTGGTTCCCATTTCTGGCCCCGCATCCTGCCCGATCCCATGTTGTTAAATGACAAACAACAGGGCCCCATTGCGGGGGCGATCCGGCCCGATGCCGTTGGCCGCCATCCAGTGTAGTCACTCCCTCCCGCGGCGTCAGGACGAAGCAACGCAAGGCTGGAGCCGGTAGGCCTACAGCGGAAAAAAACGCCGCCCCTCCCGGCACGCCGGGAGGGGCGGCAGCCCTCTGGATCAGCCGAAGAACCAGTAGCCGCGGTTGACCAGCCGGGTCAGCAGTTGCAGGAAGCCCGCCTGATCGGCCAGTTCCACCAGCGCGTCCTGGGTGATGATGTCCTTGTCGCACAGGAGTGCGATGGCGGCCGGATCCTCGCTTGGCAGGGTCCAGGCTTCGCCGTCGATGTAGCAGGTGCGGCTCTCGCCGCTGAACCAGACGCTGCGCAACCCCGGCACCTTGATGGCGGGCTCCCCCTGGCTCAGCAGGTCGGCCACCTCGTCGGCGCTGTAGTCCGGCTCCACCGGATTGACGTCCAGATCGTGCTTGGCCTCGGAGATCATGGTGCCGAACCACTCCTTGAACAGGGTCTCGTCGTCGAGGGCCTGTTGCATCAGCTCCCGCAGGCGGTGCAGCTCATGGGGCTGGATTTCCCCGTGGCGGGCGCGGGGCTGGAGGTCCGGGTCGCCGTAACGGTCGGTGCGGATCTCGTTGTCGATCAGGTGATCGGCAAAGGAGGAGACAAGGGCCTTGGCGTCCGGTGCGCGGAAACCCACCGAGAAGTTCAGGGAGGGCTCGATGGCGTAGCCCTCGTGGGGGAATCCGGGCGGGATGTAGAGGATGTCGCCCGGCTCCATGATGACGTCGATGATCGCCTCGAACGGCTCGCAGTGCAGCAGGGCCGCGTGGGCGGCGAACTCGTTCAAGGGCTTGGCATCGCCGACCCGCCAGTGACGCTTGCCCTGACCCTGGGTGATGAAGACGTCGTAGTTGTCGATGTGGGGGCCGACCCCGCCGTGAGGGGTGGAGAAGCTCACCATCACATCGTCAAAGCGCCAGCCCGGGATGAACTGGAAGGGCACCGCCAGCTCGTGCACCTCGGGTACCCAGTGGTTGCACGCCTGCACCAGCACGGTCCAGTTCTCTTCCCCCAGGTGATCGTAGGATTCGAAGGGGCCGTGGGCCGCCTCCCACTTGTTGTTGAAGCGGGTGACCAGGCGCGATTCGATCACCTCTTCCATGGCCAGACCCGCCAGCTCGTCCGGGCTGATGGGATCCTGAAAGTCGGTGAAACCGCCCTTGATGAGGAGCGGGCGCTTCTGCCAGTAGTGCTCGAGGAAGTGAGCGATATCCAGATTGAGTTGGTACATGGTGCTTCTCGTATCTTGTGAGAGGGCTTGCCCAAGGCGGGCTTGGGCAAGGGCTCTGAAATGGCCCGATAGAGGGTGATCATATCAAATGGGCCAAAATCAACGGGGGCCCTGCCGTCATGACAGAGCCCCCGCCGGTTCGGTTACATCACTTATTTCAGCAGATCGACCAGACGCTGGGCGTCGCCGATGTAGTTGGCCGGGGTCAGCTTCTTGAGTTCGACCTTGACCGCTTCCGGCAGTGCCAGGGTGTCGATGAAGGTGCGCATCCCTTCGGCGTCGACGCGGCGACCACGGGTCAGCTCTTTGAGCTTCTCGTAGGGCTTCTCGATGCCGTAGCGGCGCATCACGGTCTGGATGGGTTCCGCCAGCACTTCCCAGTTGGCGTCCAGATCGGCGGCCATGGCGTCCGCGTTGGCTTCCAGCTTGGAGATGCCCTTCAGGGTCGCCTGATAGGCAATCAGGGAGTAACCCACCGCCACACCCAGGTTGCGCAGCACGGTCGAGTCGGTGAGATCACGCTGCCAGCGGGAGATGGGCAGTTTGCTCGCCAGGTGCTGGAACACGGCGTTGGCCAGACCCAGGTTGCCTTCGGAGTTCTCGAAGTCGATGGGGTTGACCTTGTGGGGCATGGTGGAGGAGCCGATTTCGCCGGCGATGGTGCGCTGCTTGAAGTGGCCCAGGGAGATGTAACCCCAGACGTCACGGTCAAAGTCGATCAGGATGGTGTTGAAGCGGGCCAGGGCGTCGAACAGCTCGGCGATGTAGTCGTGGGGCTCGATCTGGGTGGTGTAGGGGTTCCAGGTCAGGCCGAGAGAAGTGACGAACTCCTCGGAGAACTGGTGCCAGTCCACATCCGGGTAGGCGCTGATGTGGGCGTTGTAGTTGCCCACGGCACCGTTGATCTTGCCCAGCAGCTCCACCGCCATGATCTGCTTGAGCTGGCGCTCCAGACGGTAGGCGACGTTGGCCATCTCCTTGCCCATGGTGCTCGGGGTCGCCGGCTGACCGTGGGTACGGGAGAGCAGCGGCATGTCGCGGTACTCGACGGCCAGGCGCTTGATCTCGCCGATGAGCTTTTCGCAATAAGGCTTGATCACCTCTTCCCGGGCGGTCTTCAGCATCAGGCCGTGGGAGTTGTTGTTGATGTCTTCCGAGGTGCAGGCGAAGTGAATGAATTCGCTGACGGCGGCCAGCTCCGGGTTCACTTCCACCTTCTCTTTCAGGAAGTACTCCACCGCTTTCACATCATGGTTGGTGGTGCGCTCGATCTGTTTGATGCGGGCGGCATCCTGCTCGTTGAAGTTGCTGACGATGCCGTCAAGCACGGCATTGGCTGCCTCGCTCAGGGCAGGGACTTCCGGGATCCCGGCGTGGCTGGCCAGTTTTTGCAACCAGCGCACCTCGACTTCGACGCGAAAACGCAGCAGACCGAATTCGGAGAAGATAGGGCGCAGGGCATCGGCCTTGTCGCCATAACGACCGTCAATCGGGGAAACGGCAGTCAGCGCGGACAGCTCCATGGGGTGAACTCCTGATGATTGGTGTGGGGGTTAAAATCGTTTGGCCAGTTCCACCATCTTCTTGCGGGCGAAGATGATCTGGGTACGGCTGCCGCCGAGCTGGCGCCACAGCACCACGGCGCGGATGCCTGCGAGCAGCAGGGCGCGCACCTTGTGCTGCACCAGGGGCTGCTGCAGGAAGAGCGGGGTGCCCGCCACCTGGATGCGCGGCCCGATGGGGCTGATAAGGTCGCTGTAGATGCTCGCCATGTTGGCCAGGATCTGCTCGTCGAGCAGATCGAAATGCTGTTGCTGGCGGCCGATCTGGCTGATCCGCTCCCCCAGCATGTTGAGGATGTCCTTGCGCTTGGCGAGCTTGCGCTCCAGCGCGATCAGGCTCACCACGTAGCGGGTCAGCTCGGCATTCTTCTGGCTGCCGTCGGCCCCCAGCTGTTCCACCAGGGCGCGATAGCCGTCGCGAATGGCCAGGTGGCTGCCGAACACTTCCAGCGGCTGCGTGGGGTTGGTGACCAGAATGCTTTGCAGGCTCTCGCGCAGGGAGGCTTCGTCGCAGGAGCCGTCACGGGCCACTTTCTGCACCAGATAGGCGGCCTGGCAGATGCCTGCGAAGGCCATGGTTCTGTCTTGGAATTTGTCGCTCATATCTTCACGGCCCTGTTCTGTTCATTCACTGGCAGATGCCCGCAGCAGGTCATGATCCGGCCTTGGAATGTATCGCTCACGTAGGCTGCCTTCTGCTATTGGCTCAAATCGGATGGCTGAAACGTTGTTCGATGATGCCGCCGCCCAGACACACTTCCCCGTCGTAGAAGACGGCGGACTGGCCCGGGGTCACCGCAGCCTGCTTCTCGTCGAAGATGACCCGGATGGTCTCATCGTCGATGGGCTGGATCAGGCAGGGGATATCTTCCTGCCGATAGCGGGTCTTGACGGTGCAGCGGCGCGGCGCGCGAATGGGGGTGCGATCCACCCAGTGCAGCTGGCTCGCGACCAGGCCGTCGGAGTAGAGGCGGGGGTGTTCCCCTTGCGCCACCACGAGGGTGTTGCGTTCCACCTCTTTGTCCACCACGTACCAGGCCTCTTCGGTGGCATCTTTGCGACCGCCAATGCCAAGCCCCTTGCGCTGGCCCAGGGTGTGGTACATCAGCCCCTGATGCTCGCCGATGATCTTGCCGTCCACGGTTTCGATGGGACCGGGCTGGGCGGGCAGGAACTTGGCCAGGAAGTCCTTGAACTTGCGCTCACCGATGAAGCAGATGCCGGTGGAGTCTTTCTTCTTGGCGGTGATGAGATCCAGCTGCTCGGCGATGCGGCGCACCTCGGGTTTTTCCAGATCCCCGACCGGGAACAGGCTCTGACCCACCTGGGCTTCGCTCAGGGTATAGAGGAAGTAGCTCTGATCCTTGTTGGTATCCAGACCGCGCAGCAGGCGCGGGCGGCCGGTGCTGTCGTCACGGCGCACATAGTGGCCGGTGGCGATGTAGGTGGCCCCCAGCTCTTCGGCGGCGAATTCCAGGAACGCCTTGAACTTGATCTCCTTGTTGCACAGGATGTCCGGGTTCGGGGTGCGCCCCGCCTTGTACTCTTCCAGGAAGTGCTCGAACACGTTGTCCCAGTATTCGGCGGCGAAGTTGATGGTGTGGAGTTTCATCCCCAGCTTGTCGCAGACGGCCTTGGCATCAGCCAAATCCTGGGCGGCAGAGCAGTACTCGTCCGTGTCGTCTTCTTCCCAGTTCTTCATGAACAAGCCTTCGACCTGATAGCCCTGCTGCTGGAGCAGGTAGGCCGAGACGGAAGAATCCACGCCGCCGGACATGCCGACGATCACCTTGATTTGGCTGTTGTCTGTCATTAGTCGAAGTTACCAGTTCGTTTAAACGGGGCGTATTCTACCAGAGTTTTGCGCCCCCGGTCACATCTCCCTGCCGCCGTTCCCCTTGGAAGCCCGGCGGCGGGAAATCGTTTTTCTAGTCTCGGCCCCATAGCGTCAAAAAGAGCGTCCAATGGCGCTTAGATGAAGGCCTTAAGGGCCGACAGCGGCAGGCGGGTGCCTGCCAGATAGTCCTGGATGCACTGCCACACCAGGGGGCTTCGCAGGGCGGGCTTGCACTCGGCAATCTCCTCCAGGCTAAGCCAGTGACAGGCCAGTACGTCACCGTCGGGATCCTCTGGATGGTGCTGACCGGGCGACTTTTCAAGGTCGAAGATGACGGCGGTGCGCACAAAGGTGGCCTCGCTGTCCGCCGGTTTGAAGAGGTAGACCCCAAGCCAGCCGGTGGGCGCGGCGGTGAGTCCGGTCTCCTCCTTCAGCTCGCGGCAGGCCGCCTGGATGAGATCTTCTCCCGGCTCCACGTGGCCGGCGGGCTGGTTGAAGCGGCGCTGGCCCGCAATCTCCTCTTCCACCAGCAAGAAACGCCCCTGCCAGTGCACCAGAGCGGCCACGGTGAGGCGGGTGGGCAGCGGTGGGTGATCGCTCATAAGGACTCCTTGTCTTGTTGGCTGTGCCCCGGCGGGGGCGCTCGATGCAGATCCGCAGTCGCCTTCATTCAGAGGGCTTGGTGCGAGACGGACGGCGGGCGGTGGTGCGCCCGCCGCTGCGATTGGCCTGGCGCGGGTCTGCCCCGCGGCGGTCCCGCCCCCGGGGTGGCTCCTGATCTGTTGGCCGGGCGGTGCGGGGGGCGCTGCGGCCAGTGCCCCCGGCTGCGGCGGATGCCCGTGCTTTGCCTTGCGTGGCGGCTGGTCGTGGCGCGGGTGCCAGCTCGGGGGCGAGCAGGGCGCGGCTCTCTCCCGGCGCCAGACCATCGAGGGTCCACTCCCCGATGGCGTAGCGGATGAGGCGCAAGGTGGGGTGGCCGATGTGGGCGGTCATGCGCCGCACCTGGCGGTTGCGCCCCTCCACGATTGTTATCTCGAGCCAGCAGGTGGGGATCTCCCTGCGCTCGCGTATGGGCGGATTGCGTGGCCACACCGCAGGGTCATCCATGATGCGCGCCCCGGCGGGCAGGGTCATGCCGTCGTTGAGTTCCACACCGGCGCGAAGGGCCGCCAGTTTCTCCTCGCTCGGGATGCCTTCCACCTGCACCCAGTAGGTCTTGGGGGTCTTCTCTCCCGGCTGGGTGAGGCGTGCCTGCAACTTGCCGTCGTTGGTGAGCAGCAAGAGCCCTTCGCTGTCTCGATCCAGCCTGCCCGCGGCATAGATGCCGGGCTCGGTGATGTAATCCTTGAGGGTCTCGCGGCCCCCTTCGTCGGTGAACTGGCAGAGCACCATGTAGGGCTTGTTCAGGAGCAGCAGCTTGCGATCCACCGGGGCGGTGGCCGGTTTGCGCTCGTTGACGCTCCCTGGGTGCCGGGCCTCCCGGCGTTGGGATGGGGGCGCCGTGGTGGGCCCGCTTGCCGTGCTGCCTGCGTCAGGGCGGGCGGAGAGGGAGAGACGGGGACGGGCTGATTTCATCGCATGCCTACCAAAAACAGGGGATGGCGGAGTGTACCACAGGGGGCGGCCATCAGGGGGAGAGCGGGGCTCACCCTCTCGGGTCAGGGGGAGGCGGTGTCCGGCGCCAGTGCGAGGGAGAGGCGCAGCATGTCCTTGTGCTGGATGCCGTGCTCCATCAGGGGCTCGGGATAGTGGATGAGGAAGTGATCCTTCACGACGGCATGGACGCGAAAGCCGTGGCGCTGGTAATAGGTGAGCTGGTGGCCGAAGCTGCCGGTACCGAGCTCGACGCGGCCTACCCCCTTCCCGGCCAGGTTCTCCAGCACGAAGCGCAGCAGGCCGGAGCCGATGCCCTGCTGCTGGCGGTTGGGGGCAACGGCGATGTTGAAGATCTCGGCGGTTTGCTCCCCCACCAGGCCCGCCACGCAGGCCCCCACGACCTCGTTGTCCGCCAGGGCGGCAAAGCCCCAGGCCCCGGGCAGGTAGGCGGCGATGCGCGACGCGGCGGGATCGGCCTCCAGCAGCAGGGCCAGCGGCAGGTGGGCGGGGTTCATCTCGACAAACGTCATCCTTGTTTCTCTCCCTGTTTGTGACGGCGCGCGCCGCGCAGCACGATGGCGGGCTTGACCGATGTGGTGGCCCGGACGGCGTTCCTCTCGCACGGCATCTCGCCCGGTGTGGATGCCACCAGCCGGATCAGGGTCTGCCACGGCTGCTTGCCGTGGGCACGCCCTTGCCCCTGTGTCCCGATGGGGTTCACCCGCGTCTCAGTGGGCGTCATGCCGGGGAACAGGGGGACTGGTCCCCGGGATCGGCGCCGGGCGGTTGAGCAGGAAGACCACCTCGCCACGGTAATGGGGGGAGGCGGCCAGTGTTGTCTGCCAGGCGGGATCCCACTCCCCATCCTGCACCAGCCCTACCTTGAACGGGATGGTCAGGTGCGCCATGGCGGGCAGATAGGCCTGATAGCCCGGCACCGTGCGCGTGCCCTGATAGGTCTGGATCACCAGCTCGTCCACGGGCAGGCGATTGAGCTCTGCCACGTCCCCCGTTTTCGCCCAGTCGAGCAGCCCCGTCACGCTGAGCTTGCACCCGGGAGGCAGGGCACGCCGCAGTTGTTGCAGGGCGTTGCCATAGCGATCGAGCTGGCGGGTCGCCGCATCGAAGTCGATCTGGATGCCCGCCACCCTGGCCCCGGCCGCGCGCCACCCCTCGTAGAGGCGCACCAGCACCTGCTCGTGGGCGGGGGAGAGGGGGAGGGCGTTGACACGCACCACCAGCCAGACCTGCCCGGCCTTGAGGGGGGAGGGAACCCGCCCCAGCTTGACGAAGCGGGGGCCGCCGGGCCTGTCCAGGATCTCCCCCTGATGCAGATAGAGGGTGCTGGCCTGTTCCAGTACCGGCTGGTGGCGGGTGGCGGACCAGAGCCAGAACCCGTGATAGGCGCTGGCATCGACACTGGCCTCAAGGGGGGTGGCCAGGGCCGTCAGCAGCAGCGCCAGCAGGGCGCGTTCAGAGCGTCTGCTCATGGCTCACCAGTAGTATTTGAGGGATCTGGCCCACACCGAGTTGCCATAGCGCTGCTTGAGGGTGTTGAACCAGGCCTGCCGGGTGCGTTTGGGGATCTCCTGGCTGTCGCAGCTGTTGTAGCCGGAGGGGGCATAGCACTGGATGGCGCGATAGAGGGCATAGCTCTTGTCTTCGGGCTCCGCCTTGGGGTTGGCCATCACGGCCTGATAGAGGGCGAGGCGACTCGGGAACGTGGGATGCTCGTCTTGCGCCAGCCCCCAGATCATCTCGCGATCCTGCCACAGGTCGATATGGGGATCCCGGCTGCGCAGGTACTCCCCGAAGCAGTTGAGGGCATGACCATCGTCGGGGCGCTGCACCAGGGTGCCAAGGGTCTGGGCCAGATCCCGGCAGTGGTAGCCCTGGGGCGTCCCCTCTCCGCGCCACTGGAACGCCGAGAGGCGCACATCCCCGTTGGGCACGGGCTCCCAGGGCGCGTCGGTGGGAGGGGTCGCCTCCTTGTAATCGGCGGGGATGAGGGCCACATCCTGCAAGAAGGTGGCCGGGTCGCTGGCGATGAGATCCCGTACCAGCAGGGTATGGAGCGCAATCTGCCGCTCCGCCGCGCTCGGGCCCTGACTGGCTTGCTGGCGCAACAGGGCGGGTTCGGCCTCCTGCTTGAGCACGGCCGCGCGGATGCGCAGCTGGGTGATGGGGCTGCCCGGCTGGAAGATGGCGGCCGTGTTGCCGGTACGCACCCAGTGATCCGCCAGCACGTTCTCCACGAACGCCTGCTGGGCCTGACCCAGGGGGGAGGCCACTAGTGCCATCAGGGCCTGCTCGGCCTTGTCAAAGGCCTTCATACCCTGCCAGGCCCAGATGCGCAGCATCTGGTGGCTGAATGCCAGGGTGGCGTCCTCCTGCCCCGGAGAGGGCAGGGCCAGCACCTGCTCGAACTGCTTGTCCAAAAAGAGGGCGTAGGCCTTGAGATAGGCCGCCTGCGCCTGGTGACCGGTTTTTTGCAGGTGCGCGATGGCGTCGTCCAACTGGGCATCTTGCCAGTCCCGCGGCCGCTCATAGGTCGGTCTGAGACCCCGCAGGGCATTGACGAACAGCAGCGCCGGCTGGGCCGAGTCCTGATAGGCCGCCTGATGGCGATAGGCATCGCCACTGAGCAGGGTGAGATCGATCTCGTTGACCAGGGCCTCCAGCGCCGGCAAGGGCTGGCGGGTTGCCATGGCCTCGTCATAGGCATCCCGCAGGGCGCCGAGATCACCGGCCATCCACTGGATGCGTCTGAACAGTCCTCTGGTCGAGCTGGCGTAGCGCCCTTGCGGGTAGGCCGCCAGATAGGCCTGACCCTGGGCCATGGCGCGGCGAAGGGCTTCCTTGTCACTCCTGATCACGTCCTGATCGCCGTATTCGTCCTTCGCCTCCTTCATCGCGAGGTTGATCTCCGTGCGCATCACCATGTAGGTCGCGCTCTCGGCCACCCAGGGGGCCTTGGCCTGCTGCAAGGCGGCAAAGCCTGCGCGGGCCTCCTCGAAGCGGCTCTCGTAGAAGTGCCGGGCGGCCTGCAGATACCCCTGCCACTCCAGGGCAGCACCGCTCATTTCGGTCGCGGGGGCCGGGCTCTCCTGCTGCCCCAGGATCAGCAGACGGCTTCGCAGCAGCGACGTGCGCTCCGGGGCGGGCACCTCGCTCTGCTCGAGGGCGTCCAGAAACGCGCTGACCGAGGAGAGGGAGTTGGAGATGGCGTGGCCGTAGAGGGAGTCGTGGCCCGCGTAGTGCTCGAGCAGCGGGGGGAGGGACGGGTCGTAGGCGGCCAGCCGGCTGCCGAGCTGCTCGCGCAGCGCCGGGTCCTCCACCTCCTCCGGCTGGGGGAGGCGGGTGAGGTAGAACAGCGGCTGGCTGCGTTCGTTCAGCGGATCCGCCGGCAGGGTGAAGGGGAGGGGGTGATGCTGGGCATCCCCCAGCAGCATCAGCAGGTTGCCCCGGGTGTCGTTCTCGTTGAGATAGAGCGGATAGGTGGGGAGAGGGCAGTCGGTGAGCCAGAAGCCGCACCCGTCACCGTCACCGGAGGCGAGGGCGGGCAGTGCAACCAGCGTCATCGCCAGCACCGAGCAGTGGGTCAGAGATGTCATGGGATCGCTATCCGTTTGTGGGCCCGCGCCGTGCGTGACGCCCGGGCCGGAAAAGGGGGTTTGCAGTGGCGGGCAATAGTACGAAAGAGGGTCACAAACGACAACCCATTCTGACCTGGTCGGCGCTCTCCCTGTCAGGACGCCTGCGCCATCTCCCTGTCCCGAGCACGTGCTCTTTGCTGCTTCGCGGGTGTCAGCATCTGCCATCGCCATACAAAAAGGGCGAATGTGGATGCTTATATCGGGGGCTCTTCGGTGCGATAGAGCGCCTTGCCGCAGGCGAGGCAGGTGTGGCGAAAGCGATGATCAGGCCAGCCGGTCTGGGGGTGGCCCAGCACCTTGTCGGAGCCGCAGGCGCAGCAGCGCGCCCCCAGTTCATGGTCGATGGCGCATTCGGGATGCTGGTGCAGGTAGTCGGCGCGGGTGGGAAGGCGCAGCCAGTCGGGCTGGGCATGGCGCTGGTTCCAGAAATAGCACCCATAGAAGGTGCCTGCGGCGACGGGCAGGGCAAACCACCAGAAGAGATCCATGTCATGACTCCGACGAGAGGAGATGAGGGCGGCAACAACCCGCTCAGCAGGCGTGGTGCGGCTTCATTTTATCGGGGCGGGAGTGGGGCGGGATATGCCCGGATGGGTAACAAGCGAACCTGCTGATGGTCGGGTTGGCAAGCCGCAGGGCCGGGGTTGGGGATTATCTATCCATTTAAAAGATGGGTTGTGTCATAACCCATCGCATTTTTGGATGGACAAGGGGGCCTTTCCGGTCGCAAAGCCCGGAGAGCGGGGCGTTTTTGTGAAAAAAAATGTGCATACATTCGTCATGCCGATCTCAAGGGCGTCATTGAGCGAATTATAAATATCAAGATATTGATATCAATGGTAAAAATAGTATTTTTATCAGGCGTTTTCAGGGTGAGTGATGGGGTTTCATAAGGAGCTTCAACCCATTTTCTAGATTGGTTTTTGCATAATCAATCGTTTATTTTGTTGGACAATTGGGGAAAACCTGGTGTCCAATCGGGTGAGCAGGTTGGCCAAACAGTGCCGTCAGCCAGTGTGTAACCCGAGATGTAAGGAGACATCCTGATGGAAAAACTTGACCAAAAAATCGACACCATGCGCCAGGAATTCGAGTCCCAGGGGCAAAGACAGGCCCAGGACAGATGGCAGGCCAGGGTCGATGAACTGCAACGGGAGCGCAGCGAAGCGCCCCAGCCGGAAGCGGCAGAACACTAGCCCCTGGCGGCCTTGTGGCCACCGAGTGAGCGCATAATGAAAAACCACCGCCCTGTTCGGGGCGGTGGTTTTTTTGCGCAGTGGCTAGAGGCGATAGAGGTTCTGGGCCGCATCGAACAGCTCCGTGCGCTCGCCGGTGCCGCCGTTGAAGACGGTGTGGAAGAAGCGCAGCACCTTCTCGTTGGCGAGGGCATCCCCTTCGAAGTAGGCGTGAGAGTCCCCCACATGGGGCTGATTGGTCACGTCCACGTAGGTGGCCGTTCTGGCATCCAGTCGCCGGGTGTAGTGGCCGAGCCTCGCCTTTTGCTGCTCCCCCATCTTCATGCGCGATGCCATCAGGGCACCATCGCGCTCATTGATGGTGATGTAGAGGCGGTTGCGACACTGGATGCGATCGACCCACTGGGCGTGAAGCTCGTTGTTGGTGTCGGCCGCGGCCATGATGATGTTGTCGAACAGCAGCTGGTTGGCGTGGTAGGTGGTGCTGCCCAGCAGGTGCTTGAACAGGTAGTTGCCCATGCTGTGCAGCAGCAGGTTGATGGTGAAGGGGCAGCGCTTGTTTACCTCCTTGGCGAAGTAGCGATCCCAGGCCTCGCCGTTGTCGGCGAACTTCTTCTGGGCCTTCTCTTCCAGTTGCGTCACATACTGGCCGTTGAACTCGTCGAGCAGCCCCTTCATCTTCTCCAGCACCCGGTCAAGGGCACCGGCCGAGGCCAGGGCATCGCGCTTGTCGCTCTTGTAGCTCAGCACGCCCCGGGCGCCGCCGCCATTGGCGGGCCAGCTGAAGTAGAGCACCTCGACGCCGTAACGGGCCTCGAGCCCCGCGGCTCGCTCCAGCACATCGTCAAGATCGTTGTTGAAGCCGTGTACGAACAGCAGCAGGTGTTTGCCAGTCTTGAGCTTCTGCTTGGCCGTGCTGCCGGTCCCGGCGCAGCGCTCCAGCAGCTTGCGCGCCACATAGGCGCTGGCCGGGTGGGGGAGGTCGGGGTCAAGGCCGACGCTGGCGGCCATCTCGGCGGTGATCTGATCCGGCAGCAGGTCCAGCTGCCACTGTTTGCCCTGACGCCGGGCCTCGGCGAGGCGCAGTTCGTTGGGGCCCTCTGCGGGTTTTTCGCCAAAGATCTCGCTGGGGGTCTTGCTCTGCTCGTTGACCATCCGGTTGGTGACGATAAAGATGGTGTTCTCCTTGTTGTCGTGCTCTCTTCATGATCGGCCACGCCCCGGGCGCCCCGATCACTGGCAAAGAGCCTAGTCCGGATCCGGCTGCCTGTCCCCCGGCGCGCCTTGCCTCGCCAAAGGGGTTACGACGATGTAAAGGCGAACGGGATTTGGGGGAATGACGCCTTCGGGGCGGCGAGGGCAGGAAGACGCTGTCATCACTAGAGGAAGAGGCCCGGATGGACGGGGCCTGCGCCTCGTCAGGACCAGAGGGCAGCGAGGGAGTAGGGGATCCTCAGGCGCACTGTGATCCACTCCCCGACTATGGTCTGACATGCACGCCCGCTATTTGATTATGCAAATGGATGGGCTTAAGATGGCCGCGCGCAACGATCAGATTGATAACAAACGGAAGTTAGGAGATGCCGATGGAAAGCAAAGTAGTTATCCCGACCCAGGGCCAGAAAATCACAGTCGATGCCAGCGGCAAGCTGCAGGTTCCCCACAATCCCATCATTCCGTTTATCGAAGGGGATGGTATCGGTGTGGACGTGACCCCGGCCATGTTGAATGTGGTGAATGCTGCGGTCGAGAAAGCCTACAAAGGCGAGCGCAAGATCGCCTGGATGGAGATCTATACCGGCGAGAAATCGACTCATGTCTATGGCGAAGGTGCCTGGCTGCCGGCCGAAACCCTGGATTTCATTCGTGAATACTGCGTGGCCATCAAGGGCCCGCTGACCACCCCGGTCGGCGGTGGTATTCGCTCCCTCAACGTGGCCCTGCGCCAGGAGCTGGACCTCTACGTCTGCCTGCGCCCGGTCCGTTACTACGAAGGGACCCCGAGCCCGGTCAAGCACCCCGAGCTGACCGACATGGTGATCTTCCGCGAGAACGCCGAAGACATCTACGCCGGCATCGAGTGGAAGGCAGACAGCGATGAAGCCAAGAAGGTGATCGCTTTCCTGCAAAACGAGATGGGCGTGAAGAAAATTCGCTTCCCCGAGTCCTGCGGCATCGGCATCAAGCCCATGTCCAAGGCCGGTACCGAGCGTCTGGTCCGTGCCGCCATCGAGTACGCCATCGACAACGATCGCGACTCCGTGACCTTGGTGCACAAGGGCAACATCATGAAGTTCACCGAGGGTGCCTTCAAGGATTGGGGCTATGCCCTGGCCCAGAAAGAGTACGATGCCCAGCTCATCGACGGCGGCCCCTGGTGCTCCTTCAAGAACCCGAAAACCGGCAAGACCATCGTGGTCAAGGACGTCATCGCCGATGCCTTCCTGCAACAGATCCTGCTGCGTCCGGCCGAGTATGACGTCATTGCCTGTATGAACCTCAACGGCGACTACATCTCCGACGCGCTGGCGGCCCAGGTCGGCGGCATCGGCATCGCACCGGGTGCCAACATCGGCGACGGCGTTGCCCTGTTCGAAGCCACCCACGGCACCGCGCCGAAATACGCTGGCCAGGACAAGGTCAACCCGGGTTCCCTCATCCTCTCTGCCGAGATGATGCTGCGCCACCTGGGCTGGACCGAGGCGGCTGACCTCATCGTCAAGGGGATGGAAGCGGCCATCGCCAACAAGACCGTCACCTATGACTTCGAGCGTCTGATGGAAGGGGCCACCCTGCGTTCCTGCTCCCAGTTCGCCCAGGACATGATCGACCAGATGTGATCCGGGTCGTTGAAATGCAAAACCGGCGCCATGAGCGCCGGTTTTTTTATGGAAGAGAGCAGGTCGTCAGGTGGTTTTTTCCACGTGCTGCTCGTAGATCTGCTGCCATTTGCTGGTCTCGGCCTCATCTCCACGGGCCTGCCAGAATTCGCAGATGGAGTTGGCGAGCTCGGATGCCATGGCGTGGTCTCCGTCACGGCGGCTCATCAGATATTGTCCCAACCAGCTTTGATATTGTTTCATCGCCCGATCTCCTTATCTAAGATGCCCAGAGGGGAGTGCTCCAGGCGTCAAGGTCGCGCAGGAGCGATTCGAACTGGGCACATGTTGTGCTGCGCCCGACAGGTGTTGGTCGCCGGATCCGGTGGTTATCTCACCGGAAAAAGGGGACAACGGGGCGCAGATGTCAAAAAACGGTCTCTATCGTATCACAAAATAACCAGTCAGTGGGGCTGGATGACAAATCAGGCTGTCCAGCAGTCTGGCCGTCTGTGTCATGGTGGCGAGGGCTGAGGTGCCATCTTGCTGATCTCGCAGCAGAAAAACCCGCCAGGTCGGCGGGTCACGGGGGCGAAAAAAAGATCAGATCCGGGCGCAGGCCAGGTATTTTTCCATCTCCTCGGCGGGCACCATGCCGCCGCCGGTGGCCCACACCAGGTGGGTGGCCCCGGCCATCCTGGCAGCATCCAGTCCCTGCCCACTCTGCCACTCAAGGTTGGTGGCCACTCGCCAGGGGCCTGCCATGCCCGCCAGTGCCGAGGGCTCGAGCCGGATCTCTTCATCCCGGGCCAGGAGCCCCAGCAGGTCGTACATCTCCTGATCCCTCAGGGTGTAGAAGCCCGCAAGCAGGCGTTCCATGGCGCGGCCGACAAAACCGGAGGCGCGTCCCACCGCCAGGCCGTCGGCGGCGGTGAGGTTGTCGATGCCAAGGTCTTGCACCGCAATGGCATCGTGCAACCCGGTGTGGACCCCGAGCAGCATGCAGGGGGAGTGGGTAGGTTCGGCGAAGAAGCAGTGCACGTTGTCCCCGAACGCCAGCTTGAGGCCAAAAGCCACTCCGCCCGGGCCACCGCCGACGCCGCAAGGCAGGTAGACGAAGAGCGGATGGTCGGCGTCCACCCTGATGCCCATCTCGTCGAACTGCTTTTTCACCCGCTCGCCCGCCACCGCATAGCCGAGGAACAGGGTGCGGGAGTGCTCGTCATCGATGAAGAAGCAGTTGGGATCGCGCTCGGCTTCCTTGCGTCCCTGCTCCACCGCCACCCCGTAATCCTCGGCGTATTCCACCACGATGGCGCCATGTTGGCGCAACTTGCGCTTCTTCCACTCCCGCGCATCAGCCGACATGTGGACGGTGACGCGAAAGCCGAGGCGGGCGCTCATGATGCCGATGGAGAGGCCGAGGTTGCCGGTCGACCCCACCGCGATGCTGTACTGGCCGAAGAAGTGGCGGAACTCGTCCGAGAACAACGTGCGATAGTCATCCGTCTCGCGCAGCAGCCCAGCCTGGATGGCCAGGTGTTCGGCATGGGCCAGCACCTCGTGGATGCCGCCGCGCGCCTTGATGGAGCCGGAGATGGGCAGATGGCTGTCTTGTTTGAGCAGCAACCTGCCGGTGAGTTCGACACCGTAGCGCCCATTGAGGGTCCCCTGCAGGGTCGGGATGGCGGCGATCCCGGACTCGATGATGCCGTGGCTGGCGCGGGTTTCGGGGAAGGCCTCGCACAGGTAGGGGGCGAAGCGGGCGAGCCGGGCGGAGGCGGCGGCCACATCGTGCCGGGTGAGCCCCACATGGGGCAATCCTTCCGCTAGGGAGGTGGCCCCCGGATTGAACCAGGTCACAGGGGTGAGGGCGATCAGCGGTTCGAGCAGGGGGAAGCGGGCGATGAGCCCGGCAATGTCGGTGTGTGTCATGAAAGCCTCTCGGGGTGGTGACGGAATCATCCCATTGAACGGCGCCAGCGTTGCCGTGACAAATGATAAAACGCGTCGCTTGGATGAGCCCAGTTGATGCAAATGGTCATCTACCCTGCTGTGTCTTCGCATACGGGTGAGTTGGGTCTTCCTGGTGAATGCAAACCTCGCCCTTCTGGTATCATCTGCCAGATAAAAGAGAGGGAGGCCCAACCATGCAACGCGATGAGCACCCAGGGGTGAGGAGCAAGCTGCTCAGCAGCCATCAGCTCGCCAGGCTCCACACCTTCGAGGCAGCGGCCCGCCACGGCTCCTTTGCGCTCGCCGCCGACGAGCTTTCCTTGAGCCCAAGCGCGGTGAGCCACCGCATCTCGGCCCTGGAAGAGGCGCTCGGTTTTTTGCTGTTCCAGCGCTTTCACCGCAAGGTGGCCTTGACCACGGAGGGGCAGCGCATCTTCTGGGCGCTCACCTCCTCCCTGGAGTTCATCAATCAGGAGGTGCTGGAGATCAGGGAGCAGGCGCTGTCGGGCTCCCTGACGCTGCACTCGCGCCCCTCCATCGCCCAGTGCTGGCTGGTGCCAAGGCTCGCCGATTTTTCCCGCCTGCATCCTCACATCGAGCTCAACCTGCTGACGGGCAACGAGCATATAAACCTGCACGGCTACGGCATCGATCTGACCCTCAACTTCGACGCCAGAACCCCGACGGGCCTGGCCATTCACCCCCTGATGGATGAATTCATGGTGCCGGTGTGCAGCCCTCAATACGCCAGCGACCACGGTCTGATGGGGGAGGTGGGGAATCTGCAGCAGTGCCGCCTGCTCCATGACAGGCAGGCCTGGGGCCTGGACACCGACAGCGACGAGTGGCGCACCTGGGGGAGCCACTGGCATCTCTCCCTGGAGGCCTGCTCGTCACACATGGGATTTGATCGGGCGGATCTGGCGATCCTTGCCGCCACCCACCACGCCGGTGTCGCCATGGGGCGCAGGCAGCTGGCAAGCCAGGCGCTGGCGAGCGGAGCGCTGGTGATGCCCTTCCCGGATATGGCGGTGCGCTGCGAGCCGCGTTATTACCTGGCGACCCTCCCTCATCGCCAGTGTCCCAAGATCCAGGCATTCATCCGCTGGATACAGGATCAGGCGCAAGGGGCATCCTGAAACGGGACCTGGTTTATTGTCCGCGAAGGTCATGGCCATGAGCGCACTATTTGTACAATAAGTGCCGGCACTGCTGCTAAATGACCTGGCGCAGAGCGACGCGGGTAAGAGATAACAGCGTGTGCAACGGATGAGGTGAGCCTGAGATTAACCGGGGAAAATAGAAAATAAAGTCCGTGAGGGTATTCCCAATAAGTATCAGGCAGGGAATTAACCACGGTGAATAATGTCCATATGGTGTCAGAGCGCTGCCGGATGGTATAAAAACATTATGTTGTTATCCAATGGGCATGCTATTCTCAAATCGTGTTATCCCTGTGACATACAAAAATAATTCTGTGAGGAAGTAATGAACGAGTTTCTGAAGGTTCTGCTGAACATTCGCAGCTTGCGCGCTGCCATTCGTGAACTGCCGTTTGAGCAACTGCAAGAAGCGAAAGAAAAGTTTGACCTGGTATATAACGAGCGTGCCGAGTCCGTTGAACAGGAACGTGCCGAACAGGAAGAGCGTCAGCGCAAACTGAATGAATTCACCGAAATGCTGCAACAGGCTGGTATCGATCCCCGTGAGCTGATCGGCAGCGTGGCGGCTCCGGCTGCGGCGGGCACCACCAAGAGCAAGCGTGCTCCCCGTCCTGCGAAGTACAAGTACCAGGAAGACGGTCAGGAGAAGACCTGGACCGGTCAGGGTCGTATGCCCAAGGCCATCGCCGAGCAAGTTGCGCTGGGCAAGGATCTGAACGATTTCCTGATCTGATCGCCGGATCCGGATCTCGATAATGCCGCCTGCAGGGCGGCATTATTATTTTCAGGGTTCAGAGGATGTCGCAGTAAAACCCAATTGCGCAGGTTACTCCGGTTAATTGGAGAGCCTCGTCTGGAATAGCCATAACCATCATGTGCCCAATAAAGTTGGCGCATCATCTTCCACGCCACCTCGCCACTTATACGCATTGAGGACTCATACAGCCCGTGTTTCTTCGTCCCTTGTGAGAAACGATCATGGATACCTGCTGTGACAGAATGAAATAGCGGCGGTGGATCCTCATCTGTATGCCTGAGCGGCCCGTCTCTTTTTCATGCTGATGCATGACGCCCACCGCCTATTAATTTATCCCCTCTATTTATGGTCTGTTTGACACCGCTCTTCTGCGATATATCCGCACGATGCCGGACAATGTGCGGATGAGGCAGACACGGATTGGTGGCAAACAAATAAACCGAATGCTAGATGACGGGTTGTCCGAGTTCAGACTGAACGGCGTGTGTGTATTTTCTCCGGGTGCGGCGACGGGCCTGGACCGCCTCTGCCAGCATGGCAAGCAGGTGTTCACTCTCTTCCCAGCAGAGGCAGGCATCGGTCACTGACAGACCGTATTGCAGTTCACCCAGAGGAGCCGGTTTCTGGTTTCCTCCCAGCAAGAAGCTCTCGACCATGACGGCGGCGACGGCTTGGCTCCCTTCGCTCAGCTGGCGACAGAGCTCTTTGGCGACCTTCAGCTGGTTCGTGTGCAGCTTCTGGCTGTTGCCATGGCTGCAATCCACCATCAGGCGAGGGGGGAGTCCCTGGCGGGTGAGGCGGTCTGCTGCCTCCGCCACATCGCTCTGGTGGTAGTTGGGCAGGGTGCCGCCACGCAGAATGATATGGCCGTCGGGATTGCCTTCGCTCTTGATCACTACCATGCCGCCCTGGCTGCCGGGGGCGGTGAAGAGATGGGAGGCGGTACTGGCCTGGATGGCATCGATGGCGACCCGGATATTGCCGTCCGTGCCGTTCTTGAATCCCACGGGGCAGGGCAGTGCGGAGGCCAATTGCCGGTGGACCTGAGACTCCGTGGTGCGTGCCCCGATGGCGCCCCAGCTGACGAGATCGGCGAGATAGAGAAAGCTGGTGGTGTCGAGGAATTCTGTGGCGGTGGCGAGCCCCAGTCCATTGATGTCGAGCAGCACCTGGCGTGCCAGATGCAATCCCCGATTGATGTCGTTGCTGCCGTCCAGGTGCGGATCGAAGACCAGCCCCTTCCAGCCCACCGTGGTGCGCGGCTTTTCAAAATAGGCGCGCATGACTATCTGAAGGCTGTCTTCATAGGCGGTGGCGAATCGTGCCAGCCGTCCGGCATAGTCCAGGGCCGCGACGGGATCATGGATGGAGCAGGGGCCAATCACGACCAGCAGGCGATCGTCTTCACCTGCCAGGATCCGGCGTGCCTGATGGCGCTGGCTGTCGATATGCCGGGCCATGTCGGCCGGACAGGGGTGCTGCGCCAGCAGCTCGGCAGGGGTGGGGAGCGCCTCTATGGCGAAGGCGCGCATGACCGAATTCAAAACTGCCATCTGGAGTTACCTTGCTGTGCATGTGTGCGATGGGGAACCCGTATGCGGCATCCTGTTGGGAGCAGACAGATTCACGGCTCATCGCAGTTGTTGAGAATGATTGTCATTATCTTGGTGTTTGTCTCAAATGCAAGTGCAATGAAATCGCCAGGCGAAGATGGGGGGAGAGAGAACGATGGCGGGGGAACCGCAGCAAAAGCAGGCCGCTTCCCCGAGGGAAGAAGCCCGCCAGTCACAAGATAAAGAGGGGATCAGCTGTCCATCACGGCGTGCCTGTCCTGATGGTAGGCGTCTTCATCCTTGCCGCTGCGCCAGTAGGGGACTGCGTAGACCCGCTGGCGCTCGGCATCCAGGGCGCGTCTGACGTGGCGGCGCAGCGGCACGACCAGGCTCTCTTCCCCGCCAAACCAGAAATAGCTCCCCTCGGCGACCATGGGCTGGGCGGTGAAATGCGCCACCAGAGTCGCGGCCTGCTCCGGATTGCCCACGAACCAGCGCAGGTCGACGCCGGCCGGCAGCGACAGATCCTGCACGTCGTCCTGATGGGGGACCAGCAGGGCGATATGGCCGAGGGCATGGGCCGGCATCATCTCCACCATGGCGCTGATGGCGGGCAGGGCGGTGAGATCCCCCGCCATGTAATAGTGCTCGGCCGTTTGCAGCATGGGGTCGGGACCGCCCGGGCCTGAGATGGCGAGCCTGTCACCCGGTTTGGCGTGCAGGGCGAAACGACTGGCGGGGCCGGCCTCGCCGTGCAGGGCGAAGTCGATGTCGAGCTCCAGCGCCTCCCGGCGAAACGCGCGTATGGTGAAGGTGCGAATGACGGGTTTCTGGGCGGGATCGAGCCAGCGAGGCCCCTTGTCGGTGGGGGTGGGCAACACTATCTCGCGCTGACCCGGTCGGGGCAGCATGATCTTGACATGAGCACCGCCACAGCTGAAGGGGTAGTCCACAAGCTCGGGGCTGGTCAGGCAGATTCGGCGCAGGTGCGGGCTCACATCCTGAACATGCTTGACGGTGAGCAGGCGGGGGCGATTGGCCGGGGCGGGTTGAGACATGGGCATACTCCTGGCTGATGATGGCGCCCATTCTTGATGAAATGAAAACTATTATCAATTGGTTTGTGGGCAGAATGGGTCGCGATTGACCTCCTCGGGATGTCCATCGCGATCCCACACTCTCTGCCTGGGTCAGGTTCGATCGCTTCCCCCCAGCGCCCGATAGATGCCTGCCATGTTGTTGAGCTGGGCCTGCTGCTGTGCCAGCAGAGCGAGCTCGGCATCCCACAGGCGGTTCTGCTCATCCAGCCAGGGTTGCACCCCGGTGGCTCCGGCCAGGAAACGGGCGCCAGCGAGCCTCTCGGCCTCCCGGGCATAGGCCCTCTGCTGCTCCAGATAGCGCAGCCGCTGTTCCCCTTGCTGACGGGCGGCCAGGCCATCCTCCACTTCCAGCAGCGCGGTATAGAGCTGCTTGCGAAATTCGGTTTCGGCAATCTGGTAGTCGATGTCGGCGCTGGCGATGGAGAGCCGGGTCTTGTTGTACTCGAGGAAAGGGAGCGCCAGCGTGGCGCCCAGGGTGCCGACTGGATTTTGCAGCACCTGGGTCAGGGTATCCGAGGTGGTGCTGGCACCGCCGGTCAGGCTCAGGGTGGGATAAAAGCCGGTGCGGATCTCGTCTCCCCTCGCAAGGGTCTTGCGCAGCCTGAGTTCGGCGGCGCGCACATCGGGCCGCCGGGCCAGCACATCGGCGGGGATGCCAGCCGCCACGGACGGGATCGGGCCCATGATCAGGGCGTCGGGAGCGTCAGCGAGCGGCCCGCTGCTGCGGCCCAGCAGCAGGCGAAGAGCATTGCCCGCCTGTGCCCGCTGCTGGGTGAGGGTGGCGAGCTCCGCCTGCTTGCCTGCCTTCTGCTGGCTGGCCTGTACCAGATCGAGTCGGGTCACGGCGCCCGCCTCGTATTTGGCGCGGGTCAGGCGTTCAATGCGCTCCAGATTGCCCAGTTGCTGGGTGCCCAGGGTCATGGCCGAGCCGAGGTAGGCCAGTTGCCAGTATTGCTCCAGGGTCTTGCCGATGAGCAGCAACCGGGTGGCGGCCAGATCCTGTTCGCTGGCTTGTGCTTCCCAGCTCGCCTGATCCCTTGTCGCGGCCAGTCTGCCCCAGAGATCCACTTCGTAGCTGAGGTTGAGAGAGGGGCCCAGGTTGCTGCTGGCGCTGCCATCTTTCATGTTCTTGGTGCCGCTGGCCCCGAGATTGGCGCTGACCGAGGGGGTGAGGTTGGTGTCAGCCAGATCGGCGCCGAGCAGGGCGTTCTTGAGCTTGAGCCCGGCCACCCGCATGTCCGGGTTGGCGGCCAGCACCGCCTCGACCAGGCGATCGAGCGCGGGATCCTGGAATCCCTGCCACCAGGGGCCAGCCTGCTGCGCGGTGAGACCCCGGCTCTCCTGCTGCCATGCTGGCGCCACGTCGAGATCGGGTCTGTGATAGGTGCTCTGCTGGCTGCAGGCACCGAGGCTGGCGGTGAGCATCAGGCTTAGCCCGAGCCTTGATAGGTTGTGCATCGTCATTCCCTCGCCAGTGCCTCCACCGGATCGAGCCTGGCCGCATTGCGGGCGGGCAGGTAACCAAACAGGATCCCGATGAGGGAGGAGCACCCGAAGGCCATCAGGATGGAGAAGAGCGAGAAGCGCATCTGGAAGCTTTCCACGAGCAGGGAGAAGAGAGCGCCGATGAGCAGGGCGAGGCCGATACCGAGCAGCCCCCCCAGCAGGCTGACCATCACCGCCTCGATGAGGAACTGTTGCAGTATGTCGGACTGGCGGGCGCCGACGGCGATGCGGATCCCTATCTCCCGGGTGCGCTCCACCACCGAGACCAGCATGATGTTCATCACTCCGACGCCGCCGACGATGAGGGAGATCACCGCGATGGCGGAGACCAGCAGTGTCAGGGTGGCGGTGGTCTTCTCCACCGATTTGACGATGCTGTCGCTGCTGAAGGTGAAGAAGTCCTTTACGCCGTGTCGCTGGGTCAGCAGGGCGACTGCCGCCTGCTCGGCCAGGGCGGGCTGGACGCCGTCCTTGACCCGGATGGTGATCTGGGTGAAGTGCTGCTGGGAGAGGAGACGGCTCATGACGGCGCTGTAGGGGAGCCAGACATTGACCGACTGGCTGCTGCGGCCAAAGCCGGTCTCCTGGGTGACCACCCCCACGATGCGCACCGGCAGGGTGCCGACCAGCACCACCTGGCCGACCGGGTCCACCTGGCCGAGCAGGCTCTCTATGGTCTTGCCATCCACCACGGCGACTGCCGTCCGGTTGCGAATGTCCCGCTCATCGAGCAGGCGCCCCTGGGTGAGCGTCATCCCCTTGACCCGGAAAAAGTCGTTGCCGACCCCGATCACGCTGCCGCTGCTGGTCTTGTTGCGATAGCGAAGCTGGCCCGACGTCGCTATCTGGGGGCTGGCACCCTCCAGATAGGGCTGGCCGAGCAGCGCGTCGAGATCCCGCTCGTTCAGGGTCTGGATGCTGGCGGCCTTCTCGTCTCCCCAGTCCTTGCCGGGGAAGATGTCGATGGTGTTGGTGCCCATGGCGTTGATGTCGTCGATCACCTTGGCGCGCGCCCCCTGACCCAGCGCCACCACGCTGACCACGGCGGCGATGCCGATGATGATGCCGAGCATGGTGAGGAAGGTGCGCATGCGATGGGCCAGCATGGCGTGCAGGGCCATGCGCCCCGCCTCCCGGTAGCGATCCCAGCCCCGGCTTGCGGTGCGGACGGCGGCGCTTGTGCCCTGTGCATCTTGCCCGACAGGGGGAGGGGCCAGCTGGCTGCCATCACCTGGCAGCGGGTGGGCCGGCGCCCCGGATGGGGAGGCTGCGTTGTCATCGGTCGCCCGATGGCCGCTGTCCTCCACTACCCGCCCGTCACGCAGGGTGATGATGCGATCCGCATGGCTTGCCACCGCCATGTCGTGGGTCACCAGAATGATGGTGTGGCCCTGGGCGTGCAGCTCCTTGAGGATGGTCATCACCTCCTTGCCGCTCTGGCTGTCGAGAGCGCCGGTGGGTTCGTCCGCTAGGATCACCTCGCCGCCGTTGGCGAGCGCCCGGGCAATACTGACCCGCTGCTGCTGACCGCCGGAGAGCTGGCCGGGTCTGTGGTGGCTGCGATCCTGCAGTCCCAGGCGGGTCAGCAAGGTGCGGGCACGGGCCTGGCGATCAAGGCGGGCGGTGCCGGCATAGATGGCGGGGATCTCCACGTTGGCGGCCGCATCCAGATGGGGCAGCAGGTGATAGCGCTGGAAGATGAAGCCGAAGTGGTGGCAGCGCAGCCGTGCCAGGGAGAGGGCATCCAGGGTCGCGGTGTCCTGGCCGCGAAACAGATACTGGCCCCTGCTCGGGCGATCGAGGCAGCCCAGCAGGTTCATCAGGGTCGATTTGCCGGAGCCGGAGGCGCCGACGATGGCCACCATCTCCCCGGCATCGATGGCGAGATCCAGCGGGTGCAGCACGGTCACTTCGTGCTCTCCGCTCTGGTAGCGCCGCTCGATGCCCTTGAGACGGATCAGGGGCTCGCTCACGGGTCCATCTCCCCTTCATCGTGCAGGGCCGGCTTGCCCTGCTCCAGGATCACCTTCTCATGCTCGGTCAGGCCGCTCACCACCTCAATCTTGATGTCATCCTTCATGCCGGTCTTGATGCGGCGGGTCTCTCTCTGGTCCCCTGCCTTGAGCAGGCTGACCTCGTACTCGTTGTCGCCAGTCTTCTTGCCGAGGGCGGTCTGGGGAATGGCCAGTACCTGCTTGCGCTCGCCGAGTACGATGGTGACCTGGGTCGTCATGGCGACCCTCAACTGATGGCCGGGGTTGGGCACATCGAACAGGGCATAGTAGTAGATGGCCGCATTGCTGGTGGCCGTGGTGCTGGCCGTCTGCTCATTGATGTTGGTGGGGGCCAGCTCGACCGTGCGCAGGGTACCGTGGTAGCGAGTATCCGGATCCCCTATCAGGGTGAAATAGACCGGCATGCCCGCTTTGACACGGGTGACGTCCGCTTCGGAGATCTGGGCCTTGACCGTCATGGTGTCGAGATTGGCGAGCTTGAGCAGGGTCGGTACCGTCTGGCTGGCGGCCAGGGTCTGCCCCTGCCGGGTGACGATGGAGACGACGGTACCATCCATGGGGGCCTGAATGCGGTTGTAGCCGAGCTCCGTCTTGGCGCGCTCCACCTTGATGATGGCGTTGTCGATGTCGGCCTGGGCGCTTTGCAGCTCGGCCCGGGTGACGGCAAGCTGGGCTTCGGCGCTCTCCAGATCCGCACGAGAGCTCGCTTCCTGCCGAAACATCTGCTGCTGGCGGAGCCAGGCAAGCTCGTTCTGTTTGAGCTGTGCCTGCTTGATCTTGAGCTGGGCGCGGCGGCTGGCCAGCTCCGCCTCGGCGGTCTTGAGGTTGTTCTGGGCGATCAGGGGATCGATCTCCGCCAGCAGCTCTCCTTGTTTGACCTGTTGACCCGCTTCCACCGCGAGATAGGTGACCTGACCCGAGACCTGAGCCCCCACATCCACCTGCTCGATGGCCTGCAGTACGCCACTGGCGAGCACCGTCTGCTCCACATCCTGGCGGGTTACCGTTGCGGTCAGTACCGGGTCCGGTGTGTTGCCTGGCCAGGCCAGCCAGGTGACGAGAGGGATCAGCACAAGGGCGAGCAGGGCGAGCTTGCCGGGTTTTCGAAGAGCTTTCATTTATCACCTGAACGAAACGAGCGAAGGCGTGCAAGGGCCATATCGTGCAGCAAATGGCCCTCAAAAAGAAGCGAGCAATGTGTAAGAAATCGTGTGGTTCTGGCGGTGACGCAGTGGAGGAGGTCAAGCTGGGGGAGGGTGACGGCGGGGCGTCAGAAACAAGAAGACCCGCTCAGGGAGCGGGTCTTGTGGTGTCAACCGACGGCTTTGAGCAAGGCGGCGTGAGGCTCGTGGCAGATCTGGATATCGAGGGGCAGTTTGTAGAGGAGCAGGCGGGCTAGCGAGCCCTCCATCCAGTGATGACGGCTGCCGACCAGCAAGAGATCGGCGGGGTGGGCGGCCAGCCAGCGCTGGAGATCCGGCACCACGTCATCCACCACCAGGCACTGGTAATCCACCGGATGAGACAGCTGGGTGATGAGTTCACTGATGATCGCCTTGGCATCCAGGGTGCCCTGGGGGCTGCGCTCCTCTTGTGACAGGGACAGACTATTGCGACGGGTCTTGCTGCTGTGGGTCAGGTGCAACAAGGTCAGGTTGGCGCCCAGCCCTTGTGCCAGACGGCTCGCCTTGGCCAGTGTCTCCTGCTCGTAATCCTTGCCTTCCAGCAACAGCACAATATTGGTCGGGCTCATAAGCAGTTCTCCTTGGCAGGTGCGGGTCAGACGGCGGAAGCGCGCTCCCATCCTCCCTTCCCGCGAAATGTCAGCTCAAACGAACCCGGTGTGTTTGCATCAAGCGTCACCTTCTGTCGATGGCAACTGAAGGTACCGAGTCCGTTTACATCATCATAACAGACTGAGTTGAATGGAAAATGAAGGAGTGGGTCCGTTCGATATATGAATGAGTGCAACGAAGATGAGTGGCGTTCTGACCATGGCGATGGAAACCCGACTGGGTGATGACCAGGCTGACAGGCTCAGACTGAGCATCAAGACACGTGCCGCGGATTAGCCCGGGCTCCCCCTCTTTCTTGTGGCTCACGGCATGGGCCAACCAGGCCGGTGCCATCGGCAAGAGGCTTCAACTGGCCAGCGCGATGATGGCACGGTCAATCTGAAAAGGCCGACATGGACGGGAGGGCATCCCGTCCGCCCCGTGGTCAGCTTGCGAGCAACTCACGGGCGTTGGCCAGGGTGTTGTCGGTGATCTGATCGCCCCCCAGCAGGCGGGCCAGTTCGTTGAGCCGGGCACCCGGGGTGAGCGCCTGCATCTGGGTTTCCGTTGTCTTGCCGTCGGTGTGTTTGCTCACCACCATGTGCTGGTGACCCTTGCCTGCCACCTGGGGCAGGTGGGTGACCACCATCACCTGGGTGGATTCGCCGAGCTGGCGCAACAGGCGGCCCACCACGGCGGCGGTCGGGCCGCTGATCCCCACATCCACTTCGTCGAAGATAAGGGTCGGGGTGGAGATCTTGCGTGCACTGATCACCACGATGGCGAGGCTGATACGCGACAGCTCGCCACCGGAAGCCACCTTGCCAAGGGGTTGGATGGGCTGACCCGGGTTGGTGGTGACCATGAACTCCACCCGATCGATGCCAAGGGGCGAGAGGCTGCTCTGGGCATCGGGTCGCACCTCGATGGCGAAGCGGCCATCTGGCATCGCCAGTTCGTGCATGCTGGCGCTTACCTTGGCGCCCAGCTCCTCGGCATAGCGCTGGCGGCTCTGGCTCAGGGCCTCGGCGGCCTGCACGAAGGCCTGGCGGGCCGAGGCCAGCTCGTCCTCCATCCCCTCGAGACGCTCCTCGTCGGAGTTGAGGCGGGCCAGATCGGCGGCCAGCTCCTGATGGTGCAGGGCCAGCTCCGCCGGTTTGACATGGTGCTTGCGTGCCAGGTTGATGGCCTTGGAGAGGCGGCTTTCCAGCTCGTTGAAGCGCTCTGGATCCAGTTCCAGCCGGTCGAGATAGCTGCGCAGCTCGCTGTGGCTCTCCTGTACGCCGATCAGCGCTTCGTTGAGCATGCCGAGTACGTTGCCAAGCCGGCTGTCCATGCCGACCAGGGTCTCGGCCCTGTCCACCGCCGTCTGCAGCAGACCGGCGATGGTGGTCTCTTCATTGTCATAGAGCAGATCGAGGCAATACCCGCACTCCTGCATCAGCTCGGTGCCATTGGCGAGCCGCTGATGCTCCTCTTCAATCTCTTCAAACTCTCCCGGCTGAAGGGCAAATTCGTCCAGCTCCTGCACCTGGTATTCGATGAGTTGACGGCGGGCTTCCCGCTGCTGCTGCTCGGCCTTGAGCCGGTTGAGCTCGTTTTGCAACTGGCGCCACTGTTGGTAGTGGCGGCGCACATCGTCGAGGAGCAGATGATGACCGGCGTAGCCGTCCAGCAGGGCGAGCTGGTAATCGGGTTTGAGCAGCATCTGGTGAGCGTGCTGACCGTGGACGTTGACCAGCAGTTGACCCAGGTTCCTGAGCTGGGCGAGGGGGACGGGAACCCCGTTGATATAGCTGCGAGAGCGCCCCTCGGCGGACAGTACCCGCCGGACGATGCACTCACCGTCATTTTCAAGCTCGTTGGTGGCGAGCCAGGCCCGGGCGGCAGGATTACCCTCCAGCAGGAAGCGGGCACTCACCTCGGTCTTGTCGCTGCCCGGGCGCACCATGCTGGCTTCGGCGCGCTCCCCCAGGCACAGCCCCAGAGCATCGATGGCGATGGATTTGCCCGCCCCGGTCTCCCCGGTGATGCAGGTCATCCCCGGTTGCAGATCGAGCTCGAGAAACTTGACGATGGCGAAGTTGTTGACGGTCAGCTGGGTCAGCATGGTCTCATCCTGTATGGGTCAACATTACTGTCTATGCATCCAGTATATACTGGTTTTATATACAGTAAAGTGGGCAGGGAGGATTTTTGCGAAACAGGGGGAGGGCAAGGATGTCAAGGCCGCGGCATGGGTGTGACGCCGATCAGATGGCCTGCAAAATCAACCTGCGTACCTGGCATGGGCTGAGGCGATGCGAGAAGCCACCTTGAGGGGCTCTCTTGTGGTGAGTAGCGGGTTGAGACACACTCGAAACAGTCCTGGTTGAGCCTGGGCTGTGCACAGACCTCTTCGCAAGGATGCGTCACGATGATCCATACCCCGACCCTGCTGCTGATCTCCCTGGCAATCAACCTGATGTCGGGGCTGATCATGTTGTTCATCCACTCCCTGAAGCCGGGTCGAGGCAACTTTCTGTACTGGTCCCTCTCCGCTTTTCTCTTCTCCCTCTCCATCCTGCTGCTCAGTCTGGGGGTGTTGGGCGGCCATCCGGCGCTGGGCATCCGGGTCGGCGGCCTGGTCTCGCTCATGAGCATCCTGCTGTTGCTCGCCGGTTTTTGTGCGCTTTACGAGCGCGCATGGCATCCCCGTGCCGTGGGGGGAGGCGTGGCGGTGTTGCTGCTGCTCTATCTGGGATTGTCCAGCCTCGCCCCCGTGCGCATTGTGCTGGCCCTGATGGAGTCGATGTTGTACCTGTGGTGCGCCTGCCTCATCGTCTCTCTCGGCCGGCAACAGAAGCGGGTGCTCCATGTGGTGGCGCTCATTTACCTGCTGCATTTCACCATCCTGCTGAGTCAGGGGGGGCTGCTCTTGCTGGGAGCCGAAGGGCGGATGGGAGACGGAGGCTGGCTCGATCTCATCTTCTTCATGCACATGGTGCTGACCATCGGCTCGGTGTTGCTGCTGCCTCTGGTGGCCTATGTGGAGACGGAGGAGGCATTGCTGGCGCTCTCGGAGCGGGATCCCCTCACCGGGGTGCTCAATCGGCGCGGCCTCTTCAGGCAGGGAGAGGGGGCTACGCCTGGCCAGACGCGCTGCGTGGTGGTCCTGGACATCGATCACTTCAAGCGGGTCAACGACCAGTTTGGTCACGGCTGCGGGGATGAGGTCATTCGCTATGTGGCCGGGGTGCTGGTGGCCGAGGTACGCAAGGGTGATCTGGTGGGGCGCATCGGTGGCGAGGAGTTCGCCATCATCATGGGGGGCGTGAGCGGCCAGATGGCCCGCGACATCTGTGACCGGATCCGCCGCCAGATAGAGACGGGCTCCCGGCAGGGGGCCTGCCTGCCGTGCGAGGGGGTCACGGTGAGCATGGGGGTCGTGTGCGCCAGTGCCGAGGCTGACCTGGCACTGATGCTGACCAAAGCCGATGCTGCCATGTACCGGGTGAAGGAAGCGGGGCGAAACGGGGTGCATCTGGCATTCGAGCCGGCACTGCCTCGGCTGGTCGAAAGCAGCGAGGGGTAGACCCTCGCCACCGATAGTGCCTGGCTAGAAGAGTTTGCTGCCCCAACCGAGCTTGTTGCGCAGCACGTGGAAGTAGCTGTAATCCAGCGGATGCACCAGATGAAGCTTGTGGCTGCTCTTCTTGATGAGGATCTCGTCCCCCGGGTGGACCGCCAGGGTGACCTGGCCGTCGCAGCTCACCTGCATGGCGTCGTCCTGGTTGTCTGGCGAGACCAGCAGCCGCACTTCGCTGTCCGCATCCAGCACGATGGGGCGGCTGCTCAGGGTGTGCGGGAACATGGGCACCAGCGTGATGGCGTTGAGTTTGGGGGTGAGGATGGCGCCCCCTGCCGACAGGGAGTAGGCGGTGGAGCCGGTGGGTGTCGCCACTATGATGCCGTCCGAGCGCTGGCTGTACATGAAGCTGCCGTCGATGTAGACCTCGAATTCGATCATGTGGGCGATCTTGCCCGGGTGAAGCACCGCCTCGTTGACCGCGAGGTTGCTCGACTTGCGCTCCCCGTGGCGATAGACGGCGGCCTCCAGCAGGAAGCGATGCTCGCTTTTGAAGTGACCCGAGAGCACCTGCTCCAGGGGCAGCAGATAATCCTGGGGCGAGAGATCGGTCAGGAAGCCGAGGTTGCCCCGGTTCACCCCGATCACCGCCACATCGAACCGTGACAGCACCCGGGCGGCCCCCAGCATGTTGCCGTCACCGCCGACGACGATGGCGAGATCCGCCTGCTCGCCGAGTTGCACCAGATCCATCACGTTCTCCCCGAGCAGCCCCAGGGTATGGGCCACCCGGCTCTCCAGCAGCACACGAAAGCCGCGGCTGGTCAGGTACTGGTACAGGCCGGTCAGGGTCTGGTTGGCCCCCTCGTGATGGGGCTTGCCGATGAGGGCAACGGTTTTGAACGGAGAATCCATAGGTTATCGGGTCTGGGGGAGTCTTGGGGGGAGTATACCGCGCTTTGCCGGGGATTTGTCTGCCTCCGTGGCGGTTGGTGCAATCGGCCCCGAAAAGGGGCTGCCTGGCACGCGGATGGGCGCCATTGTGCCCGATCTGCCCTTTTCCCCTTGAAAGCCGGGGCTGTGTCCCCATAATAGCGCCAACACAGGGTCTGCTGGCGCGTGTCGCTTGTCTGAACGCCAGCCACCCTCACACGCAACCCCTGAATATTGGAGATGTCATGAGCCACGAAGAACAAAAGGTTGAAGCGATGGAGCAAGTGGAAGCCCAGCCAGTCGAGCCGACCGATGTAGACAGTGAAGTGACAGCCGAGCAGGCCCGCATCGCCGAGCTGGAGGCCCAGCTGGAGGCGGCCCAGCAGGCCTCCCTGGAAGAGCGCGAGCGCGCCATTCGCGCCGTCGCCGAGATGGAGAACCTGCGTCGCCGTGCCGCTCAGGACGTGGAGAAAGCCCACAAGTTTGCACTGGAGAAGTTCGCCGCAGAGCTCTTGCCGGTGCTGGACAACCTGGAGCGCGCCATCGAGCTGGCGGACAAGGAGAACGACACCCTCAAGCCGATGATTGAAGGGGTCGAACTGACCCTGAAATCCATGCAGAGCGGCGTGGCCAAGTTCGGCCTGGTGGCGCTGGACCCGACCAACCAGCCGTTCGACCCCAATGCCCACCAGGCCATGAGCATGGTGCCCAGTGCCGACGTGGCGCCGAACACCGTGATCGCCGTGATGCAGAAGGGCTACGAGCTCAACGGCCGCGTCATCCGCCCGGCCATGGTGATGGTGTCCAAGTCCGCTGACTGATCACGCTGTTCTCACCAAGCCCGCCGCTTGGCGGGCTTTTTGTTGGATGTGGCGCCAAAAAAAACTGTCTGGCGTCATTTGGCTGTCAGGTGGCCTGTATGCAGGTTTTTTCAGGGCCGGACTTGAAGCGCCGACTTGAGACCCCATATAGGTTGCAAGGCCACGGCGGCACAAAAAATTTGATGCCGGGAGCTTGAAAGCCACAGTGGCAGGCCCCACCTAGCCGTTAACGTATCAAGGCGAGCCCCTCGCCAGTTTATTCAAAGTATTTGGAGATTCGTCAAATGGGTAAAATCATCGGTATTGACCTGGGTACTACCAACTCCTGCGTCGCTATTCTGGATGGCGACCATGCTCGCGTGATCGAGAACGCGGAAGGCGACCGTACTACTCCGTCCATCATTGCCTATGCCGATGACGGCGAAATCCTGGTTGGTCAGCCGGCCAAGCGCCAAGCCATCACCAACCCGAAGAACACGCTGTTCGCCATCAAGCGTCTTATCGGCCGTCGTTTCGAAGATGACGAAGTACAACGTGACCTGAAAATCATGCCGTACGCCATCGCCAAGGCCGACAACGGTGACGCCTGGGTTGAAGTGAAAGGCAAGAAAATGGCACCGCCGCAGATCTCTGCCGAAGTGCTGAAAAAGATGAAGAAGACCGCCGAGGACTACCTGGGCGAGCCGGTGACCGAAGCCGTCATCACCGTACCGGCCTACTTCAACGACGCCCAGCGTCAGGCCACCAAGGATGCCGGTCGCATCGCCGGTCTGGATGTAAAACGCATCATCAACGAACCGACTGCCGCGGCTTTCGCCTACGGCGTCAACAAGGTCAAGGGCGAGCGCAAGGTTGCCGTGTATGACTTAGGGGGCGGTACCTTCGATATCTCCATCATCGAGATCGACGAAGTCGAAGGGGAAACCACCTTCGAAGTACTGGCGACCAATGGTAACACCCACCTGGGTGGTGAAGACTTCGACAACCGCGTCATCAACTACCTGGTTGACGAGTTCAAGCGCGAGCAGGGCATTGACCTGCGCAACGACCAGCTGGCCCTGCAGCGTCTGAAAGATGCCGCCGAGAAAGCCAAGATCGAGCTCTCTTCTGCCCAGCAGACCGACGTCAACCTGCCGTACATCACAGCAGATGCCACCGGTCCGAAGCACATGAACATCAAGGTGACCCGCGCCAAGCTGGAATCCCTGGTGGAAGACATGGTGAAAGACTCCCTGGAGCCGGTTCGTGTCGCCCTTAAAGACTCCGGTCTGGCGGTTGGCGAGATCGACGACGTCATCCTGGTGGGCGGTCAGACCCGTATGCCGCTGGTTCAGAAGACCGTGGCCGACTTCTTCGGCAAAGAGCCGCGCAAAGACGTCAACCCGGACGAAGCCGTGGCCATGGGTGCTGCCATCCAGGGTGCCGTACTGTCCGGTGACAAGACCGACGTACTGCTGCTGGACGTGACTCCGCTCTCCCTGGGGATCGAAACCATGGGCAGCGTGATGACCGCGCTCATCGAGAAGAACACCACCATTCCGACCAAGAAGTCCCAGGTGTTCTCCACCGCCGAAGACAACCAGTCTGCCGTGACCATTCACGTGCTGCAAGGTGAGCGCAAGCGCGCCAGCGACAACAAGTCCCTGGGCCAGTTCAACCTGGAAGGCATCCGCCCGGCACCGCGCGGTCTGCCGCAGATCGAAGTGACCTTCGACATCGACGCCAACGGCATCCTGCACGTCTCCGCGAAAGACAAGGAGACCAACAAGGAGCAGAAGATCACCATCCAGGCCTCTTCCGGTCTGTCTGATGACGAGATTGAACGCATGGTACGCGAAGCCGAAGCCAACGCGGCCGAGGACAAGAAGTTCGAAGAGCTGGTGCAGACCCGCAACCAGGCTGACGGTCTGGTCCACTCCGTGCGCAAGCAGGTCACCGAAGCCGGTGAAGCTCTGCCTGCCGACGAGAAGACCAAGATCGAGACTGCCCTGAGCGAGCTGGAATCCGCCATCAAGGGTGACGACAAGGCTGCCATCGAAGCCAAGCAGCAAGCGCTGCTGGAAGCGTCCCAGAAGCTGATGGAGATTGCCCAGCAGCAGGCTCAGGCGCAAGGCGCCGCCGGTGCTGACGCCGGTCAGTCCTCCTCTTCTGCCAAGGCTGACGACGACGTGGTCGACGCCGAGTTCGAAGAAGTGAAAGACGACAAGAAGTAAGCCCGACCCGGATGGGCGAAGTCCGCTTCGCCCATCGACTTGAGTCCATGAATTCACGGGCGTTGGGTAACCAACGCCCGTCTGCGTAACTGCTGATATAGCAACAGGATGAGTATGTCGAAGCGCGATTTCTACGAAGTGCTCGGGGTGTCGAAAGGTGCCGACGAGCGCGAGATCAAGAAGGCGTACAAGCGTCTGGCCATGAAGTATCACCCGGATCGCAACCAGGGTGATGCCGGGGCTGAAGAGAAGTTCAAAGAGGTCAAGGAAGCCTACGAGGTCCTGACCGATGAGAACCTGCGTGCCCGTTATGACCAGTACGGTCATGCCGGGGTGGATCCGAGCCAGGGTGGCGGCCACGGCGGCTTTGGCGGTGGTGCCGATTTCGGCGACATCTTCGGCGACGTGTTTGGCGACATCTTCGGTGGTCGCGGGGGCGGTCGTCGCGGCCCGGCCCGTGGCGCTGATCTGCGCTACAACATGGAGCTGACGCTGGAAGAGGCGGTGCGCGGGGTCTCCAAGGAGATCAAGATCCCGACCCAGGTCCACTGCGAAGTGTGCAACGGCTCCGGTGCCCATACCGGCAGCTCTGCCCAGACCTGCCCCACCTGCCACGGCTCCGGCCAGGTGCAGATGCGCCAGGGCTTCTTCGCGGTGCAGCAGCCCTGCCCCCACTGTCACGGTCGCGGCAAGATCATCAAGGATCCGTGCCGCAAGTGCCATGGGGAAGGGCGCTACCAGAAGACCAAGACCCTGTCGGTCAAGATCCCGGCCGGGGTCGACACCGGGGATCGCATCCGTCTCTCCGGCGAAGGGGAAGCGGGGGAAACCGGCGCATCGGCGGGGGATCTCTACGTACAGGTTCACGTGCGCGAGCACGAGATCTTCGTCCGTGACGGCAACGACCTCTACTGCGAAGTGCCCATCAGCTTCACCACGGCGGCGCTCGGCGGGGAGATTGAAGTGCCGACCCTGGATGGCCGGGTCAAGCTCAAGGTGACCCCGGAGACCCAGACCGGCAAGCTGTTCCGCCTGCGGGGCAAGGGCGTCAAGTCCGTGCGCTCCGGCCAGGTGGGGGATCTGATGTGCAAGGTGGTGATCGAGACTCCGGTCAAGCTGACCGAGACCCAGAAAGATCTGCTGCGCCAGCTGGACGACTCCTTCAGCGGCGCCGCTGCCAAGACCCACAAGCCGAAATCCGAGGGCTTCTTCGAAGGGGTGAAACGCTTCTTCGACGACCTGACCAAATAAACGCGACCCGCGTTACCCAAGCCGGCACGGATGTGCCGGCTTTTTTTTGCCCGCCATCTGGCCTGGATCCCCCCTTATTGAGTGGATCCCGATGAGGGATCCTCCTCACAACTTCCGCCAATTCCCCCTGTACAAATGTTATCCCGCTCACACTCCAGCTGAAACGGTTTAGCTGGCATATTGAGTCAGCTAAAGCGGTTTAGCTATCCTCGGCTCGTCAACAACAACAGAGCCCGGACGGGCGACAGAAGACAGGTGAGGACGATGACGATGTTCAAGAGCAAGTTGGCGCTGGCCGTGGCGCTGGGATTGGGAATGAGCAGCCCGCTGTGGGCGGCGGATGGTGGTATCGAGGCTCGTCTGGCGGCGCTGGAGGCGCGGGTGCAGGCAGCCGAGGCGCGTGCCACCGCTGCCGAAGCGCGGGCCGACGAGGCCCAGAGCAAGGCAAACGAAGCCCGCGAGACCGCCGCCGTGGCCAAGGCCCAGAGCGAGAAGGTGGACAAGCAGACCGCCGGTGCCCAGGGCTTCGAGTTCCACGGCTATGCCCGCTCGGGCCTGCTGGTGAACGGCAACGGCAACGGTGGCCGCGGCGGCCCCTACATCACCCCGGCCGGCTCGGTGGGCGGCGCCGTGGGTCGCCTTGGCAACGAGGATGACACCTACATGGAGGCCAACCTGCTGAAGACCCAGACCTTCGATGATGGCAGCTGGGCCCGCTACAAGCTGATGCTGGCGGACGGAGTGGAGACCAGCAACGACTGGACCGCCAGCGATTCCAGCCTCAACACCCGCCAGGTGTTTGCCGAAATCGGCGATCTGGCGAGCTTCAGCGGTCCTTTCCAGCACTCGGTGCTCTGGGCGGGCAAGCGCTTTGACCGGGACAACTTCGACATCCACTGGCTCGACTCGGACGTGGTCTTCCTGGCCGGTACCGGCGGCGGCGTCTACGACGTGCAGCTGGCCGACAGCTGGAAGGCGAACTTCTCCCTCTACGGGCGCGACTACGGCGACATCAGCGCGAGCGGTCTCTCCGACATCGAGAGCTACATCCTCACCATGAACAACCGCGTTGGCAACTGGCAGTGGATGCTGAACGGCCTCTCCGCCAAGGATAACGAGGCGCGCATCAACGACGGCGGCGCGGGCAGCGAAGCGGCGAACAAGGGTGCCCACACCCTGGTGGCCTACCACGCCGACAGCTTCTTTGGCATCAACCCCGGTTTCTCCAAGGCGGCGGTGCTGTATGGCCACGGTCTGGGTGCCGAGCTCAAGGGGCTGGGCTCCGACAGCGAGCTGCTGCCGGATGCCGATGCGGTGCGGGTCGCAGTGTTTGGCGCCACCGATCTTGCGCCCCGCTGGCGTGTGGCCCCGGCCCTGCTGGCCGAGCACAGCCAGGATCGTTACGTGAAAGGGGACGAGTACCGCTGGGTGACCCTCAATGGCCGCCTGGCCCAGGTGCTGAGCCAGAACGTCGAGCTGGTTTACGAGGCGACCTGGCAGTACATGGACCTCGATCCCAAGGGCTACAAGGGTCGTCAGGCGGTGAGCGGCGATTTCACCAAGCTCACCTTCGCGCCGACCTTCAAGGCGCAGACCGCCGGCTTCTTCGAGCGGCCCGAGCTTCGGGTGTTCGCCACCTGGATGGACTGGTCCTCCGAGCTCGACAACTACGCCAGCTCCGATGCCATGGGCCAGAGCAACTTCACCGCCGGGGGCGAGTGGAACTTTGGCGTGCAGATGGAAACCTGGTTCTAGTTCGTTATCCCGATCACAAAAATGGCAGGCGGCCCCGGGATCTGTTGGTTAGCTAAAACGGTTTAGCTGATAATGCGGACCCAGAACCCGGGGCTGACCCCGGCAAATCCTGTGCAGCAGTGGAGTAGCAACAAGGTGACGAATCGTGTGTGGGTAATGGGGGATGCGGTAGTGGACTTGATCCCGGAAGGGGAGCAGCACTACCTCAAATGTCCGGGTGGCGCACCGGCCAACGTGGCGGTGGGCGTTGCCCGGCTCGGCGGGGAGTCGGCTTTCATTGGCCGGGTCGGCGCGGATCCCTTCGGCCGCTTCATGGGGGAGACCCTGGCCAGGGAGGGGGTCGACATTCGCCACCTGATCCAGGATCCGGCCCATCGCACCAGCACGGTGCTGGTGGATCTCGATGACGCGGGGGAGCGCAGCTTCACCTTCATGGTGCGCCCCAGTGCCGATCAATTCCTGAGCCACGCCGATCTGCCGGTCTTCCAGGCCGGGCAGTGGCTGCTGACCTGCTCCATTGCGCTCGCCAACGAGCCGGTGCGCAGCAGTTGCCTGCAAGCCATGGCGACCATCCGTGCCGTCGGGGGGCGGGTCTGCTTCGACCCCAACCTGAGGCCAGAGGTGTGGGGCAACCCTGCCGAGATGCTGCCCGTGGTGCGCGAGGCCATGGCCCTCGCAGACGTGGTCAAGCTCTCGGTGGAGGAGCTGCAACTGCTGAGCGGTCTGGACGATCTGGCGGCGGGGCTTGCCACTCTTTCAGGCCCGGCACTGGTGCTGGTGACCCGGGGGGCGGGGGGCGTGGTGGCCCGTCTGGGTGGCGAGTTGCTGGAGTGGGTGGGGCCCAAAGTGACGCCACTCGATACTACGGGGGCGGGGGACGCCTTCGTCGCCGGGCTGCTGGCGGCCTTGGCCGAACGGACCTCGCTGCCGACGCTGGCCGAGCTGCCCACCATTCTGGCTCAGGCCCACGGCTGCGGGGCGCTCGCCACCACCGCCAAGGGGGCGATGACGGCACTGCCCACCCGCACCCGGCTGGATGAATTTTTGCGATCAGGCGCAGACGGCTGTTGATCTGCGGCTAGAAGCCCGGCTCGACAGCCCCTACTCTCATGTGACAAGGGCCCGCCAGCGTGGCGGGTCATAAGAGGAAGAATATGAATATCAGCGCGATAGCCCAGGATCTGGTGCCCCTGCTCGGGGGCAAGGAGAACATCGTCAGCGCCGCCCACTGCGCCACCCGGCTGCGGTTGGTGCTGGCGGACGACAGCAAGGTGAACAAGGCCGCCATCGACAAGCTGGAGGGGGTCAAGGGGTGCTTCAGCAACGCCGGCCAGATCCAGGTCATTTTCGGCACCGGCCTGGTCAACAAGGTCTATGCGGAGTTCGTGGCGCTGACCGGTACCGGCACCGCCAGCAAGGCGGAGCTGACCGACATGGCGACGGCCAAGCTCAATGTGGCACAGCGCCTGGCGCGGACCCTCTCCAACATCTTCGTCCCCATCATCCCGGCAATCGTCGCGTCCGGCCTGCTGATGGGGCTGCTCGGCATGGTGCGCACCTACGGCTGGGTCAACGCAGACAGCGCCCTGTTTGTGATGCTCGACATGTTCAGCTCGGCAGCCTTCATCATCCTGCCGATCCTCATCGGTTTTACGGCGGCGCGCGAATTCGGCGGAAACCCCTATCTGGGGGCGACGCTCGGCGGCATTCTCACCCACCCGGCCCTGACCAACGCCTGGGGCGTGGCCGGGGGCTTCAAGACCATGGACTTCTTCGGCCTGGATGTCGCCATGATCGGCTACCAGGGCACCGTCTTCCCGGTGCTCTTGGCAGTCTGGTTCATGTCCCACCTGGAGAAGCAGCTGCGCAAGCGCATCCCTGACGCCCTGGATCTCATCCTCACCCCGTTTTTGACCGTCATCATCACCGGCTTCGTGGCGCTGCTCTTCATCGGCCCCGCCGGGCGGGTGCTGGGGGATGGCATCTCGTTCGGTCTGAGCGCCCTCTATGAGCAGGCGGGCTGGCTGGCGGGTCTGGTGTTTGGCGGGACTTATTCCCTTATCGTCATCACCGGCATCCACCACAGCTTCCACGCCATCGAGGCGGGGCTGCTGGCCAACCCTGCCATCGGCGTCAACTTCCTGCTGCCCATCTGGGCCATGGCCAACGTGGCCCAGGGTGGGGCTTGCCTCGCGGTCTACTTCAAGACCCGCGATGTGAAGATCAAGGCCATCACGGTGCCGGCGGCCATGTCCTGCCTGCTCGGTATCACCGAGGCGGCGATCTTCGGGGTCAACCTGCGCTACATCAAGCCCTTCCTGGCCGGTCTGTTCGGCGGGGCCTGCGGCGGCGCCTACGTGGTGGCGGCCAAGGTCGGCATGACGGCGGTGGGCCTGACCGGCATCCCGGGCATGGCCATCGTCCAGCCCATGAGCCTCATCCACTACGTCATCGGTCTGGTGATCGCCTTTGGCGCCGCTTTCGCCGCCTCCTACCTGCTCAAGTACAAGGTGGAGTGATGAAGGAAAGCCATCTCCTGAACCAGGTTGTCCGGTCCCTGCTGGCCGGACAGCTCAAGGCGGCGGCCGATCCCCATCGGCCCCGCTGGCACCTGGCAGCCCCTGTGGGGCTGCTCAACGATCCCAACGGCTTCATCGAGCACGACGGGCGCTATCACCTCTTCTACCAGTGGAACCCGCTCGGTTGCGAGCACCGCAACAAGGGCTGGGGGCATGTCACCTCCACCGATCTGCTGCACTGGCAGCATGAGCCGGTGGCGCTATTGCCCACCGAGGCCTATGAGAGCCACGGCTGCTATTCGGGCTCGGCGGTGAGCGATGAGCAGGGGCGTCTGACCCTCATCTACACCGGCAACGTCAAATACCCGGACGGCAGCCGCACCGCCTACCAGTGTCTGGCCCGCGCCGACGGTGCGGGGGGCTTTGCCAAGCTGGGCCCTGTGCTGGACCTGCCCGCAGGCTACAGCGGCCATGTGCGCGACCCCAAGGTGTGGCACGACGGTCGGCAGTGGCTGATGGTGCTGGGGGCCCGCACCCTGGACGATCGGGGGGAAGTGCTGCTCTATCGCGGTGATACCCTGGATGCCTGGACGCTGGTGGGCCCCATCGCCGGCAGCGGGCGCGGCGGTCTCGGGGAGTTTGGCTATATGTGGGAGTGTCCGGACCTCTTCCCCCTGGGAGATCGCCATGTGCTGATCAGCTGCCCGCAGGGGATTGCCCCGCAGGGAGAGGATTATCGCAACCTCTACCAGTGCGGCTGGCTGGCGGGTGATTTCGACGGCGAGAGGTTCGAGCACGGGGCTTTCCATGAACTGGACCGGGGATTCGAGTTCTATGCCCCCCAGACTACCCAGGACAGCCAGGGGCGGCGCCTGCTGTTCGGCTGGCTGGGCTTGCCGGAGGAGAACGAGATGAGCCAGCCCACTCTCGAGCACGGCTGGATCCACCAGATGAGCTGCCCGCGGGAGCTGTTCTGGCAGGATGAGTGGCTCTGCCAGCGGCCGGTGGCTGAGCTGGGCGCCCTGAAAGGGGAGCAGACCCGCTTCGAGGGGGCGCCGGACGAGCTGCCTGCCCTGGCCATCGACTCGGCCTGGCTCGATCTGGCGCTGTGCGGTGAAGGGCGCCTCGGGTTCGGGGCCGTGGTCGAGCTGTGCTGGCTGCCGGGGCGTCTTGTCCTGCGTCGCCAGAACTGGCAGAGCGGGGAGTGGGAGGAGCGAAGCGCCCCCTGGCTTGGGGGCAAGATCACCGTCTTGTGTGACCGCTCCAGCCTGGAGTGCTTCGTCGATGGCGGTCGCCAGAGCTTGTCGACCCGTTACTTCCCCGGCGAAAACCCAGTACTTTCCGCACGTTGCGGTGGTGATGGCAGCAAAATTTGTCTCGATCACTGGCCGCTGGCGACCTGCCTAGTACAATAGCCCGGTATCAGTTTGCCGGGAGGTCAGGTGGAGAAGAAGAAACGGATCACGATTGCCCAGATAGCCACGCTTGCGGGGGTCTCCAAGGCCACCGCCAGCCTGGTGCTCAACGGCAAGAGTGCGGAATACCGCATCGCCGACGATACCCGCAAGCGGATCCAGGCGGTGGCGGACGAGTGCCACTATCAGCCGAGCATCCATGCCCGCTCCCTGCGGGAGGTGCGCAGCTACACCTGGGGGCTGGTGATCCCCGATCTCACCAACTTCGGCTTTGCCAGCATCGCCCGTGCCCTGGAGGCCCGCTGTCGGGAGGCGGGGATCCAGCTGCTCATCGCCTGCTCCGAGGATGATCCCACCCTGGAGCAGCGGGTGGTGGACAACCTCATCAGCCGCCAAGTGGACGGCCTCATCGTCGCCTCCAGCGGCCACAGTGACGACATCTATGCCCGCATCCACGACCGCTTGCCGGTGGTGCAGCTCGACCGCCACATCGGTGAGTCGCGCCTGCCCATGGTGATCTCGGACGCCTGCAAGGCCACCGCCGAGCTGGTGCAGGATATGGCCGAGGATTGCGGGGAGGAGATCTACTACTTCGGCGGTCTGCTGGATCTCTCCCCCAGCCGCCACCGGCTGGCGGGTTACGAGCTCGGATTGCACCGGGCCGGGCTGGAGGCCACTTCAGACCGGGTCCGCCACCGTGACTACCAGCCGAGCTCGGGTTATCAGCTGATGTCTGAGCTGGTGGACGAACTCGGAGCACCGCCGAAGGGGCTTTTTACCGCCTCTTTCACCCTGCTGGAGGGGGTGCTGCGCTACCTCAACGAGGCGGGACTGATGGAGACCGGCATGCGCCTGTGTACCTTCGACGATCACGATCTGCTCGACTGCATCCCCATGCGCATCGATTCCGTGGCCCAGGATTGCCCGGCCCTGGCCCGGGCCGCCTTCGAGATGATGCAGCAACTCATCGCGGGCAATCCCCCAGCCCAGACCGCCCAGGTCATCAACCCCAGGGTGCGCTGGCGCAGCCGCCGCTAGGCACACGGCTTCCCTTTCCTGTGAAAAAGCCCCGCCGGATCCGGCGGGGCTTTTTGTGCTGCGTCTGGTATGAGAGCGTCAATCGGTGATGCTGGCCCGCCAGAAGATCTGCTTGATGTGAGGGTGCTCCCCGAGCGTGTTCATCAGGGCATCGAGCTTGGTGCCATCGATGGCGGTGGCGAGCAGCGCTGCCGAGATCTCGAGATCCTGATCGCCGAAGGGGGTGATGTCGAGCTCGCTCAGGGGGTAGTGGGCCTGCTCCAGCATCTGCTCGAGCCAGGGCAGTACCTCCTTCTGGTGAGCGCGGCCGATGAGAGCGGTCACGTGATAGGTCACTTCGGTGTCCATGTTGTCCACCGGGTCACGGTTTATCTGGTTGACCAGGGGGCGCAGCAGGGTGTTGGCGGCCAGCACGAAGAGGGCGCCGAGGATGGCCTCCAGGGCGAACCCGGCGCCGCAGGCGGCCCCGACCGCGGCCACGCCCCACAGGGTGGCCGCTGTGTTGATGCCCCGGATGTTGCCGGACTCGCGCATGATGACGCCAGCGCCGAGAAAACCGATGCCGGAGACGATGTAGGCCACCACGTGGACGACCCCGTAACTGCCACCATGCAGGTCATAGATGCGCTGGGCCAGGTTGACGAACAGGGCCGCCCCCACGGCGACCAGCACGTTGGTGCGAAGGCCGGCGGTGCGCTGGCGGTACTGGCGCTCCAGGCCGACCAGGCTGCCCAGCACGAAGGCGAGCAGCAGGCTGGCCAGGGTGTCGAGCAGGGCGAGAAAATCGAGTTGTTGCCACATTCTCATGAAGGGTCTCCTTCTGGGGATGCCGACCAGCCTTCGCCCCCGGGTTGCGTGAGAGACGGGGGGCAAGGTCGACATCGTGGTGAATGCAAGGGCGCGACCCGCCTCCTGACGGGGCGGGATGGCGCAGAACAGGGTACAGGTCCTTCACGGTTGCCCGGGAAGGACCCGCCTCATTCGAGGGTCAATGCCTGGTGGCGTCGTCCCCGGCGCGGGGGCGCAGTTCCCAGCGTACCGGGTGGACAGCCCCGACCTGGTGGATGAACTGCACCAGATAGCGGCGCTGGGGCGGCGTGCAGTAGAGGCTCAGCACCAGCACGCGACCTTCACCGCGCCCGGGCTGCATGGACTGCAGAGGACTGAGTCCGGCCGGTTGCAGGGTGTGGCTTACCGCCGCCAGCACCTGCTCCATGTCGGCTCTGTCTTCGCAGCGGATGTGCAGCCGATAGAGGTGCTGACGCCGTCTGCCACGTTGCCAGAGTGGTCGCAGGCCCCGTCCCAGTCTGCTCAGCAGGGAAGGGGATTTGTCAGCGACAGGGTTGTTTGAAATCAAGCGCATAGCAGCCTCCTTTTGGGAAGCAGAAACTATGCAGGCAAGGTGTCGGGGGATGAGTCCGCGTCACCTAACGTCAAGTGTGAAAAGCGGGGAAAAGAGGGATCCACTTCTCGCAGGGTGGCGAGTCGCGGCAGAGAAAAACCTGCGGCTAGCTCGCGACCAGGGTGCCGACGACGAGGGCCGGCGTGCGTCTGTCACTTGATGAGTTGCCCACCGATGGTCTCCGCTAGTGATAAAGAGGCGACATGGTAGCCGATACGGCGGCCTGGGTAAACCCCGAGCCCTTGATAGCAACATATTGAAACATAATAAAAAAGAGATGAAAGCGCCGGTGAGGGGAGCCCTCTTCCCTTCACCGGCGGGCCCTTGGGGGGTTACCGGGTCTTGTCGATGCCCAGGTATTTGAGCATCAGTTTTTCATAGATGGGTTCGGTGTCGCCCACCTGCATCTTGTGCAGGAAATACTTCTCGAACGCTATCTTGGCCAGGTGGACCCACTTCCCTTTCTTGAACCAGGCGACGTTGCGCGGCGGGATCTGCGGCATGGCCACGAAGGCGGCCCCTGTGTCTCCCATGTCCGCCAGACAGATGGCATTCCACACCGCCCGGGTGACCGGGGGTTGGCCGTCCAGCTCTGCCTTGATGTTGTGGCTTAAGGTGCGCACCATGGCCTCGATCATGTAGCCGGTCTTGGGCACCCCGGTCGGTACCGGCGTCTTGTGCTGGGGCGGGATGGCGATGCAGACCCCGGCGGCGTAAATCTGCGGGAAGACAGGGTTGCGCTGGTGTTCGTCGACGATGACGAACCCGCGGGGATTGACCAGCCCCTCGAGGCCCCGCAGGGGGCTGATGCCGGCGAAGGCGGGCAGCATCATGGCATGCTTGTAGGGGAGGTTGTGGGTGCGCTTGACGTTGCCATCTTCATCCAGCTCCTCCACCGTCATCACCCCATCCCTGGCCGTCACGGTGCGGGCATTGCAGATCCATTGCATGTCGCGCATGCGCAGCTCGCTCTCCAGCATGCCCTTGGAATCCCCCACGCCGTTGAGGCCGAGGTGACCGATGTAGGGTTCGCTGGTGACGAAGGTCATGGGCACGTCCTTTCTCACCTTCTTGTCGCGCAGGTGGCGATCGAGGATGAAGGCGTATTCGTAGGCCGGGCCGAAGCAGGAGGCGCCGGGCATGGCACCGACGATCACCGGCCCCGGTTCGTCGAGCAGCCCGTTGACACTGTGCAGGCACTCCTCTGCGTGGGAGAGGGTGCAGACGCTGGCGGTGCCGCCCGCCATCGGGCCTGCTCCCTGCACCTCTTCAAAGGCGAGTGCGGGGCCGGTGCAGAGCACCAGAAAGTCGTAGTGCAGGTGCTGGCCATCGGAGAGGCGGATCTGCTGTTCGAGGGGCTGCAACCCGGTCAGGGCGGCGTGGATGAAGCGGATCCCCTTCTTCTTCACATGAGGCTCTATGGGGAGGGAGATATCCTTGCGCTCTCGCCACCGGACCGCAATCCACGGGTTCGAAGGGTTGAATTCAAAGTCGGGTTTGTCGTTCACCAGGATGACGTCGTGCTGCTTGCCGAGTTCGGCCTTGAGCTCGTAGGCGGCCGACATGCTCCCCAACCCTGCCCCGATGATGATGATGGTTGCCATAATGAGCCTCCGCTCTATTACACGGCTCCTGTGAGCCAATATGTCCGCCTGCCTACTTGAGCCCCATTCGCCTGAGCACGGCGGCGGCGGGACAGAACCCGGTGAACGCGCTCTGGATCAGGTTGACCCCGACAAAGACGCTCAACCAGACAAAGCCCGGGTGGACCCAGGCCGTGAGCAGCAGCGACAGCAGCAACATGCCACCCGCGACCACTCTGACTCCGTTATCGACGGTCATTTCTCGTCTCCTCTTTTGTTTAGTGATTGCTAATTTAGAGTTGTTTTATACAATAGAACAAATATCAGAAATTGCTAATTTAATCTTATGAGCCACTTCGACGAGATGAACCGACATGCGACTGCCGCCGCCGGCCTGCTCAAGGCGCTGGCTCATCCCGAACGCCTGATGGTGCTCTGCCAGCTGGTGGAAGGGGAGAAGGGGGTCGGGGAGCTGCTGGCCCACAGCCAGCTCGGGCAGTCGGCCTTCTCCCAGCAACTGTCGGTATTGAAGCGCCAGGGCCTTGTCCGCTCGCGCAAAGTCTCCCAGCAGATCTACTACTCCCTGGTGAGCGAGGCGGCGGCCGATGTGCTGGCGGCGCTGCAAACCCATTTTTGTCACTCAGATGAGGAAATTCGATGATGGAAAGCCAATGGCTGCTCTCGTTGGGGGGCGGCATGCTGGCGGGGCTCTCGGCCCTGATCCTGATGTTGTTCAACGGCCGGGTGGCCGGGATCAGCGGCATTCTGGCCGGTGCAATGCAGTACAAAACCCCCTGGCGGGTGCTGTTTCTGCTGGGATTGGGACTGGGGGCCTGGCTGGCGCTGACCCTGGGTTGGGCCACCATACCCGCCTTTGATGCCTTGCCCGGCTGGCCCGTGGTGCTGCTGGCCGGCCTGCTGGTGGGCATCGGCACCCGTCTTGGCAATGGCTGCACCAGCGGTCACGGCATCTGCGGCATGGGGCGGTTGTCGACGCGCTCCGTGGTGGCGACGCTCACCTTTATGGGGATGGGCGTGGCGACCGTGTTCTTTACTCACCACATGTTTTGACGGGTTGATTGCCATGAAATTGCTGACAAGTCTGTTTGCGGGTCTGTTGTTCGGGCTGGGAATGGCCCTTTCCGGGATGATGGATCCGGCGCGGGTCACCGGGTTTCTCGATCTGGCCGGTGCCTGGGAACCCAGCCTGGCCTTCGTGATGGGGGGCGCCCTGGCTGTCTTCATGCCGGGCTACTTCCTGCTGGTGAAACCCCGTCGTCTGAGCCTGCTGGGGGAGCCCATGGTCCGGGTTCCCGCTCCCGTGCTGGATCGCCGCCTGATTGGCGGGGCTGCGCTGTTTGGTATCGGCTGGGGATTGGTGGGCATCTGTCCTGGGCCTGCTCTGAGTCTCATTTCCAGCGGGCAGCCCATGATAATGTTGTTCATCGGGGCCATGGCGGCCGGGATCCTGCTGGTGGACAAGGTCTGGAACAGGGTGCTGGAGAAGGCTCGCCAGCACCGTACTGCCTGAGTTTTCAAGGTGCCAATGAGCCAGGGAAGGAGAATCATGATGAACACAATCCGGTTGCTGGTGACCACCCTGCTGGTCATGACATCCACCCTGGTGGCGGCCGAGGAGGCCAAGGGGCCGCTGACGCTGACCCCGCAGCGCGTCACCGACTGGCTCACCCTGAGCGGTACCGTGAGCGCCATTCATCAGGGGACGGTCGCGGCCCAGACCAGTGGCCGCATCTCCCGCATGCTGGTGGATGTGAACGACGAGGTACAGGCCGGGCAGCCCCTGCTCGAGATAAGCGGCAAGGAGCAGTCTGCCGCAGTGACCGGCGCCGAGGCGCGGGTGGCCAGGGCCCAGGCCCAGCAGGTGGAGGCCGAGCGCCAGCTCACCCGTTATCAGGCCCTCATCGCCAAGGGGGTGATCACCCGGGCCCAGCTCGACAACGCCCAGGCAACGGATCGGGCCGCCCGCGCCGAGGTCAATGCCGCCGAGGCCGCCCTCATCCAGGCCCGGGAAGCCTACGGCTATACCCGTATCCTCGCCCCCTACGCCGGGGTGGTGACCAGGCGGCTGGTGGAGCTGGGGGAGACGGTGGCCCCCGGTACGCCGCTGCTATCCGGTTTCTCCCTGGGCGAGCTGAGGGTGGAGCTGGAGCTGCCCCAGTCCGCGCTGGCTCTCGCCGGCCAGCCGTCGGATGTGCAGGTGCTGCTGCCCGGTGGCAAGGCAGTGACTCCCGTCAAGCTGACCCGCTTCAACTACGCCGACAGCCAGAGCCACAGTTTCCGGCTGCGCCTCGATCTGCCGCCGAACACGGCAGGGGTGCTGCCCGGCATGTGGCTCAAGGTGCAGCTCAAACAGGGTGAGCGTCAGGTGTTGCAAGTGCCGGAGCCCGCCCTGCTGCGGCAGGGGGAGTTCAACGGCGTCTACCTCAAAGAAGGGGAGGGATGGGCCCTGACCCCGGTGCGAGTCGGCCACTGCGAGGCTGGGCTGTGCGAGGTCCTGGCGGGTCTCAAGGGCGGTGACACCCTGGCCCCCGATGCCTGGACCCGTCAACAGGAGGTGTCCCATGAGTAGCGAGCTGAACGGCAACCATGGCCACCTGGGGCCGGCGGGTCGGCTGGCGGCCCTGTTTCAGGGCTCGGCCATCACCCCGCTGCTGGCGCTGGTGGGGCTCTTGCTCGGCCTCTTTGCCGTGCTGGTGACCCCCAAGGAGGAGGAGCCCCAGATCGATGTCACCTTCGCCGACGTCTACATTCCCTTCCCGGGGGCCAGCCCGGCAGAGGTGGAGTCCCTCGTCACCACCCCTGCCGAGCAGGTGGTCTCCCAGATAAAGGGGATAGATACCCTCTACTCCTTCTCCCAACCCGATGGCGCCCTGCTGGTGGTGGTGTTCAAGGTAGGCGTGAGCCGGGAGCAGGCCATCGTGGATCTCAACAACCAGCTCGACTCCAACCGCGACTGGTTGCCACAGGGGATCGGAGTCGGTCAGCCACTGGTAAAACCCCGGGGGATCGATGATGTTCCCATCGTCACTCTGACCCTCTGGAGCAAGCAGCTGGGGGCCCCCGATCTGACCCGGGTCGCCCACGAGCTGGAGACCGAACTCAAGCGTATTCCCGGTACCCGGGACATCTACAGCCTGGGGGGCCAGCGCACCGTGCTGCGGGTGATGCCGGACCCGGCGGCTCTCAGCGCCCATGGCATCAGCTGGGGCGAACTGAGCCAGCGTCTCTCTGCCGCCAACCGGGTAGGCAGCGAGCAGGCCGTGGTGCAGGATAACCGGGAGATCAAGGTGCAGGTGGGGCAGTTCCTGCAAAGCGAGCAGGAGGCTAGAGAGCTGGTGGTGGGGTTGCACGACGGCAAGCCCGTCTACCTCGGTGAGGTGGCCCGGGTGGCGCTTGGGGAAGAGACCCCGGTCCAGCGAAACTGGATGGGGCAGGGGCAAGCCAGCTATCCGGCGGTGACCCTGGCCATCGGCAAGCAGCCGGGGCAGAACGCGGTGGAGGTGGCCAAGCGGGTGGAAGAACGGGTCGAGAGCCTCAGGAACCGGCTCATCCCGGCTGGCGTCGAGGTGACGGTGACCCGTGACTACGGCGTCACCGCCGAGACCAAATCCAACACCCTCATCGGCAAGCTCATTTTTGCCACCACGGCGGTGGTATTGCTGGTGCTGGTGAGCATGGGGTGGCGCGAGGCGCTGGTGGTGGGGGTCGCCATCGTCATCACCCTGGCGCTGACCCTGTTTGCCAGCTGGGCGTGGGGCTTTACCCTCAACCGGGTGTCCCTCTTTGCGCTGATCTTCTCCATCGGCATCCTGGTGGATGACGCCATCGTCGTAGTGGAGAACATCCACCGCCATCGCGGCCTGGGCAAGGGGTCCCTCAAGGATCTCATTCCGGGCGCGGTGGACGAGGTGGGGGGGCCGACCATACTGGCGACCCTGACCGTCATCGCGGCCCTGCTGCCCATGGCCTTCGTCAGCGGCCTGATGGGCCCCTACATGAGCCCCATCCCCATCAATGCCAGCATGGGGATGCTCATCTCCCTGCTGGTGGCCTTCATCTTCTCCCCCTGGCTGGCCAATCACCTGCTCACGCGCGAGGGGCGTGTCGCCCACGGGGAGGCCAAGGCCGGGCTCTTTCACCGGCTGATGACCCCCTTCCTGATGGGGGCGGGTGCCAAAAGAGCGAGACACAAGCTTTGGCTGGCCATCCTGTTGCTGGTGGCGGGGGCGGCTGCCATGCCGGTGGTGCAGTGGGTGGTGCTCAAGATGCTCCCCTTTGACAACAAGTCGGAATTCCAGCTGGTGCTCGACATGCCGGAGGGGGCGACCCTGGAGCAGACCGAGCGCACCCTGCTGGCGGTGGGTCGGGAGCTCGCCAGGGTGCCCGAGGTGAAGGATTACCAGATCTACGCCGGCACCGCCGCCCCCATCAACTTCAACGGGCTGGTGCGCCACTACTTCATCCGCAGCGGCGCCAACGTGGGGGACATCCAGGTCAATCTGGTGGACAAGCATGAACGGGATCGCAGCAGTCACGAGATTGCCCGGTCGGTGCGTGCGCCCTTGCAGGCCATCGCCAGCGCGGCAGGGGGCAATCTCAAGGTGGTGGAGGTGCCCCCGGGACCGCCTGTCTGGTCACCCATTGTCGCGGAAGTGTATGGCCCGACGCAGGCCGCCCGTGAAGCCGCTGCCCGCGCCGTACAGGCCCGCTTTGTGGCCACGGCGGATCTGGTGGACGTGGACATCTATCTGACCGACCCCCAGCCCAAGTGGCGGCTGGTGGTGGATCGCGCCCAGGCGGCCCTGCTCGGGGTCGATCTCGGGGATCTGGTGGCGACCCTCAATGGCGGGGTGGGCTATCAGGATGCGAGCTGGCTGCAGGGGCAAGGCGCCAAGTATCCGGTGCCGATCCGCATCGAGCTCGCCCCCGGTGACAAGCGGGATCTGACCGGCATCATGGCCCTCAAGGTGCGCAGCCAGAGCGGCCAGCTGGTGCGGGTCTCCGAGCTGGTGAGCCGTTGTGACGAGGTCGCCCCCAGCTACCTCATGCACAAGAACATGCAGCCCATGGTGATGGTGGTGGCTGACATGGGGGGCCATGCCGACAGCCCGCTCTACGGCATGTTTGCCGCCGGTGCCGACATCTCGCTGCCACAGTATTACGTGCATCAGCCCGACAAGCTGGGGGAGGTGGCCCTCTTGTGGGACGGGGAGTGGAAGATAACCTACGAGACCTTCCGCGACATGGGGCTGGCCTATGGGGTGGGGATGATCCTCATCTACCTGCTGGTGGTGGCCCAGTTCCGCTCCTATCTGGTGCCGCTCATCATCATGGCCCCCATTCCGCTCACCCTCATCGGGGTGATGCCGGGTCACGCCCTGCTGGGGGCCCAGTTCACCGCCACATCGATGATAGGGATGATTGCGCTGGCCGGGATCATCGTGCGCAACAGCATCCTGCTGGTGGATTTCATCGAGCAGCAGCGGGCGAGTGGCATGGCGTTCGAGCAGGCGGTGATCGAGGCGGCGCAGGTGCGAGCCAAACCCATCATGCTGACGGCGCTGGCGGCCATGATAGGGGCGCTTTTCATCCTGGATGACCCCATCTTCAACGGGCTGGCCATCAGCCTGATCTTCGGGATCCTGGTTTCCACCCTGCTCACCCTGGTGGTGATCCCGCTGCTCTACTACAGCCTGCTCGTTCGCCGAAGTCAGAGGTAAACACAGGGAGCACGTGCCCCCTGTTTTCTGGCATCACACCGCCTCGCGGGCATCGCAGGTTTTCATCAGGGGGAAATAACGGCGATCCGCCTGGCTCATGTGACCCACGACCAGCTCCTGGATGATGAAGTTGAGCAGGGCGTCGTTGCCAAGGGTGCCCGCCTGTGCGGCCACCATCAGCTGACCGGCTTTTTTCAGCAGATGCTGGTGCTCCTGGCGATGGGCCGCCAGCTCCTCATAGCCATATTGCACGAGGACCAGCTCTTCGAGGAGGAAGTGCTGGCGCGCCATCTCGAATATCTGCGCCATGTCTGCCAGCAAGGCATCGGGATGGATGCCGGGATCCTGCATGTGCTCGAGCAAGCGGTTGGCCAGCAGGTAGAGCTGGCGGTGGTCCGCATCGATACGGGGGTGGCCGCATGCGTGGGCAGGCTGCCATTGCAGGGTGCCGGGGAGGGGATCCTGCCCGGTGGAAAACAGGCAGACCCTGCCCCGGCCATGGTGCTTGGCTTGATACATGGCCTTATCGGCGTGGTGCATCAGGGTCTTGGGGTCGGTGCCGTGATCCGGATAGAGGGCGACCCCTATGCTGCCGGAGATGCGCAGCGCCTGCTGCTCAAGCTGGAAGGGGTGATGCAGGCAGTGGTGCAGCTTGTCGGCGACCGCGAGGGCCGAGGCATCCGTATCGGGCAGCATGATCACGAATTCGTCCCCCCCAAGGCGTGCCACCAGATCTTCTTCCCTGACGCACTCCCCCATGCGCTCGGCCACCAGCTTGAGCAGCAGGTCGCCGGTTTCGTGGCCGAAGGTGTCATTGATGGGCTTGAAGTGGTCGAGATCGATGAAGACCAGGGCCAGGGGCTGCTGGGGAGCCTGCTCCAGGGTCTCCTTGAGCCGCTGTTGCAGCAGGCGGCGGTTGGCCAGGCCGGTGAGGGGGTCATAGAAGGCGAGGCGGCGCATCATCTCCTCCCGGGCCGAACGTTCGGTGACATCCCGGGTCACCCCCAAAATGGCGTCCGGTCTTGTGCTGGCGCTGCCATGCAAGGTAGTGACCGTCTCGATGGCCACCAGATGACCCTGCTTGTGGCGCAGCTGGGAGTGGATGACGCACCGGGTCTGCCCATGATCCCCCCGTTGCCAGGCCTCGAGGGAGGTGGTGATGCCGTCGCGAAGCTGTTTCCAGGACTCATCGGGGAGCAGCTGGCGCAGGGAGAGGGCAAAGAGTTCGGCGGGCTCATAGCCGCTCAGGGACGCGATGGCGGGGCTGATGTAACGAAAACGCAGGCTGCCGGTGTCCATGGTCCAGATCACGTCGCCGCTGTTCTCCGCCACGAAACGGTAGTGCTGCTCGCGCTGGGCCAGTTCCCGGGTGAGCCGCTGTCGGTCACTGGCCTCTTCCCGCAGACGCAGATAGAGGTGCAGGAAGACGCCGAGTAGGGCCAGCAGGGAGAAAGAGATCAGCATGGCGATGGCCACGCTCCTGTCGAGCAGTTGGCGCTGTTGGCGAAGGCTCGCCTGGGAACTGTTGTAGAGGAAGGGGGTGAGGTTGGGCACCGCCTTGATCATCCCGGCCTCCTGGTAGGTGCGTGCGATCTGCTGCCAGCGATCCTGCTGCATGTAGCCGGGCTCGATGATGTCGGGCTGCATCAGGGCCCGGGTTTCACGGGCCTCGAAGGCGAGCGCCTCGCGCCCGGCCCCGCTGGGGTAGTGCTCCAGGATCAGGTTGATCATCTCCTCGGGATGATCCATGGCATAGCGCCACCCCTTGAGGCTGGCCTGCAAGAAGCGCTGGACCCGTTCCTGCTGGTTGATGACCTCACTCTCCGAGGTGAAGAGGTTGTCTCCGTAGAAGTCGTACCCGATGTCGCGGGGACTGAACACCCGGTAGGGAATGCCCTGTTGCTGCAGGGTGAAGGGCTCGGTTGTGCTGTAGGCGCTGATGGCGTCCGCCTGGCCCCTCAGCAGTGCCTGTACCCCCCTCTCGTAGGGCAGGGTATCCCACTGCCGGCTGCGGGTGTAGCGATGCAGGTAGGTGAGCAGCTCGTTGGAGCCGGGTTCGAGCATCAGCCGCTTGTTGGCCAGATCGCCCGGGGTCTGGATATCCGGCCGCTCCAGGGTGATGAGCATCAGGGGGGAGTGCTGCAACATGGCGGCGAGCACCACCACAGGGCGACCTGCTGCCCGGGCCAGCAGCAGATCGCTGCCGCGGATGCCGAACTGGGCGCGACCCGTGGTGACTTCATTGATGACGTCGGTGCCCGGCCCCGCCTCCCGCAGGGTGACTTGCAGGCCGGCCTCCCGGTAGAACCCCTTGGCGATGGCGGCGTAGTAACCGGCAAACTGGAACTGGTGCTGCCAGGGAAGTTGCAGGATGACGCGCTCATCCGCCCTGAGGGGAGCCGTGGTCAGGGTGGCAATCATCACCCAGAAGGGCAGAAGCCAGCGTACAGGCTGGCGAGATGCATCGGACTCCGTCATACCGCTGTTCTCTCGGGAGGTGCTCTTCTGGCTAGAGTCAAACAATTTCCTGTTATTCGTAAGGGGAGCAAGCCCCAATAAGATGGGGCGCGGGAGGCAGTAAAAGTCATTTTTGTGTCATTCATCACGCCAATGGGCGTCACGGCTCGTTTTGAAACCTTGTTAACCCGTCACCGACCCGGTGGCAAGGGCATAAGGTGTCATTCCAGGAGGGGTGGCTGCCGCCTCTCTTCTCGCCTGTTAATGATAAACTGCGTGTTTTCGGCAATTCCCGCTTGTCTTCTCCTGTCGTATCAGAAGTTGATGCTCTTGCCCCTATCGGGTGTCGACCTGTGGCGGTCGGGGGACGCCTTCCTCCGTTCAGGGTGGTATGGTAGTCATCCGTTTCCTGTTTTCCGAGAAGGTCCTGTCATGTCTTCCTTGCGCCTGCTGCTCTCCGACTCCCACGATCCCCTGTTCAACCTCGCGGTGGAGGAGTGCATCTTTCGCCAGATGGACCCGGCCCAGCGGGTGCTGTTCCTGTGGCGCAACGACAATACGGTGGTGATAGGCCGGGCCCAGAACCCCTGGAAGGAGTGCAACACCCGCCGCATGGAAGAGGACGGGGTGACCCTGGCCCGGCGCAGCAGCGGGGGCGGCGCCGTGTTCCACGACCTTGGCAACAGCTGTTTCACCTTCATGGCGGGCAAGCCCGGTTATGACAAGAGCGTCTCCACCACCATCGTCATCGATGCCCTCGCCAGACTCGGCGTGAGCGCTTTTGCCTCCGGGCGCAACGACCTGCTGGTGGCGACCCCGGACGGGGATCGCAAGGTGTCGGGTTCGGCCTACCGGGAGACCCATGATCGCGGCTTTCACCACGGTACCCTGCTGCTGGACGCCGATCTTGGTCGCCTCGCCCACTACCTCAATCCCGACCCCAAGAAGCTGGCGGCCAAGGGTATCAGCTCGGTGAGAAGCAGGGTGGCGAACCTTGGCGAGCTGTTGCCTGGCCTGGGTCATGAGCAGGTGGTGCAGGCCCTGTGCGACGCCTTCTTTGCCCATCACGGTGAGGTGGTGCAGCCCGAGCATATATCCCCCGAGCGGATGCCCGACCTGCCCGGCTTTGCCGAGAGCTTTGCCCGCCAACGCAGCTGGGAGTGGAACTTCGGCCATGCTCCCGCCTTCAGTCACCTGCTGGAGGAGCGCTTCCCCTGGGGCGGGGTCGAGCTGCATTTCGATGTGGAGAAGGGGGTGATAGGGCGGGCACAGATCTTCAGTGACACCCTGGACCCTGCGCCCCTGGATGACCTGGCCGCACGCCTGCCCGGGGTGGCCTATCGTCCCGAGGCCATCGACGAGTTGCTGCGTCAGTGGCGGGCGACGTTTTCGGCCAACCCCGAGCTGGAAGGGTTTTCGGCATGGCTGCTGACCGCCCTGCGCTGACCTTGCCCATGACCAGGATCACAAGATGAACAGGGGAAAAGAGGGAAGAGGGGGCGCGGCGCCCGTCAGGGCGCCAACATGACAAAAAGTAGGGCAGACCATTAGTTATTGTCTCTGTTGATAGAGGTGTCACTGGAGTATAAAAACCGCACCTCAGCAGTATCAATGGTATAAAAATGAATCACTTGGTCTATCTGAAAGATGAGGGCGTCAACGCCGTCTCCCCCGAATTCGCCCGCCGTTTTGCCACCGCCAAAGCCCACTTTTTCTCACGCAACCCCGACCTCTGGCCGGTCTTTCGCGAGCCCGGCTTTGCCACCCTCAACGAGTTTCGCGCCCGTGGACTGGCGCCGGCTGCGCGGCTCAATGCCTGGCCCGATGGCCGCGCCCGTCTCGCCGATCTCTGCGAAACCATGCCGGTGCCGGCCACCATGCGCACGCCGGGGGAGCCCATGGCGGAGCTGCTGTTTGCCGGCGCCCTGTCAAAGGATTGGGAGAACCCCTCCAGCGTCGAGAACGTCATCACCATGTCGGCGGATCCCGCCATCTATGGCGCCCAGATGGGCATATTGGCCAACCCTAACCTGGTCTACTCCGAATACGCCGGGGTGGCCGAGGAGCTGGAGAAGAAGGTGGTGCGCCAGATAGCGCTGCTGGCGGGTTACGACCCGGCCCGCGCCACCGGCATCTTCACCCAGGGGGGGACCTTCTGTAACCTCTACGGCTACCTGCTCGGCATCCGCAAGAGCCTGCCACAGGCCAAGCACAAGGGGCTCGGCCACTATCAGGATTACCGCATCATCAACTCCCAGGGCGGTCACTACTCCAACATCACCAACCTCTCCCTGCTCGGGGTCGACATCGAGAACAAGACCATCCGCATCCAGGTTGGCGAGAACAACGACATCGATCTCGACCACCTCGAGCGCACCCTGACCGCCTGCTTCGCTCTCAAGCACGTGGTGCCCACTATCATGCTGACCATGGGCACCACCGACACCTTCGGAGTGGACCAGGTGAAACCCGTGGTGGACCTGCGGGATCGCCTCTGCGAGCGCTTCGAGGTGGCGGTCAGGCCCCACATCCACGTCGACGCCGCCATCGGCTGGTCGATGATCTTCTTCCTGGATTACGACTTTGCCGCCAACCCGCTGGCCATCAACAGCGCCACCTTGGCGGGGATCGAGCGCAACGTGAGCCGCTTCGCCGAGCTCAAATACGCCGACTCCTTCACCGTCGACTTCCAGAAGTGGGGTTATGTGCCCTACACCTCCAGCCTGGTGATGATCAAGGAGCAGGACGACCTCAAGGCGATGGAGAACGACCCGGAGAACTTCTCCTACTTTGAGCGGGACATTCAGGGCCAGACCCACCTGCAGTCCACCATCGAGTGCTCCCGCGGGGCGAGCGGCCTGTTTGGTGCCTATGCGGCGCTCAACTACCTGGGGGTGGAGGGGTATCGCACCGTGCTGGCCCACTGCCTGCAAAACGCCAACTACTTCCGCTTCCGGTTAAGCCAGCTCGGCAACGTCAAGCTGGTGGCCCAGGAGAACCAGGGGCCGAGCGTGGGCTTCAAGATCTACAACCCCGAGTGGGTGCAGGACCCCGAGGCCGAGTTCGCCTTCGAGCTGGCGCGCAGCCCGGATGCGGCCTACAAGGCGCGCTTGCAGCGCAACACCGACTACCACCGCAGCCTGCTTACCGGGCGCGGCAAGGTGGGGCTCTACACCAACTGGGTGGAGGCCATCGCTCACTCCGACTATGACGCTCGTGGCAAGTACTCCTACATCGCCGGGGAGAAGGCGGTCTTCATGAACCCGGCCTGCGGCCGCGAACAGATCGACGCCTTTATCGCGCATATTCGCGGCTGACAGAGCCACATCTTGTGATGTCATAAATAAAAACGGCGGGATAATCCCGCCGTTTTTATGGCTCAAGGCAGTGGTTACCGTTTCTGGATGGCGGTCACGGTGAGCTTGCCGGCCGGGTTTTCGGCGTGAAAGCGCACCGCATCCCCCACTTTCAGATCCTTGAGCAGTGCGGGATCGGCCACCCGAAACACCATGGTCATCGCCGGCATCTTGAGGTTCGCGATGGCCTCGTGCTTGATGCCGACCTTGCCGTTGGCCGCGTCGATGCGGCTGATGACCCCCTGGGTCATCGCCATCTCGTTCATGCCTTCCATCTGGCTCATCTGGCCCATGTCGTGGCCGGCATGGTTCATCATCTCGGCAGCCTGCAGGCTGGTGTGGGTGGCAAGGCCGAGCAGCAATGTCAGGGTCAAAGTCTTGTAATTCATGATCTTTTCCTCGTCGTTTATTCAAAATCGGTGGTGAAGTCGGGTCAATCGGCTTGCCGGGTTTCGGTCTTGCCAAGGCTGCGGCTGCGCCAGAGGTAATAGGCGGCAGGCAGCACCAAGAGGGTCAGCACCAGCGCGCTCACCATGCCGCCAATCATGGGGGCGGCGATGCGCTGCATCACCTCGGAGCCGGTGCCGTGGCTCCACATGATGGGCAACAGGCCCGCGATGATGGTCACCACCGTCATCATCTTGGGGCGCAGGCGCAGGGCGGCGCCGTGGATCACCGCCCGGTGCAGGCCCGCCTGGTCCGGCTTGCCGCAGGCCACGAGGTCATCCCAGGCGTGGTTGAGGTAGACCAGCATCAGGACGCCGGTCTCCACCGCCACCCCCGCCAGGGCGATAAAGCCCACCCCCACCGCCACCGAGAGGTTGAAGTTGAGCAGCCAGAGGGTCCAGATCCCGCCCACCACCGCCAGCGGCAAGGTGGTGAGAATGAGCAGCACCTCCTGGAAGCGGCGAAACGCCAGATAGAGCAGCAGCACGATGATGGCGACGGTCAATGGCACCACGTAGGCGAGGCGTGCCTTGGCCCGCTCCATGTACTCGTACTGCCCGGACCAGGTGAGGGCGTAGCCCGCCGGCAGCACCAGCTGTTTGTCCACCTCGGCCTTGGCCTCATCGACGAAGGAGCCGATATCGCGGCCGCGAATATCGACGTAGACCCAGCCGTTGAGGCGCGCGTTTTCACTGCGCAGCATGGGCGCCTCGTCGCTGATGTAGACCCGCGCCACGTCCGCCAGGGCGATGCGCGCACCGCTCGGGGTGACCAGCGGCAGCAGCTCGAGGCTCGCCACCGAATCGCGATAGCTTTGGGGATAGCGCAGGTTGATGGGGTAACGCTCGCGCCCCTCGATGGTCTGACCCACCTCCATGCCGCCCACCGCGGTGGCGAGCACCGCCTGCACGTCAGCGATATTGAGGCCGTAACGGGCCGCTTTCAGCCGGTCGATGTCCACCTTCACATAGCGGCCGCCCGCTACCCGCTCGGCGTAGACCGATGAGGCGCCCTCAACCTTGCCGATGATCTGTTCCAGCTGCTGGCCGAGCTGCTGGATCACCTTGAGATCGGGCCCCGCAATCTTGATGCCCACCGGGGTCTTGATGCCGGTGGCCAGCATATCGATGCGGGTCTTGATGGGGGGGACCCAGGCGTTGGTGAGGCCGGGGAAGCGGATGAGGGAATCCAGCTCCTCTTTCAGCTTCTCCGGGGTCATGCCGGGACGCCACTGATCTCGGGGCTTGAGCTGGATGCTGGTCTCCATCATCACCAGGTCGGCGGGGTCGGTGGCCGATTCGGCGCGCCCCGCCTTGCCGAACACGTTCTGCACCTCGGGCACGGTGCGAATGAGCTTGTCGGTCTGCTGTAAAATCTCCCGCGCCTTGCCCACCGAGATATTGGCCGCGGTGGTGGGCATATACATGATGTCCCCCTCATCGAGCGGCGGTATGAACTCGGAGCCCAGGTACTTGAGCGGCCAGAAGCCCGCCACCGTCACCACGGCGGCGATGGCCAGAGTGGTTTTCGGACGGGCCAAGACGGCTTTCAGCAGCGGCACATAGCCCTGGCTTAGCCAGCGGTTGAGCGGGTTGGCCTGCTCCGCCAGCACCTTGCCACGGATAAAGTAACCCATGATCACCGGCACCAGCGTGATGGCGAGCCCGGCCGCTGCGGCCATGGCGTAGGTCTTGGTGTAGGCGAGGGGGTGGAACATCCGCCCCTCCTGCGCCTCCAGCGCGAACACCGGCAGGAAGCTGATGGTGATGATCAGCAGGGAGAAGAAGATGGCGGGCCCCACCTCAATGCTCGCCTCGGTGATGATGCGCCAGCGGTTCTTGTCGGTGAGCGCCTCCCGCTCCATGTGTTTGTGGACGTTCTCGATCATCACGATGGCACCGTCCACCATGGCGCCGATGGCGATGGCGATGCCCCCCAGCGACATGATGTTGGCGTTGATCCCCTGCAGGTGCATGACGATGAAGGCGGTCAGGATGGCGATGGGCAAGGAGATGACCACCACCAGGGACGAGCGCAGGTGGAACAGGAAGGCGAGGCAGACCAGCACCACCACGGCGAACTCTTCCACCAGCTTGCCGGAGAGGTTGTCGATGGCGCGCTGGATAAGATCGGATCGATCGTAGACGGTGACGATCTCCACCCCCTCCGGCAGGCTGGATTTGAGCTCCGCCAGCCGCGCCTTGACCCCGTCTATGGTGTGCTGGGCATTCTCGCCATAGCGCATGACGATGATGCCGCCCACCACTTCCCCTTCGCCGTTGAGCTCGGCCAGGCCGCGTCGGCTCTGGGGGCCGGTGACCACATCCGCCACATCCCCCAGCAGCAGGGGGGCGCCGCGCACATTGGTGCCGAGCGGGATCTGCTTCAGATCCTCCACGCTTTTCAGATAGCCGTTGGAGCGCACCATGTACTCCGCTTCCGCCATCTCGATGACGGAGGCGCCGGTCTCCTGATTGCCCTGTTTGATGGCGGTCTCGATAAGGGAGAGCGGAATGCCGTAGGCGCGCAGCTTGTCCGGGTCGACCCGCACCTGATACTGACGCACCATGCCGCCCACGGTGGCGACCTCGGAGACCCCCTCCACCGTCTGCAACTCGTATTTAAGGAACCAGTTCTGCAGCGAGGTGAGCTGGCTCAGGTCATGCTTGCCGGTTCTGTCCACCAGGGCGTACTGGTAGACCCAGCCCACCCCGGTGGCATCGGGGCCGAGCTGGGGGCGGGCGGAGGCGGGCAGGTTGGGGGCCACCTGGCTCAGGTACTCCAGCACCCGGGCTCGGGCCCAGTAGAGGTCGGTGTCGTCGTCAAACAGCACGTAGACGAAGGAGTCGCCGAAGAAGGAGTAGCCGCGCACCGTGGTGGCGCCCGGCACCGCCAGCATGGCGGTGGTGAGCGGGTAGGTCACCTGATCCTCCACCACCTGCGGCGCTTGGCCCGGGTAGGAGGTCTTGATGATCACCTGCACATCGGAGAGGTCCGGCAGGGCATCCACCGGGGTTTGCTTGACCGACCAGAGCCCCCAGGCGGTGAGCATGAGGGTCAATAGCAGCACCAGAAAGCGGTTGCCGATGGACCAGCGAATAATCGACGGGATCATGATTTGGCTCCCATATCGTGCTGGCTATGGTCCATGCCTTCCATCTTCTCCATCTCATCCGCAGCAGGCTTGGTGGCATCGCCGTTGGCCGGCGCTTGCTCCTGATGGATGGTGGTGATGCGGTACTCATCCCCCTCCTGCATCACTTGCAGATGCAGGGTCTGCCCTTCGGTGAGCTTGCTCATATCGACCCCATCGGCCACGGTGAACTCCATCTCCATGGCGGGCCACTGCCACTCGGGGATGGGCTGGTGGGAGACCATCAGGGTGCGGTTGGCCAGATCGATGCTTTCAACCTCACCCTGGGTCCACACCTGGGCGGGGCGTACCGCCGTCATGCGCTGAAAGTCGGAATCGATGGCCGATTCCGAGTCGAGCAGGAACTGGGCCGAGCTGACGATGTTATCCCCAGCCTCTACCCCAGCCTTGATGGCCACCTTGTCGCCAAACTGGGGGCCCAGAGTGACGGCTACCGATTTGAAGCTGCCATCCCCCAGTGCCAGCACCAGCCGATCCTGACTGCCGGTGCGGATCACCGCTTCGCTCGGCACCACCAATTGCGGCTCTCCCTTGTCCGCCTGAATGGTCACCTTGGCGAACATATTGGGTTTCAGAAACTCGTCTGGGTTGGCGAAGCGCAGCCGCACCTTGAGGGTGCGAGTAGCGGCATCCAGTGTCGGGTAGAGGTAATCCACCTTACCTTGCCAACTGCGACCGGGGGCATAGTCGAGGGTCATGGTGACCGGGTCCCCCACCTTCAGCTGGGCGGCTTGACGCTCGAACACCTCGGCACTGACCCACACCTGCTTGAGGGTGCTGATGTTAAAGAGCGCCGCAGTGGGCTCCACATACTGGCCTTCGCGCACCTTCAGCTCGGAGACATAGCCGCTGCTGGGGGCATAGATACGCACCGTCTCCTGCACCTGACGGGTGCGCTTGAGGGCCGCAATCTGATCTGCCGGCACCTGCAGGGACTTGAGCTTGCCCTCGGCGGCGCGCAGCAGCAGCGGGTTGGCTGTGTTGAGGGCGAGCAGGTACTCGTGCTGGGCATTGACCAGATCCGGGGCGTAGAGCTCGTAAATCAGGCTTCCCTTGCTCACCTGCTGCCCCTCGCTCTTGATGGCGAGGGTGCGGATCCAGCCCGCCATGCGGGCGTTGATGGCCTCCAGCCTGTCTTCGTCATAACCGACATAGCCCACCGTCTCGACCTGCTGTTGAAGGGGCAGCCGCTCCACCTTGGCGAGCCGCACCCCCAGGTTCTGCTGGATCTCGGGGCTGATGGTGACGGTGCCCGGCGAGCCGTTTTTCTGCTCCTCATAGACGGGGATGAAGTCCATCCCCATGTTGTCCTTGGCGGGGCCGTCGCGCTTGTCGCGGGGATCCATGGGGTTGACCCAGTAGAGCGGCGTCTTCTCCTGGGTACTGGCGCCATCTGTGCTCTGTTTGGCGGCCCAGTAGCCGCCACCGGCGCCGAGGGCGAGCAGCAGGGCAGACATCAGGACTGTCTTGTTCATGACTGGCCTCCGGCACGGGCAGGGCAGGAGGAGAGGGCGCCCGCGAAGGCGACAAAGTTGGCTGGTGACATGATACATCTTCTCTTGTACAGGCTGCCGGATGGGCAAGGCATCACCCAGGGGCTGGCGGCAAACGGGGCGCAGCGATAAACGTCAGCGTGCGCTCGGCTCCCTGTTGCTGGCAGGGAGGGTCAGGCAAGGCGGCCGGAAACGAGCAAGCGCAAGCTTGCCGCCGCCGCGAGAGAAGGGCTTTCTAGTGGAGCAGCACCGACAACATCAGGTGTCGGCGCGGCCAGGAGGGAGGGTGGGTGCCGCGGATACGCAGCAAGGGGTCGCGCAGCCAGTTGTCCAGTGCGCCGCTTGCCGTCCCGAGGGGCAGCAGCAACAGCGGCAGGGCGAACAGGGTCAGCAGGGCCGCCAGCAGCGGCAGGCCGGTACCCATTGGCGAGGTGAGGCCGCCGTGCATCTGGCACTCATCCTGATTGAGGTCGGCGGCAGCGCTGCCGCCACCGCCATCGTGGCAGGAGAGCCCCTGCATGGCCGCGGGCATAGTGTTGGTCATGGCGAGGGAGGAGGAAGTCGCCTCTTCCCTTGCCGCCGCACCATGCCAGCTGATGCAGAGGGTGAGATTGCAGACGAGCAGCAGCGCCAGCAACAGCCGGGCGATGAGCACTGTGGGCAATCTCGATGACAACATGGGCGGTTTCCCTGTGACGGATGAGTCGAATGTAAACCTTGCCTAAAGGAGAAGGTCAAGGTTTGGCAAAACCCGTCAGCCAAAGAGTTGATGTGGATTAAGAAAGGGCGGGGGTAGTGAACAAAAAAGCCCCCGCATGGGCGGGGGCTGGCTCTCTTTGCGAGGGGGTGCCTGGCGCCGGGATCAGGCGAAGCAGGCCCAGATGGGAGCGTGATCCGAGGGCTTGTCGATGCCGCGCAGCTCGTAGTCGATGCCGGTCTCGGTCACTTTGTCCTTGAGGGCGTCGGAGGCCATGATGAGGTCGATGCGCAGGCCCCGGTTCTCGTCAAAGCCCCTGGAGCGGTAGTCGAACCAGGAGAAGCGCTCGCACTCGGTGGGGTTGGCGGCGCGGAAGGTGTCGGTCAACCCGAAGCCTTTCAGGCGCTCCATCCATTCCCGCTCGATGGGCAGGAAGGAGCACTTGCCATCCCGCAGCCAGCGCTTGCGGTTCGCCTCGCCGATGCCGATGTCGAGATCCGTGGGGGAGATGTTCATATCCCCGATCAGCGCAATCTGGTCGTCCGGGGTGTGGTGGGTCTCGAGGTAGTGCTGCAGGTCCTCATAGAACTTCTGCTTGGCCGGGAACTTGGTCTCATGATCCTGGCTCTCCCCCTGGGGGAAGTAGCCGTTCATCACTTTGATGACGGAGCCGTCTTCCCGCTTGAAGCTGGCCATGATCATGCGGCGCTGGGCATCTTCCGGATCGGTGGGGAAGCCCTTTTGCACCTCGATGGGAGCCTGCTTGCTCATGATGGCGACCCCGTAGTGCCCCTTCTGGCCGTGGAAGACCACGTGGTAGCCCATGGCCTCCACGTCCGCGACCGGGAAGGCTTCGTCGTGCACCTTGATCTCCTGCAGGCCGATCACGTCCGGCTGGTGCTTGTCGATAAGGGCTTGCAACTGATGAAGACGGGCGCGCAGGCCATTGATATTGAAAGAGATGATCTTCATGTTCGGGGTGCTCATGTCGTTTTTGTTCGTCGCTTATTGGACTAGGAATCCGCGATGGATGCAAGTTCGGGGGCTGTGACTGGCGCAGCGGCTCGGGAATCTGTTCACGATCTGTCGCGAGAGTCTGTCAGCAAGGTGACGCGCAGCAGAGGAACCTGAGCGCATATGTATACATGGGAGCGCCTGGCGATACACAAGCGAGCTGCACATGAGCCTTGGAAGCAGCCTCCCAGCAGGATCGTGGACAGGTTTCTAGCGGGTCATCTTCTTGACAAACACCACCACGAACAGGGCCAGCGTGAAGCTGCCGGTAAAGGCTTCGAAGGCGGCGAAGATCCGTGACAACCCCACCGGGGTGAAGTCCCCATACCCCAGCGTGGTGAAGGTCACCACGCTGTAGTAGAGGCACTCCATCAGGAAGATGGCGTTCTGCTCCAGGGGGGCGTCCGGGCGATAGATGAGGTGGGTGCCCGCGAAGTTGAGGCCGCAGAAGAAGTAAAAAATGCTGCAGATGACGATGAGCAACAGGGAAAAAAGCACCACCCGCATGGGGGCCTCGCCGTAGCCGCAGAAGAGATCCACTATCCAGGAGGCGAAGCGGCGGTAGGACCAGAACGGCATCTGCAGGCGGCGCATGGTGAGCTCCTGCTGGATGTAGCGACCGGACATGGTGAAGATGCCCTGGGCCTCTGAGGCCTTGCGCAGATCCCGGTAGGTCTCCTCCGCCTCCTTGAACCAGACGCGGGCCTGTGCCGGGTCCCGCTCGCGGCGCCCCTTTCTGTCCTGCATCAGCCGCTTGCCCGTCTCCAGGTTGTCGAGGCGGGTGTTCTTCCAGCGGATGCCGAGTAGGTTGACGTCGTCGAGGGTGGCGCAGTGGAGGTTCGCTTCGCTCAGATCGGCCTTCATCAGGCTGCCGCCCTTGATGCGAATGCCGTAGAGATGGGCCCCCCGCAGGTTGGCGCGATAGAGGTTGCACTGCTCCAGCAAGAATCCCTCCGGACCCTGCCTGTTCACCAGGTTGAGATCCGCCAGCTCGGCGCGGGCCAGTTGCAGGCCGTGGCACAGGCCTCCCTGGCGCACATAGCGCTCCAGCGCCTCGGCGGTATCAGGGGTGTTGTGGGCCGCAGCGGGGTCGTGCCAGCGGCAGAGATCATGATCCCCAGCCTCTTCGGTGCAGTGGCGGCCATCGGCCACCAGGTATCGGCACATTGCCATGGTGTTGCCCCTCCCTTCCCTGAGTCAGTATCAGCATAGGTGAGGGGAGGAGGGGGGATATCAGCTGTGCTGATGATATTCCTGGCGCAGCTTGCGAAAACGTTCCTGCTGGGCGGGGTTGAGGGGGATGCCCTCCAGCACCTCCAGGGTCTCCTTGCACTCGGCGCCAAACTCCGGGCTCTTGCGGTTCTTCTGCATGAGTTGCAGCAGCACCTGGATCTTGTTGAGGGCGGCGCCGGTATTGGCGGGCGCCCGGCGCAGGGCCTCGCGAAAGTGGCCGAGGGCCTGCTCCAGCTCCCCGGCCTGATAGGCCTTGATGCCCAGATCGTTGAGCTGCTGATAGCGCTGGCGCCGCTCCTGCACCGTCTTGTCATCCCG